>CAVOZY010000001.1:0-743644 GCA_963701495.1 uncultured Actinomycetes bacterium
CAGCGATGTGAAGAACAGTTCGCTAACCGGCAGCGATGTGAAGGACGGATCGCTGACAGCAAAGGATTTCAACGGCTCCGTGCAGGGCGCCGCCGGACCGCAGGGCGCGCAGGGCGCGCAGGGCGCTGCCGGACCGCAAGGACCGCAGGGACCCAAGGGCGACACCGGGCCTGCGACCGGCCCGGCGGGCGGCGATTTTGCGGGCAGCTACCCCAACCCGACATTGCGACCGCCGACACTCATCGGGATCAAGCAGCAGCCACCGCCTCCCGCGACTGCGATTGACTGCTACGCCACGTTCGACACATTCTGCGGGAACGCCAACACAGGCAACTATTGGAACTCACACCACCGACCAGACATACGGTTTCATGGGCTACTACGTCGAGCCGTCAGGGTTCATCCAATTCCAGGGAGCCGCAACACACGTCTACACGAACGTGAACAACAGCGAGGTCTTTCAGCTGCCGCCCGGACACCGACCCGCGACGCCCGTCACATTCTCGGTCCCCAGGATCGACGGCAACATCTACGAGGACGCGGCACGCGCACAGGTATACATCCACCCGAACGGGGCCGTTGAGCTCCACTCCGCGGCGATTGCCACGAACGGCGCCACGTGGGACCTCAGCGCTGCACGCTTCCGCATAGGCAACTGACAACCCCTCCTCCTTCATCGAGACGAAACGCGGAAGTGAGCCGGGCTGACGGACCGACCGGGCAGAGCACAGCCCCGTTCAGCGCAGCGCGCAAGAACCAGCAGCGTGCGCCAGATACACGTGAGATACACACGGGCCCACACGCGAGGTACACGAGGCGCCCTCACGCGTGGTACGGGTCACGCACGGCCTCGTGGTACCAGCGTGGTACCGAACGCGGGCCAAGATGTGTTCAGCGAGCCACGTTCCCGGGACGCGCGGGACGGTGGGGACGCGGCTCGGAAGCATCTGTCGGCCGGCGACTCGGCTGGGGGCCGGACGGTCGCAGGTTCAAATCCTGTCTCCCCGATGTGACGAGAGCCCCGTGGGAACGGGGCTCTCGGTGTCTCTGGGATCTCGCCGGGGTGCCACGATCCCCAGCGTTGGGCGCGTGGATTGAGGTCGCCCCGGAGACCTGTGAGCGGCCGTCCCTCGCGTCCCGCGTCCCGTCATTACCCCGCCGTTCGGCGTGAGCGTCGCCTTTCGCGCTCCTGCTCTTGCATGCAAGGCAGGAGCGCCCGCGGTGAGCGCGACCGGGCTACACCTCGCAGACGGCGATGGCTGGGGCGTCGCGGCGGGCCTTCTCGGTCGCGGTGTCGAGGTCGGCGAGTTGCCTGTATGTGATGTGGTCGGGATCAAGGTCGAGCGCCGCCGCGTCGTCGGGTTCGAGGCGCTCCATGAGGTCCTTCGACGCGAGCGCCCGTCCGCCGGTGGCGCACGCCTCGATGCGTGCGGCCTCGTTGACCTCGTCGCCGAGCGCCGTCACCTCAGAGCGTCCCCCGGTCGTGATGCTGCCGATGTAGAGGGTCGACCCCCAATGCAGCCCGAACCGCAGCGTGAGGTCCTCTGGCTGCAGATCGCTGCGAACGGCGACGTCTCTCACGGCGTCCCGCAGCGCACGCGCCGACGCAATGCAGGCGCGCGCGGCGGCGGACTCCGAGCCGGCGGTCTCCGTTGGGAAGAACGCGACGACGCCATCCCCGACGTGCCGTCCGGGAAGCCCGCCTGCGTCGATGATGCACTGGTCGGACGCGCGGACCAGCCGGCGGCCGAGCGCAAAGTAGCTCGCGGTCGACAGGCGCCGCGCGAGCGGGGACGAAGCCTCGATATCGGCGAACAGGATCGCCGCGGGGCGCCGGCCGGCCTTCGAGACCTGGAGCATCCGCTGGAAGTGCCGCGGGTCTCCCATCGAGGTCATGGCTCCGAGCGTCGCCATGCCCGCTGCGGGCTTGGAGATGATCGCGGTCCCGGCGAGTCGGCCCTCACGGTCGCGAATGCGAAACCCGATGATTGGGACCCCGACCGCGTCGATCAAGCCCATTCCCTGTCCGGCGAACCACAGCGCAGCGGGGTCGGCCGGCTTCAGGTCATCGACCATGTCCCGCACCGAGGGGTCGACGAGTTCGCGCAATTCGTCGCGCCCGCCGGGGGTGTCCGCCAGTACCCATCCGCCGACGGCTGCGAAGTTCGACCGAAAGAGCGTCTCGGTGGTGGTCCCGAAGCGCCATGTCAGGCCCGCGGCCACGAACTCCGGGCCGAGGAAGAACTCCCCGATCGGCCAGTGCGAGAGCTCGGTGTGGCCGCCGAACGTAAACCGCAGCTCGTCCGTCACGAACACGATCCGCCAGCGGTCATCGACGACCCAGCCCCAGTGCCCCGAGCCCTGAAGTGCGGCGGCCACCTCGGCGAGCACCGGGTCCTCGGGCATCGAATAGGACTCCTGCGGTTCCATCACCCGACCCTAACGCGACGGAGGCACGCGACCAGACACGCCGCGGCCCGCGCCCGCTTTGGATTGCGATGCTTGTTGAGCGATGAGGGAGAGCTGGTCGGCGAGCTGGCGGTGCCGCCGGATCTGGACGGGCTGCGCGGGCTTGTGCGGCGTGTCGGGTTGAGCCGCGGTGAGCGGGTGCGCGCGGTGATCGAGTCGATGACCGGCGCGCGGTTTGTGCACGACTCGCTGGAGCAGCTCGGGTGGGAGGTGCTGATCGCTGACGCGCAGAAGGTCAAGGGTCTTGCGCCATTGGCGTGCAAGACCGACAAGATCGACGCGCAGGGTGCTGGCGGTGCTCTCGCAGCGTGACCTGATCCCGGAGATCTGGCTGCCCGATCCGCGGGTGCGCCAGGAGCGTGAGCAGGCGCGCTTTCGGCTGCACCTGGTCAAGCACCGGTCGATGCTCAAGCACCGCGTCCACTCGACGCTTGATGACGTTCGGCAAGCCGTGCCCGGTCACCGACCTGTTCGGTGTCGCCGGCCGGCAGCTGCTCGACGAGCTGAAGGTGCCCGAGCCCTGGCGCGGCACGATCGACGCGAGCCTTGAGCTGATCGACGACCTGGAAGCGCAGATCGACCAGGTCAACCGTGAGCTGCGAGCGACCGGCGCCGATCACCCCTACGTCCCGCTGCTGATGACCGCGCCGGGGATCGGGTGGGTGCTCGCGTTCACGATCGCCGCGGAGATCGGCGAGATCGAGCAGGTTCAGCTCACCCAAGAAGCTCGTCGGCTACACCGGACTGTGTCCGCGCGTGATCCAGTCCGGTGAGAAGGACCGCCGCGGCCCGCTGACCAAGGCCGGCCCGAGATACCTGCGCTGGGCGATGCTCGAAGCCACGATGCACGCGCTGCGGCACCCCGCCTACGCCGAGCGCTACCAGCGCAACAAACGCCGGCTCGGCCGCCAGCGCGGAGCGAAGGTCGCCCAGGTCGACATCGCGCGGCGCTTGACCGAAGCGACCTGGCACATGCTCACCCGAAACCAGCCCTTCAACCCAACTCCTGCCGCGGGAGGCGCCGCTTTTCGTCTGGCCGCCTGACGGCCCTTTTGGAATTGCGCCCCCGCGGCCGGCCTCCCATCTCGCCTGGTCCTCCCGCAGAGGAGGCGATAGAGACATGAGCGCCGCTCCACCCATCAACACCAAGGAGTCCACCCAGACCACCAACCACAGTTGACAACCACCCCTTCTTCATAGAGACGAAAGCAGAAGCCCGCCTCTAGGGACATTCCCGTGCGCTCGCCAAGGCGCGTGAGGTATCGCTCGGCCGCGTCAGTCGAGGCATCCGGCTGAGGAGCGTGGCGGTGACGGCGCCCGGGTCGCAACTGTCCGCTCGCGCCTGACCTACCGGGCCGAAGCAGTTGCACGCTGCTCCGAAGTCGTGAGATTGTGCCGCCTCATGAAACTTGACCATTACCGGGCCGGCAGCGGCGAGCCGCTCCTCCTCCTGCACGGGATCTGGGAGGGCTGGCACAGCTGGTCGCCGGTGCTCGACCGACTCTCCGCTGAACGGGACGTGCTCGCGCTCACGCTTCCTGACCACCTCGGGTCGCCTCCGCTCCCCGCCGGGACCGCTCCGACGTTCCAGGCCTGGGCCGACGCCGTCGAAGCGGAGCTTGATGCCGCAGGGTGGGAGCGCCCCGACATCGCCGGCAACTCGCTCGGCGGATTGTTGGCACTCCAACTCGCCTCGCGCAAGCGAGCCCGGAGCGTCGTCGGGGTGTCGCCGGCCGGCATGTGGACGCGCGAGGAGGCTCAGGCGTTCATGAAGCAGTCCCGCAGGCTGCACCGCCCGGTCCGGGTGGCCCTGCCGATCGCGCGTCGGCTGGTTCGCACCGATCGGGGACGGCGCATGTTGATGGCCGACAACTGCGTGGACCCGACCCGGATCCCGCCGGTCGAGGCGGAGCGCCTGCTGGCCGGGTTCGCCTTCTGCGACGTCGCCGGACAGCTGGCGGCGAACACCCAACCGGACGGGTCGATGAATCGCATCGACGGGCTCGACCAGGTGAGCTGCCCAGTGCTCATCCTCCATCCGACCGGCGACCGGATCATGTCGCGCGAGCATGCCGAGCGATTCCTCGCAGAGATCCCGCACGCCGAACTGCGCGAGCTGCCCGACTGCGGACACACGGCGATGTTCGACCACCCCGAGCTGGTGGCCACCGAGATCCTGCAGTTCACCTCGGCAAGCACCTGAGCAGAGCCGGCACGAGGCCATCGTCCGACCGCCGCTTTGAACGAAAAGCAGGAGCCCTGGCCAGCGGATAGCGAGTGCCGCTTCGGGCGCTTCCGCTTTGCATGGAGGCTGTTGCACAAACCTGGGGTGTCCGGGTGGGTCGGGACGATCTTGGTGATGGCGCAGAACTTCTTGGGGTGCGATCGCGATCAGGAGTTGTTGTTGCCGCCGAGCGTGCGGGAGTGGCTGCCGGAGGATCACTTCGCGTGGTTCGTGCTGGCGGCGGTCGAGGAGCATGGATCTCGCCGTGTTCTACGCCGCTTACCGGGCTGACGGGCACGGCCGTGCGGCGCATGATCCGGGGATGATGGTCGCGCTGCTGCTCTACACCTACGCGCGTGGTCAGCGTTCCTCGCGCGGGATCGAGCGGGGCTGCATCGAGGATGTCGCCTACCGCGTGATCGCGGCGAACCGGGTGCCTGATCACTGCACGATCGCCCGGTTTCGTCAGCGTCACGAGGACGCGCTGGCCGGCTTGTTCAGCGACGTGCTCGCGCTCTGCGCGCGGGCCGGCCTGGTGCACGCGGAGGTCGTCGCGGTCGACGGGACGAAGGTGCACGCCAACGCTTCCCAGCACGCCAACCGTGATTACGAGCAGCTCGCGCGGGAGGTCCTCGAGGAGGCCGAGGAGACCGACCGGCTGGAGGATGAGCAGTTCGGTGAGCGGCGCGGCGATGAGCTGCCGCCGGAGCTGTCGACGGCGCAGGGTCGTCGCGGCTGGCTGCGCGAGGCCAAGCGCCAGCTCGAGGAGCAGCGCGCCAGGAGGCGCGCCCGATCCCGGCCGTCGCGCCCGGCGCGCGCCAAAGAGGCCAAGCGTCGCCTCGAGGAAGAGCTGCTGGCGGAGTCCCGCGCGAACGCGGCCTACGAGGCTTACCGGGCGCGCGGGGTGATGAGCGACGGGCGCAGGTTCGGGCGCCCACCGGACCGCTACACGCCGCCCGCGATGCCCGACCGGGAAGGTCAACCTGACCGACCCCGACTCGCGGAACGTGAAGACGCCGCGCGGCTACATGCAGGGCTACAACGCGCAGGCCGTCGTCACCGAGGGTCAGGTCGTGATCGCCGCGGAGGTCAACAACGACTCACCGGACTTCGGGCACCTGGAGCCGATGATCACCAGCGCCCTGGGCGAACTCGCGGCGCCGGGGTCAGCGAGCCGCCGAAGGTCGTGCTCGCCGATGCCGGCTACTGGCACCACCAGCAGATGGAAGCGATCGTCGACCACGGCATCCAGGTGCTGATCCCGCCGGACGCCGGCAAACGCAAGACACCGCGTCCGGGCTGGGACGGCGGACGCTACGCGTTCATGCGCCGCGTCCTCGCCACCGACCGGGGCGGCGGGCTCTACGCAAAGCGCCAAGGCATGATCGAGCCGGTGTTCGGCGACACCAAGTTCAACCGCCGCGTCGACCGCTTCCAACGCCGCGGCAGAGCCGCCTGCCGATCGGAATGGCGGCTCATCACCGCCACCCACAACCTGCTCAAGCTCCACCGCCACCAGACAGCGGCCGCCGCGGCCTGAAAGGGCTCCCGGCCGGCCCGCCGCCCGCCGCCACCGCGATACACTCGCCGCCCCGGCGCCACAGCCACCGCTCCGGCAGGCTTTACGCAACAGCCTCCATGGGGAGCGGGTGTGAGCGCCTGCCGGGTCAGATCGCGGTGACGGGAATCGCTCCGGCGTCCCGGATCGCTTTGTCGCTGGCGCCGTCGAGTTCTCCGAGTGGGGTGTAGGCGAGCGTGTCGGGGTCGAGGCCGGTCGCCTGCGCGTCACCCGGGTCGAGGCGTTCGATGATGTCCTTCGAGGCGAGGATCGCGCCGTCCTTAGCCGCGGCTTCGATGCGTGCGCCTTCGTTCATCTGGTCGCCGAGCGCGGTCACTTCGAGGCGCCCGCGGGTCGCGACCTGGCCGATCATCAGCGTGGCGCCCCAGTGCACCCCGACATTCAGCTTCACGCTCACGTCCTGTGGACCGAGGCGGTCGGCGCCGTCGCGGATCGCGCGGGCGGCCTCGATCGCCGCGCGCGCAGCCGCGGACTCCGAGCCATCGAAGTCGGCCGCCAAGAACAGCGCGGAGCCGCCGTCACCGGCGTGCTTGCCGACGATCCCGCCGCGATCGACGACGCAGGAGTCGATCAGGTCGGTGAGGTCGCGGATCAGGTCGAAGTATCCGCGCGAGGACAGACGCCGGGACAGGGCGCCGGAGGCTTCGAGGTCCGCGAAGAGGATCCCCGCCGGCCGGCGCGCCGGCTCGCTGACACGATCCATCCGCTCAAACAGCCGCGCGTCTCCGCGGCCCAGGCGTTGCACCAGGCCCTCCGGCACTGTGCTCCGATAGAGGAACAGGACGCCCAGGAATCGCCCGGCGTCGTCGTTGATGCGCATCTGAGCCTGGTACTGGTCACCGAGCATCGAGCGCCGGAACCGCAGGTGAGGCGGGAATGAGAGCCTGTCGTACCAAGCCCGAGGTGCGGGCTCGACGGGTTCGACCTTGGCCGCGTACGGACTGGCGACATCGAAAATCTCGGCGAAGTCGGGGTCGTCAGGCTGCAGGTACCGGCGCATGATCGGCACGTTGTGCCGCGTCCATGTGTTGCCGCTCTCCTCGTCGACGCGTCCGATGTCAGCAAAGGCATCTTGAGACGTTCGGACGATCAGCGACCGGCCGAGGATGCCGCGCACTTCCTCAGCGGACACACCCATCGTCTGAGCCGACTCGGTCGAGAAGAACACGCAGCGGAACCTGTCGTCCAGGATCTCGCCCATCATGCCCGTGTCTTCGATCATCAGCGCGATCTCGCGCAGCTCAGGATGCTCGGGAAGCTCGGGGACGTACGGGGGATCGTCGTGCATCGACTCAGGCTATCCGCGACCCGAGCCACGCTCCCGCTCAGGACGAAGAGCAGAAGCCCGCCTTTAGGGACATTCCTGAACACTCGCCCAGGCGGGTGGGGTGTCTCTCGGGTCTTCGGCTTGGTTGGGAGGCGGGCGCGAGCGGTGCTGGCTGGGCGGTCAGCCGGCGAGTGTGCGGACGAGATCGGCGGCGGGCGCGACGGCGTCGATCCGGGCCACGGATTCGCCTGCGTAGAGGGCACCGGCATCGACGAGACTGGAGGGCGTACCCGGTCCCGGGGGAGCGGGGCCGAGGAACGGAAGCGACGCGCGCTGCATCCGGATCATGGGCGCCGTTGCGGCGTTCGCGAGCGGCCCGAGTGGCCCGCTCGCTCGGTTGAGTGCCCGGATCCCTAGGGGGCCGCGGGGGTCCTTGCCCAGCCAGCGTCGTGTCGCGTCGTTGGGGGCCACGCGATGGGGTGCGGGCCAGGCCAGCCCGAAGAGTTCGGTGAGCACCGTGTCGGTCGCGTCGATCAGTCGCTGGCGGTAGCCCGTCGTGGCGCCTGACTCTTCTGCCAACACGAATCGGGTACCAAGGACGGCGGCCTCGGCACCGGCGTCGAGGGCCGTGCGAACGTCGTCGGCGTCGGCCATCCCGCCGGCGAGCAGGATCGGGAACTGCGGGCCCAGCGCGGCGCGCGTGCGCTCGAGCAGTCGGAGCGCCGGTTCGGTCCCGCGAACATGTCCGCCAGACTCAACGCCCTGAGCGATGACGGCGTCAGCGCCGGCGGAGCGCGCGAGCAGCGCTTCCTCGACGGAACCGCATTGGTGGATCCAAACGCGGCTGGTTCGACGTCGTGGCCGGCCCCAGAACGTTACGACGACAGCGGCGGCCTCCGCGGACTTGAAGTGCGCCTTTCGCGCGAACGGGAGGAGGAGATTCACCGCTACGGGTGCCGCGGTGCGCTCCCGGACCGCGGCGATCTCGGCGGCCAACGCGTCCGGCGGGGAGATCCCGATCGTGCCGAGTCCGCCGGCGTCGGAAACCGCCGCAGCCAAGGCACTGCCCGCGATCCCTCCCCCCATGCCGGCCTGCACGACCGGGAGGGGGAACCCGATCCGCTCCATGAGTGACGCCATGCGCCGATCCTAATCAGGATCCCACGCAGCACACGCAGCCGGCCCGGGTCTTCTGGGGACATTCCCGCACACTGGCCCAGGCGGGCGGGGTGTCGCTCGGGCTTCTGCTTTGCATGGGATATGGGAGCGGCGGGTGAACTGACCTGCGGGTAGGGTCGGCGTGTGCAGGCGACGTTGACGGTCCTTTTCACTGATGCGGTGGCGTCGACGGAGGCGCTTGCGCGGCTTGGCGATGAGCGGTTCGTGGTGGTGCAGCGCGCTCATCTGGATGCGTTGCGTGAGTGTGTCGTCGAGTGTTCCGGGCGTGAGGTGAAGAACCTTGGCGACGGGCTGATGGTCGTGTTCACGGGTGCTGCGGACGCGCTGGCGTGCGCGGTGGCGATGCAGCAGGCGGTCGAGCTCGTCGAGCGTCGTGGCGAGGATGGGTTGCCGCTGCGGGTGGGTGTCGCGCTGGGTGATGTGACGATCGACGATGACGGTGACTGTCAGGGCACCGCGGTCGTTGAGGCGGCGCGTTTGTGTGCGGCGGCGGCGGCCGGGCAGGTGCTTGCGACGGAGACGGTCCGCGTGGTTGCTGGTTCGCGCGGCGGCAATGCGTACACGGCGCTGGGGCTGATCGAGCTGAAGGGCCTGCCGGAGCCGGTCGCGGTGACCGAGGTCGGCTGGGCGCCGGTCGCGCAGGAGGGTGGCCTTGCACCGGTGCCGTTGCCGCCGAGGTTGGCGTTCCAGTCGGCGTGGGCGTTTGTCGGGCGGGCGAGTGAGGTCGAGCGCCTGGATGGGTTGTGGCGGCAGGTCGTCGGTGGTGTGCGGGTAGCGCTGCTGGGTGGTGAGCCGGGCGCGGGGAAGACCCGCTTGGCGCAGGAGATGGCGGCTCGCGCGCACGAGCAAGGTGCGCTGGTCCTGTTCGGCCGCGTCGATGAGGATCTGGCGGTCGCCTACCAGCCGTTCGCAGAGGCGCTGCGCCATTACCTGGCGAGCGTTGATGAGGCGACGCGCGAGCGGGTGCTCGGGTTGCGCGGCGGGGTGCTCGCGCGACTGGTGCCCGAGCTTGTCGAGGAGCCGCCCGACGGGCAGGTCGAGGCGCTTGCGATCTTCGAGGGGCTCATCGATTGGCTTGCGATGGAGGCTGCGCAGCGCCCCGTCGTGCTGGTGCTTGATGACGTGCACTGGGCGGCCAAGCCGACCTTGCAGGCGCTGATGCATCTGGTGCGCAGTTCGCGGCTCTCGCGGCTGCTGATCGTCGCGACCTATCGCGACACCGAGCTCGATCGCACGCATCCGCTGGCCGGGGTGCTGGCCGATCTGCGCCGCGAAGAAGGAGTCGAGCGACTTGCCGTCCGCGGTCTGGACGCTGATGGTGTCGCCGCGTTCGTGCAGGCTGCCGGCGGCGTCGAGCTCGATGATGCAGCCCGCGATCTCGCGGAGCTGCTGAGCGAGCAGACGCAGGGCAACCCTTTCTTCGTCGGGCAGGTGCTGCGCCACCTCTCAGAGACCGGCGCGGTCGAGGAGATCGACGGCCGCTGGGTGCGCGCCGAGGGCACCGACGAGTTCGTCGTCCCTGAGGGGGTCCGCGAGGTCATCGGCCGCCGCGTGTCACGACTGTCCAAGCAGGCCGGGGAGCTGCTGACGGTGGCCGCCGTCACCGGGCCGCAGTTCGACGTCGCGACGGTCGCAGAGGTCGCCGGGCAGCCGATCGCCAAGGCGCTCGACAGCCTCGACGAGGCGCTCGTCGCGCGGCTGGTGCTGGAGACCGGCTCACCGGGGCAGCTGCGCTTCGCGCACGCGCTCGTTCGCCAGACGCTGGAGGACGAGCTGTCCACAATGCGGCGCCTTCACCTGCACCAGCAGATCGGCCTGGCGCTCGAGCAACGCTTCGGCGAGGCTGAGAGCGCAGTCGCCGACCTGGCCCACCACTTCACCGAGGCCGCCGCACTCGGGGAGGGCGAGCGCGGCTCACGCTACTCCGAACGCGCCGCGCTGCAGGCATTCGACCGCGCCGCACCGGAACAGGCCGCCGATCTCCTCGAGCGCGCGCTGGAACTGCTCCCGACGGACGCGGACCCTGACGGACTGCGTCGCGAACGCCTGTATGCCCAGATCGTTCCGTGCCAGTGGGTGATGTTCGATCTTGAGCGGCTGGAGGAGTTCAGCCGTGCATGGCTGGCCCTCGGGCGTGAACTGGGCGACGACGTGATGCTGCTCAACTCGGTGCCATGGGTGATCGACTCGTTCACATGGGTCCGCCCACCGGAGCCCGAGGACTTCGAGTTGATCGTCGAGGCGCTCGGCGTCGATGCCTGGAGCCTGGACCTGAGCGGACGTCGTCGTCTGTCGTTGCGCTGGTCCTGGCGCGACTTGGATGCGCCTGGTCTCCGCGCATGGCTGCTTGCCAATCTCTCAGCTGATTGGGTCTTCGGCCTGCCGCTCCAGACCGTCATCGATCAGCTGCCCGGCGACACGCCGCTTGCCCTCGCCGACGAGGCTTGCCGCATCGCGGCGCAGAGCGCTGACCGTGAGATCGCCGACGAAGCGCTGTTCTTCCGAAGCTGGGCACTCATCGGAAGTCCCGATGCCGAAGCCCAATTGGACGACGCGAAGCGGGCCACCGGGATGAACTTCGCGGTATTCGGCGGCGGACGAGTTCTCGGCGGGCTCGCGCTCGCCAGGCTCGGACGCTTCGACGACCTGCGGGCCTGGGCCGACGAGACGCTGCTGGAGGCCGAACGGAGCGGTGACCGCCTGCTGCTGAGCAACGCGCTTGCGCAGCAGGCGCTCGAAGCGCTTGCACGCGGACGTCCGGAGGATGCGCGACACGCCTCTGAGCGGTCGGTGCAGGCATCTCCACAGGAAGCCTCAACACGGATGAGCGGCGCAGCGTTTGCGATCGCCGAGTTGCTCGTATCCGGTCAGCCGAACGAGGCGCGTCCCATCGCAGAACTGCTCGACTCCAACCCCCCTGTATGACTGCTCGCACCTTGTCGGCGCGGTCGCCGCGGCACAGGGCGACACCGACACCGCGCGCGCGGTGCTGGACACCTGGAAGGCAGCCGGCCATCCGCTCGTCGCCGACTTCATGCACTCCGCTCGGCTCTGGGGCTACGCGGCATGCGCGCACGCCGTCAGCGACCAAGACGCTGCCCGCCACCTCTACGAGAAGCTCGTTCCGTACGACGGCCAGCTCCTGCTGTGGACGTGGTCCTTCGCCCCCTCAAGCGCAGCCTTCACCCTCGGCCAGCTCGCCGAAACACTCGGCAACCACGACCGCGCTCTCGCGCATTACAACGACGCCCTCGCCTTCGAGGAGTCCTGCGGAGCCGAGACGCTCGCCGCCCGCACCCGCCAAGCCCTGGCTCGCCTCGGCTGACCCACACTCCTGAGTTGGACGAACAGCAGAAGCCCCGGCCAGCAGCTGGCGAGCGCCGCGTCGGACGCGACTGCTTTGCATGGCATGCGGAAGCGCCGGAGAAAGCACGCTCCTCAGATGGGCGCGGGTATTGTCGATCCCGCGCCCCGCAAGATCCGAGCTGTTAGCGCTTGATGCTGTTGTGGACTTCGAAGATGTCCGGCTCGCCTGCGAACTCGATTCCGACGTCGGCGAGGATGGGCATCAGGCGTTCAGCGAACGCCTGCATCTTCTCCGGGGAGTCCCAGATCTCGCTGACGTGCAGATCCCCGTCGGAGCCGAAGCAGACGTGGTAGTCCTGGCCGTCGGGAGGCCAAGGTCCAGCCGCCTCAAGTCGCCGGGTAGCTTCGTCGTACTGCTCGGCCGTCAGGTTCACGACGTTGAAGCGGGCAACGACACTCATGGCACGATCCTCCTAGTCGGGGTCAAGCCGACACTACGCCAGATCGACGAGCGAGTCGCGGCTGTCCGCGCCCTGGTCGTGCGGGCCGCTCCTGCTTTGCATGGCAAGCGGGACCGCCCGCGCTCGACCCGATGTTCCTGCACTCCGTACTTCTCAGGTACGGTCGCCCGACCTACCAGGAGGAGGGCACGATGCTTCGCAGGATTCGCAGTCGCCTGACTTACGCCAACGTCATGTCCACGCTCGGCGTGTTCATCGCGTTGGGTGGCGTCAGCTACGCCGCGGTGAAGCTGCCGAAGAACAGTGTCGGCCCCAGCCAGATCAAGAAGAACGCGGTCACGGGCTCGAAGGTCAGGAAAAGCTCGCTCACCGGGAGCGATGTGAAGAACAGTTCGCTGACGGGCGGCGACATCAAGAACAGGTCGCTGACGGCCGCCGACTTCCGCGGCTCCGTACAGGGCGCACCGGGACCGCAGGGCGCACCGGGACCGCAGGGCGCACCGGGACCGCAGGGCGCACCGGGACCGCAGGGCGCACCGGGACCGCAGGGCGCACCGGGACCGCAGGGCGCACCGGGAACACAGGGCGACAAGGGGGATGTGGGTGACGGCGGGCCGCCCGGGCCGGCAGGGGCGGTGCCGTCGACCGGGGCGCTTCTGGACATCGGTGGCAGCCTCGGGCTGGTGCTCACCACAGCCGGCCTTTCTCAGGGGCGTGGACAGGGCGAGGGTCCGCTGACGCTGACCGAGCCCAAGCGGATCATCGCGAGCGCTTCGCTCGAGGTGGTGGACTTCAACCCATTCTCCGATCCCCCGTTGGACAACACCGTGAGCTGTCTCTTCCGGGCCCGGGAGGCAAGCGGGACGAGCACCGACTTCCCGAACCGGCCCCCGCGCGAGCGTTGGCCTGAGGGCTATGCGGTCACTCACGCGATCACCGGTTACGTCGACCTTCCGCCGGGCACCTACCAGATCGAGGTCTTCTGCACAGGCAGCGGAAACGCCTACGCCGAACGGGGGGCCCTGACGGCGATCGTCGCCGACGCGTAGGACACATCACCGGCGGCGCCAACCCTGCGACGCACGAATACTGGGGCCCGCAGCCTCGCGGTCGCCACGGCTGCTTGGCATGGCAAGCGGGAGTGGCTGGTGGTTTAGCGCCGTAGCGTGAATTTCTTGGTTGTGGTGAGGCGTTTTTTGCCGGTCTCGCGGAATGCGCCGTGTGCGGTCAGCTTGATTCGCTTGGAGCGTCGCAGCAAACGCTTGCCGGCTTTGGTGAGTTTGATCTTGATGGTCTTCTTCTTGCCCGCGGTGGCGCGCTTCAGCGTTCCACGCGCGATCAGAACGGGCTTTGGTCTGCTGCGCTTGCCCAGGCGTGCACCGCGCGGAAGCTGGTACCAGCTGATCACCAGGCTGCCGGTCGCGGGCGCGTTGAACGAACGCGCGAACCCCTTGCGTTTCAGCAGCGCACGAATCCTTCCCGCCTTTCCCGAAGGAACGATCTGCTTTCTGATCAGGCCGGCGAGCTGTTTGGGCGTGCACGTGCGATATGTGCGCTTGCCGATGATCCGCTTGTTCTTGGCGTCGGTCGTGACGATCTCAACGACGAACTTGCCCTTGGGCAGTCCGCGCAGGTTGATCGGCAACCCGAGCGCCTTACCCGTGACGGTGCGGACGTCCTTGCCGTTCAGCTTGATCTGCGCCCTGACGATCTTCCCCGCCTTCACGTTGCGCAGCCGAATCGGGAACGAACGCCGACTGAAACAGACCCTCGCCGCGACCAGAGAGGCAACCGACGTGACCGACACCCGCTTCGGCGCAGCAGCAGCCGCGGGCGCGGCCACCGCGATCGCCGGCGTGATCGGCGGCGGTGGTGGTGGCGGTGGCGGTGGCGGTGGTGGCGGCGGGATCGGCGGCGGTGGCGGGCTGGCGGTGAAGGCCGCCTGCACGATCTGGTTCGTGCCGTTGGAGCGCCGCCAGATCGCGGTGGTGGTGCCGTCCGGCGCGACCGCCACCTGCGGGTACTGCGTGTTCTGGCCGGTGGCTGACAGATCGACCGCGGCGGCGAATGCGCCCCCCGGCGGCCGCGTGCTCGCCTGCACGATTCTGTGCGTGCCGTTCGAGCGCCGCCAGATCGCGGTGGTGGTGCCGTCCGGCGCGACCCCGACGTGCGTGAAATCGGCGTTCTGGCCGCTGGCCGACAGGTCGACCGGTGCGCCGAACGCGCCCCCCGCCGGCCGCGTGCTCGCCTGGGCGATCAAGTTCGTGCCGTCGGAGCGCTGCCAGATCACGGTGGTGGTGCCGTCCGGCGCGACCGCCAGCTGCGGTTGACCGACATCCGCGCCTGTGGCGGACAGGTCGACCGGTGCGCCGAACGTGCCGCCCGGCGGCCGCGTGCTCGCCTGGGCGATCACGTTCGCGCCGTTGGAGCGTGACCAGATCGCGGTGGTGGTGCCGTCCGCCGCGACCGCCACCTGCAGGCTATCGGCGTCCTGACCGGTGGCTGACAGGTCGACTGGGGCTCCGAATGCGCCCCCCGGCGGCCGCGTGCTCGCCTGCACGATCTCGTTCGTGCCGTTCGAGCGCCGCCAGATCACGGTGGTGGTGCCGTCCGCCGCGACCGCCACCCGCAAGCTAGACGCGTTCTCGCCGGTGGCCGACAGGTCGACCGGTGCTCCGAACGCGCCCCCCGGCGGCCGCGTGCTCGCCTGCACGATCTCGTTCGTGCCGTTCGAGCGCCGCCAGATCACGGTGGTGATGCCGTCCGCCGCGACCGCCACCTCCGGGCGATCCGCGCTCTCCCCGGTGGCCGACAGATCGACCGGTGCTCCGAACGCGCCCCCCGCTGGCCGCGTGCTCGCCTGCACGATGTCGTCCGTTCCGTCGGAGCGTGACCAGATCGCAGTGGTGGTGCCGTCCGGCGCGGCCGCCACCTGCGCGTCCTGCGCGTCCTGGCCAGCGGCTGACAGGTCGACCGGTGCTCCGAACGCGCCCCCCGCTGGCCGCGTGCTCGCCTGCACGATGTCGTCCGATCCGTCGGAGCGCCACCAGATCGCAGTGGTGGTGCCGTCCGGCGCGACCGCCACCTGCGGGTACTGCCCGTCCTGGCCGGTGGCCGAAAGGTCAACCGGCGCCAACCACGGCCCCTGAACAGCCACCGCCGACGGCACACCACACACCACCCCCACGCTCCCAAGCACCACCAACACCCCGACAACCCCGAAGAAGCGACGCATCCAACAATCCTACCCCCACACCAACAGCCACAACCACGCCTCACCGCAACGCCACCCGCGACCGCTACGCCCGCAACGAAAAGCACGAGCGCCGCTCTGGGTGCATTCCCGAACGCTGGCCCAGGCGAGCGCACCCTCTCACCGTCGCACTGATGCATGGAAGGCGGGAGCGGGCCGTCGTTTGCTGGTTGGGTTCAGCCGGACAGGTTGGCGGTGAGCGCGGCGGTGAGGATCGAGGTGTCCCGGACCGTCAGCGGCGGCGCGCCGTCGTTTTGTGCGCGGATGTGACGAGCGCCGCCGGTGGTACCAAGCGCCACGATCCCCAGTGTCGGGTGCGTGGATCGAGGTCGCCCCGGAGACCTCTGAGCCGCCGTCCCTCCCGGCCCGCGTCGTGTCATGACCGCGCGCTCCCGCTGTTATCGGCCGCTCGCCGGAGTCCTTGAGTCCGTCGGCCCGTCCTGCCTTCGACAGCGGGATCGGCGCGCTGGGCGGCGTCGCGGCTCAGCAGATCACGGGACCGGAGACCGCCGAGTTGTTGCCCTCGTCGGTCTCGGTGACCTGGTCGAGGTCGTCGGCGTTCGCGGTGTAGCCGCCGAAGCACGAGAGGCCGAGCGCACGTGTTTCGGACGCGCCCGCGGCGAGCCCGGTGAAGGTCGGGAACTGCGTGCCGGCGCGTACGCGGAACGGCCCCGCAGGGCCGAGACCCTGGTTCTTGACGGTGATCGAGTTGAAGAAGAACTCCGTGATCACGAGGTCGGGCTTCGCGGCCGGTGGCGGGGGCGGGGGCGGCGGGCCGACCGGCGGGTCCGGGGGCGGCGGGCCCGGGGGTGACGGATTCGGGTCGGCGACCGGTGGCGGCGGCGGGATCGGGTCCGACGGGATCGTCTCGATGCGGAAGCGCAGCTTCGCCCGGTCGCCGTCGCCGAGCCGGCCGCCGAGCTTCGAGCCGCCGGTGACGGTCTGCACGACGGTGCCGCTGCCCGGCGCGTAGCCGATGCTGATCCGCCGGCGCCGGTCGAACGGGTTGATGTCGCCGAGGTCGTCGCCGCCGTAGAGCGAGTCCTCCTCCATCAGTTCGATCCAGATCGGCAGCTTGGCGCCGCGCGGCGACTGGCGCGTGAAGTTCGGTGCGCGCCACGTGCGCCGGTCGTCCTCGAGCCAGCGGTTGATCGCCCTGTTCGAATAGACGACGCGCCCGTTGACCTTCAGCACGACGCCGCCGAGCCGCCAGCCGCCGGCGACGCCGTCGCGCGACTTCTCGATCTGCACGTAGCGGATGTCGCCGACGCGCATGCCGTCGCGCGTCGCCACGTCGATCGGAACGCTGTAGGTGTCGCGGTCGCCGCGCTCGAAATCGTCGTAGAGCCGCTTGTCGAGCGGGAAGCGAAGGTCTGGCCCGACGCGCAGATAGACGTCGTCGTCGGTGCCGGCGAAGCGCACGTCGGCGGTGCGGATCTCGACCTCCATCGACTCGACCGGCTCGCCCTCGTTGGGGACGGCGGGCACGGCCTTGAGGAACGTGTGCGGGTAGTTGGGCAGCAGGAACGAGAACGAGTCCTCGCCCTCGATGTTCGCTGAGCGATACGCCTGCCCGGCCATGCGCACCCGCAGGTAGTTGTCGGCCTCGTCGGGGCCCGGATCGCCGAGACCGAGGCCCTTGATGTAGTTCACCTGAAGCCGGATCAGCCGCTCGGAGCGCTGCAGGTCCTGGCTCGACGGCACGGCGCCGAGCTCGCCGGCCGGGTCGGGGGCGGCCATCCGCCGGATCAGCTTCTCGAACTGCCTGCGGTAGACGGTGGGCCGGCGCTCGAAGCCCGAGACGCCGCCGGCCTGGAAGTAGTTCTTGATCGCCGAGCGCAGGTCGATCAGGCTGCCGCCGGGCCCGTGCTCGCCGCCGAGCGGCTCACCCTGACCGTTCCAGTGACCGCTGTAGAGCGAGATATCGAGCGCCCCCTTGAGGTCACGCCGCAGGTGCGAGCGATTGGCGGCGTAGCGCTGCGCGCGGCGCCAGAACGCGTCGTCGGCGACCCACGAGCGGACAGCTTGGATCCACTGCCGCGAGGCGAAGTAAGCCGCGGTCACCGACTCGGTGTAGCGCTTGCGGCCTGCCCAGTCCTTGGCCATCGTCGTGCGCAGCGACTTGTTTCCGTCGTCGTTCCAGTCGCCGTGCTGGCGCGCGTGGCCCTGCGTGTTGGCGGTGTAGATCGTCACCGCGTCGCGCGCCGCCGCCGGGACGTCGAACCAGGTGGGCGTCGTGCCGTACCCGCGCGTCTTCCAGTCCGGGCCGTCGTAGGACTCGACGCCGCCCTGGGGCTCGACCCAGTTCGTGTGCGTGTAGAAGTCCTGGAGCTGGTGCAGGCTCATTCCCAGCACCGCGAGCAACTGCGAGGGGTTGTTGCGGGCACGCGCCTCGCGGACGAGCGTCCACACCGCCCGGCGCAGGCGGTTCCACTCGTTCGTCACGCCCGCCGAGTTGAAGAGCGTCGACGTCGAGCTGTCGAAGTGGCTGCGGCCCGCGGCGGCGACGAGATCGTCGGGCCAGTCCTCGGTCCGGATCGCTCCGGAGAGCAGCCGCTTCCAGAAGCCGCCGTGACCGGAGAACGGGTTGCTGTCCGCCTGCTCGTAGATGTCCACGAACCAGTTGTTCACGCGGGCCACGCCGATCGCCATGCTGCGGAAGCCCTCGCTGTGCATCGCATCCTCGGTGAGCTCCGCGTGCGGGCCGCTGTCGTACGCGCTTGCGGGCGCGGCGGCGCCCAGCAGCGCCCCCGCCGCCAGGAAGACTGTGACGGACGATCGCAGACGCCTGGGCACGGTCCCATCCGACCACGATGGCGGTCTTGTGTCAACTGTCACGATAACGGGCGGAGGCGCCGCTGAGTCCGGCCGGGCCCCGGGGGCGTAGGGTTGGATCATCGGCGAGCACACGAGCGTTGGGGCACGCGAGCGGTTCCCGTCAGCCTGGGGGGACTGGCGGCTCCGCAGCGACGCGGCGCGCCGCTGCTTCGTCCCCTGGGTCGAGGCGGTCCTGCCGCTGGCCGGGAAGACCGTGCTCGAGTACGGGAGCGGTTACGGCGCGATATCGGCGGCGTTCGCGCCGCGGCGGAGCGGTACATCGGCATCGACATCGACGAGCTGGCCGTCGAGACCGCCGGCCGGATCCTCGCCGAGGGCGGGCTGACCCCGGAATTGCTGGCCGTACCGGTGGACCGCACCCTGGAGGCGACGGCGGCCTTGCGCGGAGAGGTGGACGTGTTCCTCTGCTACGCGGTGCTCGAGCACATGAGCGTCGACGAGCGGCTCGCGCTGCTGCGGCTCGCACGCGAGGTGGTGCGGCCCGACGGGATCATCGTCGTGATCGAGACCCCCAATCGGCTCACGCCGTGGGACTACCACACCTCGCAGCTGCCGTTCCTCAACCAGCTGCCGGAGGACCTTGCGCTCGCCTACGCGGAGCGCTCCCAACGCGAGGACTTCACCGATGCGCTGACCGATGCCGACGCGCGCAGCTCGCAGGCCCTGCGTGAGGCGTTCGTGCGCTGGGGCCGCGGGATGAGCTTCCACGAGCTGGAGCTCGTCTTCGGGGATCTGCTGTCGCACACGCTGGCGTCGAGCTGGGAGCCGGTGCTGACGCCCGAGCGCAAGGTCCATCAGGAGGAGCTTGCGCTGGACCGCGTCCTGGCGGCGGCGCGTCCGGACCTGCCGGCGGCCTTCTCGCGCTGCTGGCTGGACGTGATCCTCGCGCCGTCCCCGCGCCCGGCGCCGGCGCGGTTCCTGCGCCCCTGGCCGCTGCGCACGACCCTCAGCAGCGGAGCGGCCTACGCGGTCGACGAGACCGTGCTGATGGAAGGCCGCAAGGCGATGCTCAACGTCGACCTGCCGTGCCCGGCCACCCGCATCGTGGTCGGCCTCGAGAACACCGGCGGCAAGAAGTCGCGCGTGCGTGTCAGAGAGCGCGGGACCCGCGACGAGCACGAGGTAACGGCCCAGGCCACCGACGCCGAGACGGCCCACGCCGAGATCACGCTGCCGCGCCCGGCGACGGATCTCGAGCTGCGCCTGAGCCGCGCCGGCGCGATCGGATACGTGCTGCACAACGGGTGATGCCCGCAGACGTGAGGCGGATTGCGCAAGTCCTGTGACGGCATGGGTGCGGAGCTGCGCACCCGCGCACGGAACACCAACAGCACGATGGCGCAGGTGGCCGAGGCGGTCACCCTGAGCCACCCGCTGCTCAGCAGCCGCCCGGCCCGCGACGACGGCTGACCTCGGCCCTCGCCCGGCTCCGGGCGGCCGCAGGTTCTCGCGGCGCGGCATGATTGGCGCAGACCGACATGCGCGGCCTCACGAACGCCGAGGCGGCGGCACGGCTGGCCGCTGACGGACCGAACCTGCTCCCGGTCGCGGGTCAGGCCCCCGCCTGGCGCCACCTTGCGGCGCAGATGGTCCACTTCTTCGCGCTGATGCTGTGGGTCGCGGGCGCGCTCGCGTTCGTGGCAGGGCTGCCCGAGCTGGGCGTCGCGATCTTCGTGGTGATCGTGATCAACGGCGTGTTCGCCTTCGTCCAGGAGCACCGCGCCGAGCGCGCCGCGGTGCGGCTGCGCGACCTCGTTCCCCGTCGTGCCGTCGTCGTGCGCGACGGGCGGCCCACGACCGTCGACAGCACACAGCTCGTACGAGGAGACCTCGTGCTGCTGGAGAGCGGTGACCGTGTCAGCGCGGACCTGCGCGTGACGCAGGGGCACGGGCTGTCGATCGACTCGTCGATGCTCACGGGCGAGAGCGTGCCGATCGCCGCGGGCCCGGGCGACGCGCTCTTTGCGGGCACGTTCGTCGTGGAGGGCGACGGCGCTGCGCAGGTCAGTGCACACCGGCGCCGACACCCGTCTGGCCGCGATCGCCCGGCTGACGCAGACCGGCAAGCGCCCGCCCGGACCGCTTGCAGTCGGAGCTGCGCCGGGTGGTGCGGACGATCGCGGTGATCGCGATCGCCGTCGGTGCGGGGTTCTTCGCGCTGGCACTGGCACTCGGCACCGACCCGCGCGACGGGTTCGTCTTCGCGATCGGTGTGACCGTCGCGCTGGTGCCCGAGGGCCTGTTGCCGACCGTGACGCTCTCGCTGGCGGTCGGGGCGCAGCGCATGGCGGGCCGGCAGGCGCTGGTCCGCCGGCTGGAGGCGGTGGAGACGCTCGGGTCCACGACGTTCATCTGCCTCGACAAGACCGGCACTCTGACGCGCAACGAGATGGCTGTCGTCGAGGTCTGGACACCGGCCGGCGCCGCCCACGTCGAGGGCCGCGGCTACGAGCCGACCGGCGTCGTGGACGTCGACGCCTCGACGCGGCCCGCACTGGAGGCCCTGGCGCTGGCGGCCGTGCGCTGCTCCAGCGGGCGTTCAGTGCAGCGCGAAGGGCGCTGGGTCGCGCAGGGCGACCCGATGGAGGCGGCGCTCGACACGCTTGCGCGCCGCCTGACGGTCGACGTCCCGGCCCACGCGCACGCCGAGCCCGAGCTGAGGCGCTTCACGTTCGATCCGCGGCGCCGGCGGATGTCGATCGTCGCTGACGGGGGAGGTGCTCGTGAAGGGGGCACCCGACGCGGTGCTCCCGCTGCTGCGCCGACGTGCCCGGAGTGCATGACGCGCTCCACGCGCTCGACCGAGAGGGGCCTGCGCGTGCTGGCGGTGGCCGCCCGCGCCCTCGCCGCGGGCGAGCCGGTGCCGCAGGACGCCTCGACCGCCGAGCGCGACCTGCGCCTGCTCGGGCTCGTGGCGCTCCAGGACCCGCCGCGTGAGGGTGCCGCCGCCGCGCTGCAGGCGGTGCGCCGGGCCGGCGTGCGCGTCGCGATGGTCACCGGCGATCATCCGAGCACGGCGGCGGCGATCGGCGCGCAGGTCGGCCTGAGCAGGGCGGGCGGGACGGTCATCGTCGGCGCCGACCTGCCCGCCGACGACACCGCGCTGGGCGAGCTGGTCGACAACGACGGGGCGATCGTGGCGCGGGTCTCGCCGGAGGACAAGCTGCGCGTCGCGCGCGCGCTGCGAGCCAGGAGCCACGTGGTCGCGATGACGGGAGACGGCGTCAACGACGGCCCGGCGCTGCACGAGGCCGACATCGGGATCGCGATGGGCCGGTCGGGCACGGACGTCGCGCGCGAGGCGGCTGACCTGGTGCTGCTCGACGACGACGTCGTGACGATCGTCGCGGCGATCGAGCATGGCCGCGCCACGTTCTCGAACATCCGCCGCTTCCTCACCTACCACCTGACCGACAACGTCGCCGAGCTGACCCCGTTCGTGATCTGGGCGCTCTCCGGGGGAGCATCCCGCTCGCCCTCGGCGTGCTTCAGGTGCTCGCGCTCGACATCGGCACCGACATCCTGCCCGCGGCGGCGCTCGGCGCCGAGCCGCCCGGCAGGCGGGCACTGGACGGCCCTCCGGCGCGCGGCCATCTGCTCGACCGCTCGGTGCTGCGCCGGGCCTTCGGGCGGCTCGGGCCCGACGGAGGCCGCCGTCGAGATGGCGGCGTTCTTCGCGACGTTCTGGGCGGCGGGCTGGCGGCCCGGGGACGCGTTTCCCGAGGGCGGGCTGCTCGCCGCCGCCTCCGGCGCGGCTTTCACCGCCGTCGTCATCGGCCAGGCAGCGAACGCGTTCGCATGTCGCAGCGCCTCGCGTCCCGTATGGCAGGTGGGCGGGCGCGGGAATCGCACTGCTCGTCGGTGCCGTGGCGGCGATGCTGATCGCTCTGGTGCTGTTCCTCTACCTGGCGCCACTGGCGGATCTGCTCGAGCAGGCGCCCCCTTCAGCCGCAGGCTTCGGCGTGGCGCTCCTCGCAGCGCCGGCGGTACTGCTGGTCGACGGCCTCGACAAGCGGGCGCGCCGTCGCATGGGCGACGAGGACGATCGCATGGAGCCGGCCCGACGCTGAGTCACCTCCTGCGGAAGCTCCGCAGACCATCGCGTAGATCACCCGGGCGACAGCAGGGTCGTCGCCACCGAAGATGAACTACCAGGCATGAGCAGCAAGGAACTCTCCGACATCGTCCACCCGGCGCTGGCAGCGCTCGCCGTATTCGCCCAGGTGCTGCTCGCGATGCTGCTGGTGCTCGCGGTGCTCGCGCTCTTCTGGGCGCCGGCGCGGCGGCTGCTCGTCGATCTGCGCGACGGGCTCGGCGGCAGCGAGCTGTGGCTCGCCTGGATCGTGGCGCTCGTGGCGACGCTCGGGAGCATCTTCCTGTCAGAGGTCTCGCACTTCGTCCCGTGCCGCCTGTGCTGGTTCCAGCGGATCGCGATGTACCCGCTCGTGATCGTGCTGCTGGTGAGCGCGCTGCGAAAGGACGTGCGCGCGGCCTTCTGGTACTCGTTCCTGTTCCCGCTGATCGGCGCGGGCGTGTCGATCTACCACCTCTACATCGAGGCGAACCCGGAGAAGGAGAGCGCCGGCTGCAGGATCGGCGCGCCGTGCTCGACGAAGTGGATCGAGGAGTTCGGCTACATCACGATCCCAGTGCTCGCGCTGACCGCGTTCGCGGCGATCTTCGCGCTGCTGCTGATGGCCTGGTCGCGCCGCGGCGCCGCCGGAGTGCAGGCCGGCCCAGCAGATGGCGAGGATGCGACTGCTGCCGAGCGCCTGGTGGTGTAGGGGCCTGCTTGACCGCGAGCATGACGACGATCCGCTGACGCTGGTCGCGCAGAGGGCGCAGCTCACGGCGGCACAGCTGGAACTCGTCGCGCGAGCCTGCCGGCAGGCGATCAGCGTCGCTGGCTGAGCGAGGCGGCCGAAGGCTTGGGCGCCCGCTCGGCGGCGCTCGTCTTGGCCTTTGCCTTCCTGGCCTTCGTGACGGCGCGCTGCGCCGGCTTCGCCTGCGCGCGCTGGTGCGGCGTGAGCGCTTCGCCGATCTGGCCGAGATCGCGCTGGACCGCGCTGCCGGTGCGGCCGAGGTCACGGCGCGCGCTGGTGACAGCGGTCTCCAGGTCGCCGAAGAGCCGCCGCGTGCCCTTGTTCAGGTCGCGCCGGAGCTGGACGACCGCCTGTCTGCGCGTCCCGGAGCGAGACGTCGAGACCGCTCAGTCCGCCGGCCTCACGCGGTGCGCCTGAGGCGGGCGCCGGAGTGTCGATGGGTGTCTTCTTGTTGGGGGACATGAGCCCTCCAGTGGAACGGATGCCTTGCATCTCGAACCTAGTTTCTGCGGAGGCCGGTCGCATCAGGGACGGCCACAGCGCGCGTACGTAGAATCCCGCTGCGCGTGCGCGGTCACCGGGTTGATGAGCAGGGAGGGCGGGCAGCCGAGCCGCCGGACGGCAGGGCGAGCGAGGCCGGGGCCGAGGTCGTCATCAGCGGCGTGAGCAAGAGCTTCGACGCGAGGGTCCGCGCGCTCGACGACGTGAGCCTGCGCGTGGCTCCGGGCGAGTTCGTACTGCTGGCCGGAGCGTCCGGATCGGGCAAGAGCACGCTGCTGAATCTCGTCGCCGGGTTGAGCGAGGCCGATGGCGGGCGGATCCTGGTCGACGGTCACGACGTGGCGGCGCTCGCCGACCCCGCGCGCTACCGCCGCGAGGTGATCGGGTTCGTATTCCAGCTGCACCACCTGCTGCTCGGCCTGACCGCCGAGGAGAACGTCGAGGTCGCGCTGATCCCCGAGGGGATGCCCCGCCGCGAGCGTCTTGCCCGCGTTCGCGCGGCGCTCGCGGATGTCGGCCTCGGCGACCGCGGCGGGCACCTGCCGACGCAGCTCTCCGGCGGTGAGCGCCAGCGCGTGGCGATCGCCCGTGCACTCGTCGGCAACCCGCGACTGCTGCTCGCCGACGAGCCGACCGGAGCTCTGGACTCCGTAGCCGGCGCCGAGATCCTGGAGCTGCTCGCCTCGCTCAGGCGCGAGCGCGGAATGACGGTCCTGCTCGTCAGCCACCAGGCCGAGGCCGCCGAGTACGTCGATCGCGTGCTGCGGCTGCGGGACGGCCGGGTCAGCGACGACGACGCTGCGCCGGTCGTCAGCCCATCGCCTCGGCCGGACGCAGCCGCGTGACCCGCCACGCCGGGTAGAGGCTGCCGAGCGCGCCCATCGTCACCGCCACCAGAACGGCGCGGACGAGCGTCCATGCCGTGACGTGCGGCGTGACGAGCGCCGAAGCATCGAACGCCCGGACGATCAGCTCGCCGGCCAGCGCGCCGAGCGCGAGGCCGATCAGCGCGCCGCCGAAGCTGAGCAGGATCCCCTCCCGCAGGACCAGCGAGCCGACGAGCCTTCGCGGCCAGCCGACGGCGAGCAGCAGCGCGTATTCGCGCTGGCGTTCGAAGACGGCCATCAGCATCGTGTTCATGACCGCGATGCCGCCGATGATCAGGGCGAGCGCGACGAACACGATCGCGGCCCTGCGGATCAGCAGGCTGTTGGTGTCGACCCGTGCGACCTGGCCGGGCTGGCTGATCGCGACGGTTCCGCGGAAGGCCTGCTCCAGTTCCGTGCCGACCGTCTCGGCGTCCGCGCCGCGCGCGAGCTTGACGGCGATCGTCGTCGCGTCGCCGGGACGGCCGAGGATTCGCTGGACTACGGGCAGCGCCAGCGCTGCCCCCTGGTCCTGGAACCCGACCCCCGCGTGGTAGATCCCGGAGATCCAGAAGGTCCCGGCCTTGAGCTTCAGCGGGTCGCCCAGGCGCAGACCCAGATCCCGCGCCGCGCCGTCGCCGACGATCGCCTCGCCGTCGTTGCGCGGCGGGCGGCCCTCCAGGAAGACGAGACGGCTCATCACGAAGCTGTCGCGTGGCACGCCGAAGACGAGGAACGAGCCCGAGCCGGCCAACTCGCCGGTCGCCACGGCGATCGGCGCGGCGTCATCGACTCCGGGACGGCGCTTCACTCCCGCGACGAGCGACTGCGGGAGGGTCGACGCGGTCAGCTCGCCGACTCCATCCTGGAACATGCCCAGCTCTGAGCCGCCGAGGTGGATCAGCCCCGAGGCGCTGCGCTCGATTCCCGAGCTGAGCGACAGCAGCGCCACGATCGTCGCGACGCCGAGTGCGATCCCGGATGCCGTCAGGACGGTGCGTGCGACGTGCCGACGCAGATCTACGAGGATCAGGTGCAGCATCCCGCAGGCCCGTCGGCCCGCTCAACTCCACGCGGGCCCGGTCCGGGCGTCAGCGGCGAGTCAGTCGGCATCGTCCGCGGCCAGCGCTCCCGCGATGTCGAGCGTCGACAGCACGCCGACCGGCCCGACGTCCTCGGCGCCGATCACGAGCAGGTGCTCGACCTGGTGCTCCATCATCAGCTGAGCGGCGCGCTCGAGTGGCTCGTCGATGCTCACCGTGAGCGGCTCGGTGGCCGCGAGCTCGCCGGCCGTGCGCTGGTCGAGGCCTCCGCCGGCGGCGGCCCCGACGAGGTCGAGCCCGGAGATGACGCCCCAGGTCGGTTGTTCGCCCGGACCGGTGACGCTCGTCACGACCAGGCAATGGATTCGCCGGGTCGAGATGACCGCCGCGACCTCGCTCAGGGGCGTGTCGGGCGAACAGCTGATCACACCCGGGTGCATGACGTGGCCGACGTGGGCCTGTCCTGCGCGTGGCCTGCCGGGAACAGTGCTCTGACCGTTGTTCATGGTGTCCCTTTCAAGTCGCCCTAGAGGTCGCCCAGTCGGCGCCGGATGTCCGCGAGCTCCGCGGCGAACTCCGCGTGCGCCTGCGCCAGGGCTGCCGGGACCGGGCCTCCCGGCGAGCGCGCCTGCGCCAGCCGGGCGAGCTCGGCGAGCGCGAACTTCATGCGCTTCTCCCGCTCCTCCAGGCGGTGCCGTAGGCGATCGTCGCCGGCCGCGCCCGCGGCGGCGTCATCCGGTGGTGCGGTTTGGATGGCCATGGCCCCTTTGTCCCATCCCGCAGGGCTCTTGGCATCCGGGCTGCGCCACACCTGCCTGCGGGAAGCTACGTGTGCTCGCTTCGTGCCGCCCTGCCGCCGCGCGGACTGTGGGAAACCCCGGCCGACGTGCGGCCGGTTCCGGATGCCGGCCGTGGCGCGCCCGGCGAAGATGCGTTCATGCAGTTCTCCGATCGCCGCGATGCCGGTCGCAGACTCGCAGCACAGCTGGCGCCGCTGGCTGACGAGCAGCCGCTGGTGATCGCGCTTCCGCGCGGCGGCGTGCCCGTCGGGTACGAGGTCGCCGAGGCGCTCGGCGCGCCGCTGGAGATCCTCGCCGTGCGCAAGATCGGCGCTCCGGGCAACCCGGAGTTCGGTGTCGGGGCGATAGCCGAGGACGGCAGCGCGGTGCTGGACCCGCAGATGGCCCGGCGCGTCGGAATGACCCAGCAGGCGCTCGACGAGACCGTCGAGCGCGAGACCGGTGAGCTGCGGCGCCGCGTCGAGATGTACCGCGACGGGCGTACGCCGATCGACGTGCGCGGCCGCACGGTGATCGTCGTCGACGACGGCTTGGCCACGGGCCTGACCGACCTCGCCGCCGTTCGCGCGCTGCGCGCCCGCGGGGCGGCGCGGATCGTCGTGGCCGTGCCGGTCGGCGCGCGCGAGTCCGTGGCGCTGGTCGGGGAGGAGGCGGACGAGATCATCTGCCACACGATCCCGCACGAGTTGCTGGGCGTCGGGCGCTGGTACGGCGACTTCGCGCCCGTCTCCGACGCCGAGGTGCTCGCCCTGCTCGCCGCCGCGTCAGGACGTGTCCCGGCACCCGCGAACGGCGCCGAGCCTACGCCGCGGTCGCGGGAACTGCGGCTCGACATCGGCGGCGTCTCGCTCACCGCCGACCTCACGATCCCCGCCGAGGCGCTCGGCCTCGTGATCTTCGCCCACGGCAGCGGCAGCAGCCGGCTCAGCGCTCGCAACAGGGCGGTCGCGACGACGCTCCAGTCGGCCGGCTTCGCCACGTTGCTGTTCGATCTGCTGACCGACCAGGAGGCGCAGCGGCGGGAGCTGCGTCTTCGACATTCCGCTGCTCGCACAGCGGCTGGCGCTCGTCACCGGCTGGGCCGCCGACGAGCCGGCTACACGCGACCTTCCGATCGGCTACTTTGGCGCATCGACGGGCGCGGCGGCCGCGGTGCGCGCGGCGGCCGAGGTGGGCGACACGGTACGAGCCGTCGTCTCGCGCGGCGGTCGACCGGACCTGGCCGCCGACCGGCTTGAGAGCCTGACGGCCCCCACGCTGCTGATCGTCGGCAGCCAGGACCCGCAGGTGCTCGAGCTGAACCGCCGGGCGGCGGCGATGCTTCGCTGCCCCCACCGCATCACCGTCGTTGAGGGCGCGGGGCACCTGTTCGAGGAGCCGGGCACGCTGGAGGCCGTAGCGACGCTTGCGGCCGACTGGTTCTCGGAGCATCTCGCCGCTTCGTCGCCGCCGCTGGCGGCGGTCGGAGGCTGAAGGTGGCGACCCCTGCCGCATTGCCGCTGGGCGAGAGCGCGGTGCTCGCCGCGCTGCGGCGCGAAGCCCTTCCGCTGACCGGCGGCGAACGCGACTACGACGCGCTGGTCGGGCTGATCGGCGACGCCCGGGTCGTGCTGATCGGCGAGGCCAGTCACGGGACGCACGAGTTCTACCGCGAGCGCGCCCGCATCACGAAGCGCCTGATCGCCGAGCACGGCTTCGTCGCCGTGGCGATCGAGGGCGACTGGCCGGACGCCTACCGCGTCAATCGCTACGTTCACGGCGCCCACGAGGACGGCGACGCCGAACAGGCCCTGCGCGGCTTCCGCCGCTTCCCGACGTGGATGTGGCGCAACGCCGAAATGCTCGACTTCGTCGGATGGCTGCGCGACCACAACGACGGTCTGCACCGCACCGCCCGCAGGACCGGCGTATACGGACTCGACCTCTACAGCCTCGCCACATCGATGGAGGCGGTCATCGGCTATCTCGACGAGCACGACGCCGCGGCCGCAGCCCGAGCGCGGGCTCGTTACGAGTGCCTCCAGCCGTATGCGGGCGAGAGTTCCGCCTACGGCCAGGCCGTTCTGCTGGGCGTCAGCGAGCCCTGCAGGCAGCGTGTGCTCGAGCAGCTCGTCGAGCTGCGCCGCAGCGCGGGTGACTACCTGCTCAGTGACGGCATCGCCGCCGAGGACGAGCACTTCTACGCAGAGCAGAACGCCGCCGTCGTGACCGACGCCGAGGAGTACTACCGCACGATGTTCGGCGACCGCGCGGGATCGTGGAACCTGCGCGACCGTCACATGGCCGACACGCTCGACCAGCTCGTCGCTCACCTCGACCGCCACGGGGGCAGCGCGAAGGTCGTGGTCTGGGCGCACAACTCACACGTCGGCGACGCGCGCTCGACCGAGATGACCCAGCGCGGCGAGCTGAACATCGGCCAGCTGATGCGCGAGCGTCACGGCGACGACGTGGTCAGCGTCGGCTTCACGACGTACGCGGGCACGGTCACCGCCGCCTCCGACTGGGGTGCGCCGGCGGAGCACAAGCGCGTGCGCCGCGCGCTGCCCGGGAGCTATGAGGCGCTGATGCACGCCACCGGCCTGCCGGCCTTCATGCTCTGCCCGCTGAGTGCCGGCGACGCCGGCCACGCCCTGCTCGAACCGCGCCTTCAGCGCGCGATCGGCGTCATCTACCGCCCGCAGACCGAACGCGAGAGCCACTTCTTCGCCGCCAGCGTCGCGAGGCAGTTCGACGCGCTCGTGCACATCGACCACACGCGCGGCGTCGAGCCGCTCGAGCGCACACGCACGTGGGAGGCGGGCGAGCCGCCGGACACGTACCCCAGCGCGCTCTGAGGCATGGTGAACATCCGTCCGGAGGCCGGCCGCGACCGCGCGGCGATCAGGACGGTCCACGAGGCCGCGTTCGAGACCTCGACCGAAGCGGATCTCGTCGAGGCGCTGCGCGGAACGGACGCCTGGATCCCCGAGCTGTCGCTCGTCGCGGAGGATGAGACCGGAGTCATCGGCCATCTGCTGATCACGGTCGCTCGCCTCGACAGCGGACCGGAGGTGCTCGCGCTGGCGCCGATGGCCGTGGAGCCGGGCCGCCAGGCGCGCGGGATCGGCAGCGCGCTCGTGCGTGACGCGCTCGCCCGCTGCGCCGAGACCTCCTATCCGATCCTCGTCGTGCTCGGACATCCGACCTACTACCCGCGGTTCGGCTTCCGCTCGGCTCGGGCGCTCGGCATCACGGCCCCCTTCGACGTGCCGGACGAGGCCTGGATGGCCCTGCCGCTGCCCGCCCACCATGCCGGCCTCCGGGGAACGCTCGTCTACCCGCCGCCCTTTTCCGCCGCCTGAGGCGCACACCGCGGGCAACCCCGAGGGCAGAAGTCCGCAGCCGGTGTTCGCCTTTTCCCCGATGCCGGAGCCGCGCCGCCGCGTGATCCTCAGGGGGTCAACCGACGTGAAAGGTCTCGATGCACGCCAGGCCGCAGGTTCTCGTACTAGGAAGTGGTTTCGCCGCGCTCGAAAGCGCATTTCTGCTGCGCGCCCGCATGCACGACGACGTCGACATCCGGCTGGTCTCCGACAGCGACAGCTTCGTCTTTCGCCCTAACAGCATCTACGTTCCGTTCGGCGCCGACCCGGACTCGCTGCTGCTCGGCCTCGACAGGCCGCTCGGCCGCCGCGACATCAGCTTCGAGCACAGCGCGGTCGACGAGGTCGATGCCGACAACCGGCTCGTGAGCCTCGCCGACGGCCAGCGCGTGCGCTACGACAAGCTGATCATCGCGACGGGCGCCGACACGCACGCGCAGGAGATCCCGGGACTGTCCGAGCACGCCGCGACGATCTGGACGTCGGGCTCGATGCTCGAGGTCAGGCGCCGGTTCGAGCAGATCCGCGACGGCGCTCGCCGGGGCGAGCATCAGCGCGTCCTCTTTCTCGTGCCACCGCACAACAAGTGCGCCGGCCCGCTCTACGAGATCGTCTTCATGCTCGAGACCTGGCTGCGCCGCCAGGGCGCGCGCGACCACGTCGACATCACCTGGTCGACCTGCGAGCACGGGTTCATCCAGGCATTCGGGCCGCGGCTCCACGAGCTGGTGACGACGGAGTTCGCAGAGCGCGGCATCGACGGTCACATCGAGGAGGTCGTCACGGAGGTGCACCCCGGTGAGGTTCGGTACGCCGACGGCAGCTCGCGCGCGTTCGACCACCTGATCGCCTTCCCGCCCTACGTCTCAGCGGTTCGCTACGAGGGACTGCCATCCGACGAGCGCGGCTTCATCGAGACCGACCTGGAGACACGGCTGGTCGCCGGTCACGACGGCGTCTATGCCCCCGGTGACGCCGGCGACTTCCCGATCAAGCAGGCGTTTCTCGCGTTCCTTCAGGCCGATGCGGTCGCCGACCACATCGCCGCCGAGTACACCGGCCGCGCGTTCAAGCAGCCGTTCGACTCGGTGAGCATGTGCATCATGGAGATGTTCGACAAGGCGACCTTCGCCCAGGTCCCGGTCGACCTCACGGGCGACCCCGAGCGGCCCGTCTGCGTGCGGCCGGGCGCAGGCGGTGACTACAAGGTCGGCACGTCGCCGGCGTGGCGCCTGGGCAAGAAGATGCTCGGGTTCTCCGTGCCCCTGCGCTTCGCAGCGGGCGAGCCGTTCCACGCCGGAAAGGCGTGGCAGGCGATGGACGTCGGCATCAAGGCGATGTCCGGCGTACTGGCCGACTGAGCGAAAGGACCTGCCGAATGCCTGCGGACCAGATCACGCACCGCCACCCGATCGAGCGCACGCCGCGTCGCGAGGACGCCTTCATGGTGCCGCGCGGCGTGCCGGGGGAGCCCGGCCGCTTCGTCGTCGACGCGACGTGGGGAAAGATCAGCCCGATCGAGATCGCTCCGGGTGTGCGCACGGTCGGCGAACTCGAGCTGATCGCGCACATCGATGCCGGGCTGCCGCTGGTCGACACACGGCGGCCGGAGTCCTTCGCTGCCGGCACGATCCCCGGCGCGGTCTGCGTACCGCACATCGAGACCGCCGGCCGTCTCGGGGAATTCGCGCGCGACCGTGCCACCGTTCTCTTCTGCAACGGCCCCCAGTGCGCGGCGACCGGGCGAGCGATCCGCACGCTGCTCGATGCAGGTCATCCGCCGGCGCAGCTTCTCTTCTACCGCGGCGGCTTTCGCGACTGGCTGACCTTGGGCTTTCCATCCGCGCCGGGCGCGATGCGCGGCGACCGACCACCGACCGAGGAGGATCCGGCTTCATGACATCCGATCAGCGCTTCAGCGCCGAGCAGGCACGTGCCGTGGGGGAGGCGATCGGCATCGACTGGGAGTCGGCGCCGTTCGACGTCGAGCAGTTCCGGGCGGGCATGGACGTCGAGCTCGAGCACGGCCGCGACGATCCGGCGACCGACGTCACCGGTGACGACCCGCTCGTGACCGGCAAGATCGCGCTTGCCCACCTGAACGAGTTCCCCGACTACTACACGCGGCTCGAGCGCATGGAGACCGAGGCGCACCGCGACTGGGACGGACGCTGACCGCGCTCTGCAGCCGGCGGCCCGGCGCGCCACTGCTGCTCAGATCTCCTCGGGCTCCATGCGGATCGCGCCGGCCGGGCACTCCTGTGCGCAGATGCCGCAGCCCTTGCAGTGGTCGAGGTCGATCTCGTAGGCGTAGGACCCCGCCGGGTCCAGCTTCAGCACGGAGTTGTCGGGGCACATCCCGTAGCAGTTGTCGCAGGCCATGCAGCTTCCGCAGGACAGGCAGCGGCGCGCTTCGAACAGCGCGGTCCCCTCGTCGAGTCCCGCCACGACCTCTTCGAACGTCGACGCGCGCCGCGCGGCGTCCAGTCGCGGCCGGACCGTCCGGGGGGCGTCGGCGTAGTACCAGGTGTTGAGCGTGTCGAAGGTCGCGACCTCGTCGGGCGGCTCCGGCGTGAAGGTCGTGCCGCGCACGTAGGCATCGATGTGCCGGGCGACCGTTCGCCCGTGCCCGGCGGCGGTCGTGACCGTGCGCTCGGCGGGCACGATGTCGCCGCCGCAGAAGATGCCGGGGTGGGCGGTCATCAGGTCGCTTCCGACCTGCACGACGCCGTCGTCGATCTGCACGTCCGGCACGCGCTCGAGCAGCCCGAGATCGCTCTCCTGGCCCAGCGCGAGGATCAGCGAGTCGGCCTCGAGCTCCTCGACCTCGCCGGTCGGCTGGGGGAACCCGTCATCGTCGAGCTCCATCCGCTCGATCTGGAGTCGTCCGGCGTCAGCGTGCTTGATGGTCGACAGCCAGCGCATCAGGACGCCCTCCTCGAGCGCCTCCTCGACTTCGATGTCGTGCGCCGGCATCCGGTCACGAGTGCGGCGGTAGACGATCACAGCCTCCTGGGCACCGAGTCGCCTCGCCGTACGCGCTGCGTCGAGCGCGGTGTCGCCGCCGCCGTAGACGACGACCCGCCGGCCGAGCAGCGGCTGCTCCTCGCCCTCCATCCCGTGCAGCAGCGAGACCGCGTCCAGGATGTGCGCCGCGGTGCCGGCCGGGATGTGGGCGCGCTTGCCGAGGTGCGCGCCGACCGCCACGAACGCAGCGTCGAAGCGGCCGTCCTTCATCAGCCCGAGCAGATCGTCGACACGGCTCTCCAGCTGCAGGGTCACCCCGAGATCGAGGATTCGAGCGACCTCCGCGTCGAGCGTCTCGCGCGGGAGGCGGTAGCGCGGAATGCCGAAGCGCATCATTCCGCCGGCCAGCGGGCCCGCGTCATGGATCTCGACCTCGTGGCCGAGCCGTGCGAGGTGGTAGGCCGCCGCCAGGCCCGAAGGTCCGGCGCCGACCACGAGCACGCGCCTGCCCGAGGGCGGCGCGAGCAGCTCGACCTTCCAGCCGTGCTCGATCGCGGCGTCGCCGAGGAAGCGCTCGACCGAGTTGATGCCGACGGCCTCGTCGAGTTGCCCGCGGTTGCACGCGGTCTCGCACGGGTGGTAGCAGACCCGCCCCATGATCGCGGGGAACGGGTTGTCGTCCATGATCCGCCGCCAGGCAGCCTCGTAGTCGCCCTCCTCGGCGTGGTAGAGCCACGCCTGGGGGTCCTCGAACGCCGGGCATGCGCCGCCGCAGGGCGCCGCGCGATGAACGTAGACGGGTCGCTCGGTGCGCCAGCTGCCGGTCTTGTTGGCGAGGCTCGAGTGGGGGTCCAGCGTGATCGCGAAGGGCTTGTTCTTCATGGCAGCAGCCCGAAGCGGGCGATGTTGCGGTCGGCGCGCGCCTGGATCCGCTCCAGGTCATCGAGCCGCGGCTCGGGTTCGAACAGGTGGGCGAAGCGCCGCTGGGGTCGCAGGTAGTCCTCGACCGGGACCTGGCGGCGGATCTTCGAAACCGCGGTGACGTCGCCGTGCTCGGCCTCGAACACCGGGAACAGGCCCGACTCCTTGGCCAGGCGGGCGATGCGGATCGCGTCGGCCGAGGCTGCTCCCCAGCCGAGCGGGCAGCTCACCAGCACGTGCAGATACCGAGGCCCGCGCAGCTCCATGGCGCGCTCGACCTTCGCTTCGAGGTCGTGCAGTTCGGCGACCGTCGCGGTCGCCACGTACGGGATCTCGTGGGCCATCGCGATCAGCGGCGCGCTCTTGCCCTGCCCGAAGAGGCTTCCGGGGTGCGCGCCGACCGGCTGGGTCGTCGCCGTGCGCGCGGTCGGCGGGGTCGCGCCCGAGCGCTGCACGCCGGTGTTCATGTACGCCTCGTTGTCGTAGCAGATGAACAGCACGTCGTCGCCGCGCTCGAACATGCCGGAGAGCGCAGCGAAGCCGATGTCGACCGTGCCGCCGTCGCCGCCCTGCCCGATCACGCGGGTGTCGGTGCGGCCCTTTGCCTTGAGCGCCGCCGCGACCCCGGAGGCGACCGCGGGCGCGTTGCCGAACAGCGAGTGGATCCAGGGCAGCTGCCACGAGCTCTCCGGGTATGGGGTCGAGAAGACCTCCAGGCAACCGGTCGCGTTCGCCGCGACGAGCTGCCCGTCCGTCGCGCGCAGCGCGGCGTCGACCGCGTAGCGCGCGCCAAGCGCCTCGCCGCAGCCCTGACAGGCGCGGTGGCCGGCGGTCAGCGAGTTGGAGCGCTCGCGGCCGGACTGCACCGTTCGCTGGTCCTCGTCGAGCAGGCGGTTGCCCACGACGAACGACCCGGACTGGTAGTACTTGACCGGCTGGAAGGACATCAGTGGGGACCCCCCGCGATGACGCCGACGTCGCGCAGGATGTTCTCGGCGTGCGGCCCCGAGCGCGCCCGCTCCTTCCCGCGCAGGAGCTCGCGCTCGACAAGGTCCCACTTCATGTCCAGGAAGGTCAGCTGCCCGAGGCTGCCGTCCCGCGCCTCGTCGAGCAGCCTGTGCAGGGAGGCGCTGGTCACGGGCCGGCCGCCCAGACCCGCAACGACGTCGTGTACGAGCGGCGGCAGGCCCTCCAGTGCCAGCCGAACGTCCTGACCCACGATCCCGCCGGCCCCGACGGCGAATGCGCGCTCGATCACGACGACGCGGCCGGCTTCCTTAAGCGCGTCGCGCAGCTCGTCCAGCGGGGCGGGCCTGAAGCACTTGACGGCCACCAGCCCGATCCGCTCACCGCGTTCGCGCCGTTCGTCGACGACCGCCTCCAGGGTGCCCGCGACGGAGCCGAGCGCGACGACAAGCGTATCGGCGTCGTCGGCTCGGTAGGAGTGCAGCAGCCCGCCCGAGGCGCGGCCGAAGGCCTGCTCGAACTCCGCCGCCACCTGCGGGATCACGTCGAGCGCCTGCATCTGCTTGGCGTGCATCAGGTAGCGCACCTCCGAGAACGCCTCCGGGCCCACCATCGCGCCGATCGTGACGGGGTCGGCGGGGTCCAGCACCTGACGCGGTTCGAAGGCGGGCAGGAAGGCGTCGACCTGTTCGGCGGTGGCAACGTCGACGCGCTCCACGGCGTGCGTCAGGACGAAGCCGTCCATGCACACCATCACCGGGATCGACAATTCCTCGGCGAGCCGGAACGCCTGGACGTGGAGATCCGCGGCCTCCTGGTTGGACGTCGCGTGGAGCTGGATCCAGCCGCAGTCGCGCTGCGACATCACGTCGCTGTGGTCGTTCCAGATGTTGATCGGCGAGCCGATCGCGCGGTTGGCGACCGTCATCACGATCGGCAGCCCGAGGCCGGAGGCGTTGTAGACGACCTCGGCCATGTGCAGCAGCCCCTGGCTGGCGGTCGCGGTGTAGGTCCGCGCGCCGGTGGCCGACGCGCCGACGCAGACCGACAGCGCCGAGTGCTCGGACTCGACGTTGAGGAACTCGCACGGCTCCAGGTCGCCTGACTTCACGAGCCGGCTGAGGCCCTCGACGATGTGCGTCTGCGGCGAGATCGGGTAGGCCGCGATGACCTCGGGCCGGCAGCGGGCGACCGTCTCGGCCACCGCGCGCGAACCCTCGAGCTGTCTCAGCATCGCGCGGCCTCGAGCTCGTGGGCGGCCTGTGCCGCCGCAACGTTGCCCTCGGCCGCCGCGCCTGAGAAGCGCTCGCGGATCGCTTCGGTCACCGAATCGATCGAAGCGGCGGGCGTCGCGGCGGCGAGCGCTCCGAGCAGCGGCGCTCCGGGCATCGGCCGGCCGAGGTGACGGCGCGCCAGTTCGGTCGCCGGCACCGTCAGCAGCCGAAAGCGTGAGCTGACGTCGGCCAGGCCGAGCTCATCGGGGTCGCGCTCGGTGTTGATCAGGACCGTTCCACCGTCGCGCAGGCCACCGAAGACGTCGACCTGGTGCAGGAGCGTCGGGTCCTGGATCACGACCACGTCGGGCTCGGACACCGGCTCGTGCGTGCGGATCGCCGCATCGTCGATGCGGCAGAAGGCCGCGACCGGTGCGCCGGTGCGCTCGGACCCGAAGACCGGGAAAGCCTGGGCGTGACGGCCCTCGATGAACGCTGCGACCGAGAGCATCTCCGCCGCCGTCACGACACCCTGGCCGCCGCGTCCGTGGAAGCGGACCTGCAGCATCGGCTCAGCCGTCCCCGCGAGCGGCTTCAAGGATCAGGCGCTGCTCGGCCGCCGCCACCAGCCGGCGCGTGCGGTCGACGACGTCCATGTTCACGGAGATCGCGTCGATCCCGGCCCGCACGAGGAGGTCGGCGTACTCGGGGTAGACCGACGGCGCCTGCCCGCAGATCGACGTCTGCAGCCCCAGCTTGCGGGCGCGCGGGATCAGCTGGCTCAGGTAGTCGGCAACCGCCGGATCGCGCTCGTCGAACGTCTCGGCGAGCAGCTCCGAGTCGCGGTCGGCGCCGAGCAGCAGCTGCGTCAGATCGTTGGACCCGATCGAGATGCCGGCGATCCCCAGCGCCGCGTAGCGCTCGAGATTGAACAGGACCGACGGGACCTCGGCCATCACCCAGAGCTCGAACCCGGCCCGGTCGAGCAGCCCGCTGGCGCGGAACAGCTCGCGGCAGCGCTCAAGCTCGCGGACGGTGCGAACGAACGGCAGCATCACGTGGAGGTTCGTGTGCCCGCGATCCCAGACCATTCGCAGGGCGTCGAGCTCCAGCTTCAGGATCTCGGCGTCGCGCGTGTAGCGCAGCGCGCCGCGGAAGCCGATCATCGGGTTGGCCTCCTCGGGCTCGAAGCGGTCGCCGCCCTCGAGTCCGCGGAACTCGTTCGTGCGGAAGTCGATCGTCCGGTAGGTGATCGGCCGCGGTGCGAAGCCGTTGGCGAACGACTCGAGCGCCGCCGCCATCCGCTCCGACACCTCCTCGCCGCGTCCCTGCTCGAGCAGCAGTCGCGGATGCACGCCCTCCAGCGCCTCGAGCACCATCAGCTCGGCGCGCAGCAGTCCTACGCCCTCGACGGGGAGCGCTGCCGCGCGCTGCACCTGCGACGGCTCGGACAGGTTGACGAGCAGCTTCGTGGCGGTCGCGGCGGGCGCGGCGGGACCGGCGCCCGCAGCTTCGCTCATCACGACCGGTTGCTGAGCGACGATTCCCGCGACGACCACGCCCTGCGTGGCGTCGACGGTGACGAGCTCGCCGGTGCGCAGTTTGGAGGTCGCATCGCCGGTGCCGACGACACACGGGATGCCGAGTTCGCGCGAGACGATCGCGGCGTGGCAGGTCATCCCGCCCGAATCCGTGACGATCGCCGCGGCTCGGCGCATCAGCGGGACCCAGTCCGGCGCCGTCATGTGCGTCACGAGGATGTCGCCGTCGCCGAGCTCCGACGAGTCCGTGATCTCGGCGATCCGCCGCACGATGCCGGACGCCGAGCCGGGCGCGGCGCCTAGGCCGCGTACGATCGGCTCCGCTGCCGGCGCAGGTGCGGCCGGCTTCCCTCCGTCGCCACCCGACGCCGTGACCGGCCGGGACTGAAGCATCCAGACGGCGCCGTCGGGGTCGAAGGCCCATTCGGTGTCCTGCGCCGAGCCGTAGTGCTCCTCGATCTTGCGCGCCAGGTCGGCGAGGACGTGGACCTCGTCGTCGCTGAGCACCCGTCGCAGGCGCTCGTCGCCCTCCAGCTCACGCGTGACCGTCCCGCCACCCGCCTCGGACTCGATGATCAGCTCCTTGGCCTTGACCTCGTGCGCGATGATCGCGTTGTTGTCCTTGTCGACGATGTAGCGGTCGGGCGAGACGCTCCCCGACACCACGCTTTCGCCCAGCCCGAACGCGCCCTCGATGACGATGCGGTCGGTGCGGCCGCTGGCCGGGTCGATAGTGAACATCACGCCCGCCCGCGTCGACTGGATCTGTCGCTGGACGACGACCGCGATGTCCATGCCGGCCTGCGGGAACCCGCGCTTGGCCCTGTAGTAGACGGTCCGCGCGCCGAACAGCGACGCCCAGCAGCGCCGCACGGCATCGACGACCGCCTCGGAGCCGCGGATGTTCAGGTAGGTCTCGTTCATGCCCGCGAACGAGGCGGACTCGGTGTCCTCGCCGGTGGCCGACGAGCGCACCGCGACCGGCGTGTCGTCTCCGCCGAGCGCCTCGTAGGAGGCGGCGATGGCCTCCACCAGGAAGTCCGGCATCGGCGTCTCGAGCACCAGCGCGCGCGCTTCCGCCGACGCCTCCTGAAGAGCGGTGGTGTCGTCGACGTCGACGTCGTCGAGCCCGGCCGACAGCGTCGTGCGCAGGCCGTCGGCGTCGCAGAACGTCGCGTACGCGGGCGCGCTGACGACGAAGCCGCCGGGGACCGGCAGCCCGGCACGGGTCAGCTCGCCGAGGTTCGCGCCCTTGCCACCGGCGACGGCGACATCGGTGCGCGAGAGGTCCTCGAAGGGGTGTACCAGGGTGGCGCTCGTCGGGCTTGTCGCGGGCATTGGCAGCGCACCTCACGCGCTCAGGGGTGGTTGGACGACATGGCAAAGACCGTCATGGCGACCGTAGGTCGGCGGCCCGCGCCGCGCATCCGCGTGGACTACGGAGAAAGCTGCGGGCGAACGCCGATGCGCAGGCCGGCGGACCGGCATAGCTTCGGCGAATGGGTCGCGCAGGCGTGATGTCCGGTGCTGTCAGCATGTCCGAGCCGCCGGAGGCCGTGGCGGCCGCGCCGGAGCTCGGTCACGACGACCGCGCGCGCCTGGATTCCTGCGTGCAGAACGCGCAATCCGCCGCCGCGGCGTTCCGCAAGCTGGGTCAGGAGCAGGTCGACCGGATCGTCTGGGCGATGGTCGTCGCCGGCCTCGAGCACGCCGTCGAGCTCGCCGAGCTCGCAACGCAGGAGACCGGCTTCGGCGTCTTCGAGGACAAGGTCGTCAAGAACTACGTCGCGACGGAGTTCCTCTACGACTACCTCAAGGACAAGAAGAGCGTCGGGGTCATCGATGAGGACCCCGAGCGGGCGATCGAGTACGTGGCCGAGCCGATCGGCGTCGTTCTCGCGCTGCTGCCGATCACCAACCCGACATCCACCGTTCTGTTCAAGGCGATCGTCGGCGCGAAGACGCGCAACGCGATGGTCTTCCGGCCGTCGGCGCGTGCAGCGCGATGCGCGACGCGCGCCGTCGAGCTGCTCCAGGAGGCGGGCGAGAGCGCAGGGCTGCCGCGCGATGCCCTCCAGGTGATCCCGGACCCGACGCTCGACGTCTCGCAGTACCTCTTCCACCACCCCGGCGTCGACTTCATCTGGACGACGGGGGGGCCGAAGGCGGTCGCCGCGACGCTGAGGGCGGGCAAGCCGTGCATCGGCGTCGGGCCCGGCAACGCCCCGGTCTACGTCCACCGCAGCGCCGACCTGCGCATGGCGGTCGTCGACATGCTCGTCTCCAAGACCTTCGACTCGTCGGTCATCTGTCCGGCGGAGCAGACCTGCGTCGTCGACGACGCCGTCCACGACGAGCTGATCGCCGAGTTCCAGCGCATGGGCGCGCGCGTGCTCGGGCCCGAGGAGGTCGGCCGGCTCGCCGCAGCGTCGTTCGCAGACGACGGCAGCGTCGAGATGCAGGTCCTCGGCCAGTCGTGCGTCAACCTCGGAGCGATCGCCGGCTTCGAAGTCGACGAGCGCGACAAGATCCTGATCGCCCCGCTGCCCGGCGACCTCGACGAGCTGGTCGCGCATCCGTTCCTGCGCGAGAAGCTGATGCCGGTGCTGGGCATCGTCCGCTCGCCGTCGGTCGAGCACGCGCTGCGCGCCTGCGAGCTGGTCACCGAGAACGGGGGGCTGGGCCACACGTCCGCCGTCTACGCGCGTGACGACGAGATCGTCCGCCGCTTCTCGCTCGCGATCAGGACCGGCCGGATCCTCGTCAACGCTCCGACGGCGGTGGGCGCGCTGGGCGGCGTCTACAACTCGATGACGCCGACGTTCTCGCTCGGCTGCGGCACGTGGGGCGGCTCGACCACCACGGACAACGTCAACTACAGGAACCTCTTGAACATCAAGACCGTCTCACGCCGCCAGAGCCCGCCGCAGTGGTTCCGCGTCCCGTCGGACACGTACTTCAACCCGGGGGCGCTGGACAGCCTGCGCGAGCTGCGCTCGTCGCAGGTCCTGATCGTCACCGACGCCGACACCGAGGCGCGCGGCGTGGTCGACGACGTGCGCACCCATCTGCCGAAGGACGCGGGCGTGCACGTCTTCACCGACGTCTCGCCGGAGCCGGCCGAGGACCAGGTGCGCGCCGGGGTCGCCATCCTCGCTGAGACCCGCTCGACCGCGATCGTCGCGCTCGGCGGCGGCTCGGTGATCGACGCCGCCAAGGCGATGCGGCTGTTCCACGAGAGCCCGGAGCTCTCGCTGCGCGAGCTGTCACTCCCGTTCCTCGATGCGCGCAAGCGCGTCGCCAAGTACCCGCAGGTCGATCATTCGGTCCAGCTCGTCGCCGTTCCGACGACGGCGGGAACGGGGTCGGAGGTCTCGCCCGCAGCGGTCCTCACAGTCGATCGGACCAAGGTCACGCTGGTCGACTACTCGCTCGTGCCCGATGTGGCCGTCGTCGACCCGCGCCTGACGCTGACGATGCCGCCGGTCCTCACGGCGGACACGGGCGTGGACGCGCTCACGCACGCGCTCGAGGCCGGCGTCTCGATCTTCGCTTCGCCCTACACCGACGCGTTCTGCATGCAGGCGATCAACCTGATCCTCGAGGCGCTGCCGCGCGCCTACCGCGACGGGTCCGACCTCGACGCGCGAATCGCCATGTCGAACGCCGCGACGATCGCCGGCCTCGCCTTCTCCAACGCCTTCGTCGGCGTCTGCCACTCGCTGGCCCATGCGGTCGGCGCGCGCTTCGGCATCGCACACGGCCGCGCCAACGGGATCTTCCTGCCGCACGTCCTGCGCTACAACGCTGCGCTGCCGTCGAAGTTCATGCCGGCCCCGGGCTACACCCATTACGTCGCGCCCGAGAAGTACGCGCAGATGGGCTGGGTCCTGGGTGTCGGCGGGCCCGGCGAGAGCAACCGCCGCGATCGCTTCTTCGCGCGCGTCGACGATCTCCTCGCAGAGGTCGGCATGCCGCGCTCGCTGGCCGAGGCCGGCGTCTCGCGTGAGGATTTCGATGCGGCGCTGCCGGACCTGACGCGGGCGGCCTTCAACGACCCGTCGATGCGCACCAATCCGCGCATCCCGCTCGTCGCCGAACTGGCGGAGCTCTTCAGCGCCGCCTACGAGGGGCCGCCGACGGGCTGACGGGCCTCTTGCGGGGCGGACTCAGGCGGACTGCCCCACGAGCGGGGCCAGCAGCTTCAGGTAGTCGATCAGCGACCGGTCGCTGAGGAAGTGCTCGCGGACGCGCTCGCGGGCGGCCAGGCCGAGTGTCGTGGCCTCGTCGGGGTCGTCAAGCAGGCGCTTGACCGCAGCGCCGAACGCGGCGCCGTCGCGCGGGTCGTCGAGCAGCAGTCCCGAGCGCTCGTGCTCGACCTGATCGACTATCCCGCCGACGCGGCTGGCGACCACCGGGCGGGCCTTCCACATCGCCTCCGCGACGGTCAGTCCGAAGCCCTCGGCGAGGCTCTTCTGCACGACGACCGATGCCGCGCGCTGCAGCGCGTTCACGACCGCGGCGTTCTCTTCGAGGTCGTCCATCGGCAGCATCAGCAGGTGAACGCGCTCGCGAACCGTCGGACGGCAGCGTCTCGCGATGGGCCCGCACCCGGTCGAGCACCAGCGCGCCCTCAGGGTCATCGGCGACGGCCTCGACCGCGGGTCCCGCGTAGACGAGGTGAACGTCGGTGCCCGGGGCGATGTGACGCACGAAGCCGTCGACGACGCCGAGCGGGTCCTTAAGCGCGTCCCAGCGCGAGACCTGGAGCACGAACGGCTCACCGACGTCGAGCGGGCGAGCGCGGTCGGCTTCGATCTTCGTCCGGATCTCGCCGGTCGTCCCGTCCATCCGGGTGAAGCGCGGGGGCGCGCTTCCGGGCTCACCCGAGCAGACATCCGCGGAGTTGAGGACCGCGGCGACGGTCGCGTAGTCGAGCTCCTGGTTCTTCGGTGAGAACGGGTCGATCGACGGGCTGATGAACGCGCAACGCTCGGCGGGGATTCCGTCCCACGCGTACGAAGGCCGCGAGAATACGCAGATGTCGGCGGCGTTCACGTAGGGCATCAGGAAGTGCCACGCCGAGCGCGCCAGCTCGCCGGGCGCGTCGACGCCGATGTGAGCGCGCCAGATCACGGGTACGCCGATCGCCTTGAGCACGGGGATCAGGCCCGCGGTCTGGGGGTCGTGGAGGATCACCACGTCGCTCGGCTTGACTCGGTTCGCGAGCGCCTCCGCGGCGGGCGCGATCGCGGCCTCGTACGCGCCGCGCTCGTCGTCGCCGAGCGGCCCCGCATCGCCCGCCATGCCGTGCAGCAGGTTGTGAAGGCGCTTGGTCAGCGTGAAGAAGCCGTCGTCTCCGTCGACGACGACCCAGCGTGCGTCCACGCCCGCCCCGCGCGCGTAGGGCATGAGCGCGGCGAGCAGCTCGGCGACCCCGCCGCCGCGTGCCGTCGAGTTGACGTTCCAGACGGTGCGGCCGGCGAGCAGCGGCTTGCGCTGCGGCCAGGTAACGGTGCATGCGCTCGGAGCCGGCCGGGCTGAGCACGCTGTCGAAGCGTTCCAGCGGCAGCTCGCGCATCGGCACCTCGGCCAGCGGCTCGCCGGTGTCCGGCGCGGCGCCCGTGGTGCTCATCGGCCCACCGTCTCACCGGCCATGCGGGCGGCTTCCTGGAGGTCGGCGATGCCGCGCTCGATGCCGGCGCCGATCACGTCCACGTCGGGCACTGCGTCACGGTCGGCGTTGATGCCGAAGCACAGGGTTCCGTCGTAGGACACGATCGCGACGCCGACCGTGTGGTCGGTGGCGAGCGGGACCAGCGGCCAGACCATCTCCATCGGGGCGCCGAAGGCGGTCAGCGGCTGCTGGGGCCCGGGCACGTTGGTGATCGTGACGTTGAACAGGCGCTTGGCGAAGAGCGATCGCGCGAGCACGTGATGCAGCACCGGCGGAGCGATGCCCGCGAGTCGGATCAGGCTGTCGGCGCCCAGCGGCAGCGACGAGTGCTTGACCGTGTCCGTCACCTCGTGGATCCGCTGATAGCGGGCGACGGGGTCGGGCTCGGCGATCGGCAGGTCGATGAACAGCGACGTGATCCGGTTGCCGAGTGCATCGCCGTGCTCGTCGGCACCGCGGATGTTCATCGGGACCATCGCGCGCACCCCGCGATCGGGAATCGGCTCGTCGCGGGCGATCAGCAGATCGCGAAGACCCGTCGACACGGCGGCGAGGACGACGTCGTTGACCGTGCCGCCGAGGGCGCGCCTGATCGGGCGGATATCGTCGAGCTCGACCGTGACCGCGCGGGCGCTGCGGCGCGGGCCGAGCGGGTCGTTGAGGCTCGTCTCGGGCGCACGCCTGGATCTCGTCGCGCACCAGCAGCTCGGCGAGGCCGGCGGTCCGCTGGACGAGCTCGACCGGGTGGGTTGCGGCGTGCAGCGCCCCGCCCGCCAGATCGCCCAGCTGGGACGGGACCAGGCGCCGGGCGAAGCCGAATCGCGAATGCGCCTCTTCGTCGCCGGCGGGCGACTCCGCGAGCGCCTCGCCGACCTCGTCGAGCAGCAGGTGCGCGGCGTCGACGGCTCCGACGCCGTCGACGAGGCAGTGGTGCGTCTTGGTCGCCAGCGCCCAGCGACCGCCCGCCATTCCGTCGAGGACGATGACCTCCCAGCAGCGGCATGCTGCGGTCGAGCCGCAGCGAGAAGTAGTCGCCGGCCCACTCGAGCAGTTCGTCGAGCCCGCCGGGGCGGTGCAGTGTCGCCTCGCGCACGTGACGCGCGACGTCGAAGTGCTCGTCGTCGATCCAGCGCTGCCAGCCGAGCCCGCCGGCGGTCGGGCCGGCGAGGCGCTGGCGATAGCGCGGGAGCGCGCCGAGCCGCGAGTCGAGGAACGACCGGACCTCGTCCAGCGATGGCGTCGCTGCGCCGGGCCGCTTGCCGAAGACCATCAGCGCGCCGATGTGCATGTGGGCGGCGTTGTCCTCGTCCTCGAGTTCGAGGAAGGTTCCGTCGAGCGGCGTGAGGTGGTCCGGGGGCGCGTTCATCGGCTCTCCATCGTGCGGTGCATCCGCAGCCAACGCTCGCATCGCTGAACGGCTTCGCCATCCGTACCAGACGCGCGAACGGCTGCGGCAAACTGCGTAGTGCAGTCATCGTGGCACACGCGCGACGCCGCTTCGCAGCGGCTCGCTTCGTAAGACTCCGTTCACCCAGATCGCGTCCCTCCGGGCGTAGCGTGGCGGACGTCCACAACACGACTCTGGAGGACCAGGATGTCCAGACGAAAGAGGCTCACCTGTGCGGTCGCCGGCGTGCTCGGCGCCGCGACGATGGCGGGAGCGCCCGCCGCTCAGGCCGGAGGTCCCGACACCTACGAGGTGACGATCACGAACCTCACCTCGGGGCAGCCGTTCACGCCCGCGCTGCTCGCCACGCACCGTGGCAAGCACGCGATCTTCGATGTCGGCCGGCCGGCCGGCCCCGCCGTCCAGCAGATCGCCGAGAACGGCGACAACGGGCCTCTGTCCGCTGCGCTGGCGGCCGACAAGAAGGTGTCCGGCACCGCCCAGGTGGCATCACCGCTCGTCCCTGCGGGCCGCGTGGCTGCGACCGGGCTGCCCAGCGAGGTGACCACGACGGTGACCGCCGAGCGAGGTGCGCACCGGCTCTCGTTCGCGATGATGCTGATCTGCACCAACGACGGCTTCACGGGGGTCGACGGTCTCAAGCTGCCGCGGCACATCGGTCGGAGCGTCACCACGACGACCGCCGGCTATGACGCGGGGACCGAGCGCAACACGCAGGCCTTCGCCGACATGGTTCCGCCGTGCAGGCCGCTGATCACCGGCGGCCCGATGGCCGGTACCGGCATGACCAACCCGGCGCTGGCCGAGGGCGGCGTGATTCGCCACCACCCCGGGATCCAGTCCGCTGTCGGCGACCTCGATCCGGCCGTGTTCGGCTGGAGCGATCCGGTCGCGCGCGTGCGCGTCACGCGCGTCGGCTGAGCCGGCCGCGGCGACTCGCAGGCAGGGCTCGCCTGGGGGAGCGGGCCCTGCCGGGGTCGCAGGCGCGCAGGTTCCGCCGCCCGATCTGGCATTCTCGAATCCATGACCACCAGCGCCGTCCGGGAACTTCGCGATCTCAGCAGCCTGTGGTGGCTGCTCGCCCTGTTCGGGGTCGTGACGCTCGGCGTCGGCATCTTCTTCGTCGTCTCGCCCGACGAGACGCTGAGCACATTCACCGTGATCGCAGGCATCTTCCTGCTGATCGACGGTGTGCTGGCGATCCTCGGGTCGATCATCGGCAAGGGCGAGGGCCGCGGCCTGCTCGCGCTGATCGGCGTGCTCAGTGTGATCGCCGGGCTCGTCCTGATCAAGAAGCCGTTCGACACGCTCGTCGTGTTCGCGCTGATCATCGGTGTCTGGTTCGTCGTCGCCGGCATCGTCCGCTTCGTCACCGCGATCGCATCGCCGGAGGGGCGCGGCGGCAACATCCTCGTGTCGATCTTCGACCTGATCGCCGGCATCGTGATCCTGTCGTGGCCGGATCTCAGCCTGAAGACGCTCGCGGTCATCCTCGGGATCGTCCTGATCGTCCGCGGCATGATCTTCATCGCCGCCGGCTTCGAACTGCGCAAGCTCGCCGGCCGGCTGGATGACGGATCCGGCGCCCGGGCGCCAGCCTGACTCGGCGCCCGCGCTCCCTGAACCCGTTTGAGCCCTCCGGTCAGGCCTCCTGTGCGTTGATCTCCTGCCCGTCGTCGAACGGCTGGCCGTCGGAGTCCAGACGGAAGACCTGCCAGTGGCCGGCGCCGCGGTATTCCATCTTGATCGCCCCGTCGTGGTCGTCGGAGATGTCCGTCAGGCGCCGGATCTGGGCGGGCTCGATGATGAACCACGGTCCTTCGACCGTCACGTCATCGGGGCCGAACGGGCGGAACTGCTCGACGCGCTCGGGGTGCTCCTGGATGCAGGCCATGATGGCGACACTACTCCGCGCTCGACGTCGTCGCGGCTGTTGCCCGCTCCGGGCGGCGGCGTCATCAGGGCCGGGGCCGCGATGACATAGTGTCGCTCACGGCCACAACGCCTCCCCACCACGAGCCGACACATGTCAACCACACCCGCCGAGACGCCGCCGGACCGCGATCCCGGCGAGACCGCCGAGTGGCTGGAGGCGCTCGACGCGGTCGTGCGCAACGACGGCGACGATCGGGCGCGCGAACTGCTGGAGGCGCTGTTCGCGGACGCGCGCCGGCGCGGGCTGCATCCCGCTGAGGATCTCAGCACGCCGTACGTGAACACGATCGCCAAGGAGCTGGAGGCGCCGATCCCCGGCGACCCGGCCGTCGAGCACCGCTTGCGGTCGCTCGTGCGCTGGAACGCGATGGCGACGGTCCTGCGGGCCAACAAGGAGTCCTCGGAGCTGGGCGGCCACATCGCGAGCCTCCAGTCGGCGGCGACGCTGTACGAGGTCGGGTTCAACCACTTCTGGCGCGCCCCGTCGGATGGAGACCGGGGCGACCTCGTGTACATACAGGGTCACTCCTCACCGGGCGTCTACGCGCGCGCGTACCTCGAGGGGCGGCTGAGTGAGGACGAGCTGCGCCTCTATCGCCAGGAGGTCGGAGGAGGCGGCCTGGCGTCGTACCCGCATCCGTGGCTGATGCCGGGCTTCTGGCAGTTCCCGACCGTCTCGATGGGGCTCGGCCCGCTGATGGCGATCTACCAGGCGCGCTTCATGAAGTACCTGGCCGGGCGCGAGATCTCGGACCCGGCCGATCGCAAGGTGTGGGCCTTCATGGGCGACGGCGAGATGGACGAGCCGGAGTCGATGGGGGCGATCTCGCTGGCCGGGCGCGAACACCTCGACAACCTCATCTTCGTCATCAACTGCAACCTGCAGCGGCTGGACGGGCCGGTTCGCGGCAACGGCAAGATCATCCAGGAGCTGGAGACCAACTTCCACGGCGCAGGCTGGAACGTCATCAAGGTCGTCTGGGGCGGACGCTGGGACCCGCTGCTCGCGGCCGACGCCGACGGCCGGCTCGTGAGGCGCATGGAGGAGGTCGTCGACGGCGACTACCAGACCTACAAGTCACGCGACGGCGCCTTCGTGCGCGAGCACTTCTTCGGCGCCGACCCCGAGCTGCTGCGCATGGTCGAGCACATGTCCGACGACGAGATCTGGCGGCTGAACCGCGGCGGCCACGATCCGCAGAAGGTCTACGCGGCGTATGACGAGGCGGTCGGCCATCGCGGTCAGCCGACGGTGATCCTCGCCAAGACGATCAAGGGCTACGGGATGGGCGACTCGGGCGAGGGCCGCAACATCACCCACCAGCAGAAGAAGATGAACGAGGGCTCGCTGTTCGCGTTCCGCGATCGCTTCGACCTCGACCTGACCGACGACGAGGTCCGCGAGGTCTCGTTCCACAGGCCGGCCGACGATACGCCGGAGATGGTCTACCTGCGCGAGCGCCGCGAGGCGCTCGGCGGCAGCCTGCCGCAGCGCCTCACCGACGCCCCCGCGCTGGCGGTGCCGGACCTGTCGGCGTTCTCCACCCAGCTCGAGGGCACCGGCGAGCGCGAGATCTCGACGACGATGGCGTTCGTGCGGATCCTCTCGACGCTGCTTCGTGACAAGGAGCTGGGCCGCTTCGTCGTCCCGATCGTCCCCGACGAGTCGCGCACGTTCGGGATGGAGGGGCTGTTCCGGCAACTCGGGATCTTCAGCCAGGTCGGGCAGCTCTACACAGCCGAGGACGCCGAGCAGCTGATGTCCTATCGCGAGGACAAGCACGGGCAGATCCTCCAGGAGGGGATCAACGAGCCGGGCGCGATGTCCTCCTGGATCGCGGCGGCGACCTCGTATGCCAACCACGGCGTCTCGATGGTGCCGTTCTACGTCTACTACTCGATGTTCGGCTTCCAGCGCGTGGGCGACCTGGCGTGGGCGGCAGGTGACAGCCGCGCGCGCGGCTTCCTGATCGGCGGCACGGCCGGTCGCACGACGCTCAACGGCGAGGGGCTGCAGCACGCCGACGGCCACAGCCACGTGCAGGCATCGCTGATCCCCAACTGCGTCGTCCTACGACCCGGCCTACTCGTACGAGCTCGCGGTGATCATCCAGGACGGCCTGCGGCGGATGGTCGCCGAGCACGAGGACGTCTTCTTCTACCTGACGATCATGAACGAGAACTACGCGCAGCCGGCGATGCCGGAGGGCGCCGAGGAGGGGATCCTGCGCGGGATGCACCTCGTCGAGCAGGACGCCGAGGCGCAGGTCCAGCTGCTCGGCTCCGGAACGATCTTGCGCGAGGTCCTCGCCGGCGCGGAACTGCTGCGCGAGGAGTTCGGCGTCGGAGCCGACGTCTGGAGCGTCACCTCGTTCACGGAGCTGCGACGCGACGGGATGGCGTCCGATCGCCGCAACCGCCTGAGCCCGGGCGAGCAGCCCGCGCTCTCCTACGTCGAACAGTCGCTCGGCGGGCGGACCGGCCCGGTCGTCGCGGCGACCGACTACATCCGCGCGCTGCCCGACGGGATCCGCCCCTGGGTTCGCGCGCCGTTCAGCTCGCTGGGCACCGACGGCTTCGGCCGCAGCGACTACCGCAGGGCGCTGCGCCGCTTCTTCGAGGTCGACCGTCATCACGTGGTGCTCGCGGCGCTGAGCGCGCTCGGTCGCGACGAGGATGCCGCCGCCGCGATCGCGCGGTACGAGATCGACGCGGGCGCGGAGGCCCCATGGCGCAGGTGAAGGAGGTCACCGTTCCCGACATCGGGGACTTCGAGGGAGTGCCCGTGATCGAGGTCCACGTCGCGGCGGGCGACAGCGTCGCCGCCGAGGACCCGCTCGTCACGCTCGAATCGGACAAGGCCACGATGGACGTCCCGTCGCCGCTGGCCGGCGTCGTCGCCGAGGTGCTGCTGAAGGTCGGCGACACGGCGTCCGAGGGAACGCCGGTCGCGAGGATCACCGCCGAGAGCGCGGCGAGCGAGCCTGCGGTCGAGGCGGCGCCCGCAGCGGCCCGCGGTTCCGCAGCCACGGCGAAGCCCGCTGAGCCGGAACGCGCGTCCGCGCGGTCCGCGGCGCCACAGGTGACGGCGCCCACACGCGGCGATCGGCCCGTCTACGCGAGCCCGTCCGCGCGACGGCTCGCGCGCGAACTCGGCGTCGACCTGCTTCGGGTCGAGGGCAGCGGCCGCAAGGGGCGGATCGTCATAGCCGACCTGCGGGCGGCCGCCGAGCGCGGCCCCGCGCCCACCGCGGGCACCGGCCCGGGCTTCGACCTGCCGCCGTGGCCGACGGTCGACTTCGAGCGCTGGGGTGAGGTCGAGCGCGTGCCGCTCAGCCGCATCCGCAAGCTGTCGGCGGGCGCGCTGGCACGCAACTGGGTCCGCATCCCGCACGTCACGCACAACGACGAGGCTGACGTGACCGAGCTGGAGGCGTTCCGCAAGCAGATGAACGCCGAGCAGAGCGAAGTCAAGGTCACGATGGTCGCGCTGCTGCTGAAGGCGTGCGCCGCGACGCTCACCGTCTTCCCCGACTTCAACTCGTCGCTCGACGGCGACGAGCTCGTGCTCAAGCGTTACTACAACCTCGGCTTCGCGGCCGACACGCCGAACGGCCTGGTCGTGCCGGTCGTCAAGGACGTCGACCGCAAGGGTCTGCTGGAGCTCGCGGCGGACCTGACCGAGTTGTCCGCCAAGGCGCGCGCCGGCAAGCTCGGCCCAGCGGAGATGAGCGGCGGCACCTTCACGATCTCGAGCCTCGGGGGCATCGGCGGGACCTCCTTCACGCCGATCGTCAACGCGCCCGAGGTGGCGATCCTCGGCGTCGTGCGCTCGGCGATCAAGCCGGTCTGGGACGGCGGCCAGTTCGTCCCGAGGCTGATGTTGCCGCTCTCACTCTCCTACGACCATCGGGTGATCGATGGCGCCGCGGCGGCCCGCTTCGTAGCGCACCTGGCCGGCGTGCTGAGCGACATGCGGCGGGTGCTGCTGTGAGCGCGCTCGAAGTCGTGGTTCCGGACATCGGCGACTACAGCGACGTGCCGGTCGTCGAGGTGCTCGTCGCAGCGGGCGACGAGGTCGGGGCCGACGACCCGCTCGTCGTGCTGGAGTCCGACAAGGCGTCGATGGAGATCCCGGCGCCGCAGGCCGGCAGCGTGCGCGAGCTGAGGGTCGCGGTCGGCGACAAGGTCTCGGAGGGCAGCGTCGTGGCCGTGCTCGACGTAGCCGGCAGCGGCGGCCGCACAGTCCGCCGCGGAGGCGCCGGACCAGGCCGCGCAGTCGTCCGCGTCCGGCGAGGCGCCGGCGCCCGCGCAGGCCGCGGCGCCTCCGAGCGCTCCCTTCGAGCGCGGCGACGAGCACGCGGGCGTGCTCGTGCTCGGCTCGGGCCCCGGCGGCTACGCCGCCGCGTTCCGCGCCGCGGATCTGGGGCTGGACGTGGTCCTCGTGGAGCGGCACTCCACGCTCGGCGGCGTCTGCCTGAACGTCGGCTGCATCCCCTCGAAGGCGCTGCTGCACGTCGCCAAGGTGATCGCCGAGGCCGAGGCGATCGGCGACCACGGCGTCTCGTTCGGACCTCCGCAGATCGACCTCGACCGTCTGCGCGGCTGGAAGGAGGGCGTCGTCGCCAAGCTGACCGGCGGCCTCGCGGGGATGGCGAAGTCGCGCAAGGTCCGCGTCCTGCAGGGCGAGGCCCGCTTCACGGGTCCGCAGATGCTCGAGCTGACGGGGGAGGACGGCGCCACGACCGTCTCGTTCGACCACGCGATCATCGCCGCCGGCTCACGCGCCGCGCAGCTCGCCGGGGTGCCGCACGACGACCCGCGCGTGATGGACTCGACCGGGGCTCTCGACCTCGCCGACATCCCAGAGCGCCTGCTGGTGATCGGCGGCGGGATCATCGGGCTCGAGATGGCCACGGTCTACGACGCGCTCGGCTCGCGGGTCACGGTCGTCGAGCTGGTCGATCAGCTGATACCGGGCTGCGACCTCGACCTCGTCAGGCCGCTGCACAAGCGCATCGCCGCCCGATACGAGGCGATCCACCTGTCGACCAGCGTCGAGACCGTCGAGGCGCGAGCCGATGGTCTTCACGTCACGTTCTCCGGCGACGCCGAGGACGCGGTCTTCGATCGCGTGCTCGTCGCCGTCGGGCGCGTCCCCAACGGCGGTGCGCTCGGACTCGACACGGCGGGCGTCGCCGTCGACGAGCAGGGCTTCATCGCTGTCGACGATCAGCTGCGCACCAACGTCGCCCACGTCTTCGCGATCGGCGACGTCGCGCGCCCGCCGATGCTCGCGCACAAGGCCACGCATGAGGGCCACGTCGCCGCCGAGGTGATCGCCGGTCATCCGGCGTCCTACGACGTGCGCGCGATGCCGTCGGTCGCCTACACCGAGCCGGAGGTCGCTTGGGTCGGGCTGACGGAGAACGAGGCCAAGGAGCGCGGGGTGGCCTTCGAGAAGAGCGCCTTCCCATGGTCGGCCTCGGGCCGCGCGCTGGCGATGGACAGCGCTTCGGGCCTGACGAAGCTGCTCTTCGACCCCGCGACCGGGCGGGTACTCGGCGCGGGCATGGTCGGGACCTCGGCCGGAGACCTCGCCGCGGAGGTCGGCCTGGCCATCGAGATGGGCGCCGACGTCGGCGACATCGCGCTCACCGTCCACGCGCACCCGACGCTCGGCGAGACCGTCGGGCTCGCCGCCGAACTGGCCGACGGCACGATCACGGATCTCCCGAACCCGGCCGCTCGGCGCCGGAGCCCGGACTGATCGCCGGCTCCGTGCACCAGGAGCGGCTCGCCGCCGCGCAGGAGATCGCCGCGGAGGCCGGAGCCGAGGCGCTCGAAGCGTTCCGGTCGGGCGTCGGCGCCGTGCGCAAGAAGGGCGGTCAGCACGATCTCGTCACCGAGACCGACGAGCGCATCGAGCGCCTCGTCGCCGCGAGGCTCGCCGAGCGTTTCCCGCAGGACGGCTTCGTGGGGGAGGAGGGGACGAGCGACCGGCCTTCCGCCAGCGGCCTGACCTGGGCGGTCGATCCGGTCGACGGCACCTGGAACTTCGCAAGCGCTCTGCCGCACTGGTGCGTCGTGCTCGCGTGCGCGGATGCGGACGGTCCGGCGGTCGGCGTGACGGCCGATCCGTCGCGCGGCGAGACGTGGAGCGCGGTGCGCGGGGGCGGACTTCTGCTCGACGGCGAGCCCGCGCCGCCGCGGCCCGGCGGCAAGCCGGCTGACGCGACCTGGGCCGCGGCGCTGGGTCCCGGCTTCGTGGATCCGCGCTGGGTGCGCCTGCGCGGGAACATCGGCCCGATCCGCATCACCGGAAGCCTCGGTCTCGACCTCGCATGGACCGCCGCGGGGCGCTTCGGCGCACTGGCCTACACCTGCAGTCTGCACCCCTGGGACGTCTGGGCCGGCGAGCTGATGGCGCGCGAGCAGGGCCTCGACGTGAGCAAGGAGCCCGAGCGCCGCATCCTGCTGGTCACGCCGCCGGGCTGGGCCCGCGAACTGGGCATCGAGGCGAGCCAGAACGAGCCACCGACGTAGCTTTGTCACGCATAGCGGAACAAACCTCCATCGCTCGTCATGCGGGTGACTATGACGAGCGTCAGAGTCTCGCTGTCCGCTGGGTTAGGCTGTCGGCCACAGTGCCCGCGCGTACGAGCAAGGACGCCCCCGGAAGCCGCGACAGGATGATCGTCAGCGCGGCGGTGATGCTGCGTGAGAAGGGCCTGACGGGGACGAGCTTCGGCGACGTGATCGAGCACAGCGGCGCGCCGCGCGGCTCGATCTACCACCACTTCCCGGGCGGCAAGAGCGAACTCGTCGAGGAGGCGGTGCGCTACGCGGGCGACTACATCGCGGGCACGATCGACCGCGCCGCGCGCGACGGCGACCCGGTCGCCGCAGTGAGGGCGTTCACGGCTGCGTGGAGGACGGTGCTCGAGGCGAGCGACTACCGCGCGGGCTGCCCGGTCGTCGCCGTTGCCGTGGAGGCGCACGAGGGCGATTCGGATCTGACCGCGGCGGTCTCCGACGTGTTCGCGAAGTGGCAGGCCTCGCTCGCGCGGATGCTGCGTGCGCGCGGGGTTCCCAGCGCCAGGTCCCGGCGTCTCGCGACGACGACCGTCGCCGCGATCGAGGGCGCCGTCGTGATCTGCCGCGCGAGCCGCGATCTTCAGCCGCTGGCCGACGTCAGCCGCGAAGTGGAGGGCATGCTGGCGCAGGCGCTCGCCGAGACCGGCGATTCGACTGCGCACGCAGGCGCCTGAGCCGGCCCCGTCACGTCACGTAGTCATGCGGATGAGAGGACTCGAACCTCCACGTCCCAAGGGACACAGGCACCTGAAGCCTGCGTGTCTACCAATTCCACCACATCCGCGCGGGCGCTCGATGCTAGCGACAATCACGCCTTGACTCCGACGTGCTCGAGCATCAGGGCGACGCTGGGACGGCGGTAGATACGTACGCATGTCTCGTAGCGGCGGCACTGCACGCCGACCTCGGCGCAGACCTCAGCGAACAGGGCAAGCAGGTCCGGCGACAGGTTCGAGAAGTCGTAGCTCACGTAGGCGTACTTGCCCGTCCGGTTCACGAACACGCAACCGTCGGACCTGATGCACCCGCGAAGAAATCGCCATGGTTCCGCGGTGACGATCGCTCGCTGCCATGGCTCCAGGGCAATCGCGCGCTCGTGCTTCCTGGACCCAGGCGCGTGCTGCGGGAAGAGGCACGGGAGGTGGACGTGATTCACCGACACGATGACGGTCGCCCCGTCGTCACGAACCGTCCGGCCGGCGACGTTGCGGGCGAAACAGCGACTCAACAGGGCCAGCGCCTCGTCGACGACGACTGGGTGACGAGCGTCCAGGGAGATACGGAGGCGCTGGCTACGTCCGATTCGCAGGATGTGACCGTCGCCTAGGTAGAGGCCAAGGAGCTCGGAGTAGTCAGCGGGCGCAATCGCAAACGGCTTCATCGGGTTCAGGCACCGGGGGCAGAGCTGCCGGCTCGGACGAACTCGGATGTCGCGAACCGACGTGCGCGGTAGGCCGAGCAAATCGGCGATCTCACGATCGGACGCCCCGGTGCGGGACAGCTCAACGATGCGGGTGGTGACGGGAGGCGGATGCACGAACAGATGTTCGCTTTTGAGTCGGACGGCGTCGACTACCGGTTGCTATCTTCTTGCGCCCCTCGCCGCCATCGTCTAGGGGACTAGGACGCCGCCCTCTCACGGCGGAAACCGGGGTTCGAATCCCCGTGGCGGTACTGCGGAAAGCCCCATGGATAGGGGCTTTCGCCGTTTTCAGAGACCGTGAACGACGCCCTGAATGACGGTCGTGCCGGTTCGCTGCCACGGGCGGCGCCGTGGCTCAAAGGCATCCTCGACCGCTGGGCTCTACACCGTCACCTGACCACCACCAGCTCCCACTCCCGCTCCCATGCAAGGGACCAGGCTGAGCGTGGACGTAACGACGAGGCACCGGAGCGGCGCGTCTACGCTCTCGAGCCGCTCATGACGAAATGCCCGAAACCAAAGACCCAAGTCCCGGCTGTGCTCACGCCGCTGCCATATGCCGCGCCGCCACGTACCGTTCGCGACCGCGGACGCGACGACTAGGCACGGTCACCCCGCGTCAGCGGCCCAGCGCTTGGCGGCGTCGAACTCGGCGAGCGGGAACGCGCGGGCTTGCCCGGGCCACAGCACGCTGAAGACTCTGATCGCCGGTCCGGCCCAGCGCGCATCGGTGACGATTGTCACCCGCTCGAACGACGCCGGGTGCTGCACGCCGAGCTTGAGGTCCTCCCAGACGGCGTCTCCCTCGTAGTTAGTCGTCGAACTCGGGACCCGAGCCGGTAGACGAGTCGGACCTTCCCGTGCTCGGCGATCGCCGCCTCGACGGCGGGCACGATGACGTTCTCGTAGTCCTCCTTCTCGACGTCGTCGACCGCCTCGAGCCCTAGGACGCCGGCCGGCATGTCACTGAGAAGTCGGATTATGACCGGCAAACTGGCGCGCTCCCGATGGCGACCGCGAGAAGCGATAGCGGCGGTGGCGAGTGGCAGCGGCGCGACGCCCGAGACCATCAGGGGCGCAGAGAAGCCAATTCACGGAAGCGGTGTCGCGTGCACCCCGGTACTGCTGTTGACTTTGGGGGGTCGGGCATCGAGTGTGCCCTATGGCCCGGGCTCGGCCCGTCGTGTTGTCGCACGGCCTCATCGATTTCATCGACCTCATCGCGTGGGACTTCGATGGCTAGTTCGCCACAGATCCTCGGGGGCATCGTCGTGCTCGTCTTGTCGCTGTTGTGTTGGGGTGGTCAGACGATCGCGTGGCTGGCACCGGGCACTGGGGTGAGACTGAACCTGATGGAGGCGGAGTCGGACGTCGAGCCGGCCTACTGGGCTGACATCCGAGGCGAGGCCACCTGGGACTCGCTGACGCTGTGGCCGATGGTGGTGACCGGAGTGCTGCTCATCGTCGACAGTCCGGCCTGGGCCCAGTTCGGTCTTGTCGGCGGTGGCGCCTACGTGTATTTCGCCGGTCGAGGGATCTTCACGCGCATCTCGATCCTGCGACGCGGCTATCGGGTCGGCACGCCGGCGAACGTCAGGACGGGACTTGCGTTTCTGGCCGTCTGGGGTGTCATGGGCCTGGTCGTGATCGCGGCCGCAGCCGGAGAGATCTCCTGACGGGCGGCAACGAATTGTCTGCAAGCCCCAGGAGCGATCGATGGAGGTGACGGTTGCGACCTGGATCGTGGCGATCGCCGGCCTCGCGCTGATCGGACTGCTTGCGGCGCTGCAACTCGTAGCGCTCCTTCGCCCCCGCAGCGCATGGACCGTCGACAACGTCTACGGAGGCGATCCCGACGCCACCGACGCGACGGCCTACTTCGCCTTCAACCAGGGCATGGCGTGGGCCGACACGTTCTTCTGGGCGCCGCTCCAGATCGCCGGCAGCATCGGCATGCTCCTCGGAAAGCCTTGGGGGTTCCTGCTGGCCCTCGTGGCGTCGGCGCCGTTCTGCTACACGGCGATCAGCGTCTTCGTCTGGGACAGAGACCTCGGGTTCCGTAACAGCAACTTCACCTATTGGGTGTTCATCTGGGGCATGTGGCCGGCCTTCGGCGTTGTCGAGGGGTGCTACTGCTTCGTCCGCATTCTGGAGACGACCTGATACGGGTTCGGCAGCGCGTCGGGCGACCGTATCCGAGAAGGAGGGGGTGACCGGAACGCCGGTTCAGGCAAGCGAGGAGTCCGGTGGCACGCCGCGAGCACGCCCACTGGAACGCGCTCCCTGATCGCCGCCTACGGGTAGACCTGCACTCCCGATTCGTCCGTCACCACGATCGCCACCGAGGGACATGCCTCGGCGGCGGCGAGGATCACCGCGTCCTGGTCTGTGCCGATCACTTCGGCTACGTCGCCCTCGAGGGCGAAGACGGACGGGGCGACGTCGACGCAGTCGCCGTGGGCGGCGCAGCTCGCGACGTCGATGGTCGGGATCAGTGTCATCGGTTCTCCTGCGTCAGTGCGGGGATGTCGGTCATCAGCTTGCGGAGTCTGGGCAGCTCGCGTGGCCGGGCTGCGGCCAGCGCCGCGACGGGCGTGCCCCGGCTGGTTGCGACGGCCGTGAACGAGTGCTCGGCCGGGTCGCCGTCGATCGACAGGGCGTCCGCACCCACTGGGCTGCCGAGTCCCTGAAGGCGCACGCCGTGGATGTCGCTCCACCAGCTCGTCAGCGGCGCCGGGCGTGCCTCGCGGCCGAGTATCGCGTCGGCGGCGGCGCGGCCCTGATGCGCGGCCAGCTCCCAGTGATCGCCCCCTGCGACGTCGCCGGCGGCGTGCAGCTCGGGGCGCGCCAAGAGCTCGATAAGCGGCAGCGGCAGCCATTCGTCGTTGGCCTCGACGCCGATCGCCACGAGCAGCGCGTCGAGCTCGACGGTCGTCCCGTCGGAGAGCACGACGGCTTCGAGCGCTGCGCCGGATCCGGTCAGCTTCTCCACGCGGACGCCGAGCTGGACGGCGACGCCGCGCGTGCGCTGCAGCTCGACGAGCCACGAGGCCAGCTCGGGATGAAGCGCTCGTGCCAGCGGGAGACTCTCGGCTTCGATGATCGTCACGGCGGCACCGTGCGCGCTCGCGGTCGCCGCGACCTCCTGGCCGATCAGGCCGGCACCGAGCACGACGAGCCGCGCACCGGGGCCCAGCGCGGCGCGCAGCGAGCGCGCGTCATCGAGCGTGCGCAGCACGTGGGCGTTCTCGTAGCGCTCGGCTCCCGGCAGCGCCCGTGGACGGCTGCCGGTGGCGATCACCAGATGCTCATAGCTCACGGTTTCGCCGGACGCGAGCAGCAGACGCCGCGCGTCCACGTCGAGGTCGCGGGCGCCATCCCCGAGCACGAGGTCGACGTCGTGCCCGGCGTGCCAGCCATCCGGCCGCAGAGCGAGCTCCGTGGCCGTCGTGCGGCCTGCCAGGAAGTCCTTGGACAGCGGTGGCCGGTCGTACGGCGCAGCCGCCTCCGCGCTGATCATGCGAACGGGCTTCTCGTAGCCGCCGCGGCGCAGCGCCTCGGCACAGCGCTGCGCGGCAAGGCCCCCTCCGGCGATGACGACGCCGTCGCTCATCGTTCGGCCCGACCCGAGGGCGCGGCGGCGCGGCCCGACACCCGATCGCCGGGGGTGCGAAGGCGTCCGGCGAGCGCACGGCCCTCGGTCGCAACGAACTGCTCGACGGGGGAGCGTCTGGGAGGCGGTGAGGTGCGGGCGCCCCGCTCGGGCAGGACTCGCAGCAGGAACAGGTAGACGATCGGGATTCCCGTCAGCACGAGAATGCCCTGGAGCCAGGCCTGGCCCGCGTCCGTGCCGGCGCCGAGCGTGTGGACGACGCCCAGCACCCAGACGACGATCGTCGCGCGGTGCAGGGAACGCCAGCGGCGGGCTCCGATGAAGCGCCGCGCGTAGAACGACAGGCCGAGCAGCACCGCAAGCCAGCCGGCGATGATCCCGAGTCCCGGTGAACGCCGTGCGGTAGCTGATCGTGAACGGGACGGCGATGTTGACGAGCGTCGGATGCATGAATGCGTCTCCGAGCAGCGTCAGGCCGTGCACGGCGATCGCGACGAGGCCCGCGAGCGCGGTCGACTCGTGGACGGCCAGCAGCCGGCGCTTGGCGCCGGGCCGGCGCGGCAGGCCGTTGGCCATCATCAGGCCGACGATCACGGAGATCGAGACCGCGACGATCGCGACGATGCCCGCAGAGCGGGAGGCCAGCCACCAGCCGTATTCGAGGGGGTCGGGGCCGGTCATCTCGCTGCCCCACGGATGATCACGGCGGGCCGACCGGCCGAGGTCCGCCTGTGCGCCTGCGGGTGCTCGTTCAGGTCGCGCTTCATGGCCACCATGGTGCTGCAGGCCTCAGAAGCAGCCCGCCAACCGCGGGGAAAACCTCGGTAAAGGTCATGCGCCGACGCAGCGCTTGCCTGCGCCGTCGATCAGCACTAGGTTCGCCCGATGCCCGCGCATCGCGTGTTGTCGTTGTTCGACGCGCCGACCGTCGAGTCGATCGAGGGGCTTCAGTGGCTCCCGGTCCGCAGGGCGCTCGACATCGGAGCGTTCGGCGTGAACGCTTTCCGTGCCGCCCAAGAAGGTGACCCTTTGATCGAGGAGCACGAGGAGTCTCCCGGTCAGGAGGAGCTCTACGTCGTCGCGCGCGGCAGCGCGACGTTCACGATCGCGGGCGAGCGACAGGAGGCGCCGTGCGGAACGGCCGTCTTCGTTCCCGATCCCGCGGTCGTTCGCAGCGCGGTGGCAGCCGGCGACGACACGGTCGTTCTCGCCATCGGAGGCTGGCGCGACCGGGCGTTCCATCCGCTGCCCTGGGAGCCGATCTATCTCGCCATGCCGCAGATGCGCAGCGGCGACTGGGCCGGGGCGGCCGCGACGATCGAGCGCGAGGCCGGTCCGCAGATCGACAGCGCGCCGGTTCGCTACCGGCTCGCATGTCTGCGCGCCCGCGCGGGCGACGACGTCAAGGCGATCGACGACCTGCGCCGCGCGATCGAGATCAACCCGGCTATTGCCGAGCGCGCCCGCGGGGACACGGCGCTCGAGTCGCTCCGCGACCATGCCCGCTGGCCTGCCTGACCACGATCAGGCCAGGAGGATCTGCCCGATCAGGAACAGGTTCAGGGCGATGATCAGCCCGGCGACGACCCACGACACGAGCGTCGTGCCGCGCCGGTTCACGAGCGTTCCCATCACGTCGCGGCGCCGCGACAGGATGATCAGCGGTACGAGTGCGAACGGGATGCCGAACGACAGCACGACCTGGCTGAGCACCAGCGCGTCCGTCGGGTTGACGCCGATGGCGAGCACGATCAGCGCAGGCGCCATCGTGATCAGCCGCCGCAGCGTCAGCGGGATCTGACGCCCGATGAAGCCCTGCATCACCACCTGCCCCGCGTATGTGCCGACGCTCGACGACGCCAGCCCGGAGGCGAGCAGCGCCAGCGCGAACGCGATCGCCGCCTCACCGCCGACAAGGTCCTGGAACCCGGCATGGGCGCCTTCGATGGTGTCGAGGCCCTGGAGCGGCGAGTCGAAGAACAGCGAGGCGGCGATCACCAGCATCGACATGTTCACGAGGCCGGCGATCCCCATCGCGATCGTTACGTCAAGGCGCTGGAAGCGCAGCAGGACGCGCTTCTCCTCGTCATCGCGAGGGCGGATGCGGTCCTGCGTGAGCGCGGAGTGCAGGTAGATGACGTGCGGCATCACGGTCGCGCCGAGGATGCCCGCAGCGAGCAGCAGGCTGTCGCCGCCGTCGAACGACGGCAGGAAGCCGCCGGCCGCCTCGCCTGCGTCGAACCCGATGCGCAGCGTGTCGTAGAGGAAGCCGAGCAGGATGACGCCGAGGAAGAACGCGATCGCCACCTCGAAGCGCCGGTAGCCGCGCCTCTGCAGCGCCAGCACCCCGAACGAGACGACCGCGGTGATCAGCCCGGCCGGGAACAGCGGAATCCCGAACAGGAGATTGAGCGCGATCGCCGCTCCGACGAACTCGGCCAGGTCGGTCGCCATCGCGACGACCTCCGCCTGCACCCACAGCCCCCGGGTGACGCGCTGCGGGAAGTGCTCGCGGCATAGCTCGGGCAGGTTGCGGCCGGTCGCGATGCCGATCTTGCCCGACAGGTTCTGGATCAGCATCGCCATCAGGTTCGCCGCGAGCAGAACCCACAGCAGCATGTAGCCGTAGGTGGCACCGCCCGCGATGTTCGTCGCGAAGTTGCCGGGGTCCACGTAGGCGACGCAGGCGACGAAGGCCGGCCCGAGGACGGCGACGGTCGTGCGCCAGCGGCCCCGGGCGCGGATCCGCTCAAGGTCGCTCGGTGCACCGTGCGAAGCCGTCTCCGGGTCAAGGCCCGGAGGGATAACGGGTGCCGCGCCGGAAGGCGCGGCGGCGGCGGACTCACGCAGAGCTGCCATCAGACGGTGCGACAGGTAGACACAAGACAAGATTATGGCATGCCTAACATCTCTCCGCGCCGCAATTCGCCGACCGCACCGGCGGTCCGGCAGGCCGCGGGCGAGGACCCGGCGCCGCCACGGCGCGGCGTCAGATCAGCGGCGGCGCGAGCGCTTCTTGCTCTTGCGCTTGACGGTCACGCTGCGCCGGAACTGCCGCGACCGCCAGAGCCCCGAGCTCGCGGTGCCACAAGTAGTCGAGCGACGCCGCTCCCGACCAGGAGCCCTCGTTGCAGGCCAGCTTCGAGTCGTAGGCGGCGGTACCGGAGATCGTGGGCAGCGCCGTGTTGCTCGGAGCCGCGATCGCGACGACCGCACCGTGGAGAGCAGCGCGAGCAGTGAGGCCGTCGCGACGAAGGGCCCCGCTCGCGCAGGGCCCTTCGCACTGTTCACGTGGCTCGTGTCAGGACGCCGCGCGCACGCCGGTGTTGCACTTCTTGGCTGTGCTCGTGCGCATGTTGTCGAGGAACACGGCCGAGTCGTAGATGCGGTCGCCCTGATCGAAGATCGACAGGTACAGACGGCGGTTGCCCGGCTGGACCGAAGCCGAGGCGCGCAGCTTGCGGGTCGCTCCGTCGTAGGTCGTCCCCTTCGCGCGGAACGCCGTCATCCCGGTGACGCCGGTCTTGTTGACGCGGATCGGCGATCCCTTGGTGTCGGTCGCGAAGTTACGCGGCGAGGTCACGGCCGGGTCGACCTTGCTCGAGGCGTCCCAAGTCGAGATGCCCATCTCCGCGATGAACGCGTCGTTGAAGACCTCGCCGACGAACTCGGGGAACTCCTCGGTGAGGAAGCGGAAGTCGAAGCTCAGGCAGTTGGCGCCCTTCGGCACGCGCAGGTCGACGCGCATGATCACGACGTCGCGCGCACCGCGGATCGCCGGGCCGCGCGACTCGACGCCGGAGTCGCCGACGTCGTTGGGATCGTCGGCCAGCCGGGCGTTGCCGGTGGTCAGGATCGCGAAGCTCTTGCCGTCGGTCGGGAACCCGGCCAGCTTCGTCGTCGAAACGGCGGCCGGCTGCGCGCTCGGCGGCAGCGCGGAGAAGACCGCCTTGCGCACCAGTCCGGGGTCCTTCGCCATCGCCCGCGCGACGGGGGTTGCCGAGGGGTCGGTCGGGTACCCGGTGATCTTCCCCTGAACTGCGACGGCTCCGGTCGCCAGCGCTGCCGCCGCGCCGATGACCGTGGCGGCTGCCACTCTCGCTCTACGACCCCACATGCGTCCTCCGATGATCAGATCGCCGGCGCTGGACCGGTCCCGGGGCGCACCTGATCCCAAGGTCTTGGTCGCCGATAGCCGAGCGACAATCCCAGAGCGTCCGGACGCTGTCAAACGGGAACGCGGGGCGCCTGCGGGATGTGTGCAGCTCGGCGCCAATGGCCACGACCGGTCGGGTCCCGGCGAGGGTGACGGTGGAGCTGCGCGCGCTGCTCAGACGGCGGCCGGAATGCTGAAGCGCACGCTCGTGCCGACCGAGGCGTCTTCGAGCCAGATCCGGCCGCCGTGGGCTTCGACGATTGCGCGGGCGATCGCAAGGCCGAGCCCGGCTCCGTCGCTCGTGCGCGCGCCATCTCCGCGCGCGAACGTCTCGAAGACGCGCTCACGGTCGGCGACCGGGATTCCGGGCCCGTCGTCGGCGACCTCGATCTCCACGTCGTCGCCTGCGCGCTGAGCGCGTACGACGACGCTGCCGTCAGCGGGCGTGTGACGAACGGCGTTCTGGATCAGGTTGAAGAGAACGCGCTGGAGCTGCTCGGGGTTCGCGCGCGCCGGGCGCACGCGATCGTCCAGCTCGGCACGCACACTCACTGCGCTCGCCCTGGCCTGCGGGCGCATCGCCTCGACCGTCTCGCTGACAAGCTCGCCCAGGTCGACGTGCTCGACGCTCCAGCGGATGTCGCCGGCTTCGAGGCGCGACAGCTCGAAGAGGTCGTCGATCAGCGCCCCGAGCTGGCGCACCTGTGTTCCGACTCGCGACAGGTCTCCGGGCGGCATCACGCCGTCCTCGATCGCCTCCGTCAGCAGGCGCAGGTTCGTGACCGGTGTGCGCAGGTCGTGCGAGACGGCGGCCACGAGCTCACGCCGAGCCCGTTCCTCTGCGGACAGCTGGGCCTCCATCGCGTGCGCAGAGGCGGCGAGGTCGGCCAGCTCGTCGCGGCCGTGCGTCGCGAAGCGCACATCGCGCGCGCCCTCGCCCACGGCGCGCAGCCCTGAGCGCAGCGTCTCGACGTCGAGCAGCACGCCGCGTGCCAGCATTGCGCTGGCCCACCAGCCCAGCGCTCCGGCGTAGACGGCGAGGATCGCCGTGAAGAAGGCGTCGTGCTTGTTGACGAACATCGCCATCACGAAGACGCCGGTGGCCACGAGCAGCGCGGCGACGGCGACGCCTGCCGCGGCGGCGAACTGGACGCGCAGGCCGCCCAGCAGCGCGCGCCGCGTCCCGAGCAGGCCGGTCAGCAGCGTGGTCGCGACGCCGATCGGAGCGAGCACGAGGAACGTCTGCCAGGCTGCGCTGCCGCCATAGACGAGGCCCGCGAGCGCGCCCGTCACCGCGGCGAGCGCCAGCGCCAGCAACGTCGACCAGCCGGGAGCGAGCAGCCTGTTCAAGGCACGAACCTGTATCCGACGCCCCACACCGTCTCGATGAAGCGCGGGTCCGCCGGATCGCGCTCAAGCTTCGCGCGCAGTCTGCGCACGTGGACGGTCACGGTCGAGGTGTCCGTGTAGAACGAGTACTGCCAGACGTGGTCCATCAGCTCGTTGCGCGTGAACGCGCGTCCCGGGTGACGGGCGAGGAAGAGCAGCAGGTCCAGCTCACGCTGCGTGAGCGCGAGCTCCCCGCCGGCGAGTGTCGCCCGTCGAGCGGCGGGATCGATCACGAGCTCGCCGAACTCGAGCGACGGCTGCGCCTCCGGGGTGGTGTCGACGCGGCGCAGCACGGCGTCGACGCGGGCCACCAGCTCGGCGGGAGAGAACGGCTTGACGACGTAGTCGTCAGCACCGAGGTTGAGGCCGATCACGCGGTCGGACTCCTCGCCGCGGGCCGTCAGCAGGATCACCGCCACGCGCTCACGCGAGACCACGTCGTCGCGTATGCGTCTCATCACCTCGAGCCCGTCGATGCCCGGCAGCATCAGGTCGAGGACCACCAGATCCGGGCGCTCCTGTGCGACGGCCGCCAGCGCGGCGGGGCCGTCGCCGGCGATTCTGGCGCGGTAGCCGGCGCGCTCCAGATAACGCGCGACGATCTCCGCGATCGTCGGCTCGTCGTCGACTACCAGGACGGCGCCGCGGCTGTGGCCGTTGGTGGACACCGGCCGATGATCCCAGCGCAGGGTTCCGCGCGCGAGGGTCCGGCGCGATGTTCACCGCCTGTTCATGTTGGGGCAGCAGCCCGCCGGACGTTCCGCAGGACATAGGCTTCGCCGCATGGATGCCGCTTACACGGCCTCGGCGACGTCGAAGGGCGGCCGCGCCGGTCACGTTCACACCGAAAGCGGTTTCATCGACCAGGACGTGATGGTCCCCACGGAGCTGGGCGGGCCCGGTGGAGCGACCAATCCCGAGGAGCTGTTCGCCGCCGGCTACGCATCGTGCTTCATGAGCGCGCTGGTGCTGCTCGCCGCCAAGCGGGAGATCGACACCTCGCAGGCGACGGTCACCGCGAACGTCGGCGTCGTGCTCGACAAGGGTTTCGACCTGACGGTCGAGATGGTCGTGCGCCTGCCCGGCGTCGAGCGCGAGATGGCCGAGAAGCTCGTATCGCGCGCCCATGACATCTGCCCGTACTCGCGTGCGACGCGCGGCAACATCCCGGTCGAGCTGACGATCGACGAGCCCGTCGCCTGACTTCGGTTGTGCGCGATCGGCTTGAAGGAGTTCGCGCAACGGCGACGAAGATCCCGCCACGGCGCGCTCGGAAGCGCGTCGGCCGATCCCCCTGATTCACCCCGACGCCCATCGGGCCAGGCATCAACCGCGTTCTCCCCCTCCTCGCGGCCTGGTCAGGTGGGCGTCACCCTTTCCGCTCTGAGGTCTCCTCCTGCGAGGCGCCGGGCTTCCACAGCGGTTCGTCGCCCGCATTGGCTCCGCGGCTCAGGATGAAGAGCAGATCCGAGAGGCGGTTGAGGTAGCGCACGACCTCGGGGTTCGCGCCCTCCACGAGCAGCGCGCGCCGTTCGGCGCGCCGGCAGACCGTGCGACAGACGTGCAGCTGGGCGGCGGCGGCCGTGCCGCCGGGCAGGACGAACGAGCGCAGCGGCTCGAGCGACTCGTTCACCTCGTCGCAGCGCTGCTCGAGCCAGGTCACCTGCTCCGCACGCACGCGCAGGCGCGACCGCGCGTTGTCCGGCGACTCCGGGACCGAGAGGTCGGCGCCGAGGTCGAAGAGGTCGTTCTGGATGCGCTTCAGCCAACCGGCATACGAGGCCGGCAGCCCGGTCGCGGCGAGCGCGACGCCGATCTGACTGTTCAGCTCGTCGACGTCGCCGTAGGCCTCGATCCTCGGGTGCGTCTTGGGGACGCGGCTCATGTCGCCGAGGTGCGTTTCACCGCGGTCGCCGAGCCTGGTGTAGATCCGCGTCAGGTTTACGGTCACAACGGCGAGCGTACCCGCCGGATATGCTTGCCGCGTTAAGGGTCGGTGGCCAAGGGAAGCCGGTGCGAGACCGGCGCGGACCCGCCACTGTGACCGGGCGTAGACCCGCCGCACGCCGCAAGGCAGCCACTGGAGCGCATCGCGTTCCGGGAAGGCGCGTCAGGGGAGTCCGGAAGCCAGGAGACCTGCCTCCGGCCGAGCATCCATACGCCCTCGCGGAAAGGGGTGGCTTCACGTGCCGATCCGAACTCTCGGTCTCCTCGCAGGAGGCCTGCTCGCCATTGTGCTGACGGTGCCCGCGGGGGCCCTGGCCGGACCGGCCGTGTCGGTGCGCGTCGAAGGTCAGAGCAAGACGCTCGTCGACGCGAAGGTGACGCTCCCCGACACGCCGACCGGGGCCAGTCAGGCGGCGTGCGGCGCGCCGTCGCCGTCCGCGGCCTTCGAGGCGCTCGACGCCGCCACCGGCGGCGACTGGAGCCGCAGCGCGTTCTTCGACACGATTCTCGGCGAGAAGCACGACTTCGGCGCGATGGACTACTGGGCCGTCTGGATCGGGCGGGGCGGGGGCTTCCTGTACGGAAGCGGCGTCTGCGACGACGTTCTGCAGGCGGGCGACGAACTGCTCGCGATCGTGGATGTCTTCACGAGCGACTCGACCGTGTTCCCGCTCGCGCTGCGCGCGCCGGCGAGCGTCAGGCCGGGAGAGGCCTTCACGGTCCGCGTCGACGAGTACCGGCCCGACAACGGCAGTCCCGGCACCGGCGTCGCGGCACCGGCCGACGGCATCGAGGTTGCCGGTGGCGGCAGCTCGGCGACGACTTCGGGCGGCCAGGCGTCGCTGACGCTGACGCAGCCTGGGCTGACGACGCTGAGCGCGGTCGGCCCGGGAACGCGCGCGCGCCCGGTGAGCGTCTGCGTCACCGACGGAGGCGACGGGCACTGCGGAACGCCGATCTGCCTGACGGGTGGTTCCGCCGGGTATTGCGGCACCACTCCGCCGCCCGGGCCGCCGCCTGCGCCGGGACGCCCGCATCGGAGTCCGGCGGCGGCGCCGGACCGCAGTCCCGCCCTGGGTCGCATCGCTGGGATCAGGCCGCAGCAGCGCTACGGCCGGGCAAGGGGCCGCGCCTGCTTCGCGGCACAGTCGATGCCGATCCCTCGGGGATCAGGGAGGTCCGCCTGCGGCTGACCCGTCTCGTCCGCGTGGCGGCTCCCGGCCGCGTCCGCGTTCGCGGCAAGGTCCGCAGCCGTCTGCGCAGGCGCTGCTCGCGCCTGGACTTCGTGAGCGAGCGCTGGAAGACGATGACGCGCTGCGGAGCGGCCCGCGCGAAGTTCCACTCGATCGGCAGCCGGGCGAGCTGGAGCTACCTGCTGCCGTCGCGCCTGCCGAGCGGCCGCTACGTGCTCGACACCCAGACGCTCGACGGTGCCGGCAACGTCACCCGCGGAGACACGCGCGGCAAGCCTGGGGATCCGCGCAACCGCGTCGTCTTCCACGTGGGCTGAGATGGTCGCCGCCGCTCGCCTGCGCATGGCCGCCGCGACGCTCGCGGCGTTGTTCGCCGCGCTCGCGGTGGGCGGCTGCGGCGCAGGTGCGACAAGCGACGAGAGCGTCACGCTCACCGTCACGCGCGACTTCGGCCGCACCAAGCTGGCCGAGAAGCGGCTCGCAGGCGTTGCGCAGTCCGAGACGGTCATGCGCCTGCTCCAGCGCAACGCCCGCGTCGAGACCCGTTACGGCGGCGGCTTCGTGAAGTGCATCGACTCGCTCTGCGCGGATGGGGGTCGCAGCGTCGACTGGCTCTACTTCGTGAACGGCAGCGAGGCGCCGAAGGGCGCAGCCGCGACGCGCGTGCGCGGCGGCGATCGCGTCTGGTGGGATCGCCGCGACTGGTCAGAGACCCAGCGCATCCCGGCCGTCGTCGGTTCCTTCCCCGAGCCGTTCGTGCACGGGCCCGGGACACCCAAGCGCCTGCCCGTGCGCGTTGAATGCGTCGACCTGGACTCCGCCCCGTGCGAGGCGGTGGTCGGCGCGCTCGTCGCCTTCGACGTACCGGCGTCCAAGGGCACGTTGCGACGCTCGATCACGTCCGAGACGCTGCGCGTGCTCGTCGGCCCGTGGGCCGCGCTGCGCGACGACAACGCTCTGGCTCTGCTCGAGAGCGGTCCCAGGGCGAGCGGCGTGTTCGCCGAGCCGCGCGCGGACGGCCGCAGCATCGCGCTGCTCGACGCTCACGGGCGCGCGCTGCGAACGCTCGGCGGGGGCGGCGGGCTGGTCGCCGCCACCGCGGCCGGAGAGGACCCGCCCGTCTGGGCGGTGACCGGGACCGATGAGGCCGGAGTCGGTGCCGCTGCCAAGGCGTTCGGCGCAAAGGCGCTGGGCAGCCGCTTCGCGGTCGCGTTCGACGGGGGCCGAGCGGTCGGCCTTCCGCTGGAGGGGGCGGGCTCGCGGTGATCTACGCCCGCGGTGCCAGCCCACTGCATGCCGCGCGCGCGGGCATCGCAGCCGCCTACGGCGCCGCGCTGATCGTGCTTGCGCTCGCCTTCGAGCACCCGGCGGTGCTGGCCGGCGTCGCCGTCGCCGTCCTCGGCGCGGCCGCGCTCGCCGGCGTCGGGCGCCAGGTCGCGCGCGTGGCCCGCTTCTCGGTCGTGCTCGCCGTCCTGATCGCGGTCGCCAACGCGATCGTCGTGCGCGACGGGCTCACGGTGATCCTGCGCGCCGGCGAGCTCCCGCCGTTCGGGCAGGTCGACATCACTTCAGAGGCGCTGGCCTACGGCGCGCTGCTGGGAATGCGGGTCGTCGTCGTCGTGCTGTCCTTCGCACTGGTCGCCGCGACCGTCGACCCGGACATCGTCCTGCGCGGGATGCGGCGGTTCTCGTTTCGCTCGGCATTGACCGCCGCGCTGGCGACGCGGATGGTGCCGGTCCTGACGCGCGACGCGCAGCGCATGGAGCAGGCGCGCCGGTGCCGCCCGGATGGAGCCGTCACGACGACGCGCGGGCGCCTGGCGGTCGTGCGTGCCGTCACCTCAGGGGCTCTGGACCGCGCCGTCGACGTCGCGGCGACGCTCGAGCTGCGCGGTTTCGCCACACACACGCCGGCCGCGCGTGAGCCGGGTCCACCGTGGTCGCGGCACGACCTCAGCGTCGGCGCCGCGGCGCTCGCGCTGACGCTGCTCGCCGCATGGGGACTGGTCGCGGGTGTGGCGACGGTCGATCCCTATCCGACGTTCGAGCTGACGCGCGGAGCGGCGCCGTGGGCATTCGCCGGCGCGATCGTCCTGGTCGCGTTGGCGCCGTTCGCCAGCAGCCGGGGGGTGGAGCGGTGAGCACGCTGACGTTCGAGCGCTTCACCTACACCTACGCCGGTGCGCCGGCGCCCGCGCTGCGGGACGTCTCGCTGCATGTCGAGGCCGGGGAGTTCGTCGTCCTCGCGGGACTGTCGGCGTCCGGCAAGTCGACGCTGATCCGCGCCGCCTGCGGTCTCGTACCGCACTTCCACGGCGGCACGGCGGCGGGGCGCGTGCTCGTCGGAGGGCTGGACACACGTGAGAACGGTCCCGGAGACCTCGCGGTCGTCTGCGGCACGCTGCTCCAGGACCCCGAGACGCAGATCGTGATGGGCACGGTGCGAGCGGAGCTCGCCTTTCCGCTGGAGAACCGTGGCCTCGGCAGCGCGGCCGTCGCGCGCGGCGTCGAGGAGGCGGCGCTCGCGCTCGGCATCGCGGAACTGCTCGACCGGCCGACGCACGAGCTGTCCGGTGGTGAGCTGCAGCGGGTCGCGCTGGGGGCTGCACTGTCGGGGCGGCCCGCACTCGTGCTGCTCGACGAGCCGACGTCGCAACTCGATCCGGTCGCCGGTGATGAGCTCGTCTGGCTGCTGCGCCGGCTGAACGAGGAGTGGGGGACGGCGGTCGTGCTCGCCGAGCATCGGCTGGAGCGCTGCCTGGGCCACGCCGACCGTGTGATCGTGGTCGAGGACGGTGCCGTCGCGTGTGACGCCGAACCGGCGGCGATGCTCGCCTGGGCTGCGGAGTCCTCGCCGGCGCTGCTGACGCCGTCTGCACGGCTCTTCTCGCGCGCCGGCCTGCGCCCGCTTCCGGCCGGGGTCAAGCAGGCGCGTGCGACGCTGCGCGCCCACGGGCTGCTGGATGCGCCGGCGGTCGAGTCGCCTCGGGCGGCGCCGCCACGATCGCGGCGCCCGCGGCTGCTGCGGCGGCGCAGCGCCGACGCGGCGATCGCGGTGCGTGCGATCCGTGTCTGGCAGGAGCTTCCGGGAGGGCGCGCCGTCCTGCGTGGCGTCGACCTGGCGCTCGCTCCGGGTGAGCGCGCCGTCCTGATGGGCCGCAACGGGGCCGGCAAGTCGACGCTGCTGCGCCATCTGGCCGGCGTCCAGGAGCCGACGCGCGGCCGCATCGAGATGTCCGGCCGCGTTGCGCTGCTGCTCCAGAACCCGGGCGACTACCTGCTGCATGAGCGAGCAGGCGACGAGGTCGGCGCGGCCGCGCTCGACTCGGTCGGCCTCGGCGCCCTCGCCGATCGCCATCCGCGCGATCTGAGCGGCGGCGAGCGCCAGCGCCTCGCGCTTGCGATCGTGCTCGACGGCGGGGAGTCGCCCGCCGCCGTGCTGCTCGACGAGCCGACGCGCGGAATGGACCGCAGCGCGAAGGCCGACCTCGCCGACAGGCTGCGCTCGTTCGCCACCGCCGGCGTCGCCGTGCTCGTGGCCACGCACGACGCGGAGTTCGCCGCGGCCGTGGGCGAGCGGGTCATCCTGCTGGCCGACGGTGCGCCGATCGCCGACGCCCCGGCGGCCGAGGTGCTCAGCGGAGGCTGGCACTTCGCCACCGAGACCGCGCGCGTCCTCGGCGGCGCCGGGGGTGCGCTCACGCCTGAGCAGGGCGGCGAGCTGGTGCGCGGCCGGATGAGCTTCGAGGTGGCGCCGTGAGCTGGGAGCTGGCAGCGCTCGCCCTGCTGGCGATCGCGCTCGCGGCCGGCTTCGCCTGGTACGAGCGCTCCCAGCCGGGCTCGCGGATGCTCGCCCTCGTCGCGACGCTCGGGGCGCTCGCTGCGATCGGCAGGATCGCGTTCGCTCCGCTGCCGAACATCAAGCCGACGACGGACATCGTCCTGATCGCCGGCTTCGCGCTCGGCGGCGCCCCGGGCTTCGTCGTGGGCGCGGTCGCGGCGCTGGCGTCGAACCTCGTCTTCGGCCAGGGGCCGTGGACGCCTTGGCAGATGCTCGCGTGGGGGCTGTGCGGCGTGCTCGGCGCGACGATCGGACGGCTCTGCGGCCATCAGATCGGCCGCCTGCAGCTCGCGCTCGCATGCGGCGCCGCCGGGCTGATGTTCGGAGCGATCATGGACCTCTCGGTCTGGGTCACGTACTCCGGGCAGCAGTCGCTCGACCAGTACCTCGCGATCGCCGCCGCCTCCTTCCCGTTCAACGTCGCTCACGCGGCCGGCAACATCGCGTTCTGCCTGGCCTTCGGCCCGGTCCTCGTGCGCGCGCTGATGCGCTACCGCGCGCGGCTGGAGGTCCGTTGGCTCGACGCGCCCGGCGCGTCTCCCGCTCCGGCGGCGCTGGCTGTCGCCGTCCTGGCGCTGATCGTGATCGGCGCCGTCCAGCCGCCGAGCGCGAATGCCGCGAGCGCGGCGTCGCGCGCGGCCTCATATCTGGCCAGGGCGCAGCAGTCCAACGGCGCCTGGGGCGACTCGCCGCGCGGGCGGACGTCGTACGCCCACACGTCATGGGTCGTGATCGGCCTCGCCGCCGCCGGTCGCGATCCGCGAAGGGTGCGGCGCCGCGGCAGGTCCGGGACCGACGTGCTGTGGTCCGGGGCGCGCCTTCAGCGCACGACGGCCGACCTCCAGCGGACGATCCTCGCGCTGGCCGCCTCGAACCGCTCGCCGCGACGATCGCCGGCGGGTGACCTCGTGGCGCGGCTCCGCGCCCGCCAGGATCCCGACGGCTCGTTCGACCGGCTCGTGAACCTGACCGCGTTCGGAGTGCTGGCACTCCGCGCCGCCGGTGTGGCGCGCGGCGACCGCGCCGTCCAGCGCGCGGCGCGACACCTGGAGCGCCAGCAGAACACCGACGGCGGCTTCAACTTCGCCGCCCGCGGCGGACCCAGCGGGATCGACGACAGCGCCGCCGCGGTCCAGGCGCTGGCCGCCGTGCGTGGTCGCCGGGCGCGCTCGGTCCGTCGCGGCGCGACCTTCCTCAGCCGGCGCCAGAACAGCGACGGCGGCTTCCCGCTGCTGCCTCGCGGGCGCTCCAACGCCCAGTCGACGGCCTTCGCCGTGCAGGGCCTTGTGGCCGCCGGCCGCAACCCCGCGCGCCAGCGGCGCCGTGGATCGCGTTCACCGCTCGCCTACCTGCGCTCGCTCCAGGCGGCAAACGGCAGCATCCGCTACAGCCGCACCAGTTCCCAGACGCCTGTGTGGGTCACGGCGCAGGCTCTGGCGGCGCTCGCGCGGCGCGCGCTGCCGCTGCGCGGCCCGGCCGCGCGCCGCGCCGATCGGCTAGCGTTCCGCCGCCAATGAGACTCGCCGTCCCGAAGGAGACCGCCGAGAACGAGCGCCGCGTCGCACTCGTCCCGGAAGTGGTCCGAAAGCTGAGCGCGCGCGGAATCGACGTCGTCGTCCAGCAGGGCGCGGGCGCCGGCGCGATGATTCCCGACGCCGCATACGCCGACGCCGGCGCGACGCTCGCGTCCGACGCCGCCGAGGTCTGGGGGGCGGACGCGGTCGTCGTGATCGCTCCGCCGGCTCCCGCAGACATCGCCAGGATGCGCGAGGGCGCGTTGCTGATCGGCTTCCTTCAGCCGCTGACCAGCGGCGCCACGGCGGCCGCCGCGCGTGACGCGCGCGTGACGGCACTCGCGATGGAGGCGATCCCGCGCATCTCGCGGGCACAGTCGATGGATGCGCTCTCCTCGCAGAGCAACGTCGCCGGCTACGAGGCGGTCGTGCTCGCGGCCGAGAACCTCGGCCGCTTCTTCCCGATGCTGATGACCGCGGCCGGGACGATCCCGCCCGCCAAGGTGCTCGTCCTGGGCGCCGGCGTCGCGGGTCTCCAGGCGCTCGCGACCGCCCGCAGGCTCGGCGCGGTCACGACCGGATACGACGTGCGCCCGGAGGTCGCCGAGCAGGTCGAGTCGCTTGGCGCGAGCTTCCTCGACCTGGGGCTCGAGGCGGCCGGCGAGGGCGGCTACGCGCGTGAGCTGACGGCCGAGGAGCGCGCACAGCAGCAGCAGGCGCTGACCGACGCGATCAAGGGATTCGACGTCGTGATCACGACAGCGCTGGTCCCCGGCCGTCCCGCACCGAAGCTCGTCACCGCCGATGCGGTCCAGGGAATGAAGCCCGGCAGCGTGGTCGTCGATCTCGCCGGGGAGAGCGGCGGGAACTGCGAGCTGACCGAGCCCGGCCGGACGTCCGTCAAGCACGACGTGATCATCGTCTCGCCGCTGAACCTGCCCGCGAACATGCCCGAGCACGCCTCGCAGCTGTTCGCCCGCAACGTCCAGGAGCTGCTCGGGCTGATCGTCCAGGACGGCGAGGACGGCGCCGCACCGGAGCTCAAGCTGGACTTCGACGACGAGATCGTCGCCGGCTCGTGCGTGACGCGAGACGGCGAGATCGTCCACGAGGGCGCCAAGGCCGCAGCGGCCGGCGCATCCTGAGGAGGAGCCCATGTTCGTCACCAACCTCGCGATCCTCGTGCTGGCCGGCTTCGTCGGCTACACGGTCATCTCGAAGGTCCCCAACACGCTCCACACGCCGCTGATGTCCGGCACGAACGCGATCCACGGCATCGTCGTGCTGGGCGGCATCATCGTGCTCGGGCTCAGCGAGCACCTGACGACCTTCAACAAGCTGGTGCTGGTCGTCGCGATCATCTTCGGGACGATCAACGTCGTCGGCGGCTTCCTCGTCACCGATCGCATGCTCGAGATGTTCAAGAGCAAGCCCGCTGCGCCCAAGGAAGCGGAGGAGCCGAAGTGATCACGCCTCCGCTCGCGTCCTTCCTGCAGGACATCGACTTCATCAACGTCCTCTACATCGTCGCCTTCTCGCTGTTCATCTACGGCCTGATGGGGCTGACCGGTCCGCGCACTGCCGTTCGGGGCAACCGCATCGCCGCCGTCGGCATGGGGATCGCGCTGGCCGCGACCTTCCTCTACGAGGGGATGGGCAACTGGGGACTGATCGTCTTCGGCCTGGTCGTCGGCACGATCATCGGGGTCCCCGCGGCGCGGCAGGTGAAGATGACCGCGATGCCGCAGATGGTCGCGCTGTTCAACGGCGTCGGCGGCGGCGCGGTCGCGCTGATCGCGTGGGCCGAGTTCAACGAGATCGGGCGGCTACCAGGGCTACGAGCTGACCTTCGTCATCCCGTCGCTGTTCGCCGCGATCGTCGGCTCGATCTCGTTCTGGGGCTCGAACGTGGCGTTCGGGAAGCTCCAGGAGATCCTGCCCGGGCATCCGATCAGCGCAGGCAAGGCGCAGCAGCCGATCAACCTGCTGCTGTTCGTCGGGGCCGTCTCCGCGGCGGTCGCGATCGCCGCGGGGGAGACCTCAGGCTTCTACATCGCAGCCGTGCTGATCTGCGCGGCGCTGCTCGGCCTGTTCGTCGTGCTGCCGATCGGCGGCGCTGACATGCCGGTCGTGATCTCGCTGCTCAACGCGTTCACGGGACTGTCGGCGGCCGCGATGGGGCTCGCGCTCGAGAACACCGCGCTGATCGTCGGGGGCATGATCGTCGGCGCGTCCGGCACGATCCTGACCCGGCTGATGGCCGACGCGATGAACCGCTCGATCCCATCGATCATCGCCGGAGGTTTCGGCGGCGGCGGGCAGATCGAGGGCGCGGCAGGCGCCGGCGAGCATGCCGGCACGGTTCGCTCGACCAGCGCCGCCGACGTGGCGATCCAGCTCGCGTACGCGCGCCAGGTCGTGGTCGTGCCCGGATACGGCATGGCCGTCGCGCAGGCGCAGCACGTCGTGCGCGAGATGGCGACTGAGCTCGAGAAGCGCGGTGTGCAGGTCAAGTACGCGATCCATCCCGTCGCCGGCCGCATGCCCGGGCACATGAACGTCCTGCTGGCGGAGGCCGATGTGCCCTACGACCAGCTCAAGGAGATGGACGAGATCAACCCGGAGTTCTCGCGCACCGATGTCGCCGTCGTGATCGGCGCCAACGACGTGACGAACCCGGCTGCCAAGCACAACCCCGAGTCACCGATCTACGGGATGCCGATCCTCAACGTCAACGAGGCGCAGTCTGTGATCGTGCTCAAGCGGTCGATGAATCCGGGCTTCGCTGGCATCGAGAACGAGCTCTACTACGACCCGAAGACGGCGATGCTGTTCGGCGACGCGAAGGGCTCTGTCAGCGAGATCACGCACGAGCTGTCGGCGCTGTAGCCGGGCGCCCCTCGATCCGCGTCGGCGCGGCGCTCTGCGAGACTGACGCGCGATGATCGCTCGTGATCAGGCGCTCGCCGCGCTCGCCGGGGATTCGTTCGACGTCGTCGTGGTCGGCGGCGGCATCACCGGGGCCGGCGTCGCCCTGGATGCCGCGGCGCGCGGCTATTCGGTCGCGCTCGTGGAGAAGGCCGACTTCTCCTCCGGCACGTCCAGCCGCTCGTCGAAGCTCGTCCACGGCGGGCTGCGCTACCTGCAGAACTTCGATCTCGGGCTTGTCCGCGAGGCGCTGCTCGAGCGTCAGCTGATGGTCAAGCTCGCGCCGCACCTCGTGCGGCCGCTCCCGCTCGTCGTCCCGGCCTTCGAGGGCCAGCGCCCCGATCGGCTGGTCGGTGTGGGACTCAACCTCTACGACGTGATGGCGGTCGACAAGCTGCGCCGCCGCCGCAAGGACTCGGACGGCGACGACGATGCGCGCGACTGGAGCCCGGAGCGGCACCGGATCATCCCCGGCGACGAGGTCGCCGAGCGGCTTCCGGCGCTCGCGGCGCGCAACCCGACCTCCGGGTACCTGTTCTACGACTGCCAGACCGATGACACGAGGCTCGTTCTGACGGTTCTCGCCGAGGCCGAGCGCTTCGGCGCCGTGTGCGCCAACCGCGTCGAGGTGCTGGAGCTGGTCGAGGAGGCCGGCCGTGCCCGCGGCGTGTGCGCGCGCGACCGCGAGACCGGGGACCTGTTCGACGTCCGCGCCGACACCGTCGTGAACGCCACCGGCGTCTGGGCCGACCGCCTGCGTCCCGGTGAACTGCACGACGAGGCCGAGGTGCCGGTCATCCGGCCCAGTCGTGGTACGCACATCACGCTGCCGTTCGAGACGCTGCCGCTGATCGACGGGGCGATCGTCCCCGCCGGTTCCGGCCGTTCGATCTTCGCGTTGCCATGGCTCGGCTCGACGCTGATCGGGACGACCGACAACGACTTCGACACGGACGACCTCGACCACATCAGCCCCGCCGACTCCGACATCGAGTACCTGCTGGACGCGACCAACGCCTTCTTCGGCACGTCGCTGACCGCGTCGGACCTCAGCGGCGCATTCGCCGGCGTGCGGCCGCTGATCTCCACCGGGGACCCCAAGAAGTCGGTCGACATCTCGCGCAAGGCCGAGCTCTACGAGACGAGCAGCGGGATGATCACGATCACCGGCGGCAAGCTGACCACCTGGCGGCGGATGGCGAAGATGACCGTCGATCGCATCGTCGAGCGCGACGACCGCGACGCGCCCTGCCGCACGCACGAGATACCGCTCGGCCAGGCCGTCGAAGCGTCCGGCCTGCCGCGCGTCGAGGGTGTGCCCGAGAACGCCTACGAGAGCCTCGCGGGCCGCTACGGCCATCACGCGCACGCTGTGCTCGCGGTCGCCGCCGAGCGCGGAGAACTCGCACAGCCGATCGTGGCGGGCGGGCCGCCGGACCTGCTCGCCGAGGCCGTCCACGCCGCGCGCCATGAACAGGCGCGCAGCGTCGGCGACGCGCTGCTGCGGCGTACGCGCCTGGGGCTGCTCGCCGCCGCCGCCGTCGCCGATCCGGCAGGCGAGGTCGCACGGCGCGTCGCAGGCGCCATGGGACCCGAGCTGGGCTGGGACGAGCGCACCGTCGATCAGCAGGCTCAGCGCTTCCTGGAAGAGGCGGCTGCAGAGGGAATCGCCGCGGGAAGCCGCCCGGGCGCCTACCCTGCGTAGCCACCCCGATGGATCAAGCGCTCTCGACGTTCACACCATTCTCTTGAGCAAAGCGACACGGACGACGCTGCGCCGCGGCCTGGCAGCGGCATTCTGCCTGCTGGCGCTCGCGCCCGCCGCAGCGCAGGCCCAGCGCTCGCTCGGGACCTTCTTTCCAGCGCAGGCGATCGACGGGCCCTCTGCGGACATTCGCGCGGTCGGTGACATCGACATGTCGCGCGACGGGGTCGGACTGCTGACGTTCGTGCGCAGGGTCGGCGGCGAGGATCACGTCTTCGCATCGTTGATCGAGGGCGGTGCCGCACAGGGTGCCTTCCAGGTCGACGGCGGTCAGGGACCGGTCATCGGCCTTCCCACCGCCGCCACCGCGAACGGAGGGCGGATGGTGGTCGCCTTCGCGAACGGCGCCGGCGTCTGGGTCGCGGTGCGCGCCGGCGCCGGGCAGGCGTTCTCGCCGCTCCAGCAGCTCGCCGGTCCCGGCGCTCGCGACCCTTCGGTGGACCTCTCGATCAACGGCGTCGGCTACGTGGTCTGGGCTCAGGACGGAGACGTGCGCAGCGCCCACATGGATCGACGTGCGACGACCTTCGGTGTGCATCCTGCGCCGCTCGACGCGCTGCCCGCGCGCTGGGCGGGCAGTCGGTTCGATGAGGCCCCGAGTGAGCGCTGCTGCGGACGGTCTCGGGCTCGCCGTGTGGGGCGAGGCCGACGAGTCCGGCCTCTCGCACGTCGTCGTGCGGCGCCTGGTCCGTGGCCGCACGTCGCTCGTGGCCGCAGAGGCCAACGCGGCGAGCATCGACGGACTGCCGGCCGGGTCCGCAGACATGGCGGACCTCTCGTTCGAGGACGACTCGAGCTACGCCTGGGTCGTGTTCCGCCAGCAGATGACGAACGCCGACGGATCAGTCACCCTGCGCGCGCTCGCGCGGCGTCTGCGCGGCTCGGCGTTCGACGATGCGACGACGATCGACGCCGGCGCGGCACTCGGACCGCACTCGGTTCCTCGCGTCGGTCTCAACGGCCGCGGGCAGGGCATCGCGACGGTCGAGGCTCAGGGAAGCGCGCTGGCTTCGGTGATCAAGGACGACGTGATGGCCACGACCCGGAGCATCGGCGCGGCGGCCGGAGTTCCGGCGCAGCCGGTCGCCGGCTTCGCCGAGAACTTCGATGGCACCGTCGCGTGGCTCCAGCCCTCCGCGGTCGGCGCACCGGAGCTGCGCGGCCGCGTGCTCGAGGACGACATCGGGCTCGCCGAGGTGCCGCCGTTCGGCCCCGATGCGCTGCTGTCGGATCCCGCGCTCGGACCGGTCGATGCGGGCGCCGGCATCGACGCGGACGTGACGCGCGCCGGCGACACCCTGGTCGCGTTCATCCAGGAGAACTCCGACGGCCGGAGACTGGTTCTGGCCGCCTACGACCGTGCGCCGGGCGCCCCCTCGCCGACGACCTCGACCGGCTGGAAGCGCACGACGCTGCCCACGCTCTCGTGGGCGCCGTCGTTCGACGTCTTCGGCGGGATCACCTACTCGCTCGTGCTCGACGGCCAGCCGCTGGGGGAGACGACCGACACGCGCTTCACGCCGTCTGCTCCGATCGCCGACGGCATCCACCGCTGGCAGGTGATCGCGACGGACCGCCGCGGCCAGGTCGTGCGGGCCTCAACCCGCAATCTGCGCATCGACGGCACCCGGCCGACGCTGAAGGTGAAGGTCTCCGGAAAGCGCACCGCAGGCAGGCAGATGACCTTCGCGGTGCAGGCGAACGATCTGCGGAGCCCTGCGGGGTCCGGCGTCCGCAAGGTGCGGATCGACTTCCGCGATCGCACGCTGCCGCGAACCGTGAAGATCCAGCGCCCGACCTTCAAGCACGTCTTCGTGCGCAAGGGCACCTACAAGGTCCGCATCAGCGCGACCGACGGCGCGGGCAACTTCGTCGTCCTGTACCGCACCATCAAGGTCAAGGCTCCGCCCAAGAAGAAGAAGAAGGGCAAGAAGAAGAAGACGGCCAAGCCGAAGCCCAAGCCGGCGCCGCCCAAGCCGACTCCGACCACGCCCGAGCCGACCACGCCCGAGCCGACGACGCCCGTCGAACCGATCGCCCCCGGCGAGCCGCCACCGGATCCGGGCGGCACCGGCGCGCGCGCCACGCGACGCTGACGTCGCCGCCCGCAGGCGTGCGAGCATGAGCGGGTGAGCGGCGCCCTCCAGACACTCGCCCCGTCAGGTGCCGCGGTCTGCGCCGCGGACTTCGTCGAGCGGATCGGCCTCGCGGACGCGCAGGCGCGCGCCGGCCGGCCGCGGGTCGTGGCCGCGATGATCGGCTCACTCGACGGGAGGGCGACCGTCGATGGCCGCGCCGGAGGTCTCGGAAGCCCGGCCGACCGGGAACTGCTGCGTGAGCTGCGCACCGCCGCCGACGCACTGCTGGTCGGCTCCGGAACGCTGATCGCCGAGCAGTACGCCACGGTGCTCGATCAGCATCAGCAGCAGCGGCGCCTGGAACTCGAGCGGTCCGCCGAACCGCTGATCGCGACGATCTCACGCGGGCTCGACGAGCGACTCGCGGGCGTCCCGCTGTTCTCTGAGCCGGGCACCCGAATCCAGGTCTACACGGAGAGCGAGCGGGCGCTGCCCGAGACCGGCGCCGAGGTCAGCGTGCTGCGGCGCCCGCCCGGGCAGCTCGATGCGAAGGCGGCTCTGACCCACCTCCACGAGCAGCACGGCGTGCGACTCGTCGTCAGCGAGGGCGGGCCGACCCTGCTCCGCGAGCTGTTCGCCGAGAACCTCGTCGACGATCTCGTGCTGACGCTGGCGCCGCTGCTCGTCGCCGGTGGCGGGCGCTCGCTGCTCCACGGGCCGTTCCTCGACCCTCCGGCGGCGCTCCGCCTGCGCGACGTCATGCACGGCGGGGATCACCTGTTCCTGCGCTATTCCGCGGCCGCGTGAGCATTCCGCCGCCCGCCCTTCCGTCCCTGCGTGCCCGTGAGCGCACGCTGACCTTCCGGCGCGGGTGTCCGCTCGTCATGGGGATCGTCAACGCGAGCCCCGACTCGTTCTCCGACAGCGTGCGGCTCGACACCGTCGACCGGCAGGTGGAGCACGCGCTGGGTCTCGTGGCCGCCGGCGCGGACGTGATCGACGTCGGCGGCGAGAGCGGCGTCACCTACACGGGCGCCGCCGCCGAGGACGTCGAGATCGAGCGCGTCGTCCCCGTCGTCGAGCGTCTGGTCGCCGAGGACGTTCTGGTCTCGGTCGACACCTGGAAGCCCGGCGTCGCGCGGGCAGCCGTCGGGGCGGGCGCGGCGATCCTCAACGACGTCAGCGGCCTGCTCGACCCGGCGCTGGCCGACGTCGCCGCGGCGACGGGCTGCGCGCTGGTGGTGATGCACACGCGCGCCGAGCCCAAGCAGGTCGGCTTCGCGGACTACGGCGGTGGCGTCGTCGATGACGTCAGGGCGTTCCTGCACGAGCGGATCGAGGTCGCGCTGGAGCGGGGGGTGGACCGTGAGCAGATCGTCGTCGATCCGGGGCCGGACTTCGCCAAGACGCCGCAGGAGAGCGTTGAGGTACTGCGCGCGTTGCCTGCGCTGCACGAGCTCGGACGGCCGATCCTCCTGCCCGTGTCACGCAAGTACTTCGTGGGCGCGATCACCGCACGCCCGCCGCAGGAGCGGCTCGCGGGGACGCTCGCGGCGCTGCTCCACGGGGCCGCCGCGGGCGCGGCGATCGTTCGCGTCCACGACGTCGCCGCGGCGGTCGACGCGCTGCGCGTTTGGCGCGTGCTCGAGGGGATCGAGGACGTTCCGCGCGTTCGACGCCGACGACGATCGCCTCAAGTGGATCCGCGCAAAGCGCTAGCGTCTGCTCTCGCAAGGGTCGCCGGACGCTGAATCAACGCGCCGGATGCCGACCGATCCCCCACACTCCAGGAGTACCTCAATGTCTGTTCTCTCCCGCTCGGTCCTCGAGGCCAGCCCGCTCGCCGACCTGCACGCGATCGCGTCCGAGGTCGGAATCGACGGCTTCCGCCGTCTGCGCAAGGAGGATCTCGTCGAAGCGATCCTCGACCGCCAGGGCGGCGATGACTCGCCGGCCTCGAACGGCTCGGGGTCGGCGCCCGCCAAGGCGCGCAGCCGCAGCCGCAGTCGCTCCTCGTCGTCCGGCGACGACGACGGCGAGAAGCCTCGCCGCAGCCGCAGCCGCGCATCGTCGTCTGCGGACGCCGACTCCGACAAGCCGGCGCCGCGCAGGCGGCGTGCCTCCGAGCGCGACGAGGACGAGCCGGCGCCGCGCAGGCGGCGCTCCTCCGAGCGCTCGACATCGTCCTCGCGCGACGCTGACGACAGGCCGGCGCCGCGCAGGCGCCGCTCGTCGGAGGGCGGCGAGGATCGCTCTTCCTCGCGCCGCGCGCGCGAGGAGGATCAGAACGTCGAAGGCGTGATCGAGCTGCTCGAGAACGGGTCAGGGTTCATCCGCGTCAACGCTCCCGAGACCTCGGACGACGACGTCTACGTCTCGGCCGCCCAGATTCGCCGCTGCGAGCTGGTACCCGGAGATCGCGTCGGCGGACCGGCGCGCCGCGCGCGCCGCTCAGAGCGTCATCCCTCGCTGGTGCGTGTCGAGACGATCAACGGCGTCTCCGCCGACGAGGTCTCGGACGGCACGCGCTACGCGGACCTCGCCGCCGGCTTCGCGGCTGTGCCGATCGCGATCAAGGCGAAGGACGCGACGCTCAAGCAGGTCTCGGACCTCGCCCCGATCGGGCGCGGCTCGCGCGTCACGGTCTGCGGCGGGCCCGGCTCCGGTCGCACGACGACGCTGCGGCTGCTGGCGATCGAACTGGCCGCCGAGGATGAGATCGAGGTTCAGGTGGTGCTCTCCGGAGCAAGGCCCGAGGAGCTCGCCGAGTGGACCGCCGCCGACCTGACCCCCGCAGCAGTCGCGGAATTGGGTCAGAGCCCGGACGCTCAGGCGCAGGTGATCGATCGCGTGATCGACGCCGCCAAACGCGTCGCCGCGCGCGGCGGGCACGCCGCGGTCGTGATCGACGCACTCGACCAGCTGCCGGCGACGGCCGCTCGTCGCGCGCTCGGTGCCGCACGCTGCGTTCCCGGCGGCGGCACGCTGACCGTGATCGCGGCCGCCCGTGAGCCGGTCGGCGGAGAGACGACGCTGATCAGGCTGGACGCCGCCGCCTCGGCGGCCGAGCGGCGCCCGGTGCTCGATGCGTCGAGCTACACGCTGCGTGTCGAGGCACTCGTCGGCGCACGCAAGGCGACGACGATCGCCAAGAACCGCGCGAAGCTGCTCGGCGAAGACGCCTAGCGCGTTCTAGGAGGCCGCGCTGCGGGGCGTGTACGACACGCGCCCCCAGCTCGGCTCCGGCGCAAGCTCGACGGGCTCGTCGCCGCGGTCGGGCTGCACGTACGAGAAGGTCTGGTGCTCCCAGTCGAAGGAGACGTCGAGCTCGCCCTCCTTCACGCGCTGGTCCAGCCACGCCGAGCGGAAGACGAGCCGTCGCAGCCAGTGCACGAGCGAGCGGTCGGCGGGGCCGACCAGCTCGGGCCAGCAGTCGTTGACGTGCTCGCCGAGGCTCGATGCGGGCTCCTGGACCTCGCCGTTGACCGCGAGGTTGACGAGGTCCTCCAGCTCGGGCTCGTCGAGCGTCCCGCCGACGAATCCGAGCTTGCGGGCGGCCTGCTCACAGCGCTCGGCGAAGTCGCGCTCGTTGAACGTGAAGCGCAGCTCTCCGTACTCGAGGACGAAGTCCTCTCCGGAGTCGTAGTTTCCGCGTATCTGAGCGTCCATGGTCAAGTTCGAGTGGCCCGGCATGCCGTTCGTGGCGCTGCCGAGCCGTCGTGATCCTACGGCCGGTTCCCTCCCTCGACAGCAACCCTGAACGGGATGTTGCACGGGTGGCTGCGACAACCACGGCGCGACGGCGAAGGCGCTCGACCAATGTAGGGTCGAGCGATGCGATACGACCTCTCCGGGCGAGTTGTTGCGATCACCGGTGCGTCGTCGGGAATCGGTGAGGCGACGGCGCTGATGTGCGCGCAGGCGGGGGCGTCCGTGGCGCTCGGCGCGCGGCGAGCCGACCGTATCGAAGCGCTCGCCGAGCGGATCGAGGCAGCGGGCGGCGTGGCCGCCGCGATCCCCGTCGACATCTCTTCGGAGGCGCAGGCGCGCGGGTTCGTGGAGACGGCCCACAAGCGCCTCGGTCGGCTCGATGCGCTGATCAACAACGCGGGCGTGATGCTGCTCGGGCCGGTGGAGGGCGCCGACACCGACGACTGGCGGCGCATGATCGAGGTCAACTGCCTGGGCCTGCTGTATTGCACCCACGCTGCGCTGCCGTTGATGCGCGAGCAGGGCTCCGGGCACGTCGTCAACGTCAGCTCGACGGCGGGGCGCCGCGCGAGCGTCGGCGCGGGCGTCTACAACCTCACCAAGTGGGGCGTGAACGGCTTCAGCGAGGCGCTGCGCCAGGAGGCGCTGCACTCGAACATCCGCGTGACGATCATCGAGCCGGGCTGGGTCGAGACGGAGTTGCTCGAGCACAACGCGGGCAACCCCTACGTGATGCAGGCGGCCGACAAGATCAGGGAGCAGACCGGGCAGGTGCTCAGCTCCGAGGACATCGCCGACGCGATCGTCCATGCGCTCGCTGCGCCGCAGCACGTGAGCATCAACGAGGTGCTCGTAAGGCCGACCGGCCAGCGCACCTGACCGGTCGGCAGCGGCGGGGGGAAACAACCCCGCGCGCCGGACTCGGGTCGGCATGACCAATCGAGACCGTTCCACAATCCTGGTCGTCGAGGACGATGACGCCACGCGCACGTTCCTCGCCGGACAACCTCACCGCCGACGGCTTCGACGTGCTCGTCGCCGACTGTGCCCGCGAGGGCCTGCGGCGGCTCGAGACCGCGTACCCGGACCTGGCGATCATCGACGTCGCGCTCTCTGATCACTCGGGGCTCGACCTGCTGACGCACGTGCGCGAGAGCGACGGTGTCGCCAGCCGCGCCGACCCGAACATCCCCGCCATCGTCGCGGCCGCCGACGCAGGTGAGCTCGACCGCATCCGCGCGTTCGAGCGCGGCGCCGACGACGTGGTCGCCAAGCCGTTCTCGTACAGCGAGCTGCGCTGCCGGATCGACGCGATCCTGCGCCGTACCGATCGCCGGCGCGGGACCGGACGCCTGCGCGTCGCGGAGATCGAGATCGACACGGCGGCGCGCACCGTGTACCTCGGCAGCGACCGTCTCGACCTGAGCGCCAAGGAGTTCGCGCTGCTGCGCGTGCTGGCCACCGACCCCACGCGCGTCTTCACCAAGGCCGAGCTGCTCCGGTCGATCTGGGGGCAGCGCGCCGTCGGGACCACGCGGACGCTCGACTCGCACGCCTGCCGGCTGCGCCGCAAGCTGGGAGCGGGCGGCTCGCGGTACATCGTGAACGTGTGGGGGGTCGGATACCGGCTGGTCGATGCACCGGCCGTCGATGCGCCGTCGCTGTCGCTCGCCGCGTGAACCGCGGTCCGCGGGCGGCGGCGCTCGGTGGGCTCGCGCTGCTGCTCGGCGGGCTGGCCGCGTCCGACGTCGCCGAGCGCGAGGCGGAACTGAAGCGAAGGATGGGACCAGGCGTGCCGGTCGTCGTGGCGCGCGTCGTGATCGAGCGCGGGGACGCGATCACCGCGCGCAAGCTGGCCCTGCGCCGCGTTCCCGCGCGCTACGCGCCGCGGGTCGCCTTCTCGGATCGCGCTGAGGTCGCCGGCGCGAGGGCCGGAACCACGATCCAGCCGGGCACCGATCTGAACCCGGCGCTGCTCGCGGGCGCCGGCGCGGGGGCTGACGGCGCGCTGACCGCAGCCGGTCCCGGCGAACGCATCGCGCGGATCGTCGCCGTCGGGTCGGCCGAGGAGCTGCCTCCCGGGGCGCGCGCCGACCTTCTCGTCACGCGCGAGCGCTCTGAGGGAGGCGCCAGCACGCGGATTGCGCTGCGCGACGCCGAGGTGGTAGAGGCGAGCGCGGCGCCCGCGCCGCCCGAGGGCGAGACCGCCGGCCTGCCCCGCGTCGCACTCGCGTTGCGCGTGACGCTGCGGCAGGCCGTCTACCTGGCGCAGGCCCAGGCCGAAGCCCGCGAGCTGCGAGCGCTGCCGCGACCGCCGTCCGCGTCGCGCGGCGGTTAGTGGCCCGAGGCTGAGAGGATCACCGGCGCGCCGCACCGCCAGGCGGATGTCGCAGCGACTCGCGCCGAGAAGTCCCCCGCCGGGGACGGACCCCGGTGGCCGCCAATCGTCGGCATCCCGTCGAGTCCGGGGGCCGAAAGGCTCAAGAACCGCGCTGCGCGGCCGATATGCGCTGCGATGCCTGAGAACATGATGGTTCCCCGCCGGCGCATCCTGATCGCGCCCCTCGCCCTCGTCCTGACCTTCGCGTTCGGCGCGTCCGCGGACGCGGCGAGCAAGCCGCCGAAGATCACGAGCGTCAAGCCGCTGAAGGTGGAGGTGGGCCAGAAGCTCACCGTCACCGGCAGGTACTTCCGCTCCGGCAAGCGCAAGAACATCCTCGTCTTCAAGCGCGACGGCAAGCCTGCCGTCTTCGTCAAGGTGACCGCCAGCGCCAGCACGCGCAAGCTCGTCGTCACGGTTCCCACGAAGCTGCTGCCGTTCCTCAAGGAAGGCGAGAAGGTCTCGGTCCGCCGCTTCAGGCTTCGCGTTCTCAGCAGGCGCTTCGGCGAGCGCTACACCTCCACCAAGCTTTCCCCGCAGGTCGGCGTCCCCGGTTCGCTGGGCGGCACGCCGGCTCCGGCCGTGATCGCGGACTGCGACGGGGACAAGGTGCCCAACGACGTCGATGACGATGACGACAACGACAAGCTCTCCGACGTGGCCGAGGCGGGCCTGAAGACCGACCCCTGCAAGTTCGACACCGACGGCGACGGCGTCTCCGACGCTTACGAGGTCGAGTCGGCCCTGGATCTCAACGTGCGCGCGCTGCCCTACCCCGGCAAGCGGCCCTTCCCGAACGCGCTCGACGGCACCGACGGCTCGACCGACTATGACGGCGACGGCCTGGCGCTGGTCGAGGAGTACATGCTCTGGCTGCACACGACCGGCGGGAACTTCCCGCTGACCTACTCGGACGGCGACCAGGACACCAATCCCGCGGGCGCCAACACGCCCGCCCTCGGCTCGCCCCTCGACATGAGCGGCGACGGCCTGCTGTCCGACGACGAGAAGGATGCCGACGGTGACGCCATGGGCAACTGGGACGAGTCGCACGGTCGGCTCAGCCCGGGCTGGTGGGCCGCCGCCTTCGAGAACGAGAAGCCCTTCCACGGTGCGCCCGGCAACCAGGTCATGACGCCGCTGAACTTCGTCGATCCCGACGTCGACGGCGACAGCGTGCTCGACGGCTACGACGACCAGGATCACGACGGGTGGCCCAACGTCGACGAGCGCAGCCGCGGCAAGCTCCTGGCTCAGGCCCAGCCGGCATACGCCGGGCAGACGCTCCCGGGCCAGTACATCGCGGTCAACCCGTACAACCCCTGCCTTCCGGATCCCAACTCGCGCACGTGCTCGCTGCACCCGCCCTTCCAGGACCCGTGGGCCCCGTTCGACGGCAGCCTTGACTGGACCCACCCGCCGTTCATCCTGACGAACGCCGTAGGCGGACCCTGAGTCCGTGGCCCCGGCCGGCCGGGGCAACGACATCTGACCAGTGCTTCGAGGCGCCGGGGGAGACCCCGGCGTCTCGCGTTCTAGGGCGGGCATGGATCCCGCTGCGCGCGCCGCCCACGTCGACGAGCTCGCGACCCACCTTCGCTCACGGCTGCTCGAGGCTGCGGCCGCCGACGCAACGACGGCGCGGGGCCTTCACGCGGCCGTCGACAGTGAGGCCGGCGTGCTCGACGCCGCAACGCGGGCGGCGGTGGCCGAACGCGTCGCACAGCAGGCGCTCGGCCTCGGCCCGCTCGAGCCCCTGCTTCGCGATCCGGAGATCGACGAGGTGCTGGTCTGCGGAACGCGGCCGGTCTGGGTTGAGCGGGCGCGGGCGCCTGGAGGCGACGGGCCTGTCGTTCGCCAGCGAGCCGGAGCTGCGTGAGGCGATCGAGCGACTGCTGTCGCGCGCGGGACGCCGCGCCGACGAGTCGCAGCCGATCTGCGACGCGCGGCTTGATGACGGCTCGCGGGTGAACGTCGTGCTGCCGCCGCTCGCGGTCGACGGCCCCGCGCTCACGATCCGCCGCTTTCGCCCGCGCGGTCTCACCGCGCAGGACCTGGTCCGGCTCGGCACGCTGACCCCGGCGCTGCTCGAGCTGATCGGCGCGGCGGTTCGCGGGCGCCTGAACGTGCTGGTGTGCGGCGGGACCGGGTCGGGCAAGACGACGACGCTCGGTGCGCTCGCGGGCCTGATCGACGCGCGCGAGCGGATCGTCACGATCGAGGACACGGCGGAGCTGCGTCTCCCGCTGCCTCACGTCGTGCGGCTCGAAGCGCGCCCCGCCGGCGTCGACGGGCGCGGCGAGGTCACGATCCGCACGCTCGTGCGCAACGCACTGCGGATGCGCCCGGACAGGATCGTCGTCGGCGAGGTGCGCGGTGCCGAGGCACACGACATGCTCGCGGCGCTCGCCACCGGGCATGACGGCTCGCTGACGACGGTGCACGCCGGCTCGCCGGCCGAGGCGATCAGGCGTGTGGAGACGCTCGCGCTGATGGCGGGCCTCGGGCTGCCGCACGAGGCCGTTCGCGGGCAGGTCTGCGACGCGCTGGACCTCGTCGTCCACCAGCTGCGCCGGCATGACGGGAGCCGCGTGGTAAATGAGGTCGCCGAGGTCGTCGCGGTGGCCGGAGGGGCGGGTGTGCGAACGCTCTACTCGCTGCGCGGCGAACGCCCGGTCAGGCGGGCGGCGCTCGGGGACCGCGTCGCGCAGCGGCTCGGCGAGCGGTGACGGTCCTGCTGGCCGGAGTCTCGGGGGCGCTGCTGGTCGGGGCCGCGTGGGAGGCGTTCGGGGCGCTGCTGCGCCTTCCGCTGATCGACGCCATCGAGCGGCTCCTGAGCCCTGCCCGGGCAGCAGGCCGTGACGGCCGCGCACCGCGGGCGCCGGAGCGCCGGCGGCTTGCGGCGGTGACCATCGCAACGCTCGCCGCAGGCGGCTGGATGCTCGCCGGACCGGTCCTCTCGATCGGCCTCGCAGCGGGTGGGCCCGCCATCGCGGCGGGTCTGGTTCGCACGCGCCGTGTTCGTTGGCGGCGGCGTGCGGCGCGGGCGGCCGGACCTGCCGCTCGAGCGCTGGCCGACGCGTTGTCCGCCGGCTACACGCTGCCCCGCGCGATCGAGGTCGTGGCGCTGCGACGGCGCTGTCGAGGGCCCCGCGCGCGAACTGCTGTCCGAGGCCGCGGCACGACTGGCACTCGGCGAGCCGGTCGCCGCTGCGCTCGATCGGCTCGCTGCGCGGGCCGCGACAGCGGGGTGGAGCGCCCTCACTGCCGCGATGCTCGTGCAGCGTGAGACGGGAGGCGACCTCGCCCGCCTGCTCAGGGACCTCGCCGACGCGGTCGAGCGCGGCGAGCGAGTCGACGCAGACGCGCGGTCGGCGAGCGCACAGGCTCGGCTCACCGCTCGCATCGTGCTGGCGCTGCCGGTGCTGGGGTGCGTGCTCGCCGAACTGGTCGCGCCGGGTGCACTGGCGGCGATGCTGGCCGATCCGCTTGCGCGGGTCCTGGTCCTGGCGGCGGCGGGGCTCCAGTGCGCCGCGCTCGTCGCGGTTCGCCGTATCGTCAGGTCGGCGGCGTGACCGTGACGACGGCAGCCGTGCGAGCGGGCTGCTGACGATGGCCGTGCTGCTGGCCGGCCTTGCGGGCGTGTGCCTCGCGCTTGCGCTGGCGCAGGCCGCGGGGCGCAGGTCGCGGCGCGGGCGCGCCGTGAGCGCCGGGCGCGCGCGGTCGATGGCGCGGCGCCGCGGCGCCGGCGCCGCGCCGTTCGATCGCCCGGGTGCCGGCGCGGTCACGGGCCCTGAGCGGCGTCCTGCGTGATCGCGGCATCGCGGTTCCGCGCGGGCTGGGGGAGCGGCTGGCAGCCGCGGGCCTCTCGGGTGAGTCGGCCGCCGCCGACGTGATGGCGGTGAAGTCAGCGCTCGCCGCCGCGGCTGCGCTCGTCGCGCTGCCGGGGGCACTCGGCGGCGGGTCGGGCCGGCTTCTGCTGCTCGCGGTCGCTCCCGCTCTCGCCTTTCTCGTGCCCGACGCGCTGGTCGCCCGGCGGGTGCGCGCGCGGGCACGCCTGCTGAGTGCGCAGGCGCCCGAGCTGCTCGATCGCGTGCGGTTGACGGCCGAGGCGGGCCTGAGCCCTCGGCGCGCGCTGGCGCTGGCCGCCGCGCACGGCGACGGGCTGCTCGTGCGGGAGGTCAGGGCGGCCCTTGCGGCGAGCGAACTCGCGCTGTCGACCGACCAGGCGATGGACCGTCTGTGCCGTCGCTGTCCCGTGCCCGAGGTCCGCGCGCTGACGGCGGCGCTGCGTCGCAGCGCGGTCCATGGAGTCCCGCTGGGCCCGGCGGCGGCCGCGCTCGCAACCGGCTCGCGGGCCGACCGCGCGCGCAGGATTCACGACGGCGCGCAGCGCGCGGCGCCGCAGATCCAGCTCGTCGTCGCGCTGCTGCTGGTTCCCGCTGCGCTGCTCTTGATCGCCGCGGGGATGCTGAGCGGCCTGCGCTGACGGTCGCCGACGGCGACGCGGAGTCTCAGGGCTGCTTGACCCCGGCGACGATCGTCACGCGCGAGACGTCGCCATCCTGCCTGCCGCCGCCGGCGGCCTGCGTGAGACCGCGCAGCACGCCCGCCAGCGCGACCGCATCGCGGTTGTCGCCGGCGTAGCTCTCGACCAGATCGGCGGCCTGCTGGAAATCGAGGTAGAAGCCGGCTCGCAGATCGTCCCCGAGGCGCCCCTCGGCGGCCTTGAACTCGGGTGAGTTCTGAAGCTCGTCGGCCGGGTCGAGCGCCGTGGCCAGCGCGCCCGGGCCGATCGCGATCACGAGCTGGTCGCCCGCTGCCGCGATCTCGATCGGCGTGTCGCCGAGCGCGAGCGTCATGCCCTCGTCGACGCCCTTCGCTGACAGATCGCTCACAGCGGGAACGCCGGGCAGCTGCAGGTCGCCCAGCGCCGCGCGCAGGCGCCGGACCGCGCGCCGCATCGCTGCGGGGTCGCTGGACTGCACGACGAGCGCTCCGCCGACCTCGCCGCGCTTGGTTCCCTTGACGAACAGCCCGCCCGGACCCATCCACGCGAGGACGTCGCGGCTGACGCTGAGCCCGGTCGACTCCTCGAGCCGCGACAGCACCAGGTTCAGGCCGATCGCCTGGATTCCGCCCGCCGACGCGAGGCCGCGCAGCAGAAGCTCGACGGTCTTGCCGACATCGCTGACGCCGAGCGCCAGCCAGGCGTCGGACGGCAGGGTCCGGATCGCGTCGCTCGCACCGCCCTGGGCCTGGATCGCGGTCAGTCCCTTGCCGGTGGCCGTGCCGGCCGCCTCGACGCGGATCGAATCGCCCTCGGGGATCAGCGCAGCCGCGATCGCATCGCCCTGGCCGGTCAGCAGCGTGCGCACGATGTCGCCGGTCGTCCCCTCGCCGATGAGCCCGGCGAGCGTGCCCGCCAGCGCGTCGATGTCGAGGTAGGCGGTCGCGATGCCGTTGTCCGGAACCTCGGCCAAGGCGTTCTCGTAGCGCTGTGAGGCCGCCAGGTCGGTGCCGTCCTTGGCGGCGGCTATCGCGAGCTTCACCGCGCGCTCGTCGCCGAGCACGACGGCGCCGTCGAACACGTGCTGCAGCCGCGCTCCCGTTCGGCGTGCGGCTGTACTCGACGCCCTGGAACGAGGCCTGCGCGCTCAGCGCGCCGGAGCTCTCCAGCGCCTTGTCGGCCTTGTCGTCGTCACGGCTGGCGGCGACCAGCAGCAACTTGTTCTCACTCTCGCTGACCGGTATCAGGGCGAGACCGACCCGGTCGCCGAGCCACGGCTCGATGTCCGCCTGGTAGGTCAGGCCCTTGAAGGCGGCCACCCGGGGCTGCAGGAACTCGACGACCGCCTGGCCGGGGTCCTCGGTTCCCAGAAGCGCCTTCGAGACGGCATCGGTGTTCTGCTTGAGATCGCCCTCGGGGCGGACCTCGACGCCGACGTAGGCGGGCGCCGCCGCGGGGACGACGCTCGCCGGGTCGGTGCTCCCCGGCGAGGACTTGGAGCCGCCGCAGCCGGCGACGGCGAGCGCTGCGATCGAGAGCGCCGCGAGCGCTGAGCGTCGGAGAGGGATGGCGGTTGCGATCAAGGCGGCGGGTCTCCTGTGACGGCCGGATCGCGGCGCGCCCGGGCGGGCCAGCATCCTACGCGTGCGCGGCGCGCCCGACGCCGCGTCGGCCGCGGCGTGTTCGTTTCGGATCGCGGAACGTTCGCGCCGGCGTGGGGCGGGGGCGTCGGCCGCGGCGTGTTCGTTTCGGCTCGCGGAACGTTCGCGCCGGCGTGGGGCGGGGGCGTTCGGCGGGCTGTCCCATTTCGACCCACGAGACGCATACGCGGCGGACGGAAGTCGTCGATTTTCGGCGGTCTGAGGTCCGGGGACGCGCGCTGTCGGCACCCGGGCCGGGACGCAGGAGCCGCCGTGCGACTCGTCGAAAACCACGATGAACACTCGCGATCGACCCGCCGAGCCTGTCGATCGCCGAGCGCGCGAATTCCTCGTGTGGGAAATTTTGTGCGGAGGTGTTGCATTGTGGGAGAAGGTGGAGTACGTTGCCGCCACGCGGGCCGGGGTGGAGGGGCTCCTCCCACTCCTCCACCCCGGCCCGCAACTACTTCTCTCGCCGAGGATCGGGCGAGCCTGAGATGGATTTCCAAGGCACCTACGAGCACAGCCTCGACGCGAAGAACCGGCTCACGATCCCGGCCGATCACCGCGAGACGTTCAGGCGAGGCGGCGTGGTGCTGGCGCAGGGGATCGAGCGCTGCGTGTCCGTCTGGCTGCCTGAGGCCTACGACCAGTACGTCGCCCAGGCGCTCGAGGGCAAGAACCCGATGGCTCCCGAGACACGGGCCGTCGAGCGCTACTTCAGCATGAACTCCTTCCGCACGACCTTGGACAGCGCCAACCGCGTGCTGCTCCAGACGCCGCTGATGGAGTACGCCGGCCTTGGTCGTGAGGTAACGATCAGCGGAGCTCGTCGCTGCCTGGAGATATGGGACCGCGCGGCGTACGCCGACATGCGCAGCGACCTCGCCGCGCAGATCCCCGACCTGACCGCGCAACTCGGATGGGCAGGATGAGCGCCATGACCGGCGCCGAGCACGTCCCGGTCCTCGCCGCCGAGCTGCTCGACGTGCTCGACCCCCAGCCGGGCGAGACGGCCGATCGACGCGACCTTCGGAGCGGGCGGGCACGCGGGTCTCGTCGCCGAGCGCCTCGGACCGGACGGCCTGCTGGTCGCCATCGACCGCGACCCGGAGGCCCGCTACCGCTTCGAGCGCTTCGCCGAGGACGCACCGTGCCGCACGCGCTTCCTGCAGGCCCCGTTCGCCGATGCGCTCGAGACGCTCGCCGACGGAGGACGTCGCCGCTGACGTCGTGTACCTCGACCTGGGGATCTCCTCGATGCAGGTGGACACGCCCGAGCGCGGCTTCTCGTACTCCGTCGACGCGCCGCTCGACATGCGCATGGACCCGGGCTCGGGCCGCAGCGCGGCCGACCTGATCGCCGACTGGGACGAGCGCCGCCTGACGCGGCTCTTCCGCGAGTACGGGGAGGAGCGCTTCGCCCGGCAGATCGCACGGGCGATCGTGCGCGAGCGCGAGCGCAGCCCGATCGAGACCACGACGGAGCTGGTCGACGTGATCGTCGAAGCGATCCCCGTTCCGGCACGATTCGCAGCCGGCCACCCCGCCAAGCGCGTCTTCCAGGCGCTGCGAATCGCCGTCAACGATGAGCTCGAGCAGATCGACGCGGCCCTTCCGCTGGCGTGGTCGCTGCTCTCCGAAAACGGCCGCTTTGCAGGGATCTCGTTCCATTCCCTGGAAGACAGGCGCGTGAAGCGGTTCCTGGCCGACCTCGAGCGCGGCTGCATATGCCCTCCGGACCTGCCGGTCTGCGCCTGCGGGCGGCTCCCGCGGGCGCAGCTGCTCGCCCGCGGCGGCGCCGTCCCGGATGAGGCCGAGCAGACCGCCAACCCGCGCTCGCGCTCCGCGCGCCTGCGCGGTGCTCGCAAGCTGGACGCCACGGAGGCCGCCGCGCGATGAGCCCGCCTCCGCCCGCAGCCAGCGCGGCCGCGCGCGGACCCGTCGTCACGCGCAGGCCGCCACGCCACGCCTCGCGCTGGCGCCGCGCAGCGGTTGCGCTGCCGCGCCCGTCGCTGCGCGCCCTGCCGACCTCCGTCCCCGTTCAGCGCCTCTTTCACGGGCGCGCCGCGATCGCGGTCCTCGGCGCGGGGCTGCTCGGCCTCGTCTTCCTTCAGGTGTCGCTGCTCAAACTGAACAGCGCGATCAGCATCAACGTCGAGCGTGCGGCCAAGATCGAGCGCGAGAACGCGCAGACGCGGGCGAGCATCTCCAAGCTCGACGCAGGCCGCCGGGTTCAGAGCGCCGCCGGACAGCTCGGAATGGTCATGCCCGCCGCCGGGGCGATCTGCTTCCTCGACGCCGAAGCGTGCACGCCCCTGCTCCGGCGGCGACGCCGGTGCGGCCGGCCAGGGCACGGACCCGGCCGCCGCAGCGCAGACGACCGCGGGCAGCGCCCAGGCTGCTCCGGCTCCCGTGCCCGCAGCGGCGCCGGCGACCGGCCAGGCGCCCGCCGCCCCGCAGAGCGCCCCTGCGGCGACGCCGGCGCCCGCCGCGGCGCCGGCTCCCGGCGCCGCAGCGCCGCCGGCGACGCCGCCGCCCGCGCCCGCCGCCGCGCCGGCCCCCGCGGCCCCCGCCACCGGCGGGCTGTCCGCCGCGCCAGGAGCCGGAGGCTGACGTGACCCTGGTGGAGCGCCGGGTCGGCATCCTCTTCGCGCTCTTCCTGGCTGGGCTGGCTCTCGCCGCACTCAAGGCGGGCCACATGGGGCTGATCCAGGGCGGCGGCCTGTCCGCGGCCGCCACGTCGCAGCAGCAGTCCGAGCAGATCGTGCCCGCCGAGCGCGGCGCGATCGTCGACCGCAGCGGCGTCGCGCTGGCGACCTCCGAGCCCGCCGACGACATCTCCGCGACGCCGTACCTCATCAAGGACCCCGTCCGCACCGCCGCCAAGCTCGCCCCGCTGCTCGGCGTCGACGACGCGGAGCTCGTCAAGAAGCTGGCACGCCGCGACACCGGCTTCGTGTACCTGGCCCGCCGCGTCAGGCCCGCCGCGGCGGACAAGATCAAGGCGCTGGGAATCGAAGGCATCGACCTGACCGCAGGCTCGCGGCGCACCTACCCGCACGGCGTGCTGGCCGCCCAGGTCCTCGGAAGCGTGAACCTGGACGGCAAGGGCCTGTTCGGGCTCGAGTTCTCACGCGACCGCGTGCTTGCCGGGACCGACGGAAAGCGCGTCTCGATCTACGATGGCGGCCGCGACGCGATCGAGGTCCAGGACGTGCGATCCGCGGCGCCCGGCGAGACGGTGCGGCTGACGCTCGATGCCCAGATCCAGGACCAGACCGAGGAGGTTCTCCGCCAGGTCGGCCGCGACTTCAGTCCGAAGGGCGCGAGCGCGATCGTCATGGACCCGCGCAGCGGCGCGGTCCTCGCGATGGCGAACTGGCCCGAGATCGATCCCAACGACCTCAGCAAGGCGCCCTCGTGGGCACTCCAGAATCGCGCCGTCGGCTTTGCTCACGAGCCCGGCTCGACCTTCAAGGCGTTCACAGTCGCCGCTGCGCTCGAAGAGGGCGTCGTCAAGCCCCACACGAGCTTCAACCTGGCCCCGCAGATCCAGGTCGCGGATCGCGTGATCGGCGAGTCCCATCCGCGCGGCTGGGTCGACGCTCGACACGTCCGGCATCCTCGCCCAGTCCAGCAACGTCGGCGCGATCACGATCGGGCAGCGGCTGGGGGCACGTCGCTTCGACCAGTGGGTGCGCCGCTTCGGCTTCGGCACGCGCACCGGCGTCGCGCTGCCGGGCGAGGAGCAGGGCGTCGCGCTCGACCTCGACGACTACTCCGGGTCGTCGATGGGCAACCTGCCGATCGGGCAGGGCGAGTTGGTCACGCCGATCCAGATGGCCACCGCGTACTCGGCGATCGCCAACGGCGGCGTGCTGCGCCGCCCGCACGTCATCGACCGGGTCGGCGGCGAGCGCGTCCAGCCCGGGGCCGGCAAGCGCGTGCTCTCAGGCCGCACGGCGTCCCAGGTGCGCGAGATGCTCAAGGGCGTCTTCGCGCCGGGCGGAACGGCGAGCGAGGTCTCGCTGCCCGGCTACGAGCTGGCGGGGAAGACGGGCACCGCGAACAAGATCAACGCCGCCAACGGGGAGTACTCCGAGGAGAACTACGTCGCCTCGTTCGTGGGGTTCGCCCCCGCCGAGCGTCCGAAGCTGCTCATCTCGGTGATGGTCGACGAGCCGCGCGGGGCGATCTACGGCGGCGAGGTCGCGGCGCCGGCGTTCGGCAAGATCGCGTCGTTCGCCCTGCCGTACCTGCGGATCCCGCCTTCCTAGTGGGTTCTCGCGGAAGGCCGTGCGTTTGCGGCCGGACGCGGCGAACGCGCACGCTGGACGTCTCGATACGCGGATACGCTGGGCCGCAATGACGCTCGGCGAGCTCTTCGGGGACGCGGCCGGCCAGGATGCCGGCGTCGGCGTCACCTCGCTGGACTATGACGATCGCGAGGTTCGTCCCGGCAGCGTCTTCTTCTGCGTCCCGGGCTTCACACGCGACGGCCACGACTTCGCGCCGCAGGCGGTCGAGCGCGGCGCGGCGGCGCTGGTCGTCGATCGCCCGCTGGACCTCGGTGTTCCCGAGATCCTCGTCGGCGACGTGCGCGCTGCGATGGCACCGGCGGCGGCGCTTCTCAACGGAGACCCCACGGCGCGGCTGGCGCTCGTCGGCATCACCGGAACCAACGGCAAGACGACCACGGCGTTCCTGGTGAGAGCGCTGCTCGAGGCCGGCGGGCTGCGGACCGGCCTGCTCGGCACCGTCGAGCAGATCGTCGGCGGCGTGGCCGAGCCCGCGATCCGCACGACGCCGGAGGCGATCGACCTCCAGGCGACCTTCGCATCGATGCTCGCGGCCGGCGACGAGGCGTGCGTGATGGAGGTCTCATCGCATGCGCTCGAGCTGCACCGCGCCGATGCGATCCGATGGCAGGCGGCGGCGTTCACGAACCTCACGCAGGACCACCTCGACTTCCACCCGTCGATGGAGGAGTACTACCGCGCCAAGCGGCGGCTCTTCGAGGCGACCGCGGGGCTGCGCGTGGTCAACGTCGACGACTCCTACGGCCGCCGCCTGGCTCAGGAGTACCCCGACGCGCTGACGGTCGGGATCGACAGCGCGGACGCGGCGCTGCGCGCCACCGGGCTGCACGCCGACTTCGGCGGGACGACCTTCAGCGCCGGCGAGCTCGAGCTGCGCGTCGGGCTGCCCGGGCCGTTCAACGTCATCAACGCGCTCTGCGCGGTCGCCGTCGCGCGTCATCTGGGCGTCGCCGACGAGACGATCGCAGAGGCGCTGCCCGGGCGCGGCGACGGCCCCCGGCAGGTTTCAGCCGGTCGACGAAGGCCAGGACTTCGCGGTGCTCGTGGACTACGCGCACACGCCGGATTCGCTCGAGAACGTCCTGCGCGCGGCGCGCGAGCTCGCGGACGGGCGCGTCATCGTCGTGTTCGGCTGCGGCGGGGACCGTGACCGTGGAAAGCGCCCGCAGATGGGCGCGATCGCCGCGCGCGAGGCCGACGTCGCGATCGTCACGTCCGACAACCCGCGCTCGGAGGATCCGCAGGCGATCATCGAAGAGGTCCTCGCCGGTGTGCCGGAGCGGATCCCCGGTCACGTCGAGGTCGACGAGGACCGCGGCGCGGCGATCGGGCTTGCGCTCCAGTCGGCCCGCAGCGGCGACGTCGTCGTGATCGCCGGCAAGGGCCACGAGCAGGGGCAGGAGCTCGCGGACGGCCTGAAGGTCCCGTTCGACGACGCGACGGTGGCGCGCGATGCGCTCAGGGCGAGGGGCGCGTGATGCGCGACTGGGGTCCCGGAAGAGTCGCGCAGGCGGCGGGCGCCCGCCTGGTGACCGAACCGCCGGTGCCGGCAGAGGCCGGGATCGGCCCGCTGCGTGTCGTCATCGACTCGCGCGAGGTCGGACCCGGCGACCTGTTCTTCGGGCTCACCGGCGAACGCCACGACGGCGGCGTCTTCGCGGAGCAGGCGCTCGCTGCGGGCGCATGGGGGGTGCTCGCCGGGCCGGAGCACGCCGAGCGGGCTGCGGGCGCAGGGGCGACGGGCGCCGTGTTCGCCGCCGCCGATCCGCTGAGCGCGCTCGGAATGCTCGCGAGCGCGTGGCGTCGCCGGCTCGGCGCTCAGGTCGTCGGCATCACCGGCTCGACCGGCAAGACCTCGACCAAGGACATCCTCGCCGGCATGCTCGCGCCGGCCCGGCGCGTCGTCGCGACCACCCAGAATCTCAACACCGAGATCGGGCTGCCGCTGACGGTTCTCGGCGCACCCGAGGGCACCGAGGTGCTGGTGCTCGAGATGGCGATGCGCGGCCGCGGGCAGATCGCCGAGCTTGCGCGGATCGCCGAGCCCGACGTCGGCGTCATCGTGAACGTGGGGCCCGTTCACCTCGAACTGCTCGGCAGCATCGAGGCCGTGGCTGAGACGAAGGCCGAGCTGGTACGCGAGCTTCGCCGCGGCGCGACAGCGGTCCTGCCCGCCCGTGAGCCGCTGCTGGACCCCTATCTGCGCGACGACATCGAGATCGTCACGTTCGGACCCGGGGGTGACGTCGATGTTCTGCCCGAGGGCCTCGAGCTGCCCCTCGAGTCGGCGCACATGCGCCGCAACGCGCTGGCCGCGCTGGCCGCAGCGCGCGCGCTCGGCGTCGAGCCCGAGGGTGCGGTGCACGTCGCACTCTCGGCGATGCGCGGGCAGCGAATCAGGCTCGAGCGGGACATCGTCGTCATCGACGACTGCTACAACGCCAACCCGATGTCGATGCGCGCCGCTCTCGACGACCTTGCCGAGACGGCCTCCGGCCGCCGCGTGGCCGTGCTCGGCGACATGCGCGAGCTCGGACCCGACGAGCGCCGCTTCCATGCCGAGCTCGGGGTCCATGCGCGCGAGGCCGGCGTCGACCTGCTCGTGACGGTCGGTGAGCTGGCGCGGCACGCCGCCACCGGGTTCGCGCGCGAGGGAGTCCGTGCCGCGGCGAGTGCCGAAGAGGCAGCGTCGATCGTGCCGGGCCTGCTCGAGCCCGGTGACACGGTGCTCGTCAAGGCCTCGCGGGGCGTCGGCCTGGAGGCCGTGACCGAGGCACTCGTCGACCGGCAGGGCGCTGCCTAGATGGGCGAGGTCCTGATCGGCGGAACGGCGGCCCTGCTGCTGTGCGTCTTCCTGTCGCCGCGCTTCATCGAGTTCATGCGCGAGCGCCAGTTCGGCCAGCACATCCGCGAGGAGGGGCCGGAGGGGCACCACACGAAGGCCGGCACGCCGACGATGGGCGGGATCATCATCCTCGTCGCGATCGCCGTTCCCTACGCGATCCTCAGCGACGGCGACTGGCGCGCACTCGGGGTGCTCGGCACGGCGCTCGCCTGCGCCTCGATCGGCTTCGCCGACGACTACACAAAGATCGTCAAGCGCCGGTCGCTCGGCCTTCAGGGACGCGTCAAGCTGATCGGACTGGTCCTGATATCGCTCGGTCTGTGGTGGGTCGCAACCCAGAAGGCGGGAGTCTCGACGTCGGTGCGGCTGCGCTTCGTCGACGCGAGCGTCGACATCGGCATCTTCTTCCCGGTCCTGCTCTACCTGGTGATCGCCGGAACGACCAACGCCGTCAACCTGACCGACGGACTCGACGGACTGGCGGCGGGCTGCGCGGCGATCGTGATGCTGGCCTACATCGGCATCACCTACATCACGACCGGCGATCGCGAATTGGCGCTGCTGAGCGCCTGCGTCGTCGGTGCGTGCGTCGGATTCCTTTGGTTCAACGCACACCCCGCGACGATCTTCATGGGCGACACCGGATCGCTCGGTCTCGGCGGAGCCATCGGCGCGATGGCGGTGATGACCGACACCGAGATCCTGCTGATCCTGCTGGGCGGGATCTTCGTGATCGAGGCGCTCAGCGTGATCATCCAGGTCTTCGCGTTCCAGACCTTCCGCAGGCGCGTCTTTCTGATGGCGCCGATCCACCACCACTTCGAGATCCTCGGCTGGTCGGAGACGAAGATCATCCTGCGCTTCTGGATCATCGCCACCGTCTGCGCCGCGATCGGGTTCACGCTGTATCAGGCGTCGATCTCTTAGCGTGCCCGTCTCTGGGTGACGGTGGCTGTGCGTCCGCGTGGACCGGGGCTCTGACGTAGGGTGCGGCTGTGCCCGACCCGCCCGTCCCGCCGCAGCCCCTCCCCGAGCATCCCGAGCTGAGGGAGCTGGCGCTGGCGATGGAGGCTGCGGGCATCTCCGGCGAGATACTCGACGCCGACTGGCGGATCGTGTTCATCTCCAGTGAGGAGGCCCACATCGTCGGCGTGGCTCCCGAACAGGTCGACCGCTACTACGGCAAGTCGCTGGTCGTGCGCAACCTCGAGGATGCGGAGGACTGGGGGATCACGGCAGAGGTCAGCCGCGCCTGGTGGCGTCAGAACGTCCCGATCATGCGGCGTTACCTCGCTCCGGAGGACGCGGCGTTCGAGGAGGTCTTCGGCTCGCTGGCCTCGAATGCGGCTGCGGTCGACCCGCTCGCCCGGAGTCCGCTCGCCTGGCAGCACAGCTACGAGTTCCCTGATGAGCGACGGCTGAGGAAGACGGTCCTCGGCGACGTGACCTTCCTCGACCTGCGGCTCAGCGACGAGGCGGGATCCTTCATCGGTGTACTGCGACTCGCGAGGGCTGCGCTGCCGGAGTCGCTGCTGGCCCGGCTGGGCCGAGGCGATCGCGGGCTCTTCGAGCGGATGAACAGCGTACGCGAGCCGGCGCGGCGGCCCGCGGCGATCCTGTTCGCTGATCTGGGCGCTTCGAGCGTGCTCTCACGCCGCCTGTCCTCGCGCGGCTACTTCGACCTCGTCAGCGGCCTTACCGACCTGATCGACTCCGTGGTGATCGCGTGCGACGGCATCGTCGGCAAGCATGCGGGCGACGGCGGGTCCGCGCTGTTCCTGGCCGGGGATTTCGGCGGCTCGGAGTCGGCTGCGGCGCGCGCGGCGATCGAGGCGGCGCGCGCGATCCGCGACGGTGCCGGTGCGCTCGGCCCCGACGACGTGTCGCCAGAGGTGAACGTCGGCCTGCACTGGGGGGCGACGCTGATGGTCGGGCAGGTTGCGACCGGTGGCCGCCTCGAGGTGACGGCGCTCGGGGACCAGATGAACGAGTGCGCGCGAATCGAGGCCGCCGCGGGATCCGGGGCGATTCTCGCCTCCAAGGACCTGATCGAGCGGCTCGAGCCGGCGGACGCAGCGGCCACGGGCGTCAACCCGGAAGCGATCGCGTACACGCCGCTCGCCGAGCTCGACGGCGCCGGCGAGAAGGCGATCCGCGATGCGGGCGCGATCCCGGTCGCCGAGATCTGAGCAGCGACGATCGCTCTCGCCGCAGCCAGCGCCTGCGCGGCCTATGGTTGCCGCGTGAGCGCGCACCGGCCTCCGCTGCCTCCAGGACCGTGGCTGGTCGTCGGGCTCGCGCGATCGGGCGTGGCCGCGGCGCGGACGCTGTGGGCGCACGGCGAGCCGGTGATCGGGGTCGATGCGGGTGAGCCCGCCGAGGCGGCGGCCCTGCATCACGAGGGCCTGGAGATCTGGACCGGGATCGACGGCCTCGGGGAGCTGCGGCGCGCGCGGGCCGTCGTCAAGAGCCCCGGGGTCCCGCGTGAGGCGCCGCTGATCGCCGCAGCACGGCGAATGGGGCTGCCGGTGCTCGGCGAACTGGAGCTCGGCTGGCGGCTGCTGGAGAACCCGTTCGTCGCCGTAACCGGGACCAACGGGAAGACGACGACGGTCGAGCTTCTCGGAGCGATCTGGCGCGCGGCAGGCCGCGACGTCGCCGTGGCCGGGAACGTCGGAACGGCGGTGACCTCGCTCGTGGGGCGACTGCCCGCGACGGCGACCGTCGTATGCGAGGCGAGCAGCTTCCAGCTTGAGGATTCGCTGGCGTTCGCGCCCGAGGTCGCCGTGCTCCTGAACCTGACGCCGGACCACCTCGACCGCCACGGGACGTTCGAGGCATACCGTGACGCCAAGCGGGCGATCTTCTCCCACCAGGTGCCCGGCGACCTCGCGATCCTGCCGGGCGAGTTGGCGCTGCTGCACGATGGTCCCGCGCGGCGAGTTACGTTCGGCGGCGCGGACGGCGACCTGGCGCTCCGCGCTGGGGTCATCGAGTGGGAGGGCCGCGCGCTCATGCCGGCATCGGAGATCCGTCTGCGCGGCGCGCACAACGCCGACAACGCGATGGCCGCGGCCGCGGCCGCGCTCGCCTACGGGATCGGTGCCGACGCCGTCGTGGAGGCGCTGCGCACGTTTCCCGGCGTCGGGCACCGGCTCGAGGACGTCGCGACGATCGGTGACGTCGAGTGGGTCAACGACTCGAAGGCCACCAACGTCGCGTCGGCGACGGTGGCGCTGGCGGCATTCGACGCCCCCGTGCATCTGATTCTCGGCGGCCAGGCGCAGGGTCAGCGGTTCGACGCCCTGCGCACCCCCGTCGCCGAGCGGGCGGCCGCCGTGTACCTGATCGGCGAGGCCGCGCCGGAGCTGCGGACCGCACTGGACGGAACCGTCGCGCTGCACGACTGCGGCGACCTCGCGACGGCGGTCGAGCGTGCAGGCGCCGCAGCCCGTCCCGGCGAAGTGGTGCTCCTGTCTCCCGCCTGCAAGAGCTTCGACCAGTTCGCGGGCGGCTTCGAGGAGCGCGGAGACCGCTTCAGGCAGCTCGTGGGAGCGCTGTCGGCGTGACCGGCTTCGGCGCGCGGGCCGGTCCGCGAGCCGCGGACCCAGACTCGCCCGGATGACGGGCCCAAACCGATCGTTGACGGCGCTGGCCTGCGTGGTCGCAGCGGCACTCGTCGGCTGCGGCGGCGGCGACGAGAAGACGGCTTCGACGGTCTCGCAGGGCGAGCAGGCGGTGGCCGGCGATCCCGGGCCGATCCACGTCCACGGCCTCGGCATCAATCCCGGGGACGGGGCGCTGTTCATCGCCACGCACAGCGGCCTCTACCGGACCGGCGGCGGGGGGAACGCACCGCGAAGCGCGTCGGCGACAGCCGTCAGGACACGATGGGCTTCGCGGTCGTCGGCCGCGACCGGTTCCTGGGCTCCGGGCACCCGGATCCCCGCGACAAGCTCCCTCCCTTCCTGGGGTTGATCGAGTCGCGCGACGCCGGTAAGACGTGGAAGTCGGTGTCGCTGCTGGGCAAGCGCGACTTCCACGTCCTCGAGGCACAAGGCCGGCACGTCTATGGCTTCGGCTCGGATTTCGACACCCGGCTGACAGCGCTGATGGTCAGCGACGACCATGGCCGAACGTGGGAAGAGCGCGAAGCGCCGGCGGCGCTGGTCTCGCTCGCGATCGACCCCGCCGACCCGTCCCGGGTGATCGCGTCCGGGGAAGAGCGGTTGTATGAATCCGGCGACGGGGCCCGTGGCTGGCGCGAAGTCACCGGCTCGGCGGGCCTGCTGGCATGGCCGGCCAGAGGCGCGCTGCTCGCATTGGCGGGCGATGGAAGGGTTCAGCGCAGCGCCGACGCCGGGGGAGTCTGGCGCGAAGTGGGAAGACTCGACGGCGAGCCGGCGGCGTTCGAGGCTCGCAGCGCGGATGACCTCTACGCGGCGCTCCACGACGGGAGGATCATGCGCTCCACGAACGGTGGTCGCTCCTGGTCTGTGCACACGGACTCATAGCGGGCGCCTCGTGAGCGACGACCCCGTGGCGTTCGCCTGAGTCACGTCCCGCGCGGTGGAGGATTTGAGCCCCTCGCGCCGAAGCTGCCATGGATGGCGACCGCCGCCCGCGCCACGACCGACGCCACGCCGCGTGTGCGCACACGGCGTGTGGAGGAGGACGTCCTCATCACGGCGGTCCTGTGTCTGCTGGCCTTCGGCGCCGTCATGGTCTACAGCGCCTCGTCGGCCAACACCGTGATCCAGGGCGGCGGGGACGGGACCGGCTTCCTCCTCAAGTACGTCGTCTACGGCACAGCCGGGCTCGGCGCGATGTGGTTCATCGCTCGAAGCCCGCTCAAGCAGGTGCTCGCGTTCACCGGCCCGCTGCTTGCGATCTCGCTCGGCTGCCTGGTGCTCGTGCAGTTCCCCGGCTTCGGGGTGGAGGTCAACGGCGCCCGGCGCTGGCTCGGCGCGGGGCCGCTCACCTTCCAGCCGAGTGAGCTCGCCAAGCTGGCGCTGCTGCTCTACTCGGCCCGCTTTCTGGCGGAGCGCCCGCGCGGATTCCGCACGCTCGGAGAGCTGCTGCCGCTCGGGCTCGTCGTCGGCGTCGTCGTGCTGCTCGTCGCGGCCCAGCCGGACCTCGGCACGACGCTCGTGATCGTCGCCACCGTGATGGCGATCCTCTTCGCGTCCGGGCTGCCGCTGCGCTGGCTCGGCGGGATCGCGGGCTCGGGAGCGCTGCTCGTGACGATGTACTCGATGACCGCCGACTACCGGCGGATGCGCCTGACCTCGTTTCTGAACCCATGGGACTCGTCGGGTGACACCGGCTTTCAAGCGGTGCAGGGTCAGATCGCGCTCGGCTCCGGCGGGTTCTTCGGAAACGGCCTCGGCGAGTCGGTGCAGAAGATCGCCTACCTTCCGGAGGCGCACACGGACTTCATCCTGGCGATCATCGGTGAAGAGCTCGGTGTGGCCGGCGTTCTCGGCCTGCTCGTGCTCTACGGGCTCGTCGCCTGGGCCGGTCTGCGGATCGCCCAGCAGGCGAAGGGCCGCTACGCGGCGCTCGTGGCCGCGGGCGCGACCAGCCTGATCCTCTGCCAGGCGACGCTGAACGTGTTCGTGGTGCTGGGTCTCGCTCCCCTGACCGGCGTGCCGCTGCCGTTCATCTCCTACGGCTCCACGAATCTGATCGTCCTGCTGATGTGCAGCGGTCTGCTGATCAACGTGTCGCGCGGGGGCTCGGTGCACCTGCGTGCAGTCACCGATGGCCGCGATCAGGCACGATCTGCTGCCGATGCCGGAGACGACCTACGTGATCGCCGCGGGGGGGACGGCCGGACACGTGGTTCCGGCGCTCGCGGTGGCCGGCGAGCTGCGGGCTGACGGCGCGCGCGTCGTCTTCGTCGGTGGAGAGCGCGCCGAACGCGAGCTGGTGCCCCGGGCGGGCTTCGAGCTGCGCACGATCGACGTCGAAGGTCTCAGCCGCAGCAACCCGCTGAAGGCCGTGCGCGCGCTGGCCAAGTCGGCGGGCGCGGTGCGCGCGGCGAGCAGGCTGCTCGACGAGCTTCGTCCCGCGGCTGTGATGGGCGGCGGGGGTTACGTGGCCGGCCCCGTCGGGCTGGCCGCCGTGCGCCGCCGTGTCCCGCTCGTGCTGACCGAGGCCGACAGCCACCTCGGCCTGGCCAACCGGCTGCTTGCGCGGCGCGCGCGCCGGGTCTGTCTCGCGTTTCCGGTCGCCGGGCGCGACGATGATCGCTACATCGTCACGGGGCGGCCCGTGCCCCCTCCGGCGGCGGATGCGGGCGCCGCGCGCGAGCGCTTCGGCATCGCCGACGACGACACGGTCCTGCTCGTCTTCGGCGGCTCGCTCGGCGCGCGCTCGATCAACGAGGCGGCGATGGCGGCGTTCGGCGAGCACCCCCCTGGCTTTCGCGTGGTGCACTGCGCGGGCGAGCGCGACCTTCCCGCGCTGCGCGAGCGGCCGCTGGGGGCGCATTACGACCTGCGCGGCTATGTCGAGGACTTCGCGCAGGCGCTGGCCGCGGCGGATCTCGTGGTAGCTCGTGCCGGCGGCTCGATCTTCGAGATCGCCGCCGCCGGCAGGCCGGCGATCCTCGTGCCCTATCCGCACGCGGCGGGCGACCATCAGTCGGGCAACGCCCAGTGGATGTCGCGTGCCGGAGCCGCGATCGTGGTACCGGACGGCGAGCTGACGGCCTCGCGACTGCGCGACGAGGTCGCCGCGCTGCTCGGCGATGACGCGCGGCTCAGTGCGATGGCGTCCGCTTCCGCGTCGCTTGCGCGGCCGGATGCGGCCCGTGCGATCGCCGACGAGGTCGCCGCCGCGGCGTAGCCCCGGGGCCTCGGCTAGCGTCCCGTCCGATGTCCGACGCCCAGCCGTGGAGTGGCCGCCACCTGCACCTCGTCGGAATCGGCGGCGCCGGCATGAGCGGCTACGCGACCGTCGCGGCGCAGCTCGGGGCGCTGGTCAGCGGCTCGGACCGCTCCGACTCGCCGGTCCTCGATCAGCTGCGCGCCGACGGCATCGACGCGCGCGCCGGCCATGACGCAGCCAACCTGCCCGCGCCATCCGATGTCCTGGTGGTCCACTCGACGGCGGTCGAGGAGGACAACACCGAGCTCGTCGCGGCACGTGAGCGCGGGCTCGCCGTCGTGCAGCGAGCTGAGCTGCTGCGCGAGCTGAGCGCGCTCAAGCGCACGATCGCCGTCGCCGGTGCGCACGGCAAGACCACCACGACGAGCATGACCGCGCACGTGCTGCTCGAATGCGGGATCGATCCCGCCTACCTGATCGGCGGCGAGCTGCGCAGCACGGGGCGCAACGCAGCCTGGGGCGGCGGCGACTGGCTCGTCGTCGAGGCGGACGAGTCCGATCGCTCGATGCTGGCGCTTCAGGCCGAGGTCGCCGTCGTGACGAACGTCGAGCTGGACCACCATGCCACCTACGGCTCGCTGCAGGAGGTGCGCGAGGTCTTCCGCGAGTTCCTCGAGCGGCCGGCTCAGGCGGTCATCTGGGATCGGCCCGAGCTTCTGGCTCTGCGCGGCGACAGGCCGCTGGTCGCCTACGACGCCGCCGGAGCGGAACTGCGGGATGGGGCCTCGCGGCTGAAGTGGCGCGGCCATGACGTTCTCGTGCCGGTTCCGGGGATCCACAACGCGCGCAACGCGATCGCTGCGCTCGAAGCGGCGGCACTCGCAGGCGTGGACCCGGTGGACGCGGTGTCGGCGATCGGCGGCTTCAGCGGGGCGGGGCGGCGCTTCGAGACGCTCGGCCGCACGGCGTCCGGCGCGCTCGTCGTCGACGACTACGCGCACCACCCGACCGAGGTCGAGGCGACGATCGCGGCGGCGCGCACGCTCGGGCCCCGGCGTGTCGTGGCGGCCTTCCAGCCGCATCTGTATTCGCGTACGCAACACCTGGCAGGAGCCTTCGGGCGGGCGCTTGCGGCCGCCGACCTGGCCTGCGTGCTCGACGTCTACCCGGCGCGCGAGCAGGCGGCGGACTTCCCCGGCGTGACGGGCCGCCTCGTCGCCGAGGCGGTCGCCGACGCCGCGCCGGGGCGTGAGGTGCTGTGGCTGCCGGGCTTCGACGACGCGGAGCGGGTCCTTGCGGCTCGGCTCGGCGAGGACGATGTGCTGCTTGTGCTCGGCGCCGGCGACGTGCGCGCGCTCGGCGAGCGTCTGGTCGTCTGATCTCGCGTAGGTCCACCCGGCGCAGCGCGTCGCATCTCGCCGATCCGCCCTGTCCGACGGCAGGAACGGGACCCGCCGCGCCGAAGGAGGACGCGGATGTCCGCGCACTCCGCCGCCCCGTCGCGATCGTCCCGGGTCTCCCTCGCCGGTTTTCGACGGCCTGGGCTCGGCACGGTGCTCGCCGCGGCCGCGGCGGTCGCTCTGCTCGTCGGCGGCTGGGTCTGGCTGCGTGATTCCTCACTCCTGAGCGTCGATCGCGTGACGGTCACCGGTGCATCCGGCGGTCAGGCCGGCGCGGTTCGCTCCGCGCTCGAGACCGCGGCGCTCGACATGACGACGCTGCGCGTCGACGAGGGCGCTCTGCGCGACGCGGTCGCCCGCTTCCCGCTCGTGCGCGATGTCGAGGCGACAGCGGATCTGCCGCATGGCCTGCGGATCCGCGTGATCGAACGTGTACCCGTCGGCGTGATCAGCTCAGCGTCAGGCGGCAGCGTCGTCGTGGCCGAGGACGGAACGCTGCTGCGCGGAGTGCCGGCCGCAGATCTCCCGCGCATCGTGTCGCGCACGGCCCCGGGCGGCGCGCGCGTCGCCGACCGCAGGACGAACGTCAAGGTCGCTCTGCTCGCCGCGGCGCCCGCGCGAATGCGCGGCCGGGTCGTGCGGGTCACGCTCGGGCCGCAGGGCCTGATCGCCGTGCTCGCGTCCGGCCCGAAGCTGCGCTTCGGAGACGGCGCGCGGCTTGAGGCGAAGTGGATCGCCGCCACCCGCGTGCTGCGCGACCCGGCCGCGCAGACGGCCGCCTACCTCGACCTGCGCGTGCCCGAGCGGCCGGCGGCGGGCGGGCTCACGCTCCAGCAGGGGGGCACTCAGGTGGAGCAGACGGCGGCTCCGGCCCCGGCCGTGGTGCCCACGCCGGCGGCCCCGAGCGCCGCGGCACTGCCCGCCCCCTGACCTCAGGCTCGACCTCCGGGCCAGCCTCGGCCCGCGGAAAACCCTCAAGTCCGACTGGAGACAAGTTCCTGCTGCAATGGTTCTTGCCGCTGTAGCCTGTCGTTGACACTGAAGGATGCCGATGCGTACGGTGCTTTTGCTCCAGAGCCCGCGCCGCGGGCGGAAGTCTCAATACTAACTCGAAGGTCGGTCGGAATCGCATGATGGAAAGCAGCGGGACTTACCTCGCCGTCATCAAGGTCGTCGGAGTCGGCGGCGGCGGAACCAACGCGGTCAACCGCATGGTCGACGCGGGCCTCCGCGGCGTCGAGTTCATTGCGGCCAACACCGATGCCCAGGCGCTGCAGATGTGCGACGCCGACATCAAGCTGAACATCGGCCACGACCTGACCAAGGGTCTGGGCGCCGGCGCGAACCCCGAGGTCGGCTTCGGGGCAGCCGCCGAGTCGCGCGACGAGATCAAGGAGGCGCTCAAGGGCGCCGACATGGTCTTCGTCACCGCGGGCGAGGGCGGCGGCACCGGCACAGGCGCTGCGCCCGTGATCGCCGAGATCGCCAAGAACGAGATCGGCGCGCTGACCGTCGGCGTCGTCACCCGCCCGTTCGAGTTCGAGGGCTCCCAGCGGATGCGCGCGGCCGAAGAGGGCATCCAGCGCCTGCGCGAGGTGGTCGACACGCTGATCGTGATCCCCAACGAGCGCCTGCTCACCACGGTCGAACGGCGCACGACGATCCTCGAGGCTTTCCGCGAGGCGGACAACGTCCTGCGCCAGGGCGTGCAGGGCATCACCGACCTGATCACGATCCCCGGCCTGATCAACCTCGACTTCGCCGACGTGCGCACGATCATGTCCGACGCCGGCTCCGCGCTGATGGGCGTCGGCACATCGAGCGGCGAGTCACGCGCGGTCGACGCGGCGAAGGCGGCGATCGAGAGCCCGCTGCTCGAAGACGCGATCGACGGGGCCACAGGCATCCTGCTGAACATCACCGGCGGACGTGACCTCGGCCTGTTCGAGGTCAACGACTCCGCCGAGATCATCCACTCGGCCGCCGACAACAGTGCGAACATCATCTTCGGTGCCGTCATCGACGAGTCGATGGGCGACGAGGTGCGCGTGACGGTCATCGGCACCGGCTTCGATCACGGGCGCTCGCGAGGGCGCGTCGCACGCGAGGAGACCCGCCGCCGCGCCGAGCGCAGCTCCGCCGGTCGCTCACCGCGAGGCGCACGTGAAGCACCCGCGGATCTCGAGATCGATGATGACGATCTCGATATCCCCGCCTTTTTGAAGTAGGCGTCGCTCGGGTCGCGGATCTCGCGGCGACTGACGCCATCCGCCTTCGGTGGGCTGTGCCTCCAGCACAGCACCACCTCGGCGTTTGGCGTCATTCATCCGCGAGCTCTCGCTCCGGCGGTGGTTGACGACGGCGTGGCGGTGCCCGAACGCGCGGGCGATGCCCTCAGCGCGTGAAGGTGGCCGCTGGGCGGGTTCTGACGTGGACGCTGACGTGCGTGGGGCGTGTCGGGTTGGTGAGCGAGAGGAAGTCGCGCAGCGGTCCTTGGTGCAGGCAGTAGCTGCAGCCGAGAGGGTCGGCGGGGGTCATCGATCGCTCGAGCGGGGCGACGGGGGCGTCGCACTGCGGGCATGCCAGCGTCCCGTCGGCCAGCTTGGTCGAGCGGGTGGTCCGCCGTATCTCCTGGGTCCCGCCCGAGCGCCCGGGCGCTTCGTCGGGAACCCGTCCCGCTCCGCCGATGTTGTGCTCGAAGGGCACGCGGTCGAGTCTACGGCCCGGGCACCCGGGTCAGGCTCGGCTGACGCGGCGCGCGGCCGAGTGGGCCTGTCTGCGGCGCTACGGTTGCCCGGATGACCGACGTCGCCTCGCTTCGCACGCCGCTCTACGAGCGCCACGTCGCCGCCGGAGCGCGGATCGTGCCGTTCGCCGGCTGGGAGATGCCCGTCCAGTACGAGGGAATCGGCGCCGAGCACGAGGCGGTTCGCACGGGCGTCGGGATCTTCGACGTCTCGCACATGGGCGAGGTCGAGACCTCCGGCCCGGGCGCTGCGGCATTCCTGCAGCGCGTGCTCTCCAACGACGTCGACAAGCTCGCAGCGGAGGCGCGCAGTACAGCGTGCTGTGCCGCGAGGATGGTGGCGTTCTCGACGACCTCTTCACGTACAGGCTGGGCGACGACCGTTACCTGACGGTCACGAACGCCTCCAATCACGCCAAGGACCTTGCGTGGATGCGCGAGCATGCCGCGGGCTTCGATGTCAGCGTCGAGGACCGGCTGTCGGACTGGGCGATGCTGGCGGTCCAGGGGCCGCGGGCGCGCGCACTCGTCGCGGAGCTTCACCGCCGGCGAACTGCCCGCGCGCTTTCGCTGCGCGCAGCTCGAGGTCGCCGGGCACGAGGCGCTCGTCTGCGGCACCGGCTACACCGGCGAGGACGGCGTCGAGGTCCTCTGCCCGCCCGCAGCGGCGGAGCCGATCTGGGACGCGGCCGTGGGCGGCGGGGCCGTCCCTGCGGGCCTCGGCGCGCGCGACACGCTGCGCCTGGAGGTCTGTTACCACCTCTACGGCAACGACCTGATGGAGTCGCGCGGGCCGATCGAGGCCGGCCTGGGCTGGTGCTGCAAGGAGGAGACCGGCTTCATCGGATCGCAGGCGGTCCGTGCGGTCCGCGACGCCGGCCCGGCCGAGAGGCTCGTGCCGTTCACGATCCCCGGCGGCGGCATCGCGCGCCAGGGAAACCCGGTCGTCGGCGGCGGCGAGGTGACCAGCGGCACGATGTCGCCCTCGCTGGGAGTCGGCATCGGCATGGCCTACCTTCCGGCCGCCAGGGCCACCAGTGGCGAGCGCATTACGATCGACGTTCGCGGGCGCGAGCGTGAGGCCGTGGTCGCCGACAAGCCGTTGTACCGCGCCCCGGGCGCGTAGGATCGCGGCGCCCCCGCCGCTCGAAAGGAGAACCGATGGCAGACGCCAGCTACCCAGCCGACCTCCTCTACCACCCGGAGCACGACTGGGCCCGGGTCGAGGACGACATCGCGACGTTCGGGATCACCTGGCATGCGCAGGATGCGCTGGGCGAGGTCGTCTTCTTCGATCCACCGAAGGTCGGAGTGCAGGTGACGGCGGGCGACTCCTACACCGAGGTCGAGTCGGTCAAGGCGGTCAGCGACGTCGTCGCGCCGCTGTCAGGCGAGGTCGTCGAGTCCAACGAGTCGCTGGGCGATTCGCCGGAGGCGATCAACGACGACCCCTACGGTGACGGCTGGATGGTCAGGGTCCGTCTCAGCGACCCTGACGAGGTCGAGGATCTGCTCGACGCGGACGCGTACCAGAAGACCCTCTAGCCCCGCGCGGGCGCGCGGGGCGCGCCTCGTACCCTCTTCCCAGGGCTGTGCCCCCGACAAGAAGGACGCCGTGAGCCGGTACACCGCCGTAACCCCAGAAGACCTCGAGGCGATGCTCGCCGCCGTCGGCGCCGCATCGGTCGACGAGCTGTTCGACCAGATTCCCGACGGCGTGCGCCTGCGCGAGCAGCTGGACCTGCCGGCGGGCATGCCCGAGCAGGACGTCTACGCGCATCTGCTCGACCTCGCGCGTCGCAACACCTCGGCCGAGGACGAGATCACCTTCCTCGGCGCCGGCATGTACGACCACTACGTACCGGCGGTGATCGACATGCTGCTCGGCCGCTCCGAGTTCCTGACGCCGTACACGCCCTACCAGCCGGAGATCAGTCAGGGCGGGCTTCAGGTGATGTTCGAGTACCAGACCGCGATCAGCGAGCTGACCGGACTTCCCGTCTCCAACGCGTCGGTCTACGAGGGCCCGAGCGCCGTCGGCGCCGCCGGCTACCTCGCCAAGCTCGCCAACGGGAAGGCGCCGCTTCGTCGTCTCCGCCGGGCTGCATCCGCACAGCCGCGAGACGCTGCGCACGCTCTCGCGCGGCTACGGCACGGAGGTCGTCGAGGTCCCGCTCGTCGACGGGATCACCGACCCCGATGCCTGGGCGGCGGCGATCGACGACGACACCAGCGCCGTCTTCTTCCAGCAGCCCAACGCGCTTCGGTGCGGTCGAGGACGCCGCCGCGCTGGCGGCCGCCGCCGAGGACTCGCCGGCAGTCGTCGTCGGCTCCTACGATCCGCTGCCGCTCGCGATCCTGGCCACCCCCGCCGAGTGCGGCGTCGACGTCGCCGTCGGCGAGGGGCAGACGCTCGGCAACCGGCTCGACTTCGGCGGGCCGTCGTTCGGGTTCTTCGCCGCCGGCGAGCAGTACCTGCGCCGCATGCCCGGCCGGATCGCCGGCGAGACGCGCGACGTCGACGGGCGCCGCGGATTCGTGCTCACGCTGCAGACGCGCGAGCAGCACATCCGCCGCGAGAAGGCGACGTCCAACATCTGCACTTCACAGGCCCTGAACGCGCTTGCCGGTGTCGTCTACCTGAGCTGGCTGGGCCGTGACGGCATCGTCGAGCTCGCGGAGCTGCTGCTCCAGCGCACGGCGTACGCGCGCGAGACGCTGGCGGCGATCGACGGCGTCGAGCTGCTTCACGACCAGGTCGTCGTGCGCGAGTTCGCGCTGCGCCTGGAGGTCGACGGCGTCGAAGGCGTGCGCCGCGTGATCGCCCGCTGCCAGGACGAGGGCATCAACCCCGGCTACGCGCTCGGCCGTGACTACGAGGATCAGCCCTGCGGACTGCTCGTGGCGATCACCGAGCAGCGCACGCGGCAGGACATCGATCGCCTGGCCGGTGTGCTCGCGCGCGCAGTGAGCGCGGAGCGCAGCCGCGCCGCCGCCGGGCAGGAGGTGCCCGCATGAGCCCGCCCACGACGACCGGCGCGACGCCGATGCAGCGCGAGAGCGTCGACACGATCTTCGAGAAGGGGTCTCCGGGTCGGCGGGCGTTCGCCTGCCCTCAGTCCGGCGTGCCCGGGCGCGACCCGCTGGAGCTGCTGCCGCAGCGTCTGCGGCGCACGCAGCCCGCCCGCCTGCCACAGGTCTCGGAACCCGAGCTGGTGCGCCACTACGTGCGCCTCAGCCGCCGCAACTTCGACCTCGACTCGGGCTTCTACCCGCTCGGGTCGTGCACGATGAAGCACAACCCGCGCCTTCACGAGCGCGTCACCGCGCTCGCGGGACACGCCCGCCTGCACCCGCTCCAGGACCCGGCTCGGGCGCAGGGCGCGCTCGAGCTGATGTGGAACCTCGAACGGGCGCTCGGCGAGATCGCCGGCCTGCCGCACGTCTCGCTGCAGCCGTCCGCCGGCTCCCATGGGGAACTCGCCGGGCTGCTGCTGACGCGCGCCTACCACGAGTCGCGCGGCGAGTCGCGCCACCGGATCCTGACCCCGGACACCGCGCACGGGACCAACCCGGCGACGGTGACGATGGCCGGCTACGAGGTCGTCAAGGTCGGGACGAACGCCGACGGCGGCGTCGACCTCGCGGATCTGCGGTCGAAGGTCGACTCCGACGTCGCCTGCCTGATGCTCACCAACCCGAACACGCTGGGCATCTTCGACCCGAACATCCTGGAGATCTCCGAGCTGGTCCACGGCGTCGGCGCGACGCTCTACTACGACGGCGCGAATCTCAACGCGGTGATGGGCAAGTCGCGGCCCGGCGACATGGGCTTCGACATCGTCCACTTCAACCTGCACAAGTCGTTCACGCAGCCGCACGGCGGCGGGGGGCCGGGGTCGGGGCCGATCGCCGTCAGCGACCGCATCGCGCCTTTCCTGCCGCGCCCGGTCATAACGCGCGAGCAGACTCCCGGCGGGCCGCTGTTCGGCCTTGACGAGGACCGTCCGCAGTCGATCGGCAAGCTGCGCGGGTTCCAGGGCAACTACGGCTGTTTCGTGCGCTCCTACGCCTACATCCGGTCGCTCGGCGCGGACGGCCTGCGCGACGCCAGCGAGGTCGCCGTCCTGAACGCCAACTACCTGCTGGCGCGACTCAGGGAGCTTTGCGGAGACGAGCTGCCGCTGGCCTTCGGCGGAGCGCTGCATGCACGAGTTCGTGCTCTCCGGCGCTCCGATGAAGAAGGAACTGGGGGTCCGCACACTCGATCTGGCGAAGCGCCTGCTCGATCACGGCTTCCACCCGCCGACGGTCTACTTCCCGCTGCTCGTCGACGAGGCGCTGCTCATCGAGCCGACCGAGACCGAGACGCGCGAGACGCTGGACGCGTTCGCCGAGGCGGTGGCCGCTGTCGTGCGCGAGGCGCGCGAGGATCCGCAGGTCGCGCTGAACGCGCCCTACACGACGCCCGTGCGACGTCTCGACGAGGCGGCCGCCGCGAAGGACCCGGTCATACGGCAGGCGCTGTGAGCGGCTAGCGGCGCTTATTGCGCTGCTTGATGCAGGAGCTGAAGCGTTTGGTGTAGCGGATCGTCTGTCCGCGTGTGGTGCGGGCGACGATCTTGACGGTGTGCCTGCCGGTCGGCTGGCGGCCGAGTGCGATGCGCTTGCGCGTGCGGCTCCCATTGGCCTTGGACCGCAGGCCGCGGCCGACCATCAGCGAGATGCTCTTGAGCCTGATGCCGCGCGGTGGCGTTACCAGTACGCGCACGCGGCGGGAGCGTCTGCGCGGGCAGGCCTTGGACAGCGGGAGCCCCCGCACCTTCAGCCTGAGCCGCTTGCGGAGCGCGGGTTTCGGCGTCGGCGGAGGGGCCGGTGGAGCGGGGGCCGCTGCCGGCGGCGGCGCGGCGGGCGTCCCCGCGCCGCCGGTGTCAGTGGTCGGTGCGAACACCTGAACGGTGGCCGCGCGCCAGGCGGTCTCGCCGCGTGCATCGACGACGGTCACGGCGGGCTGGAGCACCCCGGGCGCCCCCGGAGCGAACGTCGCGCTCGATCCCGGCGTGACGGCGTCGACCGTGCCGCTGCCGTCGAAGTCCCAGCGATATTCGGCGATCGCGTCGTCGCGGTCGCTCGACTCCGACGCGTCAAGCGTCACCGTGCTGCCCGCCGTCACGGACGACGGGCTGACCGCGAGCGCCGCCTTCGGCGCGATGTTGCACGCGGGCAGGAGCAGGGCGAACGAGTGCACGAGAGCCGGATCCGGTGTGGAGAGGTCGCGCACGCGCAGCTGCCAGGTGCCCGCGAGCGGCTTTCCGTCGAACGCGTCGAGTGGCTGGGCGGGACGCCAGCGCCCGCTGAACGGGGCGTTGGCGGCGGTCGCGGACTGGATCGGCAGCTCGGCCTCGTCGTCGAGGATCGTGTCGACGTAGTCGCGGCCGCTGCCGCCGGCGTTGTCGATCAGCAGGACGGTCGTCCCGTCAGGTGCCTGGAGCCCGATCTCGAGATCGGCGACCCAGGCGTGCTCGATTTGCGAGAGCTTCACGTCGAGGTCGTCGACGACGCCGGAGTCGCCGAGCGTGAGCGGGATCGATGTCCATGTCGCGCTGCCGTCGGGAACGCTCACGGCGGGGTTCAGCGTCGCCTCGCGCGGCGCCGACCCGGTGCCGGGCACGACGATCGTCGAGGCGGCGCCGACCGCGGCGGTCGCGCTCGCCGCGAGCGCGAGGCTGACCACCGGCGTCTCGCCGCAGCCGTTGGCGGCGCGCGCGCCGCCGAGCGGCCCGCCCGGGCCTGCGCTGGCTCCCGGCCCGAGTGCGCCGAAGGACGCCGAGCCGCCGGAGACGAGGACGCCGGGCGTCGCCGAGGTGAGCGTTCCCGTGACGGGCGCGGACGAGACCGGGCCCGTGTTCGTCACGCTCGCGTCCACGCTGAAGGACTCCTGCGGCTCGAGGACGCCGTCGCCGTCCTCGTCGCTGAGGCTGGCCTGCGCCGTCAGCGCCGCGCGTCCGGTCGGCGCCCCCACGTTGGAGACGACGAGCGCGAAGTCCTGGTCGCTGGTTCCGCCGCCGGGAACCCCGTCGCCCGCCACGTTGGTGGCGCTCACGCGCACGGCCAGCGAGTTCAGCTGGCCGGCGGGCACCACGACGCTCTCGACATTGTTGCGGGGATCGGCGCTGCCGCCCGGGGCCGAGACGCCGCCGACCAGGCGGTTGCCGCGGTAGAGCACGCCGGCGCCGGTCACCTCGAGGTCGAGGTTGTTGACGTAGGAGGCGCCCACCAGCGGCCCGGGGGCATCCGTCCAGGCGAGCGTGACCCGCACCGGCTGCGCAGCGCTCGTGACGTTGAAGGTCTGCGTGAAGCTCTCGCCGCTCTGCTTGAAGATCGTCGGCTCGTCCTCGAACCAGCGCCCGGTGGTCGTCGCTCCGGCCAGCCGCGCGAGCCCGAAACCCTGGTCGGCTCCGGGCGCGATTCCCGAGCCGGACCCCGAGATCTGCGTCGCTTCGCCGACGAGCATCGCCTTGACCATCGCCGCCGATGGCCACGCGCCGATCTCACGCCGGTAGGCCCAGCGGGCGGCTGCGGCGAGGCCCGATACGGCCGGCGTCGAGTGCGAGGTGCCGCTGCTGGCCGAGTAGGCGGTTCCGGGGAACAGGACGCCGTACGGGGAGGGCTGCGTACCGCAGATGCCGCTGCCGTCGAACGGTGAGCCGGTGGCCGTCCAGCCGAGGCCGCTGACGTGCGTTCCGGGCGCGACGAGGTCCGGCTTGATGCGGCCGTCCGTGGTCGGGCCCCGGCTCGAGAAGACCGCCATGTCCTGCGCGTTGTTGGCCTCGCTGTTCGGCGCGCCGCAGGCGTCCACGCCGAATGCGCGCCTGTTCTCGCTCGCGCCGACGGTGATCACGTTCTTGGCGGTCGCGGGCGTGTTGATCGTGCGTCCGCCCGGGCCGTCGTTGCCGGCCGCCACGACCTCGACCATCTGCTGGGCGCCGGGCTGGGAGGGGGATGCGTCGCGGACGATCGCGTCGAACTCCTGCGCGATCGCGTCGTATGCGCCGGCTGCATCGGGTGATCCCCAGGAGTTGTTGGCGACGCGCGCGCCGTCGTGTCCGGGGCCGTCGGCGAGGTATGCGTCCTCGGCGATCTGGGTGAACGTGCTGCCGCCGGAGTCGAAGTCCCGGTCGCAGCCGAAGAGCGTCGTGCCGCCCAGCAGCGCGCGCGGCTCGACGCCGAGTCCGTAGCGGAAGCCGGCTGCGTCGGTGGTTCCCGCGGCGACGCCGTCGCTGAAGCCGCCGACGAATGCTGGCGTTGATCGTGCCGTGCCCGTCGCAGCCCTGGACGGCGGGCGGATCGGTCGTGTCCGAGGTGTGCTTGTGGACGTAGGCGATGCGACCGGCGCCGCCGTCGGCGCCGTCTTCGCGCAGGTCGGAACTCGTCGGCGTCGTGGTGCCGTCGCCGATCGCCGTGTCGCTCACGTCGACCACGAACGGCAGCGTCGCCGGCGTCTGCGACGGTCCGAAGAGCGCGGCGTCGTGAGCGGCCAGGTAGCCGGAGCCCGGGTTCGCGCCGATGTCGCCCGCTGAGAGGATCAGGCCCTGTCGCTCGTCGAGCAGGCGCGGGACGCGCTCACGCTCGATCGCGACGACGCCGGGCTGACCCGCGAGCCGGTCGATCTCATCCGGGTCGAGGTTCGCACGCAGCGTCGTGTAGGGGCCGACCTGGGATGACGGCGCGACGAGCGAACCGGCTCGGCGGACGCCGTCGCGCGCCGCCGCGCCCGGATCGCCGGTCAGCGTCTGCACGGCGACGCGCATCGGGCCGGCGCCGTCCACGCCGGGCGCGATCTTGTCGGAGCCCTGCAGCGCGAAGGCGCCGCGTACCTCAGGTGCGTCTGCGACGTACGCCTCCAAGGACGCGCGGGCCGCGGGTGCCGCGTAGACCAGTTCGGCGTTCTCGGCGAGATAGCTGACGACGTCGACGCCGGTGGCGCGCAGGCGCGCAAGCCAGTCGTCCTTGAGCGGCCCGACGAACTGCACCACGACGAGGATCGGGCGGTCGCCGCGCGGGAGGCCCGTGCGCTCGCCGCGGGCACGCCTCAGCGCGGCTTCGCGAGCGGGGTCGACCGTGCGGCGCTGCAGGATGACGCTGCGCATGTCGTCGCGTCGCACTGCGCCCGCCGCCACGAGCGCGCGCGCGTCAGCGGGGGCGGCCTCGACCAGCAGGAAGCCCCGATATCGCGTGACGGCCCGCACCGCGGGGTTGCGCAGCGCCGCGCGGCTGGCGGGACCGGCCGGAACGAGGTAGACGCCGGCGGCGGCACGCGGAAGCCCGCCCGAAAACGGGGCGTTATGTACCCGGCCCGCCGTGCTGGCGGGCGCGAGCAGGAGGCAGAGCGCCCCGACGAGCGTCACGGCGCAGCCTCCGGTCCTGGGGAGGGACCGGTTCTTCGGCATCACTTCCGGTGCCTATCGGCCGATCTCAGTTCGGAGTTGACCCTTCTGAGGCTGACGCACGGCATCGTTCTCTGGACGTATTGCCGAGCGGGTACCCTCCGGCGCCGCGTGCGCATCTTCTCGGGAATCCAGCCCACCGGTCGCAAGCATCTTGGCAACCACATCGGCGCCATCCGGCAGTACGTCGAGGGGCAGGACCGGGCGGCCGACGCCGGCGACGTGGCGATCTACTGCATCGTCGACCTGCACGCGACGACCGTCCCGTACGACGCGACCGAGTTGCGAGAGCGTGTGTACGACACGACGGCCGTCCTGCTCGCAGCAGGGCTCGATCCGGCTCGCTGCATCCTCTTCCGGCAGAGCGACGTCCACGAGCACACTGAGCTCTGCTGGCTGCTGTGCTCGGTCACCTCACTCGGCGAGCTCAACCGCATGCACCAGTTCCGCGACAAGTCGCAGGCCCAGCGCGAGCTGGTCTCGGCGGGGCTGCTCTTCTACCCGGTGCTCCAGGCGGCCGACGTCCTCGCCTACCGCACGGCCGAGGTTCCGGTGGGCGAGGACCAGCGCGAGCACCTCGAGCTGATGCGCGAGATAGCGCGGCGCTTCAACGCGCGTTTCGGTGACGGGCGCGAGATCCTCGTCGTGCCGGACCACCGCATCCCCGAGGTCGGCGCGCGGATCATGGATCTCCAGGATCCGACCCGCAAGATGTCCACGACGGGCGCCGGCGAGGAGGGCACCGTCTACGTACTCGACGAGCCGGCGGCGATCGAGAAGAAGTTCCGCCGAGCGGTCACGGATTCCGCCGACCCGCCGGAGATCCGCCGCGGCGAGGACAAGCCGGGCGTCGCCAACCTGATCGACCTGCTGGCGGTGTGCACCGGCCGGTCGCCTGAGCAGGTCGAGTCAGACATGGCCTCCGCCCGCGGCTACGGCGACCTCAAGGCGGCCGTGGCCGACGCCGTGATCGCCGAGTTGGCTCCCGTCCGGCAGCGTTACGCCGAGCTGAGGCCCGACGAGGCCGCGCTTGAGGCTGTGCTCGCCGCAGGCGCTGAGCGCGCCCGCACGATCGCGTCTGAGACGCTCGCCGACGTCCGTGCGGCGATGGCCGTCGGGCCGGCGCGAAGCTCCTGAGCGGCCGCCGCCGCGCCGGTCCGCCGGATCGGAGCGATCCGGGGCGCCCGCTACGGTCCCCGCCGTGATCGCCGCCGAGCTCGATCTTGATCTCGAGGTCTTCAGCGGGCCGTTCGACCTGCTCCTGACGCTCGTGCTGCGCGAGGACGTCGACCTGCTCGAAGTCGAGCTCGCGGACGTCGTGATCTCCTATCTCGACCACCTCGAGCTGCGCGGCGAGCTGGACCTCGAGGTCGCGACCGAGTTCCTGGTGCTGATCGCTGCGCTGCTCGAACTCAAGTCGCGGCTGATGCTGCGCGCGGATGACGAGGAGCTGATCGACGAGCTCGATCCCGGCGAGGCCGCCGAGGAGCTGATCGCAAGGATGCTCGAAGCGAGACGCTACCGCCGCGCCGCCGAGCACCTGACGGAGCAGCTCGCAGCCGAGCACGGCATCCGCTTTCGCAGCGCGCCGCCGCCCGCCTTCCTGCGCAGGGTCAGCTTCGATGCGTGCGAGGCGGTCTACGCGCCGGAGCGCCTCGGGTCGGCGATCGGCGATCTGTTGCGTACGCCGCCTCCGCTGAGCCTCGCGCATCTCACGATCCCGCGCGTCAGCGTCGCCGAACGGCTCACTCACCTGCGCACGCTGTTGCGGCGCGGCGTCGTCGACTTCGACGAGGCGGTCGCCGGCAGCGACCGCGTGACGGTCGCCGTCACGCTGTTCGCATTGCTGGAGATGTACAAGCAGGGGGAGGCCACGTGGACGCAGGAGCAGCCGTTCGGACCGATCGCGATGAGTGCGAGCCATGCGCCGGGACTGCGCCCGGTGGAGCGCGTCGCGTGAGCCCGCTTGCGTCCACGCTCGAGGCGCTGCTGTTCCTGAGCTCCGAGCCTGTTCCGGCGGCCGAGCTCGCCGAGGCGACGGGAGCCACCGTCGCTGAGGTTGAGGCCGCACTGGCAGAGCTCGGCGCCGCATTCGCCCCCGGGACGCGCGGCCTTCTCGTGCGCGAGCTGGCGGGCGGGTGGACGTTCGCGAGCGCTCCTGAACACGAGGACGCGGCGCGCCGTCTGCTTGCCAAGCCGCGCACTCCGCCGCTCACGCCGGCGCAGGCCGAGACGCTCGCGATCGTCGCCTACCTCCAGCCGGTGTCACGTCCGGAGATCACGCGAATCCGCGGTGTCAGCGCCGACTCGGCAGCGGGGACCCTGCTGGAGCGCGGCCTGATCGAGGAATCCGGGCGTTCCCAGTTCGGCGCCGTCCTCTACCGCACGACCCCGCTCCTCCTGAAGCTGTTCGGCATGGCCGACATCGCCGATCTGCCGGATCCAGGGCAGTGGGACCCGGCTCCCGACGAGGAGGCCGACCTTCGCGAGCGACTGCTCAAGGCCGGTGACCTGCGTGCGGGGGTCGTGGCGGCGCCGCCGCCGGCAGAGCTGATCGACGCGGTCGACTGAACCGCTCGCGGAGGGTGACTGTGCGGTCTTGCTGAGTCGCCCGGGAGCGCTCGCGTCTGCCGGACCCCGCCGCAGCCGCTCAGCGCGGACCGAGCGCATCGCGGATCGCCCGTGCGACGCGCGCTCCCTCCGACGACAGCTCGCGGTATGTGAACCGGACCACGGTGTAGCCGAGACGCGCAAGCGCGCGGTCGCGGCGAGCGTCGCTGCGTCGTGCGATCGGCCCCCCGTGGTGGCGTGCGCCGTCGGTCTCGACGACCACGCGCTCGGAACGCCACAGGAAGTCGACCATGTACCGGCCGTGCAGCCACGGGTTGACCTCGGGCGCGGGGAGGGCATGAGCTGCCACGAGGTCGAGCAGTCGCAGTTCGAGCTCGGACCGCGTCGCCTGCCAGCGCGGGTCGTAGGCCCGCAGGACCTCGCGCAGCGTCGACGGACCGCGCCGCCTGGTCGCCCGCGCAAGCACGTCCTCGATGGCGGCCATGTCGAGCAGCCGGTTCTGTTCGGCGCGCACGAAGGCGGAGCGCACGTGGTCGGCGCCGACCACGTCGCCGAGGTCGACCAGCGTGCGCGCCGGTTCCGTGACCGGCACGCGATCCACAATGGCTCCGTCAGCCGGCGCCAGGTCCGCGGCGTGGTGAACGTGAATGCCGGGCCGGCGCCTTCCCGATCCCCCCGTGACGACGTGTCTTACGCGCCCGTTCTCCGAGCGCAGGCCCCAGGCCGCGGCCGCGGTCGTATGACTGGCGAGCGCACCGGAAGGGCACGCGAGGACGGCGGCCAGGCGTGACGCGGCGGCGCTCACGAGCGGATGCCCCGCCACGTAGACGCCCCGGTGGACGCTGTGCAGCCGACCGCCGGCGACGCGCCGCGTGATCGCCTGCCGTGAGAACCCCAGCGCGAGCAGTTGCCCGTGCGTGATCAGCCCGTGCTGCGCCGCCGCCAGCCGCGATATCTCGCGCTCATGCTCCAGCGCTGGAGGTTTGTCACGCATACGGAGACAAACTTCCATCGCTGAGCGGTGGCGGCCCGAGGCGAGGGCGTGCTGCCGCAGTCGCGCTGCGGACTGGGCACAGACGCCGGCGGCGTTCTTGGCGTTTGGGTGGTCCGGGCGTCTGCGCGTTCCGTGAGCGGCCCGTGGGTGTGGGCGTCCGCGCCCTCCGTGAGGCGGCCCGTGGGTGCGGGCGTCTGCTCCCTCCGGCGGTCAGCCGGCGAGCGCCTTTGCGGCGAGCTGGCCGCAGGCGGCGTCGATGTCCTGCCCGCGCGTCAGGCGCACGGTGGCGTTGTAGCCGTGCTGCTCGAGCACGTCGCGGAACGCGGCGATCGCTTCGCGTGACGAGCCGTCATAGGCCGAACCGGTCGGGTTGTAGGGGATCAGGTTGACCTTGTAGCGGCGGCGGTCGAGCAGGCGAGCGAGTGCGAGCGCCTGCTCGTAGCGGTCGTTGACACCGGCGAGCATCACGTACTCGATGAAGACCATTCGCCGGCGACGCTCATACCAGCGCTCGCAGGCGGCGAGCACGTCCTTGATCGGGTAGCGGTCGTTGACGGGCATGATCTCGCTGCGCAGAGCGTCGTCCGGGGCGTGCAGCGAAAGCGCGAGTCGAATCGGCATGTCGGCCTGCGTGAGGCTGTCTATCCCCGGCAGCCAGCCGACCGTGGAGATCGCCGTGCGCCTGTGCGTTATCCCGAGGTCGGGCAGCCGCCGGCACGCGTCGAGCACGTTGTCGAGGTTCATCATCGGCTCGCCCATTCCCATGAAGACGCAATGGTCGACCTCCTGGGTGCGGCGGAAGTGCAGCGCCTGGTCGAGGATCTCCCATGCGGTCAGGTTGCGCCCGAACTTCATCGCCCCGGTCGCGCAGAAGCTGCAGGTCAGCGGACAGCCCGACTGCGATGAGAGGCACAGCGACCGACGGCCGTCTCGGTAGCGCATCAGCACGGCCTCGACGGCGCGATCGTCGTGCGTGCGAAAGAGCGCCTTGACCGTGCCGTCACGCGCGGTCGCCTCGTGCTCGAGCGTGAGAGTGGAGAACGGCACCTGCTCGGCGAGTCGCGCGCGAAGGTCTGCGGACAGGTCGGTCATCGCGTCCCATCCGTGCGCTCCGCGCGCCTGCCAGGCCCAGGCCTGTCCGGCGCGATACCCCGGTTCGCCGGCTGCGTCGAGAGTGCGGTTGAGAAGATCGAGGTCCATCGCGCTCGGCTCTATGGTGGCAGCCTCGGCTCCGCGCTCATCGCGCTTCCGCCGCCAGCCATGCGTCTCGCCAAACATCTCGCCCACGCGGGCGTCGCCTCTCGCCGAGCCTCCGAGCAGCTCGTGTTCGACGGGCGCGTCCTCGTCGATGGCGAGGTGGTCACCGACCCGGCCCGCGACGTCAGCGGCGAGGAGCGGATCCAGGTCGACGGCGAGAACATCGGCGGCGCGCCGTCCGTCCGCGTCGTCTACGCGCTCAACAAGCCGCCCGGCGTCGTTTCCACCGCGAGCGACACGCACGGCCGCCCGACCGTCGTCGATCTGGTTCGCGCGCCCGGGGACCGCAGGCTCTACCCGATCGGTCGTCTCGACGCCGAGACGACCGGCCTGATCCTGCTGACCGACGACGGCGACCTCGCCCATCGGATGACCCATCCCAGCTTCGGCGTGCCGAAGACCTACGTCGCGCAGGTCGGCGGAAAGCGCGTCAGCGACGGTGCACTGCGGCGCCTCGGCAAGGGCGTCGAGCTCGAGGACGGCCGCACGGCGCCGGCCGATGTTCGCCGACTCGGCGCACACGAGCTGGAGACTGACGATTCACGAGGGACGCAAGCACCAGGTGCGACGCATGTGCGAGGCGGTCGGCCATCCCGTGCGCTCGCTGCGCCGCGTGCGTTTCGGGCCGCTCGAGCTGGGGCGGCTCGCCGAGGGCAGGTCGCGGCGCCTGCTGCCCGCGGAGGTCGAGGCGCTGAGGCACGCGGTCGAGCGCCAGGGCCGCGGCGCGGGGGAGGTGGCATGATGCCGCGCGCCATGCGCCTTCACGCCCTGCGCGGGGCCATCACCGTCGACGAGAACGATCGCAGCGCGATCCTCGAGGCGACCGCGGAACTGATGACCGAGCTGCTCGGTCGCAACGGCCTGCATCCGGACGACGTCGTCAACTGCATCTTCACGATGACGGACGACCTGAACGCCGAGTTCCCGGCGGTCGCCGCTCGCGAGATCGGCTTCGATCGCGTGCCGCTGCTGTGCGTTCGCGAGATCGATGTTCCCGGCGCGCTGCCGCGCGTGATCCGAGTGCTGGTGCAGTACCACGCCGACGACGCGCATCAGGCGCGTCACGTCTACCTGCGCGGTGCAAAGGTGCTGCGCACCGACCTGGAGAGCGCCCAATGATCGACGACGAGCAGACCTTCCCGAACGTGGTCGCCGGTGCCGGCTACAGCGGCCGCGCACCTGGACGATCTCGGTGAGGGCTACGGCTTCCGGCGTGTTCGCCGGGGGCTCGGGATAGAGGCCTTCGGCGCGAACGCGATCGTGCTGCCGCCTCGCTACGAGGCGGGCGCGCATCTGCACGAGACCCAGGAGGAGCTCTACTTCCTGCACTCTGGCCAGATGGAGATGGAGTTCGGCGACGGCTCGGTCGTGAAGCTCGAGCCCGGCAGTCTCGTTCGCGTCGACCCGTCGACCGTTCGCCGCCTGCGCAACTTCGGTCACGAGGACGCGACGATCCTGATCGTCGGCGGCAAGGGCGGCTACGTCGGCCGCGACGGAAAGCTGCCCGAGGGCGAGACCCGCGCGGGCGGCCCGCTCGACGGCTGAGACAATCCGCTCGTGGCGATCGAGTATTCCGCGCGCGTAGCGCGCATCCCCGTCTATCCGGCAGCGTCCGCGTACGCGCTGCCCGAGGACGTGGCGCTGCTCGCCAGCAACGAGGCGCCCGATCCGCCGCTGCCCGAGGTCGTCGAAGCGGTCACCCGTGTGCTGGGCGGCCTGAACCGCTATCCGGACCCGACCAACGCGCGCCTGCGCGGCGCGCTCGGGGACCGCTACGGCGTACCGCCGGCGCGGGTCGCGATCGGCAACGGCTCCTGCGACGTCCTGCTTGCGCTCGGCGAGGCGCTGCTCGAGCCGGGCGCCGAACTGGTCTATGCGTGGCCGTCGTTCAGCGTCTATCCCCACCTCGAGGCAGCGTCGGGTGCCACTGGCGTGCGAGTTGCGCTCGACGCCGAGGATCGTCACGACCTGGAGGCGATGCTGGAGCAGATCACGGTCGCGACGCGACTGGTGATCGTCTGCAACCCGAACAACCCGACGAGCACCGCCGTCGAGGCGTCGCGGATCGCCGACTTCGTGGCGCGCGTTCCGCGCAACGTCTGCGTCCTCGTCGACGAGGCCTACTGCGAGTTCAACACGCTCGACGACCCCGACGCCACGCTCAACCTGTTGGAGCGCCACCCGAACCTCGTGCTGCTGCGGACGTTCAGCAAGATCTACGGGCTCGCCGGCCTGCGCGTGGGCTTCGCCCTGTGCGGCAGCGCGGAGATCGTCACGGCGGTCAACCAGGTGCGCCAGCCGTTCTTCTGCAGCGCCGCGGCGCAGGCCGCTGCGACCGAGGCGCTGCGCCACCAGGACGCCGTCGCCGAGCGTGTCGAGCGCTGTGTGATGGCCCGCGTGGAGGTCGACGAGGGCCTGCGCGACCTCGGGATCGAGGCCGCCTCCTCACAGGCGAACTTCTGCTGGTTCGCGGTGCCTGTGACAGGCGACGAGCAGGCCGCCGACGCCGAGCGGCGCGTCGTCGACGGACTCGCCGAGCGCGGCGTGCTGGTGCGTTCCGGCAGCGCGCTGGGCCGCGACGGCTGGCTGCGCGTCACGTATGGAACACCTGCCCAGAACGCCCGCCTGCTGGAAGCCCTGGCGCAGACGCTTCGGGCCTGATCAGGCCTCCCACCGTCCGGGTCGGGACGGCATGCGCTGGTCGCCCGCCCACGGATCTGCTTCAATCCTCCGTTCATGAGCCGATCGGCCCACAGCGCCACGAAGTACCCCAGCAGCGCCGCGCTGTCCGGCCTGGCCTTCACCTATCGCTGCGCCTGGCGATTTAGCTAGGCGCTCGGCTGGTCGCACTCGACCGCCGACCAGGGCCTTCGGGCCGAGCGCCGAATTCCTCGGAGGCTGTGCGCCTCCAGCGAAAGCCCGTCGTACTCCTGTTCATTCCCTGAGAAACAAGTAGCGAAGGACGCGAAGGAATGTTGATCGTCATGAAATCGCAGGCCACCGAAGAAGAGATCACTGCGGTGATCGACCGTATCGAGTCGGTCGGAGGCACGGCCCATCCCAGCCGCGGCGCCGAGATCACGCTGATCGGCGCGATCGGCGACACCGACACCGAGGTGCGCGTGAGCCAGCTCGAGCTGGACGGCCAGCCCGGGGTCGAGAAGGTGATCCCGATCCTCAAGCCGTACAAGCTCGCCTCAAAGGAGCAGCATCGCGAGGCGTCGGTGTTCGAGATCGACGGCGCGAAGATCGGGGGCGGGCACTTCAGCCTGATCGCCGGGCCGTGCACCGTCGAATCGCGCGACCAGTTGCTGACGACCGGGCGCATCGTCCGCGAGGCGGGCGCCAACATGCTGCGCGGCGGCGCCTACAAGCCGCGCACGTCGCCCTACGCCTTCCAGGGACTCGGTGTGGAGGGGCTTCGGCTGCTCGCGGAGGCCAAGGTCGAGACCGGCCTGCCGATCGTCACCGAGCTGATGGACGCCCGTGACGTCGAGCCGGTGCTGGAAGTCGCGGACGTGATCCAGGTCGGCGCGCGCAACATGCAGAACTACGGGCTGCTCTCCGAACTCGGGCGTGCGGGCCGCCCGGTCCTGCTCAAGCGGGGGCTCGCAGGGACGCTGGAGGAGTTCGTGATGGCGGCCGAGTACATCCTCAAGGAGGGCAACGAGAAGGTCATGCTCTGCGAGCGGGGGATCCGCACGTTCGAGACGGCCTACCGCTTCACGCTGGACCTGATGGCGGTGCCGGTTCTCAAGCAGATGACCCATCTGCCGATCGTCGTCGATCCCAGCCATGCGGCGGGTCGTCGCGACCTGGTCGAGTCGCTGTCGCTCGCCGCGGCCGCCGCCGGTGCGGACGGGATCATCGTCGAGGTGCATCCGCAGCCCGAGGAGGCGATCTGCGACGGGCCGCAGGCGCTGCGCGCCTCCGAGTTCGCTGAGTACGCACGCAAGGTCGAGCAGGTGGCGATCATCGCGGGCAAGCAGCCCTTCCTCCAGCAGGCGCAGGCCGCTTGATCGTCGCGATCATCGGGACGGGACTGATCGGCGGGTCGGCTGGGATGGCCGCCCGCCGGCGGACCGGCGCGCACGTTCGCGGCACCGGCCGCAGGGCGCCGATCGGCGTCGCGCTCGGAGCGCTCGACGAGGCTTGCGCCGACGTTCCGGCTGCGCTTGACGGCGCCGACGTGGCGATCGTCTGCGCCCCGGTCGACGTGCTGCCGCAGGTGACGCGCGACGTCCTGGCCGCGGCGCCGCCGGGCTGCGCGGTGACCGACGTCGGCTCGACCAAGCGCGAGGTCGTCACGGCGGCCGGCTCCGACGAGCGCTTCGTCGGTGGACACCCGCTCGCCGGGGCCGAGGTCTCCGGTGTCGAGCACGCGCGTGAGGACCTGTTCGACGGCGCCACCTGGTACCTGACGCCGCAGCCGACGACGAGCGGTGTTCTGTTCGAGCGCGTTCACAAGCTGCTGACCGGTATCGGGGCGCGGCCGGAGGTCGTCGATCCCGCCGATCACGACCGCACGATGGCAGCCGTCTCCCACCTTCCTCATGTCTTCGCGAACGTGCTGGTCGCGCAGGCGGCCGGGGCGCTCGGCGGCGGGCGCATGCCGGCCACGGGCCCGAGCTTTCGTGACGCCACGCGCGTCGCCGGCGCGAGCCCGGAGCTCTGGACGGGGATCTACCGCTCCAATCGCGAGGCGCTGCTGGCCGCCGTCGACGTAGGGATATCGCGGCTCGGCGAGGTGCGGGCCGCGCTCGCGGCCGATGACGGAACGGCGCTGCTCGCGTGGCAGAGCGAGGCCGCCGACAGCCGGCGCGCCCTGCTCGAAGCCGGCCTTGCGGGGGGACCGGTGCACGAGTTGCGCGCCTCGGTGCCCAATCGCCCCGGGGTCATAGCCGACATCGCGCTCACGCTGGGGCGTTCGGGGATCAACATCACCGACATGTCGCTCAGCCCCTCGCCCGACAACAGCAGCGGGCTGGTGTCGCTGTGGGTCGCGGAGGATCAGGCGGACAGCGCGATCGAGCTGATCCGCGGCCTCGGGATCCCGGTCTCGTGAACGTCCGCATCGAGCCGAGCGGCCCGCTCAAGGGCTCGCTGACGCCGCCCCCCGACAAGTCGATATCGCACCGCGTGGCGCTGCTCGCGGCGATGGCCGACGTGCCCGTGCGCGTAAAGGGATACCTGGAGGCCGCTGACACGCTGTCGACGCTGGCTGCGATCGAGCGCCTCGGTGCGCTCGTCGAGCATCGCGCGGACGGGCTGGTGATACGCGGCGCCGGACTGCGCGGCGCGACCGACCCGGGATCGCCGATCGACGTCGGCAATGCCGGCACCCTGATGCGGCTGCTGCCCGCCTGGCTCGCGGCGCAGCCCGGTCGCAGCTTCACGCTCGACGGTGACGCCTCGATCCGCAAGCGGCCGATCGACCGGATCGCGGCGCCGCTGCGCGAGATGGGCGCGGAGATCGAGGCCACGGGCGGGAGCCTGCCTCCGTTCACGATCAGGGGGGCGCGGCTGCGCGGGATTCGCTACGAGATGCCCGTGGCGAGCGCGCAGGTCAAGTCGTGCGTCCTGCTCGCGGGGCTGCTCGCCGAGGGGTCGACAACGGTCGTCGAGCCGCAGCCCAGCCGCGACCACACCGAGCGCCTGCTCGCCTGCGCCAACGTGGTGATCGAGCGCAGCGGCGACGAGATCACGGTCGCCAGTGCCGATGAGCTGGCACTGCCCGAGGAGTGCGTGGTGCCCGCCGACGCCTCATCGGCGGCATTTGCGATCGCAGCGGGCGTGCTGGTGCCGGGCTCCCGCCTGACGATCTGCGACTGCGGTGTCAACTGGACACGGACCGGCTTCCTGCGGGTGATCGACCGGATGGGCGCGATCGCGCTCGGCGACCTCGAGCGCCGGCCGGAAGACGAGATCCCCCGCGAGGAGCCCGTGAGCGACATCGACGTTCGTGCCGGCGAGCTGGTCGGGACGATCGTGGAGGCCGACGAGGTGCCGCTCGCGATCGACGAGCTCCCGCTCGTCGCGCTCATGGGCTGCTTCGCCGAGGGGGAGACGATCGTCCGCGGAGCCGGTGAGCTGCGCGTCAAGGAGTCGGACCGGATCGCGGCTGTGGTCGACGGGCTGAATGGCCTCGGCGGTGACCTCGAGGCGACCGACGACGGCTTCGTGGTGCGCGGTACCGGCGGCCTGCGCGGCGGGCAGATCTCCTCGGGCGGCGACCACCGGATGGCGATGCTCGGAGCCGTCGCAGGCCTCGCCTCACGCGATGGCGTCGAGGTTCGCGGCATGGAGGCGGCGGCCGTGTCGTACCCGAGCTTCCTCGAAGATCTGGAAGCGCTGCGATGATGTGAGGGCCACGCCGCGTCATCGCGACGCGGCCCAGGCCACCGATGCCCGAGCCCCAGACAGAGCGCCCTCGCGGAGCAGGCCCCTCCTCACCGGAGCGGCCCGTGCCCGACCGCCCGCCGGGCGGCCGCGGCGAAGAGCCGCCGCCCTGGCCGCGGGTCGAGCCCTCCAGCGACGGCCGAGGCAAGCCCCCCGAGAAGAAGCCGGTGGTACCGCGTCAGGGTCGCCGCCTGCTGATCACGATCTTCGTCTCGCTGCTCGTGCTGAACGTCGTCTTCGCGCTCGTCACAGGGCGACCGGAGGAGACCACGCGCGTTCCGTACAGCCCGTTCTTCCTTCAGCAGGTCGAGAAGGGGAACGTCAGCGAGATCTCCAGCGAGGCCGAGACGATCAACGGCAAGCTTAAGAAGGAGGTCGAGTACACGCGCGCAGGGAGCTGACAAGCCCGAGACGGTCACCGGCTTTCGCACCGAGGTCCCGACGTTCGTCAACACCGACGAGCTGACGAGCGAACTGAAGACGAAGGGCGTGATCCTCAATGCCCGCCCGCCTGACAGTGGCCGTAACCCCTTCCTGACCTTCCTGCTGGCCTTCGGTCCGACGATCCTGATCGTCGGCCTGCTGATCTGGCTGATGCGACGCGCAGCCACGATGAGTGGCGCGGGGGGCCTGAGCAGTTTCACGCGTTCGCGCGCGCGGCGCGCCGAGGGCGGCGACGTGCGGGTGACCTTCGAGGACGTCGCCGGGATCGACGAGGCCGAGCATGAGCTCTACGAGGTCGTCGACTTCCTCAAGCGGCCGGAGAAGTATGCGCGACTGGGGGCCCGGATCCCGCACGGCGTGATGCTGTACGGGCCTGCCAGGTACCGGCAAGACGCTGCTCGCTCGTGCCGTCGCCGGCGAGGCCAACGCGCCCTTCTTCAGCTCGTCGGCCTCGGAGTTCGTGGAGGCGATCGTCGGGGTCGGCGCCTCACGTGTGCGCGATCTCTTCAAGCAGGCCAAGGAGGCCGCGCCGGCGATCATCTTCATCGACGAGCTCGACGCGATCGGCCGCGCTCGCAGCGCCGCGTCCAGCATGGGCGGAGGGCATGACGAGCGCGAGCAGACGCTCAACCAGATCCTCACCGAGATGGACGGTTTCGAGACCAGCGAGAGCGTGATCGTGATCGGCCGCGACGAATCGTCCCGACGCGCTGGACCCCGCGCTGCTCCGGCCCGGGCGCTTTGACCGCCGGATCGCGGTGCAGCCGCCCGACAGGGTCGGCCGTGAGGCGATCCTGCGGATCCACTCGCGCGGCAAGCCGCTCGCCGAGAGCGTCGACCTCGAGCGAGATCGCATCGTCGACGCCCGGCATGACCGGCGCCGATCTGGCGCTGCTCGTGAACGAGGCCGCGCTGTTCGCGGCGCGGCGTGAGCGCGACGCGATCGAGATGCGCGACTTCACCGACGCGATCGAGAAGATCGTGCTGGGCGCAGAGCGTCAGATCGTGATGACCGACGCCGACCGCGAGCGGACGGCCTATCACGAGGCCGGCCACGCGCTGGTGGGGATGCTGACGCCGGGAGCCGACCCCGTGCGCAAGGTCTCGATCATCCCGCGCGGGCAGGCTCTCGGAGTGACGCTCTCGACGCCGGACGCGGACAAGTACGGCTATGAGCGTGGCGAGCTGCTCGGCCGGATCCGCGTGATGCTCGGTGGTCGCGCCGCCGAGCAGGTCGTCTACGGCGAGGTGACCACAGGCGCCGAGTCGGACATCCAGCAGCTCACGCAGATCGCGCGCAGCATGGTCACGCGCTGGGGGATGACCGAAGCGATCGGCCCGCTCGCTGTCGCCCGCGCGGAAGGCATCAGCCCGCTGTCTGCCGGGCGCGTCCGAGACATCTGAGCGCACGCAGGAGACGATCGACGCCGAGGTGCGGCGCATCGTCGAGACCGCTGAGCGCGAGACGCTGGCGCTGCTCAGGGGTGAGCGCTCACGCCTCGACGCGCTCGCCAAGGCGCTGCTCGAGGGCGAGACGCTGGACCAGGAGGAGGCGTACGCGGTGGCCGGCGTGCCGGTTCCCGAGCGCGCGCCCGAGCCTCAGCTGCGCTCCGCCGCCGCGGCCGTGGACCCGGAACCGTCCGAAGGCGCGAGCGGGGCGCCCGGCGACGGTTCTGCCGGGACTCCGGCGGAGTCGGCGGCGCCCGGTACGTCGTAGGGCGCCTCGGACGGCGGCCGTCCCGGCGCCGGTGCGTCGAGCGCGCCCTCCCGCGGTGTGAGCAGCACCGTCTCAGGCCCGTCGACCGGGGTCTCCTCGCGGCGCATGCGGAAGGCCGTGTAGAGGACGATCATCGTGATGGTCGGAACCACGCCCGCGATGATCAGCGTGGTCTTGACGCCGAACAGCGATGCCGCGGGGGCAGTCAGCGCAAACGACACGGGCGCCAGGCCGACGGAGGTGAACCAGTCCACGCTGTGCACCCGCCCGAGCATCTCCGACGGCACGCGGGTCTGCTGGAGTGTGATCCAGATCACGAGCCCGATCGTGATCAGGGCCCCGTACATCGCGCTGAGGATCATCAGCTGCCAGACCGACGACGCCAGCGCATAGCCGACGAGCGGCAGCGTCGCGCCGGCCCACGAGGCGTAGATCACAGTCAGGTAGCGCTTCGGAAGCTCGCGCTGGCCGATCACGATCGACGCCAGGATCGCCCCCGCTCCATCGGCGGCGATCACGAGCCCGAAGTCGCCCGCCCCGCCATCCAACTCGTTCTTGACGACGTAGGGCAGCAGCACCTCGACCGGGCCGAAGAAAGCGAGCATCGCGAGGCTCGACGCGAGGAACGTGACCCACAGCCAGCGCCGCTGGGCGACATAGCGCAGCCCATCGGCCATCTCATGGCGAATCGTCGATCCCGCAGTGCGCTTCCCGGACGAGCGCGTGCGAATCAGGGCGATCGCCGCTGCGGAGACCAGGAACGTTCCGGCGTCGATCAGGAAGGCGTCCCCGGGGCCGACGAGCGCGACGATCAGGCCCCCGAGCGCCGGTCCGATCAGGCGGCGGCAGGCCTGGCGGACAAGTTGCTCGAGCGCGCTCGCCTGGACGAGCTGCTCGCGCTCGAGGATGTCGGGCACCAGCGCGCCGAGCGCGGGCCCGAAGAACGCCTCGCCACCGGCGTACACCAGCACGAGCGCGACCATGTGCCAGATCTCGAGCGCGCCGGTGGTCGCCAGGACGCCCATGACCACCAGCACCGCGGCGCGTACGACATCCGCGATGATCATCACCCGGCGACGGTCGAAGCGGTCGGATATGACGCCGCCCGTCAGCAGGAACAGCGCCAGCCCCAGCGACCACGCCAGCCCGACGATCGCCAGCGCCGAGGGCGTGTTGGAGATCTCGTACGCCTGCCAGGCGATCGCGACGAGGTAGATGCCGTCGCCGATCAGCGAGATCGGTCAGTCCGGCCCACAGCAGGGCGAAGTCGCGGTCGCGGAGGGGGCTGAGGATCTTCAAGGGCTTCTATCGTCCCCAGCGTGCTCGGACGAGGACAGCAGGCGCGATGATCGTCGCGATCGACGGTCCCGCGGGCGCGGGGAAGTCCACCGTAGCCCGAGCGACGGCGGATGCGCTGGGCTTCACGTATCTGGACACAGGGGCCATGTATCGCTGCTTCGCGCTCGCGCGACTGCGTGACCCCACTGCCGATCCCGCCGCGCTCGATGTCAGGATCGGCGACCGCGTGTGGCTGGGCGGCGAGGACGTCAGCGAGGCGATCCGCGCACCGCAGGTCAGCGAGGAGGCTTCGCGCGTCGCGGCCGAGCCGGCGGTCCGGGTCGCCATGGTCGAGCGCCAGCGGATGCTGCTGTCAGCCGGCGACTGGGTTGCAGAGGGCCGCGACATCGGCACCGTCGTCGCCCCCGATGCCGCACTGAAGATCTTCCTCACCGCCGATGCCGAAGAGCGGGCGCGCCGCCGCGCGGCGCAGACCGGGCAGCCCGCGGAGGCGGTGCTCGCCGAGCAGGATGCCCGCGATGCGCGAGACCGGGAGCGCGACGCTTCGCCGCTCGCGGCTGCCGCCGATGCCGTCGTGGTCGACACGAGCGGCGAGACGCTACCGGACGTCGTCGGGCGCATCGTCGGGCTGGCACGAAACCTGCAAGCGGCCGCCGGAGCGGAGCGACCGCGGTGAAGGTCGCCGTCGTCGGCTACCCGAACGTCGGCAAGAGCTCGCTCGTGAACCGTCTCAGCGGATCACGCGAGGCGGTGGTGCATGAGCGCGCCGGGATCACGCGTGATCGCAAGGAGATCGCCTGCGACTGGAACGGCAGATCGTTCACGCTCGTCGACACCGGCGGCATGGACTCGCTGGACCCCGATCCGATCTCCGGATCGATCCGCGACCAGGCCCGCGCAGCGCTGGCCGACGCTGTCGTGGCGGTTCTCGTCGTCGACGCGCGCGCCGGGCTGAGACCCGGGGACGCCGAGATGGCGGACCTTCTGAGGCGCTCGAAGCTGCCGGTGGTCGTTGCGGCGAACAAGGTCGACTCCGTCCCGGACACTCCGCTCGCGGCCGAGTTCCACGGCCTAGGCCTCGGGGAGCCGATCGCGGTTTCGGCCGCGCAGGGACTCGGGACGGGCGACCTGCTCGACCGCATCGCCGAGCTGCTCCCCGAGGGCGGAGCGGCGGACGAGCCCGATGACGACGTGATCCGGCTCGCGATCATCGGCCGCCCGAACGTCGGGAAGTCGACGTTCGTGAACCGGATCCTGGGAGACGAGCGCGTCATCGTCAGCGACGTCGCGGGTACCACGCGCGACGCCATCGACCTGCCGCTGGAGGTGGACGGCCGCAAGGTCGTGCTCGTCGACACCGCGGGGATGCGCCGCCAGGCGAAGGTCTCCGACAGCGTCGAGTACTACACCGTCCTGCGCTCCCAGCGCGCGGTCGAGCGCGCCGACGTCGCGCTCGTCGTCTGCGACGCGCAGGATGGCGTCACTACGCAGGACATGCGCATCGCCGACCTCGCGATGCAGGAGGGTTGCGCCACCCTGCTGGCACTCAACAAGTGGGATCTGCACCCGCTGACCGAGGACGACCTCGATCACGAGCGTGCGAAGGTCCTGCGCAAGCTGCGGCTGCGTCCGAAGGTCGCGACGATCAGCGCGAGCAGCGGGCGCAATGTCGAACGGGTCCTGAAGGAGGCGATCGCGCTGGGCGACCTGCGCCGCGAACGGATACCGACGCCCGCGCTGAACCGCTTCCTCGCCGAGGTCGTCGACCAGCGCCAGCCACCCGCGCGCCAGGGCCACCGCCTCAAGCTGCTCTACCTGGCCCAGATCGAGACGAGCCCACCGCGCTTCGCGCTCCAGGTCAACAGCCGCCAGCGCATGACCCGCGACTACGGCTTCTTCATCGAGAACCGCCTGCGCAAGCGCTTCGGACTCGACGGGGTGCCGGTGATCATCGACGTGCGCGAGCGCAAACAGCGCCGCAGCGAGCGCGCGTGAGCGACCCCAAGGGCAGCACGCCCGCTGCCGGCGGGCCGCGCATCCACCGCCGCCCGCTGGTCGCGGGCGTGGTGACCGCCGTCGCAGCCGCGCTGCTGGCCGTCGTCGTGCTCGCAGGAGGCGGGGACGATGAGGCGCCGTCCGGACCGCCGGCAAGGGCAGCCCTGGCGCTGGTGCCCGCGGACGCGCTCGTGGCGCTGCAGCTCTCGACCGATGGCGGGCGGCCCGCCGTCCGGCGCGCCGGGAGGGTCGCTTCGAGGCTGCCCTCGTGGCCGAAGCTGCGCGAGAGCCTCTTGGCCCGCGTCGACGCTCGCGGTTGCGGCATTGACCTGCGCCGGGACGACGGCGACGAGATCGTTTTCGCGCTGCTGCCCGGACGGCGCGGCGTGGCCGTACCGCTGCTCGTGACCGACGCACCGGCGAGCGGACTGGACGGCGAGACGCCGCAGCCGTGCGGCGCGCTGGTCGCCCGCCGCGTCGGCGACCTCGTCGCGATCGGCGAGGCCGATGCGGTTCGCGCGGCGGCCGCCGTCGCCGATGGAAACCGGTCGGCGCTCGTCGACGAGCCCGACTTCCGTCGCGCCGCTGCAGGCCTGCCGCAGGAGCGAGTGCTCAGCGGGTGGGCGTCGTTGAGCGGCACACGCCGCCTGCTGAAGCCGCTCGGCGGGCTGCTCGGCACGCTCGGCGGACTCGCCGACGCGCCCGGCCTGCAGGGAGCTGCGGCGGCACTGGTCGCGAGCTCCGGCGGAGCGAAGATCACGATCAACCGCGTCGCCGGCAGGCGCGGTCAGGCCCCCGCCTTCACGCCGACGCTGCAGCGGTACGCGCCCGCCGACGCGCTCTCCTACACCGCGTCGGGCGACCTCGCGGGAGGGCTCCAGCGGCTGCTCGTGCTGAGCGGCAAGGACGCGGCGTCGGCGCTCGACGAGCTGCTGGACCGCAGGGACCCGCCGCTCGTGCGGCTCTCGCGGCAGGTGCGCGAGTCGGCTTTCGTCGTCTCACCGGGCGCCGAGCAGCCGTCGATCACGCTGCTCGCACGCGTACGCGACCCGCAGAAGGCGGGGGCTGCGCTGCGGCGGCTCGAACCCGAGCTCGCCGTCCTCGTCGGGGCGGCGGCCGGCGCGCCGTGGGCCGATGCCAGCCTCGGCGGCCCGGCGCGGCGGCTCGACGCGGGTCCCGCCAGCCTCGCCTACGGCTTCGACGGAGACGTGCTCGCGCTGTCGACGACGGCGTCCGCCGTGAGCGCTGCACGCTCGCCGAGCGCACCGCTCGAGGACTCCGAGGCGTACCGCTCGGTGCTCTCCGACAGCCCGCCCCGAGTCACCTCGCTAGTCTTTCTCGACCCCAATCAGCTCCTGCGACTGGGCGCGGACACCGGCACCGGGCTGGAAGATGCGCTGCAGGATGTCAGCGGCGACCTCGCCCGCGTTCGCGCCATAGGCGTTACCGCCAGCGGTACCGGGGAATCGTCGACCGTCGAACTCTCCCTCTCGATTCCATGAGCCAAGACAACTCCTTCCTGTTCACCTCCGAGTCAGTGACCGAGGGTCATCCCGACAAGGTCGCCGACCAGATCTCCGACGGCGTCCTCGACGCCGTCATGCGCGACGACCCAGATGGGCGCGTCGCCTGCGAGACGCTCGTCAACACGGGCCTCATCGTCGTATCCGGCGAGATCTCCACCACGACCTACGTCGACATCCAGGAGATCGCCCGCGAGACGATCCGCAACATCGGCTACGTAGACGCCGACCTCGGCTTCTCCGCCGACTCATGCGCCGTCCTCAACGCGATCGACAAGCAGTCGCCCGACATCGCGCAGGGTGTCGACCACGCCTACGAGTCGCGGACCGACCCCAACGACGACGACGCGCTCGACGTCGCCGGGGCCGGCGACCAGGGCATGATGTTCGGCTACGCCTCCAACGAGACCGAAGAGCTCATGCCGCTCCCGATCTCGCTGGCACACAAGCTGGCCAAGCGGCTCGCCGACGTGCGCAAGTCAGGCGACCTTCCCTACCTGCGCCCCGACGGCAAGACCCAGGTCTCGGTGCGCTACGTCGACGGTCGCCCTGTCGCGATCGAGCAGCTGCTGATCTCCACGCAGCACGCTGAGGGCGCCGAGGGGTCGATCAAGGACGATCTCTGGGAGCACGTCGTCTCGCCGGTGCTCCCGCGCGACCTCTACAACGCCGACGATCTGCGCCGCGTCTTCCTCGTCAACCCCACCGGGCGCTTCGTGATCGGCGGGCCGGTCGGCGACGCGGGACTGACAGGGCGCAAGATCATCGTCGACACCTACGGCGGCATGGCCCGCCACGGCGGCGGCGCGTTCTCGGGCAAGGACCCCTCGAAGGTCGACCGCTCAGCCGCCTACGCCACGCGCTACGTCGCCAAGAACCTCGTCGCCGCCGGGCTCGCCGACCGTGCCGAGGTCCAGGTCGCCTACGCGATCGGCGTCGCCCATCCGGTCTCGATCATGGTCGAGACCTTCGGCACCGAGAAGATCGGCCGCGGCCGCATCGAGGAACTGGTCCGTGAGCACTTCGACCTGCGCCCCGGCGCGTTCCGCAAGGACCTCGACCTTCACCGCCCGATCTACCAGAAGACCGCCGCCTACGGGCACTTCGGACGCCACGACCACGACTTCACGTGGGAGCGCACGGACAAGGCGGATGCGTTGCGTGAGGCGGCGGGGATCGCCGCCGTCGCCTAGCTTGCGTCGCGGGTCTGGCGCGCGTCGCGGATCTCGCCGCGCCTGACGCCACCCCGCTGGGATGGGACGGCCATCCGGCCAGTCCCATCCCGCGGTTCGGCGTCATCCATCGGCGATCTCTCGCTCCGGGTGGGTGATGACGGGGTTGGGTGCGGCGGGTGTCGGGTGGTCTGCCTTGGGGCGTCTTCGCTCGGCGGCGGATGTGTTGCCTTCAGCGTCTGCGGCGCAGTGCTGTGAATTGGAGGGCTGCGAAGCCGGCGACTGTGATGGCCTGGAGGGCGATCCAGACGGAGCCTGCCGTGGTCGGGTCGTGGAAGCCGGTTGCGAGTGCTGTGAAGCTCGCGATGACCCAGATGATGTTGGCGTCGATGATCGCCAGGACGGCGCCGCGCGGGATCTCTTCGCGTCTTGACGTCGCCCAGACGAACGCGGCGTAGATCACGAAGAACGCGCCGACGGCGCGCAGGAACGACGCGGGAATTCCGAGCAGGTCGGAGAGGGGGCCGGCGAGGATGAGGTAGGCGGCTGCGTTCGCGGCCGATACGGCGGCGTCGAGCTTGAGCGCGAAGCGCAGCAGTCCGTTGCCGGGGAGCGTGAGCTCTTGCGGACCGGGTGCCGCGATCGTTTGCTGTGCGGACATCTCGTGCACCTCCTTGAGCGGTTGACGAAGCGCAGGCTGCCAGCCGCCGGTAGGTGCGTCGATTACCCCTGGAGTAACCGTGCGCAGGCGCACACTAGGTCGCCGCCGCGAACTCGCCGAGCGCTCGGGCGGTGAAGGCGTCGGCCGGGAAGAACGACTCGATCACGAGTTCGGAGACGGTCACGTCGGTCGCGGTCCCGAAGGTCGCGATCGTGCTGATCAGAGCCAGCTCGCCGTCATCGGTGCGCAGGCGCATGGGAACGGCGATCGCGAGCGCGCCGGGATCATGCGGCGCCGCCGCGTCGCCGCCGGGATAGGCGAGCAGCTCCTCGTGGAGCGCGGCGAGCATCGGGTCGCCGGTCGCGACGACCTGGCGGCCGAGGCGCTCCAGCAGGTGCGCCCTTAGCTCCGCGAGGTTGACGATCCGCGGCGCGACGCCCTCGGGATGCAGCGTGGCGCGCAGGACGTTGACCGGCGGCTCCAGCAGGTGCGGCGCCATGCCCTCCGTCAGCAGCGCGACCGAGCTGTTGCCGGCGAGCAGCTGCCAGTGGCGATCGATCACGAACGCCGGGTAGGGCTCGTGCCCGCGCAGCACCTGCTCGATCGCCGTGCGCACGGGTCCCATCTCCGGCGCGTCGAGGTCGCGCTGCGCGTATGCCGGGGCGTATCCGGCGGCGAGCAGCAGGTCGTTGCGATCGCGCAGCGGGACGTCGAGCTGCTCGGCGAGGCGCAGCACCATCGCGGCGCTCGGCCGCGCGCGCCCCGTCTCAAGGAAGCTCAGGTGCCGGGTGGAGACGCCGGCCTCCAGTGCCAGCTCGAGCTGGCTGAGGTGGCGTCGCCGGCGCCAGCCGCGCAGCATCGTTCCGACCGTGGGCAGGCTCGCCGTGACCGTCATGCCCTCAGGCTAAGGGCGGGATGCCGGCGGCGCAGCTACCCAGAAGGTAATGAGTGGGACTACGTTGCCTGTTCGGTCAGAGAGCGGTGCAACGGCACCGAGCCGCTGCACCGCTGACCTTCACGCCGGTGAGGGCGCCGGATCCGGGCGCACCAGCACGGTGTCGGCGACCTCGACCACCTCGTCGACGGGCAGACCCGCGCGCTCGGCGTGCTCGCGGATCTTCTCGGCGCTCGACGCCTGATAGATGCAGACGGTGCCCAGCCCGCCCTTCTCCTCCGTGAGCACGTAGCTGCGAATCCAGCGGATGTCGTCCGACATCTCGTCGTCGCCGATCGAAGTCGAGCGCGCCGCGGCCTCCTGCAGCGCGCCGGGATCCGGCCAGCCGTCGCGGCGAAGGATGACGTACGTATTCATGAGACGAACCTCCTTGCTGACCGGGAAGGTCAGCGTCGTGCTTCGAGAGTGCAGGACACGACCTGACTAGCAGGAGCAGTCGCAACGGCTGCTTCGCCGACGCTACGCGATCTGCGCCCCCGGCGTCAACGCAGGGCGGACACGCCAGGCCGGTGCGCGTGACTGAACTCCGCCAGGGAGTCAGCGGCCGCCTCCCGCCTAGCGCTTGAGCCGGAAGATCGAGTAGCTGCCGATCGCGGTGACCAGCAGCCGCCGCTCGTCGTTCTCCACGACCGCGCGCAGGGTCGCGGCGGTCCGGTTGCGGCGGTCGACTTCGGCCCGGCAGACGATGTCGCCCGTCAGCGCGGTCCGCAGATAGTTGACGGCGATCGACAGCGTGGCGATGCCCTCGTCCTCGTTGCGCTGCGCCCAGAGCGCGGAGCCCATCGCGTAGTCGACCATCGCATAGGTCGCCGCGCCGGAGAGCAGGCCGGCGCGGTTGATCAACTGCGGGGTGATCGTCAGGCGGACGACGCCCGCCGCCTCGTAGCGGAACCCGAGGAAGGTCTCGAGACCGTCGAGGCGCCCGGAGGGCGTCGATGGCGAATCACTTCGATCGGCGGCAGGACGGCCCTCGGCGGGTGTCGTCACTGAGCGCTCGGCTACAGACCCGTCGCCGGCCGGCTCCCCTGCTCGTGTGCCGCGGCCTGCGCGCGCTGCGCCTCGTCGACGGCGGCGATCACGGCGCCGGGGTCGTTGACGCCGTCGAACGTGAAGCTCGCATCGTCCGCGGCAGCCGTGTCGAAGTCGACGGTCCCGACTCGCAGCAGACGCTCGATCGGTGACTGCTGGGTGTTGACGTTCTGAACGCGGTCGATGCGGGTCTGCTGAACGGCGCGCGAGATGATGCCCCGCTGGATGCGCAGGCGCTGGTCGGTGATCGTGAAGCGCACGAAGATCCGCCGCACGAGCCCGACCAGGAACGCGATCGCCACGCAGCCGGCGAAGACGGCGACACCGATCGCGTTCGAGATCGCAAACCAGGCGATCGCGCCGAGCACGAGACCTGCGAGCGCTCCCTGGAGGTAGAGGCTGAGGATCGATCGCCAGCTCGGATGACCGTCGTAGATGACTCGTTCGCCGGGGTGCAGGTCCATGGGCCCGGACCCTACCGCCGCGGGCGGTTCTACCCTCGGCCAGATCGCGTCGACGACTCAGACAGCCACACAGGCGCGGGCCGAGCCCCGGCCGGAAGGGCGGTCCGGGCCGCTGCACCGCGTCGCTCGCGTCGAGCCGCTGACGACCGCGCGGGCACTGCGCGGCCCGTTCGACTATCAACTGCCGCACGGCGCCGGGGTGGGGTCGGTGCTGCGCGTTCCGTTCGGCGGTCGCGACGTGCTCGGCGTCGTGACGGCGGTCGCGGACAGCTCCGAGCACGAGCTTCGCCCGCCGCGCGAGGTGCTCGAGACGTCGCTGCCCGCGGACCTCGTCGCGCTCGCGCCATGGATCGCCGCGGAGTACTGCTCGACGACCGCGCGCGCACTCACGCTGATGCTGCCGCCGCGCGGGACGCGCACGCGCACGACGCTCCACGCGCGAGCGCTGCGCGGGGCCGAGCCCGGGGAGCGGCTCACCGAGCGCCAGCGCTTGCTGCTGGAGTCGTTGCCGCGAGCCGCCGGGACCGATCTCCAGGCACTGCGGCGTCTCGAGGCCCGCGGCCTCGTCGCGATCCAGCCGCTCGCGGTTCGCCGCACGCACGTGAACGTCAGCGTCGGCGCGCGCAGCGACGGCATCCCGGCGCTGACGGTCGACCAGCAGCGCGTCCTGGAACAGGTCGAGGCGGCCGCTCCCGGTGAGCAGCTGCTGCTGCACGGCGTCACGGGATCCGGCAAGACGGAGGTCTACCTGCGCGCCGCCGAGCGCGTGCTGGCCGATGGGCGCACGGTTCTCGTCCTGGTGCCGGAGATCGCGCTCACACCGCAGATCGTGGCGCGCTTTCGCGAGCGTTTCGGCGATACCGTCGCCGTGCTGCACTCGGCGCTGACTCCGGGCGCGCGTTACGACGAGTGGCTGCGCCTGCGCCGCGGCGAGGCGAGGATCGCCATCGGCCCGCGGTCTGCCGTCTTCGCTCCGCTCGCCGGTCTCGGGCTGATCGTCGTGGACGAGGAGCACGACGCCTCCTACAAACACGAGGGTGACCCGCGCTACGACGCGCGCCACGTCGCCGCGCGAAGGGCCGCCGACCATGGCGCGGTGCTGGTGGCGGGCAGCGCGACGCCGCGCGCGGAGTCCTGGCGTGCGCTGCGCCGCGTCTCGCTGCCGGAGCGCGTCGACGGAGCCGCTCTCCCCGAGGTCGAGATCGTCGATCTGCTCGGCGTGCGCGGGACGCTGCACCCGCGCGCACACAGGGCGCTCGTCGATGCACGCAAGTCGATCGTGCTGCTCAACCGGCGCGGCTGGTCGAACTACCTGACCTGTCGCGGCTGCGGGCGAGCCTGGGAGTGCCCGCAGTGCGATGTCACCCTGGTCCTGCATCGGGCGAGCGGCGAGCTGACCTGTCATCACTGCGGTCACCGGACGCCGGTGCCGTCGCGCTGTCCTGACTGTGCGTCGGTTTCGATCGCTCGTCACGGAACCGGAACCGAGCGCCTCGAGAGCGAGCTGCCGGGGCCGGTCTTCCGGCTCGACGGGGATGCCGGCGATCCGGCGCGGGTGCTGGCCGCCTTCCAGGAAGCCGATCGCGGCGTTCTGCTCGGCACGCAGATGGTCGCCAAGGGCCACGACTTCCCGGACGTCGAGGTCGGCATCGTCGTCGACGCCGACCAGACGCTCCGTTTCCCCGACTTCCGCTCCGAGGAGCGCACGTTCGCGCTGGTCGCTCAGCTCGCCGGCCGCGCTGGCCGCGGTGGCGAGCGTGGCCGCGTGTTCGTTCAGACGCTCGTGCCCGAGGCGCCCGCGATCGTGCTGGCTGCGTCGCACGACGCTGAGGCCTTCCTGGCGGGCGAGCTGGAGCGTCGCGAGGCGCTGCGCTACCCGCCGTTCTCGACGCTGATACGCCTCGTCTGCTCGTCGCGGGCACCCGGGGCGGCGCACAGCGCGGCAGCGGCGCTGCAGGCGCGCCTGCCCGGTTCGCTCGGGCCGGCACCGCTGTTCCGGCTGCGTGGCAAGGAGCGCAGCCAGGTCGTGGTCAAGGCGCAGGACCGCCGCGCCGCGGTCGAGGCGGCCGGCGCCGCGGTCGACGCGGTCGCGCGCGCTCGCGAGCACCGGGGCGTCGCGCTGTCGGTGGACGTCGACCCCCAGTGAGCGGCGCGCCGCCGCCTAGACTCGACGGCGAATGAGCGACCACGAGCATCCGCAGGCCGCCGAGCCGCTCGAGGCCGACGACGGCGAGCGTGAGCCGGACGTTGACCCGGAGGTGCTGGCACGGCGCGAGGCCGCGATGGCGAGCATCGTGCAGTTCGGTGATCCGGTGCTGAAGTCCAGGAGCCTGCCCGTCACCGAGTTCGGTGACGCTCTGCACACGGAGATCGCTCGCATGGGGGAGCTGATGCAGGCCGCGTTGGGCATCGGCCTCGCCGCCAACCAGGTCGGCCGGCTGCGGCGTCTGCTCGTCTACAGAGTCGAGCCGGACAGCCCGGTCGAGGCGCTCGTCAACCCGCAGATCGCCTGGAGCTCGAAGGAGAAGGAGGTCTTCGAGGAGGGCTGCCTGAGCCTTCCGAGCGTCGCAGTCGATGTCGAGCGCCCGATCCACGTCCGCGTCAGCGCGCAGGACGGTCACGGTGAGCAGATCGTCGTCGAGGCGTCCGGCCTGGAGGCGCGGGTGATCCAGCACGAGATGGATCATCTGGACGGCGTGCTGATCGTCGACCGTGCGCCGCGCGACCAGCGCCGCGAGGCGATGCGGACCCTGCGCGAGCTGGACGACGCGGCGGCCTGACGGCAGGGCCGCGGGCGCGATCGGAGACGGAGCCAGGTGCGCAGCGTCTATCTCGGGACCTCGGACTTCGCGGCCGGCGTCCTGCGCCGGCTGGTGCAGGGCGACAGGCGCCCGCAGCTGGTGGTCACGCGGCCGCCCCGCCCCGCCGGTCGCGGACGCAGGCTGGTGCAGCCGCCGGTCGCCGATGCCGCCCGGGAGCTCGGGATCGACGTGTTCCAGCCCGAGGACGTGGGCGACGAGGAGTCGCGCGCGCGGATCGCCCAGGCAGAGCCGGACCTGCTGCTGCTGTGCGCCTACGGCGCGCTGATCAGGGAGCCGCTGCTGTCCGAACACGAGATCCTCAACTTGCATCCGTCGCTGCTGCCGCGCTGGCGCGGCGCGGCCCCGGTCGAGCGGGCGATCATGGCCGGCGATGCCGAGACCGGTGTCACGATCATGCGCCTGACGGAGGGGCTCGACAGCGGACCCGTCTGCCTGCAGGAGAGCGAGCCGATCCGCCCTGACGATGACTACGGATCGCTCGCGGCCCGGCTCGAGGAGATCGGCGCGCGGCTGCTGCTGCGCGCGGTCGATGAGCGCCCGCCGTTCGTGGAACAGGCCGAGCAGGGCGTCACGTACGCCGAGAAGATCGTCGCGCAGGACCGCACGCTCGATCCGTCGGCGCCCGCCGACGTCAACGAGCGGGTCGGTTCGCGCGCTGTCGCCGCACATCGGGGCTCGCATGCCGCTCGCCGACGGCTCATTCCTCGGAGTGCGGCGCGCGCGCGTCGGCGAGTCGGGTCTGCTCGAACTCGTCGAGGTGCAGCCCGCCGGTGGCCGTCCGATGTCCTACGAGGACTACGTCCGTGGCCACGGCGCGGTCGATGCCGGCCCGGCCGGCGGCGCGTGACATCTCGCGGCGCGAGCCCGGCGCGCCGCGCCGCGCACGCGGTGGTGCGCCGCACGCTGACCGGCGGCGCCTACGCCGATCGTGCGCTTCACGGCGAGGCTGCGGGGCTCGATGCGCGCGATCGGGCGCTCGCCAAGCGGCTGGCCTTCGGTGCCGTGCAGCGGCGCGGCACACACGACTGGATCCTCGCCCAGATGGCGAGGCCCGGGCGTCTTGACACGGACGTGCGGGCCGCGCTGCACCTCGGCCTCGAGCAGCTGCTGTTCCTCGACGGCATCGCCGAGCATGCGGCGATCGCGGAGTCCGTTGAGCTCGCCAAGCCCGGCCCCGGGCATCGCGTCGTCAACGCCGTGCTGCGCCGCGTGCAGCGCGAGGGAGTGGAGCTTCCCGCCGACGACACGCCGGCCGGGGCCGCGATCCGCCACTCGCATCCGCAGTGGCTGGTCGACATGTGGTGGGGCTGGCTCGGAGCCGAGCGAACGCGTGCCCTGCTTGCAGCCGACAACGAGCCGGCCGAGCTGGTGCTGCGCGTCAACCCGCTGGCGCCCGACGCGCCTGCGCTGGACGACATCGCGGGCCGGCGCGAGGGCGACGCGATCATCGTCGAGGGTGCGCTCGACGTCTTCGCCCACCCCGCTTACGAGGCCGGGGCGCTGACGCCGCAGTCGCTCGCAGCTCAGCGCGTTTCGCGGTTCCTCGGTCCGCTTCCGGGCGAGCGTGTGCTCGACCTCTGCGCGGCGCCGGGGGGCAAGACGACCCACCTCGCGGCGCTGATGGAGGATCGCGGCGAGATCGTCGCCGTCGAGCGCCACTCGGGTCGCGCTGCAGCGCTCGAGCGGACCTGCGCGCGCATGCATTCGACGATCGTCCGCGTCGTCGTCGCCGACGTCATGGAGTTCACGGACGAGCAGCGCTTCGACCGCGTGCTGCTCGACCCGCCCTGCACCGGCCTCGGGACGCTGCGCTCACATCCCGACCTGCGCTGGCGCGTGCAGCCCGAGGACGTCGCCGAGCTCGCCGCGATCCAGGACGCGATGCTCGCGCGCGCTCGCGCGCTGCTGCGTCCCGGAGGGCGGATCGTCTACGCGGTCTGCACTCTGTCACCCGGCGAGGAGCGCATGGAAGGACGCGAGAGCTGGCGCACGCTGCCGTCGGAGGACGGCACGGACGGGTTCTATAGTTCGGCCGATGGGGGCTGAACCCGGCCTGCGGTGCCCGTCGTGCCGCGAGCCGTGGCTGCGCCCCACTGCGCTGCCCGGGCGCTATCGCTGCGGAGGCTGCATGCACCGCTTCGAGCTGCGCTCCGTCTGCCCCGGCTGCGGCGAGCACCAGACGATCGTGCGGATGTCGAGCACGGCGACCACGGAGTGCGGTCACTGCGGAACGTCGATGCTCGTCGAGGTCTGAGCGCGCGGGCTGCGCTTCCGGCCGCGGCGCACGTCATCATCCGACCAGCGATGCCGATCGAGATCGCCCCCTCAGTCCTGGCAGCCGACTTCGGCCGCCTGCGCGAGCAGGTGGAGGAGGTGAGGGCGGCCGGCGCGCAGCGTGATCCACGTCGACGTGATGGACGGGCACTTCGTGCCGCCGCTGTCGATGGGGCCGCCGGTGTGCCGCGCGCTGCGCGACTCGGGGGTGCACCTCGAGGTGCACCTGATGGTCGAGCGACCGGAGCGGCAGATCGACTCGTTCGCGCAGGCCGGCGCCGGCACGATCGTCGTGCACGCCGAGGCGACGCCGAACGTCCACTACGCGCTGCAGGCGGTACGCGAGGCCGGCTGCCTCGCGGGGCTCGCCGTCAATCCCGCCACGCCGCTCGGCGATCTTCGCCGAGGTCGAGGTCGACCTGGCGCTCTGCATGAGCGTCAACCCCGGCTGGGGCGGCCAGACGTTCATACCGCAGTCGATCGACCGCATCGCCCGCCTGCGCGCGATCATCGGCGACGCGCCGGTGCTGGAGGTCGACGGCGGCGTGGACGCCGGCAACGCCGGACCGTGCGCCGCCGCCGGCGCCACGCGGCTGGTCGCCGGGACCGCGGTCTTCGGCGCGCCGGACCCTGCCGCTGCGTTCGCGGAGATCGCCGCGGCGGCCTCCGGCGCAGTTCAGTCCGGGCGCGGCTGAGACCGCCTCGCCCGCGGGTCGGCCGGTTGCTGAAGCCGGCCCCAGCACCCATTTCGGGGGTTGTCCCCATGGGCACAGCAAGACCACTCGTGAAAGGGTTTCAGGATGACCGTCGACCCAGCCCCGGAACGTCCCTCGTCCACCGTCGTGGACGACGACGCGATCGTCCGGGCCAGCGGCCTGACGCGCATCTTCGGCGAGGGCGAGGCGGCGGTGCTCGCGCTCGACGACGTCAGCGTCGCGCTGCCCGCGCAGCGCTTCACGGCGATCATGGGCCCCTCCGGATCGGGCAAGTCGACCCTCATGCACCTGCTCGCCGGCCTCGATCGGCCGACCAGCGGAACCGTGACGCTCGACGGGACCGAGATCACGGGTCTCGAGGACGGGCCGCTGACCGAGTTGCGGCGTGATCGGGTCGGGTTCGTGTTCCAGACCTTCAACCTGATACCGGTGCTGACGGCGGCCGAGAACATCGAGCTGCCGATCCTGATCGCCGGGCGCCGGCCCGATCGCGAGTGGGTCGACCGCGTGATCGAGATCGTCGGTCTCGGCGACCGGCTGACACATCGCCCGAGCGAGCTGTCGGGAGGTCAGCAGCAGCGCGTGGCCGTCGCGCGCGCGCTCGCCTCGCAGGCCCGCAGTCGTCTTCGCCGACGAGCCGACGGGGAACCTCGATTCCAAGTCTGGTCACGACGTGCTCAACCTGCTGCGCCGCTCGGTCGACGAGTTCGGGCAGACGGTCGTGATGGTGACGCACGACCCCGGTGCGGCATCGATCGCCGACCGCCTGCTGCTGCTCGCCGACGGGCGCATCGTCCACGACGGGGAGGCCGGCTCGACGAGCGACGTGATCGACCTGATGAAGGGCCTCGAGGCGTGAGGCGCGTCACGATCCGGGGCCTGTTCGCGCGGAGGCTGCGCCTGCTCCTGACGCTGCTCGCCGTCGCGCTCGGCGTGTCGCTGATCGCGGCCACCTACATCTTCACGGACACGATCAACGGCAGCTTCGATCGCATCTTCGAGGAGACCAACAAGGGCACCGATGTCGCGGTCACGCCGAAGGAGTTCATCGAGGCGGATGACGGCAGCAGGCGCGTCGTGGTTCCGCCTTCGGTGCTCGCGACGATCCGCGAGGACCCGCAGGTGCTCGTCGCCGAGGGCTCGGTGTTCGACCTCGGCACGGTGCTCGGAAAGGACGGCGAGCGGATCGGCGTCGGCGGCGCGCCGAACTTCATCAGCTCGGTCCCCGTCAACGAGCGATTCCGCGGCGCGACGGTCGATGAGGGACGGCTTCCGCAGACCGCCGACGAGGCGGTGATAGACCGCTCGACGCAGAAGAAGGAGAAGTTCAAGCTCGGAGATCGCGTCACCGTCCAGGGCGTCGCTCCCCGCAAGGACTACGAGCTCGTCGGATTCACCACGGTCGCCGGAGTCGACTCGTTCGGCGGCGCGACCGTCGTCGGCCTGATCCCTCCTGAAGCGCTCCGGATGCTCGACAAGAAGGGCTTCGACACGATCCAGGTGGCGGGCAGGCCGGGCGTCACGCCCGAACGGCTCGCGGACTCGATCCGGCGCGATCTCCCGCCGACGGTGAACGTCCGGACCGGCGAGCAGCAGAGCAAGGCCGACTCCGACGACATCGCGGGCGATCTCGGATTCCTGCGCACGTTCCTGCTCGTGTTCGGCTTCGTCTCGCTGTTCGTCGGCGCGTTCATCATCTTCAACTCGTTCTCGATCACAGTCGCTCAGCGCACGCGCGAGATCGGCCTGATGCGGGCACTCGGCGCGACCCGCCGGCAGGTGCTCGGCAGCGTCCTCGGTGAGGGACTGGTCCTGGGCCTGATCGGGTCGCTGCTGGGTCTGCGCGCTCGGCATCGCCCTCGCTCCCGGGCTGAAGGCGCTGCTGGCGGCGATCGGGGTCGACCTCCCGTCGAGCGGTCTCGTGATCCAGACGCGCACGATCGTCGTTCCGGTGCTGGTCGGCACGCTGGTCGCGGTGCTGTCGGCGACCGGCCCTTCGCTGCGAGCGACGCGGGTCGCGCCGATGGCGGCACTGCGCGACGCCGCGGCACCGACGATCGGCCGCGTGTCGCGCAGGCTCACGGCCGCGGCTCTCGTGCTGCTGACGGCAGGCGTCGCCCTGATCGTCGGCGGCCTCTTCGGCGGCGGCTCGGAGAACTCGACGCTGACCGCGCTTGGTGGCGGCGTGTTCGTGACGTTTCTCGCGGTCGCGCTCCTGAGCCCGCGACTGGTGCGGCCACTCGCGTCGGTTCTCGGCCGCCCGGCGCAGCGCTTCGCCGGCTTCCCGGGGCGGCTCGCGCGTGAGAACGCGATGCGACAGCCGGGCCGCACAGCGGCGACCGCCGCCGCGCTGATGGTCGGCATCACGCTCGTCACCTTCGCATCGGTTTTCGCGGCGGGCGCCCGGGCGACGATCGAGACGGCGGTGAGAGACAACCTCCAGGCCGAACTGGTGGTGCAGAATACCGATGGTTTCTCGGCGTTCTCCGGGCGTCGTGCTGCCGGCGGTCGACCGGGTGGAGGGCGTGGCGGGCGTGGCGGGGGTGCGCTTCTCGGAGGCGAGGACCAAAGGCCTCGACACCGGCTCGGTGAGCGTCACTGGGATCGACCCCGCGAACTTCGAGCGGGCGTACAGGACGACCATCGAGAAAGGGCCTGAGAACGCGATCCGGGCGCTGTCCTCGGGACGCACCGCCGTCATCAAGAAGGGCTTCGCCGAGGATGAGAACCTGAACGTCGGTCAGGTCGTGACGCTTCGCACCCCGACGCGCCGCACGGTGCGCGTGAGGGTCGGGGGCGTCGTCAAGGACGAGGGCGGCCTGTTCAGCGACCTGACCGTCTCCAATGCGCTGCTCGAGCGCGACTTCGGTGAGCGCAAGGACGCGATCGGCTTGGTCGACGTCGCCGCGGGCGCGGAACTCGATCAGGTCCAGGGCCGGATCGCCGCCCTCCTGAAGGCCCGGTTCCCGGAGGCCGAGGTGAAGACCGGGCAGGAGCTGATCGATTCGCAGGCCGACCAGGTCAATCAGCTGCTCGGCCTGATCTACGCGCTGCTGTCGCTGGCGGTGCTGATCTCGCTGTTCGGGATCGTCAACACGCTGGTCCTCTCGATCAGCGAGCGCACGCGCGAGATCGGGATGCTGCGCGCCATCGGGACGACCCAGAAGCAGATCCGCAGGATGGTCCGCTGGGAGGCCGTCATCACGGCGCTCATCGGAGCCGTCCTCGGCTGCTCCCTGGGCCTCGCGCTCTCGGTGCTGTTCACGCGCCCGCTCGACGGCTTCAAGCTGTCGATTCCGGTCGGCTCGCTGGCCGTGCTGGTGCTCCTGGCTGCGCTGGCGGGCGTGGCAGCCGCGGCGTGGCCCGCGCGCCGCGCCGCGAAGCTCGATGTCCTGAAGGCGCTCGCCTACGAGTAGGCGCTCAGCGCCGCGAGCGCCGCCCGTTGACGACTTCGCAGCCGTAGGCCCTGTCGCGGCGATCCTTCACGACGCGGTCGTAGCCGCGCCCGCAGTAGATCACGTCAGCCGAGCCGCCGACCGCGTGGATCGTGTCGTCGCCGGCGCCGCCGTATAGGCGGTCGGATCCGTAGCCGCCGTTGAGCTTGTCGTCACCGTCGTCGCCGTAGAGACGGTCGCGGCCGCGACCCCCTTCGAGCTCGTCGTTGCCGGGGCCGCCATGGATCGTGTCGTTGCCGAAACGCCCGAACAGCAGATCCTCGCCGCGGCCGCCGAACAGGACGTCGTTGCCGCGCCCGCCGTCGAGAATGTCGTCGCCGCTCCCGCCGATCAGGCGGTCGCGCCCGCCGTGGCCGACGAGCGTGTCGGCGTAAGCGGTGCCGGTCAGGCGGTCGGCGCGCTCAGTGCCCTTCGGGCGGTTGCGACGCAGCTTGGTCTGGGCTCCCGTTCCCTCCGAGGACGCGCGCGCCGCCCAGCAGCAGGCCCGCGTTGGTGCGGCCCTCGATGGCGCTCTTCCCCGAGCGATCGGTAGGGTCGCCGACGATGATCGTCTCGCAGTTGTCGGTGAGCCCGATCTCGCCCTGCGAGGAGACGTAGACGGTGTCGTCGCCGTCGCCGCAGTCCGTGCGGTCGCGTCCGGATCCCGTGTAGATCGTGTCGTCCCCGTCGCCGCCGGAAATCGAGTCCTCGCCGCCCTCGCCGCCGCCGAGCACGTCGTCGCCCGGCCCGCCTACAACGCGGTCGTTGCCGGCGCCGCCGTCGATGGCGTCGTCCCCCGGTCCACCGTAGAGGACGTCCGGGCCGTTGCCGCCGAGCATGATGTCGTCCCCTTGGTCGCCGCGGACATCGCGGTCGCCGCCGCGGTTGGAGTCGATGTAGTCGTCCCCCGGCCCGCCGGAGATCAGGGTCTCGTCGCCGAAGCGGGTCTCGACGATGTAGTCGTTCCCGGCGCCCGCCGAGGATCTGGTCGTCGCCGTCGCCGCCATCGAGGATGTCGTCGCCGTCGCCGCCGCGAACGCGGTCGTCACCTGTCCGACCGGTTGCGATGTCGTTCCCTGGGCCGCCGTCGACGAGGTCGTCGGCGCTCTCCCCGTCAAGGCGGTCATGGCCGAGGCCGCCGAACAGGCGGTCCGCGCCGAAGCCGCCGAACAGCCTGTCGTTGCCGGCGCCGCCGAGCAGCGTGTCGCGTGAGCCCATCCCGCGCAGCACGTCGTGTCCGCGCCCCCCGGCGAGCCGGTCGCTCAGCGGCCCGCCGTTGAGCTTGCGCGCATCGGCAGTGGGGGGGACGGCCAGCAGCGCGCAGAGAACCGCGAGCGCGCAGAGAACTGCGAGAGCGATTGCGTGGAGAGGAAGCAGGTGCTTGCCGCGGGCGGCCAAGGGCATCAGGTCTGCGATCGACCGCGGAGCCGCACAACTCGACGGCCCGAGCGTCCCATGGACGGATCTCGGATGCGCCGCCGGGGAGCATCTGTGACGTTTCAGGCGTCGGCACTAGGGCTGGGTTCGCATGCGCCGGCACGTCACGATGGGGCTTCTGTTCTACCCGCGCGGGGGTTCAGCGCAGGTGATCCGCTACCTGGCGGCCGCTCTCGAAGACGTCGAGTGGTCGACGGCGCTGGTCTGCGGCTCGCTCGGTGAGCAGGGCGCCCCCACGCACGCTGCGAGCTTCTTCAAGGGGATCGAGGTCCACGCGCTCGACTACGGCCCGGCCGTTGAGGCGTTCGAGCGTGGTGAGGATCCGGTCGCCCACGACCCGCCGATGCATCCTTCCTTCGAGGACCGGCCGGACGTGCCGGACCGGGTCTTCGCCGCCGTATCGCCCGCTCTCGGCGACCACCTCACCGCCGCCTGGGCGCGGTTCCTCAAGGGCGCGATGCACCGCATGCCGGGCCTTCTGCATGTTCACCACCTGTCGCCACTTCAGGAGGCTCTGGCTCGCGTCGCCCCGGGCGTACCACTCGTCACGCACCTGCACGGCACCGACATGAAGATGATCGACCGCGCGGACCGGCTCGCCCAGCTGGCTCGGGCGCAGGGGACGGACCTCGAGGGGATGGCGGACCGCGCCCTCGCGGGGGACCTTCCGGCGCTCGACAGCTACCCCGACGAGGCACGCGAACTCGTCGCGGAGACGCGCTGGGAGCAGTGGCGCCACGGGTCGCACTGGGCCGAGCGGCTGCGCACGATGGCTCGCGCGAGCGGTCACTTCATCGTGATCTCCCCCTACGACCGCGACGAGGCGCAGCGGCTCCTGGGCGTGGATGGCGATCGCGTCGAGTGCATCCCCAACGGCGTCGACACCGGCCTGTTCGATCGCCGCGAGGTCAGCCACGGCGAGCGTCTGGGGCGCTGGCGTCGCTGGCTCGTCGACGACCCGAGGGGCTGGGACGAGACCGGCACGCCGGGGAGCATCAGCTACTCCGAGGCCGACATCGCGCCGCTCGCCGATCCGGACGTTCCGGTGCTGCTGTTCGTCGGGCGCTTCCTGGACTTCAAGCGCGTGCCACTGCTCGTTCGTGCCTACGCCGCCGCCCGCGAGGCCTTCGATCGCCCGGCTCCGCTCGTGATCTGGGGCGGGTTCCCGGGAGAGTGGGAGGGCGAGCACCCGCACTCGGTCGCGTCCGCGCTGGGTCTCGACGACGTGTTCTTCGTCGGCTGGCGCGGTCACGCCGACCTTTCAGAGGGGCTGCCGTGCTGCGATGTGGTGGTTGCGCCATCGCAGAACGAGCCCTTCGGCCAGGTGTTCCTTGAGGCGATGGCCTGCGGGCTGCCGGTGATCGCAACGCGCAGCGGCGGGCCGCTGTCGTTCGTGAACACGGAGCCCGCTGCGCCGAATGGCTGGATGGTCGGCGTCGACGACCTCGACGAGCTGGCCGCCGCGATGGTCGAGGCGGTGAACGATCCGGGCGCAAGGCGCGATCGCTCTGAGAACGCCTATCAGCAGATCCGCGGCGGCTACTCCTGGAAGCGGCTCTCGACCCGGTTCACCGCGGTCTACGAGCGCGTCTCGGCGGCCGGCTGACCCGGACCGCTCGGCCTACGGTGCGCGCCGCACGTGGAGAGCCACGAGCCCCGCGGCGACGAGCGTCGCGCACGCCGCGTAGCCGACCTCGGCGCGCAGCAGCACGTCGTCGACCGGACCGGCCAGCATCCACACCACGAAGATCCCCGCACCCAGAGCCCAGACGGCGGCTGCCGCGGCCGCTCGGCCGCGGGCGAGCAGCGCCTGGTTGATCGTCCCGGCTACCAGATGGGCACCCATGCCGAGGGCGACGACGGCGAGTCCCCAGCGCTCATAGGCGAAGTCGTCGCCGAAGACCAGCTTCATGACCGTCGGGCCGATCAGCAGCAGTCCGAGGGCGACGAGCGCCGCAAAGGCACCGATCGTCAGCACCGTGACGCGGATCGCCCGCGCGAACGCAGCGTGACCATCGGTCTCCTCGAGCCCCGTCAGATGGGGCAGCAGCGAGGTCTGGACCGCCTGGAAGAGCTGCAACGGCGCCCGCGTGATCAGCAGCACGTTGAAGACGGCTCCGGCGACGGCCGCGCCGGCCTTCCCGTCGGCGATGATGACGCCGGCGTTCAGCAGTGTCTGCTCGGCGAGCTGGATGCCGGCGACTGCGAACGCGAAGCCGACGCCTGCGCGCGTCGTCATCTCCGGCTCTGGCTCCGGGGCCTGCTCGTCGAGCCGCGTATGCCGCGCGATCGCCCACGGGACGACCAGCAGCGACGCGAGCGGGGCCGCCAGGATCCCGAGCGCGACGGCCGTCTGCCCGCCGGCGATCCCGACGGCGACGGCGAGCGGGAAGCAGAAACGCGACACGGACTCGAACAGCACGAGCCCGCCGTAGAGGCCGAACCACTGATGACCCGCGAAGTAGCCGCGCGCGAAGTAGCTCGCCGCATATGCGACGCCGGCTCCGATGAAGATCCATGACAGCGCCTGCGAGCCGTCGAACAGGTCGACGAGCTGCGGGCGCAGCGCCAGCGCGACGGCGAGGAACGCGAGCGCGAAGCCGCTCTGGATCGCCAGCGGAAGACGCAGCGGATGTCCGCTGTGCAGGCCGCGCGCGCGGCGTCCGGCGATCGTGTGCGACAGCAGCTGCTCGACCGGCCGGTACAGAACGCTGATGCCGACGAAGAGGATCGCCCAGAGCAGTGCGATCGAGCCGTAGAGCTCGGCGTCGAGGACGTGGCTGGCGACCGCGAAGTAGCCGAAGGTGAACAGCCCGGTCGCGGCGATGCCGATCGAGAGGATGCGGGCGCCGCGCCCGTAGCCCTCGGGATGCTCGGGAGCGTGCTCCGCGAGGACGTCGGCGCCGGAGTCGGAGCGCTCGGCGGCTGCGTCGGTCATCGTCTGCTGTGGGTTCGCGGCCGGACCCGGCAGGCCTGCCCGCGCGAGCCGCGGCCCGCGCTCAGCCGCCGACGCGTACGAGGCACATCGTCCACGGGAACGGCGAGCGGACCTCGGACACCTCTCCGTGACGGGAGAGCATCTCCATGAAGGAGCGCTTCGACCAGTGGTTGACGTGCCCCGGGGTGTTGCCGAGGTCCTTCCAGTATGCGCCGCGGGCCATGTTGACCATTCTCCAGAGCGGCTCGCGCGGGACCGAGACGAGCATCCAGCGTTCTGCGCAGCGCGCCATCTCCGCGACCGTCGCCTCGGCGTCCGGGACGTGCTCCAGGACCTCGATCGCGGTCGCCATGTCGAACTCGCCGTCGCCGAACGGCAGGTTCTCGGCCTTCATGACCTGATACTCGAGGTTGGGGGCGCTGCGTGTCTGCCAGAGCGCGTGGAGTTGCGGGTCGTCGAGGTCGATGCCCACGATCCGGCCGCCGTCGAGCTTCTGCGCCCACTCGTGCGTGAGTACTCCCTCGCCGCACCCCACGTCGAGGATCGAGGTCGGCGCTGCATGGGCCCACAGCTCGTCGAGGCTCGCATGGAAGCCGCTCATCAGGCGGCGCACGACGGGGTTCGTCGAGCCGTACTTGTCGAAGGTGTTGCCGGTGACCGTTCCTTCACGGTCGACCGTGACGTTGGTGCTCACAGCCGAACGGCCTCCTGCTCCTGCGTTGACTGGCGCTGCTCCTCCGGGGTGGGAGCGGCGTGCGCGCCGGTTGTCGCCGGACGCGCGCCGGGGCCGGCGCGTCCGGGTTCGTAGTGACTCGGCGGGATCTCGAGCTGAAGCTCGATCCGCCGCACGCGCTCGAAGACGCGCTGGATCATGATCCGCTGGCCGTACAGGAGCTCGCCGAGGACGCCCAGTGCGGCCATCACGACCGCCGCGTTGAACAGGACGGCGCCCAGGATCAGGGACTGGACGTGGCCGGCGCCGTCGTCCTGGACCCATGCGACGAAGAAGCGGATCCACGGAATCAGCGCCAGTGCGAACAGCACGGCGGCGAGCGTCAGGAAGACGCGCAGCGGCTCGTACTGCGCGTAGATGCGCGCGATCGAGACGGTGTTGCGGCGAACGTAGGCGCCCATCGACGGGAACAGGCGCGACTCGCGCGTCTTCGGGTTCGTGCGAATCGGGACGTTCTCCGTGGCGACGAGCAGCTTGCCCGCCTGGATGATCGTCTCCAGCGTGTAGGTGAACTTGGAGACGACCGCCATCTGGATCGCAGCCTCGCGGTTGTAGGCGCGAAAGCCGGAGGTGGTGTCCTTGACGCCCGTGTCGGAGGCCTGGCGAACGACCGACGAGCCGAGCCTCTGCAGGCGCTTCTTGAGCGGCGAGAAGTGCTCGATCGTGTCGGTCTGGCGATCGCCGACGACCATGTCGGCGCGTCCGGCGACGATCGGCTCGACCAGCTTGGGGATGTCTGCGCCGCAGTACTGGTTGTCGGCGTCGGTGTTGACGACCACGTCGGCGCCGAGCTTGAGCGCGGCGTCGAGGCCCGCCTGGAAGCCGACCGCCAGGCCCTTGTTCGTCGTGAGCCTGACGATGTGGTCGACGCCGTGCTCGCGGGCGACCTCGACGGTGCGGTCGGTCGATCCGTCGTCGATGATCAGCCACTCGACGGTGTCGAACCCGTCGACCGCCCGCGGCAGGTCGGCGAGCGTCTCCGGGAGCGTGGCCTCCTCGTTGAGGCAGGGGATCTGGATGATCAGCTTCATTGCGCCAGACGAGAGTACGCCGGGGAGCGAACGGCGGTTACGGCGTGCGCGCGCAACCGCGGCTGTGAGCGGACTGTGCCGTACACTCGCCCGTCCAGTATGCCGCAGGTCCCGGCGCGATCGTCCGGGTCCTCGTGGCACCCCACCGTGAGCACGTCCCCCGCCCCAGAGACGGCCGCCCGGTCCTCTGCCGCGGCCAATGACGCCACGCGCGCTCCTGCGCCGCCCTCGCTGACCGGCCGAATCCTCGGCTGGAACTGGCCCCTGGTGCTGCTCGTGGGCCTCGCCGCGCTCGTGCTCGCCGGTGCCCTCGTGTACCCGACGTATCCAAACTACGACTCGGTCTACACGCTGATCTGGGGCCGTGAGCTGCTCGACGGCCGACTGCCGAGCTTCGATGCCTACCGGGCGCCGACGCAGCATCCGCTGTGGGTGCTGCTCGGGGTGATGCTCGCGCCGCTCGGCGAGGGCGCCGACCGGCTGCTGGTCTGGCTCACGATCGCGAGCTTCGTGGTGCTCGTGCACGCCCTGTACAAGCTCGGACGCACTTCGTTCACAGCGCTGGCCGGGGTCGTCGCGGGGGTGATCCTCTGCACGCGGTTCGACTTCCCCTTCCTGGCTGCTCGCGGCTACCTCGACATCCCGTTCCTGGCGCTGGTCATATGGGCCGGCGTGCTCGAGGCGCAGCGCCCGAGACGGGGAACCGCCGTCTTCGTCCTGCTGCTCTGCGCCGGCCTGCTGCGGCCCGAGGCCTGGCTGTTGAGCGGCCTCTACTGGCTCTGGCTGTTCCCGCGTGTCGAGCTGGGGCGAGCGCGTGCGCGGCGCGCTGCTGGTCGGTGCAGCGCCGATCATCTGGATGGTCACCGACCTGATCGTCACCGGCGACCCGCTCTTCTCGCAGAACCACACGAGTGGGCTGGCGGAGGAACTGGGTCGCAACCGCGGGATCAAGGAGGTGCCGTCGGCTGCGGTGAACTTCCTCAAGTCGCTCGTGAAGTTCCCGGTCGCAGTCGCCGGGCTGGCCGGCTTCGGACTCGCCGCATGGCTTACGCCGCTGCGTCTGCGGGTGCCGCTCGCGCTCTTCTTCGGGGGTCTGGTCACCTTCCTCGCGGTCGGCGTCGCCGGGCTCTCCGTGATCAACCGCTACCTGCTCGTCCCGTCCCTGATGGTGATGCTCTTCGCGGCCGTCGCGATCACCGGCTGGACGATGCTGCGCGAGGGCCGGGCGCGCCGGACCTGGATGCTGCTGGCGATCGGCGCGGTCCTCTTCGGCGCCGTCTGGACCGCGCTGCGCGTCGATCTGACGCGTCTCAACAACGAGCTGAACTACCGCGGCAACTCGCACAACTCGCTGGTCGACCTGCTCGACGACCCGAAGGTTCGCGCGGCGACCCGCTGTGGCCCGGTGCTGACCCCCAACCATCGTCTGATTCCGGAGGTCCGCTGGATCCTCGATCTGCCCGAGGAGCGGGTGATCGCACGCAGTGATGCCGCGAGCGCCAAGGGCGTCGACACGGGCGTCGCAATCATCGCTGCCAGTCGTCAGGTGCTGTTGCGCCAGGGAATCGATCGCGAGGACGACAGCGTCGCCGACGCGCTGCGCAACCTCCCTCCGCAGGGCTACGAGCGGATCGCCGTGACGCCGTTCTACGCGGCGTACGGGCGCTGCGCGTAGAAACGCGCTCGGCCACGGCCCGCACGCGTCGCGCCGTATCCTCCCTGCAAGTGGCAGACGAACGCGACCAGGAGCTGTTGGCCCGTGCGATCGACCTCGGGCGCAGGGGGCTGGGCCGGGTCAGCCCCAATCCACTGGTCGGCGCGGTCATCGCGCGCGACGGGCGGATTCTCTCCGAGGGCTGGCACGACGCCTACGGTGGTCCGCATGCCGAGGTGGCGGCGATTCGTGCCGCCGACAACGCCGATCTGCACGGGACGACGCTCTACGTCTCGCTCGAGCCGTGCTGCCACGAGGGCAGGCAGCCGCCGTGTACGGACGCGATCGTCGGTGCCGGGATCGCCCGCGTCGTGGTCGCCAGCGACGACCCGAGCGAGAAGGCCAGCGGCCGCGGCCTGGGAATCCTGCGCGACGAGGGCATCGACGTCGAGGTCTCGGATGGAGACACGGCCGCACGGGCGCGGCGCGAGAACCAGGCGTTCCGCAAGCACGCACGCACGCGCCGCCCCTGGGTGCTGTTCAAGTCGGCGATGAGCCTCGACGGCAAGGTCGCCACGCGAGAGGGCGACTCGCAGTGGATCTCAGGTGAGGAGAGCCGCCTGCTCGCCCATCGCTGGCGCGCCGAAGTCGACGCGGTCGTCGTCGGCATCGGTACCGCGCTCGCCGACGATCCTCGCCTCACGGCGCGAATCGACGGTGTGCAACGCCAGCCGCGCCGCGTGGTCTTCGACTCGACCGGCCGGCTGCCGCTCACGTCGCAGCTCGTGTCGCAGGCCCCGGAGATCCCGCTCATCGTGGTCGTCTCGCGCGCAGCGCCGCGCGCGGCGGTGGAGGGCCTCGAGCTGGCCGGCGCGGAGGTCGTCGTCGCCACAGGTGAGAACGAGCAGGCGCGCGTGGCGTCCGCCCTGGACCAGCTGGGCGCGCTGGAGACGCCGGTCACCGCAATCCTGCTCGAGGGCGGCCCCCGCCTGGCGGGCGCATTCCTCGACGCCGGGGAGATCGACGAGGCGCGCTTCCTCGTCGCGCCGATGCTGCTCGGCGGCCGCGGCAAGGATCCGGTCGCGGGCGAAGGCGCGGCGACGATCGCCGACGCGCTGCGAGCGCTGGAACTGACCTGCGAGCCGAGCGGCGACGACATCCTGCTGACGGCCCGTCTGCGGGAGTGGTGAACATGTTCACGGGTCTCGTCCAGGACATCGGAGCCGTCGAGGCGATCGACAGCACCTCCGACGGCGCACGGATCGTCGTGAGAACGGCGCTGATGCCCGAGATCCGCGAGGGCGACTCCGTCGCCGTGAACGGCGTCTGCCTGACGGCTTCGCGCGTGGAGAGCGGCAGCTTCGCCGCCGACGCCATGCACGAGACGCTGCGGCGCACGTCGCTGAGCGAGCTCGCGCAGGGCGCGCCGGTCAACCTCGAGCTGGCGCTGCGAGCCGACGCGAGGCTCGGCGGGCACATCATGCAGGGTCACGTCGACGCGACCGGCACCGTCGCCGGCGTGCGCGCCGACGGCATCGCCCGCGTCGTCACAGTGCAGGCGCCCGCTGAATTGCTGCGCTACGTCGTCGAGAAGGGCTCGGTGGCCGTCGACGGCGTCTCGTTGACGGTCGCTCGCGTCGACGAAAGCTCGCTCGATGTCTCGCTCATTCCCGAGACGCTCGCGCGCACGACCCTGGGAGCTGCCCAGCCCGGCCGTACAGTGAACCTGGAGGTGGACGTCGTGGCCAAGTACGTCGAGAAGCTGGTCGGTGCGGGCAGATGAGCACGCCGGCACGCGAGGAGGTCCGGTTCGCAACCGTCGACGAGGCGATCGAGGACATCGCCGCCGGAAGGATGATCGTCGTCGTCGACGACGAGGATCGCGAGAACGAGGGCGACCTCGTGATGGCGGCCGAGCACATCACTCCGGACGCGATCAACTTCATGACACGCCAGGCGGGCGGCTGGATCTGCCTCGCGCTGACTCCCGGGCGCTGCGACGAGCTCGGCCTCGAGCTGATGGCGGCCAAGAACGAATCGGTCTACGAGACGCCGTTCACGGTCACGATCGAGGCGCGCGAAGGCGTAACGACCGGTATCAGCGTCCACGACCAGGCGCACACCATGCGCACGGCGGTCGATCCGGCAAGAGGCGCGGCAGACATCGTCACGCCCGGTCACGTGCATCCGCTCAAGTCCAAGGCCGGCGGCGTACTGGAGCGAACCGGCCACACGGAGGCGAGCGTCGATCTCGCACGGCTCGCCGGCTGCGTGCCGGCCGGCGTCATCTGCGAGATACAGAACGAGGACGGCTCGATGGCGCGCGTGCCGGATCTCGCGGCGTACTGCTCCAAGCACTCGCTGAAGATGATCACGATCGCCGACCTGATCGCCTACCGCCGTCGCCACGACAAGCTCGTCGAGCGGGTCGTCGCCACGGCGATGCCGACCGCGCTGGGCGAGTTCACGGTCATTGGCTATCGCTCGATGGTCGACGAGAAGCATCACGTCGCCCTCGTCAAGGGTGAGGTCGACGGGAAGCGCGACGTGCTCGTGCGCGTCCATTCGGAGTGCCTGACCGGCGACGTCTTCCACTCGCTGCGATGCGACTGCGGCGAGCAGCTCGAGGCGGCGCTCTCGCAGATCGAGGCCGCCGGCGAGGGCGTGCTGCTCTACCTCGCGCAGGAGGGCCGCGGGATCGGCCTGCTCAACAAGCTCCGCGCGTACAAGCTCCAGGAGGAGGGCTACGACACCGTCGACGCCAACCTGAAGCTCGGGCTGCCCGCCGATCTGCGTGACTACGGGATCGGGGCCCAGATCCTCGTCGACCTCGGGCTCAGCTCGATCCGCATCCTCACGAACAACCCGAAGAAGATCCGCGGGCTCGAGGGCTACGGGCTGTCCGTGACCGAGCAGGTGCCGATCCACCACGAGCCCAACCAGCACAACGAGGCCTACCTGCGGGCCAAGGCCGAGAAGATGGGCCACATCCTGCATCACCAGGGCATGAATCTCGACCAGCAGATGCTCCACGCAGAACGCGAGCAGGACGCCGGGCGGCGCGATGCGCCGCCGGGCGACGTGGACGAAACGGACGGCCGCGCATGAGCGACCGCCGTTTCGCGATCGTCGCGGCACGCTTCTACGAGGACCTGGCTGACCGCCTGATCGCCGGCGCGCAGGCTGCTTTCGACGAGGCCGGGGCCCCGCGGGCCGACGTCTACGGCGTGCCGGGCGCCTACGAGCTGCCGATCGCCGCACTGCAGTGCGCCCGCAGCGGGCGCTACGCGGGCGTCGCCTGCGTCGGTGCCGTGATCCGCGGCGAGACCGACCACTACGACTACGTCTGCGGCGAGGCGGCGCGCGGGATCATGGAGGTCCAGTTGCGCACCGGCGTGCCCTGCGCGTTCGGCGTCCTGACCGTCGACACGCTCGAGCAGGCGCTCGCGCGGTCAGGCGGCGACAAACGCGACTCCGGCCGGCATGCGGCCGAGGCCGTGCTCGCGCTCGTCGACGTATCCGACGCACTGACCGAGCGCTGACGACGCGTCGCTGCGGGATCGGAGAGGATCACACGATGACCAACGCGAACGACGAGCTCATCCAGCGCTTCTACGCGGCGTTCGCGGCACGCGACGGCGCCGCGATGGCGGCCTGCTATGGGCCGGGCGCGACCTTCAGCGACCCCGTTTTCAGCGGCCTCAGCGGCGACCAGCCCGGGGCGATGTGGCGCATGCTCACAGGCCGGGCGACGGACCTCGAAGTCGAGCTCGCCGAGCACGCGGCCGACGGCGACAGCGGAACGGCTCGCTGGATCGCGCGCTACACGTTCACGCAGACCGGCCGGCCGGTCGTCAACGACGTCCGCTCGGACTTCAAGTTCGCCGACGGCCTGATCTCCGAGCAGCGCGACAGCTTCGACTTCCACCGCTGGGCCCGTCAGGCGCTCGGTGCGAAGGGGTTGCTGCTCGGCTGGGCGCCTCCGTTCAGGGCTGCCGTCGGCCGCCAGGCGCTCGCCGGGCTCGCCGATTTCACCGCGGGCTAGCCGAGCTGCGCCGAGCGGCCGGCCGCGGTCTGTAGCATCGGTGGTGTGGGAGGCCCACAGGCCGCACTCCTCCTGATCCTCGTCGTCCACGTTGCCGGCAGCGTCGTCCTGGTCTGGGCGATCGTCTCCGGGCAGGACGACAAGCCTGACTGGCGCGGCTGGTGGCGCGGCGATGACGGTGGCGATCCGCCCGAACACGATGCGCCGAGCCCCCGCGGGGGCGATGTGTTGCCGCTGCCCGACGCAGTGCCGGCACGGACGAGGATGCGCGGGCCGGGCCGGCTCGCCGACAGCCACCCACGTGCTCCGCGCCGGCCTGCGCGCGAGCCTCGGCGCGAGCCGACGCGCACCTGACGCCGCTACACTGCGCGGCCGTCATGTCGAAGGTCTGTCACTCATGCGGGAAAGGTCCCGCTTTCGGCAACAGCCGCAGCCACTCGATGGTTGCGACCAGGCGCCGCTTCAACCCGAACCTCCAGAAGGTCCGGGCACTCGTCGACGGATCTCCGCGCCGGATCTACGCCTGCACGCGCTGTCTCAAGGCCGGCAAGATTACGAAGGCTGCTTGACGGCGTCGCGTGGCGCCTGGCGCCACGCTTGACGGACCGGCGTGCACTTGCACTGCCGGACCGTCAATCCTGACGCCAGCCATCCACGAGCCGCTCGTCAATCAGCCTTCGTGTCGCTGGAGAGCGCTCGGCTCGGGTCCCCGTCAGGCCGGGGCGTGTGCCGCTCGGGCTGTGAGCCAGGCCTCGAACTCGGCGGCGGGGAGCGGGCGGCTGAGGTGGAAGCCCTGGGCGATGTCGCATCTGAGGCCGGTCAGCTGGTCGAGGGCCTCGCCGGACTCGACGCCCTCGGCGACCACTTCGAGGCCAAGGTTGCGACCGAGGTCGATCGTCGTGCGGACGATCGACGCGTCGCTGTTGTCGGAGCCCATGCCGATCACGAACGAACGGTCGATCTTGATCTGGTCGAGCGGCAGCCGCTTGAGGTAGGACATCGAGGACTGGCCTCGGCCGAAGTCGTCGAGTGAGAGGCGCACGCCCATCGTGCGCAGGCGACGCAGGCTCTCGATCGCGCGGTGCGGGTCTGCCAGCACGGTGTCCTCGGAGATCTCGCATTGCAGCATCGCGCCCGGAAGGTCCGCGCGCTGCAGTGCGCGCGAGACGCGCTCGGGCAGCCGCGAGTCGACGACGTCGGCACCGGCGAGGTTGACGGCGACGGGAATCACGAGTCCGTCCTCGCGCCACCTGCGGCACTGCTGGAGCGCGTTGTCGAGCACCCAGTCGGTGACCGCCCCGATCACTCCCATCCGCTCGGCGAGCGGTATGAACTCGACCGGTGCGAGCAGCCCGCGCTGCCCGTGCTGCCAGCGCACGAGGGCTTCGACGCCGGCGATCGTGCCTCTGTCGATCGACACCTTCGGCTGGTAGTGCAGCACGAGTTCGTCGCGCTGGATCGCCGTGCGCAACTCGGCGACGAGTGCGAGGCGCTCGGGCGAATAGGGGTCGCGGTCGCGCTCGTAGGTCCGGACGCCGTCCTGGCCGCGCTTCGCGTCGTACATCGCCACGTCGGCACGTCGCAGCAGTGTCGTTACGTCGGTGCCGTGGTCGGGATGGATCGCGACGCCGATGCTCGCGCCGAGCTCGATTGCGACACCGCACAGATCGAACGGCCGTCTGAGCGCGTCCGTCACACGAGCCGCGATGTCCGCGGTGGCACCGCGATGCGGAAGGTCGCGTACGAGGATCGCGAACTCGTCACCGCCCAGTCGCGCAAGCGTGTCGCCGGGGCGCAGAACCTCGCTCAGCCGCGTGGCGACCTCGCAGAGCAGCCTGTCGCCCTGATCGTGGCCGAGCGTGTCGTTGACCTCCTTGAAGCGATCGAGGTCGATCAGCAGCAGAGCGCCGATCTGCCCCGACTGCCTGGAGCCGAGCAGGGCACGCGCGCCCGCGGCGTGCAGGGCCGCCCGATTCGGCAGTCCGGTGAGGTGATCCTGTTTCGCCTGCCGCGTCAGCAGCCGCGAGGCGTTCGAGACCAGGCCGAAGATGCTGAGCCAGAGGACGGCCAGCCCGAGTGCGAGCAGACCCGCGAGCGTGCGCGTATCGCTGGCGATGCCGGCGGCGATCGGGGCGTAGGGGACGTGGATCTCGAAGACGGCGTTCGGCTGGGTCGCCGAGCCCACGCGCACCGGCACGCAGATCGACAGCATCCGTTGCCCGCTGACAGGGTCCGTCACTCCGTGCGACATCGCCTGTCCGCTTGCCAGCAGTTCCGGGACGCCCGCGTCGCGGGTGCCGATGCGGGTCCTTTCGCTCGAATAGACGACACGGCCGGCCGGCCCGTACACGGTCGCGTGCGCAACCCCGCTCTGGCCCAGCGGCGCGGCGAGCCGGCGATCAAGCTCGTGCAGCCTGTCCGGCCCGATGCGGCCCGTCAGGTCGTGGCTCGTGAGGCTCGCGCGTGCCCCGGTGCTCGTCGCGGCGATCGCAAGCTTCGTTGCAGCGTCGCCGGCGCGACGCTCGACGCGCTCGTGCAGCACCAGCCCCACGGACAGGCCGGTTGCGCACATCGCGGCGAGGCTCAGCGCGCTGAAGCGCGCGAGCAGCGAGATCCGAGGCACGAGCCGGCGCATGTCAACACTCTTCGACCCGCTCCGAGCGGCACTTGACCGTTTTGTGGCAGGTCGGCCGCCTGCGCGCGTACTAGGCTCCCGGCGGCATGAGCTTGCAGGACCCGTCGTCGAGTCTCGTTCGCTTCCGGGCCTGTCTCGAGGGCGCGGTCGCGCACCTGGAGTCCAGGCGGCAGGAGATCAACGACCTCAACGTCTTCCCGGTCGCCGACGGCGACACGGGCGACAACATGGTCCTGACGCTGAAGGCCTGCCTGGCCGAGGTCGACCGTCTCGCCCAGGTCAGCGGCGTCAGCTCGCTCGACGACATCGGCCGCTCGGAGATCGTCGACTCGGTCGCGCGCGCAGCCCTGCTCGGCGCGCGAGGCAACAGCGGGGTGATCCTCTCGCAGCTGATCCGCGGCGCCGCCGAGGAGCTGATCTCGCGCCCCGGCGAGCTGATCGACCCCGTCCTCGTCGGAGCGGCGATGGCACGCGGCTCTCAGCGCGCCTACTCCTCGGTGCGTCAGCCGGCGGAGGGCACGATCCTGACCGTGATGCGGGACATGGCGACCGCGGTCGCCATGGAACTGGCCCACGGCGCCGACGCCCGGCTCCCGCACGACTCGGACGCGGTCGAGCAGGACAGCAGGATCGCCGACGTCCTCGAGCGGGCGATCGTGGCCGGTGAGGAGTCCGTCCGCCGCGGCCCCGACCTGCTGCCGGCGCTGCGTGAGGCCGGCGTCGTCGACGCCGGCGGCTACGGCGTGGTCGTGCTGTTCGCCGGCTGCGTCGCCGCCCTGCGCCGAGAGGCGCCTCCGGACGTCGCCCATCACGACGCGCCGGCTCGGATGACCCATCCCGAGCACGAGTCCTCGACGTTTCGCTTCTGCACCAACTTCGCCGTGACGGCGAGTCAGGCCGGCGAACTGGCGCCGGCAGGCTCCTACATCACGCTGCTCGAGGCGATCGGCGACTCGGTCCTGGTGGTCGGCGATCACGTCACGCTGCGCGTCCACGTGCACACGAACGACCCCGAGGTCGCCACGGGTATCTTCACGGCGCAGGGCGACGTGTCGCGACTCGACGTCGCCGACATGCGGGCGCAGGTGACCGACCGTGATCTCCGGCTCTCCGAGCGCGGCGAGCAGCCTCGCTCGCATCAGCTCTGCGGGGCGCTCGCGGTGGTCTCAGGGCGCGGCCTCGCGGACATGTACCGCTCGCTGGGCTGCGATGTCCTGGATGGCGGCACGACGCTCAACCCCTCGACCTACGACATCCTCGCCGGGATCCACAGCGTGCTGGCCGACGAGGTCGTCGTGCTGCCCAACAGCGGCAACGTCCTGATGGCTGCTCAGGCAGCCGCAGACATGTCCGACAAGGTCGTTCACGTCGTGCCGAGCACGGAGCAGCAGGCGGGCCTGATCGCCGCGCTCGCGCTGGTCACCGACAGACCGGCTGTAGAGAACGCGACAGCGATGCTCGCGGCGCTCGGCGACGTGCGCACCGGCCAGGTGGCGCCCGCGGCGCGCGAGGATGCGCAGGGGCGCTTCGCCGTGGGCGACGCCGTCGGCTATGTCGGTGACGAGCTGATCGCCTGGGGCGAGGTGGACCAGACGCTCGCCGCCGTGCTCGCCCACCTGTCCGGCGAGGCCGAGCTCGTGACGGTCATCTGCGGCGACGACGCCCCACTCGCGGAGGAGCAGATCCAGGCCCTCGCGCCAGGAGGCGTGGAGCTCGAGCTGGCCGACGGCGGGCAGTCGAGCCGCTGGTGGCTGTTGTCCGCCGAATAGCGGAAACTGAAGCTGTGGAGCCGCCCCGCTCGTTCGCAGCACAGGACTCGCCGACGACCGCCGAGCTGCTCGCCGGCTCGTGGCGGGCGGCGTCAGCAGAGCGCCTGGCGGTTCCGCTGCAGCTCGGCCATGACAAGGCCGCAGAGGCCGCGCATGCGCTCGGACTGCACACCGTCGGAGACCTGCTGGAGCACCTGCCGCGTGACCGCCGCGAGGCGCGCACGGTCGCAGCGCTCGGTGCCGGCGAGCAGGCCACCGTCGTCGTCGACGTGCGCTCGATCAGCTCGCGGCCGGTGCGCAAGCGTGGAATGCGGCCGATCGTTGAGGCGGTGGTGGCCGACGAGAGCGGCACGATGAAGGTCGCGTTCTTCAACCAGCCGTGGCTCGTCAACAAGTATCCGGCGGGCACGCGGCTCGTTCTCCACGGCACGTACGACGCGCGAAACCGCTTCCGGGTGACCTCGCACGCACCGACGACCGAGAGCGTCGGGGCGGTGGGCGAGGTGGCTCACTATCCAGCGACCGAGGGGTTGTCGTCGACGCAGATCCTCGCGCTCGTTCGTGAGCACCTGCGGGCCGCGAGGGCCGCGCCCGAGCCGCTTCCGGGCCGGATGCGAGCACGGCACCGGCTTCCTGACAGACCGGCTGCCCTGATCGCCGCGCACACCGGCGATCTCGACTGCGGGCGCCGCCGGCTCGCGTTCGAGGAGCTGCTGCTGGCGCAGCTCGACCTGCTGCATCGCCGGCTGCATCGCCGGGACGCTGTCGCCGCGACGAGGCTCGAGGGCGACGGAGAGGGGATCGTCCGGCGCTGGCTTTCCGGGATCCTGCCGTTCACGCCCACGGGCGACCAGGCCCGCGCGCTCGACACGCTGTTCGGCGACCTCGCACAGGGGCACCCGATGCAGCGCCTGTTGATGGGCGAGGTCGGGTCGGGCAAGACGGTGGTGGCGCTGGCGGCGATGCTGCGCGCCGTCGAGCACGGGCACCAGGCGGCGATGATGGCGCCGACCGAGGTCCTTGCCGAACAGCACTTCGCGACGATCCAGTCGCTGATGCCCGGTGAGGCCGTACCCGCCGCGCTGCTGACCGGATCGACGCCGGCGGGGAGGCGCGCCGACCTGATCGGCAAGCTCGGGAGCGGTGAGCTGCGGCTCGTCGTCGGCACGCACGCGCTGATCGAGCCGGATGTCGTATTCGCATCGCTGGCCGTCGCGGTCGTCGACGAGCAGCACCGCTTCGGCGTCCGCCAGCGTGCAGCGCTCGATGCCAAGGCGCCGGCCGGCCTCGCGCCGCACGTCCTGCACATGACGGCCACGCCGATACCGCGCACCCTGGCGTTGCTCGGCTACGGCGATCTAGACGTCACCGAACTGCGTGAGCTACCGCAGGGACGCCGGCCGATCGTCACCCACGTCGCGGACGGCGAGCGCGAGCGCAGGCGCGCGTACGAGCGGATCCGCGAGGAGTTGCGGGCGGGGCGCCAGGCGTTCGTCGTCTGCCCGCTCGTCGAGGAGTCCGAGGCGCTTCAGGCGAAGGCTGCGACCGCCGAGCACCAGCGCCTCTCACAGGGTGAGCTCGCGGACTTCAAGGTCGCGCTGTTGCACGGTCAGATGAGGTCGGCCGAGAAGCAGCGGTCGATGGCCGCGTTCGCCGCGCATGAGGCCGACGTGCTCGTCGCAACCACGGTGATCGAGGTCGGCGTCGACATTCCCAACGCGACGGTGATGCTGGTTGAGGATGCCGAGCGGTACGGGCTCTCCCAGCTCCATCAGCTGCGCGGGCGCGTGGGGCGCGGCGAGCACGACTCCGTCTGCCTGCTCTTCGGTCCCAAGGAGTCCGAGCGCCTCGCCGCGCTGGCGGAGCACGACGACGGCTTCAGGCTGGCCGAGATCGACCTGCGGCTGCGCGGTGAGGGCGAGCTGACCGGCGTTCGCCAGTCCGGAGCAGCGGCGTTCCGCTTCGCACGGATGCCCGAGGACGTCGAACTGCTCGAGCGAGCACGGGCGGCGGCGCGTGAGATCGTCGACGCCGACCCCGAGCTGGCGGCGCCCGAGCTGGTTCCGCTCGCCGAGGCGCTGCGCGCTCGCCACGGCGAGATGGAGCGGCTCGCGATTCCCGCGTGAGCGCTGCGCCGTCCAGCGCGCGAGGCCCGCGCTGATGCGGATCGTCGCCGGACGCTTCGGCGGGCGCCGCATCGCCGTGCCCCCGGGGCGTGCGACACGCCCGACCAGCGACCGCGTGCGCGAGGCGCTGTTCGCGATGCTCGGCCCGCTGGACGGCGAGCGGGTCCTCGATGCGTTCGCGGGCTCTGGAGCACTCGGGCTGGAGGCGCTCTCGCGGGGTGCGGCGAGCGTCACATTCGTCGAGCACGAGCAGCGAGCGGCGGCCGTGATCAGGCGCAACATCGAGGACCTGGGGCTCGCTGCGGATGAGGCCACGCTCGTCCAGGTGCCGGTCGCCAGGGCACTGCGCGCGGCACGCGAGCGCGGGGATGCATACGATCTGGTGTTCCTGGACCCGCCGTACCGGCTTGCGCCGGCACTCGGGACGGAGCTCGCGGAAGCACTCGCGCCGCTGCTGACAAGCGACGCGCGGGTCGTAACCGAGAGCGACCGCCGCGCGCCGCTCGACCTGCCGCTCACCGCGACACACGACCGCCGCTACGGCGACACACTCATTCGCATCCACTCCGCATGACCGAAACCAAGCACGCTGCCGTCTGCCCCGGCACCTACGACCCGATCACGCGCGGGCACATCGACGTCATCACGCGCGCCGCCGCGCTCTTCGACGAGGTCGTCGTCGGGGTCGTCAACCATCCGGTCCGCAAGGGCAGGACGCTGTTCGACACCGAGGAGCGGCTGGCTCTGATCAAGGACGCGACCAAGCATCTGAGCAACGTTCGCGCTGAGGCGTTCGAGACGCTTGTGGTCGACTTCGCACGCGAGGTCGGCGCCCGATCGATCGTCAAGGGACTGCGCGCGATCTCCGACTTCGAGTACGAGGCGGAGATGAACCAGCTCAACCGGCTGCAGGCACCGGACGTCGAGTCCGTGTACCTGATGGCGAGTCCGCAGTACAGTTTCCTCAGCTCCAGCGGTATCAAGGAACTCGCGATCTTCGACGGCAACATCGATGAGCTGGTCACACCGCTCGTCGCACGCCGCCTGAAGGAAGAGCTTGCCCGGTAGCGAAACCCACCCTGCCATGGACGTCCTCGTACTGATCGACAAGCTCGACGACCTCATCCACAACGCGAAGCCCGTGCCGTTGACGGACCAGGTGCGCGTTGACAAGGAGGAGATCTACGACATCCTGGACCAGATGCGCGCCACGATCCCGGAAGAGATCAAGCAGGCGCGCTGGATCGTCAAGGAGCGTCAGGAGATGCTCGCTGAGGCCAAACGCGAGGCCGAGCGCATCCTCAAGGAGGCCCGCGAGAAGCAGGACCAGCTGATCTCACAGGAAGAGGTCACGCGGCAGGCCGAACGTGGCGCCGAGGACATCATCGAGGACGCTCGCGGTCGCGAGCGCGAGATCCGTCTGGGAGCCGAGGACTACGCCGACGAGATCCTCGGCACGCTCGAGGTCAACCTCACCAAGTTCATCGCCGCGGTCGGTCGCGGTCGCGACCGCCTTGCGGGCCGCGACGAAGACGACGAAGCCGCGGCCTGAGGCCGGCATCCGTCGCAGACGAGGTCTGCGACGGGCGCTTTGGCCGTTCCTTCCGCAGGCAGCGTCCTAGCCGCCGCTGCCCGCGTCCGCGTCGTGCTCGCCCGACTGGGCCAGGGCGCAGACCTCGTCGAGCTGGTCGCGTACGGCGCGCGTCATCGTGTCGACGGCATCGGCGCCGCGGTCGATCTGGGTCTTGGCGCCGGTCAGGCTCGCCTTGATCGCCTTGACCTGCCCGAGCAGCTCCAGCGCGCGGGCCGCCGCCTCCTCGATCGCGGCGGCATCGACGCCTGCGCTCTCCGAGCGGGCCATCAGCACGCGAGCGCGGGCGAGCGCGTAGCCGGTCTCCAGCGCCACGGATGAGCCTTCGTCGGGGTTGTAGGTCACGACCAGCTTGTTGCCGTGCAGCTCCTGCAGCACCCGCATCTTCGCCGGCACCTTCTCGTCGGCCGGGACGACGAGGACGCCGAAGGCGGCGCTGCGCTGATCCATCGCCGCGTCCAGCTCGCGAACGGCATCGGGGTTTGAGAGCCGTGAGGTCTTGACCTCGAAGACGACGCGGCCCTTCGGCGGGCCGGCCTGAGCCTCGAGGTCGACCACGACGTCGCCCTTCTTGCCGGTCGCGTCGCTGCGGTCGCCGACGGCCTCGCAGCAGTCGCCGCGCGCGTGGGCGATCGCGGCCAGAGCCTCGGCGACGACCTCCTCGTAACTGCGGCCCTTTGCGGTTCCCCGCTCGGCCTCCTCGGCGACCGCCTCGAGCTTCTCCTGCTCGGCCTTCAGGGCGGTGACCTCGGCGCGCAGCGTGACGATCGTCTCGGTCATCGTCCGCAGGCCCTCGGCCTGCTGGTCCGACGCGTTCTTGATCGCCTGCACGGCGCCGGCCTGGAACTGGGCGAGCGGGTTGCTCGAGTCGGTCGCCGTGAACTGGCGGGCAAGGGCCTCTCGGTGGCCGCGCAGCAGGTCATCGACGAGCGCCTTGACCTGGTGCTGCACGGCGCTGTTGGACTCGTCGCCGAAGTGCTTGTCCAGCAGCCGCGGCACGACGCCCGCCTCGGCGCCGAACGCCTCGTCGATCCGCTCCGCAAGCTGGGTGCTGACGGCGCCGGCACGCTCGGCGAACTTCGCCTCGACGTCGCGCGCCTGGCGCTCGAACTCGGCCTTGACGTACTCGGTGTTCGCGGCGGCGTGCTCGCGATCGAGGACCCGGGCGCCGATCTCGATCGCCTGCTCGATCAGATCGGCGAGGTCCTCGCCGGCGTCCTGCCGCTCGTTGGCCAGTCGCACGGCGCATTCGTCGGCCACCGTCAGGTGCTCGACGCGAAGGCGATCGCCGACGATGGCGACGCGCGTGGGGATCAGAGGTGTCGCAGCTTCCATGGGTACCGGGTCGCACGGTACGCCCCGAACCTGACGGATAGGCTGAACTCGTGCTGAATCGCCTGCTGGAACCCGCCTTCGTGGTCCGCACGCTGGCTCGCGCCGGGATGATCAGGCCGGAGCGCCCCGACCGGCTCGTTCGCGGGCTCGATGCGCTGCGGCGCTGGGGTCCGACGATCGCAGGCGGTTACGCCGCCGCGGCGGCCCGCCGGCCCGACGCGACGGCGCTGATCGATGAGCGCGGCCTGCTGCGCTTTGCGGAGGTCGAGCAGCGAGCCAACGCGGTCGCGCGGGGCCTTTCCGCCGCGGGGGTCGGCCCAGGCGACGGAGTCGCGATCCTCGCCCGCAATCACCGCGGCTTCATCGACGCCACCGCGGGCGTGGCGAAGCTCGGCGCGAACGCGCTCTTCCTGAACACGATGTTCGCGGCTCCGCAGATCACCGACGTCTGCGAGCGCGAGCAGCCCGTCGCGATCATCCACGACGAGGAGTTCCGTGAGCTGGTCGCCCCGGCCTGCGAGGGTCGCCTTCGCTTCGTCGCCTGGGCGGACGAGCCCGATCCCGACGGCGCCCCGACGCTCGAGGATCTGATCGGGCGCCACGACGGCGCCTCGCTCGAGCCACCGCCCGAGCCCGGCCGCGTCGTGATTCTCACGAGCGGAACGACCGGGACGCCGAAGGGCGCGCAGCGCAAGCAGCCTGACTCGGTGGCCCCGATTGCCGCGCTGCTGGACGCGATACCGCTCAAGGCGGGGGGGACGACCGTGATCGCGGCGCCGATGTTCCACTCGTGGGGCATGGCGCATTTCCTGATCGGGCTCTCACTCGGGTCGACGCTCGTGCTGCGCAGGCGCTTCGATCCGGAGGATGCGCTCGCCGACATCGCCTACAACCAGGCCACGGCGCTCGCGGTCGTGCCCGTGATGCTCCAGCGCATCATGGAGCTCCCGGGCGAGGCGCTCCACGGTCATGACGCGTCGAGCCTGGAGGTCATCGCGGTCAGCGGCAGCGCTCTGCCGGGAGAGCTCGCGCTGCGCGTCATGGACCGCTTCGGCCCGGTCCTCTACAACCTCTACGGCTCGACCGAGGTCTCCTGGGCGACGATCGCCGGCCCCGAGGACCTGCGCGCGGCCCCCGGCACCGCCGGCCGCGCACCTCACGGCACCGTGGTCAAGCTGCTCAGCGATGACGGCCGCGAGGTCCCGCAGGGAACGACCGGCCGGATCTTCGTCGGCAACGACATGGCGTTCGACGGCTACACCGGCGGTGGCGGGAAGGAGATAATCGCCGGGCTGATGTCGACGGGCGACGTGGGCCACATGGACTCGGAAGGGCGCCTCTTCGTCGACGGCCGCGATGACGAGATGATCGTCTCCGGCGGCGAGAACGTGTTCCCCCGCGAGGTCGAGGATCTGCTGGCCGACCACCCGGACGTGGTTGAGGCCGGAGTCGTGGGCGTCCCGGACGACGAGTGGGGCCAGCGCCTGCGCGCGGTGGTGGTGCTGACGCCGGGCGCGGCGGTCGAGGCGGATGAGCTGCAGGGCTACGTCAAGCGGAACCTCGCGCGCTACAAGGTCCCGCGCGAGGTCCTGTTCGCAGACGAGCTGCCGCGCAACGCGACCGGCAAGGTGCTCAAGCGCGTCCTCGCGGATGACTCCTGGAGTTCTAGAAGCTCCACTTGATCGAGCAGCCGACCGGCTCGGTCTCGGGGCGCGCGACATCGCGCCCGGCGAGTACGTCGTCGAGCGCGGCGCGCAGCCACGATGCGTTCTGGCCCGGGTCGTCGTAGTCGGCGTCGGGAGCACCGCGATAGGCGAGCATCCCGCGCGAATCGATGACGAAGACGTCGGGCGTGGTCCGCGCACCGTAGGCGCGGGCCACCTCCTGTGTCGCGTCGTGCAGATAGGGCATCGGCCATGCCTCGGGTTCGGCGGCGACCCGCTCCGCCATCGCCTGCGGCGAGTCGCGCGGGTAGCGGTCGGCGTCGTTGCTGCTGACCGCCAGGACGCGGACGCCGCTCGCCGCGTAGTCGCGCGCGACCGCTGCCAGGCGCTCGTGCCAGGCGATCGCATACGGGCAGTGGTTGCAGGTGAATACGACGACGGTCGCGGGCGCGTCGCCCAGTGGGCAGGGCGTTCCGGATGTGTCGGGAAGGTCGAAGGCGGGGGCCGGGTCGCCGATCGCCAGGCTCATGCGGAGATCGCTCCTTGCAGTGCTTTGTGCACGTCGTCGGGGTCTGGTGTGGGGGCGATGCGCCCGTCGCGTCGCCGATACACGCGGCACGCGAGCATCACTGGCTCGCCGGCCGAGTCGACGACGTCGCGGCCGTTCACCAGGATCGTGGGCGAGCCCGTGAAGCCCAGCCGCGCGGCTTCGTCGTCGGTGACCACCTCGCGCAACGTGACCGCGTCCGGATCGAGTCCCAGCCCGGTCATCGCCATACGCAGCTCTGTCAGCGCGCGCCCGTGGGACGGGCAGCCCTCCCAGTAGAGGAGCTCGACATCGGGCATCGCCGCCCGCACGCTAGCGCCGTCGCTCATGGCACGAGCACCGCAGCCCCCTCGATGCGTCCGCCGCGAATCGCGTCGAGCGCCTGCTCGGCCTGCTCCAGTGCGAACGTCGTGACGGTGGTGCGGACCGGTACGAGCGGCGCGACCTCGAGAAATCGGTGCCCGTCATCACGTGTCAGGTTGGCGACCGACTGCACGCGCCGCTCACCCCACAGCAGCTCGTACGGGAACGAGGGGATGTCGCTCATGTGGATGCCCGCGCATACGACGATGCCGCCGCGGTCGACCGCGCGCAGCGCGGCGGGAACCAGTTCGCCGGCGGGCGCGAAGACGATCGCGGCGTCGAGCGGCTCAGGGGGCGGGCCGAGGGCGTCACCGGCCCACTCGCACCCGAGCGCGAGCGCGAAGCGCTGTGAGTCGGTGTCCGCGGCCCGCGTGAACGCCATCACCGTCCGGCGTTCGTGGCGCGCGACCTGTGCGACGACGTGCGCAGAGGCGCCGAACCCGTACAGACCGAGGCGCTGCGCGTCGCCGGTCATGCGCAGCGCGCGGTAACCGATCAGGCCCGCGCACAGCAGCGGCGCGACCTCGAGATCGCCGTAGCCGGCGGGCAGCGGCAGGCAGTAGCGCTCGGCGGCGACCGCCCGCTCAGCGAATCCGCCGTCGACGTCGAGCCCGGTGAAGCGCGCTCGCTCGCAGAGGTTCTCGCGTCCCGAGCGGCAGAAGCGGCACTGCTCGCAGGTCCAGGCGAGCCACGGCACACCGACCCGCGTGCCCGGCTCGAGCGTCGTGCCCGGCCCGCCGCGGGCGACGCCGGCGACGATCTGATGGCCGGGGATCAGGGGCATCCGCGAGCCCGTGACCTCGCCGTCGCGCACGTGGACGTCGGTCCGGCAGACGCCGCAGGCGCGGACGTCGAGCAGCAGTTCGCCGGGTCCCGGCTCGGGGTCCGGCAGCTCGGTGATCCTCAGGGCGCTTCGCGGAGCGTCGAGAACGGCGGCGCGCATGACCTCATCATCTACTCTCGACGTGGTGCCCGCCAGGACCGACAGCTTCGATCTCGCGCGGCTGAACCTGAGCCCGGGCGAAGCGCGGCGGCTGGAGCTCGAGGTCGCGCTGGGCGACTTCCGGCTTGGGTCGGACACCTACGCGGCACAGCCTCGGGAGGTCCCGGTTCTGCTCGACCTGACGAGGATGGCGTCGGGCTGGTCGCTGCGCCTGCGCTTTACGGGTGCCGTCAGCGGGTCGTGCATGCGCTGCCTGGAGTCCGCCGTCCACTCGGCCGATGTCGATTCGCGCGAGGTTGACCAGCCCGGTGGGGGTGAGGAGCTGTCGAGCCCGTACGTCGCCGACCAGGAGCTCGACCTGCACGGCTGGGCTCGCGATGCGCTTGCGCTTGCGCTGCCGGCGCAGATCACCTGCCGCGCGGACTGCGCCGGGCTGTGCCCGCAGTGCGGGGCGAACCTCAACGGGGACCCCGGCCATGAGCACGCGGCGATCGTCGACACGCGCTGGGCGAAGCTCGCGGAGCTGAAGTTCGACGAGTGAGGCCGTCGCTCAGAGGAAGGCGCCGCTCGGCAGGTAGGGCGCCAGCGGGCCCAGGCGCCCACGCGTCATCACGGGGCTGTCGACGCTGAGCGGCAGGCCGGCCTGAAGGCAGACCCGGACGGCCCACTGCTGTGCGGCCGTCAGGAACGTCACGATCGCGGTCGACCCGTCCGGTGCCGCCAGGAAGGCACCCCACAGCGCCGCCGCCGCGGCCTCGTCATCGCGCGCCGCGAGCAGGATCACGTTGCCCCCGCGGATCAGAGCGAAGGCGCGGTCCTCGTAGACGAGCAGTCGGCAGCCGAGCTCGAGCGAGACGGCGAGGTCGGGCCCGTGGCCAGCTCCTCGCACCTCCCGCCCGATCGCGTCCGCGAGCGAGATACCCGCCTCAGCTGCGTCCGTGACCCGTCCGGCGGCCTGCGGAGCGCCGCTCAGGTCGGGGATCCCGACGCAGGCGACGCTCGGATGGACGTCCAGCCCCGCATGGTGGGCGTAGAGGCGCATCGCGGCCGGGCTCTCGCTCGACAGCACGATCCAGCCCTCGGCTGCGCGGTCGATCCCGTAGTCGAGCGCCTGCTGGAGCAGCGTCCGCCCGTGCCCGTGCCCGCGCAGTGGCTCGTCGAGCGCGAACACGGAGAGCCCCCACACGTGCTCGCGCATCAGCGCCACCGCGACGCCCCCGATCTCGCCGCCGCTCTCCAGCACCCATGCACCCCCGGGGTCGGTGTCGACCAGATGCCGGAAGCGGCCGGTCATCCAGCGGCGCGTGTCCGCGGCGTTCCAGTCCGGCGGCGCCGCGAACAGGGTTCGCATCGCGAGGTCGTGTACGGCGTCGACGTCTTCGGTCGTCATGGCGCGTAGGCGGACCCCGTCGCTGCGCATCGCGTGAGTCAAGCAGGCGGTGGCGCGGGGCCGCAGCGGGCCTCTCGCGGATGGCGACGAGGCGCTACCCTGTCGAGCCTGATGGCCGTCCCCAAGCAGCGACAGTCGCACTCCCGCACGTCCAAGCGCCGCGCCACGCACAAGCTGAGCGCGCCGACGTACAACGCGTGCCCGCAGTGCCACACCCCGCGGTTGCCGCACCGCATCTGCCCGACCTGCGGCTCCTACCGCGGCAGGGCGGTCGCTGAGCCCAAGTCGGACCTCGGTTCCGCGGACTCCTGATCGTGCCGTGACCGTCACGGTGGCGGTCGACTGTGCCGGCGCGGACCTCGGTCCCGCCGAGGTCGCCGAGGGTGCCGCGATCGCCGCATCTGAGGGCGTGCGCGTGCTGCTCTTCGGGCCCGCCGAGCAGATCGGGAAGACCGCCGAAGGCGTGCAGGTGATCGACGCCCCCGAGTCGATCGCCAAGGCGGCCGACCCCGCGCGCGCGGTGCGTGGCACGCCCGGAGCTTCGGTCGTGCGAGCGGCCCGCGCGGTCGCCGACGGAGATGCCGACGCGCTGGTCAGCGGCGGGTCGACCGGGACGGCGCTCGCGGCCGGGCTGTTCGAGATCAAGCGTGCGCGGGGGATCTACAGGCCGGCGCTCGCGACGCCGATCCCGGTTCCCGGAGCCCCGGTCACGCTGCTCGACGTCGGCGCCAACGCCGAGGTCCGCAGCGAGCACCTCGTCCAGTTCGCCTTCATGGGCGCCGCGCTCGCCGGCACGGTGCTCGGGATCGAGCGGCCGCGCGTGGGGCTGCTCTCCAACGGCGAGGAACCCGGGAGGGGCACACCCGTCGTGGTCGAGGCCCACCGCGTCCTGGCGGCTCGCGCGGCCGGATCGCCGGCGCTCGACTTCATCGGAAACGTCGAGGGGACCGACATGACGAGTGGCGTTGCGGACGTGATCGTCACCGACGGCTTCACCGGCAACGTCACGCTCAAGGTGATGGAGGCGACCTCGCAGGCGATCCTCGGCGCCGTTCGCGAGCGTGCGGCCTCGTCCGCGCGGGCGAAGGCCGGGGGCGCGCTGCTGCGGCCGGCGCTGCGCGCCTTCCGCGACGAGATCGATCCTGAGGGTCCCGGCGGGGCGTACCTGCTCGGCCTGCGCCGCCTCGGCGTCGTGCCCCACGGGCGCTTCTCGCGCTACGGCTTCTCGCAGGCGATCCTGCTCGCCGCCCGCGGCGTGTCGGGGGACGTCGTCGGCCGCACTCACGCGGCGCTGGATGCTGCCGGTGCGCTGCGCGTGCCACCGCCCGCAGCCACGTCCGGCGCGGCGTCTAGCGTCCCGCCGGCATGACCCGCGACGAGGTCCTCACACGCGTGCGCGAGCACCTCGCCGACGAGCTCGACCTCGATGCCGAGTCGATCGCCGAGGCGACGCGCTTCAAGGAGGACCTCGAGGCCGACTCGCTGGACCTCTACACGCTCGTCCAGGAGCTGGAGGACACGTACGGGGTGGCGATCAGCGACGAGCAGGCGTCGCGCATCCTCACCGTGGGTCAGGCCGTCGACTTCGTCCTTGCCCACACCTCAAGCGTCTCCTGAATCCTGCGCCTTCTCAGCGACCTTCTCGACGAGTTGCCCGAGGACCTCTCGCGGCAGGTGTTCACCCACGCCTCGTGGAGCGAGCGGAGCAGCGATTCGTACGCGCGGCTCGCGTTTCTCGGCGACAGCGTTCTCGGGCTGGCGGTGACGGCGCATCTGTACCCGCGCCTCGAGGCCGAGCGCTATGGCGCCGGGACGGCTCACGAAGATCCGCGCGCAGACCGTCTCCGGAGCGGCCTGTCGGCAGGTCGCCGAGCGGATCGGCGTTCCGGCACGCCTCCAGGCGGAGGCGCCCGGCGGTGCGCCGCTGCCGGATGCCGTGATGACCGAGCGCGTGCTCGCGTCCGTGATCGAGGCAGTGATCGGGGCGTGTTTCCTGCACGCCGGCTACGAGCGCACGGCCGCCGCGGTGGTCGAGGCGTTCATGCCCGAGCTCGAGCACGCCCTGGAGAACCCGGTCGACTTCAAGTCGACGCTTCAGGAGCAGCTCGCCGCTCGCGGCGAGCTCGTCGAGTACGAGGTGACGGCCGAGCTCGGTCCTCCGCACGAGCGCACCTTCGAGGTGTGCGCCAGCGTGCAGGGCAGCGAGCTCGGGCAGGGCACCGGGCGCTCCAAGAAGGCGGCGGAGCAGGCGGCGGCACGCCGTGCGCTGGAGTCGCTGCAGCCATCGAAGGGGGACTGAAGTGCACCTGAGGTCGATCACGCTCAAGGGGTTCAAGTCGTTCCCCGACCGGACCCGGCTGGAGTTCACCCCCGGGGTCTCCGTCGTCGTCGGCCCCAACGGCTCGGGCAAGTCCAACGTCACGGACGCGGTGCTGTGGGCGATGGGCGAGCAGTCGCCGCTCGCGGTCCGCGGACAGTCGATGCAGGACGTCATCTTCGGCGGAGGTCACGGGGTCCAGGCTCGCTCGTCGGCGGAGGTCGAGCTGGTGCTCGACAACGCCGACGGCGCGCTCGACGTGCCGCTCGGCGAGATATCGATCTCCCGTCGCCTGGACCGCAACGGCGAGGGCGAGTACCGGCTCAACGGCGCGCGCTGCCGGCTCGTCGACGTGCTCGAGGTCCTGTCGGACACCGGTCTCGGCAAGGAGATGCACTCGGTCGTCTCGCAGGGCAGGGTCGAGTCGATCGTGACCTCCAAGCCCAAGGATCGCCGTCTGCTGATCGAGGAGGCGGCCGGTCTCGGCAAGCACCGAAAGCGCCGCCGTCGCGCGCAGCTCAAGCTCGATCGCACCCGTGACAACCTCGACCGGGCGCTCGACGTGGAGCGCGAGGCGCGCTCGCGGCTGCGGCCGCTGAAGCGCCAGGCCGAGGCGGCGGAGCTGCACGAGCGCCTTGAACGGCAGACGCTCGAGGCGCGTTGGGAGCTGACGCGCGACGAGTTGCGAACGCGGCGCGCGGAGCTCGAGACGGCCCAGGTCGCGGCGACGGCCGCGCGTGAGGCACGCGCTGCCGCGGATTCCGAGCTGGCTGAGATCTCGGTGCGACGCGAGCGGGCTGAGCAGGCGCTCGCGGAGCGAACCGAGCGTCGCGAGGCGATCGCCCGGCGCGTCGAGCGCGCATACACCGCGGCCGAGCGAATCGAGCTGCGCCTGGAGCGCACGCGCGAGACCGCCCAGTCGCTCGCCGAGCGACTGGAGCGCCGCATCACGCGGCTGGCCCAGCTGGAGGCGCAGGCGGCGGCCGACGCCCCCGATGACACGGGGCGCGCGCGGATCGAGGCCTTGGAGAGCGAGGTCGCTCGGCTCGATGCGGACCGTGCCGTGGAGCTGGAGCGCGAGCTCGCCGGCCTGGAAGCGGATCGTGCCGCAGCAGCGGCGCGCGTGACGGAGCTGAAGTCGGCGTGCGACGAGCGGCGTGAAGCCGTCGTCGTCGCAGAGCAGGCCTGCGAGCTCGCCCGCAGTGCGATCAGGGCCGCAGAGAGCAGTGCGGAGCAGGCGCGCCGCGACGCCGTGCGCGTCGGATCCGAGCTCGCCGGCGCCAATCAGTACCTCGGTTCACACGCGGGGGCCCCGCGCGGGCGGCGCGCCCTGGCTGACGACCTCGAGGTGCAGCCCGGCCTCGAACTCGCGGTGGCCGCGGCGCTCGGTGCACGTCTGCGTGCCGCGCTCGTCCCCGACCTGAAGGCGGGCGAGGAACTGCTCGGCGAGCTGGGCGAAGAGGGCGGTCACGTCCTCGTCGAGGGCTCGGTGCGACGGGCGCGAATCGCAAGACGGCGACGGCGCTCCCAGTCCGGGGGCGCGGAGGCTTTCCGACCTCATTCGCGGCTCCGATGCGACGATTGCGCTCGCCGGGAGGCTGCTGGCCGGAGTCTGGGTCGTCGACTCGCTCGCTGACGTTCCGACGCAGTTCAGCGGTGTCGCAGTGACGGCGGACGGGCGAGCCTGGAACGGGGCGACACGCGAGCTTCGCCAGGCCGCGCGCGGGGGAGACGATCGCCTGCTCGCCGAGCGCAACCGGCGCGACGCGCTGATCGGTGAGTGCGAGCTCGCCGCACGCGCCGAGCACGGCGCGCTCCAGGCAGTCGAAGCCGCGGCGCAGGCGGTCGCAGCCGCCGAGGCCACACGCGAGCAGTCCGAGAGCGCGCGACGCGGTGCGGAGCGCTCGCTCGCTGAGGCCGACGAGGCGAAGCGGCGCATGTCCTGGCTCATCGACGAGCGCCGCGCTGCGCCCGAGCAGGGCGCCGCTGCGGTGCGGCAGGCGCAGCTGCTCGGCGAACTGGCGGCCGAGCGGCGGGTCGCCGAGCGCGCCGCACGCGAGCGTGCCGAGCGGTCGGCAGCGATCACCCGTCTTCAGGCGCAGATCGCGAGCGACCGGGCACTCGGCCCGCAGGTCGCGCGCCTGGACGCCGTCCTGTCGCTGACGCACGAGGCCGTCGGATCGCGCGCGGCGATCCTCCAGACCGAGCTGGAGGACGATCGTCGGGCCGGTGAGGGCGTCGCCGCCGAGCTGCGCGCATGCGCCTCCCAGGAAGCCCAGATCCAGCAGCGCCTGCGCGAATGCGCTGACACGGTGACAGGCGCCGAGGTTCGCGCGCAGCAGCTGCGTGACCAGGAGTCCGAGACGAGCGCGGAGGTCGGCCGCCTGGCGACGGCGCTGGGGCTCGAGCCCACGCCGGCAGCCGAACCGCTCGATGCACAGCGCGCGGCGGAGCTGCGCGCCCGGATCGAGCGCCTTCTGCGGCGCCGTGAGCAGCTCGGTCCCGTCAACCCGCTCGCCGGCCAGGAATACGCCGAGGCGGTCGCGCACGTCGACGAGCTCGAAGCGCACCGCGTCGACCTCGAGAACGCGCTGCGCGAGCTGCGAACGCTGATCCGCGACACCGACCGACAGATCCGCGAGACCTTCGACGAGACGTTCGCGGCGGCGGCGAAGAACTTCGAGGAGCTGGCCGCCCAGCTCTTCCCCGGTGGCCGCGGGCGCCTGCGGCTCGTGCGTGATGACAATGGCCCGAAGGCGGTGCTCGGCGGCGCGGACCCGCAGGACGAGGGAGCCCGCCTCGCCGCCGAGGAGGCCGTCGCGGAGGCGGAGGCGGACCGGCAGCTCGGCGAGCCCGAGGACGACCTCGGCGTGGAGATCGAGATCACCCCCGCGGGCAAGTCGATGAAGCGCCTGACGCTGCTCTCCGGAGGAGAGAAGTCGATGACCGCGATCGCCTTCATCTTCTCGGTCTTCCTCGCCAGGCCTTGCCCGTTCTACATCCTCGATGAGGTCGAGGCCGCACTCGACGACGTCAACATCAGCCGCTTCCTCGATCTGCTGCGCACGTACCGTGACCGCGCCCAGTTCATCGTCGTGACCCACCAGAAGCGCACGATGGAGGCCGCGGACACCCTGTACGGCGTCTCGATGGGCGGCGACGGCGTCTCCAAGGTCGGTCTCACGCCGACTGCCACAGCTCGTCGAGGCGCAGGCGGGCAGCGCGGCCGCCTGAGGATGGTCGTCGACGTCTGGTGCAGCATCCGACGCTGCGTTTCCTCGGCCACGACATGTTCGACTCCCTGCGCCGCTGGACCGGCCAGGCGCTGCCCCGAGCAGGAGCTGCCGATCGACTTCACGCAGTCGCCCGCAAGCACGAGAACGTCTACATCGACACCTCCGCCTACACCGCGCGCCGCTATCCGCCCGAGCTGGTGCGCTATCTCCGAGGAGGCGGCAGGACCAAGGTGATGTTCGGCAGCAACCACCCGATGATCGCCCCCGGGCAGGCGCTCGCCGATCTCGACTCGCTGGGTCTCGACGACGAGGCGCGCGAGTTGTTCCTGAGCGCCAACGCGCGGCGGGTGTTCGCGCTCGACGCCGTGTGAGCCGCGGCGCGGGAACGCGCGCTTCGCTCAGGTGATCGCGCCACCGCGATACCACGCCGGACTCGAACGCCGACGGTAGGGTCACGCCCATGTCGCAGCTGGGAGCCTTCGTTCGTTACGAGCAGGACGGGCCGGTCGTTCTGATCACGATCGACCGGCCGGAGCGGATGAACGCGATCGGCGTGGAGGTGCACCGCGGTCTCGTCGCTGCGTGCGGGGCGATTTCTGACCGACGATGGCGCCCGCGTGGCGGTGCTGACCGGCGCCGGAGCCGATGCGTTCAGTGCCGGCGGCGACCTGAAGAGCCTCGCGGAGGGCGAGCCCGTCGTCCCGACGACGGCGGCCGAGCGCGCTGCGCACGAGCGCGGCGAGGCCCCCGGGATCCTTGGGCCGTCGCGCTGGACCGACGTCCACAAACCGACGATCGCGGCCGTCAACGGGGTCGCCTACGCGGGAGGCCTGGAGTGGGCCTGCTGGACGCATCTCGCCGTCGCGGACGCGCACGCGACGTTCGGCGTCACCTGCCGACGCTGGAACGTCGGGCTCGCCGACGGCGGCACCCAGCGCCTGCCGAGGATCGTGGGCTGGCGCCGCGCCATGGACCTGATCGTGACCGGCCGGGTGATCGACGCGCGCACGGCGCTCGATTGCGGTCTGGTCAACGAGGTCGTCCCGAGCGGCGGCTGCGTGAGCCGCGCCCTCGAGTGGGCCCGTTCGATCGCGGACCTTCCGCAGGGGGCGCTGCGGACCGACCTGGAAGCCGCGGAGCGCGGTTGGGGCCAGGGTCTGCGCGAGGGACTGCGGATCGAGGCGCAGTGCTTCAACCGGCTGCTCGACGACCCGTCCACGATCGAAGGCCTGCGGCGCTTCAACGAACGCGATCACCCGGATCGAGTTCGTGGCGGCGCCCCGCCGTGGCAGGGATCGACGCGCCGGACACCGACTCGCGCTGAGCTCCTTCTCGGCCCAGAAGGACGCGAACGGATTCGCGTTGTAGTCGGGGATCTCGCGGTAGCCCGGTCGACAGGTAGAGCGCCTTGGCATGGGGCTGGCTGACGCCGGTGTCGAGCCGAACGCGTGCGTACCCGAGTTCGCGCGCCGCGCTCTCCAGTGCGAGCAGCAGCGCCCGCGCGACGCCCCGCGAGCGGCCCGCCGGCGCCACGTACATGCGCTTGATCTCGGCGACGCCCTCGTCAAGCCGCTTGACGGCGCCGACCGCGACCGGCTCTCCGTCGAGGTGGCCGACCAGGCATGCGCCGAAGGGCGCGACCAGTTCGTCCGGTGCGGCGGTCGGCTTGCCGGCAGCGTCGATGCGCGCGCCGTAGAGCGCCGAGACCTCGGCCACCATCGCCTCGATCAGGTCGCTGGCGGGAGGCTCACCGGATCGAGTGCGACTGAACGTCAGGAGGCCGCCGGCGGGCGGCGGCGGGGGAGAGCTGGAGCGATCGGGCACTCCGCTATCGTCGCGAATCCGGATGCCGCGCGACTGGAACGAGGTCTTTCTCACCGACGGACCAGCGCGCGTGGAGTCCGGCGAGGGCGCGCCGGACGCGCAGCCGGAGCAGCGGCGCGGCTTCCTGCGGCGGCTGCGCGAGAACCTCGCCAAGACGCGCGAACGCCCTCGGCGCCGAGGTCCACGCGACGCTCTTCGACACGCTCGACGGCGAGACCTGGGAGCGGCTCGAAGAGGCGCTGATAATGGCCGACGTCGGAGCCAGCACCACCGCAGAGGTCGTGGAGAAGCTCGAGCACGAGGCGACGAGCGGCGCGCTGAGCGGCGGCGAGGAGCTCCAGCGCCGGCTCATCGAGCTGCTGGCCGCCGAGGCCGCCACCGGCGAGTCGCGGATCGACCTGCGCCACAAGCCGACGGTGATCATGGTCGCCGGCGTCAACGGCACCGGCAAGACGACGACGATCGGCAAGCTCGCCTGGCACCTCGGCCGCGAGCAGGGGCTGACGGTCGTGCTCGGAGCGGCCGACACGTTCCGCGCCGCCGCCGTCGAACAGCTCACCGAATGGGCCGGGCGCGCCGGCTGCGAGATAGTGACCGGCGAGGACGGTTCGGATCCGGGGTCCGTCGCCTTCGAGGCGATCCGCCGCGGGCGGGAGTCCGGGGCCGACGTCGTGATCATCGACACCGCCGGGCGCCTGCACACGCAGGATGACCTGATGGCCGAGCTCGGGAAGGTGCGCCGCGTCATTTCGAGGCAGCTCGAGGGCGCTCCGCACGAGACGCTGCTGACCGTCGACGCCACGACGGGTCAGAACGGGCTGCGCCAGGCGCGCCTGTTCGCGGAGGTCGCTCCGCTGAGCGGGATCGTCCTCACGAAGCTCGACGGCACCGCGAAGGGCGGGATCGCGCTCGCGATCGCGCGCGAGCTGGGCATCCCCGTGAAGCTGATCGGGATCGGCGAGCAGCTGGAGGACCTGCGCCCCTTCGACGCCCAGGACTACGCGCAGGCTCTGCTCGCACCCTGAGCCGCGCATGCTCTGATCGGTACGCTCATGGCAGATGGAAGACTGGGTGATCTGGCTTATCGCGGCCGTGGTTCTCGCCGTCGGCGAGATCGCCACGACGACGTTCTTCCTCGGTCCATTCGCGATCGGCGCGGCGCTCGCGGCGATCGCCGGTCTCGTCGGCGCTCCCGCCGCCGTCGCATGGGCCGTGTTCGTCGCTTCGACGCTGGCGACGTTCGCGTTCGTGCGGCCGGTCGCCCGACGCCACCTCTACCAGGCGCCCGCGGAGCGCACCGGGATCGCGGCGCTCGTCGGGCGTGACGCGACCGTTCTCGAGCGCATCAGCAACGACGAGAACTGCGGCGCGGTCAAGCTCGAAGGTGAGACCTGGACGGCCCGGTCCTACGACGGGGACCGGACCTTCGAGCCCGGTGTCCGGGTGCAGGTGATCGAGATCCACGGCGCGACCGCGCTGGTGGATGACATCTAGGGAAGGAACGGCTCCGCCATGGCTTCACTGATCGTCGTCGCAGTGCTCGTCGCGTTCGCGCTGTTCGTCGCGGCCAAGACGATCCGCATCATTCCGCAGGCCCGTGCCGGGGTCGTCGAGCGCCTGGGCCGTTACAGCCGCACGCTCACTCCCGGGCTCGCGATCGTCGTGCCCTTCGTGGATCGCGTGCGCCCGCTCATCGACCTGCGCGAGCAGGTCGTCTCGTTCCCGCCGCAGCCGGTCATCACGCAGGACAACGTGTCCGTTCAGATCGACACGGTGCTCTACTTCACGATCACCGATCCGAAGTCGGCGAGCTATGAGATCGCCTCGCCGCTGCAGGCGATCGAGCAGCTGACGGTGACGACGCTGCGGAACATCATCGGCTCGATAACGCTGGAGGAGGCGCTGACCAGCCGTGAGCAGGTCAACAACGAGCTGCGGATCGTGCTCGACGAACGCACGGGCAAGTGGGGGATCCGGGTCAACGGCGTCGAGCTGAAGTCGATCGACCCGCCTCAGGGAATCCAGGAGGCGATGGAGAAGCAGATGCGCGCCGAGCGCGACCGCCGTGCCGCGATCCTCAACGCCGAGGGCGTCAAGCAGTCGGCGATCCTGACTGCGGAGGGCGAGAAGCAGTCCGCCGTGCTGCGCGCGGAGGGTGCGAAGACGGCCGCGGTGCTGCGCTCCGAGGGCGAGGCGAAGGCGATCGACACGGTCTTCGCCGCCATTCACGAGGGCAACCCCGATCAGCCGCTGCTCAGCTACCAGTACCTGCAGATGCTGCCGCAGCTCGCCCAGGGGGAGGCCAACAAGATCTTCGTCATACCCAGCGAGTGGTCGTCCGCGATCGGCAATCTCAGCGGAGTCATCCAGCAGCTCGGGACGCCGGGCACCGACGAGCCCGGGTCCACTCCGCCGCCTCCGCGGTCCTCCTCGTAGGCGCGCCCCGGTGTTCGACGCCCTCGCCGAGAAGCTTCAGGCAACCCTCTCCGATCTGCGTTCCCACGGGACGCTGACCGAGGAGGACATCGACCGCGCGATGCGCGAGATCCGCCTCGCGCTGCTCGAGGCGGACGTCAACTTCAAGGTCGTCAAGTCGTTCACGCAGACGGTCAAGGGGCGCTGCCTCGGCGAGGACGTGGTCGGTGGCCTGAACCCGGGCCAGATCGTCGTGAAGATCGTCGACGAGGAGCTCGCCTCGCTGATGGGCGGGGCGGCCGTCGGAGTCACGTTCGCTCCGCGCCCGCCGACGGTCGTGCTGCTCGCCGGCCTGCAGGGCTCCGGCAAGACGACCGCCGCCGGCAAGCTCGCTCAGCTTCCTGCGCAAGGAGCACTCCTCATCGGTCGCGATGGCGGCCTGCGACGTCCACCGGCCGGCCGCCGTCGATCAGCTCAAGAAGCTCGGCGCGAGCATCGGCGTCGACGTCTACGAGCGCGGCACCGACGAGGACCCCGTGAAGATCGCGGCGTGGGCGCTCGACGAGGCCAAGCGCCACGGCAAGGACGTGCTGATCGTCGACACCGCCGGCCGCCTGCACGTCGAGACGGACCTGATGGACGAGCTGGTCGACATCCGCAAGGCGGTCAGGCCGACGCAGATCCTGCTCGTGGTCGACGCGATGACCGGCCAGGATGCCGTCAACGTCGCCCAGCAGTTCTCCGACGCGGTCCAGTTCGACGGCGTGATCATGTCGAAGCTCGACGGCGACGCCCGCGGCGGCGCGGCGCTGTCCGTGAAGGCCGTGACGGGCAAGCCGATCCTGTTCGCGAGCACCGGAGAGAAGCTCGACCAGTTCGAGCGCTTCCACCCGGATCGCATGGCGCAGCGGATCCTCGGCATGGGCGACGTGCTGAGCCTGATCGAGAAGACCCAGGAGACGTTCGACGAGGACCAGGCCAAGGAGCTGGAGCGCAAGCTTCGGCGCAACGAGTTCACGCTCGACGACTTCCTCGGACAGCTCCAGCAGGTTCGCAAGATGGGTCCGCTCAGCTCGCTCCTGGGCATGATGCCCGGGCTCGCCGGCGAGCAGATGAAGGGCCTGAAGGTCGACGAGCGGGAACTCGATCGCGTGCAGGCGATCATCCAGTCGATGACCGCCGAGGAGCGCGGCCGTCCCGAGCTGATCAAGGGCTCACGCCGGCTGCGGATCGCGCGCGGCTCCGGCACGAGCGTTCAGCAGGTCAATCAGCTCGTCAAGCAGTTCGACCAGATGCGCAAGATCATGCGCCAGGTCGGGCGCGGCAAGATGCCCGACCTCGGGGCGATCATGCGCCAGGCGCGCTGAACGCCGGACAGGCGCCCGCTACCCTTCTGCGTCGACTTTCCGAGCACCTTCGAGAGGAACCCGTGGCCGTACGTCTCAGGCTCACCCGCGTGGGCAGCAGCAAGAACCCGATCTGGCGCGTCGTCGTCGCAGACCAGCGCGCGCCGCGCGACGGACGCTTCATCGAGATCGTCGGGCACTACAACGCGCAGACGAACCCGTCGACGATCACGCTCGACGAGGAGCGCGTCCGCGAATGGATCGCGAAGGGTGCCCAGCCCACCGACCAGGTCCGCAAGCTGATGCGGACCCAGGGCATCACCGCCTAGAGCCGACATGCGCGAGCTGCTCGAGGAACTCGCGCGCGCGCTCGTCGACAGCCCGGAGTCGGTGGTGGTCGAGGAGTTCGAGGAGGACGACGGCACGATCGTGCTGGAGCTGTCCGTCGCCGACGACGACTACGGCAAGGTCATCGGCCGCGGCGGTTCGACCGCGCGCGCGCTTCGCACCGTGATCAAGGCCGCGGGCGCGAGCGACGACTGCCGCGTGCTCGTCGACATCGTCGACTAGTGGGCGTTTCGGGCAGGCCCATGGGACCCGCTGCGTGAGCGACTGGCTGCCCGCGGGGCGCGTCGGACGCCCGCACGGCCTCGATGGGAGCTTCCACGTCACGAGGCCGCGTGCGTCGCTGCTTCGCGACGGGGCGACCGTCAGCGTCGGCGGGCGCGAGACGAAGGTCGTGCGTCGCGCGGGCACCGACGAGCGTCCGATCCTGCGGCTTGAGGGCGTCGCGAGCCGCGAGGCGATCGAAGCGCTGCGCGGGTCCGACCTGCTTTGCCCGCGCGGCGAGGCGCCGTCCCTCGGCGAGCAGGAGTGGTGGGCGGAGGACCTCCAGGGCTGCGCGGTCGTCGATGGCGCAGCGCCGGTCGGACGCGTCCGCGAGCTCGTCGGGCTGCCCTCCTGCGAGGCGCTCGCCGTCGAGCGTGACGCGGGCGCAGACCTGCTCGTTCCGCTCGTGCGCGACGCGATCCGCTCCGTGGACGTCCAGGCACGGCTGATCGACATCGACCTCGCCTTTCTCGGCGAGGCAGCGGCGCCGCCGGGCCGGCGGGAAGGATGACGGCGTGCAGATCGATGTCGTGACGCTCTTCCCGAAATGGTTCGACTGGTTCGTCGAGCAGCGCCATGTCGGCAACGCGCTGGCGGGCGGGACCGAGCTGCGGACCCTCAACCCGCGCGACCACACGCCGCTCAGCGGCGGCCAGGTGGACGACACGCCGTTCGGCGGGGGGGCCGGAATGGTGCTCCGCGTTGACGTGATGGACCAGGCGCTGCGCGGCTTCTACAACGTGGATCCGGTCGATCTGCGGCGTGAGCGGCGTGTCATCGCTCTCACCCCGGGCGGCCGCATGCTCGACGACCGGCTCGTCGATGAGCTTGCAGAGGAGCCTGCGATCACGCTCCTCTGCGGTCGCTACGAGGGCTTCGACGAACGCATCGTGCAGCACTTCTGCAGCGACGCCGTGTCGATCGGCCGCTACGTCCTGGCCGGCGGCGAGCTGGCTGCGATGGTGCTCTGCGACGCGGTCATGCGCAAGCTGCCGGGCGCTCTGGGGCATGCCGACTCGGCCGAGGAGGAGTCGTTCAGCACGGCACTCGACGGCGACCCCGAGTATCCGCACTACACGCGGCCCGCCGAGTACCGCGGCTGGTCCGTCCCCGACGTCCTCCTGTCGGGCCACCACGAGGAGATTCGGCAGTGGCGGCGTGCACGCAGCCGTGAGCGCGGCGCCGCGTCGCGTCCGTGACCGGTGGGGGGCGCCCCCGCTGAGCACTCGCTATCCTCACTCGTCCGCGCGGACGGCCGCTCGCCGGCGCCCACCGGGCATCGGTTCCCAGCACAGGCTCGACCCCCGCGCACCCTCCTTCGCCATGAGCACCGTCATCGACAACCTCGAGCGCGCCCAGCTGCGCCGGGTCCCGAGCTTCGACCCCGGCGACCGTGTCAGGGTCCACTTCCAGGTCGTCGAGGGGACGCGGCGCCGCACCCAGGTCTTCGAGGGAGTCGTCCTCAAGCGCCAGGGCCACGGCGCGCGAGAGACCTTCACCGTCCGCAAGCAGTCCTTCGGCGTAGGCGTGGAGCGCACCTTCCCGGTTCACTCGCCGAAGATCGAGCGGATCGAGGTCGCGGCTCGCGGCGACGTGCGCCGCGCGAAGCTCTACTACCTGCGCGACCGCGTCGGCAAGCGCGCGCGTGTGCGTGAGCGTCGCTACATCGGTCCCGAGGAGACGATCGAGCCGGGGCTGCTGCACCAGGCTGAGCTGATGGCAGCCGAGGCCGACGCCGAGGCGGTCGCCGCTCAGGCGGTCGAGGCCGAGGAGCTCGGCGGAGATACCGCTGTCGACGTGGCCGAGCCGGCGGACGTGTCCGCGGATCCCGCAGAGGCGCCCGAACCGGCCGCTGAGGGGTCGGATGAGCCCGTGGCCGAGACCGCAGCCGATCCGGACGCGGCTGCCGACGCCGAGCAGACCGCCGACGACACCGCCGACGAGTCCGCTGACGACAAGGCGTGAGCGCCCCCCGGAACGACGGAGAGTCGTCCGCGGGCAGTTCGCTGCTCGAACTCGTCCTGATCGTCGCCGTGGCGCTCGGGCTGGCGCTCGCGATCCAGGCCTTCATCGTCAAGCCGTACCGGATCCCGAGCGAGTCGATGGTCCCGACGCTCGAGATCGGCCAGCGCGTGCTGGTCAACAGGGTCGGATCGCACATCGGCGACCCGAACGTCGGTGACGTCGTGGTCTTCAATCCGCCCACCGGAGCCGAGAACGCCGCCGGCTCGCAGTGCGGCGAGCGGCAGCGCTCAGGTGCGGCCTGCGCGAAGCCGACGCCGCAGAAAGCCGACGTCAACTTCATCAAGCGCGTGGTCGGCGCTCCGGGCGACACGATCGCCGTCCGCGACGGCCGCGTCATCCGCAACGGCAAGCCGACGAAGGAGCCGTTCATCAGCGACACCTGCGTCAACGACGCGGGCGCCGGCTGCAGTTTCCCGACGGCGATCACGGTTCCGCCCGGTCATTGGTACATGATGGGCGACAACCGTGGAGAGTCCGACGACAGCCGCTTCTGGGGACCGGTTCCCGAGTCCTGGATCATCGGCAACGCCTTCGCCACCTACTGGCCCCCCAAGCGCGTCGGACTCCTCTAGCCCCGTGCCGGTGACGGGCTCGCGCGCACGCCGGCGCGCGTCCCGCAAGGTCTCCAGCGGCCGCCGGCTGCTCAGCTACGACCGCGCCGTCGGTTCTCGCTGGGTCGCAGGCGCCGACGAGGCGGGCCGCGGTTGCCTCGCCGGCCCCCTGGTCGCCGCCGCGGTTCTGCTCGATCTCGAGCGCATCGGCGTGCGCGAGGTGCGCGCGCTCAGCGCCCTCAACGACTCCAAGCAGCACGACGCCGCGGCGCGTGAGGCGCTGCTGCCGGTCGTGATGCAGACGGCGGCGCGCGTCGCGGTGGTCTCGCGCTGCGTACGCGGCATCGACGACCGCGGTCTGCACCGGACCAACATCGCCGCTCTGCGCGACGCGCTGATGCGCGTCGCCAGGCCCGGATGCGTGTGTCTGGTCGACGGGTTCTCGGTACCGGAGATGGGGCACGAGCAGCGCGCCGTCGTGGGCGGTGACGCCACGAGCGCAGCGATCGCCGCCGCGTCGATCGTCGCGAAGGTGACGCGCGACCGCTTCATGCATCGAGCCGACGACCGCCATCCCGGCTGGCAGTTCGCGGCCCATGTCGGCTACTCGACGCCTGAGCATCGCGCCGCGATCATGCGCAACGGCGTCTCGCCGCTGCACCGCATGTCCTTTCAGTCGACCGCGTACCAGCAACTGGCGCTCTGACCGGCCGGGCCGTCGCTGCGGGCCTGGGTGCGGCAGACCTTCAGGCAGACGCGAGCGCGTCGAGCGCTCGCCCGGCATCGGGGATCGCCCTCACCGCGCCGTCTCGCTCCGATCAGCAGAAAGCGGTCGAGCCGCTTCAGGAACGCCCTGTCGTGCGACACCGCCACGACGGTGCCCTCGAACCCGTCGAGTGCGTGTTCAAGAGCCTCGGAGGACTCGATGTCGAGGTTGTCGGTGGGTTCGTCGAGCAGCAGCAGGTTGTGGCCCTCGACCTCGAGGCAGAGGATCTCCAGCCGCGCACGCTGCCCGCCGGACAGAGTCCGGGCAGTGCGCCGCGCGGCGTCCTGAAGGCCGTAGCGCGCAAGCGCGCCCATCGCGCGCTCGACCGTGCCGACGCGCTGCACGACGAGGTCTAGCAGCGGTGCACCCGCGAGGTCGTCGCGGTTGCCGAGCTGTGTGAACAGCCCGGGGGACACGCGCGGGCCGAGCACGACACGGCCGTCGTGCGGCACGTCCTCGCCTGCGAGAAGCCGCATCAGGTGCGTCTTACCCGTGCCGTTGGGTCCGATCAGCCCGACCCGCTCACCGAAGTGGATCTCGTCGTCGAACGGGGACAGCAGGCCGTCGATCCCCAGCTCGTGCAGCGCGACCGCACGGCGCGCGGAGTCACCGCCGCGCAGCCGGACGCGGATCGCGTGATCGACGACCGGAGCGGGCGGCGGGCCGTCGTCGACCCAGCGCCGCCAGCGGGTCTCGGCTGCGTCGGCGCGCTTGGCCCAGTCCGGCGAGTACCTGGCCCGTTCCTTGAACCTGCGGACCAGCTCTCTGAGCCGGGCCTCCTCGTCCTTCCAGCGCTGCAGGCGGTCTCCCATCAGCCGTTGCCGGTGTTCGCGGGCTTCGGGATAGGTCGCGTACGAGTCGCCGTGAACCCAGGCGCCGTCGCCCTCCAGCGTGACGATCGCGTTGCATGCGGCGCCGAGCAGGGCGCGGTCGTGGCTGACGAGCAGGACGGTCTTGCGCGTCGTGCGGATCCGCTCCTCGAGCGCGAGCTTCGCCGTCACGTCGAGGAAGTTGTCGGGCTCGTCGAGCAGCAGGATCTCGGCGTCCGAGGCGAAGAGCGCCTCGAGCACCAGCTGTTTGCGCTCACCTCCGGAGAGCGTGACGGCGGGCCGGTCGCCGAGCTCGGCGAGACCCGCTCCGGCGATCCTGCGGCAGGCTGCGTCCCAGGTGCCGTCGAGCTCGTAGCCGCCGAGCTGGGACCAGGTCCCGATCGCCTCGCCGAGCCGCATGCCGGCCGTGTCGTCCCCGCCGGCAAGCTCGCGTTCGGCCGCAAGCATCGCGCGGCCGGCCTCCGCGAGCCGGGCTGGGGCGGAGGTCAGCAGCAGCTCTCGAACGGTGCCGGCGCCGGTCCCGACGTCCTGCGCCATGTAGAGCGAGCGCCCGCCCAGAGCGACCGCGCCCTCGAGCGGATCGAGCACGCCGGCGGCGATCCGCATCAGGGTGCTCTTGCCGGTCCCGTTTGCGCCGACGAGCCCCGCATGCCCGCCTTCGGTCACACGGAAGGAAACGCCCGCGAACAGCAGTTCGCCGCCCGGATGCGCGTACGAGAGGTCACTGACGGCGATCGCGGCCACGGCAGGCGAGCGTAGCCACAGCGGGCACAGCGGCCTCCTGGAGGCGCGCGGGGCGGCGGCCACGTCGCCTCAGAACGCGTCCTCGACGTGATCCAGGCGCACGAGTCGTCCGCCGAGGTCGAGGATCACGCCGACGGCGTCGCAGCGCACGCTCGCCGCCCGCGGCCGCGCCGCGCCGGACGCCAGGAAGGCCCGCGCCATCCGTCGCACCTGAAGCCGTTTGCGCTCCCCGAGCGCCTCCCACGCGCTCGCTGAATCGTATGCGGTGCGCCTCGTCTTGACCTCGGCGAAGACGAGCGTGCGCCCGTCGCAGACGATCAGGTCGATCTCACCGTGGCGCGTGCGGTGGTTGCGCGCGACCAGCCCGAAGCCGAGACGCGCGTAGTGATCGAGCGCCAGTTGCTCGCCGTGGCGGCCGAGCTCTTGCCGTGGATCGGGTGTCATCGAGCGACCGTATGGGCGTGCCTGTGCAGAGTCAGCACGGTCTCTGCGCCGCGGCGCAGACGATTCTGCAGTGCGTCGGCGCGGGCGATTCGGCTCCGGCCGAGGACGAGCCAATCCGCATCACAGGCGACGCTGTCGCCGGGCCCACGCGATCGATCCGCATGCCTAGCTTGCGGCCGCATGCTCGCTCGCGTCACGACGTTCACGATCGATGGCCTCGACACGCAGCCGGTGGCCGTCGAGGCCGATCTGCGCGCGGGGCTCCCGGCCTTCACGATCGTCGGTCTCGCCGACCGCGCCGTCTCGGAGGCTCGCGAGCGCGTCAAGGCGGCGATCCTCAACGCCGGCTTCGTCTTCCCGCAGCGGCGCGTCACGGTCAATCTTGCCCCTGCTCACCTGCGCAAGGCGGGAGCGGGATTCGACCTCGCGATCGCCTGCGCGATCCTCGCCGCGGAAGGAGTGCTGGCCGCCGCTGAGCTGACGTCGCTCGCGGTGTTCGGCGAGCTGTCCCTGAGCGGCGACGTGCGCGCCTGCCCCGGCACGCTCGCGGCCGCGGAGGGCGCGAGGCGCCGCGGGCTGCGAGGGCTGCTCGTCGCGCTGGACCGCGCGCATGAGGCGGCGCTGATCGAAGGGCTGGAGGTGCTCGGTGTCGCCCACCTGTCGGGTGTGCCCGCGGCGCTGCGCGGCGACGGCCCGGGGTGGCCCCGGCTCGCGCAAGCCGGCGCCGCGGTCCCGCCGCTGCCCGATCTCTGCGACGTACGCGGCCACGCAGCCCCGATCGAGGCGCTCACGGTCGCGGCCGCCGGGGCCCATCACCTGCTGATGTCCGGGTCCGCCGGGCACCGGCAAGACGATGCTCGCGCGGCGGCTCCCGTCGATCCTTCCGGCGCTGGACCAGGACGAGGCGCTCGAGGTGACGCGCATCCACAGCGTCAGCGGGCTGCATCGCGACGGCGGTCTCGTTCGGCGTCGCCCGTTTCGCGCTCCGCATCACACCACCTCTGCGTCCGGGCTCGTCGGCGGCGGACGGCCCCCCGTCCCCGGCGAGGCCACGCTCGCGCATCGCGGTGTGCTGTTTCTCGACGAGCTCGCGGAGTTCGACCGTCGCGCGCTCGAGTCGCTGCGCCAGCCGCTCGAGGACGGGCATGTCACGATCGCGCGCCAGCAGCGCGCGTTGCGCTTTCCGACCCGCTTCTCGCTGGTCGCGGCGACGAATCCCTGCCCGTGCGGACGTGGCGGGCTCGCCTGCCGCTGCGCCGAGGGCGACCTCGCGCGCTACCGCCGCAAGCTCTCCGGGGCGCTGCTCGACCGCATCGACCTGCTCGTCGGCGTCGACCGCCCGACCGCCGACGAACTGACCGCAGACCCGGTCACCACGTCGGCGGCGACACTGGACCGGGTCATCGCCGCGCGGGAGCGACAGCAGCGCCGCGCCGGCTGCCTGAACGCCGATCTCACGCCGGCGCGGCTTCGGTCGACTGCGCGCGCCGACGATTCGGCCGAGCGAGCGCTGACGGCCCTCTACGAGCGCGGGACGGTGAGTGCGCGCGGACGCGACCGGCTGCTGCGCGTGGCGAGGACGCTCGCCGACCTCGACGGCGCGGAGCGCGTCGGAAGCGGGCATGTGCTGCGCGCGGCCGCCTACCGTCAGGACGATCAGCCCGATGAGGCGGCCGCATGACCGTGGCCGCCGATCCGTGTGACGCCTGCGTCCGGCGCTCATGGCTGGTCGCGCGGCTCGCCGCGCACCTCGAGAGGCGCCGCGCCGAGCGGTCGGCGATTCGCTGCGTCCTCGCGCTGGCTGACGAGCAACTGCTCGACGCGCTCGGCGGAGGACGCCGCGCCGTGATCCGCACGGAGCTCGATCGGCTCGACCCGGGTGCGGCGCTGAAGGCCTGGCGAGCCTCGCGGCTCGCTGGCGATCTGTCGCTGCGACCCGTCCTACCCGGCGGCCCTGAACGATCTGCCCGATCCGCCTGCCGTCCTGCACGTGCTCGGTGACGACGCAGTCGCGCGCGGGCTGCTCGCTCCGCGCGACGGCGCCGGCGGCCATGTTGCGATCGTCGGGGCGCGGCGTGCCTCGACCGAAGGCGTGGCCGTGGCGCGAGATCTCGCGCGCGGCTGCGCCGCGGCCGGGCTCACCGTCGTCAGCGGGATGGCGCTCGGGATCGATGCGGCGGCCCACGAGGGGGCGCTGGACGTCGACGGCCCGACGGTCGCGGTACTGGCCTGTGGGCCGGAGCGCGCGTACCCACCGAGTCGCCGCAGGCTCCACGGGCAGCTTGCGGCGAGCGGCTTGGTCATCTCCGAGTTGCCTCCCGGTACACCGCCGTTTCGCTGGGCATTTCCGGCGCGCAACAGGATCATCGCGGCGCTCGCGGGGCTGACGGTCGTCGTCGAGGCCGCCGAGCGGTCGGGGTCCGCTGATCACCGCGGAGATCGCCCTCGAGCTGGGCCGCGGCGTCGGTGCCGTGCCCGGACCCGTGCGATCGTGGCGCTCACGCGGTGCCAACGCGATGCTGCGCGACGGAGCGCAGGTGATCCGCGACACGCGCGACGTGCTCGATGAACTCTGCGGGGTGTCCGCGGATGCGGCCTGTCCGGCCGACTCGCTGCGCGCCGGTCTGCGGGCGGAGCTGCGCGATCTGCTTGAGGCGATCGAGGGCGGTGCGCGCACACCGTCGGCGTGCGCACGATCGCCTGCCGAGGTCGCGGGCGTTCTCGAGGGCTTCGCCGAGCTCGAGCTGCTCGGCCTCGTCACGCGCCGGCCCGGCGGCCAGTACTTCGCGAACGCGCGGAGCGCGGCGTAGACCGGCCGGCGCCATGCGACACGGGACGCCGGCTGCAGGGCGCCGCGGCCTATCCTGCGCGCCCGATGCCCGCGGCTCGCGCGATTCCCGTCTGCCTGTCGATCGCCGGCTCGGACTCCGGTGGGGGAGCCGGGATCCAGGCCGACCTCAAGGCGTTCGCGGCGGCCGGCGTTCACGGAGCGACCGCGATCACCGCGATCACCGCGCAGAACACCGTCACCGTCACGGCGATCGAGACGATCTCCTCGGAGATGATCGTCGCCCAGGTGCGTGCGGTCGTCGAGGATCTCGGCGTCGACGCCGTCAAGCTCGGCATGCTCGCCGACGTCGCGACCGTCGAGGCGGTGCTCGAGGCGCTCGACCTGGTGCCTCAGGGAGTGCCGATCGTCGTCGATCCCGTTCTGGTCGCGGAGTCCGGCGCCCGGCTGCTCGACCCGAGGGCCGAGAGCGCGCTGCGCGAACTCGTTCTGCCACGCGCCGATGTCGTGACGCCCAACGTCCCCGAGGCGCAGGCGCTCGCCGGTGACGAAGGGCTCGAAGCTGCCGCGCTCGCGCGCGCGGTGCTGGCTCTCGGTCCGCGTGCGGTCGTCCTCACCGGTGGTCATCGCGACGAGGCGACCGACATCTTCTGCGACGGGGACCGCGTGGTCGAGCTCACGGGCGAGCGTCACGCGGACGGTGCCGCCCATGGATCGGGCTGCACCCACGCTGCGACCCTCGCCGCTCACCTGGCACTCGGCGACGATCCGCTTGAGGCCGCCCGCGCAGCCAGGGCCGCCGCTGCACGCGCGGTGCGCGACGGACTGCGTTCGCTCGGGGCCGGTCCGGGCCCGGTCGACGTGATCGGACTGCGCGCTCGCGGAGCGCGCTGACGCGCGGCGGCGCTGAGGCGGCGATCGCCCTGGCATACTTGGTCCGGTCATGAGGTTCCTGCGCATGAAGCCGGGACACGGGGAGATCCTGCTGGCGGAGGGCGATGTCGGCCTGCGCGAGGACGAGGAGCGCCTGGTCGAGGAGTTCCGGCGCCAGATCGAGCTCGGCATGTGGGCCGCCGTTCCCGTCGCCGACGGCGCCGGCCGGCGCGAGGCGCGGATGGTGCGGGACTTCGCCGACGTCCCGCGTGAGGCCGATCGCGTCATCTTCTTCCCGCGCGCAGCGGGCGGGTGAGCAGCCGATGGAACTCGCACTCGGCGCCACGCTGATCGTCATTCTCGCCCTGCTGTGGGAGGTCTCGTGGCCGACGGCCGCCGAGGCGCTCGCTCGGCACCGCGCGCGCCGCGCGCGCATACCTGCGACCGACTTCGACCCGGGTCGCGAGCGCCGCGCGGAGCAGCGCGCGCGCCAGCTGCTGCGCTCCTGCGTCAACGACGAGGAATGGGAGATGTACCGCGACCTGGGGCTGCTGCGTGTCTGGGGGTCGATCTCCGGCGGGCCTGAGCATGGTGGCACGACCGCGACGCAGATGGGCGCGCCGTACGCCTACCTGATCTACCCGCACAAGCCGATCGTCACGTACCTGCCGCAGACCCGCGAGCTGCTCAGCGAGTACTGCGTCGCCTTCCCCGACGAGACGCGGCCCTACGGGAGCGCTCGCCTTCCCGACTCCGACGACGTGCTGGCCAAGTGGATGGCGCTGACCGCCGACGAGCGGGGCCTGATCGAGACCGCGAACATGCATCTCGCGGGCCGTCAGGTCGACCCGGCGCGCGTGCGACGCGACCTCTGGCGACTCCAGGAATGGGAGCGACGGCGGATGCGCAGGCTCGCGCGGCGCGATGGTCGTCCGGTCGACCGGGGCACGGGTTCGGCGGGTAGTGTCCCCGCCCCGTGACAGACAGCCTCCAGAACCTCAAGCACAAGAGCGCCGCGCTGACCGACGGACCCGAGCGGGCCGCCGCGCGCGCCTATCTGAAGGGCATCGGCTACGACGACGAGGCCCTCGCCAAGCCGATCATCGGCGTCGCCTCGACCTGGATCGAGACGATGCCGTGCAACTTCCACCTGCGCGTGCTCGCCGCGAAGGTCAAGGAGGGCATCCGCGAGGCCGGCGGCACGCCGATGGAGCTGAACACGATCGCGATCAGCGACGGCATCACGATGGGCACGAGCGGGATGAAGACCTCGCTCGTCAGCCGCGAGGTCATCGCCGACTCGGTCGAGCTGGTCAGCCGAGGGCACCTGTTCGACGCGGTCGTCGCGCTGTCAGGCTGCGACAAGACGATCCCCGGCACCGTGATGGCGCTCGCGCGTCTCGACGTGCCGGCAGTGATGCTCTACGGCGGCTCGATCCCTCCGGGTCGCTTCCGCGGACACGACGTGACGATCCAGCAGGTGTTCGAGGCGGTCGGCGCCCACGCGGCCGGCAAGATGAGCGATGAGGACCTGCACGAGCTGGAGGGCGTCGCGAGTCCCGGCGCGGGCGCATGCGGGGGCCAGTTCACGGCGAACACGATGGCGATGGCCTTCGAGATCCTCGGCATCTCCGCGATGGGCTCGGGGATGGTCCCCGCCCAGGACAAGACGAAGGCCCAGGTGGCCCTGGAGACCGGTCACCTGGTGATGGACGTGCTGCGCCGCGGCCTGAAGCCGAGCGACATCATCACGCGCGACTCGCTGGAGAACGCGATCGCCGGCGTGGCGATGAGCGGCGGCTCGACCAACGCCGTGCTGCACCTGCTCGCGCTGGCCCGTGAAGCGGGCGTAGACCTGACGATCGACGACTTCGACCGCATCAGCGAGGCGACGCCCCTGCTCTGCGACCTTCAGCCCGGTGGCAGGTACGTCGCCGTCGACCTCTTCGCCGCCGGAGGCAATGCGGTCGTGGCCCAGCGGCTGCGCGATGCCGGCATGCTGCACGAGGACGCGATCACGGTCACCGGGCGAACGATCGGTGAGCACGCCGCCGACGCCGTGGAGACCGAGGGTCAGCGGGTGGTGCTTCCGCTGGACCAACCGATCAAGACCAGCGGCGGCCTGGCGATCCTGCGCGGCAACCTCGCCCCCGAGGGCTGCGTCGTGAAGCTCGTCGGTCACGAGCGCCGCCGCCATTCCGGGCCGGCACGGGTCTTCGAGAGCGAGGAGTCGGCGATGGACGCGGCGACGCACGGCGGGATCAGCGCCGGTGACGTCGTGATCATCCGCAACGAGGGTCCAGCCGGCGGCCCCGGAATGCGCGAGATGCTCGCGGTCACCGCCGCGATCAACGGGGCCGGGCTGGGGGAGGAGGTCGCGCTGCTCACCGACGGACGCTTCTCCGGCGCCACGCACGGCTTCATGGCCGGCCATGTCGCGCCCGAGGCGTTCCGCGGCGGCCCGATCGCCGCAGTCCGTGATGGCGATCAGGTGACCATCGACGTCGATTCGCGGCGCATCGACGTGGACCTCTCGCCGGACGAGATCGCCGCCCGCGTCGCCGCCTACGTACCGCCGCCCAGCCCGGATCGCACCGGCGTGCTCGCCAAGTACGCGCGCGCTCGTCGGAAGCGCCTCGCAGGGCGCCGTCACCCTCGTCGACGACTGATCGGGACGGCTCGGCATGCGGATCGCGATCGACATCGACTCGACCCTGCACCACTACTGGGACCAGTTCGCGGCGACCGTGCAGCTGCGTTTCGGGGTCGTGCTGCCCTACGAGCACCAGACGAGCTGGCGCATAACGCAGCTCACGCCAGAGCAGGCCCAGGCCTGTGTCAGCGAGACACACGGCGACGAGCTGATCGCAGCGGCGGTGCCGTACGAGGGGGCCGTGGAGGCGGTCAACCGGTGGTACGACGCCGGGCACTTCATCCACGTCACGACCCATCGCCCGCCCGGCTCGTACGCGGCGACCGCGCGCTGGCTCGAGGCGATCGGGCTCTCGCACCACGAGCTCTACTGCTCGTTCGACAAGCTGCAGCGCTGCCGGGAGATCGGGATCGATGTCCTGATCGACGACAGCCCGGTCAACCTGCTGGGGGCGGTCGAGGCGGGCATCGCGGGAGCGACGATCGTTCATCCCTGGAATGCGCAGGTCGTCGCCGCCCATGAGGTGATCGCAGCGAACGACTGGCCCGAGCTCGAGCGCCTGCTCGCAGCCGTGCTCGGGAACTGACGGCGCTCCGCCACAGCGCTTGCAGCTGTAGCGCGGCGACCGCCATGCGTCCTATCCTGAGACGCTCGGTCCGCGAGGACCGTGCTCCATGCGCCGCCGTAATCTCATCGCCCTGATCGTCGCAGCCGGCATCCTGCTGGTGGCGGTCGGGGCGGCATGGGCATACGACCGCTCGCAGCAGGACACGATCGCGGCCGGCATCACGTCGGCGACGTGGACGTCGGGGGACTGGAACGTGGGGCGGCCGAGGCCAAGCTCGAGCGTGAACTTCTCGATCCGCTGCGCGAGCCGATCGTGCTGCGCCGCTGGAAGCGATCATGGCGGCTGACGGCGCGCGAGGCGCGCATCAGCGCGGACATCGCCGGCAGCGTCGACGCCGCGATCGAGCGCAGCCGCGAGGGCTTCTTCGTCACGCGCGCGGCGCGCAGCCTCACCGGCACGGAGATCAACGCGCATCTCCAGCCGCGCACGAGCTACTCGAAGGCTGCCGTCATACGACTGATCGATCGCGTGCGCGCGGATCTCGAGCGCACCCCGCGCGACGCCAGCGTCGAGTTCACGGCGTCCTCGGTGGCGCCCGTGCCATCGCGCGACGGCTGGGCGGTGCGGGCGACGAGCCTGCACCGCAAGGTCCGCGCAGCGATCCTGTCGCCGCAGGCGAAGCGCAAGATCACGGTGCGCGTGCGGCGAACGAAGCCGAAGGTCACCACCGCGGAGCTGTCCGCCCGCTACCCGACCGTCATCACGGTCAACCGGGACCGCTTCAGGCTCACGCTCTTCAAGGACCTGCGGCCCGTCAAGACCTACAAGATCGCAGTGGGGCAGGCCGGGCTGGACACGCCCGCAGGGCTCTACGCGATCCAGGACAAGCAGACCAACCCGAGCTGGCACGTTCCGGACAGCGACTGGGCCGGCGACCTCGCGGGCAAGGTGATCCCGCCGGGACCCGACAACCCGATCAAGGCGCGCTGGATGGGCTTCTTCGACGGCGCCGGCATCCACGGCACCGACGCGCTCGCATCGCTCGGAACGGCGGCCTCCCACGGCTGCGTGCGGATGGCCGTGCCCGACGTCGTCGAGCTGTTCGACCGCGTCGACGTGGGCACGCCGGTCCACGTGGCCTGAGCGCTCAGGCGGTCGGGCCGGGAAGCACCGGGATCTGGCGCTCGCGCAGTTCGCCGACGCCGATCTCCTCCCAGCCGCGCTCCAGCAGCAGGGCATAGTGGTCGCTGTGGCGAAGAACCAGCGTGCCGATGAAGATTCCCTTCTCCCGCCTGCGCAGCGCGGCGTACCAGAGCGTCGACGCATCACGCGATCCCTGGATCCGGTGCCAGGGGCGCGGCGGGTCGGCGTCCGGGGTCGCGACCCCAGCTTCCAGCAGGCGCCGTTCCGTGGTGACCTGACCGGTGGACGTATCGATGAAGAAGACGGCCATCGGGACCGAGAATACGCATGCGCGCATCGCACCCGCATGGGAGCACGCACTGCGGCTGCTCGACGCCGACCTCGCCCGCCGCAGCGCCGCCGAGAAGACCCGCCGGGCCTACGGTGGCGACGCGCAGCGGTTCGCCGCCTGGGCGACGGCCGCCGGGCTTGAGCCCGCGACGACCGGCACGCGCGAGCTCAGGCGCTACGCGGCGTCGCTGTCAGGCGGCGGATGCGCGCCGACGACGGTCGCGCGGAAGCTCGCGTCGCTGAGGGCGCTGTTCAGGACGCTGCGCGAGCACGGCGAGGTCGCCCAGAACGTCGCCGAGCTCGTGCCCGCGCCGAAGCGAGGCTCGCACCTGCCGCGCGTCCTGCGGCCCGACGAGCTCGCTGCGCTGCTCGACCGGATTCCCGCCTCGACGGCGCTGGAGCTGCGCGACCGTGCGCTGCTGGAGCTCGCCTACGCGAGCGGCCTGCGCGCGGAGGAGCTGGTGAACCTCGACACCGAGGCGGTCGTGTTCGACGCCGAGGAGGTGCGCGTCGAGGGCAAGGGCGGCAAGACGCGAATCGTCCCGGTGGGGGAGCCCGCGCTGCGCGCGATCGCCCGCTACCTGGAACGCGGGCGCCCCGCGCTGCTCGCCGACCCCGCCGCGCCGGCACTCTTCCTCTCGAAGTCGGGCCGCAGGCTCCAGACCTCGGACGTGCGGCGTCGCCTGCGCGTATGGGCGCGGGCGGCGACGCTTCAGGGCGGCGTATCCCCGCACGCACTGCGGCATTCCTTCGCAACTCACCTGTTGGACGGCGGCGCTGACCTGCGGGCGATCCAGGAGCTCCTGGGTCACAGCTCGATCTCGACGACACAGATTTACACGCGCGTCGAGTCGGCGCGGCTGCGCAGCGCGTATCGCGCCAGCCACCCGAGGGCATAGGCTTGGCGGCGCATGGAGCCGAATGTCAAGGCCGTCGAACTGCGCGACCTGTGGAAGCGCTACAAGGTGTCGGACGACCAGCAGGCGCGCGAGCGGCTGGTCGTCGCCTACTCGCCGCTCGTCAAGTACGTGGCCGGCCGGATGGCGTCCGGTCTGCCCAGCCACGTCGACGAGGCGGACCTGATCTCGTACGGCCTCGTCGGGCTGATCAACGCGATCGAGCGCTTCGACCTGGACCGCGAGATCAAGTTCGAGACCTACGCGATCACCAGGATCAAGGGCTCGATCATCGACGAGCTGCGCTCTCTCGACTGGGTGCCGCGCTCCGTCCGGGCACGCGCCCGTGAGATCGAGCGCACCAACCAGAAACTCGAGCACAAGCTCCAGCGCGCGCCGACCGACGAGGAGATGGCGGCCGCGCTCGATTGCACCGTCGAGGAGTTCCAGGACTCGCTGCTGCAGATCTCGAACTCGACGATCGCCGCGCTCGACGAGCTGTGGACCGTCGGTGACTCCAGCGGCGATCAGGTCTCCCTGCTCGACACGCTGCGCGACGATCGCGCAGCCGACCCGGCCGCCGCCGTCGACCAGACAGATCTGCGCGACCGCGTCGCCGATGCGATCTCGCGCCTCCCCGAGCGCGAGAAACTGGTGATCGCGCTCTACTACTACGAGAACCTGACGCTGCGCGAGATCGGCGAGGTGCTCGGCGTGACCGAGTCCCGCGTCTCGCAGCTGCACACGAAGGCCGTACTGCGCCTCCGCGGCAGGTTGACGGAAGCCTGAGCGGATCTCGCGACGCCGGGCGGTGTCCTCGGTCGCTCGCGTGCTGGCGCACGCCACGCTCCCTGCGTCCTGGCCCGGCATCCGCGATCTCTCGCTCAGGCTTCGTCAACGCGCGAGCTGAGACCTCTGAACTGGTTTCGCTCTCGACTTGCAATGGCGACGCGGACTTTGCGGCTCCGATAGGGTCGCGCTTCGGTACCCATCGAGGGAAGGAGCTAACGCATGCACAAGGCGGACCGCATCCGCAATGTCGCTCTTGTCGGCCACAGGGGAAGTGGCAAGACCTCCTTGCACGAGGCGCTGCTGTTCCAGGCCGGCGCCACGAATCGGCTCGGCTCGGTCGTCGACGGCACGACGCTTTCCGACGGTGACGATGACGAGAAGGCACGCCAGATGTCGATCAGCGCGCACCTCAGCTCCTTTGAATGGGATGACCGCAAGATCAACCTGATCGACACCCCCGGCGAGCCGAGCTTCGTCGCCGACGCGCTCGGATCCCTGCGCGTCTGCGAGTCGGCCGTCTTCGTGATCAACGCCGTCATGGGCGTCGAGGTCTCCACGACGCGCCTGTGGGAGCGTGCCGCCGAGCTCGATCTTGCGCGGATGCTGTTCGTGAACATGCTCGACCGCGAGCGAGCCGATTTCTTCCGCACGCTCGAGCAGCTCAAGGCCGCCTTCGGTCAGCACGTCGTCGCGACGGAGATCCCGATCGGCGCCGAACACGACGTCAGCGGCGTGATCGACCTGGTCGACATGAAGGCCTACCGGTACGAGGGCACCGCGCGCGACAACTGCAGCGAGATCCCGATCCCCGACGACCTTCAGCCGGTCGCCCAGGAGTACCGCGAGAAGCTGATGGATGAGGTGGCAGAGGTCTCCGACGCGCTGATGGAGCGCTACCTGGAGGGCGAGGAGATCTCGCATGACGAGATCGTCGACGCGCTCAAGGAGGGCACCAACCACGGAGGGATCTTCCCCGTCGTCTGCGGTGTCGCCACGAACAACCTGGGCACCAACCGCCTGCTCGATGCGATCGAGGAGGACCTGCCGTCCCCGGTCAAGCACGGCGCCTTCGAACTGCCCGAGGTGACGCTCGAGCCCGACGAGTCCAAACCGCTGTTCGCCTACGTGTTCAAGACCAAGGCCGACCCGTTCGCCGGGCGGATCAACTTCTTTCGCGTCTACCAGGGCGTCATGCGCCCGGACGGGCACGTGCTCAACACGCGCATCCACGGCAAGGAGCGCATCGGGCAGCTGCTGATGATCGAGGGCAAGGAGACGCGCCAGGTCGACGCGTTCGGCCCGGGCGACATCGGCGCCGTCGCGAAGCTCAAGGAGACGCGGGCGGGCGACTGGCTGGCCGACCGCGACGAGCCGATCCGCATGCCGGCGATCGCGCTTCCCCAGCCGGTCATGGCGTTCGCGATGGAGGCCAAGAGCAAGGGCGACGAGGAGAAGGTGTTCAGCTCGCTGCGGCGCCTTCAGGAGGAGGATCCGACGATCGACCTGCACCGCGATCCGCAGACGGGCGATCAGATCGTCGCGGGTCTGACGCAGGTTCACGTCGAGGTGATCGTCGATCGCCTCAAGTCGCGCTTCGGTGCGGAGGTCACGCTCAAGCCCCCGCGTGTCCCGTACCAGGAGACGATCCGCGCCCAGGCGAAGGCCCACGGGCGCCACAAGAAGCAGAGCGGCGGGCGCGGCCAGTTCGGCGACTGCCACATCGTGATCGAGCCGTTCGTCGGGGAGGAGTTCGACTTCGTGAACGAGATCAAGGGCGGCGTCATCCCGACGAGCTTCATCCCGGCCGTCGAGAAGGGGGTACGCGAGGCGATGGCGCACGGGCCGATCGCAGGCTTCCCGCTCAAGGGCGTGCGCGTGCGCCTGACCGACGGCTCGTACCACACCGTCGACTCGTCGGAAATGGCGTTCAAGCTGGCGGGGTCGACGGCGATGAAGGACGCGATGGGACGGGCGAATCCGGCCCTGCTGGAGCCGATCATGCTCGTCACGCTGTCGGTTCCCGAGGGGTCTGTCGGCGACGTCATCGGCGACCTGAACTCGCGGCGCGGCCGTCCGCTCGGCATGGAGCCCGTGGGCGGCGCGACCGAGGTCAAGGCCGAGGTGCCGATGGCCGAGATGCTGACCTACGCCCCGGACCTGCGCTCGATCACCGGCGGGCGCGGCGACTACACGATGGAGTTCCTGCGTTATGAGGAGGTCCCCGGACACCTTGCGCAGAAGGTCGTGGACAGCACGCAGGAGGAGGCCGTCACGGCCTGAGTGACGGGCCCCCGACCCGGGTGGGCGCGGAAACGCCGCTGCTAGGCTCGCGCGTCGTGGCTCCGCGCCAGATCACCACGACTCATGCGACCGTCACGTGCGCGGTCTGCGGGCGCTCTTTGCTGCGGGGCGAGCGCGCCGACGTGTTCCTGCACGCCGGTGAGCGACGCCAGGTCTGCGAGCTGTGCACGCGGCGCGCTGTCGCCGACGGGTGGATTCGCGAGGGCGCTGATCTGGCGCCGGGCCGCGCGCGGGGCTGGTCCCGTGGGGCCGGCGCGGGTTTTCTCGAGCGTCTGCGCCAGCGGCGGCGCGATGAGGACGTCGAGCTGCTGGTGCCGGAGGGGGCCGAGGGACTGATCGAGGCGATCGACGAGGACCCGTACGCGTCTGAGCCGCTGGATCCGCCGGGGCCCCTCGGGGGAGCCGGCGCCCGAGCACTCGCTGCCGTCCGAGCCGCCCATGTACCGCGAGGATCGCTTCGTCCACGCGATCCCGACGAACGCCGACATGAAGGTCGCACGTGCGATCGAGCTCTTCAACACCAGCCAGCACTGCCGCACGATCAGCGGAGTCTCACGGACGCTCGGCGCACCGCTGGTGAGCGTCCGCCCCTCGCTGACCGAGGGAAGCATCGTCACCGTCGTGATCGCCTGGGACCTGTCCTGGTACCGCTTCGAGATCGATCTCGCGGACGAGGCCGCGGGCGTGCGAACAACCGCTCAGGGGGCCGAACTTGCCGAGCTGGAGGACGCCGACCGCGCGCCGAATGCGGTGGTCGACGATCACGGCTTATTGCATGGCATCGTCCCTCCCGCGTAGCATCACGCCCGTGATCTACAGCGTCGTCCCCGAAGAGCTCGGCCCGGAGGTCGTCCGCCGGCTCGAAGCCCACTACGCAGACGACCCGAACGTCACGGTGATCGCCGACCGCCGGCGAGCCGGGCGGCCGTCCGGCGGACCACCGACCGCGGACGAGTCTGAGTTCCGTGGACGTCGCCGTCGCCGCGCGACCGGAGATCATCCGCCGCTGTTCGACGGCGGTCCCACGGCGGCGTGAAGCTGGTCGTCCACGTCGACGGCGGCTCCAGAGGAAACCCGGGCCCGGCCGCCGCGGCGGCTGTTCTCGCAACGCCCGACGGGAACGTGATCGACCGCGCGAGCGAGCTGCTCGGCGTCACCTCCAACAACGTCGCCGAGTACCGCGGTCTGCTGCTCGGCCTGCGCCGCGCCGCCGAGCTGGGCGCCGACGTGGTGGAGGTCGTCAACGATTCCGAGCTCGTCGCCAAGCAGGTCAACGGCGAGTACCGCGTCAAGCACGCGGACATGAAGCCGCTGCACGCCGAGGCGCTCATCGCGCTGCGCGCGTTCGACAGCTGGAAGGTGCGCAGCGTGCCGCGCGCCCAGAACGCGGACGCCGACGCGCTCGTGAACGAGGCGCTGGACGGCGCGTAGGCTCCGCGCGCGCTAGGTTGCCGCCGGATGGACACCGCCGTGCGGAGGAGACGCCTGCCCGGCGGAGCGCTGCTGATCGGCGCGTTCGCGTTCTCGGTGATGGGCGATCCCGTCTCGTCGGTCGCCTATGCGATCGAGGCGGCGCTGGTCGCGCTCGACGGTGACCTCGGGCTGCTCGCGCCGACGATGGCCGTCGTGCTCGGGATCATCGTGCTGGTGGCGATCAACTACCACCAGCTCTACGCCCGTTTCCCTGAAGGCGGCGGCGACGCCGCCGCCGCCGGCACGGTCTTCGGCGAGGGCTGGTCGTTCATGCCACTCGGCTCGCTGATCGTCGACTACACGCTGACGATCGCGATCAGCGTCGCGGCGGGTGCTTCGGCGCTGATCTCGTGGTTTCCCGAGTTGGCCGGCGCGCGTGTGCCCCTGGCGCTGGGCCTGATGGCGCTCGTCGCTGCGCTCTCCTGGTTCGGTCACCGCGGGCGCGAGGTGTTCGCTCTGATGACGATCGCCTTCGTCACCGTGGCGAGCGTGGTGATCTGGGTCGGCCTGGTCGCGCCGGTGCAGCCTTCGGCACCGATGGCGCCGGCCCTGAGCAACGACGGCTGGCCTCCGCTGACGATCCTGCTCGCCTTCCCGGTCGCGATGGCGCTCGCGACGGGGATCGAGGCGCCGTCGTCGGCGATCGCGCAGCTCGGGCAGCTCGACGACGACGGGCGGCGCGGCGCGGCGCGGCTGACGCTCTGGATGATGATCACGATCGTCATCTGGCTGACCGGCGGCATGACCGCGGTCGCGGTCACGCTCGACGTCGGCCTGCCGCCGCCCGACTCGACGATGGTCGCCGAGATCGCACGCCGCGCGGTGGGCGAGGGCTTCATGTTCGGCGCCTTCCAGGCGACCACTGCGGTCCTGCTGCTGGCTGCCGCGAGTTCCTCGTTCCAGGCCGGTCCGGGCCTGCTGAAGGCGCTGGCTCGCGCGACGCCCGGTGTCGAGGTGCTGCCGGAGCGTTTCGGCCTGGTGAACCGGTTCTTCACGCCGGTGTGGGGGATAGGCACCTTCGCCGTCGTCTCCGGGCTCGCCGTCGCCGCGGCAGGTGGGCTCGAGCAGCGACTCGTCCTGTTCTACGCCGTCGCGGTCTTCGTCGCGTTCCTCTTCGGGCTGCTCGCGATGGCGAGGATCTTCCAGCGCGAGGGCCGGCGCTGGCTGCTCGTGGTCAACGTGCTCGGGACGATCGGCGTCGCGATCACGCTGATCGTCGACCTGACTCGCGGCGACCCGATCGCGTCGCTGGCGCTGTCCGGACTGGCGGCGGGGGTCCTCTATCTGATGTGGGTCCGCTCGGGCAGGCCCGAGGGTGTGGCGCACTCGCATCGCGTCGCCCATGAGCACAAGCCGCGGGACTGATCCGATGTTGCGAGGATCCCGCCCATGACCGACATCTCCGAGCAGTTCGAGGCCTACCGATCGCTGCGCGCCGAGATCGAGGCCGCTGTTCTGCCGCTCGCCCGGTCGGTCGACGGCCGCCGCTTCGATTTCCAGGCCGCCGTCGACGGTCTGGAGCTGAGCCTGGGCGGCTACGTCGTCCTGGAGGGTGAGGACGCCGATGCGCTCGGGCAGGTCCGCTCGCTCCAGCTGGCCGAGGTCGACGCCGGCGATGTCGGGCTGACGCCGCCCCAGCTTGACGACGTGAGCGTGCGCGCGAAGCTCCCGATTCGGATGGCCCGCGGGCAGGGAGTCCTGCTCGACGGCGCGGGCGCGCCGTTCAACGATCGCGCTGCGCGGCCCGCGACGCCCGACGAGGTGAACGCCTGGCTCGGGCGCGCGTCGTCGACCCGGGCGCGCCTGACGGTGGGGACGCTGGCGCTCGCGCGCGACGTGCCGATGAGCCTCGACGCCGGCGGCTTCGACAGGCACACGTTCATGTGCGGTCAGTCGGGCTCGGGAAAGAGCTACTCGCTCGGCCTGATGCTGGAGCAGCTGCTGCTGGAGACCGACCTCAGGATCGTCGTGCTGGATCCGAACTCGGACTGCGTGCGCCTGCCGGAGACGCGCGAGGGCGTGGCGCCCGAGCTGGCGGCACGCTGGCAGGACGTGGCGACGAGGATCGCCGTCTGCTCGGCGCAGTCGCCGGGCGATCGCCGCCTGCGGCTGCGCTTCGACAAGCTCGAGCGCGCGGCCCAGGGGGCGTTGCTGCAGCTCGATCCGATCGCCGACCGCGAGGAGTACGCCGAGCTCGCCGCGATCGTCGACGAGCACCGGCCCGAGAGCCTCGCCGGCCTCGGTGACGAGGACCGGCCTGAGGCAAGGCGGCTGAAGCTGCGCGTGGGCAACCTCGGTGTCCAGGACTGGGGCGTCTGGGCGCGGACCGATCCCGGCAGCGTCTTCGACCTGCTGGACGACGAGGCGCAGCGGATGGTCGTCGTCGACGTGGGATCGCTGGCGACGCGGGGCGAGCAGGCGCTCGTCGCCGAGAGCGTGCTCGGGCATCTCTGGGAGCGGCGCGCCGAGCGCCGGCCGGTGCTCGTCGTGATCGACGAGGCCCACAACGTGTGCCCGCGCGTCCCCGGCGACGCGCTCACGCAGCTGGCGACCGAACACGCGATCCGGATCGCCGGCGAGGGGCGCAAGTTCGGGATCTACATGCTCGTCGCCAGCCAGCGCCCCGCGAAGGTCCACGAGAACGTGCTCTCGCAGTGCGACAACCTGATCCTGATGCGGCTCAACTCGTCGGCCGACGCCGAGCTGATCAGCGACCTCTACGGTTTCGTCCCGCCGGCTCTCGTCGGCCTGTCGACGGACTTCGGCCTCGGCGAGGCGCTCGTCGCGGGCAAGATCGCCTCGCACCCCACGATCGCCCGCTTCGGAGCGCGCGTCGCGAGCGAGGGCGGGTCGGACGTCGACGCGGGCTGGGCTGCAGCGCGTTGACGGCCCATGCGCTCCGGCGCCTTCGCCCCGCCCACGCGATCCACCTCGTCTGGGAGCGGTGGATCGCGGCCGCGTTCGCGATCGGGTCGGTGTGCTTCCTCGTCGGCCCGTTCCCGGGCTTCGCCTCGCTCGTCGGCGACGCGGCGGACGCGACCGTGTTCTTCGTAGGCTCGATCTTCTTCACGCTCGCCGCCGGGCTCGAGCTCAGCCACTCGAGCAGGCGCCAGGACGGGCACCTGGTCAGGGATGCGGCGTGGTGGAGCGCGGCGATCCAGTTCGCCGGCACGCTGCTGTTCAATCGCAGCACGTTCAACGCGATGCAGGACGACCTCTCGGTGGAGCAGGCCACGCGCCTGGTCTGGTCGCCGGATCTCTTCGGTTCGATCGCCTTCCTGGCGTCCGGCCTGATCGCCTACCACGTCACGGCCGGATGGAGGCTTCGTCCTGCACGCCGCGACCGCGATTGGCGGATCGCCGCCGTGAACCTCGCGGGCTGCGTCTTCTTCATGATCTCGGCGATCGCGTCCTACATCGTGCCGTCGACCGGCTCGGTCCTCGACCTCGCGGCCGCGAACTTCACGACGTCGGCCGGCGCGCTCTGCTTCCTGATCGGGGCGGTTCTGCTGTATCCGCGTCGCAGGTCGCCGTAAGACGTTCTGGGCAGGACGACGTCCACCGCGACGTCGGAAACCGCGGCAGGCGGGGAGCCCGACTTGGCGCCGGCGAGGTCATAGCCGCTGCTGATGACGCTCTTGCCCGCCGGACAGGTGGCGATGGTGGTCTTCGGGGATACCGAGTTGTTGGCCACGCCGGACACGTAGACACGTTCAAGGCCGATGCTCTCCTCCCGGTAGGTCAGGCGACCGTACCCGAGAAGCAGGCGGCGCTGGAACATCGTGTCCAGCCCGCGGGGCCCCAGGGGCGGGCCGATGCCCAAGAACCGGCGCGTGATCGTGGAGCCGGGCCCGCTCACCATGGTCGAGAACAGGAAAGCCCCGCTATCGCGGGGCTTTCTCACAAGCGGCTGATGGGATTCGAACCCACGACCTTCTGCATGGCAAGCAGACGCTCTAGCCAACTGAGCTACAGCCGCAGAGAGCGGGCAGTATAGCCCGCGGACCGGTCATGGATTGACGGTCAGTTCGCCGATCGTCTCGCCCGAGCCGTGGAACTCGATCTCGAAACGACCCTCGATCGTCGCCGGGAAACGCAGCCTCGCGCGGCGTCCGGCGGCGGCTGTGGCCTCGATGTCGTAGCCGTGCACGTGGACCTCGTCATCGACGTTCGACGTCACGTCGATGCGGACCGTGTCGCCCTTCTTGACCTTCACCTTCGCGGGCTCGCCGAGCGGCGCTCCGTTGACGGTCCGGATCACGTCGATCTGCGGGGTGTTGGTCGTCGCCGTCGTCTTGGGTGCCGTGGAGGTGGTCGTCGGCGCCGGCGCGGCGGTGGTGACCGGTGCCGGCGCGGTGGTGCTCCGGACCGCTGCCGGCTCGTCGTCGTCCGGGCGCAGCAGCACGAAACCGACGCCGGCGACGACGAGCGCCGCGACGACGAGCAGGACGTTGCGGGCGGTCGGCGACATGGCGCTGATCCTAGGACGCGGGGCCACACGACTGCGCCGCCGGCCCCGGGTAGGCTGGGCGACATGAGCGAGAGCATCATCGAGTGCGAGGCGCGGATAGCCGCGCCACAGGCGAGCGTCTGGGCGATCATCTGCGACACCCGGCGCTATGCGGAGTGGGTCGAGAACACCGACGAGGTCGTCCGGGCGAGCGCCGACCATGCGGCCGCCGGCGTCACCTACGAGGAGCGAAACACAGTCGCCGGCCCGCTCAAGGGCAGCTCGCGCTGGGTCGTCGACTCCGCTGATGCGCCGCGCCACGCGGTGCATTCCGGCGAGGGCATCGCGATCGTCAAGGGGCTGCGCCTCGAGATGACGCTCGAGCCGGACGGAGAGGGGACCCGTTATCTGCACCGGCTGATCTACACGCCGCGTCTGGGTCCGCTCGCGCCGCTCGTGAATCTCGTGCTCCGCCCGTCCGTGCAGCGCGCGACGCGGCGCAGCGTCGACAACCTCAAGGCGATCTGCGAGCGCGAGTCGGCGGGGGTCGCCGAGGGACACCGCGCGCCGGGCGCCGTCAGCGCCTGACTCCGGCTGCGAGCTCAGCGCGATGGGACAGGCGATCGGCCAGGTCCTCTCGTTCGGCGTCGCCGTGGCCCTCAGCCCGGTGCCGATCATCGCGGTCGTGCTGATGCTCACCGGCGCTCGTGGCAGGGTCAACGGACCGGCCTTCCTGCTGGGCTGGATGCTCGGCCTCAGCTTCGTCGGCGCGATCGTCCTGCTCGCGTCCAGCGGGGCGGACGCGAGCACGGGCGGGGCCCCGGCCGACTGGGTCAGCGTCCTGCGGATCATCCTCGGCGCGCTGCTGCTGCTCCTGGCCGCGCGCACATGGCACGGGCGCCCGCACGCGGATGCCGAGCCGGAGATGCCCGGCTGGATGAGGACGATCGACACGTTCACGCCGCTCAGGGCGGGCGGCGTGGCAGTCGCGCTGTCGGCGATCAACCCGAAGAACCTCCTGCTGACGGTGGCCGCCGCGGCGGCGATCGCTCAGACCGGGGCGAGCGCCGGCGAGCAGGCGGGGGCGCTAGCCGTGTTCGTCCTCGTGGGGGCACTCGGCCCCGGTATCCCGCTGGCGATCTACTTCCTCGCAGGCGACCGCGCGGAGGCGATCCTCGAGGACCTGCGCGGCTGGATGGCGCGCGAGAACGCGACGATCATGACCGTGCTCTGCCTGCTGATCGGAGCGAAGCTGATCGGTGACGCGATCGCCGGCCTGAGCGGCTGAGCGATTCGCGCCGCGTCGGGCGAGCGCCACGATGCGTCCACCGATCGCCGGCGGTGATTGCCCTCGCGAGGCTGCGCTGACACGATCCCTGCCGTGTCTCCGGGTTCCGGACGCCAGATCCGCGCTGTTGCGCTCCTGCTCACGTTGCTCGTCACGAGCAGCGTGGCGGCGCTCGCGCTGACGTCGGCAGGCGCGGCGCCGCCGCCGACGCCCGCCGACGCCCTGCCGGACCTCGTCGCGGATCCGGTGACCGACGCCGAGCTGACGACGGATTCGAGCGGCGCGACGGTGCGCCTGCTGCTGCGCTTCTCGGGCTACGTCCACAACGCCGGCCAGGGCGCGGTCGAGATTCGCGGCACGCGCTCGTCGACTTCCAAGCCGATGACCGTGAGCCAGCGCATATTCGACGTGACGGGCGATTGGCGCGACGTGTCGTCACCCGGCCAGATCTACTTCGAGGTCGGCGACGGACACCACCACTGGCATCTCGACCGCGCGGCCCGCTATTCGCTCTGGAACGCCGCCCGCAGTGCAGAGGCGGCTCCCGCGATGAAGGTCGGGTTCTGCCTGGAGGACAGCGAGCACGTCGATGCGCACGGGCCGACCGCGCAGGTCTACGGAGGCTCGCGCAACCACCTGTTCTGCGAGCAGTGGCATCCGGACGTTCTCAGCGTGTTCCAGGGGGTGTCGCCGGGCTGGCGTGACGAATACAGCAAGGTCGTCGCGTTCCAGTGGGTCGACGCCTCGTCCGTGCAGCCGGGCATCTACTGGCTGCGCTCAGACGTCGACCCCGACGGAGTGGTCGTGGAGAGCGACGAGGTCAACCAGCCCGCGTGGGCGCGCGCGACGACGACGATTCCCGGCTATGTCGCGCAGCCCGTCGACAGTGGCCTGCTCCCGGCCGGGGCGGCGAGCGTCGTGACACTCGGGGCCGAGCGATTCGGGAGCCCGGGCGGCGCGGCCTATCGCGTCGAGTCGGGCCCCGCCCACGGCTCCCTCGACGTCGCCCCCGGCGCGTCCCGGTCCTCGCCGGCCGTCGTCTACACGCCGCAGCCCGGCTTCCAGGGCACCGACTCGTTCACATACTCGGTGCGCGATGGCACCAGCGCGTTTCCGCGGTCGCCGGCCATAGCGACGGTGACGCTGCGCGTGGCGGCGCCGCCGTCGCCGGCGGTGCAGATCTCCGGGGCGCCGGAGAGCCTGGTCGCCGGCACCAGCGCACAGCTTCAGGCCACCGTCGCCAACGATGCTCCGGGCGTGACCTGGATCGTGGATGGGGTGCCCGGCGGCAGCCCGGCGAGCGGCACGATCCAGCCGGGCGGTCTCTACAGGGCTCCCGCCGCGGCCCCCGCCGCCGGCGCAGTCACGATCGCCGCACGCAGCGCGGGCGGCGCCGCCGATGAGCGCCGCGTACGGATCGTTCCCCCACCCAAGCCGCAGCCCGCGCCCCTGCCGGCGGCCGACCGCCTGCCCGTCAAGTCGCGCGCCCGGCTGACGCGGCCGCAGGTGATCCGCGTCGGCAAGCGCCTGATCATGAGCACGGTCCCCAGGCGCTCGGGCGTGGTTCGGCTCAGGGCCTACTCCGGGCGACGCGCTCTGGGCTCCTGCACGACGCTGACGCCTGGACGGCGGCGCTTCACCTGCCGCGTGCGGATCAGGCGCGGCGTGAAGGCGACCGCACGGATCGGAGTCGTCGCAAGCCTGCGCGTCAATGGCCGCGTCGTGGCAGTCAAGAAGCGCCGTCCCGCGAAGGTGCCCGCGCGGCATGGCCACTAGCTGATTCCGGCGGCACCCGACAAGAGGCGCGGCGACGAGGCGGGCTTCGAACAGCGGCAGGTGCGCCCGCCGTGCGAAGCGGTCATCTGTCCCAGTCGCCGGCGCGCTGCCGCCCCCGCCCGGCCGCGCTCGCCGAGCGTCCCGCGCTGGTCGCTATACGCGGTCGTCCGGGACGTTCGGTTCGGAGTTGGGCGTGCACGACCCGCTGGCCACATCCCCGGTCGTTCTAGGGGGTCCAGAAGCACCGGATTCACCCGACAAGGCGACGACCGGAATCGAACCGGTGTACACGGCTTTGCAGGCCGCTGCGTAGCCACTCCGCCACGTCGCCAGGAACGTCGTCAGCGTAGCGGTCGTGCGGACGGCTGACGTCGACCACCGTGGCTTCCGAGCTCGGCGCATCGTGTCCTGAGGTCGGGCGCAGCGTGGGCTGTCGATCGCACATTCGGTCACCGGCGGGACCGCCGGCCGCTGCTACGATTCCCGTTCTTCCAGGGCGATTAGCTCAGCTGGGAGAGCGCCTGCTCGACAAGCAGGAGGTCACTGGTTCGAGCCCAGTATCGCCCATGTACGAAACCCTCGATACCACGGGGGTTTCGCCGTTTCTGGGGCGCCTGAGGTGGCGATGAGGTACCGATCATCGGGCCTTGTGGCGCGCGCACTAGGACTTGCGATGGATGAACAGCGCCGTCGACAGCCGAGCCGGCGTGAGCCGGCTGTAGCTGACGTCGCGACAGCCATCGAAGTTCGCCTCGCTCACGAACACGTCACCCTCGGGGCTGACGTGTTCGACGTACGCGACATGGCCGTCGGCGTCACCGCCGACGTTGCGGGCCCACACCGCGATATCACCCACCCGCGGCCGCGCGTCCACGTCGAAACCGTGCTCTCGCGCCCACCGCTCCCAGTCAGCGGCGTCGAGGCCGCGCGTTCCCCTCGTGAGCTCAGGCCGTTTCTCGAATGCCCATCTGGTGCATTCGCCGACCGGGTACTTGGGCTCATCGCCGCCGTCGAGCGCGGCGACCAGCGCCGACGCGGCGATCGTCACCCCGAGGACGACCGCCACCGCGCGGGCGCCGGGCCTGTGGCGGCGCGTCAGGATGCCCGGTCGCCGCGGCTCCAGAAGAGCAGGGCCGTCGCAGCGATCGCGGCGATCAGCAGCGCCGGCTTGAGCGGGTCGCGCAGCCGCTTGAACGTCGCCTCGCCGTCGCGCAGCTCGATGAAGCCGACCGGGTCGAGGATCGAGCCGCCGCCGCCGCCCGAGCCGCCCTCACCTTCGTGCGTGCCGCCTCCGCCGCCGAAACCCCAGCGCGCGCGGGCCACCGGGATCACGGTGATTCCGCCGCGCTCCACCGGCTCGCCGAAGACTGCGGACGCTCGTGCCGTCGCGCCGACTCTCTCCGCGAGCTCCTTCAGGAGGCGGCTGCCCTCAACGGACTCCCGCGCCTGCGCTTGTGCTTCCGTCGTGCTCATGGTTCCTCCTTCTGGTGGCTTCCACTGACGAAGTGCCTGGTGGTCGTCGCGTCTACTTGTAGACCGGTTGAAGCGGCTGGATCGAGCAGGTGGCAGTCGTTCCGCACCACTGCGTCGCCGTCGCGGTGGGTACGTCCTGGAGGACCCAGGTCACGCCGATGTCGCGCTCGTGCGCCGCGAGCAGGCGCGGCCCCTGCGCCCGCTCGTAGCTGAGCGGCGTGGTGTAGGTGCCGCGGCGCAGCTCCGAGACCCCTGCGCTGCAGCCGCTCGTGTCGCCGAAGCAGCCTCGCGACCAGTACACGCGGCCCCGCTCGAACGCGGGCCAGCCGACGACGATCGCGGTCAGTCCCACGACGCGCCGGTCGATCAGGATCCGGCCGCCGCCGACCGTGTCGACACGCAGCTCGAAGACGGTTCCCGTGCCCTGAGTAGAGGCATAACGCCACTGGAATCCCAGGCGCGTCCCGTAGAGCTCCAGCTGCCGCGGTGCCGACTGCGTCGCCGGAGTGCCGCGCGACCCGCCGGGAAGGCGCTCCGAGGGCTCTCCGCTTTCGACATCCTTCACGTAGATGTACGGGTACTGCGGCTTGGCGTCGTAGGCGCGCCCGAAGCCGATTCGTCCCTTCCAGTAGGTCGGCCAGAACTCGCTCGCGTCGCTTGCGTTGACCTTGGTGTAGCGGACCTCCTTGCCGCTCACGACGTCGAGTCTGTAGACGTCACAGCCGCGCCCCGCCTCGTAGCGCACGCCCTCGGGATCGAGCCCGGTCGCCGGCGGTGGCTCCGTCGTGCAACGCGAGTAGACGGCGAACACGCGTCCGCCGTCCGTGGGCCCGAGATCGACGTCGAAGGGGACGCTGCGGGGCGCGACGGGGAGGCGCGTGACCGGACCGTTCGCGACGCGCTGAACCAGTTCGAAGCGGCCGCCGCCGTCCGGGCGGCTCCAGACGAGGCGGCCCTGGTAGGCGGCGATCGGTGTCATCGCGCTCACCCCCGTAACCGGCACGGGCTCCGCCGCGGCGGCGGGCGACACGGTGGCGAGCAACATCGCCGACGAGACCACGAACGCGAATCGCATCTGGCCATGATCCGTGCCCACGGCCGCCTGGCACAGCGGGGAAGCCCGCAGACCTCAGCGTAGTTGGGTGCGGCCGCGCCGGTAGTCAGATCCGCGGCGGGAGGTGCTCGTCGCCGGCGGCCAGCAGCCGGGCGGCCAGCTCGGCGAGCTGCTGCTCGTCGAGCGCCGCCTCGATCCGCGGGAACAGCACGCGTTCCTCGTGTCGTACGTGATCGTGGAGAAGGTCGCCCAGCGCGCGCAGATCCTCGACGGGCGGGGCGGCGGCGTTCAGGTCGGCAGCGCGCCGCCTGATCTCGGCGTGTTCCTCGGGCACCCGGGTGACGTCCGGGTCGTCGGCCGGCAGGGCGGCGGTGGCCGCGGGGAGCAGGATCTCCTCCTCTGCGCGGAAATGGGCGTCGCCCTCGGTGGCGAGGAACTCGCTGAATGCTCTGTGGGCGGCGGCAGCGGAGCTCGCATCCGCGCGGCGAAGGCGGAGCGCCACCTCCAGCGCGACGTGATGCTCTCGCGACAGTGGGGACAGGGCGTCTGACCGCTTCATGTGCCGAAGCCCATGGTCTGCGGATAGCGGCAGCGAGAGCGGTGGCGCTCACGCATCGGCGACGGCCTGCACCCGTGCGCGCCACTCGTCGGCGTCGAACTCGCTCGGCTCCGTGTCGGCGAGGAACTGCTCGAGAACGGACACGAAGCGCGCGGGCGCCTCCAGTTGCGGCAGGTGACCGACGTCGTCGAAGAGCGCCAGCCGGCTTCCCGGGATCAGCTTGTGCGCGTGCTCGCCGTGGTGTGCCGGGATTATCGGGTCGCGCGAGCCCCAGATGATCAGGACCGGCAGGCCCGCAGCCAGGTAGAGGCGATCACCGGCATGGACGCGCTGACCGCCCGTTCCGACGACGCCGCGCAGCGTTGCCAGGAAGGCCGCTCGCCGGTCGGAGTCGGCGAGCGACGCGTAGCCGCGACCGACCTCCGCCATGTCCGCGTTCGGCTTGAGGCCGACGACGCCCAGCCCCCGTGTCAGCGCAGAGCCGACGGTACGTGCGGCCCCGGCGGTCGTCGCGATGAAGCGGTCGGCGCCGGGCAGCGCCGCGGCGCGCAGAACCGGGCTCACCTCGGGTCCGAGGCCGCCGCTGGAGACGAGCACGAGGCGCTCGGTCATCTCGGGGAACTGGTAGGAGAACTGCATCGCGATTCCGCCGCCGAGCGAGTGCCCGACCAGTGTCGCGCGGTCGTGCCCGAGCGCGGCGAGCAGATCACGCAGCCCGGCTGCGAGGGAGCCCAGCGAGTAGTCGCCGCCGCCGGGCGCGGATTCCCCGTGCCCGGGCAGATCAGGTGCGATCACGGTGTGGTTGCGAGCGAGCGGCTCGAGCACCGACTGCCAGTTGCGGAAGTTGCCGGCCATGCCGTGTATGAGCAGCAGCACCGGGCCTTCGCCGGCGTGCGCATACGTCATCGGACGGCCGTGGAGCGTCACCGTCTTCACGTCCATCGCGGGCGGCGAGGTCGCTTCGGCTGGAATGCTGTGAAGCCGTCTGGGCATGGGACCCTCCGGCGCCAGCCGCCGCGCATGTGAGCGCTGCACAGCGCCATCGCTGTGATCACATTCTCCCGCGCAGCAGGGGTTTCGTCGTCCGGGCGATCTACGGAGCAGGCTGCGGACCTGCCGCACAGCCCCCGAGGCCCCTCATCGCGTGCGGCGCTAGGTTGCGGACCATGCCCGCGCAGCCCACAGCGCTTGCCCCTGTTCAATGGCTGTTGTCGAGCGCGCGCGCCGCATGACGCCCGTCAGCTTCTGCGACGAGCTCGACTTCGCCTTCGGCTGGATCCATCCCGCGCCGAGCTGGATGCTTCGCGCGGGCCACGCCGTGCTCAGCGGCGGCGGTGTCTGGGTCGTCGACCCGCCTGACGGCGACGGCGTCGAGCAGCGGATCCGCGCACTCGGCGAGCCGGCCGGCGTCGTGCAGCTGCTCGATCGCCATCCGCGTGACTGCGAGGCGCTGGCCGGCCGGCTCGGCGTCGACCTGCACGTCCTCCCGTTCAACGGGGTCGACGGCGCGCCGTTCGAGGTCGTGCCGGTCCTCCGATCACCGGTCTGGAAGGAGGCGGCACTCTGGTTCCCACAGGAGCGCACGCTCGTCGTCGCCGACGCGCTGGCCAACGCGCCCGGCTACAGCGCGCCGTCCGAGACGGTCGGGGTCCACCCATGGCTGCGGCTGCGGCCACCGGCCGTGCTGAAGGCCTTCGACCCCCTCCACCTGCTGCTCGGCCACGGCGAGGGACTGCACGGCGATGGGACCACCGCGGCCATCGAGACGGCGATGAGCCGTCCCTGGCTCAAGCTGCCCGAGTGGACCGGATCCCAGCTCAGGCGCCTTTCCGGACGCTGAGCGGGCCTCGCCGCACGCTTCGGCCTGAGCCGTTCCGCCCGAGGCTCAAGGCACCGATAGAGTCGGCCCGCCGGCGGGCGTTCCCGCCCGCAGATCGATCACCGGGAGGCAGAGATGGACGCGCAGACCTATCGCGAGACGAGCCTGAGCAGCTGGGAGGACATGGCCCCGGGCTGGGAGGAACGGCGCGAGTGGATCCTCGAGGTCACGGGGGCGATGAACGAGTGGCTGGCGGCACAGGTCGACCCGCAACCCGGTCAGACGGTCCTTGACATCGCGGCCGGCACGGGCGATCTCGGTTTCCTGGCGGCTGAGCGCGTCGGCGATCAGGGCAAGGTGATCTGCACCGACTTCGCCCCCGGGATGATCGGCGCGGCACGCCGCAACGGCGAGCGGCGCGGACTGTCGAACGTCGAGTACCACGTGCTCGACGCAGAGCGGATGGACCTCGCGGACGACAGCGTCGATGCGGTGCTCTGTCGCTGGGGCTACATGCTGATGGCCGACCCGGCCGCCGCGCTGCGCGAGACGCGACGCGTGCTGCGCGAGGACGGCAGACTCGCGTTCGCCGTCTGGCAGACGCCGGACCGCAACCTCTGGGCCGCGATCCCGGCGATGACCCTCGTCCAGCGCGGGCACATGCCGCCGCCCGAGCCGGGAGCGCCGGGGATCTTCGCGATGGGTGACGCGGACCGCGTCACCGAACTCGTCACCGCCGCGGGCTTCGCCGGGCCGCGGATAGAGGAACTGACGTTTGAGTGGCGCTACCGCGCCGACGACGTGTGGGACACGCTCACGCGCCTCGCCGGGCCGCTGGCGTCCGTGATCAACCAGCTTCCGGACGACGAGCGACAGGCCACGAGGCTGGCGATCGAGCAGGCCATGGAGCAGTTCCGGCAGGGTGACGAGCTCGCGGTCCCGGCGGCTTGCTGGGGCGTCGTCAGCTGAACCGGCGCTGCCGAGCTTCCGCCCCGGCAGCCGGACTCCGCTCGGCGATCAGGAGGTGGCCGCGCGCTCGGCCGGTTCCTGCTCGGCCGGTGCGGCGGGGGCGATTTCGTCCGTCGTCAGCGCGGCCTGCGGGCCGAGGAACTCCAGCAGCGCGCGGTTGAACGTCGCGGGGCGCTCGAACATCGGCACATGGCCGGTGTCGGCGAGGATCAGCGTCGTGGCCTGCGGGATGCGGCGCTCGAACTCATACGCGTCGCCGAGCGGCACGAGCACGTCGTCGGTGCCCTGGATGATCAGCGTCGGGCAGGCGATCTCACCGAGGCGATCGACGAACCGGTAGCTGAGGATCGCCTCGAGCGCAGGATCGAAAGCGGGCGCGCCGAGCGACTGCAGCTGCTCCACGAGCAGCTCGCGTGACAGCAGGGTCGGGTGGCGCGCGACTGCGCCGAGACCGAAGTGCACGAAGCCCGGCCTGCGCATCAGGTGCATCATCTTGTCCATGCTGGGCGCGGCGCTTCCGCCGCCGCCGATCACGCCCGTGACCAGAAGCCTGCCGATGCGCTCGCTGATCGCGTTGCGGCCGAGCGAGGTCGAGATCCCCGCGGCGTCGACGAGCACCAGGCGCTCGACGCGGTCGGGGTGACGTAGAGCCATCTCCGCGGCCGTGAAGCCGCCCATCGAGTTGCCGACGACGGCGACCCGGTCGAGTCCGAGCACGTCGCACAGCCCGTCGGCCGCTCGCGCGAAGCCGGTGATGGTGATCGGCTCGGCCGGCATCTGCGAGCGACCGAAGCCCGGCAGGTCCAGAGCGATCGCGCGGTACCCGGCGGCGGCGGTCGCCGGGATGTTCTCGAGCCAGTTCTGCCAGCTCCCGCCGAGGCCGTGGACGAACAGGACCGCACGCTCGCCGCTGCCCAGCTCGACGTAGTTCACAGCACGGCCACCGACCGTGACCGTGCTCGTCACGGCCGGCCAGTCGACGTCGCGCCAGCGTGGTTCGGCGGGAACCCCGTAGTCGCCATCGGCGCGGCGAGCGGCGCGGCGACGGGTGGGTCGTGCCGGCGAGGGCCAGACCGAGCGCATCGGTCCGCGCCGGTACTCGCGAGTGGTCGTCTTGGGCGGCATGACGCTGGACGGTAGCGAAGGGCGAGCGCCGCGTCACTTCGTGCGGCCCGATGCCGGCGGCGATGCCGTGGCGCCGGCTGCCCGCCGCATCAGGCATGCTGGCCGCAGTGGACCAAGACGTCGTGATCCTGGCGGCCGGCGCGCTGCTTGCCGCGGGGTTGGGGGCATCGCTGCTCGCGGGACGCCTTCGCGTCCCCGCACTCGTCCTGTTCCTGCTGGTCGGAATGCTGCTCGGGCGTGACGGACTCGGGCTGATCGATTTCGCCGACTTCGAGCTGGCGCGCTTTCTCGGGACGACCGCGCTCGCGCTGATCCTCTTCGAAGGCGGACTGGCGGCCGGCTGGCGGATCGTGCGGCCCGTCCTCGCTCCGGCGCTCTCGCTGGCGATCCTCGGCACGCTCGTGACGGCGATGCTGACCGGTCTCGCGGCTGCGTGGCTGCTGGACCTGTCGACGCTCGAGGGTCTTCTGCTGGGCGCGATCCTGTCGGCGACCGACGGCGCGGCGATCTTCGCGGTGCTGCGAGGGTCGACGCTGCGCCGCCGCCTGGCTCACGTACTCGAGGGCGAGGCGGGCTTCAACGACCCGATCGCCGTGCTGCTGGTCGTCGGCTTCATCGAGTGGATCCAGCAGCCGTCCTACGGGATCGCCGACATGTCGGTGCTGTTCGTGCAGGAGCTGGGCATCGGGCTGGTCGTGGGCATGGTCGCCGGGCGCCTGGCGGTCGACGCACTGCGCCGCGTCCAGCTCGCGAGCACGGGGCTGTATCCGGTGCTGACGCTCGCCGTCGCGGCGCTCGCCTTCGGCGGGGCGGCGGTGCTGCACGGCTCCGGCTTCCTCGCCGTTTACGTGGCCGGACTCGCGCTCGGCGACGCCCAGGTACCGGCCAAGCGCACGATCGTCGCCTTCCACGAGGGCCTGGCCTGGGTCTCTCAGGTCGGGATGTTCCTGATGCTCGGCCTGCTGGTCTTCCCGTCGCGCCTGGACTCGGTCGCGCTCGAGGGGCTCGTGCTCGCGCTGGTGCTCGTGTTCGTCGCCCGGCCGGTGGCGACGGTCGTCGCGCTCGCTCCGTTCGGCTTCAGGGCGCGCGAGGAGGCGGCGCTCGCCTGGGCCGGGCTACGTGGAGCGATACCCGTGGTGCTCGCCACCTTCCCGATCCTCGAAGGCGTCGCCGGCTCGCTCGAGGTCTTCGATGTCGTCTTCTTCGTCGTGCTCGTTTCGACGGTGCTCCAGGGCGCGACCTTCGAGCCCTTCGCGCGCCTGCTCGGCGTGACGAGCGATGAGCCCGCGCTGCCGCGCCCGCTGGCCGAGAGCGGCACGATCCGCGGGCTCGGGGCGCAGGTCCTCGAGTACGCGGTCGGGCCGTCGGACGCGATCGTCGGCGCAAGAGTCCAGGAGCTAGGCCTGCCCGCCGACGCGGTGGTCAGCGTGATAGTGCGTCGCGGTGAGGCGGTGCTGCCGCGCTCCGCGACGGCGCTGGAGGCCGGCGACGAGCTGCACGTGCTCGTGCGCGACACGGTCGCCGACGCCTGCCCGACCTCGTCGACCGCTGGCGCGACGGTCCGATCGAGCGCGCGCGTCGCCACGGCCCGTTCGTGCGACCCGGCGGTTCGATCTTCTCCAGCCGCCCGTGGTCGCCCGCCGACGGTGATCTCAACCATCCGCAGCGAGTGAGCGGCGTCGATGTCGTCGAGGTCCTGCTCGTGCGCTACGACGCGCCGGGCTCGCTGGTCGCGCTCAGCGACGGGCGCTTCGCCGTGTGCGGGCCGACGCTCGCGATCGGCTCGCGTGAGCAGGTGACCGCATGGGCGAGGCGGCGGCTGCGCCGCGCCGGTGAGGGCGACGAGCGCGAGTGGCTGCGCGAGGCGCTCGGGGCCCTGGCGGTGTAGGAGTCAGAGCGCGGCGAGCAGCCGATCGAGGTCGCCTGTGTCGTTCCAGGCGCCGACGGCCGCGCGCAGCAGGCCGGTCCCCGGGATCTCGCGAACGATGACTCCGGCCTCCGCAAGGCGCGCGTTCTCCGCCTGCGGGTCCGCCGACTTCCAGCTCACGAGCGTCGTCGTGCCGCGCTCGGCGACCACGTGGCCGCGCTCGCCGAGCGCGGCCGCCAGCCGGGCGGCCAGATCGGCGGCGCGCGCCTGCAGCTGCGGCCAGCCGAAGGCGGCCAGGACGTCGTGGGCGGCGACGGCGCCCGCGACCGCTTCGAGCCCGATCGCGGCGGCGTCATGCCTGCGGGCGTCAGGCCACGGCGCGGCGCTCAGACCAGCGCCGGGCCGCTCGAGGTTCACGTAGGCGGCACCGAGCGGCGCCAGCCGCTCGCGCCGGCCGGGAGAGACCCAGAGCGCGCCGATCCCGATCGGCCCGCAGAGCCATTTCTGGCCCGAGCCCGCGTAGAAGTCGCAGCCGAGCGCCTCCAGGTCGACCGGCACGGCGCCCAGGCCCTGCGCGCCGTCGAGCAGCAGCGGAACCTCACAGCCCGCAAGCTGTCCGGGCATGAGCGCGCCGCTGACCCAGCTCACGTGGGAGCACGCAACGAGCCTGGTCTTCGCGTCGACCGCCTCCGCGAGCCGTGCAAGCGGCGCGGTCCGCACGACGATCCCGCGCCGCTCGCGCAGGGTCAGGAGGGGCCCGAGCAGGCCCGGATGCTCGTCCGGCGCGGTCAGGACCTCGTCGCCCGGGCCCAGTTCGAGGCGCTCGACGACGCGGACGATGCCCTCGCTCGTGGAGGTCGTCAGGGCGACGTCTTCCGCGGCGGCGCCGAGCAGTGCCGCATAGGCCGCGCGCAGCCTCGCGCGGGCCGACGCGAGCTGCTCGTAGTAGGAGCCCGAGCGTCCGTTGCGGGCGCCGTCCTCCCACGCGGCGACGCCCGCCTCGAGCGCGGCCTGCGGAACGGGACCGGCGGTGCCGGCGTTCAGGTAGGCGAGCCGCTCGAGGACGGGGAACTGCGAGCGCAGCGCGACGGCGTCCACTCGGTTGAGCGTAACGCCGCCGCGCGCGCTGGGGTCAGCGGCCGCAGACCGGCCACGGCGCAGCGCCGCGGCGCGCGTACAGGATCGCCGCGCGGCGGTACTGCTCGGTGCGGTGTGCTGCGGCAGGGTCGCCCTTGCCGCCGACCGACCGCCACGTGCCGTAGTCGAACTGGAACAGGCCGCGGTAGCTGCCGCTCGCGCTGACTGCGCGCGGGTTGCCGCCTGACTCACAGCGGGCGATCGCGTGCAGCGCGGCCGGGATTCGCACGTTCGGGGCACCGCCTGTGCGGCGGAGCCGGCGAACGCTTCGGCCCAGGCGACGCCCGTGCTTGCTCAGTCGCGGCGTCGACCAGCGCGAGACGACACGCAGGTAGCGCTTGCCGCGATGGCGCCTGCCGGCGAGCCTTGAGCGCGTGCGCGCGAGCCGCGTCACGCGCTTGAGTGCGGTGCGGCGCCTGACCTTCGCCTTACGGGCGGACTTGGCCTTCCGTGCGGCCGCGGCCTTGCTCACGGGCGCCGAGACCTGGACTGCGGTGGTGGTCGGATTTGCAGGAGCGGCTATACCGCCGGCGCTGGCGACGACGGTGGCCGGGAGTGTCAGTGCGGCAAGTGCTGCGCCGCTGATCATGATGTTTCGGATTGGCACGATTCGGGTCCTTCCTGTCGCGCATGGCAGCGCACGCATCCGCGCACGCTGGAATGCACGTCGTTTCAGGTGGCTCGACCGCGGATCGGGTCATCTCCCGACCAGTTGGCGGGAGCCGTTCGCGGCCCACGCACGCCGAAGCGCGCGCCAGAGCCGGTGCTGAGGGAGGAAACCCGCCCAATGCAGGACGTTTCACGACTGTGACGCACGCCACACAGCGCACACCCGCTCGACGCGGCGTTTCCGCGCCCCGCAGCGCGCTCGCGTAGCATCGCCCCCCGTGAAGGTCACGCTCCCCGACGGCACGCCGCTCGAGCTGCCCGACGGCGCCACCGGCGCCGACGCCGCGCTCGCGATCGGGCCCGGTCTGGCGCGGGCTGCGCTCGCGGTCAAGCAGGCCGGTGAGGTGCGCGATCTCGCTCGGCCGCTGATCGACGGTGAGCCGCTCGAGGTGATCACCGCCAAGAGCGGGCGCGACGCGCTCGATCTGGTTCGCCACGACGCCGCGCACGTCCTCGCCGCCGCTGTGATGGACCTGTACCCGGGCGTCGAAGATCTCGATCGGGCCGCCGATCGACGGGGGCTTCTACTACGACTTCGACTTCCCTGACGGCGTGACGCTGACCGAGGCCGACTTCCCGGCGATCGAGGCGCGCATGGCCGAGCACGTCGCCGCCGCGGAGGGCTTCGAGCGCGCCGAGGTGAGCGTCGCGGAGGCGCTGGAGCGCTTCCGGGCCGAGGGCCAGGACTACAAGGTGGAGCTGATCGAGGATCTCGTCGCCGATCAGGGTGTCGACGGCGTCTCGCTCTACACGAACGGCCCGTTCACCGACCTCTGCCGCGGGCCTCACGCCCCGGCGACGGACCGCATCGGCGCGTTCAAGCTCCAGGCGGTGGCGGGCGCCTACTGGCGCGGTGATTCCACACGGCCGATGCTGACGCGGGTCTACGGCACCGCGTTCTTCAGCAAGAAGGAGCTCGCGGCCGAGCTCGAGCGCCTGGAGCAGGCGCGGGCCCGCGACCACCGCAAGCTGGGGCCGCAGCTCGGCCTGTTCCAGTTCTCGGAGATCTCGCCGGGAGCGGCGTTCTGGCTTCCCAAGGGCACGACGATGTTCAACGAGCTCGTCGGCCTGACGCGGGAGATGGGCGCCGAGCGCGGCTTCACCGAGGTCAAGACGCCGCTGCTCTACGACAGCGAGCTGTGGAAGACCTCGGGGCACTGGGGCAAGTACCGCGAGAACATGTTCGTCACGGAGACCGAGGGCCGGCAGTTCGGCGTCAAGCCGATGAACTGCCCCGGTCACGCGCACCTCTTCGGCCTCCAGCACTGGAGCTATCGCGACCTGCCGGTGCGCTTCGCCGAGCCGGGCCTGCTGCACCGCAACGAGCTCAGCGGGACGCTGCACGGCCTGCTGCGCGTGCGCCACTTCATTCAGGACGACGCCCACATCTTCTGCACCGACGAGCAGATCGAGGACGAGGTCAGGCGCTGCCTGGAGTTCTCGTTCGCGACCTTCGAGCTGTTCGGCTTCGAGGTGCAGCTCGAGTTCGTCGACACGGCCCGAGCAGCGGATCGGGACCGACGAGATGTGGGACCGCGCGGAGGCGGCGCTCGCGCGCGTGCTGGAGCGACAGACGGCCACGACTACGAGCTCAACCCCGGCGACGGCGCCTTCTACGGGCCGAAGATCGACCTCCACACGACCGACTCGCTCGGGCCGCGCGTGGCAGCTGGGCACGGTCCAGCTCGACTACTCGATGCCCGAGCGCTTCGACCTCACCTACACGGGCGCCGACAACGCCGACCATCGGCCGGTGATGATCCACAGCGCGCCGCATGGGCTCCTTCGAGCGCTTCATCGGGATCCTGGTCGAGCACTACGCCGGGGAGTTCCCGGTCTGGCTGGCGCCCGTCCAGGCGATCGTGCTGCCGATCTCCGATCGCCACGTCGACGCCGCCCGTGCCGCCGCATCGAAGCTGGGCGCCGCCGGAATCCGTGTCGAGATCGACGAGCGGACCGAGTCGGTCGGCCGCATGATCCGCGACGCGGAGCTGCGCAAGATCCCCTACATGCTCGTCATCGGCGACCGCGAGGCCGAGGAGGGCACGGTCGCCGTGCGCCGTCACAGGCACGGCGACATCGGCACGCTGGAGCTCGACCGCTTTGCCGAGCACCTCACCGGCGAGGCCACGGCTCGACGTGACGCCGAGCTGATCGTGTGAGCGACTGGCGCGCGCGGCTGGGGCCGCTGCCGGCCGCGTCGCTGCCCGGCGACCTGGTGGTTCACGAGGCCGGCCGGCGCCGTGCCCGCAGGCTCGGGCTCGCGCGGCTGAAGTCGCTTCCCAGGAGCCGCGCGCTGCATCTGCATCCCTGCCGGTCGATCCACACGATCGGGATGCGTTTCGCGCTTGACCTCGTCTGGCTGGACCGCGCCGGGGAGGTCGTGCGCGTCGACCGTGACGTACGCCCCTGGCGCCATCGCGCGTGTCGCCGCGCCCGGTCAGTGGTCGAGCTGAGGGCGGGATCGGCCGATCGTCTGCTGGCCTCTGGTTATACTGGCCCCCGTTGACCGTGAACTTCGCCCACCGGCGCGTTTCTTGACGCCGGCCCATTACAGCTAGTGCCGGTCCCCCGCAGATTCGACCGGCGCCCGCCCGAGCGGGACACGACGCGCATCAACGAGCGCATTCGCGTTCCCGAGGTCCGCGTCATCGGAGACGACGGCCAGCAGGTCGGGATCATGAAGACGGACGACGCGCTGCGTCTGGCGCATGGAGCGCGAGCTCGACCTCGTCGAGGTCGCGCCCGAGGCGCGCCCGCCCGTCTGCCGCGTGCTGGACTACTCGAAGTACAAGTACGAGCAGGCCCAGAAGCTGAAGGCCGCCCGCAAGCACCAGACGCAGATCACGATCCGCGAGATCAAGTTCCGCCCGAAGATCGCCGAGCACGACTACGCGACCAAGAAGGGGCACGTGACGCGCTTCCTTCTGCACAAGGACAAGGTCAAGGTCACGATCATGTTCCGCGGGCGCGAGGTGACGCACCCCGAGCGCGGCAAGATGATCCTCGACCGGCTCGCCGAGGAGCTGGCGGAGCTGGCGGCGATCGAGCAGCGCCCGAACCTCGACGGGCGCAACATGACGATGGTGCTCGGCCCCTCGAAGGCCGTGCTCGCCGGCGAGTTCGACAAGCCCGACGGTGACGCCGCGAAGGCCGAGGCCGACGCTGCGCCAGAGGTGGACGCTGCGACCGAGGCCGAGCCCGACGCTGCGCCAGAGGCCGAGGCTGCGCCGGAGGCGGACGCTGCGCCGCAGGCCGAGGCCGAGGCCGACGCCGCGCCCGCGCCCGCTGAGCCCGACGCGGACCCCGTCGAGCAGACGCCCGCGACGTCCTCCTAGCTCCCGAAGACCTCCGCGAAGCCCGCTCGCCAGTCCGGGCGGCCGGGTTCCCAGCCCAGCTCGCGCCGCGCCTTCGCATTCGATGCGCCGCGCAGGCTGACGGCGCCCAGAGCGACGGGCCCGGCAGCGAGCCGCCCGAGCCAGAGCGGTACGCGCAGCGGCTTCGGCGCTCCCATGACGCGCGCGAGTTCCCGCACCCAGTCGCGCTGTCGCGCCGGCTCCTAGTCGGTCACGTTGTAGATCCCGGCGGCGCCGCGGTCGAGCGCGAGCACCGTCGCGTCGGCGGCATCCTCGACGTGGATGAACGAGAAGCGCCCCTCGCCGCTTCCGACCACGGGCATCCGGCGTCGGCGGACGTCCTCGGCCATCGAGCCGGTCGGGGAGTAGGCGCCGGCTCCGTAGAAGAAGCCGTAGCGCAGCACGACTCCCTCGACTCCGGGGGTTCCCAGCGTCGCGTTCTCGAGCGTCGTCATCGCAGCGACGGCGTCGCGCGTCGACTTCGGCGGGTCGCGGTGCAGCGGCGCCTGCTCGTCCTGGATCCAGGGGCCGGACGGATCGAGCATGAAACAGACGCTCTGCGCGATCACGCGGCGCGCCCCCGCGTCCGCCGCGGCCTGCGCCAGCGACGGGGCCGGCCTCGCGCCGCAGGCGGTTGGTCGGCGCGAGCGCGGTCGCGTACTTGCGCGGATCGATTCTCGCGGGCAGCGCCGTCAGCTGGTTGATCACCACCTCTGGACGCGCCGCGATCACGGCGGCGTGCAGCGCCTGCGAATCGAGCGCATCGGCGACGACGGTCTCGATCTCGCGCGGCGCCAGCGCCGCTGCACGTTCGGTCGAGCGCGCCAGCGCCACGACATCGTGGCCGGCGGACTGGAGCCGCTCGATCAGGGGGAGCCCGATCGCGCCGCTTGCGCCCGCGACGAAGACCCTCATCGGACCGCTCCGGCCGCGGCCTGCGCCCGCGCTGCGACCAGCAGCCAGCAGGTCACGCCGAGCGTGGCGGCCAGCGCGACGGCGTCGAAGACGCCGACCCAGCCGGGGTCGGCGTCGCCGATGTCGGCGAAGTGGTTCACGAGGTGCAGCGCGCCCTGGACGATCCCGAGTGCCAGAACCGGGATGCGCCAGGCCACGCTGCCGACGGCCACCACGAGCGCGGCCCCGTAGGCGAGCGTCCAGGTCGAGAGGTCGCGCACGTAGTGGTCGTTGACCGCGCCGAACGGTCCGATCGTGTCGACGAAGCCGGCGGGGTCGATGACCATGAAGAGGCCGGTCGAGAGCGAGAGGATGGCCAGAACGCCGAGGCCGATGCGGATAGCGCGCTCGCGCGTGCCGCCCTGCGCGTCGGCGGCGGAAAGGCTGGTGTCGGTCATACCGGAACGGTACGCTCTCAAGTGGACGCACGTACAGGACCACTTTGACAACTGTCAACGAGACCACTTCCGGTCCTGATCTGCTGCTCGAGCTGGACCGCGAGCGCGGTGGCCTCGAGGCTCAGGTCGAGCTCGGCCTGCGCAACGCGATCCGCGACGGGCGGCTGGCAGCGGGCACCGCGCTGCCCTCGACCCGCGCGCTGGCGCGCGACCTCGGCGTCTCACGGCGCGTCGCCGTCGGCGCCTACGAGCAGCTGATCGCCGAGGGCTGGCTCGTCGCCCGCCGTGGATCAGGGACCTTCGTCGGCCGGCCGCGGCCGGCCGACGAGCAACGGCACGCGGCGACCGGCGATGCGGCCCCGGCCGAGCCCGTCACGGCCACGCCCGCCGCGGGCGCCCAGGCGCGCGGGCAGCGACTCGCCTACGACTTCTTCGCCGGCTCGCCGGATCTCGCCTCGTTCCCGCGCGCTGCCTGGCTGCGGGCCCTGCGCGAGGCGCTGCGCGACGCCCCCGACGTCGCACTGCACTACCCCGACCCCGCGGGCACGCCCGCGCTGCGGACCGCGCTCGCACGGCGACTGGGCCGCGCGCGCGGGGTTCTCTCCAGCGCGCAGACGATCGTCGTGACGACCGGCGCGCGGCAGGGGCTGGCGCTGCTCGCGCGGTGCGCTCGTCGCCCGCGGAGCCCAGCGGGTCGCGGTCGAATGGCCGACGCTGCCGCTGCACGTCGAGGTGCTCGAGGCCGGCGGGCTCGCGGTCGCCCGCATCCCCGTTCGCGCAGACGGGATCGACGTCGACCGCGTCGCCGCGAGCGATGCCGACGCCGTGCTCGTGACACCCGCGCACCAGATGCCGCTCGGCGTCGCGCTGGCGCCAGAACGCCGTGCCGCCCTGCTCGAATGGGCGGCGGCCGGTGGCCGGCTGGTCATCGAGGACGACTACGACGCCGAATTCCGCTTCGACCGTCGCCCGCTCGGCGCGCTCCAGGCGCTCGACCCCGGCGGCGTCGCCTATCTCGGCTCGGCGAGCAAGACGCTCGCTCCGGCGGTCCGCCTGGGCTGGCTCGCGCTGCCCGAGCAGCTGACCGGCGACGTCGTCCGTGAGAAGGAGCTCGACGACGGAGGCACGCCCGTGCTCGACCAGCTCGCGCTCGCCCGGCTGATCGAGAGCGGCGCGTTCGACCGTCACCTGCGGGCGTCCCGGCGCCTATACGCCGCGCGCAGGCAAGCGCTCGCCGGCGCACTGGAGGGCGAGATCCCCGGCGTCCGCCTCTCAGGGATGTCCGCGGGTCTGCACGCGATCGCGCGTCTGCCACTGCGCGTGAGCGCGGACGCGCTCGACGCCGCCGCGCGGGCACGCGGTGTCGGCATCTATCCGCTTCCGCAGCCCGACGGCTGGACCGACGCGCTGGTGCTCGGATACGCGAGCCTGAGCGAGCCGGCGATCGCCGAAGGGGTCAGACGGCTGGCGGCCGCGCTCGCAGCGGCACGCGAACTCGGCTGAGTGCGACTTTGCTTTACTGCACGGTTCGCCCATGCCGAAGATGAAGACCCATTCCGGCGCCAAGAAGCGCTTCAAGGTGACCGCGAACGGCAAGGTCCGGGGCCGGCACGCGTTCTCGAGCCACATCCTCGAGAAGAAGTCGCCCAAGCGCAAGCGCCAGTTCGCGCGCCCCGCCGTGATCTCCGATCATGACGTCCCGCGCGTCAAGAAGCTCCTGGGAGTCGGCAAGAAATGAGCCGCGTCAAGCGTTCGGTACACGCGAAGAAGAAGCGCCGGGCGACGCTCGAGCGCACGAAGGGCTTCCGCGGCGACGCGAACTCGCACTACAAGGCGGCCAAGGAGGCACTGCTCAAGGCGGACTCCTACGCCTACCGCGATCGCCGTAATCGCAAGCGCGACTTCCGCCGCCTGTGGATCACGCGCATCAACGCCGCTGCGCGGCTCAACGACATGTCGTACGGCACTTTCATGCACGGCCTCAAGCTGGCCGGCATCGAGCTCGACCGCAAGGTGCTGGCCGACATCGCCGTGCGCGACCCGGAGACCTTCCGCCGATTCGCCGACGCCGCCCGTGAGGCGTCGGCCACTGCCGCCTAGCTGCAGAGCCGATACCACCGCTTCACAGGGCGTCGCTCCATCAGGAGGGCGCCCTTCGTCGTTTCAGGACCAGCATGATCATCACAAGCCCGCACAACGAGAAGCTCAAGCAGATCCGCCGCCTGGCGCGCCGGCGCGGGCGTGATGACGCGGGCCGGTTCGTGGCCGAGGGCGAGGACCTGCTGGCAGCCGCTGACGCGGCGGGCTGGCCCGCGATCGAGCGCTTCGTCGCCGCCGGCAGCGGCCTGACGGGCACGGAGGTCGAGCCGGAGATCCTTGCGCGGGTCTCCGGGCTGGGGTCCGGGACGCGCGCACTCGCGCTGTTCGAGGAGCGCTGGAGCGAGCCGCTCGGGCCGCTGTGCGTATGCCTCTGGGGTGTAGCCGATCCGGGCAACGTCGGCGCCGTGCTTCGCTCCGCGGCCGCGTTCGGCGCGGCGAGCGTCGCACTCGGCCCGGGCTGCGCCGACCCGTTCGGCCCGAAGGCCGTGCGCGCGAGCATGGGCGCGGTGTTCGAGATGCCTCTCGCCCGCGTGGAGGATCTCGCGGCGCTCCCGGGGCGCACGCTGGCGCTCGTCGCGCGCGGCGGCGAGCCTCTGCGCGGCCCCGCCGAAGGGGAGCTGACGCTGCTCGTCGGGGCCGAGCGCTCGGGCCTGCCCGAGCAGGTCGTCGGCGCCACTTCCGCGGTTGCGCACATCGAGATCGCGAGCGAGTCGCTCAACGCTGCGATGGCCGCCACCGTCGCGCTCTACGAAATGACGCGGCAGACGGCGGGCGCTGCGTCCCGGGGGGACGAATCGGATGGCTGATTGCAGACTCCGCACCCCCAGCCGACCATCTAGGGTCCCGGCCGCATGATCGAGCGCATCGACCAGATCCGCAGCGAGGCGCAGGCCGCGATCACCGCGGCGCAGAACACGGCCGCGCTCGAGGAGCTGCGCGTGCGCTTCCTGGGGCGCAAGGCGGAGTTGCCGAACCTGCTGCGCGGCGTCGCCGAGCTTCCGCAGGAGCAGCGCGGCGCGGTCGGCAAGGCCGCCAACCAGGCGCGCCAGGCGCTCGAGCAGCTGATCACTGCGCGCGGAGCCGAGCTCGAACTCGGTGAGCTCGGCGAGCGCCTCGCGCAGGACCGCGTCGACGTGACGCTTCCCGGCACACCGCCTGCGCCGGTCGGGCGGCTGCATCTGCTGACGGCGACGCGCCGCGAGATCGAGGATGTCTTCTGCGGCCTGGGCTTCACGGTCCGCGAGGGTCCGGAGGTCGAGACCGTGTTCTTCAACTTCGATGCGCTCAACCACGATCCCGCGCACCCGGCGCGAGCACGGACCGACACGTTCTACGTCCTCTCGGCCGACGGTGAGCCGCGCCATGGTCCGGACGAGATCGTGCTGCGCACGCACACCTCGCCGATGCAGATCCGCGTGATGCAGGCCGAGCCGCCGCCGCTGGCGATCATCGTGCCGGGCCGCGTTTACCGGCCCGACAGCGACGCGACGCACACGCCGCAGTTCCACCAGATCGAGGGCCTCGCCGTCGACGAGGACATCACCCTCGCGGACCTCAAGGGAACGCTGCTGGCGTTCGCGCGGGCGATCTTCGGCGACGAGCGCGACGTCCGGCTGCGCCCGCACTTCTTCCCGTTCACCGAGCCGAGCGTCGAGGTCGACGTGTCGTGTTTTCAGTGCTCGGGCGGCGGCGCGCTCGACGGCGGCGCCCGCTGCAACCTTTGCAAGGGCACCGGCTGGCTCGAGATCCTCGGGTCGGGGATGGTCGATCCGAACGTCTTCGGCCACGTGCGCGCGCACGGCTACGACCCAGAGCGGATCCAGGGGTTCGCCTTCGGAATGGGCATCGAGCGGATCGCGATGCTCAAGCACGGCGTGCCCGACCTGCGCCTCTTCTACGAGAACGACGTCCGCTTCCTGCGGCAGTTCGGATGACCTGAGCCGATGCGACTTCCGCTGTCATGGCTTCACGAATACGTCCGGCCCGATCTCGGGGTCCGCGAGCTCGCCACGCGCCTGGCGATGACCGGCACCGAGGTCGACCGCATCCACGAGCACGGCGTCGGCTCGGGCGGGGACAACTTCGTGGTCGGCCACGTCATCAGCGCCGAGCAGCATCCCGACGCAGACCGTCTGCGCGTCTGCAGCGTCGACGTCGGCGCCGGCGAGCCGCAGCAGATCGTCTGCGGGGCGCCGAACGTGGCCGCCGGTCAGACCGTGGCGGTGGCGCGGCCCGGCGCGGTGATGCCCGACGGCACGACGCTCGGCACCGCCAAGCTGCGCGGGATCGTCTCCAACGGGATGATCCTCGCCGAGGACGAGCTTGCGATCGGAACCGACCACGGCGGCATTCTGGTGCTCGGAGCGTCGCTGGCTCCGGGGACTCCGCTCGCCGAGGTGATCACGATCGCCGACTCGGTGCTGGAGCTGGAGGTCACCCCCAACCGGCCGGACTGCCTCGGCGTCTACGGCGTCGCTCGCGAGGTCCACGCGGCGACAGGCGCGCAGCTTGCTGCTCCGCCCTGGGCCGACGACCCCGGGACGAGCGACGGTCCGCCGCCGCCCGGAATCGAGGTCGTGGTCGAGGCGCCCGACCTCTGCCCGCGCTTCGCCGCGCGCGTCTTCGAGAACGTGAGCATCGGGCCGTCGCCGCCGTGGCTCAAGGCGCGCCTCTCCGCTGCCGGCCAGCGGCCGATCAGCAACGTCGTCGACATCACCAACTACGCGATGTTGATCACCGGGCACCCGCTGCACGCCTTCGACCTGGACCGCGTCGCCGGCGGCAGGCTCGTCGTGCGGCGCGGACGCGACGGCGAGAAGATGACGACGCTCGACGGACAGGAGCGCACACTGGACGACGACGTGTGCGTGATCGCCGACGACGACGGTGCGACGTCGCTGGCCGGCGTGATGGGCGGCCTGCGCTCGGAGGTCGAGGACGGCACGACCCGTGTGCTGCTCGAGGCTGCGACCTGGAACGGCCCGAACATCAACCGGACGTCTTCGCGGATGGGCCTGCGCAGCGAGGCCTCGGCGCGCTTCGAGAAGGGACTGCCCCCCGAGGGCGTGCTCGAAGCGCAGGCCGTCGCGACGCGGCTGATGCTCGAGCTGACCGGCGCCACGCTCGTTCCGGGGACGGTCGACGTCGGCGAGCCGGCACCGCACGTCGCGACGATCCGGCTGCGCGACGCCCGCGTCGACGGACTGCTCGGGACGCCGGTCGCGCGTGCCGACAGCGCGCGGATCCTCGCTGCGCTCGGCTTCGGTGTCAGCGAGGCCGATGACGGCCTCGATGTCAGCGTCCCGCACTGGCGGCGCAACGACGTCACGCGCGAAGCCGACCTGATCGAGGAGGTTGCGCGGCTCGACGGGCTCGAGAAGCTGCCGGCGACGATCCAGCAGAACCGCACCGGCCTGCCCGGCCGGCTGACGCGTTCACAGGTCCTGCGCAGGCATGCCGAGGACGCGCTCGTCGGGCACGGCCTGTTCGAGGTCGTCGGCTGGTCCTTCACCGACGCGAGACTGCCGGACCGCCTGCTGGCGCCCGAGGGCGACCCGCTGCGCGCGCTCGTGGAGCTGGAGAACCCGATGTCCGCCGATCAGTCGGTGCTGCGCCCGACGATCTTCGGCTCGCTGCTCGACATCGCACGCCACAACCGCGCGCACGGGCAGCACGACATCGCGATCTTCGAGTCGGGTGCGGTCTTCCGGCGCGGCGCGGGCCCGCTCGCCGACGAGCATCAGGCGCTGGGCGCGCTGGTCACCGGCGCTGCCCGGCAGGCGACCTGGGCCGAGGCCGAGCCGCCCAGGGCCGACGTGTTCAGCGCGGGCGCGCTGCTCGGTGCCGTGCTGGGAACGCTGCGCGTCGAGTGGCAGGCGGTTCAGGTACAGCGTCCCTACCTGCATCCCGGCCGGGCCGGTGAGGTCGTCGCGGGCGGCGAGACGCTCGGCGTCTTCGGCGAGCTGCACCCGCAGGTCGCCGCGACGTGGGACTTCCACGAGCCGGTGGCGGTCTTCGCGCTGGACCTTGACAAGGCGATCGCCGCCGCTCCTGGACCGGCGACCTACGCCGACCTCACCACGTACCCGGAGCTGCGCCAGGATCTCGCGGTGACGCTCCCCGACGACGTCCCCGCGGCGCGCGTGCTGGCGGCCGCCCGCGAGGCCGGAGGCGATCTGGTCACGAGCGTCGAGGTCTTCGACGTCTACCGCGGCGCGCAGGTGGGGGAGGGCCGCGTCTCGCTCGCTCTGCACCTCGAGTTCCGGGCAGCTGACCGCACGCTGACCGACGATGACGTGGCGCCGCTGCGCGAGCGCATCGTCGCGGCCCTGCGCGACGACCTGGGCGGTGAGCTGCGTGGCTGACGTCCTCGTCGCCGGAGCCTCCGGATATGCGGGTGCGCTCGCGGCGCGCCTGATCGATCGCCACCCGTCGTTCACGCTGGCCGCCGTCACCTCGCGCTCGGACGCAGGGCGGCCGCTCGACGCGCTCTACCCGCACCATCGCGTCGGGCTCGTGCTGGAGGAGCTCGATCTCGACGGCCATGGTGACGTCGACGCAGCGGTCGTCGCCTACCCGCACGGAGCGGCCGCGCCGGTCGTGGCGGGGCTGCGCGAGCGTGGCGTCAAGGTCGTCGACCTGAGTGCCGACTTCCGGCTGCGCGACCGGGCGACATACGAGCACTGGTACGTGCCGCACGCCGCGCCGCAGCTGATCGGTGAGAGCGTCTACGGGCTCACCGAGCTCTACCGCGAGGAGATCTCCGCTGCTGCGCTCGTAGCGAACCCGGGCTGCTTCCCGACCGGCGCGCTGCTCGCGCTCGCGCCGCTGGCTCGGGCCGGGCTGATCGGCGACGTCGTGATCGACGCCAAGACGGGCGTCAGCGGCGCCGGCCGCGCGGCCACGCAGACCACGCACTACGTCTCGGTCTCCGACAACGTGACCCCCTACAAGGTCGGAGCACATCGCCACACGCCGGAGATCGACCAGGAGCTGGCGCTGCTCGGCGCGCCGGTCACCGCGACCTTCGTCCCTCACCTGGTCCCGGTCGACCAGGGCGAGCTGCTCTCGTGCTACGTGACGCCGTCCGCCGCAGTCGACCCGAGCCGCCTGGCCGACCTCTACGCCGAGGCCTACGGGGCCGAGGAGTTCGTCGATGTTGCAACCGAGCCGCCCGGGATGCGCGACGTGCGCGAGACGAACCGCTGCCGGATCTTCCCCTGCGCCGACGAGCGGACCGGCCGCCTGATCGTCTTCGCCGCGATCGACAACCTCTGGAAGGGCACCAGCTCGCAGGCCGTGCAGAATCTCAACCTGATGTTCGGCCGGCCCGAGGCCGAGGGGCTGGGCGCATGACCGAGACGGTCTTCAGCTCACGATGGGCGCAGCTCCCCGGCCACGCGCGCGAGGTCCCGCCCGGCACTCTGCCGGCGGGTTTCCGGGCGGCCGGCGTGGCTGCGGGGATCAAGCCCTCGGGCGGCTCCGACGTGGGGCTGCTCGTCTGCGACGCGCCGGGCGCGACGAGTGCCGCGCGGTTCACGCGCTCCGGTGCCCAGGCGGCGCCCGTGCTGTTGACGCGTGAGCGCTGCAGGCTCGGCGCGCTGCGCGCGGCCGCGGTCAACAGCGGCAACGCGAACGCGGCGACCGGCTCGGTCGGCTACCAGGAGGCGGCGCGGATGCAGGGCGCGGCGGCGATCGCCGCGGGCGTCCCCGAGGACCAGGTCGCCGTCTGCTCGACCGGCGTGATCGGCGTTCAGCTCGACGGCGGTGCGGTTGTCAGGGGCCTCGCGCAGGCGGCCCGTGAACTGCGCCCCGAAGGAGAGGACGACTTCCAGAAGGCGATCGAGACGACGGACCTCTTCTCCAAGCGCGCGAGCCTCGAGGTCGAGCTTCCCGGCGGCACCGTGCGACTCAGCGGTCAGTGCAAGGGCGCGGGAATGATCCAGCCGAGCTTCGCGACGATGCTGTGCTTCGTCGAGACTGACGCGGCACTCTCCGAGGAGACCGCCGACCTGCTGCTCGGAGTCTGCGTCAAGCGCTCGTTCGATCGCATCACCGTCGACGGCCAGCTGTCCACAAACGACACGGCGATCCTGATCGCCAGCGGCGAGAGCGGCGTTCAGGTCGAGCCCGAGAGCGATTCCGAGGCTCGCTTCGGTGAGGCGCTCGACGCGCTGCTGCGCATGCTCGCGCTGCTCGTCGTCCGCGACGGCGAGGGCTCGCAGCGGGTCGGCCGGGTCATCGTCCGCGGCGGTCACGGCGCGCACGTCGAGCGTGCCGCGCGCGCCGTCGCCAACTCGCCGCTCGTCAAGACGGCGCTGCACGGCGGCGACCCGAACTGGGGGCGGATCGTCCAGGCCGTCGGGATGGCGCTCGCCGACACGGCACCGCTGCCGGTCGACGTCGCGATCGAGGGGATGCAGGTCTGCGTGGCGGGCCAGGCGATTCCTCATGACCGCGAAGCCCTCGTCGGCAAGGTTCAGGGCGAGGAGGTCGAGTACGTGATCGGCCTGCCGGGGGACGGCCACGAGACAGAGGTCTTCTTCAGCGACCTCGGACACGAATACATCCGCATCAACGCCGAGTACACGACATGACACCGATTCAGCCGCCCCGCGACGTCAACACGCTTCTCGAGGCGCTTCCCTACATACGCGAGTTCCACGGCCGCACGGTCGTCGTCAAGTACGGCGGCGCGGCGATGGACGACCCGGCGCTGCGCGAGGAGTTCGCGCGCGACGTGGTGCTGCTCAAGTACGTCGGCATGAACCCGGTCGTCGTCCACGGCGGCGGCCCGGAGATCACTCAGTACATGGAGCGTCTCGGCATGCCCGTCGAGTTCCGCGGCGGCCTGCGCGTGAGCAACGCGGAGACCGTCGAGGTCGCCAAGATGGTCCTGATCGGCAAGGTCAACAAGGACATCGTGCTGCGCCTCGGTCGCCACGGGCAGTCGGCGGTCGGTCTCAGCGGCGACGACGGCGGCCTGTTCCGCGTCACGACGCGCACCGCCCCCGACGGCAGCGACGTCGGCTTCGTCGGGCGCATCGACCGCGTCGACGTCGATGTCATCAACCACATCGCTCAGGACTACATCCCCGTGATCGCGTCGATCGGCGCCGATCGTGACGGGCAGAGCCACAACGTCAACGCCGATGAGGCTGCGGGAGCGGTCGCGCGTGCGCTGGGCGCCTACAAGGTCATGTTCCTGACCGACGTCGAGGGCTGGCTGCGTGACCCCAAGGACGAGTCCTCACTGGTCAGCGAGGCGACAGCCGACGAGGTCGAGGCCGCGCTCGCAGGCGTCGGCGGCGGAATGCGGCCCAAGCTCCATGCCTGCGTGGAGGCGATCCACGGCGGCGTCAGCAGCGCGCACATCGTCGACGGGCGCGTGCCGCACTCGCTGCTGCTCGAGCTCTTCACCGACGCGGGCTACGGAACCAAGATCCGGCCCGCGCGGTGAGCGCCTCACTCGACGAACTGCGCGCACTCGAGCGCGCGCACCAGGTACCGGCCTACGCGCGGCTGCCCGTTGCATTCGTGCGCGGCGACGGCTCGCGCCTGTGGGACAGCGCCGGCGACGAGTACCTCGACCTTCAGACCGGCCTGGCCGTCAGCAGCGTCGGCCACTGCCACCCACTGGTCGTCGAGGCGATCCGTGAGCAGGCCGGCCGCCTGATCCACGCCGGCAACCTCGTCTACAGCGAGCCTGCGCTGCGCCTCGCCGAGCGGCTGGCGACCTCGTCGCTGCGCGGTGCGGTGCATTTCGCGAACTCCGGCACGGAGGCCAACGAGGCGGCGCTGAAGATGGCTCGCAAGGCCAAGCCCGGGGGCGATGTCGTCTCCGTGCACCGCGCCTTCCACGGGCGCACCTACGGGTCGCTGTCGGCGACGCCGCAGGAGAGCAAGCAGGCGCCGTTCGCGCCGCTCGTGCCGGGATTCCGCGCGGTCGAGCCCGACGAGCGCTCGCTGCGGGCTGCGATCGGCGAGCGCACGGCGGCGGTGATCCTCGAGCCGGTCCAGGGCGAGGGCGGCGTCCACGAGCTGCCGGACGAGCTGCTGCGCGCGGCACGCGAGGCCTGCGACCAGCACGGGGCGACGCTGATCTTCGACGAGGTGCAGTGCGGCATGGGCAGGACCGGCACGCTGTGGGCCTACGAGCGCTCCGGCGTGGTCCCGGACCTGCTGACGACGGCCAAGGCGCTCGGCGGCGGCATGCCGATCGGTGCGCTCGTCACAGGGCCGCGGCTGGCGGCCGGCTTCGAGCCCGGCGATCACGGCTCCACCTTCGCCGGCAACCCGGTCGTCTGTGCCGCGGCGCTGGCCACCTTCGACGTGCTCGACGATGCGGCGCTGCTGGCGCGCGTGCGCGAGCGCGGCGAGCTGCTGCGCCACCAGCTCGCCGAGCTGCCGGGGGTGCGCGAGGTGCGCGGCCGCGGCCTGATGCTCGCCGCCGATCTCGAGCGCGGCGGGGCGCCGCAGCTCGTCGAGCGGGCGCTCGGCGAGCAGCGACTGCTGCTGAACGCGACCGGGCCCGAGACGCTGCGCCTGCTTCCGGCGCTCACGATCACGGACGCTGAACTGGACGACGCGCTGGGGCGCCTTCGCGCGCTGCTCGAGAGCGCCTGACCGACTGGAGAGACGATGGCCGACCCGCATGCCGCCCCCGTCACGAGCCGGATCGCCGAGGCGAACGCCGGCGTCCGGCTGCGCCTGCCGTTCGCGGACACCGAGGACTTCGACGACGCGCGTCGCGGCCTGATCGGATCGCTGTCCGAGACGCTGATCCGCGCAACCGACGGCAGGGTCGTATGGGACGCCGGCGCTTACGCCTTCCTCGACGCGGACTGCCCGGACAGCGTCAACCCGAGCCTCTGGAGGCAGAGCCGGCTGAACGCGATCCACGGTCTCTTCGAGGTCACGGAGGGCATCTACCAGGTGCGCGGGCTCGACCTTTCGAACATGACGATCGTCGAGGGCGACAGCGGCGTGCTGGTGATCGACCCGCTGATCTCCGCGGAGACCGCGGCCGCCGCGCTCGCGCTCTACCGCGAGCATCGCGGCGATCGCCCGGTGACCGGGCTGCTCTACACGCACAGTCACATCGACCACTTCGGCGGCGCCCGCGGGGTCGTCTCCGAGGTGGACGTCGCGTCGGGGCGGATCCCCGTCTACGCGCCGCAGGGCTTCCTCGAGCACGCCGTCAGCGAGAACGTCTACGCCGGCGGCGCGATGGGACGGCGCGCGACGTACATGTACGGGGCGCTGCTGCCGAAGGGCCCGGCCGGGCAGGTCGGCTCCGGCCTCGGCCAGACCACCTCGCTCGGCACGGTCACGCTGATCCCGCCGACCGTCGACATCGTGCGCACGGGTCAGGAGGAGACCGTCGACGGCATCCGCATGGTGTTCCAGCTCACGCCCGGGACCGAGGCCCCGGCGGAGATGAACTTCCACTTCCCCGAGCGCAGGGCGCTGTGCATGGCGGAGAACGCCACGCACAACCTCCACAACGTGCTCACGCTGCGCGGTGCGCCGGTGCGTGATCCCCACGTCTGGGCCTCCTATCTCGACGAGTCGATCGGCTTGTTCGGCTCGGACAGCGACGTGCTCTTCGCGCAGCACCACTGGCCGCGCTGGGGGACCGAGCGGATCCGCGACTTCCTGACCAAGCAGCGCGACCTCTACGGCTACATCCACGATCAGACGCTGCGCCTGCTCAACAGCGGCCACCTCGCGGAGGAGATCGCAGAGGATTTCGAACTGCCGCCCAGCCTCGAGCGCGAATGGCACTGCCGCGGCTACTACGGCTCGCTGAGCCACAACGTCAAGGCCGTGTATCAGCGTTACCTCGGCTATTTCGACGGCAACCCGGCACATCTGTGGCCGCACCCGCCGCAGGCTGCAGCAGAGCGCTATGTCGCTCTGGCGGGCGGGCCGGACGCGCTGCTCAGCCACGCACGCGAGTCCTTCGAGCAGGGCGACTACCGCTGGGTGGCCGAGATCGTCAACCACCTGGTCTTCGCCGACCCGGGCAACTCCGAGGCGAAGGAGCTCCAGGCGCAGGCGCTTCAGCAGCTGGGCTTCGGCGCCGAGAACGCGACCTGGCGCAACTTCTTCCTGATGGGTGCACACGAGCTGCGCGAGGGGGTCGTCGGAACGGCGACTTCCACGGCGCCGCCCGACGTCATCCGCAACCTCTCCGACGAGCATCTCTTCGACGTCCTCGCGATCCGCATCAACGGACCGCGCGCCTGGGACCACAGCATCGCGCTGCGCTGGCGCTTCACTGACACGGGCGACGAGTACGAGATGACGCTCGAGAACGGTGTGCTGATGCACCGCCGGGCCGCTCGGTCGGCGCATGTCGACGCGACGGTCAACATCGAGCGCGCGGCGCTGAACGAGGTTCTGGGCGGCACTGCCTCGATCGTCGACGTCACGGCGTCGGGACGACTCAGCATCGAAGGCGACGCGGCGAAGCTCGGCGAACTGCTGGGCCTGCTCGACGAGCCCGACCCGAGCTTCCCGATCGTCACGCCGTGAGCGGCGGCCTGAAGCTCGGCGTGCGGCGCCCGGCGTCGTTCGAGCGCGCGGCGATCGTCAAGGAAGCGCGCTGGGCGGGCCCTGCGCCGAAGATGAACGCTACTCGCGCATTGAGCGGTCAGCGTGGCCTGGCCGGCTCGCACGCTCACACGCGTGTTGTAGTCCGGCACCTGCGACTCCGGCGAGCGCAGATCGCGCGCGAGCAGGATGTTGCCCTCGGGCCAGTGGACCTGGACGTCGCCGCTGCGGATCGGGCCGACGCGCGCGACTCCGGCCAGCGATCCGTGGTCGCTGCGCACCAGCACGGCGTCGCCGTCGTTCAGGCCCAGCTGGGCGGCGTCGTGCTCGCTGAGCAGAACGTCGTCGCGCAGCGCGCCGGTCAGCGCGTCGCGGCTCGACTGGACCATCGAGTTGAACTGCTTGCCGCGCCGCGTGGACAGCCGCAGGCGGCCGTCGTCGGGCTCAGGATCGGGGAGCGTGACCGCCATGAAGCGGGCACGCCCGTCCGGGCGCGGGAAGCGCCATCCTTCGCAGAGGCGGCGGCCTCCGACCTGGAACTGGTCGCCGCCGTCCTTCAGCCCGGCGATCGGCTCGTAGCCGGGAACGACGACTGCGATCTCGCGGCGGATCGCATCGGCGTCGGCGAAAGCCACGGCACCCGCGCGCTCAGGCCGCGCCCGGGCCGCCAGTTCCCCGAAGACGCGCCACTCCGGGCGGGCCTCACCGATGCGATGCCCGGGGATCTCCGGCGAGAGGATCACGCGGCGCTCGGTAGTGGTCTCGGTGACGCCGCCGGCCGACTCGTAGCGCGTCGTCATCGGCAGCAGCAGGACGTCCTCGGCCGGGTCGACGAGCATCTGCGTCGACAGCACGACGTCCATATGGACGCGCAGCGGCACGCGGGACAGCGCATCGCGCACCCAGCCGGGGTCGGGCATCACCTCGAGGAAGTTGCCGCCCGCGGAGATCAGGACGTCGAGCTTTCCCTCGTGGGCGGCGTCCAGCATCTGCGCTGCCGTCAGGCCGGCTCGTCCCGGGACGTCGAAGCCCCAGTGCTCGGCCAGTTCGGCCGCGCCCGCGGGCGTCGGCGGGCGGTGCCCGGGCAGCGCGGTCGCATAGCAGCCCATCTCGGCGCCGCCCTGCACGCCGGAGTGCCCGCGGATCGGCATCAACCCGCACTTCTCGCGTCCGACGAACCCCTGCGTCAGCGCGAGGTTGACGATCGCGCGCACGTTGTCCTCGCCGAAGACGTGCTGCGTGGCGCCCATCGACCACACGAGCACCGCGCTGCGCGCGCGGTGCAGTTCCTGCGCGAAGGCCAGCATCTCTGAGCGCGGCAGGCCGGCGCCGCGCTCGAGCCGCTCCCATGGGGCGTCGCGGGCGACGGTGAGCGCGTCGTCGATCCCGGTCGTGTGAGCGTCGGTGAACTCCCGCTCCACCCAGCCGTTCTCGTCGAGCGCCTTGAGCGTCCCGACGAGAAACGGCAGGTCGCCGCCGGTCGCGACCTGGAACCAGCGGTCGGTCATGCGTGTGCCGAACAGCGCGCTCTCCGGGTCGGACGGCACCCAGTAGCGCTCCATGCCGGGCTCGCGGTGCGGGTTGACGCAGACGACGCGCGTGCCCTCGCGCCGTGCCTCGAGCAGGTACTTCATCGTGACCGGCTGGTTGTTCGCGGGGTTCGCCCCTACGAACACGACGAGATCGCTGCCGATCATGTCGCTGTACGAGCATGTCGTCGCGGTCACGCCGAGGCCGTCGCGCAGCGCGTAGGCGCTCGGGCTGTGGCAGACGCGCGCGGCGTTGTCGATGTTCGGCGAGCCGAGCGCGCGGATCGCCTTCTGGGCTGCGTAGTAGGACTCGTTCGGCATGCCGCGACTGGTCAGGAAGGCGGCGATGCGGTCCGGCTCGCTGCCCGCCAGCCGCGTCCCGGCGACCTCGATCGCCCGCTCCCAGGAGATCCGCGTGAAGCCCGGGTCGCCGCTGCGGCGCAGCATCGGATGGGGGAGACGGCCGAGTGCGCGCAGTTCCGGCGAGCGCAGCCGCCGCAGCGCGGCGACGTCGCCCAGGACCGCCGGGTCGAGCGCGTCCATCGTGTTCAGCTCGAGCAGCCGCAGCCGAACGTTGCAGAGGTGCATGCCGTCGATCGTCCAGTCGCGCAGCCCGGCGGTGCCCAGCGCGCAGCCGTCACAGACGCCGCGTGACAGCACGCGCCAGGCGTAGATCGGGTGGCGGCGGCTGCGCAGCGCGGCTCGCACGACCTCCCAGTAGTTGTTCGGCCGCTGAAGGCCGATGCCCAGAGGCCGGCGGCTCGCCCAGAGGCTCGGGTTCCAGCGCTTGGCCACTGCCTGGCAGTCTCCCATCGCCGGGCGACGGGGAGCGTCAGACTGCGCGGGATGGACGCGACACCCGGGAGCCTGCGAGCGAGCATCGTCCGCGATGACGGCATCGCCGACGCCGTCGCCGTCGAGGAGCCGCTCGAGATCCGCGTGCGCGGCGACGCGCTCGCCGTCACGATGCGCACGCCCGGCCACGACGCGGAACTCGCACTCGGCTTCCTGCACGGCGAGGGCCTGATCGATGCTCCGGCGCCCGCCGGCCCGGCGCCCGGTCTGGAGGGCAACATCGTCGACGTCGACGTGGCGCTGCTGCGCGAGCCGCCCGAGCGGCGCTTCTACGCGACCTCCTCGTGCGGGATCTGCGGCAAGGGCGCGCTCGAGGAGGTCGCGGTGCTCGCGCCGCGCTCAACACCCGGGCCCAACGTCACGCGTGCCCTGCTGGCCTCGCTGCCGGACCGCCTCGGCGACGCCCAGCCGGGCTTCGTCGCCACCGGCGGCCTGCATGCGACGGCGCTGTTCAGCTCCAGCGGCGAGCTGATGATCGTGCGCGAGGACGTCGGGCGTCACAACGCGATCGACAAGGTGATCGGCCGAGCGCTGATCGACGGTCTCGTTCCGCTCGCCGGACGGCTGCTGTGCGTGAGCGGGCGGCTGTCATTCGAGCTCGTTCAGAAGGCCGCGGTCGCGGGTGCGCCGGTGCTCGTCGGGGTCGGCGCGCCGACGTCGCTGGCCGTGGCGCTGGCGCGGGAACACGACATCACGCTCTGCGGGTTCGCCCGCGCCGGGCAGGTCAACGTCTACTCGGGCGCGCAGCGCGTCGGCGACGGCTGATCCCGGCTCGCTGCCGGCGCGACCGCATCTGCTTGTATCCGGGCATGACCAGCACCGCTCAAGACGGAGTCGCCGTCGTCACAGGAGCCGCGCGCGGCTTCGGTCTCGAGATCGCGCGCCGGCTCATCCAGCGCGGGCAGATCGTGCTGATCACCGACCTCGACGAGGTGGCCGTGCGCCGCGCCGTGGAGCAGCTCGGCCCGCGTGCCCACGGGCGCGCCGCCGACGCCTCGGACCCGGCCGACCAGCGCGAGACCGCTGCCGCCGCAGTGCAGCTCGGACGGCTCACGACCTGGGTCAACAACGCCGGCGTCGCGCGCGCCGCAAAGGTCTGGGAGCACACCGACGCCGAGGTCGACCTGACCGTCAACGTCAACCTGCTCGGCGTCATCCACGGGTCGCGCGCTGCGATCGAGGTGATGCGCGAGTCCGGCGGCGGCCACATCCTCAACATCGCGTCGATGTCGTCATTCGGCCCGGTGCCCGGCCTCGGCGTCTACGCCGCGACGAAGGCCGGCGTGCTCAGCATCACCGGGAGCCTCCAGGGTGACCTCGACCTGGCGAAGATCCCGATTCGCATGCACGCGCTGTGCCCGGATGCCGCCGACACCGCGATGGTGCAGGACGTCCGCGGCGAGCAGGACGCGGCGATCCTCTTCTCGGGCACGTCGCTGCTCGACGCCGGCAAGGTCGCGGACATCGCGGTCGGGCTGCTCGACGGCAGGCGGATCGTCAAGACCGTGCCCGTCTATCGCGGCCTGCTGACCCGCTGCTCGGCGTTCGTGCCGACCGTCGCGCTGAAGATCCTCGCCCTGCTGCGCCGGGTCGGAGAGCGCCGCCGCGTCAGCGGCTGAGACACGGGGCGCGGTACTCCGCCGGCGGCTCGGGTCGCGTAGCCTGCGGCGAAGAGAGAGGGAGAGCCTGATGCAGCAGCTGACCAGCCTCGACGCGCAGTTCCTCGCAATCGAGGATGGACGTGTCCTCGGCCATGTGGGTGCCCTGGCGGTGTATGACCCGTCGACGGCTCCGGGCGGGGTCCTGGACGCCGCGCGCCTGCAGGAGCTCGTCGCCGAGCGCCTTCACCTGCTGCCGCCCTTCCGCTGGCGCCTTGCGATGGTGCCGTTCGGCCTCGATCACCCGTACTGGATCGACGACGAGCACTTCGACCTCGGCTACCACGTTCGCGAGCTGGCCCTGCCCGCGCCGGGCGACGATGCCCAGCTCGCCGAGCAGGCGGCGCGGATCTTCGCGCGGCCGCTCGACCGTGCGCGGCCGCTATGGGAGCTGTACGTGATCCACGGGCTCGAGGGCGGGCGCGTCGCCGTCCTCACGAAGATCCACCACGCCGCCGTCGACGGCCTCTCCGGAGCGGAGATCCTGGCCGTCCTGCTCGACATCTCGCCCGAGGGCCGCGACGTGCCGCCGCCGATGAACGGGAGCTCCGCCGGCGACCAGGTGCCGGGCGAGCTGGAGATGCTCGCCCGCGGCCTCGGCAGTGTCCCGCGCCAGCCGGTCCGGATGCTGCGCAACCTTCCCAAGACGATCGCGAACCTCGACTCCCTGCCGACGCTTCGCCATATCCCGGGGGCGCCGCTGATCGCCGAGGCCACGCGCCTGATCGGGCGCGTGCTCTCGCCCAGGCAGACGGACGGCGGCGTGCTCGAGGGCCGCCGCCTGCACGCCCCGCGGACGCGCTTTCAGGGTGTCGTCTCGCCGCATCGTCGCGTCGGCTACGGGAGCGTCTCGCTCAGCGACGTCAAGGCGGTCAAGAATGCGTTCGGCTGCACCGTCAACGACGTCGTGATGACGATGTGCGCGTCCGCGATGCGCTCGTTCCTGCTCGATCACGGGGAGCTGCCGGAGGAGCCGCTCGTGACGATGGTCCCGGTCTCCGTGCGCACGCCGGAGCAGTTCGGCACGTTCGGCAACCGGGTCTCGACGATGGTCGTGGCGCTGCCGACCGACGAACCGGACCCGCGCCGCCGCCTCGAGCGGATGAGCGCGACGATGGGCTCGGCAAAGGAGCACCACAAGGCGCTGCCGGCCACCTTGCTGCAGGACGCAAACCACGTGATCCCGCCCGCGCTGCTCGCGCGTGCGGCGCGCGTCACGGCCCGGATCGCCGTCACGCGCGGGCTCGAGGCGCCGCTGAACCTCGTCATCTCCAACGTGCCGGGCTCGCCGATGCCGCTCTACCTGGCCGGTGCGAAGCTGAAGGCCCAGTACCCGATCTCCGCGATCCTCGACGGCTCCGGCCTGAACATCACGTTGCTCAGCTATCGCGATCGGCTCGACTTCGGCGTCGTGTCAGACCCCGCGATGCTCGACGACGCCTTCGACCTCGTCTCCCGCCTGCAGTCGGCGCTCGACGAGCTGCTGGCATTGATCCCGCCGCCGGACATCAAGGCGAAGAAGAACGGCACGGGAGGCAAGAAGGCGGCGCGCGCAGCGGTGAAGGGTTGAGCACCCCGATGCGCGAGCCCTCCGTGACCGGCGGCTGCCTCTGCGGCGGCGTGCGCTTCGAGCTGAGCGAGCCCGCGACGCGCGCCGGGTACTGCCACTGCACGCGCTGTCAGCGCCGCACGGGCACGGCCTCGTCCGCGCAGGTCCGGATCGACGGCCGGACCTTCGCTCTGCTGCGCGGCGATCAGCTGGTGAAGTCATGGCGCCATGCCGACGGCGGCTTCGAGAAGTGCTTCTGCCGCGAGTGCGGTGCGCACCTCTTCAGCCGCAACCCCGAGGACCCGACGCAGATGAGCGTTCGAATGGGCGCATTCGACGGTGATCCCGGCGCGCCCCTGAGCTGGCGCGCGTTCGTCGCCTACGCGGCGCCCTGGGAGCCGATCCCCGATGACGGCCTCGAGCGCTTCGACGAGGGCATTCCCCGCTGACCGGCGGTCGCCGCGCGGCTGTACCTAGACTGCGGCGCGATGAGCGAAGACAACGACGCCCGCAACGCCCGCACGGCCAGCTACCTCGCCGAGCCGGGCGAGGTCAACAAGGTGCTGCTGCTCTACTCGGGCGGGCTCGACACGAGCGTGATGCTCAAGTGGATCCAGGACGAGTACGACGCTGAGGTCGTCGCCCTGACGGTCAACCTCGGCCAGCCGGGCGAGGACTACGACGTCGTCAAGGGCAAGGCGACGCAGCTCGGCGCGGTCGCGGCCGAGGTCGTCGACGCGCGCGAGGAGTTCGCGAGCGACTACATCGCGCCGGCGATCAAGGCGAACGCGATCTATGGTCTCGCCTACCCGCTGTTCACGGCGCTCGGCCGCCCGCTGATCGCCAAGCTCGCGGTCGACTACGCGCGGATCCACGGCTGCGACACGATCGCCCACGGCTGCACCGGCAAGGGCAACGATCAGGTTCGGATCGAGGCGACCGTCGCGACGCTCGCTCCCGAGCTGAAGGTGATCGCGCCGGTGCGAGGCTGGCAGATGGGCCGCGAGGAGGAGATCGAGTACGCCCGTGAGCACGGGATTCCCGTCAAGGGCGGTGTCGAGACGACGCCGTACTCGATCGACGACAACCTCTGGGGTCGCTCATCGGAGGGCAAGTGGATCGAGGACCTCGATCACGCTCCCGACGACGACGTCTTCCAGCTCGTCACTCGCCCCGAGGAGGCGCCCGACGAGCCCGAGGTCGTCGAGGTCACCTTCGAGCGCGGCGTGCCGGTCGCGCTCAACGGCGAGCGTCTCGGGCTCGTCGACCTGCTCGAGCGCGCGGCCGAGATCGGCTGCCGGCACGGCGTCGGGATCATCGACCACATCGAGGACCGCATCGTCGGGCTGAAGGTGCGCGATATCTACGAGGTGCCCGCCGCGGCGATCCTGCTGCCCGCCCACGCCGAGCTGGAGCGGCTCGTCTGCACGATCCACCAGAACCAGTTCAAGGCCGGCCTCGACCGTCAGTGGGGCTATCTCGTCTACGCGGGCCTCTGGTGGGAGCCGCTGCGCGAGAACCTCGATGCCTACATGGACTCCGTCAACGAGCGCGTCAGCGGCACGATCGGCCTCAAGCTCTACAAGGGCTCGGCACGCGTCGTCACTCGCTCGTCGCCGAACGCCGTCTACGACGCGGCGCTGGCGACGTTCGAGACCTCCGGCGGGCTCTTCAGCCAGCAGGCGTCGCCCGGCTTCATCGAGCTGTGGTCGCTGCAGTCGCGGCTCGCGCACAGGCTCAAGGCCTCGCAGCAGGAATAGCGCCCGGAGTGCCCGCCGTGGGTAGGGTCAAGTCCATGCCAAGCGCGAAGACCTACCAGGCGATCGGCTTCGTCACGTACCACACCTACCTGCGGCGGCGCCAGGAGGAACTGCGCCGCGCCGCTGTCGCAACGGCGCTGGTGGGAGCAGCGATCGCCGCGGCCGCGATCGCCGCGCGGCGTGAAGAGGGCCGTCCTCCGTCCTGAGCCGCGGCATTCGGCCCGGGGCATTCGCCGCGGCCGGCGCGCGCCGCGCACGGAATTCACCACGGAGCGGCTTCGCCTCCGGGAAGCCGCCTGCCGCACGGGTAGTTTTCGCAGTCGATGACCGCGCCTGAACCTTCCGATCCCGGTCAGCCGCCGATCGACGAACCGGTGGTCGGTGCCGGCGGCGACCCGCTGGTCCTAGCCGAACGCCGAGCACGCCGCGCCGAGCTCGCCGAGCAGCAGGCGCGCGAGCGCCTCGCGGACGCCGAGGCACGCGTAGCCGAGCTCGAGCACGCGACCGGCGAGGTTCACGAGCTGCGCGAGCGGCTCGGCGCGCGCGCGCGGCGCGACGCCGAACTGGCAGGGGTGGTCTCGCAGGCTGCGGCGGCCACACGGGCGGCGAGGGACGCGCTCGATCGCGAGATCGCAGCTCGCGAGGCGGCCGAGGTCGCGCTGCTCGCTGAGCGCGCCGCCCGCGAGGCCTCTGAGCAGGCGGTGGTCGCCGAGCGTGCTGCCCGGGACGCGCTCGCGGGCGCGCTGGTCGCAGAACGGGCACGCTCGGCTCAGGCCGCGGCGCTTGCCGCCGGCTCGCCGCTCCATGCCCTCCAGCATCCGCCGCAGGCTGCCGTCGCGCCCGAACCGCCCGCGCCCGCGCCGTCGCCACCGCCCGGCACCGCGCCGGGCGACACGGACGCGCTGATCGCAGGTCTCGCCCTGGCCGCGGACCGGCTGCGCGCGCAGATGCCCGACCCGGGCGCCGCTCACGGAGGAGAGCAGGCGCCGCCGCCCGCCTATGGCGCTCCCGCGCCCCCGAGCCGGCCCGCCGACGCGTGGGGAGGTCCGGCGCGCACCCGTCGCGGCGGCCTCCTGAGAGCGCTCGAACGCGCCCTGCGCGGGCGCCCGTGACCCCCGCGGAGGCCTGCGGCGCGCGTCCGGTGCCGGCCGTACCCTTGCGTTTCCAGTGACCTCGACCTGCGCGCATCTCCACGTCCACAGCGAGTACTCGCTGCTCGACGGCGCCTGCAAGATCGACGCACTCGTCGAGCGCGCCGCAGCGTTCGGACAGCCGGCGCTCGGGCTCACCGATCACGGCGTCATGAACGGCGCGGTCGAGCTCTACAAGGCCGCCTGCAAGCACGGCATCAAGCCGATCGTCGGCTGCGAGATCTACTTCGTCGACGATCACGCCGATCGCGGGCCGAAGAAGACCGAGCGCAACCACCTGACGCTGCTCGCAGCCTCGGACGAGGGCTATCGCAACCTCGTCCGGCTCTGCTCGGAGGGCTTTCTCGACGGCCTCAACCGCGGCAAGCCGACGATCGACCTCGCGCAGATCGAGCGCCGCCGTGACGGGCTGATCGCGCTCACCGGCTGCCTCGCCTCGCGCTTCGTCTCGCGGCTCGCCGAGGGTCGCGACGACGAGGCGCGCGCGCACGCGGACGACCTGCTTCAGGCGCTCGGGCCGGACAACGTCTACTTCGAGGTCCAGAAGAACGGCATCGCCGCACAGGACCGCGCCAACGAGGGAATCGTGCGCATCGCCCACGAGGTCGGGCGCCCGGTCGTCGGCACCGGCGATGTCCACTACCTGCGGCGCGAGGACTACGACCACCACACGGCGCTGTTGTGCGTGCAGACCAAGTCGACGCTCGACGCGCCGAAGATGACCTTCGAGACGAACGAGTTCTTCCTGCGCTCCAACGACGAGATGGCGCAGTCGTTCGCTCAATGGCCCGAGGCGATCGCCTCGACCGTGGAGATCGCCGAGCGCTGCTCGGTGGAGATCGAGCTGGAGCGTCAGCTGATCCCGCGGTTCCTGCCGGAAGGCGAGGACGAGCGCGCGTACCTGCGCGAGCGCGTCGCCGAGGGCATCCGCGAGCGCTACGGCGAGTCCGCCTCCGGCCGAGGTCATCGAGCGCATGGAGATGGAGCTCGAGGTCATCGACCGGATGGGCTTTAACGCCTACTTCCTGATCGTCTGGGACTTCGTCACCTGGGCCAAGAGCAACGGCATCTCCGTCGGTCCCGGCCGCGGCTCGGCCGCCGGGTCGCTGGTCGCCTACTGCCTGCGCATCACCGATGTCGACCCGCTGCGCTACGGCCTGCTGTTCGAGCGCTTCCTCAACCCCGAGCGCGTGTCGATGCCGGACATCGACATTGATTTCTTCGGTCCGCGGGCGCGAGCAGGTCATGCGCTACGTGACTCGGCAAGTACGGCCGCGAGTCCGTCGCCCAGATCATCACTTTCGGCAAGATGTTCCCGCGTGCCGCGACACGGGACGCCGCACGCGTCCACGGCCACGACTACGGCGTCGGCGACCGCCTCGCCAAGCTGATCCCCGACCCCGACCAGGGCCGCCCGCCGTCGTTCGAGGACTGCCTGGGGGAGGGCTCAAGCTGCTCCGCGCGCAGTACGACGCCGACCCGGTCGCGCGCCAGGTCATCGACACCGCGAAGGGCCTGGAGGGGATCGTCCGCAACTCGTCGATCCACGCGGCCGCGGTCGTGATCGCCGATCGCCCGCTGACCGACATCGTCCCGGTCCAGCTCGCAGACGCGAACACGACCGACGAGGACGGCAACCGCGTCTACAAGGTCGTGACGCAGTTCTCGATGAAGCCGGTCGAGGATCTCGGCCTGCTGAAGATGGACTTCCTCGGGCTGCGCAACCTCGACGTGATCGAGGACGCGCTCGACATCATCGAGCGCTCGACCGGCGACCGGCCGGAGGATGTCGAAGCTGCCGCTCGACGACCCTGTGACGTACGAGATGCTCGGCCGCGGCGACTCGATCGGCGTCTTCCAGTTCGAGTCGGAGGGCATGCAGGAGGCGACGCGGCCTGCTACGCGCTGATCGCCTACCGCACGGCCTGGCTGAAGGCCAACTTCACCGCCGAGTACATGGCCGCGCTGATCTCCTCGGTGATGAGCACGAAGGACAAGGTCCCGTTCTTCGCCTCGCGCTGCGAGGACATGGGCATCGAGATCCTGCCGCCCGACGTGAACCTGTCCGACCACGAGTTCGTGGTTGTCGAGGGCAACATCCGCTTCGGCCTGGACGCCGTCAAGGGCGTCGGCTACCAGGCGGTCGAGGCGATCAAGGCCGCGCGTGAGGACGGGGGGCCGTTCGAGTCGCTGTGGGACTTCTGTGCCCGCGTCGACGGCCGCGTCGTCAACAAGCGCTCGATCGAGGCGCTCGTCAAGTGCGGTGCTTTCGGCTCGACAGGCGCCTCGCGCAAGGGGATGCTCGCGGTGCTCGAGCAGGCGCAGGCCGCCGGGCAGCAGGCGCAGCTCGACGCCCAGATCGGCCAGGGCTCGATATTCGACATGGATGAGCTCGGCGGAGGGCCCTCACCGGCATCGCAGCGCCCGAGTCATCCCCCGATCCCGCTCGAGGAGTTCGACCAGCGTGAGCTGCTGGCGGTCGAGAAGGAGGCGATCGGGCTCTTCATCTCGATGCACCCGCTCAAGGAGGTCCGCGAGGCGCTGCGCGTCGCCGTCGACGGGACGCTCGCCGAACTGGCCGAGCGCAGGGACGGTGAGTGGGTCACCGCGGGCGGCATCATCACCCAGGCCAAGCGGCTGCGCACGCGCAAGGGCGACCAGATGATGTTCGCGACGCTCGGTGACCTCGACTCGGAGATGGAGATCGTCGTCTTCGGCAAGGCGCTGGCCGAGTACGAGGGCGCGCTCGGCGTCGACGAGATCGTTCTCGTGCGCGGGCGGATCGACCACAAGGACAAGGACAAGACCTCGCTGGTGGTCCAGAGCGTCGAGCGCTTCGAGCCGACTCCCGAGGAGGTTCAGTCCGCCAAGGAGGCCGCCGCCCTCGAGCCGGCCGGGCCGCAGGCGCTGTACCTGCATCTCGACGCCGCGGCGACCGGCGTCCCGGCGACGATCATCGACGATCTCAAGCACGTTCTGGGAAACCACTCGGGGGACAGCGAGGTGGTGCTCGACATCGCGACGTCCGGCGGCGCCCGCAGCCTGCGTTTCGGCGACGACTACCGCGTGACGCCGACGTCGACGCTGCGCGCCGAGCTCGAGGAGATCCTCGGGCCGGCAGCCCTGCGCGCCGGCTCACCGGCCTGACGGCGCCGGCGTGCTGCGCACGCCTACGCGCGCGCAGCGACTCCTTCCGCGCGCAGCCGCCGGCACAGCTCCAGCTCCTTGGCGGTCGGCCCTGAGCGGTCGGGACCCGGGGTCTCCAACACGCACGTGAGACCGTCGAACCGTGGTTCTGACAGGAAGGCGCGGCAGCCCTCGATGCCGAGCTCACCCTCGCCGACGCTCGCGTGACGGTCGCGGTTGGACCCGAGCGGCGTCTGGCTGTCGTTGAGGTGCAGGGAACCGAGGCGATCGAGTCCGACCGCGGCGTCGAAGGCGTCCAGCGCTTCGCTCAGGCCCGTCGCCGTACGGATGTCGACTCCGCTGGCGAGCAGGTGGCAGGAGTCGAGGCAGACACCGAGCCGCGCGTCAGCGCCGCTGCACTCGAGCAGCGCGGCCAGTTCCGAGAACGAGCGCCCGAGCGTGCCGCCGGCGCCCGCCGTGTTCTCCAGATGCAGCGCACACCCCTCGGTCGAGGCCAACGCCTCGCAGATGACCTCACCCGCGCGGCCGATCGCTGCGCCGACGTCACCGGTCTTCGCCGAGCCCGGATGAAGCACCACCGCGTGGGCCCCGAGCGCAGCCCCCGACTGCAGCGATGCGATCAGCGACGCGAGCGTCTTCTCGCGGATGTCCGCGTCGTCGCTGGCAGGGTTCAGCAGATAGACGGCGTGGATCAGCAGCGCGTCGACCTCGCTCGACGAGAACGCGGCGCGATAGGCGGCGATCTGCTCGTCGGTGTACAGCGACGGCTTCCAGGCGCGCGGGTTCTGGTTGAAGATCTGGATCGCCCGCGCACCGAGCGCCTCGCCGCGCTCAACCGCTCTCGCCGGGCCGCCGGCCGGCGAGACGTGTGCGCCGATCAGCAAGGCGGCGCCGGGCGGGCTGCGAAGAGCATCGCCTAGATTCCTACCCGAATGCGCGTCCGCTTCGCCCCGAGCCCCACCGGCCAGCTGCACATCGGCGGTGCCCGCACCGCCCTCTACAACTGGCTGCTGGCGCGCGGCAACGAGGGCACGCTCGTCCTGCGCATCGAGGACACCGACCGCGAGCGCTCGACGCCCGAGAACGTGGAGCACATCCTCGAAGCGCTGCGCTGGCTGGAGCTGGACTGGGACGAGGGCCCGCTCTTCCAGACCGCGGGCCGGGAGCGCCACCGCGAGGTCGTCGCCCAGCTGCTCGCCGAAGACCTCGCCTACCACTCCGGCGCGACCGCGGACGACGTCAAGGCCTACAAGCAGCGCCACGGCGACGAGCGCGGCTTCCGCGGCGAGCCGGAGCGGTCCGGAGCCGTCCGCCTGCGCGTACCCGACGACGGCGAGACCGTCGTGCACGACGTCATCCGCGGCGACACGGCCTTCCGCCACGCCCACCTCGACGACCCCGTGATCGCGCGCGCGGACGGAAGCCCGCTCTACAACCTCGCGGTCGCGATCGACGATCACGACGCCGCGATAACCCACGTGATCCGCGGCGAGGACCACATTTCGAACACGCCCAAGCAGCTGCTCGTGCTGGAGGCGATCGGCGCGCCCGCGCCGCTCTACGCGCACCTGCCGCTGCTGCACGGCGCCGACGGCAAGAAGCTCAGCAAGCGCCATGGCGCCGCATCCGTGCAGGACCTGCGCGACGCCGGCTACCTGCCCGAAGCCGTTCGCAACTACCTCGCACTGCTCGGCTGGGGTGACGCCGACGACGAGACGCTGATACCGACCGACGAACTGGTCAGGCGGTTCGACCTCGCGCGCGTGTCGAAGAATCCGGCTCGCTTCGACGAGCAGAAGCTGCGCTGGATGAACGGCAGGTACCTTCGCGAGCTCGGCACCGACGAGCTGACCAGACGGCTCGAGCAGTTCACCGGCCGCGAGGGTCTGCACGAGGCGGTCCAGATCAGCGAGGAGAAGGTCCAGACGCTCGCGGACTTCTGGCCGCTCGCGGGTTTCCTGTTCGACGGCCCGGCCGACGACCCCGCCGCGCGCGAGAAGTGGCTCGGCGACGACGGGCGTGCGGCGCTCGCCGACGTCCGGGCCGCGCTCGCCGAACTGCCCGACTGGACGCCGACCGCGATCGACGAGGCGCTGCGCGCGGTCGTCGAGCGGCGCGGCGTCAAGCCGAAGGCCGTCTTCCAGCCGGTCCGCGTCGCGCTCGCCGGAACCACGATCTCGCCAGGGATCTTCGAGTCGCTCGCCGTGCTCGGACGCGAGCCGTCGCTGCAGCGGATCGACGCTGCGCTGAGCGCCTAGCGCCCGGGCAGAACGCCTCCGGCGAGCGGTTTCGGCTCCGCGGCTGCGCAATAAGCGGTGGAAAGGTGCATAAGGCCGCGCTACAGCGGACGCTTCATGGACGGCGCTCAAACTCCCGTCCATTGCGGCCGATACGGCTGCTGGGCCGCTCAGCGGGCCCGTCCTCCTCCCCCAGAAACGGATCGCACACGCATGACGCCCCCGACCGGACCCGCATCCGCCTTGCGCGCAACAGACACCGACACCCAGAGCGACTCCGGGAGTTCCCGCCGAGTCCACAACGAGGGCCACGGCCGTCGCCTGACGGCGGCCTTCGAGGCTCTCGAAGGCTTCCCGGCGCTCGCCGAGTCCCGCGACCGCGTGCTGCGCCTCGTCAGTGAGGAGCGCATCAACACGAGCGAGGTCGTCGCCGCCGTCGAGGGTGACGTGGCGCTCGTGATCGCCGTTCTGCGGCTCGCCAACCAGATCGACGGCAAGGCGCACGGCCGCGTCGACTCGATCGTCGCCGCCACCGACGTGCTCTCGCCCGAGGCCGTCCAGTCGATCGCCGCCCGCGCCCGCACCTTCGACTTCTTCGAGCGCTCCTCCGTCTGGGACGCTGCGCCGGAGCGCTTCCGCCTGCACGGCGTCGCGACCCAGCGCGCAGCAGAGCGCCTGGCGATCGAGGCCGGCTACGAGGAGCGCGACCGCCTGATGGTCACCGCGCTCCTTCACGACATCGGCAAGCTCGTCCTGATGCACGCCTACCCCGGATACCCGCAGCAGGTTCACCAGGGCGCGCGCACGCCCGAGGAGCGCATCCACCGGGAGCGCCGCGAGCTCGGTGTCGACCACGCCCTCGTGGGCGGAGTGCTCGCACGTCGCTGGGGCCTGCCCAAGGTCATCGCCTCCGTCATCGAGCGCCACCACGCCGAGGACGCCAATGACGAGGTCGCATTCGTGCGGCTCGCCGACATGCTCGCCCACTACGCGCAGGGCGGCGCCGTCTCACCGACCGAGCTGCTGCGCTGCGCACGCAGCATCGGCCTCGGCCCCGAGGAGCTGCGCTCGGTCATGTACGACCTTCCGTTCCCCAGCACGGGCCGCGCTCGACAGGTCGACCCGTGCCCGCTTTCCGGGCGCGAGGTCGAAGTGCTCAAGCGCCTGTCCGAGGGCAAGGTCTACAAGCAGATCGCCCACGAGCTCGAGCTGTCGACCAGCACCGTCCGCACCCACCTGCACAACATCTACGGCAAGCTCGGCGCCGTCGACCGCGCCCAGGCCGTTCTGATCGCGACCGAGCGCGGCTGGTTGTAGCCGCCGGAGCGGCCCCGAGCGACGCTTCGGCGCCGGTCCGACGGCCGCTCGACGCCCCTGACGGTGTCCTCGCCTTGCCGATGGCGGTGCCATCGGCTGCGCCTGCGTCCTTGTCAGGGACGCCGATCGGCGCGACGGCCCGGCACCGACCCGCCGCTCGGGGCCGCTCCGGCGGCCGACGTGATCGTGGGTTCTCCGGTTCGTGTCGGCCGAACCGGGTGCCCGGGCTTCGCGAGGCGCCTCCACAGCAGCCAGGCGACGCCGACTCCGGTGGCGTCGATCAGGACGTCGATCGGGGAGCCGTGGCGGCCTTCGGTGGTGGTCTGGTGGAGCTCGTCGGTGAAGGCGTAGGCGATCGCGATGGCGGCGGCGAGTGCGGGGCGGCGGTGGCCGAATGCTCGCAGCCACAGGTACCAGAGCAGGCCGTACTCGGTCATGTGGACGAGCTTGCGCCCGATGAGGTCGATCGTGCCGAGGCCGCTGTTCAGGTTCGGCTGCGCGCTGAGCGTGAAGATCAGCGCCATCAGCGCCAGCGGAGGGCCGAACCGCAACACGCCGCGCGTGATGGAACCGGAGGACGGCATAGGATCGTCGCCGAGGGTAGAGCGCGCCGATGATCTCGATAACCACCAAGTCCCCTTACGCGCTGCGCGCTCTCGCCGAGCTCGGACGGTCCGGCGACGGTCCGGTGCCGATCGGCGAGCTCGCTCGGCGGCGCGACATCCCGGCTCAGTTCCTGGAGCAGCTGTTCGCCACGCTGCGCCGCGCCGGCGTCCTCAACTCACAGCGCGGCGTCAAGGGCGGCTACTCGTTCGCACGCGAGCCGTCGACGATCACGGTGCTGGAGATCGTCGAGCTGCTCGACGGCGGGCTGGGCCGCGACGCCGAGGGCATCTTCGGCGAGGCGGCGGGGGCCGCCCGCGACGTGCTCGCCCGGACCACTGTGCAGGACGTGATCGAGCGCGAGCGGGCCGACGCCGGCCAGTCGATGTACTTCATCTAGAAGGCGTTGGGCGGGCAGTCAGGAAACCCGCATTCCAACGGGAGGTTGTTCCGCTCACGTCCGCTGGAAACCGCTCGCGCGACAGTACGAGTGTCGCGCGAGTGTCGCGCGGCAGGCGCGTTGCGCGCGACGCTGCATACGGTGCTTCGGTAGCTGTGGTGTGGCTGATTACTGTTGCCTTGGTCGTGGGGGTCGGCGATGGTGAGGCGCAGAGGGTCGCCGATTTCCGAGGGGGGCCGACGCAACTGAAGGGGGAGCACTGTGCCTACCGCAACGCGGCTGGCGAGGGTCGTGGCGCTTGCCACGGCCGTTGCCATGATCTTCGGAGCATTCGCGGGTTCCGCGAGCGCGAAGAAGGTCTCTAAGAAGCAGAAGGCTGCTATCAGCAAGCAGCTGCGTAAGCAGATCAAGAAGAACCCGCGGGTCATCCGCAGCAAGAGCTTCCTGCGTAAGGCAGGTCTTGTTGACTTCCGTCTGCCGGTCACGATCCGCCTTCGCGGCTCGTGCCTCCCGGCGACTCCCGGCGGCGGCTCGGCGTCCTGCGCTGATACGACCGCGGGCGGTACAGCTCCGCAGCACCGTTGACCTTCCGCGCACACGAGTTGCAGCGAGTGACTCGCCCACCCGTCGCGGTGGCGGTCGGGGCGAAACCCGGCACCGCAGTCCTGACAGGCGTGGTTGACATCTTTTCCGAATCGCTTCGCTGCCTCGGCGACAGCCTCGGCACTGCGACCTTCTGATTCTCGCCGGCTACGCCGATCACGAGTGCCGTTGCTTCCCGGGCATCAAGAAGATCGCCGAAGACGGGGGCTACAGGGTCAAGGCTCGCGTCAATCCGAAGACTGGCATTGAGAGCCATAGCTCGACGTCGGTTGAGCGAGCGCTCCGCGAACTCGAGAACCACCGGCTCGTTCGCACAGTCAGCCGGGGCTATCGCAAGCCGACGGTTCGCGAACTCATCTACTTCCCCCAAGAAAGAGACGAAGTTCTCGAGCGCAAAGCGGACGACACGCACACGGACTTGATCACCCGCCACACGGGGACAGAAGAACCAGAGGGAATAAGGACTGCTGCTAACGCAGCAGCCACTCATTCCCTTACCAGCAAGGCGCGCCCGGTAGCGGGTGATCAGGTTGATGATCACCGCGTGGCGGGTGATCAGGAATCGGGAACGCTTCACGGCGACGAACTGGTTGCCGCCCTGGTCGATGCGTTAGATGCCGTTGAGATCACGGATGGCGGCGTGACGCGGGAGGCGGCGTGAACGACCGCCGCCTCCGCGATGCGCGTTTACTCCTGGAACCAGATGTGGAATGCGCGATCCATGCCTGCAGCGTCACTCGTGTCGTAGGTGCGAACCAGGACCTTGCCGATGCAATTGCCGGTCGAAACCTCACCCAGTACGGCAACGAACGCGCTGACGATCACGTCCTGCTGCCCACCACCGAAGTTGCTCTGGCCCGAGACCATCACGGTTTTCGGGGTGAACGGCAGACCGGTGAAGCAGACAGCCCCGGTAACGGTGTCCGGATCGATGTTTTCCTGCGTAATGTTCTTGTTCTTGCCCTCAACTACCGTCCCCGTCGAGTCGATCGTGGCGTAGGCCACAGCCGTCCCTGGGTCGCCCGTCGCGCCGGCCTGTCCCGCGTCCCCCTTGTCCCCCTTGTCCCCCTTGTCTCCCTTGGGTCCTTGCCCGCCCGTTGGTCCCTGCGCGCCTGCCGGTCCCTGCGCGCCTGCCGGCAGTCCGCCACCAATGTCCTTGGCCGACAGCGACCCGTCCTTCACGTCGCTGCCGGTGACAGAACTGTTCTTCAGATCGGACCCAGTGAGCGAACTGTTCTTCACGTCACCGCCACGCAGCGAACTGTTCTTGATGTCCGACCCAGTCAGCGAGCTGTTCTTGACCTTCGAGCCGGTGACGGCGTTCTTTTTGATCTGGGTGCTGCCGACGCTGTTCCTCGGCAACGTCACGGCGGCGTAACTGACGCCACCCAACGCGATGAACAGCGCCATGCTCGCCACGACGTTGGAGTACGTCAGGCGACTTCTGATCCTTCGGAGCATCGTGTTTTCCTCCCGGTTGCGTCAGACGACCGTAACGGGCGGCGGGAGGCGGCGTGAGCGACAGCGCACCACGTCCTCGCTGTCGCTGAATGTGACGGCCGGGAACGCCTGCGCGCGTATGACGCCGAGCCCCTGACCTCGATGCGCGGCGAGCGAGTCATTTACCTCTGCTCGGTCTGCGTGCGCAAGCGTGGCGCTGCGTGGCGGTGGCTCTGGAAGGTGCGCGGCCGGACCCTCGAAGATCGGGACGCGGCATGAGCGCCGTCGAGCTGCGGCTCGAACCGATCCTTGTCCGTCCCGAAGACGCCGCCGCTGCCTTGTCGATCAGCCGGGACTTCTTCGACCAGTACGTCGCACCGGAGGTCGCGTGCGTGCGGCGCGGCCGGCTGAAGCTTTACGCGGTCGCTGATCTCCGCGAGTGGGCGGTAACGAACGCATCGCGGCTGGCTGACGATTTGGGAGCAGTGCGATGACGTGCGCGCCGCTGACGGCCTCAGTCGCCGGCGCCGCCGATGTACTTCATCTAGGCCGCCGCGCACCGCACCTCTACGCCGACGGCGCCGGCCGATTCGCCCCACGGCGGCCCGCAACTCTCGCGGCCGCGGTGGGTTTCTGAGCGCGGTTGCCGCCGCCTTGACATGGAGTCCGGGTCGCGGTCCCCCGGCGGCCCGGACTCCGCGTGCGTCGGTCGCGCTAGCCGGCCCGTGCGCAGATCGCGTAGGCATACAGATTCCAGTCGCCCGCAACGGGATCGGTCTCGATTGCCTGAACGAGCCAACTCTGGGTGGCTTCGACCGGGAAGCTCCGTCGCAGAACCACGTCAGGTGTCCCGCCGTTGACCGAGCCGCCACCGCCGATCAGCTTCCTGCCGGCGGCGCAGTCCGCAGACAACTCCCGAATCTCGAAGGAGGCGGGTGTGCCGATGCGCTCGACGATCTCAACGTCGTTGAGTCCCGGGCTGCCGGTTGCGCCGGTGTCACCCTTGGGTCCCTGCGTTCCTGCCGGTCCCTGCGCTCCTGCCGGTCCCTGCACCGACCCGCTGAAGTCCTTCGCCGTGAGCGACCCGTCCTTCACGTCGCCTCCCGTCAGGGAGCTGTTCTTCACGTCGCCGCCGGTCAGGGAGCTGTTCTTCACGTCGCCGCCGGTCAGGGAGCTGTTCCTCACGTCGCCGCCGGTCAGGGAGCTGTTCTTCACGTCGCTGCCGGTCAGCGAGCTGTTCCTCACCTTGGAGCCGGTGACGGCGTTCTTCTTGATCTGCGCGGGCCGACGCTGTTCTTCGGCAACTTGACTGCGGCGTAGCTGACCCCGCCCAAGGCGATGAACAGGGCCAGGCTCGCCACGACGTCGGAATACGTCAGGCGACTGCGAATCCTGCGGAGCATCTTGCCTCCTCACGGTTGCGTCGCCCGACCGTAACGCGGCACGGGCAAGTGCGCGGCAGGGCGGTCACCCGCGGGACGGCAGCGGCCAATTACGGATGCGCATGCGGCGGTCGGCGGACAGGCTTGACGGGACGCCCGAGGAGAGCAGACCATGGACCGCCTGAGCCCACTGGACACGTCCTTCCTGCACGTCGAGGACGACGTGAGCCACATGCACATCGGCCTCATCTCGTTGTTTGAGGGGCCGCCGCTCTCCCAGGACGAGTTCCTGGCGCGGCTCGCGGCCAAGCTCCACCGGGCGCCGCGCTACCGCCAGCGCGTGCGGTTCGTGCCGCTCGAGGCCGGGCGTCCGGTCTGGCACGACGACCCGCACTTCGCGCTCGGCTACCACGTGCGCCGCACCGCGCTGCCCGCTCCCGGCGGCGAAGCCGAGTTGCGTGCGCTGGTCGGCCGCGTCATGTCCCAGCAGCTCGACCGCGCGCGACCGCTGTGGGAGCTGTGGGTCGTCGAGGGACTGGCCGAGGGACGCTGGGCGCTGATCTCCAAGCTCCATCACGCGATGGTCGACGGTCTGTCGGGATCCTCGCTGCTGGCCCTCCTGCTGGACGAGGAGCGGACGGCGCCGGCCCCCGAGCCGGTCCCCTGGGAACCCGACCCCGAGCCCGGCGCCGCCACACTCCTGACATCCGCGCTCGCGGACCGTGCGCTCAGCCCGTGGTCGGAGCTGCGCCCCTCGCTGGCCGCGCTCGCCGATCCGCTCGGGCTGCTGGTTCAGGCCGCGCACACCGCGCGTGGCCTCGCCGGCTATGCGGGCCTGCTGCGCACTCCGGCACGCTCCGCGCTCAACGGACCGCTCGGGCCGCATCGAAGCTGGGCGTGGGCGCAGGCCAGGCTCACAGAGGTGCGCGAGATCCGGCTCGCGCAACCGGGAACCACCGTCAACGATGTCGTGCTCGCAGCGATCACCGGTGGGCTGCGCACGCTTCTCCTGGGCGCGGGCGAGCCCGTCGATCGCAGCGTCCGCACGCTCGTGCCCGTCTCCGTGCGTGCCGGTGATGCGGCCGGCGTCCCCGACAATCGCGTCTCCGCGATGTTCGCCGACCTCCCGCTGGGTATCGACGATCCGGTCGTTCGCCTTCGCTCGGTGAGCGAGCAGATGCGGCGGCTCAAGGCATCGCACGAGACCGACGCCGGGCAGGCGCTGACGGCGATCGGAGGTCTCGCGCCGGAGCTGGCGCTCGGGCTCGGGGCGCGCATCGCGACGCGAATCCCGCAGCGCAGCGTCAACACGGTCACCACGAACGTGCCGGGGCCGCAGCACCCGCTCTTTCTCGGCGGCCGGCGCATGCTCGAGGCGCTCCCCTACGTCCCGCTCGCCGGGCACGTGCGCATCGGCGTCGCGATCTACTCCTACGACGGTGCCCTCGCGTTCGGCGTCAGCGGCGATGCCGACGGCCCGTTGGACCCGCTGGCGTTGTGCCGCGGGATCGAGTCGTCGATGACCGAACTGCGCGAGATCGCCCAGTCTGATCAAGCGGCGAGGGGTCCCGTGCGCAGTCGCGCCGGCCGTCGCGGCGATCCACGCGCGGCGGCGCGTGCCCAGCGCCCGGACTAGCTCGCGCGCTCGCGCCCTGAGCCGCGTGCCTGCGGCCTGCCACTTGCGGGCGAATACGGATGCGTTGCGGGCGCCGATCGGGGAGGCTGCCCACGCAGGCGACAACCTTGAAGGGGGAATTTGCGGATGAGTCGTGCCCAGGATGCAGTTGACCGCGCGGTCAAGGAGATCGAGTCCGAAGCGAAGAAGGCGCAGTCTGAAGTCAAGCGCTTGCGGACCGAGTTCGACAAGCAGCGCAAGGAGATGGAGACGCGTCTCAGGCCGCTGCAGGATCAGCTGGCCGACCTCGAAGACGCGCTGCGCCGGCTGATCAGCGGCGGCTCCCGCAAGCCTGCGGCGCGCAAGAGCGCAGCGAAGAAGCCGGCAGCCCGGAAGCCGGCCGCCAGGAAGACCGCTGCGAGGAAGCCCGCTGCCCGCAAGACCGCGGCCCGCAAGCCGGCTGCGCGGAAGCCGGCGGCCAGGAAGCCCGCCGCGAAATAGAAGGCGCGGCGTCCTGCCGCGCGGCGCAGGATGGGCGGTGAAGACTGACGAGCGCCCGCGGGCCGCGGGCCGTTACAGCCGGTCCCGCTAGCCTCGGCGGACGTGCCGCGCCTGACAATCGAGACCGCGGGACCGGTCGCCCGGCTTACGCTCGCGCGACCGGACAAGCTGAACGCGCTCAGCCCGGAGCTGCTCGCGGACCTGATCGACGCTGCGGCCGACCTCGACGCCCAGGCCGACGTGAAGGCCGTGATCGTCTCCGGAGAGGGCCGTTCGTTCTGCGCCGGCTTCGACCTGGCGGCGTTCGTCGCACAGGAAGCGGAGGGCAGGACGCACGAGACAGCCGACCTCGGGCGCCGCATGGCCGAGGCCGTGACCGGCATGCGGGCGGTGACGATCGCGCAGTTGCACGGCCATTGCGTCGGAGGCGGCCTCGTCCTCGCCGCGGCATGCGACATGCGCATCGCCGCGCACGACGTCGTCTTCTCGATCCCGGAGGTCGAGCTCGGCATCCCGCTCGCATGGGGAGGGATCCCGCGTCTGGTGCGCGAGATCGGACCGGCGATGACCAAGGAGCTCGTGCTGACGTGCCGGCCGTTCGGGGCCGCCGAGGCACGCGCTCTGGGCTTCCTCAACCGCATCGTGCCGGTCGGCGATGTCGCCGCCGAGGCCGAGGGGCTCGCCGCGCAGCTCGCCGACCGCTCGGCGTTCACGCTCAACGCGACCAAGAGGCACGTCAACGCTGTGACCGAGGATCTCGCGTCTACCGCGGGAGCGGTCGGCGACGCAGACGTTCTGCTCGCTGCCGTTTCCGATCCGGAGTCGCGCGCTTCAGCCGCGCGCTATCTCGCTCAGAGGCGTCCGCGCGCTTCGACCGCTCAGCCCTAGGACCCCGCCATGACGGCGCTCGACTGGATCGTGGTCGCGCTGGCGGTGCTCTCGGCGTTCAACGGTGCGCGGCGGGGCTTCGTGGCGGGCGCGCTCGCGCTCGCGGGCTTCGTGGTCGGCGCGTTCGCCGGTGCGCGACTGGCGCCGCTGCTGCTCGAGAGCGGTTCCACATCGCCATGGGCTCCGCTGTTCGCGCTCGCCGGGGCGCTGGCGCTAGGGATCGCGCTGGCCGGTCTGCTCGAAGCGCTCGGGACGCTGCTGCTCGACAGGTTCCGCGTACCCGCCGTCGAGACGTTCGACGCGGCGCTGGGGGCGGTTCTCGGCGTGGCCATCGCGGTGGTGCTCGCCTGGATCATCGGCGCCGTTGCGCTCCACACCCCGGGTGCGCGTGCGCTGCGCGGCGAGGTCCAGCGTTCCGCGATTCTCAGTGCACTGAACGAGGCGTTCCCGCCCTCCGGCCCGCTGCTGCGCGCGCTCGCGCGCTTCGATCCGCTGCCGAGCATCGCCGGTCCCTCGCCGGATGCGATCAGCCCGCCCTCCCGCGAGTCGCTGCGGCAGCCGGGCGCGCGCCGGGCGGCCGGCGGAACGGTGCGCGTGCTCGGCGCCGCCTGCGGACTCGCGGTCAGCGGCTCGGGCTGGATCGCGGCGCGCGACATCGTCGTCACGAACGCGCACGTCGTCGCCGGCACCGGTGACGAGCTGACTGTGCAGCTCCCCGGCGGCGGAGAGCGGCGAACCGCTCGGACGCTGCACTTCGATTCGCTCAACGACATCGCGCTGCTCGCCGTGCCCGGCCTGGGCGGCACGCGCCTTCGGCTCGTTGACAGCGCGCCGTCCGGCACCGCCGGAGCGATCCTCGGGTATCCGCGGAACGGGCCTTTCGATGCGCGCGCGGCGCGGATCGGCGACACGCTGCAGGTTCTCGCCCACGACGTGTACGGACGCGGGCCGCTGCTGCGCACGATGACGGCGATCCGCGGCACGATTCGCCCCGGCAACTCGGGAGGCCCGGTCGTCGACCGCTCGGGGCGCGTTCTGACCACGGTGTTCGCGACCGCGGAGGGCGGCAGCGCGCGTGGTGGCTTCGGTGTTCCGAACGCGCTGGTGAAGCGCGCGCTCGCGGCGTCGGCGACGCGTCCGCAGAGGGTTTCGACCGGCGCCTGCGTCTCGTAGGGGACTGCCCGGTCGCGCGGCACGGATCAGGCGGCTCGGGCACGGGTATGGTCAGATCGGTGGACCCGGCGATGCCCCGCGCGGGCCGACCGAGCGCTCGTGAGCGTGTGCGACGCCGCCGAGCCCTCGCTGTGCTCGCTTGCTTGGCGTTTCTCGCAGGCGTTCTGGCCTCGACGAGCGGTGGCGGCGCGCGCAGCGGCGGGGCGCCACGAGATGCGCGACCCGCGGTGCCCGCCGCGCCGCTCGAGTTGCCGGGCGGCGGGAGGCGCCTCTTTCCCGACCGGCGTGTCGTCGCCGCCTACGGATCGCCCAGGGATCCCCGGCTCGGGATGCTCGGCGTCGGCTCGCTCGAGAGCGCGGTCACACGGCTGCGCCGTCAGGCGAAGCCCTATGCGCGACGCTCGCGGCCGGTGCTTCCCGCGCTGGAGCTCATAGCCGTCATAGCCACCGCCGCGCCCGGCGAGCAGGAGCTCTACCGCGAGCGGCTTCCGGCCGCTGAGATCGACCGGCACCTCCGCGTCGCCCGCGCCAACCGCGCGCTGCTGATTCTCGACGTGCAGCCGGGCCGCTCCGGCTTCCTCGGTGAGGCTCGGCTGCTCGAGCGCTGGCTGCGGGAGCCTGACGTCGGGCTCGCGCTCGACCCCGAATGGCGTGTCGATTCGGGTTCGGTGCCAGGCCGCGTCATCGGGTCGACGAGTGCCGCCGAGATCAGACGACGTCTCGGCCTGGCTCGCGCGGCTGGTGCGCGAGGAACGCCTGCCGGAGAAGCTGCTGCTGGTGCATCAGTTCACGAACGACATGATTCGCGACAAGGGTCTGATCGCCCGCCGCGCCGGCCTGGCGATCACGTTCAACGTCGACGGCTTCGGTGGTGCGGGGATCAAGCGTGCGAAGTACCACGAGTTCTCCGCGCAGACCCGCCCGGGCTTTCACGACGGCTTCAAGCTGTTCTATGAGGAGGACACCGGCCTGATGCGGCCGCGGCAGGTGCTGGCGATGAAGCCGCCGCCCGACGTCATCGTCTACGAGTAGGCGCCGGCAGCGATGACCATGCGCTCGACTAGGCTGAGGTCGCTCGATGGCGCCGATCCCGATCAACATTGCCGAGCTCGTCGGGCGAACGCCGGTCATTCGGCTGACCCGCCTGCTCGACGACGCCGCCGAGGGCGCCGAGCTGTACGGCAAGCTCGAGGCGTTCAACCCGGGCGGCTCCGTCAAGGACCGGATCGGTGTCGCGATGATCGAGGCCGCCGAGCGCGACGGTCTGATCGAGCCCGGCCGCACCACGATCGTCGAGGCGACCTCCGGCAACACAGGGATCGCGCTGGCCTTCGTCTGCGCTGCCAGGGGCTACCGGCTGCGGATCTTCCTCCCGCAGGGGATGAGCCGTGAGCGCGAAGCGCTGCTGCGGCTCTACGGCGCCGAGGTCGAGGTCGTGGAGTCGCTCGGCGGCATGAACGAAGCGGTCGACGCGGCACGCGAGCTGGCGCAGCAGGCCGACCATTTCCTGCCGGACCAGTTCTCCAACCCGGCCAACCCGGAGGCGCATCGCACCGGGACGGGCCCGGAGATCCTCGCGGCGCTCGACGATCGCGTGGACGTCCTGGTCGCGGGTGTCGGAACCGGCGGGACCGTCACCGGCGCCGGGGAGGCGATCAAGGCGGTCAACCCGAGCGCGCTCATCATCGCCGTCGAGCCGCAGTCGTCGGCGGTGCTGTCGGGACGGATGCCAGGACCGCACCGGATCCAGGGGATCGGCGCGGGCTTCGTGCCGGCTGTCCTCAACCGCGCGATCCTCGACGAGGTGATCGCCGTGCCCGACGAGGCGGCGATCGACACGGCGCGCCTGGCGGCGTCCCGCGAGGGCATCCTCGCGGGACTGAGCTGCGGCGCCGCGCTGTGGGCCGCGATGCAGGTCGCCGCGCGCCCGCAGTCACGCGGGAAGCGGATCGTCTGCGTGCTGCCGGACTCCGGCGAGCGCTACATATCCGCGCCGTTCTTCGCGCCCTGAGGCGCTCTGCGGCCACTTCCGAGAGCCCGCCCGCACGAGGGCTTATCGTTTGTCGGCGATGCTCGGACTCGGCACACTCGCTCGCGTCGTCGGTGAGCTGCGCTGCGACGTCGCAGCCGCGCATCAGCGCGACCCGGCGGCACGGGGCGTCGCGGCCGTGGAGATCCTGACCTCTTGGCCCGGCGTGCACGCTCTGCTCGCCCACCGCATCGCCCACGCGCTGCACGAGGGCGGTGTGCCCGTCGTGCCGCGCTCGATCGCATACGTCAGCCGCGCGCTCACCGGGATCGAGATCCACCCGGCGGCGAGCATCGGCGACGGCCTTTTCATCGACCATGGCACCGGCGTCGTGATCGGTGAGACGGCGCAGATCGGCGATGACGTCACGCTCTATCAGGGCGTGACGCTGGGCGGGACCGGCTTCGCCACCGGCAAGCGCCACCCGACGGTCGAGGACAACGTGACGATCGGCAGCGGTGCGAAGCTGCTCGGGCCGATCGTGGTCGGTCACGGCTCGAAGATCGGCGCCAACAGCGTCGTGATCACCGACGTCGCTCCGAACAGCACCGTTGTGGGCAATCCGGGACACGTCGTGAAGGTCGACGGCGTTCGGCCCGAGGGCCCCGACGCGGACTGGATCCATCTGCCGGACCCTGTCGCGGAGGCGATTCGCGAGTTGTCGGCGCGTCTGACCGAACTCGAGCGCCGGCTCGCCGAGATCTCGGGCGGCGAGGTGCCGGCCGAGGTCACGCCGCTGCGCCCGGTGCGCGGGCGAAACCCGGCCGGCGGCTGAGCCGGCGAGGCCGCACTGCGTCAGTAGAAGACGCAGCGGCACCGATGGCGCGGACGCGCCTTGTACTCGGGTCGCTGGCCGCGCGTCCAGAGGCGGTGGTCGATCTCGCGCGCGGGAAGTTCGAGTCGCGCACTGAGCAGCTCGCAGGCGTGCACTGCGCACGCCCTGATCTCGCGTTCCTGACCACCGCAGCGGAGCGGGCGTCCGGCGTCGATCAGCGCCGCGAGCCCGTCGGCGTAGCGCAGCACGCCGTCGCAGCGCAGCACGTGCGGGACGAGGTTGTCGGCGAAGATCGTCAGCCGGTCGAGGTCGTCGAAGTGGGCGACGCCCGCGAGATCGAGGTTGGACGGGGCGATCTGCGCGCGCTTGTAGAAGCCGCGGTCGTGGTACATCGACATCCCGCGCGCGAGTCCTGCCGCGAAGCCGGCCGCCGAGCGGCGCGCCTGCGCCGACGAGCTCGAGCACGCCGCGCTCGCCGAGGAAACGCCCGAGCTCGCGCAGCGCCTGCGCGTAGAGTGACATCAGCTCGTGGTCGCGCGGCTGGCCCAGCGTGTCGGCGATCTCCTCGGTGCGCATCGCGCGAAGCTCGGCGTTGGACCACGGTCCGGCGGCCCGGAAGCGGTCGGCGAGCGCCCAGGCGATCGTGAAGTAGCCGGACGAGCCGGGGCGCTTGCGCAGTTCCGGGAACCAGCCCGATCCGAAGTTGATCGTGTCCAGTGTCAGGAAGTAGGCGGCGACGGCGTCCGGTGGTCCGTCGAGGTGGTGGCGCACGCGATCCAGTTCGGGACGCGGGCCGGGATCGAGCACGTCGAGCGCATCCACGTCGATCGTGACCGAGCGCGCTTCGGCGGCGATGGCGGCGCACTGCGCGCGGACCTCGTCTGGCAGCGTCACAGCATGCGACGCTACCGGGAGGGCGCGGCGACCGGGCCGCGCGATCGAGTGCGCCCTGCGGGACATTGGTCTACGGTGCCCTGATCGCTCGTCCGGACGGCGGGCCTGACCGCTCCGCAGCGGAGCAAGGGGAGAGAACATGCGCCAGCGCATCGGCCGGCCGTCACCGGCTCTCGTGATAGCGATCCTCGCTCTGATCGTCGCGGCATCGGGCAGCGCGGTGGCCGACGGCGTCACCGCGGCGGCCAAGCTCATCACCGGAAAACAGGTCAAGAACTCGTCGCTGACCGGCGCGACATCAAGAACTCCTCGCTGAAGGATCCGACGTCAGGAACTCGTCGCTCAGCGGGGCGGACATCAGGAACGGCTCGCTGACCCTGTCGGACATCAGGAAGTCCGAGAAGGAGAAGCTCGTCGGGTCAGAGGGCCCGCGCGGTCTCGTAGGCCCGCAGGGGCTCCCGGGCGCCGCGGGCGCGGCCGGGCCGAAGGGGGATCCCGGGCCGCCCGGGACGGCGCGGGCGTACGGCCGCGTGAGCGCCGACGGAGCGCTGTCCCGTGCGAAGGGCGTCGAGACCGTCACTCACCCGGGTCACGGTGTCTACTGCGTACGGCTCGATCCCTCGATCGACGCCGCGGCCGTCAGCGCGGTCGTCAGCGTCGACTATCCGGGCTCGACATCGGCGCCGAATGCAACGGTCGACTCGGCCGGGACCTCGGAGAGCACGGGCTGCGTCGGGAGTCCCCAACACGATCGTCGTGCTGACGACGCAGTTCCTGACGCCCGATCCGCCGGACGTGCCACATGACGAGATTGCGGAGGCGCTCGCCGACCAGCCGTTCTTCATCATCGTCGGCTGACGCGGGCGGGTCGCGACCCGCGCGACTCCCGCCGCAGCCGCGCCTATCCTCGAACGGGGATGCCGGACACCACCACCGACGAGCGCCTCGAGCATCTGCTCGCGGGACTCAACGAGCCGCAGCGCAGCGCCGTGACGCACGAGCAGGGTCCGCTGCTCGTGCTCGCCGGCGCGGGCTCGGGCAAGACCCGCGTGCTCACCCATCGTCTCGGCGTGGCTCGTCAACACGGGCCGCGCGCGCCCCGGTGAGATCCTGGCGATCACGTTCACCAACAAGGCGGCGCAGGAGATGCGCGAGCGCGTGGAGCTGCTGCTCGGGCACTCGACGCGAGCGATGTGGGTGATGACGTTCCACAGCGCCTGCGCGCGGCTGCTGCGATCGGAGGCGCCGCGGCTCGGCTACACGCGCCAGTTCACGATCTACGACCAGGCCGACAGCCGCCGCCTGGTGAAGCAGTGCATCGACGAGCTCGGCGTCGATCCCAAGCGCTTCACGCCGGCCGCGGTCCAGCATCAGATATCCGATGCCAAGAACAAGCTGCGCGATGCCGCGGGCTATCGCGAGCTGCACCGGTTCCTACTTCGAGCAGACCGTCGCCGACGTCTACGAGCTCTACGAGCGCCAGATACACCGCATGAACGCGATGGACTTCGACGATCTGCTCGGCCGCACGGTCAACGTGCTGGAGCTGTTCCCGGAGGTCCGCGCGCGCTACGCGGCGACCTTCCGCCACGTGCTCGTCGACGAGTACCAGGACACCAACCACGCGCAGTACCGCCTGCTCCAGCTGCTCGCCGGCGAGCACCGCAACCTCGCGGTCGTCGGCGACGATGCACAGTCCGTCTACGGCTTCCGTGGCGCCGACATCCGCAACATCCTCGACTTCCAGGACGACTTCCCGGACACGGCGACGGTCAGGCTCGAGCAGAACTATCGCTCTACCCAGACGATCCTGAGCGCCGCCAACGCGGTGATCGCGCACAACCGCGAGCAGATGAAGAAGACGCTCTGGACCGACCTCGGCGAGGGCGACGAGATCGTCGTGCGCGAGCTCGACGACGAGCACTCCGAGGCGCGCTACGTGGCCGGCGAGATCGAACGGCTCGTCGACGAGGGTCTGTCGCGCTCGGAGATCGCGGTCTTCTACCGGATGAACTCGCAGTCGCGCGTGCTCGAGGACACGCTCGTGCGCCGTGAGATCGGCTACCAGGTCATCGGCGGCACCCGCTTCTACGAGCGCGCTGAGATCAAGGACGCGATCGCCTATCTGACGCTGCTCGCCAACCCGCAGGACGCGGTCAGCTTCCAGCGCGTCGCCAACACGCCGCGCCGCGGGATCGGGCAGACGTCGCTCTCGCGCGTGCTCGGTCACGCAAACACGATCGGCGTGAGCATCTGGGACGCGGCGGCCGAGCCGGCCTCCGTCCCGGGCCTCGGCGCCGCCGCGATCAAGTCGCTGGGGCGCTTCATGGAGACGATGACGTCGCTGCGCGCGCGTGCAGATCAGGGCGTCCCGGTCGGCGACCTGCTCGACGCGGTACTGCACGAGAGCGGCTACCTGGACTGGCTGGCGGCCGAGCGTACGATCGAGGCGCAGGGACGACAGGAGAACCTGCTCGAGCTGGTGGAGGTCGCGCGTGAGTTCGATGCGGCCGCCGAGCCCGGCGACGACCGCCTCGACCTCTTCCTTCAGCAGGTCGCGCTCGTCGCCGACGCCGACACGCGTGAGGACGACTCCGGCCTCGTCACGCTCATGACGCTTCACAACGCGAAGGGTCTGGAGTACCCGGTCGTCTTCATGATCGGCTGCGAAGAGGGCATCTTCCCGCACTCGCGCTCGATCGACGAGGGCTCGCTCGAGGAGGAGCGGCGGCTCTGTTACGTGGGCCTGACGCGCGCGATGCGCAACCTCACGCTGACGCACGCTCGCCGTCGCGCCGTCTTCGGGTCCGCCACCTACGGACTGCCGAGTCGCTTCCTTGACGAGTTGCCGCCCGAGCTGCTCGATCGCCAAGGCTCGCTCGGCGGGGGCTGGGCGGCGGCGCGCGAAGCGAGCACCGCGGCGCTCGGCGGCCGGCCGCGGCTGACGTCCTGGGCGGGGTCCGAGAGCGGCGCCCCGCGTGGTGAGAGGCGATCGCGAGAGCCGGATCAGACGCGGGAGAGGGAGTCGTTCCGGCTCGGCGAGGACGTCGTCCACGCCGCCTTCGGCGACGGCGTCGTCACGGGCCTCGAGCCCGGCGGCATCGTCGTCATCCGCTTCGCAGGCGACGGCTCCGAGCGCAAACTGATCGCGGGGCACGCGCCGATCACGCGGCGCGCCTGAGCCCGTCCGAGCGGCGCTCCTCACGCCGCTGGCCGTCCCCGCCACTACGCTGCCGCCCCGTGAGCGCGACGATCATCGACGGAAAGGCGGTCGCGGCCCGCGTGCGCGAGCAGGTCGCGCAGGACGCGGCTGCTTTCGCGAGCGAGCACGGCCGCCCGCCGGGTCTCGCGACGATCCTGATCGGTGACGACGCCGCCAGCGCCGTCTACGTCGGCGGCAAGCAGAAGGCCTGCGCGGATGCCGGTATCCGCGGCTTCGACCACCGGCTCGGCGGAGACACGCCGCGCGAGGACGTGGTCGCGCTGATCGAACAGCTCAACGCCGACGCCGACGTCAGCGGGATCATCTGCCAGCTTCCCGTCCCCGGGCACCTCGACGGCGTTGAGCTGACCGGACTCGTCGACCCGCTCAAGGACGTCGACGGGCTCACGCCGCTGAGCGCCGGGCTGCTCAGTCTCGGCCGCGAGGGCCTGCGCCCCTGCACTCCGGCCGGGGTGATGCTGCTGATCGCCGAGGCCGGTGCGTCGCTGGAGGGCGCCGAGGCGGTCGTGATCGGACGCTCGAACCTGTTCGGCAAGCCGATGGCGCAGCTCCTGCTCCAGCAGAACGCGACGGTGACGACGTGCCATTCGCGCACGCGTGACCTGCCGGCCGTCTGCCGCCGTGCGGACGTGCTGATCGCCGCCGTCGGGCGCGCGCGCATGGTCGGCGCGGATTGGGTCAAGCCGGGAGCGGTCGTGATCGACGTCGGGATGAACCGCGTCGACGGAGTGCTCTGCGGTGACGTCGACTTCGAGCCGGTCAGCGAGCTGGCGGCGGCCATCACGCCGGTGCCCGGGGGCGTCGGGCCGATGACGATCGCCTGCCTGCTGGCGAACACGGTCAAGGCCGCGCGGATGCAGGCGGAGGCACGCTCGTGAACCGACTTCGCGCCGGGGAGTGGGTCGCGCTCGGAGGTGCGCTGGGACTCATAGCGTCGCTCTTCGCCGACTGGTTCTCGGGTCCGGGAAGAGCGACTGCCACAGGCTGGAGCGCCCTGGGCTGGGCGGCGCTCGCGCTGGTCGTCGCGGCGACGCTGCTGACGGTCGCCCTCTGGCTGCTGTTCGCGGCCGGCGCCGGCGACGTCTGGAACCTCGTCCCGGGCGTCATCGCCCCGGTGCTGACGCCCGCGTGCCTGCTCGTGCTGGTCGTCGTCACGCTGCTCAAGCCGGGCGATGCGACGGCGATCGAGCCGGCCGCCTGGGCCGGGCTGGCGTGCGCGGCGCTGATGACCGGCGGAATCCTCGCGTCGCTGCACAACGAGCGCAGAACCGGTCCCGGGCGCGTCTTTCAGCCGCCTCCGGCACGTCCCGCTCCGCCCGCCTGAGCGCGTCGCGCGGCGAGCGCTTGCCTATCATCGGCCCCGCATGATCGACCGCGCCGAGGTTCTCCACGTCGCGCGCCTTGCGCGCCTGAAGCTCACCGACGAGGAGGTTGAGCGCATGGCCGGAGAGCTGTCCTCGATCCTGGGCCACATCGACACGATCTCTCAGCTCGATCTCGACGGTGTCCCGCCGACGAGCCACGTCGTCGAGGTCGAGCACGGGCTCAGGCCGGATGAGCCCGGACCGTGCCTGCCGAGGGAGGTGGCGCTCGAGCAGGCGCCGGCGACGCAGGACGGCGGTTTTCTCGTTCCGAGCCCGCAGGCGACATGACGCCGAGCGGCGAGTCCACGGGCGGCGACGCGCGCCGGTCACCGACGGCCGAGCTGGTCGACCTCACGGCCGCGCAGGCGGCAGGCGCCGTCAGTCGTGGCGAACTCGATCCCGCGGAGCTCTTCGCCGCCTACCGGGAGCGCGCCGCGGGCGACGATCTGAACGCGTTCACCTGGGTCGCGGACGCGCCGCCCGACGCGTCGGACGCGGGCGGCCCGCTCGGCGGCGTCCCGCTCGCGGTCAAGGACCTCTTCTGCACGCAGGGCGTACCGAGCCAGGCCGGCTCGAAGATCCTCGAGGGCTACCGCCCGCCGTACACGGCGACAGCCGTGGCCCGGTCTGCAGGCAGCGGGCGCCCCGCTGCTCGCCAAGACGAACCAGGACGAATTCGCGATGGGGTCCTCGAACGAGAACTCGGCCTACGGCCCGGTGCTCAACCCGTGGGACCGCTCGCGCGTCCCGGGTGGATCCTCGGGCGGCAGCGCTGCGGCGGTCGCCGCGGGCCTGGCACCGTGGGCGATCGGCACCGACACGGGCGGCTCGATCCGCCAGCCGGCCTCGCTCTGCGGGATCGTCGGGCTCAAGCCGACCTACGGCTCGGTCTCGCGCTACGGCATGATCGCCTTCGCGTCATCGCTCGACCAGGCGGGGCCATTCACGCGCGACGTCACCGATGCCGCGCTTCTCCTCGGCCACATGGTCGGTACCGACCCGTCCGACTCGACCGCCGTCGGGCATCCGAGCCCGGTGGAGCTGCCGACCGCCGAGCGGCTCGACGGCATCCGCCTGGGCGTGCCGGCAGAGCTCGCCGCGGGCGAGGGCGTCGAGTCCGGTGTGCTCGAGTCATTCGAGGCGACGCTGACCCTGGCGCGCGAACTGGGGGCGAGCGTCGAGCAGGTCTCGCTGCCGACGGCGCCGCAGGGACTCAGCGCCTACTACGTGATCGCCCCCGCCGAGGCCTCGTCGAATCTCTCCCGCTTCGACGGTGTGCGGTATGGCCTGCGGGCACCGGCGGACGACCTCGTCACGATGTACACCGGTACCCGTCACGACGGCTTCGGAGACGAGGTCAAACGGCGCATTCTGATCGGCACGTACGCGCTGTCCAGCGGCTACTACGACGCGTACTACGGCCGCGCACAGCGCGCGCGGACCCTGATCGCAAGGGAGTTCGCGAAGGTCTTCGAGCAGGTCGACTTCGTCGTCACGCCGACGAGCCCGTGCGTCGCCTTCGAGCTCGGCGCGAAGACCGCCGACCCCTACGAGATGTACCTGAGCGACTTCTTCACGGTCCCGATGTCGCTCGCCGGGATTCCCGGCATCTCGATTCCCAGCGGGCTGTCGGCGGGGCTCCCGGTCGGCTTCCAGCTCGCCGGCCCGGCCTTCAGCGAGAACCGCATTCTCGACGCCGGCGCATGCGCTCGAGCGCGCGATCGGCTTCGACGGTTCACCCGCGCGAAACGGGGTCTCGCATGGGTGACATCGTCTACGAGCCGGTCATCGGCCTGGAGATCCACGTCCAGCTGCGCACGCGCACGAAGATGTTCTGCTCCTGCCCGCTCAGCTTCGGCGAGCCGCCCAACACGCGGACCTGCCCGGTCTGCCTCGGTCTGCCGGGCACGCTGCCGGTGACGAACGCCGAGGCGATCCACTATGGCCTGATGATCGGGATGGCGGTCGGTTCCGAGCTGGCGCCGCGCTCGATCTTCCACCGCAAGAACTACTTCTACCCCGACCTGCCCAAGGGGTACCAGATCAGCCAGTTCGACGAACCGCTGTGTCTCGGCGGGCGGCTCGGAGACGTACGCATCCACCGCGTGCACCTCGAAGAGGACGCGGCGAAGCTGACACACGTCGGCGCGAGCGGCCGGATCCACGGCTCCGACGCCTCGATCGTCGACTTCAACAGGGGCGGCACGCCGCTGGCGGAGATCGTCACGGAGCCGGACGTGCGCTCGGCAGAGCAGGCCAGCGAGTGGCTGCGGCTGCTGCGCACGACGCTGCGCCAGCTCGGCGTGAGCGACGTGAACATGGAGGAGGGCTCGCTGCGCTGCGACGCGAACATCTCGATCCGCCCGTCGGGCAGCGATCAGCTCGGCACCAAGACCGAGCTCAAGAACATGAACTCGTTCCGCTTCATCGAGCGCGGCATCCGCGCCGAGGTCGCGCGCCAGGAGGGGTTGCTGCGCGCCGGCCAGCAGGTCGTTCAGGAGACGCTGCACTTCGATCCGCGCAGCGAGGCGATCACGTCGCTGCGTTCGAAGGAGGAGGCGCACGACTACCGCTACTTCCCCGAGCCCGACCTGCCGCCGGTCACGATCACGGCCGCGATGCTCGAGCGGGCGCGTGCTGCGATGCCGGAGCTGCCCGCCGCCCGCGAGGAGCGATTCGCGGGGGAGCTGGGCCTCAATGCCGAGAGCTCTCGGATGCTGTCGTGGCGCGCCGAGCTCGGCGACTACTTCGAGGCCGCGCTCGCCGCGGGCAACGGCATCGAACCGCAGCCGCTCGCGAACTGGACCAGCGAGCTCGCCGCGCGGATCGACGTCGAGGATCCGGCTGAGTCCCAGGTCGAGCCCGCCGCGCTCGCCAAGCTCGTGCGACTCGTGACGGAGAAGGCGGTGACCCAGGGCGCCGCGAAGCAGGTGCTCGACTCGCTGATCGCCTCAGGGGGCGATCCGGCGGAGATCGTCGAGGCCGAGGGGCTCGGCGCCGTCGGCGGCGACGACGAGCTGGCGCCGGTCGTGCGCGCCGCCCTCGACGCCAATCCCGACGTCGTGGAGAAGCTGCGCGGCGGCGACATGAAGCCGATCGGCGTGATCATCGGGCATGTCATGAAGGAGACGCGCGGGCGCGCCGACGGCAAGGAAGTGACCGCGATCGTTCGCTCCGAGCTCGGGCTCTGAGCAGATCGGCAGTCGGGTGCCGCCCCGAGCAGCGAACTGGCCTGCCGCCTGACCCGCCTGTACACCGTGTACGAACGAAACCCGCAAATTGCATACCGGCGGGCCATACCCGGGAGACCGTGGGAAGCCGATCATGCACGCCATGACCCGGCCCTCACCCACGCTCTCCCGTTACATGCTGCTGACCTCCCCGGATCCGACCGGTCCCCCAATCCCGGAGCGCCGCGTGCGCCGCTACCGCCTCGCTCGCATCCAGGTCGGCGGGCGCCCGTCACCGGTCGACCGCTTCCCGCAGCTGCACCGCGGCTACGAGTAGCTCGTCGCGCCCGCGTGCGGGCGTAACATGGGGTCATGGACACCGAGAAGTCCGGCCCTTCCTTCCTGATGCGCCTCGTCGCCGTCGTGGTGCTGATCGTGGCGGCGCTGCTGCTCGTGCGCATCGTGGTCGGCCTCGTCGCGGGGGTCTTCTGGTTCGTGATGGTCGGCCTGGTTCTGTTCGCCGTCTTCTGGGCGTGGAGCACGCTGCGGAGCTGACGTGCTCTACGGCGGTGCCTATCTGGTCATCGCGATCTTCTTCGGGCTCGCCGGAGGCGTGGTCGGCAAGCTCAAGGGCAGCTCGTTCTGGCTCTGGTTCCTGATCTCCGGGGCAGTGCCGATCTTCGGCCTGCTGGCAGCGGTCTGCTACCGGTCGGAGCTGCGCGAGGAGCGCCGAATGTGTCCCGGCTGCGGGCAGGTCGTCTACCTCCACGAGACCCTGTGCCTGCGCTGCGGAACCGAGCTCTACTACCCGGAGACCGACGAGGAGATCATGCCTCCGGAGTTGCCCGTTCGCAGGTGATCCGGGCGCCGCGACGGCTCGTGCAGACCGGAAATCCGCTGGTACACTGCGCTTCCGAGCCGCCCCGGGCGGCTCTTCGTGTACCGAGAACCAGCGAGCCCTTCGGGAAGGAGGCGACCACACGATGCGCGCAGTCGATGCCGTCATGGAGTGCTTGAAGGCCGAGGGCGTCGACGTCGTATTCGGCCTCCCCGGCGGCGCCAACCTCCCGACCTACGACGCGTTCGTCGACGCCGGCATCCGTCACGTCCTCGTGCGCCACGAGGCCGGCGGCGGACACGCGGCCGAGGGCTACGCGAAGGCGACCGGTCGCGTCGGCGTCTCGCTCGGGACATCGGGTCCCGGCGCGACCAACCTCGTCACGCCGATCGTCGACGCGATGATGGACTCGGTTCCGGTCGTCTTCCTGACCGGCCAGGTGCGCACCGACCTGCTCGGCACCGACGGCTTCCAGGAGGCCGACACGATCGGCATCACGATGCCGGCCGTCAAGCACTCCTTCATGATCACCGACCCGCTGGAGATCCCGCGGGCGATCCACGAGGCCTTCTACCTCGCGCGCAGCGGGCGGCCCGGACCGGTTGTCGTCGACATCCCCGTCGACCTCTCGCGCGCGGACATCCCGTACGAGCCGGTCAGCGACGTTCACCTGCCCGGCTACCAGCCGACGACCGAGGGCAACGCCAAGCAGATCCGCCAGGCGGCGAAGGCGCTCGCCGCAGCGCGCCGCCCGGTGCTCTACGTCGGCGGCGGCGTCGTCAACTGCGAACGGCTCGAAGGAGCTGCGCGAGCTCGCGACCGCCGACCGACTTCCCCGTGACCTGCACGCTGATGGCGCTCGGCGCTTTCCCGGCGCCGCATCCGCAGTGGCTCGGCATGCTCGGCATGCACGGCACGCGCGCGGCCAACTACGCGATGGACGAGGCCGACCTGATCTGCTGCGTCGGCGCGCGCTTCGATGACCGCATCACCGGAAAGCTGAGCGAGTTCGCCCCGCGCGCCAAGTTCATCCACATCGACATCGACCCGGCCGAGATCTCGAAGAACGTCCCCGCGCACATCCCGATCGTCGGGGACGCGAAGGCCGTGCTCGCCAAGCTCGTCGCCGAGTACCGCGCACTCGGGGCCGAATCGCTCGCGCCTCGAGGAGTGGTGGCAGCGCATCGAGGGCTGGCGTGAGCGCCATCCCCTCAAGTACACCGACTCGGCCGACAACGAGATCCGCCCGCAGCTGATGATCCAGGCGCTGATGGAGGCGACCGGCGGCGATGCGATCGTCAGCTCGGACGTCGGCCAGCACCAGATGTGGACCGCGCAGTACTACGACTTCCCGGAGCCGCGGCGCTGGATCAACTCAGGTGGCCTGGGCACGATGGGCTTCGGCCTCCCGGCTGCGATGGGCGCCAAGGTCGGCTGCCCCGACGAGACCGTCGTCTGCGTCGCCGGTGACGGCTCCGTTCAGATGAACATGCAGGAGCTGGCGACGTGCGCCCAGGAGGGCATCGACATCAAGGTCTTCATCATGAACAACGGCTACCTGGGCATGGTTCGCCAGTGGCAGGAGCTGTTCTGGGACCGGCGCTACTCGCACGTCGACATGGGTCAGTTCCCCGATTTCGTGAAGCTCGCCGACGCGTATGGGGCAGCCGGGATCCGGCTCACCGACAAGACCACGATCGTCGATGACATGCGCGCCGCGCTCGAGACGCCCGGCCCCGTGCTCGTCGACGTGCGCGTCACGCAGGAGGAGAACGTCTACCCGATGATCTCGCCCGGCCAGCCTGCGCGCGACATGGTGGGCTGAGCGATGGGCGAACCAGGCACCAAGGAACTCCTCAGCCTCGAAGAGCTTCAGGCCTCCGGTGGACTGCGCACCGGCCGCAAACACGTGCTCTCGATCCTCGTCGAGAACAAGCCCGGAGTACTGACCCGCATCACAGGGCTGTTCGCGCGGCGCGGCTTCAACATCGACACCCTCACAGTCGGTCCGACCGATGACGAGCACATCTCGCGCGTGACGCTGACGCTCGACGGAGCGCTGCACCCGATCGACCAGGTCACCAAGCAGCTCCACAAGCTCATCAATGTCCTCAAGATCCGCGACCTCGAGCCCGACGACACCGTCGCCCGCGAGCTGGCGCTGTTCAAGCTCGCGGTCGACGGCGCCACACGCGCCGAGGTCATGCAGATCTGCGAGATCTTCCGCGGCAAGGTCGTGGACGTCAGTCGCCGCTCGATCATCCTGGAGGTCACCGGGACCACCGACAAGATCGAGGCGTTCGAACGCATGGTGCGCCCGTTCGGGATGGTCGAGATGATGCGGACGGGGGAGATAGCGATCTCCCGCGGCCGCGGCGAGACCTGACGCGATCTCGCCGCGCCTGGCGGTGTCCTCGGTCGCTCGCGTGCTGGCGCATGCCGCGCTCCCTGCGTCCTGGCCAGGCGCGCCGACCTCTGCGTCAGGTCCCCGTCCGGTCGGTGCGCCATCTGCACGACTCTGACCTCGTCGGTGCTCGCGGGCGACCTATTCTCAATCCATGCCTCTGACCAGCACTGCGGCTCCCGGTGCGTTTGCGCTTCGGGCTGGTGACCGGGAGCGGCTTGGGCGGCGGCTCGAGGAGGGGGTTCGGCGGGCTCGGCGGTCGCGGTCGGGGGAGGTTCTCGTGGCGGTCACGGTTGCTGTGGACGGCGCCACGGATCCGACCGCGGTGGCGGTGGCCTCGCGGCGCGGGGAAGAGCCGTGGTTCGTGCTGGAGCAGCCTGACCGTGGCGGCGCGGCGCTCGCCGCACTGGGCGCCGTGTGCGAACTGGAGGCTGCCGGGCGCGGCCGCTTTCCCGAGGTGGCGCGTCGCTGGCGCGGGCTCGCGGCGGAGGCGCTCGCGGACCCCTCGGATGGTCTGCGTGCGTCGGGACCCGTCGCGGTCGGGGGCTTCGCGTTCGCCCCAGACGGGGGCAGCTCACCGCACTGGGCGCGGTTTGCGCCCGCCTCGATGGTCGTTCCCGAGGTCGCGCTCGCGCGGCGCGACGGCGATGTTCGCCTGACGCTCGCCGCGCTCTGCAGGCCGGATGACGACGCCGCTTCGCTGCTGGAGCGCCTCGCGGACCGCGCCCAGTCGCTGCGCCAGGCGCCGCTGCCGCTGCTGGACCCTGATCCGGTCGAGCGTGTCCGGGTCGCCGGAGCGATGCCGGCCGAGCACTACGAGGGCGCGGTCGCCAGGGGCGTGGAGCGGATCCGCGCCGGTGCCTTCGACAAGATCGTGCTCGCGCGGGAGGTTCAGGTGCATGCCCCGCAGCCGCACGACGCAGCCGCAGTGCTGGCGATCCTGCGCGACGCGTTCCGCGAGTGCCACGTCTTCGCCGTCGGCCGCGGCAGCGACACACTCGTGGCCGCATCGCCGGAACTGCTCGTGCGCCGCGAGGGCCTGAGGGCCGGCACGCTGGCGCTGGCCGGGTCTACGCGCCGAAGCGCCGATCCGTCTGTCGACGCCCACCTCGGCGAGCAGCTGATGCGCTCGGCCAAGGACCGCGAGGAGCAGGCGATCGTCACGCGCAGGATCGTCCGGCGTCTGCGGCCGCTGAGCGTCTGGGTCACCGCGGGGGAGGAGCCAGTGCTCGCGCGGGTCGCGAACATCCAGCATCTGGCGACGCCGATCCGCGCCCAGCTGCGCGACCCCGTCAGCGTCGTTGAGCTCGCCGGTGTCCTGCACCCGACTCCCGCCGTCGGAGGCGAGCCGCACGAGGCCGCAGCGCCGATGATCCCCGCGCTGGAAGGCCTCGAACGTGGCTGGTACGCCGGCCCGGTCGGCTGGGTCGACGCCAACGAGGACGGTGAGTTCTGCGTGGCGCTGCGCTGCGCGCTGATCACGGGCACCGTCGCACGCTGCTACGCGGGCGTCGGCGTCGTGCGTGACTCCGATCCGGCCGCGGAGCTCGCCGAGACCGAGGTGAAGCTGGCCGCGCTGCTTCCCGTGCTCGCAGGCTGACCGGCGTCAGCCGAGCGCGGACCCGACGGCGTCCCAGACCTTTCGGTGCAGCTCGACGTTCTCGCTGCGCGAGCTGCGCACGTGGATCAGCTGGGTGCCGTCTGAGGTCAGGCCGTGCTCGAGCGCGGCGCGAAACTCCTCGAGCGTCGCGACCTCCAGGTGATGGAGGCCGAAAGCCTGCGCGACACCTGCGAAGTCGATCGTCGTCGGTGTCGCCACGTGAGCCTCGAACGCGTCGGTCTGCGTCGCGACCGGAAGGAAGTCGAAGATCCCGCCGCCGCCGTTGTCGACCAGGACGATCGTCAGCGGTATGCCGCTGCGCGTCGCGGTCACGAGCGAGCCGACGTCGTGGGCCAGCGCGACGTCGCCGACCAGCAGCGTCACCGGACCGCCGGCGACTGCGGCCACGCCGTACGCGGTGGCGACGGTTCCGTCGATCCCGTTCGCCCCCCGGTTGGACAGCACACGGGGGGGATCCGCGCGCGGGGCAAAGAAGGTCTCGACGTCCCTCACGGGCATCGACGACGCGACGACGAGCGTCGCGTCGGCGGGTAGGCGGGATCCCAGTTCGCGCGCCAGCCGCGGCTCGCTCAGCTGCTCTCCCAGCGCGCTCGTGATCGCGGCGGTCGCGCGCTGGTCGGCGTCGCTCCAGGCACCTCGCCACGCCACGTCGGGTTCCATTTCGCGTGACAGGCGCGCGGCGAGCGACGCGAGCAGATCGGAGGGCTCCTCGCCGAGCATGAGATCGCAGACCTGCGTCGGGTCCTCCCATGCGCTCTCCGGGTCGACGAGCACCTGAATTGCGTCGAGACCGGCGAGCCACTCGCGCAGGGGCTTGGACGTCGGCAGGTCGCCGACCCGCAGGACGGCTGCGGGGCGCGCCGCGCGGGCGAAGGCCGGGATGCGCAGCAGCGCGTCGTAACAGGCGATCGCGCCGTCCGCTCCGCGCGACCCGGACAGCGGATCGGCGAGCAGCGGCCATCCGGTGACGGCGCTGAACGCAGCGGCGGACTGCGCGAGCGGAGACACGGACCCGGCGGGAGTCGCGGGACGCTCGCTGCGGCCCAGCACGACGACGCCGCGCGCGGCCGACGTGATGATCTGCGAGAGCGCGGTCGCGGACTCCACGGCGTCGCGGCTCGGCGGTGAGCGCACCGTCCAAGCGCGCCCGTCGGCTCGCCCGCCGCCGCCGGGTTCGCCTTCGGGAAGCGGCCCGGTCAGCACGAGCGGCTCCGGCAGGGGCAGGTTTAGGTGAACCGGTCCTGGGCGGCCGGACAGCGAAGTCCAAACCGCGCGGCAGGCGAGAGCCCGGATCCAGCGCATCGTCTCAGGCGTCGCCTCGTGGACTCCGACCTCGGCGAAGAGCTTGACGGCGTCACCGTAGAGCTTGACCTGATCAATCGTCTGTCCCGCGCCCGTGTCGCGCAGTTCCGGGGGCGGTCGGCGGTCAGCACGATCAGCGGGACACGGGCCTCGCGCGCCTCGATCACCGCGGGCAGGTAGTTGGCCGCCGCAGTCCCCGACGTACAGGCGAGGACGGCGGGCCGCCCGGACGTCTTGGCCATCCCGAGGGCAAAGAAGCCCGCCCCGCGCTCATCGATCTGCGAGACGCACGGGAAGCGCCCGTCGCGCACGAGCGAAAGGACGATCGGTGTCGAGCGCGAGCCCGGTGAGGTCACCGCGCCGGCGATGCCGCAGCGCGCGAACTCGTCGCAGAGCGCGCGCAGGAGCAGGTAGGTGTCGTCGACCTGGGGGATGATTGGTTCACATGCCCGGCACGGTCGTCTTCCTCCACGGATTCGCGGGCACGAGCCGCGCTTGGGACGCCGTCGCCGAGTTGCTTGACCGCGAACGCTATACGGCCGTCGCTCCCGACATCCGCGGCCATGGCGCGGCGTTCGCCCTGCGGCCGATCAGCTTCGAGGACTGCGTCGCCGATGTTCTGGCGCGTGCGCCAGAGCGCTTCGATCTGTGCGGCTACTCGCTCGGCGGGCGGCTGGCGCTGCATGTCGCGCTCGCGGCGCCCCGGCGCGTTCGCAGGCTCGTACTGGTCTCGACCACCGCCGGCATCGAGGAAGGCCGGGCGCGCGCCGCACGCCGCGCGGCAGATCGCGCGCTGGCCGATGAGCTGGAGCGCGGCACGATCGAGCAGTTCGCCGACCGCTGGCTCGCGCAGCCGCTGTTCGCCGACGACGGCGCCGAGGTGAACGCTGCGGCTCGCGCCGACATCGTCCGAAACGACCCGTGCGCGCTCGCCGCCGCGCTGCGCGGGATCGGGACGGGGGCGATGGAGCCGCTCTGGCAGCGGCTGGGCGAGCTCGATCCCGTCGAGGAGGTCGTAGTCGTCAGCGGGGAGCGCGACGAGAAGTTCTCGTCGATCGCTGCACGGCTGGCCGGAGCGGTACCGGGCGCTCGCGCAGTCACGGTGCCGGGAGCCGGCCACGCGCTGCCGCGGACCGCGCCGCGGGCGCTGGCCGCGGCGATCGGCGGTCCTATCCGGTCGAGGTGAGTGCTGCGCCGTCGACGCCCAGGCCCGGGCCCGCGGGAACGGCGATCGATCCGTCGAGAGCGCCGAGCCCGACATCGCCGAGGCCCGAGAACAGATCCAGGGTCGCGAGTCCGCACGGCGTCTCCACGCGCAGCGCCGCCGCGCAGTGGAGCGCCGCCGCGATCCCGAGCGGGCCGTCGAGCGTCGAGGCCAGGTACGCCTCTGCGCCGCAGGCGCGGGCGAGCGCGGCCTGAGCGAGCAGGGCCGAGACCCCGCCGGCACGCGAGATCTTCACGCAGACCGCGTCGGCTGCGCCGGAGGCGATCGCGCCCGGCTCGGCGCCCGTCTCGTCGATCGCCACGCGCGTCGTGACGCGGCGGCGCACCGCGCGCACCGCATCCGCGCCGTGAACCGGCTCCTCCACGAGTTCCAGCCCGGCCGCGGCCATCGCCTCGATCGAGCGAACCGCCTCATCGACGCTCCACGCGCCGTTCGCGTCGACCCTGAACAGCGTGCCGGGTCCGATCGCCGCCCGCACCGCTGCGACGCGCCCCGCGTCATCGCCGACGCCCACCTTCAGCTTCACGCAGCGGAAGCCCGCCCGCACGGCGTCCGCCGCCTCAGCGGAGGCGCCGGCCCGGTCGGTCGCCGAGATCGTCGCGTTCACCGGCACGCTGGGCAGCGGGTCGTCAGCAAGCATCTCCGCCAGCGGGCGCTGCTCCCGCCTCCCGGCAAGGTCCCACAAGGCCATGTCGACCGCCGCCAGAGCCTGCGCCAGCGGGTCGGCTTCGCGGCACGCATCGAGCAGTGCGGATCCGCTGGTCCCCGGTGGCGCGCGTTCGATCACGGCCGCGTGCGCCTCGAGCGCCGCGCCGCAGCGCTCCAGCGAGACGCCGTCATACGGCTCCAGCGGCGCAGCCTCTCCCCAGCCGGTCAGCCCCGCTGAATCCTCGAGCCCGAGCAGCAGCAGCGAGCGGTCATCGACGTCGCCGTACGCGGTCCTCAGTGGATTGCGCAGCGTCAGCCTGAGCGGCTCGATCCGGGTCTTCATCTACGAGAGCATCAGCCCGGTCGACAGCAGGACGCAGAAGAGGAACTCGAGCCTGCCGGTGTCGGCCAGCGCCCGGTTCAGCGTCGGGCCATCCGCCCGGGCGGCGACGGTGCGCGCGACTGCGACGGCGAGCGGCGCGGTGAGGAAGGGCAGCAGCAGCCAGGGGCTGAAGGAGCCGAGCAGCCAGGGGAGGGCGACCGTCGCGTATGCGACTGCGAGCATCGCGGCGTAGAGCACGCGAGTGCGATCGCGTCCCAGCCTGACGGCGAGCGTGCGCTTCCCCGCGCGGCGGTCGGTCTCGAGGTCGCGAACGTTGTTGACGACGAGGATCGCCGCGGCGAGCAGGCCGACGGGAACGGCGAGTACGAGCGCCTCCCAGGGCAGTTGCTCGCGCTGAACGTAGTACGAGCCGCTGACGGCGACGACTCCGAAGAAGAGGAAGACGAAGACCTCGCCGAGGCCCTCGTACCCGTAGGGGCGCGGGCCGCCGGTGTAGAGGACTCCGGCCAGGATCGAGGCCGCGCCGATCAGCAGCAGGACCGGCCCCGCGATCGCGATCAGGTAGATGCCGCAGAGCACGGCGAGGGCGAAGCTCACATACGTCGCGACGAGCACCTGCCGGGGCGGCACAAGGCCACCCGCGGTCACGCGCACGGGGCCCAGCCTGTCCTCGGTGTCGGCGCCGCGCCGCGCGTCGGAGTAGTCGTTGGAGAGGTTGGTGCCGACCTGGATGAAGAGCGCTCCGAACAGCGCTGCCGCGAAGGCGAGCCCGTCGATCGAGCCCTCGGTCCAGGCCAGCGCCGTGCCGACGAGCACCGGCGCCACCGCGGCCGGAAGCGTGCGCGGACGCGCGGCCATCAGCCAGATCCGCAGGCTGGAGCCACGCTCGCTGCTCTTGGGGCTCGGCTGGCTCACCTGTATCGGCGGGCGGCCTACGGCCGCCTGGGGAACTTCGAGAAGTCCGGGCTGCGCTTGGCCTTGTAGGCCTCGCGCCCCTCGCGCGCCTCGTCGCTGGCGTAGAACAGGAGGTTCGCGTCATGAGCGAGCTGCTGGATCCCTGCGAGCCCGTCCTCGGCGGCGTGGAAGCTCGCCTTCAGCAGCCGCAGCGAGAACGGCGAGTGGTCGAGCATCTCGCTGCACCACGCGACGGTCTCGACCTCGAGGTCGGCGAGCGGCACCACCGTGTTGACGAGGCCCATGCCGAGCGCCTGCTGCGCGTCGTACTGGCGGCTGAGGAACCAGATCTCCTTCGCGCGCTTGGACCCGACGACGTTCGCGAGCAGTCCGGCGCCGTAGCCACCGTCGAAGCTGCCGACCTTGGGGCCGGTCTGCCCGAAGCGAGCGTTGTCGGCGGCGATCGTCAGGTCGCAGAGCAGGTGCAGCACGTGTCCGCCGCCGATCGCGTAGCCCGCGACCATCGCGACGACCGGCTTCGGCAGGCGGCGGATCTGGACGTGCAGATCGGTCACGTGGAAGCGCCCGACGCCCGCGTCACCGGCCTGTGGGTCGGTCAGGTAGCCGGTGTCTCCGCGGACGCGCTGGTCGCCGCCGGAGCAGAAGGCGAGATCGCCCTCGCCGGTGAGGACGATCACGCCGACCGAAGTGTCCTCGCGCGCGAGCTCGAGCGCTCGTGAGATCTCAACGATCGTCTGGGGGCGGAACGCGTTGCGCACCTCCGGCCGGGCGATCGTGATCTTCGCGATCCCGGCGTTCGGCGCGGCCGACAGTTCGTAGCGAATATCGCTGAAGTCGCCCTCGCCGCGCCACTCCGCGCCGGGCCTGATCGTGGTCCCCGTCTCGCTGTCCATGTCGGTATGAGGCTAGCTTTCACGCGATGCTCGTCGACGCCTGGCTGCCACGCGCCGCGGCGGCGCAGCCCGGGAGGCCGGCCGTGGGCGGGCTGACCTACGCCGCGCTGCTCACCCGCGCGCGCCGCGGCGCTGCCGAGCTTCGCTCGCGCGGAGTCATGCCGGGGGATCGGGTTGCGATCGGGCTGGTCGCGGGCGAGGGCTTCGCGGTCGCCCTCCACGCCTGCATGCTGCTCGGAGCCGTCGCCGTCCCGCTCGACCCGCGGCTGACCGCTGAGGAGGTCGTACGCCACGCGGCCGGAAGCGCACTGACGATCGAGGAGCCGCTCGGCGACGGCGTGGCTCGCCACGGCGAGCCGGCGAAGGCCGAGACCCACGACCTCGACGCCGCGGCGATCGTGGTCCACACGTCCGGCACGAGCGCCGAGCCGAGGGCCGTGGAGCTGACCTACGGGAACTGGCTCTGGAGCGCGCTGGGCTCGGCCGCGGCACTCGGCGTCGACCCGGCGGAGCGCTGGCTCTGCTGCCTGCCCGTGTCGCACGTTGGCGGGCTCTCGATTCTGCTGCGCTCGGCGATCTACGGTACGAGTGCGATCGTGCACGAGCGGTTTGACGCCGATCGCGTGATCGCCGAGCTGCGCGACCCCAGGGGTCCGACGCTCGTCTCGCTCGTCCCGACGACGCTCGCGCGCCTGCTCGACGCGGGCCTGCGCCGTCCGCCCGCGCTGCGCTGGGCGCTGCTGGGCGGCGCGGCGATCGCGCCTTCGCTGATCGCGCGCGCCGAGTGCGAGGGAGTCCCGGTGGCCCCCACCTACGGCATGACCGAGGCGTGCTCGCAGGTCGCCACCAACGGGCACCCCCTCTTCTGCACTCGCGTCGGGATCGCCGCCGGCGGCGAGGTTCTCGTCAGCGGGCCGACCCTGGCACCGTCAGCCGGGCCGACGCTTCACACGGGAGATCTCGGCGAGCTGGACGCCACCGGGCGACTGCTCATCACCGGACGCCGCGCCGACACGATCATCAGCGGCGGGGAGAACGTCGCCCCACAGGAGGTCGAGGCGGTCCTCGAAGCCCATCCCGCAGTTGCCGAGGCGGCAGTCCACGCTGCGCGCGATCCGCAGTGGGGCGAGGCGATCGTCGCCACGATCGTCCTGAGATCGGGCGCCCGCGCCAGCGAGGCGGACCTGAAGAGCTGGTGCGGTGAGCGACTCGCCGCGTTCAAGGTGCCGAAGCGAATCGCCTTCGCCGCGGCGCTGCCGCGGACGGGCTCGGGCAAGCTTGCGCGGCGTGAGCTCGACCTGAGTGCGCGGCACACGGACTCGGGTCCGAACAGTTAGCGTCCGCAGGCGATGTCCTTCGACCCTGAGGCCTACCGCGCCGGCAGCTCAGAGAGCTGGGACAAGGCCGCGGCCGGCTGGAGCGAGCGCCGCGAGGCGATCCAGCGGGATGCCGCGGCGGTGTCCGAGTGGCTCGTCGACGCGATCGACCCGCGACCCGGGCAGACCGTGCTCGAGGTCGCCGCGGGCCTTGGTGACACAGGGCTGCTCGCCGCGGAGCGGGTCGGCGCAGAGGGACTCGTGATCGTCAGCGACGGAGTCCAGTCGATGGTCGCGGCGGCCAAGGAGTACGCCGAGGAGCGCGCGGCGACGAACGTCGAGGCCCGGCAGATGGAGGCGGAGTGGCTCGACCAGGGCACCGCCACCGTCGACGGGCTGCTCTCGCGCTGGGGCTACATGCTGCTCGCCGACCCCGAGGCGGCGCTGCGCGAGGCCCGCCGCGTGCTGCGGCCCGGCGGGCGGATCGCACTCGCAGTGTGGGATCCGATCGAGCACAACCCGTGGATCGGCGTCCTGCAGACCGAACTGCTGGCCCGCGGCCTGGCCACGGAGCCCGAGCCCGGGGTGCCCGGGATGTTCGCGCTGGCCGGTCCGGGACGGATCGAGGAGCTGCTCGGCAACGCAGGCTTCAGCGACATCAGCCGCTCGAGCGTCGGGTTCGCCTTCGCCGCTCCGAGCCTCGACGCGTGGTGGGAGCACATGCTGACCGTCTCGATCTCGCTCGGCGATGCGCTCGCGAAGCTCTCACCGGCCGACCACTACGCGCTGCGCGATGCGGTCGACAAGGGCTACGCGCCGTTCACGGCGCCCGACGGGAGCGTGCGGTTGCCCGCCAGCGCGCTCGTCGCGTCCGCCGAGGCGTGAGGCCGTCAATCGTCGCGCGCAGAGCAAGAGCGGCGAGGTGATCGGCGCGAGACCGCGATCCGTCACGGTCTCGTACCATCCCGCGCCAATGTTCTATGACGACGACGCAGACCTCACACTCCTCGACGGCAAGACCGTCGCGATCATCGGCTTCGGCTCGCAGGGCCACGCCCACGCGCTGAACCTCAAGGACTCCGGCGTAAGCGTCGTCGTCGGGCTGCGCGAGGACTCGGCCGGCGTTGCGCAGGCGCGCGAGGCCGGTCTCGAGGTCCTGCCTGTCGCCGCGGCCGCCGCGAAGGGGGACATCGTGATGATGCTCGTCCCAGACGAGCGCCACCATGACGTCTACGCCGACGACGTGGCGGGCGGGCTGGAGGCCGGCAACATGCTGATGTTCGGTCACGGCTTCTCGATCCACTACGGCGAGGTCGAGCCGCCCGCGGACGTCGACGTCGCGCTCGCCGCCCCGAAGGGCCCCGGGCATCTCGTGCGCCGCCAGTACCTCGAGGGCTCCGGTGTTCCCGGCCTGATCGCGATCGACCAGGACGCGACCGGCAACGCTCGTGCGCTCGCCGCCGCCTACGCCAAGGGCATCGGCTGCACTCGCGGCGGCGTCATCGAGACGACCTTCAAGGACGAGACCGAGACCGACCTCTTCGGCGAGCAGGCGGTTCTCTGCGGTGGCGCCAGCGCGCTCGTGCAGGCCGGCTTCGAGACGCTCGTCGAGGCGGGCTACGACCCGCAGATGGCCTACTTCGAGTGCCTCCACGAGCTCAAGCTGATCGTTGACCTGATGTACGAGAAGGGCCTGGCGGGGATGCGCTACTCGATCTCCAACACCGCCGAGTACGGCGACTACAGCCGCGGCCCGCGCGTCATCGACGAGGGCACGCGCGAGCGCATGAAGCAGATCCTCGCGGAGATCCAGTCCGGCGATTTCGCGCGCGAGTGGATCGCCGAGAATCGCGCCGGCCAGGAGAACTTCCTGCGCATGCGCGACGAGCAGGCGCGCTCGCAGCTCGAGAGCACCGGCAAGGAGCTGCGCTCGCACATGGACTGGATCAAGAGCGAGTTCTGAGCAGCCGGCGCTGGGGCGCTTCGGTGCGCGTTCGCTATGCTCGGCGAGCCGTCGCAACTGGCGTGTTCGGGTGGAGTTGACCACCGGGGAGCGGCGGAGAGCAACAAGCCGAACGCCTGGGCACCCACCGCTGAAGCACACGCCTCGAAGAGGCCCGACGCGAAAGCCGCCCAGATGACCGAAGCCGCCACTGCGCCCCAGGCGCTCACGATCCCAGACGACATTCGCCCGGCCGACGGGCGCTTCGGCTGCGGGCCCTCGAAGGTTCGTGCCGAGCAGCTCGCCGCGCTCACGGGCAGCGCCGAGCTGATGGGCACCTCGCACCGCCAGCGTCCGGTGAAGGAGCTCGTCGGCCGCGTCCGGGGCGGGCTCGCGGACCTGTTCTCGATTCCCGAGGGATACGAGGTCGCGCTCGGCAACGGTGGCGCCACCGCCTTCTGGGATGCGGCGACGTTCGGGCTCGTGCGCGAGCGGGCCCATCACCTCGTGTTCGGCGAGTTCTCGTCGAAGTTCGCCAAGGCGACGGCCGCGGCGCCGTTCCTGGCTGATTCGATCGTCGTCTCGGCGGAACCGGGCAGCGCACCCGAGCCGGTCGCCGATGCGCAGGCCGACGTGCTCGCATGGGCGCACAACGAGACCTCGACCGGCGTGATGGTCCCCGTCGAGCGCCCGGCCGGCAGCGGAGACGCGCTCGTCGTGATCGATGCGACCTCGGGCGCCGGCGGGCTGCCGCTGGACGCCGCCCAGGCGGACGTCTACTACTTCGCGCCCCAGAAGTCCTTCGCCTCCGACGGCGGGCTGTGGCTCGCGCTGCTCAGCCCCGCGGCTCAGGAGCGGATCCGCGAGATCGGCGAGTCCGAGCGCTGGATTCCCGACTTCCTGAGCCTCGCGACCGCGCTTGACAACAGCCTCAAGGACCAGACCTACAACACGCCCGCGATCGCGACGCTCGTGCTGCTCGCCGAGCAGGTCGACTGGATGAACCGCGGCGGCGGCCTGGACTGGTGTGTGCAGCGCACGACCGCGTCATCGACCCACCTGTACGGCTGGGCCGAGGCTTCGGCGTTCGCCCAGCCGTTCGTGACCGAGCCCTGCGCAGCGCTCGCTCGTCGTCGGGACGATCGATTTCGACTCATCGGTCGACGCGGCACTCGTCGCGTCGACGCTCCGCGCGAACGGCATCGTCGATGTCGAGCCCTACCGCAAGCTGGGCCGCAACCAGCTGCAGGGTGGCGATGTTCCCGGCGATCGAGCCCGCAGACGTGCGAGGCGCTGACCGCCTGCGTCGACTGGGTCGTCGAGCGGCTCCCGCGAGCGGGGGAGGGCGCGTGATGAGAGTCCTGGTGGCCGAGAACATCGGCGAGTCGGGGATCGCGCTCCTGCGCGAGCACTTCGACGTCACCGTCAAGACCGACTGGGCCGACGGCGAGCTGGCGAACGAGATCGGCGACTACGAGGGCATCCTGATCCGGTCCGCGACCAAGCTGACGGGCGACGTGCTCGCGGGCGCCACCCGGCTGCGGGCGATCGGACGTGCCGGCGTGGGCGTCGACAACGTCGACGTCCCTGCCGCCACCAAGCAGGGCATCGTCGTCGCCAACGCGCCGCAGTCCAACGTCGTCACGGCCGCCGAGCACACGCTCGCCCTGCTGCTTGCGCTGGCGCGCAACGTCCCGCAGGCCCATGCCGCACTGGTCGAAGGGCGCTGGGACCGTTCGAAGTACTCGGGCGTCGAGCTGCTCGACAAGACGCTCGGCGTGATCGGCTTCGGGCGGATCGGCCAGCTCGTCGCCGAGCGCGCGCAGGGCTTCGGCATGAAGATCGTCGCCTACGACCCGTACGTCGGAGCCGAGCGCTATCGCGAGCTGGGCGTGCACCAGGCGAGCGGCTCGGACGAGCTCTACGCGGCGGCCGACTTCATCACGATCCACCTTCCCAACACGCCGGAGACCGAGGGCTGGCTCAACGCCGAGGCGTTCGCGAAGATGAAGGACGGCGTGCGGATCCTCAACGTCGCGCGTGGGCCGCTGGTCGTCGACGAGGACCTGCAGGCCGCGCTCGACTCGGGCAAGGTGGCCGGCGCGGCGCTCGACGTCTTCCGCAGCGAGCCGATCACCGACCACCCGCTGTTCGCCTATCCGAACGTGATCGTCACGCCGCACCTCGGCGCGTCCACCGCAGAGGCCACCGACCGGGCGGGTTACCAGGCCGCGGAGCAGGTGGTCGCCGCGCTGACGGGCGGCAGCGTGACGACCGCCGTCAACGTCCCGGCCGTCGCAGCCGAGGATCTCGAGGTGCTCGGCCCGTTCCTGCCGCTGTGCCGCAACCTCGGGCAGCTTGTCGCGACGGTTGCGCAGAACGGCTCGATCGATCGCGTCGAGGTCGAGTACCTGGGCCGGCTCGCCGACCGCGACTGCCGCCCGCTCACGACTGCGGTCCTGCTCGGCGTCCTGTCCGGCAAGACCGAGGAGGAGGTCAACGCGGTCAACGCCCCGTCGATCGCCTCCGAGCGGGGGATCGTCACGAGCGAGACGACGCGCACGAGCGCACGCGACTTCACGGAGCTCGTCCGCGTCACGCTGGTCAGCGGCGAGCGGCGCGAGCGGGTCGTCGGGACGACACTCGGGCGCAAGCATCGCCCGCACCTGCTCGAGGCCTGGGGGCGGCGTTTCAACCTCCAGATCGAGGATCAGCTGGCGCTGTTCCGCTATCGCGACCTGCCGGGGATGATCGGGCGCGTCGGCACGATCTTCGGTGCGCACGGCGTGAACATCGATGCGGCGGCGGTCGGCTACGAGCCGGATGACGGAGACGGCGACGAGCAGATCGACGGCGAGGCCGTGATGGTCGTGACGACGCATGATCCCGTGCCGCAGGCGCTGATCGACGAGATCGTCTCGTCCGACGGCTTCCTCGCGGGCCGCGCCGTGCACTTGACGTAGACGTAGGTGCTCTCTGTCCTAATAGGCTGCGCCGATCTTCCACGGGTAGGCCGGAGAGGAGCGCATGGAGGAGGACGAGACGAGCGCAGGGTCCGTCGCAGACCAGCGGCGAGACGGCGGCGGACATCGCCCTGCGCGGCGTGACCGAAACGCTTCGGCGAGCAGGCCGCCGTCGACGACCTCGACCTCGACATCCCACAGGGGAGCTTCTTCGCGTTGCTCGGTCCGTCGGGCTGTGGCAAGACGACGACGCTGCGGATGATCGGCGGGTTCGAGGAGCCGACCGAGGGAACGGTGCTGCTCGGCGGCGTCGACGTCACCAACGTGCCGCCGCACAAGCGCGACGTGAACACGGTCTTCCAGAGCTACGCACTGTTCCCGCACATGAGCGTCGAGAAGAACGTCGCCTTCGGGCTCGAGCGCAAGAGGGTCGCCAAGGCGGAGGTCAAGCAGCGCGTCGCCGAAGCGCTCGATCTCGTCGAGCTCGCTCCGCTCGCGCGGCGCAAGCCCGCGCAGATGTCAGGCGGCCAGCAGCAGCGCGTGGCGCTCGCTCGCGCGCTCGTCAATCGTCCTCGCGCGCTGCTGCTCGACGAGCCGCTCGGAGCGCTCGACCTGCGGCTGCGCAAGCAGCTCCAGCTCGAGCTGAGCCACATCCAGCGCGATGTCGGCATCACGTTCGTGCACGTAACGCACGACCAGGAGGAGGCGATGTCGATGGCCGACACGATCGCCGTCATGCGCGACGGCCGGATCGATCAGCTCGGCGACGCCGTCGAGCTCTACGACTCGCCGCGCACCGAGTTCGTCGCCAACTTCCTGGGCTCCTCGAACCTGATCGACGCAAGCCCGACGGGCCGCGACGGCGACGTCGCGTTCGTGGAGGCGGACGGCGCCGCGAGTCTCAGGGTGCCCGCTGCGCGCTTGGACGCCGCCGGAGAAGGGCCGGTGCGGATCGGCGTGCGCCCGGAGAAGATCGCGCTGCGGGCAGCGGATGCCGGCGCGCCGTCCTCGAACGGCCTCAACGTCCTGCTCGGCCACGTGACCGACGCCAGCTTCCTCGGCGTCTCGACCCAGTACGTCGTCCGCACCGACGGTGGCGCGGACATCCAGATCTTCGCGCAGAATGACGGTACGAGAGCTGGAGCAGATCGGTCCCGGACGTCGCGTCGCCGCGACGTGGGACCCAGCCCATACGTTCGTCGTCAGCAAGGAGACCGACCATGCCCAATGAGTCACTGGACCTTTTCTTCGAGCGGATGGTGGCCGGCGAGCCGATCTCCCGGCGCGCCGCTCTGCGCCGGATGGCGGCGGCGGGACTCGTCGTCGGCTCGGCCAGCTCCTTCCTCGCCGCGTGCGGCGGCGTCGAGGGCACCGACAACGGCAGCGGGAAGACGGCGACCACCGCCAACCACCCGAAGACGGCGATCGGCACGGTCACGTTCAGCAACTGGCCGCTGTACATCGACAAGGCCGTCATACCGCCGTGGCAGAAGCAGGTCGACGGCAAGCTGAAGTACGTCGAGGACTACAACGACAACGAGGAGTTCTTCGCCAAGGTCCGGCTCGAGCTGGAGGCCGGCAAGTCGATCGGCCGCGACCTCGTCGCCCCGACCGACTGGATGGCCGCGCGCTGGATCGACCTCGGCTACGCCGAGCCGATCGACAAGCGCAACGTGCCGAACGCAGAGAACCTCCAGGACAGCCTCAAGAGCCCGCCCTACGACCCGGATCGCAACTTCACGCTGCCGTGGCAGTCGGGCATCACGGCGATCGGCTACAACCCGCAGAAGACCGGCAAGAAGCTCACGAGCTTCAACGAGATCTTCGACCCGAAGTACAAGGGCCGCGTCTCGATGTTCAACGACTGGCGTGATTCCGCCGGGCTGACGCTTCTCGGTATGGGGAAGAACCCGACCACCGCCTCCAAGGATGACTACAAGGAGGCGATCGAGAAGATCGACGAGGAGAGCCGCAACGGCCAGATCCGTCGGTTCACCGGCAACGACTACACGAAGGACCTCGCGGCCGGGAACCTGTGGGTGTGCGTCGCCTGGTCCGGCGACCTCGTGCAGCTTCAGTCCTCCAACCCGAACCTTGAGTTCCTGGTGCCGGAGGAGGGCGGCATGAGCTGGTCGGACAACATGCTGATCCCGCAGAAGGCCGCACAACCATACGGCGCCGAGACGTTCATGAACTACGTCTACGAGCCCGAGGTTGCCGCCAAGATCGCCGCGGAGGTCAACTACTTCTGTCCCGTCAAGGGCACCAAGGAGGTCCTCGCCAAGACCGATCCGGAGCTCGCGGACAACACTCTGATCTTCCCCGACGATGAGACGCTCGCCCAGCTCAATCCGTACCCGTCGCTGGATCAGGCCGACGAGGAGGAGCTCACGGCGCAGATGCAGAAGGTCACCGGAGCGTGAGCACGGCGGGTGCGGCGGCGCCGGCGCCCGGCGGCGGACGCGGCTCGGCGCTTCGCCGTCGCCGCGCCATGCTGCCGGCGCTGTTCGTCGCACCCGGCCTCGCGTGGCTGATCCTCTTCTACGCGATACCGGTGGGCAGCCAGCTCTGGGTCTCGCTCCAGACCGGCAACCCCCGCCAGGGATTCACCCAGACCTGGAACTGGGACGTCTACCCGGACGCTCTCAACGAGTACAACGAGCAGCTGCTGCGCTCGGTCGGCTACGCCGCGACCGCGACGCTGCTCTGCTTCATCATCGCCTTCCCGCTCGCGTACTTCATCGCGGTCAAGGCAGGACGCTTCAAGAACCTCTTCCTGCTGCTGATCATCCTGCCGTTCTTCACGAGCCTGATCGTGCGGACGGTGGCGTGGCAGACGCTGCTCACCGACGACGGCTGGGTCGTTGACATGCTCAAGACCTTCGGCCTGCTGCCGGAGGACGGGCGGCTGCTTGCGACGCGCACGGCGGTGATCGCGGGCATCACCTACAACTTCCTGCCGTTCATGGCGCTGCCGCTCTATGCCTCGCTGGAGCGCCTGGATCGCCGGCTGGTCGAAGCCGCGACCGACCTCTACGCAAGTCGCTGGACGGCGTTTCGCAAGATCACACTGCCCCTGGCCGCGCCGGGCATCTTCGCCGGGACGCTGCTGACGTTCATCCCGGCGATCGGCGACTACATCAACGCTCAGCTGCTGGGCACGCCGCGCCAGTACATGATCGGCAACGTGATCCAGTCGCAGTACATCGTCGTGCGCGACTATCCCGTCGCGGCGGCTCTGTCGTTCATCGTGATGATCTGCGTGCTGATCATCCTGGCTCTGGCGGTCCGGCTGATCGGCACCCGCCAGCTCTCTGAGGCGGCCGTCGCGTGAGGACGCGGGCGGACAAGCTGCGCGACCTCGGCGTGAAGGTGTGGGCGGCGCTGGCGCTGATCTACCTGTTCATCCCGATCTTCGTGATCGTCCAGTTCTCGTTCAACGACAACTCCGGGCGCTTCAACTTCACATGGGAAGGCTTCACCCTCAAGCACTGGAAGGACCCGTTCGGCGTGGAGGGCCTGCAGGAGGCCTTCGTCAACTCGCTGACGATCGCCGCGATCACGACGCTGATCGCCGTGACGCTCGGCACGTTCGTCGCGCTGGCGCTGGTCCGCTACCGGTGGAGGGGGCGCGGCGGGGTCAGTGCGCTCGTGTTCCTCCCGCTCGCGACGCCTGAGGTCGTGCTCGGCGCCGCTCTGCTCGGCTGGTACCTGACGCTCAACTTCGCGCGCGGCTACACGGCGATCGTGATCGCCCACGTGATGTTCACGCTCGGCTACGTGGTGGTGACGATCCGCGCGCGGCTCGAAGGCATGGACCTCCACATCGAGGAGGCCGCGATGGACCTCGGCGCGAACCAGCTGACGACGATCCGCAAGATCACGCTGCCGCTGATCGCTCCGGGCATCGCGGCGGCCGCGCTGCTGTCGTTCGCGATCTCGGTCGACGACTTCGTGGTCACGAACTTCACGGCCGGCCAGACGATCACCTTCCCGCTGTTCGTCTTCGGCGCGTCGCGTCAGGGCGTTCCGCCGCAGGTCAACGTGCTCGCGACGATGCTGCTGATCGTCGTGATCCTGTTGATGTTCCTCAACGTCGCATGGCAGCGCCGATCCGCACGCCGCGACGCGCGCGTGATGGCCGAGGCGGAGGCCGCCGCCTCGTAGCCCGTACGTGGGGCTGCGGCCGGCCGGAGCGATTGGAAGCGCCGTCGGGCCGCTGGTACGCTGCTCGGACATGTCGCACGCGCTCGCCCTTCGACTTCTTCTCCTCCCCCCACGGGGGGAATGACGCGCCGGCGGCCGCGATGCCGCGACCCGATCACGAGAAGAAGCCGTAGGACCGAGAGAGAAGGACGCTGAACGACATGGATCCCAACCGAGTACTGATCTTCGACACGACGCTGCGCGACGGCGAGCAGTCGCCGGGCATCTCGCTCAACACCGCCGAGAAGCTCGAGATCGCGCAGCAGCTCGCGCGCCTCGGCGTCGACATCATCGAGGCCGGCTTTCCGATCGCCTCACCGGGGGACTTCGAAGCCGTCCAGACGATCGCCCGCCAGGTGCAGGGCCCCGTGATCGCCGGTCTCGCCCGCGCCAACGCAGCCGACATCGATTCCGCCTGGAACGCGGTCAAGGACTCCGAGCGCCCGCGCATCCACACGTTCGTCTCGACGTCCGACATCCACATCGAGCATCAGATGCAGAACACGCGCGAGGACGTGAAGGGGCTCGCGCGCGCGGCCGTCGCCCAGGCCAAGGGTTACTGCGACGACGTGGAGTTCTCGCCGATGGACGCCACCCGCTCGGACGCCGAGTTCACGGCCGAGGTGCTCCAGATCGCACTCGACGAGGGCGCGACGACGATCAACATCCCCGACACCGTCGGCTACGCGATGCCGGCCGAGTACGCGGCCTTCCTTGAGCATCTCTACGAATTGGTGCCCGATCTGCGCGGAGCCGTCCTCTCGACGCACTGCCACGACGATCTCGGCCTCGCCGTCGCGAACTCGTTCGCCGGGGTGTTGGCCGGCGCGCGTCAGGTCGAGTGCGCCGTCAACGGGATCGGCGAGCGGGCCGGCAACGCATCGCTCGAGGAGATGGTGATGCTGCTGCACACGCGCCGGGCCGATCTCGGCGGCCTCAGCACCGGCGTGGTCACCACGGAGCTGGCGCGCACGAGCCGTCTGGTCTCGCGCCTGACCGGCTACGTCGTTCAGCCGAACAAGGCGGTCGTCGGCCGTAACGCGTTCGCGCACGAGTCCGGCATCCACCAGGACGGGGTCCTGAAGGAGCGCACGACCTTCGAGATCATGGACGCGACGACGGTCGGCCTGGAGACCAACCAGCTCGTGCTCGGCAAGCACTCCGGGCGCCACGCGCTGCGGCAGGCGCTCGAGGAGCTGGGCTACCGCGTGGAGGGCCAGACCCTCAACACGGCGTTCAAGCGCTTCAAGGAGATCGCGGACAAGAAGAAGCAGGTGACGGCGATGGACCTCGAGGCGCTCGTCACCGACGAGCTGCGCGAGGAGACGGGTTTCTCGCTCGAGTCGTTCTCTGTCGAGGCATCCTCGACGCGGCCCCCGCACGCCACGGTTTCGGTACGGACGCCTGACGGCTCGATCGTCGAAGGCTCGTTCACGGGCGACGGCCCCGTCGACGCCGTCTTCCACGCGATCAATTCAGCGACCGGGATCGACGCACGGCTGCGCGAGTTTCGCGTCGACGCTGTCACCAGCGGGCAGGACGCGCTCGGCGACGTCAGCGTCGTGATCGAGCTCGATGGTCAGACCGCCGCCGCCCAGGGCGTCTCGACGGACATCATCGAGGCCGCCGGCCGCGCCTACCTGCGCGCCCTGACGCTCGCGGTCAACAAGGCGGCGTTGGGCGAGAGCAAGCTCAAGCCCGAGACGCTCGAGCACCCGGTCGCGACGCCCTAGAAGCACCCGGCCATCGACCGGCCGGCCGCCGAACGTCCCACGCTGGGCGCTATACGGGGTCCTCCGGGACGTTCGGTGTGTGGTTGGGCGTGCGCGACCCGCTCTGGCCAAGCGGGTCTGCGTTTGCGGGGTATCCTCGATCGTGTCGTGGTGCATGAGCACGAGAGCGCCGAGCAACAGCAGCAGGACAAGCTGACCTGGTGGCAGCGCTTCGTGATCAGGGCGATCCGGCGCGACGCGGGACGGGACGCCGACGAGGCGTTGGAGCCAGAGGACTGGGAGGTGGTCTGGAGGCTTCACGCTCGCGGGGTGGGCGGTGTGGCTGCCCGATTGATGCGGGTGTTGCCGAGCAGTCCGCGGTGCGCGGTCTGCGGTGCGCCGTTCGCCGGTCCCGGGCGCGTTGTCGCGAGGCCTCTCGGCTACCGGCCGTCGCGAAAGAACCCGACCGTCTGCTCGGTCTGTGTCGAGTCATCGCCGCCTGGGGGGATGAAGATGCACATCGGCGTGTTCTTCGCTGATCTCCGTGGCTTCACGGCGCGCTCCGATGGGGTTGATCCGCAGGAGGTCTCAACGCTGCTGCGCCGCTTCTACCGGTGTGCGGAGGATGTGCTGTTTCCGGAGGCCGTGATCGACAAGTTGATGGGCGACGAGGTCATGGCCCTCTATCTGCCCGACATCCGGCCGGAACTTGACCGCTCGGGGGTGCCCGAACTGATGCTCGAACACGCACGCGGGCTCCTGCGCTCCGTCGGCTACGGCCCGGGGGAAGAGCCGTTCGTGGAAATGGGCATCGGTCTCGACGTCGGTGAGGCGTTCGTCGGCAATATCGGTCAGCGTGCGCTCTACGACTTCACCGCGGTCGGCGACGTCGTGAACACCGCCTCTCGTCTCCAGGGACAGGCGGCGAGCGGCGAGGTCGTGATGTCGGACCGCGTCGCGGACGGGCTGTCCAGCTCCGTCGGAACGCGCGTCGAGCTTCAGCTCAAGGGCAAAGCCGAGCCCCAGGTCGCATACCGCCTGACGGTCTGACCCAACTGGCGGAAACCCAGGGCGGCGTTCGTTCACGCCGCCTCCCGAGCTCTGCGGTGCTGGCACACATCGGGAGGCTGGGGAGGTGCTCGGCGAGCGTCCCGAGACACACAGGCGGAGGCTGCTCGTTCGAGGTGTCCGGCAGCCCGTCCCCCCGGGCTCCGTGAGGCCGTCACCAGCCTGGACCCCGCGTTCTTCGACCGTTTCCAGGGCAACTGGCCCCGCTCCCGCGCGGCAGGTACCAGCGACCGAGCGGCCTCTGGCAGGACCCATCTTCCGGACACATTCCCGGACGCCGGCCCAGGGCAGCGGCGCCTCTCTCGCGCTTCTGCTTGCCATGGAAGCAGTGCGAGCTGGGAGACCCATCGTGTGGGAGACTCGGCGCCATGCCCCGGAACCGGCTGTCATGCGTCGCGGCGGGCCTCGCCGTTGCGATGGTCGCTCGCTCGATGTTGCCGCGGCTCGTGCTGCTCAAGCTTCGGCGTGACCTGCGGAGGATGAACGCAGGCGATTATCGTCCGATCCTGTCGGCGTTCGCTGACGACGCGGTGCTCGTCTTCAACGAAGGGGAACATCGCTGGGCGGGCGTACATCGCGGCAAGCCTGCCATCGAGGGTTTCCTGCGCAACTTCGTCGCCGCCGGCATGCAGGGGGAGATTCGGGAGGTCTTCGTCTCCGGGCCTCCGTGGCGCATGACGATGCTTGCGCGATTTGATGACTGGTGCGACGCGCCGGATGGCACCCGGCTCTACAGCAACCGAACGGTCCTGCTCGTTCGCACCAGGTGGGGCCGCATCGTCCGCCAAGAGGACTACTACGAAGACACCGCACGGATCGACGCGTTGGAGGCAGCACTCCGCGAACGCGGCCGGACGCCCGTGATCGACGGCGCGTCGGGCCCTCCACCGCAGTGACCGGCTGTGGTGAACGTGTCGGGCCCGAGGGCGTGTGCGCTGCTGCTCCATGTCGCGGCCCCGGGTCCACCCGGTATCGGTGGGACCGCCTCCGCGGGAGCTATCGGCCCGTGCGCTCGCGGTGCTTGCACCCCGGCCAGCAGCAGGGCCGGCGCTGGCCTTCCTCAAGCTCCTCCTGGGTCCGCCGGATGCGGCGCTCGCGGGTCGTCTGCCGCTTGGCGTCCTCGACCCAGCAGATGAACTCGTTGCGGGCCAAGGGCGTGATGTCCTTCCAGGCATCGAGTGCCGAGGCGTTGGCGATCAGCGCCTTGCGCAGGTCCGTGGGCAACTCATGCGACCACCCCACCGGGCACTCTCTGGACGCTCACGAGCCCATCGTACGCGGAGCCGCCCACGGGGCTTCCGCCTCGGCGCTGCTGATCAGATTGCGGTCACCGGTATCGAGCGGCGTCGCGGATGGCCTTCGCGCTGAGGCTTTCGGACTGCGGATCCTCTCTCGGAGTCCGCTCAGTGGAGGGCAGGAGCGGGCAGTTCTGCAGGCCTCCTCCCGCCGGTTACGGTTGTCGGACGCAACCGGGAGGAGAGCAAGGTGCTCAGCGAGGATCCGCAGTCGCCTGACCTACGCGAACATCATGTCGACGGTCGGCGTGTTCATCGCATTGGGCGGCGTCAGCTACGCGGCGATGACGCTGCCGAAGAACAGCGTCGGCCCAGCGCAGGTCAAGAGCAACGCCGTCAGTAGCTCGAAGGTCAGGAACGGCTCCCTCGGCGGGTGGGATGTGAAGAACGGTTCGCTCAGGGGAGGCGACGGAGACGTCGCACGGCGGCGACGTGAAGGACGGGTCGCTGACGGCAAAGGACTTCGACGGGTCGGTTCAGGGCGTGCAGGGACCCGCCGGTGCGCAAGGGCCCGCAGGCGCGCAGGGACCCAAGGGCGACACGGGGGCGAAGGGCGACGCTGGAGCCTCCGGTGCCACGGACGTGGTCGTGCGGCGCAGGGAATTCGGTTCGCTTGCAGCCGGAGTCGTTCGGGAACCACTTCGCGCTGTGTCTGCCCGGCGAGCGTGCCACCGGCGGCGGCGGCGGGTTCGACGGCAATGGCGGCAACGAGATCATCCAGCAGAGCTATCCCGTCAAAGACGCGTTCGGACAGCGCGCCGAGGAGGAGACACGCCCGTCGGGTGGCGAGTCTTCATCAGGAACGCGAACGGCATGGCGTTCGACTTCATCATCTACGTTGTCTGCGCTCGCCCCTGACGTGGTAACGGGCGAAAGGGCGAGAGCGCCCCTGGTTCGTTACTGAACGCTCGCCCAGGCGGGAGTGTCGTCGCCCGCGCCGGTCCGCGCTCGCCGAGCGTCCGGCGTCGGTCGCTATACGGGGTCGTCCGGGACGTTCGGTGCGTGGTTGGGCGTGCGCGATCCGCTCTGGGACATCACCGAACGCCGGCCCAGGCGCGCGGGATCACGCCCGGGCTGGGTCGCCGGTTGCCGCGTTCAGTGACTGGCGGCGTGCGCGAGCGCCGACGGCGTCCGGCAGCCGACGATCGCCGGGGCCTCATGGACCAGCTCGTCGTTCTCGAGAGCGTCGACCATGAACAGGGCGAAGTCCACGCGGCGCGTGATGTTGCTCTCGAGGATCGGGTCGCCGACGTGCCTGCTCCATACGGGCAGCCCTTGGCTCTCGCCCTCCTCGAGGTCGCTCCCGCGCACGACGGTCCACCGCGTGTCGCTCGCGAAGACTCGTCGGCACGCCTCGACCTGGTCGTCGAGGTCGGCGAAGCGGGCGAGGCGCGCGAGCGGGCCGAAGGCCTTCACAGTCGCCTTGAGCTTCCACGAGTACACGTCCCGGCCGTCGCGCGTGATGTGCCACCCGCACGAGAAGACGAGGCGCGCGCCCCGGGGTGCGTGATCGAGCACCGCCTGTGCGGTCCCCGTCGAGTATCCGTGGACCCCCCACGGCACGAGCACGACGAGCACCCCGTCGCATCCCGCCACCGCGCGCCTGATGACCTCGCCGTCATCCGTCGCTCCGGGGATGACGGTGATACGCCCCTTGAACGCATCCAGCTTCCCCACGCTGCGCTCGCGGCACACGCCGACCACCTCGTAGCCGCGATCGAGCGCGTGCTGGACCATGTACTGCCCGAGCTTTCCAGAGGCCCCGACGACGCAGACCCTCATCGTCTGCTCACTCACGCTTCCAACCTAGCGCTCGTCGTCGGCCGGCGTCCGGCCTGCGGAGACGACCGGCAAGTCGCCGGGTCGCGCGGCCCGAAGGCCCGGCGTGGGAGACTTGCGCTCATGCGCGTCGCGGGGGCGGGAGACAGGCGGCCCGCGGTCGCGCAGCCCTTCAGCCTCGGCGGTGCTGAGTCGTTCCCGGCCTGCCCGCGACGCGGCGTCTGAGCCTGTTCGCTGTGGCCGGCGATCTCGTCACCCTCGGGCTGCTCCCGCTCGCGCTGGCGTGCATCATGGTCACGCTGGGGTTCTCACTGACGGTCGAGGACTTCCGGCGCGTGGTGACCGCGCCGCGCGGCGTCGCGATCGGCTTGGCGAACCTCGTGCTCCTGGCTCCGGCTCTGGCGCTCGCGATCGCGGAGCTGTTCGACCTGGAGCCCGTCTTCGCGGTCGGCCTCGTGCTGCTCGGCGCCTCTCCGGGCGGGACGCTCGCGAACCTGCTGACGCACCTGGCGCGCGGCGAGACCGCGCTCTCGATCACGATGACCGGGCTCTCGAGCGTGATGGCGGTGGTCACGGTGCCCGTCTACCTCACACTGGCGATCGACCACTTCGGCGCATCCGGCCTCGACAGCGACCCTGAGATGCTCGGCGTGGTGGTCCGCGTGTTCGCCGTGACCGTGGTCCCGCTCGTGATCGGCATGGATGTGCGCCGCCGTGCCCCGCGGTGGGTCGCGGCGCACGAGGCGAGGGCCAAGCAGGTGGCCTTCGGCGTCTTCCTGCTGGTCGTCGCGGGGGCGATCGCGTCCGAGTTCGCAGAGACCACCCGTCACCTCGGGGAGTTGGTCGGCGCGGCGATCGCCCTGAACGTGAGTGCGATGGCCCTCAGCTTCCTCGTGGCCCGCGCAGCGCGCCTCGGAGACCGCGCTGCGACCGCGATTGCACTGGAGCTCGGGATCCACAACGCAGCGCTCGCGATCGCGGTCGGCTCGAGCATCGACCCCCTCCTGACGATCCCGGCCGCGGTCTACAGCTCGTTCATGTTCATCAGCGGCGGGCTGTTCGCGCGGATGATGCACCGGCGCAACAGCAGGGCCGTCAGCTGACGCTGGCAGCAAGGAGCGAGCGCCGCGAAGAACGGCGGCGCAACCCGCTCGCGGGGAAGACTGCGCGCACCTGGAGTCGGTACGCTGCGGCAGCGTGGATCCCCGGAAGGGCTACGTCTTCTCGCTGTAGCCGCGCGACCGGTCAGAAGCCGCTGCACACTGCGCAATCGGCCCGCGGCAACCGCTCATGCTTCGACGGCGAAGGTCCGCCAGGGCCCGGGGACGCCCTTGAGCTCGTGTTCTCCGCGGTCCGTCAGCGTCCGTCCCGAACCGACGATCAGGTCGCGGACGGTGCTGCTGACGAGCACCTCACCGGGTCCGGCGAGCGCGCTGATCCGCGCGCCGATGTGGACGGCGAGGCCACCTACGTCGTCATCGGCGAGCAACTCGCATTCGCCGGTGTGCAGGCCGGCGCGGATCTCCAGGTCGCATCGACGAACGCGGTCTCGCACCGCAGTGGCGCTGCTGATCGCTCGGCTCGGGCCGTCGAACACCGCGAGTGCGCCGTCCCCTAGCGACTTCACGAATCGACCGCGGTGACGCTCGACCTCCTCGCGGACCAGGCGGTCGTGGCGCTCCAGCAGCGAACGCCAGGCACTGTCGCCCAGTTCGGCGGCACGCTCGGTCGAGCTGACGATGTCGGTGAACAGCACCGTCGCGAGCACGCGGTCGCTGACGACCGGGCGTCGGGCGCCGGTCAGGAAGTGCTGGATCTCATCGGCGATCGCCTCCTCCGCGCCGACCCAGAGCGCGCCGTCCCCGGGGACCCTGACATAGCGCGCGTTGGGGATGTGCTCTGCGACGTAGAGCGAGTGGCGCTCGTCGAGGTAGGTGTCGTTCTCGGGGCGCAGCACCAGCGCCGGGCACTGAACGCTGGGCAGGACGTCGCGCACGTCGGTCGCGCCGATCGTCGTCAGCGACGCCGCAGCGGCGGCCGGACTCATCGCGAGACGCTGGATGCGCGCCATCAGAGGCCGCTGGCGCGCATCCTCGTTGGCGACGACGTCGCCCAACGGGGATTCCTCGGTACCCCAGGTTTCGACGAGCCGATCAACCATCGCGGCACGCTCCTGAGGGCTGGGCGCCCACTCGTATCCCGGCCCGGCGATCAGGCGTGGCTGCGGCGACAGCAGGACGAGTGCGCTCACGAGTTCCGGGTGCGAGGCTGCGAACAGCGCCGTGAGGCCGCAGCCCTCGAGGTAGGACGCCAGCACGGGCCGCTCGGACCCGGCGGCGTCGATCACCGCCTGAACGTCGTCGATCTGTTCCTCCAGCGGCGTCGCGCCGGCGATCCCGTCGGACATGCCGCTCCCGCGCCGGTCGAACAGGATCAGGCGGGAGAACGACGAGAGCAGTTCATAGAAGTGCGCGAAGGATGGAAGCTCCCAGAACATCTCCGTGTTCGAGAAGAACGACGGAACCCAGACGATGTCGAGCGGCCCGTCACCCACGACCTGGTACGCGATCTGCAGATCACCGTTGCGCGCGTAGCGGGTCTTCGGAACGTCCACCAAGATCACACTAACCCGGCGAGCGTTTCGAGCAGACGGCTAAGGCGGCGAGTCGGTGCGCTGCTCGACAGTGTGTACGTGATAACGTACAGACGTCTTATGGCTTCCGCCCACGGCGACACCCTCGACGCCCACGCGATCAGCATCGGTCCGCGCGTCAAGGCGCTGCGCGACGCAGGCGGGCTGTCGCTGCGCGAGCTCGCCGACCGCTCGGGCGTGAGCGCTCCGATGCTCAGCCAGGTCGAGCGCGGTGAGACGAGCCCGACGCTCGCGCTCGCCGCGAAGATCGCAGCGGGCCTCGAGCTGCGCCTCTCGCAGCTGCTGCGCCTCGACGAGGGCGGGAGCGTGTCGGTCGTCCGCGCAGGTGAGCGCCGCAAGGGCGGCTCGGCGCGCAGCGGTCACGAGTTCGAGGTGCTGACGCCCCCGCTTCCCGGCCAGCGCGCCGAGCTGTCGCGACACGTGCTCGGACCGGGGGCGAAGACCGGCGGGCCGGGCGACCCGCCGATGCACGAGCCGGGCAGCCGCGAGATCGCGCTCGTCGAGTGCGGCGCCGTCTTCCTCGACATCGACGGCGAGCGCCATGAGCTGCACGCGGGCGACACCGCCACCTTCGACGCTGACCTCCCACATCACTTCGAGAACTCCGGGCCGGCCGACGCCGCGATACTCGCGGTCGTCAGCGCGGGGCTGCGTCGCAGCTGACCCGGGTCCGCCGACCACCACACGAGACACCAGAGAGATCAGGATGAGCCACCCCACGACGTTGCTGGACAAGATCTGGGCCGACCACGAGGTCGCCGACGGGCTGATCTACATCGACCTGCACCTCGTGCACGAGGTGACCAGCGCGCAGGCCTTCGAGGGGCTGCGGCTCGCCGGACGCGGGCTGCGTCGCCCCGATCGCACGATCGCGACCGCGGACCACAACGTGCCGACCGACGGCACGCCCGTCGCCGAGCGCATCAAGGACGAGCTGTCGCGCGTCCAGGTTCAGACGCTCGAGCGCAACTGCGCGGAGTTCGGAGTGCCGGTGTACTCGCTCGGCTCCGAGCGGCAGGGGATCGTCCACGTGATCGGCCCGGAGCTCGGCATCACGCAGCCCGGCATGACGATCGTCTGCGGCGACAGCCACACCGCGACACACGGCGCGTTCGGCGCGCTCGCGTTCGGCATCGGCACCAGTGAGGTCGAGCACGTCCTCGCGACGCAGTGCCTGGTCCAGCGCAGGCCGCGCTCGATGCGCATCCGCTACGACGGCGAGCTCGCCTTCGGCGTCACCGCGAAGGACCTGATCCTCTCGACGATCGGGCAGATGGGAGTCGCCGGAGCGGTCGGCCACGTCGTCGAGTACGCGGGCCCGGCGATCGAGCGGCTGTCGATGGAGGGCCGCATGACGATCTGCAACATGACGATCGAGGGTGGTGGCCGCGCGGGCATGATCGCCCCGGACGAGACGACCTTCGAGTGGGTCGAGGGCCGCCCCGCAGCCCCCGCGGGCGGCGACTGGGACGAACTGCTCGCCCGCTGGCGCGAGCTGCGCAGCGACGAGGGCGCAGAGTTCGACACCGAGATCGAGGTCGACGTCGCGAAGATCAGCCCGATGGTCACCTGGGGCACGACTCCGGAGATGGTCGTCGGGGTCGGGGACGTCGTCCCGAACCCGCAGGGCGACGGCGACCAGCGAGCGCTGGAGTACATGGGCCTTCAGGCCGGCACCCCGGTCGAGGAGATCCCGCTCGACCGCGTCTTCATCGGCTCCTGCACCAACTCGAGGATCGGCGACCTGCGCGTCGCCGCCGAGGTCATCAAGGGCCGCAAGGTCCACTCGGACGTCTACGCGATGGTCGTTCCCGGCTCGGTGCAGGTCAAGCGCCAGGCGGAGGAGGAGGGTCTCGACGAGGTCTTCCGCGACGCCGGCTTTGACTGGCGCGGCGCGGGCTGCTCGATGTGCCTGGGCATGAACCCCGACATCCTCAAGCCCGGAGAGCGCTGCGCATCGACGTCCAACCGCAACTTCGAGGGCCGCCAGGGTCGCGGCGGCCGCACCCACCTCGTCAGCCCGCAGATGGCGGCCGCGGCCGCGATCGAGGGCCGCTTCGTCGACATCCGCAACTGGAACTAGGAGCCGAGCATGGAACCCGTGAACGTCGTAGAGGGACCCGTCTCGGTGCTCGACCGCGACGACGTCGACACCGACCAGATCATCCCCAAGCAGTTCCTCAAGCGGATCGAGCGCACCGGCTTCGGTGAGTTCCTCTTCTACGACTGGAAGCAGGAGACGGGCTGGGACCTGCCCTCCAACCCGATTCTCGTCACGGGCCGCAACTTCGGCTGCGGCTCCTCACGCGAGCATGCGCCGTGGGCACTCGAGGACTACGGCTTCCGGGCGATCATCGCCCCGTCCTTCGCCGACATCTTCGCGTCCAACAGCACGAAGATCGGGCTGTTGCCCGTCACGCTTCCGGCCGACGTGTGCACGGCCGTCGCCGAAGCCGGCAGCGCCGAGGTCGACCTCGCCGCACAGGAGGTCCGTTACGGCGATGGACAGCTGGCCACGTTCGAGATCGACGCTCAGATCAAACACCGGCTGCTCGGAGGCCTCGACGACATCGCGCTGACGCTGCAGCAGTCCGCTGAGATCGACCGCTACGAGACGGCGCGTGAGCGTTCCGGACCGGTCACGACGGCTCTCTAGTCATGTCCCAGCGCATAGTCACGCTGCCCGGCGACGGGATCGGCCCCGAGGTCCTCGCGCCGACGCTCGCGCTGCTCGGTCACCTGAGATCGGACCTCGAATTCGACGAGCGCGTCTTCGGGGGGGCTTCGATCGACGCGCACGGCACGGCGCTGACCGACGACGTGCTCGAGGCCTGCCGCACCGCCGACGCCGTGCTGCTGGCCGCCGTCGGCGGGCCCAAGTGGGACACGACCGACCCCAGCGCTCCGCGCCCGGAGCAGGGGCTGCTCGGACTGCGCAAGGGGCTCGGGCTCTACGCGAACCTGCGTCCCGTGAGGGCGATCGAGGCGCTCGTCGACGCCAGCCCGCTGCGGCCGGAGATCATCGCCGGTACCGATCTGGTCGTCGTGCGCGAATTGACCGGCGGGATCTACTTCGGTGAGAAGACGCGCACTGCCGACATGGCGAGCGACGTCTGCGCCTACAGCGTCCACGAGATCGAGCGGATCGCAAGAACCGCGTTCGCGGCGGCGCGCTCGAAGGTCGTATCGGTCGACAAGGCCAACGTCCTCGAGACGAGCCGCCTGTGGCGCGAGGTCGTGAGCCGCGTGCATCGTGAGGAGTTCCCGAACATCGAGGTCGAGCATCTGCTCGTCGACAACGCGGCGATGCGCCTGGTCTCGGCGCCTCGCCATTTCGAGGTGATCCTCACCGAGAACATGTTCGGCGACATCCTCAGCGATGAGGCGGCGATGATCACCGGGTCGATCGGAATGCTGCCGAGCGCGTCGCTGGGCAACCCCGAGGGACCCGGTCTGTTCGAACCGGTCCATGGCTCGGCGCCGGACATCGCGGGCGAGGGGATCGCGAACCCGCTGGCGATGTTCCTCTCGGCTGCGCTGATGCTGCGGCACGCGTTCGGTTGGGAAACCGAGGCCGCGGCCGTAGAATCGGCGGTTGACCGGGCGCTCGCCGCAGGGCTGCGCACCCGCGATCTCGGTGGCGACGCGACGACAGCGGACGCCACCGAGTCGGTTCTCTCCCACCTGTCGTAGAAAAGGACGGCGTACGTGCAACCCAGCGAAGTCATCTGGATGAATGGCGAACTGATCGCTTGGGAGGACGCGAAGGTCCACGTACTCGCGCATGCGCTGCACTACGGCACGTCCGTCTTCGAGGGAGTGCGCTGCTACGACACGGAGATCGGCCCCGCCGTCTTCCGCAACCAGGATCACGTCGACCGCCTGTTCCGCTCCTCGCAGCTGTACTTCATGCCGGTCCCGTTCGACCACGAGCAGATCCGGCAGGCGACGCTCGACGTGGTCGCCCGCAACGGGCTGCGCTCCTGCTACATCCGGCCCCTGGTCTTCCGCGGCTACGGCACGATGGGCCTGTTCCCGCTCGAAGCTCGGGTCGACGTGGCGATCGCGGCATGGGAGTGGGGCGCGTACCTGGGTGAGGAAGGCAAGAGCAACGGCATCCGCGCCAAGGTCTCGTCATGGCGACGGATCAGCCCCGACTCGCTGATCCCGCACGCGAAGGCCGGCGGCCAGTACCTCAACAGCGTCCTGGCGAAGGTCGAGACCCACAAGGCCGGCTACGACGAGGCGATCCTGCTCGACGATCATGGCCGAGTCTGCGAGGGCTCAGGCGAGAACATCTACGTCGTTCGCGAGGGCGTCGTCTACACGCCGCCGCAGACCGCGTCGATTCTCGACGGCATCAGCCGCCGCTCGGTGATCCAGATCGCCCGGGATCTCGGATTCGAGGTCGTCGAGCGCGATCTCGCACGCGCCGAGCTCTACCTCGCCGACGAGGTCTTCATGAGCGGGACCGCGGCTGAGCTGGTTCCGGTGCGGGAGATCGACGACCACCAGATCGGCGACGGCGTTCCCGGTGAGATCACGCTCGCCATCCAGAAGACCTTCGACGACGCGCTGCACGGCCGCGCCGAGCGCTACCGCGAGTGGCTCGATCCGGTGCCGGTCGGCGCCGGCGCCGAGCGGACGTGAGCACCACGGTCGAGCTCTACGACGCCACCCTCCGCGACGGGATGGGGGGCGGCGGGCTGAGCCTGACCGCGCAGGAGAAGCTGCGCGTCGTGCAGCGCCTCGACGCGCTCGGGGTGCATCTCATCGAGGCCGGCTTCCCGGCGTCCAACCCCAAGGAGCAGGAGCTGTTCGAGCTGCTCGCGACCGAGGGCCTGGAGACGAGCGAGATCGTCGCCTTCGGGATGACGCGGCGGCGCGACGTGCGGGCACAGGACGACGAGGGCCTGCGCGTGCTCGCGGGTTGCTTCGCCCCGGCGTGCACGCTCGTCGGCAAGAGCTCGCCGCTGCACGTGGAGAAGGTCGTGCGCGTGAGCCGCGAGGAGAACCTCGAGATGATCGCCGACTCGATCGCCTTCCTTGTCGCAGAGGGCAAGCGGGCTCTGTTCGACGCCGAGCATTTCTTCGACGGCTACGCGCAGGACCCGGCCTACGCGCTCGCCTGCGTCGGCGCCGCCGCGCAGGCCGGAGCCGAGCGCGTCGTCTTGTGCGACACCAACGGCGGCTCGCTGCCCTCGCAGGTCGCGGCTGTCGTGGGGGCGGTGCGCGCAGCGCTGCCCCACGTCGCGCTCGGCATCCACACGCACGACGACGCCGGCTGTGCGGTCGCGAACACGCTGGTCGCGGTCGAGGCGGGCGCCACGCAGGTCCAGGGCACGATCAACGGGATCGGCGAGCGCACCGGCAACGCGAATCTCGTGACGATCATCGCCGACCTCCAGCTCAAGATGGGGCACGAGGTGCTCGCGCCCGAGCGCCTCGCGCGGCTTACCGAAACGGCCCACTACGTCGATGAGCTGCTCAATCGCGCGCCGGACGCGGCCCAGCCGTATGTCGGCAAGCACGCCTTCGCGCACAAGGCGGGGCTGCACGCCGCCGGCATCCGCGCCGACGCGGCCACCTTCGAGCACATCGACCCGGCGAGCGTCGGCAATCGCCGCGACGTGCTGGTGTCGGAGCTGGCGGGACGGGCGACCGTCGACGAGAAGGCCGCTGCGGCGAGCATCGAGCTCGGTGACGAGGGAGTGGCCCGCGTCGTCGAGCGCGTCAAGGAGCTCGAGCATCGCGGGTACCAGTTCGAGGCCGCCGATGCCTCCTTCGAGTTGCTGATGCGGCGCGAGGCGGGGACGTTCGAGCCGCTGTTCCAGCTCGAGTCGTGGCGCACGATCGTCGAGCAGCGCGCTGACGGAAAGGTCGAGTGCGAGGCGACGATCAAGATCTGGGTCGGCGGTGAGCGTTACGTACGGACGGCGGAGGGCAACGGCCCCGTCAACGCGCTCGACAAGGCACTGCGCAGCGCGATCACCGGAATCCACCCGCATCTGTCCGAGATCGAGCTCGTCAACTTCAAGGTCCGGATCCTCGACGAGACGCACGGCACCCAGGCGACCACGCGGGTGCTGATCGACGCCTCCGACGGCAAGGAGGTCTGGGGAACGATCGGCGTCGCCGAGAACGTCATCGCAGCCTCTTGGCAGGCGCTCGTCGACTCGCTGTCGTACGCCGAGCAGCCGGGTCGCCGCCCCGGCGGGGCCACCGCGGCCGAACTGCCCGAACGCGCGTGAACGACGAGATCCCGCTCGCGCGGCCCGTCCTGGGCCGCGAGGAGGAGGACGCCGTCGCGGACGTCCTGCGCTCGGGCCACCTGTCACTTGGGCCTCGCGTCCCGGCGTTCGAGCAGGCGTTCGCGGCGCGCGTCGGCGCGGCGCATGCCAGCGCGGTCTCCAGCGGGACCGCCGGACTCCACCTCGCGCTGCGCGCGGCCGGCGTGGGCGAGGGCGACGAGGTGGTGACCTCGCCGTTCTCGTTCGTCGCGAGCGCGAACGTGTGTCTCTACGAGCGGGCGCGGCCGGTGTTCGCGGACATCGACCCGGTGACCCTCAACATCGACCCGCAGGCGGCGACCGCGGCGGTCGGCGAGCGCACTGCGGCGCTGCTGCCGGTCCACATCTTCGGCTACCCGGCCGACCTTCCGGCACTGGAAGGACTCGGTCTGCCGATCGTCGAGGACGCATGTGAGGCGCTCGGCGCCGTCCACGCCGACGGAACGCCGGTCGGCGGGCGCGGGCACGCGGCCGTCTTCGGCTTCTACGCCAACAAGCAGCTCACGACGGGCGAGGGCGGGATGGTGACCACCGGCGACGGCGCCGCTAAGGAGCGCATCGACAGCGAGCGCAACCAGGGGCGCGCACCGGACATGGGCTGGCTCGACCACGACCGCCTCGGCTTCAACTACCGCCTCAGCGACATCGCCAGTGCGATCGGGCTGGTCCAGCTCGATCGCCTCGACGGGATGCTGGCGGGCAGGCAGCGCGTCGCCGATCGCTACCGCGACGCGCTGGTGGGGATCGATGGGCTCGGGCTGCCGTGCGAGAACCGCGGCGGCGACCGGCGCGGCTGGTTCGTGTTCGTGGTGCAGGTGCCGCGTGACGCGGCCCGCGACGACGTCGTGAGGCGCCTGCGCGAGCTTGGCGTGCAGAGCAAGCCGTACCTGCCTGCGATCCACCTCATGAGCTTCTACCGCGAGCGCTTCGGCCATCGCGAGGGGGAGTTCCCGGTTTGCGAGGACATCGCCGCGCGCTCGCTGGCGCTTCCGTTCTTCCCGGGGATGACGGACGGCCAGGTGGAGCGCGTTTGCGAGGCACTGCGCCGTGCGCTGGGCCGCCCCTGACCGGCGGACCCGGTCGCGCGGCGGCCGCTCAGCCCGGGTTGGTCGCGTGATGTAGTGTCGCCGGAAGTCGTCGCGCCGAGGCGTGGCCAGAGCCCGTTTCAGACGAGAGGAGCCGTCATGAACGCGAACAAGGCACTGTGGGAGAAGGGCGACTTCACCGAGATCGCAGCGGTGATGCGCGAATCAGGCGAGGCGGTCGTCGCGTCGCTCGGGGTCACTCCCCCGCTGCGCGCTCTCGACCTCGGCTGCGGAGACGGCACCACCGCGGTCCCGTTGGCCCGCCTCGGAGCGGAGGTCGTCGGCATCGACATCGCCAGCAACCTCGTCGACGCCGGGAACAGGCGCGCCGCAGACGAGGGTCTCGACAAGCTCACGTTCCAGGAGGGAGACGCTTGTGACCTGCAGGGAGTCGAAGATGACTCGTTCGACCTGTCGCTCTCCGTGTTCGGCGCCATGTTCGCTCCCAGGCCCTTCGACGTGGCTAGAGAACTGGTCCGCGTCACGAAGCGGGGCGGCCGGATCGTCATGGGCAACTGGATCCCGAACGATCCGACGTCGTTCGTGTCGCAACTGCTCAAGATCAGCTCGTCGTTCCTGCCGCCGCCTCCGGCGGATTTCGTGAGCCCGATGACCTGGGGCGTGGACGAGCACGTCGTAGAGCGGTTCGGCGAGGCCGGTGTCCCCGAAGGACAGGTATCGACGGTCAAGGACACCTTCTCCTTCGTCGCGCCCGACAGGAGCCCGGCGGAGGTCGTCGAGACGTTTCGGCGGTTCTACGGCCCGACGATGAACGCGTTCGAGGCGGCTGAGGCCAGCGGGACGGCTGATGACCTTCAGCGCCAGCTTCTGGAACTGGCCGAAGAACAGAACACCGGCACGAACGGCGGCACGTCGATCGACGCGACGTTCTTGCGGGTGACCGTCTCGCCGTGAGCGCTACGTGCTTGCCGGGCCGGACCCGCTGACCGCACGTTGGTAGCGGGTCCAGTGTCGGGACTCGAACTGTCGTGTCGTGGCGGCGGACGTCTGCGCGATCGCCGTCCCCGTCGCCCCATAGTCCTCGGTGACCCGGCGCACGAGGTCGCGCGCCCGGGCCCGGTCGCCGAACACGAGGCGGGCGACGTGATCGAGCAGCCGCTCCTGCGTCATCGCCGCGGCTGCGCGCCCGCTCGCAGGAACCGCTTCCAGGGCCACGATCTCGTCGTTCACGCAGAGCGCTCCCCAGCGTGAGACGAAGCCGAGCACGCCGTCGATCGGCTCGGCGGCCGCCAGGTCGGGCTGAAAGCGCACGCCGTCGAGGCGCCCGAGGAAGTAGCTGAACTCCGTCTGCGCGAGTGCGGTGAGCTGCGCGGCCGTGACCCAGAGCACCGAGGCGCGGACGGCGGTTCCCGGGCTGGGGAAGATCGTCGCCGGGAGCGCGCCGTAGTAGGTCGGCAGCGGCGCGGCGCCGACGTCGAAATCGTGAAGGTCGCCCGCGACAACGAGCATCTCGCGCTCGTGTTCCGGCAGCCCGGCGAGCTTGCGCGCCAGCGTCCCAGGGGCGCCGTTCGAGCCGAACGCGAGCAGTGGGTGGCGGTCCTGCGATGCCCGTTCGCACGCGGCTCGTGTCGCGTCCTCGACGGGCTCGACGTGCTCTCCCGACAGGAAGTAGGACGAGACCGGTCGCGACCACGGGTAGCTGAGCGCGCGCTCGTAGACCGCATCGCCGAACTCACGCGGGCCGAACGACTGCACCAGGCCAGTTATGAACGACAGGAACGCCTCGTCCGAGTAGCTCAGCCGTGCGCGCAGCTGCGGGTCGTCGATCATCGGCCAGTGACGCATCCCGGCAACGGTACATCCGCATTCAGGACAGAGCCGGACGCGACACTAGACTCGCCGCCCATGTCGCGCTTCGCCGAGCCTCAGGATCCGGACTTCGCGTCGATCAACCGCTCGCTCGACGTAGATCGCCGGCTGTGGCCGTACGACGTGGCCCAGTCGCGCGCCCACGCGCGCATGCTCGCCGCGCGCGGGATCATCGGGGAGGACGACCGCGACGCCCTGCTCGCGGGTCTCGATGAGGTGGAGGCCGAGCTTCGCGGCGGCACGTTCCCGTTCCGCGACGACGACGAGGACATCCATATGGCCGTCGAGCGGCGCCTGACGGAGGTCACCGGGCCGGTCGGGGGCAAGCTCCACACCGCGCGCTCGCGCAACGATCAGGTCATCACCGATGTCGCGCTCTTCGTGCGCGAGGCGGCCGACGAGAGCGTCGATCGGGTCGAGGATCTGATGCGTGCCATGCTCGATGCAGCCGAGGCTCACATCGACTGGCCGCTGCCGGGTTACACGCACCTCCAGCGCGCTCAGCCGGTCTACCTCGGCCATCACCTGCTCGCCTACTTCTGGATGCTCGACCGTGACCGCGCGCGCTTTCGCTTCGTGCGGTCTCAGGTCAGTGATCTTCCGCTCGGAGCCGGCGCGCTCGCGGGCGTCAACTTCGACACCGATCGCAGGATGGTGGCGGACGAACTCGGTTTCACCGGGGTCGTCCCGAACTCGATCGACGCGGTCTCCAACCGCGACTTCATCCTCGACTACATCGCAGCTGCCGCGACCTGCGCGACCCACCTGTCCCGCCTTGGCGCAGAGCTGGTCCTGTGGTCGAGCGAGGAGTTCGGCTTCGTCGAGCTCTCGGACGCCTGGACGAGCGGAAGCTCGATCATGCCGCAGAAGAAGAACCCGGATGCCGCCGAGCTGCTGCGCGGCAAGGCGCCGCGGATCGTCGCCCGACTCGCTGCGCTCCACGGCGTGATCCATGCCCTGCCACTCACCTACAACAAGGACCTTCAGGAGGACAAGGAGCACCTGTTCGACGCGGTCGACACCCTGCGTCTGGGACTGGCCGCGGCGTCCGGAATGGTCCGGACGGCCGGATTCAGGCGTGAGCGCATGGCCGCGGCCGCGTCGGACGAGCTGATCGCCGCGACCGACCTCGCCGACCTGCTCGTGCGCCGTGGCGTGCCGTTCCGCGCATCCCACGGGGTGATCGCCGGTCTCGTGCGCGAATCGGTCGCAAGCGGCCGCCCGCTGAGCGACTTCACGCCCGAGCAGCTCGCTGCGCACTCCGAGCACCTCGACGCCGAGGCCTACGACGTGCTCGCGCAGCGCTCCTGGCTCGAGTCGAAGGTCAGCGAGGGCGGTACGTCGCTGCCGCGTGTGCGCGAGCAGCTCGAGCTGGCGCGAGCGCGGCTGGCGGAGTAGCCGGCCGGCCGCGGCGTCCGGGGGCGATTCCGTGACCGCACCGTCTCCGCTGGCGCAGCCGCTGCCAACGGACTTCTACGCGCGACCGGTCGTCGAGGTCGCACGCGACCTGGTGGGCTGCGTCGTGCGCCACGGAGAGGCGGCCGGGATCGTGGTCGAGACCGAGGCCTATCACGAGTGTGAGCCCGCCTGCCACGCGTTCGCCGGCCTGACGCCGCGCACCTCGGTCCTGTTCGCCGAGCCCGGCACCGCCTACGTCTACCGCTCGTACGGGATCCATGCCCTGCTCAACGCCGTGTGCGAGGCGCCCGGAATCGGTGCGGCAGTCCTGATCCGCGCACTCGAGCCCACCCGGGACATCGCCGCGATGCATGCCCGCCGCGGCGTGGAGCGCCGGCGCGACCTGTGCAGCGGTCCGGGCAAGCTGACGCAGGCGCTCGGCATCGGGCTGGAGCTCAACGACACCAGTCTCAGCGATGGCCCGGTGAGAATCGAGGCGCCGCCCATCGCAGCGCCGCGGGCGGTCTGGGCGGGCACGCGCATCGGTATCAACCGCGCCGTCGACCTGCCGTGGCGCTTCTGCGCGCGCGACAGCGCGCACGTCTCCCGTCCGCTGCCCGCGGGCCTGCACGACTACCGCCGCCGAACGGCTGCGCAGCGCTAGCCGGGCGGCGCGCTGACGCCGCCAGAGCCGCCGCCGGGAGCCGGGGCGGGCGCTGGAGCCGGGGATGGCGCAGGAGTGGGCGCCGGTGCCGGCGCCGGTGCGGGGGCCGGGGCAGGCGATGGTTGCTTCGCCGGTGCGGGAGGCTTGCGCTCGCCGCCGGAGCCGCTCTTGCGCTTCTTGTCGCCGGACGAGTCACCGTCGTCGGCCGCGGCGTCGTCGGGCTGCGCGGGGGAATCTGGTGCGCCGCCGGACCCGTCGACCAGCGGGCTCGCGGGGTCGCTGTCGTCCGCGGCGTCATCGCCGCCGCGCTTCGCCTCGCGCTCGGCGATCCGGCGCTCGAAGATCGCCTTGGCCTGAACCACGAAGTCGCGCCAGATCAGCGCCGGGAACGTGCCCCCGGCGACCGGCTCGCCGCCGAATTCGGTCTTCATCGGACGGGTCGCGTCCGGGTAGCCGACCCAGACGGCGATCGTCAACTCCCGCGTGAAGCCCACGAACCAGGCGTCACCGAAGTTCTCGGTCGTGCCGGTCTTGCCGGCGGCGAAGCCCCCGTAGGCCGCTCGCCTGCCCGTTCCCGAGGCGACCACGGTCTGCATCTGGGCGGTTGTGAGGGCCGCGACCTGCGGGGAGAGCACGCGCTCACTGCGGCGCTCATTGCGCGCGAGCAGCTTGCCGTCGCCGCCCAGCCGGCGCACCTCCTTGATGCCGACCGGTCCGTCGTTCGGCGCACCGAGCGATCCGGAGATGCGCTTGCCGCCGGTCGCGAAGGACTCGTAGGCGTGCGCCCAGTCGAGGACCGACACGCCGCGCTTGAAGGCGCCGAGCGTCATCGCCGGATTCGTCGAGACCGGGGTGCGGACGCCCATACCCTCGATCAGGTCGGAGATGCGGCGCGTCCCGACCTTCAGCCCGGCTGCGGCGTACACGGCGTTGTCGGAGACGGTCAGCGCCGACCCCAGCGTGCGAGAGCCACCGTACGAGTCCTCGAAGTTGTTCACGACGAACTTCTCGTCGCCGGCGGCATCGGACAGGTCGAACACGCGCTTGCGCGACTCCCAGACGGACCCGATCCCGATGCCGCGCTTCAGCGCCGAGGCGAGGATGAACGGCTTCACGGTCGATCCCGGCTGGCGCTGGCCCTGGGTCGCGAGGTTGAAGGGCCGCTCGTTGTAGTCGCGGCCCCCTACGAGCGCCCTGACCTCGCCCGTCTTGTTGTCGATCACCACGACCGCCGCAGAGGGCCCCGCGCCGCCGAGGTTGCGGTCGACAGCGGCCTGCGCGGCGCGCTGGAGGTCCAGGTCCATCGTCGTCTTGACCCGCAGGCCGCCCTCGTAGGCGCGGCGCGGGCCGAATTCGTCCACCAGTTGCTGGCTGACCCAGGTCGTGAAGTACGGCGCCTTGGTGGCGACGGTGGGCGGCACGATGTCCGCCGGCAGCGCCTGCAGCGTCGCCTCGTCGAACTCCTGGCGGGTGATCCTGTCCTGCTCGAGCATCTTCGCCAGCACCAGGTTGCGGCGCTGCAGCGCGGCCTCCGGGTGGGCAACAGGGTCATAGGCCGTCGGATTGGCCACGACTCCGGCGAGCAGCGCAGCCTCGGCGGCGTTCAGCTCCCTGGCGCACGGTCGCAGGCGCGTTCCGCAGCCTTTGTGATTGGGGTCCGAGCCGAAGTACACGCGCGCCGCCGACTCGATGCCGTAGGCGCCGTTGCCGAAGTAGATCGAGTTCAGGTACTCGCGCAGGATCTTGCTCTTGGACCACTTGCGCGTGAGGTGGTAGGCGAGCGCCGCCTCGCGCAGCTTCTGGAAGACCGTCCGCTCGTTCTGAGCCTCAGTCGCGTTCTTGACGAACTGCTGTGTGATCGTGGAGCCGCCCTGACGCGGGCCACCGCGGATCACGTCCTGGTAGAAGGCGCGGCCCATGCCGCGCACGTCGACACCCTCGTTCTCGTAATAGCGGCGATCCTCGACGGCGATGATCGCGTTGCGCATGAACGGCGAGATGTCCTCGTAGTCGACCAGGACCCGGTTGCGGTCGCTCGTCAGGATCCCGAGCGGTCGTCCGAGGCGGTCCACGAGGGTCGAGTTGCGGGCGGTCTGGAACTCCTTGGCGCTTTCGAGGTCCGGCAGGTCGCGCGCGAGCGCCATCATCATCCCGAAGACCGTCGAGATCCCCGCCAGGAAGATGACCGGGATGAGGATCAGGAGCGTGCGGCGTTTCTTCAGCCTGGGACGCGCCGGCGGGGGCGTGTCCGCTCCGTCAGGTGAGGGCGGGCCGTGCTCGAGCTGTGCGCTCTCGGGGTCCTGGAGTTGGGGACGGTCGTCGTCGATCATCGCGTGGGCGCCCACGCTCGGTCGGCGTCGGCGTGGGCGGAATCCGGCGGTGCTGCGCGCCCTGGGCGCAGCTGTGACAGCGGCGCGCTCGCGTGGCGGACAGCGTCTGCGCCGGGCGTCAGACTAGCATTGGCGCGATGGTCGACGCCGCCGCTGATCCCGCTTCGCAGGCGGCGTTCCTGACGCGCAACGCCGCGGAATCACTGCCTTCCGACGGGCTCGAGCAGCGGCTTGCCTCGGCAGCCGAGGAGGGGAGGCGGCTGCGCGTCAAGCTCGGCCTGGATCCGACAGCCCCGGACATCCATCTCGGACACACGGTGGTCCTCCAGAAGCTGCGCGAGTTCCAGGACCTCGGTCACCGCGTCGTGCTGATCGTCGGGGACTACACCGCGCGCGTGGGCGACCCCAGCGGCCGTTCGGACACCCGGCCGGTGCTGAGCGACGACGAGATCGCGTCGAACGCGCAGACCTACGAGCGGCAGGCCCACCGCGTTCTCGACGATGATCCCGAGCTCTACGAGCTGCGCTTCAACGGGGAGTGGCTCGACATGAGCATGCCCGAGCTGTTCCGGCTCGCGCGGACCACGACGGTCGCGCAGCTCCTTGACCGCGAGGACTTCGCGACCCGCTACCTCGCAGGCACTCCGATCTCGATCCTCGAGCTCCTGTATCCGCTGATGCAGGGCTACGACTCGGTCGCCGTCCGCTCCGACGTCGAACTGGGCGGGACCGACCAGACGTTCAACCTGCTGCTCGGGCGCGACATCCAACGCCATTTCGGGCAGCCGGAGCAGGTCGTGCTCACCCTGCCGATCCTCCCGGGAATCGACGGCATTGACAAGATGTCGAAGACCAAGGGCAACCAGATCGGCGTCGCCGAGGATCCTGAGGAGATGTTCGGAAAGACGATGCGGCTACCGGATTCGGCGATGGCGACGTGGTTCGAGCTGCTCGCGATCGAACGCCCCCCTGACGCGTCGCCTCGCGATGCCAAGCGTGCCCTCGCACGCGCAATCATCACGCGCTTCCACGACGCCGCCGCAGCCGAGGCGGCCGAGAGCCGCTTCGATCGGGTCCACGTCGAGCACCAGGTTCCCGAGCAGATCGACGACGTCGCCGTCGGCCGCGCCGATGGGCCGGTCCACCTCCCGGCAGCGCTCGCCGTGGCCTTCGGCGTCTCGCGATCGGAGGCCCGTCGCCTGATCGCCCAGGGTGGCGTGCGGGTCAACGGCGAACTGCTCGCCGGCGAGGAGCTGGACGTCGAGCCGGCCCGCCTGGACGGGGCCGTCGTGCAGCTCGGCCGCAGGCAGTTCCGGCGCCTCCACCTGCGCTGACGAGCCTGCTACTCTTCCGCGCCCCGACGGTCTTCCGCTGCGCAAGCGGCCGCTTCCCGCGGCCCCAACTTCGGCGCTATACTGATCGGTCCGTTGCCGGCCCTCTGGGCCTGCAGCCGCTCTGAACGAAGGCAACACCTTCCCGGACGGGCGCGGCGGTCTTTGAAAACTCAACAGCATGCGCACATCGGGGTCGAGAAACACCTGACCCCGAAATGTGTGTCCAGATTCGAACCGTCGCATTCCGGCTTGCCGGAGTGGTGACGGTCTGAGCAATACTCTGTCAAGACCGCGGCGCCTCGTGTACGTGGCGTCGCATATTTGGTCATGACGAACTCTCTATTACCCGGGCAGCGGTCTTCGGATCGAGGTCCGGTAACTTCACGGAGAGTTTGATCCTGGCTCAGGACGAACGCTGGCGGCGTGCCTAACACATGCAAGTGGAGCGACGACCCAGGCTTCGGCCTGGAGCAAAGCCGCGAACGGGTGAGTAACACGTGGGTAACCTGCCCCGATGATCGGGACAACCCGGGGAAACCCGGGCTAATACCGAATGTGGTCACGACTCTTGAGAGTCATGACTAAAGGAAGCTTCGGCCTCCGTATCGGGAGGGGCCCGCGGCCCATTAGTTAGTTGGTGGGGTAACGGCCTACCAAGACTTCGATGGGTAGCTGGTCTGAGAGGACGATCAGCCACACTGGGACTGAGACACGGCCCAGACTCCTACGGGAGGCAGCAGTGGGGAATCTTGCGCAATGCGCGAAAGCGTGACGCAGCAACGCCGCGTGCGGGAAGACGGCCTTCGGGTTGTAAACCGCTTTCAGTTGGGACGAAGCTTCGTCGGTTAACAGCCGGCTGGAGTGACGGTACCTTCACAAGAAGCCCCGGCTAACTACGTGCCAGCAGCCGCGGTAATACGTAGGGGGCAAGCGTTGTCCGGAATCATTGGGCGTAAAGCGCGTGTAGGCGGCTTCGTAAGTCCGTTGTGAAAGTCCAGGGCTCAACCCTGGAATGCCGATGGATACTGCGGAGCTAGAGTCCGGAAGAGGCGAGTGGAATTCCTGGTGTAGCGGTGAAATGCGCAGATATCAGGAGGAACACCAATGGCGAAGGCAGCTCGCTGGGACGGTACTGACGCTGAGACGCGAAAGCGTGGGGAGCAAACAGGATTAGATACCCTGGTAGTCCACGCCGTAAACGATGGGCACTAGGTGTGGGGGGTGTCGACTCCCTCCGTGCCGAAGCTAACGCATTAAGTGCCCCGCCTGGGGAGTACGGCCGCAAGGCTAAAACTCAAAGGAATTGACGGGGGCCCGCACAAGCAGCGGAGCATGTGGTTTAATTCGAAGCAACGCGAAGAACCTTACCTGGGCTTGACATGTGCCTGACCGCCGTGGAAACACGGCTTCCCTTCGGGGCAGGTTCACAGGTGGTGCATGGCTGTCGTCAGCTCGTGTCGTGAGATGTTGGGTTAAGTCCCGCAACGAGCGCAACCCTCGTCGTATGTTGCCAGCATTCAGTTGGGGACTCATACGAGACTGCCGGTGACAAACCGGAGGAAGGCGGGGATGACGTCAAGTCATCATGCCCCTTATGTCCAGGGCTACACACGTGCTACATTGGCGCGTACAGAGGGCAGCGATACCGCGAGGTGGAGCGAATCCCACAAAGCGCGTCTCGGTTCGGATTGTAGGCTGAAACCCGCCTACATGAAGGTGGAGTTGCTAGTAATCGTGGATCAGCACGCCACGGTGAATACGTTCCCGGGCCTTGTACACACCGCCCGTCACACCACGGGAGTGAGCAACACCCGAAGCCGGTGGCCTAACCCGCAAGGGAGGGAGCCGTCGAAGGTGGGGCTCGTGACTGGGGTGAAGTCGTAACAAGGTAGCCGTACCGGAAGGTGCGGCTGGATCACCTCCTTTCTAGGGAGCCCCTTAGGGGGCCCGTATGACACGGCGTCGTGTTCCGCGGTGCGCTCACGAGCGTGCCGGCGGTGGAGCGGCCACCGATCATGCGGCCTAGCACGTCGACCGAATCTGGCCCTGCGGCCGCGGCATACCGTCGCGGCGCCAGCGGGTGCATGCTGTTGAGTTTTGAGAGACCGGCTCGTCCGCCGCGCGGCCCTCGTGTCGCGCGGCCTGGCGCGCAGCCCTCTCCGGCGGTCCTTGAAAACTGCACAGCAGCCACAGACCCGATCACCGATGAGCGATCGGGTCGAACGGGTATCACCGGTCGTGCCTCTTCGGAAGCGCGACCGATCACCGTCAAGATAGTAAGAGCACATGGTGGATGCCTTGGCACCTAGAGTCGATGAAGGGCGTGGACGACTGCGATAAGCCACGGGGAAGCGTTTAACAGCTTGTGATCCGTGGATGCCCGAATGGGGAAACCCGGCGCCGGTAATGCGGCGTCACCACCGGCTGAACACATAGGCCGGTTGGAGACAAGCGGGGGAAGTGAAACATCTCAGTACCCCGAGGAAAGGAAATCAACCGAGACTCCCTGAGTAGTGGCGAGCGAAAAGGGAAGAGCCCAAACCTGTTGCGTGTAAGCGGTCACGCGTTGCGCGATGGGGGTTGTAGGGCGTTTGTTCCGAGCCGTGGCCGGCTCGGCGGCAGTTACAAAGTCACGTTGGTAGTCGAAGCGCGTGGAACCGCGCACCACAGAGGGCAATCGTCCCGTAGACGAAACCTCGTGACCTGCCGTCAGACGTTCCTGAGTAGGTCCGCACCCGTGAAACGCGGACTGAACCTGGGGGGACCACCCTCCAAGGCTAAGTACTCCTAGGTGACCGATAGCGGACTAGTACCGTGAGGGAAAGGTGAAAAGTACCCCGGAAGGGGAGTGAAATAGTACCTGAAACCGTGTGCTTACAAGGGGTGGGAGCGGACTTCGGTCCGTGACCGCGTGCTTTTTGCATAACGAGCCAGCGAGTTGCTCGTGTGCGGCAAGGTTAAGCGATGAGCGGAGCCGTAGCGAAAGCGAGTCCGAACAGGGCGACAGAGTCGTACGCGGCAGACCCGAAACTGAGCGAGCTACCCATGGGCAGGCTGAAGCGAGGGTAAGACCTCGTGGAGGGCCGAACCGACCTAGGTTGAAAACTGGGCGGATGACCTGTGGGTCGGAGTGAAAGGCTAATCAAGCTCAGTGATATCTGGTTCTCTCCGAAATATATTTAGGTATAGCCTCGGATAAATTGCGTCGTGGCCGTAGAGCACTGTTTGGTCTAGGGGGCCTACCAGCTTACCGACATCAGGCAAACTCCGAAGACCACGACGTCTACTCCGGGAGTCAGTCGCTGAGGGATAAACTTCAGCGTCGAAAGGGAAACAGCCCAGACCGCCAGCTAAGGTCCCTAAGTACTTGCTAAGTGGTAAACGATGTCCGGGTGCATAGACAACCAGGAGGTTGGCTTAGAGGCAGCCATCCTTGAAAGAGTGCGTAACAGCTCACTGGTCAAGTGTCCGGGCGCGGATAATGTAACGGGGCTCAAGCAAGTCACCGAAGCTGCGGGTGTGTGAGGTCTTCGGACCGATCACGCGGTAGGAGAGCGTTCCTATGCCAGTGAAGCGGCGGCGTAAGCCAGCCGTGGAGGCATGGGAAGTGAGAATGCTGGCATGAGTAACGAAAGAGGGGTGAGAATCCCCTCCGCCGATTGCCCAAGGATTCCTGAGTAAAGTTCGTCTGCTCAGGGTTAGTCGGGACCTAAGGCGAGGCCGAAAGGCGTAGTCGATGGAGAACAGGTTGATATTCCTGTACCACGTCGCTTCCGTTTGACCGATGGGGGGACGAGGAAGGCTAAGGGAACCCAGGCGATGGTCGTCCTGGGGTAAGCATGTAGGGGTGGCCCTTGTTAAATGCGGGGCCGCATAACCTGAGGTGCGACGCCAGCTGGCTCAAGAGCCGGCGAGTCCCCGACGCCATGCCTCCGAGAAAAGCCTCTAGGGAGGAAGCGCGTGCCCGTACCAAAACCGACACAGGTGGGCAAGTAGAGAATACTAAGGTGATCGAGATAACCCTCGTTAAGGAACTCGGCAAAATTGCTCCGTAACTTCGGGAGAAGGAGCGCCCCAGTAGGGTGAAGCCGCTTGCCGGCTCAGCCCGAGGGGGCCGCAGTGAATTGGCTGAAGCGACTGTTTACCAAAAACACAGGTCTCTGCTAAGTCGAAAGACGACGTATAGGGGCTGACGCCTGCCCGGTGCCGGAAGGTTACGTGGAGTTGTTAGGGTTCGCCCGAAGCAGCGAAGCTAAGCCCCGGTAAACGGCGGCCGTAACTATAACGGTCCTAAGGTAGCGAAATTCCTTGTCGGGTAAGTTCCGACCTGCACGAATGGCGTAACGACTTCAGCGCTGTCTCAACGAGGGGCTCGGTGAAATTGCAGTCTCGGTGAAGATGCCGAGTACCCGCGGCTAGACGGAAAGACCCCGTGAACCTTTACTACACCCTGGTATTGGCGTTCGGTGCATTTCGCTCAGAATAGGTGGGAGGCTTTGAAGCGCTGGCTGCGGCTGGCGTGGAGCCAACTTTGAGATACCACCCTTGATGTATTGGACGTCTAACATCGCGCCGTGAAACCGGGCGGTGAACAGTGCCAGGCGGGTAGTTTGACTGGGGCGGTCGCCTCCTAAAATGTAACGGAGGCGTGCAAAGGTTCCCTCAGCACGGTCGGAAATCGTGCGTAGAGTGCAATGGCAGCAAGGGAGCTTGACTGCGAGACTGACAAGTCGAGCAGGTGCGAAAGCAGGTCATAGTGATCCGGCGGTAGCAAGTGGAAGCGCCGTCGCTCAACGGATAAAAGGTACTCCGGGGATAACAGGCTTATCGGGCCCAAGAGTCCACATCGACGGCCCGGTTTGGCACCTCGATGTCGGCTCGTCGCATCCTGGGGCTGAAGTAGGTCCCAAGGGTTGGGCTGTTCGCCCATTAAAGCGGCACGCGAGCTGGGTTCAGAACGTCGTGAGACAGTTCGGTCCCTATCTGCCGTGGGCGTTGGAGAGTTGAGAGGATTTGCCCCTAGTACGAGAGGACCGGGGTGAACGTTCCTCTGGTGTAGCTGTTGTCCTGCCAAGGGCACCGCAGCTTAGCTACGAACGGATCGGATAACCGCTGAAGGCATCTAAGCGGGAAGCCGACCTCGAGATAAACTCTCCCATCCCCTTTGAGGGAGTAAGGACCCTGGTAGACCACCAGGTTGATAGGCCGGATCTGGAAGCACGGTGACGTGTGAAGGAGACCGGTACTAATCGTCCGAGGGCTTGACGGATGATTTTTTAGTGATGCCCTGTTCAGTGGCGCTGTGCGGTTTTCAAGGCTCGCCGGAGGTCGGTCTCGACCAATTTCCGGTGGCTATTGCGAGGGGGAAACACCTCTTCCCTTTCCGAACAGAGCAGTTAAGCCCCTCAGCGCCGATGGTACTTGGCCCTTCGGGCCTGGGAGAGTAGGTCGCCGCCGGTTTAATGTGACGAAAGGGCCGTCCCGCGGGGCGGCCCTTTCTCGTTGTCGGGCCGCGGGTTCAAGGCCCGCGCCGGCTCATCGGGGGGAAGCGTGCGTGTGTGAGCGGTAGCGGCGTGAGCCGCCGGAAGCGCGGCGGGCGGCGGCCGGCTCCCGATCGGTCCGCGGCGGTGAGTCGCGCGGGCTGCGCAGACGTCCCTGGACGCAGGGCGTCGGGCCGGCGCAGTCCGGCTGCGGTTCCTGCGCGGCTGCGGCGCGGTCGAAGAGACGGTCGGGCAGCCGGACGGCGTCGAGCGAAATCAGCGCCAGCGCGAGATCGGACCAGCGGATGATCGCGTTTCTGATGGGGGTCAGCAGTGCGGGGAACATATGTTCGTAAAGGTACGGCGGTGGCTGGACGGGCTGCAAGCCGGGTTGCAGTGCATTTCACGGCCGGCGCCCCAGGTGCGGCGTGGGGCCGTTCAGGCGTCGCCGACCGCCATGCGCACGATCGAGATCGGGTGGTGCACCCCGGCGATCGGCGTGACCCCCGGGATGCGTCGGCCGGTGCGGATGATGACCTTGGCGCCGATCTCCTCACGCAGGATGCGATTCGGCGAGCCGACGTCACCGGCTCCCTCGGGGGTGATCGTCGCCGCCTTGATCCCGAACCCGGCGCTGCGCATCGCGTGCGCCGCCTCGACCACCATCGCGTTGGCCGTCGACCGCCGGCTTGCGAGCGAGAGGTCGAAGTGCAGAAGGTCGATCGTCAGTCCGCAGACGGCCGGCTCGAGCACGCGGAGCGACTGCACCAGCAGTTCCTGGCCGGTCTGATCGCCGTCGAGGACGACGATCGCGAGTCGCTCGGACATGCTGGGGCGACCCTACCGGCGCTCCTGACCGCTGTGCCCGCGCGCGCGGCCGAAGAGGGAGCCGGTGGCGCCGGTAGCCTCGGCAGGCGTGAGCGGCGAACTGTGCAGCTGGTGCGGTGAGCACGTCGACCCGGACGACGGCTTTCGCGCGTTCGAGCCCGAAGGCGAGCGGCGCGCCGCGTTCTGCCGCCTCGAGCACGTCGTGCCCTGGGTCATCCAGGGCGCGCACTGGTCGGCCGGCGCGGATGAGCATCCGCTTGCCCAGCCGCCGAGGACCTGCTCACAGTGCGGAGCGGAGCCCGGCGACCGGCGAGTGCTGCTCGTGCGCCATCGCGGGGAGCACCGCATCGCCGACGCGTTCTGCGAGACGGCTCACCTGCTCGAGTGGGCGAAGGCGGGCGGTCGCTGGAGTATCTGACCGCCGCCGCGCCTACGCAGCGGCGCCGGCGTCCGGGGACTCCTGCGATCCCTCGATGCCCAGCTCGCTCGCGCGCTCCTCGAGCGCGCCGATGACGATCGTGACGTGCTCGTCGAAGTCGAGCCCCAGCAGCTCGGCGCCCTCGTGGACCTCGTCGCGGTTGACCGCCGCCGCGAAGCTCGGCTGCTTGAGCTTCTTCTTGACGGATTTGGGGGTCAGGCCGTGGATTCCCTGAGGGCGGACGAACGCGCAGGCGAGCACGAAGCCGGAAAGCTCGTCGACGGCGAAGAGGGTCCGCTCCAGGTCGGAATCGCGTGACACGCCCATCGCGTCGGCGTGCGAGGCGATCGCGCGCGTGATCACCGGGTCGGCGCCGCGCTTCTCGAGTTCCGCGATCCCCATGCGGGGGTGGCCCGTCTCCAGATCGGGAAAGCGCTCGTAGTCCATGTCGTGCAGCAGCCCGATGACGCCCCACAGCTCTTCGTCGGCGCCGTGCCGGCGCGCGTGGGCGCGCATCGATGCCTCGACCGCCTGGCAGTGGCGCCGCAGCGCCTCGGACTCGACCCACTCGCAGAGCAGGGACCAGGCCTCATCCCGCGAAATCCGCGTAGACATGGGTGTTACCCTAGCCAAGCGCCCGGCTCAGGCTGCCCCGGCGAACCCGGTCATGGAGAAGTTCGTCATCGACGGCGGAGTCCCGCTCAACGGCACGGTCGTGCCGGCGGGCAACAAGAACGCCGCTCTACCGATCCTCGCTGCCTGCGTTCTCACGACCGATGAGCTGATCGTCAGCAACGTCCCGCGGATCCGTGACGTCGACGCGATGCTGCGCGTCCTGGACGGAATCGGCGTCACCGTCGAATGGCGCGACGAGCACGAGGTCGCGCTCTGCGCGGCCGCCGTGACGAGCGAGGCGCACATCGATCGCGCTCATGCCGAGCGCATCCGCGCCTCGTTCCTGCTGGCAGGGCCGCTGCTGGCGCGCTTCGGTCACGCGGACATGCCGCCTCCGGGCGGCGACGTGATCGGGCGGCGGCGGCTCGACCCGCATCTGGATGCCTTCCGGGCGATGGGCGCCGAGTTCCGCCACGAGCGCGACATCGTGATCGAGGCCGCCGGCGGGCGCCTGCGGGCTGGTGACGTCTTCATGGACGAGCCGTCGGTGATGGCGACCGAGAACGCCCTGATGGCCGCTGCGCTGACGCCCGGGGAGACCGTGATCGGCAACGCGGCGTCCGAGCCGCACGTCCAGGACCTCGCGCGGATGCTCGTGAAGATGGGTGCCGACATCCGCGGCATCGGCTCCAACGTGCTCACCGTCACCGGCAAGGACGAGCTCGGCGGCTGCCGGCACACGGTCGGACCTGACCACATCGAGATCGGTTCGTTCATGGCGCTGGCCGGCGTCACCGGCGGTGAGCTGCGGATCGCCGACACCGACCCCGGCGACCTGCGGATGATCCGGCTTGTATTCGCGAAGCTCGGCCTGCACTCGGAGATCGACGGCGACACGGTCATCGTTCCGGGCGGCCAGGAGCTCGTCGCGGCGCGCGACGTCGGTGAGCACAAGGCGACCGTTCAGGACGGTCCCTGGCCGGCGTTCCCGGCGGACCTGACGTCGATCGCAGTCGCGCTCGCAACCCAGTGCGAAGGATCGATTCTGATTCACGAGTGGATGTTCGAGAACCGCCTCGTTTTCACCGACAAGCTGGTGCTGATGGGGGCCGACATAACGCTCTGCGACCCGCACCGCGCGATCGTCAGCGGCCCCTGCCGACTGCGCGGCGAGCGTGTCGAATCGCCCGACATCCGTGCCGGAATGGCGATGTTGATTGCCGCCTTGTGCGCTGACGGCCGCAGCGAGATCGGCAACATCCGCCAGATCGACCGTGGCTACGAGCGGATCGACGAGCGCCTGCGCGATCTGGGCGCCCAGATCGAGCGCGTCGCGACAGAACCAGCCGTCCACGCTTAGATGGTGGGCTGCAGCGCGCGCGGCCGCATCACGCGGCGCGCCGCCCTGACCGTAGGAAACGCATGAACTACCGGATACCCAGCGGCACCCGCGACATCCTCCCGGACGAACAGCGCGAGCTGCGCGCGATCGAAGCCGCGCTGCTGCGGACCTTCGACGAGTTCGGATACGGCGAGGTCTCGACGCCCGCGGTCGAATACGAGGAGACGCTGCGCGTCGGAGGCCTGGGCGCGCTGCCCTCCTATCGCGTGCTGGACGACCACGGCGAGCCGCTCGCGCTGCGGGCCGACATGACGGTCCCGATCGCGCGGCTCGTCGCCACGCGCTACGGGGCCTCCGATCCGCCGCTGCGCTTCTGCTACTTCGCCAACGCCTACCGAGCGGTTCGGCCACATCGCGGGCAGATGCGCGAGTTCCTCCAGGCCGGCATCGAGCTGGTCGGTTCTCCGGGACCCGAAGGCACGGCTGAGGCGCTCACCGTGCTCACACGTGCACTCGAGGCGACGGGGCTGCGGCGCTTTCAGATCGGACTCGGTGACGCCGCGCTGTATCCGGCGCTGCTCGACGCGTTCGCCGTTCCCGCTCCGGCGCGCGAGCGCATGCTCCATGAGCTCTCGACGCGTGACTTCGTCGGCCTGGACCGCGAGATTCGTGCGCTCGACCTCCCGCAGGACGCTGCGAAGACGCTGATCGATACGCCCCGGCTGCGCGGCGGGGTCGCCGTCCTGGAGGTTGGGGCGGGCCCAGTGGCGGACGCCGTCGAGGGCCTGCGCGCCGTACTGGGCAGGCTTGACGCCGACATCGCCGAGCGGGTCATCATTGACTTCGGACGCGCGCCGCGCCTCGGCTACTACACGGGCGCGATGTTCGAGGTTTATGACCCCGAGCTCGGCGAGCCGCTCGGCGGCGGAGGCCGCTACGACGACCTGCTCGGGCGCTTCGGGCGTCCGCTTCCTGCCGTCGGGTTCGCTCTCGGTGTCGACCTGCTGCACGCTGCGCTCGCTCGCGAGGAAGACGGCGCCGGCGCTTCCCGCTCCGAGGACGGGTCGTGAACGCGCTCGGCCTCACCGTCGCAGTGCCGCGTGGAGCCCTGTTCGGCGACACCCTCGATCTGCTCGACGGTCTGGGGATCGACACGGCCGAGGTGCGCTCGAACGACAGGAGGCTGCTGTTCGAGGACGTCGGCATCGTCACGATGCGGCCGTCGGACGTTCCGACCTACGTCGAGGCCGGTGCCGCTGACATCGGCATCACGGGCAAGGACGTTCTGATGGAGCAGCGCGAGCGTCAGGTATTCGAACTGCTCGACCTGGGTTTCGGTCCGTGCCGCATGGTGCTCGCCTCTCGCGAGGGCCCCGATGCGACCGGCGAGGCGCTGCGCCGTCTGGGGGTCGTTCGTGTTGCCACGAAGTACCCGCGGATCGCCGCCGAGTACCTCGAACGCACCGGGCGACAGGCCGAGATCGTCGAGGTCAAGGGCTCGGTCGAGCTGGCGCCGCTGACGGGGATGGTCGAGGCGATCGTTGACCTGACGGCGACCGGAACGACGCTGCGCGAGAACGGGCTCGTGATCCGCGAGGAGATCGCCACGTCGACGGCGCGGCTGATCGCCAACCGCGTGGCTCTCCGCGTCAGGGCCGCCGCCATCGACGAGGTAGTGGAGCGCCTGCGTGGCTGAGGTCACGCGGCTGTCGCTGGACGACCAGGCGCAGGCCCCCGCTCTGGCAGGTCGCCTTCGCGGCATGGTTCCCGCGCCGGGCGACGTGAGCGCCCGATGTGCGGCGATCGTCGCGGACGTGCGCGAGCGCGGCGATGCTGCGCTCGTCGAGTACGCCGCGGAACTCGATGGGCTGCCGCAGGACGGCGCGCTGCGGGTCACTGCCGGCGAGCTCGGCGCTGCATTGGGTGATCTCCCCGCGGAGCTGCGCGGAGCGCTCGAGCTGGCGATCGAGAACGTGGCGGCTGTCGCCCGGGCGGGACTTGGGAGCGACGTCGACGTCGATCTGGCGCAGGGCCAGCGTGTACGCCTGCGCGAGGTTCCCGTGGCACGAGCCGCGATCTACGTGCCCGGCGGCCGCGCGCCGTACCCGAGCAGCGTCGTGATGGGCGCGATCACCGCCCGCGAGGCCGGTGTCGACGAGGTCGCGGTCTGTGCGCCGGGCGCGCACCCGGTGATTCTCGCCGCGTGCGCGCTGTGCGGCGTCGATGAGGTCCACCGCGTCGGCGGCGCACAGGCGGTAGCTGCGTTCGCTTATGGCACCGCGACGATCCGGCGCGCGGATGTGATCGCCGGGCCGGGCAATCTCTGGGTCCAGGAGGCCAAGCGCCTGGTCTCCGGAGACATCGGGATCGACGGCTTCGCCGGCCCGAGCGACGTGTTCGTCCTTGCGGGCGACGGCGCCGACGCGGAGCTCGTCGCCCTCGACCTGCTCGCTCAGGCCGAGCACGGCGCGGGCTCGCTCGCCGTCGCCGCCAGCGACGACGACGGGCTGCTGGAGCTGGTCTCGTCGAGGCTGGAGACGGCGGAGGCGACGGGCGCGGTGCTCGCCCTCGTGAAGGTCGCAGACCCCGCGACCGGCCTGTCGCTCTGCGAGGCGTTCGCGCCCGAGCACCTGGAACTGGTCGGAGAACAGGCCGAGGCGATGGCGCCGCAGGTTCGCAGCGCCGGCTGTGTCTTCGTCGGCGGGTCCGCCGCGACCGCATTCGGCGACTACGTCGCCGGCTCCAACCACACGCTCCCGACCGGCGGCGCGGCGCGCTTCGCCTCGGGCCTGAACGTCCGGCACTTCAGACGGCGCATGAGCGAGGTCCACATCGGTGATGCGGCGGCCGCGCTCGCCGCCCCCGGTGCCGCTCTCGCTCGAGCCGAGGGCTTCCACGTGCACGCAACGTCGATGGAGGTTCGGGAGAATCCACAGCGATGAGTCGCCGCGCAGAGATCGCAAGAGACACAGCTGAGACCCAGATCCGGCTTTCGCTGGGTCTGGACGGCCATGGTGCAGGCAAGCGCGCCACGGGCGTCGGCTTCCTGGACCACATGCTCGACCTGGTCGCCCGTCATGGCCGTCTGGACCTTGACGTGAGCGTCAGCGGCGATCTCGAGACGGGCTCCCACCACACCGTCGAGGACACCGGGTTGGCACTCGGACGGGCGCTCGACGAGACGCTCGGCGACCGCTCGGGCATCACGCGCTATGGGCACGCGGTCGTGCCGATGGACGAGGCGCGTGCGATGTGCGCGATAGACGTCTCGGGCAGGCCGATGCTGGTCTTCGACGCTTCGCTGCCGCCCGGCGGGACCGGCGGGCTCGAACACGAACTGGTCGACGAGTTCTTCCGCGCGCTTGCCAGCACGGCCAAGCTCACGCTGCACATCGAGGTTCAGCGTGGCGCGAACGCCCACCACATGATCGAGGCCGCGTTCAAGGCGTTCGCCCGTGCGCTGCGCCAGGCCGTCAGCATCGACCCGACCGAGACCGGCGTTCCGTCCACCAAGGGGACGCTGACCGAGTGAGCGCGCAGGCTGCGACGATCGGCATCGTCGACTACGGCGCCGGCAACCGCCGCTCGGTGGAGAAGGCCGTCGAGCGCGTTGGTGCGCGCGCTGTGCTCACCGCCGATCACGAGTCGCTGCGCGCGGCGGATGGGCTCGTGCTTCCGGGCGTAGGCGCCTTCCCCGCCGGGATGCAGCTGCTGAGAGCCGGCGGCTTCGATGATCTGCTGCGCGAGGTCGTCAGCGCCGGGATGCCGCTGTTCGGCTGCTGCCTGGGCATGCAGCTGCTGTTCGACGGCTCAGACGAGCATGGCGGCGCCGAGGGCCTGGGGTTGATCGGCGGCACGGTCCGTGCGCTTGACGCGCCTGCGCTCAAGCTTCCGCACATCGGCTGGAGTGAGGTCCGCTGGCGCAAGGGGGGGGAGTTGCTCGAAGGGCTCCCCGACCCCGCCGTCTTCTACCACGTGCACTCCTACGTTCCGCACCCGCTGGACGAGGCCGACGTGCTCGGCGTGAGCGACTACGGCGGGCCGTTCGTCAGCGTCGTCGGCCGAGAGCGCGTCTACGGCGCGCAGTTCCACCCCGAGAAGTCCTCAGTCCACGGGCTGCGAATGCTGCGCAACTTCGCCGCGCTCTGCGCCGGTGGGTCTTCGGAGAACGGTGCGCAGGCGCACGCGACGACGCCGGCATGATCCTCTACGCGGCGATCGACATCCTCGACGGGAAGGCGGTGCGCCTGGTTCAGGGTGACTTCGCCGATCGCACCGTCTACCGCGATTCGCCGCTGGAGGCCGCGCGCGCATGGGTCGAGGCCGGAGCGCGCTTCCTGCACATCGTCGATCTCGACGGCGCCAAGGATGGGGCGCCCCGCAACATCGAGCACGTCGAGGCGATCACGAACGAGCTGTCCGTCCCGGTGCAGGTCGGAGGCGGGCTGCGCAGCCTGAGCGCCGTCCGCGATGCCCTCGACGCCGGTGCCGAGCGAGTGATCCTCGGAACGGCGGCCGTGCGTGACGTCGACTTCCTCGATGACGTGCTGGCCGCCTACCGCGAACGCGTCATCGTCAGCATCGACACGCGCGGTGGCACCGTCGCCGTGGCCGGCTGGCAGGAGGCCACGACGCTGCCACCCCAGGACGCGATCGAGTCGCTTCAGCACCGCGGCGTGCGCTCGTTCATCTATTCGAACGTCGACCGCGACGGGATGCTCGGCGGCGTCGACGTCGACGAGGTGTCGCGGATCGCCGACGTCGTGCGCGGGCGCTTCATCTACTCCGGTGGCGTCGGCTCGCTCGACGACCTGCGTGCGATCGCCGGGCTGCGTCAGGTCAATCTCGGCGGCGTGATCGTCGGAAAAGCCCTCTACGAGGGTCGTTTCACGGTCGACGAAGGCCAGCGGGCACTTCAGGGCCGCTGATCGCGGCCCGTCGGCGTCGGCGGGTTCGTATCGCTGCGTGGAAGGCGCTCGCCGGCGCGCTACGGTCAGTCGGGTGCAGCTCAAGCGCGTTATCCCCTGTCTGGACGTCGACGCGGGACGCGTCGTCAAGGGCACGAACTTCGTCGACATCCGCGATGCGGGCGACCCCGTCGAGCTGGCGGAGCGCTACGACGTCGAGGGGGCCGACGAACTTGTATTCCTCGACATCACCGCCACACACGAGCGCCGTGAAACCGTGGCGGAACTGGCGCGGCGCACCGCCGACAACGTCTTCGTGCCCTTCACGATCGGCGGCGGCATTCGCTCAGTCGAGGACGCACAGGCGGTGCTCGACGCTGGTGCCGACAAGGTCAGCGTCAACTCCGCGGCGCTGGCGCGCCCCGAGCTGATCGACGAGCTTGCGCGTCGTTTCGGCTCCCAGTGCGTCGTGCTCGCAGTCGACGCCAAGCGCTCGGCCGGCGGCGATGCCAGCGGCCCCTGGGAGGCATACGTCGCCGGAGGCCGCACGCCGACCGGGCGCGACGCGGTCGATTGGGTGCGTGAGGCCGTTGAGCGCGGAGCGGGGGAGATCCTCCTGACCAGCATGGATCGTGACGGGACATCGGACGGATACGACCTGCCGCTGACGAGCGCCGTCGCGCATGCCGTGTCGGTGCCGGTGATCGCCTCGGGCGGCGCCGGGACGCTCGACCACCTGGTCGAGGCGCTGCGGGCCGGTGCCGACGCGGTGCTCTGCGCGTCGATCTTCCACTACGGCGTCTACTCGATCGCCGAGGCCAAGGCGCATCTCGCGGCCAGTGGGATCCCGGTCCGTCCGGCCGTCACGGCCGCCGGTTAGCGCTGCTTGTTGAGCCGCGCGCGGTCGCGCTTGGGCGGGAGCAGCACCGGGCGGTCGCCGGGGACCTCCTTGACCGGTCCCTTGCCGGAGCGCAGGTCGTAGGCGAAGAGGCTGGTGGAGCCGTTGACGAACAGGTAGCGGCCGTCGGTGATCACGGGGTTGAACTTGCCCTTGGCGATGCTCCAGACCTTGCGTCCCGTCGCGGCGCCGAGCGCGGTCGTGTGCCCGTTGAGCGTCGAGTAGAAGACGAGGTCGCCGACTATCTGCGTGCCGCCGGAGATCTGGCCCTCCGCGCGGTGTTTCCAGCGCACGGCGCCGGAGCGTGCGTCGAGCGCGTAGAGCGTCCCGTCGTAGGAGCCGACGTATACGGTCGGGCCGATGCCGTGCTCGTCGGCGACGGCGGCGGACGAGTAGACGTAGTTGCCGGTGCCGGTGCGCCAGGCGAGCTTGCCGTCGCGCGTCGAGAACGAGTAGACGCTGCCGTTGGTGCTGCCCACGTAGACGCGCCCGAAAGCGATCGACGGTGTCGCGTAGAAACGGCCGCCGCCGAGCCCGAAGGCGCCGCTGCCGCTGCCCACCGACCACAGCTTGCGGCCGGTCGCAGCGCTGATCGCGTACATCCGGCCCGCGTAGTCCCCGAAGAAGAGCTTTCCGTTCTCGTGCGCGACGCCGCCCTTCACCGCGCCTGATGCCTTGAAGGTCCATTTCACGCGTCCCGTGCGGGCGCCGAAGGCGTACACGGTCCCGTTCTCGCTTCCCACGTAGACCGTGCCGTTGACGACGACCGGTGATGACTCGGTGCGGCTCGGCAGGGGGCGCGACCAGCGGATCCGCGGGTACTCGACGTTCATCGCGACGACCGAGCCCGCGCCGCTGCCGTCCTTGCGGGTGAGGATCGTCGCGAAGACGATGCCCTTCCAGTAGGCGGGCGATGATGCGGCCAGCTCGCCGAGCTTCTTCTTCCAGTAGAGAACTCCGCTGCGGCGCTTGATCGCGTAGAGCGCGCCGTTGTTCTTGAGTATGTACAGCGAACTTCCACCCGCCACCGGTCCGAACTCGAGCAGCTCGTCGCCGCGGACCGCCCAGCGGAAGAGGAACGGCGGCCGCGCCGGCTCGGCCAGCGGGAAGTTGCGGGCGCGAGACGCCGAGAAGCCGTACGTGGGCCACTCGAACGGCGCGGTCTCCTCCACGGGCTGCGGCGGAGCCTCGGGAGTCAGCGGCGCGGCCTCGAACGCCACGTCGGGGTTCGATACGTCGTCGGGGCGATCGTTGAGCCAGGCGTACACGGCGACGGCCGACGTGACCGCGATCAGGAACGCGAGCGCGGCCACGAGCACCCGGCTACGTCGAGTTCTCGGGATCATTCAGCCCAATGGTCGCAAGCGAGGTGGTCGAAGCGCTCCGGGAGTCGCCGTGTGGACGGCGGCTGCTCGACGTGGCTGCAGCGAATGACGGCGTTTGGCTCGTCGGCGGAGCCGTGCGCGACATCATGCTCGGGCGGGCCCCGGGTGAACTCGACGTCGCCGTGGAGGGTGACGTCGAGGCCGTGGCGCGGGCGCTGGGCGGTGACGCCGTAACGCACGAGCGCTTCGCGACCGCGACCGTGGTCTCGGCGTCGTGCCGCTACGACCTCGCTCGCACGCGCACGGAGACGTACGCCGAGCCGGGCGCCCTGCCCGACGTCGCGCCGGCATCGCTCCACGAGGATCTCGCGCGGCGGGACGTCAGCGTCAATGCGATCGCAGTGCGCCTCCCCGACGGGCGCGTCGAGGCGGCCCCCGGGGCGCTCGAAGACCTGCGCGCCGGTGTTCTGCGCGTCCTGCACGACGGCTCGTTCGATGACGATCCGACGCGGCTGTGGCGCGTCGCTCGCTATTCGGCTCGGCTCGGCTTCGTCGTCGACGAGCACACGGCTGCGCTCGCGCGGGCTGCCCGCCCGGGCGCCGTGAGCGGGGAGCGCCTCGGGTATGAAGTGAGGCTGAGCCTCGCCGAAGCCGATCCGTGTGCGGTGTTCGAGCAGGTCGCGACGATGAATCCGATGGCCCTGCCGGAAGGGTTCCAGCCGCGTCCCGCAGGCGTCGCACAGGCGCTGGGGCTGCTCCCGGAGGGCGGACGCCGAGACCTGCTCCTGCTCGCCGCATGCAGCGCCGGCATGGATGCGGACCTGCTCCAGCGCTGGCTCGACCACCTTCAGTTCCCGGCTGCCGATCGTGACGTGGTCGCCGCGGCCTCGCGCTGGGTCACGGCTGCGCCGCTGCGCCGTGCGTCGGGTCCGGCCCAGATCGCGCGGGCCGCGCGCGGCGCTCCACTCGAGGCGGTGGCGCTGGCGGGCGGTGACAACGCACGTCGTTGGCTCGAAGAGCTGCGGCACGTCGGACTGGAGATCACCGGCGATGACCTTCTGGCGGCCGGCATCGCGGAGGGCCCGGAGCTGGGCGCGCGGCTTCAGCACGCGCTCGATGCCAAGCTGGAGGGTCGCGTCGCCGGACGCGAGCAGGAGATGGCCGCGGCACTGTCCGAACCGCCTGAGCCGCGAGCCGAATAGATTCCACGGCAGGCGATGATCGATCGCAACGCCATGCGCTGGACAGGGGAGCCCGGCCACTACGAGGTCTGGTACGTCTCCTTGACCGACCGCGGATCAGGTGTCGGCGCGTGGGTCCGGCTTACGCTGCGCGCTCCGTCCGCCGGTGAGCCCGAATGCTCGCTGTGGTTCATGGCAATGGCCCCGGGCGGCGAGCGCGTCGCCCGCAAGCAGACCTTCCCCGTCAGCGCGATGCGCGCCGAGGCGGGTCCGTTCCGGCTCGTCATCGGCGATGCCGAGCTGTCCGATCGCGGCTGCGCAGGAACGCTGCAGGACGCTCGCTGGGAGCTTCGCTGGGAGCCGGGGACGCGAGCGGCCGACATCGTGCATCCGTTCCTCGAGCGCGCCCGGATCGCGCGGACGATGCTCGTCGTGCCGCATCCCGACCTGTCGATCGAGGGAACGCTCGCGTGGGGCGACCGGACGATCGAGCTCGCCGGCGCGCGCGGCGGGCAGGCGCACCTGTGGGGGGCCAAGCACGCGTCGCGATGGTGCTGGCTGCACGCGAGCGACCTCGAGGGCCTCGACGGTGCGCCGCGTGCCGGCGACTGGATCGAGGCTGTCTCCGTCGTGACGCCGCGTGCAGGGCGCGAGGTCGGCCCGAACAGCCCCGTCACCGGTGTCCTGCTCGGCGAGCCCTTCGACGCCACCGGTCCGCTGCGCGTGCTGAGGGCGAGCGCGGAGATCGGCCTCACCCGCTACCACTTCGAGACGCGCAACCGTACGCGCCGCCTGCGGGTCGAGGTCGACGCGCCGCGCGAGACCCTCGTCGGGGTCACCTACGACGATCCCGACGGCGAGCAGGCCTGGTGCTACAACAGCGAGGTCGCATCGCTGCGCGCCTGGGTGTGGGACCGCAGCCGCGGCGCCGGCGGCCGGTGGCTGCTGCGCGACACGCTCCAGGCGCCGGGGCGAGCCCACGTCGAGTATGCGCAGCGCGCGCCGGTCGCCGACGTGCCGGTGCTCGTGTGATCGTCGTCGCCGATCCATTCCGCGTCGACGACGGGCAGTTCGCCATCGATCTCCCGGGCGGGCGCGTCCTGTTCACGACGCGGGCCGCTGGCGACCTCGCTGCGCGGCACGGACGGTCCGACGCGCTGCTGCGGGCCGTCGGTCCGCCGCCGGAGCGCTGGGCGCAGGATCATCAGGTTCACGGAGCGCGCGTCCGCGTGGTGGGGGCGAACGGGTTCGTGCGGCCGTTCACGTCCGAGGCCGACGGGCAGGCGACCGCACGCCGCGACGTCGCCTGCATCGTGCGCGCCGCCGACTGCGTTCCGATCGCGCTCGTCGCGCCGGAGGCGGTCGCGATGCTGCACGGAGGCTGGCGCGGTCTCGCCGCCGGCGTGATCGAGGAGGGCGTGAACGTCCTCACGACGCTCGGCGCGAGCGAGATCAGGGCTGCGATCGGACCACATGCGCGAGTCTGCTGCTACGAGGCCGGTGAGAACGTGCACGCCGCGTTCGCCGATCTCGGTCCCGAGGTGCGGCGCGGCGACAACGCCGACCTCGAGGCCGTCTCACGCGCTGAAGCTCGGGCGCTGCGGCATCAAGCAGGTCCACGCCCTCGGTGCGTGCACGATCTGCTCGGACGTGGCGACGTTCTGGTCCTTTCGGCGCGACGGCGAGCGAGCGGGCCGCCAGGGGGGCTTCGTGTGGCGGAGCTGATTCACGGACTCGACGCGGGCCGCGTGCGTGCGAACCTCGCGGCCGTACGCGCGGAGATCGGCGAGGCCTGCGGGCGCTCGGGACGCGACGCCGCCGCAGTGCAGGTGCTGGCCGCCGTCAAGTACGTGCCGCTCGACGAGATGCAGACGCTCGTCGACGCCGGCATCACGCATGCCGGCGAGAACCGCGCCCAGGACCTCGTCGCCAAGGCTGAGCTCCACGGCTCGCGTGTGACGTTCGACTTCATCGGCCACCTGCAGAGCCGCAAGGTGCGCCAGGTGCTCCCGCACGTGCGCTGGATCCATTCGGTCGCCAGCGACTCGGTGCTCGAGCAGCTCGGCCGGCACGGGACGCCGGAGACCGAGGTGCTCGTCGAGGTCAACGTCGCGGGGGAGGCCGCGAAGAGCGGGATCGCGCCGGCCGATCTGGCCGATTTCATCCGGCGCTGTCCGGTGCGCGTCGTCGGTCTGATGACGATGCCGCCGCTCGCGGCGACCCCGGAGGACAGCCGCCCCTGGTTCGCGCAGCTCGCGCAGATGGCCGCCGAGCACGGCCTTCCGCAGCTCTCGATGGGCACGACACAGGACTTCGCTGTGGCCGTCGAGGAGGGCGCGACCGTCGTCCGGATCGGCACGCGACTCTACGAATGAGCGCGGAATCGCAGGAAAACGGCCGAAAACGGCTAAATTCCCCCTGACATGGCCTTCCGCGACTCCTGGCATCGCGCGCTCGTCTACTTCGGTTTGGCCGAGGATCGCGATCCGTACGCCGAAGACGAGCCCTACGAGCCCGAGGCGGAGCTCGAGGATCGTTATCGCGAGCGGCCCAACGTGCGCCGTCTCGCGCCGCGTCGCCGGCGCGACGAGATCGACGACATCTTCGCCGATGACGACCCGCCCGCGCGCTCGACAGGCGTCCTGCGCCCGGTCGCAAAGCAGGGCGGAAACGGCCGTGGCCGCGCGGGGCGCATGCACCTCGTGATCCCCAAGAGCTTCAACGACGCGCAGCAGGTCGCCGACAAGTTCAAGGACGGCATCCCTGTGGTGCTGAACCTCCAATCGACGGACAGCGACCTCAGCAAGCGCCTGATCGACTTCGGCAGCGGGCTCACCTATGCGCTCGACGGCGGCATGCAGCGGATCGCCGACAAGGTCTTCATGCTGACGCCGCGCGACGTCGAGATCTCCGCCGAAGAGCGCGCACAGCTGATCGAGAAGGGTTTCTTCAACCAGAGCTAGGGGTCGCCTGCCAGGCGGCACCCGGCCTGTAGCGTTCCCGGCCCATGCGGATCGGTTTCATCGGCTGCGGCAACATGGCGACCGCGCTTGCGCGTGGCTGGGGCGACCCGATCATCTGCTCGGATGTCGACGTGGCGCGCGCACGGTCGCTCGCCGCAGAGCTGGGCGGGGAGGCCGTCGCCGGGAACGCCGAGGTCGCGAGTGGAGCTGACGCGATCGTGCTCTGCCACAAGCCTGGGCAGCTGGAGCAGGCCTCGGAGGGCGTCGATGCCGACGGCAAGATCGTGCTGTCGCTGCTCAGCGGGGTGGCGCTCTCCAAGGTCAGGACCGCGTACCCGGGGGCCCGCGTCTACCGCTTCATGCCGAACATCGCCGTCGCGATCCATCGCGGCGTGATCGGTCTCACCGACGACGACGCCGGTGACGGCGCAGCGTTCGCGGAGGTCCGCAAGCTGCTCGAGCGAGTCGGCGAGGTGATCCTGCTGCCCGAAGAACACCTGGACATCGTCACGGCCACCGCCGGCGTCGCGCCCGCCTATGTCGCGCTGATCGCCGAGGCGTGGATCGACGCCGCCGTGCGCCGCGGCATGCCCGCAGCGGCCGCCGGGCGCCTGGTCGGCGCCTCGATCGACGGCGCCGCCGCGCTGCTGCTCGAGCGCGACATGGACACGCTCGGCATGCGCCGCGAGGTCACGTCGCCCGGCGGGAGCACGTCCGTGGGCCTGCGCGCACTGGAGCGCCGCGGTCTGCGCACCGCGTTTCAGGACGCCGTCGACGCGGTGCTGGAGCACGGCAGATGAGCTCCGTGCTCGTGCTGGCAACCGCCCGCGACAGCGTCGCTGACTTCCTCGAGGCGCTGATCCTCGTCTACACGATCCTGATCTTCGTGTACATCCTGACGCAGCTGTTCTTCGGCTTCGGCGGGCGCGTCTCGTACAACCGCGCGCTCAACTCGGTGCTGGAGTTCCTGCGCCAGGTGTGCGAGCCCTATCTGTCGATCTTCCGCCGCTTCATCCCGCCGCTCGGACCGCTCGACATCAGCCCGATCGTCGGCATTCTGGTGCTCCAGATCGTCGGCGGGATCCTGGTCGGCGTCGTCCGCGGGTAGACCGCGTGAGAAGACAGCGGAGCGCCTCGCTCGCCGCGCTGACGGCCATCCTGGTCATCGCGGCCGACCAGTGCTCGAAGGCTCTCGCACGGAGTGAGATCATGCGCGGCGACGACCGCGACCTCGCTCTGGGCGTTCGGCTCGTCCACGTTCAGAACGACGGCGTCGCCTTCGGTCAGCTCAGCGGCAGCGGCCTGCTCGTCGGGTTCGTCGTCGCAGCAGCGCTGATCGGCCTGCTGGCCTACTTCTCGAGGCACCGCGACACGCCGTTCATCTGGCTGCCGACCGGACTGCTGCTCGGCGGGGCGCTCGGCAACGTGATCGATCGCATCCGGGTGGGATCGGTGACCGACTTCGTCAAGCTGCCGCACTGGCCTGCGTTCAACGTCGCCGACGTGGCCGTCACGGCCGGCGTCGTGCTCCTGCTGATCGTGATCGAGCTCGATGCGAGGCGCGCCGGTCGCGCCGCCCGCGCGGGCGAAGACGGCGCGCACCCGGAGAGCAATGGAGCTCCTGGTCAAGCCTGAAGGCGCGGGCGAGCGCCTGGACTCGTTCCTGGCCGGGCCGCTCGGCTCGCGCAGCCGTGCGCAGCGCCTGATCGACGCCGGCGCCGTCACGGTCGACGGAAGTCCCGTTCCCAAACGCCACCGGCTCGCCGCGGGCGAGATCGTCCGCGTCGACGAGCGCGAGACGCGGGCTGCGCCGGTCGCCGAGGGTCAGCCGGCGCCCTTCACCGTCGCCTGGGAGGACGAGTACCTGCTGGTGGTCGACAAGCCGGCGGGCGTCGTCGTGCACCCTGCGCGGGGCCATTCGACGGGCACGCTCGTGCAGGCGCTCGCCGGGCATGTCGCGGGCGGTGATCGGGCCGAGCGCCCGGGCATCGTTCATCGCCTCGATCGCGACACGTCGGGGCTGCTCGTCGTGGCGCGCAGCGAGCAGGTCCATCGTGCCCTCAAGGCCGCTCTGCAGAGCCGCACCATTACGCGCGAATATCTAGCGCTGGTCGAGGGCCGCCCGCCCAGTCGCAGCGGCACGATCGACGCGCCGCTGGGACGCGATCGACGCGAGCGCACGGTGATTTCGACGGAGACCGACGATCCGCGCGACGCGGTCACGCATTTCGAGGTCGAGCGGGTGCTGCCGGACACGACGCTGCTGCGCGTTCGGCTGGAGACCGGGCGCACACACCAGATCCGCGCCCACCTGCGCGCCATCGGTCATCCCGTCGTCGGCGACCCCGTATACGGCACGAGCGGGAGATATGGGCTCGAGCGGCAGTTCCTCCACGCGGCCCGGCTGGCCTTCGAGCATCCCGTCACGCACGAGCCGATCGACGTCGTCTCGCCCTTGCCGGCAGACCTCGAGGCTGCGTTGACCATGGCGGACGGCTGATCGCGGCACGCCGAGATCAGCTGCGCCGCGTGAACCAGGTGTCCGCGAACATCGGCAGCGCGAGGGGCTCGGGAACGCCTTCCACGAGCTCCGCAACTTGCGCGGAGCAGCGCAGCGCGCCGCTCCGCGGTGAGCAGCGCGACGAAGCTGACCGACGCTACGTACGCGCACAGGTCGGCGGCCGAGCTGTGGTGCTCGAAGGCGATGCGCGAGCGCGTCAGCGGGGCGAAGCCACCGTGCCGCACGAGGCCGTCTGCGCCGCGATCCGGCGTGAAGCCGGGATGCTCGGGCCTGACGGCGTCGAGCAGTTCGGCGAGCCGCCGTACCCAGCCGGGCCCCGCATCGGCATCCGGCCAGCGCCAGATCAGGCCGACGCCGCCGCCCGGTCGCAGCACCCGGTGCAGCTCGGCAGGGGCGCGGTCAGGGTCGAACCAGTGATAGCTGTCACCGCAGAGCACGGTGTCGACGTCGTGGTCGGGAAGCGGAATCGCCTCGGCGGTGCCGGCGTGTACGCGACTTGGGCCGATCGCGTCCACGAGCGTCGCGCGCATGCTGTCCAGCGGCTCGATCGCCACGACGTCGTAGCCGGCGGCGAGCAGCGGCCGGGCGAGCTTGCCGGTGCCCGCCCCGAGATCGAGGACCCGCGCGCCGGCCGCCATGCCGCAGCCGCCGATCAGCGCCTCCACCAGCGGCGGCGGGTAGCCGGGGCGGCCGCGCTCGTAGAGGTCCTGCGCGCCGTCGAGCCCGGCGATCAGGTCATGCAGCTCCACCAGCGCAGCGTAATGGGCCGTGAGCGTCTCCCGGCAGCCGGCGTGCCCTCCGGCTCGCTACCCTGTGACTCGTCCTAGTCCGTCTACCCCGCGGATCACGGGCGGCGACCCTGCCCGGTGAGTTGCGCCAGCGCGCCACGAAGCCGGGATCGCCGAACCGCCGCGGGCTGCTGTCAAAAACCACAAGGGAGTAGCACCCATGTCCGCGACCCAGGTCGGGATCAAGGAGCTGCTGGAGGCCGGAGTCCACTTCGGCCACCAGACGCGACGCTGGAACCCCAAGATGCGCCGCTACATCTACGGCGAGCGCGACGGGATCTACATCATCGACCTCCTGCGCACCGAGGCGCTGCTGCGCCAGGCCCAGGAGTTCACCGCCCAGATCGCTCATCGCGGCGGCATCGTGCTGTTCGTCGGTACCAAGAAGCAGGCTCGCGACGCGGTCAAGGACGCCGCCGAGCGCGCCGGCATGCCGTACGTCAACCATCGCTGGCTGGGCGGTCTGCTGACCAACTTCCAGACGATCAACCATCGGATCAAGCGCCTCCACGACCTCGAGCGCTACCAGACCGAGGGTCAGCTCGACCTGCTGCCAACGCGTGAGCGACTCGGTGCGCTCGCCGACCTCGAGAAGCTGCAGGCCAACCTCGGCGGCGTGAAGCACATGCAGCGCGCCCCCGATGCGCTGTTCGTCGTCGACCTCAAGACCGAGGAGATCGCGGTGCGCGAGGCTCACCGCCTGCGCATCCCGATCATCGGGCTCGTCGACACCAACTGCGATCCCGACGGGATCGACTACGTGATCCCCGGCAACGACGACGCGATCCGTTCCTGCAAGGTCGTCGCCGACGCGGTCGCCGACGTCGTCGCCGAGGGCCGCCTCAGCTTCCTCGCCGAAGAGGAGAAGGCCCGTGCCGAGGCTGAGGAGAAGGCCAAGGCGGAGGCCGCCGAGCGGGCACGCCGCGAGGAAGAGGACCGCGCCCGCCGCGAGGCCGAGGCCGCCGCGGCTGCCGCCGCCCAGGCCGAGGCAGCCGTCGAGTCGGCCGTCCCGCAGGCCACGCCGGACGCTGTAGGGGCCGCGGCTGCCGAGCCGGCGCCCAAGGCCGCGCCCGCGGCGCCCGCGACCGAGGCAGCCGTCGAGTCGGCCGTCCCGCAGGCCACCCCGGACGCCGTCGAAGCGGCGGCCGCAGAGAACGCCGAGCCCGAAGCCGCCGCCACGGCGACCCCGCAGGAGGACAGCTCAAAATGACCACGATCGCCGCGTCCGACGTCGCCGCGCTGCGCAAGCAGACCGGCGCGGGCATGATGGACTGCAAGAAGGCCCTCGAGGAGGCCGGGGGGGACATGGAGAAGGCCGTCGAGGTCCTCCGCGTCAAGATGGGCAACAAGCTCGACAAGCTCGCCGACCGCGAGGCCGGCGAGGGCACGGTCCAGGCGTACATCCACGCGGGCGGGAAGGTCGGCGTTCTCGTCGAGGTCGACTGCAACACGGATTTCGTCGCACGCAACGACGATTTCGTCGGCTTCGCCCGTGAGATCGCGATGCACATCGCCGCGAGCCCGCAGACGCGGTACGTCTCGGCCGAGGACGTCCCTCAGGAGGCCAAGGACGCGGAGACGAGCGTCTTCGAGCAGCAGGCTGCCGACAAGCCGGAGAACATCCGGCCCAAGATCGTCGAGGGAATGCTGAAGAAGTGGCTCGGCGAGGTCGTCCTGCTCGAGCAGCAGCACGTCAACACGGACAAGTACGAGGGCAAGACGATCGAGCAGCTGCGCGGCGACATGTCGGCCAAGACCGGCGAGAACGTCGTCATCCGCCGATTCGTGCGTTTCTCGGTCGGAGAGTAGGCAGTCCGGTTTCGAGCAAGATCTGCGCCCCCGGCAGCGAATACTGGGGGATGGGCGTAACCACCGCCGGTGACTTATGTACCCTAACGCGTCGTGTTGGCCTCCGGAACCCGCCCCGGTGGTCCCGTGCGTGAGCGTGCCGGAGCGGTCGATCGGGCTCGGCAGCAGGCTCTCCTAGGGGTCGCCGCGCTCCTTCTTGCCGTCGTAATGGCGCTGGCGCTCGACCAGCAGGCCCGCGGCGACAGCGTGCACTCGGCGGCCACGTCGGCCGGCGCCAAGAAGCGCTCTCCGTCCTCGGCGAGGCGAGGGACGCTCAGCGCGCCGCGGAACCTCGTCGTGTCGCGCCGTACGCGGACGACGATCTCGTTTCGCTGGATGCGGGCCCGCGGGGGACGCAGACCCCACCGTTATGTCGTGTATGTCAATCGCCGCAAGCGGCTGACGACCAGGCGCAGGGCGGTGACCCTCAAGCGACTGCGCTGCGGAAAGCGCTACCGGCTTTGGCTCGCCACACGGGATCGCGGCGGGCGGTTGTCGCGGCGCAAGAAGCTCTGGGTGCGAACGAACCGTTGTCCCGCGCGTCGCGTCATGCCTGCGCCGATCGGTGGTTCTCCCGGCGCAGGTTCCAGCGAGGGCACCGGAGCAGTTGCCGGTTCGTCAGGGTCTGTCGGGGGCACCCCCGGGCCACTTCCCCCGGTGGTCGTGCCGCCCCCCGGCACAGGCATCCCTCCGGGCGGGGGACCGCCTACCCCCGGGGTCGGCACGGCGCTGCCATCTCGGCTGCCGCTGTCGGCTGGAGCGACCTTCCACGTCGCCACGACGGGTTCGGACAGCGCCGCAGGCACCGAGGCGGCGCCTTGGCGGACTGTCCAGAAGGCGCTCGGCGTCCTGCGCGCGGGCGAGACCGTCATGGTTCACGGTGGCGTCTATAGCCAGAACCTCACACTGAGCCGTGCAGGAACCGCCGCCGCGCCGATAACTGTTCGAAATGCACCGGGGGAGGCGGCCGTGCTGCGCCCAGCCTCGGGTTCGGGCGACGACATCCCGCTGCAGATCGGAAACGGAGCAGCGTTCGTTCGCTTCTACGGCCTCACCTTCGAGCGCGCCACGGGTTCGTCCACTGCGAACGTCTACGCCTGGGGCAACGCTCACGACGTCGAGATCTCCGGATGCGAGATCCGCGACTCGCAGCGCCAAGGCTTCTTCTCCGAGAAGACCGTGAGCCGTATCCACATCATCGGCTGCACGTTCCGGGGCAATGGGGGTTCCGGGCCCGTGCAGCAGGACCACAACGTCTATGTCCAGGGAAGCCACAACGCTGTCCTGGGCAATCTCCTGACGGGTGCCGTCAATGGTTTCGGCGTCCAGGTCTATCCGTCCAGCGACCATGCCCTCATCGCCGGGAACACGATCACCGGCAACTTCCGCGACGGGATCGTCATCGGCGGCGGGGGAGGCGATACGACCTCGGATTCGCTCGTCGTCAACAACGTGATCACGAGCAGCCGCAGCGCGATCTCGACGTTCTGGGGTGGCTCGGTCGGCACGGGCAACATCGTGCGCAACAATCTCGCCTGGGACAACGGCTCGGAGGGCTTCGACTCCAAAGGCCTGGCTTCGTCGGGGAACCTGACGGCCGATCCTCTCTACGTGAACGCCGGCGCCGGTGACTACCACCTGGGGCCTGGCAGCCCGGCTTTGGGATTAGCCGAGTCGGCGTTCGTCCTTTCGTCGGACATCGATGGGAACCCGCGACCGCTCGGTGGCGCTTCGGACCTCGGCGCGTTCGAAGGCTGACCGGCCGACGCCCCGCGCGACGGCCGCGTAGGGTCAACGATCGATGTCCGATCCGGTCTTCAAGCGCGTCCTGCTGAAGCTCTCGGGCGAGTCGCTGATGGGCTCGCTGGAGTACGGCACGGACCCGGACCGGCTGCGGGCGGTCGCCGAGCAGATCGGCTCGGTCCGCGAGCGCGGCGTCGAGGTCGCGGTCGTCGTCGGCGCAGGCAACATCTTCCGCGGGATGAGCGGCGCCGCGGCCGGCATGGACCGCGCGACCGCCGACTACATGGGGATGCTCGCAACGCTGCTCAACGCCCTGCCGCTGCAGGACGCACTCGAGAAGCTGGACGTGCACGTCCGCGTGCAGTCAGCGATCACCGTCGCCGAGGTCGCCGAGCCGTACATCCGGCGCCGCGCGATGCGCCACCTCGAGAAGGGGCGCGTGGTGATCTTCGCGGCCGGGACCGGAAACCCGTTCTTCACGACCGACACGGCGGCGGCGCTGCGCGCCACGGAGATTCACGCCGAGGCGATCCTGATGGCCAAGAACGGCGTCGACGGGGTCTACAGCGCCGACCCGCGCGAGGATCCCGAAGCTCAGCTGATCCCGGAGATCTCGCACATGGAGGCGCTCCAGAGAGGACTGAAGGTCATGGATGCCACCGCGCTCGCGCTCTGCATGGAGAACAGCATCCCGCTCTACGTCTTCAACATGGACGACGAGCGCAACATCGAGCGGATAGTGTGCGGCGACCGCGTGGGAACCCTGGTCAGCACATGAGCGAGATCATCGACGAACTGCTCGCAGACGCCCGCGGGCGCATGCACAAGTCGGTCGACTCCACCAACGTCGAGTTCGGCTCGGTCCGCACCGGTCGCGCCAGCCCGGGCCTGCTCGATCGCGTGATCGTCGACTACTACGGCGCGCCGACGCCGCTCAAGCAGCTTGCGACGATCTCCGCCCCCGAGGCCCGCCTGCTGAGCGTGCAGCCCTACGACGTCTCCTCGATCAAGGCGATCGAGAAGGCGATCATGGAGTCCGACATCGGGCTCACGCCGAACAACGACGGCAAGCTCATACGGCTCGCGATCCCGGAGCTCAACGAGGAGCGTCGGCGCGAGCTCGTCAAGGTCGTGCGCCACATCGCCGAGGAGGGCCGGGTCGCGGTGCGCAACGTGCGCCGCGACGTGATGCACGATCTGCGCGAGCTGCGTGACGCCGGCGAGGTCGGGGCCGACGACGAGCACCGCGGCGAGGTCGAGCTGCAGAAGCTCACAGACGGCCAGATCGCCGAGCTCGACGGGTACCTGAAGGGCAAGGAAGCCGAGATCATGGAAGTCTGATGGTGGCCGGCGGCCGCGCGGCGCGGTACGTCGCCATCATCACCGACGGCAACGGCCGCTGGGCAGCCGAACGCGGCCTGCCGACGATCGACGGGCATCGTGCGGGCGCCGACACGGTCAAGGCTCGCTTGATGGATGCCGCCGAGCTCGGCATCAAGGAGCTGACGGTCTACTCGTTCTCGACCGAGAACTGGTCGCGGCCCGCCGAGGAGGTCACCGCCCTGATGCGGATGTTCTCCGAGCGGATCCGGCAGGAGACGCCCGAGCTGCGCGACGAGGGCGTGCGGATGCGCTTCATCGGCAGGCGCTCGCGCATCTCGAAGGCGCTGCTCGAGCAGATGGACTGGGCCGAGAGCGAGACGGCGGCGGGCGAGCGGATCACACTGTTCGTCGCCTTCGACTACGGCGGACGAGCAGAGATCCTCGACGCCGCGGAGCGTTACGCAGGCGGTGGGGAGGAGGCCTTCGCACAGCTGCTCTACGCGCCGGAGATGAACGATCCCGACCTCGTCATTCGCACGAGCGGCGAGCAGCGCCTTTCGAACTACCTGCTCTGGCAGTCGGCCTACTCCGAGCTGGTCTTCACCCCTGAGCTGTGGCCTGACTTCAGCCGTGAGGCACTCGTGGGCGCCCTCGAGGACTTCAGCTCGCGTCAGCGTCGCTACGGTGGCCGCTGATGGAGGACGGCCCGACATGACGACCCAGCAGCGGCGCCCCACACCGAGCCAGAAGCGGTCGCAGGCGACCGCGAGACGTCACCAGCGCTCCGACCTCGGTGCGCGGATACTCGCGGCGCTCCCGCTGATCGCGATCGCGATCGTGATCGTCGGCCTCGGCGGTGCGGTCTTCGCGGTGAGCCTGTTCGTGCTCGGCGTGATCTGCCTGCGTGAGCTCTTCTCCCTGTTCCCCCGCGCGCGGCCCGTGGTCCTGGGCGGCTTCCTGGCGCTCGGTGGAGTCATCGCGGCGGCGGCGCTGGGCGACGCGGCGACGGTGCTGCTCGCGTTCGTCGCCTGCATGCCCTTGATCTTCCTGTTCGCGTTCGTCCAGCCGGGCGGCGCCGGCGTGGCGGGCGTCACGATCACGATGCTGGGGCTCTCCTGGGTCGGCCTCGGTCTCGCTCACGCCGTGCTGCTGCGTGAGTTGCCGCACGGCGGCGGGATCGTCGTGCTGGTGCTGGTCGCGACCTTCCTGGGTGACACCGGCGCCTACCTCGGCGGCCGCCTGCTCGGCACGCGCAAGCTCGCACCATCGATCTCACCGAACAAGACGATCGAGGGACTGCTCGTCGGGATCGTGGTCGCGACTCTCGCGGGCTGGTTCGTGGGGCTCTACCAGGACTGGCTCACGGGCCCGGAGGCGCTGATGCTCGGTGCTGCCGTCGCGCTGGCGGCACCGCTCGGGGACCTGTTCGAGAGCTTCGTCAAGCGCGAGGCCGCCACGAAGGACTCGGGCACGATCTTCGGCGCCCACGGAGGCGCGCTCGATCGGCTCGACGCGGCGCTCTTCAGCATCGTCGCGGGCTACTACGTCTGGCAGGCGATCCTCTAGCAGTCCCATGCGGCGCGTTCTGATACTCGGGTCCACCGGCTCGATCGGCGTCCAGGCGCTCGACGTCGTGGACCGCGCGGACGACATCGAGATCGCCGGGCTGAGCGCCGCGAGCGACTGGGAGGCGCTGGTGACGCAGGCCCGCGATCACGGCGCGGCGCGCATCGCACTCGTCGACGACGCGGCCGCCGCCCGCGCGCGCGACGAATTCGATGGCGAGGTGCTGGCGGGAGCGGAGGGTCTCGTCGAACTGGTGGTCGACTCGGGCGCCGACCTCGTGCTCAACGCGATCGTCGGCTCGGCGGGACTCGGGCCGACCGTGGCAGCGCTCGGAGAGGGCATCGATCTCGCACTGGCCAACAAGGAGTCGCTCGTCGTCGGCGGCGAGCTGGTGATGCAGCTCGCCCAGGCGACGGGCGCTCGCGTGCTGCCGGTCGACTCGGAGCACTCGGCGCTGCATCAGCTGCTCGACGGTGAGCGCCCCGGCACGGTCGACAAGCTCGTGCTGACCGCCTCCGGCGGACCGTTTCGCGGCCGCACGCGTGACGAGCTGCGCGAGGTCACGGTCGCCGACGCGCTTCGGCATCCGACGTGGGAGATGGGCGGCAAGATCACAATCGACTCGGCGACGCTGATGAACAAGGGCCTCGAGGTCATCGAGGCGCACCACCTCTTCGGAACGCCTTACGATCGGATCGAGGTCGTCGTCCACCCGCAGTCGATCGTCCACTCGTACGTTCTGCTGTGCGACGGGGCCGCGCTCGCTCATCTGGGCCATCCCGACATGCGCGTGCCGATCGCATACGCGCTTCACCATCCCGAGCGGGTGGACGTGCCCGTGCGGCCTCTCGATCTCGCCGAGGTCGGCGCGCTGACCTTCGAGCGCCCCGATCTCGATGCGTTCCCGTGTCTCGGGCTGGCGCGTGAGGCGGGACTTGCCGGCGGGACGGCGCCCTGCGTGCTGAATGCCGCGAACGAGATCGCCGTGCACGCGTTCCTCGCCGGCGAGCTCCCGTTCCTCGGCATCGCGGCGGTCATCGAGGAGACGCTCGAACGGCTGCCGGCGACGCCGGTTCGCGCCTTCGACTCGCTCTACGACGCCGACCGGACCGCGCGCGAGGTCGCCGCGGCGGCCGCCGCCTCGCGCGCCTGAGTGGCCGGCGCCGGCCGGGCGCCTCCTATCCTCGACGTGGCCTTGAGCTACCTCCTCGCCTTCCTCGGCTTCTCGCTCCTGATCATCCTTCACGAGCTGGGGCACTTCGTCGCCGCCAAGCGGGTCGGCATGCGCGTCGAGCGTTTCTCGCTGTTCTTCCCGCCGCACGTCTGGAAACGCAAGCGTGGGGAGACCGAGTATGCGATCGGCACGATCCCGCTGGGAGGCTACGTCCGCATCAGCGGCATGAGCCCCCATGAGGACCTGCCCGAGGACGTGGCGCGCCGCGCCTACCTGCAGATGCCGGTCTGGAAGCGGATAGTGGTCATCTCGGCCGGACCGTTCGTCAACTTCGTTGTGGCGCTGCTGATCTTCGCGGCGCTGTTCCTGTTCGTCGGGACGGTCGAGGGCACGTCGCGCGTCGACTCCGTTGAACCGGGCGGTGCGGCGTCGGGCCAGCTGCGCTCAGGCGACGAGATCGTCGCGGTCGACGGCGTGCGCGGCGACGCCGCGGCACTGCGCGAGCAGATCGGCACCTACCGCTGTCGCGGTCGGCAGGTCGACGGCTGCGCGGCGGTCAAGCCCGCGACGGTGCTGGTGCGCCGCGACGGTGAGTCCGTGAAGCTGGGCATCACACCGCGCTACGACGCCGAGGCCCGGCGGCCGCGGCTCGGGTTCGCCTTCGCCACGGTCGAGCGCAGCTACAACCCGGTGCAGGCGACGCAGGAGAGCGTGAACGAGATGTGGCGCGTCTCGACGCTCACGGTCGACGCGATCACGCGGATCTTCTATGACTCCAAGGCCCGAGATCAGGTCTCCGGCGTCGTCGGCTCGTATGAGGTGACGCGACAGTCGATCGAGTTCGACTGGGCGCGTGCGCTCAACATACTCGCGATCATCTCGCTGTCGCTGGCGATCGTGAACCTGTTCCCGTTCCTCCCCTTGGACGGCGGGCACATCTTCTGGGCGCTCGCCGAGAAGCTGCGCGGCCGGGCGATCCCGTTCTCGGTGATGGAGCGGGCGAGCGTCGTCGGCTTCGTGCTCGTCATCTTCCTGTTCGTGGTCGGGCTGTCGAACGACATCGACAGGCTTCGCGGCGACGGCTTCGGCGTTCGCTGACCGCGCTCGCGTGACGCAGCCGTTGCCTTGCGGCGCCGCGGACGCGATAGCGTTCAGGCTCCACAGGATCTGACCGGACGAGGAGAGACTGAGACCAATGGAATCGAGCGTCGCCCCCCGGGATGCCCGTGACGCGGGCACGATCGCCGGGGCATTTCGCGTCACCGCAGGTCAGCACGGTGACGAGATAGCGGTCCGCGATCGCAACGGGACGGTCGAGTTGACCTGGAACGCGTTGCGCGATCGCGTCGATGCGCTCGCCGGCGGGCTCCGTGCGCTCGGCGTGGCGCGCGGCGAGACGGTCGCGATCATGCTCATCAACCGGCCCGAGTTCCATCTCGCCGATCTCGCGGTCGTCACCGCGGGCGGTACGCCGTTCTCGATCTACCAGACGTACACGGCCGACCAGATCCAGTACGTGATCAGTGACTCCGGAGCCAAGGTCATCATCACCGAGCAGGCGTACCTGCCGGTGGTCCTCGAAGCGCGCAAGGGCCTGCCCGGCCTCGAGCACGTGATCCTCGTCGACCCGCCGGCCGAGGGTGCGCCGGAGGGCACGATCGCGCTGGCCGACGTCGAAGGCTCGAACCCGGATTTCGACGCCGACGCCGCCGTCGCCTCGCTCACTCCGGACGACGTCCTGACGCTGATCTACACGTCTGGTACGACAGGTCCGCCCAAGGGCGTCGAGCTGGCGCACCGCAACCTGCTCACGGCGGTGTCGGGGATCGACGACATCATCAAGTTCCCGACCGGCTCGCGCGTCATCTCGTGGCTCCCGGCCGCTCACATCGCCGAGCGTGCCGCGCACCACTACCTGCCGATCGTGTTCGGGATGTCGATCACGACCTGCGAGGACCCACGGCAGGTGATGAGCGTCGTGCCGCAGGTGCGTCCGCAGTGGTTCTTCGCGGTCCCGCGCATCTGGGAGAAGCTGAAGGCCGGCCTGGAGACGATGATCGCCGGCCAGCCTGACGAGCAGCGCGTCGCGATCGAGCGCGCACTGTCCGACGCCGTCGAGAAGGTCCGGCTCGAGCAGGCCGGGGAGGAGGTGCCGGCCGACCTCGCGCAGGCAGTCGCCGAGGCCGACGCCGAGTACTTCTCGAAGTGGCGCGCGATGGTCGGGCTCGACGAGGTTCTCGCGATCAACGTCGGCGCCGCGCCGACTCCGATCGAGGTGCTGGAGTTCTTCCACGCGATCGGGCTGCCGCTCGGAGAGCTGTGGGGGATGTCGGAGACGTGCGGGGCGGGCGCGATCAACCCGCCGGACCGCATTCGCATCGGCACCGTCGGGCCGCCTTCGCCGAACTGCGAGATCCGGCTCGCGGACGACGGCGAGGTCCTGATTCGCGGCGACATCGTGATGATCGGCTACCGCAACAAGCCCGAGCAGACGGCCGACACGATCGACTCCGACGGCTGGCTGCACACAGGCGACATCGGCGCGTTCGACGAGGCCGGCTACCTCAAGATCGTCGACCGCAAGAAGGAGATCATCATCAACGCGGCCGGCAAGAACATGTCGCCGGCCAACATCGAGTCGCACGTCAAGTCGGCTCATCCGCTGATCGGACAGGCCTGCTGCATCGGCGACGCACGGCCGTACAACACCGCGCTGATCGTGCTCGATGCGGACTTCGCGCCGCTGTGGGCGGGGCAGCAGGGCATCGAGGACACCTCGCTCGAGAGCCTGGCCGCGAACGAGCAGGTGGTCGCCGAGGTCCAGAAGGGGATCGACGCGGCAAACGAGCACCTCGCTCGTGTGGAGCAGGTCAAGCGCTTCACGATCGTGCGCGGTGACTGGCTTCCCGGTGGCGACGAGCTGACGCCGACGATGAAGCTGAAGCGCAAGCCGATCGCGGCGAAGTACAGCAGCGACATCGACGCGCTCTACGCCTGAGCGCCGTCAGGAGGACCCAGGCGCGCGGCGCCCGGGTCTCAGCTCACGTGTGAGCGCGTGACGTCGGCCGGCGAGTTGCAGCCGAGCAGCGCGAGACCGCGTGCAAGCTCGCCCTGGAGCAGATCGAGCACGTTGCGCGCGCCCGCCTCGCCGCCCGCTGCCAGGCCCCACAGAGCCGGCCTGCCCACGAGCACCGCCCTGGCCCCGAGCGCGAGCGCGACGAGCGCATCGGTTCCGCGGCGGATCCCACCGTCGACCAGCACCTCGAGGCGGCCGGCGACGGCCTCGATCACCTCCGGCAGCATCTCGGCGGTTGCGGCGACGCCGTCGAGTTGGCGCCCGCCGTGGTTGGAGACGATGATCCCCGCCGCGCCGTGCTCGCAGGCGAGCGCCGCGTCCTCGCCGGTCTGGACGCCCTTGACGACGACGGGGAGGGGGGACTGCCCGGCGAAGCGTTCCAGCTCGCCCCAGGTCACGCTGGGGTCCACGACCGAGAAGAAGTCCTCGACGCTGACACCGCCGCTGCGCCCCAGCGCGGCGGTGATCGCCGGCATGTCCAGGTGTTCGGGAACGCGAAAGCCGCTGCGCAGATCACGCTCGCGCCGCCCGGGGACCGGCGCGTCGACCGTCACCGCGATCGCCGTGAAGCCCGCGTCGGACGCCGCATCGGCGAGCGCGCGTGAGACGCCGCGATCCTTGGTCACGTAGAGCTGATACCAGCGCGGGGCTCCCGGGGCGGCCTGCGCGACCTCAGCGGGCGTCGAGGTCGCGAGCGTCGACATCGTCATGATCGTCCCGGCGGCGGCCGCGGCGCGCGCCATCGCGGGCTCGCCGTCGGGGTGAGCCATGCGCTGGAGTGCCGTCGGCGCCACGAGCACGGGGGAGGCGACGGGGGTGCCGAGCACGGTCGTCGCCGTCGACACGCTGCCGACATCGACGAGTACGCGCGGCCGCAGCCGTCGACGTCCCCAGGCGTCGGTGTTCTCCCTCAGCGTGCGCTCGTCCGCCGCGCCGCCCGCGTAGTAGCCGAGCGGGCCCTCGGGGAGTGCCTCGGCGGCGAGCCGCTCGTAGTCGGCGACGTTGACCGGGCTCGCGCCGATGGTGTCGCGAGCCTGGGCGCCGGCTGTGGTCGCGGCCTGGTCCATGCGGCGCGCACGTTACCGGCCGATGAGCGCCCAGCTGCGCTCGTACACTGGATGCATGGCCTCTGAGCGGCAGATCCACCTCGGGACGCTCCCGATCGGCGGCGGCGCGCCCGTGGCCGTCCAGACGATGACGAAGACGGAGACCGCCAACCTGACGGCGACGATGGAACAGATCCATCGCTGCGCCGAGGCCGGCGCTGACGTGATCCGCGTCGCGGTCCCGCGCGACGAGGACGCCGAGGCGCTGAAGACGATCGTCGCCCAGTCGCCGGTCCCGATCATCGCCGACATCCACTTCAACCACACGCTCGCGCTGAAGGCGATCGAGAACGGCGCGGCCTGCGTGCGGCTGAACCCGGGCAACATCGGCGGGCCCGACAAGGTCGCCGAGGTGATCGCAAAGGCGACCCAGCACGGCACGCCGATGCGCATCGGCGTCAACTCCGGCTCACTGCCCAAACACCTGCGCGACCTGGAGTACACGAACCCCGTCGAGGCGCTCGTGACCGCAGCGGTCGAGTTCGTCGAGCTCATGGAGCGCCTCGACTTCACCGACTTCAAGGTGTCGATGAAGTCGACGAGCGTCCCGAACACGATCGCCTCCAACCGCCTGCTGAGCGAGCGGATCCCTTATCCGCTGCACCTCGGCGTCACGGAGGCCGGGACGAAGTGGGCCGGTTCGCTGAAGTCGGCCGTCGGCCTCGGGACGCTGCTGGCAGACGGCATCGGTGACACGATCCGCATCTCGCTGTCCACGTTCCACGCCGAGGAGGAGGTCAAGGTCGGCTGGGAGATCCTCAAGGCGCTGAAGCTGCGCGAGCGCGGACCGGTGCTGATCGCCTGCCCGACGTGCGGGCGCCTTCAGTTCGACATGGACTCGGTCGTCGTCGAGATCGAGCAGCGCCTGGAGGCCTACGAGGACGCGATCGAGGTCTCGGTGCTGGGCTGCGCCGTGAACGGCATCGGCGAGGCGCGGCACGCGGACTTCGGCATCACCGGCGCGAAGGACGCCGGCATGATCTTCTCCAAGGGCGAGCCGCTCAAGAAGGTCCCGACCGACCGCCTGGTCGACGAGCTGTTCGCCGAGATCGACCGCTACTACGCGGCCGGCAAGAAGGTGGTGCGGGACGAGCATGCCGCCGCCGAGGCGGCGCAGTGGCTGACCGAGAACGAGGACACCTCGCAGATGACGCCCGAGCGCCTCGCCGCGCTCGAACAGGCCGCCAACGAGGAGGCCGGCGGCGGCGACGATCTGCTGAACGCGGCGGGCGTCGACACGGCCAAGCTCGACGAGAGCGTGTCCCCGGTCGCCGGCCGGCGGTTCACGCGAGCGTAACCCGCATTTCCCATCCACCGCGAATCTCGGCGCATCGCCGAACGTCCGGCGCTGGTCGCTATACGGGGTCGTCCGGGACGTTCGGTGCGCGGCTGGGCGTAGCGCCGCCCGCAGAGGCGCCTATGGGTCGACCACCACCGCTGAGGCCGGCGGCAGGACCAAGAGCAGCACTCTCGAGATCAGGCTCAGGTGGCCGCGCGGTGCCAGCCCGGGTTTGACGGAGGCCGCCATCGGCCCAGCCTCCGCGAAACCCGGCCGGGCCGGTGGTGTCGGCAGCGGGCGAGCGCCGCATGGTGACGCGTGACACCCGTCGAGTTCATTCCGGAGGCCTTGCATGTCGACCGACGCGAGCACCCCCATCGAGGACACCCCGCTCGACGAGACGCTCGTCTTCGAGCGCGAGCGGTGGATCGACGGTCCGCCGCACGAGCTTTTCAAGCGCCTGCGCTCCGAGTGTCCTGTGCACTTCTCCGACCGTATGCCGGAGTTCCCCGACGAGGCGGGCTACTGGTCGGTCACGACCGCCGACGGCGTGTACGAGGTGAGCCGGGACTGGGAGACGTACTCGTCGGAGGTCGGCGGGTTCCTCGCCGCGTCCAACTCCGTCATACCGCTCGAGCTGCTGCAGTCGATGTTCATCGGGATGGACCCGCCGAAGCACGACCGGATCAAGGCGCTGTTCCAGCGCGGCTTCACGCCGAAGCGGATCGCCGAGCACGAGGAGGCGATCCGCGCGATCACGCGCGAGGTGCTCGACCGCCTCGATGGGCATGAGACGTGTGACCTCGTCGACGACGTCGCGCAGCCGGTCGTCGCCGCGGTCATCGGCAGCTTCATGGGCCTGCCCGAGGGTGACGACATCCTCTGGGCCCGCCTGATCAACGCGATCCTCGCCTCGAACGACCCTGCGGTGAGCGCCGAGGGCACGAAGCGCGTGATGGAGCGCGATGTGCCCGAGGTCTTCGAGCGCTGCCGGGTGCTCATCGCCGCCCGCCGCGAGAACCCGACCGACGACCTGACGAGCGTGCTCGTACACGCGGAGGTGGACGGCGAGCGCCTGGAGGAGCACGAGATCGTGATGGGGTTCTTCCTTCTCATGGTCGCCGGCAACGACAGCACGAAGGCGACGTACACCAGCGCGATGCGGGCGCTCATGGAGCACCCCGACCAGCGTCAACTCCTGCTCGACGACCCGTCGCTCATCCCCGGCGCAGTCGAGGAGGCGCTGCGGATGTTCCCGGCCTTCGCCCACTTTCGGCGCACCGCGACGAAGGACACGGAGCTGCTCGGCCAGCCCATCCGCAAGGGCGACAAGGTCGTCATGTGGTACCCGTCGTCGAACCGTGATGAGACGCGCTACGAAAACCCCGACGAGTTCGACGTCCGGCGCAATCCCGAACACCAGGCGTTCGGCGCCGGCGGTCGCCACTTCTGCCTGGGCACGGCGCTGGCGCGGTTGGAGCTGAAGATCCTGCTCGAAGAGACCCTGGCCCGCTACCCGGCGATGGAGCTGGACGGCGAGCCGCAGTACCTGGTGTCGGGCTTCGTGAACCAGTTGCTGACGCTGCCGGTCCGGCTGAACGGCGCCCGCGTCGGCTCAGGCTGAAAAGGCTCTTCGCTGAAGTTCGCCGTAGCCGGCGAGGAGGCGACCGGCCACCCGATTACGGAGCGCCAGGACGCCTTCGTCCTCTCCTGAGCCTCGGACCGATCGCCCGGCCAATCCGACCTGCGCTTCTCAGCCGGCGAGCGCCTTGCTCTTGATCTGGTCGAACTCGCTCTGAGAGATCGTACCCGCGTCGAGCAGCGCCTGAGCGGTTGCGATCTCGCTCGCTGCCCCGCCCTTGCCCGCGACGTCACGTACCTGCTGGTCGAACGCAGCCTGCTGGGCCTCGGCGGCCTTGATGTTCCGCTCGGCGATGTCGTCGTGGTAGGCGATCAGGTAGACGAGGACGCCCAGCAGCGGGATGAAGATGATGAAGATGATCCAGATGGCCTTTGCGAAGCCACCCATGTCGCGGCGGCGGAAGATGTCCGCAAAGCACATGATCGCGATCCAGATCCACATGATGAAACCCATGAAGATCAGCATCGACCAGAGAATGTTGAGGAACGGGTAGTCGGCAGCGATAAGCATGGCGCGCAGCCTTACAGAACGCTCGGCGGGCCGTCGTCAGGCTCAGCCGCCGTCCCACGCGGTCACGATCTCCGCGACGTGGCGGTGATCGGTGCCGCAGCAGCCGCCGAGCACCCTGATCGAGGGGAGCAGGTCGCGCAGCGACGCGTTGTCGCGACCGAGAGCGGCAGGATCTCCTTCGTCGAGTTCTTCAGCCTCGTCCAGCTCGGCGTGGCTCAGCGCTGATGCGTTCACACGCAGACCGCCGACCCGCTTGAGCGCCGGGCCCCCGTCGAGCCCGGCGGCGATGTGCGTGGGATGCGCGCAATTGACCATGAAGAACTCGGCGGCCCCGCCCGTCGCGTCGTCGACCTGCACGATGGCGTCGGCGATCGACGTGCCGTCGGGGAGCCGGCCGTCGGTCTCGACGGTGAAAGAAGGGACGACCGGAACGCCGACCGCTGCCGCGGCCTGGACCACGCCGATCGCCTCGTCGGCGTAGGTCAGGGTCAGCGCGCTGATCCGCGCCACGCCTGCCTCGCCCAGTACGCCGATCTGCCAGGAGTGGTACGAGGTGGCCTCGTCGGCGCTCATCTGCTCGCCGACCACGTACCCGTCGCCGCGCGGACCGAGCACGCCGTTGATCATCACGTCCGAGCGCCCGCCGGCGAGTTCGCCGGCGAACTCGACCGCACGGCGGTTCACGGCCGCCAGCCGGTCTGTGTCGTAGCCGAGCTGCGCGCCCCAGTCAGGGTTCGCGCGCCAGGTCGCCGTGTCGAGGACGAACGGCAGGTCGCGCTGCCGCGCGGTGTCGAGAAACGGCTCGAAGTAACGGCGCATCGCCGCTCGCCCGCGGTCGTCCTCGAGCAGCGGAAACGATGCGAAGCACGGGAGGTCGAAGCCCTCGTGGAACACCAGAACCGTCTCGATCCCGCCGTCGGTCAACGCCAAGCCGTCGCGCACCATCACCGGCTCCTCACCCGAGTCGGCGGAGCGGAATAGCCCCGCCCGACGCAGCCTAGTCCGGCCCCAGCGGCTACCGCAAGTCCTGGGGTTGCCCCGTCCGCTCTCATTCTGCGAGAGTCGGATGCCACCCGACCTCAGGAGGAGATGATGGACCACACCGCCACCGCTCGGCGCTTCTACGACCTGATCAGCGCCGGAGACATCGACGGTTTCGGCGCCATGCTGGCCGACGACTTCGTCGAGCACGAGGAGACACCGGGGCTCGCGCCGACCAAGGACGGCACGCTCGAGTTCTTCCGGATGTACCGGGCGGCGTTCCCGGACATGCGGATGGACCCGGAGGACGTGATCGCGAGCGGCGACAAGGTCGTCGTGCGCGCGAAGGCCACCGGGACTCACCAGGGCGAGTTCATGGGACTCGCTGCGACGGGCAAGAGCATCGAAGTGCCGTTGATCGACATCCTGAGGTTCGGCGACGATGGGCTCGCGCGCGAGCATTGGGGCGTCTTCGACGCGATGACGATGATGCAGCAACTCGGAGCCATACCCGAGGGGCCGCCTGCGTAGACGGAGGTCGCGGTAGGCGTGCCGGCGGCGTAACGCCGTCGGCGTCAGCGCGCGAGCCGCGTGGCGAAGAACGACAGGATCTCGTCGCGCGCGGCGATCGTGGGCTGGCCCTCCTCGTCCCCTGCAGAACCGGTCGCCTTCGAAGCGATACGCCATGACGGTCAGGTCATCCTCGTCGAGCCGTCGCCTCACCGCGGCCAGCTCGTCGGAGGCGATCTCCAGCCCGCCCGGATCGTCGAGCGGGAGCGACGGCTGGCTCAGGACCGGCGCCAGCATCGCCGGCTCGAGCATCATCGTGAGCGCGAAGTTGCCGGTGAAGCACATGCCGATCGCCCCGACGCCCGGACCTCCGCACTCCTGATGGGCGAGCCCGGCCAGCGACCGCAGCCAGACGGTCACCGGGCTCGACCTGTTGGAGGCGAACGCGCTGAACTCCGCGCTGACGCATGCGCGCTGGAAGACGGCGGTGCCCTCATCGGCGCCGGGAACGGCGCCGTCGCGCCCGAACAGCGACGGCATGTAGACCGTGAACCCCGCGTCTCTGACCCACCGGCTGAAGCGAGCGACCTGCGGGCTGATGCCCGGCATCTCGGGCATGACGATCACCGCCGGTCCGGCTCCGGCGACGCGAACGACCTTGGTGACGCCGTCCAGTGTGATCGGTCGGGCGTCGAAGTCCTCGAGCGGATCGTCGCCGCTCATGCTGCGCTTGGTCAGGTGCCGCTGCGCTACTGCGCGGCGGCAGGGCTGAGCGCGACACCATCCGCGGGCGGGATCGTCTTCGCTTGCCAGCGCAACCGCTCCCAGCGCCGCGAAGAACGCGGCTCCTCCGGCGGTCAGGATCTTCGCCTGCGTCGAGAAGTTGCCCGCGCGGACCTGGCGGATCGAGGCGACGGTGTCGACGACGTCGATCATCACGCCGATTCCGAGGACGCGCCTGCGCGCCGCGCCCGAGCTGGTCGCCGTCGCGAGCCCGAGTGCGAACTCGCGAGCACCGAACAGCTGCGTGACGATCGGCTGCCTGCCCTCCGGCTCCAGCCCGAAGATGCGGGCGGCGAGCGAGGGCGCCAGCCACGACAGCACGCCGATCGCCATGCGGCGTGCCCGCGAAGGCCTGAATCAGGGGCGGCATCTCGGCCCCTAGAAGTGCCGTTGGAGCCTCGTGTCGCACATGTCGACCGAAGCCCGGGTGCCGGGAGTGTGAGCGGGATCCATCGCGGCGAAGACCTCGTCGCCGGCGCGCATGTCGTCGGCGGTGTCGAAGTGCTGCAGGATCACGGCCGTTCCCTTGTCGGCGTCGAACAGCACCTGAAGGCCAGTGGCCGGCACGCCGGCGGGCGGCCCGTCCTGAACTCCCGACCCGGGCGAGGAGCGCATCGACCTTCTCGGCTGTCACCTCGGTGAACCTGACGACACGTACGTGCTGCATGGAAGCGCTCCTTTCGATGGGCCGGCCCGAGCCTACCCTGGCCGTGAGACTTATGCTCGCGGTGTGACGCAGCCTGGGGTTCGCCGATTGCTCGAGCAGACCGCCCGGCTGGCTGCGGCGGCTCGTGGAGATCGGCGCGCTCCCGTCCGACTCCGCGGAGGTTCAGGCGCGCAAGGCGGCGCTGGTCCTCTCGTCGACGCTGATCGCCAGCCTTTCGTTCCTCTGGGTGGCCATCTATGCCGTGCTCGGGCTCTGGCTGTCCGCCGCGATTCCGCTTCAGCTACCAGGTGGCGTCGGCGGCGAGCATCTACACGTTCGCGCGGACACAGCGCTACATCCTGTTCCGTACGAGCCAGCTGGGCATGAGCCTGGTGCTGCCGTTCGCTCTGCAATGGAGCCTCGGCGGCTTCGAGAACTCATCGGCGGTGTGCCTGTGGGCGGTCACGTCACCGATGGGGGCGCTGCTGTTCGTCGGTGCGCGTCAGGCGATCCCATGGCTTCGCGGCGTTCGCCGGGCTGCTGGCGATCTCCGCCGCGATCGACCCGACGCTCGCCGACGGCGCGCCCGACATCCCGCAGGGCGTCATCGTCGCGTTCTTCGCGTTCAACATCCTGGGCGTCGCGACGACGGTGTTCGTGGTGCTGCAGTACTTCGTACGCGCACGCGAGCGCGCACTCAGTGAGCTCGCAGACCAGCATGAGGCGCTTGGGCTGGAGCGGGCCAAGTCCGAGCGTCTGCTGCTGAACGTGCTGCCGGAACCGGTGGCGGCACGTCTCAAGGAGCAGGAGGGGATCCTCGCCGACGACCACCCGGCCGTCACGGTCCTGTTCGCGGACCTCGTCGGCTTCACTCCGCTCGCGGGGCGGGTCGCGGCGTCGGAGCTTGTCTCGCTTCTGGACCGCGTCTTCGCGAGTTGGGACGCGCTGGCCGCCAAGCACGGCGTGGAGAAGATCAAGACGATCGGGGACGCGTACATGGTCGCCGGCGGGATTCCGCTCTCGCGGGAGGATCACGCCGAGGCGATCGCGGACATGGCACTCGCGATGGGGCCGGAGCTGGCGCGTCTGCTCGGCCGAGACCGGGACGCCACTCCAGGTGCGGATCGGCATCGACAGCGGCCCCGTGGTCGCGGGGGTGATCGGCCGCGCCAAGTTCAGCTACGACCTGTGGGGCGACACGGTCAACACCGCGAGCCGGATGGAGTCCCACGCCGAGCCGGGCACCATCCAGGTGACCGAGAGCGGCGTACCAGCGCCTGCGAGACGGTTTCGAACTGCAGCCGGCGCGGCTCGATCGAAGTCAAAGGCAAGGGCGCGCTGCCCAGCTACCTGCTGATCGCCCGGCTGGCTTCTGGCGGGGCGTGAGCGGCGGGAACCCACCGGAAGGGGCTGTGAACAGATCAGCGCATGGGGAGCGGTCGGGCCTGGCTGTCACCGCGCTGCCGGAACACCCCGACAACGGCGATCACGAGGTAGCCGAGCGCTGCGACCTGAGGCGCGAGCAGCGCCAACAACACGACGCCGACGTAGAAGCCGATGTTCGGCGTCGTCAGGCGGGTGATGGCTGTGACCTCGGCGTCGCTCACACCCGGCTCGAGCAGCTCGCGGCGGGCGGCGACGTAGCGCCAGAGCAGGCTGGTCACGACCGAGATCGCCAGCAGCACGAGGCCGTAGAAGATGACTGCGGCGCGCTCAGAGGTCGCCGCGTCGATCGCCTCCGCCATCAGCTTCGTGGGAAAGGGGAGGAACGACACGAACATCAGGAGCAGGATGTTCAGGCGCATGACGACGGCGTCGGCGCTCGCCAGGCGCCGGAAGATCCCATGGTGGACGAGCCAGAGGCCGCCGATCGTGACGAAGCTCGTCACGTAGGCGAGATACGAGGGCCATTGGTCGGCTATCCCGTTCCAGAGGTCGTCGAACGCGCTCTCGGGAACGCTTATCTCGAGCACCAGAAGAGTGATCGCTATCGCGAAGACGCCATCGCTGAAGGCTTCGAGACGGCCCGTGCTCCAGTTTTCGCGCATGGCGCGAATTTCGACGGTGACACGGACGTCCCTCCCGCTCTGCCGCACGTCCTCTGGCTAGCATCCTCGTCGCATGCGGGTCGTCATCGCAACCGCGGGATTGCATGCTCGCGGCGGACTGCACTCGTACCTGGACGCGGTCCTCTGCGAGATGGTGGCGCTGGACCACGAGGTCCACGTCGTCGCTCCGGCGTTCGGCAGGCCGGAGGCGATCTGGGAGGCCGGCGGCTTCACGCACCCGAGGTTCGACGAGGTCCCCGGGCCCGTGGACGGCGTGATCGCATTTCTGGACTTCTCTGGAATCGAGGCCCGCGTCGCCTTCCCGGGCGTTCCGCTGCTGGCGCTCAGCCACGGGCCCTGGTACGCGCAGGACGCGCCCTCCGCTGACGCCGATCCGTGTGCCGCGGTCGCCCTGTCCGATCTCTCGCTGCAGCGACTCGAGCAGTCTCTGATCGCGGAGCGCGGGGTTCCGATCGTGCGCCTGACGCAGCCCGCGGAGCTGCGCGTGCCGGCAGCTCCGGCGTCGAACGTGCTGCCCGAGGTTCCCAGGCAGGCCGTCGTGGTCGCGCACCGCCTCACGACGCGGCGCGAGCCGCTGCTCGACGCGCTGCGCGGCCGGGGAATCGCCGTTTCGGTGTTCGGCGGCGACGATCAGGACGACGAGGTGCTGGGCCAGGTTCTCGCGGCCGACATCGTGATCGGGATCGGGCGCGTCATCCTCGAAGGGATGGCGGCCGGGCGGGCCTGCCTGATACTCGACGAGATCGGGGGCGGCGGCTGGCTCACGCCTGAGAGCTACGCCGAGTACGAGGCGTCCGGCTTTCTGTTCGGCCCCGGAACCGGGGTCGCCCCGGAGGATCTCGGATCGCTGATCGACGCCTACCGGCCGGATCTCGGACGCGCCGGGCGCGAGCTTGCGCTCCGGCACCACGCTCCGGGCACTCACGCTGCGCGTCTGCTCCAGCTGCTGCGCTGCGCGCCGCCGCCGCGCGTGACCGCAGATCCGGGCCGCCTGCTGAGCGAGGCGGCGAGCCTGCGTCGGCGCTACGAGCGGCGTGCTGCGCGCACGATCGAGGGCTGGGACAACGCCGCGCGCGACCGTGAGGCGCGCGTGCTGCTGGATCAGCTTCGGTCCGAGCACGAGGAACTGCGCGCTGCGTGCGAGCGGGCTGAGCGTGAGCGCGATCAGGCGCGTGCTCAGCTCGAGCGCCTCCACCGCAGCCGGTCCTGGCGGATGACGGACCCGTTGCGCCGTGCCGCCGAGATCAGGCGGGGCCGCCGATAGCGTCGATGACCGCGGTGCCGAGCTCCCTCCCGTGCGTCGCGAGCTGCATGAAGCCGACGATGACGTCGCCGGGGCGCGCGAGCTCGGCCGCGACGCGTGCCGCCTCGGCAGCCGATCCGCATCCGAGAATCGGCTCGCCGGGCTCACGGAACCACTCGGCGAGCCCCGGGTCCGCCGTCGACGGGTAGTCGATGTGCTCGACGGTCGGGAGCACGATCGCGACGTCGGCCAGCTTGAGAGCGCGCGCGTGGCGCCAGCCCCAACGCCTGATCATCGCCGCGAAGACCGGCTCGAATATCGCGATGATGCGCGCCCCGCTGTGGCGTCGCCGCAAGGCGAGGATGCCGCCGCGGACGGCGGTCGGGTGTTTGCCGCCGAAGTCGTCGTAGACCCAGACGCCGCCGTGGCACCCGAGCGGCTCCAGGCGGCGGTAGAGCCGGTCGATCGCGGCGAGACCGGTGGCTGCGGCCTCGGGGGCGGCGCCGAGCGCGCGCGCTGAGGCGTAGGCGAGTGCCGCGTTGGTCGCAGTCGCCGGGCCCACGAGACGGATCAGCGCCTCCACGCGCTCGCCGTCCGGGCCAACGATGCGGACCACCGAGCCCGCGTCGCGCTGACCCGTGACGCGGGCGCAGACATCGACGCCGATCCGCCATACCGGTGCCCGCGCGTGACGCGCAAGCGCATCGCGCCGCGGGGACGGCCCGAGAATCACCCGCCTGCGCGCATTGGCGACGAAGCCGGCGATCGGCTGAGCGGCCTCGCTGACGCTCACGTCGAGGTGCGGGTGGTCATCGTCAAGATTGGTCACGACGGCCACGTCGCATGCGACGAAGTGCGCCGCGAGGTCCGAGTCGTCGACTTCGAGGAACGAAGGACCCGAGCCAGCTCGAAAGGAGCCTCCGAGCTGCGGCGTGTGGACACCGAGGATCGCCATCGGGTCGAGGCCGGCCTCGAGCGCTGCTGACGTCGCCAGCGCGGAGACCGTGCCCTTGCCGTGGCTGCCGGTCACGCCCAGCCCCGGCCGTGCCGCCGCGATGGCTGCGGTCAGGTCCATGCGGCGATGCAGCAGGCCGGCTGCGCGCGCCGCCGTGACCTCGGGCAGGTCGGCGCGCGCTGATGACGTCGGCACCAGGTGCCGCCCGGCGTCGACGTGCGACGGGGACTGACCGCGCTCGATGGCGATGCCCGCGTCGTTCAGCAGTGACCTGGACTCGGCGAAACCGTCAGCCGAGTCGCATCCGGTGACATCGGCCCCGAGGCTCGCGGCGGCGACGGCGAGAGGAGCCATACCGCGGCCACCGATGCCGAGAACGTGCAGGCGGGCGCCGGGCAGCGGTGGAAGAGGGTGAGGCTCCTGCGCGATCATCCACGACGGCAGAGGCACCGGGGCATCCTAGTATCGACTCCCCGGGAGGGTAGACCCGGCCGCTCACGGCTGCGCGGCGTGCTCGTGGGGCGTCAGCCCAGCAGGTAGCGCCTCGACAGCGTCGCGTCCGACAACGGCGGCGCCGTGACCGCCGCGCCGTCGAGCGTGACCTCGTGCGTCCTCGGGTCGACCGCGACAACGCCGCGCCGGCCGTTGCGCACCATGTCGGACGCCGTGAGGTCGCGGCATCCGCCGACGCGCGCGCGCTGACGGCGCGTAGGCAGGTCGGCATCCATCCCCGGGCCGCTGATGAAGGCCAGCGAGAGCCGCGCCGGAGCGTCGCCCAGCGCCCCGATCTGGGCGGCAACGCGCGTCGGCTCGCTGAGCGCGGTCGTCGCGTTGCCGTCACCCGAGGAGCCCCACACGGCGATCCCCGCCTTCGTGACCACCTCCGGGCGCACGGCGAACTGGTGCGGCTGCCAGAGCACCGCGTCGGCGATCCGTCCAGGCTGGAGCGAGCCGACGTGGTCGCCGATCCCGTGCGTGATCGCTGGGTTCACCGTCAGCTTCGCCAGGTGACGCAGGACGCGCTCGTTGTCCGCACCGCCCGGCTCGCCGCCGCGCACGCGCTTCATGTGGTCGGCGTTCTGGAACGTACGCCGCACGACCTCACCGATGCGGCCCATGCCCTGCGAGTCGGAGCTCATCATCGGAATCACGCCGAGGTCGTGAAGGACACCCTCGGCGGCCATCGTCGCAGCGCGCACGCGCAGTGCGATCGCGCGCCGGTCGGCGCCGCGGTGCGCCGGATCGAGAACGTGCACCGCCGCGACCATCTCGGCGTGCTCGGCGACCGCGTTGATGCCATAGGGCACCGTTGGGGAAGTCGACGATGCGAGTACGTTCGGCTCGCCGGCGAGCGCGAGCAGGTCCGGCGCGTGGCCGCCGCCCGCGCCCTCGATGTGAAACGCGTGGACGCTGCGCCCTGCGAACGCGGCCCGCGTGTCGGCGACGGAGAGCGTCTCGTTGAGGCCGTCGGTGTGGATCGCGAGCTGCGTGTCGTGACGCTCGCAGAGGCTCAACGCGCAGTCGATCTGCGGCGCCCCGGCGCCGACATCCTCGTGGATCTTCAGCCAGGCGCCCCCGGCGCGCAGCCCGGCCTCGACAGGCCCGGGATCGACAGATGAGCCGCGCACGAAGAGCCCGGCGTTGACCGGGACGGACTCCAGTGCGGCCCAGGTCGCAGCGATTCCCTCGGCCGGGTTGCAGCCGAGGTTCCAGACGGGGCCGAAGTCCTGGATCAGGAGCGTCGTGATGCCGCCGGCCAGCGCGGTCGTCGCGACCTGCGGTGAAAGCCAGTGCACATGCGGATCGACCGCGCCCGGCGTGACGATCATCCCCGTCGCGTCGAGGATCGCCGTCGAGGGGTCGAGCACGACCTCGATCCCGTCCATCGTGTCGGGGTTGCCCGCGCGTCCGATCGCGACGACCCGGCCGCCGGCGATCCCGATGCTCGTGAGCCGTATACCGAGGACCGGGTCGAGCAGCAGCGCGCCGGTGATAGCGAGTTCCACGCCGCCGCGGCCGGCCAGCACGCCCAAGCCGTCACGCAGCGTGCCGCCGAACCCCGGCCGGATCGCGTCAGGGCCGCCGGCTTCGTCGACATCCGGAACGACGTGCAGATCGCTGTCGCCGAGCCTGACGGCGCGGGCCGGAGTCGCCTCAGGCACCGCGGTAGCCCCGCTCGCGCGCCAGCGCCAGCGCCGACTCGCGCGCCCCGGGCGCATCGAGCGGGCCGTCGCAGAGCCCGCCATGACCGCGCACGACGCGCCGGCCCCCGAAGGGCAGCAGCCGCACGGTTCGCGGCTCGCCGGGCTCGAACAGGACCTTCCCACCGGCGGGCAGCGCGAGGCGCAGGCCCCAGGCCGCAGCGCGGTCGAAGTGCAGCGCCCGGTTGACCTCGAAGAAGTGCATGTGCGAGCTGACGCCGACCGGCACGAGTCCCTCGTTGACGACCTGCAACTCGGGGCCCTCGTCGATCCATGCAGGTTCGACGGGCGAGTCGGCGGGCGGTCCGCCTGCCGTCACCGGATCGTGAAGCACGACAAGCCGCGAGCCGTCGGTGAAGAGCGCCTCGACCTCTACACGGGGGAGCAGTTCCGCCACTCCGTCGAGGACGTCCGCAGGGCTCAGGGCCGCGTAGCCGCGGGCGACGACATCGGCGTGGTCGAGTCCGTCGCGCGCCGCCTCGCAGACGGCGTCGGCGATCAGGGCGCTCGCCTCGGCCTGCGAGAGCCTCAGGCCGCGTTCGCGGCGCCTGCGGGCCAGCTCGGCCGCAAGGAACAGCAGCAGCCGGTCCTCCTCACGCGGCAGCAGCCTCATCGCCGAGCAGTGTGTCAGACCGCCGAGTCGCGAATCGGACTACCTGCTGCGCCTTGACTTCGCCTTCGTCGGCTTGACGGTCATCGTCAACGAGCTGTGCGTTCGCTGCTTACCGGTCGCATCGGCGAGCTTGTAGCGGTAGCGGAACGAGGTCTTCGTCCTCACGACCGTCTTGAACGCGAAGTAGCCGCGGCTGTTCGTCTTGACCTTGCGCAGCGTGTTCCAGCGCGTCCTGGTGCGCTTCTGGACCGTCACCTCGGCGCGGTCGCCCGGGCGCACCTGTCCCCAAACGGTCGCGGTCTTCCTGCGCTTGGGAAGGTCGATCCACAGGGGGTTGGGGAACGCGGCGCGCAGCGGCTTGCGGCGCCCGTCGAACGAGTACAGGCCGGACTGCCAGCCCGAGTAGCTCTTGCCGAGCGGATCGTCGCGCCAGAGATACTGGATCAGCATCTTGACGCGCGGCTGGCGCCAGGCGAGATACGTGCCCTGCTGGACCCAGTCGCGCTGCTGGGACCTGCTGACGCCGCCGAACGGGTCGGGCGGGTTGGTCTGATAGCCGTACTCGGTGAAGTAGACGCCGAACTTCTTCGTCCGGCTTCCCGCGTTCAGAAAACGGCCGCGCCTCTGGATGCCGTCAAGCGTCTTCAGGAGCCGGGAGCGGAGGTCGGCGAGGCTCGCCTCGTCCCTGTTGGGGAAGCTCTTGGTGGGCGAGAAGACCGTTCCGTGCGGGTGGTAGGCGAAACCGTCGGCGGTCGCGGGCCTGAAGCCCTTCTTGCAGTACCGGCTCTTGCGTTCGGGTCGCAGCTTGCGGTCGACACATGCGAAGTTGCGCAGGAAAGCGAGCGAGCGGACGTTCGAGTTGCGGCCCCTCGGGGTCTGGCCACGCGGCGCGAGCGTGCCGGCGATCACTGTGGAGCCGGGGTCTGCGGTCTTGATCGCCGGATAGGCGGCGCGGACGATCGACCGGTAGATCGCAGGTGCCGCCGGGGTGCAGCGACGCTTGACGCAGTCCTGCTGGGGCTGAAGCCAGCTGTTGACGTTCGGCTCGTTCCAGATCAACCAGCGGCTGACGCCGGCGCCGTAGCGGCGGGCGACCGCGGTCGCGAAGTCGGCGAACTTGCGCGGGTCCGGCTTGTAGCGCTGGTTGCCGGCCGAAGGCGCGCGGCTGCCCCAGAGCGGGCCCGGGCCGGTCACCGCGACGACCGGCTCGATGCCCGCGGCGCGCAACTGGTCGATCGTCTCGTCAATCGGTCCCCATCGGTACTGCGGATCGTCGGGGTTGGCGGGATCGAAGCCGGCGGGCTGCGTCTTCGAGTCGGTGCCCGGCGCCACATAGCTCCAGATCACCATCACGCGCGCTACGTCGACCCCGACCTGCTTCCACTCGGGGATGACGCTCGCGCTGTAGCCGGGTGTCCGCTGCGTGACGCCCTCGTCGCTGATGCCGATCTCCATCGAGTTGGAGGCGCTCGCCGGCGCGCTGATCGCGGTTGCGAAAGCCGCGCAGGCGGCTACGAGTAGGTGGCGGGAACGCAGATGCATCTGGGAACAGAACCCGCTCCGGCGGGCGAGGTTTCGGTGCGCGCCCAGCGGTCGCGAACAGGGCGCCCGGCAGGCGCGCAGGGCGACGCGAACCGGCGCCCCGCACGGCACTGATCAGGGTAGCGAGGGCGCCGGCCGTAGGCGCCGATCAGGCTGCGGCCGAGTGGCGCTCCGCGACCTTCGGCCAGTCGACGACGTTCCACCATGCCTTGAGGTATTCAGGACGCCGGTTCTGGTACTTCAGGTAGTAGGCATGCTCCCAGACGTCGTTGCCCAGCAGCGGCGTCTGACCGTCGGTCAGCGGGTTGTCCTGGTTTGCGGTGCTCGTGACCTTCAGCGCGCCGCCGTCGAGCACCAGCCACGCCCAGCCCGAGCCGAAGCGCCCGACACCGGCGGCCTCGAACTGCTCCTTGAACGAGTCGAACGAGCCGAACGCCGAGTCGATCGCCGCGCCGAGGTCGCCGTCCGGCGCGCCGCCGCCCGTGGGGCTCATCGACTCCCAGAACATCGTGTGATTGAGGTGACCGCCGCCGTTGTTGCGCACCGGCCCCTGAACCTCGGCGGGCAGCGAGCCGAGGTTCGTGACGATCTCCTCGATGCTCTTGTCGGCCCAGTCCGTGCCGCCGACCGCGCCGTTGAGCTTGTCCACGTAGGCCTGGTGGTGCTTGTCGTGGTGCAGATGCATCGTCGCATCGTCGATGTGCGGCTCGAGCGCGTCGTAGGCGTATGGAAGCGGGGGAACCTCGAAGGCCATGGGAACTCCTTGTGGTCGGGAGACTCGCTGTGGTCAGTGCCGGGTCGTGCGGGGTCAAACCTATCGCGGCGACCATCTAGGCTCCGGCGCCATGCGGATGAGCGACCTGTTTCTGCCGACCGAGCGCGAAGCTCCGGCGGACGCCGAAGCTCTCTCGCACATCTGGGGCGTCCGCGCAGGGCTCGTGCGACAGCTCGGCGCGGGCCTGTGGACTTGGCTCCCCGCCGGCTGGCGCGTGCACCAGCGCGTCGTTCAGATCATCCGCGAGGAGATGGACGCGATCGGCGGTCAGGAGATGCTGATGCCCGTGATCCACCCGCGCGAGCTGTGGAAGCGCACGGGACGCGACGAGATCGACGAGGTCTTCAAGCTCAGCGACCGGCGCAACGCCGAACTCGTCCTGGCGATCACGCACGAGGAGTCGGTGACGTTCCACGTCGCTGCTGCCGTTCGCTCATATCGCGACCTGCCGTACATCCTCTACCACTTCCAGACGAAGGGCCGCGACGAGCCGCGCCCGCGCGCCGGAGTTCTGCGCACGCGTGAATTCATCATGAAGGACTCCTACTCGTTCGACCGTGACGCGGACGGTCTGGCGGCCAGCTACGACAAGCACATGGTGGCCTACGCGCGGATCTTCGATCGCACCGGTCTCGAGTGGTATCTCGTCGACTCTGACGTGGGCATGATGGGAGGGACCGGTGCGCACGAGTACATGGCGCCGTGTCCGGCCGGAGAGAACGAGGTCGCGCTCGCGCCGGGCTACGCGGCGAACGTGGAGGTCGCGAGCGCGGACCCGACGCCCGTCGAGCTGCCACCCGGTCTACCGGCGCCGGAGGAGGTCGAGACTCCGGGCGCGACCACGATCGACGCCGTCTCCGGCCAGCTCGCGGTGCCCGCCGCGGCGCTGCTGAAGGCGTACCCGATCGTGGTCGGCGAGCAGCTTCGCCTGCTCGTCCTGCGCGGAGATCACCGCGTAAACGACGTCAAGCTCACGAACGCGCTCGGCGCTGCCTTCCGGCCGGCCCGGCCAGAGGAGATCGAGCGTGATATCGGACCGCCCGGCTTCATCGGTCCCGTAGGCACGGCGGTGCCGGTGCTGCTGGACAGGGCGGTCGCCGAGCAGGGCGGCGGGGGCTGGGTCGCGGGCGCCAATCGTCCCGACCGTCACCTGCGCGGCGTGGACGTCGGGCGCGATTTCCAGTTCGAGGTCGTCGACGCCCGCAGCGTCGAGGAGGGTGACACCGTCGACGGCAAGGCGATCCGCATCGAGCCGGCGATCGAGGTCGGCAACATCTTCAAGCTCGGTACGCGCTACTCCGAGCCGCTCGGCGCGACCTTCCTCGACGAGGACGGGAACGAGCAGTTGGTGTGGATGGGCTCCTACGGGATCGGCCCGGCGCGCATCGCGGCCGCGGCGATCGAGCAGCACGCTGACGAGCGCGGGATCTCGTGGCCTCGGGCACTCGCGCCATGGCAGGTTCATCTCGTCTCCGTCGGGAAGGCCGGCACGCCGGAGCGCGAGGCGGGTGAGGAGCTCTACGGCGCCCTGCTCGACGCGGGCGTCGACGTGCTGTTCGATGACCGCGACGCCGGACCGGGCGAGAAGTTCGCGGAAGCCGAGTTGCTCGGCTGCCCGTTGCGCCTGACGGTCGGCAGGCGATCGCTGGAGTCCGGCACGGCAGAGGCGCAGGCGCGGCGCGGGCGCGCGGACCTCGCGGGCGTGCCCCTCGGGGACGGCGCGGTCGACGCGGTCGAGGCGCTGCTGCGCGATCTGCCGTGAGCCCGCGGCAGCGGCTCACGTTCCGGCGCCTCTCCGGCCTGGACCGGTCCGGGCCGCCGCCCCCTGAGACGCAGCCGGGTGCGCCGCTGCGGCCGTGGACGATTCCCAACCTGATCGGCTACCTGCGCCTCGCGCTGATCCCGGTCCTGCTGGTGAGCGCGTGGAACACGGACGGCGTCGGGGTCGGCCCCGCGAGCGTCTTCGCGGTGATCGCCTGGGGTGACTACGCGGACGGGATCGCGGCACGGGTGACCGGCCAGTACAGCCGCATGGGCGCGCTGCTCGATCCGGTCGTCGACCGCCTGCTCGTGATCTCCGGCGTGATCATCTGCTGGAACTTCGATCTGCTCCCGCGCTGGCTGCTCGCGGTGCTGATCGCGCGCGAGGCGTTGATGCTGGTACTCGCGCCGGTCGCGCTCCGGCACGGCGTTCAGCTTCAGATCAACTGGTGGGGGCGATGGGGCGTCTGGCCTGCGATGGCTGCTCTCTTCTTCGGGATCTGCGGCCTGCGCGCGGTCGGCACCGTCCTGCTCGCTGCGGGTGTCGTCCTGCTGCTCGTCGCGACGTTCGAGTACGGTCGCGCGGCCCTGGCGCAGATCGCGGCCGCCCGAGCCTCAACCTCACCCTGACGCTCACTTAGCGATATGCTCGCCCAACCCCTGTCGACGAGGAGTTCAAGCATGGAAGAGACCTTTCCCGACCTCGGATCCCTCGGCGACGAGGAGCTCAAGACGCTGATCGACGAGCTGACGGGCGAGGAGACCGAGATCTCCTACCGCCGGAGGATCCTCCACGGGAAGATCGACATCCTCCGCGCCGAGCTGGTCAACCGCCTGCGCAAGCGCCACGAGGGCGGCGAGGAGATCATCTCCGGCGCCGACGTGCAGCGGCTCACCGACATCCTGGCCGGCAAGGCGCAGCCAGAGGCCGACGAGGCGAGCTGATGGCGCTGCCCGCCGCGCGCAGCCAAACGACCGCGGACCGGAAGCTCTAGGAGCCGGAACGGCCATGGCTCTGCACTGCCCGGAGTGCGGGTTTCTCAACGCCGACGGCTCCAACTACTGCCAGAAGTGCGGTGCCTACCTCGGTGACCTGCAGGACCCGCAGGCCGAGTCTTCGACGGCGACCTACCGCATCGACGAGGCCACCGGCGATCTCGTGCCGGTCGAACTGGAGGAGCTGGTCGAGACGCAGGGCGCCGCGCTGGTCGTGCGGGCCGGAGGCGGGCGCGAGGGCGAGAGCTTCGCGCTCGAGAACGAGCGCATGACGATCGGCCGGCGGCCGGACAGCGCGATCTTCCTTGACGACGTGACCGTGTCGCGCGACCACGCGATCATCGTCCATCGCGGCGACGCCTGGTACCTCGACGATCTCGGCTCGCTCAACGGCACCTATGTCAACCGGCGGCGGATCGACTCTCAGCTGCTGGATGACGGCGACGAGGTCCAGGTCGGCAAGTACAAGCTGACGTTCCTGTCGCGCTGATGCCCGACCAGCAGACCCTTCCAGGAACCGCTGCGACCGACGCCGGCCTGCGCGCGAAGCCGATGACGATCGGCGCGGTCTGCAAATCGCTCGTCAACGAGTTCCCCGACATCTCGATCTCGAAGATCCGCTACCTCGAGGATCAGAAGCTGCTCGAGCCCAAGCGTACTCCCGGCGGCTACCGGCTCTACAGCCAGAGCGACGTTGTCCGCCTGCGCACGATCCTGCGACTGCAGCGTGACGAGTTCCTGCCGCTGCGCGTCATTCGCCAGGAGCTGGCGTCCGGGCGTGCGGACAGTGAGATGGCGCCCGAGCAGGCTCCGCCCGAGGGCGGTGGGCGAGCGCGGCGAGCCCCGGCGATCAGCGCGCCGTCCAGCGGCGCGGTCTACTCGCTCGAGGACGTGCTGGAGGAGACCCGTGCAGAGCGCTCGCTCGTTCAGGGGCTTCAGGACTACGGCGTCATCGGTGGCCAGAAACGTGGTGAGTCGGTGTGGTTCGACGACACCGAGCGGGAGATCGTCCGTGCCTGCGTGGAACTCGCGCGCTATGGCGTGGGCGGGCGCAACCTGCGTGTCTTCCGCACATCCGCTGACCGTGAATCCGCGCTGCTCCAGCAGATCCTCGCGCCGTCGCTGCGCTCGCGCAATCCCGAGCGCCGCCGGGAGGCCGTCGACGCGCTCGAGAACCTCGCCACGGTGACGACGCACCTCAAGCATCTGCTGCTCGTGCGCGACCTGCGCAAGCTGCTGTCGTGAGCGACGGACGGGCCGGCCTGGAGGCCCGCCTGCGAGCGCTGGTGCGGGACATCCCGGATTTCCCGCAGCCCGGCGTGGTATTCCGTGACATCACGCCGCTGCTGGGTGATCCCGCGGCGCTCGACGAGGCCGTCGCGGCGCTGGCCGAGCTCGCTCGCCCGTGGGCACCTGATGTGGTTATCGGCGCGGAGGCTCGCGGGTTCCTGCTCGGCCCCGCGATCGCACGCGAGCTGCGCTGCGGCTTCGTTCTCGCCCGAAAGCCTGGCAAGCTGCCACACCGCACCGTCCGCGCCGAATACGCGCTGGAGTACGGAAGCGACGCGCTCGAGTTGCACGCCGACGGCGTCGGCCCCGGTCAGCGCGTGCTTGTGCATGACGACCTGCTGGCCACGGGCGGGACCGCCAATGCGCTTTGCCGGCTGACCGAGCAGGCCGGCGGTGCGGTTGTGGGTTGTCTGTTCCTGATCGAGCTGGCGTTCCTAGGAGGCGCCGCCGCGCTGGCGCCGCATGCAGCTCGCGCGCTGCTCCGCGACGAGGCCGAGTAGCGTTCGCCACTATGGCCCAGGCGCGCGGAACACGCACGCTCGACTCGCCGCCCGACACGGTGTGGCGGACCGTCGGCGACCCGCGCCACCTGGCGCGCTGGTGGCCGAAGGTCCAGCGCGTCGAGTCCGTCGAGGACGTCCACTTCACCGAGGTCCTGCAGACCGATCGCGGTCGAGCGGTGCGCGCGGACTGGGTCATCAGCGAGTCGCAGGAGCCCGAGCGCTGGGTATGCGAGCAGTCCGTCGAGGGAACGCCGTTCGAGAGTGTCCTCGTTGCGGCCAGCCGCGAGGTGCTGCTCCAGCCGGCCGGTGACGGAGACACGGTCGTCACCCTCACGATCAGGCGCCGGATGCGTGGCCTGGCGCGCTTCAGCGGCTTCATGATGCGCCGCGCCACGGCACGTCAGATCGACACCGCGCTCGACAACCTCGTGCTGCTTCACGGTGAGGCCGAGGTCGGCTCGTGACTGCGCGCGACATGCGCTGGTGGGGCTGGGGCGAGGACGCTCACGCGGGTACGCCGCCCGAGCACGGCATCGCCTGGCTCGAGCAGCAGCTCGGCGGACCGCTCGGCGAGCATCGCGCGGCGGTTTCGCTCGACGCCGTGAGGCTGCCCGACACACGGCTCACGAGCGCCGCTCGGGCGGCGCTGCGCGCGGTCGTCGGCGACGACGGGGTGCGCGAGGACCTTCCCACGCGCGTCCTGCGCGCCGCCGGGCGCGGCTACCCCGACCTGCTGAGGCTGCGGGCCGGCGAGATCGACCCCGCTCCCGACGCTGTCGTGCTGCCGCGCAGTCACGATGAGGTGCGGGCCGTGCTCGGCGCCTGCGCGGCTGCGGGCGTCGCCGTCGTGCCCTTCGGCGGTGGCACCAGCGTCGTCGGCGGCGTGGAACCCGACCGCGGCGGGCACGAGGCCGTGATCACGCTCGATCTGGGGCTGATGTCCCAGATGACTGCGCTGGACGAGCGCTCGCGGTTGGCGACGTTCGAGCCCGGCCTGCGCGGCCCCGAGGTCGAGCACGCGCTGCGCGAGCGCGGCTACACACTCGGCCACTTTCCGCAGAGCTTCGAGTATGCGACCGTCGGCGGCTGGGTCGCCACACGTTCAGCGGGGCAGGCGTCGACCGGTTACGGGCGCATCGACGAGCTTGTAGACGCGGTGACGCTCGCGGCTCCCGCCGGGGACATGGAGTTGCTCGCAACGCCCGCGAGCGCCGCCGGGCCCGATCTGCGTCACCTAGTCGTGGGCAGCGAAGGCGCGCTCGGCGTGCTCACCAGCGTGACGCTGCGTGTCCGGCCGCGCCCGGAGAACGGGCGTTACGAGGCTTGGATGCTGCCGTCGTTCGAGGCCGGCGCCGACGCGTTCCGCGATCTGGAGCAGAGCGGGGTCGCCCCCGACGTGGCGCGGCTTTCCGATCAGCGGGAGACGCAGATGTCGCTGGCGCTCGCGGGGCTTTCGGGCTTCAAGGCCCGCGCGATGGACAGCTACCTCGGGGTACGGCGGGTCCGCGCAGGGTCGCTGGCGATCGTCGGGTGGGAGGGCGGCGCCGAGCGGGTCGCCGACCGCCGACGCGCGACCGTCGACGTGCTGCGCCGTCACGGCGCAGCGAGCCTCGGCAGCGCTCCCGGCCGCGCGTGGGCAAAGGGGCGCTTCCATGCGCCGTACCTGCGCGACGATCTGCTCGCCCGCGCTGTGATGGTCGAGACGCTGGAGACGGCGACGACGTGGGCGAACATCGAGCGCCTCTACGGCGCTGTCCATGCAGCGCTCGCCCGGCACGCCCCGCTCGTCACCTGCCACATCTCGCACCTCTACGCGAGCGGCGCGTCGCTGTACTTCACTTTCGTCGCGCCGCAGGACGCCGCCGACCCGGTCGGGCAGTGGCTCGCAGCCAAGACCGAGGCGTGCGAGGCGATCGTCGGCGCCGGCGGAACGATCACCCACCATCACGCCATCGGCCGCGATCACGCCCGCTACCTGGCGGCTGAGGCGAGCCTCGCGGGCCTTGACGCGCTGCGCGCAGCGAAGGCGTCACTGGACCCCGCCGGGATCATGAACCCCGGCAAGTTGCTCGCGTGAACCAGCCGGCCGGCGTCGGCGCGTTCGCTTCGCTCTTCGAAACGCTCTCGCCGGAGCCGCCGTGGAGCGCCGATCAGCCAGTGGCGTTCAGCTGTACTGCGCCCTCGAGGTAGATCGTCCCCGGCGTCTTGGGCTCGGCCCCCGTCTGACGCGTGAGGATCACGCGTTCGTAGCCCTCGGGGTCGACAGTCAGCGGGCTCTGGGCGGCCACCTCGCCGCTTGTGGTGACGGCCTGGAAGTAGCCGAGCCACACGGGATCGCCGCTCGTCTTCGTCAGCCAGACTCCGTAGCCGGACCCCTTCGGCGCAGTCGGCAGACCCTGAGCGAGCACGTTGAGCAGTTCCTTGCTCGGGGCGCCGTCCTTGGCCGGCTGCTCGACGAACTGGGCGATGCCGATCGCCTTGCTGTTGCTTGCTGCCGGCGGGTGGGCGCAGGTTGGTCTGGCCGAGAACCTTGAGGTTGGAGTTCGTCGCCTGCGTGGTCGCCTGTTTGCCGCCGCCGTCGTCCTTGGTCGCGCGCCCGGTGAAGAAGCCGATCGCGAGGGCGGCGACCAGGCCCGCCACGCTGAGCAGCACGATGCCGCCGCGGCGCGATGACGGACGCCTCATCCTGCGGGCGGGCTGGTCCGCGGGCGCGGGCTCGTCATCGATAAGCGGGCTGGATCTCGGCGCCGCATCAGGATCAGGCGCGTCTGCCCCTTCCGGCGTCTCGTCCTCAACGCCGTCGACGACGCCGGGTTCGTTTGTAGGCAGGGAGGGGAGGGGGCCGTCGGCGAGCGGTTCCAGCTCGGCCGACACCGAACGCGCCCACGTGCGCGCGCTGGCGGACCCCCGCAGCAGGTGATCGGTCGCCTCGCGTTCGGCAACGGACTGCTGGCCGAGCAGCCAGTCGGCGACCTGGGCTCGACGCTCGCGCCCCAGCGGCGTGTCCGCCGGGCCGAGCGCGATCAGCGCGTCGTGGGCCCGGTCGCGAACCGCGGCCGGAGCCATCCGCAGTGTGGACGCGATCTCGCCGTAGGCGCGACCCTGCCCGAGCAGCAGCCGCAAGACCGCCTGCTGGTCCGCCGGAAGGTCGTCGACACGCGCCATCAGGCGCGGAACCCTAGAGCAGCGCACCGATATCGTGCCGCAGCCATGAGCGCAGATCCGCCGGACGTCAAGCCGGTCGTTCCCTTTGAGCACACGTTCGACGCGCTGTACGGCCTCGAGGTGCTGGAGTCGACCGACGAGATGGTGCGCGCGCAGGTGCGCGTGGCCGACCACCACAGGCAGCCGATGGGAATCGTTCACGGCGGGGTGTTCGCCTCGATCGCTGAGGCGATCGCGTCGGAGGCGACGTTCGCGGCCGTCTTCCCGGGCGGCGAGATCGCGATGGGCATGTCGAACCAGACGAGCTTCCTGCGGCCGATCTCCGACGGCACGATCCACGCCGTGGCGCGGCGGCGGCACAAGGGCCGGACAACGTGGATCTGGGAGATCGAGATCAGCGACGACGAGGGCCATCTCTGCGCGCTCGTGCGGATGACGATCGCGGTGCGGCCGATCCCTGCCGGTGCTCAGCCGCGGTAGCGGCTGGTGATCGGCATGCGCCGGTCGCGGCCGAACGACTTGCTGGTGATCTTGATCCCGGGCGGCTGCTGGCGGCGCTTGTACTCGGCCAGGTCGACGAGCCGGATGATGCGCTCGACCGTCGGTGGGTCGAAACCTCGCGCGACGATCTGCTCGGCCCCGAGGTCCTGCTCGACGTAGGCCTCGAGGATCGGGTCGAGGACGTCGTAGGGCGGCAGCGAGTCGGCATCCTGCTGGCCGGGACGCAGCTCGGCGGTGGGGGGGCGCGTGATGATCGTCTGCGGCAGCGGCGCGTCCGCTCGCTCGTTGCGCAGCCGCGCGAGTCTGTAGACGAGGCTCTTCGGCACGTCCTTGATGACGGCGAAGCCGCCCGCGCTGTCGCCGTACAGCGTGGTGTAGCCAACCGACATCTCCGACTTGTTGCCCGTCGTCAGGACCAGCCAACCGAACTTGTTGGACAGCGCCATCAGGTTGTTGCCGCGAATCCTGGCCTGCAGGTTCTCCTCGGTCACGTCCTGCTCGCGGCCTGCGAATACGGGGTCCAGCAACTCCTGGTAGGCGGCCATCGGCCCGGCGATCGGCAGCTCCAGCAGCTCGATGCCGAGGTTCTCGGCGAGCGCCTGCCCGTCGCCGTAGGTCCCCTCAGACGTGAAGCGGGAGGGCATCGACACGCACACGACCCGCTCGGGGCCGAGCGCGTCGACCGCGACACAGGCTACGAGCGCCGAGTCGACGCCGCCCGACAGCCCCAGTACGACGCGCTCGAAGCCATTCTTCTCGGCGTAGTCGCGCGTGCCGAGCACCAGCGCCTGCCAGACCTCCTCGTCGGCTCCGAGCAGCGGGGCGACGGTGCCGTCGACCTTGGCGGGAGCAGTGGCTGCGGCCGCCGTCGTGAAGCTGCCGAGCATGTCGACGCGCGCGCGCGCCTGCGCGGCTCCTTCGCGGTGGCGCGTGTCGCTGAGGCGAACAGACGCGGGCGCTTCGACGTCGACGTCGCAGACCAGCAGCTGCGCGCTGAACTGGGGTGCGCGGGCGACCAGCTCGCCCGCGTGATCGGCGACGAACGAGTGGCCGTCGAAGACGAGCTCGTCCTGCCCGCCGACCAGCGCGCAGAACGCGATCGGCGCGACGGCGTCCTTGGCGCGCTGGGCGATCATGCGCTCGCGCTCCAGCCCTTTGCCGGCGTGGTACGGCGACGCCGAGATGTTCACGATCAGCCGCGCTCCCGCGAGCGCCTCGTCGCTGGCGGGCGGGCCCGGGACCCAGATGTCCTCGCAGACCGTCAGCGCCGACCGGAACGCCGTCGACCTCGATGAGCGCCCCGCGCTCGCCGTGCTGGAAGTAGCGGTGCTCGTCGAAGACGCCGTAGTTGGGCAGGCGGTTCTTGCGGTAGACGCCGCGCACGCCGCCGTCCGCGAGCACTGCCGCGCAGTTGTAGACGTCGTCGCCGCGTTCCGGGAAGCCGACGACCGCGACGATCCCGTCGGCGTCGGAGGCGATCCGGTCGAGCGCGTCGCGGGCGTCCGCGAGGAAGTGCTCCTTCAGCAGCAGGTCCTCGGGCGGGTAGCCGGTGATCGCAAGCTCCGGGAACAACGCAAGCTGGGCGCCGGCGCCGCGCGCCTGCGCCAATCGCTCGCGGATCTGCCGCTCGTTGCCGTCGAGGTCGCCGACGACGGCGTCGATCTGCGCGAGGGCGAGCCGCATGGACCTCTCATTATGGCGGCGTCGAGCCCGGCTCAGCTCGCGCCCGGCACGACCGCGGGCCCGACCGAGCCGCGGCGTACCGTGCGAGCGGTGCCCGGGAAGGTCGCTCACCTGGACCTCGACGCGTTCTACGCGAGCGTCGAGCTGCTGCGCCGGCCGGAACTCCGCGGGGTGCCGCTGATCGTCGCGGGATCCGGGCCGCGGGCGGTCGTCACCACCGCGAGCTATGAGGCGCGGCGCTACGGGATCGGCTCGGCGATGCCCGCCTCCCAGGCACGCAGGCTGTGCCCCGATGCCGTTGTCATCACACCCGACTTCGACGCATACCGGGCGACGTCGCGGCGTGTGATGGGAATTCTTCGCCACCATGTCGCGCGTGTCGAACAGCTCGGGATGGACGAGGCGTACCTCGACCTGGGCGACCTCGTCTCACCGAAGGCCGCGATGCGCCGGATCGTCGTCGAGGTTCGTGAGAAGACGGGGATGGGCGCATCGGTCGGGATCGGGCCCAATCGGCTGGTCGCGAAGGTCGCGAGCGACGCCGAGAAGCCGGGCGGATTCGTGGTCCTGACGCGGGAGCAGGCGTGCGAGCGCTTCGCCGCGAGCAGCCCGTCGCTCGTGCCGGGCATCGGCCCGCGCACGAACGAGCGGCTCGCGGCGCTCGGCATCACGACGCTCGGCGGACTCGCGCGGGCCGACGAGGAACTGCTCGTCGGCTCGTTCGGAGCGCGTCAGGGCCCGTGGCTGCGGCGCCGCGCCCGCTTTGAGGCCTCGGACGAGGTCGAACCGGTTCGCGAGGCCGTCAGCGAGTCCCGCGAGACGACTTTCGACTACGACATCGCAGACGCGGAGCGGCTCGAGCAGATCCTCGTCGAGCTGACCGAGCGTCTCTGCGCCGGGCTGCAGAAGCACGAGCGGCACGGCCGAACGATCGCGATCAAGGTCCGGCTCGACGACTGGACGACGGTCACGCGCGCACGCACGATCGAGCGCGCCACGAACAACACACTCGAGGTGGGGGAGGTCGCGCTCGCGCTGCTGCGTGAGTACCGGCCCTCGCGGCCGGTCAGGCTGCTCGGGGTCCGGGTCGCCGCTTTCGGAGACCCGGACGAGGCGCCCGCGACGGCGAGTCAGCTTGAGCTGCCCGTCTGATGGGAGGTGATCGCATGGCCTGGTTGGCCCTCGGCCTGTACCTCATCTACCTGCTGTCCGCGTTCGTCGCCCGAAGCATCCTGCAGTACCGCCGCACCGGCTCGACCGGATTTCGCGGTGTCAGCGGGCGGCCGGGTTCCGCGGAGTGGTTCGGCGGTGTCCTCTTCATCGTCGCGCTGGTGCTCGGCGTTGCGGCTCCGGTCCTCGACCTCGCCGGCGTCGTCGAGCCGGCCGGCGCGGTCGACGGCCGCTTCGCGCATGGCCTCGGAGGCGTCCTTGCCGCCGCGGGCATCATCCTCACGCTCGCCTCGCAGGGTGCGATGGGACGCTCGTGGCGCATCGGCGTCGACGCCGACGAGCGCACCGCCCTCGTCACGAGCGGTCTCTTCAGCGTCGTGCGAAACCCCGTGTTCAGCGCGATGTCGATGACCGGCGCGGGGCTCGCGCTGCTCGTCCCGAACATCGTGGCCCTGCTCGGAATCGCGGCACTTCTGACCGCCCTGGAGCTTCAGACACGCGTCGTCGAGGAGCCCTACCTGCTCCGCACGCATGGTGAGCGCTATGCGCGCTACGCGAGTCGCGTCGGCAGATTCGTGCCCGGGCTCGGTCTGCTTCGCACGGAGCCCACCCGCCGCGCCTAGCCGGCCCGAGGGGCGAGCGCCTCCGGCGGCCCTATCGTCCGATCATGCCCAAGGTGACGGCCGGGAGCCGCGAGCTCTACTTCGAGGCGCGCGGCAGCGGAGATCCGCTGCTGCTGATCCAGGGCCTCAGCGGGACGCATCTGGCCTGGGGGGAGCGCTTCCTCGAGGCGCTCGACGCCTCGCTGCAGCTCATCATCTACGACCACCGCGGGATCGGGCGCTCGGACGCCGCCGGGGAGCCTTTCACGATCGGCGATCTCGCCGAAGATGCAGCCGCGCTGCTGGACACGCTGGAGCTGGAGACGGCGCACATCATGGGGATCTCGATGGGCGGGATGGTCGCCCAGGAGCTGGCGCTCGCCGAGCCCGGGCGCGTGCGCTCCCTGACACTCGGATGCACGTACGCAGGCGGCCCGGGTTCGAGGCTGACGGACCCGTCGGTGGCCGCGCGCTTGATGACGGCAGCGATGTCCGGCGATCGCGAGCTGATCCTGCGAACCGCGTGGGAGGCGAACACCTCGGCAGCCTTTGCGAGCGACGCCGGCAACTTCGAGGAGTTCCGCTTGATGGCGATGAGCCTCCCCGTTCCGGTGGCCGTCCAGCTCATGCAGCTGAACGCGGTCAGTGGCCATGACACCAGCGCGCGCCTGAGCGCGATCACGACCCCGACACTCGTACTGCACGGCACCAAGGACCAGATCCTCGACAGCTCCAACGGTGAGCAGATCGGCGGGCTGATCCCCGGGGCGCAACTGGAACTGCTCGACGGAGCCGGCCACCTGTTCTGGTGGGAGCGCCCGCAGGAGTCGGCGGCGCTCGTGGTCGAGCACATCGCGAGCGCGATGACCGCCGGCTAGGGCGAGGACGTCAATACAGGGCGCCTGCGAGCTTGCGCCGTCCCTCGCGCGCGACCGGGTGCTCGACGCCGAGCCGATCTAGAACGCCGATCACCAGGCGGCGCAGGTCCTCACGGTGCTCGTCGTCGGCGCCGATCGCGCCGATCAGAGCATCAACCGCGCTCTCGTCTTCGCCCGCGTCGATCGCACGCAGGGCCTCGCTGATGTCGATGTCGCCGGCCTGCTCGAGCCGGATCCGCGATGCGAGGCCGTCGGCCTGGAAGCTGCCGGCCACGTTCGACAGCAGCTCGAGCGCCTCGTCGTCCTCGCCGCGCCCGCGCAGGACCTCCGCGAGCTTCAGCGCCGCGTCGGAGCGGCCGGGCTCGATCTCCAGCGCCCGTCGCAGCGATGCCTCGTCACCGGCCTCGACGAGGCCGTCCGCCTCGGTCGGGACGAGTGCGTTGAAGAAGCTCTCCACCGACGCGGGCGGCTGCGCGCCCGCGAACTCGTCGACGACGCGGCCGTCCCGAAACGCCTTGACCGCCGGGATGCTCTGGATCGCGAAGCTCTGCGAGGTGCGCGGGTTCGCGTCGGTGTCGAGCTTGGCCAGTACGACCTTGCCCTCCCGCGCAGCGGCCGCCTTCTCCAGCACCGGTGTCAGCGCCCTGCATGGCGCGCACCACTCCGCCCAGAAGTCAACGACGACCGGCAGCCTGCTGGAGCGGTCGACGACCTGTGCCTGGAAGTCCGCGTCGGTGACGTCGATGACCGTCATCGGGCAAGCGTAGAGCAGCGTTCGATTCATCTGATCCGGCGGGCCTGCCGGCCAGGGGGCTCCGCGGCTGATAGGACTCGCAAGTGCAGTGGAAACGACGGCGCTCCACATCGAGGACCGCGGCGCGGGCCCCGCCGTCGTGTTGCTGCACGGCCTGACGGCGACTCACCGCTATGTCGTGATGGGCTCACGTGCACTTGAGCGCGGCGGCTTCAGGGTGATCGCCTACGACGCTCGCGGCCACGGGGAGTCGGCGCCGGCGCCCAGCCCGGACGCCTATGGCTACGACCTGCTGGCGTCGGACTTGGCGGCGGTACTCGACTCAGCGGGCATCGCCCACGCCGTCCTGGCCGGCGCTTCGATGGGCGCGCACACCGCGCTGCGGCTCGCGCTGGCCGCTCCGCAGCGGGTCTCGGGCCTCGTGTTGATCACGCCCGCCTACGACCCGGCGGCGTCCGCGGACGCAGCCGCACTGGAGCGCTGGGACGCGCTCAGCGACGGTCTCAGAAAGGGAGGAGTCGAGGGCTTCATCAGCGCCTACGGCGAGCCGGCGGGTGACGAGCGCTGGCGCGAGACCGTGCTCAAGGTGGTCCGGCAGCGCCTGGCTGCCCACGCGCATCCCCAGGCCGTCGCGGACGCGCTGCGCGTCGTGCCGCGCTCACGGCCTTTCGAGCGAATCGAGGACCTCGGCTCGATCGCCGTGCCCACGGTCGTGGTGGCCGACCGTGACGAGCCCGACCCCGGCCATCCGCTTGCCGTCGGGGAGGCCTACGCCGCGGCGATCCCCGGGGCACGACTGGTCATCGAGGCGCCGGGGCAGTCTCCGACGGCCTGGCAGGGCGCCCAGCTCTCGCGCATAATCGCCGAGCTGGCAGCATCCGCGAACTGACGCTTGCGAGTCGCGCGGCGATGACCGGTCGGTTCCGGCTCCTTGCCGGGCTCGCGTGTGGGATAGTCGCGCGATGATTTCCCCGCATCGTCTGCTTGTTTGTGCGCTCATCTCGTCGCTGGGCGTGCTGCCCGCCGGCGTGGCGGGAGCGGATTCCCCGCTCGCCGCCTCATCGAATCCGGTGACGGTGAGCGCGTACGGCGGCACCACGGCATGGTCGGAGTACGACGAGGAGACGGGGCGTTATCGCCTCGCGTTGCGGATCAAGGGGAAGACGACGTACCCCAAGGTCGCCAATCGCAAGCAGGCGTTCGACGTGAGTCTCGGGCCCGACCGGAAGGGCCGGACCGTCGCCCTGTACAGCCGCTGCAAGAAGGACGATGAGACCAGCGGCTGCGACATCTACAGGTACGACCTCAGAGCCAAGAAGGAGACCGGGGTCGGCGGGGCGTCGCGCAACGATGAGGACGAGGTGTGGCCTGCGCAGTGGAGGTCCAACTTCACGTTCGTGCGGGTCAAGTACTCCGGCGGCAGCGAGGAGACCGATCGCTGTGACAGGCCTTACTGGCGCAAGGTGAGCAACAAGCTGGGCACCCCGACGGTCGCGGTGCCGTTCGACGGGCAGTGCGGTGTGATCACCGGGCAGGCCTTCCGCGGATCGAACGTCGTGACGGCGCTGGCCAAGACGACGTACAGCGAGTTGCGTCTGGCGTCGATCCGGAAGTCCAAGAGCGGCAAGCCGAAGAAGAGCAAGGTGCTCGTCAAGCGGACCTTCGACGCTGACGCGAGCGATCTCTACGGCTCGCCCGTGCTCGACGGCAAGTACGTGTACGCGACGCGCACCGGAAAGGGCCCGACGCCGCGGTTCGTGCGTATTCGCCGCGACAGCGGCTCGCGCAAGGAGGTCGAGGCGCAGACGATTCTGACCGGTTCGGTCGCCCGCCTCGGAAGCCGCATGGCATATGTCGAGGCGCAGGGGGCCAGTCAGGGTGATCCCTGCGCGCCGATCACGCCGTGCCGGATCATGCTCAGCAGCGCCGATCCGTTCTCCTCGAAGAGCCGGTCGCTCGCTCCGCGCCTGACGCTCACGCCACCCGCGGAGGCGCTGTTCGGGAACCAGGCGATCTGGGTCACGGGGAACCTCAGCAAGGCGACCGTGAAGAACGGCAAGATCACGCGAACCGAGTCCATCAACGGGATGCCCGTCAGGATTCTCCGAGCGAACTACTCGCCGACGCCGACCGGCCAGTTCCTCGCCGAGACCCCCGCGCAGGCCACTACCGGCCAAGACGGCACGTGGGGACTGACGGTACCGCCGCCGCTCCCGCCGTTCGGGTACTACAGCGCGGTCACGCGTGGCTCGGGCATCCCCTCGCAGTCCGCCCTCGTCGTCCTCCGGACCTCGGCCGTGGTGACGCTCGACGCCTCACCGCGCGCCATCGCCAGTGGCGCGAGCGTCACGTTCACCGGGACCGTCTCTCCGGTCCAGAGCGGACGCACCGTCAACATCCTGCTCCAGTACGCCCCCGGCATCACGGAGTCCGTCGCCCAGCCGCCGGTCGCTCCGGACGGCTCGTTCTCCGCGACCGTGGCGCTGAAAACGGGCGGATCCTACGTCGCCGACCTGCCGGCCAACCCGAACGACGGGTCCGACGGCAACGCCACATACCTGGGGACAAGCGCCCCGGTCCCGATCAGCATCTCACCCTGACGCTCGCTCCCGCCCCTGGTGGACGGGGGCACGACCGGAAGCCGACGCGAGCACGTCCGCGCGCTGCGATTCCATGCACTCCGTGGTCTTGCTCAAAGCCCGCAGAGGGCTGCGGTGACCGAGCCGCTCTTCGAGCGTCGCGGTGCGGCCTACCGGCCGAGCCTGCACACCCGCGGCCCCTGGGACGCGGGTGCGCAGCACGGCGGCGCGCCCGCAGCCCTGCTGGCGCGCGAGATCGAGCGTCTTGACCCGGGCTCGGAGATGTTCGTGGCGCGGATCACTTTCGAGTTCCTCGGCCCGGTGCCGATCTCCCCACTGATCGCCGAGGCCGCGACACTGCGCCCCGGCAGGCGCTTTCAGCTCGTCGAAGGCGAACTGCGGGCGGGCGAGATGACCGTCGTACGCGCTCGTGCAGTGCGGCTGCGGCGCGGAGCGATAGAGCTTCCGGCCGTCGCGATGGTGCCTTCGGGAGCGCTGTTCGACCCCCCGGATGCCGCGCGGCCGGCTCCGTTCCCTCCGGACACCGGCGACGACGGCTTTCACCGGACCGGGATGGAGATCCGCTGGCTGGCCGGCTCGTACCAGGCGGCCGGGCCGGCGCAGGCGTGGTTTCGCTTCGCGCGCCCGCTGGTCGGCGATGAGCTGCCCTCACCACTGCAGCGGACGGTCGCCGCGGCCGACTTCGGGAACGGCGTCAGCCGCGTGCTGTCATTCGACGAGCATCTCTTCGTAAATACCGACCTCAGCGTGCACCTCCACCGCGAGCCGACCGGCGAATGGGTGATGCTCGACGCCAGGACGGTCGCCGACACGGCCGGAGCGGGTCTCGCCACGTCGGCTCTGCACGACGAGCGAGGCCCGATCGGAATGGCGATGCAGACGCTGTTCGTGGACACGCGCTGAAGATGCCCGGGCCAGAGACAACCGCGCCGGAAACACTCTCCAAGTGGCGACGGCGCAGTGCGGTTCTGCTCGGCGCGGCGCTCGTCGCACTGCTGGCCGCCGCAGTCTCAAACCCGGCACGCGCATACGTCGCGGGCGGGCGCACGATCTGGACGATCGCCGGCAACGGAGCGACGTGCAGCCCCGGTGACCTGTTGTGCGGCGACGGTCCCTCCGCGCTCGACGCGCGGCTCACTAACCCCAGCGGGATCGCGGTTGCCCCCGACGGGACTGTCTACATCGCCGACACGGGCGCGCACCGGATCCGCAGGCTCACCGACGACGGCGCAATCTCGACGGTCGCGGGGACCGGCACGCAGTGCGCCGTCCCGACGTCTCCGTGCGGTGACGGGGGAGCGGGCACGGCGGCGCAGCTGGCCTCTCCGCGCGGCCTGGAGCTCGCGCGGGACGGGAGCCTCTACATCGCCGATTCGGCGACGAACCGGATTCGGCGCCTCTCGCCCGCGGGGATGCTGACGACGGTCGCCGGATCGGGGGAGCCGTGCACCGACGTTCAGTCCTCCTGCGGCGACGGCGGGTCTGCGGCGGCGGCGATGCTGAGCCAGCCCGCCGACATCGCGGTGAACCCGGCCAACGGAGACATCTACGTGGCTGACGCTGGGACGAACCGGATTCGCAAGGTCGCCGGGGCGGGCATCTCGACGGTCGCCGGAACCGGCGCGGCCTGCGCCGGCCCCTGCGGGGATGGGGGACCGGCAAGCGGTGCGACGCTGAACGCACCCTCGGGAGTGGATCTGGATGTCGCGCAGAACGTCTACGTCGCCGACACGGGCTCGAACCGCATACGCCGCGTCGCCGCCACGTCCGGCGGGATCTCCACAGTCGCCGGCGACGGTTCACCGTGCGCGCTCAGCACGACGCCGTGCGGCGACGGCGGTCCCCCGACCGCGGGTCAGCTCACCGGCCCGATCGGGGTCGCGGTCGATGGCGCCGTCGTCTACGTGGCCGACACGGGGGCCAACAAGATCCGCCGCGTGGGCAGCTTGATCTCGACGCTCGCGGGCAGCGGCGCAGCGTGCGCTCAGCCGCCGAACTGCGGCGACGGAGGCGCCGCCGGCGCGGGAGTGCTCTCGAGCCCGGCCGCCATCGTGCTCGACGCGGGCAGGGACGCGTTCGTCGCCGACAGTGCCGACAACCTGGTGCGCTGGCTGAGCGGACCTGGCGGCGGTGCGCCGCCGTCGGGTGGGGGAGGCGACTCGCCGCCGGCCGCTCCCGCGGCAGAGGCCGCCGTCGCGGCCGAGGAGCCTCCCGCGGTCGCCGCACCCGCCGTGAAGCGCGCAAGCAAGGCCAAGCCGGGGCCGCTGCTGCGCTGCAACGGGTCCCGGTGCCGGCTTCGGGCAGGCCGAGCGGACGCGGCCACGGTGAAGAAGCTCCGTAAGCGAAAGCTCGCCGCGAGGCGCAAGCGCCCGCGCGCGCGAGTCGAACTGAGACGCAGCCGCAGGACCTACGCGACAGGGATGGGTCGAACGCTCTCGCTCGCGCTCACGCTCGTCCCGGTGCGGCAGGTGCGGCGCGGCACCTACCGCCTGCGAATCACCCAGACGGGTCCGCGACGCGAGCGCACGCGCGATCGGATCGTCAAGGTCCGCTGACGAGCGCCCCGCGCCGCAGCTAGGGTCGTGCGATGAGCCGAGTGGTCGTAATCGCAACGTTCAGGGCCAAAGAGGGCAGGGAGGCGGAACTGCTCGCGGGGCTCAGCGAGCTCGCCGGCAACACGCACGGGGAGGCGGGATGCCTGACCTATGCGGTGCACAGGGACGCCGCCGACCCCAGCGCGTTCGCACTCGTCGAGCACTGGACCTCGCAGGTCGCGCTCGACGCGCACTTCCAGCAGCCGTATGTGGTCGCGGTCGGCGCGCAGGCCGGCGAGTTGCTCGCAGAGCCTCCCGTCGTGCGCTTCTTCGAGCCGGTCGAAGCAGGGGACCCGGTCAAGGGCGTTCTCTGATCATCAATGCTCGATAATGTCGGTTATGTGAAGCCGGAACGGAGGAGGGCGCCCTGAGCGACCCTATCGAGCGCGCCGGCACGGGCCTCGGGGCCCGATCGGAGCGTTACGCGCGCGCAGCGTCGTATCCTCGGGAGCAGCATGAGACACGACCTGCGTCCGCTATTCGACCGGGTGGTCATCAAGGAGCTCGATCCCGACCGGGTACGGCGCTCCGGACTGGTCGTGCCGCCGGGTGACCACGAGCCGCCGCCCCAGCACGGCATCGTGCTGGCGATCGGCCCGGGCATCGACTGGTGGCAGTCTGCCGGCGTCAACATGCCCGTCGCACCCGGCGACCATGTCGTCTTCCCGGCGTCTGCCGGCGTCTGGATCGAGGTCGACGAGGAGCGCCTGCTCGTCTGCCGCGTCGGAGAGCTGCTCGGCGTGCTCGAACCCGCGCCCGCGCGCCCCGGCTACGAGGAGCCAGAGCTGGCTCCCGGCGAGCAGGACTGACGCTCACGCAGCCGCGCCGCGCTCGCGGACGTCCACGCCGGGCCGAAACGCCTTACGGCGGCCCACATCGCCCGTGCCACCGCGCGACAGTGTCTGATCCGCCGTCCGGGTCGGTCCGCAGAGCAGCGTCGGCGCAGCTCAGCGAGGAAGCGGCGGTCGGCCCACGCCCGCGTCTTCTCGCCGTCCCCCAGCCGCAGACCACGGCCGAGGTTGCGATACGCGAAGTCGTGTTGGCGGCACGGCCCGGCGAATCGCGCTGCCAGGGCGCGCGGCGTGTGGCTGCAGCCATCGCTGGTCCAGTCGAACGGCGCCGCACGCCCCGCCGCCGCCAGCTCGAATGCGGTGTACGGGAGTGATACGAGGCGCAGCGCCTCGGCGGCGTGCTCCCTGCGGCTCTCCGCGGCGTGTGCGACCAGCGTCGCCACCAGGACCAGCAGGCCTGCGACCAGTGCTGCCGGAAGCAGGCGCGCACCGGGTGACCGGGCCGGATCTCGGTCGCGGGTCGCCGCCATCGCGGCGACGCTAAGCGCCTTGCGTGCAGCACCGCGCGCTGTGGCGCAGGTCTGCGGGCGCCGCGTCTGAGAGGCGCAACGCCCGGCGGCCCCGCCGATGCCGGCGGCCGCCGGATGGCACTGCGTACGCTCTGCTCATGGCCAAGTGGACAGCAGCCGACATGCCCGACCAGATTGGCCGTGTGGCGATCGTCACCGGCGCGAACAGCGGCATCGGGCTCGTCGCGGCGCGTGAGCTTGCCCGTGCAGGGGCGAGCGTCGTGCTCGCCTGCCGCAACCCTGACAAGGCGGCGTCGGCCGAGGCCGAGATACGCCGCGCAGTGCCCGACGCGCGGCTCGAGCTGATCGCGCTGGACCTGGCGTCACTCGCGTCGGTGGAGCGATTCTCCGAGCGCGTCGGCGCCGACTACGACCGGCTCGACGTCCTCGCCAACAACGCCGGGGTCATGGCGACGCCCAAGCACGTGACCGAGGACGGCTTCGAACTCCAGTTCGGCACCAACCACCTCGGTCACTTCGCGCTCACCGGGCGGCTTCTGGACATGCTGCTCGGAACGCACGGCTCGCGTGTCGTGAACGTCGCCAGCGGCGCCCACCGCATCGGCCGCATCAACTTCGACGATCTCCAGGGCGAGCGTCGCTATCGCAAGTGGGGCGCCTACGGCCAGTCCAAGCTCGCCAACCTGCTGTTCACGTTCGAGCTCCAGCGCAGGCTCGCAGCCACGGGCAGCGACACGCTCAGCGTCGCGGCTCATCCGGGCTACACGGCGACGAAGCTGCAGAGCACCGACTCGCGCCTCACGGGCAGCATCATCGATGCAGTGGGCGGCAGGATCGGCAACGCACTGATCGCCCAGAACGCCGACAAGGGCGCTCTGCCGACGCTCTACGCAGCGACGGCGCCCGGCGTGCCGCCCGGCGCATACGTCGGTCCGGACGGCATCGCCGAGGCTCGCGGCCATCCGAAGCTCGTCGGAACCGCGTCCGCCGCGCGCGACGAGGAGGTCGCGCGGCGCTTGTGGGAGGTCTCAGAGGAGTTGACCGGTGTGAGCTTCGCGTTCGGCGCAGAGCGCTCGGCCACGGCCTGAGGCCTGCGTTCAGCGCGCTACATCTCGCTCGCCGGCACGAGCGACATTCGCCGGACCGCCAGCCCGACGGCCGGGCCGATCGTCAGCGCGAACACGAGCGTGCCGACGCCAACCGTGCCGCCGAGCATCCAGCCTCCCGTGAGCGCGGTCACCTCGACGACGGTGCGCGTGACGCCGATCGGTGCGCCGGTCGCGCGGTGCAGTCCGGTCATCAGGCCATCACGCGGCCCGGGGCCGAGCGCGGCGCCGAGATAGAAGCCGCTGCCCAGGGCCACGAGCCCGACTCCTGCCAACAGCAGCAGCCAGCGCGCTGCCAGCCCCAGGTCGTCCGGCATGACCGCGAGCGTCGCGTCGATCGCGAGCCCGACGACGACGGCGTTGAGCACCGTTCCGAGTCCGGGGCGCTGGCGCAGCGGCAGCCAGGCCAGCAGGACCGCCCCGCTGATCGCGATCGTCGCGGTGCCGACCGTCAGCGCGGTGTTGAGGCTGACTCCCTCGGCGAGCACCGTCCAGGGCGAGTTGCCGAGCTCGGACTCGACGACGAGGCCCTCCCCTGCTCCGAACAGGCACAGCCCGAGCATCAGGCGCGCGAGGTTGCGAGGCGAGGTGCGCCAGCGCGAGGCCGGCTTCACGAATCGGCGGCCCGCGCGCGGGCCAGTTCCACGAACCAGTCCAGCGCCGCCGGATTGGCGAGCGAATCGCGGCTCGCAGCACGCGCGGCGTCCTCCCCCATCAGGATCCGCTTGACGGGGACCTCGAGAACCTTCCCGGACAGCGTACGCGGGACCTCGGCCACTGCGAGCACCTCGTTGGGCACGTGCCGCGGCGAGCAGTCCTCGCGAACGCGCCGCGCGATCTCCGCGGTCAGCCGCTCGTCGAGCGCGACTCCCGGAGCGAGCACGATGAAGAGCGGCATCCAGCTCTCGTCGCCCTCGCGAGGCACGTCGACGACCAGTGCGTCGGTGATCTGGGGCAGCGCCAGCACCGCGCGGTAGATCTCCGACGTGCCCATGCGAATGCCGCCGCGGTTGATCGTCGAGTCGGAGCGGCCGTAGATGATCGCCGTGCCGCGCTCCGTCAGCTCGATCCAGTCACCGTGGCGCCAGATCCCCGGGTACATCGCGAAGTAGCTATCGCGCAGGCGCTCACCGCCCGGGTCGTTCCAGAGCGCAACCGGCATCGAGGGCATCGGCTCGGTGATCACGAGCTCGCCGACCTCCCCCGTGAGCTCGCGGCCGTCCTCGTCGTAGGCGGCCACCGCTGCCGCGAGGGCCCTTCCCTGAAGCTCACCCTGGTAGACGGGAAGCGTCGGAACACCGCCGACGAACGCGGTGCAGACGTCGGTGCCGCCACTCGTCGAGAACAGCCAGGTGTCATCGCCCAGCTCATCGGCGACCCAGCGAAAGCCCTCGGGTGACAGCGGCGAGCCGGTCGAACCGACGCTGCGAAGCGCCGAGAGATCCCGGCCCCGCGCCGGGTGCAGGCCGGCCTTCATACACGAGGCGATGTAGCTCGCGCTGGTCCCGAAGCAGGTCAGCTGGGTCTCCTCGGCGAGATCCCAGAGGCGGCCCAGGTCGGGGTGTCCGGGATTGCCGTCATAGAGGACTATCGACGCTTCGGTGAGCAGCACCCCGACCAGGAAGTTCCACATCATCCAGCCGGTTGTCGTGAACCAGAAGATGCGGTCGCCGGGACGCGCATCGACGTGCAGGTGCATGTGCTTGAGGTGCTCGAGCAGGATCCCTCCGTGCCCCTGGACGATGGCCTTCGGCAGGCCTGTCGTACCAGACGAGTAGAGGACCCAAAGCGGGTGGTCGAAGGGGACGCGCCGGAACGTCAGCGGCGCCCCGTCGCCGCTCGAAATGAGGTCCTCCCAGGTGATCGCGCCGCGCAGGCTTTCGATCGCGGGCTCGGCCGCCAGATGCGGCACGAGAACTGTGCACTCGAGCGTCGGCATCGCGGCCTGAAGCTCCGCGATGACCTCGAGCTTGTCGAAGTCCCGCCCCCCGTAGCGGTAGCCGTCGACGGCGAGCAGCACCTTCGGCTCGATCTGGGCGAAGCGGTCGACGACCGTCCGCACGCCGAAGTCGGGCGAACAGCTCGACCAGACCGCCCCGAGGCTCGCAACGGCCAGAAAGGCGGCGATCGTCTCCGGGATGTTCGGCATGTACGCGACGACGCGGTCGCCCTCGCTGACCCCCTGCTCGCGCAGCCCGGCCGCGATCCGGCTGCTCAGCTCGCGCAGGGCGCCCCATGTGATCTCGCGCAGCTCGCCGATCTCACCGGCCGCGACGATCGCGGTCCCGTCGTCGGGCTTGCCGCGGAAGATGTGCTCGGCATGGTTGAGGCGCGTGTGCGGGAACCAGCTCGCCCCGGGCATCTCGCGCGTCCCGAGCACAGGCGACGGCTCACCGTCGGCCTGCACCTCGAAGTGATCCCAAAGCGCGCGCCAGAAACCGTCGATGTCGTCCACAGACCAGCGCCACAGCGACTCGTAGTCGCGCGGCTCGAAGCCGGTGCCGCGCTCGGTCTCGAGCCACGCGAGGAAACGCCGCATGTTCGTGCCCTCGACGAACGCGTCGGAGGGCTGCCACAGAATCGGCGGAACAGGCGACGCCATGCCGCGCGCTATCAGCTGCGCTTGCGGCTTCGCGAGCCGCGGCGTCCGGCCACGTAGCCACCGGCGGCCGCCGAGCACGAGGCAGATCACGATCACCAGGATCAGCGGCGTCTCAGCGGTGCCGAGGATCCAGTTGACCTCGACCTTGCCGGTGTTGAGTACGGCGAAGACGGCGATCAGCCCGCCTGCTCACGAGCGCTACGGCCTGCCGGGTCTTCTCTGCGCTGCCGCGCCCCTTGGCCTGGGAGCCCCGCGCCCCACCGCTGTCGATCTGCTGCTCGCTCATGGACGAGCGATGCTACCCGCGCGGGCTAGAGGCCCGGCGGGTGGCGCACTACATAGCCCGCCGTGGAGCGCATCCCACGCTGCCAGCGGGTACCGGTCTGAGAGCGCCCGGTCGTGTCGAAGCGGCGGCCGTTGACCGTCATGAAGGTGTGCCCGCCGTGGGCGTAGACGGTGATCCAGCGACCCTTGCCGGGCTTGCCCCAGCTCATCAGGCCGCCCGACGCGAGCGGGCTGGCGAGTGCCCCTGCTGCGCGCAGCACGTAGGAGACGCTTCCCGAGCAGTCGTATCCGCTGTCCCTGACGCGGGCGTGCCCGCCGCCGTAGCGATAGGGCTTGGCGGCGATCGAGTGGGCTGCGGCGATCGCCCGCCGCACGCGCAGCGGGAGTCCGCTGCCGCGCCGCCGGCTCGAACGCGTCCGCGCGCGCTTGAGGACCGGCCGCTTTCCGGAGATGCCGAGAGCAGACCACGTCGCCGGGCCCACGACACCGTCCGCCGTGAGCGAGCGCGTGCGCTGGAATGCGCGCACCGCGCGTGCGGTGCCGGGGCCGAACACGCCGTCGGAAGCAACGCCCAGCCGGCGCTGGAGGGTCTTCACCGAGGAACGCCTGCCTGCCGCGGCGCGGCTGCCGTGCCGCCCTGTCCGGCGCAACATCCGCCACGTCGCCGGGCCGACGACGCCGTCCGCCTTCAGGTCGTGAGTGCGCTGGAATCGACGGACGACCTGTTTGGTGCCCTTTCCGTAGATCCCGTCCGGCGTGAGACCGAGCGCGCGCTGGAGGGTCTTCACCGCGCCCCCGCGGTCGCCGGGTTCGACGGTGCGAGCGGCGGCCGCCGGGCCGGCAGTCAGCAGCAGGCACGCGAGCGCGGCGGCGCAGGCGATCAGGAGAGCGGTGCGCGGCAGGCCGCGGCTGGGCTTGGCTGACTGAGACATCATTCGTGGGCCTACGAGGTGAGCTGACGGGCTCGCATCCACGCTGTTGGCGTGCGCTACGCCGCATCGATGCGGCGATTCGCCCCGGCGACCGTCGGTGTCGCAGCGGTTCCCCCGTTCACCGTCCCCGGAGGGACGACGACTCGGCCGCGCGAAGCTAACAGCGTCCGCTGCACGCCCCTGCATGAGACCTTGCAGAGCTCGCCGCTGCAAGATCGCCTGCAAGGACGCCCATTCGGCGCCGACCGTAGCCGCCGCTCGGAGCGAGCTACTTGATCAGGAGCGGGGTTCCGACCGGAATCAGGCGGTACAGCCGCGCGATGTCGGCGTTCCTGATGCGTATGCAGCCGTGCGACGGGCGGCCGGGTATGAGCCCAGGCTGGTTGGTTCCGTGCAGACCGACGACGCCGCCGTTGGGCCAGTCGCTCAGCGTCGGCGCGTAGGCCCCGGTGCCCAGCGCGTGGGTGCCGTAGACCGGAGTGGACTTGAACCGGAGCTTCTCCCGGATCCAGAACCTCCCCCCGGCGTGGCCGTGCCGGCCTTGCCCACTCCGACGCGCGCCGACCAGATCCGCTTGCCGCGCTTGTAGAGCACAGCCCGCAACGTCCTGCGGTTGACGATGAGCTGGGTGCGAACGACGTGGAAGGAGCCGAGCGCGTCGCGCGGAACCCACCCCACCCTCCCGTTGGGCCGCTTGGGCACGCGGATCCTCACCCACTCCTTTCCCTCGGCGCTGGTCCACCGCGACAGCAGCAGGTAGACCTCTGGGAAGCCGTCCTCCGTGAAGAAGCGCAGCCGTCCGACCCTGCGCGACCGGGCGCTGTGCCTGGAGTGGATGTCCGTCAGGCGCGCCGGATGCGCCCAGCGGCTCAGCGTCCGCTCGTTCGAGAGCCTCACGGGGGTGGCACGCCGGCGGTCGCGCTGCGGCGGAGCCGTCTGGTCAGCGGTGGCGGATGGCGAGCCGGCGTAGGACGCAGGGCTCTGCGCCGGAGCCGACGCCGGCCAGGCGGTCACCGCGAGTACGGCGAGCATCGCGGCGAGCGGGGTCACGCGCGACAGAGGCCTCATCCTTGGAACCAACACGACAACCGCGAACGCTACCGGTATGCGTGCAGATTGCCTGCAGTTGCAGGCGACTTCGAGCCGTCAGTGAGCGACGGTGGCGCGGATTGCGCGCATCGAGAGCGTGGTCCGGCTCTTCTTGGAGCGATACCCGGTCCGCCTCGCGCCGCGGCGCGTCCGGCGGGGAGCGCTCTTCTTACGGCTCTTCTTGCTCTTGCTCTTCTTGCTCTTGCTCTTCTTGCTCTTGCTCTTCTTCTTGCTCGCCACACGTCCGGGAGGGCGCTCCTGTGGCGACCTGGGCCCCGTCGTCGGCGACGAGTTCATCGTCGGTGACGACGACGTCCTCGTCCCCGGATGTCTCGGCGGCGGTCCGCTGGCCAAAATCGGTCGTGTAGGTCGCGCCTGGGTTGGTGCTCATCGGAACGCCGGTGACGATCCCGATGCCGATCTCCTCGAACTCGGGACTCAGAACGTTCTCACGGTGCGGCGGGCTGTCCATCCATGCCTTGACGATGCTCGCGGGAGTCGCGAGGTAGGACTCGCCCCACGCGATGTTCTCGCCGACTGTCCAGCTGCCCGGCTGCCCGAGGTACCCGCTCGCCTCGAGACGCGAGGTCAGCGTCGAGCCGTCGGGTCCCACGTGGGCGAAGAAGTGCTGATCGACCATCAGCTGCGAGAAGTCGGCAGAGGCCTTCGTGAGCTGATGCTGCTCGGTCAGCTCCCCGAGGCTCTCGGCGGCGCGCTCGGCGTTCAGAAGGCACAGCGTCGCCTCGCTGACCTGGGACATGTTGTCCTGGGCGGGCCGCAGGTCGGCGCCGGGGCAGTCCGTCGCCATGGCTGACGAGGGGACGACCAGCGCGCAGGCTGCGGACACGGCAAGCACTGCGAGGGACAGGCGGCGCATGACCAGCCCATCGGCGCCGATGCCGCCAATCCAAGTGTTGATGCGGGTTCATGGACGTTCTACCCACGTCCGGGAGTTCGGGCTGGACGCGTGTTCGACGGGCGGCGGGGGGCTCCTCAACCTGCGCGCCGTCAGCGGCGTTGCGTGAGCCGACGGCGGCGCGCGGTCCCGGCCAGGACAGAGGGACGGCCGCGCCCCTCCCCAAGGGCGCGGCCGTCCGGGTTCGGACCCCCGTCCGAACGCTTGGTCAGCCGGTGAACCTCGGCCGCACCACCCGCGGCTTACAGCGGGCGAACCGGAGGTTCAGCGTCGTCGCCTTCGTGCGGGCCCCGGTCACGTATGCGACGCGCGCGGTCACGCGGTGGTTGCCGTAGGTGAGCGAGCGAACACGCAGGCGCATCGAGTAGAGCCCCGCGCGCCGACTTCGTCAGCGTGCGGACCTTCTTGCCGTTGACGTAGTACGTGACGCTCTCGATCCGCTTCCCGCTGACGGTGGCCAGCGCGTACGCAGCCGTTGCGCAGCCGACGGTGCCGCGGAGTCTGGCGCTGCCCGGGACCGCCCGGGCGGCCGTTGCCGGCAGCGCCGCGCTCGCCGGCTGCGCGAGCGCCGTGCCGGCGACGTCGGTCGCAGTCGCCTGCCGCCCGCCCTGGTCGGTGCCGGTCACCGACCCGCTGTTGTCGATCTGCTGCTGGCCCGGGAAGGTCGCGACCTGGCAGGAGTAGGTCCAGCTCTCCCCCGGGCTCAACGTCACCGGTGACGCGTCGCCGTTCCTGCTCAGGAGCGCCGGTGGTGCCTGGCACCGGTCGTCGGTCAGGACCAGCATGCCGTCGTCGAAGACGGTGTTGCCGGTGTTGGTGACCACCAGGTTGTAGGTGATCAGCTCGCCCGCCGTGGCCGCGGCCGGGCCGGTGGTGTCGATCGCCAGCCCCGGAGTCGGTGGATTCGTGACTGCGCTGTCGGTCGAAGGCGTGATGGCGTCGTCACCGTGACCGCCGGCTTTCCATTTCGCCGGGTCCGTCACGGGCGCGCTCGAGGCCGCGGAGCGCTGTGACGCCAGGTTCAGGTTCGCGCGGGCCGAGGCCGCTGCGCTGCTCATCAGCGTGAGCGCGCCACACAGGGCGAGCGCGAAGGCGACGCCTGCTGAGCGCGCGCGAGGCGCTGAGCGATCCGGCGTCGAGTGCCCAGAACCCGGGCGAAGGGTGGACAGCATCCGTGCAAACCCCCGTGATCAGCCGCGTGAGAGGCGGATCTATGCGGCCGGTCTGTGTCTTCCCTGGAGCTGCGGACCGGCACTTCGCATACCCAGGCGGATGCGCAAGGTAGAGCGCCGAGCGGAGCTGTACAAGCGCTGGGCGGCGGACATCCGTCTGCGACGGCGCGGCGCCGATGAAGCACGGTCCTGGACGTTCAGCGTCTTAGGTTCCGGGGGACCTTCGATTTCACGCGGAACGCGCCCCGCATGAACGGGTGGACACGGCAGAAGTAGGTGTAGGTGCCCGGCTTCAGGTTCTTCGGCGTCTTGAACGTGATCCGCTGAGCCGCCGGCGTGATCGGCACCCGCTCGTTGTCGCTCTGAGGGATCAGGATCCCGAGGTTCACGTATGGCCCGTAGCCGAGTTCGCCGGAGTCGAACGGCGCCCCGTCGGCGAGCGGGTACGAGATACCGGCCGTTCTGTTGCACGGCGCGCGGCAGCCGGTGACGGTGTGGAAGATCCGCAGCGCCGGGTCGCGGTTGATGAACTTCAGCGAGCGCCCGCGCCGCACGACCGGCGGCCTGCCGGCACGGGAACCGCGCTTCGACAGGTCGCCACGGCTGAAGCTGAAGTTCTTGATCACGATGCGGTCGACGAGCGGGCCGTCCTTGAGGCGCAGCGGGTTGGAGAGCCCCGGGTTCGGCCTGCCGCCCGCGTCGATGTTCTCGGGCAGGCGCCCGTGGCTCAGCACCTCGCGCATGTCGACGGGCTGGGAGAACGGGTCGACGCCACCGTCGGGCGACCTGGTGATCGCGACGGGCATGATGCCCATCGACTCGTACCACGCGCCGCGTCGCGTCTCGTAGGTGACGTTGGTCGAGAGCACGTCGCCCTTCTTCACGGCGATCTTCCATTCCGGGCGCGTGACCCCCATCGCCAGATCCCACGACACGGGACCCGCCGGCTCGTAGTAGTGCGCGTTCGAGCGGAACAGATGGGCCTTGCGCCCGTTGCGCTCCAGGAACAGATCGGTGTGGAGCCCTCCCGGGTGCAGGTGTCCGATCGTGCCGACGAGCGTCGCGTCGCGGTCGACGACCCACTTGTTGCGCACTCGGGGGTCGCCCTTGTAGGCCTTCGGATCGTCGTCCGGATAGACGTAGCGCCCGTTCTTGCCCGAGCGGCGCTCGACGTCGAAGACCGGGTAGGGCTTCAGGCCCTGGACGTCCATCCAGCGGGTCGTGACCTCCTTGACCGCGGCGGCCTCGGGCGCATCGTCGGGGATGAAGTCCATCTCGACCGTCAGGTAGACCCGCTCCGGAGTGGGAGTGAGGTTGTGGATCATGTGGTTGAGCAGCCAATGCTGACGCGTCGTGTAGCGCCAGCCGTACCCGGGCGGGGTGCTGACGTAGGTCTTCTCCTCGCCGGTGGCGAACGTCGGCACGTAGTCGACCAGCCAGACCGCGTGATGCAGGTGGACCTCCCCCACGGGCGGGCTCTTCCCGTCGCCGACGCGGACCATTCCGGGGCGGAAGCCGACGATCCAGCCGTTGACCGCAGGCCGCTGCTTCTGGAGGTCGACCGAGATCGTGTTCTGGCCCGGCTTGATCTTCAGGGGGCCATAGCGCAGCTGCACGGTCCGTGCACCGGCGGGCGAGACGGCTGGTAGACCGGCGGCGCCTCGGCCGCGCTGGTCGCAGACGGCGGCGTCGAGGGCATGCCGGCCCGGGCGCTGACGACCGTCTGCGCCGACGCGCTGCCCGCGCATGCCGCGCAGGCCAGAGCTGCGGTCGCGACGAGCGCCAGAACGCGAAGCCTCATCAGAGCGAATCCTAAGCCCTGGCGCGGGCTGACGCGCCCGGTGGGGCGACCGTCCCGTGCGGTGTCATGAACGCGACCGGAACGCTGCTCCCGGCCTCACGCCGTACGGTCGCGATGCGGCGACCCGGCTGCACCGCATCGCGGGCCTCACCGACACACGGACGATCCATGCCGAGCAACGGCTCGAGCGACGCAACGACGATCACGACCCCCCAGAGTCGCGCCGGTCCGTCGCCCTCGGGCTCGCGCGGGCCGGCCACCTCGAGCAGAACGTCCCCGGCCCAGAGAAAGGCCTGGCGCAGGGGCCGTTCAGCGGATCCGGCCTCGCGAATGCGCCGCACCTCCATGCCGATGCCCTCGAGCGCGGCGACCGTGCGCGACAGGTCGGGCGTTGTCACCACCACGTGGTCGATCGTCGTCGCACCGTTGGGATGCGTCCCGACTCGATGGTGCGGCCGGGCGGGCGCGGAGCAGCGGTCTGCGTCGGAATCCCGTCGACGACCTGCTGGAAGCGCACTCTCCGCCCGCAGCGACCAGGCGCATAGACCGTCTCCCGCCGCCGCCCCCGCGGCGTGCAGTTCGACACCGCCGACGTCGAACCGGTCTGCCGGGCCCGACGGCGAATCCGAGCGCCTGCCAGACCGACGGCTCATCGGCGATCTCGAGCGCCGCCAGCGCGGGCAGGCCTCCGCGCGTCACTGAGAGGCCGGAGCGACGTTCGGGCGCATGCTCGAAGCGTGGCAGATCGCAGCTTCGGCGGCTGCGCGTGACCTACGCTGTCGCGGTGACCGATGGCAGCGGGCAGCAGCCGCGTTCGGGCCGGCTGGGGCCGCTGCCCTCGTCGGGCAGGCCGCGGCGCAGGCCGCCGTCGCGATGGCTGTCGGCCCTGATCGGGATCGGCGTGCTGTCGGCGCTCGCGGGGACCGCCGTCCTGGTGGCGGAGCGGCTCGAACGTCGCGCCGAGCGGGACGACCGCGCGGCTGCCGGTCAGCGGCTGGCGACCGCCGCTGAGATAGCCCGTCTGAAACGCGTCCAGGCGCCGCACCGCAGCGAGGCGCCGGCGCTGCGACCGCCGCCCGGGGCCACCCGGTCCGAACGGCTCGCGGCGCGACGGGCGCTGCTGGACGCCGTGCGCCGCTCGATCCTCGCTGACGCCCGACGCCGGGCGCGGCGAGGTGAACTGGAGGGACCGATCACGGCCGTGAGCTGTGGCACGAGCCGGCGAGATCCCCGAGCCGGGCCATCGAGACCGGACGCGCAACCGGGGTCGCTAGGCGCCCACTCAGCGGTTGCGCCGGCGCGCGGCGCGGGCAGCCTTGGCCTTCTGACGCTGGCGCTGCTTGGACTGCCGTGCGTGCTTGTGGGCGTCGGCGTCGTGCTGAGCGGCGTCGGCCGTCGGGTCGCCCACGGGTGCGCGCCTGCGCGCGTCCCTTGCGATCGCCACGCCGATGCCGGTGAGCAGAGCCAGGCCCCCGGCGACGATCAGCACGCCCTGCCAGGTGTCCAGACCGGAGTCGTCGCCGACCTGACCGGTCTGCGTGGTCGTCGTCTCGGGCGCCGCCGGCGTCGCCGGCGGCAGGCCCTGAAATGGTGAGTTCTGTGCCACACCGGCGGCCGGAGCCGCCAGCGCGCAGGCGACGACGATCAGGGCGATCCAGGCGAGACGGCTGCTGCGGCGTGACATCGCGCGCGCACGATAGTTGGTCGGCGCGCGGGTGCGGTCGGCGGTGCCGCGGAGCTCGTCGTCGGCGGGCGCGGCTACCCTCCCCTGATGCCTCCGAAGCCCCGACCGATCCGTATGGACCAGCGCTCAGCAGTAGCCGAGATGCAGGCGCTCGAGCAGCGGTCCGACGAGGAGCTGGAGCGCGAGCAGAAGTACAGGTCGGCCGCTCTGTCGATCCTTGGGGCGCGGGCTGCGGAGCGCTACGACGCGAAGGCTTCTCGCGCGTACTTCCAGAAGGCGATCGCCGCCGCGCGCCCGCAGGAGCGAATGCAGATCCGGCGAATGGCCGATGCGTCGATTGCGCTCGCCGAGCGGCGTCCCGAGGACCTCAAGGAGGCGGTCGAGCGCCTGGGACAACAGGCACCGTCGACCCGTCAGCTGCTGCTGCTGCGAGTGGCAGGCCTGCTCGCGCCGCCGCCGGGCTCAAGCATCTGGCTGCGCGCTCGCGGCGTCCTGCTGATCATCGGCCTCGTCGTGGCGCTGCTCGTCGCCGGCTGGGCCGTCGTGAAGCTCGTTGCGATCCCGTTCGGCGGCGTCGGCAACGTGACCGCCGTGTGGGTCGGGATGCTGGTCACGGTCGTCGTGCTGATCGTCCTTACGCTTGTGGGCAGGCGCCGTCAGTCACGCGCCCGCGCGGCCGCGCGGACGGGCTGAGGATCGCCGCGGTGTGCGGCCGCTATTCACTGGCGGCACCCAACCCGGCGTCTCTGAGAGAGCGCTTTCGCCTCGGCGACGACCTGCCTCTGGAGCCGCGCTTCAACATCGCGCCCGGCCAGGACGTCATCGCCGTGACGACCGATCGTGACGGGGCAGCACGGCCGGACCTGCTGCGCTGGGGACTCGTCCCGCACTGGGCGAAGTCGCCGTCGGCGGGCTACAAGACGATCAATGCGCGCGCCGAGACGGTGGAGCAGCGGCCCGCGTTCCGTGACGCGCTGGCGGGCCGCCGCTGCCTCGTGATCGCAGACGGGTTCTACGAGTGGCAGCCACGCGATCAGGGGCGCAAGCAGCCGTGGTGGATCACGCTGGACGACCATCGGCCGTTCGCGTTCGCCGGCTTGTGGGCGACCTGGCGCGCCGACCCTGAAGACACTCCGCTGCGGTCCTGCACGATCATCACGACGAGCGCGAACGATGCCGTTCGCGATCTTCACGACCGCATGCCCGTCATCCTGCCCGCGAGCGCGGAGAGTCACTGGCTCGACAACTCAGCCACCATCCCGGAGCTGCGCGAGTTGCTGCTCCCACCGCCGGCCGACGAGATAGCGCGGATTCCCGTGTCCACGGCGGTCAACGATGTCGCGAACGAGGGCCCTCGCTGCATCGAGCCGGTCGAGGTGCCGCCAGACGACCCGCGCGAGCCGTCGCTCTTCTGAGGCTGTCTGATGTCCGGCACGACCGACCACACGCGGCCCGCAGCAGGCCCCGGCGGCGCTGCCGGGCGAGGCGTTCTGCTGATCGCCAACCCGACGTCCGGGGGCGGAAAGGTGACGCGGCTGCTGCCCCGCGTCCGCGCTCGCCTGGAGGCACTCGGCGTCGAGCACCGCGTGCAGATGACACGCGACCTCGAGCACGCGCGCGAGCTGACGGCCGAGGGGCTGTCACGCGGAGAGCTGCCGGTGTCGTTCTCCGGCGACGGTGTCGCCGGCGCGGTCGCGGGAGCTGCGGCCCGGTCGCCCGGTGCGGTGATCGGTGTGCTCCCGGGCGGCAGCGGCAACGACTTCTGCCGCCACGCGGGCATTCCCGCTGACCCGCTCGAGGCGTGCGAGCTTCTGGTCGCGGGCGTCCCGACGCCGATCGACCTGGGCGAGGCCAACGGCCGGACGTTCCTCGGGATCGCGAGCCTGGGCTTCGACTCGGAGGCCAACGAGATCGCGAACGGTGCCCCGCGCGCGCTCGGCCGCGGGATCTACGTGTATGGCGCGTTTGCCGCACTGCTGCGCTGGAGGCCGGCGCACTTCGACGTCGAGATCGACGGTCGCCGCGAGAGCTTCGAGGGATGGTCTGTGATAGCCGCCAACACGAGCGTCTACGGCGGCGGCATGTACATCGCACCCGATGCACAGATCGACGACGGTCTGCTCGATGTCGTCCTCACCCGTAAGACGAGCCGCCTGAAGTTCCTGCGCGCGATGCCTCGCGTCTTCGCCGGCACGCACGTGCGCGACGCGTCCGTTCTCGTCGTGCGCGGCCGCGAGGTGAAGGTGACGGCAAGCCGGCCGTTCGCGGTATTCGCCGACGGCGACCCGATCGCCGACCTGCCCGCGGTGATCCGAGCGCTCCCGGACGCGGTCAGCGTCCTGCTGCCCGCGTGATGGCTCTGCGCACCGTTCTCGCCTCGGGAGCTGCGCGCGCGGCCGGCGCGGCGTCGCGGATCGCGGGGCGCGGCGGCACGAGCCTCCCGGGGAAGGTCCTGCTCGGCGTCGACCCGCGGGCCGTCGAGCGGCTGTCCGCTCGGCTGCCGCAGGGCTGCGCGGTCATCTCGGCGACCAACGGCAAGACGACGACGGCAGCGATGACATCGGAGATCCTGCGGCGGACCGGAGTGCGACTGGTGCACAACCGCGCCGGCGCGAACATGGCCGGCGGGATTGCGGCGACGCTGCTCGCCGAGCGCGGCGACCAGGGCCTCTTCGAGGTCGACGAGTTCTGGCTCGGCCAGCTCGTCGCCGAGCTGCGGCCGAGAGCGCTGCTGCTGGGGAACCTGATGCGCGATCAGCTGGATCGCTACGGCGAGCTCGAGACGATCGCGGCGCGCTGGGCGGATGTCGCCGCGTCGCCCCGCGTCGGACGGCTGGTTCTCAACGCCGATGATCCGACGATCGCCGACCTCGGCCGGGACTCCGACGATGCGCTGTACTTCGGCGTCGAGGACGACGGCGTGGCGCTGCCCGAGCTCCAGCACGCGGCCGACGCCACGCACTGCCGGCGCTGCGGCGCCGCCTATGTCTACGAGGCCCACTATCTCGGTCACCTGGGCCGCTACCACTGCGATCGCTGCAGGGCCCGGCGACCGGAGCCGGAGGTCGCTGCTCGCGAGATCAGGCTTCACGGGGTGCGCGGTGCGACGTTCGTGCTCGATCTGGCGGGCGACCGGCGCGAAGTCCGACTCCCCCTCCCCGGCCTATACAACGTCTACAACGCGCTCGCCGCCGCTGCCCTGGCGAGCGCTCTCGGGGCGAAGCCCGAGCAGATCGTCGCGGGCCTGGAGGCCGCGCGCCCCGCGTTCGGCCGAGCGGAGACGATTCGCACCGGGGAGCGCGATGTGGCGATCCTCCTGGTCAAGAACCCGGCGGGTGCCAACGAGGTGCTGCGGACGCTCGCGCTGGAGCCCGGCGAGCACGACATCCTCGCCGTCCTCAACGACCGCATCGCCGACGGCCGCGACGTCAGCTGGATCTGGGACGCAGACTTCGAGCTGCTGGCAGGCAACGTTCGGCGGGTCGTCTGCAGTGGCACGCGCGCCGCTGACATGGCGCTGCGCCTGAAGTACGCCGGAGTGCCCGTCGACCGCATCGTCGTCGGCGACCAGCTCGAGCGGGCGCTCGACGACGCGCTGGCCGGCGACGGTGACCGCCTCTACGCGCTGCCGACCTACACGGCGATGCTCGAGCTGCGCGAACTGCTCGTCGCCCGCGGTGCCGCGGAGGGATCGTTCGCGTGAGCCACGCGGTGATCTGGCACGATCTCGAATGCGGCGGCTACGAGGCCGACCTGCCGCTCTGGCGGGAGCTGGCCGCGCAGGCCGGCGGACCTGTTCTGGACGTCGGGGCGGGAACCGGGCGGGTATCGCTGGACCTGGCTCGACGCGGCCACGACGTCGTGGCCCTGGACGTCGATGCCGAACTGCTGGCGGCGATCGCGGCACGTGCGCGCGGCACACAGCTGCGAACCGTCTGCGGCGACGCGCGCGACTTCTCGATCGCGGGGCTGTTCGCCCTCATCGTCGTGCCGATGCAGACCGTGCAGCTGCTCCCCGGAGAGCCGGCGCGCGCCGCCTTCCTGGGGCGGGCACGCGCGCATCTCGCGCCGGAAGGGCGGCTTGCGATGGCGATCGCCGATCCGCTCGACGGCTACGACGACGAGCATTCGCATCCTCCGACTCCGGACATCCGCGAGATCGACGGCATCGTGTACGCGAGCCGACCCGTGCGGCTCGTCGACGCCGGAGCGCGCATCGCGATCGAACGCGAGCGTGAGATCGTCGACGGCGCCGGCCTGCGTACGGTGAGCGAGGACGTCATCTGGCTCGAGCACCTCGGCGCCGGGCAGCTCGAACGTGAGTCGCAGGCCGCCGGGCTGCACGTGCTGCCGCGCTCGGCGATTGCTGCGACCGACGTCTACGTGGGCTCAACGGTGGTGGTGCTGAGTGGCTGACGCCGATCGCCGGACGCTGCGCGTATGCGCGCTCTACCCCGACGTGATGAACATCTACGCTGATCGCGGCAACCTGCTGCTCTTGGAGCGGCGCTGCGCGTGGCGGGGAATCGGCTTCGAGCTGACGAGCTCCGGGCTCGGCGACGAGATCGACCCCGGCGCGCACGACCTCTACTACCTCGGCGGTGGACAGGACCGCGACCAGGAGCTGTGTGCCGGGGACCTCCTCGAGGTCAAACGCAACGGCCTTCACGAGGCAACGCGACGCGGCGCGGCGATCCTCGGGGTGTGCGGCGGCTACCAGCTGCTCGGGCACAGCTACCAGCTCGGCGACGTGACGATCCCCGGGGCCGGGCTGCTCGACCTGCGGACCGTTCGGTCGGAGGATGCTCGCCTGATCGGGAACGTCGCGATCGAGGTCGACCTGCCGGGCGCAGGCGGACCGCGCATCCTGGCCGGGTTCGAGAACCACGGCGGCCGAACCCGGCTCGGGCCCGGGGCCTCGCCGCTCGGCCGCGTCATCCGCGGGCACGGCAACGACGGCGTCTCTGGCGGGGAGGGCGCCCGAAGCGGCCTCGTGATCGGGACCTACCTGCACGGGCCGCTGTTGCCGAAGAACGCCTGGTTCGCCGATTGGCTGGTCGCCTCGGCGCTGAACGACGGCCGACCGCTGCCACCGTTGGACGACGATCTCGAGGACGCCGCTCACGCGGGCGCGCTGCACGCTGCCGGGCTCAGCTGAGTCAGCGTCCCGACGACCCGAAGCCGCCTTCGCCGCGCACGGCCGGGGCCAGCTCGGCGACCTCGACGGGCTCGGCGATCGCCACCGGCACGACCACCAGCTGGGCGATGCGGTCACCGGCCGCCAGCCGGAAGACCTGATCGCGGTCGGTGTTCAGCAGCAGCACCTGGAGCTCCCCGCGGTAGCCCTCGTCGATCAGGCCGGGAGCGTTGACGAGCGCAATGCCGTGCCGCGCAGCCAGTCCTGAGCGCGGGAGCACGAGGCCGGCGTGCCCGGCGGGCAGCTCGATCGCCAGCCCGGTCCTGACGCGCGCGCGCTCGCCCGGTCCGAGGACGGCCCCCTCCAGGGCGCAGAGATCGAGACCAGCGTCGCCCTCGTGGGCCCGGGTGGGCATCACCGCGCGGGGGTCCACTCTGGTCACCGGTAGCCGCACGTGCAGCAGCCTACGCGGCGAGCGCTACTCGGCGGCGCCGTCCGCCCCGTTGGTTTCGACGGCGAAGCGGGCGAAGCGGGCTGCCACCTGGGATGAGACCAGCGCCCGCACGAGGACGCCGTCGGGCGTGTCGGTGCGCTCGAGATCGCCGGCTATCTCGTGCAGCTCGGCGAGCCGCCCGCCCTCTGCGTAGGGCAGCAGCAGCTCCACCGCCTCGAGCCGGCGTGCCAGGTCGTCGGTGATCAGCTCCTGCAGGCGCTCGATCCCCTCACCCGTGCTCGCCGACACCAGCACACCGTCGGGATGGCGCCGGCGCAGCTCAGCCCGTCGCTCAGCGTCGATCGCGTCCGCCTTGTTGAGGACCAGCAGACGCGGGTTATCGCCGGCGCCGATCTCCTCCAGCACCTCGTCGACTGCGGCGATCATCGCGAGCATCTCGTCCTCGTGCACGGAGGAGTCGACGACGTGAAGGATCAGAGCGGCCAGACGCGTCTCCTCAAGCGTGGCGGCGAACGCGTCGACAAGTTGGTGCGGAAGCTTGCGGATGAACCCGACGGTGTCGGTGAGCAGCAGCGGCCTGCCGCCGAGCCGCATCACGCGGGTCGTGGGGTCGAGCGTGTGGAAGAGCCGGTCCTGCACGCCCACGTCCGCCCCGGTGAGCCGGTTGAGCAGCGTCGACTTGCCGGCGTTCGTGTACCCGGCGAGGGCCACCTGCGGAAGACCGGCCCGCTCGCGCTCTGCGCGCATCGTGCTGCGCGAGCCCTGCACTTCGCGCAGGCGGCGCCTGAGTGCGGAGATGCGGTCGCGCGCAAGGCGGCGGTCGGTCTCGATCTGCGACTCGCCCGGGCCGCGTGTCCCGATGCCGCCGCCGAGCCGTTCCAGATGCGTCCACAGGCCGCGCATCCGGGCAAGGTTGTACTCGAGCTGCGCAAGCTCGACCTGGACCTTGCCCTCGGCGCTGTGGGCGTGGCCGGCGAAGATGTCGAGGATCACCGTGGTCCGGTCGACGACCGGAATCCCGAGCTCGGCCTCGAGGTTGCGCTCCTGGCGCGGCGTCAGCTCGTCGTCGCAGGCGATCACGTTGGCGTCGGCAGCGCCGGCCAGCTGCTTGACCTCTTTGAGCTTGCCCGGGCCGAGGTAGGTGTTGGGGTGCGGCGCGTCACGGTGCTGGACGACCTGGCCGACGACCGCCACGCCCGCGGTGCGCAGCAGCTCGTGGAGCTCGGCGAGGTCGTCACCATCGGGCAGCGCGGCTATGCAGAACGCGCGCTGCTTGGCTCGTCCCTGGTGCGGCGCACCGGGCTTGGGCGTCTCGCTGGTACGGCCGTGGCGACTGCGTTCCTGCAACACGGCCAGTCTAGACGTGCCGGTTTACGGAACCTCGACGCCTATGTGTTGCATAGGTGCCATAGTGGTCACACCCCATGCCTGCCCTGCTGCTGCTCATCTCTGCCGCGGCGATCGCCGCGCTCGCCGGGTGCGCCGACGCGCAACGCGACGGCGCCGCGCTCGACGTGTCGGCCGCGAGCTCGCTCAAGCGGCCTCTCGGCGAGTCTGCATCGAGCTTCCGCCGGGGAACCGTGCGGCTGTCGTTCGCCGGCTCAGACCAGCTGGCCGCTCAGATCCGGGCCGGGGCCCAGCCGGACGTACTCGCCGCGGCGGACTCGGCGATCCCGCGCGCACTCGCGGCCGAAGGGCTCGTGGAGCGGCCGTTGGCGTTCGCGCGCAACGAGCTCGTGCTCGCGGTCCCCAGGGACGGCGGCCGCGTGAGGTCGCTCGCCGATCTGGGGTCCTCCGGCGTCACGATCGCCGCCGGAGCGCCTGCCGTCCCCGTCGGCGCTTACACGCGGCGCGTCATCGACAGGCTGGACGCGGCGCAGGGCCGGCGCGTGCTGGCGAACATCCGCTCGGCGGAGCCCGACGTGGCGGGAGTGGTCGGCAAGCTGGCTCAGGGAGCCGTCGACGCCGGTTTCGTCTACCGCACCGACGTGCGTGCGGCCGCGGACCGTCTGCGGGCGATCAGCCTCCCAGAACGCCTTCGCCCGGAGGTTGTGTACGAAGCCGCCGTCGTGCGTGGGAGCGACCGCAGGCAGGCCGCTCGCGCCTATCTGCGCGAACTCGTCGACGGCCCGGCGGCCGTCGCGCTGCGGCGGTCGGGCTTCCTGCCTGCGCCATGAGCCACAGGACTCCGTTCACGATCGTCAGTGGCCTCGCACTCGGTCTGTGCCTCTGCTTCCTCGCGCTGCCGGTCGTCGCGATCTTCACCGATGTGGCACCCGGCGACCTCGTGGCGAGCCTCGACGATGCGGCGGCGCGCGAGGCGCTGCGCCTCAGTCTCATGACCTCCGGCCTCGCGCTGATCATCATCGTCGGCATCGGCACGCCGGCGGCGTGGTTCCTGGCGACGCGGCGCTTTCGCGGTCGCCGCCTGGCGACGACGGTCATCGAGTTGCCGCTGGTCGTTCCGCCCGCCGTCGCGGGGATCGGCCTGCTTGCGGCGCTCGGACCGCGCGGCCTGCTCGGGCCGATGCTGGACGACCTCGGGGTTCGCCTCGTGCTGGAGACCGCAGGCGTCGTCGTCGCGCTGACCTTCGTGGCGAGCCCCTTCTACATTCGCCAGGCGCAGGCAGGCTTCGCGGCGCTCGATCCGCGGCTGCTCGACGCTTCGCGCACGCTCGGCGCCGGCGAGCTTCGGACCTTCCTGCGCGTGGCGGTTCCGTGCTCGCGTGCGGCGCTGAGCGCGGGCGCGGCGCTCGCCTGGGGTCGTGCACTGGGCGAGTTCGGCGCGACGCTCCTGTTCGCAGGTGCCCTGCGCGGCGTCACGCAGACCGCGCCGCTTGCGATCTACGAGCGATTCGGGACCGACTTCACGGGGGCTCTGGCGCTCTCGTCGGTGCTCGTTCTGCTCTCGGCGACGATCCTGCTCGCCGTCCGGCTCACCACCGGAGGAGCCGATGCTCAGCGCTGACATCCGCGCGCCGCTGCGCGACTTCGAGCTCGCGATGGCGTTCTCCGTCTCCCCCGGCAGCTGCCTCGCGCTCGCGGGCCCATCAGGCGCGGGCAAGACCTCGGCCCTGCGGGCTGTGGCGGGCCTGCTTCGCCCGCTCGCAGGACGCATCGCCTGCGGGACGCAGACGTGGCTGGAGACCGGCGCGGGGCGCGACGTGGCCCCGGAGCGGCGCGGCTGCGCACTGATGTTCCAGGACTACGCGCTGTTCCCCAACATGAGCGCTTGGCGCAATGTCGCGTACGGCATGCGCGGCGTGCCGGCCCGGGAGCGCCGGAGCCGCGCTCACGCTCTGCTCGAGCGGTTCGGCGTCGCGCACCTCGCCGACGCCGCGCCCGCAGGCCTCTCCGGCGGCGAGCGCCAACGCGTCGCCCTCGCCCGCGCGCTGGCCGTGGAGCCCGCGGTGCTGCTGCTCGACGAGCCGCTGTCCGCCCTCGACGCGCGCAGCGCCGAGTCGGCACAGCGCGAACTTGCCGAAGTGCTGCGCGACAGCACCGCCCCGTCGATTCTCGTCACCCACGACTTCGCGCAGGCCGGGCTGCTCGCCGACAGCGTCGCCGTGATCGACCGCGGCCGGATCGCCCAGCTGGGCACCGCTTCCGAGCTCGCAGCCGCACCGGCCACGCCATTCGTAGCCGAGCTGACCGGTGCCAGCGTCCTCAGGGGACGGGCGGTGCGCCGCGGTCCCGGGATCTGCGATGTGCTCCTGGGCGGAGGGGCGCGCATCGCCGCCGTCGGCGACCTGAGCGGCGCGGTCGCCGTCGTGGTTCGGCCCTGGGACGTGACGATCGAGCCGGCGGAACGCGTCGAGTCGGGGTCATCGGCACGCAACCATCTGCGGGCGCGGGTGACGGGCGTGGCGGCGCTCGGCGGCCGCGTGCGGGTGGCTCTGGCGCTTCCCGAGCCGCTGGCCGCAGAGGTCACGACAGAGGCGGCCGCGGGCCTCGGGCTGCGGCCGGGACTGGAGGTGACGGCGACACTGAAGGCGACAGCGGCGCAAGTGGTGGCCGATCAGGCCGCAGGTGGTCAATCGATCGAGCGGACGAGGAGCGGAACGGATGAGTGACGGCGGCGGAGTGCGGATCGGCGCGGCGGCCGGCGCGCTGGGTGTCAGCGTCGACACGCTTCGGCGCTGGGAGCGTGATGGGCGGGTCACCTTCGAGCGCGTCAGCGGGCGGCGCGTGATGGCCGGAGCCGAGCTCGCCCGGCTCCTGCGCGAGCGGTCCGGGGGCGGCGCGACGAGCGCCCGCAACCGGCTCGCGGGGATCGTCGTCGCGGTGGAGCGCGACGGCGTGATGGCGAAGGTCGACCTCGCCTGCGGCCCGTTCCGGATCGTCTCGCTGATGAGCCGTGAGGCCGCGGACGAGCTGGGCCTCGAGCCCGGCGTCACGGCCACGGCCGTCGTCAAGGCGACCACCGTCGTGGTCGACCGCTCGCCGGTGACCGCGCGCGCCTGACGACGGGGCTCCGAAGATCCCGGCACGTGTACTAGCGTCCGGCTGGTGACCATCCCGCTCGCCGAGCGACTCGCTGCACGCACCCTGGAGCTCGTCGACATCGCCTCGGAGTCGCGCGACGAGGCGCGCCTGGCCGCGCACGTGGCCGATCTCCTGCGCGACGGCGGTGTGGCGGTGCGCGACGCCGGCGACACCTGCATCCTCGCGGGCACCGTCGATCCCGGGGACCGCCCGCTTCTCCTGCTGGCCGGCCATCTCGACACGGTGCCTGCGCAGGACAACGTTCCGGGTTCGCGCGACGAGGACTGCGTCCGAGGTCTGGGCTCGTCCGACATGAAGGGAGCGCTCGCGGTCATGATCGAGACCGCGCTCGCCCGCGGCGCGTACGCGGACGCAGCGCTCGACGTCGGCTACGTGTTCTTCGGGCGTGAAGAACTGCCGTTCGACGAGAGTGCGCTCGGGCCGCTGCTCGCACGTGAGCCGGGCCTCGGGGCCGCCGACCTGGCGATCGTCATGGAGCCGACGTCCAACGCGGTGCAGGCCGGCTGCCTCGGCAACCTCAACGCCACCTGGATCTTCAGCGGGCGCAGCGGGCACTCGGCTCGCCCCTGGCTGGCTGACAACGCGCTCCATCGCGCCGCAGCCGGTGTCGTCGCACTAGCCGGCATCGAGACGGCGGAGCACGATGTCGCCGGCCTCGTCTACCGCGAGGTCGTCTCGGTCACGCAACTCCACGGGGGAATCGCCCGCAACGTGATCCCCGACCTTGCCACCGCACACGTCAACTACCGCTACCCGCCGGGGCTCTCATCCGCTGAGGCCGAGCAGCGGCTGCGCGCTCTCTGTGCTCCGCACGGCGAGATCATGATCGACGGCAACGCGCCGTCCGGCGCCGTTCCGCAGTCCAACGCGATCCTCGACCGTCTGCTGGCGCTGGTGGGCGGAGCGCTGGAGCCGAAGCAGGCGTGGACGCCGGTGGCGGAGTTCGCGCTCGCCGGGATCGACGCAGTCAACTTCGGGCCCGGCGACCCCGCTCAGGCGCACTCGCGCGATGAGCACGTCCGCGTTGATGCGCTCGTGCGAGCGCATGAGGTGATCGGGCGCCTGCTCGACGGGGAGATCGCATGATGGAGCTCAACCCGCTGCTCGATGAGCTCGGCACCTATCCGTTCCAGCGGCTCACGGACGCGCGCAGGAAGATCGAGTCGCGCGGCGGCGCGCTGATCGACTTCGGCGTCGGTGAGCCGCGTGAGCCCGTCCCGGCGTTCATCAGGGAGGCGCTCGCCGCCGCCGTGATGGACGAGGTCGTTTCGCCCTATCCGCTGAGCGCCGGACTACCCGAGCTGCGCGACACGATCGCCGCCTGGGTTCAACGCCGCTTCGGCGTCCGCCTGGACCCGGGGATCGAGGTCCTCCCGACGCTGGGCAGCAAGGAGGCGATCTACCACCTCGCCCCCGTGCTGATCGGCGCGCGCTCCCGGCGCGACACGGTCGCCGTGACCACGCCCGGCTATCCGGTTCCGGGACGTGGGGCCCGCCTCGCGGGAGCGCATGTCGTCGAGGTTCCGCTCGACCCGCAGGCGGACTGGCTGCCCGCCGTCGAGACGATCGACGACGCGACCTGGAACCGGCTCGCCGTGCTCTGGATCAACAGCCCGGGCAACCCCTCGGGCGGCGTGGCCTCGCGCGAGTTCTTCGTCGACCTCGCCGAGCGCTGCCGCCGTCACGGCGTCGTCCTCGCGTCGGACGAGGCCTACTCGGAGATCTGGCTCGACGGCGACGCCCCCGCTTCGGTCCTGCAGGCCGATGACCCGACCAACGTGCTCGCGTTCCACTCGCTCTCCAAGCGCTCGTCGATTCCCGGCTACCGCTGCGGGTTCGTCGCAGGCGACCCGCTTCTTGTCGCGGCCATGAAGCAGATGCGCCCCAACCTCGGCGTCACTCCGCAGACCTTCGTGCAGCGCGCCGCAATCAGCGCCTGGAGCGACGAGGGCCATGTCGACGAAGCACGCTCGCGTTACCGCGCCAAGCGCGATCTGCTGCTCCCCGCGCTGCGCCGCGCCGGGCTCGATCCCGTCGGAGGCCCAGGGGGCTTCTTCCTGTGGTGCCGCGTTCCCGGCGACGGTGACGCCGAGGCGTACGCCGAGCGGCTGCTCGGGCACGGAGTCGTCGTCGCACCGGGGACGTTCTTCGGCGCCGGTGGCGAGGGCCACGTGCGAATCGCACTGGTTCCCGCGCTGGAGGAGTGCCGCAGCGCTGCGGCCGCCCTTGGGCCGCTGGCGGCGTGAGGCTGCGGGACCGTCGGGGCGCGCAGTAGGTTGACCGCGTGAGCGACGACGCGCAGCTTTCAGGGGCCTGGGCCGCCGGCCTGGCGACGATCGGTGACGCCGGCGACCGCGTCCTGGACACCTTCTATCCGCAGCCCGCACTGGGCGACCCTCCGACCGGCGCAGCCTCGGGAACGACCGAGCTCGACGCCCACGGCGCCGCACAGGTCGGCGCGCACGCGCTGGCGCACGCCGCCGGACGCGATGACCTGCGCGGCGTGCGAACGGCACCAGTGCTCACCGTCATCTCCGACCTGTCGTTGCCTCCGGCGGACGTCCACGACGCCTATCTGCGACTGCACCTGCTGTCACACCGGCTCGTCGCGCCACGAGCGATCAACGTCGACGGGATCTTCGGCGTCCTGCCGAACGTCGTCTGGACGAGCGCAGGTCCGTGTGAGGTGGAAGGCTTCGGCACCGTCAGGACCCGCTTCCTGGCCAGTGGGCGGGCGCTCGCCGTCACGTCGGTGGACAAGTTCCCGCGAATGACGGACTACGTGGTCCCTGCAGGCGTGAGGATCGCCGACGCCGACCGCGTGCGACTAGGCGCCCACCTGGCAGCGGGCACGACGGTGATGCACGAGGGCTTCGTCAACTTCAACGCCGGAACGCTCGGCGCGTCGATGGTCGAAGGCAGGATCAGCGCGGGCGTCGTGGTCGGCGACGGCTCGGACATCGGCGGCGGCGCGTCGATCATGGGGACGCTGTCCGGCGGCGGCAAGGAGGTGATCCGCGTCGGCGAGCGCTGCCTGGTCGGCGCCAACGCGGGTCTCGGGATCTCGCTGGGGGACGACAGCGTGGTGGAGGCCGGGCTCTACGTCACCGCGGGGACGCGGGTCACGCTGCCCGACGGCGCCGTCGTCAAGGCGCTCGAGCTGAGTGGCCGCGACGGCCTGCTGCTGCGCCGCAACAGCCAGAGCGGCGCCGTCGAGGCGCTGGCGCGCAGCGGCGACTGGGGCGGGCTCAACACCGCGCTTCACGCCAACGACTGAGCCTGCCGCGCCGAAACCGCAGCGCGCTCGGAGGCCCGCGGCCGGTCAGCGCAGCAGCTCGCGCAGGCTCTCCGCGAGCTCCGGCGCGATCTCCCCGCTGTACACGGGCCGTGCCCAGCCGGTGAGCGCGACGTTGAGGTCCTCGCCAACGTCGACCTCCAGCTGTCCGCCATCGAGAGCGACCCGCACCGGCGAGTCACCGCCCCGCAGCGCGTAGGCGATCGCCGCGCCACAGGCGCCCGTCCCGCTGGAGAGTGTCTCTCCGACTCCGCGCTCGAAAACGCGCGCCCGGATGTGACCCGGCGCGATCTCGCTCCAGAAGCTGATGTTGATCCGGTTCGGAAAGAGGTCGTCGTTCTCGATCGTCTCACCCGGCGGACCGATGTCGAGTTCGAGCAGCGCGTCGACAGTCGCGACCTCGATCGCGCACTGCGGGTTGCCGATCGTCACGTACTGAAACCGCCAGAGGCGCCCGGCCGCCTCGATCGCGCCCGTTCCGTCAGGCGGTCCCCCGGGGAAGTTCGGTGAGCGCGTCGACGCCCGCCCCATGTCCATCCGGCAGGTCGTCGCCGAGGTGACCGAAGCGCGGACCTCTCCGGCGACCGTCTGTATCGAAAACTGCTCCGACGCGGTCCAGCCGGCGCGAACCAGATAGAGGATCGCCTGGCGCGCCCCATTGCCCGACAGCTCGGCCTCCGACCCATCCGGGTTGAGGATTCTCAGCCGCGCGACGAAGCCCGGCTCGTCCGGCGGAGAGAGCTCCAGGATGCCGTCGGCGCCGACGCCCAGGTGACGCGCGCAGACCCGCCGCACGACGGGTGGCGTCAGTGTCAGGCCGAACTCGTCGCGCTCGACGATGATGTAGTCATTGCCGAGCGCCTGCCACTTCTCGAAGCGCATCGCGGCCCACCCTATGCGGCGCCGCCGCCCCGCGTCGCGAGAATCTGCTCTGCGATGCGATCCGGCGTGCCGGCGGTCACGTCGATCAGCTCAACCCCGGCGAGCTTGCGCATCCATGTGAGCTGACGCTTGGCGTAATTGCGGGTGCGGCGCTTCATGCCTACGACATCGCCGCTGAGCAGTTCGTCGAAGCCGAGCGCCTTGCGCGCCGTCGCCGACGCTCCGGCTGCCTGCGCCTCGCGGACCTCGCGCTCGGCGCCCGCGGCGATCATGGCGTCGACACGTCGGTCGATGCGCTCGTAGAGCTCGTCGCGATCGCGCACCAGGCCGATCAGGCGCGTCGGCCTGCGCGTGTCCGCCGTCCACAGGCGGCTGGGCCCGTCCGGCGGCTCGAGCTCGCCGCAGATCGAGCAGGGAATGGGCGCGGACCACCCTGTGACGGTCGGCCGGCTGGATCTTCTCGGCCGCCCAGGGTGCACGGAGCCTGAGCATCTCGTGCAGTCCCTCCGCACCGAGCACGGCGAGCTGTCGCTCCCAGCGCGCGCGGACCTCATCGGGCGGCGCCGGGCGCAGTTCGAGCGTCGCCAGGGCCGCGCGCAGGTAGAGGCCGGTGCCGCCCACGACGATCGGCGTTGCGCCCGACTCGAGCAGGGCGTCGATCTCCGCATGCGCAAGCTGGGCGTACTGCCCGACGCTGAAGGTCGCGTCTACCGGCAGGAACGCAACGAGCCGGTGTTCGAGCCGGCTGCGGTCCGCGTTCTGCGGCGACGCCCGTAAGCGTCTCGAGGCCCTTGTAGACCTGAAGCGCGTCGGCGGACACCGCGACGGGCCGATGGCCGGATGCGCGCAGAACGTCCGCCACCGCCACGGCTATCTCCGTCTTGCCGACCGCAGTGGGTCCGAACAGCGCCAGGAGTCCTTTCTCGGGCACGGCGCCGGGGTCGAGCGCGGGCATCACCGGGAGTATCGTGGGCGTCGTGGACCCGTCCAGCTCATCAGAGCATTCGGAAGGTGCGCGGCGCTTGTGAAGACGCGGATCGGGAGTGGCCTGGCGACGGGCGACGATCCTCGCGTCGCAGCAGCCGAGGCCGGCACCGACGCTCGTCAGGCGCTCGCAGGCTCACGGGCGGACCTCGCGCTCGTGTTCTGCGCCGGCGCTCACCTGGCCGCGCCGGAGGCGACGCTCGAAGGCGTCCGCGAAGCGCTCGACCCCGGCGTGGTGATCGGCTGCGGCGCCGGCGGCGTGCTCGCCCGCGGCCGCGAGATCGAGCGCGGAACGGCAGTCGCGGTATGGGCCGCGTCTTTCGCGAAAGACACCGAGGACGACGTGGCGGTGACGGCGTTCCACGCCACGGCGCCGGTCGACGGCTCGCGGCGCTGAGCTCGAGGGACTTCCCGACGTGCGGGGCGCGTCGGCCGTGCTGCTGCTGCCCGACCCCTACTCGTTCCCCGCCGATCGCGCGCTGGAGCGCATCGCACGGCAGAACCCGGGAGTCCCGGTGCTGGGGGGCATATCGAGCGCGCGGACGCTGGACGGGGGTGCCGCCCTGTTCGCGGGCGACGAGGTCGCCGGCGACGGCGCTGTGGGCGTCGTGCTGCGCGGCGTCGAGGTGCTGCCCTGCGTATCGCAGGGCGCCGCGCCGATCGGCCCCGAGCTGAGGGTGACCAGTGCCGACGGTCACGTCATCCGCGAGCTCGACGGGCGGCCCGCGCTGGCGGCCCTGCGGCGGGCGATCGAGGGTCTCGAGCCCGGCGATCGCGAGGCCGTCGCCGGCGGGCTCCTGCTCGGGATCGCGATCGAGGATCTGCACGCGCCCGCCCGCGCGCGGGCCGGCCGCGCCGCTGACAGCTTCCTCGTGCGCGGCATCATCGGCGCGGACCCCGACGCCGGCACCCTCACGGTCGGCGCGCGGGTCGTCGCCGGCAGCGTCGTGAGGCTCCACGTGCGCGACGCCGGGTCTGCCGACCGCGACCTTCGCGACGGCCTCGACCTGCGCCGCGAGGCGCTCGGCGGCCGGGCTGCCGGCGCGCTCGTCTTCACCTGCAACGGGCGCGGTCGTGCGATGTTCGACGTCGCAGACCATGACGCCGACGTAGTGGACGAGGAGCTCGGCGGCGCGCCGGCGGCCGGCTTCCTGGCGGCCGGCGAGATCGGGCCCGTGGGCGGCGAGAACTTCCTGCACGGCTTCACCGCGACGGTCGCCGTGTTTGCGGGCCTGAACGCGTCTGCGAGACTGCGCGTGATGAGGCTGAGCGGAAAGACGGTGCTGCTGACCGGCGCGAGCGGCGGGATCGGGCACGCGATCGCGCGCAGGCTCGCCGCTGCCGGGGCGAGCGTGACGCTGAGCGGCCGGCGCGCGGACGTTCTCGAGCAGCTGGCGCGCGAGCTCGACGCAGACGTGATCGCGGCCGACCTCGCAGATCCTGCCGCGGTCCAGCGGCTGGCGAGGCGCGTGCGCGGATGTCGACGTTCTCGTCGCCAACGCCGCGCTGCCCGCGTCCGGGCCGCTGGCGGATTTCGGCGTTGACGAGATCGACCGCGCCCTCGCCGTCAACCTGCGCGCCCCGGTCGTCCTCGCCCGCCTGCTGCTCGACGGCATGTCGGCGCGCCGCTGCGGGCATCTGGTCTTCATCTCGTCGATCGCCGGCAAGACGACGACCCCCGGCTCGTCGCTGTACTCGGCGACGAAGTTCGGCCTGCGGGGCTTCGGGCAGGCGCTGCGAGCCGACCTGCACGGCTCCGGGGTCGGTGTGAGCGTCGTCTTCCCCGGCTTCATACGCGAGGCCGGGCATGTTCCACGACTCTGGCGTCCGAGCTTCCGTCGTACGTCGGCACAAGCACTCCCGACGACGTCGCCGTGGCCGTGGTCCGGGCGATCGAGAACGATCGCGGCGAGGTCGATGTCGCGCCGTTCACGGTCCGGGCCGGAGCGAGGTTCGCGGAATTGGCTCCGGCCACGTCGGGCCGCCTGACGCGACGGCTCGGGAGCCACCGCATCGCGGAGGACGTCGCCGCCGGTCAGGCCGACAAGCGCTGAACGCCGCTCAGCGCGAGCGCGCGAGCGAGCAGAGACATCTCGCCGGCCAGCGTCTGGCTGGTCGCCGCGGAGATCGCTACGGGGACGATGTCACCCGGCTCGGCGATGCCCGTGAAATTGACGACCTTGTTGTGCCGTGACGTCCGCGCAGACGACCGGGGTCGCTGCGCGAGGTCCCCTCGACGAGCACCTCGAGCGTGCGGCCCACGTGCCGCTGGGCCCGCTCGCGGGCACGACGCTGGACGAGCTCGACCAGTCGCTCCATGCGCTCGCTCTTGACCTCATGTGAGACAAGGCCCTCGGTGATCGTCGCGGCCTGCGTCCCCCGACGCGGCGAGAAGACGAAGGTGAACGCGCCGTCGAAGCCGACCTCGCGAACGACGTCGAGCGTCTCCTCGAAGTCGCCGTCGGTCTCCCCCGGGAAGCCCACGATCACGTCTGTGGTGATCGCGCAGTCGGGAACGTGCTCGCGGATCAGGGCGACGCGGTCCAGGTAGCGCTCGCGGTCGTATGTGCGGCGCATCGCCTTGAGGATCCGCGACGAGCCCGACTGCAGCGGCAGGTGGATGTGCTCGCACAGCGCCTGCGAGCTCGCGCGTGCGCGCAGGATCACGTCCTCGCGCATGTCCTTCGGGTGCGGGCTCGTGTAGCGGATCCTCTCGATGCCGTCGATCTCGTCGACGGCGCGCAGCAGCTCACTGAACGAGCGGCGCCGAGGCCGCAGGTCGCGTCCGTAGGCGTTGACGTTCTGGCCGAGCAGCGTGACCTCCCTGACGCCGTCAGCAGGCCAGGCGGCGGGCCTCGGCGACGAGGTCCTCGAAGGCGCGGCTGACCTCGCGTCCGCGCGTGCTGGGCACGATGCAGTACGAGCAGTTGCAGTTGCACCCCACGCTGATCTGCATCCAGGCCTGATGCTCACGCGCGCGCCGCGCGGGGAGGTCGGCGGCGAAGCCCTCGAACTCGAAGAAGCCCTGCGCCGTCAGCGAGTCGCTCGTCAGGAACTCCGCGAGCTTGTGCACCTGGCCCGGGTCCGAATGCCACGTCGACGAACGGGAACTGCTCAAAGACCTCGTCCTTGACCGACTGTGCCCAGCAGCCGCCGACGCCGATCATCACATCCGGGCGCTCGCGCTTGACGCGCTTGGCGTCGTCCCAGGTGAGCGACGAAGCTTCGTGTCCGCGGCCTCGCGGATCGAACAGGTGTTGAAGAGGATGACGTCGGCGTCGTCCTGCTCGGCCGCCCGCGCGTAGCCGAGCGACTCCAGCATTCCCTTCATGCGCTCGGAGTCGTGCTCGTTCATCTGGCAGCCGAACGTCGTGACGTGGTAGCGCTTCATGAACGCGCGAAGCCTAGCCGCCGCGTCACTTCGCGTAGTCGACTGCGCGGGACTCGCGGATCACGGTGACCTTGATCTGGCCGGGGTACTCCATCTCCTGCTCGATCTCGCGAGCGATGTCGCGCGCCAGGATCAGCGAGGCCGCATCATCGACGGCCTCGGGAGTGACGATCACGCGAATCTCACGTCCGGCCTGCAGGGCGTAGACCTTCTCGACGCCCGTCGTGGCGGGTCGGCCAGCTGCTCGAGCTCGCGCAGGCGCTTGACGTAGTGCTCGAGCGACTCGCCGCGCGCCCCGGGACGGGCGCCGGAGAGCGCGTCCGCCGCCTGCACGATGACCGCCTCGACGGTCTGCGGCTCGACCTCGTTGTGGTGTGCCTCCATCGCGTGAGCGACGGCCTCGGACTCGCCGTGCCGGCGCGCGAGATCGCCGCCGACGAGCGCGTGCGGGCCCTCGATCTCGTGCGTGACGGCCTTGCCGATGTCGTGCAGCAGCGCCGCTCGCCGGGCGGTCTTCGCGCTCGCGCCGAGCTCGTGCGCCATGATCGCCGCCAGCTGCGCGCACTCGACGGAGTGCGCGAGCACGTTCTGGCCATAGGACGTGCGGAAGCGCAGCCGTCCGAGCAGCTTGACGAGCTCCGGGTCGAGCCCGTGAACGTCGGCCTCCAGGACGGCCTGCTCGCCGAGCTCGGTGATGTGCGCGTCGAGCTCGGACTTGGCCTGGTAATAGGTCTCCTCGATTCGCGCCGGGTGGATGCGCCCGTCCTGAAGCAGCTTCTCCAGCGTCATCCGCGCGACCTCGCGGCGCACACCGTCGAACGCGGACAGCACCACGGCGCTCGGCGTGTCGTCGATGATGATGTCGACGCCGGTCAGGTTCTCGAGCGCGCGGATGTTGCGTCCCTCACGGCCGATGATGCGGCCCTTCATGTCGTCGGACGGGAGCTGCACGACCGAGACGGTCGTCTCGGCCGCGTGACTGGCGCGCGAGGCGCTGCATCGCGACCGACAGGATCGACCGCACGCGGCGCTCGGCCTGGCGTTTGGTCTCGTCCTCGACCTGACGCAGGATGCGCGCCTGTTCGTGGCGTGCGTCGTCCTCGACCTCCTTGAGCAGCGCGTGACGGGCCTGACCGGCACTGAGCCCGGAGACCCGCTCCAGCGCGCTGGTGTGCTCAGCGGCGAGCTCCGTCACGCGGGCCTGCTCGCGCTCCAGGTTGCGCTCGCGGCCGTCGAGCTCCACGGCCCGCCTGTCGAGGTCGTGCGCCCGCTGGTCGAGTGAGCGCTCCAGCGAGCGGCACTGCTCGTCACGCCGGACCAGCTCCGCCTCGCGCGAATCGAGCGCGACACCGAGCTCCGCCATCGCGGGCGAGGCGCCGGCCCGCTGCCGGCTGCGAGCGAAGACGATCGCCGCCGCGACCAGGCCGGCTGCCAGGACGACCGCCGCGATGACCAGATCCATCTGCCGTGACCTCCTTCTCCGCAGACCCGGCGGAGGCCGCCGGGCCCGATCCGTTCGCTATGTGATGCGCGAGGACCCGGGTCGCACAGGCGGCTCGATCAGCGACGTGCTGGCCGCACTTGCCGGCGGCCGACTTTTCTCAGGGAAGATCGGGTGGAGAGGGCCGCACCGGCGCGAACCGGGCGGCGCTTCCTGGAACTCGGTGAGTCGGTCGTTGTCACGTGATTCGGAACTGCTGCGTTTGCTGGTATTTCGGCGCCGATGCGGGCCGGTGTCTCGCGTTCGCCCATCGTAGTACTGGTTGGGTGCTCGGGCAACCGCCCTCAGTCGCGCTCGAACGCGCGAACCGCGTCGTACGCGAGCTCCAGCTCATAGCCACGCCGTACGAGCAGGCCGAGAGCGCGTTCGCGCTCGCGCTGATCGGCCGGAGGTGACGGCGAGTCGGCGTCGCAGCACGCCGAGGGCGCCATCGAGCTCGGCCTCCCTCCCCTGCGACGCGAGTTCAGCGCCGACGAGCTCCGCGGGCACGCCGACCGCCAGGAGCCGGCGCTCGATTCGCTCGTTGCCCCAGCCGTCCAGGTTCCTGCGGTCCTCGGCGAAGCGGCGCGCAAACCGGGCGTCGTCGATGTACCCCTGCCGCTCGAGGTCGGCCAGCGCAGCGGCGATCGTGTCGCGCTCGACATCGGCGCGCTCGAGGTGCCTGCGCAGCTCGAGCGCCGTGCGGTCACGGCGCCCGAGATGGCGGTATGCGAGATCCAGCGCGTGCTGGAGACGGCTGTCAGGGTCAGGCGGAGAGCCGGCGGCGCCGTCCACGAACCCAACGCGGTCGCTAGGCGGCCTGCTCCACCGGCTCGAGCGGTATCTCGGTATCCGGCACCGGTATGTCGTCCTCGTGGTCGATCGGCACTACGAGGTCCTGATCGAGGCCGAGCGCCGCGTACACCTTCGCCTCGATCTCGCGAGCGATCTCCTGGTGCTCGTCCAGGAAGGCCTTGGCGTTGTTGCGGCCCTGCCCCAGGCGATCGTCCCCGTACGAGAAGAACGAGCCGGACTTCGTCACGACGTCGTGCTCGATGCCGAGGTCGAGGATGCAGCCCGAGCTGGAGATGCCCTTGCCGAACTCGATGTCGAACTCGGCCTGGCGGAAGGGTGCCGCGACCTTGTTCTTGACGACCTTCACGCGAACGCGGTTTCCGACCGCCTCCGTGCCCTCCTTGAGCGTCTCGATGCGACGGATGTCGAGCCGCTGCGAGGCGTAGAACTTCAGCGCGCGGCCACCGGGCTGGGTCTCCGGGGAGCCGAACATCACGCCGACCTTCTCGCGGATCTGGTTCGTGAAGAGACAGAGCGTGCCGGTCCGGTTGAGGTTGCCGGCAAGCTTGCGCATCGCCTGGGACATCATCCGCGCCTGCAGCCCGACCGTCTGATCGCCCATCTGGCCCTCGAGCTCGACGCGCGGAGTCAGCGCCGCGACCGAATCCACCGCCACGACGTCGACCGCGCCGGAGCGCACGAGCATGTCCGCGATCTCGAGCGCCTGCTCGCCGTAGTCGGGCTGCGAGACGAGCAGCTCGTCGATGTCCACTCCGATCTCGCGCGCGTAGAGCGGGTCCATGGCGTGCTCGGCGTCGATGAAGGCGCACACGCCGCCGAGCTTCTGCGCCTCGGCGAGCAGGTGATAGACGAGCGTCGTCTTGCCCGATGACTCCGGGCCGAAGACCTCGACGATGCGCCCGCGCGGCATCCCGCCGATGCCCAGCGCGAGGTCGAGCGAAAGCGCGCCCGTGGGGATCGCGCTCACCCGGACCTGCGCCCCCTCGTCGCCCATGCGCATCACGCTGCCCTTGCCGAACTCACGCTCGATCTGTGCGAGCGCGCCCTGCAGTGCCGCGTCTTTGGCCTTCGCCGCCTTCTCCTCTTCGCTGACCGCCATGCTCGTTCCTCTCTGCTTGCGAAGCCCGAATACTCCGCTTCGGACCGGACGGAACCCACCGTACGAGCGCAGTCGTGACGGCCTGGCGCCGTCTTCGCCACGGCGCTGCGCACAGTCTGTCGCGCAGGGCGGACGTTTCCGTCGCTAGGCGGTGAGGGCGCGACGCTCGATCGCCTCGTAGCGCGCCGTGCGCGGACCAAGATGAGACCGGAAGAGCGTCAGGGCGCCAGCGACGAAGTCACCACGCGGCGCAGGCGGCTCCGCGCCCACACGCGGACGTACCCCGCGGCGCACGCGGGCAACGGTGACGTGCGGCCGCAGCGAGCGGCCCTCGGCCGCCCAGCCGGGCGCTGCGGCTGCCAGCGGCGCCGCGAGCGCCGCGTGCAGGCTGTGAACAGCGCTGTCGGGACTGTCCACCGCGCAGGAGAGCACGTGCGGGCGTCGCGGGGCGAGCCACAGCGCTCCGGCGAGGATCAGGCGCAGCGGCGCCGGGGCGACACACTCACGAACTGCCGCTGCGAGCCGCTCCAGATCGTCGAGCGGACGCGTTCCCAGAAAGTGAAGCGTCAGATGCAGCGCCTCGTCGCGCACGGCGCGCAGGGCCGGGTCCACGGCAGCCGCCTCTGCGCCCCACTTCGCAAGCGCCGCCCGCTCGCGCCGCGGAAGCTCAACCGCCACGAACAGCCGGGCGCCGGCTGCTTCGCTCATCGCTCCAGGTCGCCGAGCCCCAACAGAAGGCGCCGCAGCAGGTGAAGCGTGACCGTGGTCGCGCGGTCGCGGACGTCCGCGCGTGAGCCGGGAAGATGAGCGCGGCGATCGATGCGCTCGCCGCTGCGAAGCGCGACGCTGAACCAGACGGTCCCGACGGGCTTCGTCCTCGGTTCCACCATCCGGCCCGGCGACGCCTGTCACGCCGAGCCCCGCATCAGAGCCGAAGCGCTCGATCGCCCCGTCGGCGAGCGCGCGCGCGACCTCCAGCGAAACGGCGCCGTGCTGCTCGATCAGGGCCGCGTCGACGACCGACGAGAGCGGTCTTGGAGGAATTGCCGTATGCGACGACGCCGCCGTGGACGTAGGCCGAGGAGCCGGGCAGATCCGTGAGCCGTGCCGACAGCAGGCCGCCGGTGCAGGACTCGGCGACGGCGACCGATCGCACGGGACCGGTGGTCAGCAGATCGGCCACCTGGCGATCGACGGAAGACCCGTCGTCGGAGAACAGCGTGTCGGCGTGGCGATCCCGCACGAGCGCCGCGAACGCGTCGTAGGCCCCCTGCGCGGGAGGCTCGAATCGCGTCACCACCTCGACCTCGCCGCGGCGCAGGCAGGTGGTCACCTCCAGCGCGTCCAGGTCGATCCCCGTGTGCTCGGCGCGGCGCAGCGTTTCGGCGATCTCCGACTCGGGGATCCCGAACATGCGCAGCATCTCCTGGCGATACTCGGTACGCCCCGCGACGGCGGCCCGGAACGCCTCGGTCTCGACCGCCGCCGACCACATCGGCTGAAGCTCGCGCGGCGGCCCCGGAAGCACGACGACCGTCGGGCCGCCGCGCTCGCCGCGCCGGCGGGACGACGAGCCCCGGAGCCGTGCCCACAGGCTCGAGGATCGTGGAACCGGCCGGGATCGTCGCCTGTTTGCGGTTGCCCTCGTCGATGGCGGCGAGGTCGATGCCGGGCCAGCGCTTGGCGATCCCTTCGAGGATCCGCGCGATCCGGCCCCTGAGCGCCTCGTCGAGGACCATCTCGCGGCGCTGGAAGGCGCCGACCACGGCTGCGGTGATGTCGTCCGCGGTCGGACCCAGTCCGCCGCTGGTCACGATCAGGTCGACGCCCTCACCGGCCAGCCAGTTCAGCGCCGACTCCATGTCGGAGGGCCGGTCACCGACGATCACGATGGTCTCGAGGTCGACCCCGGTCTCGCGCAGACGATCGGAGAGCCAGGGGCCGTTGCGGTCGCTGACGCGGCCGGTCAGGACCTCGGTGCCGGTGACGACGATGCCGGCGCGTGAGCTCATGGCAGGGTCCTCATGAGCAGCGCGGGCGGGACTTCCTGCCGAGCTTGCGCAGCCCCGACACCGTGATCTCGTAGCCGATCGGGCTGCTGCTGCGCGGCGGGACGGCACGCTCGCCGTTGACGATCAGCGTCGCCCTGCTGTTGCCGAGCGTGAGCCGCAGACGCCGCGACCGATATTCGGCGCCGGCGCCTCCGGGCTGGAGGACACCGTCGACGAGCCTTCGCCCGTCGGCCGCTCGCAGGCAGACGTAGACCGCGGCGGTCGGCCGGATGCGCAGCGTCGCCACTCCGGCGGGGGCGGCGCGCGGCGCGGACGCTGCCGGCGCAGGCGCCTGCGTGCTGGTCTCGCCGCCGCCCGAATCGCGGCCGAGCACGAAGAGCCCGGCGAGCAGCGCCAGCAACAGGGCTCCGACGAGTACGGCTCGTGCGCGGGCGGCCGACGCCTGCCCACCGCCGACGCGACGGCGGCTGTCCGGGCGCCGTCGCTGCGGCGTCATCTGAGGCAGCTCGCCCTCGTCGCGCTCGTGACGCAGCTTGAACTCCTCGACGAGCAGCCGTCCGTCCAGGCCGAGGTAGTCGCCGTAGGTCTTCAGGAAGCTGCGCACGAACGTCGGCCCGGGGAGCAGCCGCCACTCCTCGTTCTCGAGCGCGCGCAGGTACTTGCCACGGATCTTGGTGTCCGTCTCCGCTTCAATGATGTCGATGCGGGCGCGCATGCGCGCCTCCCGCAGACTGGCCCCGATGTCGGGCATCGCGACGGAAGGCTAGTCGAGGTCGGCGGCGTGCTCGGCCACCGTGAGCGCGTCGGGCAGTTCGACCTCCGCCGCATCCTCGGCGGCCGGCGGCGACTCGAGCGCAGCGAGCACGCGCGGGAGGTCTGCCTCGGTGACCAGCACCTGACGCGGCTTGGAGCCTTCGTAGCCCGAGATGATGCCGCGGCGCTCCAGCATGTCGATCAGACGCCCGGCGCGCGTGTAGCCCAGCCGCAGGCGGCGCTGCAGCATCGACGTGGACGCCGTGCCCATCTCGGCGACCAGCTGGATGGCGTCGCCGAGGAGCGGATCCTCGTCGGGATCGAACTCGCCGTGATCGGAGCCGTCGGCCTTGCCCTCGGGCTCGACCTCCTCGAGCAGGTCCTCACGCAGCTGGGGCTCACCCTGTGCAGCCCAGTACTCGGTCAGCTGGGCGATCTGCGGCTCGTCGATGTAAGCGCCCTGGATGCGCTGAAGACGCGAGGTGCCGACCGGCGAGAACAGCATGTCGCCCTGGCCGAGCAGCGACTCGGCGCCGTTCTGATCGAGGATGACGCGTGAGTCGACCTGACTGGAGACGGCGAACGCGATCCGCGACGGCACGTTGGCCTTGATCATGCCCGTGATCACGTCCACGCGCGGGCTCTGCGTCGCCAGCACGAGGTGGATGCCGACAGCGCGCGCCTTCTGGGCGAGACGGATGATCGAGTCCTCGACGTCGGCCGGGGCGACCATCATCAGGTCAGCGAGCTCATCGATCACGCACAGCAGATAGGGCAGCGGCGCGTCCCCAGCGGCCACGCGGTGCTTGTTGAGCTCGATCAGCGAGCGCGTGCGCGCGACCGACATCACGCCGTAGCGCCATTCCATCTCGCGCACGAGGTTCTGCAGCGCGTTCGCCGCCATGCGCGGGCTCGTGATCACCGGCGTGAGCAGATGCGGGATCGCCTCGTAGTGGTTGAGCTCGACCTGCTTGGGGTCGACCAGCACGAGCCGGACCTGGTCGGGCGTCGCGCGCAGCAGGATCGAGCTCAGCATCGCGTTGACGCAGCCGGACTTGCCGGCGCCCGTGGTTCCCGCCACCAGCAGGTGCGGCATCTTCGTCAGGTCGGCGTGAACCGGTTTGCCGCTCACGTCCTTGCCGAGGAAGACGGTCAGCGCCGAGCAGTCCTGGGGCGCCGCGCCGAAGACGTCGCCGAGCGTCACGACACGGCGGCGGCGGTTCGGAACCTCGACGCCGACGGCCTGCTTGCCGGGGATCGGCGCGAGAATGCGGATCTCGGTCGCAGCCAGCGCGTAGGCGAGGTCGTCCTTGAGGTTCCCGACCTTGTTCATCTTCACGCCGGGCGCGAGCCGCAGTTCGTAGCGCGTGATGTGCGGGCCGGCGACGGTCGCGACGACCTTCGCTTCGACTCCGTGATGCCCGAGCGCCTCGACCAGCGCCAGCGACACGCGCTCCTGGTCGGCGGTGTCGGGACGGTCGCCCTCGGGGTCTGAGCGGCGCAGCATCGCGGCGTCGGGAAGACGGAACTCGCCCTCCGGCAGTCTCTGCCGGGACCTGCTTCGTCGCGCGCTTGCGAGCGGCCTTGGGCGCCGGCTTCTGCACGGGAGTCTCCTCCGAGACGGCGGCGGCGACGGACCGTCGATCGCTCACGGCTGGTGAGTCGTCCTCCGACGAGGAGCCGAAGAGGTCGGGATAGCGCTCCGCGCCATCGAGGGTCGTCGGCCTGTCGCCCGAGCGGACGACCGGCTCGGAGTCATCGGGTTCGGGCGGGTGAAGGGCCGGCGGCGCCTCGGGATCGCCGGGCGCGCCGCCGCGAGTGAGCACCGGCGCGGCGGTGCGCCTGATGACGCGAGTGGTGTCAGCGACGCCGCTGCCCGTAGTCCTCACGACGCCGGCGATCGAGGCGCCGGTGAGGAGCAGCGCTCCGGCGCTGAGCAGGAATACCGCCAGGATGCTCGTGCCGACGTCCCCGACGAGGCGGGTGGACCCGGCCTGGAGCGCCTCGCCGACGGCGCCGCCGCGCGCCTGGAAGTGGGCCGGCTCCCACGAGGCCACCCGCGGCGGCGAGCCACCGAGGCCGAAGGTACCGGCGGCGTAGGAGAGCGTGACTGCGGCCAGCAGGCAGACGGCGGCAGATCGCAGCGGCCGCACCGCGGGCAGGACGGGCCGCAGGACGAGCACTGCGCCGGTCGCCGCCAGGGCGAACGGGACGGCGTAGCCCACCTGCCCGAGCAGCCACAGCAGGCCATCGATGAGCGCCGCACCACCGGCCCCGCCGTCCCACTCGAGATAGAGCGGAAACGCGAGAAACACACCGGCCGCGAACAGGCCCAGCCCGAGCAGATCCAGATGGCGCTGCGTGAGCACCGGCAGGTGCGGCCGCCATGGCGACGCACGACGAGCCCGCGGACGCGGACGCCTCTGCTGGGAGGTACGACGCTTGGTACTCGGTCTGGACGCGGGCATGGGGTATCGGCGTTGGCGCTGTCTTCGCGCCTCCGACGCCCAGTCCTGCCTCTTCAGCCGGTCTTGACGGAACTCCGTAGCATCGGCGGGGATGAGCTCACGTGAACCCCGTGTCCTCGTCGTCGAGGACGACGAGGACATCGCCCTTGTCCTTCAACGCTCGCTGCGCATGGAGGGCTACGAGGTGCGCCTCGCCGGTGACGGCGAGAGCGCGCTCGACGAAGCCGCTCGCTTTCATCCCGATCTGGTCGTGCTCGACCTCGGGCTGCCCAAGCTCGACGGCCTCGAGGTCGCCCGGCGCCTGCGCGGGGTCGATGACGTGCCGATTCTCATGCTCACCGCGCGTGATGCGCTGGAGAGCCGCGTGGACGGTCTCGACGCCGGCGCCGACGACTACCTCGTCAAGCCGTTCGAGCGCCAGGAACTGCTGGCGAGGCTCCGCGCGCTGCTTCGGCGGCGCCCGCCCCGCGGCTCCGCGTCGCTCGTCGTCGGCGACCTGTCACTGAACCCCGACACGCATGAGGTCGCGCGCGGCGGGCGCTCGGTCGAGCTGACCCAGCGCGAGTTCGAGCTGCTCGAGTACCTGATGCGGAACGAGCGCATCGTCGTGCCGCGGCAGCGACTGCTCGAAGAGGTCTGGGGCTACGACCCGTTCGCGAACACCAATACGATCGAGGTCTTCGTCTCGAACCTGCGCCGCAAGCTCGAGGGCGGCGGCGAGCCACGGGTGCTGCACACGATCCGCGGCGCCGGGTACGTGTTGCGTGCTTAGCCGGTTCACGATCCGCTGGCGCCTGGCGCTGATCTCTGCGGCTCTCACGTTCCTCATCCTCTGCGGCTTCGCGATCGCGATCGGACAGCTCACCGTCTCGCGGATCCGGTCCGACTTCAGCAACGAGACCAAGAACGCCGCGACCGAGCTCGGCGACCGTCTCGCAGTGAGCTTCTCGCTGCCGACGGGGACCGTCTTCGTCGGACCGGACCTGCGCCTCTACGCGGCGCCGAACGACGCCAGGATCCGGGTGTTCGACGGCAGTCGCAGGGTCATCGCCCAGACCCCCGGCGCCCCCGATCTCGGTCCGCCGCTGAACATCGGGACGACCGAGACATCGGGCTACAGGCGCGTGACGCGTTTTCGCTTCGTGCCGGTGTCCAGCGACCTGACCGTGCCGGTCTGGATCGAGTACGCGAGGCCGATCGCCGATGTGAACGACACCGTGGCTCGCGTGCGCCTCTTCCTGTTCCTGGGCGTGTTCGGCGGAACCCTGCTCGCGCTGATGGGCGGCCTGGCGCTGGCGCGCCGGTCGCTGCGCCCCGTGACCGACATCACGGCGACCGCCCGCGAGATCGCTCGCACCGGCGACGCCGCGCTTCAGGTCCCGCAGCCGCGTTCCGACGACGAGGTCGCGGAGCTGGCGCGAACGTTCGAGGAGATGCTGAGCGCGCTGGAGAGCGCGCGCATCGAGACCGAGAGCGCGCTGAATCGCCAGCGCGAGTTCGTCGCCGACGCCTCACACGAACTGCGCACGCCCCTGACGAGCGTGCTCGCGAACCTGGAGATGCTCGCCGATGAGCTCGCCGGCGAACCGCGCGAGGCGGCCGAGAGCGCTCTGGGGTCCGCGCGCCGGATGCGCCGCCTCGTCGCTGACCTGCTCCTGCTCGCCCGCTCCGAGACCGACCGCCGGCGGGCGACGACGACGGTCGACATGGGCAAGATCGCGCTGGGCGCCGTCACCGAGGCACATGCGCTCGCCCGGGCGCATGAGATCAGCGCGGATGTTCGCGACGGGGTCCTGCTGGAAGGCGTCGGCGACGAGCTTCACAGGCTGGTGCTCAACCTGATCGAGAACGCGATCCACCACACGCCCGACGGCACGGCGATTCGCGTCAGCGTCACGGCGACCGGGGACGACGTGGTCCTGACGGTGGCCGACGACGGACCGGGCGTTCCGGCCGAGATGCGTGAGCGCATCTTCGATCGCTTCGTGTCGGCGACCGGCGACCGCGGCGGTTCGACCGGCCTCGGGCTGGCGATCGTGCGTGCGGTCGCGCGGGACCACGGCGGCGAAGTGGTGCTCGAGGACTCACCGGTCGGCGCGCGCTTCGTCGTGCGCCTGCCCCGCGTCCCCGTCGCGGAGTCCGGCGGGGACCCTGACGCCCTCGCCGCGAATGGCTTCAGACCCGCGAGTGACGTACCGCCCAGCCCGTCGCCGCACTCCGGCGACGACTTCGAGGGCGCTGCTCAGACCTCGACGACCACTGGCAGAACCATCGGTCGCCTGCGCAGGCGGTCGTAGACGAGCGCGGCGAGGTCGTCGTGCAGCATCGACTGGATGACGTCCGGCTCGCGGACGCCGTCCTTGGCCGCTCGCTCCAGTGAGCTCTCGACGGTCCCGCGGATGTCGCCGAGCAGCTTCTCGGCCTCATCCGGGAACGGCACGCCGCGCAGAATGACCTCAGGGTCGGCGACCGACGAGCCGTCCTGCTCGGCGATCGTCGCCACGACGATGAATATCCCGTCGGCGCTCAGCATCCGGCGGTCTCGCAGCGCGACGTCGGCCACGTCCCCGATCTCCACGCCGTCGACGAAGATCATCCCTGCCCGCTCCGGGGCCCCGAATCGCGCCCCGCGCTCGTCGATCTCCAGCGGCAGGCCGTTCTCGCCCTTGAAGATGTTCTCCGCCGGCACGCCGACGGCCTCGGCAAGGCGACCGTGCAGCTCCAGGCGCTTGAAGTCGCCGTGGAAGGGCATCACGTAGCGCGGGCGCACGAGGTTGAGCATCAGCTTGATCTCCTCGGCGTAGCCGTGCCCGGATGCGTGGATCGGCGCATCGCGTGCGGTGAAGACGTCACAGCCCGTGTGATAGAGACGGTCGATCGTCTCGTTGACGGCGCGCTCGTTCCCGGGTATCGGCGTCGCGGCGAAGACGACGGTGTCTCCCCTGCGAAGCGAGATCTGCGGGTGATCGTTGAAGGCCATGCGGCGAAGCGCGCTCAGCGGCTCGCCCTGCGATCCGGTCGACACGATCACGAGCCGCTCGTCGGGGAAGTCGTCGACCTCCCGGGGCTGGATCAGGATCCCGTCGGGAACCTCGATATGGCCGAGCGACCGACCGATGTTCACGTTCTTGCGCATCGACCTGCCCAGCAGCGCCACCTTGCGCCCGAGGCTGGCGGCGGCGTCGACGACCTGCTGCACACGGTGGATGTTCGAGGCGAAGCAGGTGACGACGATCCGTCCGTCGCAGTTGAGGAACGTCTGCTCGAGATGCGGACCGATGCCGCGCTCACTGGGCGAGAACCCGGGCCGGTCGGCGTTGGTCGAGTCGCCGCAGAGCAGAAGCAGGCCGTCCGCACCGAGCTTTGCGAGCCGGCGCGACGTCCGCCGGGGGCCCGTCGACCGGGGTCTGGTCGAACTTGTAGTCACCGGTGATCAGGACCGTCCCCAGCTCCGTCCCGACGGCGACCGCGGCGGCGTCCGGGATCGAGTGCGTCATGTGGATCAGCTCGACGTCGAACGGACCGAGCTCGAGCTGTCTCGCCCGGCGCGACGTCCTCGACCTCGACGTTCTTGAGACGGTGCTCGTCGAGCTTGGAGCGCGCCATCGCCATCGTCAGCGGGGCGCCGAACACCGGAGGAAGCTCGGCGCCCTCGCCCGCGAGATCGCGCAGCACCCACGGCAGCGCTCCGAGGTGGTCCTCGTGACCATGCGTGATCACGATCGCCTTCGATGTCGTCGACGCGGCCGCGCAGATACGCGAAGTCAGGCAGCACCAGATCGATCCCGACCATCTCCGCGGTCGGGAAGCGCAGCCCGCAGTCGACGATCAGGAGACTGCCCTCGTACTCGAGGACGGTCATGTTCTTGCCGATCTCGCCCAGGCCGCCGAGCGGCAGGACGCGCAGGGTGCCGGGCATCAGCGGTCGGCCGTCTCCAGCAGACCGTGCGCCACGAGCGCCTCGCGGACGATGGCGATCTCGTGCTCGTCAGCCTCCACCAACGGCAGTCGCGGCGCGCCCACGCGGTGGCCGAGCAGTCCCAGTGCCGCCTTGATCGTCATCGCCGCCGGCCCAACGCCGAGCGCCTCGTAGAGCGGCTGCAGCTCGGCGTCGATCGCCGCACGATCGTCCGGGCTCGTCGACCATCCGGCGCATCTGCGGCCCGACTATGTGGCTGGCCACGAGGATGCCGCCGGCACCGCCGAGGTCGAGCGTGCGCGCGAGCACGTCGTCGTTGCCCGCGTAGAGCTCGAGGCCGTCGACGATCGCCAGGTTGTCGTTGTTCGCCTGTTTGACCGCGGCGACGTGGTCCAGCTGGGCGAGCTCGGCCAGCAGGTCGTTCGGCATGTCCGAGCCGGTCCGCTGCGGGATGTTGTAGAGCACGATCGGCCGGTCGGCGGCCCGCGCGACCTCGCGGTAGTGCGCAACGATGCCGCGCCGGTTCGGCCGGTTGTAGTACGGATTGACGGACAGCAGGGCGTCCGCGCCGAGCGCACACGCACGCTCGGTGAGGTGCACTGCGTGGCGTGTGTCGTTCGATCCCACTCCCGCGACGATCGTCTTGCCCGGCGGCCGCTCGGCGACGGCGAGCTCGATCAGGCCGAGGTGCTCCTCGTCGCTCAGCGTGGGCGCCTCGCCGGTGGTCCCGCAGACGACGAAACCGTCAGACCCGTTGACGGCGAGATGGCCCATCAGCGCGACGAACGCGTCGTCATCGATGCGGTCATCGGCGTCGAAGGGGGTGACGATCGCGGTCAGGATGGCGCCCAGGCGGACCATCGGTTGAGCCTAGATGATTGCCTGCGCGGTCGCGTGGAGGTGCCGCACGGTCTCTGACGTCCCGGCAGGCGTCCGGGCGCGCGCCCAGACTCCAACCGGTGTCAGCGGATCCGCCGGCAGCCGTCGACTCGCACTCGGTCCGCGCCGAGGTCGTCGCCGTGCGCTGGACCGCGCCCGAGGGCGGCTTCGCCGTCGTCAGCGCGGTCACCGATGACGGCGAAGAGGTGACCCTCACCGGAGCCATCGACCACCTTTATGAGGGCGAGAGCCTGGAGGCTGACGGCGCGTGGCGCCGCCATGCGCGCCATGGCTGGCGCTTCGAGGTCGAGCACCTGCGGGCGCTCGCGCCCTCGAGCGATGCGGCGCTGCTCAACGTCCTGTCGAGCGTCAAGCACGTCGGGCCGTCCGGCGCAGCGTTCCTGCTGGAGGCTCATGGGCACGGTGTGCTGGAGATCGTCGATCAGGACCCGCGTGCCGCTCTGCGCGCGGTGCCGGGTATCGGACCGGCCCGGATCGGCGCGGCGACGCGTTCGTGGGAGCGTCTGCGCGGGCGCCGCGCGCTGAGGCTGTTCCTGTCCGAGCACGGCGTCGCCGCGGCTGCGGCGGCCCGCATCGAGCGCGCCCTCGGTCCGGAGGCGATCGACGAGCTTCGCGCCGACCCCTATGCCGCCGCCGCGGTCGACGGCGTGGGCTTCGCGACGGCCGACGCTCTCGCCCGGGCGCTGGGCCTGCCTCCGGATGCGCCGGAGCGGATCGACGCGGGAGTGCTCCACGCGCTTGCGCAGGCCGGCGGCGACGGCCACTGCATGCTTCCCCGCGAGGAGCTGGGACGCCGCGCCGAGGCGCTGCTGGGCGCGCCGGCCGCCGAGAGGGTCGACGAGCTGATCGGGCTCGGGCGCCTCGTCGCGGACGACGAGTTCGTCCTCGACCCGACGATGGACCGCCAGGAACGCCGGCTCGCGGCGCGCGCGCGGGATCTGGCGACGAGCGGACCCCAGCTCCGCCTGCACCGCCGCGAGCGGCCCGCGACGGGCGAGTTCGTCCCGTCCGACAGGCAATGGGCCGTCGTCGACGCCGTCCTCGGGGGGCGCCTCGCGATCCTCACCGGCGGCCCCGGGACGGGGAAGACGGCGACGATGCGCGCACTCGTCGACCTCGTCCGCGCCAACGCCAGGACCGTCCGGCTCTGCGCGCCGACCGGCAAGGCGGCGCGACGCTTGACGGAGGCCACGGGAGCGCCCGCCACGACGATCCACCGTCTGCTCGAGTGGATACCCGGCGAGGGCTTCGCCCGCGGGCCCGACGATCCGATCGACGGCACCGACGTCCTGGTCGTCGACGAGGCCTCGATGCTGTCGGTCGCACTGGCCGACGCGCTGCTCGGCGCGGTCGGACCGCGAACCCATGTGCTGCTGGTCGGCGACGTCGACCAGCTGGCCCCGGTCGGGCCCGGCCGTGTGCTCGAGGACCTGATCGAGGCCGGCGTCGTGCCCACGGTGCGTCTTGAGGAGGTGTTCCGGCAGGCCGCCCGCTCGCTGATCGTTCGGGCTGCGCATGCCATCAACGCGGGCGAGCGGCCGCCGCTGGACGCGGGACCGGACGGCGTTCGCGACTTCTTCTTGATCGAGCGCGACGCGCCCGAGGCGATGTTCGACGAGGTCGTGTCGCTCGCCGGCGAGCGCCTCGCCGAGCATTACGGCCTGGGCGCGGCTGACGTCCTGGTGCTGGCGCCCATGCACCGTGGCCCGCTCGGCGTCGACGCGCTCAACGCCGCGCTGCGCGGACGGCTCAATCCTTCAGGTGAGCCGGTTCCGGGCACACCGCTGCGCGTCGGCGACCGCGTCATCCAGACCCGCAACGACCACGAGCGCGAGCTGATGAACGGCGAGCTGGGCCTGCTGGCGCATTACGACGCCGCCGACGACCGCGTCACGCTCGCGACCGACGACGGTCGCAGGCTCGGCCTCGGCAGCGACGAGCTCTCGACGCTGCGCCTCGCGTACGCGATCTCCGTCCACAAGGCGCAGGGCTCGCAGGCGCCCGGCGGTGGTCGTGCCGCTGTTCCGTGGCCACCACATCATGCTGACCCGCAACCTGCTCTACACGGCCGTCACCCGCGCCGAGCGCGCGTGCGTGCTCGTTGCGCAGCCGCAGGCGCTGCACACCGCACTGACGCGCCGCGACACCCGTACACGTCACACCCGCCTCGCACGACTGGTCGCAAGCGGCGAGTGACGATTCGCCGCAGCGTGCGCGGCGATGCCGACCACCGGTCCCGCCCGCGCTCAGACCCGAGGGTCCCGCGCCGCGGGGCCGGACGCCGTGCAGGGCGTCGGTGAAGCGCCGCGGCACGCGCGGCGCGCCCGGCCCGCCGGTCCGCTCCCAGAGCGTCACCACGACGAGCTCCGAATCGCCCCGTTCACGACTGCAGACGAAGACGAGCGCACGGTCGTCGAGATCGTGCACGTAGAGCGACCCGCGCGCCGCGGCCGCGCCGGATGGCGGCTCGTCGGTCGCGCGCCCGGCCGCGACTGCGGTGCGCACGCGCCCCGCGATCTCCGCCCTCGGGTCCAGCGCTCCGCTGCGCCCGCCGATCCGCTGGCGATAGCGCTCGACCGCGTGGTCGGTGACGGCGACCAGCATCTCAGGCCGGTCGCCTCACTCGGGCAGCCACCCGCGCTCGCGGTACAGCTCGAAGCCGCGATCGAGTGCCGCTGACAGGTGGCCGAGCATCTGGTCGTCGATCGTCTCCAGGTGGAAGCACGACTTGCCCTTGAGCAGCTTCAGGAGCGCCGGGTCGAGGACCTCGCCGATCGTCGAGTCGGCGTAGACGGGCATGAAGTAGAAGCCGACGTACGAGCTCTGGATGATCAGGCCCGCGAAGTAGACCCTGTCCTTGCGGCGGCCCGCGATCTGCACGGGCGTGAGCGAGGTCAGCTCGTAGCGAGAGTCGAAATCGCTGGTCACCGTGAGCGGCGGCGAGTAGCGCTCCATCAGCGCGCGCACGGCGGCGAACACGTCTGCCCGCTGGTCGCTCATCACGCTCTCAGCTCGCACCGGTAGCGGACGGCGGGGGCCCACTGCTCACAGGCCTGGTTGCCGACGTCCGCAGGGGCCGGAACCCAGCCGTGCTGCTCGTAGAAGACGCGGGCCAGCCCGTTGGCCTCGAACGTCCACAGCGTCGCGGCGTCGTACCCGAGCTCACCCAGCCGCGGCTGCACGTGCCCGAGCAGGCGCGTGCCGACGCCCGCTCCCTGTGCGGGCGGATCGACGTAGAGCGCGCGCAGTTCGCCGGTACCGTCATCAGCGTCCGCGTCACGGCTCGGCGCGAGCGACGCGAATCCGGCGACCCGCCCCCCCACCTCGAGCACCCACGTCTCCTCGTCTGCGACCCGCGGCAGCCGCCGGCTCCAGCTCTCGGTGCGGGCCTCGGTGGAGCGCTCGGCCAGTCGCTGCTCGTCGAGAAACGACCGGTAGGCATGCCACCACGCGCGCACGTCCACGCCCGCGATCGCCTCGGCGTCGGCCTGTACGGCGCGGCGCAGCTCACTCACAGCAGGTGCTCGAGCCCGACCAGCGGCGATTTCTCGAGCGATCCGACTCGCCGCACCGCCAGCAGGACACCGGGCATGAAGGACTCCCTGCTCAGCGAGTCGTGGCGAATCGTGAGCGTCTCACCGAGTCCGCCGAAGAGAACCTCCTGATGCGCCACCAGACCGGGCAGGCGAACTGAATGGATCGGCACGTCGGCACCCATATGCGGGCGCATCAGATCAGCCGTCCTGGCCGCGGTTCCGCTCGGCGCGTCGAGCTTGCGTTCGTGATGGAGCTCGATGATCTCGGCGCTCTGGAAATGGCGGGCGGCCTCGGCCGCGAAGCGCATCATCAGCACCGCGCCGATCGCGAAGTTCGGTGCGATGAAGACGTTCGCTCCGCTCTCGCGGCGCAGCGGCTCCGGATCGAAGCCGGTCGTGCCGATGACGACGTGAACGCCTGCCCGCACGCATGCGAGCGCGTTCTCCAGCGCCGTGTCGGGCCGCGTGAAGTCGACGACGACATCGGCGTCGCCGAGTACGCCCGCGAGGTCGGTTCCCAGGGCCGGGTCGGCGCGCCCGGTCAGCTCCATGTCGTCAGCGGCGCCGACCGCTTCGCACACGGCCTCACCCATGCGCCCGGCGGCGCCCGCGACGGCCACCCGGATCACGCGACCTCCGCCAGCTCCGGGGTCACGTGCTCCAGCGCGCTGCGGAAGACGTCCTCTTCGGCACCGATGCCGGCGGCGCTGAGCCGCTCCGGCGCGAGCAGCTCTCGAGCGAGCGCGTCGACCTCGTCGGCCGTGACGGAATCGACCAGATCGATCAACTCGTCAATCCCCAGCAGCGGCAGGCCCGACAGCGTGGCCGAGCCCAGGCGCGACATCCGCGCCGACGTCGACTCGAGCGCCAGAACCATGCGGCCCTTGGCATGATCCTTGGCGCGCGTCAGCTCGTCCGCAGTGACGCCGTCCTGGCGAAGGCGCGCCAGTTCCTCGCCGACGACTCGCAGTCCCTTGACGACGTTCTCCGCGCGTGTGCCGAGGTAGATCCCGACCTGCCCTGCGCCGGCGTGCTGGCTTGTGAAGCTGAAGACGCTGTACGCGAGGCCGCGGCGTTCGCGGACCTCTTGAAAGAGGCGCGACGATGAAGTGCCGCCGAGGATCGTGTCGAGCACGCGCAGCGCGTAGCGACGGTCGTCATCACGCGCCACGCCGGGAGCACCGAGCGTGAGGTGGTACTGCTCGGTGGTCCTGGCGACGAATCGCCGAGCCGGACGGCCCAGGCCGGGCGGGCTCGGCTTCGGCGCCCTGCGCCCAGCGGTGCCGCGCCCCTCGGCCTGCGCGACCAGTGCCACCAGAGCCTCGTGATCGACCGACCCGGCGGCCGTGACCACGAGGTCTCCGGGCACGTAGCGCGCGCCGTGGAAGTCGCGCAGAGCGCCTGCGGTGGCCGCTGTGACCGTCTCGCGGCTCCCGATCACCGGCCTGCCGAGCGGGTGGTCGCCGAAGACGGCCTCGCCGAGCACGTCAAAGACGAGATCCTGCGGGTCGTCCTCGTACATCGCGATCTCCTCGATCACGATCTCGCGTTCGGCCGCCAGCTCGTCGTCGGCGACCGCTGGGCGCCAGACCATGTCCGCGAGCACGTCGAACGCCCTGTCGAGGTGCACGTCGAGGACGCGGGTGTAGACCGATGTGGAGTCCTTACCGGTACCGGCGTTCAGCTCGGCACCCATCGCGTCGAATATCTGGTCGATCTCGAGCGAGCCGTAGCTCTCCGTCCCGCGGAACAGCATGTGCTCGAGCAGGTGCGACCACCCGGCGACGGGCGCGTCCTCGGTGGACGAGCCCGTGCCGATGAAGAACCCGAGTGCGGCGGACCGCACCGAGGGCATCGCCTCGGTGACGATCCGCACACCCGACTCGAGTGTGGTGATGCGGTGCTGCGCCGCCAACTACCGGTCAGGGTCGCTGTCAGCGCGGCGGTGACGGGGACGGCCTGAGCCACGCTCGCCGCGGTCTCCACGGCCGTTGCGGTCACGGCGCGGGCCGCGGTCGCCTCCGCGGTCGCCTCCGCGGTCGCCTCCCGAGGCGACGACGGCGGCGAGTTCGTCCGTCGACTTGCCGGCGATCGACGGGTCGTCGGCGAGCCGCAGCCCGATTCGGCCGCGCTCGCGGTCGACCTCGACCACCTTGACCTGGATCTCGTCACCCCGGTTGAGGACCTCCTCGACCGTGTTGACGCGCTGACCCGGGGAGACGTTCGAGATGTGCAGCAGGCCGTCGGTCCCCTTGCTGAGCTCGACGAAGGCACCGAACGTCGTCGTCTTCACGACCTTCCCGGTGAACTCATCACCGACCTCGACCTCCTTCATCATCGAGCGGATCCGCTCCGCGAGCGCCTCACCGAGCTCGCCGTTCGACGAGTAGACGAGGACCTGGCCCTCGTCGTTGACGTCGATCTGCGATTCGAACTCCTCCGAGAGCCCGCGGATCGTCTCGCCGCCCTTGCCGATCAGCAGGCCGATCTGCGAGGGGTCGATCTGGAGCTGGATGATGCGCGGAGCATGCGGCGAGAGCTCCGTGCGCGGCCCCGAGATCACGGCCTCCATCTGACCCAGGATGTCCATCCGCGCGTCACGTGCCTGGGCGAGTGCGTCGCGCAGGATGTCGAATGTGACACCCGTGATCTTGATGTCCATCTGCAGCGCGGTGATTCCGGCCGCCGTACCGGCGACCTTGAAGTCCATGTCGCCGAGGTGATCCTCGACGCCCGCGATGTCGGTCAGGACGGTGTAGTCGTCACCCTCCTTGATGAGCCCCATCGCAATGCCCGCGACCGGCGCCTTGATCGGCACGCCTGCGTCCATGAGCGACAGCGACGAACCGCAGACGGATGCCATCGACGACGACCCGTTGGACTCGAGGATGTCGGACACGACGCGAATCGTGTACGGGAACTCCTCCGTGTTCGGCACGACGGGCGCGAGCGCACGCTCGGCAAGCGCACCGTGGCCGATGTCGCGGCGCTTGGGGCCGCGCATGAACCCCGCCTCGCCGACCGAGAACGGCGGGAAGTTGTAGTGGTGCCAGTAGTAGCGGTTCTTCTCGAGCCCGAGCGTGTCGAGCCGCATCTCCTCCTTGAGCGTGCCGAGCGCGACTGCCGAGAGAGCCTGCGTCTGCCCGCGGGTGAAGAGAGCCGAGCCGTGGCCGCGCGGCAGGACGCCGGCCTCGATCGAGATATTGCGGATCTCCTTCTCCGTTCGCCCGTCGGGGCGCTTCTTCTGCACCGCGATGCGGTTACGGATCATCGCCTTCTCGATCTTCGCGAACGCTGCGAGTGCGGTCGCGCGCTGCCCGGCGGCGTCAGCTGAGTCCGGCGCGCCGCCGTACTGCTCGGCGACGGCGGCTTCGACTGCCTTCGTGGCATCCTGGCGCTCGAGCTTGTCGACGACCTGTGTCGCGGCGTCGAGCGAAGCGCCGTGAGACGCCTTGATCTTCTCGATCAGCGCCTCGTCGATCTGCGGGGCCTCGACGGAGATCTTCTCCTTGCCGGCCTTCGCCGCGAGGTCGCGCTGGAGCTGGCACAGCTTCTTGATCGCGTCGTGCGCGATGTCGAGCGCGTCGAGGATCTCGGCCTCGGGGATCTCCTTGGCACCCGCCTCCACCATCAGGATGGCGTCCTCGGTGCCAGCGACGATCAGATCGAGGTCACTCCCACCCTCGACACCGTCCATCAGCGTCTCCTCGGTCGGGTTGACGACGAAATTGCCGTCGATCTTGCCGACGCGAACGGCACCGACCGGGGTCGGCAGCGGCACCTCGCTGATCATCAGCGCCGCGGAGGCGCCGTTCATCGCGAGGATGTCGTAGGGGTGGACGTGGTCCACGCTGAGCGGCATCGCGACGAGTTGCGTCTCGTAGTGCCAGCCCTTGGGGAACAGCGGGCGGATCGGGCGGTCGATCATGCGCGCTGTGAGCGTGCCCTTCTCGCCCGACCGGCCCTCGCGCTTGAAGAACGAGCCGGGGATCTTGCCCGCGGCGTACATGCGCTCCTCGACGTCGACCGTCAGGGGCAGGAAATCGACGTCACGCAGGTTGCCGACCGTCGCTGTGCAGAGGACGACCGTTTCGCCCTGGCGGACGACGACTGCGCCACCCGCCTGCTTCGCCATCTTCCCGGTCTCGAATGAGATCTCGGTACCGGCGAGGTCGACCGAAACCGTGTTCACGGCATCAGTACTCATGAAATTCTGAACCTTCCTTCCGAGCCGCCTTCGGATCCTGCGGCTCGCTTGTGCTTATTCATCTCTATATCCGAACGAGACCATCCTAGCCAGACCGCCGCGGGCCACTCAGGCAAGCGACGCCAGCAGTGCCGGCTCGGGGGCGCCGGCGTGCACGGTCTCCCCGATGACCAGCGTCGGCGTCGTCGCGGCCCCGGCGCGCAGTGCCGCCCGCACGTCACGCTCCACGCGGGCTGACGACTCAGGCTCGCGCCGGTCGGCCTCGAAGCGCTCCACGTCGAGACCGAGGCGCTCGATGCGTTCCCACAGGTGGGGGTCGTCGATCCGCCCCTGATCCTGATACAGCAGGTCGTGAAAGGCCCAGAAGCCCCCCTGCCGGGCGGCGGCCTCGGCCGCCACCGCCAGCGGCACCGCGCGCGAGTGCCGCGCCCGCAGCGCGAAGTGCCGGAAGCACGTACGCACCGCAGCCCCGCGCAGCCGCTCCGCCGCAACAGCACAGCGCGGGCAGGTGAAGTCCGCATACACGATCACCAACGGCGCATCACCATCACCGCGGACATGGTCATCCTCCCCCACCGGCGGCACCGGAGCACTGGTCAGACCGGACACATCCCAGACATTACGAACCCAACACGACGCACGTACGCACCACCCGAAACCGCGGCGGCATCCTGAGCGAGAGATCGCGGAGGCCGGCAAGGACGCAGGGAGCGTGGCGTGCGCCAGCACGCGAGCGACCGAGGACGCCGCCCGCCGCCGCGAGATCCGCTCAGGAAGCCGCCGCCAGAGCGTCGAAGATCATGTTGACGCCCGGCATCACACCCGGGTGCTCGCCTTCCCAGCTCCACTTGACGACGCCGTCGGGGCCCGACGATGACGAGCGCACGGGTCGCCATCCCGCCCGGCTCGAAGTACGCGCCGAAGGCGCGGGAGGCTGAGCCCTTGGGCTCGAAATCGGAGAGTTGCGGGATCGTGATGCCGAGGCTCGTCCGGAATGCCTTCTGCGAGTCGATCGCGTCGCAGGAGACGCCGTACATCGTCGCTCCGGCGTCGGCTATGTCCGCCAGCGCCTCCTCGTAGACCTGCATCTGGTCCGTGCAGACGTCGCTGAACGCGAAGGGGTAGAAGACGAGCACGGTCGTACGGCCGAGCAGATCGCGTTCCGTGAAGCTGCTGCCGTCCTCGCGGCGAAGCGAGAACCCGGGCACCGGCGCTCCGGCGCCGAGCACGCTCACTTACGCAGGCCGAGTTCGCGGACGAGCCCGCGATACTGCTCGAGGTCGCTGCGCTGCAGGTAGTTCAGCAGCCGGCGACGGCGACCGACGAGCATCAGCAGCCCGCGACGCGAAGCGTGATCCTTCTTGTGCGAACGCAGGTGCTCGGTGAGGTCGTTGATGCGCTGCGTGAGCAGCGCCACCTGAACGCGGGTGCTGCCGGTGGCCTGCTCGCTGCCGCCGAACTGCACGACGATCTCACGGGTCTTTTCGGGTGAAAGAGTGCTCATATCGGGCGGTCGAGAGTAGCAGCAGGACGGCGGACGTCAGCGCGCGGGAGCGGCCGTGGCCCGCGTCTCCTCGACGTCCAGGGACATCTGGTCGACGAGGGCGTCCACGCTTGCGAAGCGCTTCTCGCCGCGCAGCCGCCTGAGGAACTCGAGCCGCAGCCGCTGGTCGTAGAGGTCGCCCTCGAAGTCGATCAGGTACGCCTCCACGAGTTCGCCGCGTCCGCTCTCGAACGTCGGCCTGACACCGACGTTGACGGCGGCCAGGTGCCACGCACCGTCTGCGGTTCGCGCTCGGCAGGCGTAGACGCCGTGCCCCGGAATGCAGAAGCCGTCGCGCGGCACGATGTTCGCGGTCGGGAAGCCGAGCGTGCGGCCGCGCTCGTCGCCGTGCTCCACGACGCCGTCCATCACGAAGGAATCGCCCAGCAGCGTGCCCGCGTACTCGAGCGCCCCGCCGGCGACCAGGCCCCGGATGTGGCTCGAGCTGACGATCTCGGAGTCGACCTCCAGCAGCGGCACGACGCGGGTCTCGAATCGCTGGTCGGACGAGAGCAGCCCCGCGTGCCCCTGCGCCCTGCGCCCGAAGCGGAAGTTCTCGCCCACGCTGACCCAGGTCGCGCCGAGGCGGGCGACGAGCACCTCGTCGATGAAGTCCTGAGCCGACTTCGCAGCGAACGATGCGTCGAACTCGATCACGACGAGTTCGGCGACACCCAGTGAATCGACCAGCTCTGCCTTGCGCCCAAGCGAGGTCAACAGCCGCGGCTCGTGACCGGGCGCCACGACCGCGGTCGGGTGTGGATCGAAGGTCAGGACTGCGTCGGCACCGGCGATGACCTCACGGTGGCCGAGATGAACACCGTCGAAGGTGCCGACGGCGACGCGACGGGGACGCTGGGCGGCGTCCGAGAGCAACGTGTGCTTCACGCCCGGAAGCCTACGAAAGGCTTGAGCGTGCCATCGGCCTGCCTGCGTGCGATGGCGATCGGGCCGGCTTCGTCGAGCAGCAGCACGGCGTCCTGCTCCGGCACGAGCTGCTCGTCGCGTGGCCGGTCGACCGGCGTGTCGGCGGGCACGGCCTGCCCGTGTGCAGCGCGGCGGGCGACGTCCCCGGCGAGCTGGGCGGTCGGGAACCAGCCCAGCCCGTCGGCCAGCGGGATGATGCGGCCGGGGTCGCAGTCCTCGACCCGGAACGGCCCGATCCGCGTGCGCCGCAGTTCCTCGGTGTAGGCGTCGCCCAGGTCCGCCACCAGGCTGCGGACGTACGTGCCCGCCGAGCAGACGATCCGCAGCCCCGCGCGATCTCCGTCGCGCCAGAGCTGCTCGCATTCGTAGATCGTCACCTCACGCTCCGGCACGATGACCTCCTCCCCGGCTCGAGCACGCTCGTAGGCGCGGCGCCCGTCGACGTGGACGGCGCTGTAGGCCGGGGGGCGCTGGCGGATCGTGCCGGAGGGCAGCTCCAGGTCGCCCTCGGGTACGACCCCCGTCTTCGTGATGACCCCCTCGGGGTCGCCGGTGCTGGAGATCGCACCGAAGCGCGCGACGGCGAGATACTCCTTGGGCAGCGCTGACACGAACTGCTGTACGCGCCGCGCGCGACCGACGAGGATGACGAGCAGGCCCGTTGCGAACGGATCGAGCGTTCCCGCGTGACCGGCCTTGCGGACGCCGAACTCGCGACGCACGAGCGCGGTGATGTCGTGCGATGTCTTGCCGGCCGGTTTGTCGGCCAGGAGGAAGCCGTCCAGCGGCTCTGCGGCGACTGCGACCTTCGGCAGATCAGGCACGCGAGTGGGACCGACTCAGAGCTGCGCGCTGACCTGCTCCTGCAGGAACGCTCTCAACTCGTCGCGGCCCATCCCCGTGGTGAAGCCCGCCGCCGCCTTGTGGCCGCCGCCGCCGGCCTCGCGTGCGATCTTCGAGACGTCGACGACCCCGTCGCTGGAACGCAGGGACACCTTCCAGCGGCCACTTCCGTCGCTGAGTTCGCGCGCCACCGCGGCGACCTTGGTTCCCTCCACCGCTCGCAGGCGGTCGACGATGCCCTCCGTGTAGCTGTCGTCGGCTCCGGTGTCGCGGAAGTCCGCGGCACAGAGCTGCGTCAGTGCGAGTGCGCCCTCGGCGTGAAGTTCGGCGCCCATCAGGCCGCGGGCGACAAGGCGCAGCTTGGCCTCCGGCCAGCCCTCGTACACGCGGCGGTAGATGCCCGCCACGTCGACGCCCGCGGCGACCAGATCCGCTGCCATCAGGTGCGCGCGAGGGCCTGTGTTCTCGTAGCTGAAGCGACCGGTGTCCGTCACGAGGCCGACGTAGAGCGGTTCGGCGATCGGCGCGGTCAGCTCGACCCCGAGGCCCTTCATCAGGTCCCAGACGATCTCCGCCGTGCACGATGCGTCCTCGACGACGTGGTCGATCGTCCCGAAGCGGGTGTTGTCGTGGTGGTGATCGAGGTTGAGGATCGTCGCGTCCTCGCGCCGGAAGGCCTCGACCGGGTTGCGATCGATGTTGCCGCAGTCGAGGAACACGACGGTCCGATCGGTGACGTCGGCGGGTACATCGGCCGCGACGCCGGTCAGATCCATCCAGCGGTACTCGTAGCCGAGCGGGAACTCCTTCGGGCACACGTACGCGACGGAGTCCTTGCCGAGATCGGTGAGCACGCGCTGCATGGCGATCAGTGAGCCGAGGGCGTCACCGTCGGGGTGCTCGTGGGTCACGAGCACGAAGCGGTCGCTGGAGCGCAGCTCGCGCAGCACGAGCTCGCGTGTCTCCAGGGCGCTCTGACTCGCCGTGCTCATTGCTGTGTCTCGTGTGAGGGGTCCTGCGAGATCTCGTCGATGATCGCGTCCACGCGCGCGGCGCGGCTGGCGGTGTCATCAAGTGCGAAGGCCAGCGTCGGGGTGCGCTTGAGCCGAAGCTCCTGCGCGATGCAGCGCTGCAGGACACCGTGCGCCGAAACCAGCCCGTCGAGCGTCTCCCGGCGTGCGTCATCGTCGCCGAGCGCGCTCACGTAGACGCGCGCATGGCGCAGGTCGGGGCTGGTGTCAACGTCGGTGACGGTCACGAATCCGACCCGCGGGTCCTTGACGTTCTTGGGTATCGCGTCGGCGAGAACCTCCCTGATCGCCTCGTCGACGCGTCGCATGCGGGCACTGCTCATCGTATCTCGCCCACCTCGTCGAACGATGCGAAGGTGCACTCGATGTGCACTCCGTCGGGAAAGCGGCCGCCGAGCCAGCGCTCGACGCGGTCCACAGCCGCTTCGAGTCTCGAGAGCGAGCCGCCGGTCAGCGCCGCGGCGAGGGTCGAGCGCTGCCACACATCCTGATGGTCGACCTCCGCGACGGTGAGTCCATGGCGACCGTGGAGCTGCGCCTTGACCGATTGGAGCTGTTTGCGCTTGCCCTTTAGGCTCTGCGCCTCCGGGAAGCGCAGATGCACCAGCAACAGCGCGACGTACGCGCCCATGCGCCGCTAGACGAGCGCGCGCTCGACCTTGCGCGTCTCGTACACCTCGAGGACGTCGCCCTCCTTGACGTCCTGGAAGTTCGTCAGCACGATGCCGCACTCGAAGCCCTGCGCGACCTCGCGCACGTCGTCCTGGACGCGCCGGAGGGTCGAGACGGTCGTGTCGTAGACGATCGTGCCGTCACGCACCACGCGCACGCGCGCTCCGCGCGTGACCTTGCCCTCTGTCACGTAACAGCCCGCGATCGTCCCGATCTTCGAGGCCTTGAACGTGGCGCGGACCTCGACCTGCCCGACGGTGTCCTCGACCTCTTCGGGCTCGAGCATGCCGGTCATGGCGTCGCGCAGGTCGTCGAGCGCCTTGTAGATGATCGAGTAGCCGCGGATCTCGACGCCCTCACGGTCGGCGACCGCTCGCGCGTCCCCCACGGGCCGGACGTTGAAGCCCAGGATGACCGCTCCGGATGCCGCGGCGAGCATCACGTCGGATTCGTTGATTCCGCCGGCGCCCGTGCGGATGACGTTCACGAGAACCTCGCTCTGCGGCAGCTTCGCGATCTCGTCCTCGAAAGCCTCCAGCGAGCCCGATACGTCTGCCTTGATCACGAGGTTGAGCTCCTTCAGCTCGCCCTGCTTGATCCCGACGAACAGGTCGTCGAACGAAACCTTGCGGCCTGAGCGACGCGCGTGCGCCTCGTTCTTGATGCGAACCGCGCGCTCACCCGCTTTCTGCCTGGCGACCTTATCGCTGTCCACGACGCGGACGTACTCCCCGGCATCGGGCACGCCGTCGAAGCCCAGTACCTCGACGGGGTCGCCGGGCAGCGCCTCATCCATGCGCTCACCGATGTAGTTGTGCATCGCGCGGACCTTGCCCCAGTGAGGACCCGCTACGAGCGAGTCGCCCACGCGAAGCGTTCCGCGCTGGATCAGAACGGTCACGACCGGTCCGCGTCCCGGGTCGAGCTTCGACTCCACGACGACGCCGCTCGCCTCTGCGGCCGGGTTGGCGACCAGCTCCTCGAGCTCGGCGACCACGAGGATCGTCTCCAGCAGCTCGTCGAGTCCCTGGCCGGTCTTCGCCGAGACATCGACGTACTCCGTCTCGCCGCCCCAGTCCGACGGCTGCAGGTCGCGCTGCGTCAGATCGGTGCGCACGCGCGCGGGGTCAGCGCCCTCCTTGTCGATCTTGTTGACCGCGACGAGGATCGGGACGTCGGCGGCGCGCGCGTGATCGATCGCCTCGACGGTCTGCGGCTTGGGCCCGTCGTCGGCGGCGACGACGACGACCGCGATATCGGTCACCTGCGCGCCGCGGGCGCGCATTGCGGTGAACGCCTCGTGGCCCGGCGTGTCGAGGAAGGTGATCGTCTTGCCGGCGTGGTGGACTTGATAGGCACCGATGTGTTGGGTGATGCCGCCCGCCTCGCCCGCGACGACCTCGGTCTCGCGGATCGCATCGAGCAGTGAGGTCTTGCCGTGATCGACGTGGCCCATGATCGTCACGACCGGCGGGCGATCGACGAGGTCCGCGTCGTCGTCCTCGTGCAGCGGTTCGACATCCAGCTCGTCTCCGGCGTGAACGACCTCGACCTCCTTGCCGAGTGCCTCCGCCAGGACGACGATCGCCTCGTCGGTCAGCGTCTGGGTGAGGGTCGCCATCTCGCCCATCCCCATCAGCTGCTTGATCACCTCGGGGACGCCGACGCCGAGATACTCGGCAACGTCCTTGACGGTCGAGCCGGAGTTGACGCGGACGACGTCCGTCGAAGTGTGCGCTGCCGTGTCGAGCGGCGCCGGCCCGGTGTCGACGAAGCGACCGCGGCGGCGGCGGCGCGGACGACGGCCCGGCGGGCGACCCCCGGGTCCCCCGGGCCCGCCCGGGCCGCCGGGACCGCCGGGGCCACCGGGGCGACGCGCGGCCTGCGAGTCGATCACGACGCGGCGACGGCCACCGGGGCCGGTCTGTGCAGCCTCGCTGCCCGGTCTGGGTCTCGTCGCGCTTGGGCTTCTTGGGCTTCTGAGGGAGCGAGATGATCTTCGGGCCGGTCCCGGGCGCGGGAGGCTCCACCGAAGGCGCGAGGGCCGGCTTCTCTCCGTCCTCGGGCTTTGCGGGGGGCGCCGCAGCGGCAGCCTCGGTCGGCGGCGGCGCGGCATCGCTCGCAGGCGCCTGATCGCTGGTGGGGGGCGCCTCCTGAGCCGGGGCGTCGCTCGGCGGTGCTGCGGCCTCAGCGGCGGGTGCCGCCGCCGGCTTGGGCGTCAGGCGCGGATCTGATGGCAGGTCGGCCGCGGGGCGCGGCTGTACGCGAGGACGCGGCATCGGCGCCGACGGCGCCTGCTCGCCCTTGACGCGCGGACGCGGCATCGGAGGCGCATCGGGCTCGAACACGCGCCGCGCAGGAGGCGCGGGCGCATCTTCGCCCGGGTCGAAGACGCGCCGCGCAGACGCAGGAGACGCGGTTGCAGGCGGCGCGGCAGCCGCCGGGCGCTTGGGCGCTTGGGCTGCGCCGTTGCCCAGCGCGCGCAGGGCGTCCGCCTCCTCGACCGAGGAGGCGGCGGCCTTCACCTCGATGCCGGCAGCCTGAAGCTTCTCCAGCAATTCCTTGCTCGAGAGGTTCTGCTCCTTGGCGATCTCATGTACGCGCTTCTTAGCCACGAATACCTGATTCTACGAAGTCGGTGAGAACACCCACACAACGACGCGGGGTGCGCGGACGCGTGCCGCTGCTCAGCTGCGCGTCTTCGGCGCCGCCTCGCGGCGGCGTCCCGCGGGCGAGCTATGCCGAAGGCTCCGGCGAGTCCTCGAGCGCTGCGACCGAGCCGGCCCCGGCGGCTGACTCGGCACCTCCGGGCGCGGCCTCCGCCGCAGCCGCCTCGGCCTCCGCCGCAGCCGCCTCGGCCTCGGCCTGGGCCGCAGCCGCCTGGGCGGCGGCCATCTCGGCCTCGAGCGCGGCGGCGTTCTGCTCGGCGCGAGCCACGATCTCGGCAACGTCCTCCTGTGAGTAGTCCGGGTCGGAGAGCTTTCCGATCTCCTCCTCGGACAGTCCCTGCACCAGGAGCATCGAGCTGCCGGTGAAACGCGAGAGCGACTGGTGAGAGGCCAGGCCGCAGTACGCCGAGGAGGGAAGCGCGGCGTTCGGGCAGCGCCGGCCGGTCGACATGATCGCCGCGCAGCGGCCGCCCTGGTCCTCCTGCTCGTACGGCGTGTCCTGGGCATCCGTCGCGAACTCGGTCTCCGAGCGGATGTCGATGCGCCAGCCGGTGAGCCGTGCGGCAAGCCTCGCGTTCTGCCCCTCGCGGCCGATCGCCAGCGAGAGCTGATCGTCCGGAACGATCACGGTCGCCTGACGTTGCTCGTCGTCGACCAGGACCTCCCGCACGCGCGCAGGAGACAGCGCCTTGGCGACGAATCGTGCAGGCTCGTCGTTGTACGGGATGATGTCGATCTTCTCGCCACGCAGCTCGGAGACGACCATGCGCACACGCGATCCGCGCGGACCGACGCAGGCGCCGACCGGATCTACGCCGTCGGCGTACGAGACGACCGCGATCTTCGAGCGATAGCCCGGCTCGCGCGCGACGTTCGCGATCTCGACGAGACCATCGGCGATCTCCGGCACCTCGAGCTCGAACAGCGACTTGATCAGGTCGGCATCGCGCCGGCTGAGGATGATCGACGGGCCCTTCGTGGACGGCGACACCTCCTTGATCACGGCCTTGATCCGCTGCCCGTGGTCGTAGCGCTCGCCCTCGACCTGCTCGCTGCGCGGGAGCAGTCCCTCAACGCGCTCGCGCAGCTGGACGAGCGTGTAGCGCGAATCCGACTGCTGCACGATGCCGGTGACGAGCTCGCCGACGCGGTCGCGGTACTCCTCGTACATCATCTCGCGCTCGGCCTCGCGAATCCGCTGGAGGATCACCTGCTTGGCGGTCTGCGCGGCGATGCGGCCGAAGTCATCGGGGGTGACATCGCGCTCGTCGATCTGGTCGCGGTAGATCGCGAACTTCTCCGGATCGATCTCCGGTTCCTGCGGTTCGACGTACTCGCCCGTCTCCGGGTCGAGGTACGTGCCCTCGTCGATCGTCTCGACGATCAGCTGGGCCTCGAGACGCTCGGGAACGAGCAGCTCGATCACGCGATAGTCGCCGGTCTCGGGGTCGAGCTCGACCCGCGCGTACTTGGCGGCCGAGGGCTGCTTCTTGTACGCGGACAGGAGCGCGTCCTCGAGCGCGGCGATCAGCTTGTCGGGGCTGATCCCCTTCTCGCTCGCAAGAGCGCGCATCGCGTCGATGATGTCGCGTGACATGGCTGCTACTCCTCCACCAGGTTGGAGCGGTGGATTTCGTCGTAGGGGATCGCGATCACGCCCGCGTCGGCGGCGATCGTGACTTCGCGTTCGGTCACGCCGACGAGCTCTCCGGTGAAGCTGCGCCGTCCCTCGTGCGGCTCACGCGTTCGCACACGCGCGCGCCGTCCGACGAAGCGCGGTAGTGATCGGGCTTGGTCAGCGGGCGTTGCGCTCCCGGCGACGAGACCTCGAGCGAGTAGCGCTCGCGGACCTCGGCGAGCGCGCGCGTGACGCGTTCGCACAGCTCGAGCGATACGCCATCGGGATGGTCGATGAAGACGCGGACGGTCTCCCCCGCGGAGAGCTCCACGAGCAGCACCTCGACGTCCGGCTCGCTCTCGGCGAGTCGTGACTCGATCTGCTGCTGGAGTGTCGCTGAGTTCATGTGCCCTGGAAACAAAAAAAGTGGGCGAGCGCCCACTTCCGGAAGATCGCCGGGCCAGCCGGCGCAAACAGAAGCCTTGCGGAAACGATAGCACCGTGAACCCACCTCGAACACGGCCCTGCGGAGGCCCTCGGGACCCGCGCGGGCCGGCCCGCTGAGCAGTGCCGAACCGTCGACGGCCGGGCTGCGGGCTGCTTGGTTGCAGCGGCTCTTGCAGAGGGCCGCGGGCGAGTCCCGGGCGTCGCTACGCCGCGCGGCGCCGCGAGCGGTCCCGGTAGCGGCGATAGTCCGCTCTCTCGGGTCGCAGGCAGCTCGCCAGCGCGAGCGGATGACGGGCCTCGGCGTGGCGGCCGAGCATCTGCAGCGAGCGGCCCAGGCAGAACAGGGCGTAGTCGTTGGTCGGGGCGCGCTCGACGACCGCGGTGAACTCGCTCGCCGCCTCGTCGTAGCGCTGGGCGCCGAACAGCGCACGGCCCAGCGCCTCGCGAATCGAAGCCTTGCCCGGCTCGAGATCGCGTGCGCGGCTGAGCGGCACCACCGCGGCGTGACAGTCACCCGACTCCAGCAGCCGCGTGCCACTGCGGAAGAGCTCATACGCAGTGTCCATCTGCATTGGAGGTTACCGGCGTCGGCAGCGCTCGCGACCCACCCTGGACGCGCTTCCGCGAGCGGCTGGGTCAGCTGGCCGCGGCACGCGTGCGAAGCAGCCGTGGGGGCATCGCCCACCATGCGCGCAGAAGGCCCGAGCGGCCCAGGCCCGAGGCGAGGTCGCGGCGCATCGCGCGGCGCTCGCGCTCGGTCGGTGGCCGTCCCGCGACGCCGAAACGCTGCGACGCGATCGCGCGCAGATAGCCGCCCGCCTCCGCGCTCAGCGCGAGCTGCCGCTCGAGTTCGGCCAGCGTGACGCCCGCGCCGACGCGACGGCCGCTGACGCGCAGCGCCCGTTCCAGCTCCGCCAGCTCCGGCGCGACCGCCGAGCGGCGGTCACGCCCGCGACGCAGGACCACCAGGCCGAGCCCCACGAGCGCTGACATGAGGATGCCCACCACGGGCACCCAGAGCGAGCGACCCGCGGCGTTCGCGGCCCCGCCCGCGCCCGGATCGCTCAACCGGTCTCCTTCTGCGCTGCGGCCGCGGCGACCGCCGGCGAGCGCCAGCTCACGATCTGCCGCCTGCTCGCGCGGTGGCGCGGCGGCCGGGGTCGGGTCGAAGGTGATCCAACCGAGCCGAGGGAAGTACGCCTCGACCCACGAGTGTGCGTCGTAGTCGCGCACGACGTACTCGCCGGTGCGCCTGTCGAGGCTTCCCGGCGAGAAGCCGACGGCCACGCGTGCGGGGATTCCGCCCATTCTCAGCAGAAGCGCCATCGCTCCCGAGAACTGCTGGCAGTACCCGCGTCGCGCGCTGAACAGGAAGTTCTCCAGCGGGTTCTCGGCGACCGGCGGCGTCTCCGTGTAGACAGCGCCGCGCTGGACCCTCTCCTGCACCGCCTGGACGTACTCGTAGGGCTCGTCCACCGCGGCGCGCAGGCGACGCGCCAGAGCGTAGATCCGCTCGGCACCGGTTCGGGCCAGGGCACCCTCGACGTCGAAACCCGGGATCCCGCCCGCGCCCGAGTCGACACGGTCCGCCGTTCCGCTGCCGAAGGGCGCGAAGCTGACCGCCGGGCGCCTGCCCGGCCTTCCCGAGCGCGGGCGCCCGCGCTGATCGGGAATCTCGACCGAGAGCCACTCGCGCGCGTCGCTCGGGTAGTCGGTTCCCGCCCTGCCCAGTTCGCCCTGGCCGGGGTCGGGGGTGTACACCTGCGCGCTGTAGACGGTGCCGCGCCGCAGCAGGCCGCGCTCGGACACCAGCGTCCCGCCTCCGACCCTGACGACACGCCTTGCGGACTGCAGGTCGAGTGTCTGGCCCGCGAGTACGAACTCCCGACTGCGCAGGCCCTTGAACCGGACCTCGATTCGCTGGAACCACTCCGGGTGCCCGGGGTCCGTCTCTGAGTACGGCTCGAACGGCCCCAGCCGCGGCGTCCGCCGCCAGGCGCGACCGTCGAAGGCGTCGAGCACCTGAGCCTTCCAGTAGGCCGGCGACTGGGCCTTGACGCGCAGCAGCTCGCGCCCGTCGCGCGGCCACTCCAGGGGGCCGTAGTCGTGGTCCCACTCGTAGCCCACCGTGCCGCTGTTGGCGACGTCCTCCGACAGGCTGGCGAGATCCAGCCAGGGGGCGCCCGAATCGACAAGCGGTGAGACCGTCGCCGCGGCGAGCGTGACCGTCGCGACGAAGACGGCGGCGGGTGCCAGCTGCGCGAGCTCCACCCGGTCGGCGAAGAGGAAAGCCGCCAGCAGAGCCGCGAAGATCGCGCCGGACAGATAGGGCCGGTCGGGCGGGACCTCGATGACGGCGACGCCGAACAGCAGTGTCAGCGTCATCGCCGCCGGCACCGGCGACCTGACCCCGACCCCGTCGCGCGCTGGCCAGAACGCCTGGAGCGCCGCGATCGCCGCGAGCAGCGTCCCCCCGAGCAGAACCGTCCGCTCGACCCAGGCATCTGCACCGCGGTACGGAGAAGCTATCGCCGGCACCGCGCGCAGCCCCTCGGCGAGGCCTGCTGCGAGCTCGTCCCAGTGCTCGGGCCACAGCAGGCTGAGCGGCACGCCGGCGCTGAGCAGCGCGCCGGCGAGCAGCGCGACGCAGGCGCCGACGAGTGCGAGCCGTCGCCGGTTCGCCGCACGGACGGCCGCGGCGGCCATCAGCGCGAGCACAGCGAGCACGACGAAGCCGGTCATCGCCCAGACCGTGCCGGTCGCTCCACGGCCGAGCAGACCGGCCCAGCCCAGCAGCCCGAACAGGCAGAGCGGGACGAACGCCGCGAGGCGGTTGCGCAGCCCGGCCGCGGGCACGTTCCGCACCTGGTCGCGGATCGCAGGCCCCGCTTCGAGCGCGGCGCCGGTACTCACGCCGGCACCCGCCGCCCGGAGGCAGACCTGGTCCCGCCCAGCATGTATCCGCTGCAGCCCGCGACCGTGAAGCTCGCGCTGCGGCCGGCGACCGGGCCGGGCACGACGAGCACGCGCCCGGCTCCGGTCGCGCGCATCAGTCCACGCGGAGGCTGATGCGAGACCCGCGCGGCGACCCACACAAGCGCCCCGCGGCGCGTACCGAGCGCCCCGAGAAGCGGACCGCGGCCATCCTCGGCGAGGGCCAGCCGAGCGTGAACCTGAGGCCACGCCCGCAGTCCGTCGTCGACCACCAGCGGGCGCCGCTGGCCGGGGAGCAGAAGGCCGCAGCCGCCGCGGCGCGCGAGGTGCACGACGAGCGAAGCGGCCGCACGGACCGCCGCGTCGAGATCGGCCTGCACGCTCGTCCCCCGCAAGTCGAGCACGACGAGCGGGCTGGCGTCCGCGTCGGCCCGCAGCACGCGATCGTGCAGCTCTCCGCGGCGCGCGTAGACCGGCCAGGCGATGCGCGCTGCGGTGGTTCCCGGCCGGTGCGGCCGGATGCCGTCGAGCTCCACCGCGGCTGAGAGGGCCGGACGGTTTCTGGCGCTCAACCCGCCGTCGCCGTCACCGGCACCGCGCGCGAGCACCGGCTCCACGCGCGGGAGCACGAGGACCTCTTCGGTCGCGGAGCGCGCCTTGACGGCACAGGCAGCGAGCCCGAGGGGATCGCGCACCACGACCTCGGGCGGGGAGAGCTCACGGCGGCCGCGGCGGGCGAAGCGCGCGCGGATTCGCACGCCCGTCCTGCGACTTCCCGGAGCCAGAGGAGCGGGCGCGGTGAGAAGGTCGTCGCGCAACTCACCGGCCGGCGGCGCGAGCCTGCCCGCCCGGATCTCCACCTCGACGAGCAGCGGCTCGTCCTCGACCACGCGGCGCGCTGAGACGCGCCGCGTGACGCGTACGCCGCGGGCCGCCTGACGGACCCAGAGCGCTGAACCGGCGCCGAGCATCAGCAGGGCGAACCCGGGCACGTAGAGCGTGGCCGCGTCTATCAGACCGGCGACGAGAACCAGGATCGCGCCGAGGCCCGCCGTTCCCCCCGCTCCGCGCCAGCCACCGTTCATCGCACGATCAGCCGCCCGGACCGGTCCGGCAGCACCCCGCAGCTGCCCCGGCGCTCACCATCACTCAGCGCGCGGGAGTGGTCGTCAGAGCGTCGGCGACGATCGCCTCGGCAGTTGCCTCGACCGCCTCCGGCGCCAGCACGATGCGGTGCGCGAGAACGGCTCCGGCGAGCGCACGCACGTCGTCCGGAAGCACGTGATCACGGCCCTCGATCAGCGCCCGCGCCTTCGCCGCGCGCAGCAGCAGCAGCCCGGCTCTCGGGCTCGCGCCCAATTCCACGCGCCTGTCCTCGCGAGTGCGTACGAGCAGTGCGACGACGTACGCCCGCAACGCATCCGACACGTGGACGCGGCGCACGGCCTCCTGTGCCTCGAGAACCTCCGCGGCGCTCGCGACGGGCTCAGCGCCGGCGACGCGATCGACGGCCTCGTTGGCGCGGAGCATGTCGGCCTCGGCTGAGGGGTCCGGGTAGCCGAGCGACAAACGGACCATGAAGCGGTCCACCTGCGCCTCGGGCAACGGGTACGTCCCCTCGAACTCGATCGGGTTCTGCGTTGCGAGAACCATGAACGGTCGCGCGATCACGTGCGTTTGGACATCGACCGTGACGCTCCCCTCCTGCATGCATTCGAGCAGGCCCGACTGCGTCTTGGGCGATGCGCGGTTGATCTCGTCGACAAGGACGACGTTCGCGAAGATCGGGCCGGGCCGGAAGTCGAAGCTCTCGGCGACGCGATTGAAGACATTCGTGCCGACGACGTCGGCGGGCAGCAGATCGGCTGTGCACTGCACGCGCGCGAAGTCGAGGTCGAGCGAGCGCGCCACGGCCCGCGCAAGCGTGGTCTTGCCGACCCCCGGCAGATCCTCGATCAGGACGTGTCCTTCGGCGAGCAGGGCCACGATGACGTCGCTCACCACCTCGGGCCTGACCTCGACGGCGTCGTGAATCGCCGCCGTGACTCGGCGTCCGAGATCCTGTGCGGCGGCGACCTGAGCAGCCGCGAGCGGCTCGGCGGGGTCGCCGTGAACCGTCACGGCGCGCGTGTCCCCCGGTGCTCGCGGACCTGGCCGACGATGTCGAGGATCCCGCGGGCGATCTCCGCCTTGCTCGCGCGCGCGATGTGGTGCTCGGCGCTCGCGGTGATGACCGTCACCTCGTTGTCGAGCGCGTCGAAACCGACGCCCTCGCCCGAGACGTCGTTCACGACGATCGCGTCCAGGCACTTGGCGCGCATCTTGTCGCGTCCGTAGACGAGCGCATCCTCTCCGTGCTCCGCAGCGAAGCCGACGATCGTCTGGCCCGATCTGCGCCGTGCGGCCAGCGAGCTGAGAACGTCCGCCGTGGGCTCGAGGTCGATCGTCATGTGTTCGCGGCCGGCCTTCTTCAGCTTGCCCGGCACAGGCGCCTCCGGGCGGAAGTCGGCCACGGCGGCCGCCATCAGCAGCAGGTCGCACGACTCGAACTCGCGCTCGCAGGCGTCGGCCAGGTCGGCGGCCGAGGTGACCTCGACGTAGCGCACGCGCGGATGCCGCGAGAGCGCCACGTTGGCTGCGATCACGGTGACGGCCGCCCCGAGTGCGGCCGCCTCGTCGGCGAGCGCGAAGCCCATACGCCCGGACGAGCGGTTGCCTACGTAGCGCACGGCGTCGATCGGTTCCCGCGTCCCGCCGGCGGTCACCAGCACGCGCAGCCCATCGAGCGGACGCCCGCCTGACGGCACGAGCGCCTCGACCGCCGAAAGGAGCGCCCCCGGTTCGGCGAGCCTGCCCGCGCCCCACTCGTGCTTGCCGGCGAGTGCACCGACCTCCGGGTCGATCACCGTCACCCCGCGCTCGCGGAGCGTGGCGATGTTGGCCCGAGTGGCTGCGTTCTCCCACATGTGGTGGTTCATCGCCGGGGCCACGATCAGCGGGCAGGTCGCAGCCAGGGCCGCGCTCGTGAGCAGGTTGTCGGCGATCCCCGAGGCCAGCTTGGCCAGCGTGTTGGCCGTCGCGGGCGCGATCAGCAGGACGTCGGCGTTCCGAACCAGTTCGAGGTGGCTGATCGGCTCGTGATCCGGTGGCGGCTGGTCCGGGAACGCGCCGCGGGCGGGATCACGCTCCCACTCGCTCACGAGCACGGGCGCGCCGCTCAGCGCCGCGAACGACAGCGCGCCGACGAATCTCTGGGAGTCGGGCGTCTGGACGACCCGGACGACGTGCCCGCTCTTGGTCGCCAGGCGAACCACGTCGAGCGCACGGTACGCAGCGATGCCGCCGCTGACGCCGAGAAGTATGCGGGCCACGCGCGCTCTCCCTGCGCCGCCGGTCGCCGCCTGCCCGCCCTACCGGTAGTGGTAGGAGATCTTGCCCCCGGCGACCTCCTCGAGGGCGATCGTCAGGTAGTTCTTCGAGCCGGTGTCGATCATCGGCGGCGGGAACTCATCGAACGTCCCCTCGCCGAGGTTGTGGTAGTAGCTGTTGATCTGGCGTGCCCGCTTGGCGGCGACGAGCACGGCTGCGTAGTTCGAGTCGACGCGCTCGAGAAGAGTGTCGATGCGGGGCTGGATCATGACGTCAGTCTACCGTCCCGCCGATCGCCGGCCGAACGATGTCCCGCAGCTCCCGCACGGCGTCCTCGAGGCGATCGTTGACGACGACATGGGCGAACTCGTGCTGGGCGGCCAGCTCAGCCTCGGCTGCGAGCAGGCGCCGGTCGACGACATCGGCCGGGTCGGTGCCGCGGCCGATCAGCCGCTCGCGCAGCGCCTCGAGTGACGGCGGGGCGACGAAGACCTGAAGCGCCCCGGGCACGGCCTCACGGATCTGGCGCGCGCCCTGCACCTCGATCTCGAGCACGACGGGCTCCCCGGCGGCGGCCCGGCCCTCCAGCTCGCTGCTCAACGTGCCGTAGCGACGCCCCGCGTACTCGGCGTGCTCGACGAACGCGCCTTCCTGCAGCAGCGAATCGAAGCGCTCGTCGCTGAGAAAGTGGTAGTCGACCCCGTCCACCTCCCCCGGCCGCGGCCTGCGCGTCGTCGCGGACACGCTGAGGCCCAGCTGCGGCAGCTCGTCGCGAAGCAGCCTGATAAGCGTTCCCTTGCCGACGCCCGAGGGCCCGGTGATGACGATGACGCGCGACACCGCGCGCGAACCATACGACCCGCCGCGGCGACCCGAAAAGGGCGTCCGTGACGCCGACGGCTACGTCAGCGGGAGCGGGCGCGCAGGAGCGCCACGATCTCGGTCCGCTGGCGCTCGGACAGCCCGCCGACCGTCTTGCTGGGCGAGATCCGGCAGTGCTGCAGGACCTTGTTGGCCTTTACGCGGCCGTACTTCGGCACCGCCAGCAGCAGCTCGACGACCTTCGCCGTCTCGAGGAATTCCGGGGGCTCCAGAAGCAGCGAATCGATCGTCACCACACCGGCCCTGAGGTCGCGTTTGAGCTGCGCCCGCCGGGTGCGGATCTGGTTGGCGCGCTGGAGCGCATCCATCCTCTGGAGGTGCGACCGCTCTGGTGCTGCCTGGTGCTTCACGTGATCGATTTCCGTCGGGGCGACCGGCACGGCGGCGAGCATACAGACTCGCTCCGGAGCGCGAAGGCAAACCGCCCTAATTCGCATGGACCTCGCGTCGAGGTCTAGCGTTCTTCACCCTGCTTGACGGTTTCACGCCGATTTCCAGCGGTTTTCGCTCCTTGCGAAGTCTGCGGCGAATTCAGCCGCGCAGAATGCCGCTGTTTGCGGCGAGTTCCGCGAGCTCGCGGCGCACGTGCCGGGCCGCGAGCGGATCGCGGAAGTTCTCTGTGCCGACCGCGACCAGCCGTGCTCCGGCATCGAGGAACTGGCGGGCGTGCCGGCCGCATGTGACCCCGCCCATGCCGACGATCGGCACCGCCACCCGCTCCGCGACGGCCGCGACCTGCGCAAGTGCCACCGCGCGCACCGCCGGACCCGAGAGCCCGCCGGTCCCGCCGCCGAGCCACGGGCTTCCAGGGGTCGCGGGGTGGGGTGCGTAGGCGCGCAGCGTGTTGATCAGCGAAACGGCGTCGGCGCCCGAATCCTCCGCAGCCTGCGCCGCACCGGCGACATCCGCGGTGTTCGGCGTCAGCTTGACGATCAGCGGCTTGGCGGTGCGTGGGCGAACGTCCGTCACGAGGCGCGCGAGCTCCTGCGGTGATGCGCCGATGTCGAGTCCGGTGCTGACGTTGGGGCACGAGACGTTCAGCTCGATGGCGGCGACCTCGTCGCGCCGGCCGATGGCCTCGACGAGCTCGATCACCTGCGCGACGGTCGACCCCATCACGTTCGTGATCAGCGGCACCGGCAGCCGGGCCAGCTGCGGCAGATCGTGCTCCAGGTAACCGGCTACCCCGCGATTGGGAAGGCCGATCGAGTTGATCATCCCCCCCGCGGTCTCGAACAGCCGCGGCGGCGGGTTGCCGTCGCGCGGCTCGAGCGTGATCGTCTTGGAGACGAACGCGGAGAACGGGAACGCCTCCAGCAGCGCGTCACCGAATACGCGCTCGGCGGCGATCGCGTCGAACGTCCCCGATCCGTTGATCACCTCGTGCTCCAGCTCGAGGTCGCAGAAGTCGATCAATGCCCCGCCCCCGCGACCAGGCACGTGTCGAGCTGTTGCGCGTCGACGACCGGGCCGTCGAGGCAGACCCGCAGGTAGCCGCCGCCGCGGACGGGGACCACGCAGCCGAAGCACGCGCCGAAGCCGCATGCCATGCCGCTCTCAAGGGCGAGCTGGGCCGGGACGCCCCGCTCGGCACAGATGGCCCGGACGCTCTCGAGCATCGGCGGCGGGCCGCAGGCGTACACGACGACGTGGTCGTCATCGTCGAGCGCCGTGATGAGCAGGTCGGTGACCAGGCCCGCGTGGCCGACGGCTCCGTCGTCGGTCGCCACGAGCGGGTCGTGCAGCAGCTCAGCGCCGCCGGCGTGGTCCGCGTCGCGGAACCCCAGCAGCGCGCGCGCCTCGAGATCCTGGGCGCGCAACGTGTCCTGGAGGATCGCCAGCGGCGCCGTCCCGACGCCGCCACCGCACAGCAGCGCGCCCCTCCCCTGGTCGGGTGGCCGGAAGCCGTGGCCCAGCGGTCCGACTACCCAGAGACCGTCGCCGGCGGCGAGTTCGCACAGCCGCCCCGTGCCCGGCCCGACGTCCTCCAGCAGGAACTCCAGACCCCGGAGACCGGCCCGTGCGACCGAGAAGGCGCGCGGCAGGAATGGTCGCTCGTCCTCGCCGCCGCCCCAGCGCTCGGCCGCGGTGAGCATGTAGAACTGGCCCGGCTGGGGTACGGGGCCGTCCGGGTCCGGAACCGTGAGGACGACGTAGCAACCGTGCTCGCGCCGCGCGGCGAGCGTGAGCAGGCGGCGCCCGAACGGGGCCTGCACGCGCCCGTCTGACCTCACGCCGGCGCCTCGATCGAGCGTCCGCGGTGGATCTCCTGGAGCGACAGCACCTCGGCGGCCCCTGACCGCGCGGCCGCGATCGCCCGCGCCGCTGCCAGCCCTCCCGAGAGCGTGGTCAGGCACGGCACGCCGCGGGCGATGGCGGCACGGCGGATCTCCCAACCGTCGGTGCGTGCGCCCGAGCCGGTCGGGGTGTTGACGACCAGATCCACGTCGCCGTTCTCGATCCAGTCGACCACGTTCGGCGACCCTTCCCCGACCTTCTCGAGCTCGAGCGCCGGGATTCCCATACGCTCGATCGCATCCTTCGTCCCGCGCGTGGCCACGATCCGGAAGCCGAGATCGTGGAGCGTGTGGGCGATCGCCACCGCACCGGGCTTGTCCCGGTCGGTCACGGTGATGAACGCAGTCCCGCCGTCGGGCAGCGCGGCACCGGCGGCCGCCTGCGCCTTCGCGAACGCTGTCGGAAAGTCGCGCGCCACGCCCATCACCTCGCCGGTCGAGCGCATCTCCGGGCTGAGGATCGCGTCGGCCCCTTCGAGGCGGTCGAACGGCAGCACGGCCTCCTTCACGGAGACGTGCTCGGCGGTCATCGCATCCTCGGGCAGGTTGAGGTCCGCCACCCGTTCACCGAGCATGACCCTGCAGGCGAGCTTGGCGAGCGGGAGCCCGATCGCCTTGCTGACGAAGGGCACCGTTCGCGAGGCGCGCGGGTTGGCCTCGATGACGAACAGGCGCCCGGAGTGGACCGCGAACTGGACGTTGAGCAGACCCACCACGCCCAGTCCGCGGGCGATCCCGGACGTCTGCTCGCGGATCCGCTCGAGCATCGCGGGCCCGAGCGAATGGGGTGGCAGAACGCAGGCGCTGTCGCCGGAATGGATCCCCGCCTCCTCAACGTGCTGCATGATGCCGCCGATCCACACGTCATCGCCGTCGCAGAGCGCGTCGACGTCGACCTCGATCGCGTCCTCGAGGAAGCGGTCGAGATATATCTGCTGTCCCTCGTCCTGGACGTTGCGGGTCAGGTAGTCCTCGAGGTCCTCGCGCGAGTAGACGATCTCCATCGCGCGGCCGCCGAGCACATAGCTGGGGCGAACGAGCAGCGGGAAGCCGACGAGCTGCGACGCGTCGAGGGCCTGGGTCACCGATTTGGCCGTCGCGTACGGCGGGGCCTCATAGCCGAGCTGGTCGAGCAGCGCCCCGAAGCGTCCGCGATCCTCGGCCAGGTCGATGGCGTCGACGCTCGTGCCCAGCAGCGGCACGCCCGCCTCGACGAGCCCTGCGGCGAGCTTCAGCGGCGTCTGGCCGCCGAACTGGACGATGACGCCCTCGGGGCGCTCGATCTCGCAGACCGCCAGCACGTCCTCCAGCGTCAGCGGCTCGAAGTAGAGCCTGTCCGACGTGTCGTAGTCGGTCGAGACCGTCTCCGGGTTGCAGTTGATCATCACCGCGTCGCGGCCCGCGTCGCGCACGGTCATCGCAGCGTGAACGCAGCAGTAGTCGAACTCGATTCCCTGTCCGATGCGGTTCGGGCCCGCCCCGAGGATCACCACCGACTCCCTGTCGCCGCGCACGACCTCGTCCACTCGGCGCCGCTCCCAGCCGGAGTAGTAGTACGGGGTTCGCGCCTCGAACTCGGCCGCGCAGGTGTCGACCGACTTGTAGCTGCGCTCACCCGCGAACGGGGCCTGCGGATCCAGCGCGAGCGCCTGCAGCTCACGCACGAACCAGGGGTCGACCCCGCAGCGCTCGCCGACATCGTCGACGGTCGCGCCGCGCGCCAGCACCTCGAGCATGACGTCGTAGCGCTCGGCGCCGGGGCGCTCTAGCGACTCGAGCAACTCCGATGTGTCGGAGCCGGCGAGCCGCGGAAGGCTGTCGAGCTCGCGGCTGCGCATCGCCTTGGCGAAGGCCTGCTGGAAAGTGCGGCCGAAGGCCATCGCCTCGCCGACGCTCTTCATGTGCGTCGAGAGCCTCGGGTCGGCGCCGCGGAACTTCTCGAAGGCGAATCGCGGCCACTTGACGACGACGTAGTCGATCGTCGGCTCGAAGCTCGCGGGCGTGACCTGCGTGATGTCGTTCGGGATCTCGTCGAGCGAGTAGCCGACGGCCAGCCGCGCGGCGATCTTCGCGATCGGGAAGCCGGTCGCCTTCGACGCCAGCGCCGACGAGCGCGAGACGCGGGGATTCATCTCGATGACGAGGATCTCCTCGGTCTCGGGGTTGACCGCGAACTGCACGTTCGACCCGCCCGTCTCGACGCCGACCGCGCGCATGACGGCGATCGCCTGATCGCGCAGGCGCTGGTAGAGGCGATCCGGCAGTGTCTGCTGCGGCGCGACGGTCACGGAGTCGCCGGTGTGCACCCCCATCGGATCGACGTTCTCGATCGAGCAGACGACCACGCAGTTGTCCTCGTGGTCGCGCATCACCTCGAGCTCGAACTCGCCCCAGCCCAACACCGACTCGTCGAGCAGCACCTGACCGATCGGGGAGGCCTCGACGCCGCGCCGCACGATCTCCCGGTACTCGGCCTCATCGCGTGCGATGCCTCCGCCGCGCCCGCCGAGCGTGAACGCCGGCCTGATGATCGCCGGCAGCCCGATCCGCTCGAGCGCCTCCATCGCCTCGGCCACGGAGGTCGCGATCGCGCTGCCGGGCATCCGAAGCCCGGCGCCCTCCATCGTCTGACGGAAGAGGTCGCGATCCTCGGCGCGCTCGATCGCGTCGTAGTTGGCTCCGATCAGCTCGACTCCGAAACGCTCGAGCGTCCCGTCCTCGGCAAGGGCCTTCGCGAGATTCAGGGCCGTCTGGCCGCCGAGCGTCGGCAGCAGCGCGTCCGGGCGCTCCTTCTCGATTATCTGAGCGACCGGGCCGGGAAGCAGAGGCTCGACGTAGGTGGCGTCCGCGAACTCCGGGTCGGTCATGATCGTCGCCGGGTTGGAGTTGACGAGAACGATCTCGTAGCCCTCCTCGCGCAGGACCTTGCAGGCCTGCACGCCCGAGTAGTCGAACTCGGCGGCCTGTCCGATGACGATCGGGCCGGAGCCGAGGATGAGGATCTTGCTGATGTCGTCGCGGCGCGGCATCTCAGGCTGGGCTACCGATCTGCTCCAGGAAGCGGTCGAAGAGATAGAGGCTGTCGTTGGGGCCGGGACCAGCCTCGGGGTGGTACTGGACGGTTGCGCCCTCGACGTCGAGAAGTGTCAGCCCCTCGACCGTGCGGTCGTAGAGGTTCACGTGGCTGAGCTGCGCCGCCCCGAAATCGGTCTCCCAGCGCACCGGCTCGTCACGCTCGACGCGGAGCCCACCGTCTGGGGCACAGACCGCGAAACCGTGATTCTGCGAGGTGATCTCGATCCGCCCGGTGCGCAGGTCCTTGACCGGGTGGTTGCCGCCGCGGTGCCCGAAGGGCAGCTTGAACGTCTTGAGCCCGACGGCCCTGCACAGCAGCTGATGCCCGAGGCAGATGCCGAACACGGGGCGCTTTCCGACAAGCTCGCGGACGGTCTCGACGATGTAGTCGAGGGCGGCGGGGTCGCCCGGTCCGTTGGCGAGGAAGATGGCATCGGGAGAACCGGCCAGCAGCGCATCGGCCGATGCCGAACACGGGTGCAGGTCGACGCGTGCTCCGCGCGCGGTCAGCTCCCGGACGATCGACAGCTTGATCCCTGTGTCGAGCGCGGCGATCAGCGGACCGCTGTTGTCCGCGCCGTGACGGGACACGGACTCGGGCGTGACATCGCGCGCCAGGTCCCGGCCGGACATCGAGGGCTCGCCGAGAAGCTGCTCCAGCGCCCGCGATTCGGGCACGCCGGCGTCGAACACGCCTCCGCGCATCGCCCCCGCGCTGCGGATGTGGCGCACCAGCTCGCGCGTGTCGACCCCGCTGATCGCCGGCACGCCGCAATCGGTCAGCCAGTCGAGCCAGCCGCGCTCGGCGCTCGGCGCGTCCTCGTAGTTGACCGCAGCGTGCATCACGACGCCGCGCGCGTGAATCGCGTCCGACTCCATCGCACCGGCGCTGACGCCGTAGTTGCCGATGTGCGGATAGGTGAACGTGATCACCTGGCCGGCGAACGACGGGTCGGTGACCGACTCCTGATAGCCGCTCATACCGGTGGTGAAGACGATCTCGCCCAGAGCGCTGCCGTCGGCACCGCAGAGTTCGCCGTCGAACCGCGCGCCATCCTCCAGCAGCACGTATCCGGGCCTGGCATCGGTCATCTGATCAATCCTTGGATCGCTTTGAACTCATCCGTCCCCGCCTCGCCGACCAGCTCGAACAGGGCCATCTCGACACTCGAGCCGATCGCCCCGGCACCCTCCATCCGGCGCAGGCCCTGCGTCGCGGTCGGTCGCCGCGCGTGAGGCGACGGCGTCTGCTGCGATATGAACCTCGACGCCCTCTGAGACCAGGTCGAGAACCGTCTGGCTGACGCAGACGTGCGTCTCGACGCCGCATACGAGGGCCTGATCGCGCGAGCCCAGGTCGAAACCGTCCGAGCGCGCGGCCGAGAACGTCGTCTTTGCGAGCCGAGGCACCCCGTCCAGGTGGCTGAGCACCTCGTCCACGGTGTCCCCGAGCCCTTTCGGATACTGCTCGGTGACGACGATCGGCATGCCGAGGATGCGTGCGCCCTGCGCCAGCACCGCCACGCGCCGGGCGACCTCGTCGAATCCCGGAACCGCGCTGCGGAATGCCTCCTGCACGTCGACGACGACGAGCGCAGCCCGCCGCCGGTCCAGGGCCGCCGCCTTCACGCCGTCGAGCTCCCGAGCTCCGGCGCCGCGCTGACCGCAAACGCGCGCTCGCGATAGGCGACGGCGCCCGCGGCGATCGTGAGCAGAACCCTGCCGCGCAGGTCGCGCCCGGCGAAGCAGCAGTTGGCCGAGCGGCTTTCGTAGCCGTCCTCGCCGACAGTCCACGCGGCGTCGAGGTCGACGAGGCAGAGGTTCGCGGGCTCTCCGATGGCGATCCGGGGCGTCGGCAGATCGAGCAGCGGCGCAGCGGCCGTCATGCGCTCCACGAGCAGGCCGAGGTCGAGCGTCCCGGGGAGCACGAGCTCGGTGTAGAGCGCCGCGAACGACGTCTCCAACCCGGTCGTTCCCATCGGAGCCTGCTCGAAGGGCAGTTCCTTCTCGTCGCGCGCGTGCGGGGCGTGGTCGGTGGCGACGCAGTCGATGACACCCGAACGAAGCCCCTCGATCAGAGCCTGGCGATCGGCCTCCGTTCGAAGCGGCGGGTTCATCTTCATGCTCGTGTCCAGTCCGCGGACCGCCTCCTCGGTCAGGCACAGGTGGTGCGGGCTCGCCTCGGCGCTGACGCGCCAGCCTCGCGCCTTCGCACCCGCCACAGCGTCGACCGAGGCAGCACAGCTGAGGTGCTGCATGTGTACGGACGCCGCTTCGTAGCCGGCGATCTCGGCGTCGCGCGCGACCATCGTCGACTCGCTGATGCTCGGTATCCCCGCGACGCCCAGCATCGCGCTGACCTCCCCCTCGTGCATCGAGCCGCCGCGCGAGAGTGCCGGGTCCTCTTCGTGAAGGGCGATCATCCCGCCCGCGAGCCGTTGGTACTGGAGCGCGCGGCGCAGGATTCCGGCGTCCTCCACCGGGCGCCCGTCGTCGGTGAAGCCGAGCGCCCCGACGGAGCGCAGCGCCGCCATCTCGGTCAGTTCACGACCTTCGAGGCCGGTGGTGATCGCGGCAAAGAACCCGACGGGGATGCGCGCCTGCCGAGCCGCCGCGTCGCGCAGTGAGCGCAGCAGCGGAGCGGAGTCCACGACGGGATCCGTGTTCGGCATCCCGGCGACGAGGCAGAATCCGCCGGCCGCGGCGGCCCGCGTTCCCGTCTCGATGTCCTCCTTGTGCTCCTGTCCGGGCGTACGCAGGTGGACGTGCGGGTCAACGAAGGCGGGAAACAGCGAGCGGCCGGTTCCGTCGATGATCTCCGTTCCCGCCGGAGCCTCGACGCCGCCGGGCTCGCCGATCTCGGCGATGAGCCCGTCCCTGACCAGCACATCGTGCGGCGCATCCACCGCGGCACGCGGGTCGAGCACACGCGCCTGTGTGATCAGGACGTCGCACGACTGGGCCGGCGCGCGGACGAGCGGATCCGGCAGCAGCTCACTCATGCGGGCAGCGGCTCCAGAGCGGGCGAATCCGAGCGCGCGGACGCGAGCACCTCGTACAGCACCGCCATGCGCACCACGACCCCGGCCGCGACCTGCTCGAGGATCAGCGACTGGGGCGAGTCGACGACATCTCCGCTGAGCTCGATTCCGCGGTTCACCGGCCCTGGATGCATGAGCAGCTGGCGCGGCCCCAGGCGCCGCCCATCGATCTGGTAGACGGAGGCGTACTCGCGCAGTGAGGGAACGTAGGCCTGCTCCATGCGCTCTCGCTGCATGCGAAGCGCGTAGACGACGTCGGCTTCGCGGATCTCGTCCAGCGTCGTTCGCACATCGACCCCGAAGGCCTCGACGCCCCGCGGGATCAGCGTGGGCGGCCCGGCGAGAGTCACGTGAGCACCCATCGCCTGGAAGGCCAGGATGTTCGAGCGGGCGACCCGCGAGTGCAGCACGTCACCGACTATCCAGATGCGCGCTCCGTCGAGCGAGCCGAGCCGGCGGCGCAACGTGTAGACGTCGAGCAGCGCCTGCGTCGGATGCTCGTGCTTTCCGTCTCCGGCGTTGATGATCGAAGCGTCCGTCCAGCGCGGGAGCAGCGCCGCCGCTCCCGCCCACGGGCAGCGGATGACGATCGCGTCCGGCTTGTGCGCGGTCATCGTGAGGACGGTGTCCTTGAGTGACTCGCCCTTGGCGACCGACGAGCCCGACGACACGAACGTGACGACGTCGGCGCTGAGCCGCTTGGCGGCGAGCTCGAACGAGCTGCGGGTGCGTGTGCTCGCCTCGTAGAAGAGGTTGAGCACGGTGCGCCCGCGCAGCGCCGGGACCTTCTTGATGTCGCGCTCGCCGACCTCCTCGAACGCGGCCGCGCGATCACACAGCCGCTCGATCGCGGCGCGATCCAGATCGGCGATGGAGAGCAGGTGCTTCAAGCGATCACCACCTCGTCGTTCCCATCAAGCTCGGTGACGCGTACGTTCACGCGCTCTGAGCGAGCCGTGGGCAGGTTCTTGCCTACGTAGTCCGGTCGGATCGGCAGCTCTCGGTGTCCGCGGTCGGCGAGCACCGCCAGCTGGACCTTGGCGGGCCGGCCGAAGTCGAACAGGGCGTCGATCGCCGCCCGCGCCGTGCGCCCGGTGAACAGCACGTCGTCGACGATCACGACGGTCGCGCCGTCCAGCGGGAAGTCGATGCGCGTCGCGTGAACCTGCGGCGTGTCCGTCCGCTTGGCGAGGTCGTCCCGGTAGAAGCTGATGTCGACGAACCCGAGCGGCACCTCGGTGTCGAGCAGGTCGGCCAGCAGGCCGTGCAGCCGCTGCGCGAGCACCGCACCGCGACGCTGGATGCCGACGACGGCCAGCGCGTCCGGCGGCTCGTGCCGTTCCACGATCTCGTGCGCGATTCGCACGAGGGTACGCCGCATGTCGTCGCCGTCGAGGACGACCTTGTGCTCGCTCAACCTGCCCTTCCTGGCCTCTCGGGACCGGGTTAAAGGGATCGGACGTCTGTCTCGCGGAGCCTAGCACCGCGGTCCCACGGCACCAGGCGCGGCGGCCCCTTCTCGGGAAGCGGCACGTCGACCGAGTCGAAGTCGCGCGGTACGACGACGCGGTCGAAGACGGCCGCCGCCTCGTCCTGGACCTGGCTCGGCGTGTAGCGCATCGAGACATGGGTGATCGCGAGCAGCCCGACGCCCGCGTCACGACCGATCTCGGCGGCCTGGGCCGCCGTGCTGTGCCCGGTCTCCAGGGCACGCTGCGCCTCCGCCTCCGTGAACGTCGCCTCATGCACGAGCAGGTCCGCCCCATCGGCGGCGGCGCGCACCATGTCGCACGGCGCCGTGTCGCCGGAGAGCACGACGCGCCGCCCCGGGCGAGAGGGACCGAGGACCTGGTCGGGGGTGACGTTCCCGACGGGCTCGCCGCGCTGAAGCAGCCCGAAGTCCGGGCCCTCGCTGATGCCGAGCTCGCGCGCCAGATCCGCATCAAGCCGGCCGGGACGGTCGCGCTCGACCACCGCGTAGCCGAACGCGGTGCCGCGGTGGCGCACGTTGAAGGCCTGGACCTCGTAGCCGTCGAACTCGATCGCGTCGCCGGCGCTGAGATCGGTGATCGTCAGCGGATAGCGCGTACGTCCGAACACCCCGCGCAGCGACTCGAGCAGCCGCGTCGTTCCCGGCGGGCCGAACACATCGAGCGCCAGTTCGCGGTCACGCAGGTCGAAGGACTTCAGCATCCCCGGCAGCCCGAGCCAGTGGTCGGCGTGGTGATGCGTCAGGAAGACGGCCTGCAGATCCGGCAGGCCGACGCTGCGAATCAGCTGACGCTGCGTGCCCTCGCCGCAGTCGAAGAGCAGGCGGTCGCCGCCGCGGCGCAGCAGCGTGGCCGGCAGGCCCCTGCGCGCCGACGGCACGGAGCCTCCCGTACCCGCGAACACGAGGTCGAGGTCCATCAGCCGCGAATCTAGTGGGTACGGCGCGTCATGGAGTGCGGGCCGCACCGCGACGGCTACGCTTCCGCAACGGGCGGACTTCCCTGCCACCCGCCCACGCGCGCCCGTAGCTCAGTGGATAGAGCGCTCGCCTCCGGAGCGAGAGGTCGCAGGTTCGAATCCTGCCGGGCGCGCTTGCGAAGCCCGCAGCCCGCACACGGACCGCCGCCCGTCACCGCCGTCTGATGCGACCGGTAGAAGAACGGGATGCTCCGCACGGCCAGTGGTCACCTGACGTATTCCAACGTCGTCGCCAGCCTGGCGCTGTTCATCGCGCTCGGAGGGGTCGGCTACGCGGCGGTCAAGCTGCCGAAGAACAGCGTCGGCAGAAGCCAGATCAAGAAGAACGCCGTCATCGGCTCGAAGGTCAGGACCGGCTCGCTCACTGGCAGCGACGTGAAGAACAGTTCGCTCACCGGCAGCGACGTCAAGAACAGCTCACTCACCGGCAGCGACGTCAAGAACAGCTCACTCACCGGCAGCGACGTCAAGAACAGCTCACTCACCGGCACTGACGTCAAGGACGGGTCGCTGAGCGCGAAGGACTTCAGCGGCTCCGTGCAGGGGGCGCCCGGTCCGCAGGGGCCCCAGGGTCCGCAGGGTGCGAAGGGCGACCCCTTCGATGAGCTCCCGAGCGGACGCACCCTCAAGGGCGTCTATGACGTCGGCGGCACCTCCACGGGTGCCGAAGGGAGCCTCGTCCAGCACAGCATCAGCTTCGCGGTGCCGCTGCCCGCAGACCCGACGGCGCACGTCGTCGCCAGCGGCGGCACGCCCCCGGCCGCTTGCGCGGGGGGAACGCCCGCCGCACCACGAGCCGACCCCGGGCATCTGTGCGTATTCGAGCAACTCGGCAGCAACCGCGCAGCGATCGGCCCCGACAACATCACCGACCCGACCGAGAACGCGGCGGGGAAGGGCGACAAGACCGGCTTCGGCATCTTCGTCCAGGCGTCGGGCAGTCCGGCGTTCTTCGGAAGCCGCGGAGGCTGGGCGGCCACCGCGCCGTAGGCCGTGTCCAGGGCGAAGCCGTCGGCGGCGGCTCGGCTCGCCCGCCGGTGTGGCTGCCCATAGACTCGCCTTGGAGCCGCGACGCAGGAACGAACACGATGCAACTCGGGACATTCTCGGTCAGCCTCGCCGTACAGGACATGGCCGCTTCACGCGAGTTCTACGAGAAGCTCGGCTTCGCGATGATCGGCGGCGACGGCGAGACCTGGACCATCGTGGCGAACGGGACCACCGCGATCGGCCTCTTCTGCGGGATGTTCGACGCCAACATCCTCACGTTCAACCCCGGGTGGGAGGGTCTGGGCCGGCCGGCCGGGTCTTTCACCGACGTCCGTGAGCTCAGCGTGCGGCTCAGAGAAGCTGGGATCGAGCCGAGTGAGGACACCACGGCAGATGCGCCGAGCGGGCCCGCGAGCTTCAAGCTCACCGACCCCGACGGCAACGTGATCCTGATCGATCAGCACGTGTGATCCCGCATGCGTGACGACGGCCGAGCGCTGGCTGCGCGGCTCGCCGGCCAGGTCCGCGACGAGCGCGTGCTGCTCGCCATCGCCGAGACCCCTCGTGAGCTGTTCGTCCCTCCTGAGCTGCGCGACCGCGCCTACGCGAACCGGGCGCTCCCGATCGCACGCGGGCAGACGATCTCCCAGCCGCTCGTCGTCGCCCGGATGGCCGAGCTGCTGTCGCCGCGGCCCGGCGATCGCGTGCTCGACGTCGGGACGGGGTCCGGCTACCACGCTGCCGTCCTCGCGGCGCTCGCAGGCCACGTCTGGTCGATCGAACGCCACGAGGAGCTGTCCCGCAGCGCGGCGACGGCGCTCGAAGCTGCCGGGATCGCCAACGTCACGTGCGTCGTGGGTGACGGGACCGCGGGGATCCCGGATGCGGCACCGTTCGACGCGATCAACGTTGCGGCCGCCGCCGCGTCTCCCGCACTCGAGCGCCTCGCCGAGCAGCTCGCTCCCGGAGGCAGGCTCGTCGCGCCTGAGAACCGTCTGGGCGGACAGCGCCTGGTCGTCGCCAGGCGGCCCGCCTCAGGCGGGCCGCCCTCGTGGGAGTCCTTCGAGGCGGTTCGCTTCGTACCGCTGATCGGCGACGAGGCGGATCGCTAGTCGTCGTCGTTCTTTCGGTCGCCGCCCCAATGACGCGACCGCAGTATCAGCGGAGCGCTGTGCACCGACCCGTCGTCGAGGCTGACGCGGACCTCGTACTTCCCGGGCCCGGGCAGCCTGCGCGTGTTGAGCACGTAGAGGTAGCGGCCCCGGCCCAGCGGGCGGAAGACGTCCCGCGAGGCCCGGCGAGCGGTTCTGCGCGCGGCCCTGCGCCCGAGCAGCGACGCCGCCTCGGCTCCGGCCTCGGCCTTGACGACCGTCAACCGGGCGACGGCCTTCGAGACCGGCCTGCCGTCGGCGTCGGTGAGACGGAAGCGCAGCGGGATGCGAGACCCGTAGCGGAAGCTCCGCTTGTGCAGGTTCCGAAGACCCTTGAACACGTACTCCGACGTCGCGGGGGGCATCTTCACGCTGTACGCGCAGTCGGCGCTGCCGCGATTGCCGAGCCTGTCGTAGGCGGTCACCGTCGTGGTCTGATCGCCCTCGACATCCGTGCTCGTAACGCCCGTCGCGGTCGGTGAGGCGGGACCGGAGTGAGCGTCCGTCACACTGGCGACGACGGGAGTCGCAGCTCCGCCGAGATCGAGCACGGGTGGTACCGGGCAGGTGATCACCGGTCCAGCGAGGTCGACCTTGGCCTTCAAGGCCGCAGCCGTCGCGATGTTCCCGGCGAGGTCGCTGACATCGTGGGTTCCGGTCATCGCCGCCGGGTCACCGGATCCATCCGCGACCGATGTCGACAGATAGAAGGTCGCGTCGGCGCCGTTGGCGAGACCCGACCCTCCGTCACTTGCCGAGCACGTGAAGAAGACGTTGAACGCGACCCAGTCAGCCGGCCCTGCGAGGCACGAGATCGACGGCGCGGTCAGGTCGATCGGCAGTGTGACCGGGAAGGCCGGCGATCCCGGGCCGGCTCCCACGTTGGACGGAGATGCCCCGTCGCCGGCGGTGCAGACGACGTTGTGGACCCCATCCTGCAGCGTGAAGCTCCCGGGCGCCCCGCCCGTGTCGGCAAGCACGGTGGCGCCGTCGGCGCTGCATGAGAGCGAGGTCACGCCGCTCGGGTCGCTCGCCGCGACGTCGACCTTCACGCCGCCGGCGCTGTCGGCGCTCGAGAACCACGCCCCTGACGGGGGAGCGAGCGGCGTCATCGTGATCACCGGCGGCTCCGTGTCGGCAGCCCCGCCGATCGCTACCCCGAAGACACCGGAGTCGTCGAAGATGAGTTCGTGCTGAACGCCGGCAAGGCTGCCGTCGGCCGCCAGCTGTGCGCGGCTCAACGAACCCATCGGCGGCCGGCTCGAGCTTGCGTTCGTCCAGAAGACCTCGGTGCCGGCCACGGCCACGCCCGCCGGGTCCTGGGCACCGGTGATGAAGGTCTGATCGATGCCACTGAGCGATCCGTCGCCCTCGATCTGGGCGCGGCCGATGCTGTTGCCGAACGAGTTGGCCCAGTAGAGCCGGTCGCCGGCGACCGCGATCCCGGCGGCGCCGTTCACGGTGAGAAGGTTCTGCTCGACGCTCGAGACGCTGCCATCGGATGCCAGCGCGGCGCGTCCGATGCGCCCCATGTCGAAGTTCGTCCAGTAGATCGCATCGTCCGCGAGCGCGAGGCCCTCGACGTAGCCCGCTCCGGTCACGAGCGAGGCATCGACCGCTCCGAGGCTTCCGTCCGCGGCGATCGCTGCACGACCGATCGTTCCGCCGACCGTGCCCCAGTAGACGTGGTCCTTGTCGGCCGCGACTGCGAAGACGCCGTCGACTCCGGTGATGAATGCGGCGTCGATCCCGGCCGGTGAGGCACCCGAGACGTCGGCCCGACCGATCGTGCCGCTGTCGTAGTCGGCCCAGTAGAGGCGACTCTCGACGGCGGCCACGCCGAACGGCCCTACGGGTGCTCCGATGAACGACGGCATCGCTGACGCGCCGTTGTTGTCGGCGCGCCCGATGCGGCCGTTGTCGTAGTTGCCCCAGAAGACGGCGGCCTGTGCGGTCGCGGCGCTCGCGGCGAGCGCGGCGGCCACGAGTGTGGCGGCGGCGATCGCCCGGACGGCAGTGTTGATGCGGCTTCCCGCGGTTTCCCCTCGTGTCATGCGCGCTGCCTCGGCACGGGAGTGGCGAGCCTTGAATTCCGCCGCTCCGTCGCGCCGGAGAGCGGCGCCTCAGCGGGTGCCGGGCGGCGCGGGCGGCAGGTCGGCGTCGGTGACCGGCGCAGGCGCCGAGATGGGCGGCGACGGCGCCTGCGTGGCCGATTCCTGGACGCCGATGGACGATCGGTCGATGAATTCAAGCGTGTTCCGAGGGCTGCCGACACACGCCGCGACCCCGCAGTCAAATCGCGACGTCGACCTCCGGAGCCTTTTCACATGCCCAGCCGTACGCTTTCCTCCCTCACCAGGCGCATCCTTATCGCCTTCTGCCTGACCGCCGCGCTGCCCGCCGGCTCGGCGCTGGCTGCGCAGCCGGCCTACTTCCCGTCAGGGCCGCAGAGCAGCGTGGCGAAGAGCTCTCTGACCGGCTGGCAGGAGTGCTACGCCGGCCCCTACAACGTCTCGACTCCGCTTGCCGACATCCTCGCGTCCTGCGACGGCCAGTACCTCATGATGGCTGGCAGCGTTGCCGGCAGCGACACGCTCTCGGTGCTCGCCGCCGGCGCGCGCGCCGACGTGCTGTTCGACACCGGCAAGAACCAGACCACGCCGCACGACGCGAACGGCGTCGGCTGGTACTACGAGGACGACTACTCGTGGGGGTTCGCTCCGCAGGGTGCAACGATCTTCCGCGACGAGTGCGACCAGGTCACCGGGGCGCTGCGCCTCTGCTGGCAGACGAACTACGTCCCGGGCGATCCGAACTACCCGTTGGGCGGCCTGAACCCCGGCTACCGGCTCGGCAACATCTTCGACCTCTACGACTCGTCCGGCGCCGGCTACACGCGCCACGTCTACGAGGAGGCCGGCAACGCCGCGTCGGCGACGCCTTCGCTGACGACGTTCGCCGCTCAGCCGATGAGCACGGTCAGCCCGGCCAAGACGCATCACGATCACCAACAACTCGGGTACGCCGATGGTGATCACCGACCTGACGCTCTCGGGAACGGATCCCGGTGACTTCCATCTCGGGTACACCAACTGCTTCCAGTCGATCGCGCCGGCCGGCACATGCCGGGCGACGGTGGCGTTCGCGCCCCAGTCCAAGACCGGTACGCCGCCGGTTCCCGACCTTCGCAGCGCGTCGATCGGCTTCGCCGCGAACATCTCCTCCAACACGGTCTCGCTGGGGGGTACGGCGACCGCCCTGCCCTCGGGCCCCGCCGGCCCGCAGGGTCCGACGGGCGCCACGGGCGCGACGGGCGCAACCGGAGCCACCGGCGCGCAGGGTCCGCAGGGAGCGACCGGTCCGCAGGGACCGACCGGCGCAACCGGCGCGACGGGCGCAACCGGCGCGACGGGCGCAACGGGCGCGGCCGGAGCCACCGGAGCTACCGGAGCAACGGGCCCGCAGGGAGCGACCGGCCCGCAGGGACCGGCCGGCGATCCCGGTGGACCTCCGGGCCCCGCCGGTCCGGCCGGCACCCCCGGGGCAGCGGGTCCCGCCGGCACCCCCGGTCCCGCCGGTATTCCCGGCGCAACGGGAGCACCCGGTCCAGCCGGCCCCAAGGGCGATCGCGGCCCACGCGGACGCACCGGCCCGAAGGCCAAGGTCAAGTGCCGCAAGACCAAGAAGGCCAAGAAGACCTGCAGGATGCTCTTCCCGGCGAAGTCGTGGAAGGCCAGCGCCTCGGCAACGGCCAGCTACCGCATCTCGCGCAAGGGCAAGGTCATTGCCGCCGGGCTCGGCACGGTTCGCCGCGCCCGCACATCGACCTTCCGGCTGAATCGCACGCGCAAGCTGCGCCGCGGTACGTACACCCTGACGCTGCGCGCTCGTGACCGCGCGCGCCGCATCGTGACCATTCACGGCACCGTTCGCGTTCCCTGATGCACTCACGACCCGCGCCCGGCTGGGCGGGCGGACATCGTCCGTCCGTCCGTTCGTGCGCGGAATGGGGTCAAGACCCGCTCAAGGCGCGCCGAAGCGCGCCCGATGGGTAGCTCATGCCCGCCGTGCATATCAGCGCGCGCCTCCGCGTCGGCGCTGAACAGGGCTTCACGCTCGTCGAGCTTCTCGCCGCCATGGCGCTCAGCCTGATCGTCGCGGCGGGAGCCCTCACGCTGCTCGACGCAGCGGCGCCGTCAGCCGACCGCGAGCTGCAGCGCCAGGTCGCCGTCGGAGAGGGCCGGTCGGGAGTGGAACGAATGATCCGCGAACTGCGCAACGCCGACATCGTGAACGCAACTTCTCCCACGCTGATCGACGTCAACACGCCCACACCCTCAGGGGCGCAGCGTGTCGTCTATCAGTGCAACTCGGCCTTCCAGGCAGTGCAGTACCGCCAGTGCGTGCGCTACTCGGGACCCGTCGGCGGCGCCGTGTCCGGCGGCAGCGTCGTGGTGGAGCGCCTGATAAACGGCACGACCTCCCAGCCCGTATTCACCTACGTGCCGGACCGAATCCGGCCGCGCGTCGTGCGCGTCCAGGTCGTACTCCCGGCCAGCGGCGGCCCGGCGCCCGGTTACCTGCACCGGATCGTGCTCCGCGACGCCGCTTTCCTTCGCAACCTCGACCTGACGGGCGGATGACGATGCGACGCGAAGACGGTGCGACGATCATCGAGGCGCTGATGGCGCTGCTCGTCCTCGTCCTCGGCGTGATCGGCACCTTCACGACCTTCGACGGCGTTCAGCGCCTCGGCATGCTCGGCGAGAAGAAGCAGTCGGCCACCCGCTACGTGCAGTCCGAGATCGAGCAGGCGCGCAATCTCGGCTGGGCGAATCTCAAGATGAGCGCGACACCGCCGGCGGCATCGGACACACGCGGAGTTGTTTCCGGCTCAACCTACGCGCCGCCGAACGGTGTCGCGCAGACCATGGTCGTGTCGCCCACCCCGCTCAGCTGCACCAACACGACCTGCGTGAACCCCGGGCCCGAGACGTGGACCTACGGGGGCGCCAGCGGATCCGTCTACCGCTACGTGACCAAGTCACAGGACACGCTCTGCGGCTCGGCCTGCCCGGCGGGAGGGACCGACCACCTGCGGGTCACGATCGCCGTGACGATCAACGGGCCGAACGCACCGAAGGCGGCGATCGTCACCTCCACGGTCGTCATCGACCCGGCCGCGGCGCCCAGCAACGCCACCCAGAACTCGAACCCGGTCAGCTCGACGGGCGGCGCGTCGATCGGCGGCGCGACGGGGACCACGTACTACTTCACCGACACTCCGACGGGTCAGACCTACGCGGCGCCTGAGGCGGCCCACGCCACTCGGGACACCGTCGGCGCGACAGGCGTTCCGGACCAACTGCGAACCGACGCTCCCGCGTATCCCGTATCGGGCTCGCCGACCGCCGTCTCGTACTCGACCGACGTTCCCCCTCGCAGCGACGGGGGCCTCGGCGTGAGCTCCAGCTCCTCCTGCAACGGGACGACCGTTACGACATCGCACCGCTGGGCGACCCCGAAGATCAACCCCTCGGCCGCCGTCACAGCCACGGGCAACGCAGCGCTGTCGATGCCCACCTCGCTGCTCGACGCCGACGCCGTAACCGGGTCATCAGGACGGCTGTGCATCCGGGTCTACGACGTGAACCTCAACAGCTCCGACCAGGTCGTCTCGAGCACGCTGCTCGGCTCGTTCTCCTACCAGTTGGCGGCGTGGCCCGAGTCGACGGAGCTGATCTCGTTCCCGTTCCGCTACCTGCCGGCCGGGACGACCGTGAGCATCGCCGCGGGCCGGCGCCTGATGGTCGAACTGGCCAGCGACAGCGCCAACTCGCAAGGGCTGGCCCTGGTCCTCGACCACCCGAACTTCCCTGCATCCGTACAGCTGGAGACCCAGTGATGAAGCCCATGCCGCAGTTCGATCGCGAAGACGGATTCTCGATGTACATCGTCGTCATGGTGATGATGGTGCTGCTGACTCTCGGCGCCGCGCTCTCCGCTGCGGGCCACCAGTCGTCGACGGGAATCAACGCGGATGAGGCGGGGGTTCGCGCGCTGCAGGCCGCCGAGTCGGGCGCGCAGGCGGCAGTCCACCGTCTCAATCTCCAGCAGCCCACGGACGACAAGTGCATAACGACCTCGGAGTCCAGCCCCCAGGCAGGCAACTCCTGGTGTGCTCAGACAACCGCCGAATCGGTCGGCAACGGCTCCTCCTACCGCTACCAGACGTCGCTTCCGCTGACGAACGGCTGTACGGGCGGCGACTTCGGCAACTCCACCGTGCAGCGCTGCGTCGTCTCGGTAGGCACGGCGGGCGGCGTGACGCGGCGTGTGGTGCAGCGGGTCGTCTCGTCGTCCGGGACCAACCCGTTTCCCACGGCCGGGGTCATCGGCAAGGACTTCATCGAGATGAAGAACAACGACACGCTCGTCGCGGGTCTGGGGACCAACGGACAGCTCGAGCTCGGCAGCAACGCCGTCGTCAACGGCACCGTTCAGCTCTGGAGCGGCGCGCCGAACCCGATCGGCTACTCCGGCCCGGTTCAGCGCAATCCGCAGCCGTTCGTCTTCAGCCCGCCGAACATGCTGAACCCCGAGACACATCTGGACTCCAACGCCAGCAACGACAACGGCCGCCTGCTCGCCAACGCGAGCCCCGCCGACAGCTGCTCGGGCGGCAACGGCCAGGGCAACACCTGTTATACGAGCGGCGGAGCATCGCCTCGCACGCTCTCGCTCGGCAACCAGGGCAGCGTCACGCTGGGCGGGGGGACATACAACTTCTGCCAGATCAGCCTCGGAAACGGGGCTGCCGTCAACATCGCGGCCGAGGCCAAGATCCTGATCTACCTCGACTCTCCGAGCCGCCCCGGGTCCGGCTGTGTGACGGGCCAGGGCGGCATCACGAGCGGCAACAACGCGATCTTCTCGAACCCCTCCGGCGACCCGCGGGCGCTCCAACTGGTCGTCTACGGAAGCCCCTCGTTCCCGGTGATCTACATCCCCAACAACCTCACGATGGCCGCCGCGATCTACGCGCCGAACACGGGCATCGAGTTCAAGAACAACGGCGCCTACAACGGCGGCATCACCGCCAAGAGCGTCAAGTTCAAGAACAACGCGGTCAGCTGGGACAGCCGCCTCAACGACTACCACCTCGCGACGACACTGGTCTACTACCGCGGTTCCTGGCGTCAGTGCAATTCGCGCGTGCAGAGCACGAGCGCCCCGGCGACCGGCTGCCTGTGACGCTCAGGTCGGCGGCAGCGACTGGCTGAGCGTCAGCACGGCTGCGAAGAGGTCTCCGTGCTCCGCGATCCGCTCGCGCACCTGTGCGGCAGTGAACACCAGTTGCTCGGCGTCTCCTGAGTCGAGGCACGCCTCGACCGCGTCCCACGTCACGGGCGTTGACACCGTCGGCCGGTCACGACCGCGCAGCGAGTAGACGGCGACCGTCGTCTTGGCGCGGTCGTTCTGCGCCCAGTCGATCAGCACCCTTCCGCTGCGCGCGGTCTTCGCCTGAGTTGACACGACCAGCGCGGGCTCCTCACGCGCGAGCAGGTCCGCGACCGCCTTTGCGAACGTCTTCGAGGCCTCGAACGTCGCATCGGGACGGTTCAACGGCAGGTACACCTGGAGGCCCTTGGAGCCCGACGTCTTGGCGAAACTACCGAGGCCGAGCCCATCGAGCATGCCGCGAAGCAGTCGTGCGACCTGACAGCACTCGACGATCGTCGCCGGCGCTCCGGGATCGAGGTCGAACACCACGGCTGTGGGACGGTCAGGGGTCTTCGCGAGCGCCAGCGAGGGATGCAGTTCCAGCGCCGCCAGCTGCGCCAACCAGACCAGCGTGGCGGGCTCATCTGCGAGCAGGAAGTCGATCTCGTCGCGGCCGAGCGCGACCGCCTGCGTCTTCGCCCAGTCCGGCCTGTGTGACGGTGCGCGCTTCTCGAAGAAGGCCTCACCCTCGACGCCGTCCGGGTAGCGCTTCAGGGTCAGGGCACGGCCCGCGAGGTGCGGCACGAGCGCCCCGGCCACCGCCGCGTAGTAGTCGATCACCTGCCGCTTGCTGAAGCCCGCCTCCGGGTAGAGCGCCTTCTCGAGGTTCGTGACCGGAACCTGGCGCCCGCCGATCAGAGCGGTCGCCGTGACTCCCCTGCCGCGTACGCTCCGCTCGTCGACGAGCACCAGCCTGGTCGGCCCGTCTTCGCGCAGGCCGAGCCACACGGGGTGGCGCAGCAGCCCGCCCTCGGGATGCTCGGTGAAGCGGACCTCGCCGACCAGTTCCGGCGAGACCCAGTGGCTGCCGGACGGAGGGCCGCTGCCGCGCGCGCTGTGCGCGAACGGCGAGCGATCCGCCGCGAGCGGGCGCAGGCGCGCCGCGAGGTCGTCCAGTGCCCGCTCGGAGAAACCGGTCCCGACCCGCCCGGCGTAGCGCAGGAGACCATCGGCGCCCGGTTCGCCGACGAGCAGTGCGCCGATCCCGCCCGAGCGTCCCCCCTCCCCCTCGACCCAGCCGCCGATGACGAGATTCCGCCGTGTGGCCCTGCTTGACCTTGACCCACGCGCTGCTGCGCCTGCCCGGTTCGTAGGGGGCGCTGCGCCGCTTGGCGACGATGCCCTCGAGTCCGAGGCTCGCGGCCGCGGTCAGGAGCGCCGCGCCTTCGTCGTGAGGTTCAGGCGTCTGCCAGTGCTCGCCGTTGAGGTCCAGGGCATTGAGCAGCTCGCGGCGATCGGAGTACGGGAGCCCCATCAGCGAGTGTCCATCGAGCCACAGCAGGTCGAACACCACGTAGGTCACGGGCACCTCGCCCGCGAGCCTGCGAACCCGGGCTGCGTTCTCGACGTGCATGCGGCGCTGGAGCGCCTGGAAGCTGGGGCGCCCCTGGGCGTCGAAGGCGACGATCTCGCCGTCGAGCACCGCCGAGTGCTCATGGAGAGCGCGATTCATGCGTGCGAGCTCTGGATAGCGAGCGGTGATGTCGCCGCCCGATCTCGCCGACAACGTCATCCGCCCCGGCTCCGACCGCGCGAGCGCGCGGATGCCGTCCCACTTGACCTCGAACGCCCAGTCCTCGCCCTCGGGCACCGCTCCGGGCCGGGCCAGCATCGGCGCCACGAAGTCCGGCATCGGCTGCGCGTCAGGGTCGGCCGGCGCGCCCATGCGGTGGATCATCCAGTCCTTGCCCGCCGGCTCACCGGCGGACGCAAGCGGGAACAGCGCGTAGCGCCCGCGCACTCGCTCGCCGTGCAGTTCGACCTCCACCTTGCGCGCTTCCCACTTGAGCGGCTCGTAGGTGCCCGAGTCGTGGATGCGCATCGTCCCCGCGCCGTACTCCCCCGCCGGTATGTCGCCCTCGAAGGCGAGATAGTCGAGCGGGTGGTCCTCGGTCCGCACCGCGATCCGGTTGTCGCCGGACGACCCGGGGATGTATCGCGGCAGCGCCCACGACACGAGTACGCCGTCACGCTCCAGCCGCAGGTCCCAGTGCAGCCGACTCGCGTCGTGCTCCTGGATCACGAACCGCGGGGCCTCAACCGCCCCGCCCTCAGCCCCATCCCCCGCAGGCTCGGGCGTCGCACCGAAGTCCCTCTTCGAGCGATATCCACGGAGCGGGTCGGCCACCACGCCGTTATACCCGTCGCGGGGCGACTCGGATACCCGCATCGGCACCGACGCTCTGACGGTGCGGCCTCGCGATGGCTGACAAGGACGCAGGGAGCGTGGCGTGCGCCAGCACGCGAGCGACCGAGGACGCCGGCAGCCGCAGCGAGACGCGCCGTCAGGAGCCGCCGGCCACGGCGGGGAGGATCGTGACCTCCTGCCCCGGGGCGACCTCGGTCTCGAGCGCCTCGCCGAAGCGGATGTCCTCGCCCGCGACGTAGACGTTCACGAACCGGCGCAGCCCACCGTCCTCGTCGGTGAGGCGGTCGCGCAGCTCGGCGTGCTGCTCGAAGAGAGCGTCGAGGACCGCTCCCACGGTGGCGCCGTCGACCTGGACCGCGCTGACGCCGCCGGCCGCCTCGCGCAACTGCGTCGGGAGCTTGACGGTGACGCTCATGCGCGAACGCACTGACTCTCGACGTCTGCCACGAACGAGTCGTACGAGGCGTCGATCTCGAATGTGTCGAACGTGTCCCGGACGGCGTCGAGCGTCTTGAGGCCTTCGCCGGTGATCGTCAGGACGACGCTCTCGTCGGGTCCGATCGCGCCCCGCGCCGCGAGCTTCGCGAGGCTTGCGGTGGTCACGCCGCCGGCGGTCTCCGTGAAGATCCCGGTCGTCTCGGCGAGCAGCCGGATCCCGTGGCGAATCTCCTCATCGGTCACCGACTCGATCGTCCCGCCGCTGGTCTTCGCGAGCTCCAGCGCGTAGGGGCCGTCCGCGGGGTTGCCGATCGCAAGCGACTTGGCGATCGTGTCCGGCTTGACGGGCCTGCAGACCTCCTCGCCGCTCTCCCACGCCTGCGCGACGGGCGAGCAGCCGCTGGCCTGCGCTCCGTGCATGACGGGCACGTCACCGCTGATGATGCCGAGATCCAGCCATTCGCTGAAGCCCTTGGCGATCTTCGTGTACAGCGAGCCGGACGCGACCGGTGCGACGACGCGATCCGGTGTGCGCCATCCGAGCTGCTCGGCGATCTCGTAGGAGATCGTCTTCGAGCCCTCCGCGTAGTAGGGCCGCAGGTTGACGTTCACGAACGCCCAGTCGCGCTCGCCCGAGAGCTCGGTGCAGAGACGGTTGACGTCGTCGTAGTTGCCGCGGATCTTGACGACGTTGGTGCCGTAGACGCCGGTCGCGAGGACCTTCTGCTCCTCCAGGTCGGCCGGGATGAAGACATAGCTGTCCAGACCCAGCGCCGCGGCGTGTGCGGCGACGGAGTTCGCGAGGTTCCCGGTCGAGGCGCACGCGAGCACCTCGTAGCCGAGTTCCCTGCGCGCGGGCGGCGGCGACGCTGACCACGCGGTCCTTGAACGAGTGCGTGGGGTTGGCCGCGTCGTTCTTGACCCAGACCTCGCCGAGGCCGAGCCGCTCGGCGAGCCGGTCGGCGCGAATCATCGGCGTGCAGCCTGCGGGCAGGCCGCTGCGTGACGACGCCCGCCCGGACGGCCCGGGCTGCCCGCCGACGAGCGGCAGGAAGTCCGCGTAGCGCCAGATGTTCTGAGGTCCGCCCTGGATGCGGCGGCGGATCTCCGCACGGTCGGTGGTCAGGCCGGTGTGGTCGTAGGCGACCTCGAGCGGACCGAAGCAGCGGCTGCAGACGTAGCTCGCATCTAGTTCGTACTGCGCGCCGCACTCGCGGCAATTCAGGCTTGTAGCTCCCATGGAAACCTCGCTGTGACACGTGGCGGAGACATCTGGAAGCTCCGTCCACATCTTTCAGGAATTGGCACCGTCCCCAATTACGGGGGGTTGCCGGGGTTTCGTCGGGCCAGTCCCTCCACCCCTCTGGATGTGTCAGCTATGTGGGGCGGCAGCCTAGCACGCAGGTAGACTGGAACGCGAGGCGAAATCCGATGAACACCGACGAGCCGCGAAGTCCCGATGCCCAGCCTGCCGAAGCCCCGCCTGCGCAGAGCAGCCCGTTCTCGCGCTGCCGTTCTCACGCAGCCGCTTGAGGCTCCGACCCCGCAGATCGAGTCCATCGACGCCGGTCCCGAGGGTCGGCCACTGCGCTGGATCAACCTGGAGCGCTGGCGCCCGACCGAGCGCGCCTGGCTTGAGGAGCACTTCGACTTCCACGCCCTCGACTACGAGGACGTCGGCTCGCGCAACCAGCGGCCGAAGGTCGACGAGTACGACGACTACCTGTTCATCGTGCTGCAGTTCCCGCGCTACGACAAGCAGCTCGGCCGGCTGAGCGCGATCGAGATCGACATCTTCCTCGGACCGGACTACGTCATCACGATCCCGGACCGGCCGCTTCAGTCGCTCGATTACCTCTTCGAGCGCTGCAGCGACAAGCAGGACCTGCGTGATCAGCTCTTCGGCAAGGGCCCCGGATACCTGCTCTACCGGATCGTCGACGACTCGGTCGATGCCGCGTTCCCGATGCTCCGCAAGATGGGCAACAAGCTCGAGCGTCTCGAGGACGACATCTTCGAGGGCCGATCGAACGAGGTCGTGCGCGACATCTTCGACGTCAAGCAGGAGATCATCAACTTCCGCAAGACCGTGCGCCCGATGCGCACGGCGCTCAGCGACCTGGAGCGCACGACGAAGCAGTACATCCCAGAGGAGCTGGAGATGTACTTCGACGACATCAACGACGCGTCCGAGCGCATCTGGGACATGCTGGAGAACTTCAAGGAGGTCGTCGAGGCGCTCGAGACGACCAACGAGTCGGTCATCTCACATCAGCTGAACGATGTGCTGCGCGTGCTGACCTCGATCACCGTTGTCGTGCTTCCGCTGACGCTCATCGCGAGCATCTTCGGGATGAACGTCCACGTCCCTTGGCAGGACGAGACGGAGGGCTTCATCGTGACTATCGGCGTCATGGTCGCGCTGCTGCTGGCGATGGTGTGGGCCTTCCGCCGCCGCGGGTTCCTCTGACCGCGGGCACCCGTCTCGGCGAGGGCGTACCGTTGTGTCCATGTCCTTCCCCGCCGTGCCGTCGACGCCAGCCGTCGAGGACCTGGAGACGAGGAGCGGTCGCCGACGTCTGGCGCTGATCGTCAACCCTTACGCGACATCCGTGTCGCGCCACATGCGCACGCTCGTGCTGGCCGCTCTGCGCAGCCGCTACGAGATCGCCGTGATGGACACGTCGGGACCCGGGCACGCCACTCAGCTGGCGCGCGAGGCGGCGGAGGAGGAGGTCGACGCCGTGATCACGTTCGGCGGGGACGGCACCGTCAACGAGGCGGCGAACGGCCTGGCCGGCAGCGACGTTCCACTGTTCCCGTTGCCCGGCGGCTCCCAGAACGTCTACGCCAAGATGCTCGGCATCTCCGGTGACATCGTCGACGCCACACAGCACCTGCTGCGCATCGACGACAGCTGGCGCCCCCGCCGCGTCGACCTCGGCCGCGTTGAGGGCCGGCTCTTCACGTTCTCGGCGGGTGCGGGCCTGGATGCCAGCGTCGTCGAGCGGGTCGATGCGAACCCCGCGCGCAAGGCTCGCTGGCGCGAGCGTTACTACGCCGTAAGCGCGGCGCGCGTCTTCCTGCGCCGCTACATCGTCCGGCCTCCGCGCATCCACATCGAGTCTCCGGACCACTCGGTGCGCGGGGTGACCGTGATCGTCCAGAACGGCGACCCCTACACCTACTTCGGTCAACGCCCGATCCGCGTCTGCGAGGGGATCGGGCTCGACGACGGGACGCTGTCCGCCGCCGTCCTCGAGCGCGCCTCTCCGGTCGACCTTCCGACGATGGGCGCGCGCCTGTTGGCGGATGGACTCGAGGCCACCGACCACCGCCACGCGAGCTCACTTCCGGGGCTTGCGGGTTTCGACGTCCGTGCGGTCGGTGAGCGCCCGTTCGCCGTCCAGGTCGACGGCGACTTCCTCGGGCGCTTCGATCACGTGCGTTTCGAAGCCGTCCCCGACGCGCTGACGGTCGTCAGCTGATCCGCCACACGCGGCGACCGCCCCGGTACGCAGCGATGACGTCGGCGAGAACGTTGCGCCAAGCGCAACAAACGCGCCGAGGCGGGAGCGGCGCCCCGGCGGGATGACCGCCCGTTCCCGCCCGACCACGAACGTCGCGCGAGGCGCGCCCTCCCGAGACCGTTAGGCGCTCGGCGTCACCCGGTACGCATCGAAGACTCCCTCGATGTGCCGCAGCCGGCTGACCATCGCCTTCAGCGCCTGTGTGTCGGCCACCTCCACCACGAAGCGGTTGCCGACCATCGGCCGGTTCACCAGGCAGCGCGCTTCGACGATGTTGATGCCGTGCTCCGAGAAGGTCCGCGACAGGTCCTCGAGCAGGCCGTGACGGTCCCATGCGTCGACCTGCAACTCGACCTTGAACGAGGTCTCGTGGTCGCCCTCCCAGTGCACGGTCACGAAGCGCTCGGGGTCCTTGCGCAGCGCGGCGACGTTCGGGCAGTCGTCACGATGGATCGTGATCCCGCGACCGAGCGAGACGTAGCCGACGATCGGGTCGCCCGGAACCGGATGACAGCACTTCGCGAGCCTGAGCATGACGTCGTCGACGCCGTCGACCCGGATGCCGTAGGTGGCTGACGAGCCGCCCGGCTGGCGCCGCCGACGACGGTCGGAGACCAGCGTGTCCGGCACGCCGCTCTCCTCTTCAGCGGCCTCCCCCTGCTTGAGGCGCTGCATCAGCTTGTTGACGACGACCTTGGGTGAGATCTTCGCTCCGCCGAGCGCGATGTAGAAGTCGTCTGCCTTGCGGAAGCCCATCTCGCGAATGACGTCGGCCAGCAGCGGCGAGCCCGCGATCTTCTGAGCCGGCAGACCGGCCTTGCGCAGGTGCTCCTGGAGCAGGTCGCGCCCGGCGTGCTCGGCGTCCTGGCGACCTTCGGCCTTGAAGAACTGACGGATCTTGTTGCGGGCGCGCGTCGTCTTGACGACTGCGAGCCAGTCACGCGACGGCCCGCGCTCGCGCTTGCTGGTCAGCACCTCGACGCGGTCGCCGGAGCGCAGCTGGTAGGTGAGCGGAACGATCCTTCCGTTGACCTTCGCCCCGACACAGCGGTGGCCGAGCTCTGTGTGGATCTCGTACGCGAAGTCGAGCGGGGTCGCACCGGCGGCGAGTGACTTGACCTCGCCCTTGGGCGTGAAGACGAAGACCTCCTCCCCGATCAGGTCGTCCTTGAGGTGGGCCACGAACTCCTTGGGGTCCGACAGCTCCTGCTGCCAGTCGAGCATCGAGCGCAGCCAGTGCAGCTTCGCGTCGCCCTCCGGGACCTTGACGCGCCGACCCGACGGGTCGGTCTTGTACATCCAGTGCGCCGCGACGCCGTACTCGGCGAGCTCGTGCATCTCCCGGGTCCGGATCTGGATCTCGAGCGGCAGTCCCTCAGGCCCGATCACAGTCGTGTGAAGTGACTGGTAGAGGTTGAACCTCGGCATCGCGACGAAGTCCTTGAAGCGACCCGGCAGGGGCTTCCAGAGCGAGTGGATGACTCCCACGGCTCCGTAGCAGTCCTTGACGGAGTCGACGATGACCCTCATCGCGGTCAGGTCGTAGATCTCGTTGAACTCGCGGCCCTTGCGAGTCATCTTCGAGTAGATCGAGTAGAAGTGCTTGGCGCGGCCGGAGATCTGCGCTTCGATGCCGACCGCGTCAAGCTCGCGGCTCAGCGTCTCCCCGGCGTCGGTGACGTAGTGCTCGCGCTGGTCGCGCTGCTGGTTGACCAGCCCCTTGATCTCCTGGTACTTACGCGGATGCAGCGCGGCGAAGGCGAGATCCTCGAGCTCCCACTTGATCGCATGGATACCGAGCCGGTGGGCGATCGGCGCGTAGATCTCGAGCGTCTCCTTGGCCTTCTCGATCTGCTTCTGCTTGGAGAGCGCCGAGATCGTGCGCATGTTGTGAAGGCGATCAGCGAGCTTGATCAGGATGACCCGGATGTCCGTGGCCATCGCGACCATCATCTTGCGGTAGTTCTCGGCCTGGGCCTCGTCGCGCGAGGTGAAGGTGATCGCCTCGAGCTTCGTGACGCCGTCCACGAGCGAGGCGACCTCCTCGCCGAAGCGCTGCTCGATCTCGGCCAACTGCGCGCTCGTGTCCTCGACCGTGTCGTGCAGCAGCGCAGCGCAGAGGGTCTCCGTGTCGAGACGCATTCCGGCGCAGATCTTCGCCACGCCGACGGGGTGAACGATGAACTCCTCGCCCGACTTGCGCCGCTGATCGGCGTGATGACCGTAGGCGAACAGGAACGCCGCGGTCACGCGGTCGCGGTCCACCGGCAGTGCCGCTTCGTCGGCGTGCTCCTCGACGATCGCGAACAGGTCCGACAGCAGGCGCTCAGCGGTCGGCGTCAGCTCCGCGACATGTGTCGGCGCCGCGCCGTTGGCGCGATCGACGGCGTCGATCGGGCTGCGGCTCGTGACCGCCGGGCGCGGCGACGACTCGGTCGTCAGGCCGCCAGCGCGATCGTGCGAGTCAGCCATTGTCGGCGCTCCTGAGCGAGATCGAGCATCGCGACGAAGGTCTCGGAGCGGTGCACCTCGACGCGATTATCGACGTCGGGCACAGCGATCCGCATCGCGGGAACGTCGACATCGACGACGCCGACCTCGTGCAGCACACGCAGCAGGCGACCTGCTCGCCACGGCGAGCGCGCAGCGCGGGCTGCGTCCGCAACCGCGGACGGCGCGTCGCGGAGCGCGCGGTACAGCACCGCGAGATCGCCGCGCAGTCGTTGCTCATCGTCGAGAACATCAAGAGAGAAGCGTAACTCAGGCTCTCCCCAGGCCAGGTGGGTCGCGTGCCCCTGCGGCGGCGACCACAACAGCGAATCGAGCGCTGCGGACGGGGGCGGATCGAGAGCGACCACATTGCCGAATGCATCGGCGATGCCCGCGTCGCGCTCAAGCGCGTCCCACGAACAGATCGCCAGCCCGCCGATGCGCCCACGCAGCGCCTCTCGGCGCGTCGTCTCGCATGCACAGGCCACGAGCACCTCCTCGCCTGAGGCGACGAGCGCCCCGAGCGTCCCGAGCAGCCCATGCCCGCGGCGATCGCGCACCAGCCCGCCGGACGCAGCCTCGGGCGGCCCGTTCGCCGGCGCCGCCGGCGCCGTGAAAGCCTCGAACTCCGCAAACATCGCAGCCGCATCGTCCTGAGGGCGCCCGGCGAACGCGATCGGCCCCGGTGCCGGCGACAGGGCCGATCGCAGCACGAGTCGGGGCTCCTCGCGCCCGTTCCAGCGATTGACCTCGAGCGCGAACGTCGCATCGAGAGCCTCGTCGTGCCCGGACGGGAGCCGGGAGCGGCCGAATGCGACCGCAGCGGCACGGGCCCCACCGGAGTCGAGCGTGAAGCGCAGGTGCTTACCCTCCCCCATCGGGCGCGGATCGCACATCCGCCCGGCCGGTACAAGCAGCGAAACCGGCGGGTTGCCGGCTCCGAACGGCGCGAGCCCGCGCAGCTCCTCGGCGAGCGCGAGCCCGATCTCGTCACCCGCCACGACGGCGTCCACGCGCTCGCTCGCAACCAGATCCGCGGGCGAGAGCACCGCTGCGCCATGCGCCGCGAAGGCATCGCCGAACGCCTCGACCTCGGAACGCGCGACGGTGCAGCCCGCTGCGGCCCGGTGCCCTCCGTGACGCAGCAGGTGCGGAGCGCAGGCGTCAAGCCCGGCAAGCAGGTCGAAGGCTGGAATCGACCTGCCGGAACCCGTACCGGTCTCGCCGTCCAGGGAGATCAGAACTACGGGACGGTGATGGCGCTCGGCGAGCCGCGAGGCGACGATCCCGATCACGCCAGGATGCCAGCCCTCGCCGGCGATCACGTACGCGGCGCGGTCGCCCAGTTCCGCGAGCCGCGCCTCCGCCTCGAACAGGGTCCGCGTCTCCACATGACGGCGTTCGGCGTTCAGCGCGTCGAGCTCGCGCGCGATCGCCTCGGCTCGCGCCGGATCGAGCGTCAGCAGCAGCTCCACTCCGGCGTCGGCACGCCGCAGCCGGCCCGCGGCGTTGATCCGCGGGGCGAGCCGGAAGGCCACGGTCTGCTCGTCGATCAGGGCCGGATCGGCCTGGGTGACGTCGAGCAGCGCCCTGAGACCCTCGCGGCGCGTGCGCGACAGCGCCGCGAGACCCGCGCGGACGAGTCGCCTGTTCTCGCCGACCAGCGGCACGCAATCGGCGATCGTCGCGAGCGCGACGACGTCCAGGTCGACGTCCGCGTCGGCAGGGTCGTGGCCGGCTCCGGCCAGCAGAGCCGCCGCGAGCTTGTAGGCCACACCCGCCGCGCAGAGGGCCTCGAACGGATAGGAGCAGACGCGCGGATGTACGATCGGCGCGTCCGGCAGGACGCCGTCGGCCCGCGGCTCATGGTGGTCGGTGACGAGCACGTCGACACCGAGCTCCGCGGCGCGGGCGACCTCGTCGACGGCGGTGATCGCACAGTCGGCCGTGATGATCAGCCCGGTTCCCACCGCCGCGAGCCGCTCCACGGTCGAGGTGCTCAGGCCGTAGCCGTCGTCGGCACGGCTCGGGATGAACCAGTTGACATCGGCGCCGAGCACCCGCAGGACGCGGACCAGGATCGCCGTCGACGCGACCCCGTCGCAGTCGTAGTCGCCGTGGACGATGATGCGCGAGCCGCGCTCGACGTGCCCGAGCACGAGAGCCACGGCCGTGTCGATCCGCTCGAAGGAGCTCGGCGGGTGCCGCTCCTCGGCGGTCATGAAGTCGCTCGCCGCGGCGGGGTCGGCGAGACCGCGCCGTACGAGGACCTGGGCCATCGCGGCGCTGACGCCGAGCTCGTGCTCAAGCCGCGCGCAGTCGGCCACGGGCGCAGCGGGTATCCGGAGCCTGGGCTCGTCCACGACCGCAATCTAGGTGGCGATCAGGACGGAACGGGAGTCCGCGCCCGCGCATGCGGCGGACGGATGCCGTCCGTCACATCGCCGGCGGCGTCAGCGACCGCGCTCAGATCTCGATCGGCTCGTTGCCCGCGCGCACGCCGAGCCAGTAGGCGGCGCCGAGACCGACGAGCGCACCCGGGATAGCCTCGATCGCAGTCATCAGTTCGATCGCGTTGTCGCCCGGAATGTCGAACCCGGCCAACGCATAGCCGCACAACAGGGCGCCGACGAGCATCAGGAGGAAGCTCCCGACGATCCCGCCCCAGAAGCGGTCCGGCATGAAGATCGCGAAGTGCCAGATGGCGATGCCCATCATGGCCCAGGCAAGAAGGCCCATCGTCTACCGCCTCCCGTGGCGCTTGTTGCGCGGTCGCTTCGGTTTCGGCTTGCGGGTCGTCCTTGAGCACGAGATCCTCCGGCCGCAGGTCCGCCGCCGCGTCGCGCTTGGGCGGCGCGGGCGCCTCCGATTCCTCGGCGGTCGCGGTGCCGGCAGGCGCGCCGTGCAGATCACGGACCATCGAGTCGAACTCGGATGCGCTGACCTGGCGCTCGGGATCCTCGGGGGCGGTGAGGCGCGCACGAGGTGCGCGCTCGGCGACGGCGACCTCGGTCGACGCCCCGCCGACCGCGCTGGCATAGGCCGGGACCTTGCCGTCCTCGGCGGCATCGACGACGCGGCGGCGGCGCGCGCGCCACGTTCCCTCGCCCTCCTTCCAGTGCATCAGCACCGGCGAGGCGATGAAGATCGACGAGTAGGCGCCCGAGATGACGCCGACAGCGAGCGCGAACGCGAAGTCCTTGAGCGTCTCGCCGCCGAAGAGCAGCAGCGATGAGGATCGGCAGCAGCGTCGACAGCGACGTCGCCAGCGAGCGCATCAGAACCTCGCTCATCGAGCGGTTGACGATCTGCGAGAACGTCGCTCGCGGCATCCGCGGGATGTTCTCGCGGACACGGTCGAAGACGATGATCGTGTCGTACAGCGAATATCCCAGGATCGTGAGCAGAGCCGCGACCGTTGCGGTCGTCACCTCGAACCCGAAGAGCGCATAGACGCCGGCTGTGATGCAGCAGGTCGTGCATCAGCGCTATCAGCACCGGGACCGAGTATCTCCACTCGAAGCGCAGCGCTATGTAGCTGCTGATCACGATCAGCGAAGCGATGATCGCGATGATCGCGCTGTTGGCGACGGTGTTGCCGAACGTCGGACCGATCGTCTGGAAGCTGTAGTCGCCGCCGCCGAAGGCCTTGTCAAGCGTCGACTCGGCTCGATTGCGCTCGGCGGGCGTCAGCGTGTCCGTTGAGATCTGGTAGGCCTGGCCGCTCTTGAACTCGCCGCCGCTGATCCGCTGGATCTTCGCCTTGCCGAGCCCGATCGGACTCAGCGCGTCGCGAACCTTGCCCTCGTCGGTCTTCTCGTTCAGCTCAGCGACGACTCGTGTTCCGGACGTGAAGTCGATGCCGAGGTTCAGGCCCTTGCCGGCGACGGCGAGCGCGCCGATCAGCAGGATCACGCCGGACAGCGCGAAGAAGTACTTCGAACGGCCCATGTAGTCCCAGCGGAAGCGCTGGCGGGTCGAGCCCGCCCCCAGCGCCGACGGGTGGGACATCATCCGCGAGCGCCCGACCACGCCGAGCACGGCCTGCGTCAGCAGCACCGCCGTCATGAAGGAGACGAGCGTGCCGACGCCGAGCGTGAACGCGAAGCCCTTGACGCCCGAGGTCGCGAGCACGAACAGGATGAACGCGACCATGAAGATCACGATGTTCGCGTCGATGATCGCCGTCAGGCCCTTCTTGTAGCCCTGCGAGATGGCGACTGGGATCGATCTGCCGGCCCGGACCTCCTCCTTGACGCGCTCGAAGATCACGATGTTCGCGTCTGCGGCGACGCCGATCGTGAGGATCAGGCCCGCGATTCCGGGAAGCGTCAGGGTGATCGGAATCGCCTTGACGAGCCCGAACATGAAGAGCGTGTAGACGAACAGCGCACCGACCGCGATCACGCCCAGGATGCGGTAGAAGGCGAGCAGGAAGATCGACACGAGCAGGAGCCCGGCGAGGCCCGCCACGAGACCCTGGTTGAGCGCCTGCTTGCCGAGCGTCGCAGAGACCTCGCTCGCCGATATCAGGTCGAGCTCGAGCGGCAGGGCGCCGGTCTTCAGGAGGTTCGCGAGGTTCTGCGCGGACTTGATCGTGAAGCCGCCCGAGATCTGCGAGCCGTTGACGGGGTCGATGCCGTCGGGGTTCTGGTTGAAGTCGATGAACGGCGCGCTGATGATCTCGTTGTCCAGCACGATCGCGAAGTGCTGGAACGCCTGGCGGGCGTCGCCGCCGAAGTTGTTCTCGGTGCCGCGCTGAGCGATCTCCCGGGACGTCTCCTCCCACGCCTTGCGGCCCTTGCCGGTGAAGTCGAACGTGACGTTGGGCCCGCCGCCGCCACCGGGGCCCTGGTCGAAGTTCTGCTCCGGATTCTTGATGTCCGTGCCGCCGAGTGCGGGCTGGTCGCGCAGCACGTAGTAGGCGTCGGCATCGCTCGTGTCGCTGCCGGACTGCTCGGCCTTGACGACGAGCGTGCCGGACGGGACCTTCACGACCTTCGTCTTGTCGGACTCGGGGATCTTCTTGTCCTCGATCTCCGACGCGAGGTCGGCACGGTTCTCCTGCGGGCCTGCGAGGACCTCCTCGTTGTCCGTGTCCACCAGGTAGTAGAGGCCGTTCGTGGTCTCCTTGCCGGTGTTGGTGGCCTTGCAGTTGGACGCGCGCAGCACCGCCTCGTACTGGGTCAGGGCGCCCACACCCGAGCCCGCCTGCTGGCCACCCGTTATGGCGACCGCATCGGCCTGCGTCAGGTTCGTCTGATCGGCGGGACGACAACCCGGGCCGAGGACGTTCGGCTCCCAGTCGTAGAAGTACATCTGCGCCGTCTTGCCGACCTGATCGGCGGCCTGATCGGCGTTGCTCACGTCCGGCAGCGCGACGTCGATCTGGTCTTCGCCGGTGCGCTGGATCTCGGGCTCCGCGACGCCGAACTTGTCGACGCGCTCGCGCATGATCTCGATCGTGCGGTCGATCGCCTCGCCCGTGACCTTGGTCTGCTTGGTCGGCTTGGCCTGGTAGACGAGCGACGCGCCTCCCTGGAGATCAAGTCCGAGCTTCGTCGGCTTGGTGGCGACCAGGGCGAGCGAGCCGGCGATCAGGCCGGCGACGAACAGCAGGATGAAGATGTTGCGGCGGCGGTCGGTCATCGGGCGGGGCTACTTCTCCGGAGTGAGAACGAGGAGCAGGCCCCCGTCGTCGTCGTAGGCAGGAAAGAGATCGGCGGTGGCACGCGCCGGCAGGTCGCCCTCGGCGTTCACCTCGACGGGCTTGGCCAGCGCGCGCACCCCCCATTCCAGCACGGTCCCGACCGGATCGTCGCCGTTATTGAAATCGAGGCCCAGAACATCGCTGACCGGACGACCGATCACGCGCTCGTCCGCGAGCCCGGTCAGCTCGAAGGCGCCGCGGCCGCAGGCGATCACGCGCGCCTGCTGATCGCAGACGAAGAACGCGGCGTCAGGGGCCGGGTAATAGTCGTCGAGCAGCTCGAACACGAAGCCGAAGCCGCACTTCGAACAGCCTGCGGGGGCTTCTCGGAAGCCCGCGTTGCGATCGGTGGCGGCAGTACGCGTGCCGCAGCTCGGGCAGATGAAGTGATGGGGCATGGCGCTAGCGGCGAAAGGTTAGGGGTCGGATCTAAAGCGCGGCCTACGAGACAGCGGTGTCGAGCGGCCGAAGGCCATTCAGAACAGCGCCGCGTCACGCGGCGGCTCCAGACCCAGGTGCTCGTACGCGCGAGCGGTCGCGGCGCGCCCGCGGGGCGTACGCTGGAGCAGGCCACGCTGCAGCAGGTAGGGCTCGTAGACGTCCTCGATGGTGTCGGCCTCCTCGCCGACGGTGATCGCGAGCGTCGTGAGTCCCACAGGGCTGCCCCGGAATGCAGTGCACAGCGCCGACAGGATGTCGCGATCGAGCCTGTCGAGGCCGAGCTCGTCCACCTCCAGCAGCGTGAGCGCGTCGTCGGCCGCCTGCTCGGTCACGACACCGTCTCCCCTGACCTCCGCCCAGTCGCGCACCCGCCGCAGCAGCCGGTTGGCGACCCGCGGCGTGCCACGACTGCGCGCAGCGATCGCGAGCGCGCCCCGGTCGTCCAGGGTCACGTCGAGAATCTGCGCCGAGCGGCGGACGATGCGTGCCAGCTGATCGGGCGAGTACGGCTCGAGCCGATGCTGGATCCCGAAGCGGTCGCGCAGAGGGGTCGACAGCAGACCCGCGCGCGTCGTGGCCCCGACGAGGGTGAACGGAGGAAGCTCGAGCGTGACGATCCGCGCGCCGGCCCCCTGCCCGATCGTGATCGGCAGGCGCCGGTCCTCCATCGCCGGGTAGAAGGTCTCCTCGAGCGCCCTGTTGAGCCGGTGGATCTCGTCTACGAAGAAGACCGCACCCGGCTCCAGCGCCGTCAGCAGGGCGGCGATGTCGCCCTTGCGCTCCAGCGCAGGCCCGGCGGTCTGAACGAACGGCGCGCCAAGCTCGCCGGCGACGATCTGGGCGAGCGAGGTCTTGCCGAGGCCGGGCGGCCCGGCGAGCAGGACATGGTCGAGCGGCTCGCCGCGAGCCGCCGCCGCCTGGAGCGACACCCCCAGCTGCTCACGGACGGCCTCCTGGCCCACGAAGTCGTCAAGTGTCCGGGGTCGCAGCGAGCGCTCGAGGTCGTCCTCCCCGGCAAGCGCAGCGGGCGTCTGGATGCGCGGCTCGTCGGTCATCTGCGCGCCGCCCGAAGGGCACTCTGAAGCAGATCCTCGGGGGTGTTGCCCTCAGCCAGTGACAGAAGACCATCCGCCTCCGATGGCGGGAAGCCGAGCTCGAGCAGCCCCTCGCGCGCGAGCCTGCGGGGGTCGTCACCGCGGGTGACCACGAACGCGGGCTCGGCGCCGACCTCCGGCACGACCTTCTCGCGCAGTTCGACCACGATGCGCTCGGCGGTCCGCTTGCCGACTCCCGGAACGGCCTGCAGGCGGGCGGCATCACCGGCGGCCAGAGCCGCGACGAGCTCGCGCGGTGGTCCTCCGCTGAGCACACCGAGCGCGACCTTCGGGCCCGACGCCCTGAACGCCGAGCAGGAGGAGAAAGAGGTCACGCTCCTCCTCGGTCGCGAAGGCGTAGAGCTGTAGCGCGTCGTCACGCACGACCAGGTGCGTGTGGAGCGACACCGGCAGGCCCACCGCCGGAACCTGGCGCAGCGTCTCGGCCGAGACCGCGAGCCGGTACCCGACCCCGCCGGACGTCTCGACGACGACGTGGTCGGCCCGCCGCACGGCGACGTCGCCCGCAATCAGCGCGATCATGGCGTCGCCACCAGGTCGCGGCGGGCGGCGTCGTTCAGAGGTGCATGGTTGGCGTGGCAGATGGCCACGGCGAGCGCATCGGCCGCGTGGTCGGCAAGCGGCTCGGGCGGCAGCGACAGCAGCGCCTGCACCATCCTGATCACCTGGTCCTTGGCGGCGCGGCCGCTGCCGCAGACCGCGCCCTTGACCTGCTGGGGCGTGTAGTCGTGACAGGCGACGCCCCTGGCGCCGGCGGCGGCGAGCACGACGCCGCGCGCCTGGCCCACCGCGAACGCGGTTCGAACGTTCTGGCCGAAGTAGAGCGCCTCGAGCGCGACCGCGTCGGCCCCATGTGCGCTGATCAGCTGCGCTACACGCTCTTGGATGTCGGCCAGGCGCAGCTCAGGCGCCACGCCGGCGTTGGTGCGGATCACGCCGCCGTCGAGCGCAACCAGCCGGCCGGAGCTGCGCCGAACCACCCCGAATCCGAGGTTGGCGAGTCCGGGATCGATGCCGAGAACGATCACGGGAAGTGATTCTCCGCGTCGGCCCGGATGCCTCCGCGGGGCCCGCCGATCGCCCCGGCGCCGCCGCCGGCGCCGTGGTGCCCGATCGACCATCCGTCCAGGGCGTGACCCAGGCGCGCCCGGTACGCCGATATCAGGCACGTGCTCCGCAGATCGGAAGCCCAGAACCACGCTCTACGCGGGGAAGTTGCCGAGGCTCAGGAACGCGTTCGCGAGCTGGAGGCTCAGCTCGAGGAGCGTCGCACCCGCGACCCCAGGACCAGGCTGCTCGCATTGGACCCGTTCCTGGCCTCCGCCGAGGTCGCCCTTCGCGCCGCCGAGGTTGCGGCGCAGCCTGTCGCAGCGGTCGTCATCGACATCGACGGGTTCCGCGAGCTCAACGCGCGGCTCGGGTCCAAGGCCGGCGACGCGGCGCTCGCCGGCATCGCCTCCCACCTTCGCCGCCTGACGCGCAGCAGCGACGTTCTCGGTCGCTCGGGAGCGGACGAGATAACGATCCTCATGCCCGGAACCGACGTGCCGGGCGCACAGCGCTGCTGCGACCGCCTGATCGGCGAGCTGGACCAGACGGCACTTCCGGAGGCCGGTCACATCTCGGTCTCGGCCGGCATCTCGCTTCACCTCACCGGGGGCAGCCTCGGAGACCTCCTGAGCGCCGCACACGCAGGGCTCGACCGGGCCCGCGCGCTCGGCGGTTCGCGGGCCGCGATACGCATCGACAACAACTCGATCGACCTGGCGACCCCCGCGCAGGAGGCCGTCGTCGAGGCGCTGGCGACAACACTCCTGGAGCGCGACCGCTACACGGGCGAGCACTCGGAGTCGGTCGTGGAGCTCGCTCGCGGCGTCGCACGGCAGCTCGGGCTGCCCGAGCCCGAGATCGAGATCATCGCCGCCGCCGCGCTCTTGCACGACATCGGCAAGGTCGCGATCCCCGACGCCGTGCTGCACAAGCCCGCATCGCTCGATGCGGCCGAGTGGGCCCTCATGGAGGAGCACCCCGTGATCGGCGAACGGATTCTCGAGGCGGTTCCCGGAATGGCGTCGATCGCGAAGATCGTCCGCCACGAGCACGAGCACTGGAACGGCGCGGGCTACCCGGACAACCTCGTCGGCCACGAGATCCCGATCGGCAGCAGGATCATCCTGGCCTGTGACACGTACAGCGCGATCACCACCGACCGCCCGTATCGGTCAGCCCGCTCCCACAGCGACGCGATCGCCGAGCTGACCCGCTGCGCGGGCACCCAGTTCGACCCCAAGGTGACCGAGGCATTGATCGGGTGCCTCTACTGGCGCCAGCAGACAGGGCGCCAGAGCGCCGCTTGACGCGGCCTCACGACCGCACGTCGCAACAATCGTTGCGCGCCGCTTCGTCCATGCGTCCAATCTGAGCCATCCGGCTCAGACGGCGACCGATAGTGAGTCACATGCTCAGTCACGGCGCCGAACGTCAGGCACTACGCAGTCAGCTCGCCGAGGCGCAGGATCGCCTCCGGACCCTCGAAGCCAAGCTCAAGGAACGCAGAACCCACGACCCGCGAACGCACCTGCTGGTGCTCGATGCGTTCCTCGAGTCGGCCGAGCTGAAGCTGCGCGCCTGCGAACGCGACGGCAGCCCGTTCAGCGCCGCCGTCATCGACATCGACGGATTTCGCGAGCTCAACGCCCGCCGCGGCCGCGGGGCCGGTGACGCCGCGCTGGTCGGGATCGCCGCGCGCCTGCGACGGCTGACCCGTTCGAACGACGTTCTGGGCCGCTCGGGCGCCGACGAGATCACCGTCGTGATGCCGGCGACGACCCTCGATGGAGCTCAGGCCTGCTGCGACCGGCTGATCCGCGAACTCGAGATCGGTGACCTCCCCGGCGCCGGCGTGGTCTCCGTCTCGGCCGGCGTGTCGATACACGTCAACGGCCAGACGCTGGGTGACGTGCTCGCGATGGCACAGGCCGGGCTGGACCGGGCCCGCGCGCTGGGCGGCGGACGCAGCGCGATCAGGATCGACGACGGCACGACCGTCACGACCAGCCCCGCGCAGGCCGCAGTCGTCGACGCGCTGGCCGGCACGCTGCTCGCCCGCGACCGCGTCTCGGGCGAGAGCTCGGAGTCCGTCGTCGAGCTCGCGCGCAATGTCGGTCAGCAGCTCGGGATGAGTCCCCGCGAGGTCGAGACGATCGCCGCGGCTGCCCACCTGCACGACATCGGCAAGGTCGCGATCCCCGATCGCGTCCTGAACAAGCCCGGACCGCTCGACGACACCGAGTGGCAGCTGATACGCGAGCACCCCGTGATCGGCGAGCGCATCCTGCGGGCGATCCCGGGCATGGCGCCCGTGGCGCGGATCGTGCGTCACGAGCACGAGCACTGGAACGGAGCGGGTTACCCCGACAACCTGCTCGGCGACCAGATCCCGCTGGGCAGCAGGATCATCCTCGCGTGCGACGCCTACAACGCGATGACGACCGAGCGCCCCTACCGCGAGGCGCGCGAGCACGGTGCCGCAATCGCCGAGCTGTCGCGCTGCGCGGGAACGCAGTTCGATCCGAAGGTGACCGAGGCGCTGATCGGCAGCCTGTACTGGCGCCGTCAGACCGGTCAGGTCGCGCAGGGCTGACGCTTCAGCGAGCCGCGCGACGGCGCTTGATCAGCTCGCCCTGAGAGACGCGGTCCAGGCCGATCCAGCAGAACTCCATCGCACGGTCCACGACGCTCTCGCGCGGGATCTCCGGGTGATCGCTCCACCAGTGCGCGAGCAGCTGGATCGCACCGGCCAGCATCTGCGCGTGCATCTCGAAGAACTGGGCACGCTGCTTCGCGGTCACTCCCGGTTGGCGCTTGGTGTCGGCGGCCAGCAGGGCCGCGATCACTCCAGCCGCCTGCGCGCGGACGCGTGCGATCTCCTCGGTGACCTCCGGGTCGGCCGCATCGCGGAAGAGGGCGCGCCAGGCGTCGCGATGCTCCTCCACGAACGAGAGGAACGCGTCGATCCCGCCGCGCAGGCGCTCCTCCCCCGTCGCAGCCGCGCCGGCGTCGGCGTTGGCCTGAAGCCGCCGGAAGATCTCGGTCGCGTGAGCCTCCACGAGCTCTGCGTGGAGCTCGCGCTTGCTGGCGAAGTGCTCGTAGATCAGCGCCTTGGACACCCCGGCCGTCGCAGCTATCTCCTCCAGCGACGCGCCGTGGTAGCCGGCACGCCCGAAGACCTCGCTCGCTGCCTCCAGGAGCTCCGCGCGACGTTCGGGCGCAGTCAAGCGGCGTCGGGGATGGTCGGCCATCGGCGGCGCATCCTCGCAGGTGGCGCGGGGACGAGTGCCGCCGGCCCGACGCAACGACTCGGCGGTATCAGCCGGCCGCGGCGACGCGTTCGAGGATCTCGGCGTCGACCTCGAAGTTGGCATGGACCTCGCCGACGTCGTCGTTGTCCTCCAGCGCATCGATCAGGCGCAGCAGCTTGGCGGCTCCGGACTCGTCGAGCTCGACACGTGTCCTGGGACGCTGTGTGACCTCCGCGGACTGGAAGGCGATTCCGGCCGCCTCCAGGGCCGCGCGCACACCGGGGAGGTCGGCCGGCTCGGTCAGCACCTCGAACACATCCTCGTCGGACGCTATGTCCTCGGCACCGGCGTCGATGGCGACGATCAGGTCGTCCTCGGTGTGCAGCGCCGCGTCGACGACGATGACGCCCTTCTTCTCGAACACGTACGCCACCGACCCGGGCTCGCCGAGGTTGCCGCCGTGCTTGGTCAGCAGATGACGGACATCGGATCCCGTGCGATTGCGGTTGTCGGTCAGCGCCTCGATCAGCAGGGCCACGCCGCCCGGGCCGTAGCCCTCGTAGACGACCTCTTCGAAGCTCTCGGCGTCGGCGCCCTCGCCGGTCCCCTTGGCGATCGCCCGCTCGATGTTGTCCTTGGGCATCGAGGCGTCCTTGGCCTTCTGGATCGCCAGTCCCAGCGCCGGGTTCCCCTCGGGGTCTCCACCGCCGTCCTTGGCCGCGACCGTGATCGCGCGCGCCAGCTTCGTGAAGAGCTTGCCGCGGCGTGCGTCGACGATCGCCTTCTTGTGCTTGATCCCCGCCCATTTCGAATGCCCGGCCATGCAGGAAATGTAGCTCGCGACATGCCGGCGGGACATTGCGTGAGCGCGCTCGACCTGCGAGGCGGGCCGATCAGCGGGCCAGGCTCTGCGGGTGCTCGCGATGCCAGTCCAGCGTGCGCGCGAGGCCATCATCGAGGCCGATCCGCGGCTGCCAGCCCGTCAGCCGCCGGAGCTTCGCCGAGTCGAGCCATTGACGATCGATCTCACCCGCTGGCGTACCGGCGCCGCGCACCTCAGGGGCGATGCCAGTACCGGACAGCTCGCACAGGAGCCGGACGACGTCGATCACGCGATGCGGCTCGCCGCCGCCCGCGTTGAACGCCTCACCGCGAGCCGTTCCGGCGGCAAGCGCGTCGGCGAGCGCCAGATAGGCATCGACCGCATCCTCGACGTGCAGGAAGTCGCGCTCCGGCGAGCCGTCCGAGCGGATCAGCGGGGGCTCCCCACCCAGCAGCGCGGCGATCACGGAGGGAACCAGTCGCGAGCGGTTCTGGTCACCGCCGCCGTAGACGTTCCCGAAGCGAGTCGTCGCGACCGGCAGTCCGTAGGCCGTCCAGTACGAACGCGCGATGATGTCCGCGGCGGCCTTCGATGCCTCGTACGGCCGCGGCGGGCGCAAAGCAGCCCCCTCCGACAGCGGCAGCCGCTCGGCGGGCCCGTAGGCATGTTCGGACGAGGCGACCACCGCCCACTCCACCGCGTTGGCGCGGCACGCCTCCAGCATGGTCCAGGTGCCGCGAACGTTCGACTCGAACGTCTCCAGTGGTTCGCGGTCCCCGGCGCCGACCGTCGAGGTGCCGGCGAGATGGAGCACGGCGTCGACCCGTCGCCGGCGCAGCGTGGCGTCCAGCAGAGGCCCGTCGACCACGTTCCCGTCGACGACATCGCAGTCGCGCTCGACCCGCTCGAGCGCCAGCACGCAGGCCGGCCGCTCGGTGCGTCGCAGGACCGTGACCCGCGCACCCCGCTCCAGCAGGGCCCTCGCAAGCCATCCACCGACGAATCCGTACGCCCCGGTCACGAGGACCGAGCGACCGGAGAGCGATCCCCCGTAGCGCTGCCTGGCGTCCGTCCGCTCCATCCGGCGCGGGATCCTCGCAGGCCGAGGCTAGGATCGAACCCGTGAGCGCTCCAGCCCCCGAGATCTTCAAGGCATACGACATCCGCGGCCTTTACGGCAGCGACATCGACGGCGACACCGCCGAGCTGATCGGCAGGGCGTTCGCACGGGTGCTCGGCAACCTCGCCGGCCGGCCGACGAACGAGCTCGGTGTCGGGCTTGGGCGCGATATGCGCCTCGAGGCCCCCGAGCTGTCCGAGCGCTACAAGCAAGGGCTCCTTGCCGAGGGCGTCCACGTGATCGACGCCGGGATGGTCGGCACGGAGATGCTCTACTGGCTCGTCGGCACGCGCGAGCTGGACGGCGGCCTGATGTGCACCGCCTCGCACAACCCGAAGGCCTACACGGGCGCCAAGCTCGTGCGCCGGGGGGCGATCGCGCTCAGCGGTGACGCGGGCATTCAGGACATCCGTCGTGAGATCGAGGCCGGCATGGGCAAGCCGCCGGGCTTCGGAACCAGCGAGCAGGTCGACATCTACCTGAAGTTCCAGCAGGCGGCCTTCAAGTTCATCGACGGCGACGCGATCAAGGCCCTGAAGGTCGTGGTCGACGGCGGAAACGGCATGGCGGGCCCGATGGTGGGCCCGCTGCTGCGGCATCTGCCGCTCGACCTCGTAGAGACCTTCTGGAAGCCCGACGGCGAGTTCCCCGGGCATGAGCCGAACCCGCTGCTGCCCGAGAACCGGGAGCTGATCATCAGCCGGGTCCTGGCGGAGGACGCCGATCTCGGAATCGCCTGGGACGGCGACGCCGACCGCTGTTTCTTCATCGACGACACCGGCACGTTCGTCGACGGCGACTTCCTGACGGCGCTGCTCGCCGAGAGCCTGATCGAGAAGAGCCCCGAAGCCACGATCCTCTACGACGTACGCGCGTCGAGGGCGGTCGCCGACACGGTCGAGCGCATGGGCGGCAGCGCGCTTCCCAACCGCGTGGGCCACGCCTTCTTCAAGACCCGGATGCGCGACGAGGACGCGATCTTCGGTGGTGAGGTCAGCGGCCACTATTACTTCCGCGACTTCTACTGCGCCGACAGCGGCACGATTCCCGCGCTGCTGATTCTCGAGCTGCTGTCGACGCGCGGCGCCAGTCTGAGCGAGCTGCTCAAGCCCTACCGCGCGAAGTACTTCATCAGCGGCGAGATCAACTCGCAGGTCGACGACGCGGCTGCTCGAATGGCCGCCATCGAGGAGCACTACGCCGCGCAGGGAGGGCGCATCGGCTACCTCGACGGTGTCAGCGTGGACTTCGACGACTGGCACTTCAACGTGCGCCCCTCGAACACCGAGCCGCTCCTGCGCCTCTGCCTGGAGTCGCTCGTGTCCGCGTCCGACATGGAACGCAGGCGCGACGAGGTGCTCGCGCTGATCCGCGCGTGAGCGCCGGCGGCTGGGACCCTGACGGTCCGCTCGCCGCGCGGGCCGAGCAGCAGGGCATCCACTGTCTGCCCCTCCCGACGCCGTTCGCCGTAGGGCGCGTCAACGTCTACCTGATCGATGACGCGCCACTGACGCTGATCGACACGGGCCCGAACTCCGGCATCGCCCTCGACGAGCTCGAGCGAGGGCTTTCTCGTCTCGGGCGCCGCATCGAGGACCTGGAGCTGATCGTCGTCTCGCATCAGCACATGGATCACCTCGGCCTCGTCGACATCCTCGCGCGGCGCTCCGGGGCCGACGTCGCGGCACTCGACCTGCTGGCGCCGTGGATGGCACGCTACGGCGACTTCATGGAGGCGGACGACGCCTTCGCCGAGGCGGTGATGGCCCGCCACGGGATCCCGGCTGAGACGCGGCTCGCACTGCGCGCGGTGTCGCACACCTTCCGCGGCTGGGGAGCCAAGGCGACCGTGACGCGCACGCTGCGCAACGGCGACGAGATCGCCCTGCGCGACCGCGTGCTGGAGGTGCTCCACAGGCCCGGTCATTCGCCCTCGGACACCGTCTTCCACGACGCGCGCAGCGGCACGCTGCTCGCCGCCGACCACCTGATCAAGCACATCTCGTCCAACCCGCTGATCGCGCGCCCGCTCGAGGCTCCGATCGACGACGTCGAGGTTGCACGCGGTCTGCGCAGGCCGCGCTCGCTGATGATCTACCTGGAGTCGCTCCAGGCCACGCGCGCGATGGAGCTGGACCTAGTCCTCCCCGGCCACGGTGACGCGCTCGAGGACCACGCCGCGATCATCGACGAGCGCTTCCGGCTGCACGAGCGGCGCGCCGACAAGCTTCACGGGCTCGTCGGCCGCCAGCGACGCACCGGCTTCGAACTGGCCCACCTGATGTGGGGCAACGTCGCGGTCACGCAGGCCTACCTGACGCTGTCCGAGGTGCTCGGCCACATGGACCTGCTCGTCGATGACGGCCGCGCGGTCGAGGTGCTGGACGAAGCCGGCGTCGTCCACTTCGAAGCGCGCTGACTGCGGCGGCGGTCGCCGCTCGCGTTCAGGCGCCGGTCCCCGCGTGGGGGCTGGCCGCCGGCGGTTCGCTCGCGGTCGTCTGCAGCCGCACACGGGCGCGCAGCCCGCCCAGCGGCGCCTGCTCGAGGGTGAGTGAGCCGCCGTGCCGCGCCGCCTGGGCGGACGCGATCGCGAGACCCAGGCCGGTGCCCTCGCCGCGCGCACCCGTGCCGCGCGCGAAGCGCTTCAGGACGCGCCCACGCTCGTCAGGCGCGATCCCGGGCCCGTCGTCGTCCACGAGCATCTCAGCGCACCCGCTCGCATCGCTGCTGAGCGTGACCACGATCTCGCCCCCGGGCCTCCCGTGGCGCGCCGAGTTCTCGAGCAGGTTGTCGAGCAGCATGCGCAGGCTCTCCTGCTCTCCGGCGACCGCAGGACCGCGATCGGGCGCCTCGAGCGTCGCCGAGACCTCGGGATGACGGCGACGCAGGTCGAGGATCGCCGCATCGGCCAGGTCGGCCAGGTCGACCTGCTCCGGGCTCACCGGCGGCCCCGCCTCGCCGCGCGCCAGCGCCTGGAGCTGCTCGACCAGCCCGGTCAGCCTGCGGGCGTCCCCGCGCGCCGCCTGGGTCGCGCCCGTCGCGAGGTTCGCCTCGAGGCTCGTGAGCGGCGTCCGCAGCTCGTGACCGGCGTCGGCTGCGAAGCGACGAGCGCTCTCGAGGGCGGCGCGCTGGCCGTCGGCCGCTTCGCCGAGACGGGCGAGCATCGCGTTGAGGTCGCCGGCCAGCTCGTCGACCTCCTCCGGCCCATCGCCCACGGGGACGCGCTTGGCCAGATCCGCCGTCACGGCGACCTCCTCCGCGGTCCCGCGCAGGCGTTCGAGCGGGGCGAGCGCGATCCGGGTCAGCGCACGGGCGATCAGTGCGGTCGCGAGCAGGGCTGCCCCGAGAACCGCGAGCACCACGAGCTGGAGCCGACGTGCATCGTCCTGAAGTGGCGCGAGCCGTGCTGCCACCTGAAGCGTCGCTCCGCCGGGCAGGGCTCGCGTGATCGTGCGCCAGTCCTCGCCCTCGGCCTCGACGCTCGTCGGCGTGTCGCGGGGATGCGGCAGCGGAAAGGCCTCGGGAACCTCCCTGCCCTGGCTGAAGACGGCGCCGCCGGGCAGCACGACACGCGCGAAGCGCTCGCTTCCGGGGTCGAGGGCCTCGGGCGGCCCGCCACGCCCGCGCCGCAGTCCCGAGCCGCGCCCGTCCGGCGGCTGAGGCTCGGCGCCGTCACCGTTCACAGGCGGCACCGCCGGGCCCGCGCCTGGGAACGGGCGCGGCGCCGCGGGGCCGCCGAGGCCTCGGACCTCCGGGCGGTCGAGCCGCGACACGAGACCTCTGAGATCGCGATCGAGGGCGGCCCGATCGGCCCGCCCAGCGGCCACCACGACCCCGATGCCGGCCACGGCGAGCGCCGCGCCGACGGCGGCCACGGCAGCCAGCGTCACGCGTCCGGCGAGCGACTTCGGTCCGCGTAGGCGGCGGCCGGGTGTGTCGGGGGCGCTCATCCCCCGGCCTCGCGAAGGACGAAGCCGACGCCTCTGACGGTCTGGATCAGGCGCGGCTCACCGTCGGCTTCGAGCTTGCGGCGCAGGTAGGAGACGAACACGTCGACGACGTTGCCGTCGGCCGCCCAGTCGTAGCCCCAGACGAGTTCGAGCAGCCGGTCGCGGCCAAGCACGATGCCGGCGTTGCGCGCGAAGACCTCGAGAAGCTCGAACTCACGCCTCGTGAGCTCGACCTCACGAGTCCCGCGCCGAACGCTGCGTGCCGCCGGGTCGAGCGTCAGATCGGCGACTTCGAGCGCGGTCGCGGCGACCGGCTGTTCGCTCTCCCCTCCCCGCCGCAGCAGCGCGCGCAGGCGCGCCACGAGCTCCTCCACGGCGAACGGCTTGACGAGGTAGTCGTCGGCTCCGGCCTGAAGGCCGGCCACGCGATCTTCGACCTCGTCACGCGCGGACAGGATCAGGATCGGCGTCCGCAGGCCGTCTGCGCGCAACCGCGCGCAGACGGCTCGCCCGCCCAGGTCCGGCATCGTGACGTCGAGCACGATCGCCGCGGGAGGGTTCCTGGCCACCTGGACGAGCGCTGCGCGCCCGCCCGAGGCAGTGGACACGGCGAAGCCCTCGATGCGCAGGGCGCGCTCGAGGGCTTCGCGTATCGCAGCGTCGTCGTCGACGACGAGAACGAGAGGATCAGTCACTCCGTGCTAATCATCGCTCGTCCGCGAGCCGGCGGCCTACGCCGCTCCCACGGGGGCGGCCTCTTCGGCCGGTCCCTCGGCGCCGTCCATGCCGGGCGGAGGCCCGAAGCCCGCGCCCGGGCCGCCATGCCCGCGACCGCCATGTCCACGACGACCGTCCTTGCGGTCACCCATCTTCGGCCGGTTGGCCTTCAGCGCCGCGGTCACCTTGTCCTCGGATACACCGAGTTCGGCGGCGAGATCCTTGACCATGTCGCCGCGGGCGCCCTTCGGGCCGCCGAAACCGCCGCGGTGGCCGTGCCCGTAAGCCGGGAGGTCGCTGCGATCGCAGGTGAGCGGTGCCTTCTCACACGCGAGAATGGCGTCGCGCTGGGCCGCGGTCAGCTGCTTGTCGGTGACGGCCTGGTCGAGGTTCTTCTTCTTGACTGCGTCGAACGCAGCCGTGAGCTTCTCCGTGCTCACGCCGAGCGACTTGGCGAGCTTCGCCTCGTGCGCGGCACGCAGCTTCTCCTTGGCGGCCAGCGCCTCCTTCATCGTCGGAGGGGGCGTCGCAGCGCTGTTCGACTGCTTACGAGCGGTGCTGGTCTTCTTGCCGGACTTGCTGTTCGAGCCGGCGAAGCCGGCCGTGGAGAAGACCGCGGCGCTCGCGAGGGCGGCGAGCAGGGCTGCGGTCAGTGCGCGTCTCATGCTGGGGGAACCTCCATGTCGTTGATCATTGAACGGCAGCGTGACGCCCGTTCCTTCAGGAAGTCTGAGACTGCGGCGCAGGCCGACTCGCCACCTCGGCACGCCGGCCGGGCTCGCCGACCACCCCGTCGAGCCGCCGGATCATCAGCAGCGCGGCCGGAACCGCCGCCAGCGCGACGAGAGCGGCCAGGAGAAAGACCGCGTCGAGCCCGCCCACAAAGCCCTGCTCCAGGGACGCCGCGGCTGAAACGCGCGCGTCGAAGACCGCTCCCAGCACTGCGATCCCGACGGCGATTCCGAGCTGCCTGAACGTGTTGTTCACGCCTGAGGCCAGGCCAACACGCTCGACTGACAGAACGCCGACCATGGCGGCGGCGAGTGCCGGACTGATCACCCCGATCCCGAGCCCGCCGATGAACAGGCCCGGAAGCAGCACAGTCCACTCCGATCCGACCTCGACACGGCGATTGACCAGCAGGCCGATCGCGATCAGGGTCAGCCCCGCGGCGAGCAGATAGCGCAGCGGCACGCGCCCGGTGAGCATCCCCGACAGCGGCGCCACGACCAGGAGCGTCGCGGTGACCGGGAGCAGGCGCAGCCCCGTTTCCAGTGCGCCGTACCCAAGCGCGTCCTGGAGCCAGAAGGCGACGAACAGCAGCAGCGGATACAGGGCGAAGGATTGTGCGAACGCCACGATCGCGGTGCCCGTGAACGGCGCACTGCGGAAGAGCCGCAGATCCAGCATCGGCTGACGCGCACGAAGCTCGACCGCCACGAACGCCGCGAGCAGGGCGGCGCCGCCCGCGAAGCAGGCGATGATCGCCGGGCTCCCCCACCCCGAGCCGTTACCGCGCACGAGCGCGAAGACGAGCAGGAAGCAGGCGCCCGTGAAGGTGACCAGCCCGGAACGGTCGAGCCTCGCCGCGGCCGGGTCGCGAGACTCCTCGACACCCGACAGCGTCAGGGCCGCCAGCCCGGCGACCAGCGGAAGGTTGATCAGGAACACCCACTGCCAGCCGAGGCCGTCGACGACGGCTCCGCCGAGCGGCGGGCCCAGTGCGAGGGCCGCGCCCGTGATCGCGCCCCATACCCCGAGCGCCCTTCCCCGCTCCCGCGGGCCGCGATAGCGGTCGGCGATCAGGGCGAGCGAGCACGCGAACATCGCGGCGGCTCCGATGCCCTGGACGGCACGGCCGACGTCCAGCGCCCACGCCGACTGTGCCAGCCCGCACAGCAGCGAGGCCGACGCGAAGACCGTCAAGCCGACCACGAACGTCGCGCGCCTTCCGACGCGGTCGGCGATCGAGCCTGCGCTGAGCAGCGTCGCCGCGAGCGTGAGGGCGTATGCGTCGATCACCCACTGCAGCTCGGCGAAGCTGGCGCCGAGGTCGTCCTTGATCGCCGGCAGAGCGACATTCACCGCGGTCACGTCGAGCAGCAGCAGGGCCGTCGCACCGGACGCCGCGACCAGCGTCAGGCGCCCCGGCTCACCGCTCACGTGTCTTCGAGCCGGGCCAGGTGAGCGACGTTCGACGCGTCGCCGGGTTCCGTGCTCGGGCCGGTGCCGAACCAGGAGTCGAGTATCTCCGCGAGCTGCGCCTCGCTGGTCAGCCTCAGCGACAGCGCAAGCACGTTGGCGTCGTTCCAGCGGCGCGCCCCGGCGGCTGTCTCCGCATCCACGCACAGCGCGGCGCGTACGCCCCGCACCTTGTTCGCGGCGATCGAGGCCCCGGTGCCGGTCCAGCAACAGACGATCGCCTGCCCGGCGCGGCCGTCGGCGACGTCCCGCGCGGCGGCCTCGCTCGCCCACGCCCAGTCGGAACGCGAGCCCTCCGCCAGCGCGCCGTGCGGCAACGGCTCATGACCCCGGCTGCGCAGCTGTTCCAGCAGCGCAGTGGTCAGCCCGCTGCGCTCATCCGCTGCGACGGCGATCCGCATCGGCCAAGTCTGCCAGCAGCGCTCCGGCGCACGCGCGCCGCGCGCATCGCGCGCTCAGACCCGCGCGCCCTTCGCCGCCCGCACGTCGGCGAGAAAGCTCTCGTGGACTCGCGTGTCGCCGCTCAACTCCGGATGGAAGCTGATGACGACGATCGATCCCTGCCGCGCCGCGACCGCGTGCCCGTCGACCTCTGCGAGGATCTCGACGCCGTCGCCGAATTCGGTGATCCAGGGCGCCCGGATGAAGACCGCGGGAAGCGGGCCGCCCTCGAGGCCGAGGTCGAGGTCCTGCTCGAAGCTGTGAACCTGGCGCCCGAACGCGTTGCGCTCGGCGCGGATGTCGATCAGCCCCAGGTGGTCGCGGTCGAGCAGGATCAGGCCTGCGCAGGTACCCAGAACCGGCCGGCCACCGCGTGCGAATCCGCGCAGCGGATCGGCCAGGCCCTCGCGCTCGATGCCGAGCGTCATCGTCGTCGACTCCCCGCCGGGCAGGATCAGCCCGTCGAGCCCCTCGAGGTCTGCAGGCACGCGCACCTCGCGTACAGCGGCGCCGTGCTGCTCGAGCACCCGGCGGTGTGCCTCGAAGCCGCCCTGAAGCGCGAGGACGCCGACCAGCAGGCCCTCGCCCGACCCGCCGGGCATCCTCTACCAGCCCCGGTTGGCGAGGACCTGGGTCTCGTCCAGCTTGCGCGCCTCGAGCGAGTGCATCGCAGCGCCGAGGCCTTCGGAGGCCTTGAGCACGCGATCCCAGTCCTGGAAGTGCGTCGTCGCCTCGACGACGGCCGCCGCGCGGGCCTCGGGGTCCTCGCTCTTGAAGATGCCCGAACCGACGAAGACGCCCTCGGCACCGAGGTGCATCACAAGTGCCGCGTCAGCCGGGGTCGCGATACCGCCGGCGCAGAACATGACGACCGGCAGCCTGCCGGTCTCGGCGACCGAGCGCACGAGGTCGAGCGGCGCGCCGTTCTCCTTGGCTGCGGTCGCGACCGCAGCCTCATCCAACCCGCCCAGGCGGCGGATCTCACCGACGATCGTGCGCAGGTGCCGCACAGCCTCGACGATGTCGCCGGTTCCGGCCTCGCCCTTGGAGCGGATCATCGCCGCGCCCTCGCCGACGCGGCGCAGCGCCTCGCCGAGATTGGTCGCGCCGCACACGAAGGGCACCTTGAAGCCCCACTTGTCGATGTGGTTGGCCTCGTCGGCGGGCGTCAGGACCTCCGACTCGTCGATGTAGTCGACCTCCAGTGCCTCCAGGACGCGCGCCTCGGCGAAGTGACCGATGCGAGCCTTGGCCATCACCGGGATCGTCACCGCCTCCTGGATGCCGCGGACCATCGACGGGTCGCTCATCCGCGCGACTCCGCCGTCGCGGCGGATGTCCGCGGGCACGCGCTCAAGCGCCATCACCGCTGCGGCGCCCGCCGCCTCGGCGATCTTCGCCTGCTCGGCGTCGACGACGTCCATGATGACGCCGCCCTTGAGCATCTCGGCAAGGCCCGCCTTGACCCGGAATGTCGCTTCGTCGCGCATCTCGCCCATTGTAGGAGCGCGCCGCGCCCACGCGAGGGCAGATCGTGCAGCGCGGAGTGCCTGTCGCCGCGCTGCTGTCCAGCCGGGCTACTTGAGCCGGAAGGCCTTGATGCGATCCGCGTAGCGCTCGGTGTCGCGGCTGTACACGCCGTACGCGAGCGCCTGGACGATGCTGAGCAGGGCCGCATGCGAGCGCACGTAGGCCGGCGAGTTCGACGAGTAGTAGAGCTGGAGGTGCGAAAGCTTCGCGACATCGGACAGCGTCGCGTCGGTGATCGCGATCGTCTTGGCCTTGCGGTGACGCGCGATCTTCATCGCGCGCACCACGAGCGGATGGGGGCGCCCCGCGCTGAGGCCGATCACCAGCGTGTCGCCGTCGATGCGCCCGATCCGGCTCAGCGCCTCCTGAGATGGACTGACGACGACATCGGCCTGGATGTCCAGGAGCATCAGCAGATGACGCATGTAGCTTGCGAAGAAGGCCATCTGGTCGGTTCCGATGATCAGCAGCCGCCCGCAGTCGGAGATCGCCTCGATCGCCACCTCGACATCGCGGCGCGAGACTTTGCGCGCGGTCTCCTCGACGTTCACGTGATCGGCGGCGATCGCCGTCTCGAACGCGTTCTGGTCCAACGCGAAGAGCGGCTCGGAGGAGCTCGTCCCGCCGACCTCGCCGGAGGCGATCCGGCGCCGGTACTCCTCGATCGCGGACGCCTGGAGCTCCGGAAAGCCCTCGAAGCCGAGCGCCTGCGAGAAGCGCACGACCGTCGAACTGGAGGTGTTCGCGCGGCGCGCCAGCTCCTCTGCCGTCTGGAAGGCGACCTCATCGAGATGGTCGACGATGTACTGCGCGACATCCTTCTGGGAGCGCGAGAACTCGTCGAACCGAGCCTGGATGTACGCGGAGAGGGTCTGGTGGCCGCTGGCCTCGTGAGGCGGGGCCGGAGTCGTCGTCGCAGAGCGCTTCATGGGCGAACGCTGGTTTCGACGGCGGCGGGCCTCGTTCCTTCCCGGAGGCTGGCGTACCCTCGCCGCATGGCCGAACGAATCGAGCTCGATCCGCCCGCGATCGGGCGCCTCATCCGGGCTGCGAAGCTCGAGGACCTCCGCATCGAGACCACGGACGGCGAGCGCGAGCGCGCGCTGGGACAGGCGACGACCGCGCTCGACGCGCTCTGCGGCCTTCACGATCGCGGCGGGACGGATGACGTGTGGGACGTGCTCGCTCCTCTGGATCGCCGCGCACTGCTCACCTTCGCGACGTTCGCCGTCTCCGAGCTGGCCGAGAAGACCGACTACCGCGCCTGACGGGTGCCCGCACGCGGGTCGGGTGCGATGCGAACGTAACTGACCGGCTGGTCAGTATGATCGGCGCCGTCATGAATGCCACCGAGACAGTCCCGGAGACCACGGGCCCCGCGTTCACCCTCACGCTGACCGACGAGCAGAAGGAGGTCCGTGACTGGGTCCACGGCTTCGCCCAGAACGTGATCCGGCCCGCCGCGTCCGAGTGGGATGAGCGCGAGGAGACCCCCTGGCCCGTCATCCAGGAGGCCGCGAAGATCGGCCTCTACGGGTTCGACGGCATCGCCCAGTTCTTCTCCGACCCGACCGGGCTGACGCTGCCGGTCGTCAACGAGGAGCTGTTCTGGGGCGACGCCGGGATCGGCATGTCGCTGATGGGAACCTCGCTTGCCGTGGCCGCGATCGCCGGCCAGGGAACCCCCGAACAGATGGGCACCTGGATCCCGCAGTGCTTCGGCACCGTCGACGAGCCCGCCGTCGCCGCGTTCTGCTCCTCCGAGCCCAACGCAGGCTCGGACGTCTCCGCGATCCGCACACGCGCGCGCTTCGACGAGGCCTCCGGCGAATGGGTCCTCAACGGGCAGAAGGCGTGGGCGACGAACGGCGGCATCGCCGGCGTCCACGTCGTCATCGCGTCGGTCGACGCCGAGCTTCGCTCGCGCGGCCACGCGGCGTTCGTGATCCCGCCCGGAGCGCCCGGTCTCACGATGGGCACGAAGGTCAAGAAGCACGGCCTGCGCGCCTCGCATACCGCCGATGTCTTTCTCGACGACTGCCGCGTGCCCGGCGACTGCCTGCTCGGCGGCAAGGAGAAGCTCGACGAGCGCCTCGCCCGCGTACGCGAAGGCGGCAAGAGCAGGCAGCAGGCCGCGATGGCGACGTTCGAGGCCAGCCGCCCGACCGTCGGCGCTCAGGCGATCGGCATCGCCCGGGCGGCCTACGAGTACGCACTGCAGTACGCCAAGGACCGTGAGCAGTTCGGCAGGGCGATCGTCGAGAACCAGTCGATCGCGTTCACGCTCGCCGACATGAAGATGGAGATCGACGCCGCGCGGCTGCTCATCTGGCGCGCGTCGTGGATGGGGCGCACGGGTCAGCGCTTCGACAACGCCGAAGGCTCGATGAGCAAGCTCAAAGCGGGTGAGGTGGCGGTCTGGGCGACCGAGCGCGCGATGCAGATCCTCGGTGGGAACGGCTATGCCCGCGAGTTCCCGGTCGAGCGCTGGCACCGCGACGCCAAGATCTACACGATCTTCGAGGGCACCTCAGAGATCCAGCGCCTCGTGATCGCGCGAGCGATCAGCGGCGTGCACGTGCGCTGATCTGCAACCGGGCCGACCCGGTGTGCCCGTACGACGCTGAGCCGGTCAGCGCCACTCGATGTCGACCTTCGGGAACAGCTCGGCGAGCACCTTGTCGTACCCATCGAGAACGCGCTCGCTGATGCCGGCGTTCTTGGTGCGGCTGCGCTGCCTGCTGCTCGCGCCGAGCTTGCGCAGGCGCCTGAGCAGCGCCCCCTCGTCCGGGATCTGGACGTCCGGGTCGTACATCGCGTCCGAGGCGACCCCGGCTTCTCCGGTCGGCTTCCAGTCCGACGGCCATTTCGCCTGCGCCCAGTCGTCGAGCACAGCGCAGCTGTCGAAGGGCTTCAGCTCACTCAGCGTGAGGAAGTGCCGGTAGCGCTCACGCCCCGCGCGGTTCAGCACGCCGTCGCCGTAGGACGACTTGCGATAGGAGCGGGCGACGTAGGCGAGATCATCCTTGAACGGCTCCGTCGTCTCCTGGATCATGTCCAGCAGCACGTACAGGAACGACTTGATCTGCTGGAAACCGTCGTTCGGCAGATCGCTCAGCACCGGGCAGGCCTTGAACCTGCGGCGCATCGCGGAGATGTCCCGCAGCATCTGCTTCTCCTTGGGGGCCAAACGCTTCTGCAACCGGTCCTGCTGAGCGAGGAACTTCCTCGCCGGCGCCTTCATCCGCTTCGCCTGTGCCCCCGCCGGCATGGCGAGCAGCAGTGAGAGGGCAAGCATGAACGGCAGCACGCGACGCCAGGGCGAGAGCATGCCTCTCACGATCTCATAGAGCGGTCGTCGCCGAGCCGGTCGAGGGCACCCTGACGGGCGCGGATAGCCTTCTGCGATGGCCGACGGCAGCGCGCACGATCCACCGCTTCCTGAGCATCCGGAACTGCGCGAGATCGCCTCTGCGATGGAGGCCGCAGGAATGGTGTTCGAGATCCTGGACGCACGCTTTCGCTGCGTCTACTTCTCCGGCGAAGCTGCGCGGCTGACAGGAATGTCCGCCAGCGCGGACGAGGTGCGCCGCCAGTACGGCAGGTCACTGATCATGCGAAGCCTCAGGGAGGACGCGGACATCGTGCGCGTCACCGAGGAGAGTGGAACGAGGTGGTTCGAGCACAACACGCCGATCATGCGGCGTTATCTCGAGCCCGGCGACCCGGACTTCGAAGAGGTGTTCGGTCCCACCGCGCCGCTCGCAGCTCAGATCGACCCGGTCGAGACTGCGCCGCGAGCCTGGCACGACATCGTCTCGTTCCCCCCGGATCTGCGCTTCCGTCGCTCGATGCTCGGCGACCAGAACCAGGTCCAGCTGCGGATCAACGACGACGAGGGGCACATGATCGGCGTCGTCTACCTGTACCGGGGAACGGTGCCGGACAGCCTGCTGCATCGCCTCGGCCGCGGCGATCCGCGCCTGTTTGAGCGGATGGACCGCGTCAGCGACCCGGGCAGGCGATCCGCGGCGATCCTGTTCGCCGACCTCGAAGCCTCCGGATCGCTCTCCAGGCGCCTGTCCTCGCGCGTCTACTTCGACCTGATCAGGGACCTCACCGACCTGATCGACTCCAGCGTGGTCGCGCGCGAGGGCATCGTCGGCAAGCACGCCGGGGACGGCGGATCGGCGCTCTTCCTGACAGCGGACTTCGGCGGCTCGGAGTCCCCTGCTGCGCGCGCGGCGATCGAGGCCGCGCGGGCGATCCGCGACGGTTCCGAGCGACTCGGGCCCGACGACGTCCCGGTCAGGCTGAACATCGGGCTGCACTGGGGCGCCACGCTGATGGTCGGCCAGGTCGCCACCAGCGGTCGCCTCGAGGTCACCGCCCTCGGCGACCAGATGAACGAGGGCGCGCGGATCGAGGCCGCCGCCAGGGACGGCGCGATCCTCGCCTCCAAGGACCTCGTCGAGCGACTCGAGGCGGACGACGCGCAGGCGACCGGCCTCGACCCCGACGCGCTCGCCTACACCCCGCTGAGCGACCTGGAAGGCGTCAGCGAGAAGGCGATCCGCGACGCCGGAGCGATCCCCGTCGCAGCGATCTGACCGCCGCTGAATTCGACTCGCGGCCTGCTCCCAGTCAAACGGGCCAGCCGCCGGATCGCCGCCGTCGCCTACGAGGAGCGACGTAGCAGTCGCGGATCAGCAGGGCGACGAGTCCGGCCACGAGCACCGCAGCAACGAGCGGGGTCATGCCCTCTTGACAGGTGCCGCGGCGAAATATCACGGCTGGTTGCCGCACGAGGTCGACCTGAGGGGCGGCTCCCCGGGCGAAATACGCGGCCCGACCCGTGGGGACTTCGGATGCTCAGCGGCCTTCTCAGAACTAGCATCGCGGACCGACCCGGGTAAGCGAGACCTCTGATGACCACGACCCCACTTCTGATACCGGCCGGCGCCTACGCGGTCGATCGTTCGCGTTCGCGCGTCGAGTTCGCCGTCAAGCACCTCGGCATCGCGACGGTGAGGGGCTCGTTCGGCGCCTTTGAGGGATCACTGGAGTTACCGACTGACCTGACCTCCGCCGAGGTCAGCGGAACGGTCGACGTCGCAACCGTCGACACCGGCGACGCGGTACGCGATCGGACCCTGCGCTCGGCGAGTCTCTTCGACGCCGAGCAGTACCCCAAGCTCACGTTCGCCTCCAAGGCGATCACGGCGACGGACGATGACACCCTCCAGATTGCCGGTGACCTCTCGATCCGCGGCGTGACACGCGAGATCACGCTGACCGCTCAGATCACAGCCACGGAGAGGACTTCAAGTGGCGAGGAGCGCTTCGAGTTGAAAGTCACCGGCCAGCTGAGCCGCGGCGATTACGGCATCGCCTTCGATCTGGCGCACGGGTCTGGCGACGCGCTCGTCTCCGACAAGGTCAAGCTCGCACTCGCCATCAGCGCCGTCAGACACGCCTGACGGAGGCCGGTTGCGGAGAACCCGCCTCAGTCCCAGGCCGCCGCGGGGTCGCCGAGCCGCTGCGTCGACGGTTCGGTCTATGCGCCGTGGCCGGAAGCGTGCGCCTTGGCCCAGGCGACGATCTCATCGGTGCCCGCCAGCGCCGTCCCGTCGTCGAACTCGACCACCGGGACCCAGTTCTGGCCGGTGAGTTCTCGCACGCGCCCGCGCTTGAAGTTGAGCGCGTCAGGCAGCGGACCCCAGCCGTAGGTCCGCACGATCTCAGGCTCGTATCCGGCCTCGCGCAGAGCGTTCGCAGCCCTGGCGCAGTGATGCCGATCGCCACCGAAGTCGCCGTAGCAGACGTATAGCTTCATGCCCACATGGTTGCGGATTGGAGCCGTCTTCGGCGCCCGAGGGCGCCCGCGGCGAGCGAGGTATCCTCGCGACTGCGGCGGCCGGCCATCTCGAGCAGGTCGTTTGACCTCAATGGACAGCCCTCGCCCCGGCATCACCAACTTCGTCCACATCGGCCTTGTGGTCGAGGACCTCGACGAGACGGTCCGCTTCCTCGAGCTGCTCGGCCTCGACTGCGGCGAGCCCCGGGTGTTCAGCGGGGAGTGGATCGACCGGATCATCGGCCTCGACAACGTGACGGTGGAACTCGTGATGGCTCGCGCCCCCGATGGCGGCGACATGTTCGAGGTGGTGCGGTTCCACTCGCCTTCCGCCGGCGCTGATGAGCCGGCCCCGGCCGCGAACCGTCCTGGGCTACGGCACGTCGCCTTCAATGTCGACGATCTGCGCGGCGTCGTCGACCGCGTCCGAGGGGCCGGCTGGGACACGGTCGGGGAGATCGTCGACTACGAGAGCACCTTCCTCCTCTGCTACGTCCGCGGACCCGAAGGCCTGATCGTCGAACTCGCCGAGCGGCTCGACGGCGCGCCCCGCTGAACGGCCGGACCGCCGCGCCCGCGAATTGACGGGGCGGCGGTTGCTGGCTCGGCGCGACCGACCGGGTTCCGGATGGGCCGGGGAGGACTCGAACCTCCATCTGACGGATTATGAGTCCGCTGCTCTGACCATTGAGCTACCGGCCCGCGCTGCCCGATTATCGCCCAGCGATGCCGAGTGCTGCGGCCGACACGAGCCGCAGCGACGTCGTCACCGGCCTGGCGGCCCGGCCGCCTCAACCCGCCTTGGCCCGCTCGACGGCCCGGCGGGCCTCCTTGACGGAGAAGGCGCCCTCGATCCGGTCGGCGACCCGACCATCACGCCCGATCGCAAACAGCCACGGCTCGGTCGGGATCCGGAACGCGGCCGGCTCCGGGCGCAGGCCCTGGTCGACGCGGTTCTCGCGATAGATCTCGTTGTGGATGAAGGCCACGTCGCCCGTGCCGTACTCGGCGCGGACCTGCTCGAGGATGTCGACCACCGGGCCGCAGGTACGGCTCGCGCACAGCGCGGGCGTCGCGAACAGGATCAGGACCGGCTTCTTGCCGTAGACATCGGCGAGGTCGGTCTTGAGCAGGTCCTCGGCGGGTGGGTTGCGCGTCGAGATGCGAGCGCCGTCGCCAGCCACATCCGAGAGTGTCGGCGTGTGGACCTTCGGTGCGAGGCTCCCCACCGCCGGAGGCTCGCCCTCGGCGCCGTCCTTGACGACGGCGCCGAACGAACTCGTGGTGATGAGGCGGCCGTCGAGTTCGGTGATCGCACTCACGCGGTACTTGCCCGTCCTGGGGAAGTCCACGTCCGCGACATAGACGCTCTTCGCGGAGTCCGTGTCCTCCTTCGTGGAGATCGCCTGATACTGCGGTTTGACGGCCAGCGACTCGCTGCGCGCGGTGTATGGACCGCGGACAGCGGTGCCGTCCGTCTTGGAGATGTAGAGCGCCACGGGCGCACCCGCGATCTGCTTGCGGGCCGCGTCGAACAAGGCGAAGCCGTAGCGGTTCTTGCCGCGCTCGACGATCGACACGCTCGGCGCGAGGACGACGCCGCCCTGCAGGCCCTCGCGCAGCTCGCTGAGGCGCTTGCCCTTCGCCTTGGGGAAGTCCGCTGCCTGGGGCATGTCGGTGGTCGCGGAACCGGCCGTCGTCGCGCTGTCGCCGCCGCCGGAGGAGTCGCTGCAGCCCGAAATCAGCAGGCCGAAGGCGACGACGGCGAGAATCAGGGGCGCACGGAGCACGATCGCCCAGTCTAGGCCGAGCGAGTCGCCGATACGCCGGTGGGCGGCATGCTCCGGACGCCGGGAGGGGGTCTCATCGCGCGGTGTGATGGGATACGGCCATGACCCAGAAAGCGGCGATAGTGACGGGCGCGTCGAGCGGTATCGGGCTCGCGGTGGCCGAGATGCTGGGAGCGGAGGGTTACGGCGTCACGATGGCGGCACGCCGTCCGGACAAGCTCCAGGCGGCCGCGGACGGGCTCGCCGCCAAGGGCTGCGACGTACAGCAGATCGCCGGGAATCTGGGCGACGAGGACACGATCGCCGCAGTCGTGAAGGCGCATGAGGAGCGCTTCGGACGCTGTGACGTGCTCGTCAACAACGCCGGCGTGGGGATCGGCGAGGTCGTCGATGAGCTGACGACCAAGAAGGTCGACATCCAGCTCAACACCAACCTGCGCGCGATCTTCCTCTTCTACCGCGAGGCGATGCCGATGCTGCGCCGCGCCGGCGAGGAGCATCGCAACGCGCTCGTCGTCAACACCTCGTCGATCTCCGGAATTCGCGGCGAGGGCTGGCTTTCGGTCTACTCCGCCACCAAGCACGGCGTCGTCGGCTTCACCCAGGCGATGAACAAGGAGCTGGGGTCGGCCGGGATCAAGAACACAGCCCTGTGCCCGGGGTTCGTCGACACTCCGATGACGGAGTTCGTCAAGCAGCACGTCCCCGCCGAGACGATGATCCGGCCGGAGGACATCGCCGAGGCCGTTCGATACCTGCTCGGCACGTCGCCGGGTTGCGTGATCCCCGAGATCCGCTTTGAGCAGCCGGGCGGCGGCCTCGGGTTTCCCGGCTAGCACCCCTTTCCAGCCTGAACCAAAGGACAGCAGATGAAGCTCGGCGTTCACATCGGCTACTGGGGCATGGGCCTCACGAGCAAGGACCAGCTCGAAATCGTCCAGGAGGCCGAGCGCCTCGGCTACGACTCGGTCTGGACGGCGGAGGCCTACGGCTCCGACGCGGCGACGATTCTCGGATGGCTCGCCGGCCAGACATCGACGATCCGGCTCGGCTCGGCGATCTTCCAGATCCCCGCGCGCTCGGCGGCGATGACCGCGATGACCGCCGCGACGATCGATCAGCTCTCGGGCGGCCGGATGATCCTCGGAATCGGGACGTCGGGCCCGCAGGTCAGCGAGGGCTGGCACGGCGTCCGGTTCGGCAGGCAGCTCGCGCGCACGCGCGACTACGTGGCCGTGCTGCGGCTGGCGCTCGCCCGCGAGCGCGTCGTCTTCGAGGGCGAGACGCTGCGCCTGCCGCTGCCCGACGGCCCGGGCAAGGCGCTCAAGCTGACGATCGCGCCCGAGCAGGAGAGCATGCCGATCTTCATCGCCGCGATCGGACCCAAGAACACGCAGCTCGCCGGCGAGATCGCCGATGGCGTCATCCCGACGCTGTTCTCGCCCGAGCACGTCTCCGTGATGCGCGACGAGATCGCCACCGGCGTCGCACGCGCCGGCGAGGGCAAGCGCGTCGAGGACGTCGAGATCGCCCCGACCGTGCAGGTCTACGTCGGAGATGACTGGGAGGCGGCGCGCGACCTGATGCGGCCGTTCATCGCGCTCTACATCGGCGGCATGGGCTCGCGCGACAAGAACTTCTACAACCAGCTCGTCCGGCGCTACGGCTTCGACGCCGCGGCGAAGGAGGTCCAGGATCTGTACCTGGACGGCAAGAAGGACGAGGCGATGGCCGCGATCCCCGACGAGCTGATCGACACCGTGTCGCTGTGCGGGCCGCCCGGCCACGTCCGGGAGCGCCTCGCCGCCTACCACGAAGCGGGCGTCGGCACGCTGGGGGTCACTCCGGTTGCATGGACCAAGGAGGACCGGATCACGCAGCTCCGCCACGTCGCCGAACTGAACGCCGGCTAGCAGCGCGCCGGTGAGGGTCCTCCTCGGCGCTTTCGGAGACCCCGGACACGCCTTCCCGATGCTCGCACTCGGGCGCGCGCTGCGCTCGCGTGGGCATGAGGTGACCCTGCAGACCTGGGCGCGCTGGAAGGACGATGCCGAGCGCGAGGGGATCGGCTTCGAGCCCGCCCCCGAGTACCACGTCTTCCCGACCCGGGAGCGACCGCTGAAGCCCTTCGAGGCGGTCGTGCGGGCGACCGGCGAAACGCGCCCGCTCGTCCGCGAGCTCGCACCGGACGTCGTCGTCAGCGACATCCTCACGCTCGCCCCGGCGCTCGCGGCGGAGCTGGAAGGCGTTCCGGCCGCGACGCTGGTTCCCCATGTCGACCCGCGCTTCGAGTCGGGCTGGCCTCCCTACTCCGCCGGCGCGCGGCTCCCGCGAACGCCGTTGGGCCGCGCCGCGTGGCGGGCACTCGACCCGCTCGTCGGGCGCGGGCTGGAGCTCGGCCGCCGCGAGCTGGACGAGACGCGGCGGCGCCTCGGGCTGGCGCCGTCGGGGCGGCGCTTCGGCGGGATCTCGGAACGGCTGGTGCTGGTCGCGACCTTCCCGCAGCTCGAATACCCGCGCCGCACGACAATGCCGGGAACGCACGTCGTCGGCCCGCTGCTCTGGGAGCCCGACTTCGGCGAGGTCGAGCTGCCGCCGGGCGACGACCCACTCGTGCTCGTCGCGCCGTCGACTGCTCAGGACGCCGAGCACCGGCTGCTGCGCGCGGCCGTCGAGGGCCTCGGCGCGATGGAAGGCGTGCGCGTGCTCGCGACCTGGAATCGCAGGGTTCCCGACCCGCCGCTCGGCGCGGTCGCCTCGAACACCCGGCTCGTCGAATGGGTCAGCTACGCGCGCACGATGCCCCGCTGCGACGTGGTCGTCTGCCACGGAGGTCACGGCACGATCGTGCGCGCGCTCGCATGCGGCTGCGCCGTGGTCGTCGCACCGGCAGCCGGTGACCAGAACGAGAACGCGGCGCGCGTGGACTGGGCGGGCGTCGGGGTGCGGGTTCCGCGGCGACTGGTCAGCACTTCGTCCGTGAGCCTGGCGGTACAGCAGTCACTGGCGGACGACGCGATGCGCCGGCGGGCGCGCGAGCTCGCGGGCTGGCTCGACCGGCACGACCCCGGCACCGCTGCGGCCGAGCTGGTCGAAGGCCTGGCTGCCTAGCGCTCGCAGCGGGCCATTTCCGCCGCCGGCTTCCGGCTACCATCCAGCGCGCGCGGACCGCACTCGGCCGCTCGCACGGTCCGGGGTAGCTCAATGGCAGAGCGAACGGCTGTTAACCGTTAGGTTGTGGGTTCGAGTCCCACCCCCGGAGTAGCCTGGCGGCCGTCGCCGCCCCCGGGCAGATCAGGACTCCGCGCCGTCGCCCGTGCTGAGCGTCTCCGCGACGCGCTGCTCGACCTCGTGGCGCAGCTCCTCGCGGCGGTTCACGAGCGCCACGCGCGCGCCGGCGTCGCCCGCGCTCGTGGCGGCCAGCTCGCGGTCGACGGCGGCCATCTGCAGTCTCAGCAGCTCGGCGTCGAGCACCGAGCGAAGCGGCCTCGCCGACGCCGCCCGCACCTGGAGCTCGGCGAGCGCGCGCGCCAGATCCTCGTCGTCGCCCGCCATCGCCGTAAGCCCGGGATCGCCGGCGTGCTCGGCCAGCAGGGCGGCCGCGCGCCTGAATACCGGAACGGTCAGGTCACGGTCGACGTCGAGCTTGGTGAGCGCGGCCCGGCCGTCCTGCGGGGAGGCCAGGCACTGCACCAGGAACGCCCGCTCGATCCTTCCGGCCGGGTCGAGGATCGTGCGCGTCGGAGCCGCCGGCTTGGCCGCCGGAGCGCCGCTCGGCTCGTCACCGCGGGTTTGGGCCGGCCGCGGCACGGCAGCCAGCCAATCCCCCAGCTTCGCTGGTGTCACGCCCACGCCATCGGCCGCCAACGCCAGCAGTTCGTCTCTCAGCGCGCTCGCAGCGAGCCCGTCGAACACCGCTCGCAGGGCTCCGACCACCGCGTCCTTGCCTTCAGCACTCGTGAGGTCGCCGCGCGCCAGCTCACGCTCGACGCGGAAGCGAACGAACGGGACCGACGCCTCGACCCGCTCGCGCATGCCCGCCGCGCCCTCCGGCGACTGGAGCAGGTCCGCAGGGTCGCCGCCGGCTGGGAGCGTCACCACGCGCAGTTCGATGCGCCGGCCGGCCGCCACCTTGGCGGCGCGGATCATCGCCTCCTGGCCGGCGCTGTCGGCGTCGAGCGCCAGCAGCACCACCGGAGCGAGCCGCGCAAGCTCGCCGACCTGGTCCTCGGTGAGCGAGGTTCCCATCAGCCCGACGGCGTTGCGCAGCCCGGCCTGGTGCATCGCGATCACGTCGGTGTAGCCCTCGCAGAGAATCACCCGGCCCGCCTTCGCCGCCGCCGCGCGCGCGACGTCGGCGCCGAACAGATGACGGCCCTTGTGGTAGACGGGTCCGTCCGTCGAGTTGACGTACTTGGGCTGCTGGTCGGCGCCGACGGCGCGCCCGCCGAAGCCGAGCACGCGCCCGCGCGCGTCGCACAGCGGGAACGTGATCCGGCGCCGGAAGTAGTCGTACAGCTGTCCGCTCTTGTTGCGCCGTGCGAGGCCCGCGTCCCACAGCTCGCGCTCGCTGAAGCCTGCGCGCCGCGAGGCCATCAGGACCGCGTCCCACGCGCTCGGCGCATAACCGACGCGGAACTCGCGCAGGTACTGCTCCTCGAGCCCCCGCCCCAGCAGGTACGCACGCGACTCAGCGGCCTCCTCCGATTCCCACAGCTGGCGCGCGTACCACGCCGCTGTGCGCTCGAGCAGCTCGAGCAGCCGCTCGCGATCCTTGCGCTTCTCGGCCGCGCGCGGGTCCTCCTCGGCCAGTTCCAGCTTGACGCCGTAGCGGTCGCCGAGCAGCTCCATCGCCTCGCGGAAAGTGACGCCCTCGGTCAGCTGGACGAACTTGAACAGATCGCCGCCCTCACCGCAGCCGAAGCAGTGGAAGACCTTGTCCGCAGCGTTGACGCTGAACGACGGAGTCCGCTCGTCGTGGAACGGACAGAGTCCCTGGAACTGGCCGCCGGCGCGGCGCAGTTCCGTCTTGGCCTGCACGAGGTCGACCATGTCGACCGCCTGTCGGATCCGCTCGATCGAGTCGTCGGTGTAGCGGGCCATCAGACTGCGAACGACTCCGGCACGGTCAGCTGCTCGAACATCCGGATGCAGAAGCGATCGGTCATCCCCGCCATGTAGTCCACGACGCGCTGCGCCTCGCCGGCCTCCGGTGCCCCGCCGCCGTCAGGAATCCGATCCGGATCGCTCGCGTAGTGCTCGAACAGCGTGCGGATCACCCGCTTGATGCGGTCATGCTCGGCCCGCGCCTGAGGCCCGAGGTAGACGCGGTCGAACATGAAGGTGCGCAGATCGTCCATCGCCGGTCCCGCATCAGTGCCCTGAGCGATCTCGCCGGTGCGCTCGGACGTCTCGACGAGGTCGTGCACGAGAGCGTCGATCCGCTGTGGGCCGCTCTCGCCGAGCACCGCGATCGGGCCGACGGGAAGGTCGGCCGCCGTGATGACACCCGCGCGCAGCGCATCGTCGATGTCGTGGTTGACGTAGGCGACGCGATCGACGATCCGCACGATCCGCCCCTCGAGCGTGCTCGGCATCGGCGCCCGCCCCGAGTGGCAAAGGATGCCGTCGCGCACGTCCTCGGTCAGGTTGAGGCCGACACCCGCGTCGCGCCCGACCGCCGACGGCGACGGTTCGAGGACGTCAACGACCCGCAGCGAGTGCTCGTAGTGGTGAAAGCCTCCCTCGCCGTAGCGCTCACGCACGCAGTCGTCGAGCACCGCCTCACCGATGTGCCCGAAGGGCGGATGCCCGAGATCATGGCCCAGGCCGATCGCCTCGACCAGATCCTCGTTCAGTCTCAGCGCCCTGGCGACAGTGCGAGCGATCTGCGTGACCTCGATCGTGTGGGTCAGGCGCGTTCGGTAGTGATCGCCCTCGGGAGCGACGAACACCTGCGTCTTGTGCTTGAGCCGGCGAAACGCCTTGCTGTGGACGATCCGGTCGCGATCGCGCTGGAGCGGCGAGCGCAGTCCGCAGTCCGGCTCGGTCACGCGGCGTCGCGCCGGCCACGACCTGGCGGCCGCCGCGGACGAGCGTCTCATCCTCAAGCGCGCGCCGCCGCTGCGCGTAGCTGCCGGCCACCGGCCCGGAGTGTGCGTGGACTTCCACCGCGTCGATTGTCGCAGCGCGGCCCGCCGGAGCGTCCCCAGCCGCCGGCCGTCAGGCGACCGCCCTCAGGCGCACATGCCCGTGATGGGCGGCCGTCTCCATCACGGCGCGGTCGGCCAGCCGTACGACACGCTCGCTCGCCGCGGGCGCCGCTGCCAGCGGCTGCCCGAGCGCGCCCGTCAGAAACGCATGGGTCTGCTCGTCGATCGCGAACGCCGAGGCTTCGCATGCCGTGCAGACGACGCCCCCGGCGGTGGCCGAGAACCCGACCAGGTGATCGCCCTCGCCGCAGGTGGCGCAGGCAGCGAGCTGCGGCGCGAAGCCGGCGGCCAGCAGCAGCTTGAGCCGCAGGGCGACGAGGCGCTCGGGCGTGGCCGTCCGAGCGTCCGCATCGAGCAGCGCGAGATAGGTGCAGAGCAGGTGGAAGACCTCGGGGTGGGGCTCGCCGGAGTCGAACAGCCGCGCCACCGCGTCACATGCGCGCGCTGCGCCGTCGAGGGCGCGCCCGTCCTCGCGCAGGCGCCGGTAGGGCTCGATCGTCTCGGCGCTGGTCACCGTCAGCAGGTCGCTGCGCCCCTCGTGCAGGCCCAGGTCCAGGCGGAAGAAGGGCTCGAGCCTGCCGCCGAACCGGCTGCGCGAGCGGCGCACTCCCTTGGCGATCGCGCCGACGCGGCCGCGCATCGGCGTGTAGACGTGCAGTATGCGATCGGCCTCGCCATAGCGCATCGAGCGCAGCACGACGGCCTCCGTCTTCAGCGGGCCGGGCACGCGCCGGACCTCCCGGAGGAGCCGAGACTGGTCGCTATACTTTGTAAAGCAGTGTCGAACGTCATCGTCTATTCCACCGACCCCTGCTCCTTCTGCTCACGCGCCAAGGAGCTTCTCGACAAGCGCGGAATCGCCTACGAGGAGATCAATCTGGCAAAGGACCCGGCCGGACGCGAGCAGCTCCTCAGCCGGACGGGCATGCTCAGCTTCCCGCAGATCATCGTCGGCGAGGACGTCCTCGGCGGTTTCCGCGAGCTGCTCATGGCCGACCAGAGCGGCCGCCTGTCCGAGCTCGCGGCGTAGGTCGCCCAGCGCCGCGCGGCCGAGGCTGGCAGCGCTCACAGACGTAGGTACCCCTCCCCGCCACCACGAACTTGACGATCTCGCGTCCGCAGCGCGGGCAGTCCTCACCGGCCCGCAGGTGCACCAGGAACTCGTTCTGGAATGCGCCGCTGACACCGTCCGGGTGGCGGAAGTCGTCGATCGTCGCGCCCCCGGCGGCCAGACCAGCCGTGAGCGCATCCCGGACCGCGGCAGCGAGCGCGTCGCACTGCCCCCCAGTGAGCTTGCCGGCCTGCCGCAGTGGATGGATCCCGGCGCGGAAGAGGGCCTCGTCGGCGTAGATGTTCCCCACGCCGGCGATCCGGCGCTGGTCGAGCAGGAAGGCCTTGACCGGCGTGCGCCTCCCCCGCGCCAGCCCGCGCAGCATGGCCCCGTCCAGCTCACCGTCGAGCGGCTCGATGCCGACGCGGGATGCGAAGAAGGCGTCGCGCGCGCGATCGCCGAGCGCGATCTCGCCGGTGCCGAAACGGCGCGGGTCGCAGAATCGAAGCTCGTGGCCGTCGTCGAGTGCGAGGCGCACACGCTGGTAGCGCTCGTCGGGAGCGGCGTCATAGAGCAGCGTGCCCGTCATGCGCAGGTGCATGATCAGGTGAACCTCGCCCGCGAGGGTCAGCACCAGGTACTTGCCGCGCCGGGCCAGGCGCTCGACGCGCCGGCCATCGACGGCATCGGACACCTCAGCCGGACTGACCGGTGAGCACCAGCGCGGGTCAAGGATCTCGATCGCGCTCAGCCGGCGACCCTCGACGCGGGCTGCGAGCGCGCGGCGGATCGTCTCTACCTCGGGTAGCTCAGGCACGGTCGACGAGCATATGCCTGCCCCGCGTCAGCAGAACGGGCGCCCGCTGAGACCGGGCTGCAGCACGCCCGCACACCAGTGCAGCGCGCTTGCGCCGACATCGGCCATCGGCCCCTCGTGCCGCCCGCCTGTGATCGCGGCATGCCAAGCGAGCAGCGGAACGCGCTCGCGCGTGTGGTCGCTGTGACCCATCGCGGGATCGACGCCGTGGTCTGCGGTGAGCACCAGCAGGTCCCCCCCGCGCATTCTGCGCATCCATCCCCCGACCGCCGCGTCGATCTCGCGCAGCGCGCGGTGAAAGCCCTCGACGTCTTTGCGGTGGCCGTACAGCTGATCGGTCTCGACGAGGTTCGCGACGACGAGCCCGGCGTCCAGATCGTCGACGAGCGCGCCGAGCGACTCGAGGGCCTCGGCGTTGGAGGCGCCCGCGTGCGACACGTCGAACCCGCGGCCCGCGAACAGGTCGGCGACCTTGCCGACACCGTGGACGGGCACGCCTGCGGCCTGCACGGCGTCCAGATGGGACGGCCCGGGCGGGGCGATCGAGTAGTCGCGGCGACCGGCCGTCCGCGAGAAGGCGGCGGGCGCGCCGGTGAACGGCCGTGCGATCACGCGGCCCACGCCGAACTCGCCCACGAGCGCGTCGCGCGCGCGCGAGCACGCCCGATGAAGCTCGGCCTCCTTCAGCACGTCTCCATGTGCTGCGAGCTGGACGACGGAGTCCACCGACGTGTAGACGATCACCTCGCCGCTGCGCAGGTGGTGCTCCCCGTACTCGGAGATCGCGGCGATGCCGTCCATCGCGCGGCCGCAGCAGAACGCGAGGCCCGTCGCCGTCTCGAGAGAGGCGAGCAGCGCTGCGGGCAGGCCGTCAGGAAATGCCGGAAGCGGTGCCGCGGTGACAACCCCGAAGAGCTCCCAGTGGCCCGAGGTGGAGTCCTTGCCCGGGCCCTGGTGAGCGAGCGTGCCGTACAGCGCAGGGGATGACGACGGCGCGACGCCGGGCAGCGCAAGGATGTTCCCCAGCCCAAGTCCGGCCAGCACCGGCAGCCGCAGATCACCGGCGGCCTGTGCCAGGTGCAGCAGCGTGTTGGCGCCCTCGTCCCCGTAATCCGCCGCGTCAGGCTCGGCGCCCGCCCCGAGCGCATCGATGACGATCACGAATGCGCGGCGCTGATCGGTCTGGGCGCTGGCCATCTGGCCCGCGATGCTCGCACAGGCGGCGGCGCGCTCCCGGAGCGACCCGACATCGGCCTCTAACGTGTTCCCCGCTCGGTCCCCGGCCGACGACAGATGAGAGACCGATGACCACAGAATCCGCCGACGTGCACAAGGGGCTGCTGCTGGCCCTGCTGGCGGCCAGCCAGTTCGTCGTGGTCCTCGACGCGTCGATCACCAACGTCGCGCTGCCGTCGATCGGCCGCGCGCTCGACATCTCCCAGGACGGGCTGTCCTGGGTCGTCAACGCCTACACGCTGACCTTCGGCGGCTTCCTGCTGCTCGGCGGGCGCCTGGCCGACCTGCTGGGACGCCGCCGCGTCTACATGGCCGGCCTGATCGTGTTCGCGATCGCCTCGTTCGTCGGCGGCTTGGCCCAGAGCGAGGCGATGCTGATCGCCTCGCGCGCGCTCCAGGGACTCGGCGCCGCACTGCTGTCACCGGCGGCGCTGTCGATCCTCACCGCGAACTTCGCCGACGGCTCCGAGCGCAACCGCGCGCTCGGCGTGTGGGGCGCGGTGGCCGGGTCGGGCGGCGCGATCGGGGTACTGCTCGGGGGCGTGCTGACCGAGTACCTGAGCTGGCGCTGGGTGCTGCTGGTCAACGTCCCGATCGCGTCGTTCGCGGCGATCGTGGCCCCGCGGATCATCCCCGAGTCGCGCGGGGCCGCGCGCACAGCCGGCTTCGACGTCGCCGGCGCCTTCTCGGTCACCGCAGGCGTCTCACTGCTCGTCTACGCGCTTGTGGACGCCAACAACTCGGGTTGGGGCTCGGCGAGGACGCTCGCCCTGATCGCGCTGTCGGCCGTCCTGCTGATCGGCTTCGTGCTCATCGAGCGTCGCGCGGCGGCGCCGCTCGTTCCCGCCGACATCTTCGAATCGCGTACCCGTACGGCCTCCTACCTCGTCGCGGTCCTGCTGGCCGCATCGCTGTTCTCGATGTTCTTCTTCGTGTCGCTCTATATGCAGCAGGTGCTCGAGTGGTCGGCCATCAGGGCGGGGCTGTCCTACCTGCCGCTCGGCGTGACGATCGTCCTCGCGGCCGGAGTCGGCTCGCAGGTGGTCAACCGCGTCGGCTTCAGACCGGTGCTGGCGACGGGACTTTGCTTCGTGGCCGTCGCGATGGTCTGGTGGTCGCAGATCAGCGTCGACGGCAGCTTTATGAGCGATGTGCTCGGCCCCTCGCTGCTCGCCGCCGTGGGCCTCGGGCTGTCGTTCGTGAGCGTGTCCGTCGGCGGCCTCTCCGGGGTCCGCTCCGACGAGGCAGGGCTCGCGAGCGGCCTGCTGAACGCCGGCCAGCAGGTCGGCGGCGCGCTCGGCCTGGCGCTGCTCGTCGCCGTAGCCAACGCGAGAACCGACAGCGCCGGTCCGGACAGGGTGATCGCCCTCAACGAGGGCTTCCAGGCCGCGTTCCTCACGGGCGCCGCACTGGCCGCGATCGGCGTCGTCCTGACGCTCTCCCTGATCAGCCGCAGCGACAGCCGAGCCGTAATCGGCGCCGAGGCACCGGCCACGGCAGTCGGCTGAGCGCCCTACCGCTACCCGAGGATGAGCGAGAGCTCGCGGATGCCTGGCCAGGACGCAGGGAGCGTGGCGTGCGCCAGCACGCGAGCGACCGAGGACACCGCCAGGCGCCGCGAGATCCGCTCAGACTCAGGCGGCTCTGGGATGCGCGCCGAAGTACTGGTCCTTCAGCCGCTCGGTCGAGAGGTGCGTGTAGATCTGCGTCGTCGCGATGTCGGCGTGGCCGAGCATCTCCTGGAGGACGCGCAGGTCGCAGCCCCCGGCGAGCAGGTGCGTGGCGAACGTGTGCCGCAGCGTGTGGGGACTCATGCGGTCCTCGAGCCCGCACTCGCCGGCGTAGCCCTGAACGATCTTGTAGAGCCCCTGCCGTGAGAGGCCGCCGCCGCGCTGGTTGACGAACAGGTGGGGCTCGTCGGGATCGGCGACCAGCTTGGGACGCCCGCGCTCCAGGTATGCGCGCACCGCGCCGAGCGCCTGGCGCCCGACGGGAACGAGGCGCTCCTTGGATCCCTTGCCGCGGGCCAGCAGCACCTCGGCCTCGAGATCGACGTCGCCGACGAGCAGTCCGGTCGCCTCAGAGGCGCGCAGACCGCAGGCATACATCAGCTCCAGCAGCGCGCGGTCGCGCAGCGCGGCCGGCTCGGTCCCGCGGGGCGCGGCGAGCAGGCCTGTCACCTCGTCGCGGCTGAGCACCTGCGGCAGTCGCTGGAGCTTGCGCGGTGAGCGAAGGTCGGCGGTGGGATCAACCTCGAGGATCTGCTCGCGGCGCAGGTGCCGGTAGAACGACCGCAGACACGCGGCCTTGCGCTGCAGGGTCGCCGGGGCCGCGGGTGCGCGTTCACCGTCGCCGGCCGCCAGCAGGTCGAGGAAGGCGGTCACGTCATCGTGCCCGACGGTCAGCGCGTCGGCGCCGCGGCGCTCCAGAAAGGCGCCGTACTGGAGAAGATCCGTTCGGTATGCCTCGAGCGTGTTGCGCGACAGGCCGCGCTCCAGTTCCAGGTACGCAAGGAAGTCGAGCAGGTGATGCTCGTATGCGTTGTCGACCGTCCGCTGCGCCGTGGCCATGGCGGGGGCTTCGCCGCGGGTTCCGGCAACCCTCGGCGGCGCAACCCGGCGTGCGTGCGCGTCAGAGCTCGCCGAGCTCCGACGCGAGCGCGTCCCCGCCCGCCAGGGCCGCCGCGAAGAAGAGCCCGTCCTCGTCGATCGTGCGGCCCATGGTGCGGACGGGCAGGCCGCTTTCGCGGTAACCGTCGAGGTCCGCGTTGTGTTCGCTGAGCCGGTGATCGGGCCGCGCCGCGGCCGATCCTTCGCCCAGTGCGCCTGCCAGCGCGTCGCCCGCACCGGCGGGCACGGCCACGCCGACCGGTACGAGCAGCAGTCCGAGCACCGTGCGCGTGTGGTGCGAGAGGCCGCTGTGGCGGGCACGCGCGTCTCCGCTGGACATCCGCGCACAGAGCAGGACGCGCGCACCGAGCGCGGCTGCGGCGTGGGCACTGTCGAGCGCCACCATGCCGCCGTGCCCGAGCGCGGACGCCGAACCGATGATCCCCGGTCCCGGGCCGCAGACGGCAGCGTCCCATCCGAGCTCGCTCAGGCCGTGGTGCAGAGCGCCGGCGGTGGTGATCGCCTCACCCTCTCCCCCGTATGCCGGACCCGCCGTGAGAAAGCCCGCCAGCAGGCCGCGCTCGCGCAGCTGCGACACCACGCGGGAGTGGCCGCCGGGCAGCGCTCCCCCGGCCGTCTGGATGAACCCGAGCCGAGCGCCGGGGCGTGCGGCCGCAAACGCCCACGCGAGCGGCGCGAGCTGCCCGTGGAGCGAGATCACGGCGACGGGACGGTCCAGCGGGACGTTCAGCTCCGGGCCCTCGACGGGCAGCACTGCGTGCTGCAGCGAGCTGTAGTTGAGCTTCATCACGTGCGCACCGGCGGCTCCCTCGCCGTCCAGGCCGCGCGTGAGGTTCACGTGGACGATGTCGAACCCGCCCGACCCGAGGCCCAGGTCACCGGCCTGTGTGTTGATGACGACATCGTCGCCGGGCCTGCATGGTCCTACGAGCCCGACATCGGCGATCGCCGGTCGCGTGACACCTGCGGACGTCTCGACGACTATTCGCTGCTCGGGACCGTCCGGGACGCCGGGCTCGACCTCGACGACCTTGCCACGTCGCAGGACGAGCACCGCTCAACCCTCGGCGCCCAGCTCGTCGAGCAGGGCGTAGGTGACGTCGAGCATGCCCTCGAGCGCGGCCTGGCTGACGCGTTCGGTCGGCTCGTGGTTGCGCTCGGTCCCGTTCGCCAGGTTCACGCAGGTGAGGCCGGCCGTCATCAGCGCGTTCGCGTCGGACCCGCCGCCGCTGACGATCTGGACGGGCTCGTGGCCGCAGGCCGTCAGCGCCGCCTCCGCGCGGGCCACGGCCGGCTCGGCGGGCTTCAGGCGATAGCCCTCGAACAGCCGCTCGACGACGAGGTCCACATCGCACTCGCAGCCGGGGTCGTTGGCCGCGTCCTGGAACGCCGCCACCACCTGCCCCACGACCTCGTCGACGCGCCCCGCGTCCAGCGAACGGACCTCGCCGACCACCGTGCAGCGTTCGGGAACGACGTTCGTCCCGGCCACACCGCCTTCGATCCGCGCGACGTTCACCGTCGTCTCGGCGTCGATGCGCCCGTGCGGCATCGACGCGATCGCGAGCGAGGCGGCGCGGACGGCGCTGCGGCCCTCCTCGGGGCGAATGCCGGCGTGTGCGGCTCTCCCGATCAGCTCCGCCTCCCAGCGGACGTAGGTTGGGGCGGCGACCACGACCTCGCCGATCGGCGTCGCGTGGTCGAAGACGTAGCCGACGTCACTGCGCAGGCGCTCGACGTCGAATGCCTTCGCGCCGGCGAGTGCGCGTTCCTCGCAGACCGTGAAGAGCAGCTCCACGCCCACGGGTGAGCCCTCGAGCGCAACGCGCCGCGCGAGTTCGAGCAGCATCGCCACCGCGGCCTTGTTGTCTGCCCCGAGGATCGTCTCACCGGCGCTCTCCCAGCCGCCGTCCAGCAGCACCGGCTCGATCGGCCCTGCGTGCGGCACCGTGTCCAGGTGGGCACACAGCAGGACGCTGCGCTCCGAGCGACCGGGCAGGCGGGCGAGCAGGTTCCCGCACTGCGACCCCGTCTCGGCGGCGGCTCCGTCCTCTTCCACGTCGAGCCCGATCGACTCGAGGTCGCGGCGCACCCGCGCGGCGATCTCCGCCTCGGCCCCCGATGGGCTCGCCAGCGCGCAGAGCTCGGCGAACGTGTCGTTGAGCCGGCGCCGCTCGACCTCCGATGCAGGTCTCACGTCGCCGCTGTCAGGCCGGCCCGCGGCTCGCCTGGACCTCGCCCGCGGGTTCCGCTCCGGCGATGCCGCCGGCGCGCCGCATGGCGGCGCCGACGAACTCGCGGAACAGCGGCGCCGGGCGCTCGGGCCGCGACTTGAACTCCGGGTGGTACTGGGAGGCGACGAAGAACGGGTGGACGTCGCGCGGCAGCTCCACGATCTCCACCAGGCGCTCGTCCGGCGACGTGCCCGAGACGACGAGCCCCGCCGCCTCGAGGCGCTTGCGCAGGCTGATCGAGACCTCGTAGCGGTGGCGGTGGCGCTCGTAGACGACCGCCTCGCCGTAGACATCGCGGGCCATCGTGTCCGCGTGCAGCTTGATCGGGTCGGCGCCGAGGCGCATCGTGCCGCCGAGATCGGCGACCTCCTTCTGCTCGGGGAGCAGGTCGATGACCGGCCACTCGGTCTCAATGTCGAACTCGGTGGAGTTCGCCCCGGGCATGTCCGCGACGTGGCGTGCGAACTCGCAGACGGCCATCTGCATGCCCAGGCATATCCCCAGATACGGGATCCGCAGCTCGCGCGCCACGCGGACGGCGCGGATCTTGCCCTCGATGCCGCGCCCGCCGAAACCACCGGGAACGAGGATCCCGTCCATCTCGCCGAGCAGGTCGCGTGCATGCTCGTCGCTGTCGAGCTTCTCCGAGTCGACCCACTCGATAGCGATGTCGCCGCCATGGAGGTAGCCGCTGTGGCGCAGCGCCTCGGTGACGGACTTGTAGGCGTCCTCGAGCTGGACGTACTTGCCGACGAGCGCGATCCGCACGGGCCGCACGGCCTGTTCGGCGCGCAGGACCACTTCCTGCCATTCCGTGAGGTCGGCCGCAGCAGGATCGAGGCCGAGCGTCTCGCAGATGAAGTCGTCGACGCCCTGCTCGTGGTACCAGAGCGGCACCTTGTAGATGTCGTCGACGTCCTTCGCCGACACGACGGCGTCGAGCGGCAACGAGGCGAACAGGGCGATCTTCTTGCGGATGTCGGCCGACAGCTCGGACTCGCTGCGGCAGAGCAGCATGTCCGGCTGGATGCCGATCCGTCGCAGCTCGTTGACGGAGTGCTGCGTGGGCTTGGTCTTGAGCTCACCCGCGTGGCCGATGTACGGAACCAGCGTCAGGTGGATGAAGAGGCAGTTGCGGCGCCCGACGTCGACAGGGAACTGACGGATCGCCTCGAGGAACGGGAGCGACTCGATGTCGCCGACGGTGCCGCCGATCTCGGTGATCACCACGTCGACGTCGTTGGTCTCGGCGATCAGCTTGACCCGGTGCTTGATCTCGTCGGTGATGTGCGGAACGACCTGAACGGTCGCGCCGAGGTAGTCGCCGCGACGCTCGCGCTTGATGACCGAGTTGTAGATCCCGCCGGCCGTGACGTTCGAGGCGCGTGTCGCGTTGACGTCGGTGAAGCGCTCGTAATGCCCGAGGTCCAGGTCGGTCTCGGCGCCGTCCTCGGTCACGAAGACCTCGCCGTGCTGGTAGGGCGACATCGTGCCCGGATCGACGTTGATGTACGGATCGAACTTCTGCAGCCCCACGCTCAGTCCGCGCGCCACGAGGAGGCGGCCGATCGATGCCGCGGCGATCCCCTTTCCGAGGGACGAGACGACCCCGCCGGTGACGAAGATGTAACGAGGCTTGCGCACGGCTTCAGACACGATGAGGTCTCCCGAGTGAGTCTAGGTGGCGGAGCCCCGGGGCACGTTCGACCAGGGTGTTGATCGAACGCAGTTCCCCGTAGACGGTGATCAGAACGAGTGCGGCCAGCGCGATCGCCAGCCCGGTTGTGTCGAGGATCAGAACGAGCCAGAGGCCAGCGACGACGCCGACGACGTTGCTGCCGGTGTCGCCGAGCATCCCGCGCTCGCGAACGTCGAGCGCGCCGGCGACGACGATCGGCCCGACCCAGAGGCCCAGTTCCAGCAGTGGATCGAGGTCCGCAGCGCCGAGCGTCAGCACCGCGCCGAGCAGCACGAAGGCCTTCACTGAGCGCCCCGGGCGCAGATCGAGCAGGTTGAAGACGTTGGTGGCGAGCACGATCACCGCGGCGGCGAGCAGGAAGCGGGCCACGTCAGGCTGCGTGAGCGCGCTCCAGGTGAGCGCCAGGCCGAGCGTCCCGGCGGCCTTCAGGACACCCGTGTTGAACCCTCCGCTGATGACCGCTGCACCGTGTCCGCGCCATCCCCGCGAGGCGCCCGCGAACGCGTCGTCGGCCAGGCCAAGTGCGGCGACGCCGAGAACGAGGAACAGCCCGGCGACGTCGAGCACCCGCGGCTCGTCGAACAGGCCGTCGATGAGCGCGAGCGGGATCAGCGCGACGACGGCGGCCGCGGGGACGAGCAGGCCCAGCGGGAACGCGACCGCCGCCGCCCGGTAGTTCTCGCGCACGTGCCCGTTGTCGGTCAGAAACGTCAGCAGCGAAGGTGCGATGGCTAGCGCCGCGAGAGTCGAGATGACGAGCGGCAGCGCATGCACCGTGGCAACCTAGCGAGCGCCGGTGACAGACCGCTCGGCAGCGCCGGGTGCCGCACAAAGCCGCTGCAACCGGCTGAAACGCCGACGGCGGCTGCGAGACCGTAGTCTCGACCGGACATCGATCAGGGAGCCTCCGTGGAAGCCAAGCCAGACGAAACCCGCGCGATTGCGAAGAGCGACGAGCAGTGGCGCGCCGAACTCGACGCCGACGCCTACGCCGTCCTTCGCCATGCGGCCACCGAGCCGGCATTCACGGGCGAGTACGTCGACGAGAAGGCCGACGGGACATACCACTGCCGCGGCTGCGGCGCCCCGCTGTTCGGGTCGTCGACGAAGTTCGACTCCGGCACCGGCTGGCCGAGCTTCACCGACCCGATGGTGGCCGAAGCCGTCGAGACCCGCGTTGACAGGTCTCACGGCATGACCCGCACCGAGGTGCTGTGCGCCGGCTGCGGCGGTCATCTGGGGCACGTCTTCGATGATGGCCCGGGATCGAGCGGCCAGCGCTTCTGCATCAACTCGTGCGCGCTGGACCTCGAGCGCGCCGGCTGACGGCCGCGCGAGCTCGGTCAGCCGCCGCCGGTGACGCCCTCGAGCGCCGGCAGCAGACCCTCGGCCAGCGGGCCGGTCCCGAAGTTCCCGGTCGCACCGGCGAGGGCGAACACGAGTGCGGCCTGACCTGCGACGCGGTCCACGTTGTCGACCGTCGACAGGCCGCGCTCCTGGTACCACGGCACCTGCGACGGAGTTGAGTCGCTCAGCTCCACTCCCACGACGGAGACCGGGTTGTCGTTGAGGCCCTTGATGAGCCCGTCCTCCAGCGCGTCGGTCTGCTTGCGCTGTTCGTCGGACATGCCGGTCGGCGGCCGACGCGCCACGACAACCGCGTCGAATGGGCCGAGCGATCCGGCCCGCGTCGAGAACAGCGCGCGGGACTCGGCTCGCAGGAGCTTCCCGCCCTGGACCAACTGGATCCCGATCCGGCGTCCGAACTCATCGAGCAGATCCGGCTCGTCGGCCAGCGCCGCGTAGCGCGTGTCGCCGGCGTTGTCAGCCAGCGCCTCAAGGTCGGGAGGCTCGCGCAGGCCCAGCGTTCCCGTGAGCCTGGCGCCCGTGTCCTCCAAAGCGCCCGCGACAGCGTCGCGCGTGCTGCGGGATGGCGGGCCGAGGAACAGCAGGCCGATCCGCTGCCCTTCCAGCCGGTCGCCGACGAGCAGCGGATACGAGGCGTCGGCGTACTGGCCGGCGCGCTTGCGCTCGGCTGCGAGCCGTGACTCCAGGTCGCTCGCCTTGTCCTCGGCCTGCGAGACGTCCTCGCGCAGGTCGGCGCGCAGGTTCTGCTCCGCTGACGAGACGAGCCCCGCGTCGCCGATCGCCACGCCGAGAAGGACGCCGACGACGAGCGCGACGAGTACCGCGACAAGAGAGATCGCGTGGTAGCGGAAGTCGAACACCGGCGCCGGAAGCTACAGGCCCAGAAGCAGCTTCAGCTTCAGCCAGAGCAGGTCGGCGACGTCACGAAGCCCGGGTGTGACGAGCACGACCGCGACGAGCGCCACGATGCCGACTCCGAGCACGAGCAGCACCGGCGCCGCGCCGGGCACCGGACGGTAGAGCCGGCTGACACCCTTCGCGTCGACGATCTTCTCCCCCAGGCGAAGACGCGTCAGGAACGTAGACGACATCCCGCGGCGGTTCTTGTCGAGGAACTCGACGAGGTTGAACTGCGACCCGACCGAGACGATCAGCGACGCGCCCTTCTCGTAGGCGATCAGCATCGCGATGTCCTGGCTCGTGCCCGGTGCCGGCAGGACCTTGTGCGGCAGCTCCAGCTCCTCGAGGTGCTCGCGGCCCGGCGCGCGGCCGTCCGCGTAGGCGTGCACCACCAGCTCGGCCCCGCAGCGAAGCGTGCTCTCCGAAGCGGAATCCATGTCGCCGACGATCATGTGGGGCTTGAGGCCCGCCTCGATGATCGCGTTCGCGCCGCCGTCGACACCGATCAGCGCCGGACGCAGATCGCGGATGAACGGCCTCAGTGCCTGAAGGTCCGCCTGATGGTTGACCCCGCGCACGACGATCAGCGCCGGGCGATCGCGAAAGTCCGTGTTGAAGCGCGGGAGATCGATCTTCCCGGCGAGCAGGTCCTGCTCCTCGACCATGTGCTCGACGGTGTTGCGTGCGAACGCCTCGAGCGCCCCGCCGATGTCGCGGCGGCGCCGCTCGGTCGCCGCGAGCACCTCGCCGGGGTCCTGCCAGTCACCGCGGATCAGCGGCTCTCCGCGGACCCAGACCTCACCGCCGTGGAGCTCCACCGGGTCGCCGTCGCGGACGGTGCGAAAGAGAAGGTCGTCGGGCAGGTCGACGAGCGGGATCCCCGCCTGCACCAGCAGGACGGGGCCCATGTTCGGGTAGTCCCCGGTCGAGGACGGGCGGCAGTTCAGGACCGCCGCCACACCCGCTGTGATCAGGTCTTCCGCTGACACGCGATCGAGGTTGCGGTGATCGATGACGGCGACCTCGCCCGGGCGCAGCCTCTTGACCAGCAGCTTCGTCTTGCGCCCGAGGCGGACCGGGCCCGCAACCTGCGGCTGGTGCTCGGTGGTTGCCGATTCCATCGGCCTCCGAGTCTACGGGCGCCGCGCTATGCCGCCCGGCGAAGCTCGCGCGCGTGGCTGCGCGCCGCGCCGTCGTCCGCGTCGGCCCCGAGCATGCGCACCAGCTCGCCCACGACCTGCGGCTCTGCGAGCTGGGAGACGGTGGTCAGCGCCGGGTCGGCATGCGGGTCCTTCTCGATCGAGAAGTGACGAGCGGCCAGCGACGCCACCTGAGGCAGGTGCGTGATGCAGAGGATCTGACGCCCTTCGGCCAGCTCGCGCAGGCGCTCGCCGACCGCGCGCGCGGTCTTACCGCCGATTCCCGCGTCGATCTCGTCGAACACCAGCGTCGCGGCGGAGCCATCGTTCGCCACGCCGAGCAGCGCCAGCATCACCCGCGACAGCTCCCCACCCGACGCCGCGTCACGCAGCGGCGCCGCAGCCACGCCGCTGTTCGGCGCGAGCATCAGCTCGACGACATCGCCACCCGCCGGCCCGGGCTCGCGGGGCGCGAGCGTCACGTCGAACTTCGCGCCCTCCATCGCCAGCTCGCCGAGCGCGTCGCCGACGGCGGCCGCGAGCCGCGGCGCGGCCTCCGCACGCGCATTGCGCAGGCTCTCGACCAGGGCGTCGCGAGCGGCGATCGCCTGATCGTGCTCGGCATGCAGCCGGGCGAGCGAGGCCTCGACATCGCTGAGCTCAGCGTGCCGCGCTCGGCAGCGCTCCGCGTGTGCGAGCACGCCCGCGATCGAGCCGCCGTGTTTGCGCTTGAGACGATCCAGCTGGGCGAGCCGCGCCTCCGCGGCGTCGAGCCCCCCCGGCTCGTCGTCCAGCGCGTCGGCGTAGCCGCGCAGCTCCGCCGCAAGATCACCGGCCTCGTAGCTGAGCGAGCGCCAGCGCTCCACCAGCGGATCCAGCACGCCGTCCACACCCTCGACGGACTCCAGCGCACCGGCGGCGCCCGCGAGCAGCGTGGCGACCCCTGCGCCCTCCTCCGGCGCCATCGCCTCAGACGCCGCCAACGCAGCCGCCCTGAGGCCGTCGAGGTGGCGCAGCCGATCCCGGGTGACCAGCAGCTCGCGCTCCTCGGCCTCATCAGGCGCCACCTCGTCGATCTCCTGCAGCTCGTACGCCAGCAGGTCGAGCTCACGATCGCGGGCCGCCGCGACGTCGCGCAGCTGCGCCAGCCCGCCCTCCGCGGCGCGCGCGCGCGCGTGGGCTGCCGCGCAAGCGACCCTGCGCTCGCGCTGCTCGGCACCCGTGAACGCGTCCAGCAGGTCGAGCTGTGCAGATGCCAGCACGAGCCTGCGATGCTCGTGCTGGCCGTAGAACGACAGCAGCACCTCGGCCGCATCCCGCAGGTCCGCGACGTTCGCGGAGCGGCCGTTGACATATGCGCGGGTGCGGCCCTCCGCGCTCACGCGCCTGGCGAGCACCAGCTCCTCGGCGTCGGCGGCCACCCTTTCGCCGAGTTCCTCACGAAGCGACGCCGGCAGGTCGAAGACCCCCTCGACGTATGCCTCCGAGGCGCCCGGCCGCACCGCGCCGGCGCGCGGGCGCCCGCCGAACAGCAGATCGAGCGCCTGTGCGAGCACGGTCTTGCCCGCGCCCGTCTCGCCGGTGATGACGTTCAGGCCCGGCGCAAGCCGCAACTCGGCGCGCTCGATCAGCAGCAGGTTCTCGACGCGGAGCTCGTGGAGCACCCGAGCGGTTTACCAGCGGCGCCCGACGGACCGCCTCTGCGAGAGCACCCGGGCCGGACCTATGCTGGCGTCGCGATGAGTCGTTACCTGCGACGCCGAGCACCCGGCGAGGAGGAGCACGCCACAACCCTGGAGCTGTTCTACGACCTGGTATTCGTCTTCGCCATCACGCAGGTCTCGCTGCTGCTGCTTGAACACCTGACGTGGGAGGGCGCAGCGCAGTCGGTCCTGGTGCTGCTGGTCATCTGGTGGGCATGGAACTACACGACGTGGGCGACCAACGAGCTCGACCCCGATGCCGTGCCGGTGCGGCTGATGCTCGTCCTCGTGATGCTGCTGAGCCTGCTCATGGCCGTCGCCATCCCGCAGGCGTTCGGCGACAGGGCGATGCTATTTGCGGGCTCCTACGTCGCACTTCAGGTCCTTCGCCACGCCTTTCTCGCGTACGTGGCATGCGGGCCGGGAAGCGCGGAACGCGCGCGAGCTCAGCAGGTGCTCGCCTGGCTCGTCGCCGCAGGCGTCTTCTGGATCGCAGGCGGGCTCGCCGACGGGACGACGCGCACACTTCTCTGGCTGATCGCCCTCACGGTCGACTACAGCGGTCCGGCATTCACGTATTGGGTTCCGGGACGTGGCCGGCTGGGAACGCAGGCATGGCAGGTGGAGACCGCGCACTTCGCCGAGCGCTTCCAGCTCTTCATCATCATCGCCCTCGGCGAGTCGGTCGTCGTCACGGGTGCCACAACCTCACAGCTCGACCTCGATCTCGCTCGTCTGACTGCTTTTGCGATCGCGTTCCTGGCGACGGCGGCGATGTGGTGGCTGTATTTCGATTTCGTCGCCGTGATCGCCCGGCGCCGTCTCGAATTGGCTGCGGACAGCACGCGACTGGCTCGCGACGGGTACACGTACCTGCACGCACTCATGGTCGCGGGCATCGTGGTCGCGGCCGTCGGAGACGAACTGGTGATCGCCCATCCGACGGACCAGCTTCCCGGGCCCGAGCTGGCCGCCGTTGTCGCCGGCCCCGCGATCTACCTCGTCGCGCACGCGCTGTTCCGGCTGCGGATGGCGGGGTCGATCAGCTGGAAGCGCCTGGGCGGGGCCGCGGGATGTGTCGCCGTGGCACTGGTCGCCGGGGACGCCTCGGCGCTTCTGGTCTCCGCGCTCGTCGTCACCGTGCTGGTGGCGGTCATCGCGGCGGAATGGATCGCCAACGCACGACGGACCGCTCGTGGCGAGCCGTCGCCGCTGGAGCGGCTCGAAGCCGCCGCCTAGCCAGTGCGCGGGTTCGTGAAGATGATGTCCCCCGGGCGTGCGAACGAGTCGACCACCGCCGTCGCGGTGCCATCGCTGAGCCTGCCGTAGCTGTCACGCGTCCAGATCGCAACGCAGTATCTGCCCGGCGCCACGTCGAGGCCGATCGTCGTGGCGGGCACCGGGACGGTCCGTCTCTGGGCTGGGGGCGCCGCCTCCGGAGACGCCGGGCACGTCTCGCCGGCGAGGTACGCGATCTCATAGTGGCGCGCCTGCTGGTGGGGGACCGCAGCCCAGTCGACGAGGATCCCGGCGATGTTCGCGGTCACCGTGAACCGTGCGGGGGCCGGCACGACGTCGATCCTGTAGACGGCCTCGGCGGTCACGGCGTCAGAGCTCGCGCGACCGCCTTCGCCGAGTGTCCAGATGCGAGCGCAGAGCGTCCGTCCGGCGGCAGCGTGCGGATCCTTGATCGCGGTCACGTCGACGGTCACGTCCTGCCCGGGAGCGGCCTCGAATGACGGTGCGCTCGTGAAGTCCCCCGGCGGACACGAGCCCACGCCGACGCTCACCGCGTAGCCGGCCACGCTGAGCGCGTCAGGCATCCGGAACCGCACCTGAGCGCGGTAGCTGCCCGGCACGAGGTCGATCCTGGGCGCGAGGGCGGCCGGCGGACAGAGCTCCGCACGGCTCTTGCGGGCTCGGCCGCTGTAGCGCTTCACGGCTCCGCGCAGGTCGTCCTGCTGAAGGATCGCGCAGGGCTGAACGCTCCCGCAGCGCGTCCACGGCACGGAGTTCATGACCGCGCAGCGGCGGGTCTCGTGGTTCAGTCCCAGCACGTGCCCGAGCTCGTGCGCGATGACCCCCCTGATCGCGGCCCCACGGCCCTTGCGACTCAGCTTGATGACGGCACGGCGCCGGTGGCCGACGCTCGCCTCCCCCGACGCGCCGAAGTAGCGGTCGCCCTCGGGCGGCCCATAGCTCGTGATCCGCAGCTTCGCGCGCTTGCGCGAGGTGGCGACGAATCGCACGCGCGCGCCGCTCGTGTTCCAGGCGCGGACGGCAGCCGCAAGCTCGGCGCGATACGGAGTGCCGTTCCAGTAGGTGATCTTGGCGGTACGGCCCGGCCAGCGTTTACCGCCGAGGCGGTACGCGTCGGCGCTGGGGGCGACCGTCGCCGCCAGCATTGCGCAGCCTGCGACGGCGAGCGCGGCTCGGCGCACTCGGGCACCGCGGAGATCGCCCGGAGGAGGCACGACCCGCAGTATCGCCGTCCGCCGCGTCCCAGGAGCCGCCACTACGACGAGGAGAGCCTGCCGAAGGTCTCGCGCAGGCGCCGGTAGAACGTCGCGCCGGGTAAGAGCGCGAGGTCCGCGGCCTCGCGCAGGAAGCCGACCGTCACCGTCTCCCCCGGCCCGATCTCGCCGGACGGCCGCCCGTCGATCGACACGTCGACAGCGCTCGCCGAGCGGTTGTGGACGGTGAGCAGGTCGTCGGGCGCGACGACGAGCGCTCGCGCGGTCAGCGAATGCGGCGCGATGAAGGAGACGACGTAACCCTCGACTCCCCATGCGAGCACCGGCCCGCCGTTGGCGAGGTTGTAGCCGGTCGACCCGGCGGGCGTTGCGACGACGAGCCCGTCGCAGCGCACGCGCCCGACCTCCTCGCCGCCGATGCGCGTAGGCGAGCTCGGCCACGCGCTCTCCGGCGCGGCGGTGGATCGCGACGTCATTGATCGCCCAGATCGCCGCCCCGCCGTGGTCGATCGCGATCGCCGGCAGCGTCAGCGTCTCGAACTCCCCCGCGAGCGCGTGAACGAAAGCCGCGCGCGCCTCGTCACGCTCAACGGTCGCCAGGAAGCCGATCTCGCCGAAGTTGACCCCGAAGACGGGAACGCTCGTATGCGAGTAGCGCCGGAGCGCCCGCAGGATCGTCCCGTCGCCGCCGAGCGCGATCGCGATGTCGACGTCGGTCGCGATGTCCGCGTCGGCCACGACCCCGTCGAGCGCGGCCACCTCGGGATGCTTGCGCGTCTCCTCGGGGTCCAGCCGGACCACGATGCCGTCGGCGGCGGCGAGCTTCACGAGCTCCGTCATCGCCTCGGCCGTCTCCGCCGGTCGCGCGTGGGAGAAGACGGTCACCGCCCTGCCGGGATTCATGCCTGCGCCTGACGTGCCGCCGAAACGGGATCGGTGAGCGCGCCGGGCCGCCCGGGCTCGGCGAGATGGACGAAGGTCTCGAGGTTGCCCTTCGGCCCTGGCAGCCCCGACGCGGCGAAGCCCATCACCGATGCGTCGCAGGCGTCTGCCGCGAACCTCGCCACGTCGGCGAGCACGTCGGCCCTCACCGCGGGGTCACGGACGACACCGCCCTTGCCGACGCGGTCACGGCCGGCCTCGAACTGCGGCTTGACCATGGCGAGCGCGTCGTAGCGGGCGTCACCACAGGCGAGTACCGCCGGCAGGACCTTCGTCAGCGAGATGAATGAGACGTCCACCACGATCAGGTCCGGCGCGTACGGCAGGTCGGCGGGAACGATCGAGCGCGCGTTGACCCGCTCGATCACGGTGACGCGCTCGTCCCCGCGCAGCGACCAGTCCAGCTCGCCGTAGGCCACGTCGAGCGTGACGACGTGCGCGGCCCCGCACTGCAGCAGGCAGTCGGTGAAGCCCCCGGTCGAGGCGCCGACGTCAAGGCAACGCCGCGCAGCGACGTCGACGCCGAGGGCGTCGATCGCGTTCTTGAGCTTGATGCCACCGCGCGAGACGTAGCGCGGGCGCTCGTCGACGAGCAGCGCCACGTCGGCGGCGACGAGCTGGCCGGGCTTCGCCGCGCGCTCGCCATGCTCACCGAGCCGGACCTCGCCGGCCATCACCGACGCCGCGGCGCGCGCCCTGGAGGCGAACAGGCCGCGATCTGCAAGCAGGGTGTCAAGCCGGACCTTGCCCATGGTCGGCGCAACGGTAGCGGCAAACACCCGCCCCGAAGCGATTCTTCGCGCACGAGCGCACGCCGGCAGAATGTGATCGACGTCACAGTCGAGAAGGCCTGTCTGTCGCACCATATGTCGCGTCGCGTTGCCTCATATCCCGCACGTGACCAAGATCTTCCAAGATCAAGCGCTGGACCTGAATCTCTCCTCCCAGAAACGGCCCGTCTCCCCAGGTGGGCCGTTTCCTTCTCAGGAGAGCGAAGCCCGCGCCGCGGCGGCGAGCCAGGTGATCGCCTGATCGGCACGCTCGACGATCCCGCCCCAGCGCAGGAAGCCGTGCGTCATGTCGTCGTAGACGACCGTCTCCGCCGGAACGCCCGCTGAGCGCAGCGCCGCGGCGTAGTTGAGGCCGTCGTCGCGGAGCGGGTCGTGCTCGGCGATGACCAGCCAGGCCGGCGGCAGGCCGGTGAGGCCGCCTTCCAGCACGCGGGCGCCGGCAGCGTCACCGCCATCGCCCAGGTATGCGTCCCAGCACGCGCGCATGTCGCGGGCGGTGAGCATCGGGCCCTCCGCATATCTGCGGTAGGCGTCGCTGTCGGTCGCCGGGTCGAGCGCCGGGTATACGAAGAGCTGGCCGCGAACGCCATCGCGCGCCCGCTGCACCGCGAGCGCAGCCAGGTGACCGCCGGCGCTGTCACCGCCCACGACGACGCGCAGCGGGTCGGTGCCGAGCAGCCGCGCTCCTTCGCCGGTCGCCCACGCCACCGCGGCGTCGGCGTCCTCGACCGCCGCCGGGAAGGGATGCTCAGGCGCCAGCCTGTAGTCGACGCTGACGCAGGTCATGCCGCAGGCGTTGGCGAGCCGGCGCGCGACGCGATCGAATCCGTCGAGATTCCCCGCGACCCAGCCGCCTCCGTGGAACCAGACGAGAGCGCCGTTCGCCCCGAACGGCTCGGCTGCACGGTAGACACGCGCCGGGACCGCTCCACCCTCGGACCGCGGGATCATGACGTCCTCCACGCCCGTCACCGGCTTCGACCGGCCCGCCGAGCTGCTCCGCGGTCCGCAGGTAGGCGGCCCTTATCTCCTCGAGCGACGGCCGCCCGCTGTCAGCACCTGCGAGCCGGTCCTCGTCGATGATCGCCTGGATCGCGGGAGCTATCGCGCTCACGCTTCGGCGGCGACCTCGTCGCCGACGCCGAGCGCCCGGCATACGCGCTGCGAGATGGCCGACCCGCTGAACCCGACCTCGGCGTGCAGCAGCGCGGGCTCGCCGTGCGTCACGTAGCGGTCGGGCAGCCCCACGCGCACGATGCGCGGGAGATGGATCCCGGCGTCGTTGAGGTGCTCCCAGACCGCCGACCCGAAGCCGCCCTGGAGCACGCCTTCCTCGATCGTCACGAGCAGTTCGTGCTCGGCACAGAGCTGGGCCAGCAGCGCGCCGTCGAGCGGCTTGGCGAAGCGCGCGTCGGCGACGGTCGCTTCGATCCCCTGTTCAGCGAGCAGGCCCGCAGCGTCGATCGCCTTCTGCACGCCGCTCCCGTAGCCGAGCAGCGCCACGCGCTGCCCTTCGCGCAGGATCTCGCCGGTGCCGACCTCGATCGCCCGTGGCTCCTCGGGCAACGCGACGCCGACGCCCTCGCCGCGCGGATAGCGCAGCGCGACCGGCCCGTCCATCAGCAGGGAGGTGCGCAGCATGCGGACGAGCATCCCCTCGTCGCGCGGCGCCATCAGCGTCATGTTGGGAAGGCAGCGCATGTAGGCGATGTCGAACGCGCCGTGATGCGTCGGGCCGTCATCACCGACGAGGCCCGCACGATCCATCGCGAAGACGACGTTCAGGCGCTGGAGCGCGACGTCGTGGACGATCTGGTCGAACGCCCGCTGAAGGAAGGTCGAGTAGATCGCGCAGACGGGCTTGGCGCCCTCGATCGCAAGCCCGGCTGCGAACAGCACCGCCTGCTGCTCGGCGATCCCGACGTCGAAGTAGTGATCCGGCTCGGCGTCCTGGAGGATGTTCAGGCCGGTGCCGGAGTTCATCGCCGCCGTGATGCCCACGACGCGCCGGTCGCGGCGGACCTCGTCGACGAGCGCGTTGCCGAACACCGCGGTGTAGGTCGGCGGTCCGGGCGCCGGCGGAGGCGACGTCGCGACCGGCTTGCTCGCCACCGGTGCGCCGTCGGCGATCGACCGGGGCTTGGCGGCATGCCACTTCTCCATGCCCTCCAGGCCCCCGTCCTCGGCCGGGGCGAAGCCCTTTCCCTTGACCGTCGCGATGTGCACGACGACGGGCCGTCTGCGCCGCGAAGGCGGCGGCCAGGGCGCGGCGCAGAGCCGGGACGTCGTGCCCGTCGATGACGCCCATGTAGGCCCAGTCGAGCTCCTCCCAGAAGAGCCCCGGCGCCCAGAACGCCTTGATCGACTCCTTGAGCTGAGGGCCGAGCTTCTCGAAGCGCGCGCCGATGCCCGCGGGAAGCTGCGTGAGACGGCCCTCGACGCCTTCGCGGGCGTGCCAGAAGCGCGGATTGAGCCGCACGCGGTTGAAGTAGCGCGACAGTGCACCGACGTTCGGCGCTATCGACATCCCGTTGTCGTTGAGCACGACCACGAGCGGCGTGCCGAGCCCGCCCGCCTGATGGATCGCCTCGAAGGCGACGCCGCCCGTCATCGCGCCGTCTCCGATGACCGCGCAGACCCTGCCCGCGTCCGGCGTGCCGGTCAGCCTCATGCCCTCCTTGAGCCCGACCCCGTAGCCGATCGAAGTCGACGCGTGCCCGGCGCCCATGATGTCGTGCGGGCTCTCCTCGACGCTGCAGAACGGCGCGAGCCCCTCGTACTTGCGGATCGTCGAGAGCTCGTCGCGGCGCCCTGTCAGCACCTTGTGCGGATAGGCCTGATGGCCGACGTCCCAGAGGATCTTGTCGCGCGGGGAGTCCAGCAGCGAGTGCAGCGCGACCGCAAGCTCGCAGGTGCCGAGGTTCGCGCCGAAGTGCCCGCCGATCTCACCGACGGTGTCGATGATGTGCTCGCGCACCTCCTGCGCGACCTGCTGGAGCTCCTCCTCGTCAGGGAGTGGAGATCCTGCGGGGCGTCGATGCGATCGAGAAGGCGGCTCATCGGTGGTGTATTACGCGCTGCTGGTGCCTGCGGTTTCAGTTCTTGCGCTCGGCGATGAAGTCGGCGATCTGCTCCAGCTCACGAGCACCGCCGGGCGCGGCGAGCGCAAGCGACTCACGCGCCTTGTGCTGGGAGGCTAGCGCCAGGTCGCGCGCTCCGGCCAGGCCGTGCTCGGTCACGTACGTCCGCTTGCCGTGACGCTGATCGCTGCCCGAGGGCTTGCCCAGGTCGGCGTCGGTACCGGTCACGTCCAGGATGTCGTCGACGATCTGGAAGAGCAGGCCCAGCTCGCGCGCGAACGCGCGGTAGCGCTCGAGCCTGTCGCCATCAAGCCCCTCGAGCAGGCAGACGCATTCGACGCTGGCGCCGATCAGGCGGCCGGTCTTCAGCTCGTGAAGTCGGCGCAGGCCTGTGGCACCTTCCTCTGCTGTCTCCCGGACGTCGACGTACTGCCCGCCGACCATCCCGCCGACCCCGGTCGCAGCGGCGAGTTCAGATGCCGCTCGAAGCAGGTTGCCGGGGTCGCTGCGCTGCGCGACGAGCAACAGCCGGAACGCCTCGGCATACAGGCCGTCGCCCGCGAGGATTGCGACGTCCTCGCCGAACCGCACATGGCAGGTGGCGCGGCCGCGGCGCATCGCGTCGTCGTCCATGGCGGGCAGATCGTCGTGGATCAGCGAGTAGGTGTGGATCAACTCGATGGCCGCCGCAAGCGGCAGGACGCTCCGAGCGTCACGCCCGAGCGAGCGCGCCGTCGCCAGCGCCAGCACGGGCCGGATCCGCTTGCCCCCGGCCAGCAGCGAGTAGCGCATCGCCTCCTCGAGGCCGGCGGTCGGCCGGTCGGGCGAGAAGCGCAGGCTCTCGAGGTAGGACTCGACCTGCTCCCGCAGCTCGTCGGGGTATCTCACCGCGTCACAGAAGGCTGTCCTGCCCGGGCGGCGGCTCGGCCGCGCTGGCGCGGGCGAGGCGCTCGAGCTCGGCCGACGCCTCTCCGGCGAGCACCGCGCAGTCCTCGACGAGACCCGCAGCGGCGTCGGGCGAGAGATCGCCGCTGCGCAGCTGCTGCGCAGCGCCTTCCAGGCGCAGTACGAGCTGATCGAGGGTCCGCATGTCGATCTCGGTCATCACGAGGACGGATTCTCCTGCATCTCGCGCAGAGCGGCTGCGAGGATGCCGTTGACGAAGCCGGGAGCGTCCGCGCCGCAGAACTCCTTGGTCGTCTCGACGGCCTCGTCGATGGCACCCTCGGGCGGAATCGGCGTGTCCGAGGGAGCGACGTCGGGATGCAGCATCTCGATCAGCGCGACGCGCATGATCGCCCGCTCCAGCGGAGCGATCCGCGCCACCGTCCAGCCGCGCGCGTGCCGCCCGAGGATCTCGTCGAGCTCCGCCTGCCGGTCCTCGGCGGCGTGCGCCAGCGAACGCGTGAACATCGACGCGTCGCGACCGAGGACATCGCCCAGCTCACGTCCCGTGACCTCGCTCTGGTACAGCGCGAAAGCGGCGGCGCGGCGCTGCTCGGAGCGACGGGACACGCGGCGTCAGGCGCGCGACATGTAGGCGCCGGTCTCGGTCTGCACCTTGACGCGGTCACCGACGTTCACGAACAGCGGAACCTGGATCGTCGCGCCGGTCTCGAGCGTCGCCGGCTTGTTTCCGCCGCCGGACACGGTGTCGCCGCGCAGTCCTGGGTCGGTCTCGGCGACCTCGAGCTCGACCGACGACGGCAGCTGGAGACCCGACGGCTGGTCGTCGATGAACAGCATGTCGACCTCGTCGTTGGGCTTCGTCCAGCGCAGCTCGTCGGCGACGTTCGGCTGGGGGATCGCGATCTGATCGAACGACTCGGCGTCCATGAAGTGCGCGTCGGTGCCGTCCGCGTAGAGGAACGTCATCTTGCGGCCCTCGGTCCGTACGGCGCGGAACTTCTCACCCGCGCGGAACGTCCTGTCGATCACGTTTCCGTCGGACGCGCGGCGCAGCTTCGTCCGCACGAAGGCCCCGCCCTTGCCGGGCTTGACGTGCTGAAACTCCATCACCTTGAAGATGACCCCATCGACCTCGATGTGGTTGCCGTTCTTGAGCTGGTTTGTGCTGATCATGCGCTCCGGCCAGCGTAGCGTCAGGCCTGCCGTGTGGGCTGCATGGCCACGGTTCCTGCCGTTCGGCGAGAATGCCCGTTGACCGGTGCCGAACCGGCAGGTCCCCGGCCCCACGACTGAGGAGCATTGCTCGATGGATGACTATCCGCTCACGCTGACGACGATCGCCGAACGCGCCGAGCGCTTCCATCCTGAGCGCGAGATCGTGACCCGCCGTCCGGACAGGCGCGTCGAGCGCACCAGCTACGGCACCGTCCTGGGCCGCGCCCGCTGCCTCGCCGGCGGCCTTCGCGATCTCGGCGTCGAGCCCGGCGATCGCGTCGCGACGCTGCTCTGGAACCAGTCCGAGCATCTCGAGCTGTACTTCGCGGTCCCCTGCATGGGTGCCGTCCTGCACACGCTCAACCCGCGCCTTCACCCTGACGAGCTGGCGTACATCGCCGGCCACGCGGCTGATCGCGTGATCGTCGTGGACGAGACGCTGCTGCCGCTGCTCGACGCCTTCAAGGGGGTCGAGAGCGTCGACCACGTCGTGGTCGTCTCGCACGCGGCTCCGGCACCCGACGGAACGATCGAGTTCGAGTCGCTCGTCGACGGCCACGAGCCGATCGAGTGGCCCGAGCTGGACGAGCGGCAGGCCGCCGCGACGTGCTACACGTCAGGCACGACCGGACGCCCGAAGGGCGTCGTCTACTCGCATCGCGCGGCGCTGCTGCACGCGATCGGCGCCGCGCTCCCGGACTCGCTCGCCGTGTCAAGGAGCGACACGATCCTTCCGGTCGTCCCGATGTTCCACGCCAACGCGTGGGGCCTGCCCTACGCCGCGGCGCTCGCCGGAGCCGCAATCGCGTTCCCCGGTCCACACCTCGACGCCGAAAGCGTGCTGGACCTGCTGGCCGATGAGCGCGTGACGATGACCGCCGGCGTCCCGACGGTCTGGATGGGGATGCTCGGCGCGCTCGACGCAGAGCCGCAGCGCTGGGACCTTTCCCGCCTTCACACGCTGGTGGTCGGTGGCGCGGCGGTGCCCCCGAGCATGATCAGCGGGTTCGCGGCGCACGGCCTGAGCATCCTGCAGGCCTGGGGCATGACCGAGATGAGCCCGCTCGGCACGGTCAGCCGCCTTCCCGCCGACATGGAGGACCGTCCCGTCGAGGAGCAGATCGCATACCGCGCACGGCAGGGCATCGCGGTTCCGCTCGTCGAGACGCGCGTGCGCAACGACGACGGCGAACTGATCGCGTGGGACGACTCGGCGATGGGCGAACTGGAGGTTCGCGGCCCGTGGGTGGCGGCCGGCTACCACGGCGGCGACGGCGCGGACAAGTTCACGTCCGACGGCTGGTTCCAGACGGGCGATGTCGTGACGATCGACGCGCGCGGCTGCATCCGGATCTGCGACCGCTCGAAGGACCTCGTCAAGTCCGGCGGCGAGTGGATCAGCTCGGTCGACCTCGAGAACCTCCTGATGGCCCATCCTGCGGTCGCGGAGGCGGCGGTCATCGCCATCCCCGACGAGCGCTGGGGAGAGCGCCCGCTCGGCGTGGTCGCCTTCGCCGCGGGCGAGAGCGCGACCGAGCAGGAACTCCGCGACCACCTCTCGTCGGAATTCGCACGCTGGCAGTTGCCGGAGCGCTTCGAGGTCGTCGACGCGATCCCGCGCACGGCGACCGGCAAGTGGAAGAAGACCGAGCTCCGCGCGCGCTTCGTCGAGCAGGCCGTTCCGGGCACGAACTGAGAGCCACAACCGGCGACGAGGGGCCCCTGCGACGGCACCGGTCGCCGCACTCGGCCTCAGGCCAGCGCGACCCAAGTTGCGCGCGCGAGCGCGCGCAGGTCCCCGCCGGTGCCGACGATCGCCGTCGCGCCCCAGCGCTTGCGGCCCTCGTGACCGAGTGCCCAGGAGAGGACGATGACTTCCTCGCCGACGCGCACCGGCGCCGCGACGCTGCCCTCCAGGCGCCCGAGCACGTGCGGCTCGGAGCCCGCCGGGACCGCGGCGAAGCTGCTCGGGCAGTCGAGCGCGGTCCACACGACCTCACTGGTGAGGTCGCCGTTCCGCTCGTGCGGCAGGCCCGTACCCGGCGTCCAGGACGTCGCCCAGACCCCGCCACCGAGCGGGCCCACGTGCAGAGCGACCGCCTCGGACTGCTCGCGCTCGGTGCCGCAGCCGAAGCAGCCGGGAAAGGGATGCCTGACGAGCAGCGCCTCGTCAGGCCGCGCCGTCCGCGCGCGCTCGCGGCTGACCGGCGGTACCGCGCCCAGGTCGACGTCGGCCGCAGGCTTCGCGACCACCAGAACCTGCCCCCCGACGGGCGCGTCGTCCGCCTGCGGATCGACCAGCGCGAGACCGTCCCCCTCCGCGGCCTGCACGCGCAGCGTCCTGTCGAGCGGGATCGGCCTGCGCAGCGTCACCGTCACTGCGCCGGGCGGCAGCCGTCCGGCGAGGATGCCGCAGACGTAGCCGCCGTTCGCGGACGACGGCGGACCGCGGAAGCGAGCGTCGACGACGACCTCGGCGCTCACGCTCACTCGACGACCTGGTAGGCCTTGGGCAGCGTGTTCAGGACTTCGCTGCCGCTGTCCGTCACGACGACGAGATCCTCGATCCGCACGCCGAAGTGCCCGGGCAGGTAGACGCCCGGCTCAACGGTCACGACCATGCCCGGGGCGAGCGTCGAGTCGCTCGTACGCGTCAGGCGCGGGCCTTCGTGGACCTCGAGCCCGACGCCATGGCCGAGCCCGTGGCCGAAGCCCTCGCCGTACCCGGCCTCGTCGATCAGGTCGCGTGCGACGGCATCGACCGCGCGCCCTCCGGCGCCCGGCGCGACCGCCGCCAGAGCGGCGTCCTGCGCGCGCAGGACCACGTCGTACACGGCCCGTGCCTCGTCGGCCACCCCGCCGCCGACGGCGAAGGTCCGCGTGCAGTCCGAGCAGTAGCCGTCGAGCCTGCAGCCCCAGTCGATCGTCACCAGCCTGCCCGGCTCGATCGGCACGTCCCGTGCGTCGGCGTGCGGCAGCGCCCCGTGCGGGCCGCCCGCGACGATCGGCGGGAAGCTCAGCTGCTGGGCGCCGAGACCGCGCATCGTCATCTCCAGGTCGAGAGCCACGGCAGCCTCGGCGCGGCCCGCGAGCCCGCGACCCAGGACGTCCAGCAGCGCACTGTCGGCAAGCCGGGCAGCCTCGCGGATACGCGCGACCTCGCCGTCGTCCTTGACCTCGCGAAGCCGCTCGACGAGGCCGCCGGCCGCGATCAGTTCCGCCCGCTCGCCGAGCGCGTCGCACACTCTCTCCAGGCCCCTGACCGTCACTGCGTCGTCGTCGAAGCCCACGCGCGCGGGAGCCTCCGTCGTCCATGCGGCCCCGAAATGCTCGGCGAGTCCGCGCCCGAGCAGCTCCTGGGACGCCTGAAGCACGCGCCAGTCGCCGGCGACCTGGTCCGCCACCTGCGCCGCGTAGCGGAAGTCGGTCAGGAACAGCCCCGGCCCCGGTCCCGCGCAGCTGAGCACCGCGAGCGCATTGGACCCCGTGAACCCGGTCAGCCAGCGAACGTTGGCGAGGTTCGAGACGAGCAGCAGGTCGAGGTCGCGTTCGCGCGCAGCGTCGGCCAGTCGCTCGGCGCGCGCGATCACGGCACGTCCAGCTCGGACCGCAGCCGCTCGAGTGCGGTGCGGTAGCCCTGCGGACCCTGCCCGCTCACGGTCGTCAGGCAGAGATCACCGATCACCGACACGCGCCGGAACTCCTCGCGCTGCTGCACGTCGCTCAGATGCACCTCTACCGAGGGCAGGGCGCTGATCTCGAGCGCGTCGCGGATCGCCCATGAGTAGTGGGTCCACGCCCCGGGGTTGAGAACCAGCCCATCGGTGAGGCCGTTGAGCTTGTGAAGGTGCTCGACGAACTCGCCCTCGAAGTTGGTCTGGAAGAAACGCGCCTCGAGGCCGAGCTCGTGCGCCCACTCGGATACCTGCTGCTCGAGCCGGTCGAGCGTCACGTCGCCGTAGTGCGCCGCGTCGCGGCGCCCGAGCTGGTCCAGGTTCACGCCGTGGAGGACCTCGATGCGGTTGCGGGCGAGCACGACGTCGATCCTCTCAGGTCAGTCGGCCGGGCCGTCAGGCCCGATCAGCTCGGCAACGGCGTCACGGATCGCATTCCGGGCGACCCGCTCGCCGTGACGAACGTCGCCCGGAGCCCGGCAGACCACGAACGGCACCTCGTCTCCCGTGCGCTTCTTGTCGAGGCGCGTCGCGGCCACGACATCGTCTGCGTCCAGCCCGTCGATCGACACCGGCAGGCCGGCTCCGGCGAGCAGCCCGGCGACCTGCTCGCGCAGGTCGTCCGCGCCCGAGAGCCGCAGGGCGGCGAGCAGTCCCAGCCCGACCGCCTCGCCGTGACGCAGGCGCGAGTAGCCGGTCACCGTCTCGATCGCATGCCCGACGGTATGGCCGAGGTTCAGCACCTGACGCCTGCCGCCGTCACGCTCGTCGGCGGCGACGACGCCGAGCTTGGTGCGCGCGCACTCGATGATCACCCGCTCGTCGACGGCACCGCCGCCGACCAGCGTCTCCCACAGCAGACCACCGGCGATCAGCGCCGTCTTCAGCACCTCCGCGTAGCCGGCGGCGAACTCGGCGGCCGGCAGCGTCGCCAGCACCCCGGGGTCGACGATCACGGCCGCGGGCTGGTGGTAGGCGCCGACGTAGTTCTTGGCCTCGGGCAGGTCGACGCCGGTCTTGCCCCCGTAGGCCGAGTCGACCTGCGCCACGAGCGTCGTCGGCACCTGCACGTGCGGGATGCCGCGCTGGTACGTCGCCGCGCAGAAGCCCGCAAGGTCGCCGACCACGCCGCCGCCGACGGCGACCACGTGATCGGACCGCGTCGCACCCTGCTCCACCAGCGCGTGCCACACGCGCTCCGCGGTCGCGAGCGTCTTGTGCGTCTCCCCGGCCGGCACCTCGATCAGCGCAGCGAGGTCCGGGACGCGCCCGGCATGGAGGTCGGCGACGTTCGCGTCGCTCACCGCCAGCCGCCGCGACGAGGCGGGCAGCGGCCAGGGCGCGGCGCCGATCGCTCCTTCGCCGACCCAGACCGGGTAGTCGCCGGATGCGCTCGTCGCCCACAGCATCGTCAGTCCCTCGAGACCGTCGCCGGCCAGCGCGCGCAGGCTCGGCAGCGCGCGCCGCAGCACCGGCAGTTCCGAGGACGGCAGCGTCGCGTTCGCGGCGGCCCGGTAGGCGGGCATGCGCTCGTCGTACAGCGCCTCGAAGCTCGCCCTGTCGTCCGCGAGCGGCCTTCCGCGACCGGATGCGCGCAACCACGCGGTCTCACGAGCGACCTCCACGAGCACCACGACATGTGCGCGCAGGGCGCTCCGCACGCGCTCGGAGCCGAGCGCGCCGCCGCCGAGTGCCAGTACCCCGGGCGGACCGTCGAGCGCCTCGATGACCGCCTGCTCCTCACGAGCGCGGAACGCCGCCTCGCCCTCGCGCGCCCAGAACGAGGCGATCGGTTCGCCGAGTTGTGCCTCGACGATCGCGTCACTGTCCTTCAGCGGCACGCCGAGCAGGCGCGCGGCGTCACGGGCGAGCGTCGACTTGCCGGCGCCCATGAAGCCGGCGAATGCCAGCGTGCGGGTCAGCGGGGCTTCCACCCGATGCGCTCGGCGTAACGCGTGACCGCGTCGCGCACGTCCTCGATGTGGTCGCCGCCGAACTTCTCGCGGTACGCATCGGCGAGCACGAAGGCGATCATCGCCTCGGCGACCACGCCGGCGGCCGGAACCGTGCTCGAGTCCGTGCGCTCGCGCAGCGCCTGGGCGGGCTCGCGCGTTGAGATGTCGACCGAACGCAGCGGCTGGGTCAGCGTCGGCAGCGGTTTCATCGCACCGCGCACGATCAGCGGCTCACCGGTGGTCATTCCACCCTCCAGGCCACCGGCGCGGTTGGTCTCGCGGTAGTAGCCGCGGGCCTCGTCGAAGAAGATCTCGTCGTGGGCCTCGGAGCCCGGCCTGGCCGCGATGTCGAACGCCTCTCCGAGCGTCGCACCCTTCACCGCCTGAATCGAGCAGATCGCTCCGGCGATGCGGCCGTCGAGCCGCGTCTCCCAGGAGACGTGCGAGCCGAGGCCGGGAACCACGCCGAAGGCGACGACCTCGAACACCCCGCCGATCGACTCGTTGGCCTTGCGCTGGACGTTGATGTGCTCGACCATCGCACGGCTCGATTCCGCGTCCAGGCAGCGCACCGGGTTGTCATCGACGCCGACGAAGTCGCCGACCGCGAGCGGAGCGGTGCGCTGCGGAGCCGCGACGGTTCCGATCTGCACGACGTGAGAGCGGACATTCACGCCGACGGCTTCCAGGAAGGCGCGGCACACGGCCCCTCCTGCGACGCGCGCCGCCGTCTCACGAGCGCTGGCCCGCTCGAGGACGTTGCGCACGTCGCTGTGGCCGTACTTCCAGGCCCCGACCAGATCCGCGTGACCAGGACGCGGCAGGTGCACCTCCGGTACGTCGGCCTCGACAGGCCAGGGACTCATGCGCTCATCCCAGTTCGTGTAGTCGCGGTTGGCCACCTGGAGGGCGATCGGCCCGCCCAGCGTGTGCCCGTGACGGACGCCGGCCGTCACGTACGCGCGGTCCGTCTCGATCTTCATGCGCCCGCCGCGCCCGTGTCCCAGCTGGCGGCGCGCCATGTCACGGTCGATCGCGACCGGATCGAGTCCGAGTCCGGCCGGCAGACCCTCGACGATGCAGGTCAGGCCGGGGCCGTGGGACTCGCCCGCGGTGATGAGCTTGAGCGCCATGTGCGGCGGCTCAGGTTATTCGAGTGCGCGCGGGCGCCACCTCCAGGCGGCTCGCACGAACGCCGGCGATGTTCTCGCCGGCGTTCGGGCGCGGAAGGATGAGTCGCCGTGATCAGCGCACGGACGAGGTGCCCGCAAGAGCGCCGACGGCGACCTTGGCCTTGCGCTTCTTGCGCGGCACGACCTCGAGTACGCCGCGGGCCGAGTTCCAGCGGTAGATGCCGAGCATCTCGGGAGCCTGAGCATCCTTGCGTGCGGCTCTCAGCAGTGCAGCACCGGCCTTCGAGCGGCGTGCGCGGGCCTTGCGTGCGACCTTTGCTGACGATGCCTTCGACTTGCTGATCGAGACGATGTCCATCTGGTACTGCTCGACGCCGGCGTCGGACGTCACATCGAAGTACTCGGTGTCACCGGCCTGCATCTCGATCGTCTCGCAGTTGGCGCCGCTGGGCTTGCACTTGCCGTCACCGGTCGCCTTCGCATCCGAGCTGACGAGGAAGACCAGCGTCTTGCCATCCGCCTTGACACCCAGGAAGACGAAGAACGGGTCATCGGCGGAGGGCAGGGGCGTGAGGCGCGGAACGTCGCTGATCGTGCGCATCGCGCCGGCCTGACCGAAGCGCAGCTTGACCTTGTAGACGGCCAGTGAGGGCTTCGACTTCGACTTGGGCTTGGACTTGGACTTGGACTTGGGCTGCGGTGCCGGGGTGACGTTGGGCGCGGGAGCCGTGCTGCCGCCGCCTCCGCCACCGGAGGTGTCCTTGGAGGGCTCGGACGAGGAGCTCGTGGCCGTGACCGCCGTCTCGGTCTTCACCTTGGGCACGTAGAGCTGCTTGAAGGGGTTCTTGACGCGGCCACCGCGCTTGCGGCGGCCCACCGGCTTCGTGTCGAGCGCAACCACGGCGTCGGCCTTCGCCGCCTCGCCGGCCGCAATCGCCGCGGTCTGGGGCACCGGCTTGTCGCCGGAGGACTTGGCGACCAACGTGGGCACGGCGACCAGCCCGACGATCAGCGCGAGGGCCACCGGCCACAGGCGCTTCTCCACCAGGTCGGCGCCGATGTTTCGCAGGAAGGTCATCGCGAGCCTCCGGTTGTCAGGCCGGCAGAAGCCGAGGCGGTCGGGGCACCCTTGTCATCGGACTTCTCGCCCGATGCGGCGCTCGCGGACGGTCCCTCGACGGTCGCTCCGCCGGTCGCGCCCTCGTGCTTGGGCACGACGAAGGCGGTCGCCGAGATCTCGGCCCTCACCTTCGGGAATCCCTTGCGCGAGGCGCTGATCTCGATCCGGTCGATCGGTCAGCAGGCGGCCGTTCACGTCGATGCCGCCGTCGCGGACGCGTGTCAGCCGGGCCACGCGAGTCGAGGAACTTCTGCATCCGGAAGTAGCTGCCGTCGAAGTTGAAGGTGAACGGCATCGTCGGGAACCCGGCGGCTCCGACGGCCGCGCCGGGCGGCAGCTGGCCGATCGTCTGCGCGCCACCGGCGTCCGTGGCGGGCTCCGCGGGGGCAGCGCTCGCCGGGCCGGACGCGGTCAGCTTGAACGAGCGAAAGTCGATCCGCGCACCACGCGCCGCCCTGTCGAGCTGGTAGATCATCGACGCGACATCGTCGTCGGCCGGGACCGCCTGGCCGAGTTCGGCGACGGCGGCGTAGTCCGACTCGTAGCCGCGCTTGGCCGTCTGAGCGGCGCTGACCTGGGTCTCGGCCGCGGTCAGCCGCTGCTGCTGTGCGGCGATCTTCTTGTCGAGGGCGCTCGCGTCCTTGCGCGTGGGAGACATGACGAGGAACCAGAAGGCCCCGATCAGGGCTGCCGTCACGACGACGAGCAGGACGGTGCGATCACGGCGCGTCACGATTCACCTCCGGCCGGGGTCGAGGGGGAAGCCGGCGCGGGAGCCTGGCCGCTTGAGGATTCGGGAGCCTGGCTCGCGTCGCCGGCGACGCCGGAGGCCTCAGGCGTGCCTGACTTCGCGTCGCCGGCCGGGGGCGGCGCGACGACGGTAGCGAGCGCGGGCGGCGCGACGAACCATGCAGTCATCTGGAACTTGGCAACCCAGTCCTTGCCGTTGCGGCAATCCGACGAGCTGCCGCCTTCGCCACCGGCGCCACCGGCGCTGCCGCCGTCGCCACCGCCGGCGTCGTCGGACTTCTCCGACGCCTCGAGGCTTACGTGCTCGACTCCGTCGATGCGGCGGACGTCGGACATCATGCGGGCTACTGCGCCCTGACTGGTGGTGCAGCCGACGATCTCGACGGCGGGCTGCGGCAGCGAGCTGCGCAGGCCCGAGCTGCCGCCGGCGGATGCCGAGGAGACCGACCCGGTGAGTGTGGTCAGCCACACGTTCTTGGGAATCGTGCGCGCGACCTCGGAAAGAGCGTGGGCCCAGTCGAAGCGGCTGTCGGCGATCAGCTTCACTGTCTCATCGCGCTTGACGCGAAGCGCCGCGAATTCGGTGTAGGCGGAGAGAGCCGAGGCGGCCTGTTCGGCGCTCGCGGCATTGGCGGTGACTACGGCAAGGTCTGATTCCTTGTCCGTCACGCCGTTCTTCGAGAGAACCGCGGCGGTGACGAGGACCAGCGCGAGCGCCAGGACACCCAGCACCGCGTAGACCGCGCCGTCGCTGCGGCCTGCCGTGCCGGCGGCGCGCCGCTCCTCGGGGGGAAGGACATTGACCGACGGCTCCCCGCCGGCGGCAAGCCCCGCTGCGACGGTCAGACGACCGGGTGTGAAGGATTCCGGCTCGGCGGCGACGCGACCTTCGCTGACGGGCAGGCCGAGCTCGGCGCTGAGCGCGTCTGCGAATCCGTGCACGCCGACGGCCTCACCGGTCAGGACGACGCGCGCCACGGGCGCGCCGTCGACCTGCATGTGATGGAAGTCGAGCGTCTGGCGGATCTCGGCGCCGATCTTGCGCGCGCCGTCCTCGAGTACCCGGCGGGCCTCGGCGATGATCTCGGCATCACCCTCGACCGACTCGACGGGGACGTTCAGTCCGACGTGCTGAAGCCAGCCGCGCGCGTGCTCGAGCGTGAGACCCCGGCGCTCGGCGAACTCGATCGCCAGAGCTTCGAGGCCGCCCCCGGAGGCGCGCGCGAAGAGCGGCTGGTCGCCGCGCGCGACCGCAAGGTTCGTGAGCCCGCTGACACCTGCGTAGAGAACGGTCTCGGGCTCGTCCGAGCCGGCATGCAGCGCGCGAACCATCGCGAACGCGCCGAGGTCGATGCCGTCGAGCCTCAGCCCGGCGCCGCGGACGGCGGCGACGACGCGTTCGACCATGTCGCGGCGTGCTGCCACGAGCAGGATGCGCTGGCGCGGGCCGTCGGGCGTGTCGACGAGCTCCATCGGCTGCCAGTCGAGCACGGCCTGGTCGAGCGGCATCGGGATGACGTCCTGCGCCTGGAAGCGCACTGCGGCGTCGAGTTCCTTGCGGCTCTCGATCGGCGGGAGGTCGACCGTGCGAACGGCGACCTTCTGGTTCGCGACACCGACGCGCACGCGCCGGTCAAGTCCCTTGTTGTCCCTGTAGAGCGTCTTCAGCGCCGCGGTCAGCGCCTCGACGTCCTGGATCTCGCCGTCGCGTACGACGCCCGGTTCGAGCGGCACCACTGCCGCGCGCTCGACGGCGATGCCCGCGCCCGAGGTGCTGACCTGGGCGGCGTGGATGCCGACGGGATCGATGTCGAGGCCGACGATCGGCTTCTGTCGCTTTGCCATGTGATGGAGGGCTCGGGGATTGCTCGGGGTCTTGAGGCGAGGATCCGCCCCGTCCCCCCATCGGCGCCCGCGGCCCATGGCTGAACCCTTGAAATCCCCCGTCCGCTTTTCGTCCAGGCGCTCACAAAGCAGGGAACGAAGGCCGCAAACCACGTGCAAAGGCTGAACAACCCTGCGGGCGCCGTCAGTCACGGCGGGATCTGCGACGCAGACTCAGAAGCGGTCGAGGTACTCGTCCATCACGTCATCCCCGACGAAGAACCCGACGATCCCGCCGATGGCGAGGAACGGGCCGAACGGGACCGCCGTCTTGCGGCCGGCCTTCTGGCCGACACGGGCGATCACGATCAGGCCGGCTACGACCCCGAGGACGAGGGCCAGGAATATCGCCGGGGCGACCGCACGCCCGAGGTAGAGGCCGAGCATCCCGGCGAGCTTCACGTCGCCCATGCCCATACCGCGTGGGTAGAGCCACGCCGCCAGGAAGAAGAACGCGAAGGCGGCGGCCGCGGCGATCAGCTGCTCCGGGACGAAGTCGATGTCCAGGGCGAGCGCTGCGACGATCGCAGCGACCGACGCCGGCAGCGTGATGACGTTCGGTATGAGCCTGACGTCGAGGTCGATGAGCGCGATCGGGATCAGCGCGGTCACCAGCAGCAGGCCGAGCGTGATCCTGAGCGCGTCGTCCTGAGTCGCGACCACAAGCGCGAACAGCACCGCCGTCAGGAGTTCGACGGCCGGGTAGCGCAGCGAGAACGGCTGTCCGCACGCGCGGCAGCGCCCGCGCAGCAGCAGCCAGCCGAGCACCGGCACGTTGTCGCGGTTCTTGACCGGCGCCTGGCAGTTCGGGCAGTGCGAGCCCGGGTGAAGCAGGGACTCCTTGCGCGGCAGCCGGTAGGCGACGACGTTCAGGAACGAGCCGATCGCCAGGCCGGCGATGAAGGCGAGTGCGACGTAGGCGGGCTGCACAGGGCGCGCAGGCTAGATCAGCGGGCGGACGCCGCCGGGAAGCGAGCGAGGCGGGCCCGGCGGCCCGCCTCGCAGGACGCATTGCACTTCCGTGTGGCGAAGCGAGCTACCAGGTGCCGCCGGCCTTGCAGCCGCCGTCAGCGGCGACGGTGCAGGTGCGGGTGTAGCCGCCGCCCGCGCCGCGCGAGATGTTGAACGTGTTCGTCGAGCGTGAGTGGCCGGTCGCGGTGAACGTCGTCACGGTCGAAGCGGTGACCTCGGCCTGCCCGGCGCCGGCGCCGATGTCCAGGCCTGTGGTGCCCAGCTCGGCAGCGGTGTCGCATGCGGTGTAGTCCTGCGTGTCGGCGAAACACGACTCGACGTGCGAGACGAGGTTACGCGCGTCGGACTTGGCCGATGCGTCCTGACCCTTCTTCTGCTGACCGAGGAAGGTCGGCAGTGCGATCGCGGCGAGGATGCCGATGATCAGAATGACTACGAGCAGCTCGATGAGGGTGAATCCCTCTTCGTCCTTGCGCAGGTTGCGCAGCATGTGATCCTCCTGGATCTGTTGATCTCAGGGGGGCTATCGGCGCGCGGCGATCTCGCTGAATCCGCCTGGACCGGTGTCCGACGCCGCCGGCGACGAGCGGTGGGAAAAGCGAGAGAGGCGGGCCCGGGGGCCCGCCTCTCAAGACGACTTACTTCGGTGTGACGGAGCGAACTACCAGGTGCCGCCGGCCTTGCAGCCGCCGTCAGCGGCGACGGTGCAGGTGCGGGTGTAACCGCCGCCCGCTCCGCGAATGATGTTGAACGTGTTGGTCGAACGCGAGTGACCGGTGACCGTGAACGTGCCGACGGCCGAAGCGGTGACCTCGACCTGGCCCGCGCCGGCGCCGATGTCCAGGCCCGTGGTGCCCAGCTCGGCAGCGGTGTCGCATGCGGTGTAGTCCTGCGAGTCGGCGAAACACGACTCGACGTGCGAGACGAGGTTACGCGCGTCGGACTTGGCCGATGCGTCCTGACCCTTCTTCTGCTGACCGAGGAAGGTCGGCAGTGCGATCGCGGCGAGGATGCCGATGATCAGAATGACTACGAGGAGCTCGATAAGCGTGAAAGCCCTCTTCGTCCTTGCGCAGGTTGCGCAGCATGTGAATCCTCCTAGGATCCGTTTGATCTAATCGCCAGCACCTCTTCTGCCTCCGACCGGCAACCCGGCTACCTCGATGAATCCGAGGCCCGTGGCTTTGCGACCCACCCTCGCGGGCAGTGTGCCTTTGGCGTCCGAAGGACTGGCCGTCTTGACAGATGGCCTATCGGCCCAGCCCCCGCCCGGCTCAACCCCTGTGGACCGTTGTCCTAGGGTCTGCACCGGATCTTTCAATCCGCTGACTCGCCCGGTCACCAGGTTCCGTCGCCGTTGCAGCCGCCATCTCTCGGGCTGCAGGTGCGCGTCGGCGAAGCGCCCGCCGTCTTGACGATCCGGAAATCAGCTCCCGTGCGCGAGTGCGCGATGATCGTGAAGCTGTCGTCGCCCGCTCCGACGATCTCGACCTCGCCGGCGCTGCTGCCGTAGGCCAGGTTGAGAATCGTCGCAAGCTCACCGGGTGAGTCGCAGTCGAGGTAGGAGCTCTGCTCGACGAAGCAGGCCTCCACGTGGCTGACCAGTTCGCGCGCCGAGGTCTTGGCGTCGGCGTCGTGACCCTTCTTCTGCTCGGACAGGAAGTTCGGCAGCGCGATCGCGGCCAGGATCGCGATGATGACAGCGACGACCAGCATCTCGACCAGCGAGAAGCCGTCCTCGCAGCGAAGGTCCCTGCGACGCGCGGGCATCCGGGTTCGTCGGCCGCAGGAGACGCCGATCAGACCGCGATCGCACGAGGCTGGACGACTGACCTACGCAACTGCGCAAGAATCCTCCCCGCGTGCGTGCCCGCAACCTGATCCTCGTGCTGATCGCCGGATTCATCCTCGCGGTCGGCGCGGTGGGAGCAGCGCGCCGTGATCGCGACCAGGCGCGGACGCAGACGACGACGGCGGCTCCCGCCCCCGCGTCCACGCCGACCGGCACGGGCGGCGCCGAGGCCGATCTGATCAAGGCCACGCTGCCGGCCGACCGCGTCGTACGTGCTCGGCTCGGCGACGAGATCGAGCTGCGCGTGACGAGCGCGGCCCCGGACGTCGCCAAGATCGTGGAACTGGGAGTCCAGACGCCGGTCGGCCCCGACATACCCGGGACGGTTCGCTTCCAGGCGCTGGCGGAGGGAGACTTCGACGTGATGCTGGAGCTGTCCGGCGACCGCGCCGGGCGCCTTGAGGTCAGCGCAGACGGCAAGTAGCCGCAGCGGCGGCTCAGGTGCCCGTCACCGGGTCCTCCGCCCCGCGCCGGGCAGCCTGGGCGTCGTGCCCCTGAATCGTCATGCCCCCACCGTCACACCAGGGGCACGGGACTTCGTGCGGAGTCCCGCCCGAACCGGAGATCACCTTGCCACGCCCCCGACATGGCCCGCATGGGACCGGCGCGTCGGCGCCTGGCTGGTCGTCGTCGGACGGTGTTTGATCGGCCATCGCGGCGGCACCATAGAGCCTCGCCGGCGGGCCTCGCGCCCGGGCTGCGTTGATAGCGTCGCCGGCGTGCGCGAGCTATTGCGTCTCGCCGGCCCGCCGCCGCGCAGCGCCGACGGGCGCTTCGCCCCGAGCCCCACCGGCGCGCTGCACCTCGGCAACCTGCGGACGGCGCTGCTCGCGTGGTTGTTCGCGCGCAGTCGCGGCGCGCTCTTCCGGGTTCGAGTCGAGGATCTCGACGCGGGCCGGGTCAGGGAGCGATTCGTCGCCGAACAGCTCGCCGACCTCGAAGCGATCGGAATCGACTGGGACGGGCCGGCCGAGCGCCAGTCCGAGCGCCGGGCGCTCTACGACGCTGCGCTCACGGAGCTTCAACGCCAGGGACTCGTCTATGAGTGCTGGTGCACGCGCGCCGAGATCCGCGAGGCGTCGTCCGCCCCGCACGGCGAGAGCGAACACAGCCCCTACCCGGGCACCTGCCGCGAGCTGACGGGCGCCGAGCGAGCGCGGCGCGCAGAATCCGGCCGCCCGCCCGCGCTGCGCGTGCGCGCCCGCGACGCGCGCGTCACGGTCGACGATCGCCTGCGAGGCACGGTCGAGGGCGTGGTCGACGATTTCGTGGTTCGCCGCGGTGACGGCGCGTTCGCCTACAACCTCGCGGTCGTCGTCGACGATCACGAGCAGGGCGATCGGCGAGGTCGTCCGCGGGGACGATCTGCTCGACTCGGCGCCGCGACAGGTCTGGCTTCAGCGGCGCCTGGGCCTGGACACGCCCGGTTACGCGCACGTCCCCCTGCTGCTCGGGCCCGACGGATCGCGGCTGGCCAAGCGCCACGGCGCCGTCACGCTCGCCGATCGCGCCGAGCCTGGGCGAACCGCCGACCCAGGTTCGCGCCCTGCTCGCAGCGCAGCTCGGGCTCGCACAGCCGGGCGAGCGCCCCCGCCGGCGGCTGCTGGTCGAGCGCTTTCGTGAGGCGCTCACAGCGTCAGAGGTGCCGACGTGAGCCGGCGCCGGCGATTCGCGCAGCCGATGCTCCTGGTCCGCCACTGGCTGCCGGCGCTGATCGTGCTGTCCGGGGTCGTGCTGGCAGTGACCGTCGGCACCGACGCCGCCTGGGAGGGCGGCGCGCTGCTCGTGAGCGCAGGCCTCTCCGTGTGGCTGCTGAACATCCTGTTCCGACTCGGCCAGCGTGGCGACCGCGATCGGCTGCGCGAGCAGCAGGCGCGGGAGGAGTTCGACAGGACGGGCCGCTGGCCGAGCGACGGCGAGGATCGATCCGGCCCACCGCCGGACCGCCGGACCTCGTAGGGTCATCCCGCGATGAGACCCGCGAGCAGGCGAGCGAGACCGTTGACGGCCCCGTCAGTCGTCGCTGCCGTCGCAGACCGCGCACGCGAGACCGGGACGCTCGCGATCGACACCGAGTTCGTCGGCGAGGGTCGCTACCGGCCGCTGCTCTGCCTTGTACAGGTTGCGGTCACCGGTACCGACGGCGAGCAGTGGGTCGAGGTGTTCGACCCGCTCGACGGGGCGCTCGACCCGGCTCCGCTCGCCGCCGTGCTCGCGGACGCCGACGTCGAGATCGTCTTCCACGCGGGACGACAGGACGTCGCGATCCTGCGGCGCGCCTGGGGGGTCGAGCTGCGGAACGTGTTCGACACGCAGGTGGCCGCGGGTTTCGCGGGTCTGCGCGCCCAGGTCGCCTACGAGGGCCTGCTCAACGAGCTGCTGAGCGTGCGGCTGCAGAAGAGCGCGAGCTTCACGCGCTGGGACACGCGGCCGCTGAGCGACGAGCAGGTCTCCTACGCACGCGAGGACGTGCTGCATCTGCTGGAGGCGGCTGCCGAGCTCAAGCGCCGGCTGCAGGAGAAGGGGCGCCTGGACTGGGCCTACGAGGAGTGCCGCGCGCTCGAGGCGGTCAGCGACGACCGCACGACCGCGACGGTCTTCGACCGGCTCCCGCGGATCAACTCGCTGGATCCCGCACTGCGCGCCGTCGCCTACGCGCTGACGCAGTGGCGCGAGGACTGCGCCCAGCAGGAGGACAGGCCCGTGCAGACCGTGCTGTCCGACGCTGCGCTGGTGGAGATCGCCAAGCGCCGCCCCGCCGACCTCGACCGGCTGCGCCAGATCCGCGGGCTGCACGAGGGCACCGTGAGGCGGCGCGGGAAGGCGATCATCGACGAGGTCGTGCGCGGTCGCGAGCTGCCGCCGATCCCGGTCGAGAGCGAGCGCCCGCCGCCTGCGGACCCCCGCGACGCCGCGCTGATCGTGCTGGCCGAGGCACTGGTCCGCGCGCGCGCGGTCGAGTCCGGGCTTGCCTACGAGCTGCTGGCCGCGCGAGCGGACCTTCAGCGAATCGTGTCGGCGGTGCGGCTCGGGCTCGACGAGGCCGACGTGCGCACGCTCCGCGGCTGGCGACGGGACGTCGTCGGCGCCGAACTGCTCGAGATGCTCGCCGGCCGGCGCTCGCTGCGTGTCGGAGACCGGCTCCAGATCGCCGTCGACGAGCGTTAGAACCGGCGCGCGAGCGCGTCGAGCACGACGGCCGCGCCGGCCCTGATCGCGTCGCGGACCTTGGCGGCGTCGATCTCGAGACGGCCGACGAGCGGCGTCCCCGTCGCAGGGCTCAGCTGATGCACTCTCCCCGCGAGCGGGCCCGCCCCGGCCTGCGCGGCGGCGAGGTCGTCGGCGTCGGCGTCATAGCGGGCGGGGCGCTCGCGGATCATCTCGGGCACCTTCCCGGGGAGCCGGCTGATGACGAGGTCCTCGGCGGTTCCGTACAGGCGCCCGCGCCGGCCCTTGCGGTACGACGCGTCGCGCGAGCGCAGAGCCAGGACGTGCGTCGCGCCCTCGGCGAGCGGCGTCCCGACCGGCACGGACTCGATCAGGCCACCATCGGCGAGCCGGTCTCCCTCCAGCTCAACCGTCTCACGCGAGATCACCGGTATCGCGCAGCCCGCGCGCAGCGCGAGCAGCAGTTCGTCCATGTCGGCGAAGCCGCGCAGCGTGCGACGCCGGCCGTCGTCGACGCCCGCGACGATGATCCGCAGGTCCGGGCGTCCACCGATCAGGCCGTCGCCGAGCGGGTGTGCGCGCACGAGCCGGAACAGGTGGTCGAGCGAGAGCACCGGCCGCCCGGTCAGAACACGCCGCAGGTCGACGAAGTCGCGCGTGCAGGTCTTCGGGAGCAGCTCGATCGCCTGATCCATCCGTCCCGCCGCAGCGTAGGCCGCGATCAGGCCGCCGGACGAGACGCCGTAGATCAGCGTCGAACGACGCGATCGCTCCAAGCTGCTGCAGCCCCCACGCCATCCCGGCGCACATCGAGGTCGCCAGCCCTCCGCCCTCGATGCCCAGCGCCAGCTTCAGTCCGTCGTCGCGTTCGCCCGCCCTCAAGCGCGCGCTGCGCGACGAGCCGCAGCAGCGGCTGCTCGATGTCGGCGGGCGCTCGCAGCTCGAACGGACCCTCGGGAAGAAACGCGGCGCGGGCGGACGGCATCGCTGCGAGCGTCGCACAAGCCGCGCCGCTCCCGTCGTCTGTGACAGGGTGCCCCGCCGAGGCCCGATGAGAGAACTCGCACCCGGACTGCTCCAGCTCGCCGGTCGCCCCCGCGACGCGGTCAACGTCTACCTTGCGGGCGACGTGCTGATCGACGCGGGAACGCGTCACGCGCGGCGCCGGATCCTGCGGCAGATCGCTGGCCACTCGGTCACGGCGCACGCGCTGACACACGCCCACCCGGACCACCAGGGCGCGAGCCACGCAGTCTGCACGGAGCTGGGAATCCCGCTGCTGTGCGGTGCGGGCGATGCGGACGCGATGGAGACGCCCGGCGGGCTCGCCGAGCTTCAGGACCCGTCGCTCGTCAACCGCCTTCAGCAGCGCTTCTGGACCGGCCCGCCGCATCCGGTCGCCCGGCGCCTGGACGAGGGCGACGAGGTCGCCGGCTTCACCGTGCTCGAGGTGCCCGGACATTCGCCCGGCCACGTCGCGTTCTGGCGTGAGAGCGACCGCGTGCTGATCCTCGGCGACGTGCTCAACAACGTCGATCCGCGCACTGGCCGCAAGGGCCTGCGCGAGCCGCTCGCGATCTTCACGCCGGACCCCGCTCGCAACCGCGAGTCGATCCGGCGCCTGGCCGCTCTGGAACCTGCGCTGTGCTGCTTCGGGCACGGCGCTGCGATGCGTGACCCGGGAGCGCTTTCGCGGTTCGCACAAGGCCTGTGCACGTAGCCGCGGCGCTGGTAGTCTCGCCGTCAGCGGTCGGACCGACGACCGCGCACCGAAAGGACACCTCATGAGTGAGCTCAGTCCACCGGACAGCAGGGCCTGACACTCCGACTCATCCCAGATTTCTCGCGGCATCATCAGGTGCCGCTGCCGTCCCGGTCCGAGGGCCGTGGCGACAAGAGACGCAGAGGGGCCGGCGCGCTGCGCCGGCCCCTCGCCTGTTCTGAGCGGGCTCTCAGCGGCGCGGATGCAGATCGTCCGGCCTCAGCGCGCCGCGGCTCAGGCGCGCGCTCTTCAAGTGCAGCGCGGGCACGATCTCGCTCGTGACGAGACCGGCCTCCGCGGTCAGCTCGTCGATGATCGCGAACCAGTCGCGGACGCGCTGCGGCGTGTCCACGACCACCGTGACCGTGGGTACGCGTCGCTGAAGCTGCCAGAACGAATCGCCGTGCGGCCGATCGTCACCGCTGTAGCCCCAGACGCCGCGCAGCGTCGTCGCACCGGCGGCGCCCGCCTCGCGAAGACGCCGTACGACCTGCTCTGCGAGCGGGCGCCCCTGATGGCGCGCCTGCTCAGGCGCGTGGACGATCAGCTTCTGCCAAACGGACGGGCCGGAGTCGTCGCGCTGCGGCACCTCGTGCGGTCCGCGGATCAGGGCGCCGTCGCGCTTACAGACCCGGACGCGCTCCAGCGTGACGATCGGACGGTCCTCGAGCGCGGTCAGATCGGCGAGCGCCGCGGCGAGCTGATCGCCTGAGCCGACCGCGACGATCATCAGCGGCACCGCCGCGTTGGCGGCGAAGAAGCGCCCTCGCCTGCGCACGCCGCCGACGGTGCCGTCGACCCCGAGCAGAACGGTCGCACCCGCGACGCCGCGGCGGTGAAGGATCTCGACGATCGCCTCGTGCGCCGGCCGTGCGCCGATTCGCTCGCCGCGCCCGACGAACGCGGTCAGCTTCATCGCCGCACCGGGCTCGTTCGGCAGATCGGGCGGCTCGGCCCAGGCCGTCGGCATGCTCGCCCGCTCCACCGTCACCAGGCCGTCGAAGCTCCACTGCCGGATCTCCGCGAGCGCCGCCTCGACGGCCTCGCGGCCGTCGACCGCCACCGAGACCATCGGCAGGTCCTCGGACAGCGTCAGCACACGGTCGGTGTGGAGGGTGTGCTTCAGGCCGAAGCCGATGCTGCCGCGGAGCGCGACACTCGTTCGCAGGCGGTGACGCGCGTAGACGTCCACGAGCGCGTCGGCCAGAAAGCCGCCCGCGGCACGCTCGCGCTCGCCGTGATAGGTCGTGAGCTTGAGGCAGTCGCCGTTCACAGACCGGCTCCGACGTGCCTGCCCAGCCAGGCCGCGAGCACCCCTGCGACGAGGCTCAAGGCGAAGTTGAGGGCGCCGAGTGCGAGACGCCCGTCCTCCCCGAGACGGTGGCTCTCCAGCGCCCACGTGCTGAAAGTGGTGAACGCCCCGATGAACCCGGTTGCGAGCAGTCGGTCTGCGTCGTCGGTGAGCGCAGCGCCGGCGACGATTCCCAGCGCAAGGGCCCCGCTGATGTTCACGACGAAGGTGCCGAGCGGGAAGCTGTCGCTCGCGCGGCGTGCCACCGCCCCGTCGAGCAGGAACCGCGACATCGCCCCGGCGCCGCCGAGCAGGCCGACCCCGAGCAGCACCAGCGCGCTCACGACGTCACCCTCACGCGCCGCACGAGATTGGTCGCCAGCGCGACCCCGACGAAGCCGGCGACCACGCTGAGACCACCGTAGGCGGCTGCGAGCCCGATGCGCCCATCGTCCAGCATCAGCAGCAGTTCGAGCTGCATCGCCGCGAACGTCGTCAGCGCGCCGCAGAACCCTGTCTCCAGCAGCGGGCGCCGATGGGCCGACGACGGCAACCGCTCCTGCATGCGCGTCGCCAGGTAGCCGAGCATCAGCGCGCCCGCGACGTTGACGACGAAGGTCGCCCACGGCCACGAACCGGGGGTGTGGGGCAGCGCGACGTTCAGCTCAGCCCGCGCGACCGCGCCGGCGAACCCGCCCGCGAAGATCGCCGCGAGCTCGCGACGGTCAACGCGCATCGGACGCGGTCATGCCTGACGCACGGAGAGGCGAGGAGAGAATGGGCCGGGTGCACAGGCGATCGGCGCCGAGCCTAGATCGTCGCGCGGTCGAGACTCCCGGCGGCGGGGCTGGTGCCGTCGTCGAGCGTGATCTTCACCGACCACGTACCGACCGACAGCGACTTGGTGTCCAGGTTGTAGTGGTACTCACCAGGCGCGGTCTGCGAGAATACGTTGCCCGAACTGCTGTTGCCCGTGGCGACGGCCTCCATGAACGTCCCCTCGACCTGATTGGTGAGCTTCGCCACCGACAACGTCGCCACCGCACCCGACACCGGCGCCGCCCCGAAGCCCGTCAGCCTGAACTTCAGCGGAACAGCCGAGTTGAGCTTGAAGATGCTCGACCCATCCGGATTCACCGGCTGCTGAAGCCCACCGAACATGTACTGCACCTGAGTCGTGCACGAAGCCGACGCGCTGTGACCGACATTGTCAGTCACCGAACGTGACACCGTCTTCGGACCCACAGTGCTCGTGTCGATCGCAACCGACCCCGACGGATCAGACACAAGCCCCGAATGCGCGTCACTCGCCGTCACGGTCGCGCTCGCCGGCGCACCCAACAACACCGCGGCCGGTGGGTCGCGGTCGCTCAGCACGGGTCGGGTGCGCCTCTTCGCGCGAAGTACCACCAGTTGAGGACGAGGTTGAACAGGTAGAAGACCATGATCCCGTAGAAGAACGCGGCTGGGTCGCCGGTCTGGGACGTCGAGAGCGAGATCAGCACGGCCGACGAAGAACGGGCCGTAGGCGGCGATCGCCGCGGTCCAGCCGATGCACGCCCGCGGCCTTGAGCGGCGGGAACAGCATCGGGATCTGCTTGAAGGTCGAGGCGTTGCCGATGCCGGCGAAGAAGAAGATCCCGACCATGCTGAGGACGAACGGAGTGAAGTCGTCGCGCGAGTCGGCCGTGACGAAGAACGAGGTGGACAGCGCAGAGGCGATCAGCCCGACCGCGGCGACCTGTGTCACCCGCGCGCCGCCGAACCTGTCGGCGACCGGACCCGCGAGGACCCGCGCCAAAGAGCCGACGAGCGGCCCGATGAACGCGTAGCTCAGCGGATCGGGCGCGTCGGCGAAGTCCCCGAACCGGTTCTTGATCAGCACCGGGAACGCTGCAGCGAAGCCCGGCGAACGAGCCGAAGGTCATGACGTACAGCGAGGTCATCGTCCACGTGTGCTTCTCGCGGAAGATGTTCATCTGGTCGCGAACGCTGGCCCGCACGGGCACGCTGCGCAGGCGCGCCCACGGCGAGGATCGCCAGCAGCACCACCGCGGGCATCCAGATCAGGACTGCGTTCTGAAGCCAGATCTCCTTGCCCTTGTCGTTCACCTGGGCGCTTCCGACCATCGCGAAGCCGATCACCCAGGGCGTGACGAACTGCACCAGGCTGACACCGAAGTTGCCGATGCCCGCCTGCACGGCCGAGCGCCGTTCCCTGGTCGCGCTTGGGGTAGAACAGGCTCGTCGACGGCATGAAGGACGAGAAGTTGCCGGCGCCGAGACCCGCGAGGAAGGCGAGCGCGAGCAGCACTCCGTAGGGCGTGTCGGGATCCTGGACGGCGAAGTACCAGCCGACAAGCGGCAGCAACAGCAGCGAAGTCGAGATCGAGACGACGTGCCGGGTGCCGAAGACGGGCACGAGGAACATGTGCATGAGGCGGAACGTTCCGCCCGCGAGGCCGGGCATCGCGACCAGCCAGTAGAGCTGCCCCTTGCTGAGGTCGAAGCCGGCCTTCTCGAGACGCACGATCAGCGCGCTGACCACGAACCACACGACGAACGCCAGCACCAGGTTGGCGGTCGTGATTATCAGCGTGCGCCGTGCGATCGCCTTCCCGCGTGAGTTCCAGAACTCCTCGTTCTCCGGCTCCCACTCGGGAAGCCAAGTGGCCGAGCGCCCCTGCTCGGGGCCTGCTGTCGATGCGTTCATGGGACTCAGAGTTCTCCGTGATGGGCGGCAGCGTGGATGTGCGCGACCGCGATTGAAAGGAACGAGATGCTGAGCACGGCGAGTCCGGCCAGGACGTAGAACGTGCTCTCAGGGCGACCGGTCTGGATGTCGGCCCAGGCGAAGAGCAGCGGCAACACGAAACCGCCCAGTCCGCCGACCGCGCCCACGAGACCGCCGACCGCCCCCACGTCCTTCGGGAAGTACTGCGGGATGTACGTGTAGACCGACGCCTTGCCGATGCCCATCGCGACGCCGACCACCATGATCAGCAGCGTGAACGGCACCACGCTCATGGTCATGCTGAGCACGAACGAGGTCGCCGCGATGATCGAGAAGGAGATCGCCGTGATCTGGCGCGCGCCCCTGCGGTCGGACAGCCAGCCGCCGACCGGGCGCAGAAGGCTCGCCGGGAAGATGAAGAGCGCCGTCAGGAGGCCGGCGTCACGCAGGCTGAACCCGTAGACGTCCACGTAGTACTTCGGCAGCCACAGCGCGAGCCCGACGTAGGCGCCGAAGACGGTGATGTAGTAGAAGCCGAAGCGCCAGACCCGCATGTACGCCAGCGGCTTGCTCATGTCCCACGAGCGAGCGGCCCTTCGAAGGCCGCTTGTCGTGCCGTGGGACGACGAAGGGCAGGACCACGAGCGCAGAGCACGAGCAGGATCGCGTAGACCGCGGGCACGAACCGCCAACCGCCGGCGATCACGCCGCCGAGCAGGCCGGCCGTGCCGACAGCGGTCACGAGCGTCGGCGCGAGCAGCTTGGTGATCGATGCACCGACGTTGCCGGCGCCGAAGATGCCGAGCGCGAAGCCCTGGTGTCGCGGAGGGAACCAGGCCGAGACCCACGCGATGCCGACGGCGAACGAGGTCCCGGCCATGCCCACGCCGAGCGCCAGCACGAGCGCCGCGTCGTAGGTCTCCACCCGGCTCACGAGCCAGGTCGGCACCGCGGTCAGCAGCAGCAGCGCGATCATCGTGTTGCGGCCGCCGACCTTGTCGGTGATGATCCCGAGCGGCACGCGCAGCGTCGAGCCCGTCAGCACGGGGATCGCGATGAGCAGCGCGAACTCCGACTCGCTCAGCCCCAGCTCCTTGCGCATCGGGATCGCGACGATCGCGAACATCAGCCAGACGGCGAAGAAGATCGTGAACAGGATGGTCGCGACGATCAGCACGCGCATCGCGTCGCCCGAGACCTCATGAGCGGTCGTCTTGTCGCGCGTCGCGCGCGCCCTCGGCGGCTGCACGCGTGCGCCTTCCAAGACCTCGGCCTGCGGGGCCGTGGCGCTCACCGGCGGATCAGGTCCCTGTCTCGGGCGTGCTCGGCCGAGGCAGGCGATGCTGAATCGATGCCTCCGGCGCCGGCGCGTACGCTGCGCGGGGCGCGCGACCGGTAGACGATCGGGCGGCGGCGCAGATAGCCGATCGGAACGCTCCACGCGTGCACGAGTCGGCTGAAGGGCCATGCCATGAACAGCAGCCAGCCGCCCACTGCGTGCAGCTGATAGCTGATCGGAAGCTCGCCCCCCGTCATCAGCGACGCGTCCGGGTCGAGCAGGAACAGGCCCCGGAACCAGGGTGACACGGTCTCGCGGTAGTCGTAGCCGCCCTCGATCAGGTTCTCGCCCACGGTGTTCCACATGCCCGGTGGCGACCATGAACGCAAGCAGCGATAGGACCGTGACGTCCCAGCCGCGCGTGGTCGCTCTCACACGCGCATCGCCGAGCCGCCTGGCGATCATGATCGCGAGGCCTGCGAGCATGGCCACGCCCGCGAGCGTTCCGCTCGACGTGGCGATCACGTGGTAGGCGTCCTCCGAGATGCCGAGGTCTTCGGTCAGCGACTTCGGCACGAGGATGCCCACGATGTGACCGCCGATCACCGCGAGCAGGCCGAGGTGGAAGAGCGGGCTGCCGATCTTCAGCCAGCGCGCTTCGAGCAGCTGCGTCGACCGCGTCGTCCACGTGAACTGGTCGCGGCGGTAGCGCCAGACGTGACCGACCACGAACGTGGCGATCGCCAGGTACGGCAGCACGACCCACAGGAACGTCGCACCGCGGCTGACTGCGAGCGGGGTCATCGCGGCGCTCCCGCAAGCGGCATCACCTCAGGCGGAGCGAAGGGCTCCAGGCCCACCTCCTCGTCGGGCGGGCCTTCGGCGGCGATGCGCCGCGCCTCCGCGAGCTGCTCCGGGCTGAGCGGCGCCATCACGGCCGTGACGGCATCCACGACACCCGCGTAGGGGCTGTCGAGATCGTGCAGCGAGGCACGCAGCAGCTCGATGCCGGGTCGCATCCTCGTGAGCACCGCTGCGGAGTCTGCGTGCGGTGCGAGCGCAGCGAACTCGAGGATCGCCGGCAGATAGTCGGGGAGCTCGCCGCCCTGGAGCTCGAGCCCTGCCTCGCGGTAGCGGCGCTTGAGGCCCAGAAGCGTCGCGCCACGCTGACGACGGTCTCCGTCGCGGAAGTAGGAGAGGTGCAGCGAAGCGCGCTTGTGGAAGTCGAACGTCGCGACGTACTCCTCCTGCGCGCCGTACTCGCCGATGCGCTCGCGATGCTCGATGAATGCCTTCAGCCTTCTGCCGGCGGTGCCGGGGATCGCCTGCGCCGCCGTGCGCAGCTCCGGCGTGGCCGCGTACAGCTCCGCGTCGGGATAGTCGAGCAGCAGCGAAGCGAGTTCCAGCACGCGCGCGTCAGCCGGCATCTCGTCCGCCCCCGTTCCGTCCCCCGACCTTCGTGATGCTCAGGACGCCCCGCGGCCTGCGCTCGGCAAGTGCGACGAGGTCGATCTCGCCTTCGGTCTCGTCGGCGTCGGCACCGCACGACCCGGGCCCGCCCGCGAAGTCCAGCCCGCAGCCGCCCTGGCGCGCGGTGAGGTTGTCGGCGACCTCGCGATGGGCAGGCGGAATCACGTAGCGGTCGTCGTACTTGGCGATCGCGCAGAGGCGGTACATGTCCTCGATCTCGGTCGTGGTCATCCCGACACGCGCGGCGATCGCCGGGTCGGGCTCACGGCCGAGCGTCTGCTCGCGCATCTGCGTGCGCATCGCGGCAAGGCGCTTGAGAACGCCGCGGACGACGTCCTCGTCGCCGGCCGAGAGCATGTTGGCGAGGTACTGCACCGGGATCCGCAACTCGTCGATCGCCGGGAAGACGTCGTCCGGGTCGGCCTCCGACCCCGGACCCTCGACCAGCGACATCACCGGAGACAGCGGCGGGATGTACCAGACCATCGGCAGCGTGCGGTACTCCGGATGCAGCGGAAGCGCGATCTTCCAGTCCATCGCCAGCTTCCAGACCGGCGAGCGCACCGCCGCGTCGAGCCAGTCCTCGGGGATGCCGTCACGGCGTGCCTGCGCCCGCACCTCCGGGTCGCTCGGATCGAGGAAGACGTCGAGCTGTGCGTCGAGCAGATCGTGCTCGTCGGAGACCGAGGCGGCGGCTTCGACCCGGTCAGCGTCGTACAGCACGATGCCGAGGTAGCGGATCCGGCCGACGCAGGTCTCCGAGCAGACGGTCGGCATCCCGGCCTCGATGCGCGGGTAGCAGAGCGTGCACTTCTCGGCCTTGCCGGTCTGCCAGTTGAAGTAGACCTTCTTGTACGGGCAGCCGCTGACGCACATGCGCCAGCCGCGGCACTTCTCCTGATCGACGAGGACGATGCCGTCCTCCTCGCGCTTGTACATCGCGCCGGAGGGGCAGGATGCGACGCAGGCCGGGTTCAGGCAGTGCTCGCAGATCCTCGGCAGGTACATCATGAATACCGACTCGTACTCGGCCTTCACCTGCTCCTCGACGCCGTCGCGCAGGTTGGGGTCGAGCGCGACCTGCTCGGGGCCCCCGCCGAGATCGTCCTCCCAGTTCGGCCCCCACTTGAGGTCGAGCGGGCCGCCGGTGACGCGCGAGATCGGGCGCGCGACCGGCTGATGCTTCTTCGGGCCCGAGTTGATGAGCGACTCGTAGTCGTAGGTCCAGGGCTCGTAGTAGTCGTCGAGCTCCGGCAGGTCGGGGTTGGCGAACAGCGTCGCGAGCTTGCGCAGGCGCCCACCGGCCTTCAGGCGCAGCCTGCCACGCCGGTCGAGCTCCCAGCCGCCCTTCCAGCGCTCCTGGTCCTCCCAGCGCTTCGGGTAGCCGACGCCGGGCTTCGTCTCGACGTCGTTGAACCACATGTACTCCGCGCCCTTGCGGTTGGTCCAGACGTTCTTGCAGGTCACCGAGCACGTGTGGCACCCGATGCACTTGTCGAGGTTCATGACCATCCCGACCTGCGCCATGACGCGCATCAGTAGGTCACCTCCGTGCGGCGCCGGCGGATCACCGTCAGCTCGTCACGCTGCGTGCCGATCGCCCCGTAGTAGTTGAAGCCCCAGCTGAGCTGCGCGTAGCCGCCGATCAGGTGGGTCGGCTTGATCATGATTCGCGTCACCGAGTTGTCGGTGCCGCCGCGCTTGCCGGACGTCTCGCTGATCGGGACGTTCACGTGCCGGTCCTGCGAGTGGTACATGAAGGCGCTGCCCGCAGGGATCCGGTGCGAGACGACCGCCCGGCAGGCGATCACCCCGTTGCGATTGACGATCTCGACCCAGTCGTTGTCGGCCGCGCCGATGGCGGCGCCATCTTCCTTGGAGAGCCATACGACGGGCCCGCCGCGGAACAGCTCGAGCATTCGCAGGTTGTCCTGGAACTCCGAGTGGATCGACCACTTCGAGTGCGGCGTGATCCACTTGACGACGACCTCCGCGTCACCCGCGGTCGAGCTCGCCCTGCTCATGGCGTGCGACCGCGAGCGGCGGGCGATAGGCGGGCAGGCCCTCGCCGAATTCGAGCATCCAGTCGTGGTCGAGGTAGAAGTGCTGGCGCCCGGTCAGCGTGCGCCAGGGGACGTCGCGATCGACGTTGACCGTGAACGGCGAGTAGCGGCGCGTGCGGCTCTCGATGCCCGACCACTCGGGCGACGTGATCACCTTGCGCGGCTGGACGCGGACCTGCTCGAGCGTGATCCGCTCGTCCTCGCGGTCGCTGGCGAGGTCGGCGAGCTTCGTGCCCGTGCGCTTCTCCAGGAACTCGAAGCCCTCCACGGCGAGGCGCCCGTTCGTGGTTCCCGAGAGCCGGAAGATCGTCTCGGCGACGTGGACGTCGCGCGTCAGCTGCGGGCGCCCGTCGGCGATGCCGCCGCGCACGACGCCGTTGCGCCGCTTCAGCTCCTCGACCTCCTGCTCGGGCTTCCAGGCGATCCCCTTCCAGGCGATCCCGGCGTTCTCGACGAGCGGCCCGAGCGCGGTCATCTTGTCGTGCACGACGCCGTAGTCGCGCTCGACGACGATCAGCTTGGGCATCGTCTTGCCGGGAACCGGCTCGCACTCGCCCTTCTTCCAGTCGCGCACGACGCCGCCGGGCTGCGCCAGCTCCTCGGGCGTGTCGTGCAGCAGCGGCGCGGCGACGAGGTCGCGGCGCACGCCGAGGTGCTTCGCGGCGAGCTGCTGGAAGCGCTCGGCCACCTTGTTGAAGGCGTCCCAGTCGGTGCGCGCCTCCCAAGGCGGCGGCACGGCCTGGTTGAAGGAGTGCACGAACGGGTGCAGGTCCGTGCTCGAGATGTCGTTCTTCTCGTACCAGGTCGCCGCCGGAAGGACGATGTCCGAGTAGAGCGCCGACCCGTTCATGCGGAAGTCGATCGTCGTGAAGAGGTCGAGCTTGCCCTCCGGCGCCTTGTCGCGCCACTCCACCTCGGTCGGACGGCCCTCCGGCGCGGTCTCGGTCGCGCGCACCGCGTTGTGGTCGACGCCGAGCAGATGACGCAGGAAGTACTCGTGACCCTTGGACGATGACCCGAGCAGGTTCGCGCGCCACAGCGTGAGCACGCGCGGGAAGTTCGCCGGGTCGTCAGGGTCCTCGCAGGCGAACCGCAGCTCGCCCGACTTGAGCTGCTCGACGACGTGGTCGGCGGGCTCGCGGCCGGCCGCCTCGGCCTCGTCGCAGATGTCGAGCGGGTTGCGGTTCAGCGTCGGGTAGCTCGGCAGCCAGCCCATCCGCGCGGACTGGGCGATCGTGTCCGCGAAGTGCTTGCCGCGCAGCCGGCCCTCGCCGAGCGGGCTGGTGAGCTCGTCGACGCCGAAGCGCTCGTAGCGGTACTGGTCCGTGGCGAGGTACCAGAAGGAGGTGGTCGCCTGCTGGCGCGGGGGCCGCACCCAGTCGGTGGCGAACGCCGCCACGCCGAACCCGGTGATCGGGCGGACCTTCTCCTGCCCGACGTAGTGCGCCCAGCCACCGCCGTTCACGCCCTGGCAGCCGCACAGCAGGACCAGGCTGAGCATCGCGCGGTAGATCTGGTCGCCGTGGTACCAGTGGTTGGTGCCGGCGCCCATGACGATCATCGAGCGACCCTCGGTGACCTCGGCGTTGCGTGCGAACTCGCGGGCGATCCGCGTGACGAGACCCGCATCGACGCCGGTGTGCTCCTGCTGCCAGGCAGGCGTGCAGGGAAGCGGGTCGTCGTAGCCGGCGGGCCAGTCGCCCGGAAGATCCCCGCCGCTCACGCCGAGCTGCGCACAGAGCAGGTCGAAGACGGTCGTGACCAGCTTGCCCGCGATGCGCTTGGCGGGCACGCCGCGGCGCATGATCCCGCCGCCCTCGGTCTCGCCGATCTCGAAGCGCGGCAGGTCGAGCGGGACCAGCTCGTCGTGGACGCCCAGCATCGAGAGCCGCGGCTCGGTGTCGCCCAGCTCGAGGTTCCACCTGCCCGCACCCTCGTCGCCCCAGCGGAAGCCGAGCGAGCCGTTGGGGACGACCGGCTCGCCGGTCCGCTCGTCGAGCACGACGGTCTTCCAGTCCGCGTTCTCGGACGTGTCGCCGAGCTCCGACGCGCGCAGGAACCTGTCGGTCACGTACGCGCCGTCTCGCTCGCGCAGCGTCACGAGGAACGGCATGTCGGTGCGCTTCTTGGCGTAGCCGTCGAAGTACGGCGTCTGCTTGTCGACGTAGTGCTCCTTGACGATGACGTGAGCCATCGCCATCGCGAGCGCGGCGTCGGTTCCGGGCTCGGCATTGAGCCAGTGGTCGGCGAACTTCGTGTGGCCGGCGAAGTCCGGAGAGACGACGACGACCTTCTGGCCCTTGTAGCGGGCCTCCGTCATGAAGTGGGCGTCAGGCGTGCGCGTCTGCGGGACGTTCGACCCCCAGAGGATCATGTAGCTCGAGTTCCACCAGTCGGCCGACTCGGGCACGTCCGTCTGGTCGCCCCAGATCTGCGGCGAGGCGGGCGGAAGGTCGGCGTACCAGTCGTAGAACGAGAGCGAGACGCCCCCGATCAGCGAGAGGAAGCGCGTGCCCGCCGCGTAGGAGACCGTCGACATCGCCGGGATCGGCGAGAACCCGACGCAGCGATCGGGCCCGTACTGCTTGATCGTGTAGACGTGCGACGCGGCGATGATCTCGCTGACCTCGTCCCACGACGAGCGCAGAAAGCCGCCCAGCCCGCGCTGTGACTTGTAGGCGCGGGCCTTCTCCGGATCCTCGACGATCGCCGCCCAGGCATCGACGGGGTCGCCGGTGCGCTCCAGCTCCTCGCGGTAGAGCTTGAGCAGCGCGCCGCGCACATAGGGGTGGCGCACGCGGACCGGCGAGTAGAGGTACCACGAGAACGAGGCGCCGCGGGGGCAGCCGCGCGGCTCGTACTCGGGGACGTCGGGACCGTTGGAGGGATAGTCGGTCTGCTGCGTCTCCCAGGTGACGAGGCCGTCCTTGACGTAGACCTTCCACGAGCACGACCCGGTGCAGTTGACGCCGTGGGTCGTGCGCACGACCTTGTCGTGCTGCCAGCGGTCGCGGTAGAGCTCCTCCCACTCGCGCGAATGGCGCGAATGCGTCCGCCAGCTGCTCTCGGTGCCCGGATGCGTCGCATCGGCGGTGCGGCGGAAGTGACGCGGGCCGGGCAGCTGGGGATCGGCCTTTGGCGGTGTGCTCACGATCTGCGACGATAGTTTCCACACTGGGACTGTGTAATCCGTGGGAACTACGGAACGACATCCACCCACAGCCGCACGTCTGATCGCCCTGATGCGGTCGGTCGAGGCCCCCCTGGACACGGCGACGATGGCGCGCCGGCTCGACCTGCACCCGAACGGGATCCGCGTGCAGCTGCGGCGCCTGGAGCGCAGCGGGCTCGTCACCGGCGAGCCGGCCCAGGGCGCCGTCGGCCGGCCGCCGATTCTCTGGCGCCTGACGCCTCAGGCGGTCGCCCAGGCGGATCGGCCCTATGCAGGGTGGTCGATCGCCCGGTCGCTGGCCCGGGCGATCCCCGCGACGCCGTCCAGCCTCGACGAGGTCGAGCGCGCGGGCGTGCAGATGGGCGCGGAGCTCGCGCACGACCTCGGCCCGGCGGGCGCCGCCGGCGCCGGCGAGCCGGTCGAGCAGGCACTGGCCGCCCTCGGCTTCGACCCCGAGCGCAGCGAAGACGGCACGGTCGCCCGCTACCGGCTGCGGACGTGCCCCTACGCGGAGGCGGTCCGCGAGAACCCCGCGGTCGTCTGCACTCTGCACCGCGGCATGATCCGCGGTCTGCTGGAGCAGGTCGCGCCGCAGTGCGAACTGACCGGATTCGAGCCGCGGCCGCCCGACGTCGCCGGGTGCATCGTCGAGATCACCGCCGCGGGTCAGTCGTCAGCGCAGCAGCCGCTACCGGATCTGGTCGTAGACCTTGAAGAGCGGTAGGTACATCGAGATGACGATGAAGCCGACCATGCCGCCGACGACGACGAGCATGAGGGGCTCGAGGATGGAGGTCAGCGACTTGACCGACGCGTCGACCTGGTCCTCGTAGAAGTCCGCGATCTTGGAGAGCATCGCGTCGAGCGCGCCGGTCTCCTCGCCGACGGCGACCATCGCGACGACCATTCCCGGGAAGACGGGTGCTGACTTGAGCGGCTCGGCGATCGTGCCGCCCTGCTTGACGGAGTCGATGACGCTGCCCATCACGTCTTCGACGACGCGGTTGCCCGCCGTCTGAGCGGTGATGTCGAGCGCCGCCATCAGCGGCACACCGGCGCTGACGAGCGCGGACAGCGTTCGCGACCAGCGCGCGAGCGAGACCTTCTGGACGATGTCGCCGATCTTGAAGGGGATCCGCAGGCGGAACGCGTCCCACTGGCCGCGGCCCTTGTACGTGGACTTCCACTTGCGGAACGTCCAGACGGTGGCGAAGGTGACGGCCATACAGGCCCACCAGTAGCCGGTCATGATGTCCGACAGCGTCACGGTGAACTTCGTGATCAGCGGCAGGTCGCCGCCGAACTGCTTGAAGACACCGATGAAGACCGGGACCAGGAACGTGACCAGCGCGATCAGGATCACGAACGCGAACGAGATCACGACGATCGGGTACATCATCGCCGACTTGACCTGACGGCGAAGGCTGTCCTCCTTCTCGAGCTGGTCGGCCACGCGCAGCAGCGCCATCTCGAGCACGCCGCCCGTCTCACCGGCGCGCACCATCGCGACGTAGAGCGGTGAGAAGACCTTTCCGTGACGCTCGAGCGCATCGCTGAGCGCGAGGCCCGCCTCGACGTCCTTGCGGACCGCGATGATCGTCTCGGCGAGAAGCTCGTTCTCGGTCTGCGCCTCGAGGACGTAGAGGGCGCGCAGGATCGTCATGCCCGAGCTCACCATCGTGGAGAGCTGGCGCGTCATGACCGTCAGGTCCGCCGGCTTGACGCGCTTGGGCCTCAGGCTGAGGTTGATCTCCTTCGACTCGCCCTTCGTCGAGATGTCGAGGACGATCAGTCCGCGCTGCTTGAGCTGGTCGGCGACCGACTGCTTGCTCTCGGCATCGACCTCGCCGGTGGCCTTCGCCCCAGCCAGGTCCATCGCCTTCCAGACGTACGTCGCCACGACGAGTCTCCTAGGCCGCCATCGACATGCCGGCGGCGCCCATCAGGCGCTTCAGCTCTTCGGGCGAGGTCGAGCGGCTCTCGGCGAGGCGGCTGGTGATCTTGCTCTCGCGCACCAGCGTCGCCAGCGCTGCGTCCATCGTCTGCATTCCGAAGCTGCCGCCGGTCTGCATGACCGACATGATCTGGTGCGTCTTTCCCTCGCGAATGAGGTTGCGAACGGCGGGCGTGGGAACGAGTGCCTCGATCGCAGCGACGCGAGCGGATCCGTCCGTGGTGGGCAGAAGCTGCTGGGTCATGATCCCCTGCAGCGCCACCGACAGCTGGACCCGGACCTGCCCCTGCTGCTCGGCGGGGAAGACGTCGATCACGCGGTCGATCGTCTGCGGGGCGTTCTGGGTGTGAAGCGTCGCGAAGACGAGGTGGCCGGTCTCCGCCGCGGTCAGCGCCGTCGAGATCGTCTCGAGGTCGCGCATCTCGCCGACGAGGATGACGTCCGGATCCTGGCGCAGCGCGGCGCGCAGGGCGAGCGCGAACGTCGGCGCGTCGGCACCGAGCTCGCGCTGGTTGACCATGCACTTCTTGTGCGAGTGCAGGAACTCGATCGGGTCCTCGATCGTCATGATGTGCTCTTCGCGCGTCGCGTTGATCGAGTCGATCATCGCCGCGAGCGACGTCGACTTGCCCGACCCGGTCGGTCCGGTCACGAGCACGAGGCCGCGCGGCTTCTTGCAGAACTCGTGCGTCACCGCCGGCAGTCCCAGGTTCTCGATCGACTCGATCTTCGCCGGAATTAGACGGAAGGCCGCGCCGAGCGAGGCGCGCTGGAAGTAGGCGTTCACGCGGAAGCGGGCGTGACCGGGAATCGAGTACGCGAAGTCCAGCTGCCAGTCGGTCTCAAGCCGCTGGCGCTGGTCGTTGGAGAGGATCGAGTAGATGATCTCGCGCGTGTCGGTGGCCGACAGGCGCGGGTACTCGTCCATCGGCATCAGACGACCGCGCACGCGGACCATCGGCGGGGTGCCGACGGTGATGTGCAGGTCCGAGGCGTTCCGCTCGAGAACCTCGAGCAGAACTTCGGCGAAATCGAAATCCATGACGCGGCTCCTATCGGTGCGTTCTGCGCTGTCCTTGAGCCCTGGGGCTCACGATTCCCTCGCCGGGCAGGGTCATTCGACCGCCTCACCGGTTCCGGTGACCCTCGCGACCTCGGCGATCGACGTGCGCCCGAGCTTGACCTTCTCGAAGCCGTCCTGGCGCAGACGCCGCATTCCGTCCCCGACGGCGACCTCGCTGATGCGGTCCGCGGAGGCCCGCTCGATCGCGAGCCCGCGAATCTCCTCGGTCACCGTCATGACCTCGTACAGACCGAGCCGGCCCTTGTAGCCGGAGCCGCCGCAGCGGTTGCAGCCGACCGGATCGAACGCCTCGATGTCGACGTGCGCAGGAAAGCCGTTCAACTTGAGGACGTCCGCCGACAGCACCGTCTGGCGCTTGCAGTGCTTGCAGAGCGCCCTCGCCAGGCGCTGTGCCACGACGCAGTCGATCGCGCTCGCGACCAGGAACGGCTCGATTCCCATCTCCGTGAGGCGCGTGATCGCCGTCGGCGCGTCGTTCGTGTGCAGCGTCGAGAGGACCAGGTGGCCCGTCAGCGCCGACTCGACGGCGATCTGGGCCGTCTCGCGGTCGCGAATCTCGCCGACCATGATGATGTCGGGGTCCGCACGCATCATCGCGCGCAGCCCGTTGGCGAACGTGAGGCCGGCGCGCGGGTTGATCTGGACCTGGGTGATCCCGTCCAGCTGGAACTCGACGGGATCCTCGATCGTGATGATGTTCTTCTCGGGGCTGTTGAGCATCCCGACGCCCGTGTAGAGCGTCGTCGACTTACCCGACCCGGTCGGTCCGGTGACCAGCACCGCTCCGTACGGCTGGTTGATCGCTCGCTCGAAGCGGTCACGCTCCTCCTTCAGGAAGCCGAGCGCATCGAGGTCGTGCGCGACGCCGCCGTCCTGGTCGAGGATGCGGATGACGATCGACTCCCCGTGAACGCTGGGCAGCGTCACGACGCGCAGGTCGATGTGCTTGTTGTCGATCGTCAGGCCGACGCGGCCGTCCTGCGGAACGCGGCGCTCGGAGATGTCCAGGTCGCTCATGATCTTCACTCGGCTCACCGCGCCGGCGACCATCCGCTTGGGGATCTGCGTCGTCTCGTGAAGCACGCCGTCGACGCGGAAGCGCACCCGCAGGTCGCGGCCGTCGGGCGCGAAGTGAACGTCGGATGCGCCCTGCTCGACCGCCTGGGCGATGATCTGGTTGACGAGCTTGATGACCGGCGCCTCGTCGCCGCTCTCGCGCAGCTCGATGACCTCGGCCTCGCCCGCCGCGTGCTCCTCCTCCAGCTCGGCCGCCTGGACCACGTCGTCAAGCCGGGTCAGCCTGCTGATCAGCTGCGCGATGTCCTCGCGCGTGGCGACCGCGGGACGCACGTCGTAGCCGGTGATCATCGCGACGTCGTCGATCGCCATCACGTTGCCGGGGTCGGCCATCGCCAGAACCAGCGTCGTCTCACCGTCGAACGTGATCGGAACGGCCTCGTAGCGCTTGGCCTTCGCCGACGAGATCAGGTTGGCGGCGGCCATGTCGATCTTGAAGACCGACAGGTCGATGTGGTCGAGCCCGGCACGCTCGGCGACCGCCCGCGCAAGCATGTCGTGGTTCACGACGCCCGAGGCGATCAGCGCCTCGTCGAGCGTCGTGCCGGCAGCGCGCGCGGACTCGACGGCCTGCTCGACGCGCTCGACGTCGGCGAGCCCCAGCTCGATGATCACGTCCTTGAGGAAGCGCCCGGCGCCGACCTTCCCGCGCGGCTTGGTTACGCCGTCCCAGTCCTCCTCAACCTTGTGAGCCAGCGCCCCCTCGACTGTGGCGGAGGAATCGACTGGCCGGAGGTGAGGGTGCTCGGGTGGGGTCACGTTCGGGGTCAGGGTCACCGAGACGCGCGGCGACGCGCATCACGTGGACCGGTGCCTTCAGGCCCGTCCAGGCCTCCAGGCTCAGCGCTCCCTGGCGAACCAGGATCTCCAGGCCATCGACGGTGGTGCACCCCTCACGCGCCGCGGTCGTGATGAGGGCCGTGCCGTCGATGCTGTAGACGAGGTCGACAACGGTCGCGTATGTGCCCAGTTCGTCGACGCTGACGGGTAGCTGCTTGAAAGTGCTGGACGGATCGCTGAGACCGACGCTGGTGCAGTTGACGAGCAGGTCCGCGGAGACCGCGCGACGAACGGCGTGAATGCCGAGATCGGCGGCGAGCGCCTCGGCGCGCTCCGGGGTGCGGTTCCAGACGCTGACGCGCGCGCCGGCCTCACGCAGGGCCCAGGCGATCGCTCGCGCGCTGCCTCCTGCGCCCAGCACCAGAGCCGCGGAGCCGGTCGCCGGCGCCTTGGGCAACGCCGCGATCAGCCCCGGCGCATCGGTGTTGTCGGCATGGACCTCGCCGCTGTCGCCGAACGTGAGCGTGTTCGCCGCACCGATCGCCGCCGCGCGTTCCGTCGTGACGTCGGCGAGCGCGAGCGCCGCCTCCTTGTGCGGAATCGTGACGTTGGCGCCGCGAAAGCCGGCGGCGGGAAGCGCCCGAACGGTCTCGGCGAAGCGATCGGCGGGAACCGGCAGGCGCTGATAGCGCCAGTCGTGCAGGCCCAGCTCGGCGAGCGCGGCGTTGTGCATCGCCGGTGAGCGGCTGTGTGCGACCGGCCAGCCGAGCACACCCAGACGAGTCATCCGCGGCGACGCCCCGCTCCCGCTCCCGCTCCCGCGCCCGCTCTCAGCATCGCGTCGGGTCCTTCCCGCCGAGTTCGGCGCGTTTGCGGTTGTACGCCGCGGCGTCACGCTGGAACTCGGCGTCGGTGCGGGAGAAGTTGTGCGCGCCGTTGCCGCACGGCCTGGCGACGTAGTAGAGGTACCCGACCTTTGCGGGGTCGGCGGCAGCGCGCAGCGACGCCAGGCCCGGGTTGCCGATCGGCGACGGCGGCAGGCCGCGGCGCAGCCGCGTGTTGTACGGCGAGTCCTTGCTCAGTTCCGACTTCGTCAGCGGCCGTGACCAGTTGCTCTCGCCGTAGCGCGTCGTCGCGTCGATGCCGAGCGGCATCCGGTTCCTGAGCCGGTTGTAGATGACCGCGGCGACCAGCCGGCGCTCCTTCGCGACGGCCGTCTCGCGCTCGATCATCGAGGCGATCGTCAGCACGTCGTAGCGCGTCAGGTTCTTGCGGCGCGCCTCACGCAGGTCGACCTTGGCGAAGTTGTCTTCGAACGCCTCGACCTGCTGCCCGACCAGGCGGCGGGCGCTCGTGCCGGGCTTCAGCTCATAGGTGGCCGGGAACAGGAAACCCTCCAGCGACGCGCTCTTCGGCGCCCCGTAGTCGGCGGGATCGAGATTCGGCGAGCTCTCGGACGCCTTCACGTAGTCCCCCTCCACCCCGGCCTGCGCTACGCGGGCCGCCTGCTCGCGGCGCGACGGCCCCTCGGGCAGCGTGAGCCGTGTCAGACGAGGCGCCGCCGGGACACGCGTGAGCACGTCGATCGCCTCGGCGTTGCCCATGTCGCGGGCGAAGGTGAAGCGGCCGGCGCGCAGATCCTCACCGCCGATCGTGGCCCGCAGAGAGAAGAAGAGACCGGAGCCGACGACGCCGCGCGACGCGAGCAGGTCGCCGATCTCGCGCGTGCCGGAGCCGGGCGGAACCACGACGACGACGGTGCCGCTGCCATCCCCCTTCAGCGGCGTGAAGATCGAGAAGAGGCAGTAGGCCACGACCAGCGCGGCGAGCGTGAGCAGGACGATCACCAGCCGCCGTCCGGGAGGCCGCCTGCGCCTGCGGCGGACGGTGACCGGGCGGTGGGGGGACATTCCCGGCGCCCCGGGCTGCGGCCCGGAGATCGTCCCGATCGGCTCGTCGTCGGGGTCCCAGTCAGCGGGTGGCGCGGACGGGAATGACCGCATCGGCGGGCGCGGCGGGTCGACCTGTGGCTCGGTCTGCGGATCGGCCTGGTCCCACTCCCAATCGCGGTCGGGCTCAGGGCCGGGTGCGGGCGGCGGCGCGGAGACGGCGGGCACCTCGTCCTCTGTGACCGGCGCCACCGCCTCGGGCTCCCCCAGCTCATCAGGCATCGGCTCCCCGCGAGCGGCTGCGCGCTGCCTGAGTCGCTCGAGCCGGGCCGCCTCACGCTCGCTGTCCGAGCGGTCGCTCACGCCCCGACCTCACGGTGCTCGTGGGCGTGCCGCGCAAGCCAGTCGTCGAGCAGCACGGCGGCCGCGCGGGAGTCCTCGCTGGTGACGGCCTCATGCGCCTCGCCGGCGCGCGCGGCGATCGCAGTCGTGAAGCGCTCGTCGTACAGATCGATCGGAACCGCAGGGCCGAGCGCCGAGCGCAGCCTGTCGGCGAACGCGCGCGCTTCACGCGTCTGGTCGGAATCCGATCCCGAGAGCGACAGTGGAAGACCGACGACTACGCGCTCCACCGCACGGCTCTCGACCAGCGCCCGCAGCGCACGAATGCCCGCCTTGGTCGCTGGGCGAACGACCGGCTCGATCGGCGTCGCAAGCGTGCCGGTCGCGTCACTCAGCGCGCAGCCGCAGCGGGCCGAGCCGTAGTCCAGGGCGAGAACGCGCACGCCTGCGAGGCTAGAGGTTCGCCGGGCGGACGGGCGCTCAGGCGAGTGCCGCTTCGATCGCCGAGCGCGCAGCGGCCAGCGCCTCGGAGAGCTTGCCCGGGTCCTTGCCGCCTGCCTGAGCCATCGTGTCCTTGCCGCCTCCCCCGCCCCCGGCCACGGCAGCCGCGGCCTTGACGACCTGACCGGCCCTGACGCCGCGCTCGACGAGCGCCGGAGTGACGGCGGCGACGAAGTGGACACGGCCTTCGGCGGCGGTGCCGAGCACGATCACGGCTTCGTCTCCGAGGCGCCCCTTCACATGGTCGGCCGTCTCCATCAGCGCCTTCGGGTCGGACTCCGGCACAACCGCCGTGAGCACCTGCGCACCGGCGATCTCGATCGCTCCGGCGGCGAGTTCGACGGCGTCGGCGTGACCGTTGGCGCTCGCTCCCTTCGCGGCACTGCGGGCCTGCTCGCGCAGCCTCTCCACGGCGTGGGCCACGCCCTCGGGCTGCGTCCGCAGATCGTCGGCGACCGCCCGGAGGACGGCGTCGTGCTCGCGCATCAGGCCGACGGCCACAGGACCGGTGACGGCTTCGATCCGCCGGACGTTGGCGGCGCTCGAACCCTCGCTGGTGATCTTCAGCATGCCGATCTCCGCGGTCGAGCGCACATGGGTTCCGCCGCACAGTTCGCGCGAGCCGGACCCGTCGCCGATCTCGACCATGCGCACGACGTCCCCGTACTTCTCGCCGAACAACGCCATCGCGCCGAGTGCCCTGGCCTCATCGAGCGTCGTGGTGAGCGGCCGCACCGGCAGGTTCTCGAGGATCCTCGCGTTGACCTCGTCCTCGACGTCCCTGCGCTCCTCGTCACTGAGCCTGGAGGTGTGGGTGAAATCGAAGCGCAGCTTGTCGGGTCCCACGTAGGAACCGGCCTGCCGAACGTGATCGCCGAGCCGCGTTCGCAGCGCCGCGTGCAGGAGGTGCGTGGCGGTGTGGTTGGCCTCCGTCGCGTGGCGAGCGACGCGGTCGACTCGTGCAACGACCCGCTCACCGGGATGCGGCGCACCGCGCAAGACCTCCACGACGAGCGCCTGGTCGTCACCCGCGCGCACGACCTCGCTGACGCGCAGCTCGCAGTCGCCGCTCTCGCAGGCGACCGTGCCCGCATCGCTCACCTGCCCGCCGCCCTCGGCGTAGAACGGCGACTCCGCGAGCTTCACCCACGTCCGGCCGTTCTCGTCCGAGACACCCTGGACGACGGTGTGCACCTCGAGCTCCTCGTAGCCGGCGAACGCCGTCGGCTCGGGTGACAGGCCGCGCACGATCTCCTCCGTCCGGCCGACCTTGCGCGAGCCCGCAGCCGCCGAGGACCGCGAGCGCTGTTCGCTCATCAGACGCTCGAACTCCTCATCCCCGGCGAACGGCACCCCCCGCTCCGCCGCGATCTCGCGCGTCAGCTCGATCGGGAAGCCGAATGTGTCGTGAAGGCGGAACGCGTCAGCCGCCCCGAGCTCGCCGGCGTCGAGCAGATCGTCGAGCAGCTTCGTGCCGGAGTCGAGCGTGCGGCGGAAGCCCTCCTCCTCGGCGGTGACCCACTTGAGGATCGACTCGCGCCCGCTCACCAGCTCTGGGTATGCCGGACCCATGATCTCGATGACCTGCTCGGCGAAGCGGGGCAGGAAGACGCCCTCGATCCCGATCCGCTGACCCTGCTGGATCGCGCGGCGCATGACTCGGCGCAGGATGTAGCCGCGCTCCTCGTTGGAGGGGACGACGCCGTCGCCGATCAGGAACGTCATCGCGCGCGAGTGGTCGGCCAGGATGCGCAGCGCCCGCTCGTCCCCGCCGCGCGTCCCGAGCTCACGGCCGAGCGCCATCAGCGGCGCGAAGTGGTCGGTCTCGAAGATCGTCTCCACGCCCTGCTGGATCAGCGCCATGCGATTGAGGCCGAGCCCGGTGTCGATGTTCTTCGCGGGGAGCGGCGTGAGCGTCCCGGGCGGATCCTGGTCGAACTCCATGAAGACGAGGTTCCAGTACTCGAGAAAACGCTCGTTCTCGCCGCCGGGGAGATCGCCGGGCGCACCGTACTGCGCCCCGCGGTCCAGGTAGAGCTCACTGCACGGGCCGCAGGGACCCGTCGGGCCGGACTGCCAGAAGTTCTCCGAGCGAGGACAGAGGACGATTCGCTCGCGCGGCACGCCGACCGACTCCCACGCAGCGATCGCCTCCTCGTCAGGGCCGATCCCGAGCGCGTCGTCGCCCTCGAAGACCGTGATCCAGATGTCGTCCTCCCTGAACCCGAAGCCGCCCAGAGAGAGCTCCCAGGCCAGCTCGACCGCGCCCTGCTTGAAGTACTCCCCCACGGAGAAGTTGCCCAGCATCTCGAAGAAGGTGAGGTGCCGCGCCGTGTTGCCCACGTTCTCGATGTCGGTGGTCCGGAAGCACTTCTGAGCACTCGTCAGAAGCCTCGCGGGCGGCTCCTCGATGCCGAGGAAGTAGCCCTTCAGCGGGTGCATTCCCGCCGTCGTCAGCAGCACCGATGCGTCGAACGTCGCGGGCACCAGGGACGCCGACGGCACGCGCAGGTGCCCGCGAGCCTCGAAGAACTCCAGGAAGGTCTCGCGGATCTCGTCCGTGGACGCGCTCATCGGGCGATCGTCGCACAACCCACGATCGAGTCGCCGCGCAGCAGGACGGCCGTCTGTCCGGGCGCGGCGCCCCAGACGGGCTGATGCAGTTCGAGCGTGTCGGCCTTCAGGCTGCAGCCGACCGGGGTCGAGCGATAGCGCAGCTTCGCCTGCTCGACCGCGGCCTCCGGGACGTGCAGGCGCACGTCCCGCAGCCGGACTCCGGTGGTCCGCAGCGCCTCCCGCGGCCCGGCGGTGACCGTGTTCTGCGCAACGTCGGTCGCGGTCACATAGAGCGGCGCCTGAGTCCCTCCCACGCCGATGCCGCGGCGCTGCCCGACCGTGTAGCCGTGCGCGCCGCGGTGGCTTCCGATCGTCCGGCCCGTGGCGTCGAGCACCGGCCCCGGGCGGGCGCCGAGGTCGCCGTGACGGGCCAGGAACGCCTCGCGACCCGTACCGGCGAGGAAGCACAGGTCCTGTGAGTCGGGCTTGCTCGCGACCGGCAGACCCTCCCGTTCGGCCAGTTCGCGGACCTGCGGCTTGGTAAGCCCGCCGAGCGGGAACCGCATGCGGGCGATGCTGTCGCGGTCGAGCGCGGCCAACATGTAGGCCTGATCCTTCGCCGGGTCGGCGCCGGCGCGCAGCAGACCGTCGGCTCCCACCCGCGCGTAGTGGCCGGTCGCCAGCCGACCCGCACCCAGGCGCCGCGCAAGGTCGAGCATCGCGTCGAGCCGCACGTCGCCGTTGCAGCGCACGCAGGGGTTCGGGGTCAGCCCGGCGGCGTGACCGGCGAGCCATGGCTCGACGACGCCGGCGCGGAACTCGTCGCGCAGGTCGAGGGTCAGGTGTGCGAGCCCCATCCGGTGGGCGAGGTCGCGTGCTCCGCGAACGGCGCTGGCCGAGCAGCACGAGCGCTCGGCGTCGTTCTCGGGTGAGCGCCACAACTCGAGCGTCACCGCGATCGGTTCAGGGCCGCCTTCGCCTGCACAGAGCATCGCGGCCACAGCCGAATCGACGCCACCTGACATCGCCACGAGCGTACGACCGGCCTCGTGAGTGAGCGCACCTTCCGCCCGCACCGCCGAGCCCAGCGCGCGCGCCAGCGCATCGGCCGCCAGATCCGCGGCGTGCCGCTTGCCCGGGCTGAGCCCGCCCAGCGCATCCATGATCTCGTCCGCGCCGACCCGAGCGACGTCCAGGATGCCGGCGCCGGACGCGATCTCGACGGCGGCGCTCGTCGCGGCCGTGGTCGCGCCGCAGCCCTCGGCTTCAAAGCCCGCGTCCGTCACGCGGTCGCCGTCGACGACGAGCGTCAGGCTTACGATGTCTCCGCACGCTGCGCTGCCGGCAACAGCCCGGTGACCGGCCCGCGGAGCGTGCCCGAGCCCGCGCGGGTGGCGCAGATGGTCCTCGAAGCGCTCGTCAGGCATCGCGCCAAGTCTAGGCGCGCCCTGCCGGTGGCCCGGTCAGCTCAACGGGAACTGCGAGCGCGACCGCGGCCCTTGCCGTAGCGATCGCGGCCGCTGCCCGTGCCGAGCACGTCACCGACAGCCTGGTCGACCTCAGTGGTGCTCGTGTAGCCGACGATGAGCTGCGTACGGCGCTTGTTCCCGATGACGAACGTCGTGGGAGCCTGAGAAACCTTCGTCTTCGACGTGAAGACGGCGTAGTTGCCGACCTGGCCGATGCTGGTTACTCGCGTCACGACGCGCCCGCGGCGCCTGTCCAGGCCGCGTACGACGCGCGCCACATGCGCGCTGTCGGCGGATCCGTTGCGGAACAGCAGCACGACGGCCTGACCGCGATTGAGCGCTGCGACCAGCCTGCGCGCGTCACGGCGGGCCGCGGCGCCCGTGGGCGGCTTGGCGCCGGCGGACTTCGAAGACTTGGTGACCGTGACCGTTCCGGCCTTGCCTGAGGCCTTCTTGGCCGAAGCGGTCCCGCTGCTCGCAGACTCGTCGGCGCCGCTCGCTGCCTGCTCGCTGCGCGCGGCGGCCGCATCGGCGGCCTCCTTCGCGTTGCGAGCCTGGGCGACGCTGTTCGAGAGGCCCTCGACGCCGGGGGGCGTGACGGCGCTCGGCGCCTCCTCAGCACCCTTGGGGCGCAGCGCTACGAACCAGACGGCCGCCAGGAGGAGGATCGCGCCCAGCGCAACACGGAGGGGAACCGAAATCTGCTGCATCGTCTCCCTGATCGGCGCGCGAGCCGCACTCCTTGAGTCGTGAATCGCCGACGCGCGTCGGCGTCCCGTGCGCGCGCGGGCCGAAGCGAGCCCGCCGGGCTAGGAGGCCGCTGAGCCCTGCGGGGCCAGCGAGCGCAGCGCGAGCTCCTTGAGCTGGCGCTCGTCGACCGGGGCCGGAGCGCCGGTCAGGGGGTCTGCGCCGCTCGCGGTCTTCGGGAACGCGATCACGTCGCGGATCGAGGCCAGGTCGCACACCAGCGCCACGATGCGGTCGATTCCCATCGCGATCCCGCCGTGCGGCGGAGCGCCGAAACGCAGCGCATCGAGCAGGAAGCCGAAGCGCTCGTGCGCCTCTTCGGGGCCCAGTCCGATGTGCTCGAACACGGCGCTCTGGACCTCGGGCGTGTGGATGCGGATCGAGCCTCCGCCGATCTCGACGCCGTCGACGACCAGGTCGTATGCGCGCGAGCGCAGTGCGCCGGGATCGCCCAGGTCTCCGTGCGGCGCCGTGAACGGATGGTGCAGCGCCGTCCACTGCCCGGTGTCCTCGTCACGCTCGAACATCGGGAAGTCGATCACCCAGAGCACGTCGTGACGGCCCTCCGGGACGAGGCCGAAGCGCCGCCCGAGCTCCAGCCGCAGGCCACCGAGCGATGCTGCGGCGACGCCCTCCGAGTCGGCCACGAACAGCAGCAGGTCCCCGTCGGACGCTCCGAGCTCGGCGTTGACGGCGGCGATCTGCTCGCTGCTGAAGAACTTCGCCAGGTTTCCGGCCCATCCGCCGTCGCCCGCGTAGATCGGCGCGACGGCCTTGGCCCCGTGTACGCGAACCACGTCGTTGAGGCCTTCCAGCTCGGAGCGGGAGAGCTCGCGCGCGCCGGCGTTGAGCGCGCGGACCACGCCGCCGGATGCGAGAACGCTCTCGAAGACCTTGAACTGCGAGCCGCACAGGTGCTCGGACACATCGCGTATCTCAAGTCCGAAACGGGTGTCCGGCCGGTCGACCCCGAAGCGGCTGAGGGCCTCGTCGTAGGGCATACGCGGCCAGGGACGCGCCGGGACGTCGAACCCGGTGGCCTCGAAGACCGCCCCGATGACCTCCTCCATGACCCCGATGACGTCGTCCTCTGCGACGAACCCCATCTCGAGGTCGAGCTGGGTGAACTCGGGCTGACGATCGGCTCGCAGGTCCTCGTCCCTGAAGCAGCGGGCGATCTGGTAGTAGCGCTCGTAGCCGGCCATCATGAAGAGCTGCTTGAACAGCTGCGGGCTCTGCGGCAGCGCGTACCAGGCACCGGCGTTGAGACGGCTCGGAACGAGGAAGTCGCGCGCTCCCTCCGGAGTCGACTTCGTGAGGATCGGCGTCTCGAGCTCGAGGAAGTCCCGGGCGTCGAGCACCTCCCGCATCGTGCGCACGACGAGCGTGCGAGCGAGCATGGCGTCGAGCATTCCCCGGCGGCGCAGGTCCAGCCAGCGATAGCGCAGCCGCAGGGTCTCGTCGACGGGTGTGTCCTCGTCGATCGGGAACGGCGGCGTCTCGCTCTCCGCCAGGACGTCCAGCGAGCTGATCGTGATCTCGATCTCACCGGTCGGCAGATTGGGGTTGACGTTCCCGTGCTCGCGCAGCGCGACTGCTCCCGCGGCGCTGACGACGTGCTCGGAGCGCAGCCGCTCGGCGAGCGCGAACGCCTCCCCGCTGGTGTCGGGATGGAAGACGAGCTGGACGATGCCCGAACGGTCGCGTAGGTCGATGAAGATCAGCCCGCCATGGTCACGGCGGCGGTGTACCCAGCCCGCGACGCGGACCTCGCGGCCGGCGCCCGCGCCGTCGAGCGAGCCGCACCACGTGTCCCGGTACTCGTTGGCGCGCGGCTCGTTCACTGCACGTGCCGCCCGCGCAGGACCGTCGCCACGACGGCTGAGGGCGATGCGGCGGTTTCCTGCTCACCGCTGTCCATGTCCTTCAGCTCGGTCCCACCGGTGCCCACGATCGCAACGTAGCGCGCTCCGATTCGAGCGGCCTGCTTCATCTGGCCCTTCAGCGAGCGCCCGGCCAGCTCGAGCTGTGCCGGTACCCCGGCGCGCCGGGCTTCGGCGGCGATCCGGAAAGCGTCGCCGCGCGCCTGCGGCTCGGCGAGCGCGACGTACAGGTCGACGACCGGCTCGGGCACGGGGCGTTCCTCGGCCGCGAGCAGGATCCGCTCGACGCCGGCCGCCCAGCCGATCCCGGGCGTCTCAGGCCCGCCGAGCGCCTGCGCCAGCCCGTCGTAGCGCCCGCCGCCCCCGACTCCGCTCTGTGCCCCGAGAGCGTCGCTCGTGAACTCGAAGACGGTGCGCGTGTAGTAGTCCAGGCCGCGGACGAGGGTGTCGTCGACCTCATAGGCGATCTCGACCGCGTCCAGCAGCTCACGCACTGCCGCGAAGTGCTCGCGGTCATCGACGTCCAGGTGATCGAACAGCCGCGGCGCGCTGCGCATCACCTCCCGTGTCGCCGGGTGATCGCTGTCGAAGGCGCGCAGGGGGTTCGTGTCGATGCGTGCGCGCACGTCCCCCGCGAGGACCTCCTCGTGTGAGCGCAGGTGCGCCTGAAGCAGCTCGCGGTAGCGCGCACGTGAGACCACGGTTCCGAGGCTCGAGATCCGCAGGCGAACGCCGCGAACGCCCAGCTCCGCGAGCAGCGCGTGCAGCAGCAGTATCGACTCGGCGTCGACGGCCGGATCATCTGAGCCGATCGCCTCGGCTCCGACCTGCCAGAACTGCCGGTAGCGACCGGCCTGCGCCCTCTCGTAGCGAAAACAGCTCGACAGGTACCAGAGCTTGACCGGCTGCGCGAGCTTGTGCATGCCGTGCTCGAGATACGAGCGAACGATCGGCGCGGTCACCTCGGGTCGCAGCGTGAGCGAGCGCCCGCCGCCGTCCTGGAGCGTGTACATCTCCTTCTGAACGATGTCGGTCGACTCCCCGACGGTGCGCTGGAACAGCTCCGTGGCCTCGAACGCAGGCGTCTCGATCCGCCGGTAGCCGGCCGCTTCCAGCGTCTGACGCGCGGCGACCTCGACGGCGTGCCGCAGCGCAGCCTGCTCGGGCAGCACGTCGAAGGTGCCGCGCGGCGCCTGGGGCCGCTCGGTCACGAGCCGGCCGGAAGTTCCTGCAGGAACGGGTTGGTCGCGCGCTCGCGACCGAGCTCCGTGACGCCCATGTGCCCGGGCAGAACGAGCGTGTCGTCGTCGAACCGCTGCGACAGCCCCGCGATCGATGCGAGCAGGGTCGCGTGGTCGCCGCCGGGCAGATCGGTGCGCCCGATCGAGCCCTGGAAGAGAACGTCGCCGGAGGCGAGCACGACCGGCACATCCGGATGCGCGGCGTCGCGCTCGAACGCGTAGGTGACGTGGCCCGGGCTGTGCCCGGGCGTGAAGACGACGTCGATCTCGAAGCCGGCGAGCGACAGGCGCTCGCCACCCGCGACGGTCTCCTCGGCCTCCCAGCTCTCGAACGGCCCGAAACCCGGCCAGGGAACGAAGGACATGATGTCGGCGAGCACGTGCGTTCTCGAGTTCGGGGCAGTAGACGGGGGCACCGGTCGCGCGCGCCAGCGGAGCCACCGCGCCGACGTGATCGAAATGCGTGTGCGTGAGCAGGATCGCGTCGAGCGTGACGCCGAGATCCTCGATCGCCCCGAGCAGCTTGTCGGCCTCCTCGCCCGGATCGACGATCACGGCGTGCTCGGCCTGCTTGTCGCGGCGCAGCAGGAACGTGTTCTCCTGCACGGGCCCGACGGTGAACATGCGCACGTCCACGGCGTCAGCCCTTCTTCTCGGCGCGCGCCAGCGCTTCCTTGGCCTTGCGGCGCCGGTAGAGCCACTGATCGGTGTAGTAGCTCATCGGGATGTAGAGGATCAGGAGGAACCCGCCGAGCGCGAACGCCGCGCCGGGCGCCTGGCCCAGGAACAGCACCAGCACCGCCACGAAGATCACCACCGCGACCAGCGAGCGGTTGGCGGCACCGCGCCAGGTGGGCGGGCGGTTGAAACGATCGCCGCGCACGAATCGCGACTGGTTCGACTCCGCCGCCTTTCGTTCGGCATCGGTGAGCTTGCGGCCGGTGCGCCCGCGACTCTCGACGATCCCGGCGGCGTTGCCGCGATGCTTGGTGGAGCGCTTCTTCTTTGTCTGGGCCATCTCGCCGACAAGCGTAGAACCTCGCGGCTCCGGACGACCGCTTGCGCCGGGCAGCCGGTGGGTGAGAGAGTCGGGTCGACAGGCCCGGCTGACGGGCTGGGTCGCGAATGGAGGGAGTCGGCATGGCCGATCGCGTGCTGTTCATTGGATGGCAGACCCCCGTACGAGGCTCCGAGGAGCGCAGCATCGAAGTCTTCAACGATGCGCTGGGGATTCTCGGCCGCAGACAGCAGGACGGCAGCATCGAGCGCTTCGACGTCGTGCTGCTCGAGCCGACCGCCGGGCTGAACGGCTTCATCACGATCCACGGCACGCGCGGAGCAGATCTCCGCCCTGCGCCACGATGATGAGTTCCGGCGTAACACGGTCGACGCGACCTTGTGCGTCGACGGTATCCAGCACATCGAGGGATACGCCAACGAAGGAGTCGCCAGGGAGATGGCGCTCTACCAGGAGGCGCTGGCTCAGATTCCGCAGCGCGCCTGAGTTCTCGCGGCGTCCGCTCCGTCGCCGGGGGCCGGAGCGGATGGCCGCAGCCCACTTCAGCGTCCCTGTCGTTCCGTCGATACCTGCGTGTACCACTTCACGCCATGGACGACGAGACGATTCGCGCACATATCACGGAGTTGACCGCGCGTTCGGCCGATGACACCGTCCAGCTGACCTCGCGCATAGTCAGCGGCTGCTGGCCTGGCGGAGGCCAGGACCGCACGCAGCCGGCGGCGCTTCCATGGGTGCGTCGCTGGCGCCCCGAACGACTCGGCGCGACGCTCGTCCCATGCTCCTGCGTGGACGGGCGCTGCGTCGTGTGCAACTGATCCGGCCGCCCGAAGGCGCAGGCGCCCTCAACGCCGACCCTGCCGAAGCGTCCGCTACCCCGGTGCTGCCAGCGCGTCCTCGATCGTCGTGCGATTGCGGCACTCCAGACCCTCGGGAAAGCCCTCGAACGCCGCCCTCGGGGCGAGGCCGACCAGTTCGGTCGCGCTTACCCGCACATGCCGCTCGATCGCAGCGACGACATCGCCCAGCGGCGTGCGCAGGTGATCCTCGACGTTCACGGAAACCTGCGCGACCCCGCCGCGATGCCGGAGCTCGAGCCCGATCGCGCGCACGCCCGGAAGGCCCTCCTCCCCACCGTCGCGGATCAGCGCAGCGATGCGCCGAGCGTCGTCGGCGGTCGCGGGGGGCTCCAGCTCGACGTTGAACGCCACGAGCGGCGGTCGCGCGGCGACCAGCACCGCACCCGCCGTCGGGTGCAGCGTCCGCGGCCCGAAATCCGGCGCCAGCTCGCCTTCGGCCACGCGCCGGGCGAGCTCCGGCGGGCCGCCGCGCCGCAGATCGGCACGCGTGCGGCCGCCGCCGAGCGCGCCGTAGAGGAAGACCGGCAACCGCAGCTCGTCTCCGAGCATGTCGGCGACGACGAGCGCCTCTGCGCACGCGGCACCCCGGCGTGCCTCGTCGAGGTGCACGACTGGCACGACGTCGACGACGCCCACGTGAGGGTGCTCGCCGCGGTGACGGGCCAGGTCGATGCTCTCGACCGCGGCGCGCGCGCCCGCCAGCAGCGCCGGTGCAAGCGCACCCGGCGGAGCGGCGATCGTGAAGACCGCGCGACCGTGGTCAGGGTCGCTGTGGGGTTCTGCGAGCAGGCGCGCTCCGGTCGACCGGAACGCCTCAGCGATGACGGAGAGAGCGGCGCCGTCCGCGCCCTCGGAGACATTCGGGACCGAGATCAGAGACGTTTCGGCGCTGGTGCCCATATGCGTTGCCACGGCTGCCCAGCGTCGCGATCGCTGGCTACACTCGCCTTCCCCGCCGGAGTAGCTCAGTCGGTTAGAGCAACGGAATCATAATCCGTGTGTCGGGGGTTCGAGTCCCTCCTCCGGCATGCCCCGACTTCTGCTCCGGGTCGCTACGACGCCGTAGGGCCGCGACCGGCCGCACACCGGGCCGCCTGTGGAAGTCGAATGCCCGTCCGCAGCGCGCCGGTTCAGCGGCGGCGCTTGCGCGCGGCGGCGTACGTCTCGCCATATCGGGCGCCCAGACGCCAGTCACTGCGCACCCGCGCATGCCAAGCGGCGTCGATCGAGGACCAGCGGCCGGCGGCCACCCCGCGATCCTGCGCGTAGGCGTCGTGCCCGTCCGGTGGCACCCGGTCACGGATCAGTCCGACGTCGATCTCGATCCATTCCTCGAAGCCGACGCCTTCGATGGGGTCACCGGCGTCAACTCCGTCCACCTGCTGCTGCACCGGAGGCGCCGGCGTGGCCACGACCTGCGCGGCGGCGAGTCGGCGAACGGCGTCGAGCGCGGCAGCCGCACCGCCCGGCGGCGGCGGGTCGTTCACGCCACCGCAGCGTCCCACGTGCTCGACCGCCGCGGCGGCCCAGTCGACAGCGCCCAGCGACGGGTCGTCGGGGCTTACCGCTATCGGCACCTCGGCGCCCGGCGCCGCGAGCCACTGCGCGTAGAACGGGATCTCGTCCCGATCGACGAGGATCTCCTCCGGGCCGGCGCCCGGCGCAGTGAGCCGCAGGCGGAGATCGAAGTTCTCGGTGGGCATGCCGTGGATCACTACGTGCTCGACCGAGACTATGGCGGCGCGGGCAGGTACACCGCCGTCGAGCAACGTCTGGGCGCTCGCGTCGAGCGCGCGCTCGCGAACCCCGTCGTCGGGAGCGCTGCGCAGGAGGCGGGCCGCGACCATCCCGGGCTTCAGGTCCCATGTCGCCCAGAGCAGCGGCCAGTCGACCACCGCCCGCGTCTCATCACATCGCACCGGCACCTGAAGTCCGAGACGCAGTCGCTCTCGGCCGCGGGCCGTCGTCTCACGAACGCCGGCCCGGACGATGCCCGCCGCGTTCGGGAACTCCAGTGCGATCGCCTGGACCGTCGTGCCGCCTTCGAGGTGCCGATCGATGCCGGCGATCCGCGCCGTCGCCCGCTCTCCCTCACCGATGAGCCGGTCCGCTCGCTTGAACCGACGGTCGACCGGCGTGTCGAGACCGTCGACCGCCACGTACCCCCGGTTGACGAGGTCGATGGCGCGATCGAGCAGGCCCACAAACGGTCACCCTACCCCGCTCGTGTGTCGAGAGTCCGGTCTCTCATCGCGATCACTGCCGGCGCGATGCCTGCAGCGAGAAGGCCCCGGCCGCCGCTTCGCGGCAGTGCGGTTGCTCTATTGGCGAGACGCGGTGCCTGGGGCAGCGGCAGTCGCCGCCCCAGGCATTCCGCTCACGCCGACGGGACGGTCACTACGACCGCGGCCGCGATGGGCTTGCCCGCGCGGACGTAATCACCGTGATCGTTTCCGTTGAGCGTCACCTTGACCTTGTGCCGGCCGGGTGACAGCTCTCCGAGGAAGAACCACGGACCGTAGAGGCGCGTCACCTTCTTTCCGTCGACGAACAGGTGTGCGTGCCCCTCGCCTGTGCGATGTGCCGAGCTGGCATGCCCTGGCGCCCAACGGAACGCGCGCGTCCTGACCTGCAGGTTCCACCCCATCATGCGGTCCTTTGAGACCTTGACCCGCACGCTCATTCCCTTCTTGGCCGGGTGCGTGGTCATCGGCATCGAGCCGTGATCAGTGTCCGCGAGAGCCGGGATGGCGGCGAGCGACAACACAGCAGCGAGCGCCGTGACGGCGCGCGAGATACGACGAGACATGGAATGTCCTCCTTGATACGAGTGTGATTGGCCTGGTCTGCGGCGGCGCGCCCCGTGGCTCGGGGCGTCCGCGTCAGGCCGGAGGAGGACGAACTGCCAGCGAGATCCCGAGCATTGGGCCGTGCGCCGCGCAGAACGGTGCCGAGCGCCCGAATCGGTGCCACCCAAGGCCGCGGCCGGGCGCAGCGCGCCGGGCGGGGCGCCGCCGACGGGTCTCCCAGCCTTCGATCAGCCCGGAGCCCGGATACCAGCCGCACCACAACGCCAGCGCCAGAGCCAGGGCCGGGCTGAGCATCGCCGCGCCGAGCAGCAGCGGACCGCCGACGACCGCCAGCGCCCCGCACAGGAGCAGCAACGCAGCCGGGAGCATCAGAGACCTGCGCATCACGCCGATCCTACTTCGTGCCTTGCGGGTGAGCTCCGCGGGCGCGCAGCGCAGACGACAGGGACTCCCTCAGAGCTGCCCGGGGTCGCGCAGGCCGCCGCCGTTCAGCTTGCGCAGGACGTACACCAGCAGCGCGGCGAACAGGACGGAGCCGATCAGGCCCACGCCCCTGACGTCGCCGAACAGCAGCAGCGCGAGCGTCCCTCCGCCGACGCTGCCCGCGAAGCCGAGCATCATCGTGCCGAGCGGGCCCATCGGGTCCTTGCCGGGAAGAACGAACCGTGCGAGGCCGCCGATCACGAACGCGATGACGACCATTCCCACGAGATAGAGAATCGTGCTCACGGCAGGGCATCGTAGTGGTCGGCCCCGCGACGAGATGCCGTTCGCACGGCCGGGTGCAGTTCCGGCATGCTTGCAGGCCGGACCGCGAACGAAAGGAACTGCCCATGAGCACCGCCGCACCCGCCTCGATCATCACCGGAGTGGACTTCGTCGCCGTCCCTTCGAACGACCTGCCCGCCGCGGTCGGGTTCTACAAGGACACGCTCGGCCTCCCGATGTCCGTGCACCTCCCTGACCGTGGCTTCGCCGAGTTCGAGACCGGCAACCTGACCCTGAGCGTGTACGACCCCGTCAGGATGGGATTCGAACACCACGTCAACCGGAACGCGATCGCGCTCCACGTCGATGACGTCGAGGGCGCGCGAGCCACCCTCCAGGAGCGTGGGATCACCTTCGCCGGCGAGACGTTCGACACCGGCGTATGCCATATGGCGTTGTTCTCGGACCCGGACGGCAACGCGCTGATGCTGCACCACCGCTACGCACCGCGCACGCCCGGCGCCTGAGCGCCCCGAAGCACCTGGCTCTACACCTGCGCAGGCTCGCGATCCGACGCTCCGATCAGCGCGTACTCGGCGGGGTCGAGCTCGCGCGTGCGTTCCAGGTACTCGCGCATGTAGCCAGGCCAGTTGGCGACGATCCGGCCCGCGTCGTCGCGGTACCAGGAGTCGCACTGCGTCCACGCGGTCCCGGCGAAGCGCGCCTGGACCTCGCGGTCGCTCGCCGCCTCGATCTCGGGGCGCACTGTGATCGCAGCCGCACCGCTGTCGCGCACCCGCTGGAGGGCCTGGCGCAGGTAACGCGCCTGGGCCTCCAGGTACAGGATGATCGACCCGCCGGAGGTGTTGGTGTTCGGCCCGTACATGACGAACAGCGACGGGAACCCGGGAACGAACATGCCCAGATGGGCGTGGGCGCCGGCGGCCCACTCGTCGCGCAGCGAGCGGCCGCGTGAGCCCGTCACCTCCATCGGGAACATGAAGTCGTTCGTCCTGAAGCCGGTGCCGTAGATGACACAGTCGACCTCGTGCTCGCGGCCGTCCGCGGTCAGCACGCCGCTCGCCGTCATCCGCTCGATCGGCTCGGTCACCAGGTCGACGTTCGGCCGCCCGAGCGCAGGCAGGAAGTGGGAGCTGAAGAGGATCCGCTTGCAACCGAACGTGTAGTCGGGCCAGACCTTTCGCCGCAGCTCCCGATCGCGCAGCTGCCAGCGCATGAACAGCGACGAGCGCAGCCGCCCCAGACGACCGAGTGTCTTCGGGTGACGGATCATCCGCGTGAGCGTCTCGCAGTACTCGAACATGAACTGCCGCCGGAACGCCTGGACACCGGGAACGTGCTCGACGACCCACTTCAGCGGCCACGGGTAGCGATGGTTCTTTCGCGGCAGGAACCAGTTGCCCGTGCGCTGGAAGACCACGAGCCGCTCGACGTCCTCAGCGATCTCGGGCACGAACTGCACCGCGCTCGCACCGGTTCCGACGACAGCCACTCGCTTGCCGCGCAGGTCGTAGCCGGAGTCCCATTCGGCGGAGTGGAAGCTGTGCCCGGCGAAGTCATCCAGGCCCTCGATGCCCGGATAGGCGAGCCGGTGGAGCTGGCCGGTGGCCAGCACGACGGCGTCGCCCTCGAAGGTGCGGCCATCTGCGGCGGCGACGCTCCAGCGACGCTGCTCGTCGTCCCACGCGCAGGAGACGACCTCACAGTCCGGGACGATCCGGCGGTCCACGCCGAACTCGTGCGCAACGCCCCTCATGTAGTCGAGGATCTCCTCCTGCGGCGAGCACAGCCGCGACCAGTCGCGCCGCTGGGCGTAGGAGAACGAGTAGAGGTGGCTCGGGACGTCGCAGGCGGCGCCGGGGTAGTGGTTCTGGTACCAGGTCCCGCCGAGCTCGGAGGCGCGATCGAGGATCGTGATGCGGCCGAAGCCGTGCTGCTGAAGCTCGATCGCCGCGGCGATCCCGCCGAAGCCGGCACCGACAATCAGGATCTCCGGCTCTCGCTCGGCCACCATGCCGCCCAACCTATATCGAAGCCGCCGCCCGAGCGCCCTCCCAGCTCAGCTCGTAGGCCCCGGCCAGCGGCGAGACCTCCTGCTCCCAGAGCCGGTCGTAACGACCGGCGTCGAAGGCCGGCTTGCGGACCATCCGCAGGCAGTGCGCGATCTGATCCTCGGTGCTGCTCGGCTTCGACTGCAGCTCGATCGCGGCCTGCGAGAAGTCGGCCACGAGCACGCCGAAGATCTCGTCGACGACATCCGCGCTTACGTCCTCGTTCGCCGCGGCCTCCAGCACCAGCTGGCCGTAGACGATCAGCGTGAACAGCGACCCGATCGCCATCAGGAAGTCGATGTCCTTGCGCTGATCGTCGCCGGGCGGCGAAGACGCGAGCATCTCGCGCAGGACCCCGGCCTGCTCGCGCAGGATCGCCGCGTTCGGCGAGTCCGACTCGCGCGAACGCCCGCTCCCACGAAGGGAAGCGGATCTTGCTGCAGACCGCGCGCCGGGCCCTGGTCGAAGAGGAAGTCGTCGTTGCCGGGCTCCGTGTGCTCCGCCGTCAGCGGCAGGTCCGCGTCGTCGAACAGGTAGCTGGCCATGAACTTCACGATCAGGGCGATGTTCACGTGCACCGTCCCCTCGAGACGCGGCAACGCGCTGATGTCGCGAGCGGCACCCTCGAAGTACATGTCCTTCTCGAACGCACGCGCCGCGATGACGTCCCACAGGAGGTGCACCACGCGCTCCCCCTCGGTCGTGACCTTCATCTTCACGACCGGGCTGAAGAGCAGGTAGCGGCGGTCATCGGGCGATGCCGAGCGCATGTAGTCGCGCGTCCGGAGCGCGACGAGCTTCATCGCGACCAGGCGGGCGTAGGACTCGGTCAGCATCCGGCGCACGTGCGGGAAGTCGGTGACCGTCATGCCGTAGAGATGGCGGTTGGCCGCGTGCGTGATCGCCTCGTACAGCGCGTGGGTGCAGATCCCGATCGACGCCCAGCCGAGGTTGTACTTGCCGATGTTGACGGTGTTCAGCGCCGCGTTCCAGGCCTCGTCGCCGCGGCTGAGAGCACGTCGGCCTCGGTGATCGGGTAGTCGTTGAGCTGGAACTGCGGACACGTAGTTCTGGCTCGCGCACGACGTTCTTGACGAGTTCGTAGTTCTCGTGCTGCGAGTCGACGGCGAAGAAGGTCCACTCACCGGTGTCCGTGCGCTTGCCGAACGTCGACACCATCGCGGCCTTGTTGCCGTTGCCGATGTAGTACTTGCCGCCGTTGCGCCAGGTAGCTGCCGTCAGGCTGCGGCTCGAGCTGCATCTCGCTCGAGTACAGGTCGGCGCCGTGCTCCTGCTCGGAGAGGCCGAACGCGAAGATCGCGCCCTGCTCGAGGGCGGCCGCCGCCCGGCGCTTGGCCTCGTCGTTCGGGCTCATCCAGATCGGCCCGAGTCCCAGCACGGTGACCTGGAACGTGTACCAGTAGGGAAGCCCGTAGAAGCCGAGTATCTCGGCGAATTCGCAGAGCCGCGCGGTGTCCCAGCGCACGTCCTCGTCGGCCCCGTATTCAGCCGGCGTAAGCAGCGTCGCGAAGACTCGCTCCTCGCGGACGAAGTCGAGGAAGTCCTGGTACCAGACGCGAGCGTGGTCGTCTTCCTTGATCCGCTTCTTGCCCTTGGCCTCGAAGAAGGCGATCGTCTTGCGCATCAGCTCCTCGGAGCGCGCGTCGGACTGCGCGTGGGTGCGGCGGGCGGGATTCAGCAGGATCACGGCGAGCTCCTAGAGGCGTGAGCAGCGGGCGTGGACAGCCTAGTCGGCCGACGGCCCCGGGGGCCGCGATCAGCGCTCGGCCCTGAGCTCCGCCACCGCCTGCTCCATCGCGGCGCGATCCTCGTCGCTGGGAACGGGGAAGCGGGGGTCCATCTGCTCGAGGTGGTGAACGATGATCGACGCCACGGCGGTGCGCATCAGCCACTTGTGATCGGCGGGAATCACGTACCACGGCGCCGCGTCCGTGCTCGTGGCGCACAGCATCGCCTCGTAGGCATCCTGATAGGCGTCCCAGAACACCCGCTCGCGGACGTCGGCGGCTGAGAACTTCCAGTGCTTCTCCGCGGTCTCCGCGCGCGCCAGGAAGCGCTCGCGCTGCTCGTCCTTCGAGACGTGAAGGAAGAACTTGATGATCCGTGTGCCGCTGGTCGTCAGGTGCCGCTCCCACGAAGCGATCCGGTTCAGCCGGTCGTTCCAGAAGTCCTCGCGCCGGCCGAGGCGCGGATCGATCGACTGGCCCGCGAGGTACTCGGGATGAACGCGGACGACCAGCACCTCCTCGTAGTGGGATCGGTTGAAGATCCCGATCTCGCCGCGGACAGGCAGCGCCGCAGAACAGCGCCAGAGCCAGTCGTGAGCGAGTTCGAGCGACGAGGGCTGCTTGAAGGACGTGACCCTCACGCCCTGCGGATTGACTCCGCTCATCACGTGTTCGATCGTCCCGTCCTTGCCCGCCGCGTCGATCGCCTGGAAGACGACCAGCAGCGACCGGCGAGCCTCGGCGTAGAGCCTCTCCTGAAGCGCCTCGAGGCGCTCGAGGTCCGCCGCTCTCAGCGCCGCGGACGCCGCCTTCTCGAGACCGGCGGTGTCACCCGGGTCGCTGTCCGTGAGCCGGAAACCCCCGGGCGGTACGCGAAAGCGCTGCTCAAGATCCACGACGTGACCCTATTGGCGCTGCGTCAGCGCATGCCGAGTGCCACAAGCCGCCGATCCAGCGACGCGCGGTCGAGCAGCCCGCTCGGGATCTGATCCTCGCGGGCAGCGGCGCCCGCGGCACCCGCGCGCTCGCGCCGGTAGCGCACCGGCCGGCCGTCGAGCGTCCCGCTCGCGCCGTTGCGGGTGTCGATGCGCAGCTGGCCCCTCACCGGACCATCGATCCGCACGGTTCCCGTCACCCGCCGGAACGCGAGCCGCACCCGGCCGCTGAGCCGGACACCCGGTACGTACTCGTAGTCGTGCAGCGTCGCCGTTCCCTCGACCGCATCGGTCGCCGAGAACCTGCCACCACGCAGACCACCGCCGCGCGGCTCAAGCCCGGCGAACACGGCCTCCAGCGCGGTGAAGCTGACGTCCCTGGCGGTGTCGAGCGCGGCGAGCACGACGCGGCCGCGCCGGCCTGGCACCTGCTTCGACGGCCCAAGCGCATCGACCGAGCGCGGCGGACGCGGAAAGACGTCGATCTGGTTCGTCTTGCCCTGGCACGGCCTGCCGACGCGCTCCTTGTCGATCCAGCGCTTCAGTCCACGGCGGACGCAGCCCGTCGCGTCGCTGTCCACCTGATCGTGCCCGTTGCCGGGGACCTCGATCACACGCGAGCGGGGAAGCAGCGCCGCCGTCTCGCGCCCGTTCTCGGCGGGCGTGCGCGTGTCAAGCCGTCCGGAGAGGATCAGCGCCGGAACATCCGGGATCGGCCGCGTGGCGGGACGGTCCCTGCGCTGGCGAGGAAACAGCAGGCAGTCGTCGGCGTAACTGGCGGAGAGCACGGACTCCGCAGACCATGGCGCGTAGTCGTCGGCCGGGATCGAGGCCAGCGCCGCATCGACCAGAGCGCGCCGCCCAGCGACGGGCGTGGTGAGCGAGAACGGCAGGCTCGCGTCCAGGCATCCGGTCGTCACGTTGAGACCGGTGCTGAGGTCGCCAGGCGAGGTCGACCCACCTTCGATCGCCGGCTTCAGGCGCAGCAGGGGCGCGTAATCGCCGTCCGCTGCGGCCGCCAGCGCCCCCGGCAGCCGGGCCTGTGCAAACGAGTTGACGTCTCCCGCACTGATCATGAACCAGAGTTGCTTCTCGTCATCGATGCTGACGGCGCGCGGACGGCCGCGGGCATCGATCCGCTTGCCGCGTATCGGAGCTCGTCGCAGGCGCTTTGCCACCGCGGCGATGTCCCCGAGCGGATTGCCGGTGGCCCTCCTGCAGCGCTTCTTCGCGCACTGCTCACGCAGCACGCGGGGCATGCTGCGATAGCTGTCCAGCAAGAAGGCGTCGGCCGGCCGTGGGCCGACGACCGAGTCGAGGATCAGGCGCTCGGTGCGCTTCGGATGGGCGCGCGCGTACTCGAGTGCCACCCAGCTTCCGTAGCTGATGCCCATCAGCGCGACCTTCGGCGCGCCGAACGCCCGGCGCAGCGCCTCGATGTCGGCGACGCTGTCGGGCGTGGAGTAGAAGCTGCGGCGCGGTCCGATCCGCTTCTCGCACCGCAGCACCGCCTGCGGCGTATACGTGTCGAGTTGGCTGAGCCGCTCGAGCTCCGGGCAGCGGAGCGCGCCGCCGCCGGTGCCGCGTTGATCGATGACCACCAGGCGGTATCGATGGAGTACCGCGTCGAGGCTGAACGCGAACGAGCCGGCGGCCGACACCGAGCTCTGGCCCGGGCCGCCCGAGAGCGCGATGAGCAGCCCTGCCTTCTTCGGGTACGAGCGCTGGGCCGCCACCTGCAGCGAGAGCGCTCCCTTGGCGCGGCCGGTGCGGTCGAGCGGGACCCGAAGCTCGCCGCAGACGAAGTCGCGGTCGGCTCGGCACGTGCGCATGTCGAGCGCCAGCGCCGGGGGCGCGGCGAACAGCGCCGCCGTCGATGCGGCCGCGAGTACGAGCAGACTGGAGACGACACGCACGGCCACGGCGGCTGACCGTAGCCTGTTGAGCGCGCAAGCGCGCTGATCATCGGGGCTTGCGCGACTTCGGGCGATCCCGGTCAGGCCTTGCGCGACGGGGCGTCCTGGTCCTCGGACCGCTGATCGAACCCGGGACATCGGAGCACCGGCACCGGGGGGTACTTCGCGTAGCGCGGGTCGGAGGCAGCGCGACCACACAGCGAGAACACGGAGCCGCGGCCCGAGCGCACGACGCGCTGCCGCGCGCAGCTGTCGCAGAGGCCGAACGGGGAGGCCGCCATACCGGTACTATACTTTCTGAAGCGTGCCGACGTTCCGCCGACTGCTCAGCTTCCTGCGCCCTTACAGGCGCAGCGTCGCGTTGAGCGGGACCCTCGCCACGGCCGCGATGGCGATGACCGTGACGATCCCGTGGCTGACGGGACGCGCGATCGACCAGATGCGCGCGGGCGACTCGGCGGCGCTCACGCAGATCGGCGCAGCCGTCCTGCTCGCAGGCTTCCTGCGCCTAGGGCTGACGGTCTACAGGCGGATCGTCGCGGGACGCGTATCGCTGGGCGTCGAGCGAGATCTGCGCGGTCTCATCTACGGTCACCTGCAGAAGCTCGAGCTGGCCTTCTTCGACCGGCAGCAGACCGGGCAGCTGATGTCGCGGGCCACCGTCGACCTCCAGGCGGTGCGCTTCTTCCTCGGCTACGGGCTCATCTTCATGATGCAGTCGGCGCTGACGATCGTGCTCGCGGCGATCGCGATGTTCCTGACCGATCCCGGTCTCGCCGCGATCTCGCTGGCACCGGTCCCGTTCGTGGTGGTCGTCGCCGCGCGCTACGGGCGCCGCTCGCGACCCGCCATCCAGGAGGTCCAGCAGCGCATCGCGGAGTTGACGGCCGAGGTCGAGGAGAACGTCTCGGGCGTCCGTGTCGTCAAGGCATTTGCCGCCGAGGCGCGACAGGAGCGCCGCTTCTCCTACCGCGTCGGCCGCGTCTTCGAGCAGTCGATGGTCTCCAACCGGATCCAGGCCTTCTACGGCCCGTTCATCGGCTTCCTGCCACAACTCGGGCTCGCAGCGATCCTTTTCGTCGGTGGCCGGCAGGTCATCGACGGGCGGATCACGCTCGGTGAGTTCAGCGCCTTCTACACCTACCTCCTGATGCTGATCGGGCCGATGCGCACGCTCGGGATCTCACTCGGAATGGCCCAGCGCGCGACCGCATCCGGTGCCAGGATGTTCGAGATACTCGACCGTGTTCCGCGCGTCGTCGCCAAGGACGGCGCGCGGGCGCTGCCACCGGGCCACGGTCGTGTCGAACTGCGCGGTGCCAGTCTGCGCTACGACGGGGCTGCGCGTGACGCTCTGCACGACGTGACGCTCGATGTCGCCGCCGGCACGACGGTCGCCGTCGTCGGCTCGACCGGATCCGGCAAGACGAGCCTCGTGCAACTCGTCCCGCGCCTCTACGACGTCACGGCGGGCGCAGTGCTCGTCGACGGCGTGGACGTGCGTGACGTGGACCCGGCGGAGCTGCGCGCGCAGGTGGCCGTCGTCAACGACGAGCCGTTCCTGTTCTCGACGAGCGTGCGCGAGAACATCGCCTACGCACGCCCGGACGCGAGCGATGCCGAGGTCGAGGCGGCCGCCCGCCGCGCTCAGGCGAGCGACTTCATCAAGCAGCTGCCGGACGGCTACGAGACGCGCGTGGGCGAGCGCGGGCTGACGCTGTCGGGCGGACAGCGTCAGCGGCTGGCGATCGCGCGCGCGCTGCTCGCCGACCCGCGGATCCTGATCCTCGACGACGCCACCTCGAGCGTCGACGCGTCGACCGAGCAGCAGATCAAGCGGGCCCTGCGCGAGGTCATGACCGGACGCACGACATTCGTCATCGCGCACCGGCTGTCGACGATCTCGCTGGCCGACGAGATCGTCGTCCTCGAGGACGGTGAGCTCGTCGCACACGGCCGGCACGACGCGCTGCTCGAGCAGTCGGCGCTCTACCGCGAGATCGTCGAGAAGGGCCTTCCGGATCAGGTCTTCCTGACGCGCAAGCCACTCGAGCGCGAGGTCGCGGGGCTGTGATCCTCGCGCCGATCCCACGTCAATCGTCCCGAGGCGTCCGATGAGCCCGCACGGGCACTGGGGACCTCCCGTCGACGATCGGCCGCCGGTCGCGCCTGACGACGCGGGCGGCCGCGAGCGCCTGCGCCTGCTGATCGCCGATTCGCGCCGCCGGATGCGCGGAACCTCAGGGCGTGGCCGCAAGGTGCGCGGTCTGGCCGCGCTGCTGCGCCCGTATCGCTTCCGCGGGATCGTCGCCTTCGTCGCGATCGTGATCGGAGTCGCGGCATCGCTCGCCCCGGCGCCGCTCGCCGCCAAGGCGATCGACGACGGGATCATTCCCGGCGACAAGGCGGTTCTCAACGCGGTCGTGATCGCCTACGTCGCGAGCGTGCTGATCGTCTGGGCCACCTCCTACGCCCAGACCTACCTCGTCGGCTGGGTCGGCCAGCGAGCCCTGCAGGACCTTCGCCTTCGGATCTTCCGCCACCTCCAGGCGCAGCCGGTCGGCTTCTACGAGCGCCGCCCGGCCGGTGTCCTGATCAGCCGCATGACCAACGACGTCGAGGCGCTGAGCTCACTCGTCACCGACACGATCGTGACGCTGATCAGCGCGACGCTGACCCTGTTGGGCTCGATCGTGATCCTGCTCCTGCTCGACTGGCAGCTCGCGCTGCTCGTCTTCCTGATCTTTCCCGTGATGGCCGTGGCGTCTCTGATCTTCCGGATCGTCAGCGCCGACGCCTACCGCCGCACGCGCGAGACCATCGGGTCGATAACGGCGGACCTGCAGGAGACGCTGTCGGGGATTCGCGTCGTTCGCGCGTTCGCGCGCGAGCCGCTTCACCGCGAGCGCTTCTCGGTGCTCAACGAGCGCAACCGCGAGGCGAACCTCAAGACCGTCTACCTCAACGCCGCCTACTTCCCGGCCGTCGAGTTCGTCAGCTCGCTGGCGACGGTCATGGTGATCGTGTTCGGTGGCTTCCAGGCGATCGACGGCCATATCGAGGTCGGCGTGCTGGTCGGTTTCATCGCCGCGCTCAACAACTTCTTCGACCCGATCGGCCAGCTGTCCCAGGTGTACACGACGTACCAGTCCGGGATGGCGGCGCTGGACAAGATCTTCGAGCTGCTCGACGTGGAGCCGGACCTCGTCGACGCACCCGATGCGACCGAGCTGCCGCTGCTGCGCGGCGAGGTCCGGTTGGAGGACGTCAGCTTCGGATACGACACCGAGCGAGGGCACCAGACTCGCGCTCGACCACGTGACCCTGGCGATCCCGCCGGGCCAGACGGTCGCGCTCGTCGGTGCCACCGGAGCGGGCAAGTCGACGTTCGCCAAGCTCGTCGCACGCTTCTACGACCCGCTCGACGGGCGCGTCCTGGTCGACGGACACGATCTGCGCGACGTCCGGATCAGCTCGCTGCGCTCGCAGCTGGGAATCGTCCCGCAGGAGGCGTTCCTGTTCAGCGGCACGGTCGCCGACAACCTCGCGTTCAGCCGCGAGGACGCCGGCCCGGACGACCTCGAGGCAGCCGCGCGCGCAGTCGGCGCATGGGACTTCATCCGGGCCCTGCCGCATGGCCTGGACACTGAGATCGGCGAACGAGGCGTCCAGCTCTCAGCCGGTCAGCGCCAGCTCGTGGCGTTCGCGCGCGCGCTGGTCGCCGACCCGCGAATCCTGATCCTCGACGAGGCGACTTCCAACGTGGACCTCCACACCGAGGGGCGGATCGAGCAGGGGCTGCGCAGGCTGCTCGCAGGCCGGACGGCGATCATCGTCGCGCACCGCCTGTCGACGATCCGCCAGGCAGGCCACATCGTCGTGCTCGACCACGGCCGCATCGCGGAGCAGGGCACGCACGACGAGCTGATCGCTGCCGGCGGCGCCTACGCCGCGCTCTACCGCAACTGGGCCGAGCAGGCGGCCGGATGAGCCTGCCCGTTCAGGCGGGCAGCAGACCGGTCTCGCCGGGACGCCTCGCGTCACAGCCACTGCGGACCAGCCGGTCGGAGCCGGAGCCGGAGTCCGTCGTCGTCTTCGGTGCGGGCTTGGCCGGCTTCCGGATCTCCGTCGATCTTCCACTTGCCGCCCTCATAGGCGAAGTAGGTCGTCGGATCCTGGTCGTTCGACGGAACGACCTCTGCCGTCGCGGTGTCACCCTTGATCGTGATCTTGGTGACCTTGACGTCGTCGGGCTTCACGTCGGCGAGGTTGTTGAAACCCGCGTTCGCTGAGAAGGCGCGCTCAATGAACGTGGGGCAATCCGGAATGCCCGCTGCCGCAGCCGCGGTCGCGACCTGCGCCTGGGCCTTCTTGGAGAACGAGTCGCAGACGCCCTTCCAGTCGTTCTCGCGGATGTCGGCCGCGAACTGGCGCGCCGCCGACGTGATCTGCTCCTCGTCGCTCTTGCTCGCCACAGCCCGCGAGGGCACCGGCGAGCACGACCGCGATGATGGGCAGGCTGATTGCGGTCCGGAGGGCCTTCGCACGATTGAACACCCGGCCAGCCTAGCTGCAGGGCGACCGCATCAGTCGCCACGACCCGCCGCGAACGCCTCTGGCAGCGCCGTTTACGAACCTTTAGCGGTGACGAACGGCGGTCACGATGTTCCCAGTCTGCGTACGCGCCGCCAGCATGATGCCGAGGTGCGTCACGAGCCGGCCGTCGGGCACCGCGCAGGCAGCACCCCCCGGGCCGCGCGCACCCGTCGGCCGGCACATCAACACGCCGAACAGTCGCGGGGGAGGACGCCGCCCGGGCGACGCCGCGACCGGCACGCGCTGAGCGCCACCCCCGAACTGGCCGGGGGTGGCGCTACGCGCAATGGTCTTGCCGCCTACTGGTCGCCGATCAGGACGTCGACGCGCAGGTCGTCGACCTGGATGTCGCCGGCGACAGACGCCTGCGAACCGTCGATGCCGGTGACCGTGTAGCCGTTGGCCGCCGACGCGTCGACCTGCGGTTCGACCGACCCGTAGAGGCTCGCGTCCCGAACCAGACCGGTCGGGACTGAGTTGCACGGGATCGTCGACGGGGTGGCCGCACGCGTCGTGGCGAACGGCATCTGATCGCTGTTGTACGGCAACAGGCTCAGCGGGCCGGTCGTCGCGAGCGACGGCGTGCCCGCGGTCGCCTGGGCGAACGTCGGGATCGCGGGCGTGGAGGCCGGGCCGCCGGCTCCCGCCGTGGTCGGGTGCGCGCCCGACGGATCGCCGTGATACGCGCGGTAGGGCATCAGGCAGGCCGACAGCGCCACACGCGTGGCCTCGCCGTCATGCGAGGAGACCGTCGCCTTCGCGATACGCAGCTTGCCGTCCTTGGTGATCGCCGGCGAGATGCGCAGGTCGCCCTTCAGACGGACGCCCGGGATGTAGTTCTGCACCGCACCGGACCAGACCTGACCACAGTTGAAGATGCCGGCCGGGTACTGCGAGCCGGCTATCAACGGCAGGTCGAACGTGTCCTGGTCATGAACCCTGATCGCTGAGTTGATCGTCGTCGCCAGGCTGACCGTCACGTCGATGCCGTAGCCCTTGCCCGGGATGTTCCCGAACAGGTTGGCCTCGCCACCGGACTTGCCGATGATGACGTTCTGCGCCGCCCTGAGCGGTCGGCAGGGTGTTCGGTGCGATCGGGGTGCCGGTGGCCAGGTCGACCTGCGTGCCCGCCGTCGCGATGCCCAGCTCCAGCGCGTTGGTGCGAAGCACCGTGTCACGCGCGTTGCTCGGCGATCGCCGGGTCGCCCGGAGTCGGATCCGGATCGATCGCCGGGTACGGGAACGGGTTCGCGACCGGGCCGACGTACTCGTCGGGGTCCTCGACCGGCGTGTTGAACGTCACACCCGCGACCAGCTTGTCAACGGCCTCGATGCCGGGGAACAGCGGCAGGTAGTAGGAGGGTGACAGCGTGGTACCGGGTCCGGCCGGGTCGATGACCGGGAAGCCGGGGAGACCACCATTCACGCCGCCCGGAGATCGCGCTGCCGTACCACAGGGCGCTGTAGGAGCCGTCCGATGCGGGACCGCCGCCGGGGTAGCTGGCCGCCGTCGCAAACGTCCGCGCGCTGGGCGCCGCTTCGTTCTTGAAGTCCTGGCAGCCCTGCTGCTTGGCCTCCCAGCCGTTCGCCGTCAGTGCAGCGGCATCGGCCGAGCCCGCAGCGATCGACGCCTTGGCGCAGTTCGTGTCCACGCGCGAGGACAGCGAGTCGACCTCCGGGTTCCACAGCAGCGGAACCGAGTTCGTCTCGAGCGTCTTCGTGCTCGACGGCAGGATCTCGATGCTGACGTTGCCCAGGGCACCGCCGTCATAGGAGTCCTTGAAGGTCACCTCAGCTGCCAGGGAACCCGAAATCGCCACCTGGCGCTGCCCGAGCGATGCCCCCAGGTCGACGTCCACGCTGTACTGGCTGGTCTCGTTGAGCGCCGTGTTCACGCGGCCCGCCGGACAGGAGGCGGCTCCGCCGACACCTGCGGGGCAATCGCCGCGGATCCGGATCGTGACCGGAAGACGGAAGTCGACGAGGCCGGCCTTGCGCAGGAAGCTCTTGCTGCGGATCACCCGCGGGTTCTTCGTGATCTGCTTGCGCAGCTGCTTGCTGATAGCAGCCTTCTGCTTCTTGGAGATCTTCTTCGCGCTCGCGGAACCCGCGAATGCTCCGAAGACCATCGCCACAGCCGTGGCCAGAGCCACGACACGAACATTGCCCCTCCTTAGCACGGCACCTTCTCCCCGATCGACTTGGCGGCGTTGCGTTGTCGCGGCGTAGCATATGCATTCAGGCGGAGTCCTGGGAAGTCACAGCGCCCCCGGGGCGAGCGGCTCCGCGCCAAGTTGCCACAGCGAGCGCGGCGGAGCGCGTCCGGAAAGCACAAAAACCCCTGTGCGAACCGGGGTTTCGGACACTGCGGGACTAGGACTCGAACCTAGAATCCCTGCTCCAGAGGCAGGTGTGTTGCCGATTACACCATCCCGCAAGGCGGCGCCGAGTATAGGAGGCGATCGCCCGCTCGAAGCCTCGACGGACGCGCCCGCCCTCAGGCGCTGAACAGCTTAGTGACCTGATCCTCCAAGCCCGGATCCAGGCACAGCAGCACTTCGTCACCGGCCTCGATGACCGTGTCGCCCTTGGGCACGAAACCGCTGCCGCCGCGCAGGATCGAGATCACGAGGCTGCCGTCCGGCATCTCGAGATCGTTAACGTTCAGGCCGGCCGCCGTCGATCCGTCGGCGACGTCCATCTCGATGATCTCGAGGCGCTCGCTGGGCAGGTCGAGCAGATGAACCAGGCCGTACTGCGGCACTTCGTGCTCGATCAGGCGAAGGATCAGGTCGGTCGCCGACACCACCGGACGAATCCCGAGCAGATCGAAGTACTGCCGGTTGCGCGGGTTGTTGACGCGCGAGATGATCCGCTCGACGAGGTACTTCTCGCGCGCGATCTGGCAGATCAGGATGTTGTCCTCGTCGTCCCCGGTCACCGCGACGACCAGGTCCGCACGCTGGATGCCGGCGCGCTCGAGCACCCACAGCTCGGTGCCGTCGCCGTACTGCGCGACGTGCTCGAGCTCGTCCTCCATCGCCAGGTAACGATCGCGCCACTGCTCGACGAGCGTGACCTCGTGGCCCTTCTCGAGCAGCTCGCGTGTCAGGTTGAGCCCGACCTTCCCGCCTCCGACGATGACCGCGTACATCAGGCCTCCGCGAGCTCCTGCTCGAACATCTCCACGGCGTACTTGGTCGGACAGATCGTCGAAAGGCCCTGGCCGGCGTACCACTCCGCGCGCGCCGGATCCATCACGCGAGCGATCACTCGCTCGACGTTGAACATGCGCTGTGCGATCTGCGCGATCGTCAGGTTCGTGTTGTCGCCGTTGGTCGAGGCGATGAATACGTCGGCCTGCTCGATGCCCGCTTCGCGCAGCGCGTCGTACTCGAGCGCCTGACCGATCGTGAAGCGCCCGCCGGAGTCCTCCCACGACGAGGTCTGGCCGGCGTCCAGGCGTTCGTGCGACAGCGGGTCGTCGTCGAGCACCGAAACCTCGTGTCCCGACGACAGCATCGATCGCGCCACCGCCGAGCCGACGCGGCCGGCCCCGACTATCAGGATGAACGACATCAGCCGGGCACTCTAATGGTCGGACGACGACGCCTCTGCCACCACAGCGGACGAGCCGCCGCCGACGGGCGGTGCCGTGAGGATCACCGGACACGGCGCCTTGGAGACCACGTGCTTGGTCACCTCACCGACGTAGTTCTCCAGCCCCGGGCGACCGCCGAGCCGCGCTCCGCCCCTGATCTTCGAGGGTTCCTCAGCAGCCAGGACGATCGCCTGGACGCCACGGCGGCGAGCCTCGTCGACGATCGCCTGACCCGTGCGGCGGGCGCGGATCGTCGCCGTGGCGACGATGACCCCCTCGTACTCCTCGCCGACGGCCTTCGCGCGGGCCAGCGCGGTTCGCGCACGGTTGAGGTCGTCCTCCGGAAGTCGCGCGTCGATCGGAAGCGCCATCGGGATCTCGAAGACCCAGATCGCCTCGATCGTGGCTCCTCCGCCCTGATCGACGCTCTCAAGGTCCTCCGCCGCTGCGAGCCGCCCGGCCGTCTGCATGATGTCGTCGTCAAGCCTCGTGCCGGTCACCGGCACCAGAATCGAGGCGTACTCGGACTCCACGTGTTCCCCGCGCAGCGCCTCGCGCGGAACGGTCACGCGGCTCAGCAGCGGCTTGCCCGTCGACCCTCGGTAGATCACGTAGAGCGCCAGGCCAAAGGCCATCCAGGCGAGGCCGACCCAGCGCGCGTCCTCGTGATAGATGACCACGCTGAGCCATGCGAGGCCGCTGAGAATCACGCCGGCGACGGCGGGGAGCGGAACCGACGCGCCGTCCGGCCCACCGACCCTCACACTGAGCGGGATCGAGTACGGGCGCGGAGAATCGGCCTCGCTGAACCGCAGCCTGACGATCGAGGCGTGAGCCACCGTCAGGCTCAGCAGTGCGCCGAACGCATAGAGCCCGAGCATCAGGTCGAGGTCCTGTGGGATCGTCAGAATCGCGGCGAGCACGGCCGCCACGACGATCACCACGAACGGCGTGTACCGCGTCGGGTGGAGCTTGCCGAGCCCACTCGGTATCTGACGGTTGGTCGACAGCGAGTACGCGAGCCGCGACAGCCCGAGCATCGCGGAGTTCGCGGCCGCCACGAGCGTCACGGACGCGGCGGCGGCGATGACGTACGTCGTGGTTTCGCGCAGCCAGGCCTGCTCGAAGGCGTCAGCAATGCCCAGGAAGGGGGCGTCGCGGTAACGCCCGCCGAGTGCCGTCTCGCCATCGACGACGGGCACTGCGCTGATCGCGACCAGCGCTATTCCCGTGTAGATCACGACCACCGTCAGTGAACCGAACGTGACCAGGCGGCGCAGATCGGCGCGCGACACCCTGAGCTCCCCCGCCAGGCCGGCGGCCGACTCCAGGCCGCTCGAGACGACGGTCGCGATTCCCAGCGCGACGATCACGTCGTTCCAGGTCGGCGATGCACCGAGATCTATCGGCTGCGTGACTGTCTCAAGATCGAAGAGCAGCACGAGCCCGAGCACGACCAGGGCAAGCTGGACCGCGATGTCGACGGCGACCAGGACGGAGACCCGCGTCGAACGGGTCGGCGAGAAGCCGCGCACGTTCCGTGCCGCCACATAGGCCAGGAACGCCAGACACGCGGCGAGTTCGACGGCGCCCTCACCCAGCTCAGCCCAGAACGGGACCAGGTAGTTGGTCGCCGCGAACACGCAGACGGCCAGCAGGATCACGTAGTCGAGCAGCAGCGCCCAGCCGGCGATGAAGCTCCACAGCTCGTTGAAGGCGTAGCGCGCGAAGACGGTCGACCCGGCTCGTTCCTGATGCAGCGACGAGCCTTCGACGTAGGTCATCAATGCAAGCGCGAACATCACCCCACCGGCAAGGAACACGACGGGCGTGAGGCCGAGCGAGTAGCCGGCTATGACACCGAGCGAGAAGTAGATCGCGCTCGCGATGACGGTCCACACGACAGCGAAGATCAGTCGCGCGCCCAGTGACCGGCGAAACTCGTAGGCACCGCGCTCCGCTGACGGCGCGCCGCTCACGGCCCGACCCTCCGAGCCATGTAGATCCGGCCGACTCCCGCGAGCACGAAGAGAACGCCCATCAGGACCCCCAGCGCCAGCGGGCCGCCGCCGCCGAGCAGCGCGCGCATGATCATCGCGACGCCGAGAAGCACGAGCACCACGGAGAACAGGGTCGTCACCCGCCGGTGCACGTCACGGCCGGACACGGAGCTCATGCTACGGCGCCGCCCGCGCTGCGCAGCGCCGAGGGCGCGGCCGCGTCAGTGTGGATGATCACGCGGCAGGGACGATCCTGGAGCACCGTCTCGAGCGTCTTCCCGAAGACCGAACCGGCCTGCCGCGGGGGCAGCGGCATGACGATCGCCGTCGCCCGCAGCTGGCGTGCCTCCTCGACGATCAGCCGTCCGGCCTGGCCGGTGCGCACCTTCTCCCAATGACCCGTGACCCGGCGCCCGCCCTGGATCCGCGCCTGCTCGACGAGCGACTGGGCGATGCGCTCCTGCTCCGGCATCGCGGCGTCGATCGGCGACGACGCGGGCACGGTGATGGGGACCAGCACGTGAATCCCCCGACGGCGACGCGCGGCGAGCCGGACGGCGGTCGCCACGGCACCCGGCGAATAGCCGCGCGGGTCGAGCGCGACGAGCACCGAATCGTATTCAGCCTCCTGGTCCACGACCGGCTTGGGGATCGCGACCTTCGCGGTCGTGCGCAGGTCGAGGCCCTGGCTGCGGCGATAGGCGACGTAGATCACACAGCCGATCGCGAGCCAGATGACCCCCGCGACCGCCACGTCAAGGTGAAGAGCCGTCACCACTACGAAGGCCAGGCTCGTGCCGGCGAGTCCGATGAGTGCGAACACCGGGAAGTCCACGCCGAACACGCGAGCGTTCATTGGTCCCCGATATGGCCGCTCGGCGTCGGGCTGCGTGAAGCGCAGACGGATCAGCGCGAGGTGCGCGATGCTGAAGGAGAGCATCGCGCCGAACGCGTAGATGTTGCCGAGGAAGGCTGCCTGCCCCGGCAGGATCGCCAGCGACGAAGCAAGGCCTCCGAAGATCACGATGCCGATCCACGGTGTCCCGTATCTCGGATGCAGACGGCGCAGACGGTCCGGCATCTGACGGTGCACGCCCATCGAGTAGACCAGCCGTGACACGCCGATTATCCCCGCGTTCGTGGCGATCAGGAGAATCGTCGCGGCGAGAATGCCGACATATATCTCGGCACCGTCCTGAAGCGCGCCCAGGTCCACGTTCTTGACGACCCCGAGGATCGGGTCACCGGCGAACCCGCCATCCGACTCGGGCTCCCCGAGCAGCGTCTTGTACGTACCGTCGTCGTCCTTGAAGACCGGCAGCGCCGACAGCGCGACGACCGGCAGCGCGCTGTAGATGACGAACACCGCGATGACGACGCGGTTGATCGCCGCCGGGATCGTCTTCGCCGCGTCCTTGGCCTCCTCGGCCATATTGGAGATCGTCTCGATCCCGGTGTAGGCGATCATCCCGATCGGGATCGCCAGGAAGAAGTCACGCCAGGTCGGCGCGACCCCGAGGCTGACGTTGTCCACCAGCACCGACGGCGACAGCACGAGCACCACGCCGACGAGCACCAGCAGGAGCTGGGTTGCGAAGTCGAGCACCGCGAGCGTGACGTTGACCCCGGCGGACTCCTTGATGCCGACGACGTTCACCGCGCACAGGAGCAGCACGATGATGATGCCGGCGATGATGTCCCCGGGGGCGCTCTGGAGCTCCTCCCAGAACAGCCCTCCGATGTAGTGCGGAACGAAGAACGCGGAGATCGCGATCGTGATGACGTAGTTCAGCATCTGCGCCCAAGCGGCGAAGAACGACCAGAACTCGTTGAAGGCGCGGCGCGCGAAGCTCGAAGATCCGCCCGCCTCGGGGTACATCGCCGTCGCCTCGGCATACGTCGACGCGGTCATGAAGAAGAAGAACCCGGTGATGACGAAGACGACCGGAGTCAGGCCGAGCGCGAACGACGCGACCAGGCCGAGCGCGTAGTAGATCGACGAGCCGACGTTGCCGTACGCGGTCGAGAACAGCGCGTTGACGCCCAGCACCCGCTGGAGCCCGTGAAGGCGGCGTTCAGCCATGACCGGGCGGTAATCCCCTCAGCACCGCGCGGCAGTGTATGGCCGGCGCAGGGCGTGACCCCGGGACACGAGCCGGCCCTCGGCGACCTGGGCCAGGCGACCTACGGCGAGCCGAGGTCCGAGGCCACGGCCGCGATCGCCTCGCCGATGACGGCAGCGGCGGTTTCTATCTCCGCGCGCGTCGTGACCAGGGGCGGTGAGATCGCGACCGCATCGCCGAGCGGGCGCACGAGCACTCCTCGGGCCTTCGCCTGGGCGAACGTTCGCGCAGGGAGATCCGGGTGCTCGGCGAGGGCGGCCGCGTCGAACGCGACCGCGCCGAGTGCGCCGAGTCCCGCCCGGACCGCGCCGACGAGGGCACCGGTCGCAAGCGGCGCGAAGGCCGCCGCTATCTCGTCCTCCAGCTCGCGGCCGCGGTCGAGCAGGTGCTCCCGCTCGATGATGTCGAGGTTGGCGTGCGCCGCTGCGCACGCGGTCGGATGGCCGGAGTACGTCTGCCCATGACGGAACCACAGCCCACCGCGCTCCCAGAAGGGTTCTGCGACCTTGCCGCTGATGACCACGCCGCCGAGCGGCAGGTAGCCGCTGGTGACTCCCTTCGCGAACGTGATCATGTCCGCGCGCACGCCGAACCGCTCGACGGCGAACCACGTCCCGAGCCGTCCGAACGCGCAGATGACGGCATCGACGACGAGCAGTGCGCCCGCGCGCTCGCACAGCGCGGCGACCGCCGTCAGGTAACCCGGCACGGGAAGGTGAAGGCCGCCGGCGCCGATCACCGGCTCCACGAACACCGCCGCCACGCGCTCGGCACCGACGCGCTCGATCTCGGCCTCCAGCGCCTCGACCGAGTCGTGCGGCACGTGGCTCGTGTCAGGGTCCAGCGGACCCATTCCCTCCTGGTTGAGCCGGATTCCGCCGATGCTCGTGCCGAGTCCGTGGGTCCCGTGATAGCCCTGGGCGCGGCCGATCAGGTGCGTGCGGTCGGGCTCACCGCAGGCCGCGAAGTAGCGGCGCGCCAGTTTCGCGGCGGTGTCGATCGCGTCCCCGCCGCCGAGCCCGAAGAAGATCCTCGGATCGTCGACGGCGTCCTGCGCGTATTCGGCCAGTCGCTCGGCGAGCGTGATCGACGGCTCGCTGGCGAACGCGCCGAACGCCGAGTAACTCGCGAGCCGGCCCATCTGCGCGGCGACCGCGTCGGCGATCTCCTGCCGCCCGTGGCCGACGTTGACGCACCAGAGGCTCGCGGTGGCGTCCAGATAGCGCTTGCCCTCCGCGTCCCAGACGCTCGTCCCCTCTCCCCGAGTGATCACGACCTCCGCGCCGCGGACGGCCGCCATGTCGGCGAACGGGTGCCAGAAGCGCGTGTCGCTGGTCATCGCCTCACCGTAGCCCGCCGCGCCCCGGGCGGCAATCGTCGGCACGGCATACGTCGCGCGGCAACGTGCGCCGCCTCGGCGAGGCTCAGCCGTGCTCGACGTCGACGGGCAGCCCGCGGGCATCGAGAACCCGCACGGCGAACGCGTAGCGACCCTTGGGCAAGCGGCCTCCGAGCCTGACCTTCCAGCGCAGGCCCGAGGTCCTGCGCCGGACCGACGCCGTCATCCAGCGGGGCCGGCCACAGGCCTTGCGGCTCGCCCGGCTGAAGTGAGCGTTGCGTGGCACCCACCAGGCACAGCCCCGCGCGGCGCTGCCGCGGCGCAGCGCCACCTGCACGCGCATCCCGCGACCTGCATTTCGCAGCCAGCCCGTAAGCGACCGCGTCGCAAACGGCGCCGGTACATCGGACGTGATGACCGGCAGCGACATGGGCGCGCGGTCCCGGAACCCGACCGCGCCGCGAGGCGCGGGCGTCGGTGGCGGCGGAGCCGCGGCGGAGGCGGACTCGCGTTCGGCTCCCGGGCCCGTCGCGACCTGCGGCGCCCGGTAGCCGGCCACGATCTCCGTGGCCACATCAGGGATGACGTACTCGTGTTCGCGCGCGCCGCCGTCGCTCCAGCCGTCGAAGACGAGTTCTCCGCCGCCGAGCGGCGTGTGCGCCGCTGCGGCGGCGAGTTCGAGGCGCCGGCCGATCGGCTCCTCGAGCACCGTGGTCGTCGTCGCCGCCGGGCGGCCGCCCAGCACGAGGGCCGCGCCCTCCGGGTCGCTTCGCAGCGTCAGGCGCACCGTCTCGGGAACGATCGTCACCGACATGTCCTCGCGGTGGCCGCGCACGCCTGCGGCGCGGAGGCGCACCTCATAGCTGGTGTCGGCTCCGAGACGGTCGGAGGGCGTGAACGTCGCGCCGGCGCCCACGCCCTCCGCGACCGTCTCGGTCTCTTCACCGGTGTGACGCACGACCGTCCAGCGCAGCCTGTCGCGAGCGAGCGCTGCATGCGAGTCATCGACCTCTGCGCGAAGCGTGACCGGAACGCCCACACGGAAGGTCGAGCCTTCGGCCGGAGCGGCGATGACGACAGCCGGAGCGTGGTGGGCCGAACCGGAGTCCGACCAAGCGCCACGGGCGTGAACGGCCCAGGCGGCCCCCGGCGACGCGAGCGCAAGGCTCAAAGCCGCCGGGAAGACCGCCCGTCCCCCCAGGACCACCGTTCGACGCAGCTTCCCTGCCGTCCGTACGTTCACGGGCGGGAAGGTAGGTCGTCAAACGGCTCCTGCCTAGATCGGCAATTCGTCTCCCGCACCCGAGCGCAGCGTCCAGGGGCGCCTGGACAAAGCGCACGTCCCGGCACATTCGTCCTGCACACCCGGAGACGTTCTCGCCGACGCCTGGACGGGCTCGGGCGCGCCGCGCCGGCCACGACGGGAAATCACGTGACTCCTGGCTGAGAGATCGTTGTCCCTGGCCAGGAGTCCGGGGTGGGGACAGTGCGTATTGCACGGCCCCACCCCGGGGACGCCGCCAGGGGCGACGAGATCCTGCCAGGCGTTACGTGATGATCGGAATGATCAGAATCGCGACGATATTCGCGACCTTGATCATCGGGTTGATCGCCGGCCCGGCGGTGTCCTTGAAGGGGTCGCCGACGGTGTCGCCGGTGACCGAGGCAGCATGGGCCTCCGAGCCCTTGCCGCCGAACGCGCCGTCCTCGATCAGCTTCTTGGCGTTGTCCCAGGCCCCGCCGCCCGCGGTCATCATGACCGCGAAGAAGAACCCGACGACGATGACGCCGATCAGCAGGCCGCCGAGGGCAGCGATCGAGATGATGCCGACGACCGTCGTGACGACGATCGGGATCAGCGACGGGATGATCATCTCGCGCTGAGCGGCCTTCGTCACGATGTCAACGCACGCCGCGTAGTCGGGCTCGTCCGTGCCCTCCATGATCCCGGGCTTCTCGCGGAACTGACGGCGGACCTCCTCTACCACGGCTCCGCCCGCGCGACCGACGGCCTCCATCGAGAGCGCCGCGAACAGCGTGACCATCATGCCGCCCACGAGCAGACCCATCAGCACGGGCGGGTCGTCGATGAGGAACGTGAGCGATTCGCCCTCGACCCGTAGCTCCGCCTTGAAACCGGCGAACAGCACGACCGCGGCGAGCACCGCCGAACCGATCGCGTAGCCCTTCGTGACGGCCTTCGTCGTGTTGCCGACCGCGTCGAGCGGGTCGGTGACGTTGCGCACGTCCTCCGGCATGTCCGCCATCTCGGCGATGCCGCCGGCGTTGTCGGTGATCGGCCCGAACGCGTCGAGAGCGACGATCAGCCCGGTCAGGGAGAGCTGACCCATGACGGCGACGCCGATGCCGTAGATGCCCTGCGTGCCACCGCCGGCCAGCTTCCACGAGGCGAAGATGCCGAGTACCAGCACGAGTGCCGGAAGCGCGGTCGCCTGCAGGCCCTGCGCGAGCCCGGAGATGATGTTCGTCGCATGACCGGTCTGTGACGCCTCGGCGGTCTTGCGAACAGGGCCGAAGCGCGTCGACGTGTAGTAGTCGGTGATCAGGAACAGCGCGGCCGTGACGGCGATCCCGACGATCGAACAGAGGTAGAGATCCGTGACGCTCGGCGGCTCGAGTGCGCCCTTGGCGTCGGCGAACGACAGCCCGCTCATCATCCAGTCGGTGATCGGGTAGAACGCGGCCGCCGCGATCAGGCCGGAGACGACCAGACCCTGGTAGAGCGCGCGCTCGACGTTGCCGCTGGAGGTGCGCACCGCGAAGGTTCCGATGATCGAGGCGATGATCGCAGCGCCGCCCAGCACGAGCGGGTAGAGCGCGACCGCGGTCTGCTCGTTGAAGGTCAGGACTCCGAGCAGCATCACGGCGACTGCGGTGACCGCGTACGTCTCGAAGAGGTCGGCGGCCATGCCGGCGCAGTCGCCGACGTTGTCGCCGACGTTGTCGGCGATCGTCGCCGGGTTGCGCGGATCGTCCTCCGGAATACCGGCTTCGACCTTGCCTACGAGATCGGCGCCGACGTCCGCGGCCTTGGTGAAGATGCCGCCTCCCAGACGTGCGAAGACCGAGATCAGCGAGCCACCGAAACCGAGCCCGATGAGCGCGTCGACGGCTTCCTTCTGGGTCTCGTCGAACCAGGCGGTGAGCACGCCGTAGTACGCGGCCACGCCGAACAGCGCCAGGCCCACGACGAGCATGCCCGTGATGGCCCCGCCGCGGAACGCGACGCCGAGCGCCGGGCTTATCCCTCCACGGGCGGACTCGGCGACGCGCGCGTTCGAGCGCACCGAGACGTTCATGCCGATGTAGCCGGCGGCGCCAGACAGGATGCCGCCGATCAGGAAGCCGATCGCCACGGACATGTCCTGGATGAAGATGAGCGCGACGAAGAGCACGACGCCGACGCCCGCGATGACGCTGTACTGGCGGTTGAGATAGGCGCGAGCGCCCTGCTGAACGGCACCGGAGATGCGCTGCATCTCGGCATTGCCCGGCGACAGCGCCAGCAGTTGCGACGTCGTGAGCACGCCGTACAGAACGGCGATTGCGGCACAAACGACCGCGACGACGACGCCATGGTCGATCAGGAACTCAGTCAAGGGTTGGGTCCTCCGTACTCAGGTGACGCGCCGCCGGACGGGGAATCGCGGCACGGAAACGGGCGCGCTGACGACGCGCGCCCCAGCAAAGCCGCGGAAGCGTAGCGGGAACGGGGTCGGAAGCGCAGTCCGCCCCCGTTTCGGGCTACTGCCCCGGGACCCAGAGCCGGCCCGACTGCTCGGCCGGCCCGGGCGCCGATTCGCCCTCCTCAGCAGGCTGCGAAGCGGCTTCGCCGGCCGCTTGAGCGGCCTCAGCGGGCGGCGGCGGCGACGCGCCGCCCTCGGCCGAGAGCTGGGTGTAGGCGATCTGCAGTTGCGACAGCGCGTCGCGAAGCGGGCCCGCGTTGGGGCCGAGCTGAGGCTCGACGAGCGGGAGCAGCGCGCGTGCCCCTTCGATCGCAAGCTGAACCTGAGCGAGGTCGCGCTCGTCCTCCGAGCCGGGCACCAGCCCGGCCCTGCGAGCGCCGAGGTTCATGAGCGAGACGGCCGTCTGGACGATCACGTCCTCGATGCGAAGGCGCTTCATCTCCGCCTCGTAGGCGGCATGCAGTTCCTCCTCGGTCGGCTCGCGCGTCTGGCCGCCGGCTCCGGGGGGGTCGAAAGGTGACTCGGTCATCGGGCTGGGACCTCCGGTCGTGCGTAGGTGCTGCGGGTTTCGTCCACACCCTGAGCGTAGATCGTTCGCAGATCCTCGCCCCGGGCCAGCGCCGCACGCTGTCGCTGCGCGCCGTTGTGCTCGGGCAGCGCATGGTCGATGCGCTGCTCGGCCCGCACCGGCGCCGTCCACGAAAGCAGCCGATCGAGCGCCGCCCGCGCCGGCTCCTCCACCGCATGGTCAAGGTCGATGATCCGGCCATCCATCCCGAACCGGATCGCGCGCCACATGTTCTCCTCGAGCAGTCTCGACGGATGAGCGGCGAACGGCACGCCGTCCGCCTCATCGCGAGCGGCCTGCAGCACGCACGCGACGGTCAGGGCCACCAGAGCCTCCGACTCCGGCGCCGTCGCCTGGGCGTCCGAGATCCGCACCTCGACGGTCCCGAACGCCAGGTGGGGCCGGACCGACCACCAGACCTGCGTGCTCTCGACGATCGAATTCGTCACCTGGAGCCACTCCAGGTACTCGCGGTAGGCGGCCCAGGACCCGTAGGCATCGGGCACACCGCAGCGCGGGAACGACTTGGTGAAGATCTGGCTGCGCGCCGAGTGCAGGCCGGTGTCCTGCGCCTCCAGGAAGGGCGAGTTCGCACCGGCTGCGAGCAGCACCGGCAAGACCGGGCGCAGGCGGTCGCACGTCCGAACGGCGCGGTCGGCACCTTGAACGCCGACGTGGACGTGCAGCGCGAAGGTGTTGTTTCGGCGGGCTACGTACTGCAGGCCCTCGACGACGCGGCGGTAGTGCTCCGTATCGATGTTGCGCTGCTGCCGGTAGTCGGCCCACGGGTGTGTCCCGGTCGCCCCGAGCGCGAGGTCCTGTGCCCTCGCGAGGGCGAACAGCCGCGCTCGCACCTCGCGCTGGCGCGCGATCGCGTCGTGCACGTCGGCGCCCGGGCCTGAGCGGATCTCGATCTCCGAAGAGATCAGCTCACCTGCGATCGCATCGCGCAGCACGTCGTCGTCCTGGGCCGCATCCCTGAGGTGCTCGAAGCGCGGCACCAGCTCCAGGCTCGCCGGATCGAGCACGGCGAACTCCTCCTCGATGCCGACGGTGCCGTCGGCCGCTGCGACGAAAGCCGCCTCCGCCAGATCGAGGTCGATGCTGCTCATGACAGGTAGAAGTACAACGCGTGCAACAGGTCGACTGCGGGGCTGGAGGTGTGCACCGTCACCTCGGGCGGAACGTCAAGCAGAGCGTCGGAGTAGTTGAAGATGATCCTCACCCCGGCGGCGACCAGTTCATCGGCCAGCGGCTGCGCCGCCACCGTGGGCACGGCCAGCACGCCGACGACGATGCCCTCCTCCTCGACGACCTGGCCGAGATCGGCGATGTCGCGCACCGATTGACCGCCGACCTTCGAGCCGACCTTGCGCGTGTCGGCGTCGAAGATCGCCACAACGTTGAAGCCGTGGTCGGCGAATATGTCCGACGAGGCGATCGCCTTGCCCAGGTGTCCGGCACCGAACAGCGCGATGTTGTGCTGACCGCCGGTCTGAAGGATGCGGCGGATCTGCCCGACGAGCGAGTCGACGTTGTACCCGACGCCGCGCTTTCCGAACTTGCCGAAGCCCGACAGGTCGCGGCGAATCTGCGTCGAGTTCACGTGCGTGTAGTCGGAGAGCTCCTGCGAGGAGATCGTCTCCTTGCCCATCTTCTTGGCCTGGGTCAGCACCTGCAGGTAGCGCGACAGGCGCGCGGCGACGCCGAGCGAGAGCCGCTCGGCCGGCACCTCGCCGTCGCTTGCCGCGGCGGCGGGAGCTGCGATTTCGCCGATGCCCATGCGCCGAATGACTCTACCGGCCCGGCTGCGGCACCAACCGCGAGCGCAGGTCGTCGAGGTCCACGAAGTGGTCGTAGAGCTCCTCGGCATCGAGGGCGATGACCGGGATCCGCTCGAGATAGCGGGCGTGCAGGGCTGCGTCGGACTCGATGTCGACGAGTTCGATCGCGGCGCCGCTTTCGGTTGCCAGCGCCCTCACCGCGTCGATCGCGACATCGCACAGGTGGCAGCCCGCCCGCGTGTACACGGTGATCCGGCGACCGCTCACAGCCCGCGCTGTCCGGTCGCATACGCGTCAAGTGCGAGCGCCTGCTCCCGCGGCAGCGGGTCGATGAAGCGTGCGGCGCCGGCGATCATCGCCGCGTTGTCGGTGCAGAGCGAGATCGGCGGGACGTGCAGGTCGCAGCCCAGGCCCGCGAGACGCTCTCGCAACGCAGTGTTGGCTGCGACGCCACCGCCGACGGCCAGCCGCGTGAGCCCCGTCTGCGACAGCGCAAGCTCCGCACGCCGCGCGAGTGCCTCGACGATCGCCTTCTGGTAGGACGCGGCGAGGTCCGCACGGAGTTCCTCCGCGCGCTCCGCGCCGAGGTCGCGGACCTTGTACAGCAGCGCCGTCTTGAGTCCGGCGAACGAGAAGTCGAGGCCGGGCACACGCTCGGCCACCGGGAAGGGGAACTCGTCGTCGTCACCGGTCTGCGCCACCCGCTGGATCTGGGGACCGCCGGGAAACGGCAGCCCGAGCATCCGCGCGCCCTTGTCGAACGCCTCACCGGCGGCGTCGTCGAGAGTCGTTCCCAGCACGTGAAACGAACAGTGATCGTCGACCCGGGCCACGAAGGTGTGCCCTCCGCTCGCCACGAGGCAGACGAACGGCGGCTCGAACGGATCGGGGCGAAGGAAGTTCGCGGCGACGTGCCCCTGAAGGTGGTCGACCGCGATCAGCGGGACGCCGCCCCCGATCGCCAGCGACTTCGCGGTTGCGATCCCGACCAACAACGCGCCCACCAGCCCGGGACCCTGCGTCACTGCGATGGCGTCGAGATCGCCCGCCGACACCTGCGCCTGTGCGAGCGCATCGTCGACGACAGCGTTGACCAGTTCCAGGTGATGACGCGATGCGATCTCCGGGACGACCCCGCCGTAGCGGTCGTGGACCACCTGCGACGAGATGACGCTGGAGCGAATGTCGCCCTCAGCCGAGACGACGGCCGCACACGTGTCGTCGCAGCTCGTCTCGATACCCAGCAGCAGGGGCGCTCACGACAGCGGAACGGGTCCGGGATCGGGGACGTCGTCGAGCACGCCCTGGAGCGTCGCAGGCGTGCGCCACATGATCAGGGCATCCTCCCCGTTGTCCTGGTAATAGCTGCGGCGCATGCCGGCCGGGAGAAAGCCGAAACGTTCGTACAGGGCGATCGCGCCGTAGTTGGACGGACGCACCTCCAGCGTGAGCCGGGCGTCGTCACCGACGCGCTCGAGGACGCCCTGCAGCAACGCCGACGCGGTTCCGCCGCGAAGCTCGTGCGGATCGACAGCGATGTTCATGAGGTGCCAGACGTCCTCGAAGCGGGAGCAGATCGTGTAACCGATCAGCCGCTCGTCCCGGCGGGCGGCCAGGCAGACGCCGCCGGGCTTGCTCAGCTCGAGAACGAACATCGCGAGCGACCACGGCGTCGGGAAGGCGCGGCGCTCGATCGCTATGACCTGCGGCAGGTCGGCGTAGGTCAGGCGGCGGATGTCGAACACGTCGTCGCTCACGTCGGGCGGCGCGAGATCTCGGCGTCGGGGCGGCGCACGTACTGCGGCAGGAGCGCTTCGCGGTCAACGGCCGAGCCGCTCGCCGCCAGCCCGCACAGTGCGGCGGCGTCGAGGCGGTGCAGCCGCGACCCGTCGCACGGAACCGTCACGAGTGCCGGCTCGAGCCGGTCGCGAAAGCCTACCGCGCCGTCACCGACGGCCAGCCACGGGCCGAACGCGGGGTCGGCGAGGGCAGGCAGCGACTCCGGCGGGACAGCGGCGGGCGCGCTCAGTGCACGGCCGGCCGAATCCCAGGTGGCGGCGAAGACCTCGCCGCGACGGGCGTCGATGACGGCTGCGACGGCCGGCGAGAGGGCCTCGGAGGCGGCTGGTTGCCCCGCCTCGGGCCAAGCCGCCCGCGCTCCGGCGGCGAGAGCCTCCAGCGTCGAGATGGCCACGAGCTCGGCACCGGTCGCCTGCGAAAGCGCACGGGCGGTTGCGACGCCGATGCGCAGCCCCGTGAACGTTCCCGGCCCTACGCCGACACCCAGGCGCTCGACGTCCGGCCAGCCGAGCTCGGCCTCGTCGAGCATGTCCTGACACAGCGCGAGAAGCCGTTGAGCGTGCCCCGGCCGCGCGCCGGGGGCCGGGTCGTCCCGTCGCGCCAGCAGTCTCCGACCGGCGATCGAGAGGCCCGCGACAGTCGCAGGGGTCGCCGTGTCGAACGCGAGCACGACGCTCATCGTGGCCCCCGCCCGCCGGTTTGGGCGCTGCCCGCGCCTGATCGGCGGCCTCGCCGGATCGTGACCATGCGTGCGTGATCGCCCCGGTGCTCCAGATGCACGCGCGCAACCACGTTGGCGCCGGCAAGGGGAGCCTCGTGCGCCTCGGGCCACTCGACGAAGGCGATCCTGTCCGCTCCGACCTCCTCCTCCAGCAGCGCCGGATCTTCGTCGATCGAGCCTGCCAGGCGGTAGAGGTCGAGGTGCGAGATCGGGCTGCGCCCATCCTCGTACCGGCGGGCGATCGTGAACGTGGGACTGGTGACCGGGCCGGTCACGCCGAGTGCCCGGCACGCCCCACGCACGAAGGTCGTCTTGCCAGCTCCCAGTTCACCGGAGATGAGCACGACCTCTCCGGGTTCGAGCGTCGCCGCGAGGTCCGCGGCGATCGACTCGGTGTCCGCCACGCGGGCGCTCTCATGGCGTTCGACGCTGCCCATTCGTTATCGGAGCCGGGCCGGGCGGCCGCGGTCAGAAGAGGCCAAGCTGATCCGCCCCCGTGCGAGCCGCTGGTTCCTCGGCCTGTTCAGGCGCAGGCGGGTCGGGCGGGAGAGCCGGGACTTCACGCCCGGGCTGCTCCGGCGGCCCCTGCGCCATGAGCGCCGGGATCTGCGCGAAGTCCTCCTGGAGCAGGCGCAGGTTCGGTTCTCGCCGATACAGAGCGGCCGCCGGATGAAGAACGGGGAACAGACGCACCGCTCGCGAGCCCAGAACCCGAATCTCGGCACGGCCGCGAACAGCGCCCAGCGGGGTCATCTCGCCGCGCAGCAGACCCGTCGCGTAGCGGCCGAGGGTGACCACGACGGTCGGCTCGATCAGAGCTATCTGCTGCCAGAGCCACGGTTCGCAGCGCTCGATCTCCTGCGGATGAGGATCGCGGTTCTGCGGCGGCCGGCACTTGAGGACGTTGGCGATGAAGACGTCGTCGCGGCTGAGGCCGATGTCCTGCAACAGCGTTCCGAGCAGCCGGCCGGCGGCCCCGACGAAGGGAACCCCCTCCTTGTCCTCCTTCTCGCCGGGCGCCTCTCCGACGAACAGCAGGCCGGCGTCCGCGTTGCCCGCTCCGAACACGACCTGGGTACGCGTCTGGGCGAGCTGCGGGCAACGCTCGCAGGTGCGCGCCTCGTGGTACAGCTGCTTGAGCGCCTGGCGGCGCGCGGCGGGAGGCAGGGTCTCGGTCAAGATCGCCGATGCTACGCCGCGGAGCGACCCGGCGGCGGGTCGCGGCCCGCTTGTGTGACCAGGGTCCGCCGCGTCGCCTCCCGCACTGCTACCGTGGGTGACGAGGCCGTCACCCTTGGAGCGGACCTCACCGGACGAGTAGTTGCAGGAGTCAATTTCAAGCTGACGCAACCGGTATCCCGCTTGGGAACTGGATTGAGATGAACCTCCGTATCGCCATCGTCGGCTCCGGCCGACTCGGAACGGCACTGGTGCCCGCACTGAGGGCGGCAGGTCACGACGTCACGGGCCCGCACGGTCGCGGTTTCCAAGGTACCGCCGCGGACCTCGTGCTGCTCTGCGTCCCCGACGCTTCCATCGGCGAAGCCGCCGCGGCCGTCGCGCCAGGGCCGATCGTGGGCCACTGCTCGGGCGCCACCGGGCTCGGCTGCCTCGGCGGGCGCGAGCGCCTGGGCCTGCACCCGCTGATGACGGTGACGCCCTCCGGCGCGCGGTTCGGCGGCGCAGGCTGCGCGATCGGCGGTTCGAGCGACAGGTCTCGCTCGCTCGCCCGCTCGCTGGCCGAAGACCTGGGCATGCTCCCCTTTGACATGGCCGACGAGAATCGTGCCGCCTACCACGCGGCTGCTTCGATCGCCTCGAACTTCCTGATCACGGTGGAAACCGCTGCGGCAATGCTTGCCGCGACGGCCGGAGTTCCGCGTGAAGCTCTTGTTCCGCTGGCGCGCGCTTCGCTCGAGAACTGGGCGGCCCTCGACACCAGCGGCGCCCTCACCGGCCCGATAGCGCGAGGCGACGAGGTGACCGTCACTCGCCAGCGCGAGGCCATCGTCACGCGGATGCCCGCGGTATGCGGCGCTCTTCGACTCCCTCGCGGACGCGACGCGGGGACTTGTCGAGCAGTCCGGCCAGGCGGGGTCCGGAGAGCGCCACGCGCACCTGGAGCGACCTGCCGACGGCATGACGACGCTCCGGACGGTCGCCGGGCTTCGCGAGGTCCTCGCCGCTGAGCGCGAACGCGGGCGCTCAGTCGCGCTGGTCCCCACGATGGGGGCGCTGCACGACGGCCACCTTTCGCTGATCCACGCTGCTCGGGCGGATCACGACGTCGTCGTCGTCTCGCTCTTCGTGAATCCCGCGCAGTTCGACGACGACGCCGATCTCGCCGCCTACCCGCGCGACGAGGCCGATGACGCGCGGCTCGCCCTGGAAGCCGGCGCGGACCTGCTGTTCGCACCGGACGTCGACGAGGTCTACCCCGGCGGTTTTGCGACGACCGTGTCGCTGCGAGGACCGCTCGTCGAGACACTCGAGGGCGAGCATCGAGGCAGCGGCCACTTCGACGCTGTCGCGACGGTGGTCGCCAAGCTGTTCGCCATCGCCGCGCCGGACGCCGCGTACTTCGGCGAGAAGGACGCCCAGCAGCTGCTCGTGATCCGGCGGATGGTCCACGATCTCGACATGCCCGTCGAGGTCCTCGCCTGCCCGACGGTTCGTGAGCCGGATGGCCTGGCCCTGTCCAGCCGCAACAGGCGCCTGTCCGGCCCGGAGCGAGTCAGCGCGCTCGGGCTGTCGCATGCGCTCGGCAAGGTCGCCGAGGGGCTCGCCGAGGAGCGCTTCGCGCGACCGCCGGGACGCTGAGGACGCGGGGCTCGCCGTGCTCCACGACCACGGGCTGGAGGCGGAGTACTTCCGCCTCGTCGAGCCGGGCACGATGGTCCCCGCGAAGGCTCTGTCCGGCGACCTGCTCATCGTGACCGCAGCCCGTGCCGGCGCGGTGCGCCTGATCGACAACGTCTCGCTGAACCTCCCGGCACCGAACTCCCACACCAACCCGATCATCGACGTCGAGTCCGAGGTGGCGACGCTGCTCGCCTAGAGCGCGCCAACCACGGAAGACAGGAGATCTCAGATGTCCACGATGCCCACCAACGTTCAGATCCCGGCCGACGCCTCGCGCCTGCCGATGACGCTCCCGCGGCTGCTTGAGAAGAAGCGGCTCGGGGAGCCGATCGTCATGGTCACCGCATACGACCATCCGAGCGCGCGGGCGGCCGAGGTCGCCGGCGTGGACCTCGTCCTCGTCGGAGATTCCGGCGCGATGACCGTGCTCGGATATCCCTCGACGGTCCAGGTCGAGCTCGACGAGCTGCTCGTTCTCGCCAAGGCCGCCAGGCGCGGCCTCGCAACCCCGTTCCTCGTCGGGGATCTTCCCTTCGGCTCCTACGAGATCAGCGATGAGCAGGCCGTCGGAACCGCGATGCGCTTCGTCAAGGAGGCCGGCTGCGACGCGGTGAAGCTCGAGGGAGGTGGCGCCACGCCGGTCGCCCGGGCGCGCGCGATCACCGCCGCCGGAATCCCCGTGATGGGCCACGTCGGCCTCACGCCCCAGACATCCACGGCACTCGGCGGCTACAAGGCTCAGGGCCGCACTGCGGAGGCCGCGCTGCGGATCGCCCGAGAGGCGCAGGCGCTTCAGGACGCGGGCTGCTTCGCGGTCGTCTTCGAGGCGATCCCGTCACCGGTCGCCGAAGCCGTGATGCCTTCGATCCGGGTCCCGGTGATCGGCATCGGGGCAGGACCGGCGGTCGACGGCCAGGTGCTGGTCTTTCACGACCTGCTCGGTATCCGTGAGGGGCTCGGTGCGCGTTTCGTCAAGCGCTACGCGAGCCTCCTCGACGAGATGATCGCGGGGGTCGCCGCGTTCGCCCACGACGTGAGAGACCGGACCTACCCCGCCCCGGAGCACGGGTACTCGATCGACGCCGGAGAGCTGGCGGCGTTCCGGGCTGAGCTTGATCGCACGTCTGTGCAGCCCTGACACGTTTCACCCGTCGCTTGGAGGTGCCCCCGCCGGCTCGGGCTCGCTGAACGTGATCGCTCTCATCACCCGGGCCGGAGTGCCCGCGGCGATCGACCCCGGCGGGATGTCAGCGGTGACGACGCTGCCGGCTCCGATGACCGATCGCGAGCCGATCGTCACTCCGCTCGTCACGACGACGTTGGCTCCGAGCCAGACGTTGTCGCCGAGGCGGGTCGGGCCCCTGCTGTCAAAGCCCTGCCAGGTGATCGGCGTCGTCGGATCGTCGAAGCGGTGGTTGGCGTCGGTGATGAAGCAGCCGTTGGCCGCCATACAGTGATCGCCGATCTCAACCAGGCCGGTTGCCGCGACCATCACGCCCTGGTTGAGGAAGACCCCCGCGCCGATCCGGATTCGACCCGCGTCGCCCGCTGTGAGCCAGACGCCGCGCTCGAGCAGAGTTCCCTGTCCGACCTCCAGACGACCCTCTCGAAAGAGCTCGAGAGCCTCCCCGTTCAGAGGCCACTTCGCGAACGCCCGCCTGCGCGCGAACTCCCGGTGCAGCCGTGCACGATTCCAGGGCAGCGAGCCACGCTGATACCAGCGCCATTTCCGCCACCACAGGCGCGCGTCGGAGATCTCGCGAGGCACGAACGGCAGCGTACCCGCGACCGTGCCGGCCGTCCTGCGGTCAGGCCGCGGAACCCACCTTGGCGCGCCGCCGCGTCGCCCGCCGCGCCTTCGGCGCCGCCGCGGTCACGAGCTGCGAGAGGAACTCTCCCGTGTAGGAGCCCGGCGTGCCCGCGACCTCCTCCGGAGTGCCGTGCGCGACGACCGTGCCGCCCTCGTCGCCACCTTCGGGCCCCATGTCGATGATCCGGTCCGCGGTCTTGATGACGTCGAGGTTGTGCTCGATCACGACGACGGAGTTGCCGGTCTCGACGAGCCGCTGAAGCACATCGAGCAGCCGTTGGACGTCCGCGAAGTGAAGGCCCGTCGTCGGCTCGTCGAGGATGTAGAGCGTCCGGCCGGTGGCGATCTTCGAGAGCTCGGTGGCGAGCTTCACGCGCTGCGCCTCGCCGCCGGACAGCGTCGTCGCGGGCTGCCCGAGGCGGATGTAGCCGAGGCCCACGTCGTTGAGCGTCACCAACCGCCGATGAACCTTGGGGATGTGCTGGAAGAAGTCGACGGCGTCTTCGACCGGCATGTCGAGAACGTCGGCGATCGTCCTGCCCTTGAAGCGCACGTCGAGCGTCTCACGGTTGTAGCGCTTACCGTGGCACTGCTCGCAGGGGACGTACACATCCGGCAGGAAGTGCATCTCGATCTTGATCTGGCCATCACCGCGGCAGACCTCACAGCGACCACCCTTGACGTTGAACGAGAAGCGGCCCGGCTTGTAGCCGCGCGCCCGCGCCTCGGGAGTGCGCGAGAACAGGTCCCGGATGACGTCGAAGAGACCCGTGTAGGTGGCGGGGTTGGAGCGCGGCGTGCGCCCGATCGGCGACTGGTCGACCTGGATGATCTTGTCGAGGGCGTCGAGGCCGAGCACCGCGTTGTGGGCCCCTGGGCGCTGCCGCGCGCGGTGCAGGCGGTTGGCGACAGCCTTGTAGAGCACGTCGTTGACGAGCGTCGACTTGCCCGACCCGGACACTCCGGTCACGCATGTCAGGACCCCGAGCGGCACGCGTACGTCGATTCCGCGCAGGTTGTGCTGACGCGCTCCCCGGATTTCGAGGTGACCCGACGGCGCGCGCCGCGCGGCTGGGACCTCGATGCTGTCGGCTCCTGACAGGAAGCGGCCCGTGGGCGACTCACGTGCGCGCTCCACCTTCGCGGCGGTCCCCTGCGCGACGACCCGCCCGCCGTGCTCACCCGCGCCCGGCCCGAGATCCACCAGCCAGTCGGCGGCACGCATCGTCTGCTCGTCGTGCTCGACCACGAGCACGGTGTTCCCCAGGTCGCGCAGTCGCTCCAGCGTCCCGATCAGCTTTGAGTTGTCGCGCTGGTGCAGGCCGATGGACGGCTCGTCGAGCACGTAGAGCACGCCGACCAGCGCCGAGCCGATCTGCGTCGCAAGGCGAATCCTCTGCGCCTCGCCGCCCGACAGCGTGGCGGCGGCGCGGTCGAGCGAGAGGTAGCCGATCCCGACGTCATCGAGAAAGCGAAGGCGCTCATCGATCTCGCGCAGGATCAGGCGGGCGATGTGGCGCTCCGTGTCCGTCAGCTCGACCTCGTCGAGCCAGGCGCGGGCGCCGCGAACCGACAGTGCGGTGAAGTCGTCGATCGCCATCCCGCCCACGTGCACCGAACGCGACTCAGGCCGCAGGCGCGAGCCCTTGCAGGCGGGACACGGCACGACGGCCATGAAGCTCTCGATCTTCTCGCGGACCAGCTCGGAGTCGGTCTCGCGAAAGCGGCGGGCGAGGTTCGGGACGATGCCCTCGAAGCGCGTCGAGTAGGAGCGCTCGCGACCGTGGCGGTTGCGGTACGTGACGACCACGCGCTCGCCGTCGGTGCCGTTGAGATAGAGACCGCGCTGTTCGGCGGGCAGATCCGCCCATGGCGTGTCGAGAGCGATCCCGTACTGGGCGGCGATCGCCAGCATGATCTGCTCGTAGTACTGAGACGCGCTGCTGGCCCACGGGAGCAGCGCCCCCTCGCCGAGCGTCAGCGTCGGGTCCGGCACGACCAGCTCGGGATCGATCTCCATCTGTGAGCCGAGCCCGGTGCAGCGCTCGCACGCTCCGTGCGGCGAGTTGAACGAGAAGATGCGCGGTTCCAGCTCGGGCATCGACGTCCCGCACTTCAGGCACGCGAACTTCTCCGAGAAGGTCAGCACGCGTGCCTCCTGCTCGCCGGGGCGCTCGATGATCTCGATCTCGACGATGCCGTCAGCAAGGCCGACAGCCGTTTCGATCGAGTCGGCCAGGCGCTTTCGCAGGTCGCTGCGCATCACGAGGCGGTCGACCACCACCGAGATGTCGTGCTTCGTACTTCTTGTCCAGCTCGATCTTGTCCTCGAGCAACCTCATCTCGCCGTCGACCTTCGCGCGCGCGAAACCGTCTGAACGGAACTCCTCGAACATTCGCCCGTACTCACCCTTGCGCCCGCGCACGACCGGCGCCATCACCATGAACCGCGTGTTCTCAGGCAGCTCCATGACCTGGTCGATGATCTGCTCTGCGGACTGGCCGGCGATCGGCGCGCCGCAGTTGTGGCAGTTGGGATGGCCGACGCGCGCCCACAGCAGCCGCAGGTAGTCGTAGACCTCGGTGACCGTCCCGACGGTCGAGCGCGGATTGCGCGACGTCGTCTTCTGATCGATCGAGATCGCCGGCGACAGCCCCTCGATCGAATCGACGTCGGGCTTGTCCATCTGGCCCAGGAACTGACGGGCGTAGGCGCTGAGCGACTCGACGTAGCGGCGCTGGCCCTCCGCGTAGATGGTGTCGAAGGCGAGTGAGGACTTGCCCGACCCCGAAAGGCCCGTGATGACGACCAGCGCGTCACGCGGGAGCTCCAGCGAGATGTTCCTGAGGTTGTGCTCCCGCGCGCCGGAGACGACGATCGCGTTCGAGGGCGGCATCTCGCCCGATTGTATTGAGGCGAACAGATGTTCGGCCACGACCGGGTCGCTGCGGCCGCCGCATGCAGCGATCATCGGCTGGTGCAACCGGCGCGGCGCCACGTTCGAGAGTACGGCGGCCGCCGCGGGCGGTTCGCCGTCGCCGTCGCGCTGACCGTGACGATGTGTCTGGCGGCTGCGACGGAGACGCTCTCAGCGCCCGGGCCGCGCCGAGCAGTGCGGGCGGCGAAGCGCAGACCGCCGGCCGCGACCGTGTGGGCTGTCGGCGACGCCTACCCGGGGCCGGCCGCGCGGCGTCTGGCGCGGCTCGTGCGCCGTGCGCGCCCGCACCGGCTGCTCTATCTGGGCGACGTCTACGAGACCGGAACCGCACGCCGAGTACGCGTCCGGCTACGACCCGCTCTACGGGTCGCTCGCCGCACGCACGATCCCGACGATCGGCAATCACGAGTTCGGGAACCGCGCGACCGGGTACGGCCCCTACTGGTCAAGGCGGCGCGGCCGGCCGATGCCGAGCTGGCTGACGACGCGAGTCGCCGGCTGGGACATCCTGATGCTCAACTCCGAGGCCCCGCACGGGCGCGGGTCCGCTCAGGTGCGCTGGCTTCGGCGAGCCACGAGACGGACGGGAACCTGCCGCCTCGCGCTCACCCACCGGCCGCGCTTCAGCACCGGCTGGCACGGCGATCAGCAGGACATCGAGCCTCTCTGGCAGGCGCTGCGGGGGCGCGCTCGGCTGTTTCTCTCGGGTCACGACCACGACCTCCAGCGCCTCGCCGACCGCAACGGGATCCGGCAGATCGTCAGCGGTGCGGGCGGACGCCCCAACATCCCGGTGACGAGGCGCAGCTGCCGTGAAGCTGCGCTTTGCCGATCGCACACCGCCGGGCGCCGTCCGTCTGCGCCTCTCCCCGGGCCGCGCGACGATCGACTTCGTCGCCGATTCGGGCAGGCTGCTCGACCGCAGCCGTGTGCGCTGCCGGCGACTGCGCGGGTAACGCCGGCGGCAGACCACAGAGCCGCGCCGCGGGGGCGGCCGCTAGCGGCCGGCGTCGATCTCGTCCAGCAGCAATCCGGCGTCTATACCGGGGAACTCATCGGCCAACAGCGCGTGCGCTTCAGTTCGAGGCTTACCGCGAAGGACCAGGTCGAGCGCCGTGAGGCGGGCGCCGTCGACATCGGCGCCGGGATCGTGGCCACCCGCCGTCACGGTGGACGCGGCACGCGCCTCGATCTCCTCGCGCAACTTCGCGAGCCCTGCGCGCAACCGCTCGGCAGCGGCGCGCACGTCGTCCTCGAGCGCATCGGCCTCGCGCGTGAGCGCGTCGAGCCGAGCTCCCAGCTCGCCCAGTGTCACGTCATCGTCGGAAGCGGTCATCGCGCGGGCAGACTAGCCGCCGCCGTGCACCGCGGCGCCGCTCACTCGAACACGATCACGACGGCGATCGCAAGCCCGAGCAGCGCTGCGCCGACCAGCACCACCGTGACGATCCGATGATCGACCTGGACGTAGCCGCCCTCGATCAGCGCGTCGTCGAGCTCGTTGCGGCGAACCAGGCCGTAGGCCAGCACGATGACCCCGAGCACGGCGTAGCCCACGCCGATCGCAGCGTAGGCCCAGGCGGCACCGGTGTCGCTGAGCTCGGGCACGATCTTGCCGACCGCGAGCGCGACCGCCCCGAACGCGAGACCGGTCCGAAGCCAGGCCAGCCAGGTCCGCTCGGCGGCGAGCAGTGTGCGGCGCGTTCCCTGCGGGCGCTGGGACGCGTCGCCTTGCGCGGACACCGCAGTTCCGGGGTCTCGGGATTCGGACACGCAGCGACCCTACGCGTCCTCGGCGATCGGCTCCAGGCCGGCGTCGCGCACGGCCTCGAGCTCGCGTCGAAGGTCGCGCAGCTCGTCGCGGAGGCGTGCGGCGTACTCGAAGCGCAGCTCCTCCGCAGCAGCGAGCATCTCCTCCTCCAGCTCGACGATCGTTCGCTCCAGCTCGGTCGGCGCGACATCCTTGCGCCGCCTGCGCTCGCCGCGGCGCTTGCCCCTGGGCGTCTTGCCCTCGGCCTGCAGGAACTCGGCGATGTCGCTGACGCCCTTCACGATCGATGCCGCCGTTATCCCGTGCTGCTCGTTGTAGGCGAGCTGGATCGCCCGCCGGCGGTCGGTCTCGTCGATCGCGGCCTTCATGGCCGCGGTGCGCTTGTCGGCGTACATCAGCACGGTCCCGTCGACGTTGCGTGCGGCACGGCCGATCGTCTGGATCAACGACGTCTCGCCGCGCAGGAAGCCCTCCTTGTCAGCGTCGAGAATCGCGACGAGCGACACCTCCGGCAGGTCGAGCCCCTCGCGCAGGAGGTTGACCCCGACGAGGACGTCGTACTCACCGAGGCGCAGGTCGCGAATGATCTGGATTCGCTCGAGCGTGTCGACCTCGCTGTGCAGATAGCGCACGCGAAACCCCATCTCGAGCAGGTAGTCGGTCAGGTCTTCGCTCATCTTCTTGGTGAGCGTCGTGACGAGAACCCGCTCCTCGCGATCGACCCGCAACTTGACCTCGTTCATCAGGTCGTCGATCTGGTTGCGCGTCTCGCGCACCTCGACGGCTGGATCGACGATCCCCGTCGGCCTGACTATCTGCTCGACGACGGCGCCGGACTGCGCACGTTCGAAGCCGCCGGGCGTCGCGCTGACGAAGACGATCTGAGGAGTTATCGCCAGGAACTCATCGAACTTCTGCGGGCGGTTGTCGAGCGCGCTGGGAAGCCGGAAGCCGTAGTCGACGAGCGTCGTCTTGCGGCTCCGGTCGCCCTCGTACATCGCCCCGATCTGCGGCACCGTCTGGTGTGACTCGTCGATGAAGCAGACGAAGTCGTCGGGGAAGTAGTCGATCAGGCAATAGGGGCGATCGCCGGGCCGGCGGCCATCGAGGATCCGCGAGTAGTTCTCGATCCCGTTGCAGAAGCCCATCTCCCGCAGCATCTCCATGTCGTACTGGGTGCGCTGGCGCAGGCGGTGGGACTCGAGCAGCTTGCCCTCGGCCTCCAGTTCCGCGCAGCGGGCATTCAGCTCGCTGCCGATCTCCTCGACGGCTCGCTCCATCACGCCGTCCTTGACGTTGTAGTGCGTCGCCGGCCAGATGCCGACGTGCTCGATGTCGTCCTGGAGCAGTTCGCCGGTCAGCGGATCGAACTCCTGAAGTCGCTCGACCTCGTCGCCGAACAGCGTCGCCCGGTAGGCGGTCTCCGCGTAGGCCGGAAAGATCTCGAGCGCCTCGCCGCGAACGCGGAACGTGCCGCGCCCGAGCGCGACGTCATTGCGGGTGTACTGGATCGACACCAGCTTGCGCAGCAGAGCGTCGCGGTCCACCGTGCCACCGCGCGTCAGGAGTTGGAGGTTGCCGTCATACGTCTCGGGCGACCCCATGCCGTAGATCGCAGAGACCGAGGCGACGATGATCACGTCGCGACGCGCGAACAGGGCGGCCGTCGCCGAGTGACGCAGCCGGTCGACCTCCTGGTTGATCGCCGAGTCCTTCTCGATGTAGAGGTCCTTGCTCGGGACGTAGGCCTCGGGCTGGTAGTAGTCGTAGTAGCTGACGAAGTACTCGACGCTGTTATCGGGGAAGAACGTCCGGAACTCGTTGCAGAGCTGCGCCGCGAGGGTCTTGTTGTGCGCCATCACGAGCGCGGGACGCTGGAGGCGCTCGATCGTCGCGGCCATCGTCATCGTCTTGCCGGTGCCCGTGGCGCCCGAGCAGCGTCGTGAAACGCTCGCCGGCACCCGCCGCGTCGGCGATCTGATCGATCGCGAGCGGCTGATCTGCAGTCGGCGTGAACGCGGCGTCGAGCTTGAACGGCGGCACGCACACAAGGTTAGATGGCCGGATCAGGCAGAGCCCGTCCGCGCGCATATGCTGAGCGGACGACGCAACGCGCTGCGGCGCCCGAGACGAGAGCGAGCCATGACCGACGGCATCAGCGGGCTGGACCAGTTCAGCGAGGTGGAGACCGGCGAGGCGTTCACGGTCCAGAACCAGCACCTCGTCAAGGTCGAATTGTCGGAGACCACCGTGATGGCGCGCAGCGGCGCGATGGTCGCCTATCAGGGTCAGGTCCGCTTCGAACACAAGGGCGGCGGGGTCGGCCGCCTGCTCAAGAAGGCCGCCACCGGCGAGAGTCTGCGCCTGATGACGGCATCCGGCTCCGGCGAGCTGTTCCTCGCCAACCAGGCGATGCTGGTTCACGTGATTCGCCTCGACGACGAGGGCGTCACGCTCAACGGCGCAAACATCCTCGCCTTCGAGTCCGGCATCGACTGGGACATCAAGAGGGTGACGGGCGGCGCCGCGGGCATGCTTGCGGGCGGGCTGTTCAACGTCCACCTGCGCGGCACGGGACAGGTCGCCATCTGCTCCGACGGAATCCCGGTCAAGCTCTCGGTGAGCGAAGCGGCGACGTTCGCCGACCCGCAGGCCGCCGTCGCCTGGTCGGAGGGGGTCAGCACGAGCATGAAGGCCGACATGCAGGCCAAGAGCCTGATCGGCCTCGGCTCCGGCGAGAGCATCCAGATCGGCTTCTCCGGGGAGGGCTGGGTCCTCGTCCAGCCCAGCGAGGGTCGCCCGACGCTCGCAGGTCGCTGACGGCCGGCGGACCGCAACCCGCGCCGAATCGGCGCCGGTCGCCTACCCTCCCTCTCCCTCCGATCGAAGTAAAGGACAGCGAACCGGTCGTGCAGATCATCTCCCTGCGCTCATCCGCCGCAGCCGCAGCCACGTGCGCGCTCGCGGCGGCAGTCAGCGCCTCGCCGGCATTCGCCACCTCCGTCGGCGGCGGTCGAACGACGCTGACGCTCAACGGCGGCATGGCGAAGGTGCTCAAGAAGGCGGGCGTCAGTGTGAGCGCGAGCGAGCCGGCGACATCCTCGGGGCGCAAGCTCCGCTTCGAGGTCAGCTCGGGCGCCGTCAACTTCCGGACCGCGCGCGGGACGTTGCGGCATTCCGGCTCGTTCACGCTGCGCAGCGCCAAGCGCGACGCCCTGCTGCGTGGCCTCACGGTGACCTCTCGCGCGATCACCGTCAACGTCGGGGACACCAACGGAGTGCCGCTGGCCACGCTCGACCGGCGCTCCGCCAAGCCGCGCCGTGCGCGTGACCGCAGCACGGTCAAGGCATCGAGGATCCGGGCAAGACTCTCATCCGTGGGGGCATCGGAGCTCAACCGCAGGCTGGGCGTGCGCGTCTTTCGCCGCGGTCAGAGTCTGTGGACCGTCAGCCTCGACGTCGAGCGCTCGATGAGGATCGTCGGCGGATCGGCCACCCTCACCGTCGACCCCGTCTTCAATGCCGCGCTCGCCGGGACCAGCTTCAAGCTGACCGGAGCGTCGCCGGCGAAGGGTGACAACGTGACCTCGTTCACGTTCCCCGTCACGGGCGGCAACGTCGGTTCGGTCAGGGTCGACGGCGAGGTCAAGATCGGTGGCGGCATCACGGTCGACCAGGACGGCCCGTTCATCACGCTGCGCGACCCGATCGCCAACACGCGCGGGAGTCGCTCAACGCTGACGATCGTCGCCGGTCCGTTCGGCCGCGTCTCCGTCGGCGACATCGACCTGACGCGCGCAAAGATCACGCGCAAGCTGACGACCAGGGGCGGGACCATCACGCTGCGAAAGGTGCCGATCCGCTTCAACGGCCTGGCGGCCACGGCACTTAAGCTCGTGGGAATCCCCACCAAGGAGGGTCAGCTGCTCGGCACCTCAGAGGTGACACTGCGCGTCAGGCCCAGTTCGGGCGCGTAACGAGCGCGATACTCCTCGCGCGCGGCGAGCACCTTCTCGACGTAGTGACGCGTCTCGGCATACGGGATGTCCTGCGCACGAAGGTTTGACCCACCCCACTCGTCGGCCTTTCGGGGACCGGCGTTGTAGGCGGCGAGCGCCGCCGCGACATCGCCCTCGTAGCGGTCGAGCAACTCGCGCAGCAGGTACGAGCCGTAGGCGATGTTCACCTGCGGCGTGTGCAGGTCCTGCAGCACGAAGCGCGTACCACCCGAGCGCTTGGCGATCCCCGCCGCCGTGTCGGGCGTTATCTGCATCAGGCCCTGCGCGCCGGCCGATGAGGTCCTGCCGGCGACGAAGCGTGACTCCGCGTAGATCACCGCGGCGATCAGCGAGGGGTCGAGACCCTTGTCGCGCGCCTGCTGGCGAATGATGTCATCGTGCCGCAGCGGAAGCGTTATCTCCTCGACGGCACGGTTGAACAGCGGTGAAAGCAGCAACCCCGCGCCGACGAGCAGCGCAAGGGCACCGGCGATGATGCCCAGGCGACGGCGCCCGGCCCCGGCTGCGCGACCGCCGCGCCTCCGCGGGCGCGCCTGGTGCCGAGCTGTCGGTGGCATGCTGCTCATCGCCTCAGTCGCTGAAGGATGACGGCCAGGTCGGACTCGAGCTGCTCGACGGAGCCGTCATTGCGGATCACGTGTGTCGCACGCGCCGCCTTCTCGTCCTGCGACAGCTGCCGGGAGGCGCGCTCGTCGACGGCGTGGTGACCGCGCTCCCCGGCCCGCGCGGACCGGAGTTCCTCGTCGGCGACGACGGCGATCGTCTCGTCGAAGGCGTCCTGCATTCCCGCCTCGAACAGCAGTGGTGTCTCGACGATCGCCGCGACCGGTCGCGGCTGCCTGTCGTCGAGGCCCGCGCGCCACTCGGCGATCCGCGCGCCGACAAGCGGCCACAGCAGCCCCTCGAGCCACGCACGCTCCTGCGGATCGGCGAATGCGTTACGCGCGATCATGGACCGGTCGACCACGCCGCCGGGGGCGACGTCCGCGCCCCAGCGTCCGACGACCGCATCACGGACGACGTCCCCTTCGTAGAGGTCGTGGACGACTGCGTCGGTCGACAGCGTCGCCGCCCCGAGACGATCCAGCGCTTCGAGCGCCGTCGATTTACCCGACCCGAGCCCCCCGGTCAGTCCGACGAACGGGATCGGGCCCGGCTGAATCAGCGGTTACGCCTGCTCGGTCTCGCCGGGCGTCGCGTCATCCGCTGCCGGTCCGTCTCCGGCCGCCGCGTCGGGCTCGGCCGCCGCCTCGGGCTCCACGACCTCAGCCGCCGCCTCAGACTCAGCCGCCACGTCGGGCTCCACGACCTCAGCCACCGCGTCAGGCTCCACGACCTCAGCCGCCACCTCGGGCTCCACGACCTCAGCCACCGCGTCAGGCTCCACGACCTCAGCCGCCGCCTCAGACTCAGCCGCCACCTCGGGCTCCACGACCTCAGCCGCCGCCTCAGACTCAGCCGCCACCTCGGCATCAGCCGGCTCCAGCGCAGGAGCCGAGGCCGAGAACGCGTCATCGCTCAACTCGAGATCGCGGACATCGTCCAGATCACCGGTCGCGGGCTCGGGCTCGTAGCCGGTGTGCGCTGAGAGGATCTGGCCCTCGACCCGCTTGACCGACAGCGACAGGCGCCTGCGCTCAGAATCGATCTCGAGGATCTTGACCTTGACGGGATCACCCGGCTGGACCACCTCGCGCGGGTTCTCGACGTGATGGGGCGCGAGCTCGGAGATGTGGACTAGGCCCTCGACGCCGTCCATGATCTCGACGAACGCGCCGAAGGTCACGACCTTCGTGACCTTGCCCTCCAGGTCGTCACCGAGGTTGTAGGTGTCGACGATCCGCTGCCAGGGGTCCTCCTGGGTCTGCTTGAGGCCCAGCGAGATGCGCTGACGCTCGCGGTCGATGTCGAGCACCTTGACCTGGACGGTGTCCCCGATCGCGACGACCTCGCTGGGGTGATTGACGTGTGACCACGAAAGCTCGGAGATGTGGATCAGACCGTCGATGCCGTTGAGGTCCACGAAGGCACCGAAGTCGACGATGTTGGAGATCTGTCCCTCGACGACGAGGCCCGGCTGCAGCCGGTCGAGAATCTCCTGACGCTGCTCCTTGCGCTCCTCCTCGAGCACCGCGCGGCGCGACAGAACCACGTTGTTGCGCGATCGGTTGAGCTCGATCACCTTGCACTCGATGGGCTGGTGCAGGAACTCGTCGAGGTTTGCGACGCGGCGGATGTCGACGAGCGACGCGGGCAGGAACCCACGAACGCCGAGGTCGATGATCAGACCGCCCTTGACGACCTCGATCACCGTTCCCTCGACCGGCTCCCCGGATTCGGCCGCCGCCTCGATGCGCCGCCACGCCTTCTCGAAGCGGGCGCGCTTCTTGGACATGATGAGGCGGCCGTCCTGATCCTCGCGCGTGAGAACGAGGGCATCGACCTCCTCACCGAGCTCGACCTCGTCGTTGGGATCGACGTTCTTGCGGATCGAGAGCTCGTTGTTGGGGATGACCCCCTCGCTCTTGTATCCGATGTCGACGAGGACCTCGTCCTTGTCGATGCGAACGACGCGGCCGGTGACGACCGTGCCCTCTGTGACCGTCGTGAAGGTCGCGTCGTAGTTGGGGACGATCTGTCCGTCGACGTCGAGCAGCAGGCCGTCGCTACCGGGGACGACCTTGACGTCTGACGGGGTGTCGGTTGTGATGGTTGTCATGTGACGGGCAAGGGTAGCGCGATCGTGCGCCCTTAGAATCGCCCCCGATGCCGGTCCGAGCGACGAAGCGGGGGCCCGAGCGGACCCCTCTCGACGGCGTTTACGACGCCGTCATCTGCGGCGCGTCCTTCGCCGGGCTCGCCGTCGCGCGTCGTCTCGCAGGCTGCGGAGCGGAAGTCCTGGTCGTGGACCGCTACGAGATCGGCGAGCGGCAGACCTCGGCCTGCGCGGCGCCGACCGAGTGGCTCACGCGGCTCGGCATCGGCGCAGCCGTCGTCCAGCGGTTCAGCGAGCTGGTCATCCATACGCCGCGCCGCAGCTTTCGCTGGGATCTACCGCGGGAATTCTGCACGTTCGACTACCCGCAGCTCTGCGGGCTGCTGTGGGAGCAGGCCGGCGACGTGCGCTTCGAGACTGCGACGGTCGCCGGTCGCACGAGCGGAGCGCGTGAGCACGTCGTCCACACCGACCGCGGCGACCTGCGCGCGCCGCTCGTCGTCGACGCGCTCGGATGGCGCCGCGTTCTGGGCTCCGGCAAGCGCATCCAGCCGCCGGCGGCGCAGCTGTCACGTGCCCTGGAGGTGCACACGGCCGGCGTGAGCGAGGACCTCGAGTTGTGGCTCGACCCGCGCTTCGTTCGCGCGGGATACTCATGGTGTTTCCCCGCCGGTGACGAGTTACGCGTCGGCGTCGGCTCGTTCGATCCACGCGCGGGCGTCCGCGACCCGACCGTGCAACTGGCGCAGGAGCGGGGCCTGCCGGCGGAGGGCTATCAGGGGAACTGGATCCCGCACAAGATGCGCGAGGCCGTTGAGGACGGGGTCTTCTTCGTCGGCGACAGCGCCGGCCACTGCCTGCCCGCGACCGCTGAGGGCATCCGCCCCGCGTTCTACTTCGGAGACCGCTGTGGGCGTGAACTGCGGGACGTGCTCGAAGGCCGGCAGGCGCGCGACCAGGCGCTGGTCCGCTACGCAGCCGCCCACGATGAGCGGCGTTTCGCGTGGCGCTGGCTACTCGGTGTTCAGCGAACGATCGGCCTGCTCAACACGCACGCCGCCATGACGACGCTGGTCCGCGCAGTCAGCAGCGGGAACTTCGTCGAGTGGGCGATGACGCGTTACCTCGACCTATGCCCGCCGCCCGGTTCGGAGGCCGCGCCGGGCGGCGGCGCGCCCGACGCGGGCGGCGCCGCCATCCCGGCCTGACGACCTCCTCTCCTTCGCGGTCGGAGACTCAGAAGCCTCGACGCTGACGCGCGGCGCGCATGCGGGGGTCGCGCTGCGCGGCGTCGTGGTGTCGGCGCTCGATCACGGCGTGCACGATCCACAGCAATGCGAGCGCCCCGACCAAGAACGTCGCCGCAACGGCGTCGGTGAGGGAGAACGCCCCCACGACCGCGAAGAACGCGTACCCCGCGATCACCGCGATCGCGACCGTCCAGAACGCGCCGCGGATCGCCTCGCCGGGGCCGCTGCGGCCGCGCCGATCGGGGTCGGTGTGGCGTTGAGCCATGGATGACCTCCTGAGCCGTACGTTCTGACCACAGATGGTCCCACCGCGTGCGGACGAGTTCAAGCGCCCGCTACTCGCGCACGATCAACGCCACGCCGACGATCAACAGGAGGATGCCTGCCGTCCTCGTCGCCGTGACCTCCTGCCTGTCGACGCCGAACAGCCCGAAGCGATCGATCACCATCGACGCGGTCAGCTGTCCTGCCACGACTGCGGCGGTGACGCCGGTCGCACCGATCGAACGCACACCGACGATCGACGCGCTGACGATTGCGACGCCGCAGGCGCCGCCGAGCAGGCTCCACCAGGGTGCGTTGCCGATCTCGGCGAACCCTCCGAAGCCTCCCGCGACCGCGAGGATCAGCAGCAGCAGGGTGAATCCGACCGCGAAGTTGACCGTGGCCGCCTGGAATGTGCCCGTCGTTCGAGCGAGCATTCCGTTGATCGGCGCCTGCGCGCCGATCGCGGCACCGGCGGCGACGACGAGAACCGCAGCAGACGTACGGTCCACTACTTGGCCTCCAGCCAGTTCGCGCCGACCCCGGGCTCGACGGCCAGCGGCGGCTCGCGGTCGCCCCAGGGCGCAACCATCTCCCTCTGCGCCAGCGCGATCACGGCGTCCGTCTCCGACGGTGGCCCCTCGAACAGCAGCTCGTCGTGGATCGAGAGGATCATCCGCGTGTCGAGCCCCTCCTCACGCAGCGCACGGTGCGCGCCGATCATCGCGAGCTTCATGACGTCGGCGGCCGTTCCCTGGACGACCGTGTTGACGGCGAGCCGCTCGCCCAGGGATCTGACCTGGTGGTTGCGTGCACGCAGCTCGGGAATCCCCCGGCGCCGCCCGAACAGCGTCGTCACGAAGCCGTCCTCGGTGGCTTGGGCGATCGTCTCCGCCATGAAGGCGGCGACGCGTGAGAAGCGCGCAAGGTACGCATCGATGAAGCCCTTCGCCTCCTCGCGCGGGATGTTCAGGCGGTCCGCCAACCCGAAGTCGCTGAGGCCGTAGACGATGCCGTAGTTGATCATCTTCGCCTTCGAGCGCATCCCGGCGTCGATGTCCGATTCGGCCACCTGGAAGACCTCACGCGCGGTCGCGGTGTGCACGTCCTCACCGCGGATGAAGATCTCCTTGAGCACTGGCTCGTCCGCGACGTGCGCCAGCACGCGCAGTTCGACCTGCGAGTAGTCGGCGCTGACCAGGACGTGCCCCGGAGCCGCCTCGAAGCAACCGCGGATCTCCCGGCCGAGCGGGGTGCGTACGGGCACGTTCTGCAGGTTGGGGTTGGTCGACGAAAGGCGCCCGGTGCTGGCGACCGCCTGTACGAAGGTCGTGTGAATCCGGCTCTCGGCGTCGACGAGCGCGGGAAGCGCGTCGAGATAGGTCTTTGTGAGCTGGTTGAGCTCACGCCAGCGCTCGACCTTCGGAATGACCTCGTGCTCATCGCGAATCGACTGAAGGACACGCGCGTCGGTCGAGAAGCCGGTCTTCCCGCGGCGCTTCTTGGAGAGCCCGAGCTTGTCGAAGAGGACCGCGCCGAGCTGCTGTGGCGACCCGATCACGAACTCCTCGCCGCACAGGTCCCAGATCTCGCGCTCGAGCGCGGCTATCTCCTCCGCCACGCGGTCGGCGATCTCTGCGAGCCGTTTCGTATCGAGCCGGACGCCGGCGATCTCCATCGCCCGCAGAACCGGAATCAGCGGAAGCTCGATCTCGTCCAGCAGCTGCTCCTGCCCGCGCTCGCCCAGATCTGCGCGCTGTCGCGCCGCGAGCTCCTGGACCAGAAGCGCGTCGGCCGCCGCGCCGTCATCCACGTCCGCGGACAGCCCGCGCTCCTCACACAGCTCCGTGAACGGAAAGGCACGGCGAGCCGGATCGAGCAGGTACGCGGCGAGCAGAGTGTCATGCGCGATCCGCGGCGGAACCGCTCCGAGCGACTTCACGTCATGGGCGATCACAGCGCGCTCGCCGATCGCCTCGACGAGCTCATCGGGCGATGCGATCTCGCCGGCGACGACGCGATCCCCGCACGCCGCGCCGAACCGATGGCCCTGCTCGCGTGCGAACAGCTCCCCGTCGCCGGCCTGCGGCGCGTGCACGGCGATCGCTAGCGGTGCGGCACGCTCGCCCACCTGTGCGGCGTCGCGAGCCGACCCGGCACGAACACGCGCGCGCATGCTCGAGGCGGCATCCGCCGCCGACGCGGCCGCGTCGGCTCCGAGAGCCTCCTCGAGGCGACGCAGCGGGTCGCGCAGCTCGAACTCGCGGAAGACCTCGCGAAGCCGCGAGCGATCCGGCTCACGCGCGGCTTCGGCCGCCGGGTCGATCTCGATCGGCACGTCACGCTGGACCGTCGCGAGGCGCTTGCTCATGCGAGCGTCCTCGGCGTGGACGGCGAGGTTCTCCTTGCGCTTGGCGCCCGACACCTCGTCGACGCGGGCCAGAACCTCCTCGAGCGAGCCGAACTGCTGCAGCAGCTGAGCGGCCGTCTTGTCGCCGATTCCCGGCACCCCCGGGATGTTGTCCGACGTGTCGCCCTTGAGGCCGTAGAAGTCGGGGATCAGTTCGGGGGGGATTCCATAGCGGTCGACCACGGCCTGATGGTCGTACAGCTTGGTCTCGGTGATGCCGCGCGCAGTCGCCATCACCCGGATCTGCGACTGCGGGTCGATGAGCTGCAGCGCATCGCGATCACCGGTGACGATCACGACCTGGATTCCCTTGTCGCGGGCCCGCTGGGCCAGCGTGGCGATGACGTCGTCCGCCTCATAGCCGTCGGCCTTGACGTTGCGATAGCCGAAAGCGTCGACGAGCGGTTCGAGGTGCGGCCACTGCTCACGCAGAAGGTCCGGGCGCGAGCTGCGCTGCGCCTTGTACTCGCCGTAGATCTCCTTGCGCCCCGATGACCCCGCGTCCCAGCAGACCAGCGTCGGCTTCTGACCGTGCTCGGTGAGCATCTTCACGAGCATCGACGCGAACCCGAAGATCGCGTTCGTGGGCTGGCCCTTGGAGGTCGCTATCGACTCCGGGAGCGCGAAGAACGCACGGTAGGCGAGGCTGTTGCCATCGATCAGGTAGAGCTCGTCCTGCACGCGGGCGTGACGCTACCGCAGCTCGCGGCGCGCGCTGCGCCCGTGTTCGTCCACGTACACTGCCCGCCCGTGACCCGCACGCCGTCTGCGCAGTACAGCCTCACGATCCGCGTCGAGATCCAGGACCGCCCCGGCATGCTGGGCAAGGTCGCGAGCGCGATCGGCGAGGCCGACGGGACGATCGGTGCGATCGACCTGGTCGAGGTCGGCGAGCGCCTCGTGCGCGACATCACAGTCGACGCCCACGACGCCGATCACTGGGCACAGATCCTCACGGCGATCGAGTCGATCGACGGGGCGCACGTCCTCGACTCGACCGATCGCACCTTCCTGCTCCACGTCGGCGGCAAGATCGAGCAGCGCAACAAGACTTCGCTGAAGACGCGCGACGACCTCTCGATGGCGTACACGCCCGGCGTTGCGCGTGTCTGCATGGCGATCGCCGACGACCCCGAGAAGGCCTTCCAGTACACGATCAAGCGGAACACCGTGGCGGTCGTCAGCGACGGCACCGCGGTGCTGGGTCTCGGCGACATCGGCCCGCGCGCAGCGATGCCCGTGATGGAGGGCAAGGCGATGCTCTTCAAGGAGTTCGCGGGGGTCGATGCGTTCCCCGTCTGCCTCGACACAAAGGATCCCGACGCCATCGTCGAGACCGTGAGGCTCATGGCTCCGGGATTCGGCGGCATCAACCTCGAGGACATCTCGGCGCCGCGCTGCTTCGAGATCGAGGACCGCCTGAAGGAGATCCTCGACATCCCCGTCTTCCATGATGACCAGCACGGCACGGCGATCGTCGTGCTCGCCGCGCTGCTCAACGCATGCAAGCTGACGGGCCGCGATCTCATGGACCTGCGCGTGCTGGTCACGGGGCTCGGCGCAGCGGGCGTGGCCGTCTCGAAGATCCTGATCGAGGCCGGAGTGCGAGACATCATCGGCTGCGACTCGCGCGGCATCGTCGGAACCGAGCGCGAGGACTACCTCGACGGCTCGATGAACGAGGTCAAGCGCTGGTATGCCGAGACGACGAACCCCGAGAAGCTGAGCGGCGGCCCGGCCGACGCGATCAAGGGAATGGACCTCTTCATCGGGCTGTCCGGCGCACGCGTGATGCCCGCTGAGGCGCTGTCGCAGATGCGCCCGGACGCGATGGTCTTCGCGATGGCCAACCCGACGCCGGAGGTCAGCCCCGAGGAGGCCTCTGCGTACGCGCGCGTCATCGCTACCGGCCGTTCGGACTACCCCAACCAGATCAACAACGTGCTGGCGTTCCCGGGCATCTTCCGCGGAGCACTCGACGTCCGGGCGGCACAGATCACCGAGCCGATGAAGATGGCCGCGGCGCGGGCGATCTCGGCGATCGTGGCCGAGCACGAGCTGCGCGAGGACTACATCATCCCGTCGGTCTTCAACCGCGACGTGGCCCCCGCGGTCGCCGAGGCGGTCTCTGAGGAGGCTCGCGTCACGGGCGCCGCGCCGGCCGAGCAGCACGCGATCGGCTTCGCCCCAGGCGACGTCGAGGCCCTACGCGGCGTCTGAGCGCATCACGCCGCCGTCGCCGCGGAGGCGAATGACTCCATGTCGGGAAAGGTGAGATCCGGAGCGGCGTGCGCCGCCGGTGTCGCGCCGGCGCCGGGGCGCCCGTGGCGGCGGTCGATCCACACACTCGACAGGCCGAGCTGCTTCGCGGTGACGTGATCGTGAAAGAGGCTCTGTGCGACGTGCAGGATGCGATCACGGGGCAGCCCGATGACCTCGAGGGCCAGCTCGAACGCCCGCGCGCGCGGCTTGTAGCTGCGCGCCTGCTCAGCGGTGATCACCCAGTCGAAGTCGACGCCCAGGCGCGCCGCGCTCAGTGCGAAGAGGTCGTCGTCGCAGTTGGTTATCGCCGCCAGCTTGAACCGCTCGCCGAGCGTGGCCAGCGCCTGCGCCGAGTCCGGGAATGCGGGCCAGTCACCGACCGATGCAGCGAACGCGGCGACCTGATCGGCGGTCGGCTCGAAACCAAGATCCGAGCCGAGCCTGGACAGCGCCGCTCCCAGGACCTGCCGGTAGGGCATGTAGTCGCCCGCCTCGATCGCCGCCTCGTGGCGAGCATAGGCTTCGAGCAGGGCCTCGTCGGCGATGTCGACGTCGTGTTCGACGATGACCGGTCGCAGCGCCGCCAGCAGCCCGGCCTCCCAGTCGATCAGCGTGCCGTAGCAATCGAACGTCAGGACGTCATGGTCCCGCATGTCGATCGCCGCCATTGCGATGATGCTCGCATATGCGAGTCACAATCACTGGAGCCACAGGCCTGATCGGCAAGAAGCTCGTCCACGCGCTGACCGCGCGCGGCGACGAGGTCACCGTCCTTTCTCGTGACCCGGCCCAGGCCGCCCGGGACCTGCGCGTCAGCGCCGAGCGCTGGGACCCTGTCGCCGAACCGGCCCCCAGGGAAGCGCTCGACGGCCGCGACGGCGTCATCCACCTCGCCGGCGCCCCGGTCGCCCAACGCTGGACCAGCTCTGTGAAGCGGGACATCCGCGAGAGTCGCACGCTGGGAACCCGCAACCTCGTGGCCGGTCTGGCCGCAGCATCACCAACCCCGCCGGTTCTCGTCAGCGCTTCGGCCGTCGGCTACTACGGCCCGCGCGGCGACGAACGCCTGGACGAGGGCTCAGCGCCCGGAACGGACTTCCTCGCGCAGGTATGCGTCGAATGGGAGCACGAAGCGCAAGCCGCCACGCAGCATGACATCAGGGTCGCGACGCTTCGAACCGGAATCGTGCTCGACGCCGGCGGCGGGGCGCTCGGCCGGATGCTGACGCCGTTCAGGCTCGGCGTCGGCGGGCCCGTGGCCGGCGGGCACCAGTACATGCCGTGGATCCATGCTGATGACGTCGTCAGCCTCTACCTCAGCGCCCTCGACGACCCGGACATCAGCGGGGCGCTCAACGTGGCGGCGCCCGAGCCGGTCACCAACCGGCAGTTCTCCAAGGCGCTCGGCCGAGCCCTCCAGCGGCCGGCGATCGCACCCGTCCCGGCGATCGCTCTGCGCGTCCTATACGGCGAGATGGCCGAGATCATCACCGAGGGCCAGCGAGCCATCCCGGCCCGCGCCCTCCAGCTCGGCCACGACTTCCGCCACCCCGACCTCGACGAAGCACTGAACGCAGCACTCAGCTGAGCGCCGAGAAGCGGCTAGCGCCGGGCGCCAGGGAGAGCACAGACGCACATGCCGTGCCGACGAGAACGCGCGAGCGGACTCGGGTGGATTTTCTGTCCGGGGAGCTCCGCCCGATCGCCTGGAAGGCGAGAGCGGCGCCCCGGCAGGAAAGGCCGCCCGAGTCCGCCCCACCACGAACGCAGTCGGCCCGTTACGAGGCCCCGTCGGAGGCACGACGGCGAGCCCGCCGATGAGCCCAGCGCGAATTCTCCTTCGCCGGCCAGAACAGCCAGATCGGAACGCCGACGACGCTGAGCAGCAGACCCGTGCCGAGGCCGACCTTCTCGCCGTAGCCCTTCTGGTCCGACAGCCACTGGCAGGCGATCGCCGACGCCAGCCACAGGTAGAGCAGCCAGAGGGCCTTGGCGCCGATCGCTGCGAGCACGAGCGTCATGTGCCGAGGTACGCGTCCTGGACGCGCGGGTCGTTGCGGAGGTTCGCGGAGGTGTCGGTGAGCGCGATCGTGCCGGTCTCCAGCACGTAGCCGCGGGCGGACACGTCGAGCGCGTAGTTGGCGTTCTGCTCGACCAGCAGGATCGTCGTTCCCTCGGCGTTGATCGTGCGGATGATCTCGTAGATCTTGTCGACGATCACCGGAGCGAGGCCGAGCGACGGCTCGTCGAGCAGCAGCAGCCGCGGGCGGGCCATCAGCGCGCGGCCGATCGCGAGCATCTGCTGCTCGCCGCCGGACATCGTTCCGCCCTTCTGCTTCTCGCGCTCGCGGAGGCGCGGGAACAGCTCGTAGACGTGCTCGATGTCCTGCCCGACCTCGTCGTCACGGCGGGTGAACGCGCCCATCTCGAGGTTCTCGCGAACGGTCATGCGCGGGAAGATCCGCCTGCCCTCGGGCGCCTGCGCTATCCCCAGCTCTGCGACCTGGTAGCCCATCAGCTCCTGGATCTCGCGGCCCTCGAAGACGATGCGCCCGTCGCGCGGCGGGAGGATGCCGGATATCGACCTCAGGGTCGAGGACTTGCCGGCGCCGTTGGATCCGATCAGCGTGACGATCTCGCCGGGGAAGACCTCGAGCGAGATGCCCTTGAGCGCCTTGATCGAGCCGTAGTAGCTGTGGATCGCCTCGACGCGCAGCAGCGGCTCTCCCGCGGGGCGGGAGCAGGGAGCGCCTCCTTGTGCCGGTGCCGTCGTCACGCCTGGCTCCCCAGGTAGGCCTCGATCACGCGCGGGTTGGCGCGCACCTCCGCGGGCGCGCCCTCGGCGATCTTGTCGCCGTGGTCGAGCACGGTGATGTGGTCGGAGACGTTCATGACGACCTTCATGTCGTGCTCGATCAGCAGGACGGAGATGCCCTTGTCCGAGCGGAGATGCTCCATCAGCTGCCGCAGCTCCTCGGACTCCTGCGGGTTCATGCCCGCGGTCGGCTCGTCGAGCAGCAGCAGCTTCGGATCCGAGCCGAGCGCGCGGGCGATCTCGAGCCGGCGCTGGTCGCCGTAGGACAGGTTCATGGCCAGCTCGTCGACCTGCTTGAGTCCCACGAAGTCGAGCAGCTCACGCGCCTTCTCGTCGGCGGACTGCTCCTCACGGCGAACGAAGCGGGTGCGGATCACCATGCCGGCGATGCGTGAGCGCATCTTGCCGTGCATGCCGACCTTGACGTTCTCGAGGGCGGTCATCGTGCGGAACAGCTTGATGTTCTGGAACGTCCGCGCGATGCCGGCGTTGGTGACGAGATCGGGGCGCTTGGCGGTGATGTCATTGCCATCGAAGACGACGCGGCCGACCGTCGGCTTGTAGAGCCCGGTCATGCAGTTGAAGAAGGTCGTCTTTCCGGCGCCGTTGGGACCGATGATCGAGACGATCGCGCGCTCGGGAACGGAGAAGCTGACGTCGTTGACGGCCACAAGGCCGCCGAAGACCTTCGAGACGTTCGTCACCTGTAGCAGCGCCGGCCCCGCTGTCGTCGCGGCGTCGCTCATCACGTCGGTCCCGTCTCGTCATGGCGCGTGTCCCACATCGTCGTGTCGTCGAACCAGACCTCGTCGGCGTCGACGTCCTCAGCCATGCAGCTCGAGCTTTCGTCTGGTCGAAGGAAGCATCCCCTCGGGACGCAGCACCATCATCGCCAGGAGCATGAATCCGAAGATCCCGAAGTTGATCGTCGTCACGTCGAACTCGAGCCCGATCTTGTCGGGCAGGTTGTTCAGCTCGGGAAGCATGAATCTGTTGAGCATCGACAGGAAGACCGCGCCGAGCATCACTCCCCAGATGTTGCCCATCCCGCCGATGATGACCATGCAGAGGATGAAGACCGAGAAGCCGAACTCGAACTGGTCGACGTTGACGGTGTTGTTGTAGGTGGCGAGGAAGGCGCCCGCGAAGCCGCCGAGCGCCGCGCCGATCGCGTATGCCCAGAGCTTCGTGCGCACGAGGTTCACGCCCATCGAGGCAGCGGCGACCTCGTCCTCGCGCACGGCGATCCACGCGCGTCCGAGGCGCGAGTCGCGCAGGCGGATGTTCAGGAAGATCGTCAGCAGCAGCATCGCCAAGCCGACGTAATAGACCGGTTCGAGCTCGAGCGGGTAGTTGAACGGCGTGTCGCTCCAGGGGAAGTTGATCTTGTCGACGGGCGTGATGCCCTGCCGACCGTTCGAGAAGTTGACCGAGCCGATGCCGAAGATGCCGCTCTCGGCGTTCTCGAAGACGCGCGGCACGATCTCGCCGAAGGCGAGCGTGACGATCGCCAGGTAGTCACCGCGCAGGCGCAGCGTCGGCGCGCCGAGAATCGCACCCCAGAGCGCGGTGAAGGCGGCCGCGATGAAGAGCACGAGGAAGACGTTGATGTGGATGCCCGGAATCTCGCCGCCGAGCGGCGAGTTGGACGGCGAAAACAGGTGGAATCCCGAGCCGCCCGCCACATCTGGGAACTGCTGCGACCCGAGCCAGCCCATTACGAAGGCACCGATCGCGAAGAAGGCGACGTAGCCGAGGTCGAGCAGCCCGGCGAAGCCGACGACGATGTTGAGGCCGAGGGCCATGATCACGTAGGCGAGCGTCTGGATCGACGCATCGAGCAGATCGCCCGACTCGGCGATGAACTGCTCGATCAGGAACGGGTAGACGAGCGCCAGGAGAATCGCCAGGGCGCCCCACGCCCACTGCGGCAGCAGCCCCTGAAGAGCGCGCCCGTTCTGACGCAGCGTCGTCGAGGAGGTGCTCATCCCTCGCGCACCTCCTCGCCGAACAGGCCGGAGGGCTTGAAGACCATGACCAGGATCAGGATCCCGAAGACGAACGCCGGCGTCCACACCTGACCGAAGTTCGTGTCGGAGATCGCCTGGATGACGCCGATGATGAGGCCACCCGCAACCGCTCCCTTGAGGTTGCCGATGCCGCCCATGACCGCTGCCGTGAAGGCGATCAGGCCGGCTGTGAAGCCCTGGTTGAACTGCACCGTGCCGTTGTAGATCGCGTAGATCATGCCTGCGGCGCCCGCCATCAGACCGCCCAGCAGGAACGTCAGGCCGATCGTCCGGTCGACGTTGATTCCCATCAGGCGCGCGGCGTCCGGGTCCTGCGCGGTGGCCCGCATCGCCTTGCCGTACTTCGTGCGGCCGACGAACCAGAGCAGCGCCACCAGCAGCGGGATGGTGACGGCGACGGCGAAGACGTCCGAGCGCACGATCGCGACGTCGAGGAACGTGAAGAGCGTGTCCTGCCGACCGATCAGGTCGGGGGCCGAGTCAGGCGTCGGCCGCCACAGCAGGCCGACGTTCTGGAGGATGAAGCTCATCCCGATCGCCGTGATCAGCGGCGCCAGCCGCGGAGCGCCCCGCAGCGGTCTGTATGCGACGCGCTCGATCATCACGTTGAGCGAGCCGCTGACGAGCATCGAGACGATCAGCGCCAGCAGGATCGACAAGGCGATCAGCGAGACGTCGGAGCCGGCGACGACGCTGAGCGTCGACCAAAGGCTGACGGCGACGAACGAGCCGATCATGAAGACCTCGCCATGGGCGAAGTTGATCAGCTCGATGATCCCGTAGACGAGCGTGTATCCGAGCGCGATCAGCGCCCAGATCATCCCGTTCGAGAGGCCCGTCTTGACGTCCTCGAGCGTCTGCGTGAAGTCCTTGGCGAAGTAGTACGCGAGGATCCCCGCGAAGACGATCCAGAGGATGTTCGCCCAGATCCAGGTGGCCGGGCCCTTCTGGCCCGCGCTGAGGGCGGCGGGGGCGGAGGCGGCTTCCATCGGTGGCTCGGGGCCTCGATCGTCGGGTTGCGGAGACGGGCTGAACCCCGAAGCGGGCCGGCGAAATCGCCGGCCCGCTCGCGGAGTTCAGCGTGCCCTGTCTAGTTGGCCTTGATGACCTTGTCGAACACGAGCTTGCCGTTCTCGACGCGCTGCGCGCCGTAATCGGAAAGCGTGGTGTCGCCGTTCTCGTTGATCGAGTACGCACCGAGCACTGAGTCACGGTCCGACGTCGCGAAGAACTGGTCGATGACCGCCTGGCGGTCGTTGCCCTTGTCACCGGCGCGCTTGATCGCGTCGAGGACGACGGCCATCGCCTCGTAACCGTAGATCGCGTAGGGCTCCGGGTCCTTACCGAACTTCGCCTTGTAGTCGGTGAAGAACTTCTGACCCGACGGCGGGTAGAGCTTGGGATCGAGTGTCGGGACCGTGATGTAGGTCACCTTCTGCTCGCCCGAGCTGAGGCCCTCGGTGAACGGAGTCTCCGCGACACCGTCAGGTCCGAACAGCTTCATGTCCGGGTTCGCCGCGTGGACGTCCTTCCAGAGCTGAACGCCCTTGTTCTGCGTGATGCCGCCGAAGAACATGCAGTCGGCGCCGGACGACTTGACGGTCGACGCGACGCTGCGGAAGTTCGCGGCCTTCGTGTCGATGCCGTCGTTGCCGAGCACGACCAGGCCGGCCTCGTCGGCTGCCTTCTGCGTCGCGGTCGCGAGGCCCTTACCGTAGACCTCCTTGTCGTTCAGGATGTAGACCTTCGTGCAGCCCTCGTCCTTCATGTACGTCGCCTGCGCGGCGGCCTGGATGCCGTCGTACGGGACGACGCGGCCGTAGGTGCGCTTGCCCGTCGGGTAGTACTTGTCGGGCTCGCCCTTGTCGCCGCCGACGGGGTCCGTCAGGCCGATCGCCGTGTTCGACGGGGAGACCTGAAGGATCCCGGCCTGGTTGATGATCGGGATCGAGATCGCCGACGCGCCGGAGTTGAACTCACCGAGGTAGGCGATCGTGGTGCTGTCCTGCGACGCCTTGCGCGCGTTGGACGATGTCGCACCCGGATCCCACTTGCCGGTCGCCGCGATCGCATCGTCGAGCGACACGTACTTGATGGTGAAGTCGCCGACCTTGCCGCCGGCCTGCTCGAGGGCGAGCTTCTCGCCGTTGACGACGGACTCGGCCTGCGGACGGGAGTCGCCCTGCAGCGGGAGGCTCGAGTAGATCGTCAGCGTGTCTCCGCTGACCGAGCCTGAGCCGGACCCGCCGTCGTTGTTGTCGTCGCCACAGGCGGCGACGCCGAAAGTGAGGGCAGTGGCCACTGCGGCCCAGGCTGCCACGGAACGTACGCGCAAGATGTGTCCCTCCTCAGAGACCCGAAAACAGTTGTAGGGAGGCCGACCGGGCCTCACCGGGCGATCCTACTGCGTGCGGACAGAGCGTGCTGAGAAGCATGCGTCAGCCCGCGAGGCGGGTTCCGCGCGGGCGTCGACTGACCGCGGCGGGCGCTGTCAGTCTTCGCGCTGAGCGCCCGGCAGCGCGCTGCCGAGCATGCGCGTCGCCGCGGCGATCAACACGATCACGAGAGCAAGCAGGAACGCGTCGAAGGACTTTGCGCCGATCGCCGTGAGGACGATCCAGAGGCACGCGGAGAAGGTGGCGACGAGCACGAGACCCATGAGGCGGCTCAGGTTAGTCGATCGTGCGGTGGCTCCGCGGCGCGATTTCAGCGCAGCGCGGCTGCGAAGGCCGCGACGATCTCGTGTACGGCAGCGGCCGGCTCGCCGGCCTGCGCAGCAGCCCGCACGAGGCGGCTGCCCACGATCACCCCGTCGGCGCCCGCCTCGGCGGCCGCGACCGCCTGCTCGGGCGCCGCGATGCCGAAGCCGAGCGCCACCGGCACGTCAGTGCAGGCCTTGGCGCGTGCGACCACGCCCGCGAAGGTGTCCGAGAGCACGGGGCGCTCACCGGTCGTCCCCGTGACCGAGACCGTGTAGAGAAAGCCGCGGGCGCGTGCACCGATCAGACGCAGACGCTCATCGGTGCTCGTCGGTGCGACGAGCGGCACGAGCGCGAGACCGACGGCGTCACATGCCGCGAGCGTCGCCGGTGCCTCCTCGAGCGGAAGGTCGGGCACGATCAGGCCACTCGCCCCCGCGTTCACGGCGTCTGCGGCGAAGCGCTCGACGCCGCGTGCGAGCACGAGGTTGGCGTACGTCATGAGGACCACCGGCAGCCGCGTGGCGAGCGCCTCGCATTCCGCCAGCACGCCGTCGACAGTCGCCCCCGCGCGAAGCGCCGCGCTGGCCGCGGCCTGGATCACGGGCCCGTCGGCGATCGGGTCAGAGAAGGGAACGCCCAGCTCGACCAGATCGGCGCCGCCGTCGGCGTACGCGGCCCCGATCGCGCGTGCCGCTGCGGCGTCGGGAAAGCCGCCCATCAGGTAGGGCATCAGCGCGGCGCGCTTGCCCGAGCCGGCGAACGCGCCGGCGATCCGCTCGGCGCCCGCGATCGTCGCCTCCGTGCTCATCGCTCTGCAGTCGCCGGCCGGTCCGAGAGGCGCGTCATGACCTCGGCTAGGTCCTTGTCGCCACGTCCCGAGAAGCACAGCAGGTCGAGCTGCGACTCGGATGGCTCGCGCAGCACGACATGCAGCGCGTGAGCGGTCTCCAGAGCGGGGATGATGCCCTCGAGCCGCGCCACGTCGCGGACCGCCTCGAGCGCCTGCTCATCGGTGACGGCGACGAAGCTCGCGCGTCCGCTGTCACGCAGCCATGCCAGCTCGGGTCCGGCCCCCGGGTAGTCGAGCCCGGCGGAGATCGAGTGCGCCTCGACGACCTGCCCCTCGTCGGTCTGGAGCAGCGCGATCAGGGCGCCGTGCAACACGCCGGGCCGGCCGGCCATCGTCAGCGGAGCGCCATGGCGCCCGCTCTCGAGTCCCTCCCCCGCCGCCTCGACGCCGAGCAGCTGCACGTCCTCGTCACCGGCGAAGGCCGCGAACGTGCCGATCGCGTTCGACCCGCCGCCGACACACGCCACGACGCGGTCTGGAAGCCGCCCCGTCCGGTCGAGCAGCTGTGCGCGCGCCTCGTCGCCGATCACCCGCTGCAGGTCGCGCACGATCGACGGATAGGGCGCCGGCCCGATCGCCGAGCCGATCACGTAGTGCGTCGTCTCGACGTTCGTGACCCAGTCGCGGATCGCCTCCGACGTGGCCTCCTTGAGCGTCCGCGTTCCTGCGTCGACGGCGCGCACCTCCGTGCCGAGCAGCTCCATTCGCTGCACGTTGGGCAGCTGACGGCGCATGTCCTCCGAGCCCATGTAGACGACGCACTCCATGCCGAGCAGGGCGCACGCGGTCGCGATTCCGACGCCGTGCTGCCCCGCGCCGGTCTCCGCGATGATCCGGCGCTTGCCCATCCGGCGGGCGAGCAGCGCCTGGCCCAGGGCGTTGTTGAGCTTGTGCGCACCGGTATGGAGCAGATCCTCGCGCTTGAGCCAGATCGCCCGGCCCGCGACCTCGCTCATGCGCTTGGCGAGATAGAGCGCGGTCGGCCTGCCCGCGTAGTCGGCGAGCAGCCCATTCAATTCCGCCGCGTATTCCGGATCCCGGCGCGCCTTGAGCCAGGCCGCCTCGAGCTCCTCGAGCGCCGGCATCAGCGTCTCGGGAACGTACTGGCCTCCGTAGGGACCGAAGCGGTGCTCGACGCCCGAGACGATGCTCACCGGGCCGGCTCCGTCGACCCGGCGGGTCCGCTCGCGACCGCCGCTTCGGAACCCTCGTCGACCTCTGCGGCCCGTCGCACGGCTTCGGCGAACGCCGCGATCTTCGCGGGATCCTTGATTCCGGGCGCGGACTCCGTGCCGCTCGCGACGTCGACGGCGTAGGGCGCGACGACGCGGATCGCCTCGCCGACGTTGTCAGCGTTCAAGCCCCCGCTGAGGATCAGCGGCACGGGTGAACGCCGCCCGCTCACCAGCGACCAGTCGAAGGTCTCTCCGGTGCCGCCGGGCGTGCCGGGACGGTGGGTGTCGAGCAGGTGATAGTCCACGTGGTGGAAGCGCGCCTGGTCACGCACGTCGGCCAGATCGCTGACGCGGGCCGCCTTGACGACCGCGACGCCGGTGCGGCGGCGCACCTCGTCGCAGAACGACGGGCCCTCATCGCCGTGCAGCTGCGCCATCGTCAGGCCGAGCGCGTCGACGTTCCCCACCACCTCGTCGAGCGGCGCGTTGTGGAATACGCCGCAGACGAACGCCCGGCGACGCAGCGTGCGGGCGATCAACTGGGCCTGCGGCGGGTCACAGCGCCGCGGCGAACCCTCCCAGAGGATCACCCCGACGGCCCAGGCACCGGCGTCGACGGCGAGCTGCGCGTCGTCGAGTCCGGTGATGCCGCAGATCTTGAAACGGGACGCGTGGGGCACCGTCCCATCGTGTCAGATCACGGCTGCTGCGAGCCTGGCTTAGCCGGAAGGCCGTCGTCGGTCTGGGGACGCGCCGCCAGCTTGACGCGGACGGTCTTGCGTTTGCCGTCGCGCAGGTAGGTGATGCGCACCTGGTCGCCCTTTCGCTTGCCGCCGATCCGCGCGGTCAGGGTCTCGCTGTCCTCGATGTCCTGACCATCGACCGCGACGATGATGTCACCGCCGAGGCTGATCGCCTCGCCGGCGATCTGCGCCGGGATGTCGCCGGCCTTGATGCCGGACTTGGAGGCCGGGCTGCCGGGGGCGACCGATACGACCAGCGCGCCCTTGTCGACGGGCAGGTTCAGGCCCTTCAGCGAGGCGTCGACGGGCCGCGTCGTGATTCCCAGATAGCCGGTCTCGACACTTCCCTTCCTGAGATCAGGAAGCAGCTTCCTGGCGGTGTCGATCGGGACCGCGAAGCCGATGCCGACGTTGCCGCCGCTGTCGGTCGCGATCTGCGTGTTGATGCCGATCACGCGCCCGGTGGCGTCGATCAGCGGCCCGCCCGAGTTGCCGGGGTTGATGGCGGCGTCGGTCTGGATCACGTCGGAGATGCGAAAACCGCTCACGAGGCCCGGGATCTGGCGCTGCTTGGCCGATACGACCCCCGTCGTCAGCGTCCGGTCGAGACCGAACGGGTTGCCGATCGCCACGACTGGATCACCGACCTCGACGTCCTTCGCGGAGCCGAGCTTGAGCGGCTTGAGATCCAGGCCCTTCGTGTCGACCTTGAGCACCGCGAGGTCCGTCGAGCGATCTCGCCCGAGGATCTTGGCCTCGACCGTCTTGTCGTCCTGGAACTGGACGGTCACCTTCGATGCGCCGTCGACGACATGCGCGTTGGTGATGATCGTTCCCTGGCGGTCGATCACGAACCCCGAACCGGTCGCTTCGCCCTCCTGCTGCTGAAGGCCGAACGGCGAGTTGCTGGGCCGCGAGACCTTCGCCTGCACAAAGACGACGCCGGGCGCGTCGCGGATGTAGATGCTGCGCGCGGTCAGTGCCTCGCCGTCGCTCTTGACGGGGCCGGACGCCAGCGGCGCCTGGCGCACGATCGTCGTCGTGTCGCCGTCGCCGAGACCGAGTGCGAACGCAAGCGCCACGGCCACGCCGCCGCCCAGCAGTGCCGAGAAGATCGCGACGGGCCAAGGGGATCGGGAGTTCGTCATTTCCTCAGGAGATCGGGTCACCGGGACCAGGATGGGGTGAGTGGGTCAACGCTCGATAAAAGGCGGCGGCGCGTGGCCCGGCCGCGAACCCGGCGCGAACGGGAGCGAGGCAGCCTAGGCGGTCTCGCCGCCGGTCAGCGTCAGTAGGGCGGCCGCGGGGTCGGGCGATCGCATCAGGCTCTCACCGACGAGCACGGCGTCGACGCCGACGCGCTCTAGCTCGACAAGCTGTTCGTGGGCGTGAAAGCCCGACTCGCTCACCACGGTCTTTCCGGCCGGAACGTCGGCGAGCAGCTCATACGTGCGCTCGACGTCCACCGAGAAGTCGCCGAGGTCCCGATTGTTGATGCCGATCAGGTCCGGGTCGACCAGCTCGAGGGCGCGCTCCAGCTCCAGGTCGGTGTGAACCTCGACCAGCACGTCCAGGTCGAGGTCGACCGCCGACCCGTACAACTCGCGAAGCGCCTCGTCCTCGAGCGCCGCGACGATCAGCAGCACCGCGTCCGCGCCGGCGACGGCGGATTCGACCAGTTGGTATCGATCGACGACGAAGTCCTTGCGCAGTATCGGCAGGCCGCTGGCCGCGCGAGCGGCACGCAGGTCGTCGAGCGAGCCGCCGAAGTGCGGTCCTTCCGTGAGCACCGACAGGGCGGCTGCACCGGCAAGCTCGTAGCCCGCGACGATCTGCTCGACCGTCGCGCCGGCTCGAATCTCACCGGCACTCGGCGAACGGCGCTTGAACTCGGCGACCACGGAGACGCCGTGACGCGCAAGCGCCTCGGCGAACGGACGGTCGGGATCGCGCTCACCCAGGCCACGCTCAAGCTCCGAGAGCGGCAGTTCGCGGCTGCGCCGGGCGACATCCTCGCGCGTCACTCCGACGATGCGGTCGAGCACGCTCACGCCGCCGCCAGCTCGATGCTCAGCCGCAGATAGCCGTCGAGCGCACGCTGGGCGCTGCCATCGCATGCCGCAACGCGAGCCCGCTCCACGCCCGCGACGATCGACTCCGTCGCGCCGGCGGCATAGATCGCAGCGCCGGCATTGAGCAGCGCGAGATCGGCGCGTGGCCCTGGCTCGCCCGCCAGGATCGCGAGCGTGTGACGAGCGTTCTCTTCGGGCGTCCCGCCAGTCACGTCTTCGGGCGCACTGCGGTCGAGCCCGCACTCACCGGGCTCCACGACGTACTGCCGCAGCTGCTCTCCTTCGACCTCGACCACGTGCGTCGGGCCGGACGTGCTCAGCTCGTCCAGGCCGTCGGCGCTGGACACTACCAGCGCACGGTCGGTACCCAGCCGTGCGAGCGCTCCGGCCACCAGGGGCAACGCCGAGCGGTCAGCGACACCGACCACCTGGCGCCGCGCGCCCGCGGGGTTGGTCAGGGGACCGAGCAGGTTGAAGACCGTCCTCACGCCCAGCTCGCGGCGCACCGGCACAACGTGCCGCGTGGCGGCGTGATGCGCCGGCGCGAACATGAAGCCGAAGCCGGCCTCGTCGATCTGGCGTGCCACGCCCTCGGGCGGCACGTCGAGGCGCGCGCCGAGCGCTTCGAGGACGTCGGCCGACCCGCTCAGACCGGTCGCGGAGCGGTTGCCGTGCTTGGCGACGGCACAACCCGCGCCCGCCGCCAGCAGGGCGGCCGTCGTCGAGACGTTGAAGGTCCGCCGACCTCCGCCCGTGCCGGCAGTGTCGACGAGGTCCTCGCGCTTGGGCCGCACAGGCGTCGCAAGAGCGCGCATCGTCTGCGCCAGCCCGGCAAGCTCGTCCTCGGTCTCTCCCTTGGTGCGCAGCGCGATCAGGAAGGCCGCGATCTGCGTCTCGCTCGCGTTGCCCGCCATGATCTCGGCGAGAACGGCGGCGGACTGCTCGCGCGACAGGTCCTGGCGCGACGCGACAGCGTCGATCGCCGTCGTCAGAACGTCAGTCGGCATCGTCCACTCCCGCGTCGAGGAAGTTCTCGATGATCCGCATCCCGGAGTCGGTGAGCACCGACTCGGGATGGAACTGGACACCCTCGGCCGGCAGCTCTCGGTGGCGGATTCCCATCACGACGCCATCGCCGCGGGCCGAGACCTCGAAGCAGTCGGGCAGGCTATCCGGTGCGACTACTAGCGAGTGGTAGCGACCCACGGTGAGCGGGGATTCGAGGCCGGAGAAGATCGTCCTGCCGTCGTGCTCAACGCGCGTGGTCTTCCCGTGGACCGGCTCGTGACGCACGACCTCGCCGCCGAAGGCCTGCGCGAGCGACTGGTGGCCGAGGCAGACGCCGAGCAGCGGAACGCCCGCCTGCGGGAAGCGGCGCGCGACCTCCAGCGACACGCCCGCCTCATTCGGCGTGCACGGCCCCGGCGAGACGACCACGCGATCCGCGCCGAGCGCCAGCAGCTCATCGACGCTCGCACGGTCGTTTCGCACGACCTCTGGCTGCGCGCCCAGCTCCCCGAGATACTGGACGAGGTTGTACGTGAACGAGTCGTAGTTGTCGATGACGAGCACGTCGGGCACGCTCACGTCACCACCAGTCGGGCTGCCGGGCTGACAGCTCGATCGCGCGCTTGACGGCCCGCGCCTTGTTGACCGACTCCTCGTACTCGTACTCCGGCTCGGCGTCGGCGACGGTGCCGCCGCCCGCCTGGATGTGCGCGACGCCGTCCTTGAGGACGACGGTGCGGATGTGGATGCAGGTGTCGAGGTCCCCGGTGTAGCTCAGGTAGCCGATCGCCCCCCCGTAGCCTCCGCGCTTGACGGGCTCCAACTCGTCGATGATCTGCATCGCGCGGACCTTCGGCGCGCCGGACAGCGTTCCGGCCGGCAACAGCGACCGCAGCGCATCCATCGCACCGACGTCCTCGCGAAGCCGGCCGGAGACCGAGGAGACGATGTGCATCACGTGCGAGTAGGTCTCGACGGCCATGAACGTCTCGACCTGGACGGAGCCGTACTCGCAGACGCGGCCGAGGTCGTTGCGGCTCAGGTCGACGAGCATCACATGCTCGGCGCGCTCCTTCTCGTCCTCGAGCATGCCGGCGGCGATCACCACGTCCTGCTCGGCATCGGCGCCGCGCGGGCGCGTTCCGGCGATCGGCCGCGTCGAGACGTTGCGCCCGTTGACCGTCAGCAGCGGCTCCGGGCTGGCACCCGCGACCTGGAAGTCCTGGAAGTCGAGGAAGTACATGTACGGCGACGGGTTCACGACGCGCAGCCCGCGGTACACGGAGAAGGGATCGACGTCGATCTGCGCCGACCAGCGCTGCGAGGGGACGACCTGGAAGGCGTCACCGGCATGGATGTACTCGATGATCCTCTCGACCATCCCCTCGAACTGCGAGCGCTCCATGTTCGGCTCGAACGTGGGCACCGCGCGCGGCGCGTGGAGCGTCTCAGGTCGCGGAACGGGGCCCGACAGCAGGCCCGCGCGCCTTGACGATCGTCGCGACAGCGTCCGCGTAGGCGGCATCGAGGTCGGCTCCCGCCTCGGCGAAGACGTTGACGAGGATCGTGACCGTGTGCTTGAGGTGATCGAACACGACCAGCACGTCGCTGATCATCAGCGCCATGTCCGGCAGGCCGAGCTGATCGGGGTTCGGTGCGCCGAGCGGCTCAACCGTTCGCACGAGGTCGTAGCCGAAGTAGCCGACCAGGCCGCCCGAGAACGGCGGCAGGCCGGGCAGCGGGGCCTGGCTCCAGCGAGCAGCCTCCTGAGCTGCGAGCGCGTAGGGATCACCTTCGTCTCCGAGCGACCAGCGCAGCACCGAGCGCGGCCTCACGCCGATGAAGCTGTAGCGGCCGACGCGCTGACCCTGCTCGGCCGACTCGAGCAGGAACGCGGGATGCTCGGGATTGCGCCCGCGCAGCTTCAGAAAGGCGGAGACCGGCGTCTCGCAGTCGTCGATGAACGTATGACGCAGCGGTACGAGGCTGTGATCGCGCGCCAGCTCGCGCACCTCGTCGAGTGAGGGCTCGATCGGTAACGCGGCGGGATCGGCGGCGACAGCCATCAGATCGGGATGATCGCCAATCGCGACCTGAGGGTGTCGTGCGGGCGTGACTGCCCGGCGGGCGTCATCGGCGCCGCTCGAGCAGCACCCGCTCCGCGTCGGCGAGCGAGCGCCCCCGACTGTGGAGCAGAACCGTGAGGTGGTAGAGGACGTCGGCGGCCTCCTCGTCGACGCGCTCGTCGCTCTCGTCGCGTGCGGCGCGAGCGGCCTCGTCCGCCTCCTCCCGCACCTTCTCGCCGATCAGCGGCGGATCGTCGAGCAGTTCGACGGTGTAGGAGCCCTCGGGACGCGTGGCCGCGCGCTCGGCGAGGGTGCGCTCGAGCCCCGGCAGGGCCTCGTGCGGCGCGAGCATCAGGGTCCCCGCTGAAGAAGCAGGAGCGCTCGCCCGTGTGGCAGGCGGGGCCGGCCGGCTCGACGAGCGCCAGCAGCGCGTCCGCGTCACAGTCGATTCGCAGGGCGCGCACGCGCTGGATGTTTCCCGACGTCGCACCCTTGTGCCACAGCTCGCCGCGCGAGCGGCTCCAAAGGTGCAGCTCACCCGTCTTGCGCGTCATCGCGACGGCCTCCGCATTGGCGTAGGCCAGCGTCAGCACCTCGCCGCTGAGCCAGTCCTGGATGACGACCGGAACGAGGCCGCTGTCGTCGAAGGCGATCTCCATGGAGCGGATTCAAGCAGCGCGGCGACCGGCGGGCTCGAGCCGCGCGCGCTGCGGGCCGCCCGCATGCGCGAACGACGGGTGGGCCTGATCCATGTACCAGCCGAAGCAGCGGTCGACCAGTCGCTGATCGCCTATGACGCGCAGCACCAGCGTGAGGACGCGCGGCGGCAGCGCGGGTATCACGCGCTGAAGGATCCGCGCCCACGAGAAGGCTCGCCTGTGGCCGTCGTGGAACGCCGCGTAGCGCGCGAGCGCGGTGTCACGCGTCTGCTCGCCCGCGAGCACCGCGCGCAGCTCACGCCCGGCTGCGACGCCGAAGTAGAACGCCGTCCGTATTCCCTCGCCGGAGAGCGGCAGGCAGTGACCCGCGCTGTCGCCCACGTAGAAGACCCGTTCGTCCGTCGCGTCTCGCAGGCGGTGCGGGAACCAGTTGCCCTGAAACCCGACGACCGCCGCGTCGAGACGACCTGCGAGCGCGACCGTGGGCTCACGGACGCGCCGGCGCGGGTCGTAGGAGAGCGCCCCGATCCGCACCTCCTCGCGAGCCGGCACGCGCCACCCGTAGCCGCGCCGGGTCAGCCCACGCTCAACCCAGACATCGAGTGCATCGCCGCTGCCGTCGTGCTCGGGATGGACCTCGAGGCCGCGCGAGAGCGGCGCATCGGGCGGCTGGTAGTGGGGGCTCGAGAGGACCCGGCGCCATCCGAGCGCATCAACGACGAGTGGGGCGTGCAGATCGCCGCGATCGGTGCGGACGACGACCTCTCCATCGGCCCTCAGCGGGCCGCGGCCGGAGACAGTCGCCGTCACGAAGCGCGCGTTCCCGCACTGTCCCCACAGCGAACGGCAGAGGTCTCTGTAATCGAACGCCGACCAGCTCCAGGGCAGGCGATAGCGCACTGAGCCGCGCGGCGTGGTGAACGACATGTACGGGAGCTCCTGGCGAATCGAGTCCTCAACACCCATCGCCTCGAGCCAGGGGGTCGGACACGCGCAGGCGGACGTCTGACGCTCGCCGATCTCGTAACGATCCAGCACCAGAACCGATGCGCCGCTGCCGGCGAGCTCACGCGCGACGGCAAGCCCGGCAAAGCTCGCCCCGCAGACGATCACGTCCGCCCTCTGCCCGTCGAGCGAGGTGCGCTTTGCGCCGCGACTGGTCGCGCGCACCGTCAAGGCGCAAGGCCTCCGGCCGCGGCTCCCGCGGCCTCCCACGGCCGCAGCGCCGCCGAGCGCGTCACCACGTCGTACTCAAGGCGCTCGACCCGGTCGAGCACGCGGGTGTACACCGCGACCGCCACGCGCACACCGGGGCGCACCGGCGCGGGCAGCATCCGCGCGAGCGCGTCCGCGTCACGGAACAGCTCACGCGCGCGTGCGACCTGCACGGCGACATGCTCGCGCAGGCGGTGCGTGGCGGCACGCCGCTCGAGGTCGACCTCATTCAGGCCAGGCAGGTAGATCCTGCCCATGCCCCAGTCCTCGGGCACGTCGCGGATCAGATTCGTGAGCTGGAACGCGACACCCAGCCGCGCCAGCCCTGCCTCCGCGCCCTGCGGAGCACCGAGCAGCGGCGCCATGAGCAGCCCGACCGTGGCCGTTCCCTCCATGTAGAGCTCGAGCTGTGCCTGGCTGCTGATCCGCACGGGCTCCTCGCAGTCGGCGCGCATCGAGTCCATGTAGCGCGGCATCAGATGCAGCGGCAGGCGATGACGCGGCCCCGCGTCGACCAGCGCTGCGATCACCGGGTGTGCGGAGCCGCCCCGTGCCAGCCCGTCGTCGAGCGCCGTCTGCCAGGCATCGAGCGCGGCGCGGCGCCGCTGCGGGTCGTCGCGCGCGTCTGCGATCTCGTCGGCGCCGCGAACGAAACCGTAGAGCGCGTGCACCGCCGGGCGCTTGGCGCGGGGAAGGCAGCTCGTCGCCGCGTAGTACGTCGGATCGTGGCGACGCTGCATATTTCGGCAGCGCCGATAGGAATCGGCGACCTGCTGCTCGTTCATGGCGCCCACGTTCCCGTCTACGGTAGTCGGCGAACCGTTGACGCGACAACCCTCACTCATAGACCGCGACATCATCGTCGTCATCGGCAAGGGCGGAGTCGGGAAGACCACGGTGTCGGCCGCCCTCGCTCTCGTCGCCGCGCGCGCGGGCCGGCGCGCGATCGCCGTCGAGGTCGCCGGCCAGCGTCGCATCCCGGCCCTGCTCGGGCATCCGGCCGCCGGCCCGCCCGGCACCGAGGAGCCTGTGGCCCCCGGGTTGTGGGCGTCGACGGCCGACCCGGAGCGCGCGCTGGCCGAGTGGGCCGGCCAGGTGGTCCGGCCCCGCGCGCTCGTCGAACTCGCGCTCCGCTCGCGCGCGTTCGCCGCTTTCGTTGCGGCGGCGCCGGGCGCACGCGAACTCGTGACGATCACAAAGGCCTGGGAGCTGACGGCGGAGCGTCGCTGGACACGCGGCTCGCAGCGCTACGACACCGTCGTCCTGGACGCCCCGGCGTCCGGGCACGGGCTGGCGATGCTCGGGACCCCGCACACCTACGCCGAGATCGCGCGCGTGGGACCGGTCGCGACTCAGGCCCGCGCCGTCACCGCCGTGCTCGAGGATCCCGCTCGCAGCGCGGTCATCGCCGTGACCACGCTGGAGGAGACCCCCGTCAACGAAACGCTTGAGCTCGAGGAACGGCTGCGGGCACTGCTCGGTCACGGACCGCTGGCGACTGTGGCGAACGCTGTCGTCCGCGACCCGCTCGACGCCGCCCAGCGAGAGGCGATCAACGTGGACCTCCCGACGCCGGTCGCCCGCGCGCTGCGATCGCGTCACGAGCGCGCCCGCCTCCACAGGGCTCAGATGCGCCGCCTTCGCAGTGGATCGAGCACGCCGATCGTGACGCTGCCGTCCCTCGGGTCCGGCGGGGTCGGGCCCGGGGAGATCGCATCGCTCGCGCGCACGCTGGCGCAGCGTCTGCCCTAGCCGCCGCGACCGGCGGGGTCATTCAATCCCGAGGCGATCCAGCGCTCGCACGTCGCCGCGCCAGTCACGGCGAACGCGCACCGACAGGTCGAGGTGAACCCGCGTGCCGAGCTCTCGCTCCAGCTCGCGGCGAGCCGCCGTTCCGATCTGCTTGATCATCCGCCCGCCGCTGCCGATCAGGATGCCCTTCTGGGACTCGGCCTCCACCCAGATCCGCGCGTGAATGACGGTGAGATCATCGCGCGGGCGATCCAGGTCCTCGACCACCACCTCGACGGCGTGCGGGACCTCCTGGAAGGTGCGTCGCAGGACCTGCTCGCGAACCAGCTCGGCGAGCATCACCTCCTCGCTCTGGTCGGAGTGGTCGGCCGGCGGGAAGTAGAAGGGGCTCTCGGGCACGAGCGAGGCGAGGTGTTCCGTCAGCGCAGCCGACACCGTCACCGGTCCGCGCGCTGATCGGGAATATCTCGTCGCCGACCGGCAGCTCAGCGACGGCGGCGAGCGCCTCGGCCACCTGATGGGGACGCAGCCGGTCGATCTTGTTGAGCGCGATCACGACGGGCGTGGCGGCACTCTGGAGGGCCTGGGCGATCCAGCGGTCGCCGGGGCCGACCCCCTCGTACGCGTTGAGCACGAGCAGCACGGCGTCGCTGCCGGCGAGCTCGGCCTCCACGCGGCGCTGCATGCGGCGCGTCAACTCGTCACGAGGGCGCTGAACGCCGGGCAGGTCGACGAGCACGAGCTGCGCCTCGGCGCTCGTCGCCACGCCTCGGATGGCGCGGCGGGTCGTCTGCGGCTTGTCTGAGACGATCGCGATCTTGCGCCCGACGATCGCGTTCACGAGCGTCGACTTGCCGACGTTCGGCCTCCCCGCGAGCGCGATGAACCCGGCTCTAGTCAACGTCGTGGCGGCCTCGCCGGATCACGACGACGTCGTGGCGAACTCGCGAGGTCACCGCCGTCGCTGAGCAGGACACAGGGAGCGTGGCGTGCTCCGCACGCGAGCGACCGAGGACGCCCTCAGCGGCGGCGGGGAGCCGCGAGATCACCACGACAGCAGCTCGGCCTGCAGCGCGAGCATCTCGCCGTCGTCGGCCTCGTGGTCCATCCCTGCGAGATGCAGGGCGCCGTGCACGATCGCCTCGCGCAGGTCCTCGGTGTGCTCGGGACAGATGATGATGTCGCCCAGCTCGCGCGGGCCGGCCGGGTCTCCGGTCTCGTCGACGGGAAAGGAGAGCACGTCCGTCGGCTCAGCCTTGCCGCGATGAGCGGCGTTGAGCGAAGCGATCCTGGCCGCGTCGGCGAACTCGACGGCGACGTGCCCGTCCTCGATGCCGGCCGACGCGAGCGCGAGCGCGAGCAGTCGCTCGATCTCGCCGGCGGGCGGTGCCTGACCGGCGTCGTCCGCGCCGATCACCTCGACATCGAGCATCCGCCGTCCGATTCCCTCAGGCCCGGCGCCGGTCACGCTCGGCGGGGCGAAGCTCAGGTGCCGAGCGCTCGGCGAAGTCACCGTAGGCCTCGACGATCCGCTGCACGAGCCGGTGACGGACGACGTCCTCGCCTCCGAAGCGCACGAAGTCGATCCCGTCGACGCTCTGAAGCACGTCCGCGACCACCACCAGCCCTGAGCGCTGATCCTGCGGCAGGTCGATCTGCGTGATGTCGCCGGTGATGACCATCCGCGAGTTGAACCCGAGGCGCGTGAGGAACATCTTCATCTGCTCAGGGCTCGTGTTCTGCGCCTCGTCGAGGATCACGAACGAGTCGTTGAGCGTCCGGCCCCTCATGAATGCCAGCGGCGCGACCTCGATGACGCCGCGCTCGAGGTGCGCCGCGACCTTCTCGGGGTCGAGCATGTCGTGGAGGGCGTCGAACAGCGGGCGCAGGTACGGGTCGATCTTCGCCATCAGGTCACCGGGCAGGAACCCCAGGCGCTCGCCCGCCTCGACCGCGGGGCGGGTGAGGATGATCCTGTTGACCTCGCGCCGTGACAGCGCGGCCGCTGCCATCGCGACTGCCAGGAAGGTCTTTCCGGTGCCTGCCGGCCCGATCCCGAACGTCACCGTGTTGTCGCGGATCGAATCGACGTAGCGCTTCTGGTTGACCGTCTTCGGCGCCACCCGCCGCGCGCGATGGCGCCAGACGACGTCTTCGAGGATCGAGGCGGCCGACGTGTGGCTGTCGAGGGCGCCCGTGACCGCGGCGAGCGTCCCGTCACCGATCTCGTGTCCCTGCTCGGCGAGTTCGGCCAGCTCGCGAACGACCGTGCCCGCGTTGGCGACGGCCTCCGACTCACCGTCCAGCGTCACCACGTTGCCGCGCAGGTAGAGCTCGCAGTCGACATGCTCTTCGAGCTGCCGCAGCACACCGTCGCCGGTGCCCGCGAGCGCGATCGCAGCCTCGTTGGAGAGTTCGATCGTGCGACGCATCAGCCGCGCAGCGCCTCCTGGACGAGCGCCGAGACGCGCTTGCCGTCCGCACGTCCTCCGGTCTTGGCCATCGCGGCCTTCATGACGGCTCCCATGTCCTTCGCCTCGCTCGCGCCGGTCTGAGCGACGGCGTCCGCCACGATCGCGCCGAGCTCGTCATCGGAGAGCTCCGCGGGCAGATAGGCCTCGATCACCGACGCTTCGGTCTCCTCGGCTGCCGCAAGCTCGGGCCTGCCGCCCTCGCGGAATGCGCGCGCCGATTCCAGGCGGCGCTTGCGCTCGCGACGCAGCACGGCCAGCTCATCGCCGTCACCGTCCTTGACCGCCTTCTGCAGCTCGGAGAGAACAAGCCTCAGCGCACCCACGCGATCCCTGTCGCCCGCCTTCATCGCGGCGGTCAGGTCCTGCTTCACGGCATCGGTCACCGACATGCCCAGCCATCATAGGACGGCGAACGGCCGCGGCAGCCCGGTTGAAGCCTGCGTTCAGCTTCCTGCGACCTCTGCGACGTACTCGGAGACCGCGCTTATCTCGGCGGCGGACAGAACCCCCTCGAAGGGCGGCATGCCGCTTCCGCCTGACTTGACCATCGACTCGACCTTGGACGCGCTGGGCTTGAGGTCGTCGAGGTTGGGCCCGACGTTGCCGCTCGTGCCGGCCGCGGCCAAGGTGTGACACGAGCCGCAGTTCTGGGTGAACACCGCCTTGCCGTCGGCCGCAGCCTCCTGGGTTGAGGTCTCCGTGGCGGTGGTCTCGGTCTGCGCGCCGGTGGTCGTCGTTTCGGTGGCGGTCGTCGCCGCTGTCGTGGGTGCCTGCGTGGTGCCCGAGTCCGACTCGTCGCCGCCGCACGCGGCGAGCAGCCCGGTCGCGAGGACGCCCGCTGCGAGCGCTGCCGAAAGGCGAGACATCGGACGAAGACGGTTGCTGGTCATGATCATCCCTTCGACGCTTGGGCGGCCCACCCTGCGCCGCACGTCGAGCCTACGCCGCCGGCGGGCCCGCTGCAACGCCTGCCGCCGCCCAGTCGCCGTCGCGACGGTCTTCGAGCACGGCGCGTGCCGCGAGGTATCCCGGGGCCCCGGTCACCGCGCCGCCGGGGTGAGCCCCTGACCCGCACAGGTAGAGGCGCTCCAGTCCGCCGAATCGCCGTGGCCCGAAGCGACGTTCGAGCAGCTGCGAGCCGAGCATCTCGCCATGGAAGATGTTCCCGCCGGTGATGGCGAAACGTGCTTCGAGCTCGCGCGGGCCGAGCGCCAGACGATCGACGATGCGGTTCTGAAACCCGGGACACACCTCAGCGAAGCGGGCCGTCGCGAGGTCGGCTGCCTCGTCCGCGTCGACGTCCGCGGGAAAGCACTGGCAGAAGAGCGAGACGACGTGCCGGCCCGCCGGAGCAAGTGAGGGCTCCGCCGCCGTCTGGCAGGCAGCCTCGATCCACGGTCGCGGTGCGGGCAGGCCGTCGCGCGCTGCACGCGCAGCAGCCTCCAGATCGGCCATCGTGAACCCGATGTCGATGGTCCCCGCCCAAGGCTCGGGTCCAGGCCACGCGGGGAAGTCGGGCAGGCCGTCGAGCAGCACCATCACCTTGACCACGGTTCCGTCAGTGCTCCAGCCCTGCGGCCGCGCGAGTCCCGCGAGCGCGGCGGTGCGCACCGGATCGGCGTTCGAGACGACGACGCGGGCACGGACCTCCTCGTCACTCGCGAGCAGCACGCCGGCCGCGGCGCCGTCGGCCTCATCGACCAGGATGCGATCCACGGTCGCGTCGACGCGCACGTGCGCGCCCGCGGCGACAGCGGCTCGGCACAGCGCCTCCGTCACGGCGCCCATGCCGCCGCGCGCGAAACCCCAGACGCCGGGGCTGCCCGCGGCCTCGCCGAGATCGTGGAAGAAGCCGACGAAGGCGGTGCCTGGATCGGACGGTCCCGCGAGCGTCCCGATGAGGCCCTGGAGCGCGAACGGCACCCGCACCGCCTCGGACGGGATCGCTGCGAGATCGTCGGCAATCGAGCCGTCGAGGATCTCCGGGCCGACAGCGGCGAGCCAGCGTTCGCGATCGGCGGGCTCGAGCAGCAGCGGACGCGCGCGCGCTGCTGCACGCGCCCAGCGCTCGGACCACGCGCCGTAGCCGGCCGCGTCGGCCTTGGACCAGTCCCGCTCCAGCTGCCGTTGCGTGCGCGTGCGCGATGACCACGTCACGACCTTGCGCCCGTCCGGCTGGGGTGCGAACAGGTAGGGCTCATGAGCGGTGACATCGAGCCCGTGAGCCGCAAGCCCGAGGTCATCGATTATCCGGCGGCGCAGCAGCGACAGCGTGTAGGCGCCCGGCGACGCGCGCACGCCGGGCCACAGTTCCTCCGTCACGCAGCAGCCGCCGACGATCTCGCGTCGCTCGAGAACTTCGACGTCGAGGCCTGCGCGTGCCAGATATGCGGCAGCGACCAATCCGTTGTGACCGCCACCTACGACTACGACATCGCGCACGCTCCCCGGAGCGCGTGAGGAGCTTGTGGAGCCCGGCATCGGCGCGAGGCTATCGGCGAGCGCCATCGGCTCCCGGCTGAAGCGCACCGGAGAGCGTCATCGCCGCAGCAGCAGCGCGGCCCACTCCCCACGATGCCGGCGAGCGACCTCCTCGAGCCCGTGACCGGCCGCGAACGCGGCCGCGACCTCGTCGGCCTCGTTCGCCAGCAGCCCGCCGGCGATCAGAACCGCGGGCGTCTCGCCGCTGAAGCCCGCGCGCGCGACGTGCAGCAGCAGCGGGCGCAGCAGGTTCGCGAGCACCGTCGGCGCCCCCGGCGCCCTGCCGTCGCGCAGCAGGTCGAAGCGTTCCACGATCAAGCTCACTGAATTGGCGCGCGCGTTGTCGGCGGTCGCCTCGACGCTCTCGGCCTCGTGGTCGAGCCCGCGCACCGGCGACCAGCCCAGCCGCGCCGCCGCGATTCCGAGCACGCCCGAGCCACAGCCGAGGTCGACGCATGCCCCGCCGGGGTCGAGATCGAGCAGGAGTTCGAGGCAGAGCCGCGTCGTGTCATGGGCCCCGGTGCCGAAGGCCTGCCCCGGATCGATCACCAGGTCCTCGACACCGGTCTCCTCGCCGGGCGGTTCCCATGGCGGGCGCACGCGCAGTGCGCCTCGCGGCCCGTCGACGGCCACCGGGCGGTGGAAGGCCCTCCAGCGTTCGTGCCAGTCGTCGGGCACCTCCTCGGTCACGACTTCGACCAGCGCCCCGCCGACCGCGGCGCGCAGGTCCGGCAGCGCCGGCAGCTCACCCGGCGAGCCGTATACGGCGTACTCGACGACGCCGTCCTCCCGCTCCGTCTCCTCGACGCCCGACGGCGCGAGCTCGAGCAGCTCAGCGAGCGCGATCTCCGCGTCCTCGCGCCGCACGCGCAGCGCGAGCCGGATCACCCGTGTCCGCCGAACAGCCGGCGCAGCTTTGCGGCAACGCCCTCCGGCTCGCCGAGGTTGGCCGGCGTGAGCGAATCGGCGAGCCGCTGCGCGAGGTCGCGCTGCTCGTCACTCAGGCGCCGCGGGATGACGACGTTGACCACCACGCGCAGATCACCCCGGCGGCCGGGACGGCGCAGCTGCGGCATGCCGAGGTCGCGCAGCACGATCACCTCGCCCGGCTGCGTGCCGGCAGGGACCCGGACGTCGACGCTGCCCTCAAGCGCAGGGGCGGGCAGTCGCGCGCCGACCGCGGCCAGCGGCGCGGGAACGTCAAGCACCGTGACGAGGTCATCGCCGTCGCGAAACAGGTGTTCGTCGGGCTCGACGCGGACCTGCACGTACAGATCGCCGGGCGGGCCGCCGCGCTCGCCGGCGTGACCGCTGCCGGCGAGGCGTATCCGCTGACCGTCGGCGATGCCGGCTGGGACGTCGACGCGCAGCGTGCGCTGCCGTACGACACGTCCGCGCCCCTCGCAGGTGCCGCATGGGCTCTCCGGGATTCGCCCCTCGCCCGCGCAGCTGTCGCAGGCGGCGGTTCGCATCACCTGGCCGAACGGCGACCGCGAGACCATCTGGACGACGCCGGCACCGCCGCAGCGCTCGCAGGTCGCGACCGGTGTGCCCGGCTGTGCGCCTTCACCAGAGCAGGTTGCGCAGGCGTCAACAGCATCGAAGCCGATCTCGACGGCCGCTCCCGACGCAGCCTGCGCCAGATCCACCTCGACTCCGACGATCGCGTCGTCGCCTTGGACGGGACCACCGTGTGATGCGGCGAAGCCGCCGCCGAACGCGGGCCCGAAGAAGGCCTCGAACAGGTCGCCGATCGACCCGAACCCCTCGAAGTTCGGGCGCATGCCGCCGCTGCGGAGCCCCTCGTGGCCGTAGCGGTCGAATATCTCTCGCCGCTTGGGGTCGGAGAGGATCTCGTATGCCTCCGCAGCCTCCTTGAAGCGCTCCTCGGCGTTCGGGTCGTGGGCGTTGACGTCCGGGTGCAGTTCGCGCGCAAGTTTGCGGAACGATTTCTTGATCACCTGGTCTTCGGCGTCGCGGGGAACGCCGAGGACCTCATAGGGGTCGCGAGGAAGCGTGCTCGACATCAGGGCTCGTAGACGTCCTCGATGTACGACGAGAGCTGTGCCGCAGCCTCGCGGACCGTCGCGATCGTGCGCGCGTAGTCCATCCGGACGGGCCCCACCACCGACACCGTGCCCAGCTTTCGCGCCGGCAGGCCGTAGCCGGCGGCGACTAGCGCGAACGAGCGCAGCGCCGGCAGTTCGTTCTCGGCTCCGATCCGCACCAGGACGTCGCGCTCGCCCAGCGCCGAGCGCAGCACGCCGAGCAGCGCCACGCGGCGCTCGAGCGCGGTGAGCAGCTCGTTGACATGCCCGACGTCCGGCATCCGGTCGGCGCCGAGCAGGCGCGCCGCTCCCTCGACGTAGAGCGTGTCGTCCGCGGTCGCGGCCAGCTCCGTGAAGATCGGTGCGACGTTCTCCAGGAACCCCCGCTCGCGCGGGCCGAGCGATGGGTCGCTGAGCCGCTGCTGGAGCATCCGCGCGCCCAGCCCGTAGCCCTCGAGCCGCTCGTTTAGGTACTCACCGGCCCAGGTGACGAGACCACCGTCGACCGGCGCGTCGAACGTCAGCATGCGCTTCGTCACTCCGCCCGTGGACGTGATCACGACGACCATCGCAACCTGCGGCTGGAGCAGAAGAACCTCGATGTGCCGGATCGTCGCGGTGTCGAGCGGCGGAGCGGAGACGATCGCGAGCAGGTTCGTGACCTGCGCGAGCGTCTCGCTCGTAACGCGCATCGCCTGGTCGACCTCGCGCCGCACGAGCGGGAGGTCGATCTCCGAGCGCCTCCGCCCCGGGGACGGAAGCCGGTCCACGTAGGCACGCCGCCCGGAGTCGGTCGGGAGGCGTCCCGCCGACGTGTGCGGGTGCGCGAGGAGGCCCAGTTCCTCGAGGATCGCCAGCTCATTGCGAATCGTCGAGGGACCGCAGTCCAGGTCAGGGTCCTCGCTGAGCGTCTTGGACCCGACCGGCTGACCGCTGAGCTGGTGAGCCTCGACGACCTTGCGCAGAATCAGCTCTTGGCGCGGCGTGAGCACGACTCGATTGTAGGTCGGCGTCTGCGGGGCCATCGACCCGCGCACGCTGCGTAGCCGCCACACACGCGATTATCGCGAGCGCCGCTACGGCCTCCGCCCGGCCGACGGACTCGCTGAGCAGCAGCGCCGCCCAGCCGAGCGACAGCAGCGGCTGGAGCAGCTGGACCTGGGCGATCCGCGCGACTCCCCCGCTCGCCAGCCCGGCGTACCAAGCGAAGAAGCCGAGCAACATCGACACGAGCGCGACGTAGGCGAAGCCCGCCCAGGCTCCGCTCGAGGCCTGCGGCACGCCGTCGAGCGCCAGGATCGCAGCGGTGACCCCGAGGCTGAGCGGGAGTGACAGCAGCAGCGCCCAGCAGATCGTGGCCGGCCCTCCGAGTTCACGTGCGAGCGCACCGCCCTCGGCGTATCCCAGACCACACAGCACGACCCCCGCGAGCAGCATCAGATCACCGCCGCCGATGCCCGATCCACCGCGAAGCGCGGCGAAGGCGAGCACGATCGCCAGCCCGGCACCGGCGGCCAGCCAGAATGCTCCCGAGGGTCGCTCCGCGGCGCGCACGACGGCGAACACCGCGGTCGCCGCGGGCAGGATCCCGATCACCACGACGGCGTGGACGGCGGTCCCGCTGACCAGCGCGAGCGAAGTGAGCAGCGGGAAGCCGACGACGACCCCGGCGGCGCACACGGCGACCGACCGCCACTGGCGGCGATCGGGGCGCGGAGCGCGGATCGCGGCCAGCCACGCCGCGGCGAGCACACCGGCCACCGCCGCGCGGCCGAGACCGACGAAGAACGGATCCAGCCCGCCCACGACGGCGGCACGCGTCGCGGGCAGCGACATCGACCACGCGAGTACGGCAGCGGCCCCGAGCACGAGCCCACGACTCAGCCGGGACCGCCGAGCACCGGCCAGAGAGGCGGCGGGCCCCGCTTCCGTTATCCCGAACGCTCCAGTAACGTTACTCCCCGTACTCATGTCCGACGATAACACATCGGCCCGCGTTACCGCAGAGCTGCGCGCTGCCGCGGCCGGACTGCCGCCCGGCGCGCGGCTGCCGTCCGTCCGCGATCTCGTCGCACGCCACCATGCCTCCCCGGTCACCGTCCAGCGGGCGATCTCCCGGCTCGCCGCCGAGGGTCTGGTCTCGCCCCGTCCGGGCCGCGGCACGTTCGTCGCCGAGCGAGCCGGCGACGACGGCGCCGCCGATCTCTCATGGCAGTCGGTCGCACTGGGCTCGCGAGCCGGCGACGACGGCGCGATGCAGCAACTGCTGCGCGTGCCCGCGCCGCATGCGATCGCGCTCTCAGGCGGATACGTCGAGTCCGCTCTGCAGCCGGTCGGCCCGCTCGGCGCGGCGCTCGCGCGGGCCGCCCGCCGACCGGCCGCCTGGGAGCGCGGGCCGGTCGAGGGCCGCGACGAGCTCCGCGCCTGGTTCGCACGCGAGGCGGGCGGGCGCCTCAGCGCCCACGACGTCGTGATCTGCCCCGGCGGTCAGGCCGCTCTCGCGACGGCGATGCGGGCGCTGGCCGATCCCGGGGATCCGGTCATCGTCGAGGCACCCACATACCTCGGAGCGCTCGCGGCCGCCCGCGCCGCCGGGCTCCGGCCGGTGCCCGTTCCAGCCGACGCCGACGGCGTCCGTGCAGACCTGCTGGCAGACGCATTCACGCGGACGGGCGCGCGCCTGGCCTACCTGCAGCCGCTGTACGCAAACCCCACAGGCGCGGTGCTCGCTCCGGAGCGCCGCCCAGCCGTCATCGAGGCGGCCACGGCGGCCGGTGCCTTCATCATCGAGGACGACTGGGGACGTGACCTCCGGATCGACGGTGACGCGCCGCCGGCGCTCGTGAGCGACGACGTAGACGGTCATGTGGTGCATGTGCGATCGCTCACCAAGAGCGCCGCACCCGGCCTGCGGATCGCCTGTCTCGCAGCCCGCGGAGCCGCCGGAGCGAGGCTTCGAGCGGCGCGCATCGTCGATGACTTCTTCGTCGCCGGCCCGCTCCAGGAGGCGACGCTCGAGCTCGTCGGGTCGCCGGCATGGCGCCGTCACCGGCGAGCGCTGAGCGCGGCGCTGCGGGAGCGGCGTGACGCTCTTGCCGACGCGCTGCACGAGCACGCGCCGCAGCTTGCGACGGCCGAGTTGCCGCGCGGCGGCCTGCACCTCTGGACGCGGCTTCCGGACGGCTCGGACGAGACCGCGATCGTGGAGGCAGCGGCCTCGGAGGGCGTCGTTGTCTTCCCCGGCCGCCCCTGGTTCTGCTCGGAGCCGCCCGCGCCGCACCTGCGACTCAGCTTCGGCGGGGCTCCGCCGGCTGCGCTCGCCGAGGGGGCGAGGAGGCTGGCACGGGCGCTCGACGGGGCTAGATGATGATCGACACGGCCCCGCCGTCGACCGACCACGCCGCGCCGGTCACGTTGCTCGCGCGCGCGGAGCACAGGAACACGATCACGTCGGCGATCTCCTGCGGTTCCGCGAAGCGTCCGAGCGGGACCTTCGCCGCCTGCGCCTTCACCGCCTCGTCGCTCGTGATCCCGCGTGCCTTCGCGATCTGCTCCGCGATGCCGCCCCGGTCGGTCCAGAGCTCCGACGACACCGGCCCGGGCGCGACCGCGTTGACGAGCACCGCCTGAGCGGCATAGGCATCCGCGAAGGTCCGCGACAGCGAGAGCTGTGCGGCCTTCGTGACGCTGTATGCGGGGTTGGTCAGCGAGGGGCGCTTGCCGGCAGACGAGCAGACGTTGACGATCCGCCCACCGCCGCGCGCGGCCATCCTCGGCGCGGCGGCGCGCATCAGGCGCATCGGTGCGAGCACGTGCAGCTCGTAGAGCCGGCGCCACTCGTCGTCGGTCAGCTCGTCGAGCGAGCGCAGCCAAGACGTGCCGGCGTTGTTGACGAGCACGTCGATCCCGCCCATCTGCTCGGCGCACGTGGCCACGACGCGCTCGTCGGCGTCGGCATCGGTCACGTCGCACGCGATGTAGTCGGCCTGCTCCCCGCACTCGCCTGCCGCGACTCGGAGCTGCGCCTCCTCGCGCGCGACGAGCAGCACGCTCGCGCCCTCGGCGCTGAGCCGCTGCGCGGTGGCGCGGCCGATGCCGCGACTGGCACCGGTGACGACGCAGACCTTGCCTTGGAGTCCTAGGTCCATGTGCGCATCATCGCGCGCCGGCGGAGGGACCGCGGCCCACGGCTCGGGTTCGACCTCGAAGGCTCCGCAGACGAACGAGACGAGGTGGTAGAAGCCGACCAGGCAGACCGCCTCGACCAGCTCGTCAGGCGCCCAGCCGGCCTCGAGTTCCGCCCACAGCGCCTCGCTCACGCGGGCGCCGTCGTGAAGCTCGTCGACGAGCTTCACGAGTGTTCGCTGGCGCGCCCCGAACGCCGGGTCGTCCGCGCCCGCGTTCCAGGTCGCGTGAAGCCAATCGTCGCCCAGGCCCAGACCGGACGCGAACAGCGACGCGTGCACGCCCCATTCGTACGCAGCGCCGCAGCGCGCCGTCGTACGGTGGATGATCGTCTCGCGCTCGTCGGGCGCCAGCCGCCCGAAGCTCAGCAGCGTCGAGCCGGTCGCCCGAAAGCGGTCGAGCATCGCGTCATGGTGGGCGATGGTCCTGAAGAGAGCGAGCGGCTCCGCATCCGCTCCCCCCATCAGCCGGCGCAGCGCGTCGGCGGTTGCGGGGGCATACGGCGGCTGCAGCGGCTCGAGACGTGGCGACATGGCGAACAGCCCTCCAGGGCTTCGAAGTGACAGCGCGAGACTATGAGCTGCGGTCCGCGCCCCGAGCCGGCGCGAGGCGGCGCTACTTCGAGTCGCCGAGCTCCAGGACCGCGAGGAACGCCTCCTGCGGCACCTCGATGCGGCCGACCTGCTTCATGCGCTTCTTGCCCTCCTTCTGGCGCTCGAGCAGTTTGCGCTTTCGGGTGATGTCACCGCCGTAGCACTTGGCGATCACGTCCTTGCGGAATGCCTTCACCGTCTCACGAGCGACGATGTGCGAGCCGATCGCCGCCTGGATCGGCACGTCGTACTGCTGCCGCGGGATCTTCTCGCGCAGCTTCTCCGTGAGCGTGCGCCCCACGCCGTAGGCCTTGTCCCGGTGCACCAGCATCGAGAGCGCGTCGACGGGCTCGCCCGCGAGCAGGACATCCAGCTTGACCAGGTTCGATGCCTTGAGCCCCTTGATCTCGTAGTCGAACGACGCGTAGCCGCGCGTGCGCGACTTCAGCTGGTCGAAGAAGTCGAGCACGATCTCGGCGAGCGGCAGGTCATAGGTGAGCTGCACTCGCTCGGAGGACAGGTAGTGCATGCCGGAGTGCTCGCCCCGCTTCTCCTGACAGAGCTCCATGACCTGCCCGATGTACTCGGTGGGCGTCAGGATGCTCGCCGCGATCATCGGCTCGCGGATCTCCGCCACGCGCGCGGGGTCCGGCATGTCCGAAGGATTGTGGACCTCGACGACCTCGCCGCTGGTCAGCTCGATCTCGAAGCCGACCGAGGGCATCGTCGTCAACAGGTTGAGGTCGTACTCGCGTTCCAGTCGCTCGCGCACGATGTCCATGTGCAGCAGCCCGAGGAACCCGCAGCGAAAGCCGAACCCGAGCGCATCCGACGTCTCCGGCTCCCAGGTGAGCGCCGCGTCGTTGAGCGTCAGCTTCTCCAGCGCGTCGCGCAGGTCGGGATAGTCGTCGGAGTCGATCGGGAAGAGGCCCGAGAAGACCATCGGCTTCACGTCGCGATACCCGGGGAGCGGCTCGGTCGCGCCGCCGTGCCGGGCGGTCAGCGTGTCGCCGACGCGCAGGCGCGTGACGTCCTTGATGCCCGTGATCAGGTAACCGACCTCGCCCGCATGCAGTTCGCCCACGGGCGTCATCGCCGGCGTGAAGAAGCCGATGTCGTCGATGTCGGCCTCGGTTCCGGCGACCATCGCGCGGATCGCCTCGCCCTTTCGGAACACGCCGTCGACGACACGGATGTACGCCACGACGCCGCGGTACTGGTCGAACTCCGAGTCGAAGATGAGCGCCCGCGGCGGCGCGTCGGGATCGCCTCCCGGCGCCGGCACCTTGGCGACGAGCTCCTCCAGCACGTCGACCACGCCCTCCCCCGTCTTGCCCGAGATCGCCCTGATCTGATCGGCCGGCTCGCCGAGCAGCTCCGAGACCTCGGCCGCGACCCGCTCGGGCTCTGCGCCGGGAAGGTCGATCTTGTTAAGGCAGGGGATCAGCTCGAGCCCCGAGTCGACGGCCAGATACGTGTTGGCGAGCGTCTGGGCCTCCACCCCCTGCGATGCGTCGACGACGAGCAACGCCCCCTCGCAGGCCGCCAGCGACCGCGAGACCTCGTAGGTGAAGTCGACATGGCCGGGCGTGTCGATCAGGTGCAGCTGGTAAGTCTCACCGTCACGCGCGGTGTAGAGGACGCGGACCGCCTGGGCCTTGATCGTGATCCCGCGCTCACGCTCGAGGTCCATCGAGTCGAGCAGCTGAGCCCGCATCTCGCGCGAGTCGACGGTCTTCGTCATCTCGAGGATGCGATCGGCGAGCGTCGACTTGCCGTGATCGATGTGCGCGATGATCGAGAAGTTGCGGATGTGCGCCTGGTCCATACCGGACGCCCAGGGTAGGGTCTGCCCGAGACGCGCCCCCGGCGCGAAGCGGACTCGTCAGGGCGGTCAGCCCGCAGCGACGGTCGACGAAGCCGAGGCCGGAGGAGCGAGAGCCACCCCGTCGCGCCCAGCGCCCTTGGCCGTGTAGAGCGCGCTGTCGGCCCGCCCGACGAGCACGTCGTCGGTGTCCGCCGGCGACGACACCGCGACACCGACTGACACCGTCACGCCGGCATCGCTCGCCACGACCGCGTCGCGCATGCGCTGCGCGGCGGCCAGGGCATCGCCCTCGTCGCGCACCGCGAGCAGAGCGGCGAACTCGTCCCCGCCGAGCCTGTAGAGCGTGTCGCCGCGGCGCAGGGCGCTCTGCAGTGCACGGGCCACGGCCTGCAGCGCCAGGTCGCCGGCCTGGTGGCCGGCCGCGTCGTTGAGCTCCTTGAAATGGTCGATGTCGCACAGCGCCACCCCGGTCGCGATCGGCCGCCGGTGCGTGGCGGCGAGCGCCTCGCGAAAGGTGCCGCGGTGACCGAGCCCCGTCAGCGGGTCGGTAGCAGCGCGATGGCGCAGCTCCGCGACCGCCGCAGAGGTGCGCAGGCAGCTCGCAGCCTGTGCGGCGACCAGTTCGAGCACCTCCACACGCTCGGTGCTCGGCGCAAGCTCGTGGAAGTCGCAGATGATCAGCGCGCCCAGCTGCTCGCCTCGCGAACTGAGCGGGACTGCGACGACGGTGCGCGCGCCGGCGGCCTTCAGCGACGCCAGCGCAGCCGGAAGAGCCCGAACGCCGCCGCGCCCGGTCGTCGCCAGCGAGGCTCCGGAGGAGACGGCCTCGCTGATCGCGACGAGCGACTCAGCGGACAGCGCCAGCAGCCTGCGAGCCAGCGGCCCGGCCGCACAGCTCGCCACCGGCGGCCCGTCCCCATCGCAGCGCAGCAGTACCGCGCTCTCCATCTCAACAAGATCCAGCGCGGCGACCAGGGTCGCGCGTTCGATGCGACTCGGATCCTCGAGACCGGCGATCGCCGCCGCGTGCTGGGCGAGCCGGCTCGACGCCGTCTCCGGCGGGATGCCGCCAAGCGCTTCGAACCTCCGGCCGAGGGCCAGTGCGGTCTGCCGCACCTGATCCTCGTCCTCGGCGTCGAGCCCCGCCTGTGCGACGACCTCGAGAACGCCGCAGACAAGTCCGCCCGACACGACCGGGACGCAGATCATCGCGGCTCCGTCGGTAGTCGCCTCGCGCTGCTCACTGCCGTTCCGAAGAGCCCGGCCTGCTGCCCCCATTGCCAGCGGCACGCCGTCACGCACATGTCCGAGCCCGGCCTCCGCCAGTGCCCGCAGACGACCCGCTCGCGCGACGTAGGCGCAGACGCTCAGGCGCCCGTCGGCGGCGAGCGCAGCACACGCAGCGTCGCAGGCGGAAGCAAGGTCGGGCGCTCGGGCAAGCGCAGTCTCAATGGTCAGCGACCGCACCATGTGGACCGTATCGGCGACAGCGGCTGTCGCCTTTAGGGAAATTTCGCCGTTCGACGCCGATTCGATGCCGCACGGCGCTCGCTCGCTACCGCCGGGCGCGGCTCACGGCATCACGATCTGCGAAGGCGGCCCGCGATCAGCCCGCGGATCTGCTCGGCCTCCGGCACGCGCATCAGGTGAACCGCGAGCGCATAGACGCCGCTGCCGACGAGCAGAGCGGGGAGCACCGCGGCCGCGCGCGCCAGCGCCCCGGCGTCGCCGACGGCTCCCTCGATCACCCACCACGTCGCGTACGCAGTCAGCCCGAGCAGCGCGGAGGCAGCGAGGATCTTGAGTGCCGCCAGCGCAGTCGCCCGGCCCTCGATGCTGCCATCCAGCGCGCGACGCAGGTACACGAGCTGCGCAGCGGTCATGCCGGCACTCGCCACGACGGTTCCGAGCACCGTGCCCGCGATCCCCAGAGGCCCGTAGAGCGTGAGCGAGACCGCGAGGTTCACGACGAGGTTCGCTCCGGCCAGTGCGGTGGGGATCCATGGGCGCTGGAGCGAGAAGAACGTGCGTGTCAGCAGCAGGTTGATGCCCGCGAACGGCAGCGAGAAGGCGAACCAGAAGAGCGCTTCCGTGACGTCGTCGGTCGAGTCGGGCCCGAACGCGCCGTACTGGTAGACGAGCTGGACGATCGGCTCCGCGAGGGCCATCGTCGCGGCCGCGGCCGGGACGAGCAGCAGCATGTTCTGGCGCGTGCCGGTACCGACCAGACGGCGAACGCCGGGGGTGTCGCGTCGCGCCACGAGCCTGCTGAGCGACGGGAACAGCACCGTCGCGAGAGCAACGCTGAACACGCCCTGGGGCAGCATGTAGATGCGGAACCCGGCATCGATCGCGCGCGGGGCGGAGTCGGAGATCAGCGTGCCGACGACCGAGTTGATCAGCAGGTCGACGTTGATCACGCCGAGCCCGATGGTCACGGGCAGCATCAGCTTGAGCACGCGCACGACGCCGGGGTCGCGCAGGTTGAAGTGCACCTTCAGGCGAAAGTCGATTCGCCCCAACACCGGCACGACCATCGCGAGCTGGACGATCGTGCCGAGCAGCACGCCGATCGCGTAGGCGTAGATCTGGTCGTCGCCTTCGAAGAACTGACGCAGTCCGATCAGCGAGCCGATGATCACGAGATTCCAGACGAGCGGCGCGATCGCCGGGATCGAGAAGTGGTCGTAGGCGTTGAGGATCCCCACGAGCAGCCCGTTCAGACCCAGAAGGACCACGACCGGGAAGAGCACCTGCGAGAGCCCGACCGTGAGGTCGACAAGCTGGGGTGAGAAGCTGTCGCCGGGGATGAAGAGCGGTATCACGAAGCCGGCGGTCACGATGAACAGCGCCGAGAGCGCTCCGAGGACGAGCAGGATCAGCCAGAACAGCGTCGAGGCCAGCAGCACCGCCTCGCGCTTCTTCCCGTGTTCCAGGTACTCCGTGAAGACGGGCACGAACGCCGCACTCAGGGCGGCGTCGGCGAACAGCCCGCGGACGAGGTTCGGGATCTGGAAGGCGATCGTGAACGCGGACGCGGGGCCGCTCGTGCCGAAGTAGCTCGCGGCGACGATCTCCCGCCCGAGGCCGGCGATTCGCGACAGGCCCGTGGCGATCGAGAAGATCGCCGTGTTGCGGGCCAGCCCGCGGCCGCTCGGCGCAGGCGGCTCACCGGCGCCCTGCGGTCCCTCGGCAGCGGCCTGCGACGGAACCGGAGCCTGATCGGCCGCGTCCACGGGGTCCTGCGGGCTGCCGGGACGCTCGCTCACCGCGCGCTGATGCTACGCGCCGCTCCGACCGGATCGCTCGCAGGGCCGTGCCCGCAGCGCCTGACGCGGCCGTGCTCCCGCTACACTGCGCCGTCGTCCATGGCCAACATTCACTCTCAGAAGAAGCGCATTCTGCGCACCGAGCGCGAGCGACTCGAGAACAAGCGCTACACGTCGACCATCAAGACGTACTTCCGGCGCCTCGAGCGCGGCCGTCGCCGGCGGCGATGACAGCGCAGCCGACGCCGAGCATCGCAGGCTCATCTCGACGATCGACAAGGCCGTCAAGCGCGGCGCGCTGCACCGCAACACCGGCGCCCGCAAGAAGTCCCGCGCAGCCCGCGTTCGCGCAGGCGCCGGCAGCTGACCGCCCCACTCCCGGATCCGGCCGGCCGGGTCCCGCCCGGTCACGCGGAGATCGCGGCCACCGTTCGGAGTGCTTCGGTGTCCGGCGCAAGCTCGCTGGCTCCGCGCGTCGCGAGTTCCAGGCCCGCGAGCGCCTCCAGCGCCCTGCGAAGCGCATCTACATCGACGGCGCGTGCCTCCTTGATGCGCCGGTCGGCGGCGTAGGGGCTCATGCGCAGACCTGCCTTCACGTCGGCGGGTGAGACACCTGAGCCGAGGCGCTCGGCGATCGCCAGCACCTCGCGCAGCCGCCGCGCCATCATCGGCACCAGCCGCGCCGGGTCCTCGCCCTGCTCACGCAGCCGGAGATAGGACGCGAGCGCTGCCACGCGGTCGCGAGCGACGATCGCATCGACGAGCGACCATGCCTGGCGCTCCGCGGAGGGCGCCGCGGCCTCGACCTCCTCGACACCGATCGTCGCGCCGGCACCGTGTTCGATCGCCAGCTTCTCAAGCTCGCGCAGGAGTCTCTGCTGACGCTCGCCGACGCGCGCCACGAGCGCCTGCGCCGCGGCCCCGTCGAGCCGCACTCCGAGGCGGTCGGCCTCGGCGATCGCCCAGCGCGGCAGCTCGCGCGCTTTGAGGAGTCGTTCTGCCGCGACGTCGCCGCCTGCGGCCACCACCGCCGCATGGAGCGCCTTCGGCGCCTGCTGGCGAGCCTCCTCCCTGGCGAAGAACGCCACCGTCGTCTCCGGCGGCGGCGCCGCGAGCACCGGTGCCAGCTCGGCGGTGACGTCGGCGTCCTTCCAGCGCTCCACGCCGTCGACGATCACGAACCGCCTCCCGACGGCGAAGGTCATGGCGTTCAGGGCGATAGCGACCGCGGCCGGGGTCGCGCGATCGCCGTCCAGTTGCTCCAGCCCGCCCGATCCCGACTCGACTTCGGCAAGCGCCCTGAGGCGGGCCCGCCGCTCACCGACGCGCCCGTGATCGTCACCGTGGATCAGGTAGGCGGGCTTGAAGGTCGGCACCGGGGCGAGTCTAGGCCCGGGCCGGGACGCATTGCGGGAAGACCGCCATCAGGCACCGGTCCGAAGTCCGAGGATCCCGCCGGAGGCTTCGACGACCACTGTTCCGTCGCGGTCGGTGCGCAGCACCCGGGCGCCCGACGCACGCAGTGTGGCCACGGTCGCCGGCACCGGATGTCCGTAGCGGTTGTCGGCGCCCACCTCGATCACCGCCGCGCGCGGCCGCAGGCGCTCGAGCAGCGGCCCGAGGCCGGGGTCGGCGCTTCCGTGGTGGCTGACCTTGAGCAGGTCGACCTGAGGCAGATCGAGTTGCGCGAGGACATCCGATTCCGCGTCGGCGGTCAACAGGACGCTCACGCCGGCGGCGCGTGCCAGCAGCACGACGGCGCGGTCGTTGGGATCGGCGCCCGTCTCGGCCTCCGAGGTCCGTGGGCGCGGCCAGAGCACGTCGACCTCGAGTTCCCCCAGGCGCAGCCGGTCGCCCGCCTGCGGCCTCTCCGAACTCACCCCCGCCGATCGTGCGGCGGCGGCCATCTCGATGCCCTCCCGATCGCGCACGCCGTCGCGGCCGTCAAGCAGCAGCCCGACAGGCACCTCGCGGAGCACCCGGTCGGCTCCGCCGAGATGATCGGCCTGGGCGTGCGTGGCCACCAGCACCGAAAGGCGCCGGACGCCCGTGCGCGCCAATTCGTCGAGGATCGGCCCGCCCGGCGGACCGCTGTCGACGAGCAGCGACTCCGACGACGTCTGCAGCAGCGTCGCGTCGCCCTGCCCGACGTCGAGGAACGAGATGCGCAGGTCTCCCCGTGCGGGCGGCGCGGGCGCGACCCGCGGCGCGCGGATCAGCGCGACGACGACCGCCGCAAGCACCAGGAAGAACGTCAGGCCGAACACAAACCGGATGCCCCCGGGGCGCGGCTGCAGCGCCAGCCTCGCCGCGACCTCACGGCGCGCCGCCGCCGAGCCGATCAGCAGCGCCGACAGCCCGGCGGCGGCCAGCGCGGCGACCACGGACAGCCTCAGCTCCGCGATCGGCAGCCCGCCGAGCACTCGCGCGACGCCGAGCACGAACGCGAGCGGCGGTCCGGCACTCGCGGCGATCAGCGCGCCGGCGTCGGGCGAAACCTGAGCGACACCCGCCGCGATCATCCCCAACCAGGTGATCAGCGCGATCACCGGCGCAGCGATTACGTTCGCCGGCAGCCCCGCCGCCGAGACCGCGCCGAAGACGGCGGCGCTGACCGGCGCAGTGCCGATCGTCGCCGCCGTGGTGATCGCGATCGTGTCGGCGAGTGGACGAGGGATGCCGCGCCGCCCAAGCGACGCGCTGAAGGGCGCGGCGAGCAGCGCGATCGCGGCCACCGCGGCGAAGCTGAGCTGCCAGCCGGGATCCTCGAGCGCGGCCGGATCGAGCGCGAGCGTCAGGGCCGCGGCGAGCAGCAGGGCGTACCAGCGCGCGCTCGGCCGCGCCGCCAGCGCCGCTGTGACCGTCGCGGCCCCCATCACCCCGGCGCGCTGGATCGACGGGCCGCCTCCTGCGAGCGGGACGTAGAGGGCGATCAGCGCGAGCACGGCGAGCAACCGCGTCCGCCTGCCGACACCGGCGATCACGCCGAGCGCCTGAACGAGCACGGCCAGGAGCGCGACGTTCTGACCGCTGGCGGCGACGATGTGGCCGAGTCCGGCGCGGCGAAGCCGTTCGAGGTCCTCGCGCGGCAACCCGGCTTCGTCCCCGAGCGTCATGCCGCGGAGCAGCCCGGCCTCCGCGACCGGAAGGTGCCGGCGGAGAGCGTGCGTGGCGGTTCGACGGACATCGTCGACCGCACCGGCGGCCCCGCCTCGGCGCCCGCCGGTCAGGCCCACGGTGCGCAGCTTGATCACCAGCGAGACGTGGTGCGGCCGCAGCCAGCGCTCGTGTTCGCCCGGGAGCCGGAACCGGCCGGTGGCGCGCACCTCGTCGCCGGCAGACCACGCCGGCGGGCGGCCCTCTCCGAGCAGGAGCAACGTTCGCCCGCCGCTGCCGGCGAGCACGCGCCAGCCGAAGCGCATCGCGCGCGGCGCATCGAGCAGCGTCGCGCGGGTCGCCGGAGGCGCAGGAGCCAGGCTTGTTGCCCGCGACCCGCCGTCCAGCGCGTGAAGCCGGGCGTCGGCGATCACCGCCCCGGCGAGCAGCAGGACGACGAACAGGAGCGCACGTGGCGGGTCGCGCGCGAGCGCGGCGAGCGCCAGCGCCGTCACCAGGATTACGAGGCCCGGAGCACGCGGTCCCGCAGCCAGCCCGAGCGTCAGCGCCGCCGTGCCGACGTGCCACGGGCTCGATCGCAGCTTCCGGGCGGCGCCCGCGCCCGCACGCCGGAGGCCGGCGGTCACGGAGTGACCTGGCGGCGCAGGGACTCCAGCTTCTTGGGGCCGATGCCCGCGATCTCACCGAGATCGTCGACCGATGCGAACCCGCCGGTCTGGGCGCGGCGGTCGAGGATCTTCTGCGCGGTCGCGGGTCCGACCCCGTCCAGCGCGTCGAGCTGCTCGAGCGTCGCCGACCCCAGGCTCACCGGCCCGCCGGCGGCGGCGGACCCTGGCCCGGTCGCTGCAGCACCCGCCGCGGGGCCGCCCGCCCGGATCCGCAGCGGGACCATCACCTGTTGCCCGTCCGCGAGCTTCGCCGCGAGGTTGACGGCGGCGGTGTCGGCGTCGGCCGAGGCGCCACCGGCCCGCGAGACGGCGTCGCGCACGCGCGAGCCGGCACGGAAGCCGGTAGACGCCGGGGCGCCTGACCGCGCCTGCCACGTGCACGACGGCGGCCGGAGCGGCTGCGCGCTGCAGCAGCCGCGTGCCCGCAGTCGCCGCGCGCGAGCCGGGCAGGCGGCCCGACCGAGCCCTGGGGACGGGCGTCGGACTTGAGCCAGCGCACCCCGAGCACGCCGATCAGCAGGGCCAGGACGCCACAGCCGAGCAGCGTCGATCGAGTCGGAATCGGCACGCCGCGACCGTATGCGCGGATCGGTCACGGCGGACCGCCCGGATCGTTGCGCGCTCGCGAAGCGACTACGTCACGAGGGCGGCGACGCGCTCGACGGCGACGCGTGCGCCGGGCGCCGGCTCGACACCGGGGATGTCCCACGTCGAGACGCCGACCACGGAGCGACCCAGCCTCAGCGCCAGCGCGATCTCCGACAGCGTGCCGTAACCGGCGCCGACGGCGATGACGGCCGCCGCCGACTGGATCAGCACGGCGTTGCGGGCCTGCCCCAGGCCGGTCGCGATCGGCAGCTGCACCCAGCCGTTGGCCTCGGCCGGATCCGAACCCGGGAGAACGCCGACGGTCACCCCGAGCCGTGACCTCGCGCCGCGGCTCGCCGCCTCCATCACGCCGCCCAGCCCGCCGGTGACCACGACGAAGCCGGCGCCGGCGAGCCCCGCACCGACCTCTTCGGCGGCCGCCAGCGTCGCCGGGTTGCACTCGGCCGGTCCGATCACCGCGATCGACGCGCCGAACTCCATCGTCAGCGAACGACGACGTTGACGAGCTTGCCGGGCACCACCACGACCTTGACCACGGCGCGCCCGTCGACGTGGGCGCGAACGTTCGGGGCCGCCAGGGCGAGCGATTCGAGCGTCTCACGTTCAGCGCCCGACGGCACCTCGACGCGGTCGCGCAGCTTGCCGTTCACCTGACAGACGAGTTCGATACGTATCGCGCTCCAGCATCGCCGGGTCGGCATCCGGCCACGGCTGTTCCCAGACGCGCTCGCCGGTGAGCCGGTGGTAGCCGTCGGCGGCGGCATGGGGCGCGAACGGGAAGAGCAGCGAGTTGGCGATCTGCAGCGCGAAGCTCATCGCGCCGATCCCGGCGTCATCGCGCAGCCTCGAGACCTCGTTCGTCAGCTCCATGATCGCCGCGATCGCTGTGTTGAAGGCGAAACGGCCCGACATGTCGGCGGTCACCTTCTCGACCGCCCAGTGCGACTTGCGCACCAGCGTGAGATCGGCGCCCCCGGGATCGTCGGGCATCGGCTCACCGTCACGTTCGGCGACGTCGGCGCTGAGCCGCCAGAGGCGGCTGAGGAATCGGTGCACTCCCTCCGCGCCCTCGTCGGACCAGTCGGCGTCCTGATCCGGCGGGCCGATGAAGAGGATGTATGCGCGGGCGGTGTCGGCGCCGTGGGTCTCGACGATCTCCCGCGGGGAGACGACGTTGCCCCTCGACTTGGACATCTTCGCCCCGTCCTTGGTGATCATCCCCTGCGTGAACAGACGGGCGAAAGGCTCCTGCACGTCCAGGTGGCCGAGGTCAGCGAGCGCCTTGCAGAAGAAGCGCGCGTACATCAGGTGCAGAATCGCGTGCTCGACTCCGCCGATGTACTGGTCGACCGGCATCCAGGCGCCGACGGCAGCTTGATCCCACGCGGCCTCGTCGTTCGAGGCGTCGCAGTAGCGCAGGAAGTACCAGGAGGAGTCGACGAAGGTGTCCATCGTGTCGGTCTCACGGCGCGCCGCCCCGTCGCAGGCCGGGCACTTCGTGTTGACCCAGTCATCGGCGGCTGCGAGCGGCGACCTGCCCTTCGGCGTGTAGTCGCTGACGTCGGGCAGTACGACGGGCAGGTCCTCGTCGGGCACGGGAACCATCCCGCACTTCGCGCAGTGAACGATCGGGATCGGGCAGCCCCAGTACCGCTGCCGCGACACGAGCCAGTCGCGAAGGCGGTAGTTGACCGACGCGTGCCCCTTGCCCTCACGATCGAGCCAGGCGACGATCGCCTCGAGCGCCTCGCGGCTCTTCAGCCCGTCGAACTCCGGAGCGGAGTCCACGAGCGCGCCGTCGCCGCCGTAAGGCAGGCCGTCCGCGTCGCCCTCGTCGTTCACGCCCTCGATGACGCGGCGGATCGGCAGGTCGAACTTGCGCGCGAACTCGTAGTCGCGCTCGTCGTGGGCGGGGACCGCCATGATCGCGCCGGTGCCGTACTCCATCAGCACGTAGTCGGCGACGTACATCGGGATCGCCTCGCCGTTCACCGGGTTGACCACATGACGTCCGAGGAAGACGCCGGTCTTCTCCTTGTCGGCCGCGCCGCGCACCTCGGTCGACTCGGTGAGCGCGTGGTTGACGTAGTCGCGCACCTCCTCCTCGCGGCCGGTTCCCGCCGCCAGCCGCTCGAGATCCGGGTGCTCGGGCGCCATCACGAAGAAGGTCGCGCCGAAGAGCGTGTCCGGCCGCGTCGTGAAGACGGGGTAGTCGATGCCGAGGTCGGCGCAGTGGAAGACGACCTCGGCGCCCTCCGAGCGGCCGATCCAGTTGCGCTGCATCGTCTTGACGTGCTCGGGCCACTCGATCGTCGTCCAGATCGTCGAGCAGCCGGTCGGCGTAGTCGGTGATGCGGAAGAACCACTGCTCGAGCTGCTTGGCCTCCACCTCTGCGCCGCAGCGCTCGCAGTGCCCGTCGACGACCTGCTCGTTCGCCAGCACGGTCTGGTCCACCGGACACCACTTGACGGCGGCGTCCTTGCGGTATGCCAGGCCGTGGCGGAAGAGCTGGAGGAATATCCACTGCGTCCAGCGGTAGTAGCGCGGCTCGTGCGTACCGAACTCACGCGACCAGTCGATCGAGATCCCCCAGCGGCGGAACTGGCGCTGGAACTCGACGATCGCGTTGTTCGTCGACTCGCGCGGATGCTGCCCGGTCTTGATCGCGTGGTTCTCGGCCGGCAGGCCGAAGGCGTCGTAGCCCATCGGATGCAGCACCGCACGCCCGGTTCGGCGGTGGAAGTGAGCGACGGCGTCGCCGACCGAGTAGACCTTCAGATGCCCGATGTGAGGCTCGCCGCTCGGGTAGGGCAGCATCTCAAGGACGTACGAGGACGCCCCGTCGGGCGACTCCTGCGCCGCCTCGTTGGAGACCTCCCAGGTGCGCTCGTCAGCCCACACCTTCTGCCAGCGGGGCTCGATCTCGTTCGGGTCGTAGCGGCGTTCGTCCATCGGAGGTGGCGGAGGATAGTCGGGACCCGCGTCGCGACCGCCGTCCGCCGACTCCGTCCGGAGATGCGAACTAGTGTTCGCCTCATGGAACGATCCCTCACTCCCGACTGAGAAGGGCAGCATCGCGGAACTCGCGATCGCAGCACGGGCCGTCCAGCTCGGGGCGATCGTCTCGCGCCCGATGAGCGAGGGCAGCCGCTACGACCTCATCATCGACGTCGGCGGTCGACTGCTCCGCGTCCAGTGCAAGTGGGCGGCGGTCCAGTGGAGCGTCCTGCGGATCACACGCGCACAAGCCGCTACACACCCGTCAGCGGTTACGTCAGGACGACCTACTCGGAAGCCGAGGTCGATCTGGTCACCGCTTACTGCGCCGAACTCGACAAGGTCTACGTCCTTCCGATCGCCGAGTTCGCTGGGCAGACGATGGTTCAGATGCGCCTTGCGCCTGCTCGGAACAACCAGACGACGGCTTGTACAGATGGGCGGGCGACTACGAGCTTGGGGCTATAGCTCAGCTGGGAGAGCGCCTCGCATGGCATGCGAGGAGGTCGACGGTTCGAGCCCGGCTAGCTCCACTCCACCGAAGGCCGCCTGATCGGGCGGCCTTCGTCGTACCCGGCCTCACACGCTCAGGCCGGCGGCAGATCGTTCGAGGAACGCCAGCAGACGCTCGTGGAAGAGCTCGGCGGACTCACGGTGCGGCCAATGGCCGGCGCCGTCTGCGATCAGAACCTCGCACGGGCCGTCGAACACCTCGCAGGAGCGCAGGAACACCTCGGGGTCAAGCAGGTCGGTCGTGCCTCCGACGATCAGCGCCGGCTGCGAGAGCCTCGGCACCGAACTGCGTTTTGTATCGCGGTAGTAGCCGAGCGCACCGTCGAGAACCGCGGGCTCGGAGAAGGCCTGCTTGATGTCGCGCAGGCAGGCCTCGCGCTCGGCGCCCGACCAGTGCGGCGCCCAGCGCCTGATGAGCGTGTCGATGTGCGCGAAGTCGCGACTCCGCGCGAGCAAGCGGCCCGTCGGGAGCTTGAGGGTCACGAAGTGCCTGGCCTTCCACAGCAGTCCGGGCGATGGCTCGATCACGCGCGGGTGCGGGATGCCGACACAGCAGATGGCGCGAACGCGCCGCGGTGACAGCGCCGCCGCCCTGTAGACCACCGCAGCCCCCCAGTCGTGGCCGACGAGAACCGCGCTGTCCGCGCCGACCGCGTCGAGCAGCCGGATCGCGTCCTCTCCGATCGTCTGGTCGCCGTAGCCGCGGCCGGGGACGATCGAATCCGCGTGGTAGCCGCGCAGGTAGGGCGCGACCGTCCGATAGCCGGCGTCGTTGAGGACAGACACCGTCTGCGCCCAGCCGGTTGGAAGATCGGGGAAGCCGTGAAACAGCACCACGAGCGGACCCTCGCCCGAGTCCGAATACACGAACCGCTGACCGTCGCTGCTGGCCTCGACGAAGTCCATCTGATCTCCCGGGCTGAATCGGCTGCCGCCGACACTATCCGCGCTGCCGATTACCGTGACGCGGCCGCGGGCACCCCCGCCGCGCCGCGTCACCGATTCGAGCGACAGGAGACCCCGCATGCCCCGTCCCGCAACAGTGATCGCCGTGATCGCGCTGATCGCCGCGTGCACGGGATCAGCGACAGCAGCGTCCCTGTGACCGGCGCCGACCTGCGCAACAGCAGCGTGACCGGCGCCGACCTGAAGAACGGGACGGTCGCCAACCGCGACGTCAGAAAGGGCACGCTCGGCGCCGACCGACTCAGTGCCGCTGCGATCGCCTCCCTGAGCAGGCCGGGGCCGTCCGGCCCCCCGGGAGCCCAGGGTGCCGCAGGCCCCGCGGGAGCTCAGGGCCCCGCCGGGCCGCAGGGTGTCAAGGGCGCTACGGGCGTCGCCACCGCCGTGACGCGGACGACGAGCTTCACGTTCCCGGCGAACAACGGGGCCACCGGTCAGTTGCTCTCGGCAGCGGTCCTCTGCCAGACCGGGGAGACGGTCGTCGGCGGCGGATACCGCACACCGACCACCTCTTCCGGCGGCCAGCCCAACACGACCGTCGGCACCTCGGCGCCGGCTGATGCCGGCTCGCTTCCCGCCTCGGCCGGAGAAGCCGTTCGCGGATGGTATGTCCAGGCTCGCCGCAACGTCGATTCAGTCGCGCAGACCGTCGACGTATACGTCGTATGCGCGGGCGCGGGTTGACCCGCGCCAGCCTCAGTCGGCGCCCGACCCAGAGCCCTGCGACCGCGCGCCGACGGCGACCTCCGCGCCCTCTGGCCCTGGCTCGTAGTGCTTGCGCGGCACGTCACCCCAGAGCGCTTCCAGACGGTAGAACTCACGCGCCTCGGGAGTGAATATGTGCACCACGACGTCGAGGTAGTCCATCAGGATCCAGCGCGACTCGGTGACGCCCTCGACGCGACGCGGCAGAAGCCCGTGTTCCTTCTTGAGGCCGAAGTGGATCGCATCGTGGATCGCCTTCGCCTGCCGGTCGCTGGTTCCTGAGCACACGACGAACGCGTCCGTGAAGCCGCTCAGCCCGCGCAGGTCGAGCGACACCACGTCCTGTGCCTTCTTGTCGAGGGCATAGCCCGCGACGAGATCGGCGAGGCGTTCGGGCGTGATGTCGGACTCGGGCTCGTTCATGCTTGATCTTGTCGCGGCGACGGCTGCGCTTCTTCCTGACGGTACAGGCCGCGCGCAGCGATCTCCGCCACCACGGCGTCCGGCGTGTAGAAGCGAAGTGACGCGCAGCGAGCGGCGCGCTCACGCAGCGCGGTCGAGCTGATGTCGATCCGCGGCATGTCGAAGAAGACCACGTGATCGCCGGGCTCTAAGCCTGCCATGTGCTCGAGGACGTCGGCACGCCGGCTTCCCTCACGCTCGGCGACGGCGACTCGAGCGAGACGGAGGATCTCGCGCGGCTCACGCCAGGCCTGCAGGCTCTGCGCCATGTCGGCGCCGACGATGAACGTCAGCTCGTCCCCTGGTTGGCGCTCATGCAGCTCCCGCAGCGTATCCACGGTGAAGGACGGCCCAGGCCGGTCGACCTCCAGCTCGCATACGCCCAGTCCGGCCTCCCCCGACACCGCCGCCCGGCAGAGCTCCAGCCGCACCGACGGGCCCGGCTCGCCGGCGACCTCCTTGTGCGGCGGCCGACCGGCAGGTACGAGCAGAACGCGATCGAGGCCGAGTTGCTCCAACGCCTCCAGGGCGCAGACGAGGTGCCCCACGTGCGGCGGGTTGAACGTCCCGCCGAGCAGTCCCAGGCGCACTACGCCCGCACGTGGCCATCGCCCAAGACCACGTACTTGAAGGTGCACAGCTCCCGCAGGCCGATCGGCCCCCGGGCGTGGAGCTTCTGCGTCGAGTTTCCGATCTCCGCGCCCATCCCGAACTCGCCCCCGTCGGTGAAGCGCGTGGACGCGTTGACATAGACGCAGGCGGCGTCCACCCCACGCTCGAAGGATCGAGCGGCGGCCAGGTCCTCCGTGACGATGGCCTCCGAGTGGCCCGAGCCGTGCGCGCCGATGTGCTCGATCGCGGCCGCGATCGAATCGACGACGGCGACCGCCATCACGAGCGCCAGGTACTCCGTCCCCCAGTCCTCGTCCGTCGCGTCGATCAGTCCGCCGGAAAGACCCGGACCGGCGAGCGCGCGCGTGCGCCCGTCCACACGCAGCTCGACGCCGTGCTCGCTCAACGCTTCGAGAGCGACCGGGACGAACGCCTCGGCGACGTCCGCATGCACGAGCAGCGATTCAGCCGCGTTGCAGACCCCCGGGCGGTGGGTCTTCGCGTTGACGGTGATCGCAAGCGCCTTGTCCAGATCGGCAGCGCGATCGACGTACACGTGGCAGTTGCCCGACGCGGCATAGATCACCGGCACCGTCGCCACACCCTCGAGCGCCTGCTTCAGACCCTCGCCGCCGCGCGGGATGATCAGGTCGACGCTGCCCGACTGCGTCGCCAGCTCGACGAGCTCCTCACGCCCGCCGCCGGCGACCAGGGTGACGCAGTCGGCGGGCAGGCCGGCATCCTGCGCCGCCTGCGCCGCGATCCCCGCGAGCACCGCGTTGGAATGAGCGGCGGACGAGGACCCGCGGAGAACGCAGGCGTTGCCGGACTTCAGGCACAGCGCGGCAGCATCGACCGTGACGTTGGGACGCGCCTCGTAGACGACCGCGACGACGCCCAGCGGGACCCGCACCTTGCGCAGCTCCAGCCCGTTCTCCAGCCGGCCGCCGCCGATCAGCTCGCCGACCGGGTCCGGCAGCGCCGCCACGTCGCGCGCCCCGTTGGCGATCGCCAGGATCCGCCCCGGGTCCAGTGCGAGCCGGTCGAGCAGCGCGTCGCTCAGGCCGGCCGCCCGCCCCGCTTCCATGTCGCGCTCGTTCGCCTCGAGTATCTCGCGGGTCCGCGCCTCGAGCGCGTCTGCGATCTCGTGAAGCGCGGCGTCACGACCCGCGCTGTCAGTGGCTGCAAGCGCACGCGACGCGCGCCTGGCCGCCGCGCATTGATCGGCGACCGTCGAACTGGTGATGGCCATTCGGCAAGCGTAGATGGTCGGTTGCAGGGCGTCAGGCCAGCAGAGCCGCGCCGGCGGCGACCAGCGCAGCGCCATCCGGCGCCACGGCAGGCGGTTCCGCGCTCAGTCCCGCGCGACCTGCGCGGCGCAACTGCTCGGCGAAAGCGTGAGCACAGGCCGTTGCGTTCCCGGTGATCGACAGCGAAGGCTGACGGTCGGAATCCTCGACGAGCACGGCGAAGGCGGCTTGATCGGCGACGACCATGCCCGCCGTCACACGGCTTCCGCCCCGGCCGCCGGCACTGCGGACGTGCGGTATCAGCAGCGGCGATGCGAGCAGCGCAGTGAACCGCGCACCGGCCACATCCCGCGCCCCGGGCAGTTCGCCGGCCCGCGCGAGCAGTTCAGCCTCGGTCACACCAGAACGAGGTAATCGCGATGGACGACCTCGTCCGCAGCACGCGGGAGCAGTTCACGGACGGCACCGGTCTTCATGCCCATCGCGCGGCGCACATCGGCGGCGGCATACGACGAGATCCCCTTGCCCAGGACCCCGACCTCGTCGCGGATCTCGATCGCGTCACCCTCGCCGAAGGCGCCGTCGACCTCGATGACGCCGACCGGCAGCAGCGACGCGCCGCCCTCCCGCAGCGCCCGCGCGGCGCCCGCGTCCACGACGACGCCCCCGCTCGCCGGCTTTGCGTACTTCAGCCACAGCTCGAAGCTCGAATGGCGCTGGGCCTGCGGCGCGAACCGCGTTCCCTCGCCCTCGCCGGCGAGCGCACGCGCGAGCACCCCGTCGCGCAAACCGCTGCAGATCGTGGCGGGGATCCCGGCAGCTGTCGCCATCTCGGCTGCCACGACCTTGGAGCGCATGCCACCGGAGCCGAGCGCGGACGGGCTGTGTCCGATCGCATAGCCGGACAGCTGCGCGACATCGTCAACCTCGCGCACAAGCTCGGCGCTCGAATCCTCGCGCGGATCGGCGGTGTGCAGGCCGTCCTGATTGGTCAGCAGCACGAGCCGGTCGGCGCTGACGAGGATCGCGATCTGGGCGGCCAGGAAGTCGTTGTCGCCGAACGAGATCTCCTCCGTCGCCGTGGTGTCGTTCTCGTTGACGACCGGGACCACACGCCAGTCGAGCAGACGGCTCAGCGTGCGGCGAGCGTTGAGGTAGTGGCCGCGGTGGCCGACATCGAAGAACGTCAGCAGAACCTGGGCGCTGACGATGCCACGATCGCGCAGCAGCTCGTCGTAGACGCGATAGAGCTTGCCCTGTCCGATCGCGCTCGCGGCCTGCAGATCGGCCATCGCCGACGGCCGCCCGTCGAGACCCATCACCCGTATTCCGCGCGCGATCGCCCCGCTCGTCACGATCACCACGTCGTCACCGGCGTCGTGTCGCTCGGCGACCTCAGAGCAGATGTGCCGGAGCACGTCCTCGCGCAGCGCTCCGTCGTCTTGCGCGACGATGTTCGAACCGAGCTTTACGACGTAGCGACCCACGGCCCGCGCAGGATACGGGCGCGCTCACGCTACGAGGGCGCCGAGCCGGTCGGTGACCGCCAGCCACGCCTCTGATCGCGGGTCGATGTGGTCACGATGTCGGGTCTGCGGTGGCTCGACGAGTTCGGCGCTCCCGCCCGCCGCCCGAGCGGCGGTCGCGTAGTCGCGGCTCTGGCCGACGCTCACGGTGCGGTCCTCCGTGCCGTGCACGAGCAGCGCCGGGATCGCCAGCGGAACCCGGCGCATCGGGTTGACGGCCGCGTAGCGCTCGGGCCGTTCCTCAGGCGTTCCCCCGAGCAGCGCGTTGACCAGCCCGCCGGGCGCGACGAGCCTGCGACCCCGCTCGAGGTCGGCGACCGGCGCCTGGGCGACCACCGCCCGTGGCCGCACGAGCGCAGCGCGCCTGCCCGCAGCCCACAGCGCGAGCTGTCCGCCGGCGCTGTGGCCGAGCAGCACCACGCGGTCCAGATCCAGCCTTGCGTCGAAGTCCGCGAGCCGGTCGATCGCCGCCGCGACGTCATCGAAGGTCGCGGGCCAGCCACCGCCCTGCCCGCCGCCCATGCGCCGGTACTCGACGTTCCAGGCCGCCCAGTCGCGCCGCACCAGATCGCGGCACAGGGGGCGCATCACGACCTTGCCATGCCTCGCGCTCCAGGACCCGCCGTGCAGCACGACGGCGACGGGCGGGCGCCTGCGGCCGCGCGGTACGTGCAGCTCGCAGCGGGCCCAGCGATGCTCCCCATAGGAGTGGATCTCGCCCCGGCGAAGGACGTCAAGCGCCACACGACGCCGTGCGGGACGGCCCGGTTGCGCGGTCACCGCAACCTGGTCGGCTGATCGGCTCACGTCGGCACCGTCGTCTCAGGAGGGGTCGAGCTCGAAGACGATGCCGGCGATCTCCACGTCGTCCCCGGGCTCGAAGCCCGCGGCCTCGAGCGCACGGATGACGCCCATTCGCTTCAGGCGGCGCTCGACATGCGCCAGCGCCTCCTCGTTGTCGACGTCGAATCGCGCGAACATCCGCTCGACCGGCTCTCCGGTTACGCGGAACGGGCCGTGGCCGTCGCGCTCGACGCCCCAGGACCGTCCCTCCGCGGGCCGGAACACGCGATGTTCCGCGAGTTGCTCCTCTGAAGGCAACAGCTCGGCCGGTCCCGGCGCGTGAACGGGGACGGTGTGCAGGAGCAGCGAAGCGAGCTCCTCGAGACCCTCGCGAGTCGCGCTCGACGTGATCACCACCGGCACCGTGTCCCCCAGGCGCCCACGCCACGCCTGCGCTGCTGCGGCGGCGTCCTCCGCAGGAACGAGATCGGCCTTGGAGAGCGCGAGGACCCGCGGCAGCCGCGCCAGCCGCGGGTCGTGTGCTGCGAGCTCGCGTTCGATCACTTCGTGGTTGCCGGCCGGGTCCGAGCCGTCGAGCGGAGCGAGATCCAGGACATGCACGAGCATCTGAGTGCGCTCGACATGCGCGAGGAAGTCGTGGCCGAGCCCGGCGCCGCCGCTTGCTCCCTCGATCAGACCTGGGATGTCGGCGAGGATCAGCTGGCGCTCGCCGTCGTCCAGGACGCCGAGGACGGGCACGAGCGTCGTGAAGGGGTAGTCCGCGATCTTCGGGGCGGCACCCGTGAGCACGGAGATCAGCGAGGACTTGCCCGCGTTCGGCAGCCCCACCAGGCCGACGTCCGCGAGCAGCTTCAGGCGAAGCTCGACCCAGTGCTCGGTGCCCGCCACTCCGCGCTCCGCAAACCGCGGCGCCTGCCGTGTGGCGGTCGCGAACTGCTTGTTTCCCCGCCCGCCCGAGCCTCCGTGGGCGACCACCGCGCGCTGGCCCGGGCTCACGAGGTCATAGCGCGTGCCGTCCGGGATCGCGATCTCGGTCCCGGGCGGAACGCGCACCACCAGGTCCTCGCCGTCCTTCCCGTGTTTCAGCGCGCCCTCACCGTGCCGCCCGCGGCCCGCCGTGTAGTGGGCCTTGCGCTTGAACGACTGCAGATCACGCAGTGAGTCGTCACACACGCAGAACCACGTCGCCGCCGCGGCCACCGTCACCGCCGTCGGGTCCGCCGCGCGGCACGCGCGACTCGCGGCGGAACGACATGCAGCCGTCGCCGCCGTCGCCGCCCTGCACGAAGATTCGAGCCTTGTCGTAGAGCATCGGAGTGGTCCCGCCCACGCCGGAGCGAGGATCGTGCCCATCCTCGCAGCACCTGCCGCGGCCCAGGCGCGAACACCGCTGCTGCGATGATCTCGCGACCTTCACGACACCGAGGAGCACCATGGCCGACACACCCGTCTTCCTGATCACCGGCGCATCAACCGGCATCGGCGCCGCCGTGGCCCGTGAGGCTTCGAAGGCCGGCTACCGGATCGCGCTCGCGGCGCGCTCCGAGGACAAGCTCGCGACGCTCGCAGCGGAACTGGGCGGCGACGAACGAGCGATCGCCGTGAAAGCCGACGTGACGCGCTGGGAGGACAACGAGCGCCTCGCGAAGTCCGCGCTGGACGCGTTCGGTCGCATCGACGTCGTGTTCGCCAACGCCGGCTTCGGCGCAAAGCGGGGCTTCCTCGAGGAGACCCCCGAGCACTGGCGGGACATGGTGCTGACCAATGTGCTCGGCTGCGCGTACACGATCCGCGCGACGCTGCCGTCCGTGCGCGAGTCGGTCGGCCATTTCCTGCTGACGAGCAGCGTTGCCGGCAGGGTCGCGCTGCCGGGCAGTCTCTACTCGAGCACGAAGTGGGCCGTGACCGGAATGGGCCAGTCGCTGCGCGGCGAACTGGACGGCAGCGGCGTGCGGGTCACGCTGATCGAGCCGGGGATGGTCGACACGCCGTTCTTCGACAATCGCCCGTCCGGCGCGCTCTCCGACCTGGATATCGCCAACGCCGTCATGTACGCGGTCTCACAGCCGCCGCACGTCGACGTGGGCGAGGTGCTGATCCGCCCGGTGCGCCAATCCGTCTGAGCGCACGCACGGCACCACCGCGCCGAGCACGGCGAGAACGTTCCGCTCAGCGCAACGCGCCGCGGCAGACCGCAACGCCGAGCGCGGCGGACTGCGCGACAAACCCGCCGCGGCGGACGCGGCGGCTCAGTCCGAGCTGATACGCGAGGCGAGCAACAGACCGGCGGCTGCGGCGCCGAACGCCAGGGCCATGACAGGGACGCCGCGCGACGGAAGCGTGCGCCGTGCCGCGCACGTCGCGACGCCATCGACGATGTCGCAGACGGCCAGCGCCGTCGCCCACGACGCCGCCGCCGTTGCGTCACCGCGGCGTGCGGCGCGCATCGCTCCGAGCCCGAGCACGGCGTCGCGGATCCCGAGCGCGCGCAGCGCGACCTGACCGCCGCCGGAATGCGCGGGCTCACCGATCCACGGGGCGCCCGCCGGACCGGGCGCCACGACCAGCGCGGCTCCGAGCCCGGTGCGCCCCGCCTGCAGCAGCTGCATTGCGAGGCGGTCGCCCATCCCGGCTACTGCGCGTCTGCCGGCTGGACGTTCACGACGCGGCCGTTGCGGCCGCGCGTGAACTCGACGGTTCCCGCAGCGCGGGCATAGAGCGTGTCGTCCTTGCCGATGCCGACGCCCGTGCCGGGCTTGAAGCGGGTGCCGCGCTGGCGCACGATGATCTCGCCGCCGCTGACGACCTCGCCCGCGAAGACCTTCACACCGAGGCGCTGCGCGTTCGAGTCGCGTCCGTTTCGTGAGGAGCCGAGGCCCTTCTTGTGTGCCATCTGGTCTACGCCTCCTCGGCCACGGCGGCCGCCTTCTTCTGCGCGGGCTTGCGAGTGAGCATCTTGATGTCGGTGACCTCTATGCGGGTCAGTTCCTGACGGTGCCCCATGGTCCGCTTGTAGCCGCGCTTGGGCTTGAACTTGAAGACACGGATCTTCGGGCCGCGAAGGTGCTCGATGACCTTCGCCTCGACCTTGACCTTCTTGAGGTCCTCGGCGCCGAACACGACGTCGTCAGAGCGGTAGAGCACGGGCTCGAGCGAGAGCTTGGCGCCCTCATCCTCGCGGACGCGCTCGATCAGGAGCTTCTGCCCCTTCTCGACGCGGTATTGCTTTCCGCCGGCTTTGACGATCGCGTACATGGCTCGAGTCCTACTCGGTGTTGGTGTCCGCCGCGGGAGCAGCGTCCGCCCTGGCAGCGGAACGGCGCCGTCCGCCTCTGCGACCACGGCGCCGAGGCTTCGATTGTAGCCCGTCATCGGCGCCGTCGCCGTTCGGCGGCGCCGGCGCGGCACCCGCCTCGACGGGGTCACCCCCGACGAGCGTCGCCCGCGCGGAGTTCCGGCCGGCCTCCTCGATGCGCACGAGCCTCTTCTCGCCCACGTGGCGCCCGCCGCCGGTGACCGACACGACGTACCCGTCGATCTTCGCGACCGCGTCGTCGACGTTGTACATGTGCGGCTCGACGATCTTCACGAGCACCTCTTCGCCCTCCTGGAACGGCACCGCGCGTTCGCGCACCTCCTCGACCGTGCCCTCCATGATCACCGAGAAGTGATCGAGCGGGAGGCTGTCGGAGCCCTCGAAGTGGAAGACCTTGCCGGTCGCCTCCTCGAGTTCGTGGAGCATGCGCGCGCCCACGCCGGTGAACTCGACGCTGACGTCAGGGTGGATCTTGACGAGGAAGGCCTCGACGCTGCGCGGAGCGCGCGAGGCCAGCTCGCGCAGCCGGCGATCGAACTCGATCGCAACGGTCTCCTCGCTCAGAACGACGCCGTCCGCATCACAGGTCGGGCACGGGCGCGAGATGATCTCGCGGACTCCCTCGGTCACGTTCTGACGGGTCATCTCGACGAGGCCGAGCTTGGAGATCTCCGCCGTGAACGTCTTGGTGCGATCCTGGTCGAGCGATGCGCGCAGCGTCTTCATGACCGCGTCGCGGTTGCGCGCCTTGGCCATGTCGATGAAGTCGATGACGATGATGCCCCCGATGTCACGCAGGCGCAGCTGGCGGACGACCTCATCGGCGGCCTCGAGGTTGGTCTTCGTGATCGTGTCCTCGAGCCGCGCCTGCTTCCCGCGGCCGACGAACGAGCCTGAGTTGACGTCGAAGACGGTCAGCGCCTCGGCGTAGTCGATCATCAGATGCCCGCCGCTCGGCAGTTCCACGCGGCGCGAGATCAGGCCCTGGATCACGTCCTCGACGCCCGACTCCTCGAACAGCGGCGTAGCGCCCTGGTGCAGCTCCACGCGATCCACCAGCTCCGGCGCAGTCCGCGTGAAGAAGGAGACGAGGCGCTGGTACTGACCGCTCGTCGTCGACGACGGCGCGCTCGAAGTCGGCGCTGAAGATGTCGCGCACCACGCGAACCGAGAGATCGGCCTCCTGGAAGACCAGCGACGGCGCCCCCTGCTGCTCGACGCGGCGCTGGAGGACCTGGTGCAGCTTGAACAGGTACGGGAGCTCACGCTCGAAGTCCTCGCGCTTGGCGCCGTGCGCCGCGGTGCGCACGATCGCGCCGCCGCCCTCCAGGTCGAGCCCCTTGACCTGCTTGCGCAGGCGCTCGCGCTCCGTGTCGTCGAGGCGCTTGGAGACACCCACACCCTCACCGGTGGGCGTGTAGACCATGTAGCGCCCGGCGATCGTCAGGTCCATCGAAAGGCGCGCGCCCTTCGTCTTGAGCGGGTCCTTGATGACCTGGACGACGATCTCCTGTCCCGGCTTGAGGATGTCGCTGATCCGCTTGCCCCCGTCCTGGCCGCGGCCGCGGCGTGGGATCTCGACGCCCGGCAGCACGATCTCGTCGATGTGCAGGAAGCCGTTCTTCTCCAGGCCGATGTCGACGAACGCCGCCTCGAGCCCGTCGAGCACGTTGTCGACGCGGCCCTTGTAGATGTTGCCGGCGATCGACCTGCTGCCGCGGCGCTCCAGATAGAGCTCCGCGACGCGGTACCCCGCCGTCTGGTTCTTCGCGCGCGAACGGCGCGCGCCGGCCGGTGTTCCGGCCTGTTCCAGCATCGCCACGCGGGTCTCCCACGGGTCGACACTGACCATCACTTGCTTCTTCACGTCTGGGTCACTCGTTTCTTCATTGGAAGGTGAGCACCCGTCCCTTCGACGCCGCCGCCGATCGGCCCTGCGCATAGATCGACTGCAACAGGCCGATGGCGATCATCGTCGAGAGGATCGACGAGCCGCCATAGCTCAACAGCGGGAGCGGGATTCCGGTGATCGGCATGATGCCGACCGTCATCCCGACGTTGACGAAGACCTGGAACAGGATCATGGCGACGATGCCGCCCGCGATCAGTGCTCCGAACAGGTTCTTCGCAACCGTCAGGATCCGCAGCGCTCGCCAGATGAGCAGGGCGTACAGCGAGAGGACGAGCGCGGCCCCCGCGAAACCCCACCGCTCGCCGACCACGGCGAACACGAAATCGGTGTGGTGCTCGGGGAGGAAGTCGAGCTTCGTCTGGGTCGCACGATCGCCGCGGCCGGTCTTTTCGCCGGCGCCGATCGCGATGCGCGACTGGTTCTGCTGATAGCCCTCATCGGAGGACGTGTCGGACGGGTGCAGGAACGCCGTCAGGCGCTCCTTCTGGTAGTCGTGGAGTACGTTCACCCCTGCTGTTGGAAGGACGGCGATCGCGATCGCGATCGCCGCCAGTCCGAGCGCCGCCAACGCGGCGAAATGACGCCACGGCGTGCCGGCGAAGAACAGCACGGCAAGGGTGATTACGATCAGGACCAGGGCTGAGCCGAGGTCCGGCTGAAGCATCACGAGAGCTGCCGGTACGAGACCGAGCAGCAGTATTCGGGCAGTGGTCCGGCGGTCCTGCAGGCGGCGCGAACGGTCGACCGCGAAGGCCGAGAGCGCGACGACGAGCAGGACCTTGCCGAGCTCGGATGCCTGGAATGAGAAGAAGGGAAGGTCGATCGCGCGGCGCGATCCGCGTGCGACGTCTCCGAACGCCATCACCGCAAGCAGCGTGGTGATCAGGACCCCGTAGATCGAGTACTTCAGCTCGCGCAGCCGTGAGTAGTCGGCGCGCCAGAGCAGAACCGCTACGAACGCTCCGACCACGAAGTACGCCGCCTGACGCTGAACGAAGTAACGGGGATCTCCGGGAACGTCATCTACGGTGGCGGCGCTCACCGCGAGCAGCGAGCAGACCGCGAGGCCGATCGTCGCCAGCGCCAGCCCGGGGTCGAAGCCGATCAGCGCCGCGCGTGCGCTCGGCGCGGCGGCTGCGCTGTCCGGTTGCTGAATCGCGCCCTGGACGCTCATTCCCTGACCACCGCCGCCGTGCACCGTGTCTTCTGGTCGAACCAGCGAGCGAGCATCCGGCAGGTGATCGGCGCGGCGGCCTCAGCGCCGAAGCCGCCCTCTTCGACGGTCGCCGCGATCACGATCGGCTTGCTCTTGTGCTGGGCGTAGACCACGTACCAGGACTGGTCGCCGCGCGGTGGGCGCTCCGCGGTCCCGGTCTTGCCGTATATCGGGAAGGCATCGTGCTTCCAGTCGCTGAATATCCCCGCAGACGTGCCGTCGCCCACGGTCGCCAGGCGCAGACCGTCGAGCACCGCCTGGCGATGCCCGTCGTCGATCTGCACCTTCTTGGCGGCGGGGACGCGGATTCGCTGCAGCTCTCGCCCGCCCTCGTCCTCGACGGCGACGCCCAGGTGCGGGCGCACGACCTTGCCGCCGTTGGCGATCGCCGAGTAGGCCACTGCCATCTGAAGCGGCGTGGCCTGCAGGTCGCCCTGGCCGACGGCGAGGTTGATGTTGTCGCCCAGCGACCATGGGCGCTTGTCGGAGATGCCGCACGAGCGGACCTTGCGCCTTCGCTCGCAGGCCTCCTCGCGCTTGGCCAGCTCCGCGCGCCAGGCGCGGTCGGGAATCGTGCCGCCGAACTCGTTCGGCAGGTCGATGCCGGTGGTGTGCCCTAGGCCGAGCCTGCGCGCCCAGGTCTGAATCGCCTGATCCTTCGTGCCGTTGGCGTCGCGTCCCAGGATGTAGAAGAAGACGTCGGACGAGACCTGGAGAGCGCGTCTCAGGCTGATCGTGCCGTAGACCGCGTTGCGCGCGTTGCGGATCGTCTGCGTCGGGCTGATCTTCAGGAAGCCGGGGTCATTGATCGGCGTGTCCGGCGTGATCAGCCCCTTGTCCAGCGCTGCGAGCGCGGTGATCGGCTTGAACGTCGAGCCGGTCGGATAGCCGCCGGATATCGCACGGTTGAAACGCGGCGATCCGGCCTGCTCGCCGAACAGCGCGTCGTAGCGCTGCTGGGAGACCGGCTTCGCGAGGACGCTCGGCTTGAACGTCGGGTACGAGCCCATCGCGAGCACCCTGCCGTTGCGCGGATCGAGGGCGACGAACGATCCGGCCGTGCCGCTCCCGCCCTGGATCACCCGCGCAAGCGCGCGCTGGCCTGTCTGCTGCAGGCCGAGATCGAGCGAGGTGCGCAACTGGTCGCCGGGCCGCGGCTCGCGGGCGATGCGCTGGCTCTTCGGCCTGCCTGCGGCGTCGATCGTGATGCTCTGGGTGCCCGCATCGCCGCGCAGGTAGTCGTCGTAGGCCCACTCGATGCCCTCCTTGCCGATCACGGTTCCCTGCACCACGCCGCGGTAGCGATCGGTTCCCAGTTCCTTGGGGGCGATCTCGCCGATCGTCCCGACGAGCTGCGCCGCCGTGGTTCCCTGCGGGTAGCGCCGCAGATAGACCTGTTGAACGGCGATCCCCCGGAACTCGCGACGCCGCTCCAGCAGGTAGTTGCGCATCGTCTGGGGCACGTCGACGCGCACGCGGATGTTCGCGTACGGGGTGATCGCAAGCTGCTGCACGACGCGCGCATTGATCTCGCGCGCGGACATCCCGATGACCGCGCCGAGGCGCTCGAAGCGACGCATGAGCGGCGGAGGCGGCGTGGGGAGCGGCACGGCCGGCCCGCGCTTCCCGCTGGGACGCAGCCCGCGAACGCTCATCGCCTTACCCCACTCCAGCGCCGCGTCGCGATGTGATGCCGGCAACTGGCGAGGGTCGAGCTGCACGACGGTCGCAACGCGATTGGTCACGAGCTCACGGCCGTTGCGATCGAGGATCGTCCCGCGCGGAGCGGGCACGGCGACCTTGCGCACGCGATTGTCGAGCGCTTCGCGCCGGTAGTCGTCGCCCGACAGCACCTGCAGGTACCAGAGCCGCAGGAAGACGATCGCGAACAGCGCGAACGCGACGCCGCCCAGAATCGCCACCCGCAGCGCCAACTGCGGGGTGAGCGGCGGCCGCCGGCTGTCCATTCCCGGAACGCTCATGCGCGCGAGAGCGGCGACAGGCCGCCGGTCGTGTAGGCACGGCGGCGGCGGCGGCGCGGGTCCTCAGGCAGCGCCGGGAGCAGCCAGCCCCGCACCAGCGCATGAACGGGCAGCGCGATCAGGCCGCCCAGCAGGACGGGCAGGATGATCTGGCGCAGCAGCGCCGGATCGAGCGGAACCGACTCGCCGAGCAGGAACTGCATGATCGAGAAGCCGACCTGGGCCAGCGCGGTCGCGGCGGCCCCCACGAGGATCGGCGTCACCGCACCCTGCGGGTCACGCAGTTCGCGCAGGCGACCGGCGCCGTAGCCGATCACGAGGTAGAGCAACGACGACATCCCGACCGTCTGCACGAGCGCGAGGTCGAGGAACAGGCCGACGCCGAAGCCGAAGGCGGCGCCCGGGAGCGAGCCGCAGAGCAGCGCGGCCGCCGCGACCACGAGCGGGGTCAGGTCGGCATTGGTGTCGAACACGCGCAATTGGGAGATCGCGGCCACCTGGACGATGACCGTCGCGAGCCCGAGCAGCGCGAGGCGCGCCGGGAGCCGGACCGTGTCGGCGAGCATCAGGTGCTCATCCTCCCGATCCCGCGCCGCGGTTCCCGTTGGCGCGGGCCGTCAGCGCCTGCACGAACTCGAGGCGGCGCAGGTCGGCGAACGGGCGAACGTGAATCTGCTGCGCATCGGTCTCCGGATCGTCGACGCGCGTCACCTCGCCGATCGGGATGCCGGGCGGGTAGACCGACTCGAGGCGGTCGGAGTCTGACGTCGTACCGGCCGTGACGACCGTCCAGCCCTGCTCGACGCGATCGGCACGCGTCGTGTAGCGGAGCCGCAGGTCACGCGGGCCGCCGTCGCCGGTCTCCACAACGCCGGGGACGCCGTTCTCGCTCACGCGGGCGGAGACCGAGATGTCACCGTCGGTGATCAGCGTCACGACCGCCGAGCCGGGCGAGGCGAAGGTGACCTGTCCGGCGAGGCCGTCCGCCGTGATGACGGGTTGACCGGCGCGTACGCCGGCGCTCGTGCCCTTGTCGATCTGGATCGTCGAGTACCAGATCGTCGGCGACTGGCCGATCACGCGCGCGGTCACCGGCTTCGTGCCGCGCAGCGCCGCGCTGCGGTCGAGTCCGAGCAGTCCCTGGAGCTGGCGGTTCTGGCGAACGGCCTCGGTGCCGGCGACGGCGGCCGCGCGGAGCTTGGCGTTCTGCGCACGCAGCCCGTCGACGTCGCCCTTGGCATCAAGCGTGTCGCCGAACCAGCCCGCGAGATCGCGGACCGGCTTGAGTGCGCGACTCGCGCCCTCCTGGATCGGCGAAACGACCTCCAGAACGCCCTTCTGGACGCTGTGAAGGCCACCGCCCGCCGACTCACCGAAATAGACGGTCAGCAGCAGGAGCGAGCTCGCGACAAGCAGCGCGAGCGTTATCCGGCGCCGTCGGACCGACTTGTCGTACACGGGAAGACATACTCCGAACGAGTCATGAGATTTCGCGCCTGGGGCATGGTCGAGGGTCGAGCGGACGACAGCCCGCGATCCTCAACGGCCTAGTAGCGGCGGCGGCGGCTCCTCGTCGAATTGCGGTTTGTGCGGTGAATGACCTCGAACTCCTCGAGCGAACGGCCCGAACCGACGGCCACGCAGGTCAGCGGTGACTCGGCCAGGTGCGCGGGCATCTGTGTCTCCTCGCGCAGGCGCTCATCCAGCCCCAGCAGCAGCGATCCGCCGCCGGCGAGCATGATGCCGCGGTCCATGATGTCGGATGCGAGCTCCGGAGGAGTCCGGTCCAGGGTCTCCTTGACCGCGTCGATGATCTGTGAGAGCGGCTCCTCGAGCGCGGCGCGGATCTCCTCGCTCGTGAGCACGACCGTCTTCGGCAGGCCGCTGACCATGTCGCGGCCGCGGATCTCGGCCTGGACCTCGTCCTCCATCGGGTAGGCCGAGCCGATCTCGAGCTTCAGCTCCTCTGCGGTCTGCTGGCCGATCAGCAGCTTGTACTCGCGCTTGGCGTAGCCGATGATCGCCTCGTCCAGTTCGTCGCCGCCGATGCGGATCGACTGCGAGACCACGATCCCGCCGAGCGAGATCACGGCGACCTCGCTCGTACCGCCGCCGATGTCGACGATCATCGAGCCGGTCGGCTCGCCCACCGGCAGCCCGGCACCGATCGCCGCAGCCATCGGCTCCTCGATCAGATACGCCTGGCGCGCGCCGGCCGACAGGCAGGCCTCCTCGACCGCGCGCTTCTCGACGCCGGTCACGCCCGAGGGCACGCAGACGACGACGCGCGGGTGCGCCCAGCGGTTCTGATGAACCTTCTGGATGAAGTGGCGGAGCATCTCCTCGGTCACGTCGAAGTCGGCTATGACGCCGTCCTTCAGCGGCCTGATCGCCGAGATCGTGCCCGGCGTGCGCCCGAGCATCCGCTTCGCCTCGATGCCGACGGCGTGAACCTCGCCGCTGCGCGAGTCGATCGCCACGACGCTGGGCTCGGACAGAACGATCCCGCGCCCGCGGACGTAGACGAGCGTATTCGCGGTGCCGAGATCGACGGCCATGTCACGACCGCCCATCCCTGTCAGGTAGCTGAAGACACCCATGGAGGAGAGACGCGGAGCGCGAGTCCTGCCTGCACCCTGGGGGCGGGGCGCGAAAACGCCGCGTCGGAGCGACATTCTAGCGTGAGGGTGCGGCAGCGAAAGGCGGCACGAGTCCTTGCACGAGCGCTCGCAGCGCATGCACTGGCAGGCCGACGACGTTGAGGTAGTCGCCCTCGATGCGCTCGACCAGCGCCGCCCCCCGGCCCTGGATGGCGTAGCCGCCCGCACGCCCCTGCCACTCTCCGCTCGCGACGTACGAGGCCAGCTCGCCGGGCTCGAGCCGCGCGAAGCTGACGTGCGTGACGTCCATGCGCTCGAGCAGGCGTCCTTCGGTCGTCGCGATCGCGATCGCGCCCAGAACCTCGTGCGTGTGCCCGGCAAGCTCGGACAGGTGCGCGCACGCCTGCGCCGCGTCGGCGGGCTTCCCGTACATGCGGCCTTCGAGCGCCACCACCGTGTCGCATGCCAGGACGACGCAGCGGCCGGCCTCCTCCGCGGTCAGCGCTGCGCGCCCCGCCGCGGCCTTGCGCCGCGCGTTCTCGGTCGCGGCCGCGACCGGATCGCCGTTCTCGACCTCGTCCGCGGCCGTCGGTCGAACGATGTGGGGTATCCCCAGCTGCGCGAGGATCGAGCGCCGCTGCGGGCTCGCCGAAGCGAGGACGAGGGTGAGGTCGGGATCCCAGACGATCGGGCTGACCTACCCCAGGTCCGGGAAGAACAGCCCGAGCTCCCGCTCGGCGGACTCATTCGAGTCGGACCCGTGCACCATGTTGCTGCCGACCTCGAGGGCGAAGTCACCGCGGATCGAGCCGGTGGCGGCCTCGAGCGGATTCGTCGCGCCGATGACCTGCCTGGCCGCGACGACGGCCTCATGGCCCTCGAGCGCCATCGCGACGAGCGGACCGCTGGTGATGAAGTCCACCAGCTCGCCGAAGAAGGGGCGCTCGACGTGCTCGGCGTAGTGCTGCTCGGCGAGCTGGCGGCTGAGCGTCATCTCCTTGAGCGTGACGAGCCGCAGGCCCTTGCGCTCGAAGCGGGCGATGATCTCACCGGTGAGGTTGCGCGCGAAGGCGTCCGGCTTGACCAGGATCAGTGTCCGGTCCATGGGTTCTCCGTGTTTCGGGGTTCAGTACTGGCGGGGCGAATCGCCGGAGGCTTGATCGTCTCCGTCGCCCCACGCGAGATCGGCGCCCTCGGCGGGCGCCCGGAGGATGACCGTATCGTCAGGCTGCGCCGCGTAGCCGGGCGGCGCCTGCGAGGCGTCATCCGACTGGTCGTAGCCCGGCGGTGCCTGCGAGCCTTCTTGATCGTCGGAGTCGCGACGCCGGCTGCGGCGCTGGGGAGTGACACCCGGGATCTCGGATTCGCAGTACGGGCAGATCATCCAGTCGGGGTCGAGAGGCCTGCTGCACGTCTGGCACGTGTCGCGAAGCTTTCGCAGGCAGTGCGGGCAGCGCAGGAAGTCCTGGCCCGCGATCGCGTCGCAGTGCGGACAGAGCTCATAGTCCGCCGAAGCCAGCCGCGCCTGCGCGGCCTGCATCTCCAGCTCGCGTTCACGCACGTCCTCGAGATACTCGGGAGGGCGCACGATCATGTAGACGATCGTCCCCAGGAACGGGAAGATCACCGAGGCGAGCACCGCCGAGCCGATCAGCATCTGGTCGTCCAGCCGCCGCTGGGCGTCGGCGAACGTGTACCAGACGAGCGCAAGCCAGACCACGATCACGGCGAGCAGGACGAACTGCGCAGCGCTGTTGAGCGTTCCGTTCTCGATCCCGAAGATGGCGTGGAGGGGCGTCATCGGCTCAGGGCAGGCTAGTGACCGACGCGGTCAGAGGAACAGCTCGCCGAAAAGGTAGCCCGCCGCGAAGAAGACGAGAATGACGAGCGCGACGATCACCGCGACGGCGATGACCATCGTCAGGACCGAGGGGCCTTCGTCGTTCACAGGATCGAGCCCCTCGGCGCGCCCGCCGGCCGCACCAGGTCGGCGATCAGGTACAGGGAGCCGGTCGCCAGCACGACGCCTTCCGGTCCGGCGAGCGCGCGCGCTGCTGCGAGCGCCGCGTGCGGCTCGGCGACGACGCGGGCGGGCGGTCCGCCGAGCTGTCGCGAAAGCGACTCCAGCGTCGCCGGCGGCAGCGTCCGCGGGTTCGCGGTGGAAGTGAAGATGAACTCCGCGCACAGCGGGATCAGTTCGCCGAGCATCGACGCGGCGTCCTTGTCGTCCAGGACCGAGAGGCAGCAGATCAGGTCACGATCGCCGACGAACTCGCGCAGCGCCACCGCCAGCGCCCTCGCGCCGTCGGGGTTGTGGGCGCCGTCGAACACCGTGACAGGGTCCTCGGAGACGATCTCGAAGCGCCCCGGAACCGTCGTGTCCGCCGCCGCATCGGCGACTGCACCCGTCGTCGAGCCCGCCGAGCAGCGCATCGGCTGCCGCGCGCGCGAGGGCGAAGTTGCGGCGCTGGAACGGCCCCCTGGCGGCCGTGCGGAGCGCCGCGTCGTCGGCGACCGTGACAAGCCGTGCAGCGCGCTCGGCACAGATGCCGGCTGCGACCCGGCGCGCGTCCGGCGCCAGGTCGGCTCCCACCACGAGCGTCGCCCCGGGCCGGACGACGTCGGCCTTCTCGGCCGCGATGTCGGCGATCGTCGGCCCCAGCCAGCGCGTGTGCTCGAGCCCGACGCTCGTCATCACCTGGACCTCCGAGTCGAGCACGTTGGTCGCGTCGTAGCGACCGCCGAGACCGGCCTCGATCACCGCGACCTCGACCCCGGCCCGCTGCAGCGCGAGATACGCCGTCGCGGTCACGGCCTCGAACTGCGTCACGCGCTCGCCGCCGACGAGCGTGCGATCGACCAGCGCCGCCGCCCGGCAGGCCAGGCGCGCCGATTCCGCGAACTCGCGCGCCTCGACGTCGCGCTCGTCGACCCTGACGCGCTCGGTGAACGAGGCCAGGTGAGGCGACAGGTAGGTCCCGGTGCGGATCCCGTGACGAGCGAGGATCGCCGCCGTCAGGCGAGCCGTCGACGACTTGCCGTTCGAGCCCACCACGTGAATCGAGCGAAAGCGGCGCTGCGGGGAGTCGAGCGCCGTCATCAGCCGCCGCATGCGCTCCAGCCCGAAGCTCATTCCGAACAGCTCGAGACCGAGCAGCCAGCGCTCAGCGTCGTCGAGCGTCCAGGCGTGGTTGGTGGTTGGGGCGGATACGTGCTCCATCTCAGGCGGCAACCGTCGTCGCGGGCCTCAGAGCGCGGCGAGCTCTGCCCGCAGGCGCTCCAGCTTGGCGCGCTCGGCGTCGACTACCGCCTCGGGCGCCTTGGACACGAAACCGTCGTTGGCGAGCTTGCCCTCGGCGCGCGCCATCTCGTCCTCGATCGCCGCGCGGCGCGACTCGCGCTTGCGCGCCTGCGCCTCAGGGTCGACGAGCCCGGCGGCGAGCAGCTCGATCGCACCCCCGGGAACAGCGAGTGTCGCCGCAGCGGTCTGGTCTGCCCGCGCCGGAGCGGCGAAGTCCAGCCGTGCCAGACGTGCGACCAGCGACGCGGTCTCGCCGTAGCCGTCGGCGGCCAGCCGCGCACCGATGCGCTGCCCCGGGGGGACGCTCGCCTCGTTGCGCCATGCGCGGACCGCGGTCACGGCCGCGACGACATCGTCGATCGAGCGCTCCGCGTCCTCGTCGAGCCGGCGCGGATCCTGCTGCGGGAACGCCGCGCCTGCGAGCAGCCCCTGGGTACCCGGCACACTCGCCCAGATCTCCTCGGTCACGAACGGGATCACCGGATGCGCGAGCGCAAGGGTGCGCCGCAGCACGTGCAGAATCGTGGCCGACAGGGCGTCGTCGAACTCGCGGCCCTTGACGAGTTCCAGGTACCAGTCGCAGAGATCGCCGTAGACGAAGTCGTAGAGACCCAGCGCGGCCTTGGCGAAGTCGAACTCATCGATCCGCCGCGTGGTGTCACCGACGGCGCGCTCGAGCCGCGAGAGGATCCAGCGGTCCTCGACGGTCTGCGGCAGCGGGTCGCACGTCGCGTCGGCCCGCGCGTTCAGCATCACGAACCGTGACGCGTTGAAGAGCTTGTTGGCGAGCGCCTGCCCCTGCTCGACCTTCTCGCTGGAGTAGCGCACGTCCTGCGTCGATGACATCGCGAGCAGCCCGAAGCGAACGGCGTCGGCGCCGTGCTTGTCGATCTCCTCGAGCGGGTCGATTCCGGTCCCCAGCGACTTGCTCATCCGGCGCCCGTCGGGGGCCTGGATCACGGAGTGCACGTAGACGTCGGTGAAGGGGACGTCGCCGGCGAAGCGCAGCCCCAGCATCACCATCCGCGCGACCCAGAGGAACAGGATGTCGCGAGCGGTCGACAGGACGTTCGTCGGGTAGAAGGCACGCAGCTCAGGGGTCTCGTCGGGCCAGCCGAGCGTCGCGAACGGCCACAGCGCCGAGCTGAACCAGGTGTCGAGCACGTCCGGGTCGCGCGTCCAGCCCTCACCCTGCGGCGCCTCTGGCCCGACGAAGGTCTCCTCGCCGCGGTACCAGACCGGAAGCTGGTGACCCCACCACAGCTGGCGCGAGATGCACCACGGGCGGATCTCGTCGAGCCAGTCGAGGTAGCGCCGGCTCTGACTCTCAGGATGGATTCGCACGCGGCCTTGGCGCACGACGTCGATCGCCGGCCCGGCGAGCTCCTCCATGCGCATGAACCACTGAAGCGAGATCAGCGGCTCGATCCGCTCCCCTGAGCGATGTGAGAACGGCACCGTGTGCAGGTATGGCTCCTGCGCGCGGACAAGGCCCTGCTCGGCCAGCGCAGCGACGACGCGCTCACGTGCCTCTGCCACCGTCAGCCCCGCGTACTGACCGGCCTCGGCGCTCATGCGGCCGTCCTCGCCGATCACCGTGACCTCGGCGAGACCGTGCCGCCGGCCGATCTCGAAGTCGTTCGGGTCGTGGCCGGGCGTGATCTTCAGGCAGCCGGTGCCGAAGTCGGTCTTGACGTAGTCGTCGGCGATGATCTGGAGCTCGCGGCCGACCAGCGGGAGCACGGCGGTCCGCCCGACCAGGTGCGAATAGCGCTCGTCGCCGGGGTTCACCGCGACCGCTGTGTCGGCGAGCATCGTCTCGGGCCGGACCGTGGCGACCACGACCTCGCCGTCGCCGTCCTTGAGCGGATAGGCGATCGAGTAGAGCGTGTCCGTCACCTCGCGGTCCTCGACCTCGAGGTCGGAGATCGCCGAGCGACTGCCGGGGTCCCAGTTGACGAGGTAGTGGTCGCGGTAGATCAGGCCGTCCGCGTATAGGTCGCAGAAGACCTTGACGACGGCGCGCACGTAACCGTCATCGAGCGTGAATCGCTCGCGCTCGTAGTCGCAGGAGGCGCCCAGGCGCTTGAACTGCTCGATGATCGTGCCGCCGTACTGCGAGCGCCACTCCCAGACCTTCTCGATGAAGGCATCGCGGCCGATCTGCTCACGCGAGGTGCCCTGCTCGATCAGTCGCCGCTCGACCTGCTTCTGGGTGGCGATCCCCGCGTGGTCGGTGCCCAGGATCCACTCCGACCGCTGCCCGCGCATGCGGTGGCAGCGGATCAGCGTGTCCTGGATCGCGCCGTTCAGGGCGTGCCCCATGTGCAGCGCGCCGGTGACGTTCGGCGGCGGTATCGCGATCGAGAAGTTCTCGGACGCGACGCCCTGCGGCTCAGCAGGGAAGATCCCCGCGTCGAGCCAGCGCTTCATTATCCGAGGCTCGGCCTCGGAGGGCTCGTAACGGGTCTTTGCGGTGACGTCCGACACGGGCGCGCAGTGTACGTTCCGCGCCCGCGCCGGCTATTTCCTGGCCGGCTTCGCGCTCCGCAGCCCCGGGACTCTGACCGGCGAGGCTGCGTCGGCGAGGTCACGCCCGAAGCCGATGTGATCCAGGCTCCGAGCGATCGCGACGAGGTCCCGGCGCTGCCTGTCGCTCATCCGATGCGGCATGCCCTTCGAGTCGGCCAGGATCTTCGTCGCGTGCGCGCGATCGTTCTCGTCGATCCGCTGCCAGTGCTCCCACATCACGCGGATGGCGGCCAGAACGAGGATCCACGGGACAGCGCGAAGACGTCGGATCATGGCTGCACCGTACCCGCCGCAGACACCATCACGTGCGCTGGTTGACGCTGGCCACTGACCGCCGGCCGGCCGTGCCGGTCAGGCACTCAGCCCGTGGCAGCGGTCTCGGGCTTGTTGAGAGTCAGCGCAGGCGACTCAACGAAGCGCCACGACGCAGCCGCCAGGGCGCCGACGATCGGCAGAGTGATCATCAGCACGACCCACCCGCTCGTGGGCTCGAGCCACTGGACGATCGCCTGCTGGATCGGGAAGGCGAAGATGTAGATCCCGTATGAGTAGTCCCCGAAGCGGGCAGGCAGCGAGATTCGCTCATGCGTGCGATAGGCGAGCACGAGCACGAAGTACGGGACCAGCACGGTCGCAGCGATGCGCCCGCTGTGGGCGTCGACGAGCGAGACCGCCGCCACGATCACGACGCCCAGGCCAAACAGATCCCAGCGCAACGGGATCCAGCGCCTGAGCGTGAAGAGCGAGGCCGACAGGAAGAACGCTGCGAACAACTGGGCGTAGGGGAAGGCCCCGCCGCGACTCACGGCTTCGATGTCCTTCGCAGTGGCCTGGATGTTCCACATCGTCGCGACGCTGCGATCACCGAGCGGTATCGCGTTCCTCAGCGGCACGATCAGGAGCAGCGCGAAGAAGACACCTGCGGCGACGACCAGCAGTCCCGACCAGCGCCGGTACAGGCCCAACACCCCGAGGATGCCCACCAGGAAGTACGCCTTCACCTCGGGCGCCAGTGTCCACAGCGGAAGGTTGACCACCTTCAGCGGATTCTCGGTGAACACACCCGGCAGCGTCTGCGCCGTCCACATGACCGAGTTGTTGAGCACGTAGGCCTTTGTGAACGGGTCCAGGAGGTACTTGGACAGCGACGCGCTCGTCACGAGCGGCCCCAGGACGATCGCGGTGACCAGCAGTCCCACGACGAGCGCGGGGATGATGCGCAGGAACCGCTTGACCGCAAACGCGACCACGTGCGGGTCTGTTACCCAACTTCGCGAGACGAGGAAGCCACTGATCGCGAAGAAGATCAGCAGTCCGAGATTCCCCCAGTCCATGAACGCGGTGCCGGTGAGGATCGGCGGCTCGATCCCGACAACGAGGAACGAGTGTCCGAACACCACCAGCAGGGCCGCGAGCAGCCTCAGGACGTCGAAGTTGTTCAAGCCGCGCGCTGACTCGGCACTCTCGGCCAGCCACACCTGCGCAGCCTTGACGGGAGCCGACTCCGGAGCGACCGGCTTCCTTGCAGGCTGCTGCTTGCCCGCAGGCTTGGGCGAACCGGCGGGCCGGGGCCTTCTGCCTGATCTGCGTCTGCTACCCACGTCGCGGGCAACCTAGCGGATGGAGGCGAGGGTGTAGGCAGGGGCCGGTGCAGGCCCCGGCGCTGCGCCCGGGGCTGCCTCAGGCGCCCCGCCTGCTCCGCAGCCCCGGGACCCTGACCGGCGAGGCCGCGTCGGCGAGGTCACGCCCGAGACCGATGTGATCCAGGCTCCGGGCGATCGCGACGAGGTCCCGGCGCTGTCTGTCGCTCATCCGGTGCGGCATGCCCTTCGAGTCGGCCAGGATCTTCGTCGCGTGCGCGCGATCCCTCTCGTCGACCCGCTGCCAGTGCTCCCACATCACGCGGACGGCGGCCAGAACGAGGATCCACGGGACAGCGCGCAGGCGTCGGATCATCACCGCACCGTACCCGCCGCAGACGCCATCACGCGCGGCATCGGTGGCCCGATCAATTCTGCTCTATATCGTGTTTACTCTATACTTCGGAAGCGTGAATCCGTCTGCGCTGCTCCGCGAGGCCCGTGTCAACGCCGGGCTCACCCAGGCCGCTCTCGCCGAGCGGCTCGGCGTGTCACAACCGAGCATCGCCGCGCTGGAACGCCCCGGCGCCAACCCGACGGTGCGAACGCTGGAGCGGGCGCTGACGGCGACCGGCCACCGTCTGCAGCTCCTCGCCCCCACATGGGGCAACGCCGTTGACGCAAGCCTGGTGCGCGAACACCTCCGCCGAAGTGCCGCCGAGCGCCTCGCGGTGCTCGATGACCTCCATCAGCAGAGCGCATGGCTGCGTGGCGCGCGCCGTGTCTGACCCCGCTCCCCCGACGAGGATCCTCGCGCTGCTGCTGGATGCGTCCTCGTCCTCGTCCGCGACGGCCTCGGTGACGAGCGTCGGCGGGAGGCCGCTCTCGACGGTCTCACGCGTGACGACGCACTTCTTGACGTCGCGCCGCGAGGGCAGCTCGAACGAGACCTCGAGCAGGATCTCCTCGAGGATCGAGCGCAGGCCGCGCGCGCCGGTCTCACGCTCGAGCGCCTTGTCGGCCACGGAGATCAGCGAGTCGTCCGAGAAGACCAGGTCGATGCCGTCGAACGCGAAGAACTTCTGGAACTGCTTGGTCAGCGCGTTGCGCGGCTCGGTGAGGATCGAGATCAGGTCATCGCGAGTCAGCTGGTGCACCGCGCTCATCACCGGCAGCCGTCCGATGAACTCGGGGATCAGGCCGTAGTTGACGAGGTCCTCCGGCAGGCACTCCTCGAAGATCCGGCCCATGTCGCGCTCGGTCTTGGACTCGATCGCCGCCGCGAAGCCGATGCCCTTCTGGCCGATGCGGCGGTCGATGACCTTGTCGAGGTTCGCGAACGCGCCGCCGCAGATGAACAGCACGTTGGTCGTGTCGATCGTCAGGAACTCCTGGTGGGGGTGCTTGCGACCGCCCTGCGGCGGAACGCTCGCGGAGGTGCCCTCGAGGATCTTCAGCAGCGCCTGCTGCACGCCCTCGCCCGAGACGTCGCGCGTGATCGACGGGTTGTCGGCCTTGCGCGCGATCTTGTCGACCTCGTCGATGTAGATGATCCCGGTCTCGGCCTTCTTGACGTCGTAGTCGGCCGCCTGGATCAGCTTGAGCAGGATGTTCTCGACGTCCTCGCCGACGTAGCCGGCCTCGGTGAGCGCGGTCGCGTCGGCGATCGCGAACGGGACGTTGAGGATCCGCGCGAGCGTCTGCGCGAGCAGCGTCTTGCCGCAGCCGGTCGGGCCGAGCAGCAGGATGTTCGACTTCTGCAGCTCGATGTCCGCGTCGTCGGACTGGGCGATCTGAACGCGCTTGTAGTGGTTGTAGACCGCGACGGAGAGGGCACGCTTGGCGGCCTCCTGGCCCACTACGTACTCGTCGAGCACGCCGTAGATCTCGCGCGGGCGCGGCAGGCTCTCGAGGTCGAACGACGGCGGCGCCGTCAGCTCCTCGTCGATGATCTCGTTGCAGAGATCGATGCACTCGTCGCAGATGTAGACGCCGGGGCCGGCGATCAGCTTCTTGACCTGGCGCTGCGACTTGCCGCAGAAGGAGCAGAGCAGCTGCTCGTTTGAGTCTGTAGGACGGGCCATCTCTCTCCCAGTACGCCCGCGCTCGCGGTCCTCAGTGGCTCGCGATCACGCGGTCGATGATTCCGTACTCCTGCGCCTCTTCGGCGGACATGAAGTAGTCGCGCTCTGTGTCCGTGCGGACCTTGTCGTAGTCCTGGCCGGTGTGCTTGGCGAGGATCTTGTCCAGTCGCTGGCGCACGTCGATGATCTCGCGCGCGTGGATCTCGATGTCCGTCGCCTGACCCTGGAAGCCGGAGCTGACCTGATGGATCAGGATCTTCGCGTTGGGCAGCGCCATCCGCTTGCCCTTCGCGCCACCGGCCAGCAGCAGCGCTCCCATCGACATCGCGATCCCGACGCAGATCGTCTGGACCTCCGGCTTGATGAACTGCATCGTGTCGTAGATCGCCAGGCCGGCATAGACCGACCCGCCCGGCGAGTTGACGTAGACCGAGATGTCCTTGTCCGGGTCCTGCGACTCGAGGTGCAGAAGCTGCGCCACGATCAGGTTGGCGATCTGATCGTCCACGGGCGTGCCGAGGAAGATGATCCGCTCGTTCAGCAGGCGGCTGTAGATGTCGAACGCACGCTCACCGCGTGACGTCTGCTCCACAACCATTGGGACAAGGGGGCTCATGGTCCTCGCTCTATTTCGGTCAGCGGGCGCGAATCCTTCAGGCGGCAAGAAGTGCTGCTGGACGATCGCGGCAGAGCCTAGCAACGGTTCTCACCCCGTTTCATGGGGTGTTGTAGGAGCCCTGCGGCTGCCGCAGGGCTCCGCTGGACGGATGGCTGAGCGGGCTCTAGTCGGTCGCCGGGGCGGGCTCGGCGGGTATCGCCGTGGCGTGCTCGGCGAGCAGGTCGACGGCCGCGCGCTGGCGCAGGTCGTCGAGCAGATCGTCGAGCCGGCCCGCCTTCTCAAGTCGCCGCCGCAGCTTCTCGGGCGTCGTCTTCTCCTGGACCGCTGACGCCTGGAGCGCGTCGAGCACGTCGCCGTCGGTGGGCTCGAGCTGCTCAGCCTCCGCCACGGCGGCGAGCACCGCCTCACGCTTCAGCGTCTGCTCGGCGTCGCCGCGGCCCTCCTCGAGCATCTCCTCCTCGGTCTTGCCGGAGATCTGCAGGTACATCTGAGGCGAGATGCCCTGGTGCTCGAGCTGGTGGAGCATCCGCTGGAGCAACTCGCGCCCGCGCGCCTCGATGAGCGCATCGGGGACGGTGACGGTCGCCTGCTCGACGGCCGCGTCGAGGACCGCCTCGCGGTATTCGCCGTCGACGCGGCGCTCGTCGAGTTCCCTGGCGCGCTCGGCGATGTCCTCGCGCAGCTCGTCGAGCGTGTCGAAGCCGGCTGCGTCGGAGGCGAAGTCATCGCCCAGGTCGGGCAGCACGCGGCGCCGGACCTCCTTGACGCTGACTGCGAACACGGCGTCGCGACCGGCCAGATGCTCGGCGCCGTACTCCTCGGGGAAGGTGAGCGTCACCGTGCGCTCATCTCCGGCGGCGACTCCGGTCAGCTGCTCCTCGAAGCCCGGGATCAGGCGGCCGCTGCCCAGCTCGATGAGCTGATCGCTGCCGGTCCCTCCGTCGAAGGGCGTGTCCTCGCCGGCCAGCGACCCGACGTAGTCCATGACGACGAAGTCGCTCTCCAGGGCGGCCTCCTCGACGGTCTCCAGGCTCGACATCCGCTCGCGGAGCTGCTCGAGCTCCGCGTCCACCGCCTCGGGGTCCGCGGCCGGCTCGCGGCGCGCGACCTCCAGGCCCTTGTAGGTGCCGAGCGTGGCGACCGGGCGAACGCCGATCTCGAAGCTGAACTCCAGCGGCTCCCCGGCCGGCGGCGGCCCTCCCTCGCCGAGCGAGATGTCCGGGTCGCCGACCGGATGGATGTTCGAGACGTCGAGCGCGCCGACATACCAGCGACCGATCGAGCCGCGGATCGCCTCGTCGACGACCACCTCGCGTCCGAGGCGCTGAAGCACGACCTGCGGAGGCACCTTGCCCTTGCGAAACCCGGGCAGCTTCATGTCACGCGCGAGGCTCCGCGCGGCCTCCTCGATGCGACGCTCGATCTCGTCGGGCGAGACCTTGGCCTCCACGCGCACGCGCGATTCGGGTAGCTCCGTGACGGTGGTGCTGACAGCGGCGGACATCGATCGGACGATAGCGTCAGGCCGGTGAGCACCGCCCGCAGGCTGCGGCCCTTGACGCGCGCCCGCGCGTGGCTCGTGACCGGGCCGCTCGGCCACCTCTACGGCGCCCTCGCCGACCTTGCGGCGCTGCTCGCACACGAGGCCCGCGGGCGCGTGCGGCGACGCCTCGGCGGATCGTGAGCGGGGCGCGGGACGATCAGCGCAGCAGGCGCATGACCGGCCAGCGCCCGGGAACGCCGCGCAGCTCGTGCATGCCCAGCTCGCCGAACTCGAGGCCCGACCCGACGACGGTGCCGAACGCGGTGCCCGAGGCGACGACCTCACCGGGGCCGGCGATCTTCGCCACGCGTGAGGCGATGTGGACAGCCATGCCGCCGACGTCGTCGCCGAGCAGCTCACATTCGCCCGTGTGGATGCCGACGCGCAGCTCGAGGTCGAGCTCGCCGACCGACTGGACGATCGCGAGCGCGCAGCGGTGGGCCAGCGAGGGGGCACCGGAGAACACGATCAGGAAGCTGTCGCCGATCGTCTTCACCTCACGCCCGTCGTAGCGGTCGACCTCGTGGCGGACCGCCGCGTCGTGCGCGGCGAGCAGGTCGCTCCACTCGGCGTCCCCGAGCCGCGCCGCATGGTCGGTCGAACCGACGATGTCGGTGAACAGGACGGTCAGCAGCGCGCGGTCGGTCGTGCCGCCTGCGCATTCCCGTGAGGAACTCCTCGACCTCGGCGATCAGCGCATCGGAGTCACCGACGCTCGGCAGGTTGTCGACGCCCTCCAGCTCGACGAAGCGCGCGCCGGGGATCTGTTCGGCCATCGAGCGCGAGTGGCCCACGTCAACCGCCAGGTCGCCTGTCCGGTGCAGCAGCAGCGTCGGAACGCGGATCGACTGCAGGTCCTCGCGAACGTCGTAGTAGGCGGTGCTGCGCCACAGCGAGCGCATCGCGCCCGGGCTCTGCGACAGGCGAGCCAGGCGACCGAACCAAGCGCGCAGGCGGACATCGTCGACGCGCGACGGAGCGACCTGAGCGATCGCATCGCCGGTGCCCCACGTCGACAGCGTGGCTTCGATGTCGTCCTCGATCTGGTCGGCGACCCGCTCGATCCCGAAGTCCTCGAGCGCCGCGACGCCCGATGCGACAGCCGCGTAGAGGACCAGTGCGCGGACGCGATCCGGGCGCGTGACCGTGTAGCGGATCGCCGGCGGGCCTCCCCACCCGTACGCGTAGACGACGAGGCGCCTGCTGTCCGCCGCGTCGAGCACCGCGTCGATGTCGTCGCACTCCTGATCGAGCGTCAGGGTGCCCGTGATGGGGTCGGACAGGCCGACCCCCCGCCGGTCCATCAGGATCACCCGCGCGAAGCGGCCGAACTTCTCGAAGAAGCGCGACAGCCCGGGCTCGTCCCACAGATGCTCGATGTGCGAGAGGCCGCCGAGCACGACCAGCATGTCGACGGGCCCGGTGCCGACGGACGTCCACGCAAGGCTGACCTCGCCATTCCTCGCGTAGCGGATCTCCGGGCGCATCCGGTGATTATCGCGCGCGCCTGACCACGCGTTCCTGAGGGGTGAGCGACGGGACTCGAACCCGCGACCGCCTGGACCACAACCAGGAGCTCTACCAGCTGAGCTACGCCCACCGCGCGCTGTTCAGTGTACGCGCCTCGCTGCCGTCATCGCTCGTCGCCCGTCGAGCCTACGCACGGGCTGTCGCGACGAACTCCGCCAACCCGTCGAGCGCGCCGTCGAGCACGCGCACGCGCACGCGCTCCTCGACGGGGCCTCGCAACAGCATCCCGAGCCTGAACCCGGGATCGACGCGGAGACGGTGCGTCACGACGCTGACACCGTCACGTTCGTCGACGTCGAACGCGCCGTCGAGCGCGTTCATGTCACCCCCCGTTCGGCGCGCGGCGACGCTGTTGGCCGCGTAGTCGAACGCGAGCTCGGTGCTGAGCGTGGTGACGCTCGCGTTGTGCCTGCAGCGCGCCGCGACCACACGCCCGTCGCCGTCGCGCCCGGTCGGACTGACGCTGAGGAAGAAGGGGTGCCACTCGGCGTAGCTCTCGATGTCCGCGACCGCGCTGAGGACGACGCCGGCCGGAGCATCGATGGTCAGCGTCTTCTCCCCCGCCAGCACGCGTTGACCCTATCCGCGGGCGCGGAGCGTCCCCGCTCAGCGCGCGGGCACTCGCCTGAGTGCCGAGCCGCGGTGGCGCGCGAACATCTCGGTGACCCACTCGAACGTCGGATGGGTCGCGAGCGCATCCGCCAGCTCCTGCGCCTCCGGCGTGAAGCGCTCGGCACGGCCCGCGAACTGCGGCGGCCGCACGATCGGCGCGAGCAGCGAGGCCGCCGTCAGGTCGGCGACCGTGAAGTCGTCGCCCACCAGGTAGCCGCTCGGACCCACCTCCTGCTGAACGCCGTCGAGGGCGGCCTCGACCGCGGCGCGCGCGTCCTCCGCCCGGCCCTCGCTGACGCCGTAGTAGCCGGCGACGAACGGGCGTGCGCCCGCGAAGGCGGCGCTCATGAAGCGTGCGCGGCGCTCGTCGTCGGGGCCGATCAGGACCTTCCCGCTGAGCGCGGCGTCCGAGAACAGCAGCAGGAACAGCAGGCGGCGGATCTCGGGACCGAGGCGTTCGTCGAAGCGATCCTCGAGCGCGAGCGCACGAGCTCGGTCCTCGGGGTCCTCGGGGTAGAGCGGCGGATCCGGCCAGCGGCGCTCGATCTCGGCGATGATCCGCGTCGAGTCCGAGAACGCCTCACCGTCGACGACCAATACGGGCAGGGTGCGGCTGCCGCTGACGAACTGCGCGACGACCGGGTGAAGCCCGGGCAGCGGCGCCCTGCGAATGTGCCGCACGCGCTTGTGGTCGAGCGCCCAGCGGACCTTCTCGTTGAAGTGCGAGATGCGGATGTGCCAGAGGACCGGGGTGGTCACGCAGTCGAGCCTAATCGTTCGGAGAGGAACGCCCCCGCCAGGATTCGAACCTGGGACCTGCGGATTAGAAGTCCGCCGCTCTATCCAACTGAGCTACGGGGGCTGGTCTGGGACACAGTCTGGCGCGTGCGGCGGCGTGGCGCGCGATGTCAGCCGCGGCGCATGAGCCGCGCGATGGCGGCCAGCAGCTCTTCCGTGCGCTCGTCGCGCAGAGCCGCATCCTGTGCGCCGACGACGCAGTGTCTGGTGTGTTCGTCGAGCAGCCCGAGAGCGACCTTGTCGAGTGCCGCCTGAACCGCCGAGATCTGCGTCAGCACGTCGATGCAGTAGCGCTCGTCCTCGACCATCCGCGCGATGCCGCGCACCTGTCCCTCGACGCGCGCCAGACGCTTGATCAGGCGCTCCTTCTCGGCGCTGTAGCCGGGGCTCTCAATCGTGCTCATCGAGCCAGGTTAGCGTACCCGGCAGGGGTATCGGGAACCGCCAAGCGCCGCCGACAACGCTCTGCGGCTGCGAGGGTCAATGCGACGCTCGGCCACGACTCGCCATTAGTCTGGTCGCGTTGATCGCGCGTCTCCGGAACCTGTCGTACGCGCGCCGCGCCGGCGTCGTCGCCGCGCTCGGCGTGCTGGTCATCGCGGCAATCACGATCACCGTCGTCCTGCTGTCCGGACGCGCCCTGCGAGATCAGGCGCGCGCCCGCTCAGCCGACACTGCGCAGCTCAGCGCGCGTCTGCTCGAGGAGCAGTCGCGACGGCTGGGTGACCTCGTCAGCTCGCTCGCCGTTCACCTCGAGGGCGTGAGCACCGAGGGCGGCCGGTTGTCGGAGCAGGACGAACCGCGCGTGGCCCGCGTGCTCGCGGAACTCAAGCAGCGTGACGGGATCGTCGTCGCGTTCTTCGTTGACCGCGAGGGAAACGTGCTCCGGATCTCGCCCTCCGATCCGGCCACCATCGGCGAGAACTTCGCCTTCCGCGATTGGTATCAGGGCGTCACGAACATCGGCTCCCCCTACGTGTCCAAGGCCTACAAGTCCGAGCAACTGGGCGGTCAGCGCGTCGTGGCGGTCGCCGCGCTCGTGCGCACCCCTGCCAGGGTCGAGGGGATCCTCGTCGCCGTCGAGCGCGGCGAGACGCAGCGCTTCGTCGACACGTTCGCCCGCGAGGAGGGAACGTCCGTCACGGTGATGGACCAGAGCGGCGTGATCGTCGCCGGATCGGGCGTCACCGGCGAGGATCTCTCCAGCCGCAAGGCCAACCCGTCCGTCGCCGCGGCTCTCAAGGGCAGGCAGTCGATCCGCGAGGAGACCGTCAACGGCAACGAGGTCATCTCCGCGTTCGCACCGGTGCGCAACACCGGCTGGGCCGTGCGCAGTGATATCCGAACCGACGAGGCCTTCAGTGACATCGGCCGCATCCGCGGCCTGGTCATCGCCCTCGCGCTGCTGTTCACAAGCGCACTGATCGCGCTGGCCGTCGCGCTCGCGAGAAACGCGACCCGGTCGGCGCGCGAGAAGCTGAACGAACGCCTTCAGGCTCAGCTCCTCCCGCGAGTGAAGCTCAAGGCGAGCGACATCGCGGTCAACAGCCTCTACCGCCCGGGTGAGGACGGCATGCTGATCGGCGGGGACTTCCACGACGCCGTCGAACTGGAAGACGGCCGCGTCGCGGTGGTCGTCGGGGACGTCGTCGGTCACGGCCCCGACGCAGCCGCGCTGGGAGCGGCGCTGCGAGCCGGGTGGCGCGCGCTGACCCTCTCGGGCACCGACCCCGGCGACATGATGGCGGCGCTCGACCGTGCGGTCCTGGCGGAGCGCCGGCAGCCGGATGCCTTCGCCTCCGCCGTCTTCGCGCTGGTGTCGGCGGACCGCACGAGGGTCACACTCTGCTTGGCCGGCCACCCCCCGCCGATGATCATGCTCAGCGACGGCGCCGCGCACCCCGCCGAAGCCGACCACGGTCCGCTGCTCGGAGTCATGGACCACGCGACCTGGCCCGTCACCGACGTGTCACCCGGCGGCCCGTGGTCGATGCTGCTCTATACGGACGGCCTCGTCGAGGGGAGCATCGGCAGCCGCCATCTCGCCGTCGGCGGCGGCGAACTGGAGTCCTGGATCGCAACGCTGCCCGACCCCTCGATCCTCGACTCCGACGCTCTCTGGGCGCTGGTCGAGCAGGCACGCAGAGACAGCGGGGGCACGCTCGCCGACGACGTCGCGCTCGTGGCGATAACCGTCAGGCCCCGCGCGTATGAACACGCGTCCGGCGACGCGGCTGAGCCTGTCAGCAACGAGCCCGGCTGAGTCCCGCCGCCGGCGCGCCGGTGCCCGCCAAACCGCCTCGGCCACCCGCCGCGACGCCTGCGGGTTCTCCGCGTTCGCTGGGTGGTTTTCCCGCTTTCGTTCGCACCGCGGGCCACGTAGGTTCGTTCGCACTCACGGGCGCCGACATGCGCGGCCGTGAATCCCCGAGCAGGAGTGGACATGAGTCAGAATCGTTTGCGCAGCCTTTTCGCCGCTTCCGCCGCGGCAGTCATCATCGTCGCCGCCGCGGGCTGCGGCGGTGATGACAACGACACCAACGGCACGACCGCCGCAACGACCACCACGCAGGCGACCGACGCTGCGGCAGGTGGCACAGTGGGCGTCGAGGCAAGCGAGATGAAGTTCGTCCTCACATCGGACACCGCACCGGCCGGGACGGTCACCTTCAACGCCGAGAACGTCGGCAAGGTCGATCACGAGATGGTCGTGATCAAGACCGACACTCCGGCAGCCGACCTCCCGGTCAAGGACGGCGAGGTGGACGAGAGCGGGTCGATCGGCGAGATCGGGCCGGAGGACCTCAAGCCCGGGGCCTCCTCGTCGCTGAAGCTCGACATGGCGGCGGGCCACTACGCGCTGATCTGCGCGCTGCCCGGCCACTACCAGGCGGGCATGTACAAGGACTTCAACGTCCAATAGGGCACTCGCCGGCGGCGATGATCGGGGCGGCCGGATTCGAACCGACGAAACCTCCGCGTCCCAAACGCGGCGCTCTACCAGGCTGAGCTACGCCCCGATGCGCACGCATGGTACGGGCCACCGCTACCTTGATCGCGCATGGCCGACGTCCAACCGCTCCGCGCCCTGCACTACGACCTCGACGTCGTCGGATCGCTCGACGCCGTCTGCTCACCGCCCTACGACGTGATCGATCCCGAGCAGCGCGCCGCCCTGGCCGCTCGCTCGCCGTACAACGTCGTGGGCATCGACCTTCCTGAGGCCGCGCAGCCGGGCGGCGACCCCTACGCGAACGCTGCCGCGCTGCTCGACCACTGGCGAGCAGACGGCGCCGTGGTGCGCGACGACGAGCCCGCGCTGTGGGCGCTGACCCAGACCTACGTCGGTCCCGACGGACGGACACGCACGCGCAACGGCTTCCTCGCGCGCGTCCGGGTCGAGGACTACGGCCCCGGGCGGATCCGCCCGCACGAGCGCACGCATCCCGGCCCGAAGGAGGACCGGCTGCGACTCACGCGCGCCGCCCGCACAAACCTCTCGCCGATCTTCTCGCTCTACTCCGACCCGGCGGGCGCCGCCTGGAGCGCGCTGGCACCGCACACGGAGTCGGAGCCCTACGCCACGCAGACCGACGAGAGCGGCACGGCCAACCGGCTCTGGCGCATCGCGGACAGCACGGCCCTCGACGCGGTTCACGAGGCGCTCGACCCCGCCGAACTGCTGATCGCCGACGGGCATCACCGCTACGAGACCGCGCGCGTCTACGCCGACGAGATCGGCGGCGAAGGTGAGCACCGCTACGTCCTGATGCACCTCGTCGCGCTCGAGGATCCGGGCCTGACCGTGTTCCCCACGCACCGCCTGATCTCCGGGCTCGGTGACGACGAGGCACGCCAGCAGGCTCTGCGCGACACGCTCCGCGCCCTGTTCGTCGTCGAGCCGCTTGCGAGCACGGACGAACTGCCGCCACCCGACGGAAACGGCCCGCTCTCGATGGGCTACATCGACGCGCACCACAAGCAGCCGTTTCGCGTGACGCTCAGGGACCAGGCGACCGCCGCAGAAGCGCTCGCCGACTTCCCCGAGCCGTACCGCCGGCTCGACACCGCGGTGCTCGAGGCGCTGATCCTGACCGGCCCGCTCGGCTTGACGGAGGACGACATCTCGCACTTCCGCGGCCTGGGCTACTCGCGCAGCGACGACGAAGCCCTGGAGCTGGTGACGTCCGGCCAGTACGACGCGGCGTTCTTCCTGCGCGGCACGCCCGTCAGCCAGATCCGCGAGATCGCCGCAGCGGGCGTCAACATGCCGCCCAAGTCGACGTTCTTCACTCCTAAGGTACCTACGGGACTCCTTTTCAACCCGCTGTCATAATTCGGGGCACCATGAAGGCAACTGCCACACGCGCGGACGGATTCCGCCACACACTCAAGATCCGCCACCACGAGCTCGTCTCCGACGAGCCGGCCGACATCGGCGGCACCGACGAAGGCCCGAGCCCGCAGGAGATGCTCGCCGGCAGCCTCGCCGCCTGCACCGCGGTGACGATGGAGATGTACGCCGCCCGCAAGGGCTGGGACATCGGCGGCGTGGAGATCGACTGCGAGTACGCGCCCGCCGAGCGCGGCTGCCCGACGCGCTTCTCGCTCGTTCTCAAGCTCCCGGAGGGCCTGACCGACGAGCAGGTCGACCGGCTCCGCACGATCGCGGCGAAGTGCCCGGTGCACCGCACGCTCGAGGGCGAGGTCATGTTCGACGAGCGTGTCGAGCGCGTCGCGCTCACGAGCTGACCTGACGGCCGCGCTGCGGCCGCTGCTGCTCGACTCCGAGGCGGCGGCGGCGCTGGACGTCCATGGCCGCCACGACGCGGCCGTCCTCGTGCCGCTGTTCACGGGCGACCGGGGACTCCACGTCGTGCTGACCAGGCGCCGTGAGGACCTGCGCCGCCACGCCGGCGAGATCTCGTTCCCCGGCGGGCGCCAGGACGACGACGAGCCGGACCTGCGCACGACCGCGCTGCGCGAGGCGCACGAGGAGATCGGCCTGCCGCCGGACGCGGTGGAGCTGATCGGGGCACTGCAGCCGACGCCGACGATCGCCACGAACTACTCCGTCTACCCGTTCGTCGGGATGATCGAGCCCGGTCACCGCTGGGAGCCGTCGGACGTCGAAGTCGCCGAGGTCCTCGAGCTGTCGCTGAACGACCTGCGCGTGGGCTACGGCCGCCGCCGACTGCTGCGCCGCGGCGTCCCCTTTCGCACCGACACGTACGCCGTCGGCGACAACCTCGTGTGGGGCGCCACGGCGCGGATCCTCACCGACCTGTTCGAACGGGTCGAGCGCGCCGGGCTGGCCTGAGCGCTTCGGCCGTCGCGCCGGTCCGCCTCAGGCGAGCGCGACGCGGCGCGGCCCCGCGAGCAGTCCGTCGATCGCGGCAGCGGCGTCGGCGAGCCACGTGGCGCGGTCGCCGCGCGGGTCGGAGGTCAGGAGCGCGAACGGAATCTCGTTGGTGCGCTGCGCGAAGTGCATCTCCTCCACTCCCTGCGCAAGCACGTCGGGCGGCAGCGTCCCGGCGGCCTCGTAGACGACCCCCCGCACGGTCGTGTCGGTCGTCTTCTCGAGCATCATCCGCAGTCTCGAGCCGTGCAGCGCTGCGACGCGCTCGCCGTCATCGCCGGCGGCCGTGCCGAGCAGCCACAGCAGCAGCGTCACGTTCTCCAGTGCGTAGCGCAGCGTTCCGACGCGGTCCGGATCACCGATCCAGCACTCCGCGCCGCGCTCCTCGATCGCCGCGCGGCCGGCCTCGCTGCGAGTCACGACGCGAACCGCATGCCCGTCCGCGGCCAGGTTGCGCGCGAGGTCGAGCCCGCGGCATCCGCCGCCGACGATCAGCGCCCTCAAGAACCCATCACGTCGCGCTCGACGTCCTCCCGCGTGAGCGGTGGCAGGCCCTTCTTTGCGCGGCGCGCATTCTTCGCGGCGAGCATCTGGGCGATGTCCTCCTCGATGAGCGCGCCGTCACGGCTCTCGAGCTGGCGCTTCATCTCCTCGTCGACCTCTGCTCGAACGCTGGCCTCCGACAGCTCGGGTGCGCCGCGCGCACGACGACGCCTGTTGACCGCCTCCGTCATCTGATCGAGGTCGTCGATCTCGTTCTGGTACTCGAGCTCCGGAGAGCGTGTCGGGTGCCATCCGAGCTGCTCTGCGCCGGAACCGGGGTAGAAGATGCCGAGCAGGATCACGGCCAGGAGGATGAAGCCGACGATCCCCATCATGATCGCGACGAACGGGTCCACCACCTAAGCGTACGTCCGATAGCGTCGCAGCGGTATGACCGGCGACGAGCACCGCTTTCCCGCCGCGCTCGTCGACGCCGCCTGGCGCGAGGGCCGGCTTGTCTATCAGGTCACGCCGGATGGCTCGGCACTGTGGCCGCCGCGGCTCGCCGCTCCGCTCACCGGCGACCCTCTGACCTGGCGCGAGAGCGAGGGGAACGGCACGGTCTACGCGGCCACTGCCCTGCACGCACGCGACGCGGAGCCGCGCAGCATCGTGATCGTGGAGCTCGACGAGGGCTTTCGCATGATGAGCCGCGTGAAGGGACTGGCTGCGGGCGAGATTCACATCGGCATGCGCGTTCGCGTGCGTTTCACGGAGGCAGACGCCGAGGGAGCGCGCCTGCCCGTATTCGAGCGCGTCCCCGCCGGCGACCAGGGTCCGGCTCCCGCCGGCGACAGGTCGCGATGAGCGCGCCCGCACGCACGGCGATCGTCGGCGCGGCCGAGTCGGACCTCGGAGCCGCCGAGCCCGGAACGCGCCCCGTCGATCTGATGGCCCAGGCCTCGCTGCGCGCGCTCGACGACGCCGGCCTCACGCCGGCCGACGTTGACGGCCTGTTCGCGGCGACCACGCAGCTGCCGATGGCGCCGCTCAATCTCGCCCAGGATCTCGGGATCGCGCCGCGCTACACAGACGCGACCAACGTCGGCGGATCGTCGTTCATGTTCCACGTCGCCCATGCCCGCGGGGCGATCGACGCCGGGCTCTGCGAAGTGGCCCTGATCGCATACGGATCCACCCAGCGACTCGTCGGCCGCGGCAGCGCCTCGGTCCAGGAGCTCGATCCCTGGGAGGCGCCGTTCAGGCCCGCGATGCCCGTGACCGCGTACGCGCTCGCCGCCGCCAGGCACATGTACGAGTACGGCACGACGCGTGAGCAGCTTGCGGCGGTGGCGGTCTCCGCCCGGCGCTGGGCCGCGCTGAACCCGGCCGCCTGGTCACGCGACCCGCTGACGATCGCGGATGTCCTGGCGTCGAGGATGGTCGCCGAGCCGCTCACGGTGCGCGACTGCTGCCTGGTGACCGACGGCGGCGCCGCCGTCGTGCTCACCTCTGCCGAGCGTGCCCGCGGTCTCGCCCGCCCGCCGGTGTTCGTGCTCGGCGCCGGCGAGGCCCACTCCCACCGCCACATCACCGGGATGCCGGACCTGACGGCCACCGCCGCCGTCCGCTCCGGCACCGCCGCGTTCGCGCAGGCGGGCGTGTCGCCCGCCGACGTCGGCTGCGTTCAGCTCTACGACGCATTCACGATCACGCCGATCCTCTTCCTCGAGGATCTCGGCTTCTGCGCCAAGGGCGACGGCGGGCCGCTCGTCGCGTCGGGAGCAACCGACCCGGGCGGAGCTCTGCCGATGAACACGAACGGCGGCGGGCTGTCGTACTGCCACCCCGGGATGTACGGGCTGCTCGCGATCGTCGAGGCCGTACGCCAGCTGCGCGGCGAGTGCGGCGAGCGTCAGGTGGACGGCTGCGATATCGCGCTGGCCCACGGCAACGGGGGCGTGCTGTCGAGTCAGGCGACGCTCGTGCTGGGCTCCGCCGCGACGGGCTGAGCTTCACTCCGGAGGACGCGGCGGGTCGTCTACGCTCGCCCGATGGACTTCGATCTGTCAGACGAGCAGCAGCTGATCCAGCGGACGGCGCGTGAGTTCACCGACAACGAGATCGTCCCGCTGGCGGGACCGAACTCGCAGAACCACCACTTCGACACCGAGCTCGTCGCGAAGATCGCGGCGCAGGGCTACCTCGGCGCGATCGTCCCGCGGGAGTACGGCGGCGCGGGTCTCGACTACATCACCTACGGGCTGATCTGCGAGGAGATCGGGCGCGGCTGCTCGGGCATGCGCACCGTCGTCTCCGTGCAGACCTCGCTCGTCTGCTCGACGATCCTCAAGTGGGGAAGCGAAGAGCAGAAACAGCGCTACCTGCCGCTCCTGTGCTCCGGCGAGTGGCTGGGCTGCTTCGGCCTGACCGAGCCGGGCGCCGGTTCCGGCGCAGCCGACCAGAAGACGCGCGCAACCCGGCAGGACGACGGAAGCTGGCGCATCAACGGAGCCAAGATGTGGATCTCGCTCGGCAACTACGCGCGCCTCTGCCTTGATCTTCGCCCAGACCGATCCCTCGCTCGGTCACCGCGGGATCGCCTGCTTCATCGTGGAGACCGACCAGCCGGGCTTTGAGCCGTCCCCGATCGAGGGCAAGATGGGGCTGTGGGCCTCGGACACTGCGGAGATCGCACTGGACGACGTCGTCGCCGGCCCTGACTCGATGCTGGGCGGCGTCGGCGACGGCTTCAAGGTCGCGATGTCGGCACTCGACTCGGGTCGCTACTCGGTGGCCGCGGGTTGCGTGGGTCTGTGCCAGGCGGCGCTCGACGAGTCGGTGCGCTACGCGCAGGAGCGCACCCAGTTCGACCGGCCGATCGCCGGCTTCCAGCTCGTCCAGGCGATGCTCGCCGACATGAAGGTGCGCACCGAGGCCGCGCGCATGCTCGTCCACAAGGCCGGGAGCGTGAAGGACGCCGGCCGCAGGAGCACGCTGGAGACGTCGATCGCCAAGTACTACGCCTCGGAGGCGGCGGTCTGGTGCGCGAACACGGCGATCCAGGTCCACGGCGGGGCCGGGTACAGCTCCGACCACCCGGTCGAGCGCTACTTCCGCGACGCGCGCGTGACGACGATCTACGAGGGCACGTCGCAGATCCAGCAGCTCATCATCGGGCGCTTTCTCACCGGCTCGGATGCGCTCAAGCCGATGGTCGTCGAAGCGGAGCCGGTGCGGGCGTGACTGCGCTGCCGTCCGTCGTCGGCGTCGCCGGCGCGGGCACGATGGGCGCGGGCATCGCGCAGCTCGCGTGCGCGATGGGCGCACGGACACTGCTGTTCGACCCCGTTCCCGGAGCCGCGCAGGCGCGGCGCTGATGCGGTCGCCGCCGGTCTCGGGAAGGCACAGGCACGAGGACGGATCAGCGAGGCCGACGCGCAGGCCGCGCTGAGCAGGGTCGAGGCCGTCGACGACCTCGCAGCGCTCGCGCCCTGTGATCTCGTGATCGAGGCCGCGCCCGAGCTGATCGAGCTCAAGCGCGGCCTGTTCGAGGGTCTCGCAGCGGTCGTCGGCGAGGACTGCGTGATCGCCTCCAACACATCGTCGATCCCGATCACGCAGCTCGCGGCGATGGTGCCCGCGCCCGCGCGCTTCGTCGGCATGCACTTCTTCAACCCGGCGCCGGTGATGCGGCTCGTCGAGGTCATCGCCGGGGTTCAGACCGGCGAGCCGGCGCTGCTGACGGCGCGGGCCACGGGCGAGGCCATGGGCAAGCATGTGATCGATGCGGCCGACGGCCCCGGCTTTCTCGTCAACCGCTGCGGGCGCCCGTTCGGTCTCGAGGCGCTGCGCGTCGTTCAGGAGCGGATCGCCGATGTCGAGACCGTCGACCGGATCGTGCGCCTCGGCGGCGGGTTCCGGATGGGCCCCTTCGAGCTTCAGGACCTCGTCGGCATCGACACCGGTTTCGAGGTGTCCAGGTCGTTCTTCGAGCTGAGCTTCGGCGAGCCGCGCTGGCGACCGTCACCGCTGAGCGCGCGGATGGTCGCCAGCGGGCGCCACGGTCGCAAGACCGGACGCGGCTGGTACGAGTACGAGAGCGGCGAGATCGTGCGCGCCGCCGAGCCGCCCGCACCGGCGCCCGGCGGCGGCGACGGGCGCCTCGTGGTGATCGGGGGTGACCTGACGGTCGTGGCGAATCTGCGCGAGCTGGCGCTCGACGCGGGCTGGGACGTGCGCGAGCCGGACGAGGCGTCGGGCGAGGTGCCGTTCCTGATCGTCGACTGCGGCGGAGCCCATGGCGAGGACCCGCTCCAGGGCGGCCCCGTCACGCTGCTCTGCGCGGACGGCTCGCTCGCGGCGCTCGACGGCGGCGGACCGTCGGCCGGCTTCCATGCGCTTCCGCCGCTCGCCGTCGGCGGCCTCGTGGAGCTGACGCGCTCGACCGGGACGAGCGCAGCGGCGGCGGAGCGCAGCGAGCAGTTCTTCGCCTCGCTCGGGCTGCACGCGGCGTGGTCCGGCGACGCGCCCGGGCTCGTGCTCGGACGGCATCGTCTGCCAGCTCGTCAACGAGGCCGCGTTCGCCGCCGGCGAGGGGGTCGGCAGCCCACGCGACATCGACGCCGGAATGGAACTCGGGCTCAACCACCCGCGCGGGCCGCTCGCCTGGGGCGACCTGATCGGCCTCGATCACGTGATCGCGGTGCTCGACGCGCTGCGAGTGGAGCGCGGCGACCCCGCCTACCGCGCCGCCCCGCTGCTGCGCCGCCTGACGCTCGAGGGGCGGCTCGGCGTCGCCGCCGGCGCCGGCTTCCACGACTACGACAGCGCATAGATGCCGCTCCGCCGACCTCACGTGCGCCGCCTCCGCTGCGTTCCACTGACAGATGACCCCGCCGCCCTTTCAGCGCTTTCTCGACGAGCAGCGTGACCCGGTGTGGCGCTTCCTGGTCGCCTCCGTCGGCCGCGACGCCGCCGACGACTGCTTCCAGGAGACGTTCCTGGCCGCGATGAAGGCCTACCCGAAGCTGCGTGACGCCGCCAATCTGCGTTCCTGGGCGCTGACGATCGCCCATCGCAAGGCGATCGATCATCACCGCGCACACGCGCGGGGCCCGGTCCCAGTCGGCGGCCCGCCGGAGCCGCGCGAGCACGTCGCGGCGCCCGAGCCGGCCGGCGACGAGACGTGGGATCGCGTTCGGCGAACTTCCGCCGCGCCAGCGAGCGGTGCTGCTGCTGCGCTACGCCGGCGACCTGACACACCGTGACGTGGCAGCAGCGCTCGGCTGCTCCGAGGAGGCCTCACGCCAGGCCGCCCGTGAGGGCCTGTCCCGACTGAGAGAGGAACTGGAGCGATGACTGTGCGAGACCCCCCTGACCCCGCCCGCACTCGACCGTCCGGCAGCGACAGCGGCCGCGGAGCGCTTCGCCGCCGGCGCCCCCGCCGACATCCGCTACGCAGTGCTCGACAGCCCGGTCGGGAAGCTCGTCGCGGCGACGACGGACCGCGGCCTCGCGCGGCTCGCCTACGACGACCTCAACGGCGGCGTCGACGCGATCCTCGACGTGCTCGCGAGGCGGCTGTCACCGCGGATCCTCGAGCGGCGCGCGGAGCTCGACCCCGTAGCGCGCGAACTCGACGAGTACTTCGCCGGCGCGCGCCGCGACTTCGACCTGCCGCTCGACTGGTCGCTCGTCGCCGGTTTCGGGCGACGCGTGCTCGGCGCGGCCCGGCGAATCCCCTACGGCGAGGTCGCGACCTACGCCCAGGTGGCCGAACGCGCAGGCAACGCCGCGGCATCTCGCGCCGCCGGCAACGCGCTCGGCGCCAACCCGCTGCCGATCGTCGTCCCCTGCCACCGCGTCGTGCGCAGCGGAGGCGGGCTCGGCGGCTACACCGGCGGACTGGATCGCAAGCAGAGCCTGCTCGCGGTCGAGCGCGGCGAGCTGACGCTCGGCGTCTGACGGCCCGCGGTCACTCCTTGCCGGGCTGCGGGAACTGCGTGCGCAGGAAGGCGTCCCACATCCCGTCGGTCATCACCGCGCGCTGCGTGACGAGCACGTGCGCGCTCGGCGTGACGCGGTAGCGGATCTTCGGGCGACGGCTGTTGATCGCCCGCTCGATCGTCTTGGCGACGTCGTCGGGGGCACCTCCGAGCTTCGCCATCGGGCCCTTCTCGTAGACGTCGCGAGTGGCCGAGGCAACGCTCTCGTTGAAGTCGTCGTAGGGCCCGGCATCAGCCGAGGCGCCCTCCATCGACGCGATCGCAGCGTCACCGAAGCCCGTTCGGATGATCCCCGGCTGCACGATCACGACATCGACTCCGAAGCCGCGCACCTCGAAGCGCAGCGCGTCGCTGATCGCCTCGAGCGCGTACTTCGTCGCGTGGTAGAGGCCGCCGCCCGGGAAGGTGAAGTTGGCGCCCATCGAGGAGACGTTGACGATCTTCCCCCAGCGCTGACTGCGCATCGCCGGCAGCGCGAGCTGCGTCAGTCGCACGAGCCCGAAGACGTTGGTCTCGAACTGCCGCCTCACGTCGTCCATCGAGACGGTCTCGATCGCGCCCGACTGGCTGTAGCCGGCGTTGTTGACGAGCGCCCCGACAGCGCCGTGCTCGGCCTCGACGGCGGCCACGGCGGCGCGCATCGAATCCTCGTCTGTCACGTCGAGCTGGAGCAGGCGGCAGCCCGCCTCTTCCAGGTCGGCGATCGCCTCCGGACGGCGCGCGGTGGCGTAGACGGTCCAGCCGCGCTCGGCCAGGCGCTCCGCGGTCGCGCGGCCGATCCCGGACGAGCAGCCGGTGACGAGGACCGCCTTGGACCGGCTTGAGGACTCAGACATGACGGGGCTCCCTCTTCGAGGTCAGCAGCGAGCTTAGGGCAGCGCGGACCCGCGGCCCAAGCCGTGCACGCCGCGCCCCCGGGGCATCACCCCGATAGCCTGCTCGGCTCCGATGGCGACCCAGCAGCACCTCGACTCGCTCAGCGCGCTCGACGCCGCCTTCCTGCTCCAGGAGGGCCCCGCGACGCACATGCACATCGGCGGCGTGGCCGTCTTCCGCGGCAGCCCGCCCCCGTTCGAGGACTTCCTCTCGCACATCCGCACGCGGCTCGACCGCGCGCCGCGCTACCGCCAGAAGCTCGCCTACCCGCCGGCCGGCATCGGGCGCCCGCGCTGGATCGATGACCCTCGCTTCAACCTCGAGTACCACGTTCGCCACGCCTCGCTGCCCGCACCCGGCAGCGACGAGCTGCTGCGCAGACTCGTGGCGCGGATCTACTCCGAGCGGCTCGACCGCGCGAAGCCGCTCTGGGAGCTGCTGCTCGTCGAGGGACTCTCCGGCGGGCGCTTCGCCGTGATCTCCAAGACGCACCACGCGGTCGTCGACGGCGTGAGCGGCATCGACATCGCCACCGCGCTGTTCGACGTCACGCGCGACGCGCAGCCGGACCCCACTCCCCACGCCTGGGTGCCCCAGCCCGAGCCGTCGCCCGCCGAGCTCGCCGCGATCGCGGTCTCGGGCAACGCGCGCGAGGTCGCGACGCTGCCGGCCAAGGCGCTCGCGACGCTCGCCGACCGCACCCGGCTGCGCGGCCTCGGTGAGGCGCTGATGACGATCCTGCGCCCCGCCCCGACCTCACCGCTCAACGTCCCGATCGGCTCACACCGCCGCGTCGCGTTCGTGCCGACGAAGCTGGACGACTTCAAGACCGTCAAGAACGCCTTCGGCGGAACCGTGAACGACGTCGTGCTCGCGGTCACGGCGAGCGCGCTTCGCAGCTGGATGCACGGACGCGGCCTGAAGACCGAAGGCGTCGAGCTGCGCGCGGCGGTCCCGGTCTCGATCCGCTCGGACGTCGATCACGGCTCGCTGGGCAACCGTCTGACGCAGCTCGTCGCGCCGTTGCCCATCGACGTACCGGACCCGGTCGCCCGGCTTCGCCTGGTCCAGCAGGAGATGACGGGACTCAAGGAGAGCAAGCAGGCCCTCGGCGCCGAGATCATCGCCGGTGCGCAGGAGTTCGCGCCGCCGACGATCCTCGCCCAGTCGACGCGGCTCAACTTCTCAACCCGCGCCTACAACCTGCTCGTGACGAACGTGCCGGGCCCGCAGGTCCCGCTCTACCTGCTCGGGCGCCAGCTCGACCAGATCTTCCCCGTCGCGTTCCTGGCCGGCGACCGCGCGCTCGCGGTGGCGGCGATGTCCTACAACGGGCGCGTCGGCTTCGGGCTGATCGGCGACTACGACAAGCTCGACGACATCGACGCCGTGGCGGACGGGATCGCGGAGGGCCTCGCCGAATACGTCAAGCTCGCCAGGGCACGCGCGCGTCGCAAGACGGCCACGACGCCCTCCCTCGTGTAGGAGACCGGACATGCGTGCGCTCACGTTCCAGGCACCGGGCCGCGTCGAACTGGTCGACAAGCCCGAACCGCAGCTGCTCGAGCGCGACGATGCGATCGTGCGGGTCACGGCGAGCGGAGTGTGCGGGTCGGACCTGCACATCTACCACGGCCGCGTGCAGATCGAGCCCGGGTTCACGATCGGGCACGAGTACGTCGGCGAGGTCGTCGCCGCGGGTGACGGCGTCACGAGCGTCGCGCCGGGTGACAGCGTGCTCGGCTGCTTCCAGGTCGCGTGCGGCACCTGCTGGTTCTGCCGCGCGGGGGCGTTCCACAAGTGCGACTCCTCGCGCACGTTCGGGCACGGCGCGGCGCTCGGCGACCTCCAGGGCACCCAGGCCGAACTGGCGCTCGTGCCGCGCGCGAACCTGACGCTGAGGCGAATCCCCGCGGGCGTCTCCCCCGACGTGGCGCTGTTCGCCGGCGACGTGATGGGAACCGGCTATCACGCGATCGTCGAGGGCGGCGTGCGGCCCGGCGACAGCGTCGCAGTGCTCGGTCTCGGCCCGGTCGGCCTCTGCGCGGTCCAGGCGGCGCTGCTCGCGGGCGCGGCGAGCGTCGTGGCGATCGACAGCGTCGAGGAGCGCCTTGCGATGGCGTCGAGCTTCGGCGCGCAGGCGGTTCACCTCACCGAGCAGGACCCGCGCGCCGCCGTGAAGGCCGTGAGCGAGGGCCGCGGAGTCGACGTCACGGTCGACGCGGTCGGCGACCCGCGCGCGCTGGAACTGGCGATTCGCCTGACGCGCAAGTGCGGGACGATCAGCGTCGTCGGCGTCTACGCCGAGCGCTGCGAGGTTCACATGGGGCTCGCCTGGATCAAGGCGCTGACGTGAGGACCGGCCATGCCAACGTGATCCGCCACCTCGATCCCGTGCTCGATCTGCTCGCCGCAGGACGCCTCGACCCCTCGCCGCTCGTCACGCACCACATGCCGCTGGACCGGGCGGCCGAGGCCTACGAGCTGTACGCGGCGCGTGAGGCGCTGAAGATCGTCCTGACGCCGTAG
>CAVOZY010000002.1:0-443297 GCA_963701495.1 uncultured Actinomycetes bacterium
TCGGACGCACGCCCGTCCCAGCCCGCCGGCACTGTCGCGGCGCGCCGCCGGACCTCTTCGATGATCAGCGGCGCCTCGACGATCCTCTCGGGCCTGAGCCCGAGCAGCACGTTCGTACCCTGGTCGACCGTCACCGGGCGCTCGGTGTTGTCGCGCAGCGTCAGGCAGGGCACCCCGAGGAAGGTCGTCTCCTCCTGGATGCCGCCCGAGTCGGTCAGCGCACCGGCGGCTTCGGACAGCAGCGAGAGGAACTCCAGGTAGCCCAGCGGCTCGACCACGCGCACGTGCGGCGAAGCCACGTCGAGCCCCTGAGCGGCCATGCGCGCGGTCGTCCGCGGATGCGCCGGGAAGACCACCGGCAGCTCACGTCCGACCTGCTCCAGCGCCGCCAGCGCGTCCGCGAGCAGCGGCCCGTCGACGAGCGCGGGGCGGTGCAGCGTGACGACCAGGTAGTCGCCGGGGGTCAGCCCGTGGGCCGCGGCCGCGCTCGCACCGATCGATCCGCTCGCGCATCGCCACGAGCGTGTCGATCATCGTGTTGCCGACGTCGTGGATCGCGTCCGGCGGCCGCCCCTCGCGCTCCAGGTGCAGCCGCGCTTCGGGCGAGTGGATGAACAGCAGGTCGCTGATCGCGTCGGTGAGGATCCGGTTGACCTCCTCGGGCATCGTCCGGTCGAACGAGCGCAGGCCGGCTTCGACATGGGCCACTCGCAGCCCGAGTTTCGTCGCGACCAGCGACGCGGCGAGCGTGGAGTTGACGTCACCCGGCACGAGCACCACGTCGGGTCGCAGACCCTCCAGCACCGGCTCCAGCCGCTCCATGACGCGCGCGGTCGTCTGCGCGTGGGACCCCGACCCGACATCGAGCCGGACGTCCGGCTCTCCCACGCCGAGCTGCTCGAAGAAGACCTCCGACATCGCCGCGTCGTAGTGCTGCCCGGTGTGGACGAGCGTGTGCTCGAACGCCCCGTCGCGCCGGGCCAGCGCGGCCGCGACCGGCGCGATCTTCATGAAGTTGGGCCGCGTGCCGACGACCGACACGACCTTGACGGGAGCCATGCCGGCGTTATCGGCGCCGCGTCACTTGGCGCGGATGACGCACGGGATCAGCTTGTTGTCGGTCGCGACCTGACCGCCCTTGAGGAAGTTGCGGTACCTGAACGGCCAGCCCTTGCCGGTGCACTTGCGAGGAGCCTCGATGTAGCTGATCAGCCGCGTGCGCCTGCTCTTGCCGACGCGCTTGCGGATGCGCTTGCCGACCTTGACGCTGAAGTCCTCGATCGAGACGAACTGGTCGGTGAGCAGCTGGATGCCCTCCGGCGGGATCTTGAGATCGAACTCGAACCCGAAGTCGCCGCGGTTGATCTTGCGCAGCCTGCCGCGCAGGATCACGGTCACCGCCGTGGTCGGCTCGAACGCGTAGATGATGAGCTCGCGGTTGTTGTTGGTTCCGCGGCCGTTGAAGATCCGCAGGCTCGCCGTGAACGGAAGCGCGATCGCCCTGACGTGTGACTCGCCGGACCCGATCTGCGAGGCCGAGGGACACGCCCGGTGGCCCTGGGTCTGGAGCTGGCCGTCGGAGGCCCGGCACTGTGCGAAGCGGTGCGTGTTGACCTTCGCCTTCGGGAACTCGATCAGGATTCGCTCCGTGACCGGCATCTGCTCCTGGCCCTGGCTCTCGGTCATCTTCGCCCCGAGCAGCAGGTTGAGCGCCCAGCCGGAGTAGAGCGGCTGGTCGAGCAGCTCGGCTCCGATGTCAAGGTCGGCCGTGACGACGGCGTTGGCGGAGGGCGCCGCGACCGCGAACGCCGCCAGCGAAGCCGCCAGGAGGACGGCGACGCGCCGTCCGGTATGAGTCCTCATCGTCTTGCTCCATCCCATCGGGTCTTGTGATTGTGGCTGAAGCGCAGGCGCAATGTCTCACGTGTCACCGGTGACGCCGCCGAGGCCCGCCGATTAGAGTGCGCTCGCCATGAGCCAGCTCGCCGACCGATCGTGGACGACCTGGGGCATCCCCGTCGTCATCTACGTCGTCGCGGTGCTCGTCTACGCCCTGCTCGGCTCGCTGCAGAGTCGCTGTCGACCGACGAGCTCCTCTACGGGCACCTCGCGCGTTCGCTCGCGGACGGAGAGGGACTCGCGTGGTACGGCGTCGCGCAGCAGCTCACGACGGCGCTCTACGTCTACCTGCTGGCTCCGAGCTGGCTGCTCGCTTCGGGCGAGTCCGCCTATCGAGCTCGCGAAGCTGACGGGCGCGCTCACGGCCTGCGCGGTGGTGTTCCCCGTCTGGGTGCTGGCGCGGCGCCTGATGTCGCCGGCCGCGCCGCCGTCCCGGTGCGTGCTCACGGTCGCCGGCACCTGGATGCTCAGCACCGCGGGCTGCTGACCGAGAACCTCGCGCTAGCCGCTGGGCACGGCGGCGCTCGTCGCCGGTGTGCTGGCACTGCGGGAGCCGACCGCCGCGACATGCCGGTGATCGCGCCCGACGAGTTCCTCTACGGGCACCTTGCGCGCTCACTGGCCGAGGGTGACGGCCTCTCGTTCTACGGTGCCTCGCAGCAGCTGCGGACCGCGCTCTACGTGTATCTGATCGCGCCGAGCTGGCTGCTCGCCTCCGGTGAGTCGGCGTACGACCTCGCGAAGATCACCGGCGCGCTCACGGCCTGCGCGGTGGTCTTCCCGACCTGGGCTCTGGCGCGGCGCCTGATGACCCCCCGGCTTGCCGCGGTCCCGGTCGTCCTGTCCGTTGCCGGCACGTGGATGCTCAGCGCCGCAGGCCTGATGACGGAGAACCTCGCATACCCGCTCGGGACGGCGGCGCTCGTCTCCGGCGTCCTCGCACTGCGCGACCGGGACAGCAGTCGCTGGGCGTGGGCGGCCTTCGCGTTCGCCATCGCGGCGACCGCGGCACGCGCTCAGATGGCGATTCTGTTCCCGATCCTGCTCGCCGCGATCCTGCTCGACGGCGCCTTCGCCGATGAGCGGCGAGCACGGCTGCGGCACCACCGCACGCCGATCGCAGTCCTCGGAGTGATCGTGATGGCCGGCCTGCTCGTCGTGCTCGGCGGATCAGCGTCGTTGCTCGGTCCGTATACCGAGGTCTCCGAGTTCAGCCCCCCGCTCGGGCGAGTTCTCGAGAAGACCGGCGAGCAGTGGCTTGGACTTGCGACGCTGTCCGGCGGTGCTGCCGCTGGCCGCTCTGATCGCTGTAGGCGCGCAGCGATCGAACTGGCGCGACCGCGACCTGGGACCGCTGCTCTGCGTGACCCTTCCGACCGTCCTGCTGCTCGTCCTGGAGAGCGGCTTCTTCAACGCAGGAGTGGGCGACGATGGCCTGCCGTGGAGCATTGAGCGTTACGTCCAGTACGCGGTCCCGTTGCTTCTGATCCTGCTGTTCGCGGCGCTCGAACGCGGGCGCATGCGCGCTGCTTGGCTAGGAGCGGCAGGTGTCGCCGTGGCGCTCACGCTGGTGGCGACGCCGGAGATCCGCCAGGCATTCGAGGAGCGGGCCCAGTTCGCGGTCAGCGATCTCGTCGGCGCCGACCCGTGGATCGCGTTGACGCTCGCGGCGCTGCTGATCGTCGGGGCGTCCGTGCTGATCGTGATGCGACTGCGCGGCTCGCGCGCAGTCCTCGCGATCGGCGGCCTGCTGCTGGTTGTGCTCGCACTTCAGAGCCAGGGGATCTGGCGCTGGCAGATCGACCTCACGGACCAGGTCCGCGCTCAGTATCCCGCGAGCCTCTCATGGGTCGACGACAACGCCGGCGGACCCGTCACGCGGATGTACCTGTTTCAGAACTCCGCGCTCTTCCAGGCCGCCGACATCTTCAACGGCGACATCGAGCAGGTGCTGAGGCCCTCGCTCGAGGTACCCGGACGCCCGCCGCTCGGGCCCGCCTGTCCATGGGTCGTCGATGGGCGCGGTGTGCTGCAGGTCGCCGCCGCCTGCGGACCCGTTCGCGGGCGGGTCTGGAACGACGACCCCTTGGTCACGATGAGCTTCCACGGCGGAAGGATGCTCGCGCGCGACGACTACCTCGGCCAGTTGATCGCCGTACCGGCCATGCCGCGGCTGCGCTCGATCCTGCGCAACCCATGTCAGCGGGCGACCCTCACGCTCGAGCGCGACGGCACGCCCAAGGGCGTTCCGACCGACGTCCGCTGCACACCCCACATGTCGATGAACCTGTGGGTCGACTCGCCCGGCACGCTCGAGATGACGTTCGACGGCGGCAAGCGCGCGCAGCGCATCAGGCAGGGCGCACGCTCGTGGACGCTCGCGGCCAACGAGCGGACGACGATCCGCATCCCCATCACCGCCGCCGCGAGCAGCCTCACGTTCAGGACCGACTGGACGCGCAGCGCGGGGGCGCCGCGCCTGGCCGAAGCGTTCTTCGTGACCGGCGAGAGCCGCGAGCCACTGATCTGACCATCGGCACTGCCTCACGAGGCGGCGCCGTTCTGCTACAACGCCCAACCGGCGGACCGTGACCAGAACGCCGCCAGATGCACGGATGACGACCTGAGGGAAGACCCATGCCTGACCTGACACGACACACGAAGCTGCTGCTCACCGGGGCGCTGCTCGCCGGACTCACCCTGACCGCCTGCGGCGGCGACGACAAGGACTCGGATTCCGCGACGTCCGCCACGGTGCTGAAGCGGGTTCCCGCGGCCTCGACCACCGGTCCAAGCGGCACGACCCAGTCGACCGACAAGAAGTCGTCGAAGGGCAAGCAGTCCACCGACCAGTCCTCGACGGCGACCGACCAGTCGGCCAACACGCCGGCACCCAAGGACCCGAATGCCGAGGTGATCGCCGTCGCAGACAAGCCGACCGCGCTGAAGGTCGGCGGCCTGACCGTGAAGGTCAAGATGACCAGGGTCGTCGATCCGGTCAAGCCCGATGTCGACGAAGCCCAGCCCGGCAACCGGCTGCTCGGCGTATTCGTCGAGTCACAGGCGAGCGGGAAGTACGAGCCGTCGCGGGTGGTCACGATCGCCGCTCTGACGACGAAGGACGGCAAGACCTACCCGGTGAGGGTGATGAGCGGCGGCGAGTGCGAGGGAAGCTTCTTCCCGGCCGCCTTCCTCGTGCAGAGCAAGAAGCTGCGCAGCGGCTGCATCGGCTTCGAGATCCCGAAGGGCGCGAAGCCCGAGGAGATCGTGCTCGGCGTCAGGTCCACGACGACCGGCAAGAGCCAGAGCCGCCGGTGGAAGCTGCCCGCCGCCCAGTGAACCAAGCGACGGCTCGTCCTGCCGCGTGAGCGCGCGGCGGGCGGCCTACGGCGGCGGCGGAGGCACGTCGCCGACCATGACGTCGGCGTCGAATGACGTGAGCTGCAGCTGCGCCGGGAACGGCGCAGCGCCGACGGTCTCCATCGGCGGCACCAGCGGGGTGCTCACCTCGGTGCAGTCGTTCGCCGGCGGGACGGTCGGGCCGCTCAGCGCCGCGCTCGGGGCACAGCCCCAGATGTTGCCCGTGGTGATCGGCTGCGGCTGCGCGGGCTCGGTCGCCGTGATCTTGCCGAGCCGCAGCGCGCCGCCCGCCGTGATCGAGGGAGCGATCCGGAACCGGCCCGACCACGCCACGCGCACCGGTTGTGCCCAAGGTTCGCTTCCGGACGCGGCCGGCAGATCGTAGTCCGCGACGTCGTCTGGCGCGAGGCAGGTCGCGGAGCTGCGCCTGACCCGTGACCTGACGTTCAACTTGAGGTAGAGATCACCGTCGGCCGCTGCGCTGAAGGGGTTTAGGAGCGTCCATGACAGCGCCCCGGACGTCATGCCGATCGCGACTCCCGGCGTCTGCTCGACGAACGCGGGCTCCGGGTCGGGCGGCGGCGCGCCGCAATCGCCGAAGTTGGCGATTCTCAGCGCGCTGTCCGACGAGAGCTTGATGTTCTGCCCGGTTCGTGAGGCGGTCGAGCCGAAGCCACCGAGATTCGATCCGAAGTCCATCTCCATGGCGAACTGGCCCTTCAGCGCAAGTGTCTGCGCTCCGGCCGGCACGGGATGGGCCAGCGGATCCAGCGGCCTGAGCACCGAGAGGAACGTCACGTCGAGGGCGGCCCCCTCGCGTAGGCGCACCGTCAACGGCAGTTTGAAGTTGACCGTGCTGGCGCGGCGCAGGAAGCTGCGGCTCAGCACCGCTCGCGGGTTGCGCCGCACCTGACGCTTGAGCGCGCGCCGTGCGCGGGCGCGCTTCTTTGCGCGCCGCACGCGTGCTCGTCGCTGAGCCCTCGGCGCGTGGGCTCAGCGCCTTCGTGGCGAGAGGCCGGTTCTTGGCCGCGGAAGCGGCCGAAACGCTTGATTCGCGCGGAGCCGATGAGGCAGTCGAAGGCGCGAAACAGACGACGCCGGCGACGCCCACGGCGAGTACGAGGGCACGACGCAGGCGAGCCGCGCGCGAACCTCGCGAATGTCGAACCTCTTGATACAACCCGGCCGCCTCCATGCGTCCTCCCCCGACGCGAAGCGTCTCAGGGGGCAACAGTACTTGAAATTTCCGCATTTCGCGACGTTTTCGCCGGCGCACCGACGCCTTCGCCGCGATACCGGTAAGACAGCGCCGACCAGCCGGCGTCACGTGCCGGCCCAAGTTCATCCTTTCGGATGATGCGCAGACGACGTCATAACCGGTACCCTGCGCGATGGCAGGGGGGAAAGGTCCAACCATCAAGGAGGAGTGACGTGTCCCTGAGAAGGCGCGTACTTCGTGTCGTGGCGCTTGCCACGGCCGTTGCCATGATCTTCGGAGCATTCGCGGGTTCCGCGAGCGCGAAGAAGGTCTCTAAGAAGCAGAAGGCTGCTATCAGCAAGCAGCTGCGTAAGCAGATCAAGAAGAACCCGCGGGTCATCCGCAGCAAGAGCTTCCTGCGTAAGGCAGGTCTTGTTGACTTCCGTCTGCCGGTCACGATCCGCCTTCGCGGCTCGTGCCTCCCGGCGACTCCCGGCGGCGGCTCGGCGTCCTGCGCCGACACGACCGCGGGCGGTACAGCTCCGCAGTCAACCACGCAGGGTGGGCAGACAGCACTGAACGAGACCATCGAGTCGCAGGCCAACGTCAACCTTGGTCCGTCGCTCGGTCAGCGTCCGGTGAGCCTTACTGGTTCGCTTGCTGCTGAGGTCACGTTCAAGGACTCGTACGACGGCGGTGCCCTGGGCAACGTCAGCCTCGAGATCCTGCCGTCGACCACCAAGACGCTCGGCGACGAACTCGGTTCCGCTGCTGTGGAACCCGGACGTCGACGGGACGACCGGACGCCTCGATGCGAACTTCGCGCGGGCGGCAATCAACGCCGGCTCTTCGGTCGCTCCGCTGCTCGCAGCGAACGGCTGGGCGAGCAAGCTGCAGGGCTGCAGGGATCTCCGTAACGAGGGTGCGCTCAGCTCGCGTACGTTCATCCCGGGCGCGAACTCGTACAGCGCGTTCTGGTACGGCAACCTGTTCAACCCCGGTGGCGCGTTCCCGACACTGTCGGCGTTCCCGACGGTCGGTCTGCCGGGCTTCCCGGTCATCGATCCGGTCGGTCCCGGTACGACGCTTTCACCGTCGTACTACCTGCCGGTCAACCCGGGTGTTGACGACCTCAACAACCTGACGTACGGGTCTACGTTCCCGGCGTCCGGTGACCCGGACGAGTACCTCGGCTCCACGCCGACGCCGTTCCCGTACCCGGCCATCGATCCCGATCCGACCGCTGGTGATCCCACGATCGCCAGCAACGCGCGTGACACGGTGCTCCGCACCAACGCGCTGTCGCTCGGTATCGCCACGGCAGGCACGCAGGTGGACACCGCGACCGGTACGCCGATCGCACCGAACACCCTGCCGACTGCTCAGGGCGGCCAGAGCGTCATCATCGGCAAGTCCGGTGGCGAGGCCAACCTGTTCGGGAACATCCCGGGCAAGGGCTACGGCATCGACGTGACGGTCAGCCTGGCTACGACGATCAACTCGATCTTCCGTATCCAGGACCAGGACACGTTCGACACACCGCTGGTTTCCGGCTCCCAGTACCCTGCTGGCATTTTCAACTGCAAGCAGATCTGGTCCGGTGCGGTGCAGAACTACATCCCGGGCGTCCGTCTGAAGGGCGACCTGCGCATCTCGCCGGCCATCACCAAGGACGGCAAGCTGCGTATCGCGAAGGCGACGGTTTCCTCGCATGACGGCGAGGCCACACGTGTGGCCCTGTCGGCCTGCCTGATGCCGTACCGCTCGTACAGCCCGGACAACGCGCCCGGCTTCCCGACGACCGCTGGTGACAGCGGCCTGACGCCTGCCGTGCCGACGTACGCTGAGGCGTCCGGCGGCAGCTCGTGGATTGCGCCGTACTCGCTGATCGGTCAGTCGAGCGATCAGCTGCCGGCGGACACGTCGCTGCGTGCAACGACGCCGTCGACGGTTGCGTGTAACGCAACTCCGACGCCGCTCGTCGAGGACAGCAGCCTGTACGGCTCTGTCTCCCCGATGGTCGATGCTTCGGCAGCCAACGGGTACACGACCACTGGCATCGATGGTTCGCAGGCATCAGTCGCCGGCGACATCACCGTCAGCGACCTGAAGGTCGATGTTCTCATCGGCGATCAGTAAGCAGACGCTCTAGCCGGCAGGTCCGGCTGAAGCAAAGCATTGCGGGCCCCGGTCTCACGACCGGGGCCCGTCGTGTTTCCGGGAACGTTCGCTGCGTGACGAAAGCTCGCGCCGACGTTCTCGAACATCAGCCTGCAGCACCAATCGAACTGCTCCGAGACGCGAGATGACCGGTTACGCTTTGTCCCTCATGCAGCACGCACCCCGCATCGGCCGTCGAGCAGCCGCGCTCGCCACGACATTCACCCTCCTCGCCATGGTGGCGGCCGGCGCCGCCGGCGCGGGAGCGCCGATGCTGATTCCGCAGAACCAGCCTGCGGGGCAGGACAAGCTGAGCCCACCGGAGCTGATCGAGAAGGCGATGATCACGCCTCAGCAGGGCGTCCCCAACCCACCACTGCAGTGGGCCGCACTACTCCAGGACGGCTACATCAGCCTCTTGGGCGACCTGATGACGCGTCCGGTGGTCTGGGACGACCTCGGTAGCGGTCTGCCGGCGATCCAGGGCTCCTTCGACCGGTGGCGCTTCAGGCTGCCGGGCCTCTACGGCTACCACTGTGAGTGCGGCGTCGGCGAGCGAGGCGAGGGCAGGATCTACGTCGTGGGACCGCGTCCCCGTCTCACGCCGGTCCTGACCTCGCCCACCAACGTGCCGCCGGCGACCTACACGCTCGATGCTTCGGCCTCGAGCGTCACCGACTGGACGCCGCACAACATCGTCGAGTACGCGTTCGACCTGAACCAGGACGGCGACTACAACCCACTCGGCGGCGACCAGGTCGGCCCGGAGCCGATGGCGTCGATCGCCTTCCCGACACCCGGCACGCAGGTCATCGGGCTCAGGGTCAAGGACGACATCGGCCGCACAAACGAGATCGGAGCAGTGATCAACGTTCCGAAGCCGCAGGCTGCGAATCTGCCCGACACGAGGCCGGACGGCGGTGTGGTGACGGCCGATCAGGGCGGCAAGTTCGAAGACACCTTCAAGAAGGCCAACGTCAAGATCAGGGCGGCGACCAAGGTCAAGTGGAGCACCCTGCGCAGGAAGGGTCTGCTCGTCCGGGTCAGCGGTCTTCGTCTCGGTGATCGTGTCCGCGTGAAGTTCACGAAGGGCAAGAAGCTCAGCGTCGGCTACAGGGAACGCAAGACCAGCGGCACATCGGTCGCGATTCGCGTCAAGCTGCGCAGGAAGCCGAGCGGCTATCGCATCCTGCGCAGGAAGAAGCGGGCCAAACTGGTCCGCATCGGCGTCACTGTCACGGGCAGTGATGGCTTCCAGAAGACCCTCGCCCGGAACACGCGCTTCCGCAAGTAGGCGTTCTCCGGAGTCCCCGCTCGGCGCGGCGGCGGCCCATCCCCTCGACAAAGGCCACTGAACAGGCCACTGTCGGCGCGGCGGCGCTCATGCCGAGGCCGTGTAACGGACTCTGCGGCCCGCGCCGTGGGCCACGCATGCGGACCACCGCCTCTGCCCGTGAAGCGCTTGCCCTTCTGACGTTGCCCGCGAAGTCCTCGGCCCGGGCCGTCACAAGATGTGCGCCCGGGAGATGCTGCCGTCGAGCGGGCGGCTCCCGTTTCGCGTGCAGCTCTTGATGCCGGCGAGGCCATCCGGATCGGTGCTCCGTAATCCCCGGCGCGGGCGCCGCGGCGGCCCATCCCCTCGACAAAGGCCACTGAACAGGCCACTTTGGCGCGGCGGCGCGATTGCCGAGGCCGTGTAACGCACTCTGCGGCCCGCGCCGTGGGCCACGCATGCGGATGTGAGGCGCCACCGACTGGACGCCCGACGGCGATTCGCTCGCTGCGGCGCGTCCCGCTGACAGCGGCGCGTCCTTGCGGGGGCGCACACGGGCCGCATCCGGAGCGTCGCCACCCTGGCCTGATCACAGACACCGATCCGACTGGCGGGCGAGCGACACGCCCTACCGCGACTACTCGCCTGGCTGGCCTACTGCTGACTCGGCGCCGTGTTGCTGCTCTTCTTCGACTTGGACTTCGGCACGCAGGTCCTGAAGCGGCGTGTGCGCGTCACCGTCTTCTTGTTGGACAGCTTCACCCTGATGACGACCTTGTACGTGCCCTTCGGCAGACCCGTCAGCACCACCCTGCCCGTGAAGCGCTTGCCCTTCTTGGCCTTCTGCCGCTTGCCGTTGACCGTGACCGTCGCCGACCGGATCTTCACGCCCTTCTTGCGCTTGACGCGGATCGTGAACGCACGCCGGCTCTTGCAGACCTTCTTCTTCGGGGCCGCCTTTGCCGGCGCCACCGCGGCTGCCGGCGGCGGCGGCGGCGGCTTGATCCAGTAGCCGTGGGTCGACGTCGAGACGTTGCCCGCGAAGTCCTCGGCCCGGGCCGTCACGAGGTGTGCGCCAGGGGTGTTGCTGTCGAGCGGCCCGCTCCCGTTTCGCGTGCAGCTCTTGATATCGGCCGGGCCGTCCGGATCGGTGCAGAAGTAGCTGATCGGGATCGCCGCACCCTGGTTGTAGCTCGTGCCGTTCAGCGGGCTCTGGATGACCGCAGCGGGCGGGTTGATCCCGACGATCGTGTAGGTGCTGGTCTTCGTCGCGGTGTTCCCGGAGATGTCCTCGGCGTCCACGGTGAACGTCTTGGTGCCGGCGGTGCTCGTGTCGATGATGTCGCCGACGTTCACGGGTCCCTTGCACTTGGTCAGGTCCTGGAACCCATTGACGTTGTCGGCGTCGTGGCAACCGTAGGCCGCTGCGACCTGAGCTGCCGCGGTTGTAGCGACCGCCGTTCGCCGGGACCTGGATGTCAATCGGTCGGCGGGCTCGCATCGACGAAGTAGGGCACGTTCTTCTCGGCTGCGTTACCGGCCAGATCCTCGGCGCTCACGTTGAAGAGCGCGGGACCGGGGACCCCCGTCGGGATGAAGGCGCCGACACCGACGGTACCGGTGCAGAAGGCGACGTCGCTGCGGCCCGTCGTCTCGTCCGGAGCATGAAACCGCGGCGCCGAATGCCGAGTTCCACCGCAGGCGCGTCGTGCCGTCCTCCTTGGGAAGGGTCACGGCGATGTCCGGCGGGCTCTCGTCGACGACGTTGTACGTGACGGTCTTGGTCGCGGTGTTGCCGACCAGATCCCTGCAATTGACGGTGAAGGAGTTCGAGCCCGTCGTCGTCGTGGGGACAGGGAACCCGAGGAGCTGCGTGCTGGAGGTGATCGTCGCGACATCGGCGGGGTCGGGGTCCGTGCATCCGAAGTCTGCGGGGATCTGGCTGCCCCGGACCACGTCGGACCCGTCCCCTGGAACGGTGATCGTTATCTCTGGCGGGGTGTCGTCGACGATGTAGTTGTGCGTCTTGGACGCGAGGTTCCCGCCGAGGTCGCTCGCGTTGACGGTGAACGGCTGTGTACCGGCGGTCGACGTGTCGACCGGGAAGCCCTTGGGCACAGGGCCGGTGCAGTAGAGAATGTCCGAGAACGGCGGACTGACGCGATCATCCTCGTCGGTGCACTTGTAGTTGGCGATCACCGACTGGCCCAGCTTGTAGCGGGCTCCGTCCGGGGGCGTGGTGATCGTGATGTCCGGCGGCGAGAGGTCCCCGCACATGTTGCGCACCCAGACATCGTTGTCGTAGGGCGTGTACTGATCGGGATTGTCGACCAGAGCGTTCGAATCGCCGACCAGGACGAACTTGCCCGAGCCGAGCTGCTGCACCGCGATGATCGGCGAGCTGTCGCTCGCGCGCGCGAGCGAAACCCCATTCGCGCCGAGCGAGACCGACGCAGTCGCGTTGTAACCGATCGACCCCACCGCATCCATCAACGGATGAGCCCCGATCGCCGTCGTGCTGCTGGCAAGGAAATCCAGCGTCACCGGCAACAACGACATCGTCGAACCCAACGTCGCGGCGATGTCGTTCATATACACGTTCGGCACACCGCCCTGGAACGCCGGCGTGCCCGCATACTCACCGACTGCAATTACCGTGCCGCCACCCTCAACATACGTCTTCAACGCCGCCTTGCGATAGACGTCCATCGTGCGTCTGATTGAGGTACAGCATCACGCAGCCATATTGCGCAAGCAACTCCGGGCGATGCGGCAAGAAACCGTTGTTGATGTTCGTCGTACGCACCAACACGTTCGCCGACGCCGCAGCGAACCGCGAGAACGGCTGATCGGCATTCTGCGCACCATCACCGTTGTGGATCAGCGTCGAGCGAGCGCTCGCAGTGGAGGCAGTGGCGAGCGCAGCGAGAAGCACCACGCCCACGCCCAGCGCCACGATCCGTCGCGGCAACATCCCGAACCTCCTTTGACCCACGGACTCTCCCACTGGGCACAGCCGCCCAGATGCGTCACAATATCGAAGCGGCAGGTGGGGTCAACCCGGTTCGGTGGCGTCGAAACGCCTCGACCGGCGCGTTCTCTGCGCCGAGGCCCCAGACTCTGTTCAGGTGGACCGGGACAAATCGCCTTGCCAGCGAAACAAATCGTCTTGCCAACTGTCGACACGGACATGGACATGCCCTTGACCTCCTCGCGAGCGGGACTCTCCCGCCTACTGCTGACGACAATCCTGGGCCTCTCGGTGCTGCTGAGCAGCGCGGTGTCGGCCCGTGCGGCCGAACCGCCCTCTGCGGCCAAGTCCTCCGCTGCGGCCAAGTCCGCGAAGAACGCTGCGTCCGCAGCAGCGGCCGCGCTTGAGCAGCTGAAGCCGCCCTTCCCGCCGCCGGCCGCCCAGAGCTCTGCGGCGCGTGCGCAAGCGGCGGCCACCGGCTCGTGCGCCGCGCAGATCCTCAACCGTGAGGGCGAGCTGGTCACGCTCCGCTACAAGACCTACAAGTACAAGTACAGGAAGATCAAGAAGGGCCGGAACAAGGGCAAGTTCAAGCGCGGAATCATCGGCCTCAAGCGCGCGATCAAGGTCTCCTGCGCCAAGCAGTGCGTCGCCGTCGTCAAGAAGCGCGGCAAGTACCGCAACGTCTACCGGATCAGGACGGTCAAGCGCAAGCGCGTCAAGCGCGGCAGGATCAGGACGGTCAAGCTGCGCGCACGCGTCTACCGCTACACCGACTGCGCCAACCTGCCGAACGCCGAGTCGCTCGGCACCCCGGTCAAGATCGACATCCTGCCGGGCAGCTTCGCACTGCTCGACTTCGGCTCGTTCACGCGCCAGGCGTCGATCGGCGGCAACCTGCGCGGTTTCCTGCCGGGCAAGTTCAAGCCGAACACCGACCTGCAGCTGACCCTCACAAAGGGCGCCGTGACGGTCGGAACGACCCCGGTCTTCATCGACGACGACTGCAACGGGCAGGTCTCCACCTCGCTGCGCACAGGCACTCCGACGCGCGTGCTGATCGACAGCACCAAGCAGAGCACCAGCACGCTGCTCGCCAGCGGGACGGCGACCGCGATCGTGAACGTCAGGATCCAGTTGCCACTCGAGCTGCGCAACGAGGACGCCGGCTGCAACGACCCGTACATCACGACCGGCTACTCCGAGTTCACGCACACGTTCTTCTTCCGCGGGAAGGTCGGGCCGCGCGGCCTGGTCGCGCTGCAGGTCAGCTCACCGGTGGACACGCTGAACGTCGTGGCGTGCCTCTCGCCGGGAACGCCGACGCAGCCGTGCAACGGCTTCCAGGTGCCGATCCCGATCCTCATCAGCGTGAAGGTCACCGTCAAGATCGATCTGTCAGGGAAGGCATAGATGAAGCGCGGAACCTCAGCGCTGGCGGTCGCCGCGGTAGCGGTGACCCTGGCCGTACCGACCTCAGGCGGAGCGGCGTCCACGGACGCCCCGGCCGACGTCATCGTCTCGGCCCGCGACGCGAGCGCGCTTCCGGCGGGCGCCAGGTTCGTGGCGGAGCTCGCGCCTGGACTGCGCACCTACCTGCTGCGCGTGCCGGACGGCAAGTCGGCGAAGCAGTACTCGCGGGATCTGCGCGCGAACCCCGACATCTTCGGCGCGCAGCCCAACGCGATGCTGCAGCGCGCGAAGCTCGCGTCCGCTTGCGCCGACCCGCCGTCAGTGAACGCCGCCCAGTCGCTGGCGGCGGCCGTCGGCGCGGTCACCGTGGCCGGTGGTCCCGCGGCCCCCGTCGCGGTGCTCGACACCGGCATCGATCCGGCGACGGCTGAGCTGCGCGGGCGCGTGCTGCCCGGGTTCAACTCGGTCAACGGCTCGACGGATACGTCGGACATCGACGGCCACGGGACGGAGGTGGCTTCGGTCGTCGCCGCCGCGCCCGGCCGCTTCCAGGGCGTCTCCCCGAGCACTCAGGTCATGCCGATCAAGATCTACAACCACAATTCCGCGACCACTGTCGACTGGGTGGTAAAGGGCATCGAGGCCGCCATGAACCGGCGCGTGCCGATCATCAACCTCTCGAGCAGCAACCCCGCCGCCGACGTGCCGGTGGAGGACGCGGAGGTGCTCCAGCAGGCGATCCTCGCCGCGTTCGCCAAGGGGACGATCACGATCGTCTCGGCCGGGAATGAGGGCAAGGCCGATCAGACGGTGCCGGGCAAGCTCGAGCGCGTGATCACGGTCGGGCTCCGCCACCGCCGAGGGCACGCGCGACGCGTTCTCGAACTTCGGCTCGTCGGTCGACGTCGTCAGCCCGGGCGCGAACCTGATCCTGCCGGCGCCGCCGAGCGTCTGCCCGACCGGCTACGGAGTCGCCAACGGGACTTCGTTCTCGGCCCCGGCGGTCGCCGGCGCCGCCTCGATCATCAAGGGCCGGCGACCGAAGCTCGACACCCAGCAGCTCTTCGACCTGGTCCGCATGTTCGCGGCCAAGGAGCTCTACGAGCCCGGCCGTGACAACGACTCCGGCTTCGGCCTGCTGAGCGTCGAGGAGGGCGTGAACGCCAATACGCCGGCCCGTCAGCACAACGAGATCGACGATGACATCTTCTGGGTCAAGCAGGACCTGAAGCGGCACAAGACGTACCTGCGAAGCACGAAGCGCAAGTCGCAGACGTACAAGAAGACGACGACGCTGCAGGCCGGCAAGGACCCCGCCGACGTCTACAAGGTCAAGCTCGGCAAGGGCTGGCTGATCAGGGGGTCGGCCAAGACCAAGAACAGCACGGGCCTGCTCGACATCGGGATCTGGTCGAGGAAGGCCGGCTCCTTCGACATCACCAAGAACCGCACAGAGAACCTGCTCAAGGACTCCGATGGCGTGACCGACACGCCGAACGTCGACTACCGCGTCAAGAGCTCCGGCACCTACTACGTCAGCGTCGAGGTGCCCGATGCCCCCGACACGGCGGACGAGAAGTCGGCGGCCACGAAGGTCGATCCACTCACGACCTACAGCCTGAAGCTGCAGAAGTCCCCGCCCGAAGAAGAAGAAGAAGAAGACGACGAAGAAGAAGCGGTAGCGCGGAAACCGTCGGCGGCTCAGCCCACGGGCGAGCCGCCGACGAGCGAGTGGTACCGCGCGACGGCCTCGGTGCGATTCGCCGCCTCGAGCTTGCGCAGGACACCGCGCACGTGAGACTTGACGGTCGGCTCGGAGACGATCAGCGTCTCGGCGATCGTCTGGTTGCTGGCGCCGATCGCAAGCAGGTCCAGCACCTCGCGCTCGCGCGCCGTCAGCTCGGACAGCGCTCCGGCCTGCGGTGTCCAGGCCCAGCCTCCGGGAACCGACGCCGCGTGACGTACCACGTCGGCGAAGCCCTCGGAGAGCTGACCGCCCGCCGGGACGGCGACGCCGCGCATCGCCGCTCCGAGGCCCATCGCGAAGACCGCGACGAGCTCTGCGTCGAACTCGTCAAGCGCCGGCCCATGGAAGCGGTCGGCGTGAAGCAGGCCGATCGTCTGCCCCACGTGAACGACCGGCGCGACGACGTAGCCTCTGGTTCCGGTCTCGACGACCAGCGGCCGGAAGACGCCCAGCCTGTTCAGCGGATCATCGACGAGGACCGGCCGCTGCGTGGTGACCGCCTCGAGCTCAGGCGGACAGTCGAGAAGACTCACGCGCGCGGTCCGCGCAAGCCGCGGAAAGCGAAGCTCGCGCTCGGGATCACTGGGATGAGCGGACGAGGCGTAGGCGAGCCTGCCGTCGTGAAGGCTCGTCAGCATCGCACGGTCCAGTCCACATCCGAGCGACAGTTCGCGCGGTGCGCTGGCCACGAACGCCGCCAGGCTGGGCTCGGCGGAGAGGCGAGCGAGCGCCTTCTGCACGGCTCGCAGCCGCTGAGCCGGTGAGAGCGAGACTCGCGCTTCCTGCGCTTCCACGATCGATGCTGATGTCGCCATGTGGTGTCGCCCTTCCCTGGCTGACGGTCCGCACGTCCAGTGCGCGGAAAAAGGTATGGACCGCGATCGGACACTAGCGCCGCCGACGTCGGAGCGTCAAACGACAACTCACGGAGACGGACAGCCGTCACACCCCGCATGTGACACCATCGCGCTGTCGATGACCACCAAGCACCCCCGCGTCGGCGTGACCAAGGACCCCGAGCTCGCCGCCGCACTGGAGGCTACGCGAGCGCTGGTCCCGCCCGCCGACGCGCGGGCCGAGGCCGCCCACGTGCGCCGGCTCGCGCTGCTCGGCGCGCGATCGCTGCGCGCCAGCGGCGACGCCGCCGACGTCGAGCGGGCGAGGGAGAGGATCCGCGCCGTGACCGGCGCCACGCCCCCCAGCGTCGACTTCGATCAGGTGCTGGAGCTGCTCGGAGAGCAGCACGCCGATCGCGGCGGCGAACTCAGCAAGGCGCTCGACTGGGTGCGCGGCGAGCGGTGAGCCGTCCCGCCTACCTCGACGCCACCGCGGCAGCCAAGCTGGTCCGCTGCGAACGCGAGTCGCCGGCACTCGCGGAGGTGCTCGCCGTCCTGCCCCTGCGCTACTCGAGCGAGATCCTCGCGGTCGAACTGCGCGGTGCGCTGCACCGCCTCGAGCGGCCCGAGATGCTGCGACTCGCCGACCCGGTTCTCGCGGCGATCGAGCTGATCCCGTTCGATGCGCGCGTGCGGGCGCGAGCCTGCGCCGGCTTCGACCCGCCGCAGCGCACGCTCGGCGCGGTGCACCTCGCCAGCGCGCTCCTGATCCCGGAGCCCGAGGTCGTGTTCGTGACGTACGACGACCGCCAGGCGATCGCGGCCGAAGCGGCGGGCCTGAACGTTCTGACGCCGGTCTGAGTGGCCGGCAGGCCGCTCTAGGGGGCCTGCGCCAGGTCGCCGGCGGCAGGTGAGGCCTGCGGCGTGTCGCGCAGGTACCACTCCGCGTCCAGCGCGGCCTGGCAACCGGAGCCGGCAGCGGTCACGGCCTGCCGGTAGGTGTGATCGACGAGGTCCCCGGCGGCGAATACGCCCGGAATACCCGTTCGCGTCGAACGGCCCTCGACCACGACGTAGCCCTCGTCGTCCGGTCTGCACGCTGTCGGCGACGATCTCGCTCTGCGGGACGTGCCCGATCGCGATGAAGGCCCCCTGCGGCGGGGATCTCGCGCGCCTCTCCGGTCTCGGCGTTCCGCACCCGCGCGAAGGCAAGGGGCCCGTCGGGCCCGGCCACCAACTCGTCGACGACGTACGGCGTCAGCCACTCGATGTTGTCGACCTGGCGTGCGCGCTCGAGCATGATCGGAGAAGCGCGGAACTCATCGCGGCGATGAACGATCGTGACCTTCGACGCGAACTTCGCGAGGAAGATCGCCTCCTCCATCGCGGAGTCGCCGCCACCGACGATCAGGGTCTCCTTCCCCGGGTAGAAGGCCGCATCGCACGTCGCGCAGTACGACACGCCGCGGCCGTTGAGCGACTCCTCGCCCGCGACTCCGAGCTTCTTGTGCTCGGCGCCCATGGCGAGGATCACCGTCCTGCGCGCGATGCTGGGTGTCGCCGACCCACACGGAGTGGATGCCGCCCGGCTCGCTCGAGAACTCGACGCGCGTGGCGAGGTCGGTCTCGAAGCGCGTCCCGAAGCGCTCGGCCTGGTCGCGCATGTTCTGCATCAGCTCCGGCCCCATGATGCCCTGCGGGAAACCGGGGTAGTTCTCGACGTCGGTCGTCTGCTGAAGCAGACCGCCCCACAGAGAACCCCTCGACCACGAGCGGCTCGAGGTTCGCGCGCGACGTGTAGAGGGCTGCGGTGTAGCCGGCGGGACCGCTGCCCACGATGACGACGTTCTCGATCTTCTCGTTGCTCATGATCTCGCTCGGGTCGCTTACTTCACAAAGTATAGTTCCGGGCGCGCTGCGTTACACCGGACGCGCCGCCGGCTCACGCCTGCACCGTGACCGCTTCGTCGGCCGGCAAGCCCTCGTCGCGCCAGCGCTGCACGGTCCCGCGCAGCTGGAAGTACGCCACCGCCCCGGGAACCGTCGGCAGCCAGAAGGCGAATGCACGGTAGGTCAGGACCGCCACGGTGGCCAGCGAGAAGGGGATGCCGAAGGCGACGAACGCGCCGATCATGCCGCCGTCGACGCCGCCCAGCCCGCCCGGGAGGGGCAGCAGGTTGGCGATCATCCCCACGAAGTAGGACATGATGATCACCAGGAACGGCGGGGCTTCCCCGAACGCGTGGAACGCCGCCCACAGCGTCGCGATGTCGAAGTACCACCAGACGACCGCACCGAGCGCGCCGCCGTCGCGCTCGCGCACGATTCGCACCGCCTCGCGCACTCCGGCCGACACCGACGCAGGCGCCTTCGACATCTGGATCAGCAGGCCCGCCCAGCGACCGGCGCCGTCGCCGGCCCAGCGCTCCAGCGTGCGGTCGATCTGCGTCGGGACGAGCGTGAACGCGAGCGCGAGCGCGATCACGATGACCCCGAAGATGGCCGGCACCATGGTGATCGCGAAGTCCCCGTCTCCTGCGATGACGCCCTCGTACAGCGCCAGGCCGACCAGCACGAGCGACGCCATGTACACGCCGTAGAGCAGCACGTACTGCGCGACCATGCGAACCGCGACGACGCGCGCCGGCATCCCGCTGCGGCGCAGCGCCCAGGCGGTCAGCGCCGCTCCGCCCGCTCCGCCCGCGGCGAACAGCCGCGTCGCCGCCAGCCCGGCCATCGTGATCTGGTAGCTGACGCGCCAGTCGATCCTCGCGCTCCCGTGCACGAAGACGACCCGGAACAGCCATACGTAGCCGCTGAACGAGATCAGCTCGAACAACACGCATGCGAGCAGCCAGAGCGGGTCGCCCTCTCTGATGCGCGACCAGGTCTCGTCGAACCCGGCGAGCCGCGGGAGGCCGAAGTAGAGGAAGGCGACGACCGCAACGGTGAAGCCGCCGAAGACGATCGCCTCGCGCCGCGTGATCCCGGTGCGCGGCATCCCGCGATCGTCGAGATCGTCCGGCGGCTCGCCGCCCGGCCGGCCTGTCCTCTCGTCGGACGGCGCTGAGCTCACGCCGGCCGCGCCCTGCGTTCGAGCGACTGGACGACACGTGACAGGCGGCGGGCGGCGGGCGCAGCCGCCGGCGCGGCGCGGCGCACCCCCTCCGCGAGCGCGAGCCCCGCAAGCAGGTCGACGACGTAGTGCTCGCCCAGGTACACCAGCGCGAAGCCGAGCGTGCCCGCGTACGCCCACCCGGCGGCACCCGTGACCGGCCCAGCGTCGGACAGGACGTGAGCGGCCATCACGGACGTTGCGAAGTGCAGGGAAGGCATGGCGGCAAGCGGGTTCCCTGCCAGTGCATCGTAAAGATGCGGCCAGCGGTCGCCCCAGAACTGGTGCCCGTAGTCGAGCATCATGCGATGCAGCCGGTGTTCGGAGCCGGCCTCCGCAGCGCCCAGACGGCCCTCCTGCGCGGCGAACCAGGGGGGCGCCGTCGGAATCAGCCAGTAGCAGAGAACGCCCGTGTCGAACGTCGCGTAGATCAGCGCAGCCGCTCGTGGGAACTGCTGACGCCGTCGAAGCAGGACGTACAGCACGCTGCCGTGCGGCACCGTGAACCAGATCCAGTGAGCCCAGACGAGCAGCTTCTCAGGGCCGCGAATCGCAGGTGGCCGCGCGAACCGGCGCTGAAGCCGCACGCCGGGCAGTTCGCCCGCCCCGAGCAGGCGGTCCAGATGGACCGGATAGTCGACCTTGACGCGGCGCCGCAGCGCGTCGGGGTCGTCGTTCGGCATCTCGTACATCGCGACGTAGGCCCACATCTGAAGTAGGCAGACGCCGACGTCGCGGCGGCGCGACCTCGGCAGCGCAACGCACAGGGCCACCGGGGCGGTCCATGCGGCAGCGGCGACCGTGGCCTTGGACAGCCTCGCCCTGCGACGGACCGCCGGCGCGGCGACTCCGGCGACCACGAGCACCCACGCCGCGTTGCGGAGGGCTCTCGAACCGGGCACGGCGGGCGAGACTACCCGGTCGGCGCGCCCGACTCCGGCCGCACCCCGCCGAGTCAGCGGCGGTGCCGCCGAGTGGCTTCGGATACGGTGCGGCCGTGCCGACGAGCGTGCCGCGATCGAATGCCCGGACAGCGCAGGGCGACCCACGACCGGTGAGCGTCGTCCCGTTCGCGCTGCTCGGCCTGCTGTACGTGACCGCGGTCGTCGTCTACAGCCTGCTCGCGCGGCAGTCGCCGTTGCCGTTGCTGTTCCCCGACGAGGGCATCTACGGGTCCCTGGCCCAATCGCTGGCGGCCGGAGACGGCCTGACGATCAGGGGCGTTCCGGTCGACCTCAACTCAACGCTCTACGTCTACCTGATCGCCCCGGCCTGGCAACTGACCTCGGGCAGCGATGCGTTCGCGCTCGCGCAGACGATCGGCGCGGCGCTCGTCTGCCTGACGGTCATCCCCGTCTGGCTGCTCGCGCGTCGCTACGTCGGGCCGTGGCTTGCACTGGTGCCGGCGACGCTGATCGTCTCCGGGAGCTGGATGCTGACTGCGGCCGGCCTGCCTCAGGAGAACGCCGCACTGCCGCTCAGCGCCGCAGCACTCGCAGCGGCGGTCGTCGCGATCACGAAGCCCGGCTCACGCTGGGCCTGGGCGGCGATCGGGTTCGCGCTGCTGGCAGCGTTCGCCCGCGTGCAGCTCGCCGTGCTGATTCCCGACCATCGTCGTCGCAGTCGCGATCGACTGCGCACGCTACGGACAGGACTGGCGCGAGCGGCTCGTCGCACACCGCCTGATCGCCGGCATCGCAGGAGCGATCACGGTGATCGGCCTGATCGCGGTCGCCGCCTCGCCCGAGAGCACGCTCGGCATCTACGAGCGATTCCAGGGCGCCCCGGATGCCGCTCCTTTCGGCAAGGCCGCCAAGGACCAGCTGACGGGCCTGCTGGCGATGGCCGCGGTGCTGCCGGTCGCGATCGTCGCGGCGGGTTCCGTCCGCGGCGAGGCCTGGCGGGACAGTCGTCTCGGACCGCTGCTGGCGGTCACGTGGGCTGCCGTTCTGGCGTTCCTCGCGCAGAGCGCCTGGACTCTTACGACCGTCCTCGATGACGGCCTCGTCCCCTGGCACATCCAGCGCTACGTCGAGTACACGATGCCGCTCCTGCTCGTCGCGATGACGGTCGTGATCATGTGGCGCCGCGTCGCGCTGCGCGAGCTGTCGATCGCGGGGGCCGTCGCGACGCTCGTCCTGCTCGCCACCCCGGGCGTGCGCGACGTCCAGGAGGAGCGCGGCCTGTTCGGCATCCAGGAGCGGGTCAACTCGATCCTCGGGACGTCCGCGGGCGTCAGCCTCGCGCTGGTGTCCGCGCTGCTCGTCGCGATCGCGGTCGGAGCGACGGCCCGCCTGCGCGACCGTCCGGTGGCGGTGCTCGGCGTGGTCAGCGGATCGATCCTCGTCGTGTTCCTGGTGCAGGCGCAGATCCTCTGGCCGTGGCAGAAGGAGACCACCAACAACTTCCGAGCCGGGTTCCCCGCCAGCCTCTCGTGGGTCGACGACGCGGACCGCGGGGACGTAGCGCGGATGATCGTCGTCGACAACCCGACGCGCGGCGACACGACGCACTTCTTCAACTACGACATCGATCGCGTATACACCCCACCGCAGGACCAGTACTTCGGCAGGCGCTGTCAACGGGCGGCAATGCGACTGGACGGCGAACCCGGCGGGAGTCGTCGACTGGGGCGCCGGCTGCGGGCCCGTGCCCAAGCGCGTCCTGCTCGACAACGACTACTCGAAGGTCCAGTTCCACGACCAGAAGGTGCTCGAGACCCAGCCCGGGATCGGCAGGCTCGTCGAGCTTCAGGCGACGCCGCCGGCCCGTCCGCGCCTGAAGTCGATCCTGCGAGTCCCCTGCGGACCGCCGCTGCCCGAGACCGCGACAGGCGGCCACGGCGAGCCGCTGCCGCCGGACCCGGCCTGCTTCCCCCAGCTGTCGGCCGCGTTCTGGCTCGATGATCCGGCGGAGCTGGTGCTCCGCTTCAGCGGCGGTTCCAGGCCACAGCGGATCAGCTTCGCCAACGGCGCCCGCGTGGACGACATCAAGCCGGGCAGGACGACGACCATCCGCCTCCCGATCCCCAGCGGGCGCCAGCAACTTCGACGCACAGCTGGACTGGCAGAAGGCGGGTCCCGGGTTCCCGGCGCTGACCGGCGCCGAGATCGTCGAAGACGACGGCACCAGGACCGACCTCCTCTACTGAGGCGCTGCGCTGCCGCGCGGCGGCGCACGCGGCGACGAACGCCTCGATCACCGGGCTCCCGGGGTCGGCCTCCGGATGCCATTGAACTCCCAGCACGAATCGGCGCCCGGGCAGCTCGATCGCCTCGGGCAACTCGTCGAGGTCGGACCAGCCGGTCACCCGTAGGTCATCTCCGACCATGTCGATGCCCTGATGGTGGTGCTGCATGGTGAGGTGAACGTCCTGCCCCGACGATGCGCGCGACGAGCGACCCGGGCTGAAGGCGGACGTCGTGCTCGGAGTCGTCGAAGGACCCCGGGTTGGGACGGTGACGCTCGTGGCCGTGAAGGTCGGGCAGATGCTGATGGAGCGTTCCTCCGCGTGCGACGTTCAGCAGCTGCATGCCGCGGCAGATCCCGAGCAGCGGCAGATCGAGGTCGATCGCGGCGTTTGCGAGCGCGATCTCAACACGGTCGCGCACGGCGTCGGCGCCGACCGTGGCCGGATGCGGCTGCGCGCCGTAGCCGGCGGGATCGATGTCGGCGCCGCCGGCGAGCATCAGGCCGTCCAGCAGTTCCAGCGCCTGCCGCGGGTGCTCGCCGTGCTCGGGGTCGGGAGGGATGATCAGAGCGAGCCCGCCGGCACGCTGCACCGCGGTCACGTAGGCGAGCGGCGTCAGCACGGCGGCCTGATCCCAGACGGTCCAGCGTGCGTGCTCGACGGCACCGCATATCCCGATGACCGGGCGCTCCATGCCCGCAATCTAACCCTCGTAGGATTGCCGTCATGACGTCCTTCGAGCTGGCCACCGAATACGCGACCGTGAACCTCTGGCGCTCCGGCCCGGCGGCGAAGATCGAGCTGAATCGCCCCGACTCGCTGAACTCGTGGGATCGGCAGCTGAGCGCGGACCTCTGGTCCGCGTTCGAAGCCGTCCGCGACGATGACGACATCCGCGCAGTGCTGCTGACCGGCGCCGGGCGCGCATTCTGCTCAGGCGCCGATCTGCGCGACATGCAGGCGCGTGAGCTCAGCGCAGACGGTCATCCGGATCTTCAGAAGTCGCTGCGCGAGCGCTATCACCCCGTGCTCGCCGGACTGCGCAACCTCGAGAAGCCGGTCGTCAGCGCGGTCAACGGCCCCTGCGTGGGTGTCGGCATGTCGCTCGCGCTGACTGCGGATCTCGTCTATGCGCAGCCGTCCGCCTATTTCCTGCTCGCCTTCGTCAACATCGGCCTCGTTCCCGACGGCGGCTCTTCCGCGATCGTCCCGGCCCGCATCGGCTTCGCACGGGCGGCGGAGCTTGCGATGCTCGGCGAACGCCTCCCGGCCGAGCGCGCCGCCGAGTGGGGACTGATCAACGGCGTCATCGGCGAGCCCCACTTCGAACAGGAGGTCGGCGCAGTGCTGGAGAAGCTCGCGACCGGCCCGACGCGGTCCTACGCGGGAACCAAGCGCCAGCTCAACGCGTGGCTGTACGGACGGCTCGAGGAGCAGCTCGAACTGGAGGCCGCGATCCAGCAGGAGCTCGCCGCCACCGGCGACTTCGCCGAGGGCGTCACCGCTTTCGTTCAGAAGCGGCCGGCGGTGTTCGCGGGGCGCTGACCGCCGCTGCCGCCGAATCCCGGATAGGATCCCCGCCGCCTTGCGAGTTCAAGTTCGTCCTCAGCTGGCCCGCCGCGCTGCGACGCTCGGGCTCCTCGTCCTGATGGGCGTAGCGCTCCCTGCGAGCAGCGCCTTTGCGGGCGTCCTGGCCCCCGAGGCGGGGGGTTCGCCGAACGCTGACGAGATCCGTGAGCTGTACTGGTTCATCTTCGGGCTCGGCGTGATCATCTTCCTGTCGGTCACCGGCGTGCTGCTCTACTCGATCGCGCGCTTCAGAGCGAAGAAGGGGGCCGTCGCTGCGCAGATCCACGGCAACACGAGGCTGGAGGTCGCATGGACGGTCGGCGCCGCCGTGATCCTCGTCGTGATCAGCGTCGTCACCTTCATCAAGCTGCCGTCGATCCAGGACCCGCCGCGGTCCGGCGCCGACGGCGTACCCGTCACCAGGGACGGCACCTTCGTCGCCGCAAGCGCTAAGCAGCGCCTCCCGCCCGACGGGAAGTCGCTGAACATCGAGGTCAACGGCCAGCAGTACGTCTGGCGCTACACGTACCCCGACGGCGACGAGAACAACCTCAACAACGTCTTCGCATACGAGGAGATGGTGGTCCCGGTCGACACCACCGTGACGCTCGTGATCCGCGCGCAGGACGTCGCGCATTCGTGGTGGATCCCGCAGCTCGGCGGGAAGTTCGACGCGATCCCCGGCTCGACGAACTACACGTGGTTCAAGGCGCTGAAGGAAGGCGTCTTCACGGGCCAGTGCGCGGAGCTCTGCGGTCGCAACCACGCCAACATGACCGCGCGGGTGCGTGCTGTCTCGCCCGCGGAGTTCGAGCGCTGGTACGCGCTTCAGCGAGCGGCGATCAAGGCCTCGGACGACGCCGCCGCGGCGAAGCGCAACAGTCAGATCGCGCAGGCGGCGAGGAGCGCGAGCGAAGAGCCCGCGCCCGACCAGGCAGCCGCCGAGACCCCCTAGCCCTCTCCCGCAACGACCGCACACATGGCAACCACGCAGAGCGCTCCCACGATTCCCACGCAGACCGCCGTCCCCCAGATAGCGGCGCGTGAGGTCACGCGCGAGCCCAAGGGCTGGCTGGGCTGGCTCACGACGACCGACCACAAGCGGATCGGGATCATGTACCTGGTCCTGTCGTTCGCGTTCTTCGTGATCGGCGGCGTCGAGGCGCTGCTGATGCGGCTGCAGCTCGCACAGGCGGACAGCACGCTGCTCGACCCGCAGACCTACAACGCGCTGTTCACGATGCACGGCACGACGATGATCTTCCTGTTCGTCGTGCCGATGATCGCCGGCTTCGCCAACTACTTCGTGCCGCTGATGATCGGCGCGCGGGACATGGCCTTTCCGCGCCTCAACGCGCTGTCCTTCTGGTTCTTCGTCGCCGGTGGCGCCGTCTTCTACGGCTCACTCCTCTTCAGCCCGCCGGAGTGCGGCTGGACGTGTTACGCGCCGCTCTCGGAGAACGCCTATTCCCCGACGGGCGGGGTCGATGCCTGGATCTACCTGGTCCATCTGACCGGCATCAGTTCGCTCCTGGGCGCGGTCAACTTCTACGTGACGATCGCCAACCTGCGCGCACCCGGCATGGGCTGGGGCCGCATGCCGCTCTTCGTGTGGACGATCCTGACCTACTCGATCATGCTGATCCTGGCCCTGCCGGTGATCGCCGGCGCCGTGACGCTGCTGCTCACCGACCGCCACTTCGGCACGCACTTCTACGACGCGACCAACGGCGGCTCCCCGCTGCTCTGGCAGCACCTGTTCTGGTTCTTCGGGCACCCCGAGGTCTACATCATGGTGCTGCCTGCCTTCGGCATCGTCTCCGAGGTGCTTCCGGTCTTCGCCCGTAAGCCGATCTTCGGCTACAAGGCGATCGCGGCAGCGACGATCGGCATCGCATTCCTCGGGCTGCTCGTGTGGGCGCACCACATGTTCTCCACGCCGAGCCCGACGTACGTGCTCGTCGCGTTCATGCTCGGCTCGTTCCTGATCGCGATACCGACCGGCGTGAAGATCTTCAACTGGCTCGCCACGCTGTGGCGCGGCACGATCAGCTTCAAGACGCCCGTCTACTTCGTCTGCGGGTTCCTCGCGACGTTCGTGCTCGGCGGCGTCACCGGCATCTTCCTGGCGACCTTCCCGGTCGACTGGCAGCTGACCGACACGTACTTCGTCGTCGCCCACCTGCACTACGTGCTGATGGGCGGCGCGGTCTTCGGCCTCTTCGCCGGCATCTACTACTGGTTCCCGAAGATCACGGGACGCATGCTCAGCGAGGGCCTGGGCAAGACGAGCTTCTGGCTGATGCTCGTCGGTTTCTGGACGACGTTCCTGATCCAGCACTCGGCGGGCCTCAGCGGCATGCCGCGACGCGTCTACGAGTACCCGGACGTCGGCCACCTGGAGCTCTACAACCTGATCTCGACGATCGGCTCGTTCATCCTGGCGCTGGGCATTCTGGCGACGATCGTCAACGTCGCGCAGAGCCTCAAGAAGGGCGCGGCCGCCGGACCGGACCCGTGGCGCGCGAACACTCTCGAGTGGTTCACGCCCTCGCCCCCGCCCGTGAACAACTTCGACGTCGTTCCGCGCGTGCGTTCTGTCGAGCCGATGAAGGACATCCGCCGCCAGGTCGAGCGCCAGACGCGGGCTGCCGCCGCGCCTGAGCCGGCACGAGCGCCGGTGGCGGGCGCCTGAGGCGATGAACGCAGCACCGGTCGCCCCGGCGCAGGCGCACGGACTGGCTCTCGGCGGCGCCCGGCGGGTCATCGCGGACTACGTCGCGCTGACCAAGCCCAAGGTCCAGAGCCTGCTGCTCTTCACGACGGTGTGCGCGATGTACGTCGCCGGCGATCCGTCCGCCGGGCTCGTGATCGCGACGCTGCTCGGCGGCTACCTGTCGGCGGGTGGCTCAGGGGCGATCAACCACTGGTACGACCGCGACATCGACCTGCGCATGGCTCGCACAGCCGACCGGCCCGTGGCGTCCGGGCGCGTCTCGCCGCGCGCTGCCGTTACGTTCGGGCTCGCGCTCGGCGCGCTCTCGTTCGTGGAGCTGGCACTGCTGGTGAACCCGCTTGCCGCCGCACTGGCGCTCTCCGGTTTCGTCGGCTACTCGGTCGGTTACACGATGCTGCTCAAGCGGCGCACGTGGCAGAACATCGTGTGGGGCGGTGCCGCCGGCGCCGTGCCGCCGCTCGTCGGCTGGGCGGCCGTCGAAGGCTCGCTCTCCGGGCTCGCGATCTTCATGTTCGCGATCGTCTTCTTCTGGACACCGCCGCACTTCTGGGCGCTGAGCCTGCTGATGAAGGACGAATATGCGAAGGTCGGCGTCCCGATGCTGCCGGTCGTGCGCGGCGAGACGGAGACGCGGCGCCAGATCCTGCTGTACACGGTGCTGCTCTACGCCGTGACACAGCTCCCGTTCTGCGCAGGCGGCCTCGGCACCGTCTACCTCGTCGCGTCACTCAGTCTGGGCCTGGTCTTCATCGGCTTCTCCTGGCAACTGCGGCGGCGCGCCGACCGCCGAGCGGCGCTGCGCGTCTACCTCTACTCGCTTGCCTACCTCGCGGCGCTGTTCGCCGCTATGGTGGCCGACGTCCAGCTCTGACCCCCGACCACTGAACCGAGAATGGATCGCAACCTCGCCAAGAAGAACGTTCGCACGGCGCTGATCGCGACCGCCGTGATCTTCTTCATGTTCGGCCTGTCGTTCGTCGCCGCGGCCCTCTACGTCTCATGAGCGGCCGCGTGCCGCCTGCGGGCGACGAGATCCACCTTCCCGGCCCGAGCGTCCTGCCGCTCGTGGTCACCTTCGGCGTCACGGTCGCGCTGCTGGGCGTCACTTACAGCTGGTTCGTCGTGGCGATCGGACTGATCATCACGCTGCTCGCCGTCGTGCGCTGGATCTCCAGCACGCGTCGCGAAATCGACGAACTGCCGCTCGACCACTGATCCGGCGGCCGGCCTGAGGCTCAGGCCGGCGCCCGAAGCCCGCGCCGCGAGTCGCCGGGTGGTGCGGCGCCCGGGGCGCTGACCGTCGCCGGCAGCTCGCAGCTCGCGCCGTCGTCGGTCCACACGCGGACGATGTCGCGCATCGAGAGCACGCCCGCGAGTTCGCCGCCGTCGATCACTACGAGATGGCGGAAGCCGCGCTGGACCATCGTGACGGCGGCCTCCTCGATCGACCAGTCCGGTGCCGCGTACACGATGTCCGTCGCCATGTGAGCGCCGACGCGCTCGTCGGCGCAGTCCTCGCCGGCCCCCATCGACATCGTGATGTCGCGCTCGGTGATGATCCCCGGCCCGTGCATCTCGGGGTCGAGCACCACCGCCGCTCCGACGCTGCGTTCAGCCATCAGCCGGGCGGCATCGCGCAGTGAGTGATCGGGACCAACCACCAGCACCACTCGGCTCATCCCGTCGCGAACGTACATATGTGCTCGTCTCTCCCTTGTCGCTGCGGCGCCGGGCCGTCGAGCAGCCCTGCCACGTCAGTTTGTGATGATCGCCTCAATCTATAGCGGATCTTCCCTGTCGGTGTCCAGTGACATCCACCGCGACCAGTGGCCCGGGCGTCCCGCTGAACCGCGTCGGCGGCCCGCCGCCCGCACGTATCCTTGGAGAGGATGCAGCGACCTGCCACGGTCAGGCTCCGCGCCAGCCTCTACGAGGACGCGAACGCCATCGTCCAGCGTGAGTACCAGCGTGATCTCGCGCTCGACGAGATCGCTCGCCGCGTCGCCTCATCGCGCCGCCAACTGCAGCGCGCGTTCGCCGAGGTCGGGAACACGACGTTCCGCGCACACCTGACGGCGGTCCGCATGGACCGTGCGGCGGAACTGCTCGCAAGCGACCAGGGAACGGTCCGCGACGTCGCTCATCGGGTCGGCTACCGGCAGCCCGCGCAGTTCGCGAAAGCCTTCCGCCGCCGCCACGGCGTCACCCCGTCCAGGTACCGGACCACGGCCCACCGCTCCTCGCAAGCCGAGCCGGGCATCAGCACGGCGTGACGCCGCGGGCCGCCTCCGCGCACGGCCGTTTGCGAGGCACCCGACGTCGCTGCCGCCCGTCCTCGCAACCCTGTAGTTTGCGGGCCGATGGAGGAGGAGGAGACACGGCGGGGACCCATCTCGGGCCGCACCTGGCTGGTGCTCGTGGCGATCATGGCCGGCGCCTCTGCCGTCGGCATCGCGATCGGTCTCGCAATCGAATGGTTCCCTGCCCAGGGATCGAACTTCGCTTCCGACATCGACACCTTCTGGGACGTCCTTCTGATTCTTTCGGTGCCGATCTTCGTCGGTGTCACGGGAGTCGTGCTGTTCAGCATCTGGCGCTGGCGAATGCTCCCCGGCGAGGAGGACCTCGATGGGCCGCCGATCCACGGCAACACGCGCCTCGAGGTCTGGTGGACGACGCTGCCCGCTCTGCTGATCGCTGGCCTGTGCATCTACGCGACGATCCTGCTGCTCGACATCCAGGCCGCTCCCGCGAAGAACGCCCGCGTCGTCGAGGTGACGGGCGAGCAGTTCGCATGGACGTTCGCGATGAACGAGGGCGGGAAGAAGATCCAGGCGACGCGGATCGTCCTGCCGATCGGCGAGGAGGTCCAGTTCCGGATCAAGTCCAAGGACGTCCTGCATTCCTTCTGGGTGCCCGAATGGCGGCTCAAGGTCGATGCCGTACCCGGGATCACGACGAAGTACGCGCTGACCCCCACGAAGACCGGCCGCTTTCAGGTCGTCTGCGCCGAGCTCTGCGGCCTCGGTCACGCCTTCATGCGCCAGTTCGTGAACGTCGGCACGGCCACCGAGTTCCAGGCCTGGACGAGGAAGATGACCGCCCCGCCGCCGGGCGGCGGGACTGCGGGCGGCGCGACACCGGACGGCAAGCAGCTCTTCACGGCGGGCAACCCCCAGACCGGCGCCACCGCCTGCGGCGCCTGCCACACGCTTGCAGCCGCCGGCACCTCGGCGCAGACGGGTCCCGACCTCGACAAGAGCATCAAGGGCTGGGACGCTGCGAAGATCCGCGAAGCGACCGTCGATCCCGGAAGCGAGATCGCCAAGGGCTTCGCCGCGAACATCATGCCTCCGAACTACGACCAGACGCTGAGCTCCGAGGAGCTGGACGCACTCGTCAAGTACATCGAGTCGAGCGTGAACGGATGACCGGAGGAACCCGCTGATGGCTGCGAAGCTCTTTGCGCCCGGCTGGTACCGCGCAGCGCTCTACACGCTGCTCGGTATCGCGTTCTCGATCGCATTCCTGACGGGTATTCGCGCGGCCTTCGGCAGCGACCCCGTCTACTACGGCGACGGGGTCCTCCAGGTCGCGCTGCTGATGGTGCCGCTGTGGTTCCTGGCGGGCATCGGCTGCTTCGACTACTGGTTCCGCTGGGCCCGCGGCCAGCAGGTGGTCGACGACCACGCCGATCACGGCGCCCACAGCTGGAAGGACTACTTCAAGGTCAACACCGATCACAAGGTGATCGGTGTCCAGTACGTCTGCACGTCGTTCTTCTTCCTGTTCGTCGGCGGGCTGATGGCGATGCTCGTGCGCGCCGAACTGGCCCAGCCGGGTCGCCAGTTCGTGGATTCGAACACGTTCAACGGGCTCTTCTCGGTCCACGCCTCGATCCTGATCTTCCTCTTCATCATCCCCGTGTTCGCGGGGCTCGCGAACTACGTGCTGCCGCTGATGATCGGCGCGCCGGACATGGCGTTCCCACGGCTCAACGCGCTGTCGTTCTGGATGCTTCCGGTCGCCGGCGTGATGCTGATGCTGTCGTTCGTCGTGCCGGGCGGATCGTTCGCCTCGGGCTGGACCGCCTACGCCCCGTTATCCACATCGGCGCCCATAGGCCAGGTGTTCTTCACGATCGGGGTGCAGTTCGCCGGTGCCTCGTCGATCGCGACGGCGCTCAACTTCCTCGTGACGATCATCACGATGCGCGCGCCGGGAATGACCTTCTTCCGGATGCCGCTGCTCGTCTGGGCGAACTTCTCAACGTCACTGCTCGTCGTGATCGCGACGCCCTTCGTCGCCGCGTCACAGTTCATGGTGCTGCTTGACCGAGCGCTCGGCTTCAACTTCTTCGTCTGGGACAAGGGCGGCGACGTGCTGATGTATCAGCACGTCTTCTGGTTCTACTCGCATCCGGCCGTCTACATCATGATGCTGCCGGGCTTCGGGATCATCAGCGAGATCCTCGCCACGCGTTCGCGCAAGCCGATCTTCGGCTATCGCATGATGGCCTTCTCGCTGCTTGCGATCGTCGTGCTGGGCTTCACGGTCTGGGCCCACCACATGTTCGTCTCGGGCATGCAGGACTGGATCCGGATCCCGATGATGATCACGACCGCGATCATCGCGATCCCGACCGGGATCAAGATCTTCAGCTGGCTCGCGACGATGTGGCGCGGCGTGCTGCACATGGACACGCCGATGCTCTGGGCGACCGGCTTCCTGACGATGTTCACGCTCGGTGGCATCTCCGGGGTGATGCTCGCGATGGTGCCGCTCGACATCTACGTCAGCGACACGTACTTCATCGTCGCTCACATCCACTACGTCCTGTTCGGCGGCTCGCTGTTCACGATCTTCGCGGGCGTCTACTACTGGTTCCCGAAGATGACGGGCCGCATGTACGACGAGCGCCTCGGCCGGATCCACTTCTGGATCACCTTCGTCGCCTTCAACGTCACGTTCGCGCCGATGCACCTGGTCGGCGTCCAGGGGATGCCGCGACGCGTCTACGACTACGCCGATCAGTTCGCCACCTGGAACATGATCATCTCGATGGCGTCCTTCGTACTCGGTCTCTCGACGCTGATCTTCGTCTACAACATGATCGCCTCGTGGCGCGGTGGCCCGCGGGCAAGCGCCAACCCGTGGCGAGCGCTCACGCTCGAGTGGCAGGTCTCGTCGCCGCCGCCGATCTTCAATTTCGACGCCGTCCCGTCGGTCGTCGGCGGGCCATACGAGTACGGCGTCCCCGGAGCGGTTCACGGCGTCTTCCACGGCGCCGAGGTCCCTGCCGTTCCCGCCGGAGCCCACGCGGCAGCCTCGTCGACCGAAGAGGAGCACTGAGCGCAGATGCGAACGATTCTCGTCGTCGCCAACGAGACCCTCGGCGGACAGACGCTTCTCGACCTGGCCCGCGAGGAGGCGGCCAAGGGCCCGATGCGGATAGTCCTCTGCGTGCCGCGGAAGATCCCGAGCCACGGCAACGTCATCTACATCGATGCCACCTACGACGCCGCGCAGGTGCGGATCGACCTCGCTCGATCGGTGCTGCGGGAGATGGGCATCGACGCGATCGGCGAAGTCGGCGACCCCGATCCCTACACCGCGACGATGGACGCGATCCCGGAGCACAATCCGGATCTCATAGTGGTCTCCACACTCCCGGCCGCCGCCTCCGGGTGGCTGCGCCGCGACTTCGTCGAGCGAATCACAGAGGCCGCCCGCGTACCGGTGGTGCACATCGTCACGGACATGTCGCACGACCACGGCGCCTTCCACGTCACGCTGGTCGTCGCCAATCGCACGGCCAACAGCGAGACGCTGCTGCAGCAGCTGAAGGCGCTGGGACCGGGCGAGGGTGGCCGCGAGCGCCTGCTGATCTTCGTCGTGCCGATCGAAGGCGGAGACGGGATCGCGGCTCGAGCCGCCCGCGCGCGGCTCGACCAGGTGCTCGACCGCGCGCGCGCCACCGGGCTCGTGGCCGCCGGGATGACGGGTGACCCGGACCCGTACACGGCCACCATGAACGCCGTCGGGTTCTTCCACGTCGACGACATCATCATCTCCACGCTGCCGGAGACCCGCTCGGGATGGCTTCGTGCAGACCTGATCGAGCGTGTCGCCAAGGCGTCGAACAAGCCCGTGACGCATATCGTCGACCAGCCGGAGGGTGCGCGGGCGCCGGCCTGAGCCGCGCCCCAAGAGCAGACATGGAAGCCGCAGCAGTCCCCTCCCCCGTCCCGCGCGACGACCACCATCACGGCCCGCCCGCCCCGCACCACAGCTCGCGCGTGGAGCCGGAGGTCCTCGGGATCCTCCTTTTCATCATCTCCGAGCTCATGCTGTTCGGGGCGTTCTTCGCGGCCTACTTCTTCGTGCGGGTGGTCGCGAACAGCGAGTGGCCTCCGGGCGAAGGGCTTCCCATCGCCGTCGCGGGAACGAACGCCGCGATCCTTCTCTCCTCGTCGATCACGATGCACTGGACCGATCTGTCCGCCAAGCGCGGCAACACCTTCGGAATGCGCGCCGGGATCGTCTCGACGATCGCCCTCGGCTCGACGTTCCTCTTCATCCAGATCAACGAGTACCTGCACCTCGGCTTCACCCCGAAGACCGACGCGTCCGCCTCGGTGTTCTACGGGCTCACGGGCCTGCACGGGGCGCACGTCCTGATCGGGCTCATCCTGCTGTCGGTCGCAGCGGTGCGGATCTTCAAGGGCCGGGTCGGGCCCGACGCCTACAAGGGCATGGAAGTGCCCGGCATCTACTGGCACTTCGTCGACGTGATGTGGATCATCGTGTTCACGACGATCTACCTCCTCTAGCGCGGCGCCGCCCGATGTCGTCGCAGCCTCCTGCGCAGGACGACCGACCGGCACCTCCAGTGCCGCGCCCAAACGATCACGACGGTGACGAGCAGCCGCCGTGGATGAGGCTGCTCGCGCCGTTCCGCTCCGAGGACGCCGCGTTCAGGCTGCTGCTCGCGATCGCCGCCGTCTGCGGCGTGATCGCGGCAGCCGTGCTGATCGTGCGCGCGCTCTGACCGGCGGACGATCGTCCGCGACCTCCCGGCGGGCGCCCGCGCGCACACGCACCGCCCTCCGCCGGGCCGACACGGCACGACCTACTTGACGGTGAGCTTGCCCTCCATGCCGCCGGCGCGATGTCCGGGGACGGAGCAGAAGTAGGTGAACTCGCCGGCCTTCAGCTCGCCGCTGTCCTTGGCGACGCCCTTCGCGACGACGGGCGTCTTCAGGTCGGTGCCCTCGACCACGAGGTCGTGCGGGATGCCCGACTCGTTGGGCATCTGGATCTCGATCGGACCGGGCGTCGCCTGCGCCACCTTGGTCACGTAGGCCAGCTGCCCGCTCGGGTCCGCGGCGATGCTGAGCACGCCGTCCTTGGCGACCGCCGGCTTGCCCTCGCCCGGCGCCTTGACCGCGGTCGCCAGCAGGCCGTCTGTCCTTGCCCGGCTCTGCGACCGACTGCGCGACGTAGGCCGCCACGTCGTAGGCGTCCTCACCCTCGACGAGCTTGGCAGGCATCGCGCTGCCGATCGCCGGGTGCAGTATCTGTCCGTGAACGGCCCCGCGAATCGAGGCGTCGCCCCAGCCCTCAAAGCGCGCGACGGCGAAAGCCGCGTCCAGGTCAGGGCCTGCGGTGCCCTTGGTTCCCGCGCGCGAAAGCACGTGGCAGGACCCGCACTTCTGCACGAACAACTGCTTGCCGGCCACGAGATTCGGGTCGCCTCCGACCTTGCCGCCCGAGCAGCCGGTGACAGCGACGGCAACGGCGACAAGCGCAGCGATTCCCGCCGCGCGCGCCGTTCGATGCGAGTGCGTCAACCCCATGAGCGACGCGAACCCTACCCGGAACGGCGGCCGGGATGCCCTCTCGGCCGCGCCGGCCGACGACCTGCCCGCCCGCCCGCTAGATTGCCCCCATGGCGCTGGGACAGCTTTACCGTCTTCGCAACCCCTCGACGGGCGTGGAGACGCTGATCGAGGCTGAGGCCGACGTCATCTACCGCGATCAGGCGACGGGCGAGGATCTCGAGATCGTCGGCAAGCTCGTGCCGGTGGGGCCCACGCCATCGCGCCTCCCCTGGGCGGTCGAGAACCTGCGCTTCTGCAACTGGTGCGGAGCGATGGCGCAGATAGACCTGAACGACTGCCCGACGTGCCTGCGGCGAATGGCCGCGCCCGGCACCTGAGGGTGGATCCGCCCGCGGAGTTCCCGGCTCAGGCCGCGCTCGCTGAACGGCCGGATGCGCCGTCGCACGTGCACTAGCTGTACGCTGCCCCCGATGCGACCCGTTATCGCCGCCTTCACGTGCGCGCTCGCACTCACCGCACCGCTCGGCCTGTCGGCATGCGGCGGCGACGAGGGGCCCCCCGACGCCGTGCCCGCGTCGACCCCGGAGATCCTGCCGCCCGACGATGCGAACGACATCGCGGCAGGAACATCCACCGGCTCAGACAGCACGACGACGACCGGCACCGGAACCACGACCGACCGCACCCGCAGCTCGTCTGGAACGGCCGCACCCAGCGCCGGCACCGGCGGCACGCCGGCACAGCCGGCGACCGGCACCGGCGGAACGGACACCGGAACCGGAACCGGTACGGGTACGGGTACCGGTGGGACCGGTACCGGCGGAACGGGCGGGGGAACGCCCCCCAGCACCGGCGGCGTATCGCCGGACGACAGCGCCAATGCCGGGTCGGTTCAGCAGTTCTGCGCCGACAACCCAGGCGCCTGCTGACCTGATCAGGTCTTCTTGGTCGACTTCTTCTTGGTCGATCTTCTTCTTGACCGCGTTCTTGGACGGCGTCGTGATCAGCGTCGCGCTGTAGGTCAGGCGCGCGGTCCTGTAGAGGCAGTAGTACTGCGCAAGCTGGTTGGGCTGAACCTGGGCCGTCTGCCCCTGCGTGTCGTCGCACTGCCCCTTCTCGCGGCTCGCGCGCCACGAGGTGTCTCCGCCGAGGCCTGTGCCGAGCGCGGGAGCCCAGGTGGGAACCGTCAGGGCGATGACCTGACCCTTCTTGACGGGGATCGACTTCTTGAGCGGGAACTGCGATGTGCGGCCGAAGTAGCGCTCGAAGCTTGACGAGCTCGCCCTGGGCGACGGCGCGAGAGCGCAGCTTGCGCTTGGGGTCGAGGATCGTCAGCTGGGCCTGTGCCTCGCCGCCGAGCTTCGAGTTGAAGAAGTCGGTCTGCTTCTCGCCGGGATTGCCGAGCGCGATCGTCCAGGCGACGATCCGCCCGCTCTTGGGGACGGTCATCAGACCGCGGTTGGTGCCGACCTTGGCCTGGTAGCCGGTGGTGCGGCTGACCGCGTAGCACGGCTTGTCCGGGCACCCGGGCTTTGTCTTCGGATCGATCCTGCCGATCTCGACCACTTCGGCGAAACCGGCGGCGGGGAGCGTGAGCGCAAGCATGGCGAAGGCCATCTGCGCCGTCATTAGGCGTCGAAGCATCACGAGCATTTGAACACGAGCGTAGGCGATTCGTCGCAGTTCACCGCTCCACTATCAGGTGCATCGCGTTGTTCACGCCACTTGGCGGCAGGCGGACGCAAAGTTCCGCCCGGGCGGCGGCGCTCAGGCGACAGCTGCCGACGCCCCGACGGCAGCGAGGTGGCCGTCGATCGCCGCCATCACCTCCACCTCGGCATCGGTCAGCATCACGTGCCCGCAGCCGGCGATCTCAGCAAGTCGCGCTCCCGGGATCATGGCGGCGAGACGACGCCCGCGTTCGACGCCGATCAGCGCATCCTCGTCGCCGTGTACGACCGTCACCTCGAGCCCCTTCGAGTTCGGGCAGCCGCGCGCGAACGTCGTGCCCACCGGCCGCCAGCATCTGGGCGAAGATCGTCCGCGGCGCGGTCGCCTCCCGGCGGCGCATCGCCAGGTCGTCGGCGATGCGCTCGGGGGCCTCGCGGCGGGTGCGCCGCGAGTAGAGGGCCGGCACGAGCAGCGCCGTGGCCCGGTCGGGCGACGCTCCGCGGACGGCGCTCGCCGCCATCAGCCGCCACGGCGGCGGGCCTGAGCGGGCCCGCGCGGTCGTGCAGCCCAGGATCAGCGAGCGCACGCGATCGCGATGGTCGAGCGCGAGTCGCTGCGCGACCATCCCGCCCATGGAGACGCCCAGCACGTGGGCGTCGTCGAGTCCGGCGGCGTCCATCACCGCGACCGCGTCACGGACCATGTCGTCGAGCGTGACACGCGCGCCCACGCCGTCCGACAGCCCGGTTCCGCGGTTGTCGAACGCGACGGCGCGCACGCGCCCGTTGAGGTGCGGCATCAGGCGATACCAGGCCTGCGAGCTGCCGCCCAGGCCCATGATCAGCAGCAGCGGCTCCCCCTCACCCTGCTCCAGCCAGTGAAGCCTCACTCCGGCGTTCACGGCGCGCTCACGGGCGGCCTGCGGACCCGCGTCGTTCACGCGGCCTCCCCGCGCAGCTGGGCGGCGCTCGCCGCGATCGACTGCGCGTCGCCCGCGCTCGGAATCCACGGCAGGCGCAGCGGATCGTCCGCGTAGCGCGGGATCACGTGCACGTGGTAATGGAAGACCGACTGCCACGCCGCCGGACGGCACGCGTTGAGCAGGTTCACGCCATCCGCCCCGAGCGCATCCCGCACGCGCAGTGCCAGACGCTGCGCGGCCAGGGCCGTGGCCGCCATGTCCCGCTCCGGTACCTCGTAGAGATCTTCCGCATGGCTGCGGGGAATCACGAGCGCGTGCCCGGGCGTCGCCGGGTTGATGTCCATGAACGAGAGCGTGTGCTCATCCTCATCGACGATCTGCGCCGGCAGCTCCCCGGCGAGGATCCTGCAGAAAAGGCAGTCGGCGTCACGGTCGGTCATGGCCGCGGAGCCTACCGGCGCCCTCCCCGCGCAGCTACCGTTCGACACCCGTGACGCTCGCGGCCGCCGACCACACCAGCCTCGACGCCCTGGCCCGCAGTGCGATCGGCCACCTGACCTCGTTCCCGCGCCCGTCGGCGTCTGAGGGCGAACGACGAGCAGCGAACTGGATCGCCGAACGGCTGGCGGACGAGCACTGCCACGCGACGGTCGAGGAGGAACGGGCGCACGGCACCTACTGGTGGCCGCTCGGCCTGGCCGCAGGCGCTGCCGGGCTCGCGTCGCTCAGCCGCCGCCGCCGTGTGCGGGTGCTGGCCGGGTTATCGGCCGCCGCCGCGATCGCCGACGACGTCTCCGGCGGACGGCTGTGGTTCCGGCGGGCGGCGCTGCCCCGGCGCGCGACGTGGAACGTCGTCGCCCGCGCCGGCGATCCCGGCGCCGAGCGGACCGTCGTCTTCGTCGCTCACCACGACGCCGCGCACTGGTCGCTGCTCTTCGCGCCGCAGATCCCCGAGTTCTTCGGCACGCGCTTCCCGGGAGCGATCGAGCGGGCGGACACGACGCCGCCCGTGATGTTCCCGGTCGTGGGCGGGCCGCTGCTGGTGGGACTCGGCGGCGTGACGGGATCGCGGCGCCTGCGCTTGGCCGGCGCGCTGCTGTCGCTGGCCACAGCCGCGACGATGGCCGAGATCGGCTCACGTTCGACCGTGGACGGCGCGAACGACAACCTCTCCGGCGTGGCGACCCTGCTGGGCCTGGCGCACCTGCTGCGGCTGCGGCCCGTCGAGGGAGTCCGCGTTCTGCTGGTGTCCACCGGCTCGGAGGAGTCCTTCATGGAGGGCATGCACGGTTTCGCCGCGCGCCATTTCGGCACACTGCCGCGCGACACCACGTCCTTCGTCTGCCTTGACACGGTCGGCTCGCCGCAGCTCACGCTGCTCGAGGGCGAGGGCATGCTCGTGATGCGCGACTACCCGGATGACTTCAAGAGGTTGGTCGCCCGCTGCGCCGCCGATGCGGGAGTCGAGCTGCGCCGCGGTCTCAGGTTCCGCAACGCGACCGACGGCCTGATCGCCCTGAAGGCCGGCTACCCGGCTGCGATGATCGGCTCGATCAACCGCTTCAAGGCTCCCTCGAACTACCACTGGCCGACCGACACCGCAGAGAACGTCTGCTACGACACCGTCGTGCAGGCGACGCTGCTGTGCGAGGCGATCGTCCGACGCCTGGCAACGGCGCCCGATCGCCCGTCCTGACCGGGCCGGAGCCCGCTATGCGGCTCTCAGCAGGCGCCTTGCGTGCTCGACCGCCTCGCCCGCGTCGGCCACCTCGCCGGCATATTGAGCAGTTGCGATGGCGGCCAGCAGCTCGCCGAGTTGCGGGCCTGGCCGGATGCCCAGCGCAGCCGCCAGCTCGTCACCGCGGATCAGCGGGGCCGGCGGACCCTCTGACTGCCACCGGAGCGCGTCGTCGAGCAGCGGGAGGGCGACCTCCATGTGCCGAGCTATCGACTCGTCTGCCTTGCGCCCGCGTGTTGCGCGCCTGTCCGCGATCGAGAGCAACGTCACATCGGCTGCGACCGGATCGCAGGCCACGAGGTAGCCGTGCACCACAGTCCTGCTCAGCGGGCGCTCCTTGACCAGGAATCCGGCGCGCAGATGGTGCCTGGTGAGCCCGGCGACGTGCGTTCGCAGCCGAACGCTCGCCCGCAGCCGTTCGAGGATCTCGTCGGCCATCGCCGCACCGGTGCGGTCGTGATCCGGAAAGCCGACTGCGCCGCCCGGGAAACACGGTGCGCGTGCGTCGGCTTTGCGATGTCGTGCAGCAGCGCGCCCCAGCGCAGCGCACCGCCTCGCGTGAGCTCGTCGGCGAGCGGCGCCGCGAGCAGCTCCCGGACCGCCCCGGCGCGCCGCTCGCCGACGATCGACTGCGGGTCGCGTTCCAGCTCGATCACCTGCTCGAGCACCTCGAGCGTGTGGTCGTAGGCATCGAGGTGGTGATACGCGGTCTGCTCGACGCCGCGCAGCGCCGACAGCTCCGGCATGAGGGCGTCGGTCGCTGCCAGGTCGTCGAGCAGCCGCAGCGCCGCCGGCGGGTCTGGACCGGCGAGCATCGCCCGCAGCTCTGCGAACACGCGCTCGCCGGACACGCGCGCCAAGCGGGCGGACCGCTGCCGCGCCGCGCTGACCGTCTCCGCCTCCGGGGCGAGGCCCAGCTCGACCGCAAGCCGGGCGACACGCACGATCCGCAGCGGATCGGCGTCGAAGGCCTGTGGCGAGACCATGCGCAGCACACCGGCACGCAGGTCGCCCACGCCGCCGGCCGGATCGGTCAGCTCACCCCCGTGCAGAGACTCGGCGATGGCGTTGGCGGTCAGGTCTCGTGCGTACAGGTCGGCCTCGAGGCCTTCGCGGTGCAGAGGCGCGACGTCGACCTGCCATCCGCCCTGCGGGCCGACGACGCGCCAGGCACCGAAGGCATCTGACAGCGAGAAGACGGCGCTGCCGCTCCCGGCCGCTTCGCGGATCCGGCGCGCGGCCTGCTGCGGATCACCGGCGACGATCAGGTCGATGTCGGGGCACGCGGGAACGCGGCCCAGCAGGCGGTCACGAACGACTCCGCCGACAAGCCACGTCGTCCGGCCGTCGAGGGCGGCACGTACGACAGCCAGCGCCTCGCTCGAAGAACCCGCTGCGTGCAGCCGCTTTCCGCCCGAGTCCATCAGGGGTGATCGTCCCGGGGCACGCGCGGGCCCAGGCCGCACGTCACCTCGTAGTTGATCGTCCCGAGCCGCAGGGCGATCTCCTCAGCGAGAATCCGCTCCTCACCGCGAGCGCCGATCAACACGACCTCGTCACCGATCTGCGCGCCTGCGCCGTCCGGACCCAGGTCGATCGTCAGGTTGTCCATGCTGATCGTCCCGGCCAGCGGCATGCGCCGCCCGCCCACCAGCACGTCGGCACCCGGATGACAGGGCGCGCCGCCAGCCGTCTCCGTAGCCCACGGGTACGGTCGCGATCGTCGTCTCGGAAGCGGCGACGAAGCGGCGTCCGTAGCCGACGCTCTCACCGGGAGCGCAGCGCTTGATCTCGGCGACATAGGAGACGAGCGAGAGCGCCGGCTCGAGCTGGTGCATCGCGGGGTCCTCGCCGAACGGGTCCATCCCGTAGATCGCGATCCCGACCCGCACGAGATCGAAGTGCGACCGCGGCTCGCGCAGCGTCGCGGCGCTGTTGGCAACGTGCCGCAACGCCCCTGGGAAGCGCTCGGAGAGCGGCTCGGCCCAAGTCCGGAAGCGCTCGAGCTGGCCGCCGAAGAAGTCATCGCCGCGGTCGTCGGCGGTGGCGAAGTGCGACATCAGGCCGGCGAGCTCGCACCGATCTGCCGCGAACTCGGCAACGCGCGTGGCCTCGACGGGGTCCCTTGTTCCCAGTCGCCCCATCCCCGTGTCCAGCTTGACGTGCACGCGCGCTCCGCCCAGCGCCGCGACTCGGCGCACGAAGCCCTCGCGCCACGCGACTACGTCGGCATCCGCGTCGAGCGCGACTCGTGTCTCCTCGTCGCTCAGCGCGCCGAGGATCAGGATCCGCCCGGAAGCCCCGGAGGCCCGCAGCGCCCGTGCTTCCTCAGCGGTGGCGACGGCAAGCCACGATGCGCCGCCGGCCTGCGCCGCCTGCGCCGCCGCGACCATTCCGTGTCCGTAGGCGTCGGCCTTCACCACCGCGCAGACCGCAGCTCCGGGCGCCGCGGCCCGAAGGCGCCCCACGTTGCGCGAGATCGCGCCGAGCTTCACCTCGGCTCGGACGCGAACGGTCATCAGCGCTCGGCCAGCAGCGCCTCGAGCACGTCGACACGCGTGATGACTCCGAGCAGGCGCCCGTCGCCGTCGACGACCGGCAGGCGGTTGTGGTGATGTTCGGCGATCAGCCTGCCCGCCTCCTGGGGCGAAGCGTCGGGGGCGACCGTCACCGGGTCGCTGGTCATCAGATCCCCGACCGTGCTCGCCAGCGACTTCTTCACGCGCTCCTCCCAGTGCCTGACCGACCCGAGGTAGATCACGCCGCCCATGATCTGAAGATGCGGGGGCGGCTCGACGTCCTCCTGCTCGTCGTAGAGGAGCAGGTCGTTGTCGGTGACGATGCCGACCACCGATCCGTCGTCATCGACGACCGGGAGCCCCGGCAGCTGATGGTCGTGCAGCAGGCGCACGACCGTCTCCACCCCGTCGCTCGCCCGCACGGTGACGGGGTCGTGGTCCATGATGTCGGCGACGGTCGTGCTCATGGCAGGCCAATCTACCGTCCGCCGCGCGCCGGCCTACCGCCGCCGCGCGTGGACGAGCGCCTGGGCGACGTCGCCCGCCGCCACGCCATCGACTCCGAAGCGCCGCGCCGCCGCCGCGCCTGCGCGCGCGTGAAGGCGCACGGCGGTGCAGGCGGCGCGGAAGGGCTCGACGCGGCGAGCCAGTAGCGCGCCGGCGATGCCGCTGAGCACGTCGCCCGTGCCGGCCGTGGCGAGCGCAGGCGTCGCGCCCGGGCTCACGGCTACGAAGCCGTCCGCGCGTGCGATGACCGTGTCGTCACCCTTGAGGACGACGATCGCATCCGCGGCCCGCGCCGCCGCGCGAGCGTGATGGAGCCTGCGCCGCTCGACCTCGGCGGAGTCGACTTCGAGCAGTCGCCCCAGCTCGCCGGCATGTGGGGTCAGCACGGTCGCGGCGTCGCGACCGGCCAGCAGATCCAGTTTCCCTGCGTGGGCGTTGAGGCCGTCCGCGTCGAGCAGCAGCGGCGCCGCGGTGCGTGTCGCGAGCTCTCGCGCGAAGGCCTGGGCGCCGTCCGACCTTCCGAGTCCGGGACCCAGCACGACCGTCCCGCCATGCGCTTCGGCCGCCTCCAGCACTGCATCGACGCCCGCCGGCGTGTGGTGCCCGGCGTCGTCGGCGAGCGCGAGCTGCATGACCTCGACGAGATGGGCGGCCGCGACGGGCTGCTGCGAGGCGGGCAGGCAGGCCGTCACGTAGCCCGCGCCGGAGCGCATCGCCCCGGTCGCGGCGAGCACGACCGCGCCGACCAGCCCCGTGGCCCCGCCGACGACGAGCACGTGACCACTCGTGAACTTCGTCCAGCCGACCTGACGTTCACCGAGCCCCGCTAGCAGCGGGGCGTCGTCGAGCAGCCCGGCGTCTGCTGGCTCGACCGGAGCCTCCCGCGGAATCCCGATGTCGATCAGGCGGACGCGACCGGCGTACGACTTGCCGGGATTCACGAACAGGCCCGGCTTGAGGGCATGGAAGGTCGCGGTGGCGGCAGCCCGCACTGCAGCGCCGTGCACCTCGCCGGTCGACGCATCGACCCCACTCGGCACGTCACAGGCGACGACGGGCGCGTTCGCCGCGGCGATCGCGGCGACCGCCTCGCCGACGGCCCCGCGCGGCGCGCCTGAGAAGCCGGTTCCCAGAAGCGCGTCCACGATCGCCGACGCACCGTCCAGTGCCGCGGCGTCGAACGGCTGCGGCGGAGCGCCCTCGAGCCGCTCGGCCTGTACGAGCGCATCGCCTTGAAGGTCGCCGGGCGAAGTGGCCGCGAGCACGAGGACGTCGCGTCCGCCGGCGCGCAGCAGACGCGCGGCAGCGTAGCCGTCACCTCCGTTGTTGCCGGAGCCGCAGACGACCGCAACACGGCCCTGGGGGGCGACCTCCATGACGAGGTCGGCCAGCCCGGCCGACGCGCGCTCCATCAGCTCGAGCGATGGAACGCCTGCGACATCGATCGCCCAGCGGTCCGTGGCCCGCGCACGCTCCGAGTCGAGCAGCGCGACGCACCAGGGCACGGGCGTCATGCTGCCACGGCGACGGCAGCGGCCGTCGAGCGTGTGTGGGTGAGCGATATCGACACGTTCACCCCCAGCTCATCAGCGCGCGCCGCGGCGCGGCCGTGAAGCACCACCAGCGGCTCCCCGGCGGGCCCGGGCGCAACCTCGATCTCCAGCGGCCTCAGGACCTCGAGCGCAAGCGCCTTGGTGACGGCCTCCTTCGCGCAGAATCGCGCAGCCAGATGCTGCCCCGGCCGAGCGAGGGACAGCGCATAGTCGCGCTCCGCCGCCGAGAACAGCCGCGGAGCAAGAGCCGGCCGGCGCTTGAGCGCCCGCTCGAGCCGCTCGATCTCCAGGAGGTCAAGACCAATGCCCACCCCAGCAACCCTACGTGGCCTTCTACTCGACCGTCACCGTCTTCGCGAGATTGCGCGGCTGGTCGACGTTGAGACCGCGCTTGCGGGCGATCCGGTAGGCCAGCAGCTGGAGCGGGATCACGGCGAGCAGCGGCTGGAGCATCCAGTCGGTGCGCGGTATGCGCACGACCGACTCGGCATGCTCGCCGATCTCCGTGTTGCCATCGGTCGCGACGGCGATCACGTGGGCACCGCGCGCGCGCACCTCCTGCATGTTCGAGACGACCTTCTCGAGCACCGGGGAGTCGGTGGCGACCGTGACCACGGGCGTCGACTCGCTGAGCAGCGCGATCGGCCCGTGCTTCATCTCGCCGGCCGCATAGGCGTCGGTTGAGATGTACGAGATCTCCTTCAGCTTCAGCGCGCCCTCGTGGGCGACCGGCAGACCGACATGGCGCCCCAGATAGAGGAAGAAGCCCGCTCGCCAGTGATCCTCCGCCATCCGCTCAACGTCCGCATCGACGCTCTCGAGCATCTCCCCGATCAGCCGCGGGATCGCCTTCAGCTCGCGGACGATCTCGATGCGGCGCTCACGCCCGAGGACGTCGTGCAGCTCGCCGAGCCGCACCGCGAGCAGATACATCACGGCCACCTGGCACAGGAAGGTCTTCGTAGCGGCGACGGACACCTCCAGGCCGGCGCGCGTGTACAGGACGCCGTCCGCATCGCGCGTGGCCTGCGAGCCCATGATGTTGGTCACCGCGAGCACGATCGCGCCGCGCTCGCGCGCGATCCGCATCGCAGCCAGGGTGTCGGCGGTCTCGCCGGACTGGGTTATCCCGATCACGAGATCGCCGGGACCGACGACCGGGTTGCGATAGCGGTACTCGGACGCGATCTCCACCTCGACGGGAACCCGCGCGAACTCCTCGATGGCGTACCGGCCGATGAGCCCAGCGTGGTAGGACGTCCCACAGGCGACGATGACGATGCGCCGGGCCGCGTGGAGCTGCTCCGAGCTGAGCGCGCCGAGATCGTCCAGATCGACCCCGTCCTCGCGGATCGTACGATCGGCGATCGTCTCCGCGATCGCCTCCGCCTGCTCATGGATCTCCTTGAGCATGAAGGTCTCGTAGCCGCCCTTCTCGGCGGTGTCCTCGTCCCAGTCGACGATTGAGACCTGGCGCTCGATCTCATCGCCTTCCGGCGAGACGAAGCGGGTCGTGCCGGGCCCGATCGCCACGATCTCTCCGTTCTCGACGAACTGCACGCGCCGCGTCTCCCCCAGAAACGCAGGCACGGCCGAAGCCAGGAACGCCTCGCCCTCTCCGATGCCCACGATCAGCGGGCACTCCTTGCGCGCGCCGACGAGCAGGTCGGGGGCGTCGAGGCTCATCGCCACGAATGCGAAGTGCCCTTCGATGTCGTTGTAAGCGCCGCGCACGGCTTCGACGAGGTCGCCGTCGTAGTGCTGTGCGACGAGGTGGGCGATCACTTCGGCGTCCGTTTCCGATGTGAAGACCGCGCCCGTCGCCTTCAGACGATCGCGCAGCGCCAGGTAGTTCTCGACGATGCCGTTGACGACGACGTGGACGCGGTCGCCGGTGTCGAAATGGGGGTGCGCGTTCTGCTCGTTCACGCGGCCGTGGGTGGCCCACCGCGTGTGGCCGATGCCGACCACCGCTTCCGCCGTCACAGTGGCGACGGCGCCATCCCCGCGACGACGCTCGATGGCCTCGTCGAGCCTGTCGAGGTTTCCGACCGCGCGCACCGAGTCGATCGACCCACTCCCCATGAGCGAGACTCCGGCCGAGTCATAGCCGCGGTACTCGAGCTTGCGCAGGCCTGCCAGGAGTAGTTCCTGTGCAGGCCGGCCACCGACATATCCGACGATGCCGCACATGGCCGCTGAGGGTAGTGGGCCGAGGCCGCCGACCATAGGGTCGACCCAGGTTGCTGGACGACCGTTCGGCAGGTCGATCGCGGGTCGCGGCCAGTCAGCCGGCTGCAGCCCGGACGAGCGCCACCAGGCGCTCGCAGACTTCGTGTGCCTCGTCGTCCGTCGGGGCCTCGACCATCACGCGGACGAGATCCTCCGTGCCGCTGGGCCGCACGAGGACTCTGCCGCGACCGTCGAGAGCGGCGTTCTCACCCGCCGCTGCGTCCTGCGCCGCATCCATCGCACGCCGCTTGTCGGCCACGCGCACGTTGACCAGCGTTTGCGGGAGCTTCTTCATCGCCGTGCGGTCGGCGAGCCGGTCACCTGCCAGAGCCTCCATCGTCAGCAGCGCGCTGGCGATTCCGTCACCGGAGGGAACGAAGCCCATGTCGATGATGTGCCCGGACTGCTCTCCGCCGAGCGACCAGCTGCGATCGCGCAGCGCCTCGAGCACGTAGCGATCGCCGACCGCGGTCGTGACGACCTCGACCCCGGCCTCACGCATCGCCGCGTGAAACCCGTAGTTGGTCATCACGGTGACGGCAACCCCACCACCGGCCAGGCGATCGCTGGAGCGCAGGTGCAGCGCTGCGAGGGCGATCAGCTCGTCGCCGTCGACCACCGCTCCCTCGCCGTCGACCGCCAGAACCCGGTCGCCATCTCCGTCGAACGCGAAGCCGACGTCGTGTCCGCCGGCCACGACCGCCTCGGCAAGCGCCTCAACGTGCGTGGAGCCGACACCATCGTTGATGTTGCTCCCGTCCGGCTCTGAGCCGATCGTGGCCACCGTCGCGCCCAGACGCCGGAATATCTCGGGCCCTACGCGGTAGGTCGCACCGTTCGCGCAGTCCAGCAGCGCGTTCAGGCGGCTCAGGTCGAGCGCCGCGAAGCGCGCGTGAAGGGCCCGCATGTAGTCCTCGTGCGTCCCGTGCAGGGCGCGGACACGGCCGATTCGCTGCGATGGACCGAAGCCGGCAGCCAGCCGGCCCTCGATCGCCTCCTCGTCGTCGTCGGCGAGCTTGAAGCCGTCTCCGCCGAAGAACTTGATCCCGTTGTCGCGGTAGGGGTTGTGCGAGGCCGAGACGACGACGGCGAGGTCGAAGTCGTACTGGCCGATCAGCAGTGGCGCCGCCGGGGTCGGCAGGACGCCGCCCAGGAAGACATCGCCGCCGGCGGCTGTGACGCCGGCGGCGAGCGCAGACTCGAGCATCTCGCCCGACTCGCGCGTGTCACGGATGATCAGGACACGGCGCCGCTCGGAGTCCCCGGCGTTCTCGAGCGCCACGGTCGCGTGCTCGGTGGCCGCGCGCCCCAATCCGAGCGCGAGTTCGGCGGTCAGCTTCTCGCCCGCCACTCCGCGGACGCCGTCAGTGCCGAAGAGCTCGCGGGCCAAACTGCTAGCGCTTGCTGAACTGCGGCCGCTTGCGGGCCTTCTTGAGGCCGGCCTTCTTGCGCTCCTTGGCACGCGCGTCACGCGTGAGGAATCCGCGGCGCTTGAGCTCGCCGCGGAGGTTCGGGTCGGCCTCGAGCAGCGCGCGAGAGATGCCGTGGCGCAATGCGTCGGCCTGGGCGGAGACGCCACCGCCGTGCATGCGCGCGATCACGTCCATCTTCTCCTCGTAGCCGACGGTCTCCAGCGGCTGGCGAATCGTGCGCTGGAGCGTCTCGCGCGGGAAGAAGTCGGTCAGCGTCTTGCCGTTGATGACGTATTCACCGTTGCCGGGCTTGAGGATCACCCGCGCCACCGCCGTCTTGCGCTTCCCGGTCGCGCGGTACCGCGCGTCGGCGGCAAGCTCGATGACCGCGGCGATCGGCTGGTGCTCGACGACTCCGCCGTCCTCCTCGTCCTTCTCGCCGATGACCTCATCGTCGCCGTCCTCGGAGTACTCGCCATGCTCACCGCGTGTGAAGGGGTCGTCGCCCTCGGTGACGATGTCGACCTCGAGGTCCGCGCCGGGGATGGCCGGCTTGGCACGTGACGCAGCCGGGGCGCCGCCGGCGCCCTCGTCGGGCTCGTCTCAGCGTCCGCCTTCGGAGCCTCAGCCTGCGCGTCAGCGGTCTCCTCGGCGGCGGGCTGCTCAGCCTGCGCGTCAGCAGTCTCCTCGGCGGCGGGCTGCTCAGCCTGCGCGTCAGCAGTCTCCTCGGCGGCGGGCTGCTCAGCCTGCGCGTCAGCAGTCTCCTCGGCGGCGGGCTGCTCAGCCTGCGCGTCAGCAGTCTCCTCGGCGGCGGGCTGCTCAGCCTGCGCGTCGGGTGTCTCGTCGGTCGGGGTCGGCTCGTCGGCCATCAGGACCTGATCTCCATCGGGGTCGGCTTCTGCGCCTCGTGCGGATGCTCTGCACCGGCGTAGACCTTGAGCTTGGTGATCTGCCGGCGGGCCAGGCGATTGCGCGGGAGCATGCCCTTCACGGCGAGGCGGATGACCTCTTCCGGACGACGCTCGAGCATCTCCTCGAGCGTACGCTCCTTGAGGCCGCCGGGGTAGCCGGAGTGACGCCGGTACTTCTTCTCCTGGCGCTTGTTGCCGGTGACCGAGATCTTCTCGGCGTTGACGACGACGACGAAGTCGCCCGTGTCCACGTGGGGCGTGTACTCGGGCTTGCGCTTGCCGCGGAGGGTGTCGGCGATCTGGGTCGCCAGGCGCCCGAGCGTCTGCCCGTTCGCATCGACGAGGATCCAGTTCCGTTCGCGTGTCTCGTTGGAGGCTACGTATGTCTTCATGGCGTGAGGAGCCGCACCGCACGCAGGGACAGGCGCGGCGCGAGGGACCGCAGGATAGCGCGGCGAACGAGCCCGGCCCGGGCGGCCGCCGCGAGCGGCGGCCGCGCCTACTCCCACTCGATCGTGCCGGGCGGCTTGGATGTGATGTCCAGCACCACCCGGTTGACGTCGCGCAGCTCGTTGATCATGCGCGAGGCGATCTGCTCGAGCAGGTCGTAGGGCAGACGCGCCCAGTCTGCGGTCATGGCGTCGTCGCTGGTGACGGCCCGGACGACCACGACGTAGCCGTAGGTTCGTTCGTCGCCCTGGACACCCACGGTGCGGATGTCGGGCAGCACGCAGAACGACTGCCACAGCTCGCGGTACAGGCCGGCTTTGCGGATCTCGTCCTGGAGCACGTGGTCAGCGTCACGCAGGAGGTCCAGGCGCTCCTTCGTGGCCTCGCCGCCCACGACCCTGATCGCGAGGCCGGGGCCCGGGAACGGCTGGCGCCAGACGAGACGCTCGGGCAACCCGAGCTCGGCGCCGACCGCGCGCACCTCGTCCTTGAAGAGCGCGCGGAGCGGCTCGACAAGGTCGAACTCGAGGTCGTCGGGCAGGCCGCCGACGTTGTGATGAGACTTGATCGTCGAAGCCCCGGTGCCGCCACCGGATTCGATCACGTCCGAGTAAAGCGTCCCCTGGACGAGGAACTTCGCATCGCCGACTCGGGCCGCCTCCTCCTCGAACACGCGGATGAACTCGGTACCGATGATCTTGCGCTTCGCCTCCGGCTCGCTGACACCGGCGAGCTTGTCGAGGAAGCGATGCTCGGCATCGACGGCCACCAATGGCACCTCGAACTGGTCGCGGAAGGTCTCGATCACCTGCTCGCCCTCGTTCTTGCGCATCAGCCCGTGATCGACGAAGACGCACGTCAGCTGGTCGCCGATCGCCCTGTGGACGAGCAGCGCCGCGACCGACGAGTCGACCCCGCCGGACAACCCGCAGATGACCTGTCCATCACCGACCTGTGCCCTGACCCGAGCGATCTGCTCCTCGACGATCGAGGCCGCCGACCACGTCATCTCACATTCGCAGACATCACGCAGGAAGTGGGTCAGCACCTCCTGGCCGTAAGGCGTGTGAACGACCTCAGGGTGGAACTGGATGCCGTAGATCGCGCGTTCGGCCGACTGGAAGGCAGCGACCGGGGACTGCGTCGACGACGCGAGCGCGTCGAAACCGGGCGGAGCCTCGAAGACGGTGTCGCGGTGCGACATCCAGCACGGCTGCTTGCTCGGCTGCCCGGCGAACAGCACGCCGGGCTCGAAGATCGACAGCTCGGACCGCCCGTACTCGCCGACCTCGGCGGCCTCGACGCGCCCGCCGAGTTCCAGCGCCAGCAACTGCATTCCGTAGCAGATGCCGAGCACGGGGATTCCGAGGTCGAGCAGCGAGCGATCGAACCCCGGCGCTCCCGGCGCGTAGACCGATGCGGGACCGCCCGAGAGGATCAGACCCTTGGGCTTGCGCCGCGCGACTTCTTCGGCGCCGACGTGGTGGGGCAGCAGCTCGGAGAAGACCCCGCACTCGCGCACGCGCCGAGCGATCAGCTGTGAATACTGACCGCCGTAGTCGAGCACGACGACCTCGTCGACCGCGCGCGGCAGATCGATCCGCGCGGACTCGTCGGCGAACCCGACGGCCGCTACGTCGGCGGTGATCGCGTTGTGGTCCTCGCTCACCGGGCGACCCCGGCGCGGACGTGCGCGCGTGTCACGCAGGCGTCCCGGTCAGCGCCGGAGTCTTGTCGGGCGGAATGCCATCGGCGTCGCCCTGCGGGCGGCTCGCCGCTGCACCCCGACTGCCCATCCCGACACCCTGTGACGACTGCAGCTGCTTGCCTTCGGTCTGGAGCGACGGCGCGATCATCAGCTCGGCGCGGTTGAACTCCGCAACGTCCTGGTAGCCGCACGTCGCCATCGAGGTCCGCAGCGCACCCATCAGGTTGAAGGTGCCGTCGTTCTCGTGCGCCGGCCCGATCAGGATCTCCTCCAGTGAGCCGTTCTGCGTCGTCTGTACGCGCGCGCCGCGCGGGAGCGACGGGTGGAACGTCGCCATGCCCCAATGGAATCCGCGGCCGGGCGCCTCGTAGGCACGTGCCAGCGGCGAGCCGATCATCACGGCGTCCGCGCCGCAGGCGATCGCCTTCGCGACGTCGCCGCCAGTGCGCATGCCGCCGTCCGCGATCACCTGGACGTACTCGCCCGTCTCCAGCATGTGCGTCGAACGGGCACCTGCGACGTCGGCGATCGCCGTCGCCTGAGGAACACCGAGGCCGAGCACCCCGCGCGTCGTGCACGCGGCACCGGGACCGACACCCACCAGCACTCCGGCGGCTCCGGTGCGCATCAGGTGCAGCCCCGTGTGGTAGCTGGCGCACCCGCCGACCACCACCGGAACGGGCAGGTCCGCGATGAACTCCTTGAGGTTGAGCGCCTCGCTCGTCCTCGAGACGTGCTCGGCCGAGACGACCGTGCCCTGGATCACGAGGATGTCGAGACCCGCGTCGAGCACCATCTCGTAGTGCGAGGCGACGCGCTGAGGAGTAAGCGACCCCGCGGTTACGACCCCGCTGTCCTTGATCTCCTGGATCCGGCGGCGCATCAGCTCCGGATCGATCGGCTGCTGGTAGATCGCCTGCATCTCACGCGTGGCGAGATCCTTGGGCAGCTGGGCGATGCGCTCGAGCTGCTCGTCGGCGTCCTCATAGCGGGAGAAGATGCCCTCGAGGTTCAGAACCGCGAGGCCGCCGAGCTTGCCTACGATCGTCGCGGTCGTGGGCGAGACGACGCCGTCCATGGCCGACGCGAGCAGTGGGATGTCGAAGCGGTACGGGCCCAGCTTCCAGGAGATGTCGACGTCGTCCGGGTCACGCGTGCGCCTCGATGGCACGATCGCGATGTCGTCGAATCCGTACGCGCGGCGGGCCTTCTTCCCGCGGCCGATCTCAAGCTCCATCAGATGATCCTAGGCTCGGGGGCGGACGAAACGACCCCGCGCAGACAGGGTCGAGAGGCGGAACTGCGAGGCGTGGCGGGCGGCGACGGCCACGCCGCGAGAATAGCACCGCGGGCCGTCCGGCAGGCGGCCGCGCAACCCAGGCTCAGAGAGCCTCGGCAGGCGTCTCGAGCCGCTCGACGTCGACCCCGGCGAGCAGCCGCCCCACGCCTTGCGGGTCGACCACGCCGGCGCCGAGACGCTGGGTCGACTCTGCGCCGCAGGCGACGCCGTAGCGCAGGCACTCGTCCGGTGCGGAGCCCTCGTAGCGTGCAGCGACGTAACCGGCCAGGAACGCGTCGCCGGCGCCGATCGCGGCGACGGCCTCGCGGCGCGCGATCCTCACACGGCGCAGGGCGGGCCGTCCGTCGACGACGACGTTCGCCACACACCCGTCGGGCAGGGTCACGATCGCCTCGCGCGCTCCGAGCTCGAGCAACTCGCAGGCCGCGACGACGCGATCCTGCTCGTCGTTGAATTCGTGCCCGACGAGCTCCTCGGCCTCCAGTACGTTCGGGGAGACGACATCGGGCTCTGCGCGGATCGCGAGCCTCATCGGCTCACCTTCGGCATCCACAAAGGTGGTCACACCCAGTCGGCGCAGCTCGGGAATCATCTCTGCGTAGATGGCCGAGTCGACCCCCGGGGGGAGCGACCCCGCGAACACGACGATGTCGGCGCCGCGAGCCAGGTACAGCAGCTTGTCGCGGAACAGCTGCACCTCCCTGGCACTCACCTCGGGGCCGCGCTCGTTGATCTCGGTCTCGGTGCCGCTCGTCGGATCGTTGACCGCGGTGTTCGTCCGCGACTCCTCCCTCGTCCGCACGAAGTCGCTCAGGATCGACTCCTGCGTCAGCGCCTCGACGATTCGCGTCCCGGTCGCGCCCCCCGCGAAACCCGTGGCGATCACCGGCTGGCCGAGGTTCTTGAGCGTCCTCGCCACGTTGACGCCCTTGCCGCCGGGCAACGTTCGCTGTTCAACGGTTCGATGACGCCGTCCGAGTCGGAAGTTCGGAACCGACAACGACTTGTCGATCGCAGCGTTGAGGGTGACGGTGATGATCACGCGATCCTGCTCCTCGCGCCGCGCCCGCTCCGATCCCGGCGACGGCCGCGCGCCCGGCCCAGGCTAGCGGCCGCTGCAGCTCCGAGAACCAGCGCGAGCAGCAGCACCGGTGCGCTGGTCGTCCAGCGATTGCGCTCGTACCAGGAGGCCTGGGCGACGGCTCCAGCCGTCACGAGCGGCACGCGGTCGACCACCATCCCGCGGCGCCGCACCACGAGCGTCCCGAGCCGGGTCCGCGCCGGAAGCGGACCTTCGACCTCGCGCGGCAGACCGGTGGCCGTCGCGGTGGCGCGTTCCCCGCGGCGGACGACCACCCTGGGCGTCCGCGCCGGGACGACGCGCACGCCCTCCCCACCTCCGTGCTTGACGCGCACGCGTTTCACCGCGCGGCCCCGCGAGACCGGCACGCTGGTTCCCGCCAGCAGCGGCGCCGCGACCCGGTAGCGCCCGAACCCGTAGGCCATCAGCTTGAGCGTGTCGGCGTTTCGAGCCGCCTCGCTGCTCGTGCCCATGACAACGCTGACGAACTCGACTCCGCCGCGGGTCGCGGATCCCACGAGCACGTAGCCCGCGCGGCGCGTGTGGCCGGTCTTGACCCCGCTCATCCACGGCACCGCGCCGATCAGCGTGTTTCGGTTGTTGACGACCCTGACCCGAGACCCACTGCGCAGCACGGCCCGCGGGCGGTCGACGACCTTGCGGGCGAACGGCTTCGCCCGCACTAGCAACGCGAGCTTTGCGAGATCTGAAGCCGTCGAGTAGTTGCCCGACGCGTCGAGTCCGATCGGGTTGGCGAAGCGGGTGTCGCGCAGGCCGGCGCGCCGCGCACGCTCGTTCATCATGCGAACGAAGGCCGAGCGTGATCCGCCGACGTCGACGGCGATCGTCGCCGCGGCGTCGTTCGCGCTGGCGAGCAGAAGCGCCCGCAGCAGGTCGGCGGTCGTCAGGCGTTCCCCCGCGCGCAGGCCGGCGAGCGACTCGGCGGTCGCGGCCCGGTAGCCGACCACGGTCATCTTGTGTGACAACCGGCGGCGTTCGAGCGCCAGGAGCGCCGTCATGAGCTTCGTCGTCGACGCAATCGAGCGGCGCTGACCGGCCCGGCGCTGAAGCACGATGTCGCGCGTCGCCGGCTGGATCAGGATCGCCGCGGGCGCGGACAGCGCAGGGCCTCCGCCGCCCTGGGCCGATGCCGAACCGGACGACCCCGGCGCGACCGCGCCCGCGAGGGCCAATGCGGACGCGGCCAGGATCGGCCGCAACGCACCGGCTAGCGCCGGCGATCTCACCGGCGGAGCTTGAGGCGCTGCCCCGGCTGCAGCGCCTGCACGTCGAGATCCGGGTTGAGCTCCTCGAGCCGACCGACCGACACACCGGTCTCCAGCGAGATCGCCGACAACGTGTCGCCGCCCCGGACCGTGTACGTGCGTTTGGTGGGCTCAGGCGACGCCGGTTCGCGCGTGGTCTCGGATGTCGTCACGCGGGTCTTGGTCGCCGCCGGACGCCCGTCGCCGGACGCATTGCCGCCCCTCGTAGCGTTACGCGCGATGCCGTAGCCCGTGACGGCTACTGCGACGATCGCGAGCGGAGCCAACCACCGCGTGGGCCGACGACTTTCTGACATCCGTCAGCGCAGGATAAGGCCACGGGTCCCTGTCACCCTGCAAGCGCCCAGGCTGCGGCTCGCAGCCGCTCCGCCTCCGCACGTGCCGCCTGCCGGGGCGAGGCACCACTCTGGTCGGCGTAGACGATCGCGCGCGATGCGGTCACCAGCCCGGCGGCCCGACCCGGGGCGAATGCGGGTGCGAGATCCTCGACGCGACCTCCCTGGGCGCCGACGCCGGGCAGCAGGAAAGGTGCTCGCGGCATCAGCTCGCGCAGGCGCGCCAGGTGCTGCGGTGCGGTGGCGCCCACCACGGCCCCCACGTCATCGAGGCCGGTCCCGCCGGAGAGCCCGTCGACGATCCGTGCCACACGCTCCCAGACCGTTCCCCCCTCAGCGAGGGTGAGGTCCTCGACATCGGCGGCGCCGGCGTTCGAGGTCCGCACGAGCACGAAGATCCCGGCCCGGGCGCCACGGGCCGCTCCCGCGAGCACCTCGAGCGTGTCGGCGCCCATGTACGGATTCGCCGTGAACGCGTCCGCGCCGAGTCCGGCGACATCGCCGAATGGCGTCGCCGTGGTTCCGACCATCGCCTGCCCGTAGGCCTCCGCGCTCACATCGATGTCGCCGCGCTTTCCGTCTGCGATCACGAGCAGCCCGCAATCGCGGGCGTGTGAGCAGGTGTCGGCAAGAGCCGTCCACCCGGCTGCACCCAGGCGTTCGAAGCAGGCCAGTTGCGGCTTGACGGCCACACAGGCTGCGCCGGCCGCGTCGATCACCGCGCGACAGTGCGCGGTCACGGCCGCTGCGGCGCGCTCGGCTGCCGAACCCGGCCGAGGCCGCTGAAGCCGCATCAGGCCAGAGCCGGGCCGGGTCAGGGTCAAGTCCCAGTACGACCTGGGACTCGCGCCGTGCGACGAGTCCCGCCAGCCGATCCGCGAAGCGCAGACCGGCCGACGGGTCGTCCAACGGAACTTCGCTCGTCAGTGGTTGACCGACTTCTTGAGTGCCGCGCCGGCGCTGAACTTCGGCGACTTGGACGCTGCGATCCTGATCTTCTCGCCGGTCCGCGGGTGCACGCCCATGCGCTCACCGCGCTGTGCGACGTGGAACTTGCCGAACCCGGAGAACGTTACTTCGCTTCCGCGCGAGAGCGCGTCCTCGATCGTGCCGAGAACGGCATCAACGGCATCCTGCGCCTGCTTCTTCGACAGGTCGGCCCGCTCGGCGATGTGGTCGACGAACTCAGACTTCGTCACGGTGCGCTCCTCCTTGGAGAGGTCTTGGGTGTTTCGACGCTAACAGCGATTACGGACGAGCGGTTGGTGAATCGCCCTCTGGGCGCCCTGTCAGCGACACTCAGACAGCCCGAAACCCGCAGTTTGCGGCCTTCACGATGGCGTGAGGTCGGCCCAGTCTCGCCTCCCTGCCGGACGAAACGCCCCGACGCTCCCCTCTGCGGGCGCCCGGGAGGGACGGCGGATCTGGGACGATTGCCGCGATGACGCTCGCCCGGATCGCCTGGTCGCTGACCGTCGGCACCTGCCTGATCGGGGCGGTGCTCCTGTTCGTCGCCGGGTATCAGGGCTACGGCGTCCTTGCGATCGTCGTCGGCGCTGCGGCCGCGATCAATCTGCGCTGAACGGCAGCCGCTCAGGCCGGCTCGGTGTGGACGACGACCTCCGCCAACTCCGGCATCGCGGCTTCAGCGCGCGCCTCGACCCGGGCTGCGATCTCGTGTGCCTCGGCGAGTGTCCCGCTGCCGGGAAGCGCCAGGGTGACGAATGCGACGAGCCCGCGCGGCTCGCGGTGCAGGCGCAGCGATCGCGGCGGCGTGCCGGTCATCTCGGTCACGATGCGCTGCAGCTCATGGCGGTGCTGCTCGTGCTCGTCGGGGGTCGCGGTCCGGGCCGCGACCGGGCCGGCCAGCGGCTCGACGTGGACGTGGACGCGATCGATCTCCGGAGCCGCGGCCAGGATCGCCTCCTCGACCGCATCGCACACCGCGTGCGCGTAGTCGAGTGTCTCGTCCGCGGGAAGTTTCACATGCAGGCTGAGGATCCTCGATTCGTCCAGCGTGACCGTGCGCACGTTGTGGATCTCGCGCACGCGACGCACCGACAGCGCAGCACCGGTCACGCGCTCGCGGAGGTCGCCGCCCCCGTGAGGCTCCATGTGGACGGTTACGTCGCTGTCCGGGAGCGCGGCACGAATCGCACGCTCAGCGCTGTCGGCCACGACGTGGCTCTCCTGGAGCGCGGAGTCCGGCGCGATCGCAAGCACCACGTCGATGAACGCCCGCCCGCCCGCCTCTCTCGTGCGAACGCGCCGCAGGTCCGCGCGTGGCTCCGCCTCGGCGATCGCTGCGCGCACAGCCTCCGTGGCACCGGGCGGCTCGCGGTCCATCAGGACATGAACGTTCTCGCGCATCAGGCGCAGCGCTGCGAGTACGACGAGGATCGCAACGACGATCGCAGCGACCGAATCCCCCTCGGGGGTGCCCGCGCGCACGAGCAGCAGGCCGACCAGCACGGCCGTCGTCCCGGCGAAGTCCGAGGCGAAATGCACCGCGTTCGCGGCAAGCGCAGGGCTGCCATAGCGGCGGGCCGCGCGCGACGAGACGAGTGCACGGCTCAGGTCGACGGCAAGCACGATCGCGACGACCGCGAACGTCCACCAGGTTGCGTCGACCTCGTGCGTCGAACTTCCCGTCAGTCGCGCAATCGCCGCACCGACCACAGCGACGCTCACGAGAACCAGTACGGCGCCCTCCGCCAGCGCAGCGAGATGCTCCGCCTTGCCGTGTCCGTAGGCGTGCTCGCGATCGGGCGGGCGAACCGACACGCGGAGCGCCAGCAGCGTCAACACGGCCGCGGCGAGGTCGGTCCCCGAATGCGCGGCCTCCGCCACGAGCCCCAGTGATCCCGAGAGCAGGCCTGCGCCGAGTTTGAGCAGAACCAAGCCGGCCGCGGCCAGCACGGAGAACCGCGCAACCCGCTGCTGCGGTGTCGGCCGGTCCGTTGTGTGTGCCGCCATGACGTCTAGCTCGATGGGCACCGCGCCGCTTCAGCGCGAGCGCAGCCAGGCGAGCAACTGACGCGCCGCGCGGCCGCGATGACTGATCGCATCCTTCTCGCCCGGAGACAACTCGGCCATCGTGCGGTCGGTGTGGTCGTCGTCGGGTACGAACGCCGGGTCGTAGCCGAACCCTCCGCTGCCGCGAAGCTCGGCGGTGAGCGTGCCCCTGCACTCCCCCTCGAAGACCCGCTGATCGCCGCTCACCGGGTCGACGACCGCCAGCGCGCAGACGTATCGCAGAGCGCTGCCGTCCGGCGCCTCGGAGAGCAGCTTCTCGAGGTTCTCCGCGTCGGTCGCACCCGGTCCGGCGTAGCGGGCGGACAGGACGCCGGGGACGCCTCCCAACGCGAGCGCTTCGATGCCCGAGTCGTCGGCGATCGCCGTGCATCCGGTCGCCTCGGCGGCGACGCGCGCCTTGGTGATCGCGTTCTCGGCGAAGGTGGCGCCGGTTTCGGGCGGCAGCGCGACGCTCTCGGGTATCCGCTCGAGGTCGTGCGGCATGAGCAGCAGAGAGAGCTCGCGCAGCTTGTGGGCGTTGCCCGTGGCAACGACGAGCCTCACGGCGTCCCGGCCTCGATCGCCGTGTCCTGCGCGACGCGGAGTTCGCTGATCCCCGTGCGGGCGAGTTCCAGCAGGTCGTCGAGGTGGGTCCTGGCGAGCGGCGTGCCCTCGGCCGTCGCCTGCACCTCCAGTAGTCCGCCGTCCCCGGTCATGACGACGTTGGCGTCCACCTCGGCCGAGGAGTCCTCCGGATAGTCGAGATCGAGCAGCGCCTCCCCCGCGACGATCCCGCAGGAGACGGCCGCGATCGTGTGCGTGAGCGGCGAGCGCTCAAGCCGCCCGTCGGCGACCAGCCGCGCACAGCCCAGCGCGAGCGCCACGTAGCCACCGGTGATCGATGCGCAGCGGGTTCCGCCGTCGGCCTCGAGCACGTCGCAGTCGATCCAGATGGTGCGCTCGCCGAGCGCGTCGAAGTCGACCACCCCTCGAAGAGAGCGTCCGATGAGTCGCTGGATCTCGACCGTGCGCCCATCGACGCGCCCCCGGGTGGAGTCGCGCGCCTTGCGCTCTCCGGTCGACGCCGGCAGCATCCCGTACTCCGCGGTGAGCCAGCCCTTGCCGCTCCCCGCCCGCCAGCGCGGTACTCCGTCCTCGATCGCTGCGCTGCAGATCACACGCGTGCCCCCGCATGCGATCAGCGCCGATCCCGTGGCGGTGCGCATGAAGCCGGGCTCGATCGTCACCGGCCGAAGCTCACCCGAAGCGCGTCCCGCTGGTCGGCGCCCGCTCACGGAACCCTCTCCCCGGCCGTGACGCTGACGGCCTCGACCGTCCCGAGCGGAAGCTGTAGAAAGCGCGTCCCCTGGGCGCGGAAGGCTTCAGGATCTCCGGTGCAGAGGAACTCGTATGTTCCCTCGCCCTCGCGCGGAGAGGCCAGTCCGCGGGAGCCGAGCGCGTGCTCGACCTGACGCGCGAGTGCTGCGCCCGACGTGATGATCTCGACCCCCCGCCCCAGCATCCGCTGGAGCATCGGGCGCACGAGCGGGAAGTGGGTGCAGCCGAGAATCACCGTGTCGACACCCGCCTCGCGAAGCGGAGCGACGTAGCCGCGCACCACCTCGACGACCTCGTCGTCGAAGGGGAACCCGGCCTGGATGATCGGCGCGAGGTCCGGACAGGCCACATCGACCAGGTCGACGTGCGGGTCGGCGGCGTGAACCGCACGGGCGTACGCGCCACTCGCGACGGTCGCCGGAGTGGCCAGCAGGCCGATGCGGCCGTTTCGCGTCGCGGTCACCGCCTGCACCGCCTCCGGCCCGACCACCCCGAGCACGTCGACGCCGAGCGTCGTCTCGGCCGAGCGCGCGCGCAGCGCCGGGAGAGCCGCCGCCGTCGCCGAGTTGCACGCCACGACCAGCAGCTTGGCATGCCGCGCCAGCAGCGCCTCCGCGATTTCGAGCGCGAAGCGCTCAAGCTCATCCGGCTCGCGGACGCCGTACGGGAAGCGGGCCGTGTCACCGAGGTAGATGAAGTCCTCGTGCGGAAGCTGGACCAGCAACTCATGCAGCACGGTGAGCCCGCCGACACCGGAGTCGAAGACCGCGATCGGTCTTCTCCGCGAAATCGCCGCTGCTGTCCCGCACCGCGTGAGCATAGGGCCATACCCGGCGATCGGAGGCCTCGCCGGCGGCATCACTTACCGGGTTTGACGCCCTCGATCGCCTCCTTGAGCTGACCGACCACAGTCTGCGCGATGCCCCCTCCCTTCAGGCCCTGTCCCGCGGCGATGACACCGGCCAGGACGGCGGCGATCAGCAGGATCAGAGCGACGTACTCGACGGTGCCCTGGCCCGCCTGCAGGCGCGTTGTCGCAGCGTCGCGTGGATCGCCGCATGTACGCGGCCGAGGAAGCCGTAAACCATGTTCCCTCCCGGGAGTCGTTGTCGATGGGCGCACTCTGGGAGGGACCGCGTGACGGCGCCATGGCGCATCAGTGGAGAATCACGCGCTGATGCGAGCACTGATCGTGACGAACATGTGGCTCTCGCATGCGACCGCGGCCCTCTGAAACGTATGACCCAACCGACGAGAACGACGACGGGGTTCATCTACACTCGCGGCGCGGTGCTGACGGCCGCACTCACCCATGGGGCTCAGGAATCGCATCTTCAAGCGGGACGCCGGCGGGCAGTCGTCCCACCCCACCGGTGGCTCGCCGGAAGCCTCCGAATTCGCGGCGCCCGCCGGAGCGGCGGCGGAGGACCAGCCCACGATGATCGTCCCGGCGCAGGACCAACCACAGACCGCTGGTGCCGCCGAACCGATCGAGCCGTCCACGGGCGCCCACCAGCCGGTTGCCGCGCGACGTCCCGGCTTCCGCGAGCGTGGCCGGATGCGCAGACGCCTGCGCTATCTGCGCGAGGTCCGCGAACTCGGCTTTCGTGACCTCGGCGGGCTGGTGTTCGACCAGCACCGCTTCGCGCGTCCCAACGAGGCCCTGGTCAAGGGGAAGGTCGCCGCGATCGACTCGGCCGACCGCGAGTTCCGTGCGATCGGCGCCGCGCTCGGGGAGCGAACCCCGTACCGCGAGCTCTTCGTTCCCGGCGTGTCGGCGTGTCAGCGCTGTGGGGCGCTGCACGGAAGCGATGCGCGCTTCTGCCCTCAGTGCGGGCTGTCCTTCGGCGGACCGCGCTTCGTGACCGGCGTCGGAGCCGAGCAGGCGTCAGCCATGAACCCCGAGAGCCCGGCCAGCTCGCCCGATCCGCAGCCGGAGACCGACACGAACGCAGTGGATCCTCTGACGCCGCCGCAGGAAGCTGACCGGGTCACCCCGCAGGCTGCGCCGGACCAGTCGCCGTGAGCGCAGTCGCCCCCGGCGACGCCGCCGCCGAGCCGCAGTACGGAGCGCTCCCGTGTCCACGTTGCGGCGAGATGCTCGCGTACGACCAGGACTGGTGCCTGCGCTGCGGCGACCCCGCACGAACCGTCATCGCCCCAACTCCGCGTTGGCGCCGGCCGCTGCTGGCGATCGGAGCGCTCGCGATCGTGGCACTCGGTGTCCTCACCGCGGCGTTCATCTCGCTGACCGACGATGACCCGCCGCCGCCGCGCACGATCACCAACACGATCACGACCCAACCGGGCGACGCTCTGCCGCCCGGGGTCACACCCGCACCGCAGCCCCCCGCCGCAACGCCTCCTGCCGCCACCGCGACGTCGCCCGCGGCGACGGCTCCCGCGACCACAGAGGCACCGACGACGCCGCCCACAACGACGCCCACCGCCACCTCGCCGTCGGCGAAGACGCAAACGGCCACGACCGAGAGCGGCGCCAAGTAGCACGGTGCCGTGCCCGCAGGTCAGACGGACATCTGCGCAGGGAGCCGCGCGGCGACCCGGGCCGCGACCTCCAGAACGGCCGTCGGCGGCTTCAGGGCCTCCGTGGGAGCTTCGAGCGGGCCGCGGGCAAGCGTCTCCAGCGTGGCCGACAGCGAGGTGGTCAGGGCCGCAAGGTCGTAACCGCCCTCCAGCACGATCCCGACCGGGGCCTGGAGCGCGGCGCCCAGCCGCTGCACGCTGGACGCCATCGCCGCGAACCCTGCCACCGTGATCGTGCAGCCGGCGAGCGGGTCGTCGACATGCCCGTCGAAGCCTGCTGAGACCAGAACGAGTTGCGGCTGCCAGGCAAGCGCAGCCGGGACGACCACGTGATCGACCAGCGCAGTGAAGAGGAGATCACCCGACCCGGCGGGCACCGGCATGTTGATCGTCAGTCCCGTGCCCGGCCCCGAGCCGATATCCCCGCGCTCGCCGGTCCCGGGGTACAGCGGCGACTGGTGTATCGAGGCGAACAGCACGGACGGGTCGGCATGGAAGATGTCGTTGGTCCCGTTTCCGTGGTGCACGTCCCAGTCGACGATCAGCACCCGTTCCAGGCCATGCCGCTGCGTCGCGCGCCGCGCCGCGATCGCGACGTTGTTGAAGAGGCAGAACCCCATCGCGCGCGCATTCTCGGCGTGGTGCCCGGGCGGACGGTGGATCGATGCACCGAATGGCGCCGCCCCGCCGACGAGAGCATCGACGAGCGCGGCAGCCCCTCCAGCGGCGTGACGCGCCGCCACGTAGGAGCCCTCTGACACCACCGTGTCGGGGTCGAGCGCGCCGCCGCCCGCCTCGCACGCGGCCTCGATCGCCTCGCAATACTCCGGCGGGTGCACGGCATGGAGCGCAGCGTCCTCCACATCGGGCGAGTCGCATACCGAGTAACCCAGCCACCCGGCCTTGGCGAGCGATTCCTCGACGGCGACGATCCGCGCGATCCGCTCGGGATGGAGGCCGGTGTCGTGCCGGCGCGAGGACTCGTGGCGGAGCAGGATCCCTGGCACCGTGGCGGATACGGTACCCCGCGATGAGCCCCGATGGGCAAGACGAGCCGCTCACGGCGGACGTCGTCGTGGTCGGTGCCGGAGCGGCGGGGCTGTACGCGGCGCTGACCGCTGCCGACAGCGGAGCGCGTGTCGCAGTCGTCAGCGCGACGCCGCTCGCCCAGACCGCCAGCTACTGGGCTCAGGGAGGCCTTGCGGCCGCACTTGCCGTGGACGACTCCCCGGCGCTGCACCTGGAGGACACCGAACGCGCGGGGCGCGGTCTGATGCGCCCATCCGCCGGTGAGGTCCTCGTACGCGAGGCGCCCCGCCTGATCGGCGAGCTTCAACGCCTGCGGGTGCGCTTCGACGCGGACCGGACCGGCAACCTCGCCCTGGGGCTGGAGGGCGGGCACTCGCGGAGGCGGATCGTCCACGCGGGCGGCAGCGCGACCGGGCGACGCGTCGTGCGCCAGCTGTCGGCAGACATCGCCCGGCACGACAACGTGCAGGTCCTCGAGGCGACCCGCGTCGCAGGGCTCTGGCGTCAGGACGGACGCGTCACCGGGGTGGTCTGCGACGACGGGCGTGCGGTCAGCGCGCGCGGCACGATCCTGGCGACCGGAGGGGCCGCTGCGCTATGGGGTCGCACGACGAACCCGCCCGGCTCGCTCGGCATCGGCATGCTGCTGGCGCTCGACGCCGGAGCGGCGCTGGCCGACATGGAGCTGGTCCAGTTCCACCCCACCGCCGTGACCGGGATCCGGGGGCGCGAGGGCTTCCTCGTCACCGAGGCGATCCGCGGTGAGGGTGCGACTCTCCTTGACGCGGCCGGCGAGCGCTTCGTCGACGAGCTCGCTCCGCGCGACGAGGTCGCACGGGCGATCTGGGACGCGATGCAGCAGGCCGGTGCCCCATCGGTCTCCCTGGACATGCGCGGCGTCGACCCGTCGCGCTTTCCGAACGTCGTCGAGGCTCTGCGCGCCTCCGGCGTGGATCCGGCGACCGAGCTGATCCCGGTCGCCCCCGCGGCCCACTACGTGATGGGCGGGGTGGTATGCGACCTTGACGGAGCCACGGGAGTGCCCGGGCTCTACGTCGTCGGCGAGACCGCCTGCACGGGCCTGCACGGGGCCAACCGGCTGGCGTCGAATTCGCTCTCCGAGTGCGTCGTCTTCGGCGAGCGCGCAGCGCTGGCGGCGCTTGACGAGCCGGCGCCGGACGGCGGCCGGCCACCGCAGCCCGCCGATCTCCGACCACCGTCCGCCCAGACGCGCGAGGCGCTCTGGCGCAACGCGGGGATCGTCCGCGACCGCCCGGGTCTCGAGGCCCTGCTCGACGACGAGCATCCACTCGCCCGCATCGTGGCGCGCTGCGGGCTGCTGCGCGAGGAGACTCGCGGAGCACACGTGCGCGCCGACTTCCCTTAAACGAACCCGGAACTGGACCGCATGCACGCGGTCGTGCGTGATCACGACCCCGTCTTCGAACACTGGACCTGACGCTCCGACTTCCAGCGCATCGCTTGGAAAGGGCTGCCGCGCGTGACGTCTGCCCCCTCGCAGACGTCTTAACACGAAGTTCATCTTCCAGGTGTCTTGAGCTTTATGCGGGAGGCGGATACTCGCTCACCGCGAAGGAACGCAACCAAGCGTCGAGCAGGAGGGTCTCAAGGGATGTACCAACTGAGCAGGGCCATCTACCGCGAACTCGCGCCCCACATCTGCACCGGCCGTGACGGTCACACGGACGTCCTCGCGTCCTGCGAGACAGCCGTTGAGCGACTCGCCACCGATCGCCACTACTTCTCCAACCCCGCACGCACGCTGTTCAGGGACGTGCGGGTGCACTTCCCGCTTCAGGCCCAGGATCGGGTTTGGACCGTCGTCCGCGAATACGTGGGCGCATCCGAGCAACTGCTCGAAAGCCTCACGACGCGAGGCCGCGATGCATTCGGGAACCCGCTCTCGTGCCGCGCCACTACCCGCCGTGGTACGCCCTGCCAGCGCATCCCGCGTGCACTCGAACGGCTATTGCCCGTCGCACCAGCATCTTGCGGCCACCGAGGAGCTCGGCGAGCGCGAGATGGCGCTCGCGGCGTAGCTGACCGCAGGTCCCGCGCCTTCGGGACGGCCGGCTGAGCAGTCAGCTGCCCGCGAGGTGCACCGCTCAGATGAGCGTGACGCCTGTCCGTACGATCAGGCCCATGCGCGTCGCCTTCCTCGGCCTCGGGATCATGGGATCGCGGATGGCCGCCCACCTGGTCTCAGCGGATCACGAGACGACCGTGTGGACGCGGACCCCCGGAAAGGCGGCCGCCTGGGCCGAGCACCACGGCGCGCACGGCGGCCGACTCCCCGGCGACAGCGGCCGACGGGGCCGACGTGGTCGTGACGATGGTCGTCGACGGACCGCAGGTCGAGCAGGTTCTGCTCGGACCGGACGGTGCCGCCATCCGGCGCCGCCAGCGGAGCGCTGTTCGTCGACATGTCGACGATCGCGCCGACCACGGCGATCGAACTGGGTGCGCAGCTCGAGACGATCGGTCACAGGTTTCTCGACGCACCGGTCACGGGCTCGTCCCCGGCGGCCGAGAGCGGGACGCTCACGATCATGGTGGGCGGCGACGCGGCCGATCTGGAGCGCGCCCGACCGGTGTTGAACGCGATGGGCCACACGATCATCCACGCAGGGCCCGCCGGCCACGGACAGCTCGTCAAGCTCCTCAACAACGCCGTCGCGGTGGCCAATGCCGTGAGCGCAGCGCAGGCGCTCGTGGCGGGCCGCGCGCTCGGAGTGGACCTGGACGCCCTGGTCGGGGTGCTGCGCGCGGGGTCGGGCGCCAGCGCGATCCTGGAACTCAAGGCGCGCCCGTTCCTCGAGCACGACTACACGACACTGTTCAAGACCGCGCACATGCTCAAGGACGTGCAGCACTGCCTCGACGCGCTTGCGGCTTCCGACACGCCGTTCCCGGCAGCTGCGGACGCGAGGGAGATCCTCGCTGCCGCCGTGGCGGCGGGCTTCGCAGACGACGACTACGCCTCGGTCCTCGAGATCGTCGAGCAGCGGGCAGGTCTGCGGATCTAGCGCGACGCCGAGGCAGGCCGGTCGCCGCGCACGCTGCCGCCACCGCATCCGGGCGTCCCGGTCCGGGGCTGGCGCCGCCCAACCGGCTGCCCGGACGTCGCACGCGGATCACCGCTCGTCGCGCCCCGGAGACCGTCCGTCGCGCGCAACGTCACGTGCGTATGAGCGCGATCTGGACGGAACCGGCAGCCGGGATGGAGGTTTCGGCTCGCAAAGTGCGCAAATCCGCGCGCGGCTACGGAATCCCCGTCAGGAGCCGTAAAAAACCGTGCCAGATGTCGCTCGACCCCAGACACCAGAGCCAGGACAGCGCCCAAGGCGCATCGGTGATCTCGTTCGCCGACCGCCGCGCGAACCGCAGCGCGCAGGCTCAGCCTGCCGCTCCCGCGGCCGGGCAGACCACCCGGGCTCGCGTCGCGGCTGTGACCGACACCTGCTGGTGCTGCCGCTCGAAGGTCCGCGCCGTGGTCGGCGTGATCGTCGAGCCGCACCTGACCGACGACGGCAGCGGGTTCCTGCCGCTCGACGGCGTCGACGAGACGCTCATCGCAGGCGGTCGATACGCGTACGCTGTCGCGGCGCGGAATCGGGGTGCTGCGCCACCGTGCGAGCCCCGGGGTAGAAGGCGGGTACATCGCGAACGGCTGCATCGAGTGCGACGCCCTGATCGGGCGCTTCCACCTCGAGGATCTTCTCGCAGACCACCGCAACGCCGGTGGCTCGCTCGGCCAGCTCGACAGCGGCATCGCCGTCGAGATCGAGCTTGCTCCGGCCGAAGAGCGCCGCCGCGCCTCCGGCGCCGTCGGCTAGCAGTCAGCCCGCCGCAGGACCGCTCCGACCCGACCGGATCCGCCCAGGCGATCGGCACAGCTCGCGATCGGTGTGACGCCCGTCGGTCGGGGACACAGCAGGCCTCGCGCCTGCTCCAGCCTCTGCGACGGGCGCAAATAGGTCGGCCGTTTGCAGCCGGTTTGGGGTCCACGCCGCTCTCTGACAGAATGCGGCGTCCCGTTGCCGGGCCGGTTCGCAACGAACGGCCGTCGGTGCGGGTTTCCCGTCGTCACACTCCAGCCGCCCTGAATCTCCTATGCCAATTGCCCTGAAGGAATGGGCCGTCACCGTTCGTGCGCTCGCTGAAGGCGAGCAGCTTCTCACCCTTCGCAAGGGCGGGATCCGCGAAGAGCACAAGCACTTCGAACTCGAGCATGACCGCTTCTTCCTCTACCCGACATTTGACCACCAGCGCAACGATGTGGTGCGCGAATCCCACGCACCGGAACTCCGCCGCGCGCTCGAGGAAGGCGTGTGGCCGGATGGCGACCCGCCGATCCATGCGCTGACACGCGACGGCGGCATCTCGCAGCCCGAACGTGTCCGCGTACGCGCCTGGGCCGAGGTGGCCGGCCACTACTCGATCACCGATCCGAGAACGCTCAACGATCTGTCGCCCGTTCCACGTGTGGACGACCGACTACGCCCACAAGCGACTCGCCTGGAAGCGCCGCCACCCGTTGAACGTCGTTTTGCTGCGCACCTACCGCATCCCGCGCCCGGTCACCGTGCGCGTCCGCGGCGATTACCAGGGGTGCCGCTCGTGGATCGAGATCGCTCGCGATCTGCCTTTTGAGGGGACGCCGGTCCTGTCTGACAGTGAGTTCGATCGCGTCCGCGAGGAGATCGAGTCGATCTGCTCCGATCGCGTCCCCGAACTGGTCTGAGCGGGTCTCGCGGCGCCTGGCTGTGTCCTCGGTCGCTCGCGTGCTCACGCACGCGACGCTCCCTGCGTCCTGGCCCGGCATCCGCGAGCCCTCGCTCAGCGGCCCTGCCCCAGCCCTCGCCCAGCGGCCTGCACCGGCCTCGCTCAGAGGCTCCGGACCGGTGCCGAGCCGCACTGCCCGCCCTCGGGTCCGGACGTGCCGGAACCTGGTGACGTCTTGAGGGTGCCGGGGGAGCGGGTGCTCGCGGATGCTGAGCGGGTGCTTGCGATCGGCATCGGCGGTGGTGGCGACGTCGCCGGTGCGATGGCGGTTGCCGCTGTCTGCGAGCGACTGGGAACGCCGTGCGAGGTCGGCGGGCTGACGTGGGAACGCAGGCCGATCGACCCGCTGCCCGGACCGCGGCGCCTCGACGACGTCGTCGAGGCTGAGCGACTGCACGCGTTCGCGGCGCTCGCCGGGCCCGTGACGAGCGGCCCCGGGGGCTTCCTGTTCGCCGAGAGCGCTGCTGCCGCCGCGCTCGGGCGGGCTACGGTGCTGATCGATCCCAACGGTGGCCCAGCCGGCGCCGCCGGAGGGATCATCGCGGCGGCCGAGAGACTGGACGCCGACGTCATCGTGCTGCTCGACGTCGGCGGCGACGTCCTCGCCCACGGCGACGAGCCCGGCCTGGCGAGTCCGCTGGCCGACTCGCTGCTGCTGGCGGCTGCGCCCGCGATCGCCGCCGCGGGGCTGCGTGTGGTCGGGGCCATCTTCGGCGCCGGATGCGACGGCGAGCTGACCCCGGCCGAGGTCACCGCGCGCATCGCCGAGGTCGAACAAGCTGGGTCGCAACTCGGGTCGAGCACGCTGACAGGCGAGGAACTCGACCGCCTCGAGTCGCTCGTCGGCGCAGTCCCCACCGAAGCGAGCGCGATGGCGCTCCGCTGCGCCCGTGGCGAAACCGGCCGGACTGAGATACGCGGTGGCCGACGCACGGTGGAGCTCACCGCGATGGGCGGCCTCCTGTACTGGTTCGAACCCGCGACCGCGCTGGCATCCGCCGCGCGGATCGCCCGAGCCGTTCTGCAGGCCACTGACATCGACGCGGCTGAGGCGATCCTCGCAGCGCGCGGGATTCGCAGCGAACTGGCGTACGAGCGCGACGCCGCGGGCTCAGCGGCGACATGACTTCGAGCTGGGTGGAGACCAGCTCACCGCGCTTCGTCGCGCGTCACACGGAGGACGACGGCGAGGACGTGGTCGCGGTCCTGGCGATGCTCGAGGGAGTGCGCGAGCGACTTGAGCTGCTGCTTCCGGCGGTTCCGACGGACCTCGAGGTCGTGGTGCACCCCAGCGTCCGGCAGCTCGCCCTGGCGCAGCCGATGGTGCCGGTTCTGCGGCGTCTCACAGCTCCGGCGGCGAGACGCTACGTGGCCGGATGGTTCACGACTCGCGAGATTCACGTGCTCGCACCCCGTCTTCTGGAGGAGCGTGCATCCAGCGTGCCGGGGTCGCGGGACATGCTCCTGCTGACACCCGCCGCGCTCTACGCGCAGCTCGCCGTCGGGGTCAGCAACCCGGGGCTTCCGCCGCCGCTGCGCCCCGCAGGACTCCGGCAGGCTCGTTCCGTGGGCGTGGATGATGCTCGGCTCCGGCCAGTGGTTGTCGGGACAGACGGCGCACGCGCGCCCGGCGATCGCGCGTCGCCTGCGCGAGGGCCGCCGTCCGACCTTCCCGCCCGACCTGCGCGACGCCTGGCTGCTCGGCGGCAGTGTGCTCGGCCTGCTCGCCCGCGAGGAGGGCGAGCAGGCGGTCCTGCGGCTGATCGTGGAGCCCCCGACCTCAGACCCCCGGCGCGCGCTCGAGCGCGCGTTCCGGGGACGCTCGCTGACGCACAGCGAAGGCGCATGGCGCTCGCACCTCGCGCGGATGGCGAGCGCCGGCTGAGCCGCTATCCCTGAAGCATGGAACCGAGCCAGACGATCAGGCCGGCGACGGCGACGCCCGCAAGCAGCCCCGCGAGCAGTCTGCCCGGTGCCGGGCGGTCGACCGGGCCGCGATCGTGCATCTCGACCGAAAGCAGCGTCTGCCGGGCGACGTCGGCACCCGAGGCCGGAACCAGCACGTCGCGAGCGCCCGCCGCCAGCATCTCGGGCACGTCGGCCCCGGCCGAGCGGCGAACGAGGCTGGGAATGCCCTCTTCGAGCAGGAGGTTGGCGATGAAGTCGGCTTCCGCCTGGTTGCGGCCAGTGGCCACCGTGACCGGCGAGCCTTCGCTGTATTGCGGCAGCACCTTGCGGGCCCGCTCCTGCCGCGCGCTGGGCATGTCCTCTGCGCTGCCGTGATAGGTCAGCGGCATGCCGCACTGGTCGCAGAAGCGCGCGTCGAGTCGTGTAGGTCGTCGCGCAGCGAGCGCAGATCAGCGGTTCGGGCTCAGCCATCGGTCACCTCGATGGGGACCTCCGTGATGGTGCCGCCATCGATGAGGAAGCTGCGCGTCTCGCGCCTCCCCGTCGGCGACGAGGCCTACGATCAGCCACTCGACCCCGGGCCATCCGGCGGCGAAGTTCACGTCGGTCTGCGACGGGTAGGGCGCCGAGCGCGTGTGTGAGTGATAGATCGCGCCGATCTCCTCCCCGCGGCCCTCGATCTCCGTCAGCAGGCGGTGAAGCTCCATCCCGTCCACCTCGAAGCGCAGCGGGCTCGCCGCGACGTTGGCGACGGCGTGCACGCTCGCTGCGACACCGTCGCGCGCGGCGATGACCCCACAGCACTCGTTCGGATGCTCGCGGCGGGCGTGCTCGACCACGGCTGACAGGAACTCCGCGGAGATGCGCATCGCCGCCGAGCGTACAGCGGCGACTGCGGCGATCAGTCGGGCTTGGCCTTCAGGACCGGCTTCTCGTCGTCGTCGCCGTCGGCGGAGTCCCCGGTCAGCGAGTCCTTGAACTCACGCATTCCACGCCCCACCGAGCGTCCGACCTCGGGCAGCTTCTTGGGGCCGAGAACGATCAGCGCGATCACGAGGACGATCACGAGTTCCAGCGGACCGATGCTTGGCATACGCCAAGGGTACGCGGTCCGCAGGCGCTCTACGACCGGGATCTGGACGTGTGTCGAAGCGGCTCTACCACCACACCGTGGAGTCGAGGTTCGCGACCTCGTCCACGGGCAGCGTGTAGACACCGCTCGACAGGTACTTCCAGCCGTCGTCGCATACGATGAAGACGACGTTGCCCTCGTCCATCTCGCCCGCGATGCGGTGCGCGATGCGCGCTATCGCACCGGACGACACGCCTGCGAACAGGCCTTCCTCGTCGAGCAGCTTGCGGGTCCAGATGACCGCGTCGCGGTTCGTGACGAAGATCTTCCGGTCGAGCAGCGAGACATCGATGATCGGGGGAATGAAGCCGTCGTCGAGTGAGCGCAGGCCCTGGACGGGCTCGCCCTGCATCGGCTCGGCGGCGACGATCTTCACGCGGTCGCCGAGTTCCTCCTTGAAGCGCCGCGCGTGCCCCATCAGGGTTCCGCCGGTCCCGAGTCCGGCCACGAAGGCGTCGACCCGGCCGTCGAGCTCGTCGAGGATCTCGCGCGCCGTGCCGTCGTAGTGCGCGCGCGGGTTCGCCTGGTTCCCGTACTGGTAGGGCATGTAGTACGAGGCGTCCGAGGCCGCCATCTCGACGGCCATCGCGACCGCGCCGTTGGAGCCCTGGTCGCCCGGGCTGTAGACGATCTCCGCTCCGTACATGCGGAGCAGCTGGGTGCGCTCGGGTGTGACGTTGTCCGGCATCACGACCTTGAGCCGGTAGCCCTTGCGCGAGCAGATCATGGCGAGCGAGATGCCCGTGTTGCCGGAGGTCGGCTCGAGGATCGTCTGCCCGGGCCTGATGAGCCCGTGCTCCTCGGCGTCCTCGATCATCGCCTTCGCGACGCGGTCCTTGACCGATCCGGTCGGGTTCTTCGATTCGAGCTTCGCCCAGATCCTCACGCCCGGCTTGGGCGACAGCCGTCGAAGCTCGACGAGCGGCGTATTGCCGATCGCCTCGACGATGTCCGTATAGCGGCCACCACAGGGCCGGCTGTCAAGCGGCGGTAGACCCATGCTTCAGGAAATATAGCGAGCCGCGGGTCGCGGGATGCGGCCGTCGCGACGCTGGCCGAATGAGCATCGAGAACGCGCTGATCAGCTACCGCGACGCGTGGGTCGCGGCGACCTCGCGAAGATCGTCGACGTACCACGACGACTTCGTCCAGCGCTCTCGGCGAGAGCCACTGGCCGGAACTAGGTCGGGAAGGAGGCGGCGCTCGGAGCGGCCAGGCCACGCCGAGCGCGCGAGCTCGTCGAGGTCTGGACGGCTCGTCGGCAAGACATCGGGGCACTCGATCGCCGCGAGCGCTCGGCCCGACCGCCGGGAAACCCGCGCGTCGTGCTCTACAGCATCCGCGACGGAAGCTCGCCGAATGCCGCCTCTACGACGAAGACCAGCGCTTCATCGACGAGTCTGGTCAAGCGAGTAGCGACGCGAGAGCGCCGAGGTGCGGCGAGGCGCCGTCGCGGCAGGCGGCCTACCGGCCGCCTGCCATGGCCGGCAGGATGACGAGCGAGTCCCCGGCCCCCACGGGCGTCTCGAGCCCGTCGAGCACACGCACGTCCTCGTCGTTGAGGTAGACGTTGACGTAGCGGTTGAGGTCGCCGTCGGCGCCGAACAGCTGCGCCTTGGTCTCGGGGTGGGCCTGCGCGAGGTTGTTGAGCACCTCGCCGACGTCGGCGCCGTCGGCGTTCACCTCGCGCTCGCCGCCGACGGACGGGCGCAGGACGGGGGGAATTCGGATCGTTGCCATCGGCGCGTGACCCTACCCAGCGGCGGCGCAGAACGCCTCGTAGTCAGGAAAGACGCCCATCTCGTCGCCCGTGATCTCACCGGGTTCGCGAGAGCAGATCGGGCACTCGGGATCGCGACGGACCTTGAGCTCGGTGAAGGTCGCACCGAGCGCGTCGTACATCAGCAGGCGGCCGATCAGCGGGTCGCCGACGCCGAGGATCAGCTTCGCGACCTCCGTCGCCTGAAGCATGCCCATCGTGCCGGGCAGCACTCCGAGGACCCCGTTGGCGCCGCAGGACGGCGCCAGCTCTGCCGGCGGGGGTTGACGGAAGAGGCAGCGGTAGCAGGGACCGTCGTGCGGCTTGAAGACACTGAGCTGGCCCTCGAAGCCGAGGATCGCGGCCGAGACGACCGGGATCCCGAGGCGCACGGTGGCGTCGTTGAGCAGATAGCGCGTCGGGAAGTTGTCGACACCGTCGACGATGATGTCCCAGCCCTCGATGATCTCCATGATGTTGGAGGCGTCGAGGCGAGTCTGGTACTTGACGACGGTCACGTCGGGGTTGAGGTCCTTGATCGTCTGTTCCGCGGAGTCGACTTTCGGAACGCCGACCCTGCTCGTCGAGTGGATGACCTGGCGCTGGAGGTTGGTGACGTCGACGACGTCGTCGTCGACGATCCCGAGGGTTCCGACGCCGGCTGCGGCGAGATACAGCGCAGTCGGCGAGCCGAGGCCACCCGCGCCGAGCAGCAGGACCTTGGCGTCGAGCAGTTTCTGCTGGCCGTCGGGTCCGACCTCGGGGAGCAGCAGGTGACGGCTGTAGCGCTGACGCTGATCGGCGCTCAGGGTGCGCGGCACCTCGACCTCGTAGCCGCGGTCCTTCCAGAGGGTGATGCCGCCGGTCATCGACTCGACGCGCTCGAAGCCGAGGTCCTCGACCAGGGTCCTGGCGGCGAGCGCGGACCGGTTGCCGGAGGCGCAATAGAGGATCACCCGCTGCGAGCGGTCCGGCACCACCCCATCGATGCGTGACTCAAGGAAGCCGCGGGCGACATGGACGGCGCCGGGAAGCTTTCCCTGCTCGACCTCGTCGCTCTCGCGCACGTCGATGACGGGGATGCCCTCGCCGAGGACCTGAGCCACCTCAGACGGGTCGACCTCATCGATCTGGTCCTTGACGCGGCGCAGGAACTCAGAGCCGGAGACGCTGCTCACGGTGAAACCACCTGATCTTGATCGGGATTCATCACTTCAGGAAGTATAGCGCTGGTCGCGCGCACCGTGGTGCGGCGGCGCGTGCCGCGCCCACGCGGCGAACGCGCTCCAACACGAGAGAGCGCCCTTCCGCGGCGGAAGGGCGCTCTCTGGTCTGTCGGAGGCACCGGCGCCGAAGGAGGAACGGCGCCGAGAGGATTGATCACAAGGGGTATCGGCGGCGGCCCGGCCCGCCGATATGGGGTCCAGACCCCATGTCGCCGCACCTTCCCGAGAACACCGGCAGCGCACGTCGCTCGCGCCCATCGTTGATGGCGCAGGTCCTCGCCGTCAACGCCGCGCTGATCACCGCCACCGTGCTGACGGCCGCCCTTCTGGTCAGGATGCAGATCTCCGTCGGAGAGGACCAGCGCCACCTGCTGCTGCTGACAGCCGCACTGCTGGCCACGGTGCTCGTCAACGGACTGGTGCTGCGACGCCGCTTCGAGCCACTGGAGCGACTGGTCGGCGCGATGGAGTCCGTTGACTTCCAGCGTCCAGGTGGCAGGCCGCAGCTTCCGGCGGGAGAGAGCGACGAGGTGGTGCGCCTGCACCATGCGTTCGACCGGATGCTCGACCGGCTGCAGGCCGAGCGCGCTCACGCCTCGGCCGCCGTCATGCGAGCACAGGAGGCCGAACGCACGCGGATCGCCCGCGACCTCCACGATGAGGCCAATCAGGCGCTTACCGGAGTGCTCCTTCGCCTCCAGGCGACCGCCCAGCGAGCACCCGAGGAGTTGCGGGACGAGCTGCGGGAGACCCGGCAGGCGGCCACCCAGGCGATCGAGGAACTGCTTCGGATCGCGCGTGAGCTGCGTCCCGCCGCGCTCGACGACCATGGACTCGCCGCCGCCCTGCGCACCAAGGTCGGGGACTTCGAGCGCCAGACAGGCGTGCCTGCAAACCTTGAGCTCGAGGCGAGCGACATCATCGCGCTCGGTCCGGAGCAGCAGATCGCGGTCTACCGCGTCGTTCAGGAGAGCCTTTCGAACGTCGCGCGACACGCCGGCGCCGACAGCGTCCGCGTCGCGCTCGGACGCGACGGCGCGGAGGTCGTCGCGTCCGTCCAGGATGACGGGCGCGGATTCAGCGCCGGCCCTTCTTCCGGCGGCGGCATCGGCCTGACGGGCATGCGCGAGCGCGCGCTGCTCGCCGGCGGGTCGCTCAACGTGCAGTCCGCGCCCGGACACGGGACTCTCGTCGAGCTGCGACTGGACGACGGGCGATGAGCGTTCGCATCCTGATCGCCGACGACCACGGTGTGGTCCGCAGCGGCCTGAGGCTGCTGCTTGAGCGCCAGCCCGGAATCGAGGTGGTCGGCGAGGCCTCCGACGGCGCCGAAGCCGTCGAACGCGTGCTGGCCCTGCGCCCGGACCTCGCCATTCTGGACGTCTCGATGCCGCGACTCACGGGCCTGCAGGCGGCGAGCGAGATCAAGGCGCATGCGCCCGAGGTCGACGTGCTGGTGCTCTCGATGCACGACGATGAGCGCTATGTCTTCGAGGCGCTCAAGGCCGGGGCATCCGGCTATGTCCTCAAGCGCGAGGCCGACCAGGACCTGGTGGACGCCGTCCGCTCGATCGCCCGGGGCGAGCCCTTCCTCACCAACGCCGCCACCGAAACGCTCGTTCGCGAATGGCTGGCGGACCCTCAGTCCGCAGGACCGGACGAGCCACTCAGCGTGCGCGAGCGCGAGGTGCTCAAGCTGATCGCCGAAGCGCACCCCAACCGCGAGATCTCCGAGATCCTGCACCTGAGTGAGAAGACGGTCGAGTCCCACCGAGCGAACATCCTGCGCAAGCTCGGGATGCGCGACCGGGTCGAGCTCGTGCGCTACGCGATCCGGCGCGGCCTCGTCGAGGCGTAGGACTGCCGGACTCGGGGGCCGCGCACCCTAGTCTGGGACGCGGTGCTGAACCCACGCGTCCGCCTGGCCCTGATGGCCGCCGGCACGGTCGGCCTGCTGGCGGCCCTGGCGGCAGTGCTGCTGATCGATCCGAGCACGTCGACCTCCCCCGGCGGGGCCGCGGCGGGCGGCTTTGCGGGCTCGATCCGGCCACCGGGTCCGCCGCTCGACTTCCGGCTCTCCGACGAGCGCGGCCAACCGCTGCGGCTCTCCGACGAGCGCGGCCGACCGGTGATCGTGACGTTCCTGTACACGACCTGCGAGAACGACTGCCCGACGATGGCCCAGCAGATCCGCGGCGCGCTCGACGACCTCGGACCCAGCGAACAGGTTCCGGTCGTCGCCGTGAGCGTCGACCCGGCGAACGACACGCGCGGGCGGGCGCGGCGTTTCCTCGCAGATCAGCGCCTGAGCGGGCGGATGAGCTTCGCCACCGGTGACGAGGCGACACTGCAGCGCGTCTGGCGTGCTTTCGGCGTGCAGCCCCAGGACCTCGGGCGCGAGCACTCGGCATGGGTTGTGCTGATCGACGCCGCCGGCCGCCAGCGGATCGGCTTCCCGGTCGACAAGCTGACCTCCGAGGGACTCGAGCACGACGTGCGGGCTCTGCTGCGCGAGGCTCGCAGCCCCGCTGACTCGCGGTAGACGAGCGGTCAGCCGCTGCGCTCGTCGGCCGGGGCGTCCCGCGGGTCGGCGGGCCGATCCCGCTCCTGCCGCTGATCGCGCCGTGCACGCTCACGATCGTCCCTGCGACCGCTCCACCACAGGCCGGCCGCGATCAGGATCACGGGCAGCAGATAGAGCACTGAGTGGTACCAGTGGCCCGAGTGCGCAAGGGTCACTGGGACACCGCCGAGAGCAGCCACAGCCCGAGACTCGTGAACGCGATCATCACGGCAAGCATCCAGTATTGCGAGCGCGTGGCGACGCGCGAGTCGGTCCACGTGGCCAGCGCACGGTCATGCGCGAGCACGAGGCCGGCGACGTGACCGAGGACGAGCACACCCACCTGTGCGTACCAGATGCCGTTGGCGCTGATCAGCCCGTAGTCGATCGTCGAGGCCGCCGTCCCGAACAGATCGGACCCGTCACCGAGCGGGTCGGAGATCAGGAACGAGACGGCCTGCCCCTGGAACAGCAGCAGCGAGAAGTAGTGGGCTGCGAGATACGCGAAGGCGATCGGGATCAGCGAGTGCGCGAATTGGCGGGCGAGCGCATCGGCCGTCCAGTCGCCGCCGACCCTGCGCATCCCGGCGATTCCCAGCCGGTAGAGCCCGGCCACGATCAGAACCATGCCCAGCAGACCGGCGGTGTAGGCGGCTTGGACAGCAGCCTCGCGGCCCAGCCCGATCCCGCCGAAGGCGTCCGTGAAGCGCTCGGCGAGGCCGTCCGTGCCGGTCCAGGCTCCGCCCTGAGAGAAGCCGTCGAAGCTGGTCGTCCCGATCAAGACGCATAGGAGCGCCACGGAGCCGGCACCTGCGGGCATCGCCGGCGCTCCGGCAAGCGGCGCCCGCAGGTGAACGCGCCGCCGCTCCCAGCGCAGCGGCGCCAGCAGCGCAAAGAGCCCGAATGCGACCGCGAAGGCGTCAGCGTTGCGGGTCCACGCATCGACGCCGTAGAGCGCCATCCCCACGAGCATGATCGCCGCGTACGCGGCGGCCAGCAGCGCCAGGGTGCTCGGGTCGCTGCGGCTGGTCGAGACCAGTTCGAACCAGGTGAAGGCCAGGATTCCGATCGCGGCCGGCCAGCGGCCGGCGGCCCGCGGGTAGGCGAGCGGCGCCGGCAGCGGTCCGCCGGACAGCCGCGTCGCAGCCCAGCCGGTCGCGCGACCCACGGCCCGCCACGGGTTGATCGTGGCGAAGACGTCGCCCACGAACACGCTCGCGAACGGGATCCCCACCCAGAAGATCACGAACACCGCCGTCGGCGCGAGGTTGGCGGTGGCGGTCTGCGAGCCGGCCAGGCCCGCATAGACGACCGCAGCGAAGAGCGCGAGACCGGCGCCCCCGGCGAGCAACTCCAGCGCCCTCGGCACTGTGAACAGGAGCCGCTCAGTCGGCGCCTGGAGCCGCGGCTGCGGCCAGAGGACGGCGAGCGCGGCGAACGAGATCAGAAGTACGAGTGCCGCCGCCCACGCGAACAGCCATGCGGGAATCGGCAGGTCGGCGCGTTGCGCGATGCCGTGCGCCAGCGCCTGCGCCGGGAAGGCGATCAGGGCGACGCCGACCAGGGCACCGGCCGCGAGCCCGCGGCGGTTGACCCTCGAGGACATCGCCGCGGAACGATACGGGGCGGACCCGAAGGCCCGCCCCGATCACAGCTGTCAGATACCGATGCGCGTCACTTCTTGCAGGGCGAGGTGACCTCGACGCGCGATGTCGTGCCATCGGTGTTGTCGGTCTCGAAGGCGGCGGTGAAGATCCCGCTCTTCGGACAACCGGTCGTCCCGATGTACGGGTACTTCTTCTTCTTCTTGCCCTTGCCCCTGGTGATCGTGCGGGCGGGAATCGTGGTCTTGAAGTCGAGCGCGGTCGCGTAGGCGCCCGGCGCCGGCTGGATCAGATCCGGCGGCACGTCGAACGTCAGCTTGTAGCCGAACAGCGGCGTATTGATCTTCGTCAGGATCCCCTCGACGACGTGATCGATGATCAGCGGGTTGTCACCGGACAGGTAGAGCGCGACACCCTTGCCCTTGGGCAGGTTGTAGAGGTTGACCTTCAGCGGCTCGACCAGCCCGAGCGCGAAGCCCTTCGCATCGACCTTGCCGATCTCGGCCTTCTTGCACTTCGCCCGCCCGGCAGCGGTGCTGACCTGCTTGCCGGTGCAGCCCGGGAAGTACTTGCCGTTGAAGACGCCCTCCTTCGGGAAGAAGATCCGCGCCTGCTTCCACGCGAACGGCGCATCGGCATCCGGCTCCAGCGTGTCGTAATACGGGCGCACCTTCAGCGAGATCGCCCTCGGCTTCTTCTTCGTACCGACCTTGGTCGGCGAGAACGACACATCGAACTTCAAGATTGAGTTGATGGCAAACGCCGACGGAGCGGTGACTGCTCCCACGGCGAGCGCCAAGAGCGCAACAAGCGCGATCCTGCGCATGGACGGGTTCCTCCTCCAGGGGAAATGGGCGGCAAATCAATACCACGTTCCGACAGCCCGTGGAGAGGCCCGGTCAAACGTGACGGGGCGGACCCGAAGGCCCGCCCCGCGAAGTCACGTATGTCTTGAGGAGCCCGCTACTTCTTGCAGGGCGAGGTGACCTGGACGCGCGATGTCGTGCCATCGGTGTTGTCGGTCTCGAAGGCGGCGGTGAAAACGCCGCTCTTCGGACAACCGGTGGTCGCGATGTACGGGATCTTGGTCTTGACCTTCCGGGTCTTCCCCTTCACCTTCTTCTTGGTGGTCCTGGTGACGTACTTCCTCGGGATCGAGACCTTGAAGTCCAGCGCGGTCGCGTAGGCGCCCGGCGCCGGCTGGATCAGGTCCGGCGGAACGTCGAACGTCAGCTTGTAGCCGAACAGCGGATCGTTGATCTTCGTGAGGATCCCCTCGACGACGTGATCGATGATCAGCGGGTTGTCACCGGACAGGTAGAGCGCGACGCCCCGGCCCTTGGGCAGGTTGTAGAGGTTGACCTTCAGCGGCTCGACCAGCCCGAGCGCGAAGCCCTTCGCATCGACCTTGCCGATCTCGGCCTTCTTGCACTTCGCCCGGCCGGCCGCGGTGCTGACCTGCTTGCCGGTGCAGCCCGGGAAGTACTTGCCGTTGAAGACGCCCTCCTTCGGGAAGAAGGTCCGCGCCTGCTTCCACGCGAACGGCGCATCGGCATCCGGCTCCAGCGTGTCGTAATACGGGCGCACCTTCAGCGAGATCGCCCTCGGCTTCTTCTTCGTGCCGACCTTGGTCGGCGAGAACGACACATCGAACTTCAAGATTGAGTTGATGGCAAACGCCGACGGAGCGGTGACTGCTCCCACGGCGAGCGCCAAGAGCGCAACAAGCGCGATCCTGCGCATGGACGGGTTCCTCCTCTGGACGGGTATGGAACTCAGCATCGCAGGCTCAGCCTCGCCGTGAGCCGGTTCCCGGGGAAGACGCTGCTGCGATCGAACCGGCCTTCTGTCGCCGGGGGGTCAGGTGGCCGCTTCCAGCACGAAGCGGATGACGTCGCGCCTGCGCCCTCGCAGCGTGATCCCGCCGCGAACCAGGTCGCCGCGCACGAAGCCCGCCGCCTCGGCGACACGATGCGAGACGACGTTGACCGGCTCCGCGTAGAGCTCAAGGCGCGCAAGCCCCAGTTCGGACAGCGCCCATCGGCTGAGCAACGTCAGACCGCGCGTCGCGACGCCTCGCCGCCGCGACCATTGCGCCGTCCAGTAGCCGATCTCGGCGCGCATGCCCTCGGAGTCGAGCGCATGAATCCCGACTGCGCCGAGTACGGCGCCGGGATCGCCTGCCTCGACGATCGCCAACGGCAGTGCCGTGCCTGAGCGACCGGCGGACACGAACAGCCGCGCGTCCTCCGGTGTGTAGGGCGCGGGGACCGACGTGTATCGTGAGGTCAGCGGGTCGGAGCAGGCGCGCACGAGGACGGGGACGTCGCCCTCCGCCCACGCGCGCAAGGCCACCACGCCATCGCGCAGCGGCGGGTCCGGCAGCTCTATCAGGAGCGTCCGTTGAGCCTCTCGACGCCGTCGAGAAGCTCCCAGTTGGCCTTGAGCACTGCCTCGGCTTCGGCCAGCAGCGCGTCGACGTCGGCACCGTCGAGACGCGGCTCGATCAGCGCACGCTCGTAGGCGGCGTGCTCGACGTCGCGAACCGCGTGCAGGTCGAAGTAGGCCGTGGCGTCGCTGCCCGGTGTGGCGCCGTAGTGCTCGACCAGCCCTGCGCGCTTCGTCTCTGAGATCGCCGGCTGACCCGACTCGATCGCGTACATCGCGACGAGCGACTCGAGCAGCGGCCGCTCAGTCGCCCAGGTGTCGGCGCAGCTCTGTGTCTCCGCGGTCATCGCCGCGCCACAGTCGCCGCCGACGGCGGTGGTGAAGCGGTCCCAGAGATCGACGTGGGCGGCCTCTTCGGCAGCGTGACCCTCGAGGTCGTCGCGCAGCGCGTCGTCATCGGCCACGGCTGCGGTCCCAGCGGACGCCTGGGCGAGCGCGACGACGGCAGCGCGGTACTGGCCTGAGTAGGAGGCGAGCTCCTCGCGCGTCAGCTCGCCGGCGGACCAGCGTGTGTAGAACGGATGCTCGAGCACGTTCCAGCGCTGGCGGACGGCTTCAAGGTCGGCGAAGAACTTCATCAGTGTTCCCCCTCGCGGCGGGTCGGACGGTCAGGTGCCGGGCACGGGCGCCCGGATCGCGATGGTAGCGTCCGGCGCCGACCTCTATGCGCCCTCCGCTGGACACCATCGTGGCGCCGCCGTTTCCGAAGACCCTGACCTGGCTCAACGTCGCGCCGCTGCGGATGGAGAAGCAGGCGACCAGGCCGGTGCTGATCGAGTTCTGGGACTTCTGCCTCCCGAGCTCGCTGCGCACGCTGCCCTACGTGAAGGCCTGGCACGAACGCTACGCCGACGCCGGCCTGCGCGTGATCTCCGTCCACGCCCCCGGGTTCCCACCGGGCGAGGACGAACGCTGCGTGCAGGACGCGGTCGCGCGACTGGAGATCGAGCACCCGGTCGCCGTCGACACCCGCTTCGAGCTGTGGCGGGCGTACGACAACCCCGGCTGGCCGGCGCGCTACCTGTTCGCGCCGCGACTGAAGCTCGCCGACTATCACCACGGCGAGGGCGACTACCACGGGTGCGAGTTGGCGATTCGCGAGCTGCTCGGCATCGAGGAGACCGACGGGCTCGTTCCGCTCGTCCGCGAGGCTGACGATGACGACGCCGAGATCGTGATCCCGACCGCCGACCGGAACGGGGCCTACAGCGGCCCGTACGCGGCGGGCGAAGTCTGGGTGGTCGGAGCGGGGCCCGGGCGGCTGCTGATCAACGGCGAGGCGCAGCAGCTGGACGGCCCAGGTGCGCACCTGCTGATCGAACACGAGCGCCACACCGAGAGCGACCTGACGCTCGAGCCCGCGGCCGGCCTGGAGATCTACGCGACCTGCTTTTCGCCCGGTCTCGCGAGTTGAACGCCGCGGGCCGCCGATGCGCGCCCGGCTCAGAACGTGTGTTCCGGGCGCTCACCGAGATCCTCGGTGATCCGCACGAGGTGCGGCGGGCCGTCGTCCTCCACCAGCACGCCGTAGCCGGGTCTGTACGGGCTGTGGGCGTCGTGGGTGTTGATGCGCGGCTCGTCGGTCCAGCAGCCCGTGTTCATCAGCTCGGTACCGCCGGGGACCACCCATTCGCCCGCGTCCATCCAGGCCAGCGGTCCGGCGCAGTGCGTGTGGCCGAAGACGACGTGCTGAGCGTCGACGCCGAGCAGGCGTACGACGCCGCCCATCGCTGCGACCCCCGCCCGGCGCAGCTCGTCGGAGTCGATACGCGAGCGGACCGGGCCGAGGCCGGCGAGATTGAGACCGGCGATGCCGAGCGGCAGGAGCGCCGCCAGCGCCTTGCCGCGCAGTGGGGCGCGGCCATCGGCGGAAAGCAGCGACCACGCTTTCGCGGTCGCTGCGCCGCTGGCCCAGCGACCACCCGCCGCAGGCCCGTTCGCGAGCTGGTCGAGCCACGCGTACATCGGGGCGAGCGCGGCCTCGAAGTCGTCCGACTCGACCTGTCCCTCCCCCGGTTCGGGGAGCCGGCCGACGACGCGCGCCATCCCGCCCGCCGCGATCCGCTCAAAGGTGGGAATCGTGATCAGCCGATCGAGATAGTGGCCGTGGGTCGCCCAGATGTCCTCGCGCAGCCATACGCCGGGATATGCGACGCGCACGCGGCGCCGCGAGCCGAGCCACGACTTGACGGCACTCGCGACGGGCGACGCCGCGGGGTCGACGAGAGCATCGAGGCCGAGCGGGCCCGGCTGCCCGGCGACGCCGCGCCTGCTGAGCCACGGCGCCACGAGCGCGTAGTCGTGGTTCCCGGCGGTCAGGACGACCTCGGCCTTCCTCGGGAGTGCGGCGCCGATCGCCTCGAAGACCGGCTGCGCGGCCGCGAGCGCCTCGCGCGCCGGGCCCTGACGCAGCTCGAGCACGTCACCGAGCAGCACGAGCCGGTCGACCTCCCGCAGTCCGGAGCAGAGCGCGTCCAGCGGCTCCGGCCGGCGCAGGATGTCGACGGGCCGCCGCGACCCGAGGTGCAGGTCCGAGATCACGAGGGTCCGCATCGGCCGCCACGTTAGCCTGCCGTGTCGATGACGCAGGCGGCACTCGACGGACTGCTGGTGGCCGACTTCACGCGCGTGCTCGCCGGCCCGCTCTGCTCACAGACGCTGGGGGACCTGGGCGCGAACGTGATCAAGGTCGAGCGTCCCCGCGACGGCGACGACACGAGAAGCTGGGGCCCGCCCTTCACGGACGCAGGCGCGACGTACTTCCTGGGCCTGAACCGCAACAAGCGCTCACTGACGCTCGATCTGCGCGATCCCGCTGACGCCGCGCTGGCCCGCGAGCTGTGCACGCGCGCGGACGTCGTGCTCGAATCCTTCAGGCCCGGGACGATGGAGCGCTTCGGCCTCGGCTGGGACGACGTGCGAGCCGTCAACGGGCGCGCCGTCTACGGCTCGGTCACAGCGTTCGGCTCCGCGCCCCAGGCGCGTGAGATGCCCGGTTACGACCTGCTGCTCCAGGCGATGGGCGGCCTGATGTCGGTGACGGGCGAGCAGGGTGACGACGGCCGCCCGCTGAAGGCCGGTGCAGCGCTCGTCGACATGATCTGCGGCCTCTACCTGACCACGGCGGTGCTCGCTGCGCTGCACGCGCGCGAGCGCACCGGAGCCGGACAGCACGTCGAGGTCTCACTGATGGAGAGCGTGCTGGCCGGGCTGCTCAACCAGGGCTCCGGCTACCTCGGCACCGGCGCACTTCCAGGCCGGATGGGGAACCGCCACCCGTCGATCGCGCCGTACGAGACCTTCCCCACCCGTGAGGGCGAGATCGCCATCGCGGCGGGAAACGACTCGATCTTCGTACGCCTCTGCGAAGCGATCGCGCGGTCCGATCTCGTCGAGGACGCGCGCTTCGCGAGCAACCCGTCTCGGCTGGAGCACCGTGATCAGCTCGCGAAGGAGATCGAGTCTGCGCTGTCGGCGGATGACGCCGCCGGCTGGACCGCGAGGCTGACCGCCGCCGGCGTGCCCGCAGGCCCCGTGAACGATGTCGCCGCAGCCTATGAACTGGCCGAGCGACTCGGGCTGGCGCCTGTCGTCGAGATCGACGGGGTGCGGTCGGCGCGTTCTCCGATGCGTCTTGATGCGACGCCGGTGGTCTCACGACTCAGGCCGCCGCAGCTCGGCGAGCACGACGCCGAGCTGCGCGCCTGGCTGGCCGACGACTGACGCGCCGCCGACTCGGAACAGCGGCCCGCGCTGTGCGCTCAGGCGGCCGGGACGGCCGACGCGGCCATCGCCTGGCGGATCGTCTTCGGGAGCATGAAGCGCACGTCCTCCTTGACGACCTCGTACTCCTGCACGTCCGTCGTCCCGCGCCTGCGGAAGAAGCCGACGAGGCTCTGGACCAGCTCGTCCGGCGCGCTGGCGCCCGAGGTGATGCCCGAGCACCCTGGTGCCTTCGAGCCACTCCTCGCGAACCTGCGACTCGTTGTCGATCAGGTAGGACGCCGCGCCGTGCTCGCGAGCGACCTCCACGAGCCGGTTGGAGTTCGACGAGTTGCGCGAGCCGATCACGAGAACCAGGTCGCAGTGCGGAGCCATCTGCTTCACGGCCGCCTGGCGGTTGGTGGTCGCGTAACAGATGTCGTCGGTGCGCGGACCGGTGATGTTCGGAAAGCGCTCTCGCAGGCGGTTGATGATCGCGCGGGTCTCGTCGACCGACAGCGTGGTCTGCGAGATGTACGCGAGGCGATCCGGATCGGCGACCTCGAGGGCGTCGACGTCCTCGACGGTCTCGACGAGCACGATCGCCTCGGGTGCCTCCCCCATCGTGCCCTCGACCTCTTCGTGGCCATCGTGTCCGATCAGCACGATCGTGTAGCCCTCGGCCGCGAACTTGACGGCCTCGCGATGCACCTTCGTGACGAGCGGACAGGTTGCGTCGATCGTGCGAAGGCTGCGGCGCTCGGCGTCGGCGTGGACGGCCGGTGACACGCCGTGCGCGGAGAAGACCGTGATCGCCCCCTCCGGTATCGATCCGTCGAGTTCCTCGACGAAGATCGCGCCGCGATCCTTGAGCTGCTCCACGACGTGCTTGTTGTGCACGATCTCCTTGCGCACGTACACGGGTGCGCCGTACAGCTCGAGCGCCCGCTCCACCGTCTGGACCGCTCGGTCGACGCCGGCGCAGTAGCCGCGCGGCGCTGCGAGCAGGATCTTCTCGGGCGCGTTCATCGGTCGTCAGTGTACGAGCGCCCACGCACGGTCAGCGCCGGCGCTCGCGCAGCAGCAGGTCGAGGACCGTCTCGCCGACGACGTCGAGGCTGCGGGCCGAGACCTTGCCGACGGTGTCCTGAAGCGTGTCGCGCCAGGGGTAGGCGAAGTCGATCAGGTCCACGGCCGGTATCCCCGCCTCCAGGAACGGGGTGTGGTCGTCGAGGATCGCCGCCTGGGCGGTGGCGGGGAAGCTGCGCTCCACCCCCACGCGTGCCGCGGCGGCGCGCAGCCGGCGCCACAGGCGTGGGTCCGAGCTCTGCTCGCGCGGGAGCCGCAGCCCATGGTTCGCCACGTAGTCGAGCAGCACGACCGAGCCGATCTCGTCTGCGTGACGGCCGGCATAGGAACGCGAGCCGCGCAGGCCGTCGCGCGCGAAGTCGGTCGAGCCCGCAGGCTCCTCCTCGCCGTCGAAGAGCACGAACCGAACCTCGCGCGCCCCGCGCGGCACCGGCGTGCGCGCGAGCCGGCGGGCGATCTGCACGACCGCGGCGGTCCCGGCCGCGCCGTCGTTCGCCCCGACGAACCCGCGCGGCCGAGCCTCCACGTCGTAGTGCGCGCCGACGAGAATCGCCGGCCGGGAGCCGGGAATGCGGCCGACGACGTTGCGCAGGCCGGGATGGCCCCGGACGGCTTCGAACGCGCCGCCGGGCAGGCGCCGGCGCAGGTCCGCCGCGAGGCGGCGCGACGAGTTCGACCCCGCCGGCCGCCAGCCGTACACGTTCACCTGACGCCGCAGCAGCGCGAACGCCGCCGCTGCGTCGAAGCGTGCCGTGCGCGGGGTCTGCACCCCATCTCCCGGCCTGCCGGGAGCGAAGCGCGACGTCACCTGAGCGGGGCCTGGGTCGGCGCTGCGCGCCGTCGGCAGCGGATCTGCATCGCGACCGCCGCCGACGAGCGGCCAGCCGGCGACCGCGAAGTACAGCGCCGCCCCTGCGAGCGCGAACTGGATGACCAGCGCGACGACCAGGATGCGCACGCCGAGGCGCCCCGACTCTCGTTCCGGGCCCCGGGCCGCCGCCATGTCAGTCGTTGGCCGTCACCACGTCGAGGACTTCAGCGAACTTGCTGCGCGCCTGCGCCCGGCGTGTGGGCACGTGCTCGCTGGGCACGCCACCGGACGGCGGCTCGTAGCCCCGCAGGATCCGCCGGGCGACGCTCTCGCGGTGAACCTCGTCGGGACCGTCGTAGAAGCGGGCGCCGCGCGCGTAGCGGTACATCGCCTCAAGCGGCATGTCGGTCGAGTAACCGAGCGAGCCGTGGATCTGGAGCGCGCGATCGACGACGTCGTGCATGACCTGAGCGCCGTAGAACTTGATCAGCGAGACGTCCTGACGCGCCGCCGACGAGCCCTGCGTGTCCATCTTCCATGCGGCGTGCAGGGTCATCAGCCGCGCAGCCTGCATCTGGGCGGCGGACTCGGCGATCCAGTTCTGGACGGTCTGCTTGTCGGCCAGGACCGAGCCGAACGCGTAGCGGTGGGTCGCGTACTCGCAGAGCATGTCGAAGGCGCGCTGTGACACGCCCAGCCAGCGCATGCAGTGATGGATGCGCCCGGGGACGAGACGGTGCTGGGCGATCATGAAGCCATCGCCCTCGCCTCCGAGCAGCGCATCGGCCGGAACGCGCACATCCTCGTAGAGGATCTCCGCGTGGTTGCCGAGCTTCCCGTAGCTCGGCTCGGGATGCTCCATCGTCGCCACGTCGCGCACGATGTTGACGCCGGGCGTGTCGACGGGAACCAGGAACATCGATGCGCGCTGGTGAGGGCGCGCGTCCGGGTCGGTCACGGCCATCACGATCAGGAAGTCGGCGATCGACGCGTTGCTCGAGAACCACTTGTGGCCGCTGATCACGTACTCGTCGCCGCTGCGCGTCGCGCGCGTGCGCAGCAGGGTCGGATCCGAGCCGGCGCCCGGCTCCGTCATCGAGAACGCCGACTTGAGGTCGCCGTTCAGCAGCGGCTGCAGGTAGCGCTCCTTCTGGTCCGGCGTCCCGGCCAGCGCGAGGATCTCGCTGTTGCCCGAGTCCGGCGCCTGGCAGCCGAACGCGTTCGGCGCGAACGGCGTCGTGCCGAGGATCTCGTGCATCAGCCCCAGCTTCACCTGACCGAAGCCCTGACCGCCGAGTTCGGGATCCAGATGGGCGGCCCACAGTCCGCGCGCCTTGACCTGTTCGCGCAGCGGGTCGTAGATGCGGTCGAGCTGATCCTGACCGAGCTCGTCGTAGATCGACTCGATCGGCCAGATCTCGTCGCGAACGAAGCCGCGCATCCATTCGAGCTGCTCCTCGAACTCGGGATCGGTCGAGAAGTCCCATGCCATGTCGGTGCCTCACTGCCTCGGTTCAGGTGACGTTCTGCCGGAGCATCGTACGCTCGCACCCACCGTGCACGACGCAGCCCTCGACCTGGAACTCCTCCACGGCAGCTTCGCGATCGCCCGGCTCGGCCCGGCCGAGCCGATCCCGGGCTGGGCCGACAGCGAGCGTTCTGCTGATGCTGACGCGGTCCGACGAAGAGCTGTCGATCGTCTGCCCCGCGGAGCAGGTCCCGGGCGACGTGCGCAAGGAGAGCGGATTCCGCGCGCTGCGCGTCCGTGGCCCGCTCGACTTCGGTGCCACCGGGGTCGTCAGCTCGATCGCCGCCCCGCTCGCGCAGGCGAAGGTCGCGATTCTCGTCATGTCGACGTTCGACACGGATTACCTGTTCGTGCGCGAACACGACCTGCCGCGCGCGCGGCGTGCGCTGAGCGACGCGGGCATCGGTTGCATCGAGCCCTCGGCGGGAACCTCGGTAGGCTGAGGCGGGCACCGAGGGAAGGCGAGAGATGTCACAGGAGCACTTCGACCGGCTGACCGCGATCGACGCGTCGTTTCTCGCGCAGGAGGGGCCGGTCTCGCACATGCACATCGGCGCGATGACTGTGTTCGACGGCCCCGCCCCGCCGTTCGAGCAATTCCTCGACACGATCCGCGAGCGCCTGCATCTGGTGCCGCGCTACCGCCAGAAGCTGAGCTTCCCGCCGGCCGAGAGCGGACGCCCGGTGTGGGTGGACGACCCGGGATTCAACCTCGAGTACCACATCCGCCAGAGCGCGCTGCCCCAGCCGGGCAGCGAGCAGCAGTTGCTGCGCCTCGTGTCGCGGATCTTCTCCCAGAAGCTCGATCGCTCCAAGCCGCTCTGGGAGATGTGGCTGATCGAGGGCCTCGCCGACGGACGTTGGGCACTGATCTCGAAGACACATCACTCGATGATCGACGGGATCTCCGGCGTGGACCTCGCAACCGTGCTGTTCGACCTCACGCCGGAGGGCCGCGAGATCGAGCACCCCGACGCGGCGTGGCAGGCGGAGCCCGAGCCGACCGCAGCCGAACTGGTCGCCTCCGGAGCGATCGGTGCTGCGCGGACCGCCGTCGACGGCGTCCGGCGAGCCGCGAGCGTCGTGCTGCGTCCCCAGGACGCGCTCAGCGAAGCGCGCGACGCCGCCGAGGGCATCGGCTGAGGTCGTCTGGGCGGGCCTCAACCCGGCGCCGCCGACGCCTCTCAACGTGGAGATCGGCCCGCACCGCCGCTACCGGGTGGTTCGCGCCGACCTCGCGGACTTCAAGCTGATCAAGACCGCGCTCGGCGGAACCGTCAACGATGTCGTCCTGACGGTGGTGAGCGGCGCTCTGCGCGAGTGGCTGCACTCCCGCGGAGTCCGGACGGAGGGCATGGAGCTGCGCGCGCTCGTGCCGGTGTCCGTACGCGGGCAGGATCAGCACAACGACCTCGGCAACAGAATCGTCGCGATGCGCGGACCGCTGCCGGTCTACGTCGACGACCCGGTCGCCAGGCTGCGTGTCGTGCGCCAGTCGATGGACGGTCTGAAGGAGAGCAAACAGGCCGTCGGGGCCGGCGTGCTGGCCGGCGCGCAGGGCTTCGCGCCGCCGACGGTGCTGGCTCAGGCGTCGCGGCTGAACTTCTCGACCAGGCTCTTCAACCTGATCGTGACCAACGTGCCGGGACCGCAGTTCCCGCTCTACATGGTCGGCCGCCGCATGCGGGAGCTCTATCCCGTCGCCTTTCTGCCGCGCAACCACGCGCTGGCGATCGCGATCATGAGCTACGACGGTGAGGTCAGCTTCGGCCTGCTCGGCGATTACGACGCTCTGCCCGACATCGACACGATCGCCGGCGGAATCAGCTCATCGCTCGACGAGCTGATCACGATCGCCAGAGGTCACGACGGCGACGACCCGGCAGGCAGCGGATCAGACCCGGAGCGCACGCTGACGGGCACGACCGGCAGCTGACCGCTCGCCCGCCGGGTACCGTGACCTGCTCAGTAGCCGAGCGCGAACTTGGCGTCCTCGGACATCAGGTCCGGGGACCACGGCGGCGTGAAGATCATCGCCGACTCGACGCTCTCGACGCCGTCGAGCTCGGAGACGAACTCCTCGATCTGCTCGGCGACCATCGGGCCGATCGGGCAGGCCGGCGTGGTCAGGGTGTACGTCACGTGGACCGCGCCGCCGTCGACCTCGATGCCGTAGATCAGCCCGAGCTCGACGAAGTCGAGCCCCAGCTCGGGATCGATGACGTTGGTCAGAGCGGCTTCGACATCGTCGACAGTCGGCATGCCGGCGAGTCTAACGCCGCGTCACGCGCCCAACGGAGCGACGCGGCCATGGACGAAAGCAGCGATATCTGTACCTTTGGGCAATCGTCTCGCTGAGCGAAGAAGACTCCGTCCTGTCCTGCTGGGGAGATGAGGACCGCTCCACCCAGAGTCGCCGTCGCCCGGCGCTCTCGCGTGCGCTGTCCGTCAAGTGCGACCTGGTCGTCGACCTCTCAGGGCTGACGTTCGCGGATCCTTCGCTGATGCTGGATCTCGCGATGATCGCGCGCAGGCTCCGCGGCGCCGGCAGCGCCATGTCGGTGCGCGGCGCCGCCCCCCAGATCCACACGCTGATCGAACTCGTCGGGCTGAACCGCCTCCAGGGCGTCTCCGTCGAGCCCGCCGTCGCCCAGTAGCCGCGGGCCCGGCACTCGCGCTCTCGGGCGCGCCACAGGACTGCGTACCCTGCAGTGGGCGCAGATGCCTCTCCTGATCCTCGTCTTCATCCTCGTCCCGATCCTCGAACTGTGGGTCATCCTGCAGGTCGGCCAGGCGATCGGAACGCTGCCGACGCTCGTTCTGCTGATCACGATGTCGATCCTCGGAGCGTGGCTGCTGCGCCACCAGGGCCGTGGAGCGTGGCGGGCTTTCAACGCAACGCTCGCCGAAGGGCGCGTACCCGCCCGTGAGACGGGCGACGGCGCGCTGATCATCCTCGGCGGCGCGCTGCTGTTGACGCCCGGCTTCTGCACGGACGCGATCGGGCTGCTGCTGATGCTGCCGCCGACACGCGCGATCGTCCGCCGCATCGCATTCCGGCGCGGCGTCACGGTCGGTGCGGCGGCGTTCGGCCCGGCCGGCCCCTGGACCGTCCGCGGCGCGCAGTGGGGTGCTCGCAGGGCCGGCACGCGACGCGAGCGGCAGGGATGGTCGTGCCCCCGGCTACGACGTCGACGGGACCGCGACCGAGGTCGGGGACGAGCGCCGCGACCGCCCGGCTCTGCCGTGAGCGTGACCGCGGACCTCGACGCGCCGCGGCCCGCGCCGAGCGACGGTTTCTCCGACGCGCTGACGATCTCATTCGGCGACCTCGCGGCAGGCATCAGCGGCACGGCGCGCCTCGGACTCAGCGGCGGCACCAACGCGAGCGGGCTGGTGGTCCTGTTCGACGGAGCCGACGTCGGCGCGGTCGCTGCCGAGAGCGCTGCGAGCGTCGAGGACACGTCGTCATGGGACTCGGTCGCGGCAGCGGGCCTCGACGTCGAGACGCTCGAGCCGCTGCGATCGTGGCGGCTGTCGTTCGCAGGCGAGGGCGCGAGCTTCGACCTGGAGGTCGAAGCGCTGGCGAGCGCGTTCGCTCTGAGCGATGACGAGCCCGTGGCCCGGCTCGGCGGAATGGGCGGATTCGAGCAGCCGCTGCGGGTCACGGGCAGCGCCGAGGTCGGCGGAAGGCGCGCCTCGATCGACGGCCTCGGGCAGCGCGGGCGCTCCTGGGGGGAGCCCGACTGGCGACGCATCGACCGCACGCGAGCGCTCGGCGCGTGGTTCGGCGAGACCGCGCTCTCCGTCGCCGCGATCTCCCCCGCGGGCAGCGACGGCCACGACCGTGAGGCGCTGAGCGCCGTCGTCTTCGAGAGCGCCGGCGAGGAGATCCACGGGACGCGCGTCGACGACCCGCGTCTCTCCACCACCTTCGACGCGTCGGGCCGTCAGCGCCGGGCCGGGCTCGAGCTCTGGATGACCGACGACGGCCCGGTCCGCCGCGCCGCCGGAGAGGTCATCTGCGGCACGACGATCGATCTCGGCCGTCTGCGCCTCGACTGCTCATTCCTCCACTGGCGCCTCGAAGGCCGCGAGGGAATCGGCCGCTACGACATCCTGAGCAAGGCCCCCAGCGACGCCCGGTGTCCAACGCGCCGGGCTGACGCGAATCCGTCCCGATCAGCAGCGCGGTCGGACACTGAGGGCGCCGGATCGTGGTCCCTGGCAAGGAAGCAGGCCGGGGATAGTGCGAACGCACAGACCCGGCCGATGACAAAGCCAGGGGCCACGAGACAAGCCCTCAGTTGTCCGACCCGAGGCGGTCCCAGAGGTAGAGCTCGAGGCACTCCTGGGCCAGTTCGGCGCTGCGCTCACGCCCGAGCAGGGGCAGCACGGTGTCGAGCGTCTGCTCCTCTGAGACGCCGGCCTCGAAAGCCTCGTCGCCGCGAAAGCCGGCGGCGATCCTGAGCGCCTCGCGGCGGTTGTCGCCGAGCGCCGGGAACACGCCGAGCAGGAAGTCGCGGTTGGCGACGGGCTGGCCGACCTCGAGCGAGGCGTGCCACGCGGCGAGCATCGACAGATCGTGCTCGTCGAGGTCTGCGACGGCCTTCGCGTAGTGGCAGCCGAGCTCGGTTTCAGGAATCGCGTCGACCCACGCGCGCACGAGTTCGCCGAGCAGCTGCCGGCGCGCCTCGCGGCCGACCGACTCGGCGATCACGCGGATCGCGTCCTGGGGTTCGATGAAGCACAGATGCATCGGCAGCTCGCGTTGGGGAGTCGTGACCGGCGTGAAGCTACGCAGCCGCTCGGACGACACGACGAGGCCCTGACGCGGCTCGCCCGGCCTCGCCGCGCGCGGCCGGAGGCGTTCGCCGGCAGCAGATCCGGGGGCATCCCGCAACGTGCGGGAATCGGGTCTACTCGAGGCCGAGCTCGCCCGCGCCGGGGACGCCCGCCGCGGGCGCGGCGGGCGCGCGCGGAGCAGGCGAAGCAGGCGCGAAGACGCTCGCCTGCGCGCTGCTCCTGTCAGCGTCGCGGCTTCGGGAAGCCTTCGCGGGCGAGCGCCGGTCGCGTACGCCGCGTGGCACCGCGGCAACGGCTTCGTCCGGCGGCCGCTCGGCCGGGGCGGTCGTCACCCGGGGCGCTCTGACGGGGACGGCGCGAGCGAGCGGACGGTTCGGCTGGAGCGTGGCCGCCTCGCGGGCTGCGGCGGGCCGCGAGACCTGGTCGATCGCGACCGCGCCGCCGCCGGCGACCGTCGCGGCCGTCGCCGCCACCGCAGTCGCCTTGGCTGCGGATCCCGCCACGCCCTCGACGAGGATCTGCGCGCGCATCACAGACGAAGCGGCACGCTCGGCGAGCCAGTTGGAGACCGACTCGTAGACGCGTACGAAGACCTGTCCGGCCGGGTCCGCCGACCCGGCGGCGATCGCCAGCGACGCCGCCGGGAACACGACCGCCAGCGAATCGCGCGTGCGGTGCAGCTCGCGGACCGTCGACTTGCACGACGAGCAGTTGCGCAGGTGCGGCCGGAGCTCGAGCAGCTCCTCGTTCGTCGCCTCGCCGTCCACCAGCGCGGAGAGCAGCGGAGCCCAGCGGCCGCACTCCGCGCCGGACTCGATTCGCGCGTAACGCGCGAGGAACGCCTGCCGTCCTTCGTAGAGGCAGCGGTTCACCTTGGTCCTCGACCAGCCGGTGAGGGTCTGGATCTCCTCGTAGCTGTTGCCCTGGGCTCGCAGCCAGAGGGCGTGGACCTCCTGCGGCTTGCAGCGCCCGAGCGCCTCCGCTGAGCGGTCGACGTGCTCGGCTGACGCCACCCGCTCGTCGGGTGAGGGCGAGTTGCGCGCCTCGATCGCGTCGGCATCGAGCCCCGCCGGACCGAGGTCCCGCTGCCGCGCGCGGCGGACGGCCATGGCCTCATGCTTGACCACGGTGCGCAGCCACGAGGGCGCGCGCTCGGGGTCCAGGCGCGGAGCGTGCCTGAGGAAGATCTCGAAGCCTCGCTGGTATGCGTCGTGGGCATCATCGGCGCAGATGCTGTGACGGCGAGCCAGGCGCAGGAGACCCTCGGAGTGAAGTCGGACCATCTCTACGACCATCGCGTTGACCTGGTCGGCCGCAAGCGCTCGCGGCGCAGTCCCGTCGCCGTAGTCGTCGTCAGATGCTCCGCCGTCGTCGTCGGCGAGCGCCGCGTCTCCCATCGAACCCATGTCTTCCCCCCGGATCACCCGTAGTCGTTCGGTCCGAGGCGCGAAATGGCCAAGACTTCCCCCCGTGGCTGGACGGATCGCGCGCCGAGCGGCGCATCGGCGGCGCCGCACGGGTCAGGTACAGCGACGAGAGGCCAATGCCCGGTGCGCCCGCGGCAGCCGAACGAGCTGCCCGCGGCGTCCGACCACGCGGCACGGCGCGGCTCACTCGGGTCCCTGAGACTCGGCGAGATCGAGCGCGTCGAGCACGAGCGCCCGGGCGTCAGGGTCCGGCTCCGCGGTTGAGCCCGCCGAGATTCGGCCCGCTCCGGGATCGTCAGCCAGCCGCGCCCAGTTCAGCAGCCCGAGGTCCAGAGACGCGATCGGCAGGGCGGCCGCTGCGGCGAACTCCCCGGCCCTCCGCGCCACGACGAGCGGGTCGCCGAACCCGAACGCCCGCTTCGCAGCCGCGAGAACGGGGTCGCGCGCGTCCGCGAGCAGGTGCAGCGATGCGGGCCGGAGATCGGCGATGCCGAGGGCGCCCGCCACCACCAGGAAGTCATAGCGGGCGCCTCGCGCGAAGCCGGGCAGCGCGAGCCGCTCGAACGCGCGGTCGAAGCGCCGCTCGGCGCTCCAGGACGGGTCGCCCGCGAGTCCCGCCGCCTGACCACCCGCACGCGATGCCCAGCTCCGGTAGGCGCTCAGGGTCGCGATCGGATCGGCGGAGCCGCGCGGCCCGCGGAGCTCAGGCGCGACGAACGGCTGCTCGTCGCCCGACCAGGGCACGACCGCTTCGCGGATCGCAGCGAACGGATCGGGCTCCCCGGCCGGCTGCCACGGCTCGGTCGGCCCGATCGCCGCGATCTGCGCGACGAGCCACAGCGCCTCTTCGCGGCGCCCGTCGAGCGAGAGGGCGGTGGCCGCTGCAAGCAGGCCCGGCGGTGCCGTCCTCAGCTCTGCGAGCCTCGCGACTGCAAACGCGATCTGCTCGGCGAGCAGCCGGGCATCGGCGGCGGCGTGGAGGCCGGGGACGAGCTCGCTGCGAAAGCCGTCGTCGGCCGCCCGCGCCAGCCGCTTGACGACGACGCCCGATCCTGCACGCCGTCGCGCCCGCGTCGCCTGTGAGCCGGCCGGCGAGGCCCGCTGGGTCGTCTGCCCAGCCGGCCTAGAGGCGCGCTTCGAGCTGTCCTCGGCCTGGCGCCGCTTGCGCGAGCACACCGGGCACGAGGACTCCAGGCGGTTGTGGCGGCAGAACGACGGCACCGGCCGCCAGTCTAGGAAGCGGCTGCGGCGGCTCCCGCGCCGCGTTCGCCCAGCCGCTCGATGCCGGCGACGAAGACCGTCTCGACGAGGTCGACCGCGGCCTCGACATCCGGCCTGCCGCGATCGAGCAGCCGGATTCCCACCTCGAAGCCCGCGCCGACCATCGCCGCAGCCATCAGGTGCGTGTCGTGCGGAGGGAAGATGCCGGCGGCGACGCCCGCATCGAGATCGGCGCGAAGCTCCTCGGTTCCCGCACCGACCGAGGGCTCGTCGAAGAGTGCGCGAATCGTCCCCGCGTTGCGGCGCAGCAGGTCGAGCGTCAGCGGGTCCTCCGCCAGGTAGCGGAAGTACGCCTCGAACCCGCCGCGGACGAAGTCCTCGATCGTCGTGGCGTCACGCCGCGCCGCGCGGACGCCGACGCGGATCTCGCCTGCGGTCGCGCCGAGTATCTCGGCGAGCACCGACTCCTTGTCCGGGAAGTAGTTGTAGAACGTCCCCGTCGCGAGGTCGGTGCGCCGGATGATGTCGCGCACCGACGCCGCCCCGAACCCGACGTCCGCGAAGACCTCCCGTGCCGCAGCGATGATCGCCGCGCGGTTTGCGGCCTTCGTCGCCTCGCGCTTGCCGCCGCTGCTGCTGCTGCTGCTGCTGATGATCACCGTGGCGTCGCTCACGCCGCCACGGCCCCCGTGGCCGAAGCGGCGGCGCGCGGGGCGACGGGGAGCGCGAAGCCCTTCTCACGAGCGCGCGAGGCGCCCGTCCGACGCTCACGCTCGATCCCAAAGACGTAGTCCTCGAAGTCGACCTGGATCGTGTGCCGCTTCGAGGCGACGTACCGGCTCTGCATCGCCGCCAGGTCCTCGGCGATGTCGCGGCGCAGCTGGGTCGCGGGCGGAAGCGCGTACTCGCCCTTCAGGTAGGAGGCGATCCAGGTCCCCTGAATCTCCGAGAGCGGCATGACCGAGCCGAGCGGCTGCAGCAGACCGACGAAGAAGAGGTTCGGGATCTCCGGGTGGAAGACGCGCCGGAACAGCTCGATGTGGTTGTCGGGCGCCGACACGAAGTCCTCGTCGAAGAAGGGGAACGAGATCTTGTAGCCGGTGCAGTAGATGACCACGTCGGCACGCACACGCGACCCGTCTTCGAAGACCACGTCGTGGCCGTCCAGCTCGCGGATGTTCGGCTTGGGCGTGACCGCTCCGTGAGTGATTCGGTCGAGGATGCGCCCGGAGACCGTCGGATGGGCCTCCCCGAACTCGTGATCGGGCTTCTGCAGCCCGAAGTTCTCGACCTGACCGACGTAGGCGTCGATCAGCTTGGCGAGCATCTTCTGGCGGATCTTGAAGGGGATCCGCGGGCTGGACCACTTGCCGAGCTGATCGGTCGGCTTGCCGAAGATGTACTTGGGAACGATGTAGGCGCCGCGACGCGCTGCGAGATACACCTCGTCCGTGACGTAGGAGGCCTCGACGGCGATGTCCATCGCGCTGTTGCCCATCCCGAGCACGACCACGCTCTTGCCCGCCAGGAAGTCGGGACTCATGTAGGCGTGGGCGTGAAGTTGCTCACCCTCGAACGATTCCGCCCCCGCGAAGGCGGGCTCCGGCATCCGCGGATCCCAGTGATGGCCGTTGGCGACGAGCAGCGCGTCGAAGCGCTGCAGCGTTCCGTCGTCGAGTGTCAGTTCCCAGACTCCGTCCTCGTCGCGCTCGGCATGCTCGACCCTGGTCTGAAAGCGAATCCGCGACCGCAGTCCGAAGTGATCGACGTAGTCGTCGAAGTAGGCGGCGATCTGATCGTGTCGCGGGTAATCGGGATAGCTGTCCGGCATCGCGAAGTCCGAGTAGGCCATGCGTGTCCGCGAGGTGTTGATGTGCAGGTCGCGATAACACGCGGACATCCCGTTGCTGTTCTCGTAGACCCAGTTTCCGCCGATGCGGTCGGAGGCCTCGAAGCAGGTGGTCTCGATGCCCTGCTCGACGAGGCCCTTGAGCGCGGTGATGCCGGAGCATCCGGCCCCGATCACAGCTGCCGTGGGAAGATGAGAACTCATGAATGTCAGGTCCCGGGTCGATTGACGGAGCGGTCAACCTACAGCAAGTTGACGCCTGCGTCAGCTTTGAAGGGTTGCGTGCGGACTGCCGCCCCGAGCCCAGATCGGGCGCTGGGTCCGCGGCCCGCGGGGCTCAGTCAGCGACCAGCGCCGGCGCGGCGGGCGTTCCGCCGAGTGTGGCGAGGTGGCGTTCCACCATGCGGGCGGCCTGACGGCCCTCGTTGATCGCCCAGACGATGAGCGACTGCCCGCGGCGTGCGTCGCCGGCCGCAAACACGCCGGGAGCCGACGTGGCATACGTGCCCGCCTGGAGGTTGCCGCGCGCATCCAGCTCGCATCCGAGCTGAGCGACGATGCCGTCCTGCTCGGGGTGGACGAAGCCCATGGCGAGCAGCACCAGGTCGGCCTGCAGCTCGCGTTCGGTGCCCTCGACGGGCGCGAACGGCGGCGCCGCCTGGGCCTCTGCGATCACCTGGCCGGTGACGCGGCCCTCGGAGCCGGTGAAGCGCGTCGTCACGACCGAGAAGTCCTGCTCACCCCTGCCGATGCCCTTCGCCTCCTCCATCGCGTAGGACAGGCGGAACTTGACCGGCCAGAGCGGCCATGGCGTCTTGTCGTCGGCGCGGCGCGGCGGAGGCTCTGGAAGCAGCTCGAGCTGGGTCACCGACAGCGCTCCCTCGCGAATCGAGTTCCCGACGCAGTCCGCCCCCGTGTCGCCGCCGCCGATCACGACGACGTGCTTACCGGCGGCGGTGATGGCGGGACGCTCAGGCGCCGGGACGGTCGGCTCGGGACCCGACTGCGAGGCGACCCAGCGATTGCGCCCGTAGAGGTAGTCCATCGCAAAGTGCACGCCGTCGAGGTCGCGGCCCTCGACCGGCAGGTCACGCGGAACCCGCGAACCGGTCGCCAGGACCACGGCATCGAACTCGGTGCGCAATTCGTCGGCGGTGACGCCGACGCCGACGTCGACGCCGCAGCGCAGCTCAACGCCTTCCTCGACGAGTTGCCTGACGCGCCGCTCGACGACGTGCTTCTCGATCTTGAAGTCGGGCACTCCGAAGCGGATGAGGCCTCCGGCGGCCTCATCGCGCTCGAACAACACGACCCGGTGACCGCTGCGGCGCAACTGCTGCGCGGCAGCCATCCCGGCCGGCCCCGCACCGACCACCGCGACGCTGCGACCCGTCTCGCGCTCCGGGGGCTGCGCCACGACCCAGCCCTCCGCCCAGGCGCGGTCGATGATCGAGTTCTCGATCTGCTTGATCGTGACCGCGTCGCCCTCGCGGATCTCGAGCACGCATGCCGCCTCGCAGGGTGCCGGGCACAGCCGCCCCGTGAACTCGGGGAAGTTGTTGGTCGCGTGGAGCTGGCGGATCGCCTCCTGCCAGTTGCCCCGGTACACGAGGTCGTTCCAGTCGGGGATCAGGTTGCCCAACGGACAACCGTTGTGACAGAACGGCACACCGCACTCCATGCAGCGCCCGCCCTGCGCGGCGAGTTCCTCATCCGGTCGCTGAACCAGGAACTCCCGATACGGCTCGACCTCGACTCGCTCGACGGCGTCCTTGTAGGGGATGCCGTGACGATCGATCTTCAGGAACCCGCCCAGCTCGCCCATCAGCGCGCCGGCTCCTCGGTCTCCTCCGTCACGAACCCCTCGCCGCCGGTCGAGAGCGCACCGTCCTGCGGCCCGTGACCGGGATCGGACATCTGCTCCGCCTCCTGGCGCGCGAGGTCGGCGAGCACGCGCTTGTAGTCGGCCGGGAAGATCTTCACGAAGCGCGGCAGCAGCGCGTCCCACTCATCGAGCACGCGCCTGCCGACCGGCGAGCCCGTGCGCTGCACGTGCTCGGCCACGAGGCTGCGGACCTCGATCGCGTCGCCCTCGTCGAGCGACTCCATCTGGTCGAGCATCGTCGGGTTGATCCTGCTGCGAAGCGTGTCGTGTTCGTCGAGCACGAACCCCAGCCCGCCGCTCATCCCCGCCGCGAAGTTGCGTCCGGTCGGACCGAGGACGACGACGCGGCCGCCCGTCATGTACTCACAGCCATGGTCGCCGACTCCCTCGATGACGGCGCTCGCGCCGGAATTGCGCACCGCGAAGCGCTCGCCGGCGATCCCGCGGAAGAAGGCGCGCCCGCTGGTCGCCCCGTACAGAACGGTGTTTCCGATGATCACGTTGTCCTCTGCGCGGAAGGTGACATCGTCGGGAGGCATGACGGCCAAGATCCCGCCTGAGAGCCCTTTGCCGGTGTAGTCGTTGGCATCGCCGTGCAGCGTGAACGTCACGCCGGGCGCGAGCCAGCCGCCGAAGCTCTGGCCGGCCGAGCCGGTCAGCTCGACCTGGATCGTGCCCTCGGGCAGACCCTCGGCGCCGCGCGCGGCAGCGATGTGGCTCGACAGGATCCCGCCCACGCAACGGTTGATGTTGCGGACGGGAGTCGTGATCGAAACGGGCTCCCCGGTCTCGATCGCCGACGCCGACTGCTCGAGGAGGCTCCAGTCCAGCGCGTCCGCCAGCACCTCCGGCGGCGGCTCGAGGCGCCGCAGCGTGGCGCCCTCCGGAAGCTCGGGACGGTGCAGGATCTGGGTCAGGTCGACTCCGCGTCCCTTCCAGTGATCGATCGCCTGATCTGCGACCAGCAGGTCACTGCGGCCGATCAGCTCGTCGACCGTGCGGATGCCGAGTCCGGCCATGATCTCGCGCAGCTCCTCGGCGACGAAGAAGAAGAAGTTGACGACGTGCTCCGGCTTCCCCTCGAAGCGCTTGCGCAGCTCGGGATCCTGCGTCGCGATGCCGACCGGGCACGTGTTGAGATGACAGGCGCGCATCATGATGCAGCCGGTGGCGATCAGCGGGGCCGTCGAGAAGCCGTACTCGTCGGCTCCGAGCATCGCGGCCACCGCAACGTCGCGGCCGGTCTTCAGCTGGCCGTCGGTCTGCACGATGATCCGCCGGCGCAGGTCGTTCTTGAGCAGCGTCTGCTGCGTCTCGGCGAGACCGATCTCCCAGGGGACTCCGGCCGACTGGATCGAGCTGAGCGGTGAGGCGCCGGTGCCCCCGTCGTGACCGGCGATCAGGACGTGATCGGCGTTGGCCTTTGCGACTCCCGCCGCAACGGTGCCGACGCCGACCTCGGAGACGAGCTTGACCGAGACCTGCGCGCGCGGGTTCGAGCAGCGCAGGTCGTAGATCAGCTGCTTGAGGTCCTCGATCGAGTAGATGTCGTGGTGCGGCGGGGGCGAGATCAGCCCGACGCCGGGCGTCGTGTGACGAACCCAGCCGATGTACTTGTCGACCTTGTGGCCGGGCAGCTGGCCGCCCTCGCCGGGCTTCGCGCCCTGAGCCATCTTGATCTGAAGCTGATCGGCGTTGACGAGGTAGTGGATCGTCACGCCGAATCGCCCCGACGCGACCTGCTTGATCGCCGAGCGGCGCAGATCGCCGTTGGGGTCGGCGGTGAAGCGACGCGGGTCCTCGCCGCCCTCGCCGGTGTTCGACTTGCCGCCGAGGCGGTTCATCGCGATCGCCAGCGTCTCGTGCGACTCCGTCGAGATCGAGCCCAGCGACATCGCTCCGGTGGCGAAGCGCCTGACGATCTCCTTGGCGGGTTCGACCTCGTCCAGCGGGACAGGGGTCTGGTCCTCGCGGAACGTGAGCAGGCCGCGGAGCGTCGCGCGCCGCGCGGCGTCGTCGTTCACCAGACGCGCGTATTCGTCGTACTTCTCACGCGCGTTGCCGTTCGCTCGCACGCTGTGCTGAAGCAGAGCGATCGTGTCCGGGTTCCACATGTGGTGCTCGCCGTCGCGGCGCCAGGCGTAGACGCCGCCGACCGGCAGCAGCTCGTCGATCGTGCCCGGCCAGGCGCGCGCGTGCCGTCCCAGCGCCTCCTCGGCCAGGACGTCGAGCCCGACACCTCCGATGCGCGAGGCGGTACCGGTGAAGTGGCGATCGACGAGAACCCGTTCCAGGCCGACGGCCTCGAAGATCTGAGCACCGCAGTAGGACTGGACCGTCGAGATCCCCATCTTGGAGATCGTCTTGAGCAGGCCCTTGCCGAGCGCCTTGACCACGTGTCGCTGTGCGGCATCGGGGTCGTCGACGCCCGCGACGCGGCCCTCGACCACGAGCTCATCAACCGTGTCGAACAGCAGGTACGGATTGACGGCGCTCGCCCCGTAGCCGATCAGGGTCGCGAAGTGGTGCACCTCGCGCGGCTCACCGGACTCGAGCACGAGCCCGGCGCTGAGGCGATTCCCGAGACGCACGAGATGATGATGGACGGCGCCCACGGCCAGCAGTGCGGGAATCGCCGCGCGCCCGGGCCCCGCGGCACGGTCGGAGAGGATGACGATGTTGATGCCGGCCGACACCGCGTCGTGCGCCTCGTCACATGCGTTCGCGAGCCGGGCGCTCATCCCGTCCGGGCCTTCGTCGACCGGCCACGTGATGTCGATCGTGTGCGCCCTGAAGACGTCACCGGACACCTCGCGCAGGGTCTCGAGCTCGCCGTTGCGCAGAATCGGCTGGTCCATCACGAGCTGGTGGGCGTGCTCGGGCGTCTCGTCGAGCAGATTGCCCTCCGAGCCGACGCCCGTGCCGAGCGACATGACAATCGATTCGCGGATCGGGTCGATGGGCGGGTTGGTGACCTGCGCGAAGAGCTGCTTGAAGTACGAGTACAGGGGCGGACGCTGGTCGGAGAGCACCGCGAGCGCGGTGTCGTTGCCCATCGAGCCGATCGGCTCCTCGCCGGTTCGCGCCATCGGCGCGATCAGCACGCGCAGGTCCTCCTGCGAGTACCCGAACGCCAGGCGACGCTCGTGGCCGGGCAGCACGCCGGTCAGCGTCGGCTGCGCGGGCTCCAGGTCCGAGAAGTGGACGCAGTTGCGATCGAACCACTCTCCGTACGGCTGCTGAGTGGAGACCTCGCGCTTGACCTCCTCGTCCTCGACGATGCGCCCCTGCTCGAGATCGACGAGGAAGATCTTGCCCGGCTGCAGGCGGCCGAGCCGCACGACGTTCTTCGGCTCGATCGCGAGCATCCCGGCCTCCGAGCCGAGGATCACGTAGCCGTCCTTGGTCTCGACCCAGCGACCTGGGCGAAGGCCGTTGCGATCCAGTGTCGCGCCGACGACGCGGCCGTTGGTGAAGCAGACGGCGGCGGGACCGTCCCATGGCTCCATGAGACATGAGTGGTAGGCGTAGAAGCCCTTCAGCTCGTCAGAGAGGTCGTCACGATCCTTGTACGCCTCGGGGATCATCATCATCGCCGCGTGGGGCAGCGAGCGCCCGGCGAGCATCAGCAGCTCGAGCACGTTGTCGAACGACGCCGAGTCGGAGCCACCGGGACGAACGATCGGCATCACCTTCTCGAGGTCGCGGCCGAAGAGGTCGCTGGCGAGCTGGCTCTCTCGCGCGCGCATCCAGTTGGCGTTGCCCATCAGCGTGTTGATCTCGCCGTTGTGGGCGATCACGCGGAACGGATGCGCCAGCTCCCAGCTCGGGAAGGTGTTGGTCGAGAAGCGCGAGTGAACCAGCGCGAGCGCCGAGGCGAAGCGCTCGTCGCGCAGGTCGGGGAAGAAGCCCGCGACCTGGCGCGAGATCAGCATTCCCTTGTACACGCACGTCCGCGAGGAGAAGCTCGGTGCGTAGAAGTCGGGGCCGGCGGCCAGTTCGACGATCCGGCGGATCACGTAGAGCTTGCGCTCGAACGCGTCCTGATCGTCCTCGAAGCCGGGTCCCGCGCCGATGAAGAGCTGGCTGATGTGCGGTCGCGACCTGTTCGCGGTGTCTCCGACGTGCTCTTCGTCGACGGGCACGTCGCGCCAGCCGAGGACGACCTGCCCCTCGACCCGCACGTTCAGCTCGAGGAGCTGCTCCAGCTTGCGACGCAGCGTCTCGTCGCGCGGTACGAAGCAGACGCCGACGCCATAACGCCCCGGTTCGGGCAGATCGAAGTCGCAGACCTCGCGGAAGAACGCGTCGGGAATCTGCGAGAGGATCCCGGCGCCGTCGCCGGTCTTCACGTCAGCACCCTCCGCTCCGCGATGCTCCAGGTTGTCGAGCGCCTCGAGGGCTCGAACGACGACGTCGTGCGACGGCACGTTGTCGAGCTTGGCGACCATCGCGACGCCACAGGCGTCGTGCTCGAATCGAGGGTCGTAGAGGCCTTCGGCCTGTGGCGGCTTGATCATGGTCATCTTCAGAAGCTCCCCGCGGGCGGCCGAGGATCGCCGGAAGCGAGCGCAGGATTCTACCGGCGCAGGGCCGGGAAGCTGACCGTCGGTCGTGGAGCCGAGCGCGATCAGCCCGGCGCAGGGTTGTCTACTTGGCTCGCGTCTTCGCCGTCGCCGGCTTCTTCGCCGTCGCCGGCTTCTTCGCGGCCGTGGGCTTCTTCGCGGCCGTGGGCTTCTTCGCGGCCGTGGGCTTCTTCGCGGGGCGCTTCCTGTTCGGGGCGGCGTCCGCGACCGGGCTCCCGGCGCGGACGGCGTCAAGACTGGCCTTCAGTGCACCCATCAGGTCGGGCACCGGGCTCGGCGCGGCCTCGGGCTCCGCGATGATCTCGACCTGCTCACCCTGTGCCTTGCGCTCGACCAGCTCGAGGACGCGCTCGCGGTAGTCATCGCGGTACCGCGAAGCGTCGAAGTCAGCCTCCAGCGAGGCGATCAGCTGCTTGGCCACGTCGAGCTCACGGCCCGCCGCCTCCGCGTCGCCGACCGCCGACAGCTCCTCCACGACAGCCGGGTCGACGACCTCGTCGGCGAAGAGCATGGTCGACAGCTCGAGAGCGCCGTCCGCGGGGCGAAGCGCCACGAGGTACTCCTTGGTGCGCATGACGAAGCGCGCGATCCCCACCCTGCCGGCCTCGCGCATCGCGTCGAGCAGCAGCCTGTAGGGCTTCGCCCCGCCGGGACCGGGCGCGACGTAGTAGGTGGTGTCGTAGAGGATGGGATCGATCTCGGCGCCGCGAACGAAGTCCTCGATCTCGATCGTCCGACTGCGCTTGGGGTCGAGCGAATCCAGTTCCTGCGGTGTGATCACGACGTAGCGATCGGGCGTCACCTCGTAGCCCTTGACGAGCCGCTCGAACGGCACCTCCTCGCCGGTGGCGCTGTTGATGCGCCGCTGCTGGATACGTGAGAGGTTGTCGCCGTCGAGCTGGTGGAAGCGCACCGTCTTGCGCTTGACGGCGGGGTACAGCTTCACGGGGATCGTCACGAGGCCGAACGTGATCGTCCCGCTCCAGATCGCACGAGCCATGGGGACAGGATGCCCCATCGGCACCGCGGGGTCACATGCACGCAGGGGAAGTTGCGTGCCGGGCCGGGCTCAGCCGGCCGAGCGCGGCCCGAGGTGAACGGGGCCGCGGCGGTCGTGCTCCATCTCGCGAGCGACGCTGTGCGCGACTTCCGCGCCGAGCTCGCGCTCCACGATGTGGAGGGCGAGGTCGATGCCCGAGGTCACCCCGCCGGCGCTGAGCACGTCGCCATCGTCCACCACGCGAGCGTCCACGACCTCCGCGCCTGCAGCAGCCAGCTCCGCCAGCGCGCCGTGATGGGTCACCGCCGGCCGGCCGCTCAGCAGACCCGCGGCGGCCACCAGCATGCCGCCCGTGCAGACCGAGGCGATCGTGACGCCGCGGGCGTGCGCAGCGGCGATCGCTCTCGGCACCTCTCCCCGCTCGGCCTCGGCGCGGGCACCCTGGGGGGAGCGGTCGTTCCAGCCCCCGCCGGGGACGACCAGCAGCGTGGCCTCGGTCCCGAGCCCGGAGCCCGAGCGCACGACCGTTCCATGACCGCCGGTGACCTCGCGCGGGCCGTCGAGCGTCACATACGCAACATCCCCCTCACGCCCGTCGACTCCGTTGGCGAGAACCTCGTACGGACCGATCGCGTCAAGTTCGTCGAAGCCGTCAAAGAGCAGTACCCGTGCCCGGAGCATCCGCCGATTATCGCCCACCGCCGGCGGCTTCATCAGCGCAGCCGGCGGCGCGCCCCGACCGCCGGCCCTGCTTATGTATCCGCGCGGTGCTCGGCCGCCTCAGACAGACACTGCGCCGCCGGTTCGGACCCACCGCCCCGGGGCGCGCGATCACGCGCTTCCAGCGGCGGCAGATGCGTGACAGCGCGGCCACCATCACCTACTACGGGATGCTCTCGCTGTTCCCGGCCTTGCTGTTCGCGGTCTCGCTGCTCGGGCTGCTCGGCGGCATCGACCTCGTCGATAAGGCAGTCGCGCTCGCCGACGACGCCGGTCTGGGAGCTGAGGCGCAGACCGTGATCGGCGACGCCGTCGAGACGGCGGTCAACGGATCCGAAAGCGCGCTCGGGATCGCGATGCTGATCGGGCTGCTGCTCGCGCTCAGCGGGGCCTCCGGCGTCCTCAACGCAGTCGGCAGGGCGCTCGACGAGCTGTTCGATGCCGAGACCGGCGATGGGCCGGGCTTCCTGCGCCGACGCGCAACCTCGGTCGCACTGACCGCCGTCCTGCTGGCCCTCGCGATCGTCGGGCTGACCGCGCTGTTCCTCGGAGGCGATCTCGCACACGACGCGTTCGACGGGATCGGACTGGGCCAGCAGGCCGAGAACGTGTGGGCGATGGCGCGCTGGCCGCTCGCTGCGCTGGCCGCGGCGCTGTCGGTCTCCGCCGTCTTCCGCTGGACACCGTCGCCGGCGGCGCGCAGATCACGCGTCCTCACGCCGGGGGCGCTGACGGTCATCGCACTGTGGCTGATCGTAAGCACCGCGTTCGGCTTCTACCTGCGCAACTTCGGGAACTACGGTGCCGTCTACGGCGCTTTCTCGGGCGCGGTCGTGCTTCTGCTCTGGCTGAACCTGCTCGCGACGGCCTTCCTCTTCGGTGCAGCGCTCGACGCTGAGATCGAACGGCCGCCCGCAGACCCGGACGCCAGCTCCAGCGAAGGTCGCTGAGGATCACCGCGGGAACGGCCGGCCGGTCATCTCGGCGGGATGCGAGCAGAGCCCGCCGCGTCCCGGGCAGGCCGCGCACAGGCCGGCGTAGGGCTCGGCGCTGACCTCGAAGCGTCCCTCCCCGAGCCCAGCCGCTGCAGCGCGCAGAACCGCTTCCAGCTCGCCGGCATCCGCCGCCACGTAGCCGGCGGTGACGGGCTCGGAGGGGCGCTCCAGGTACAGGTGCACGACGTCGACGGCCGCCGCGCCGGCGCGCAGGGCGGCCAGCGCGTAGGCCGCCCGCTGCAGACCGTACGCGTCCTCGACGGCAACCTGCAGATCAACATCTGCCTCGACGTGGTCGGTCTTGTAGTCGATCACCAGCATCGCGCCGCCGCCCTCATCGGCGAGCAGGTCGATCGAGCCCGTCAGCAGCGGCACGGCGCTGTCGCCGGGAGTGAGCGCGAGCGAGAATGCGACCTCACGGCTCAAACGCACCGCAGAGCCGACCCGCTCGCGCAGCGGCCCATCGAGGAAGGCCCGAACCAGCCGCTGCTGGTCCGCCACCTGTTCCGCGTCGAGCTCAGCGCCGCCGGCCTCCTGCGCCACGGCTCTTATGGCATCGCCTTCCGGCGCGGTCGCGCCGGAAGCGAGCGACTGGCGCTCGAGCAGGATGTGAGCGATCGTTCCCCGTCGCCGCGCGTGCTCACCGAGACCGGGCGGGACGACGTCGCGGAGATCCCACGTCTCGCGTGGCGGCAGGCGCAGAACGCGCCGCAGGTACCAGCGGTAGCCGCAGTCGGCGTAGTCGCTCAGCGATGAATAGCTCACCGTCGGAGGCGGAGGCGGAGGCGGTGAGACGGACGTCAAGGCCACGGGCTCGAGCACCGCGGCCGCAGGCGCGTCCCGGTTCGCGTCGACGTCGAACTCCATCTGCTCGTGCTCGCCGGGGTCCAGACGCAGCACGGCATTCACCGTGCGGGGAGCGTTGACCGCCACGCGCAGCTCGCCGCGAAACCCCGCCCGCGCGAGGTCGACGCGCTCGTCCACGACATCTCCCAGCCGCCCAAGCACGTCCTGACGGAGGAGCAGCGGCGTCATCCAGCGAACCGGTGCGACCGACTTCTCGCCGGTGTCCCATTCATCGCCCGGCTCGAGATCGGCGACGCCGGACAGAACGAGCAGGCGGCGCGCGCGGGTCACGGCGACGTGAATCACTCGCCGCTCCTCCCCGCGGTCGCGCTGCGCGCGCTCGCGCTTGAGATCGCCATAGCCGAGCGCGTCGTAGCGGCGCCGGTCGAGTGTCGTCACGCGCAGGCCTGCACGCGCTCCGTCGACCAGGATCCGCGGCGCACGCCCATGCGGCCGGTGTCCGAGATCAGCGACGACCACGACGGGGAACTCGAGGCCCTTCGCCGCGTGAATGGTCATAAGTCGCACAGCACTGTCGGCTCCGACCTCGACGGGAGCGTCACTGGTCGGAGCCTTCGCCTCGAGCTCGGCCGCGGCGTGGTCGACGAACGCGCGCAGGTCGCGACCGCCTGAGCTCTCGAAGTCGCCGGCGAGACGAACGAGCTTGCGCACGTTTGCCAGCCGCCGCGCGCCTCCCGGCCGGGTCAGCGTGGCGCGGTCGTAGCCGGTCGCGGCGACCACGCGGCCCAGCAGCTCCGCGGGCCCGGCCCAGGCGGCCGCGGAGCGCTCGCGCTCGAGCAGTTCGCGGTAGCGGCCGAGCCGCTCGCGTTCGTCCGGCTCGAGCAGACCCGCCGGACCGTCCGGCGCGACGTCGCCGAGCGCTCGATCCACGGCGTCGAGCAGCGAGGCATGCGGATCTCCGCCGCGCCGGGCGTCGTCGCGGTCGAGGGCGAGCAGCGCCAGGCTGTCGTGTGCGATCCCGCCGAAGGCTGTCAGCGCTCCGCAGAGACCGTCCTCATCGCGCGGGTTGACGAGTAGCCGCAGATGCGCCATCAGATCCAGGACCTCGAGCCTCGCCCACCAGCCGCGCCCCTGTGCCGCGACCGCCGGTAGACCCGCGCGTTCGATCGCGCGTTCGAAGAGCGGCAGCTTGGCGCCGGCGCGCACCAGCACGACGATCTCCCCGGCGTCCGCCTCGCCCGAGTCGACCAGCTCACGCACCCGCTGTCCGACGAGAAGCGCTTCGGCCGCGACCGCCGGACGGGTCGCCGGCGGCAATCCGGCGAGCAACCGCGAACCGTGCAGCTTGTCGTCATTCCACGCGCTCTCGTCGGTGAGCAGCAGCTCGACACCCGGCGCGTCATCGGCGGCCGGCTCGCGCACGTCCCGGCCACCACGGCCGGGCACCGTGAGCGCGCTCCAGGGAACGCCGTCGTGCGCGTCGCCGAAGGCTGCGTTGACGACGTCCAGGATCTTCCTGCGGGAGCGGAAGTTGGCCGCCAGCGAAGCGCTCTCACCTGCGGCGCCGCGGCGCGCGAGCTCATCCACGAAGACGCCGAGATCCGCGTGCCGAAATCCGTAGATCGACTGGAGCGCATCGCCGACCATGAAAACGTCGTCCACGCCGAGTGCCTCGATCAGCGAGACCTGCAGCGCGTTGGTGTCCTGGAACTCGTCGACCATCACCCGACGCAGCCGGCCGCGGTACGAGGCCGCAACGGCGGGGTGCTCGACCAGGAGGGAGCGCGCGCGCAGCGCGAGGTCGGTGAAGTCGAGCGCGTTGGCACCGCGCTTCAGGGCTGCGAAGGACGACCCGTAGGCCGTCAGCAACTCGGCGGCGAGTGCCAGCTGGGGCGCGCCTAGCTCGTCCTTCAGCGCCTGCCTGTATGCGTCGATGGCGTCACGGCAGTCGTCGAACGCCGCTGTCTTCAGAGCCCCAGCGGTGCGCGGCGGCCGCCATGACTTCACTTCCTCGGGGGTGAGCGTCGCCCCTTCGGCGAGCGCGGCCACGCAGCTCTCCAGCGCGACCGCAGCAGCGTCGACGGTCTTCCCCGAAGTCGAGCCCGCCCGCAGTTCGGCGAGCGCGACTGTGGCAGCGCGGGCGAGGTTCGCAGCCGCCTGTTCCGTGTCTGCTGCCTCGGGCGGCGGGATCGCCGGGAACTCGCTCCCCGCGCTGCGCAGCGTCTCGTGGATGTCCGTGATCGCCTCGCGCAGTCCGTCGTAGCCGTGCGCGGCCAACAGGTGGAGCGCCGCGGCGCGCGGCTGCGCGGAATCGCCGAGCCAGTCGTCGAGCGCCTGCGCGAAGGCGCTCTCGCGCAGTTCGCGCGCATCCGCCTGCTCCAGCACCTCGAACGCCGGATCGAGGCCGGCGAGCACCGCGTGCGCACGCAGGACGCGCAGACAGAAGCCGTCGATCGTGAGGATCCAGGCGCGCTCGACCTCGTGCGCCTGATCGCGCGCACCCAGGTCCCTGAAGCGCTCGCGTATCCGCGCCCGCAGCTCGCCCGCAGCCTTGCGCGTGAAGGTGATCGCCAGAATCGCGTCGCACCCGATCGGCTCCTCATCGCCGGAAGTCTCGAGTACATCGCGAACGAAGCGCTCGACCAGCACCAGCGTCTTGCCCGCTCCTGCGTTGGCGGTGACGAGCAGCCGCCCGTCGCGGCGTTCAACGACATACGCCTGCTCCTCCGTGAGAGGTCCGTGAGGACCCGACCCGACGACCGCGCTCACGCCTCGCACCTGCAGATCGACGGGTGCGCGCAGCCCGCGTCGTTCCAGCTGCAGCGATCGGGCCGGGGACGCAGGCGACCGGCCTGGACGTCCTGAACGACTCGTCGCGCCTCCTCCAGGAGGTCGTCGAGCAACCGGTCGCGCACTTCCGCGGTGATCCGGTCGCGGTGGTCCGCTCCCATGTCCGCCCCGGCTTCGACGAAGCCGCGCGCGTCCATCATCCTGGGGTCGGCGCCGATCGGCTGATAGACCGCGCCGACGACGCGCGTTCCGCTCGCCTCCTCCAGGCGCTCGAGAGCTCGCGCGTAAAGGCCCGCCTGAAGCAGTCCTTCGCGGAGCCACTTGTCGGCGGGCGCCGGAGCCGCGCGCCCCTTGTAGTCGATGATGATCGCCTGGGAGCCGTCTTCGGAGCGGTCGATGCGGTCGATGCGCCCGCGAACGCTGAGACCGTCCAGGTCGACCGCCGGAAGCGAAGACCCCGCCACGCCGAACGAGAACTCGAAGTCGGCGGGAGCCAGCGACGAGCCCACTGCCGCCGCGTGCTCCAGGTACCGGACCAGGTCGGCCTCCAGCCTCCCGACCTCGGCGAGCCGACGGCGCGGGTCGCTCGAGATCGGGTTCGCCGACTCGGACTCCCGCAGGTGGACGCGGAGACGCACGATCGACCGGGCGAGCGTCGCCGGCTCGAGCCGCTCTCCAGCGGCGGCAAGCTCGCGGAGTGTCCGTTCGAGAGCCTCGTGCCCGACGGCGCCGCGGCCGAGCGGCTCGGCGTCGGGATCGATCGTGCCGGGCTTCAGCAGACGCTCGACGAACCAGCGCACGGGACAGCGCGCGTAGAGCTCGAGTTCAGTCGCCGACCATGCCTCGCGGCTCTCCAGCGCTGCGAGTACGTGGCGACTGCCGAGACCTGCCTGGCGCACATCTTCACCGGATCCACGCAGCCGCTGCTCACCGCGCGACAGCGCATCCGACAGCGCTCGCTGGTGCCTGCTCACCGCGTCTCCCGGTTCCCAACCGACGCTCCCAAGGCGACGATCGCGCGGCGTCGGCACAGGCTCGAGCACGTCGAGCACGTCATCGACGAACGGCGACCGCACGAGGGGCTCGCCGTCCTCGTCGGCCCGGTGCCAGGACAGCACGAGCAACTCGGTCGGACGGCTCACGGCTGCGTAGAGCTGATAGCGCTCGGCGTCCAGCGGGTCCTCGTGGGGGCGCAGGCCGAGCGGAGCCTGCCCCGCATCCGCCAGCGCCCGGTCGATCCCGATGCGTTCGTGGTCCCCCAGAAACGGCTCGCCGCGGCCGGGCCGCGGGAAGACTCCCTCCTGGAGACGGCCCAGGAAGAGCGCCCTGACGCGGCGCGCACGGAGCGCCAGCGGGTCGGCGACGATGACCGTGCCGGGCCGTGCCCGCTCACCCACCGGCACCTCGATCGCCTCGATCGCGCGGTAGAGCTCGTCGTCGCCGGGCGCCAGCCGCGCATCGCGGCGCTCCAGCTCACGCAGTGCATCGAGCGCCCGTGCCAGCCGCCCGACCATGGCGGCGTCGGCCTGCTGTGCCGGCCCGAGGATCGGCGCGTTGCCCGCCTCCGCAGTCCTGTGCGGCGCAGCGACCGTCCGGGCCGCTTCACGCAGCAGCGCGTCGTAAAGCTCGCTGCTTCCTCGGGCGCGGGCTTCGCGCAACCGCCCGATGGGGCGCAGCTCATGTCCACCGAGCCGTTCCCAGTCCGCGAGAGCGTCGTCGAGCTCGGCCAGCCCCTGCTCACGGACGGCCTTCTCGAGGGCGTCGACACGCCGCCCCGCGCCGCCCGGGCCGCCCGGGGAACGCAGCCACGTCAGGAGGTCTCGTGAACCGCCGTCCAGCAGCGCACAGCGCACGAGCGCAAGCAGGCCGCGCCCCAGCGCGGTGCGACCCATCGTGATCCAGCGTTCGTGCGCCACCGGAATGCCGGCTTCGAGAAAGACCGTCTCCACGAGCGCGGCGGCGTCGCCGGCGTCGCGCAGCGCAATCGCGATCTGCTCCGGCTCGAACCCCGCTTCCAGCAGGCCGCGTACGCGTTGTGCGACCAGCTCGAGCTCCGCACGAGGCCCGCCGCCCTCGAGCAGCTCGATCGCGGCTCCCGGGTCGACCTTCTCGGGGTCGACCTCGAAGAGCCCGCGCTCCAGCCCGTGGAGCGCACGGCGCGACGCAGCCGCGTAGTGGACGTCACGGGCGCCGAGGTCTGCCACGCGGTTGCCCGCCATCGCGCAGAGCTCATGCCAAGTGCGGTGGCGCCCGGCGAAAGCGGTGCGCGCCTCGAACGGCAGTGAGACGACGACCTGAGCGTCCACGTGCTCGGAGAGCGTCCGCACAGCATCGAGCTGAACGTCGGTCAGATCGTCGAATCCGTACAGGAACACCGGCGTGCGGCTCCAGCACGCCGGGTTCAGGCGCAGCGCGTCCAGCACCGACCACGCGTGGCGAGCCGGATCGACGCATCCGAGGCGCTCGAGTCGCCCTACGTACGCCCCGTTCAGCGCTGCGAGGTCGGCGGCGAACGCCTCGCGCCGCTCTGCCTTCCCCCAGATCGTCATCGCCAGCGCGAAGCGACGCGGGTCACAGCGGGCCTGTGCGACCTCGCCGCAGATCCGTGACAGCGCAGTGGCGAAGCCGGCGGTGCCCGCAGCGTCGGTGAGGACCGTCAGACGACCCGCGGCCAGCAGTTCGGCGGCCACCGACGCCGCAACCCGCTCGAGCGCGGTCGCTCCGAGCGGGCGATCCACAACCAGCGACCGCCGCGCCATCTCGCGCAGCAACTCCGCGAAGTCGACGACATTCACGCCGAGCGCGACGCCGTCGGCCGCCAGCTCACGCCGGTACGCATCGACGTCGGAACGCGTCGGCACGACCAGCAGCGGCTCGGGCCCGGCGACGGCGGCACGTCGCACGCCATCGAGTACGTATCCGGCCTTCTCGGCGTTGGCCGGGCCTGTGACGAGCTCCAGAGGCATCCGGTCCAGCCTTGCGCATCCGGCGGCGGATGACGCAGCGCCCCGCGGCGTGATCTACGCGGCTGCCGCCCCGGGTCCGGCCGCTGCGGCGGCGGCCTCCGTCTCGTCCTGCTCAGGAGCCTTTGCGCCCTCCTTCGCCCAAGGCTCGTCGAACTCGACGCGCCACTTGCCCTCCGGCGACTGCTCGAGGGCGAGCTTGGCGCGGAAGGACCGCCCGCTGCGCCCGCGGAAGCCGGTCACCTGCTTCTCGGTGCGGCCGGTCCTGATCAGTTCGCGCGCGACTCCGGGCGCGAGCTGCTTGCCGGCCTTGGACTTCCAGATCACGAAACCGCAGCCCGGGTCCTCGCGCGCCCAGCATGAATAGCCCTTGCGGTTCTCGATGATGTCCTGACCGCAGACCGGACACGGCCCGAGGTTCTCGCGCGGGATGCGGACGTCCTTGAGGGTCGTGTCGAGCTGCCCGACCGTCTCGCCCGCGAACGCTGCGATGTCCTTCATGAAGCGCTGGCGCGTCTCCTCGCCCGCCTCGATGCGGGCCAGGCGATGCTCCCATTCACCTGTCAGGTCCGGTCGCGTGAGGGCGTGGTCGTCGAGCAGCCGGATGACGTTCATGCCCTTCTCTGTCGGCACCAGAGCAGTCCTGTCGCGCTCGACGTAACCGACGTCGATCAGGCGCTCGATGATCGCCGCGCGCGTCGCCGGCGTGCCGATTCCCGACTCCTTCATCACCTCCCGCAGTTCCTCGTCGTCGACGAGCTTCCCGGCGGTCTCCATCGCCCCGAGCAGGGACGCGTCCGAGTAGCGGCCCGGGGGCTTGGTCTCCTTCTCCTCAGATTCCGCATCGCGAGTCTCGACGGCCTCGCCCTGCTCGAGTCGCGGCAGCTGGCTGTCACGTCCCTCGGCGCCGTCGATCGCGCGCCAGCCGGGAACGACGAGAACGCGGCCGCTCGTCTTGAAGAGATGGCTGCCGACCGTCGTCTCCACGCGCGTGTTCTCGGCCACTGAATCCGGCTGAAATACAGCCAGGAAACGGCGGGCCACGAGATCGTAGATACGGCGGTCGTCGTCGCCGAGCTTGTCGACCCGGTGCTCGGCGTTGGTGGGGATGATCGCGTGGTGGTCGCCGACCTTGGAGTCGTCGACGACGCGTGCCAGCGGGAGCAGGTCGAGACCCGCGACATGAGCAGCGGCCTGCGAATACGGCTCCTGGCGACCGAGGTACGCGACCGTCGGCTTGATCTCGGCGACCATGTCACTCGTCAGGTAACGCGAGCTGGTTCGCGGGTATGTCAGGACCTTGTGCTCGTCGTAGCAGCGCTGCGCTGCGCCGAGCGTGCGGCGCGCCGTGAAGCCAAAGCGACTGTTGGCCTCGCGCTGCAGCGACGTCAGGTCGTAGAGCAGCGGCGGCTGCTGCTTCTTCGACGTCTTCTCGAGCTTCGTGATCTCGCCGGCGCGGGACCTGACGGCCGCGACGATCTCCTCGGCCGCCTGCGCGCTGGCGATCCGGTCGGCCCGATCCAGGAACGAATCGCCCTTGGGGGCGTTCCAGAGCCCGTCGTACTCACGCCCGCCGGACGCCGCGAAGTGCGCGCTGACCTCCCAGTACTTCTGGGGCACGAACGCACGGATCTCCTCCTCGCGTCGAGTCATGATCGCGAGCGTCGGCGTCTGCACTCGCCCCAGCGAAACGGCGCCGTCGAAGGAGGAGCGCAGCCGGATCGTGGCGGCGCGAGTGGCGTTCATACCGACGATCCAGTCGGCCTCCGACCGCGAGCGGGCCGCCTCCTCGAGCAGATGAAGCTCGTCACCGTCGCGAAGGTGCTCGAGACCCTCGCGAATCGCGGTCTCGGTCATCGAGTTCAGCCATAGGCGCCTCACCGGCAGCTTGGAGCCCGCCTTCTCGTACAGATAGGCGAAGATCAGCTCGCCTTCGCGCCCAGCGTCGCAGGCATTCACGACGAGGTCGAAATCGCTGTCCCGCAGGAGCGCGCGCACGACCGTCATCTGCTTCTGGGAGCGCTCGTCCCTGACGATCAGCTTGAAGCGGCCGGGCACGATCGGCAAATCGGCCATTCGCCACTTCTTGAACTTGTCGTCGTACTCGTCCGGCTCGGCCAACTGGACCAGATGACCGACCGCCCAGCTGATCGTGTGCTCAGGGCCCTCCAGCCAGCGGGCGGTCTTGTCACCGCTGCCGGTGTGCTTCTGGAAGGGGCCCGGCAGCACGCGCGCGAGGTCCTGCCCGACCGACGGCTTCTCGGCGATCACGAGAGTCTTGCCCATTGGCGCGCAGCGTAGCGTGGGGCCGGTCGGTGCACGCCCGCCGCCCTCGGCCGGGCCGTCTCTCGGTTGCCCTACGCTTGTACTTCGGGGAACGTGGGGTGAACAAGCCTGAAGGAACACCGGACGGGTGGCCTGCGGGCGGTGCCGTCGCTCGCGCCGAGGCGCGTAGAGCCGGCCGCCGCCGGCGACTGATTCGGCGCGGCATACCGGCGCTGGCGGTGGTCGGTCTGGCGTTCGGTGTCGGCATCGCAGGCGGGCTGTCCGGCGGCGATGACGGTGAGGACTGTCGTTCGCGCCTACGCGGCAGCCTGGTCCGATCAGGCGTGGGCGACGATGCACTCGCAGCTCAGCGAGCAGTCCCGGCGCGACACTCCGCTGCTCGAGTTCGCGCGCCGTAACCGTGAAGCACTCGCCACCGCGACCGCGGTGAGGGGCGGGGTTCGCACCGGCGAGCCGGAGAGCGAGGGCGACGGCCGCTGGCGGATACCGGTCAGTGTCCGCACGCGCGTCTTCGGAGCCGTTCGCGGCAGCGTCACCGTGCGCGTCGACACGACTGCCGCGGACGCGCGGATCGTCTGGGCGCGCCATCTGGCGTTCCCGGGAGTTCGCGAGGACGAGCGGCTCTCCCGGGAGACGACGATGCCCGAGCGCGGCACACTGCTCGCTCGCGACCGCACGCCGCTGGCCGAGGGGACCGCGCGATCCTCGGCGATCCCGGAGCTCGCCGCCCAGACGGTCGGCGAGCTCGGTCCGATCCCTCCGGAACGCGCCGACGCCCTCGCAGCCCTAGGCGTTCCGGATGATGCCCAGGTCGGCGTCAGCGGGCTGGAGCGGATCTTCGACGAGCGATTGGCGGGCCTGCCGTCAGGCTCGTTGAGGGCCGGTGGCAGGGTGATCGCGCGTGCCCGCGGGCGAGCGGGCGCGGATGTCAGGACGACGCTCGACCCAGAGCTCGTGCAGGCGAGCCTCGCGGCACTCGGTGGGCGCTACGGCGCAGCGATCGTGCTCGACCCGCGTGACGGCGCGATTCTCGGGTACGCCGGCGTGGCCTTCTCGATCCTTCAGCCTCCGGGCTCGACCTTCAAGATCGTGACGACTGCCGCCGCGCTTGAACGCAGCGTCGTGAAGCTCAGCGATCGCTTCACCCCGGCTTCGTTCGCGACACTCTCCGGCGTGAAACTGGCGAACGCCGACAATGAGGTCTGCGGCGGCACGTTCGAGCAGTCGTTCGCGGAGTCGTGCAACTCCGTGTTCGCGCCGCTCGGCGCGAAGCTCGGCGCTCGGACCCTCGTCGAGTTCGCCGAGCGCTTCGGCTTCAACAAGCCGAGCGCCTTCCCGATCGTGGCCGAGAGCAAGATCCCCGAAGCCGATGCGATCGGCGACGACCTCGCCGTCGGCTCCAGCGCGATCGGCCAGGGCCTCGTGCAGGCGACGACGCTCCAGATGGCTGAGATTGCGGCGACCATCGCCCGTCGTGGAACGCGGCCGCCGACGACGCTCGACCTCGACAGGTCGCGGCGGGCGACCTCCGGCGACGGCAGCCGCGTCGTGAGCGCCCAGACAGCGCGGACTCTGGACCGACTGATGCGAGCCGTCGTTCGCGAGGGCACGGGCGGGGCGGCGGCGATCGCCGGCACGCCGGTCGCGGGCAAGACCGGTACTGCAGAACTGCGCTCACGCGAGCCTGAGCAGCCGGACGGTCAGCCGGTCGAGCCGCGCAGCGAGGAGGACACCGACGCCTGGTTCGTCGCCTACGCGCCGGCCGGGAGGGATCGCGAGCCGCGGGTCGCCGTCGCAGTCCTGCTCGTCGGATCCGGAGCCGGCGGCACTACGGCAGCTCCGGCCGCTCGCGAGCTGATCGTCGCAGCGCTCAAGCGCGGGCGCTGAGCGCCGCCGAGGGCCGGGTCGAGGAACTGCAGCTAGACGTCGAGCCTGATGACGCTGCGGCTCGCGCCCAGCTGCGAGCTGCCGAAGTCGAGTTCGAGCGGCCGGAAGCTGAGGGCGTCGACGGGGAGCTTGAACAGCAGCAGAGCGCCCGTGCTCGATGTCTCCGCCTGAGCGCTGCCGGGCAGCGGATACTGGCCGCCGGCCTGGACCGGCACCGGCCGATAGGCGAACACGTTGACGTTCTGGAGGTCGATCGGCTCGTACTCACGCCCGCGCGTGTCAACGATGCGGAACTCGTCCGCTGCGGGTGCCGAGTCACTGCTGCCGTTGAAGACGCGGACGAACACGGCGAACCAGATCTGATCCGGGTCCAGTCCCCGGTCCTCGGGCGGGACGCCGACCAGATAGGCGCGGTCGCGAACCTCGCGCGGGTTGAGCTGGCGCGAGATCTGCACCTGGTACTGCATCTCGCCGAGCGTCACGTAGACGGCCTCGGACTCGCCAACCGTGACGGTCTCGTGTTTCTCACCGCAGGCGGCGAGGCCCAGCGAGGCCAGGGCGAGCACGACGAGCAGCAGGCGGCGGGTCATGGCGGCGGCGAGTCTACTGGCGCGGGGACGGCATTGACTTAGACCCGAAGCCCGGTTGCGGGCTTGCGCGGACCACCCGCGATCGTCGCGCGAACGCCTCGGCCGCGATCCTCCTCGAGAATCGTCCGCAGCCGGCGAAGCGCCTTGCGCCAATGACGCTTCAGCGCCCTGCGCTGGCCGAGCGACTCGAGGAAGCGATCCGACGCCATCTTCGGGATCGTCTCGACGGTCGCATCGACCCGCGTGGCGCCGCGCGGCGCGTCACGGAGGTCGATCGCCGTGCGGGTCCTGATTCGGTTGAACTTGCCGGAACGTCCGGCCAGCACGATGCGCCGACCCGGGTCGACCTCGACGATCACCCAATCCCCCCAGGGAAAGCGCGCAAACGGCATCTCGACCCGGAACCGGCCGCCGGCACCCTGGCCGTAGGTCTCCTCCCTCGTCATGTGCCACTCCTTGAGGAAGTGATCCGTGAACTCCGGGTGGTTGGCCACGTCCAGCAGGTAGGCGAAGACGTCCCCCCGCGACCGTGCGATCGTCGTCTCGATGCTGAACGGCTGCATGCGGGCGGGCAGTCTATCCGCCGCCCGCGGCTTGTTCAGGCCGCCAGGCGGCGCACGCTCAGCCCATGCTCCTGGTGACGAACGATCTGCGTGCCCACGGGCACCGCCTTGCGCCGCGGACGGCAAAGGTCGCAGACCGAGTCACCGGGGTACAGATGAACGCGTTCGCCGATCAGGGGCTGCCGGCCGCACTCGGCGCAGCGCGCTCCGAGCCGGTCGCGCGAGTGCACTCCCTTGCGCAGCAACTCGCGTTCCAGATCCAGCTCTGACAGGCCAGTCGGCGCACGAAGCATGCCCCGTTTTTCGCGGCGAACGAATGTGCTCCTCCACGGCAGCCGGAATCGTGCAATTTGCGCAATTGGCGGCAAGTGATGATTGACACAGCCTTTACGATTGCAGCAATCCGGCTCCTGGGAGGAGTCATGCGCGAGACGACCACAGGGAGAACCAACCGATGGAGTCTCTGATCTCTGGAACGCTTGCCGGCATGGGCTCATTCCGCTGCGAACAGTGCGGACACACGCTGACGCTCGCCTCCGAGGAGTTGCTCCCGCCCTGCCCTGGCTGTTCAGGGCAGAGCTTCACACACTCGTCGCTGTTCGCCGGCAGCCTCAGCCCGGCCGGCGCGCCCGCACCCGAGGCCACCGGCGAAGCCACGCGGGAGGCGCTCGTCGCCGCCGTCGCGACGGAGCTCGAGCAGCCCGGCAAGTACCTCGTATATCGAGACGGCGACGTCCGGGTCGTCCCGCTCGCCCGCGAGTGGACGCGCATCGGTCGCAGCCTCGCCGCCGACGTCCGCTTTGACGATCCCACCGTGTCGCGCCGGCACGCGCTGATCGTCCGACAGGCCGATGGGGTCCGCGTGCTGGATGACCGCAGCCTGAACGGCGTCTTCGTCAACGGCGAGCGCGTCGAATGGCGAACGCTCGAGGATGGCGATGAGATCGTCGTCGGGCGGTATCACCTGCACGTCGTCGAGGTCGGGGGCACGGTTTCTCGCACCGGAGCGGTCACCACCGTCGACCCGCTCGCCACGCTCGAAGCGGAAGCCTGAGACGCTGCCCGGAGCCCGAGACCGCACCTCCCGCCGCCGCGCGTAGACTGCGAACCGATGGCGCTCAAGATCGCGGTTCTATCCCAGAAGGGCGGCACTGGAAAGACGACCGCCGTTCGTCACCTGACCGAGGCCTTTCGAGCGGCGGGCCTGGGTGTGCTCGCGGTGGACCTCGACCCGCAGGGGAACCTGTCGGACTACTTCGACGTCGACCCCGAGATCGAGCCGACGATCGGTGACGTCCTGTCGGGCCGCGTCGGTGCCGGCGAGGCGATCCACGAAGACATCATCCCCGCGAACCTGAGCCTCGCAGAGGCCGAGCTGACGCTTGGCGGCAAGATGGGCCGCGAGCTCACGCTGCGGCGCGCGCTGAAGGAGGTGGACGGCGACTACGACGTCGTGCTCGTGGACTGCCCCCCCTCGCTCGGCCTGCTGACCGTGAACGCGCTCGTCGCATCCGACTACGCGCTGCTCAGCTCAGAGGCCCAGTACTTCGCGCTTCAGGGCGTGGAGCAGGCGATCGAGGTGATCGACCTGGCGCGGGACAGCCTGAACCCGGATCTGGAGTGGCTCGGGGTCCTGTTCAACATCGCCGACATGCGGACGGTTCATTCGCGTGAGGCGTTCGAGTCGCTGCAGGAGCACGTCGGCGACAAGCTGCTCGAGCAGTCGGTCCGGCAGTCGATCGCCTACGCCGAGTCCGCCGAGCGCGCGATCTCGATCTTCGAGCACCGTCCGGACCTGGGAGCCGACTACCTCAAGGTCGCTGAGGAGCTGCTCCGCCGGCTCGGACTCGACGACGCACGCCGGCGCGTCAGCGAGCAGCTCGCAGTCGCGTAGGCCGGCCGCTCGCCGCGCCGTCAGAGCGCGCGTACGTCCGCGCCGGATGGCTCGAACGGGGCGCGGATGACCTCGGCCCATCCGTCGCAGGCACGCTGCAGAGCCTCGACGACGCTGCCCGTGACGTCGTAGCGCGTCCAGACGAGCACGGTCGGACCAGCACCGGAGATCGTCGCCCCGAGCGCCCCGTAGCCGCGCGCCTCGCCGACGAGCGCCATCGAGCGTGGGAACAGATGCGCGCGCCGAGCCTGATGCAGGCGATCGTCCAGGCCCCTCGAGATCAGGTCGAAGTCCCCGCGTGCGAGCCCCATCGCGAGCAGGGCGCCATGTGCGACGTTGAAGACAGCATCCGAACGAGGCACGCTGTCCGGCATCACGGCGCGCGCCTGCGCCGTGCGCACCGCCTCGTGGGGGGCGACGAGCACGGCCTCGAGACCCTCGGGTGGATCAAGGCGGACGGCCTCTCCGTCCGCGCAGACGACGATCCCCCCCTTGAGCGCCGCCGCGACGTTGTCGGGGTGACCCTCCAACTCCGCCGCGTGGGCCAACAGGTCGGCGTCGAGCTCGAAGATGCTGTCGGCGGCGACGAGGCCGGCTACGTACGCGGCCGCACTGGTTCCCAGGCCGCCGCACAGCGGGATCTGAGACCCGATCCGGAACGTGAAGCCGTCGGCCGGATGCAGACGCTCGAAGCCGCGGACGGCGAGGTTGCGCCGGTCGCGCGAGATCGGCAGTTCGGTCTCTACCGCGAAAGAGCCGGGCGTCTCCACCACCTCGAGCTCCATGTGCAGGGCGAGCGCCGCCGCGAAGGAGTCGAAGCCGGGCCCGAGGTTTGCGGAGGAAGCCGGGACGCGAACCAGGCGGCGGCGCTGCATCAGGACTGACCGAAGATCGCGGTCTCGACCGATTCGAGCTCAGCGTCGCAGGGAACCACGTGGCCCACCTGCTCGAGCGCCGTCTGCGGGTCCTTGAGTCCATGGCCGGTGAGCACGCAGACGATCCTCTGCACTCCCTCGGGAACCCCGTGGACGATCAGTCCGGCGACGGACGCGGCGCTCGCCGGCTCGCAGAAGACGCCCTCGCGCGCGGCAAGCAGCCGGTACGCGTCGAGGATCTGCTCGTCGGTGAGCGCCTCGACGCCGCCGCGCGAGTCGCGCATGGCCGTCATCGCCTCCTCCCAGCGCGCCGGGTTGCCGATCCGGATCGCGCTCGCGACCGTCTCGGGGTTCTCGACCCGCTCGCCGCGCACCAGCGGCGCCGCACCCGCGGCCTGGAAGCCGCGCATCTGCGGAGCTGCTCCCATCTCCTGGAAGCCCTTCCAGTACGCGGTGATGTTGCCCGCGTTGCCGACCGGGATCGCGAGAGCGTCGATCTCGCCGAGCTCGTCGATGATCTCGAACGCCGCCGTCTTCTGGCCTTCGAGCCGGAACGGATTGACGCTGTTCACGAGCGCGATCGGGTGACGGGCCGACAGCTCGCGAACCAGCTCGAGCGCCTCGTCGAAGTTCCCCCGCAGGGCGATCACCCGAGCGCCGTGCATCAGCGCCTGAGCGAGCTTGCCGGTCGCGATCTTGCCCTCAGGCACGATCACCGCGCCGGTCAGGCCTGCGCGAGCGGCATATGCGGCGGCGCTCGCAGCCGTGTTCCCCGTCGAGGCGCAGATCACGGCCGTCGCCCCTTCTCTCACGGCTGCCGAGACCGCACACGTCATGCCGCGATCCTTGAACGAGCCGGTCGGGTTCGCCCCCTCGACCTTCAGCCAGACGTCCGCGCCGACGATCTCCGACACGCGATCGGCGTGAACGAGCGGGGTCGAGCCCTCGTTGAGGCTGACGACCGGGTCGCCGGGATCGAAAGGCAGCCTGTCCCCGTAGCGCTCGATGAGACCCGGCATCACGTCGTGAACTGCTCGTCGATCACGCGGATCGCCCTCGGCGCGGCGCGCATGAAGTCGAGTGCGCCGATCAGCTCCACCGCGGCGAAGAAACGCGACTCCGGGATGCGGTGCGTGACCATCACGAGACGGGCGTCGTCACCCATGCCCTCCTGGATGACCGACTTGACCGAGACCCCCTGCAGGCCGAGGCGCTCGGCGACCTGCGCCAGCACGCCCGGGCGGTCGGCGACTTCGAGATGGAGGTAGAACGCGGAGTCGACATCGCCGACGATCTCCAGCGGCGACCCGGCAGCGGGCAGCGGGCGCTCGCCGCCCATGATGCTCACGACGTCCCCGAGCACAGCGCTGGCCGTCTGCGGCCCACCCGCGCCGGGGCCCGACAGCGTGATCTCCGTGATCGCCGGGGACTCGATCGTGACGGCGTTGAACGGCCCGTTGACGCTCGCCAGAGGGTGGCCCGCGTAGAGGAATGCGGGATGCACCCGCACGCTCAGAGCGTCACCGGCGCGTTCGGCCGTGCCGACGAGCTTCAGGCTCAGGCCGAACTCATCGGCATACGCCATGTCGGCCGCAGTCAGGTGCTCGATCCCCTCGCACACGACGTCATCGACGTGCACCCATGATCCGAACGCGAGACGCGCGAGGATCGCCATCTTCGCGGCGGCGTCGAGGCCGGCGACGTCCTCTGTCGGATCGGCCTCCGCGTAGCCCAGCTCCTGAGCCTGGGCGAGGGCGTCGGCGTACGAGACACCGGTGGCCGCCATCTGGGTGAGGATGAAGTTGGTCGTGCCGTTGACGATCCCGTGGATGCGCTCGACGTAAGCGCCCGCCAGCGACTCGGAGAGCACGCGGATCACCGGCACCACTCCGGCGACGGCGGCCTCGAAGCGCAACTGGACGCCGCCGTCGTTCGCGGCCTCCCAGAGCTCCGGCCCGTGGCGCGAGATCAGCTGCTTGTTGGCGCTCACCACCGGGCGCCCGGCCCGCAGTGCGCCGGTGACGAGCTCCCGCGCAGGGTCGAGACCGCCCATGACCTCCACGATCAGGTCCGAGCCGTCGATTATCTGGGCGCCGTCACCACGGCTGCGAGTCAGAATGCCGCTGACCTGCGGCCGGCGGCCGGTGACACGCTCGATCTCTTCCGCCTGCTGGTCCACGAGGATCGCGAACGCCGCGCCCACGGTCCCGTGGCCGAGCAGGCCGATGCGAAAGGGCGGCTCAGACATCGCGCGTCACCAGGTCCTCATAGCTGTCACGTCGCACGACAAGGCGAGCGTCGCCGCCGGCGGCGAAGACGACCGGCGGCCGCAATGCGCCGTTGTAGGTGTTGGCCAGCGCGTGCCCATAGGCCCCGGTCGCCGGGGTGACGAGGATGTCGCCGGGCCGTGGCTCGGCAAGATCGGCATCGCGAACGATGATGTCGCCCGACTCGCAGTGCTTGCCTACGACGTGGCAGCGTTCGCCGCCTCCGGGGCGGCAGGCCAGCTGAGCCTCGTAGCGCGCCCCGTAGAGCATCGGCCGCAGGTTGTCAGACATGCCGCCGTCGACCGCCACATACGTATCCACGTTGCGCTTGACGCTCTGAACCTCGTAGAGCGTCACGCAGGCGTTCGCGACGAGCGCTCGGCCCGGTTCGTCGATGACGTGCTTGCCGGGACCGACCAGTTCGGCGACCGCGTCCAGCTTGGCTGCCACGTAGTCCTCGATCGAGGGCGGCTCGTCATGCTCGCTGTAGGCCACGCCGAGGCCTCCGCCGAGGTTGTACGCGGGAAAGTCGCCGAGTCCGCTCAGCGCGTCGAGCGCGCGCCGATATGAAGCCAGCTCCAGAACCTGGGACCCGATGTGGAAGTGCAGGCCCGCCAGCTCGATCGCGGCCGACGCCTGCGCACGCTCGATCGCCGCGGGCGCGTGCGCCAGGTCGAAGCCGAACTTCGTGTTCGGGCCCCCGGTCGAGATCGCCGGGTGGGTTTCGGGGCTCACGCCGGGCGCGATCCGCAGGAACGCGCGCTGAGCGCGCCCGGAGGGGGCCAGCTCCTCGAGCAACTCGATGTCACGCAGGTTGTCGACGACCACGTCACCGACGCCGGCTTCGAGGGCGAGCCGGAGCTCCGCTCGCGTCTTGGCGTTGCCGTGCAGGTGGATTCGCGCAGGGTCGACCCCTGCCGCCAGCGCCAGCGTGAGCTCTCCCCCGGAGGCGACGTCGCAGCCGATGCCCTCCTCCCAGAGCAGCCGGTAGACGGCCGTGCACGGGAAGGCCTTCGACGCGAACACCACCTCGAAGTCGGCGCCGCGGGCGCCGAACGCCTGGAGGAACGCGCGTGCGCGTGCACGCACGTCGTCGACGGCGACGACGAAGCACGGCGTCCCGAACTCACGGGCCAGCTCGACCGTGTCGCAGCCGCCCACCTCCAGACGGCCGCGCTCGTTGATGCGGCTGCCGAGCGGGTAGACGTGCGAGAGCTGTTGCGCCGCGGCCATCGGCGGCGCATCATGCCACGCCGTGCGCAGCGCCAACGTCGACCCGCCGGCAGAGATCGCGATCCGCGACGGCCTCGCCTACGCCCTGTTCCGACCGGCGGGCGAGTCGCTCGGCGGTGTCGTGGTCCTGCATGGCGCGGGATCTCAGAAGGAGTCCCACTACGACTTCGCGCGGCGCCTGCGAGCACACGACATCGCGGCGGTCTGCTTCGACCAGCGCGGGCACGGCGACAGCGAGGGCGCGCTCGACCGGCGCGCCGCCGACGACGTCGCGGCGATGGCCACGCTGCTGCCGCCTGGGCCCGTCGCCCTGCGCGGGTCGAGTATGGGCGGCTACCTGGCGCTGGTGTCGGCGGCCCGTATGAGCGCCGCAGCCGTCGTGGCGATCTGCCCCGCGGGCGCGGCCGGATTGCGGCGAGGGCTCCGGGAACTCCGCCAGACATTCCGCTGCGACGAGCGGGGGTTCGACGCGTTCCTCATCGAGCACGATGAGCGGGAGGCCGTCGAGTCGCTCACGTGTCCGCTGCTGCTGCTCCACGCCGAGGGCGACGAGGTCGTACCCGTCGAGAGGTCCCGTGCCCTTGCAACGCTGGCCCCGAGCACCCGTTTCGTCGAGGTTCCCGGCGGCCATCACCGCTCGATCCAGCATGACGCCGAGCTTCAGGATCTGAGCGTCCGCTTCCTGGCGCGGTCGCTGAGGGCCGCGGCGGGGCGGGTCTGAGCGGCTCAGGCGGAAGCGGGCGCGGCCGCACGCGCTGCGGCGGGCGTCAGAACCGAGCCGTGCCGGCGACGTATCAGCCACAGCCAGACCAGCCCGCCCAAGATCATCGCGACGCTCTGCAGCTGCGGCAGCGTCAGCCCCGCCACGATCACCTCGTTGCGCCGCAGGAACTCGACAAGCAGCCGCTCGATGCCCGCGAACAGGAGCCAGAGTGCGAACAGGCCGCCCGGTCGCACGCGGTCGCGCAGCGACCACAGCACCCAGGCGATCAGTCCCATTGCAAGCGTCTCGTAGATCGGCGTCGGGTGGACGGTCTCGCCCGGGTCGGTGGCGACCGTGCCGTTGGGGTACCCCATCGCCCAGGGTCCATCCCATGCCTTGCCGTAGTCGCCGTCGCCTGAGAGCTGGCAGCCGATGCGCCCGATCGCGTTGCCGATCGCGAGCGGGACGGCCGCCATGTCGAGTGTCTCCAGCCCCAGCCAGCCGCGCCATCTCGCCCATCCGAGCACACAGACCGCGCCGCCGATCACGCCCCCGTACCAGACGAGTCCGGAGCCACCGAACACGTCCCCGAACCCGTCGATCCGGTCGGGGTTCTCGATCAGCCAGAACAGCCGCGACCCGACGAGACCACCGACCAGCGCGGCGAAGATCATCTCGTAGGCCCAGTCGACCGGGTGGCCGAGCTCGCGCATCCGCCGGTGGATGACGGCTCCCGACACGAGAAAGCCGAGCGCGAACATCAGGCCGAACGTCTTGAGGGGAAGGCCGAGCAGGTCGATCTCGGGCTGCACGACGACGAGCGTAGCGACCACGCCGGTCGCCGGCGGCCGGGAGCTAGAGGTAGGCCATCGGGCTGGTGACCGCGCCGTTGATGCGCACCTCGAAGTGGAGGTGCGGACCGGTTGAGAAGCCGGTCGAGCCGACGGCGCCGATCACCTGTCCCTTGCTGACCTGCTGACCGACGCTGACGCCGATGCTCGACTGGTGCCCGTAGCACGACGAGAGCGACGCCGAGTGCTGGATGCAGGTGTAGTTGCCGTAGCCGCCGGTGGGACCCGCGATCGCCACGCGCCCGCCGTCGGCGGCGCGGATCGGCGTGCCCGTCGGAGCGGCGATGTCGATCCCGGGGTGACAGGACTCCCAGGAGCGCCGCTCGCAGAACGGTGACGTCAGGACGCCGTTGACCGGCCAGATCATCGCGCCCGAGCCGCCGCGGATCGGGCCCGCCGGCGGCGTTCCCGGAGCGGGCGGGTTGAGGATCGCCGTGATCCGGGCCTGGGTCTTCTTCATGCGCGAGAGCGCGCCCTCGAGCTGATGACGCTCACCGCGCACGCTCAGCAGCGCTCTGCGCTTGCCGGCGCGGGTGTTCTGGTAGCCGACGCGCGTGTCGATCAGGTCCTGCTTGACGTCCGCGATCTCGTCGCGTCGCGCGGCGATCCGCGCGGCGACCGCCGACTGACGCTGCTCGAGTCTGTCGAGCCGGATCGCGTTCTCGCGCGCGTCCGACTTGGCGGTCCGCACCAGACGTGTTATGCGCTGGTCCTGCTCGTTGATGCGGCGCAGGAACTCGCCCCGCTCGAGCAGTTCGGCGAAGCCCTTGGAGCTGAGCACCACCGTCACCAGGTCGGGTTCGTCGGCGCGGTATCGCTCGACCAGCCGAGCGGACAGAATTCGCCGCGCCTCGGCGAGGCGCGCCTTCAGGCGAACCTGGCGGGCGCGCTGAAAGCGCAGTTCATCCTGCGTGCGATCGAGTTCCGCCTGAGCGCTGTCGAGCGTGCCCTGGACGACCGCCTCGCGGCGCTGAAGTGTGCCGATCCGGCCCTGAAGGCGGCGGGCCTTCGTCGTCCAGCGGGCGATGTCCGAGGCGAGCACCCGCTCAGTGCCCTTGCGCTTGCCGATCTTGCTCTGGGTCACCTGGATGTCGCGCTGCACCTCGCGCAGCTTCTGCTGGGTCGTCGGCGCACCGCTCGAGCCGATCGGCAGCACCGCCCACACCGTCAGGGTGAGGGCGCACACGGACAGGAGCAGCCAGGGGCGCACGCGGCGGCGGAGGCTATGGGCGCTGGTGGTCACGGTTCAACGACTGCAAGTCGGCCTGCGAAGTGAGCTGACGGGCTCGCGCCGTTCGACGGCGCTACCGGAGCGGCAGTGCACCGGATTCGCCCCGGAGGGCTCGCCGTGCCCCCGAGTGGTTCCCCCGCTTCCCCGGCTTTCCAGGGAATTCGGCCGCTGACAAGGGTAACAGCGCCGTGATCTCTTATCGAGTCTTCAGCCGGTCTGACAACATTGTCGGCAATGTCTCGTACGTCAACTTCGATGATCGGCCGCGACGCGGGCCTTCAGGCGCGCATGCTCGTGACCATGTTCCTGCTCGGGCTGCTCTACGTGGCCTTCATGGCGGTCCTGTTCGCCGCCGGCGCAGGGGCGATCATGATCGCCCTCGTAGCCGGTGGTCTCCTGCTGCTGCAGTTCTTCACGTCCGACAAGCTCGCGCTGCGATCGATGGGCGCGCGCGAGGTGTCGCCGCAGGAGGCTCCCGAGCTCCACGCGATGGTCGAGCGCCTCTGCGTCCAGGCCGACCTCCCGAAGCCGCGCGTAGCGGTAGCAGAGACCTCGATGCCGAACGCCTTCGCGCTCGGCCGCTCGCCGAAGAAGGCGACCGTCTGCGCCACCACCGGGATCATCGATCTGCTCTCGCCGGCCGAGCTCGAAGGCGTGATGGCGCACGAGCTGACCCACGTCGCCAACCGCGATGTCGCGATCATGACGATGGCCAGCTTCTTCGCCTCGCTCGCCTCGATGATCCTCCAGTTCGGGTTCTTCTTCGGCCACGGAGGCCGCAGCAACGACAACAACCCCGGCTTCGCGGCGATGATCATGGCCGCGATGGCCGTCTACGCGATCTCGTTCTTCCTGATGATGGCCCTGTCGCGCTACCGCGAGTTCGCCGCCGACCGCGGCGCCGCCGTGATGACCGGGCGCCCGAGCGCGCTGGCGTCGGCGCTGATGAAGATCAGCGGCACGATGGAGCGAATCCCCCAGAGGGACCTGCGCACGGCCCACGCCGAGATGAACGCGTTCTTCATCTTCCCGGCCGCGAAGCGCTCGCTCTTCAGCATCTTCCACACGCACCCGCCGCTCGAGAAGCGGATCGCCCGGCTGGAGACGATGGAGTCGCGGCTCCAGGGCACGCACGGCGCGGCGATCCCGACCGCGGTCTGAGGGGCCCGGCGCCCCGTAGGCTTGGCCGATGGGGCTCTTCGACTCGATCACCGGACGCCGCAAGGTCAAGGGTCCGGCGCCCGACCGCCTGTTCGCGATCACGACGGCGCAGATCACGCTTTCGAGCGAGCACACGATCACGAACCGCGGAGCTGCGGCGATCGTCTTCCAGCCGCTCGGCACAGGCGCGTTCGAGCAGATCGCCAGTGACATGGAGGCGGTGCTGCGCGGCGCCGGCGAGGAGACCGGCTCGACCATCGAGACCCACGCGGACACGATGGGCTATCGCTGGATGATCGTGCGCGACGACGACGTCGAGGATCTCGCGGTCGGCATCAACGCCGTCAGCGAGCAGCTTGCGCTGGAGGGATACGGCGACCGTCTGCTGTGCTCCGTGTTCGGTTTCCAGGATGAGCAGGGCGCGGCCATCTACTTCATCTACAACTACAAGCGCGGCACGTGGTACCCGTTCGTCCCGGCGTCGGGCGAGCAACAGCGCTCCACGGAGCGCGAGCTGCGTCTGAAGGCGATCCTCGCGGCAGACCTGCCGATCGAGCCCGAGCTCGATCGCTGGTTCCCGCTCTGGGACATCCCGATCTGAACCGCGGGCAAAGCGGTCACCGCTCGCTAGGGTGGGAGGCCGCGGACCCGAACACGGAGAGGAGCGCCTGACATGGCAGGCCTCGGCGGACGAATGTCCACCGTCATCAAGGCGAAGGTGTCGAAGATGCTCGACCGGGCAGAGGACCCGGCGGAGACGCTCGACTACAGCTACCAGAAGCAGCTCGAAGCGCTGCAGAACGTCAAGAAGGGCATCGCCGACGTCGTCACGGCGAAGAAGCGCCTGCAGATGCAGTCGCAGAAGCTCGAGCAGTCGGTCGTCAAGCTCGACACGCAGGCCCGCCAGGCGCTCGCGCAGGGCAACGAGGAGCTCGCACGTGTCGCGCTGGAGCGCAAGAACGTCGCGCAGACCGAGCTCCAGGGACTCGATTCGCAGGTCACCGAGCTCGAGGCCCAGCAGGAGCGGCTCGCCGACTCCGAGCAGAAGCTGCGGGCGAAGATCGAGGCCTTCCGCACCAAGAAGGAGGTCATCAAGGCGCAGTACTCGGCGGCCGAGGCGCAGGTGCGCATCTCGGAGGCGGCGACGGGCGTCGGCGAGCAGATGGCCGACGTCGGCCTCGCGATGCAGCGCGCCGTCGACAAGACCGAGACGATGAAGGCACGCGCGGACGCGGTGTCCGAGCTCGAAGAGGCCGGCACCTTCGAGGATCTCACCGCGCTCGGCAGCGGTCAGGACGACATCGACCGTCAGCTTCATGAGCTCGCGAGCTCGAGCGCGGTCGACAGCGATCTCGCACGGATGAAGGCCGAGCTCGGCGCGGGTGCGCCCGCCGCTGAGATCGGCACGGGCGAAGATGCCCCGGCGGATCCAGGCGATGACGCCGGGACGAGCGCTGCCGGCGGAGAGGAGCGAACGTGATCGTCCGCATCTCCGGTGAGGGCCAGTTCCGCCTGTCAGACGGCGTGCGAGCCAGGGTCAACGAGCACGACAACGCGGCGGTCGACGCCGTCGAGGCAGGCGACGAGCAGGCCTTTCACAGCGCTTTCGACGAACTGCTCGCGATCGTCCGCGATCAGGGCGAGGAGCTCGCCGACGACGACCTCAGCAGCTCGGACGTCATCCTGCCGCCGTCGGACCTCTCATTCGCGGAGGCGGGCTCGGAGTTCACCGGCGAAGGGCTGATCCCCGACTGAGTGGGAGTGGGCGCGGTCGCCCGCAGCCGGGGGTCAGCGAGCGGCGACCGCCGGGCGCCGCTCGCTCGCGTAGAGCCGGGCGGCGAACCTTCCTGCCGGGTGCTCGCGAAGACGCCGCACCTCGACGGCCACCGAAGGCGGAAATGCGTCGGGCGGCGGCAGCGGAGACCCGTACGCCTGCGGCATGAGGACCGAGGCGCTGAGGGCCCCGAAGGTAAGGTCGGCGGCGGTGAAACGATCGCCGGTGATAAACGCGCGACCGTCGCCGAGCAGCGCAGCGACCTCGTCGAACACGCCATCGACGTTGTCGATGGCACGGCGTGCCGACGCATCGTCCACTCCCAGGTAGCGACGGATGAACGGGTCGAGCGCCCAGCCGAACAACTGGAACGCGCGTCGCTCCGCTGGCGGAACGCCCGCAAGCGCCCAGCGTCGCAGCCTCCGGACCACCGGCAGCGTGCCGTGGTACATCCACAGACGTCCGTCCGGCCCGAGGCCATCGTCGAGCCACGACTCGATCCGCCGGACCTCCTCCTGCACCGGCTCCGGGTAGAGCCGCTCACTCGGCGGCAGCCTGCTGTCCACCCACTCGAGGATCTCAGTCGAGTCCCCGAGAACCTCGCCGTCGGTCACGAGAACCGGAACCGTTCGGCCGCCGCCGGCCCTCCGGGCCTTCCAGATGTGGATGCCCTGCAGGTGCGGCTCCTCGGTGAACGCGATGCCCGCGCGATCGAGCGCCCAGCGCGCCTTCTCGCAGTAGTGGCTGATCGGGATCGTTATGAGGCGGGGCGATGTGCCCGTCGCGGACATGCTGCGCGACGCCCTCGGCTCGACTGCTACAAGCCGTCGGGGTGACGTGACCTGAAGCCGCGCGATGAGCGCAGCACGGGACGCCAGCGCGGGCCCTTGTCGCCGGACGGATCGCCTGCGGCACTGGTGTCCAGACGTAGCCCGGCGATCACCACGTAAGCGTGGCCCGGGTTGGTGTAGACGGTTATCCAGTCGCCGCGGCCCTGCTCCCCCCACTTGAGGTATGCGGACGAGTGCAGTGGCGAGTCCTGGATGTCAGCCCCGATCAGCGCGTACGAGACCGTGCCGGAGCAGTCGTAGCCGGAGTCCTCCACACGTCGGTGACCGCCGCCGTAGCGATACGGCTTGCCGATGATCTCGTTCGCGGCCCAGATCGCCTCCTGGACGGCGGCTGGGGCGTTTTCGGGCGCGGCAGCGAGTCCTGTCGGCAGCAACTTGGCCTTCGTACCGCGAACGATCGGCGTGAGCGCCGGATTCTCCTCGCCGAACGCCTGCCCGCCCACCACCTTCTGCTGCTTGGCCAGCGACGTGCTGGAGGCCAGCGCGGGTGCCGGCAGGAGCAGGCACAGGCAGGCGATCAGGATGGCTTTCGACGATGCGCTCGTTCGCACTGGCGTTGGTTCTCGTTCGTCCGCCTCCGGGGTTAGCTGACGGGCTGGCGCGGAACGACTGCGCCTCTCACGGGATCACCGTGCGATTAGCCCCAGGGACATATGGGTCCCCCGGTCTCCACGTTCGTGGAGATTCGGCGTTGCGGTCGGTGACTGTACAGAACTCCGCCGACGGAAGGTCGCCGGGGCGGACCGGACCGCGGCGCGGCAGTCGTCCGGCGACCGGCGAGCGGCGCCTCGCTACGCTCGCGCGCGGATGCACCGTGCCCGCCGCTCCACGCTCGTGCTCGTGTTCGTGTTCGCGCTCATGCTCGCCGTGAGCGGATGCGGCCGCGAACGTCGTGACGAGGCGGGGCCGGGACTCGGGGGCGGGCCGTCGACCACGTCCCAACAGACCACCCCGCAGGGTGGCGTCCCGGAGACCGCCGTCGGGGAGACGCTGGCGACCAAGAACACCCAGCGCATCTCCGTCAACGACCCGACGGCGCTCGCAGCAGCGGTGGCTCGCGCCGTCTACCCCGGCGATCAGCGCCCCCCGGCGGTGGCCCTGGCGGACACGGGCGACTGGCGGGCCGCGCTCGTGGGAGCCGTGCTGATGGCGCCACCGCTGCGCGCCCCGATGCTGCTGACCGACCAGGGCGAGATACCCGGACCGACGACGGCCGCGATCGACGCGCTGCGACCGAAGGGCGCACCCGAGGCGGCAGGGGCCCAGGCCATCCGCCTGGCGATTGCGGGCGATCCGGGAGGAGGACTGCGCACCGCCGCGATCGCCGGAGCGGACCCGTTCACGCTCGCAGCCAACGTCGCCGAGTACCGGGCGCGGGCAGCGCGCCGTTACAGCCGCAGCGTCGTCGTGGTTCCGGCCGACGACCCCGGCTTCGCGCTGCCCGCGGCAGCTTGGGCCGCGAAGTCCGGCGATCCGATCCTGTTCGCGGCCCGGCGCACGCTTCCCGGCCCGACGCGCCGGGCGCTGCGCGCGCACGGCAAGCCCCGGATCTACCTGCTGGGTCCGCGTGCGGCGGTGTCACGAAGCGTCGAGACCCAACTCGGCAAGCTCGGCACCGTGACCCGGATCACCGGCGCGAGCCCGCAGACGACCGCGATCGCCTTCGCCCGCTTCATCGACGCGGGCTTCGGCTGGGGGATCGTCGACCCCGGTCATGGACTCGTCTTCTCGAACCCACTGAGGCCGCAGGCAACTGCCGTCGCCGCCCCCCTGTCGGCCAGCGGCAGCTACGGTCCACTGCTGCTCGTCGACGACGACGCGGGCCTGCCACGGTCGGTGCGCGACTACCTGCAGGACATCCGGCCCGGCTACTCCAGCGACCCTGTGCGCGGGGTTTACAATCACGCCTGGATCGTCGGCGAGCAGGACGCGATCTCCCTCGACGCCCAGGCCGCGATCGACGGCCTGCTCGAGATCGCCCCCGTCAAAGGAGCCGGCCAGTCACCATGAGCGAAGCCCAGAATCCCGACGTCGCCGGCTCTGACACCGTGACCGTCGAAGACGTACGAGAGCTGATGGGCGCGTCCACCCCCCACTTCGCGCTGCAGATCCGCAACCGGATCGCCCGCCTGATCGCGGACCTCCCGGGCGATCATCCGGCGCGGCTCGAGGGGGAGCGCGAGATCGCCCGGCTGGAGGTGCTCGGGTATGCGGGCGAGCACCGCGGCCACCGCGCTGAGGACGGCCTCGAGCCTCTCCCCTCTGCGGCCGACCCCGCCTTCCGGGCGTAGCGTGGGCGAGGCTCCGGCGCAGCGCCCGGACGGCCTGGAGGGCAGCACGCTGCCCGGCCCCTATCCGGTCGGGACCTGGGCGAAGGGCTTTCGGGATTTCCTTCGCGCTCGCCCACAGGTCCAGCTCTTCGGCGAGGTGTGGAACCTGCGCCGCACACGTGTCAGGGCGTACTTCGAGCTTCGCGACACCGACGGTGCGGTCCCGTGCTCGGTGTGGTCGGACAAGCTCGATTCGCTCGGACTGCCCGACGGCGCCCTCGTCGACGGCGCCCGCATCGTCGTCGGCGGAGGCCCGGACTACTACCCGGGCAGCGGCACGGCGTCGCCCGGGTTCTCGTTCGCCGTCCGCGACCTGCGACCCGCCGGCGAGGGGGATCTGCTCGCGCAGCTTGCGGCGCTCCGGCGCCGGCTCGACGCACGAGGGACTCTTCGAGCCGCAGAAGCTGCTCGACCGGCCCGCCCTGCCGGGAACGATCGGCGTCGTCACAGGCGAGAGCGGAAAGGCGCGCGACGATGTGCTTGCAGCCCTGCGCCGGCGCGGCTGGGCGGGCCGGCTCGTGTGGGCCTTCGCTCCGGTTCAGGACCGGCGCGCAGCGCCTGCGGTCGCCCGTGCGCTGCAGGATCTCGCCGCCATCGAGGAGGTCGGCGTCATCGTCGTCGCGCGCGGGGGCGGTTCGCTCGCCGATCTGTTCGCGTTCTGCGACGAGACGCTGTGCCGCACCGTCGCGATGCTGCGAGTTCCGGTGATCGCGAGCCTCGGCCACCATACGGACCGCACGCTGCTCGACGACGTCGCCGCCTTCAGCTGCTCGACGCCGACGCACGCGGCGGAGGCCGCTGTGCCGGTCGACGTGAACGATGGGCATGATCGCGCTCTCCATGCCGCCTCCGGCCTGAGCCGTCACGGGCGGCGCGCAGTGCTGGAGCGTCTTCGACTGCTGGCGCGCCTGGCGCGCGTACCCGGCGAGCACGTCGCGCGCCATCGCCGCGAGTTGCACCAGGACCTGCGCGAGCTCCGCGCGAGCGCAGCCCGAAGCGCCGGCGCCCAGCGCGCCGTGACTCGCACTCGTGCGGAGGTGCTGCGCCGCAAGGCCGACGCCGCGCGCGGCGCCAGCAGCGTGCAGGAACGGCGGCGCCTGGACGGCCTCGGTCTCGCGCTGACGGCGCACGAGCCCCAGCGGGTGCTGGAACGCGGCTACGCCATCGTCGAGAGCCCCGAGGGCGAGCTCGTCGGGAGCGCGCGCCGCGCCCGGGAGCTGCGCGACCTGCGGATCCGCTTCGCCGATGCCGAGATCGATGCGAGAGTGCAGGACTCATGAGCGAGCAGCCACCCAGCTACGAGGCCGCCACGGCGCGTCTCGAGGAGATCATCCGCCGCCTGGACTCCGGTGAGGCCGGCCTGCGCGAGACGCTGGATCTCGTCAAGGAGGGGCGCGGGCTGGTCGAGCTCTGCGCGGCCGAACTCGAGGCCGTCAGCCGTGGCCTGGAAGAGCTGCGGCTCGACGAACTGGTGTCGCGGCTCGAGGCTCAGGGAGCGGCGCCCAGCGCGCAGTCACCGGCCCGATCAGCGACCGCGGGCGAGCCCGAGGTGACTCCGTGAACACCTTCGACCAGCTCGCCGACCTGCCACTGACGATCGACGACTACACGCTCGAGTTCGATCAACGGAACGTCTCCAGCGGCTTTCTGCGCAAGTCCACGCTGATCCACCTGCGCGGACCGGGCGGGCAGGGAACCGGCGAGGACGTCACCTACGACGCGGTCGACCACGACATCGTGGAGGCGGCGGGCGCGACGCTCCCGCTTGCCGGGACGTGGACGCTCGGCTCGTTCTGCGATCACTTCGAACGACTCGACCCGTGGCCGGAGCCGCCCCAGCGCGAGCCGTCGCGCAACTACCGCGTGTGGGCGTACGAGTCAGCCGCCCTGGACCTCGCACTGCGGCAGGCGGGCACGAGCCTGCACTCGATTCTCGGCCGCACACCGCGGCCGGTCAACTTCGTCTGCTCGCTTCGCCTCAACGACAGCGGCGAGCCGCCGGACGTGGCGCGCGTCACGGAGCGGCTCCGGCGCTACCCGACACTGCGCTTCAAGCTCGACCCGACACCCGACTGGGACGACGCGATCATCGCGGCGCTCGTCGAGACCGGCGCCGTCGACTCGGTCGACTTCAAGGGCCTCTACGAGGGAACGGCCGTCGACGCACCGGCGGATCCGGTCTTCTACGCGCGCATCGCCGAGGCGTTCCCGGACGCGTGGATGGAGGATCCCAAGCTCACGCCCGAGACCGACGAAGCGCTGCGCCCGCATCGCGACCGCGTGACCTGGGACGCCAACATCCACAGCGTCGAGGACGTCGACGCGCTGCCGTTCGCGCCGAAGATGGTCAACGTCAAGCCTTCGCGCTTCGGGCCGCTGCGCGAGCTCATGCGGATGTACGACGTGTGCGAGCAGCGCGGCATCGGGATGTACGGCGGCGGCCAGTTCGAGCTCGGGGCCGGGCGCGAACACATCCAGCTGTTGGCGTCGATCTTCCACCCGGATACCCCCAACGACGTCGCGCCGACCGGCTACAACGAGCCCGACCCGCCGGACGGTCTGCCCGCGAGCCCGCTGCCGGTGGCCGCCCACGAGCGCGGCCTGGGCTGGGGATGAGCGCCGGAGCACGGCGATCGCAGGCGCAGGCTTGCGGCGAACCCGACTGGCCGTTCTCGTTTCTCGACCGCGTCCGCTTCGGTGACCTCGACGCGATGCGTCACCTCAACAACGTCGAGTTCCTGCGTTTCTTCGAGACCGCACGGATCGCCTACATCACGACGCTGATTCCGTCGCACCGCCCGGCCGAGCCGGAGGGCGACTGGGGCCTGATCTTCGCCGAGTGCCACATCAACTACCGCGCGCCGGCCTTCTTCGACGAGCAGATCCGCACATCGATCCGGCCTTCGCACCTGCGGCGCTCCAGCGTGCGGATGGAGTTCCGGATGGTCAGCGAGCCCGACCGGCGGCTGCTCGCCGAGGGCTGGGGGGCGCTGGTCGGCTACGACTACCTCACGCATCGCCCCGCACCACTTCCCGAAGAGCTCGTCAGCGTCCTGCGTCAGCACGGAGCCGACGAAGCCTGAAGCGCCGGCACCCGCACCACGCGCGGGTCTGACCCGGGCGAGCAACTGCCGGATGCCTCACGCCGAACGGTGGGGCGGGATCGGCCGGACGGCCATCCCGCCCCGACCGGGTGGCGTGAGTCGCCGGCAGGTGCCGTCAGGTCAGACCCGCTGAATGAGGGTGCCCGTCCCCAGACCACCGCCGCAGCACATCGTGACGAGGCCGGTCTCCTGGTCCTCATCCTCGAGCGTGTGCAGCAGCGTGGTCAGCAGGCGAGCGCCGGTCGAGCCGAGCGGGTGTCCGAGCGCCATCGCCCCGCCGCGCACGTTGACGCGGTCCATGTCGGGGCTGTGCTCGCGCGCCCAAGCGGCGACGACGGGCGCAAATGCCTCGTTGACCTCGAAGCGGTCGATGTCGTTGATCGACATCCCGTTGCGGTCGAGGATCTTCCTCGTCGCGGGGATCGGGCCCTCGAGCATCTTCACGGGGTCGCATCCGACGGTCGTCTGGTCCACCACACGCGCGCGCGGCTTGAGGCCGAGCTGCTGGGCCTTCTCGCGCGTCATGAGCAGCACCGCCGCCGCACCGTCCGAGATCTGCGACGAGTTGCCCGCCGTGATCTTGCCGTCCGGCTTGAACGCCGGCTTCAGCTCGCTGAGCGTCTCCAGGCTCGTGTTCGGCCTGATCCCCTGATCGGTGACGATCTCCGCGCCGCCCGCCTCCATGGCGACGATCTCGCGCTCGAAGAGGCCGTCCTCCGTCGCCTTGTGGGCGCGCGCGTGAGAGCGAACGGCAAGCTCGTCCAGCTCCGCGCGGCTGATCTCCCACTGGTCGGCGATCATCTCGGCGCCGAGGCCCTGGCCGACGATGTTGTGCTTCTCCATCAGCTTGGGAGTGAAGGCGGCGCCGTACTCCTGCTGGGTCTTCATACCCGCAGCAAAGGGGATGTGGCCCATGTGCTCGACGCCCGAGCCGATCACGACGTCGTGGATCCCGGCGGCGATCAGCGCGGCGCCGAAGTTCACGGCCTGTTGGGCGGACCCGCACTGGCGGTCTACGGTCGTGGCCGCGGCCTCGATCGGCAGTCCCTCCTGCAGCCAGGCGTTGCGGGCGACGTTGAACGCCTGCTCGCCGAACTGCTGCACGCAGCCTGCGATCACGTCCTCGACCTCGTTCGGGTCGATCCCGGTGCGCGCGATCAGCTCGCTGTAAGTGCGGCCGAGAAGATCGGCCGGGTGGGTGTCCTTGTAGTAGCCCTTCTCGGCGTGGCCGCGCCCGATCGGGGTGCGGACGGCCTCAACGATTACGACCTCGCGGCCCTGCTGTGCCATGAGTAGCGGTCTCCTGTGGTTCGATGTCTTGACCGGCGCGGCCATCGTATCCGGATCGACTGGCCAGCCGGCCAGGAGAGCCTCGCCGGTAAGGTGCCCGCGGCGTGGAGGAACAGGTAGCCATCGCCGGCAGCGGCGCGATCGCCTGCGGGCTCGCGGCGGTCGCGGCCCGCGCGGGCGACGTGTGGGTCCTCGCCCGATCAGACGACTCCGCGCAGAGAGCCCGTCACCAGATCGACGCCCTGCTGGAGAAGATCGGCGCGGAGCCCGACCAGGGCGCGGTCACCGTCACGACGAGCCCCGGCGACCTCACCGCGGCGACCTTCCTGGTCGAGGCGGTCGCGGAGGATCTGTCTGTGAAGACCGGCGTGCTCCGGACACTCGCCTCGGCCGCGGGAGATGGAGCGGTGATCGCGTCGACGACCTCCTCGTTGTCGATCTCCGGCCTGGCTGACGCCTGCGGCGTGCGCGAGCGATTCGCCGGGCTGCACGTCTTCAACCCCGTCCCTCGCATGGAACTCGTCGAGGTGGCCTTCCCCGGAGACGCGAGCGAGGACACCCGTCACCGTACCGTCCGGCTCTGTCACGCACTAGGCAAGCGCGCTGTAATAGTGCCGGACCTGCCCGGATTCGTCGTTAATCGGCTGCTCTTCCCGTTTCTGTTCTCAGCCGTGGACCTGCTCGAGGAGACCGGCATGGCAGCGCAGGACGTGGACCGGTGCATGACGCTCGGAGCGGGCCACCCGATGGGGCCGCTCGAGTTGCTGGACTTCGTGGGGCTCGACGTTGCAGCGGCGATCGGTGACGCCTTGGCGCTCCCCGCCCCCGCCGCACTCGGCGAACTGATCGCCGAAGGGGCGCTCGGGCGCAAGACCGGGCGAGGCTTCTACGCGTATGAGGACCCGGCCGGCGGGACGCTGGCTTCGTGAGCGACGCCGCCCGCATTCGCGTCCACCGGATCGCCTTCTCGACGAACGTCGAGCGCGTTGCGCTGGCGGCCGCGCACAAAGGCGTGCCGGTCGAGTGGGTTGACGTCGACCCGGCCGATCGTTCCGCGGTGGTCGCTCTGAGCGGCCAGGACCTGGTCCCGGTCATGGAGACGCCTGAGGGCGCAGTGGTCGCCGATTCGATGGCGATCGTCGAGTGGCTCGAGAGCCACGTCGCGCGACCTGCCCTGTGGCCGCCCGACGCCTGCTCCCGAGCACGGGCCGACATCGCTGTCGAGTGGTTCAACGGCGTCTGGAAGGCCCCGCCGAACGCGATCGCCGATGCGCTCGCGGGCGAGCAACCCGATCAGCTCCGCATCGCCACCTGGAGTGCACAGCTGGGCGCGTGGCTGACACGTTTCGAAGTCCTGCTCGGCGGGCGGGACTTCCTGCTCGGCGACCGTCTCGGCGTCTTCGACGTGTGCGCCTTCCCGTTCCTCAAGTACGGGGTCATCGTTCCTGCGCGGGATGACCCGGACCCTTTTCATCACGTTCTGCACGAGCACCAGCGCCAGGCCGCGGATCTGCCACTCCTGAGCGCCTGGATTGCCCGTGTCGACGCCCTGCCGAGGGCTTGACCGGCGCCCCTTTCGCCTGTGTTCATAGGGCTTTCGCAGGCCTGAGCGACTTCTTACGAGTCCTTGAGGAAACGTTGAGGTAGCTGCGGCATTCTGCTCACAGATCGAACACAGCGGACGCATCCTCCTCCTCCTTGCGTCCCGCACCTTCTCAGAAAATCCAGACCGGTTCGCGCCCTTTCCCCCCGCGCGGACCGGTCTTTTTCTGCGCCGGAACGATCGCGTGACGGTCGCGTCCGCCGCTCTCGCCGGAGGGAGCTGTGCGTCTGACGACGACGCTCGAACCTTTAGAGGGCGTTGAGGGATCGTGCCGATACTGTCGATGCGAACGTAACTCGCATGTGCACCTCCTCCCAGTTGCATTGTCCGGCCCGCTCCTCAGCGGGCCGGACGCTTTCTTGGACGAGTCGTTCCACCACCCCGCGGCGCGGCCGTGGAACGAACCATCTAGTCGGAGTCGGGGTTGCTCGGCATCGTCTCGCGATGACGGATCCGGACCGCCTCGATCCGGTTCTCGCGCACGGACTCGACGCGTATCGAGTAGCTGTCGGCGCGAACCGCGTCGCCCCGCTTCGGGAGCCGCCCGAGCTCGGCGAACACGAAGCCGCCGATCGAGTTGTAGGCGTCGGTCTCGGCCGGCAGCTCGATTCCGTAGTCCAACAGGTCGCTCAACGCGACGTGACCGCGCACGAACCAGTCGCCGTTGGCCAGCCGCCGCACCGCGCCTCCGGCTGGATCGGTCTCGTCGTCGATCTCGCCGACGACCTCCTCGACGATGTCCTCGATCGTGACGACACCGGCAGTGCGGCCGTACTCGTCGACCACGACTGCGAGCGATGATCGCTCGCGCTGAAGGTCGGCGAGCAGATCATCGAGCGGCTTCGTCTCCGGAACGATCAGCGCCGGCTTGACCAGCGCCTCGATCGACCCCCCCGGGCCCTCCGCCATGTAGATGCGTGCCAATGAGTTGGCGTGGATCGTCCCACGGATCCGGTCCGGGCTCTCGTCCTCTGTGGCAACGAGGCGCGTGTGTCCGGACGAGACGCAGCGCCGCAGCGCGGTCTCGACGTCATCTGACACGTCGATCGTCACGACGGCGGGGATCGGCGTCATCACCTGGCGTGCCTCCTGCTCGTGCAGATGAAAGACCCCCGCCAGCATTCCGGCCTCGCCGGGGTCGAGCTTGCCGCCCGTTCGGGCCTGGGTGATCAGCAGCTTGAAGTCCTCCGGCGTGCCACCCTCCTCGACCGCGTTGTCCGGATCGATCCGCATCAGCCGCAGGATCCCGTTGGCTGCGCCGTTGAGCGCACCGATCAGCGGGCGCATCGCGAGCTCGAACAGGCCGAGCGAACGCGCGCAGTGACGCGCCACGGTCTCCGCCTTGACGATCGCGTAGATCTTGGGAACCTGCTCGCCTGCGATGACGTGGACCGACGTCACGATCACGTACGCCAGCGCCACCGAGATCGCCACCGCGGCGCCGTGCGAGAGCGTGTCCCCGAACGCCGGCTCGAGCGTTTGAGCGATCGCGGGCTCGCCGAGGAAGCCGATGCCGAGCGACGCAAGCGTGATCCCGAACTGGCAGGCGGACAGGTATTGGCTGAGGTCGTCCTGCTGGCGCACCGCGAGAGCCGCGCCGCGGGCACCGGCACGCGCCTGATCGTCGAGCCGCGCGCGACTCGCACGCACGAGGGCGAACTCGGCCGCGACGAAGAACCCGTTCACGAACACGAGCACGAGCACTGCGACGATCAGCAGAACGGTCATCCGGGCGCGGCCTGAAAGCCGCTACTTCGAGGAAGGTCGTCGGGCACGCTGTTTCGCCGCGGCGAGAGTACCAGTCACCGAAGCGTCAGGAGAGATCGTCGATCGCCGCCGCGAGCGCGAGGTCGGCCTCCGTGATCGCGCCCTCGGAGTGCGTCGACAGCGTCAGCCGGACTCGGTTCCAGCCGTGAATGAGGATGTCGGGGTGGTGGCCGGCGTCCTCGGCGGCCACGGCGACGCGGTTCACCAGAGCGATCGCCGCCGCGAAGTCAGGGAGCTTCAGGTCGCGCACGATCGCATCGCCTTCGCGCGTCCATGCGCGACCATCGAGCCGCGCGTCGATCTCCTCCACCGTGAGTCGTGCCACACGCCGAGCCTACCTACCGCGACTCGTACGATGCCCCTGTGCGCATCGTGAGCCTCGTCCCCCACGCCACCGAGCTGTTGTTCGCGCTCGAGCTCGGCGACGAGGTCGTCGGCGTCACGCACGAGTGCGACTTCCCCGAGGACGCCGCGCTACTGCCCCAGCGTGACGCGCGACGAGCTGCCTGCCGGGCTCAGCTCGCGTGAGATCGACGCCGCGGTCCGTGATCGCACCTCTCGCGGCGAAGCGATCTACGCACTCGACGAGGGTGTCCTGGCCGACCTCGAGCCGGACCTCATCGTCACGCAGGAGCTGTGCCCAGTCTGCGCAGTCAGCTACGAGGAGGTCGTCGCGATCGCTCAGGATCTCCCGTCCTGCCCGCAGATCATCGCGCTCGATCCGAAGACGTTCGGTGAGACGATGGGCGATATACGGACGCTCGCGCAGGCGACCGGAGCCAGGTCCGCCGCACTCGACCTCGTGGCCCGCCAGCGCTCCCGTGTCGACGCGGTCAGGGTTGCGGTCAAGGACGCGCCGACGGTTCCCGTGGTGGCACTCGAGTGGCTCGACCCGGTGTTCGTGGCAGGCCACTGGACACCGCAGCTCATCGCTTGGGCAGGGGGCATCGACGTCCTGGGCTTCGCCGGCGAGCCGTCCGAACAGCTTTCGTGGGCTGCCGTCGCCGCCGCCGAGCCCGAACTGGCGCTGGTCATGCCGTGCGGCTACGACGCCGAGCGCTCGCTGCTGGAGGCCCGGGCCCACGCGGACGAGCTGCGCGGGCTGGGCGCGCGTCGCGTGGTGGCGATCGACGCATCCGCGACGTTCTCACGACCCGGGACCGCGCCTCGTGGACGGGCTCGAGATCCTCGCCCACGCCCTCCACCCGCAGCTCGTGCCGCAGGCGCCGGGGCCGCTGCTCGAGGTCGAGCTCTGAGCGGAGAACCCGTCAGATCCCGACGCCGCTTCCGCCGGCCACCGCGACGGCACCGAATACCGAGCCGCCCGCCACTGCAGCGCAGGCGACCCACCCGAGCCAGCGCTCGCCGCGGCGCTCACCACGCGTAAAGGCCAGACCGACGATGCCACCGCCCACGAGCCCGCCGAGATGTCCGCCGATCGACACGTTCGGTATCAGGAAGCTCAGTACGAGGTTGAAGATGATCAGCGTGCCGATGCTGGTCTGGAGCGGATTGACGCCCCGTGAATAGAGCATCGCGGCGGCGGCGCCCATCAGGCCGTAGACGGCACCGGAAGCGCCGACGGTGAGCGCGTTGGGCTCGAACAGCAGCGCGCCGAAGGCCCCGGCGAGCAGCGAGGCCATGTAGAGCGCCAGGAAGCGCGCCGAGCCGAGCTCAGGCTCGAGTTCCTGACCGAGCAGCCACAGCAGCAGCATGTTGAAGCCGATGTGGATGAGACCCGCGTGGAGGAAGCCCGACGTGACCAGCCGGTAGTAGTCGCCGGCATCGACGGCCGGGCCGTACAGCGCGCCGTCGCGGAACAGCGCACCCTGACTGCCGGTCGCACCGAAGCTGCCCTCGGCCAGAAACGCGGCGCAGCAGAGGACGATCAATGCAATCGTCACGCGCGGAAGCTCGCCGGCGGCGGCGCCTGCGGGCATCTGACGCACCTTTGTCGTCTGGCGCCCACACTCCGGGCAGCGCATTCCGACAGGGCTGGGCACCATGCAGTCCGGGCAGATCGGGCGTCCGCAGCTCGAGCATGAGACTCGCGTGGGCCGGTTCGGATGCCGGTAGCAGGTGGTCTCGGTCTGGGTCGCCATCAGCGGCGCACGCGGCGCTCGACCTCGTCGGCGATCGTGCGCAGTGCGGTTGCGGCGAAGTCAACGGGATCGGCATCCGCCGCGCGCCGCTTCCCGCGTCGCCGGCGCCCCTGCAGTACCGCGGCTGCTCCTGCCGCCGCGGTTCCGATCGCGACGGCGGCGGCCGGTCGCATCCACGTACGAGGGTCGTGGAGAGCGGTCAGCTCCCAGGCATCGATTTCGTCTGCCGCGAGATTGGAGATCCGCGTCAGCGTCTCCTCGAACTGGGCCGTGAGGTGCTCGGGCGGCTCGACGGGCGCCAGCGCACGGCCGAGCAGAGCCTCCAGGTCACGTGACTGGGAACTCACCGGATCACACCTCCTGGGGCTCGGCGACGATCTGCTCGAGCTGTTTGATCGCGCGGTGGATCAGGACTTTGGTGGCCCCGTCGGTGCGCCCGAGCGCACGCGCGATCTCCTTGTTGTCCATGCCGAGCGCGAAGCGCATGATCAGCGCCTCGCGGCGATCGTCCGGGAGCTCCTGGACGCCCTGCAGGATGCGGCGCAGCTCGTCGCGGCCCTCGACCAGGTCCTCGGTCGTGTGTGGCGCGTCCGGCTCGGCGATCGCCTCGATGTTCGTCTGCGGCTTGCGTGAGCGGTCGCGATAGAGGTTCGCGGCCAGGTTGTGGGCGATTCGGATCAGCCAGGGGCGCAGCGGCCGCCCCTCCGACTCGCGCAGCGCGCGCTCGAAGTGCCTGTAGGCCTGCAGGAACGTCTGTTCCGTGAGGTCCTCGGCGTCGTGGTGGTTGCCGACGCGGTAGTACGAATACGAGTAGACGTCGCGCAGGTGCTCCTTGTAGAGCTCCGTGAAGCGCCGGTCGAGCTCTTGCTTGTCCACGCATCGCAGCCTATCCAGCCTTTCTCACGCCACGCGACTTCCGACGATGCGCCGCGGCGCTGTCACCTGCTCGGCGAAGGCCAGCGCGCTTCCGCGGCCGGCGACGACATCGGCGAGTGCACGGGTGGCGGGAGCGCGCACGCCGCGCGTCTCCAGTGCCGCCGCGAGCAACGGCAGCGTGTCGAGCGATTCGGCGACCTGCCCGATCGCGGCGCCAACGTCGGCCGGCGCGACACCACGCGCCAGCAGTTCGCCGGCGCGGCGGTTGCGGCCGTTGGCGGACACGACGGAGGCGACGAGATCGCCGGCCCCGGCCAGGCCGGTCCACGTCTCCGGCCGTCCGCCCATCGCACCCGCGTAGGCGGCGACCTCCGAGAAGACCTTGCCGGCGGCGGCACCGGACGCATTCGGCCCGAGGACCGATGCGGTGGCGGCCGCCAGCACGGCGGCGTTCTTGGCGACTCCGGCCAGGTCGACACCCTCGATGTCGTCGGTGGTCTCGACATCGAAGCCCGCCTGCGCGAAAGCCGCGCGCAGGCGGGCGGTCTGCTCGCGGTCGGCGCAGGCCACGACGACGGCCGCGCCGTGCTGCAGTGCGTCCGCGGCATGCGACGGCCCTCCCAGACAGGCGACCGGGCGCCCGCGCGCGCGCGCCGAGCAGAAGCTCGTCGGCAGATCGCCCGCGGGCGGCACAAGCCCCTTGGACAGCACGACCAGTGCGGTCCGCGGCCCGAGCCGGTCGGCTGTCTGGGCCATCGCGGCCGGCAGGGCGCGCGTGGGCACTGCGAGCAGCACGAGGTCGGCAGCAGTCAGATCGAGGTCGGCGGCGGTCAGCACGCGGACGCCGTCGGGCAGCGCCACACCGGGCAGATAACGCTCGTTGATGCGCCTGCGATCGAGCGCAACGACCTGCTCTGAGGTCCGGCAGCCGAGTTCGACCTCGACGCCGGATCGGCTCAGCGCCACGGCAAGACTCGTACCCCATGAGCCGGCACCGACGATCGCGACGCGGCGGATCGGCGCGACCCCGCCGAGCCACTCCCACTGGAGCTCGACGCACGGCCAGACGCGGTCGGTGACGGCCTTGGCCAGCGCCGCCGACGGATTGTCGACCTGCGGGAACGTGAGCGGAGCGCCGGCCCGCACGGCGATGCGGCGAGGATAGATGCGCCAGCCGCGGCGCACGTCGTCGGTCCCGTGGACGGCGACCGGGACGACCGCGGCGCCGGTCTCCAGCGCGAGCCTGCCGACGCCGCGGCGCGGGCGCCCGAGCGGGCCCGGACGTACGCGCGTGCCCTCCGGGAAGATCATCACGCAGTCGCCGCGCTCGAGGATCCGCCGGGCGACGCCCATCGCCGCGTCATCTCCGCTCCCGCGGTCGATCGGGAAGGCCCCGAGGCCGTGCAGGAACCAGCGCTGGAACCGCGACTTCTCGAACAGTTCCTTCTTGGCGACGAAGTAGATCGGCCGCGGCGCAAGCGCGGCGATCACGAAGGGATCGAGGAACGAGCGGTGGTTGGCGGCGAATATGACCGGCCCGGTCTTCGGGACGTGCTCGCGCCCCACGCGACCGAGCCGGAAGTAGAGCAGGAAGAAGGGGAGGAACGTGAGACGCACCAGCCTCAGCAGAACTCGATTGACGCCGACCGCGTCGGTGCGCTCCAGAAGCTCGCTGTGACCGTCTCGCTGCACTTCCAGTGAACCCCGTCATCGGTTGCGCGTTACACGCTGTCAACGGGGCCCGCCCACCGCGGCCGGCGCAGTAGTGTTGCGGGCCATGCCGCTTGACCGTGAACGAACCCTCCGCGGTGCCCTGGCCGGCGCCGCCGCCGCCGCGATCTGGGCGGCCCAGCAACCCCTCGACAAGCGCGTCTTCGGGACGCGCTATGACGATGTCGAGCTTCTCGGCAAGGCGGTGACGCGCGGCCGTGCGTGGCCGGCCGCGGGGCTGGCCATCCACATCGCCAACGGCGCCGCGTTCGGCGCGTCGTACTCGCTGCTCGCGCCCCGTATGCCGCTGCCCGCCTGGGCTCGCGGCCCGGCACTCGCGCTCTCCGAGCACCTCGCGCTCTGGCCGCTCACCTCTGTGACCGACCGGCTGCATCCGGCGCGGGCGCAGTTGCCGCGTCTCGCCGGTAACCGCGCGGCGTTCGCCTCTGCCGCCTGGCGTCACCTGCTGTTCGGGCTCGCGATGGGTGAGATCGAGCGCCGCCTGAATCCGCCGCAGGACGAGGAGGTCCCCTCGTTCGAGCACGTCGCTTCGCAGAACGGCCACGGCGACATCGCTCACGCCGCCGGCATCGGCTCGTTGACCTGAACGGCAGGGCGGCCACATCGGCGCCGCCGCGACGAGCTCGGCAAGAACCGTGCCGGGACCGAAACAAACTCGCCGCAGCGGGCGCGGACATCAGCTGCCGGACGCAGACCCGCGCGGCCGTCGCACAAGCCGGAGACGGGATTCGAACCCGTGACCTGCCGCTTACAAGGCGGCTGCTCTGGCCAGCTGAGCTACTCCGGCGGGTGCACCCGAGACTAACGCCCGCCCCGGGGTGTCGCGGGTAGGCTCTGTCGATGACTGACCGCGTCGAGCGCGCCGCTGAGGCGGCGCAGCGTCGAGTCGACGCCGCACAGGGCGCTGCGGCCCGTCGCGTTGAGGCCGCGCAGGGCGCTGCGGCGCGCGGCGTCGACGTCGTTCAGGAGGCTGCGGCGCGCAGCGTCGAGGCCGCGCAGCGCGGCGTTGAGGTGACGCAGGATGCTGCCGCGCGCCGGGTCGAGGCCGCGCGTCAGGGCGCTGCTGATGTGCGTGTCCAGGCCGCTGAGGTCGTCGCGAGGGTCAAGCCGCGCCTGCGCGGCGTCATCCACGAGTACTCGTTCTTCGTCGCGATCGCCCTCGGCGCGCTGCTCGTCTGGCAGGCAAACGGAGGCCGCGAGACCGCCGCGACTGCGATCTACGCAGCCGGTATCTGCGGCCTGTTCGGGATAAGCGCTCTGTACCACCGCGTCACCTGGCGGCCGACGACCCGCGCGTGGATGCGACGCCTGGACCACTCGATGATCTTCGTATTCATCGCAGCGTCGTTCACGCCGTTCGCGCTACTCGTGCTGGACGGCGCGCTCGCGGTGACGATCCTGGCCGTCGTCTGGGGCGGTGCGCTTGCCGGCGTCGCCCTCTCACTGCTCTGGATCGGCGCGCCCAAGTGGCTGAGCGCGATCGTCTACGTCACGCTCGGGATGGTCGCGCTCGTGACGATTCCCGACATGTGGCAGGCACTCGGCTGGCTGCCGGTGGCCGGTGTCGCGCTCGGCGGTGCGCTCTACACGGCGGGCGCGGTCATCTACGCGACGGGACGTCCCGACCCGGCACCGGCGGTGTTCGGCTACCACGAGGTCTTCCACTCGCTCGTTTCGGGCGCGGCGGCGACCCACTACGCGGTGATCGCGTTCGCCGTCCTGCCGCTTGCGAGCTGAGCGACCGCGCTAGAGCACGACGTTGCGCGTCTCGAGATGCGTGCCGATCTTGCGCTTGACGCGCTGAAGGGCGTTGTCGACCGTCTTTGTGTCGCAGCCGATCCGCTCGCCGACCTGCTCGTAGGAGTAGCCGTCGAGGTAGAGCGTCAGAACGCGTGACTCGAGCTCCGACAGCGCCGTCGACAGGCATCCGACCAGAGCATGGAGTTCCTCGGATGAGATGACCTGGTTGACGGGGTCGTGGACGCTCGGACCGGGCAGGATCTCGTCGAGCGTCGGTTCGCCGTCGGACGCGCCGGCGGGCGTCGAGGCGAACGAGACGTACTGGTTGAGCGGCACGTGCTTGTTGCGTGTCGCCGTCTTGACCGCCGTGATGATCTGGCGCGTGATGCAGAGCTCCGCGAAGTTGCGAAAGCTCGACTCTCGGTCCGTGCGGTAGTCACGGATCGCCTTGTAGAGGCCGACCAGGCCCTCCTGGATGAGATCGTCGCTGTCACCACCGGCGATGAAGTACGACGAGGCCTTGAGACGCACGAAACCGTAGTAGCGGCGCACCAGGCGGTCATACGCAGTCGGATCGCCCTGCTTGGCAAGCGCGATCAGGTACCCATCGTCGACCTGAAGCCGACCTTGAGATGAAGGGGAAAGACGTGCCACGAGCAATCCTTTCGCCCCATTTGCAGGGGCTTAGTCGGACGAGCTCAGTGACGCACTCCTCCCCTGGCGCCAGCTGCGAACGTAAAAGCTGTTCTCTTCTCCACCTGAGGTTGACCCTCAGGCGAGGCGGTTTATCGCAGACTTATGGAGTGCTGTCAACCCTCTTTTGCAAGATCCCGTACAGCAGCGCCGCAGCGGCGGCGCTGACGTTGAGCGATTCCAGTCGCCCGCGCAACGGCAGCGCGACGAGCGCGTCGCATGCAGAGGCGACGCGAGGGCGCAGTCCCTTCCCCTCCGCGCCGAGCACGAGCACGATGCCGCCGCGCCAGTCGGGCTCCATGTAGTCGACTGCACCGGGGCCCGTCGCCGCCCCGTAGCACCAGCAGCCGGCGTCCTTGGCGTCGCCGAGAAAGTCGGCGATGTTGCGCGCGCGGGCGATCGGCAGCCATTCGACCGCGCCTGCCGAGGCCTTGCAGGCGGCAGGGGTCACCTCGGCGGCGCGCCGCTCGGGGATCACGAGGCCGCTGGCCCCCACGCCCTCCGCGGTGCGCGTGATCGCGCCGAGGTTCTGCGGGTCCTGCACCTCGTCGAGGACCACGATCAGCGGGTCGGGCACCGCCAGCAGGTCGGCCGCCGCCGAGTAGGGATATGACCCTGCTCGGGCACACAGCCCCTGATGGGCCGTGGTCCCGGCGAGCCGCTCTATGTCGTCACCCCCCACGACGCGCACGCGCTCGGACGGCAGCCACGGCTCCTCGGCGGCCCCGGCGCTCGCCCAGATCTCAGTCAGCGGCCTGCGGCCGGCACGCAGCGCCTCGTGGACGGCGTTTCGCCCGTAGATGATCACGGTCGCACGAGCGTCGGGCCGTCAGCGGAGTCGCGGACCTCCCAGCCGATCGCGACGAGATCGTCGCGCAGGCGATCGGCCTGCTCCCACTCACCGGCGGCCCGTGCCGCCTCGCGCCGCTCGAGCAGCGCGAGCGCTGCGTCGATCAGGGGACTCGGCGCCGCGTCGGCGTCGAGCAGGTTGTCGAGTCCGAGGACCGCGAGCATCTCGCGGAGGTCCCCGCCGCCCACGCGCGCGCGCTTGTTGGCCTCGCCGACCCAGCCCCAGACCTCTGCGAGCGCCCGCGGCGTGTTGAAGTCGTCGGCGAGCGCATCGAAGAAGCGCTCGCGGTGGCCGGCGAGCTCTGGGGGTGAAGCGCCTGCCACGAGATGGCGCCCAGCCTCCCGCAGGCGCCGCACACCGGCCTGCGCCTGCGTCAGCGACTCGTCCGCGAACCGCAGCGGCTGACGGTAGTGGCCGGAGACGAAGAACAGCACGACCGCGTCGCGCCCCCAGCGATCGAGTACGTCGCCCAACAGCGCGATGTTGCCGACGCTCTTGGCCATCTTCTCGTCGCCCATCTGGAGCATCCCGTTGTGCATCCAGATCGCGGCCAGTTCGGCCCCGCGCGCCATCCGCGTCTGCGCCGCCTCGTTCTCGTGGTGCGGGAAGACGAGATCGTTGCCGCCGCCGTGGATGTCGAACCCGACGCCGAGCAGTTCCTCGGCCATCGCCGAGCACTCGATGTGCCAGCCCGGCCGCCCGCGCCCCCACGGTGCGTCCCAGGCGGTGTCCTCGCCCTCTTTCGTCGCCTTCCAGAGCGCGAAGTCCATCGGGTCCTCCTTCAGGTGGGCCCCCTCCACCCCCTCGCCCTGGTCCATCGCGTCGAGCGTGCGGTGTGAGATCTCGCCATAGCGCGGATCACTGCGCACGCGGAAGTAGACGTCTCCACCGGCCTCATAGGCGCTGCCGTTCTCGATCAGAGCGCCGATCAGGTCGACGATCGGGCCGATCGTCTCGCCCGCGAGCGGCTCGTGATCCGGGCGACCGAGCCCGAGCCCGTCCGTGTCGGCGACATAGGCCGCCGTCATCTCGCGCGCAAGCTGGGCACTGGGGATTCCCAGGAGCCGTGCGGCGTCGTAGATCTTGTCGTTGACGTCGGTCACGTTGACGACGAGCGTCACCGCGTAGCCCTCGTGCTCGAGGAATCGCTTCAGCTGGGCGTAGACGACGTACGGCCGCGCGTTACCGATGTGGATCCGGTTGTAGACCGTCGGCCCGCATGCGTAGATGCCGACGCGGCCCGGATCGCGCGGCTCGAGCGGGACCACAGCGCCGCGGCGAGTGTCGTGCAGGCGGATCGTTCGCACAGGCCGCAATCTACGCGAGCGATTGGCGGATCCCTTTCGCGACGCCCGCCGGGCAGCGGCTGATTCGGGCGCCGTCAGTCCCCGTGCAGCACCACGACGGCGAGCGCGGCGACGCCCTCACCTCGCCCCACGAAGCCCATGCCCTCGCCGGTCGTCGCCTTGACGTTGACGAGGCCCGTGTCGATGTCGAGCGCCGTGGCCAGCCGCTCGCGCATCTCTGCGCGTCTCGGACCGAGCTTCGGGCGTTCCATCATGATCGTCGAGTCGACGTTGCCGACCCGCAGGCTGCGCTGCGCGACCAGAGCCGTCGCGGCTCGCAGGAGTTCGATCGAGTCCGCGTCGCGCCAGCGAGGGTCGGTATCCGGGAAGTGAGCGCCGATGTCGTCGAGTCCGGCGGCGCCCAGGAGCGCGTCGATCACGGCGTGGGTGAGCACGTCGGCATCGGAATGCCCGTCGAGGCCGAGGTCGTGCTCGATCCGCACGCCGCCGAGGATGAGGGGCCGCCCCGACACCAGACGGTGCGAATCCCAGCCGATTCCCGTACGCATTTCGCTCATCTGCCGCGGATTCTGCCGTGCGCCGCGGCGCCGCGCGAAGCGCTCACGTCGCGCCGACCGGCTCGAGTCGGCGCCGGCGGTGCTCGAAGACGGCGATCTCGCTCACGCCGACCTCCGCGAGCAACGCGAGCGCCTGGTCGTAGCCGTAGCCGAGATTCTCCGCATGATGGGCGTCACTCGAGAGCGAAACCGGGTTGCCGGCGTCGACGCACATCTCCAGGAATGCACGATCCGGATAGATCTCGCCGACCGGCTTGCGAAGGCCGGCGGTCGAGACCTCGACGGCGATCCCCGACTCTGCGATGCCGTCCATCGCCAGCTCATAGAAGCGGCGCAGGTCTCCGTCCGGCGACGGCCGCCGTCCGCCCCAGTGCTTGACCAGGTCCGGGTGGGCCAGCACGTCGAACTGGCCGCTCCGAGCGAGCTCGCCCAGCCACTCGAAGTAGGTCGCCCAGATCCGATCGGGCGACTGCCCGCTGCCCCAGATGTCGTATTCCTCGTGGTCCAGGGCGAAGTCGCCGACGAAGTGGATCGAGCCGACCACGTAGTCCCAGTCGCGGCCATCGAGCAACGACGCCATCCGATCCTCGCGGCCGGGCACGAAGTCGGCCTCGATGCCCAGGCGCAGGTCGGTCTGCTCACGCACGAACTCGCAGTAGGCGTCGAGGTCGTCGAGTGCGAACTCGCGCCACAGCGGGCTGTCCCAGACGTCGAGCGCCTGGCGGAAGCGGTAGACGTGCTCACTGACCCCGAGCTCCGCGATCCCCCGCTCCGTGGCGGCCGCCCGGTAGGCCTCGGCATTGGCCTGGGTGAACCAGCGCTCAGGTGGCGTGTCGGGCCCGTCCTCGCGCAGGTGGACGTGGTAGTCGGTCAGCAACCGGACCCCCGCTTCGCCAGCAGCATCTCCGCGAGCGCCAGATCGACGCGCGTGGTCACCTTCAGGTTCTCGGCCGGCGCCGGCACTATCCGCACACGGCCACCGTCGCGCTCGACGAGCATCGCATCGTCGGTCGCGGCCGCGAGTTCCGCGTCGGGTCGCCCGAGCGCCCGCTCCAGCGCGGCGCGTCGGAAGACCTGCGGCGTCTGCACCGACCAGAGCTGATCGCGACGGAGCGTCTCCGTCACGGCATAGCCATCGGGTGCTCGCTTGATCGTGTCGGCGACGGGCGCCGCAGCGATCGCCGCATCCCAGCCGTCACCCTCGTCGAGAGCCTCGAGGCAGTCGCGGACCAGCGCGGCCGTCAGCAGCGGGCGAGCGGCGTCATGGACGACCACCACCTGCGCCGTCCCGGCCGCGGCCAGCGCGTTGCGCACCGAGTGCGAACGTTCCGCTCCGCCGCTTACGACGATCGTGTCCGCCGGCGTGGCGCCCTCGAGCGCCACGCCCTCAGGCAGCGCGATGACGACGCGCTCGATGCCCGGGCTCCCGCGCAGCGCGTCGAGGCTCCAGTCGAGCATCGGCCGGCCGGCCAGTTCGACGAGCGCCTTCGGCCCGGCTGCACCCAGGCGCTCACCCCTTCCCGCCGCCACAACCAGGGCAACCGCCATGTCCCGCTCGCACGCGAGCGGCCCGAGGCGGGGCGCGCACGCCCCGCCAACGGCCACTTGCGTCAGACCTTCGCCCCTGCGGACTCGGCCAGCAGGTTGTCGAGGTGTGCCTCCGCCTCTTCCTCGTCCATCTCGAGCGCGTACATCAGCTCGGAGGCGAGGATCTTCTTGGCGCGCGTGAACATCTGCTTCTCGCCTGTCGAGAGCCCCTTCTGGTGCTCGCGCACGGCAAGGTTGCGCACGACTTCGGCGAGCTCGTAGATGTCGCCCGTCTTGATCTTGTCGCGGTTGTGCTTGAAACGCCGGTTCCAGTTCTTCGGCATCTCCGAGACCTCATCGCTGAGCACCGCGAGGACCTTCTTGACGGTCTCCTCATCGATCACGCGCCGGAGCCCCGCCTTGGCGGCGTTCTCGGAGGGCACCATCACCGTCATGTCGTTGTGCAGGATCTTGATCTCCAGGTAGACGCGCTCCTGGCCGAACATCGTGCGCGATTCCTTCTTGAGGACCTGCCCCGCACCGTGATGCGGGTATACGACGTTGTCACCGCACTCGAACTCGATGTGCTCGAGCACGACCTCGATCTCTTCGATTAGATCTTCGCTGTCCGTCGGAATGGTGTCCTCCTTTGTCAGCGGCGCGGGCGTCATGACCCGCAGCCGTCCCTTGGGGCGGTCGATTCCCCGACCGACCGCCTTGCGCCGCCCAGGGCGCTCATGTCTGCAGGTATCGATCGAAGAGATTGATCTCCTGCAGTCTCCGCAGGCCTTCGCGGATGTCCTTGGCGCGGATCTCGCCCACGCCCTCGATCGCCTCGAGATCGTCATCCGAGGTCGCCAGCAGATCATCGAGCCCACCCGTGGACTTGACGATGCTTGCGACGACGATCTTCGGCAGGCGCGGAATGCGTCCCAGGATGCGGAACCCGCGCGGCGAAACCGGGAAGTCGAGTGTGTTCAGCTTGCGGTCGTAACCGAGCAGTTCGGCGATGCGGCCGAAGTCGAGCAGGTCCTGATGCGGGAGCCTGGCAAGCTGGTCGAGCGCCTGGGCGAAGGCGTCGTCGCCGAGATCGGCGAGGTAGTCGTGGACGAGCGCGGCCTTGTCAGATGCGGTGCCGACCATCGTCTCCTCGAGCTGCATCTCGATGAGCCTGCCCTCGGTGCCGAGCTCGACGATGTACCGCTCGATCTCGACCGCCATGCGCGTCACCAGCTCAGAGCGCTGCAGCACCGTCAGGACGTCATGGAGCGTCGCGCCGCCCTCGAACTCGAGCGCCGTGAGGCGCGTCGACACCTGGTCGAGACGAGCGCGGTACTTGTCGAGCGTCGCGAGCGCCTGGTTGGCCTTCGCGAGCACGGTCGGGATGTCCTCGAGGATGTACTTCGCCCCGTCCACGTAGAGCGAGACGACGTCGCGGCGTGCGGACACCGCGATCACGAGCGCGTCCGTCTGCTTGCTGACGCGCTCGGCCGTGCGGTGGCGCGTCCCGGTCTCCAACGAGAGGATCGTCGGATCCGGCATCAGCTGGACGTTCGCCATCTGGATCTTCGTCGCGTTCGCGCTCAGAACGATCGCGCCGTCCATCTTCGCCACCTGGTAGAGAAAGGCGGGCGAGTAGTCGATGTCGAGCTTGATCCCGCCCGAGAACAGGTGGGTTAGGTCATCGGGATCACCGATCACGACGAGGCCGCCGGTGCGAGCGTGGACGACGTTGTCGATCCCTTCACGCAGCGCCGTCCCGGGCGCGACCATCTCCAGGGACTTCACCAGACGAGGCTCCTGGCGACTTTCCAGATCGGTGAGGTCATCGCCGCTCCGGTGCGCCATCGAGGCCTATTCTACCAGCGCCTGCCCGATTTCCGAGTGCTGATGGACGCGTTGGGAGCGCGCGTCCGCGTCGGCGTCAGGCGGCGCGCGGAGCGGCGGCCGGTCGCAGCTCGAGCGCCAGCCGCAGCGCGTCGCGGAGCGTGGGGGCGCACTCGGGGGAGACGATCTGCGCGAGACCGAACTTCGAGGCCTCCTCGGCGCGCCGATCGTGATGAGCGACCGAGCGCAGCTCGCCCGTGAGCCCGATCTCTCCGAAGGCGGCCGGCGGAGTCGGTGTGTCGCCGCCGGCCACGACGCCGCGGGCAGCGCTGGCGACGGCCAGGGCGACCGCGAGATCGGCTCCGGGCTCGTCGATTCGAACGCCGCCGACGACGTTGACGAAGACGTCAGCGCTGCCCGTCGACAGGCCTGCGTGCCGCGCGAGGACGGCCAGCACGAGCGCGAGGCGATTGCGATCGATGCCGTTGCAGACACGGCGCGGCGGGACGAGCTCGCTGGGCGACACGAGCGCCTGAACCTCGACGAGCAGCGGTCGCGAGCCCTCCATGGCTGCGAGCACGACGCTGCCGGGTGCGCGGGTCGCCTCGGCGACGAAGCGCGCGCTCGCGTCGAGCACTTCGACGAGCCCTCCGTCCCGCATCTCGAAGACGCCGACGTCGTTGGTCGACCCGAAGCGGTTCTTCAGGGCTCGCAGCGTGCGGTAGGTGCGCTCGCGCTCGCCCTCGAACTGGAGCACGGCATCGACAAGATGCTCGAGGACGCGAGGCCCTGCGAGCGCTCCGTCCTTTGTCACGTGCCCGACCAGCAACACGGCCGTACCGCTGCGCTTGGCGACGTCCATGACGCGCGTCGCGACCTCGCGCACCTGTCCGACTGTGCCGGCGGCTCCTGTGAGGTCAGCCGCTGCCAGGGTCTGCACGGAGTCGATCACGCAGACGTCGGGCCGCTGCGCGTCGAGAACGGCGAGCACCGCATCCAGATCGGTCTCGGCGAGCACGGGAACGTCGAGCGACCCCGGCGCAGCGCCGCGCTCGAGCCGCTCGGCGCGCAGGCGGATCTGCGCCGCCGACTCCTCGCCGCTGACGTAGAGCGTCGATCTCCCCGCCTGCTCCAACAGGCCCAGGACCATCGTGGTGAGCGTCGACTTCCCGATCCCGGGCGAGCCCCCGAGCAGCACGAGCGAACCTGGGACGAGGCCGCCGCCGAGCAGACGGTCAAGCTCGCCGACGCCGGTGGCGAGCCGCGGCGCCCTGTCGGTCTCGACGTCACGGAGGCGCGGCGGCGCGGCACCGCTGTTTGTGCGCGTTCGCCGGGGCCCGGCGGCGCGGCCGGATGGGCGCGCCGGCGGCCGCTCCTCGGCGAGCGAGTTCCACTGCGCGCACGACGGGCACTGCCCGTGCCACTTGGCGGCGACGTGCCCGCAGGCCGCGCATACGAAGACTGTGTCCGGTCGGGCCATCCCTGCGAGCGTAGGGGGCGTTGCCGACGGCTTCGCCCCGGCACAGGCGCGGCCGGTTCCCTGCGCCTGCGGTCAGTCGGCCAGTGCGTGGTCGAGCGCCTGCGCGACATCGGCGAGCACGTCAGCGGGATCCTCGCAGCCGGTGCTGAGCCGGATCAGACCAGGAGAGACCGCGTCACCGCCCCAGCGCGCCCGTCGTTCGGCGCTGGAGTGCACGCCGCCGAAACTCGTCGCCTCCGCGAGCATCCGGCACGCTCCCAGGAAGGCCTGCGCGCGGGCCGCGGAGCCCAGGTCGAATGAGACGACGCAGCCGAGCCCCGGCCAGCGCACGTCTGTGACGCCGTCGCGATCGCCCAGCAGCGCCGAGAGCGCCTGCGCGTTTTGCTCCTGACGCTCGACGCGCAGCCCGAGGGTGGCGAGCGAGCGGTGCGCCAGCCAGGTCTCGAACGGACCCGGGATCGCGCCCGTCGTGGTGCGCCAGGCTCGAATCCCGGCTGCCAGGCTCGGCTCGCAGGCCGCGACGTGACCAAGAACGAGGTCGCTGTGGCCGGTGAGCTGCTTGGCCGCGCTCGCCACCGAGAAGTGCGCGCCGAGCTCGATCGGACGCTGGCGCAGCGGGGTGGCGAGAGTGTTGTCGACGGCCACGAGAGTTCCGCCCGACCGTGCGAGATCGGCGAGCGCCGCGATGTCGGCGACGTCGAGCATTGGGTTGCTCGGCGACTCGAGCCAGAGCAGCTTCGCGCCCTCGAGCGCGGCACGCACCGCGCCGTCGTCGGTCGGCACCAGCCGCACCTCGACGCCGATCGGCTCCAGATGCTCGCGCGCGAGCGTCCGCACGGTGTAGATGCCGTCGGTCGGCGCGACGAGCACGTCACCGGGGCCGAGCGTGGTCAGCAGCACCGCGGTTATCGCGGCCATGCCCGACGAGAACGCCACGGCCTCGCCGCCTTCCAGCTCGGCCAGCGCGGCCTCCCAGCGCACCCAGGTCGGGTTCGCGTCGCGTCCATAGGAGGGCTCGGACCGGCCTTCGGCGTCCCCGCTGAAGTGGTACGGAGCGGCGAACACCGGGCCGGGCAGGTAAGGCTCTCCCTCGGCCGGGGCCGGCAGCCCGGCGTGAATCGCCTTCGTGCTTCCCGGCGCCGTCCGGTGGGAACGATCGCAGTAGGGCTTGGTCCGCGAGCGCCCGCAACGGCACAACGCCAGCGGGCCCTCGGGTGCCGGCAGCGGCCGGTTGTCCGCGTCCGTGAGCACGACCGGGCCGGTGACCTTGTACGGGCCGTCGGCGCGCACTTTGATCACGACGTCTTCGCGGGGTCTGTCTGGCATCGCTGCGAGCCTTCCGGGCCGGTCTCGTGTCTCGTGTTCCGCACCCTACGTTCTCTGCGGAGGAGAACCCATGAAGCCCAGACTGCCGTCTCCCGCGATGATCGTCGCCTGCGTGGCGCTCGTCGTAGCGCTCTCGGGGACCGCGGTCGCCGCGGTGAACTACGCCCGCAACGCCGGCGCCGTCGACGGCAAGAGCGCCGTCGCCTCCGGGGCCAAGCTCCGGTCCGCCGCGGGCAAACTGGTCGCGACGCAGCGGACCGGCGCCGCCAAGGGCCGCCTCGCCGCCAGGTATCTCGACCTGCCGGAACTCGTGCGCGGCAGGTCGGCGACGTTCGGTCGCGCGCTCAGCGTCGTGGACAACGGAGCGCTCGTGCCGCTGAAGATCGGATCGGTGCCCGGGGTCGGCGCGCTCACCGCGACCTGCCGTGACGAGAACGGGATCGTGGGGCGACTCGACCCTGCGACCACGATCACGCTCGCAAACACGTCTGGCGAGACCATCAATCTGATGCGCCAGGTGGAGAGTTCCGGTGCCACGGTCGTACCCCTTCCGAACGGCGTGATCCACGAGTTCACGATCTCCGGCTCGCGTCCGTTCACGCTCCACATCGAGCGCCGTGGCACCAACACTCTGGTTGAAGGTGTAGTGCGCCAGGACGGCCGCAACCAGCCCAGCGCATCGTGTCTGGTGTACGGATTCTCGCTGCTCGTGGGTTCCTCCTGAGAATGCGACCGGCTGCGGGCGGGGCGACCGCCCCCGTTCCGAGCAGCCGATCGCGACTAGAACATTCGTCCAGGCATGCTGGGCAACCTGCGCAGCGCAGCGGCCATTTCGCGACATCTTCGGACGCCGCTTGACGCACCGTTTAACCGCTTAACGCAGATCACCCGCCGTTGAGCCGCGATTTCGGTTCAATACGACGCTCATGCGTCCAACATCCCGCCGCCGGAGCGTTCTCGGCCCGCTCGCAATCGCCGCCCTCTGCGCGATAGCCGCAATCGCAGCGCCGCTCGGCGCCACGGGCTCCTCGAACGTCAGGCCGGTCCTGCAGCCCGGCACGCCGAATTGTCCCGCCGGCGCGCCGTACTCGCTGAAGATCGACAACGTCAGCGAGTCTCAGTTGGAGGGCGTGTGGACCTCCGCCTCGGCGAAGGCGGCTGCCACGCCGGCGGGCGACGATTTCTGGACCGGCGTCACGTTCACGATCTCGTCCGTGAGCACCCGCGCTCACACGTTCAGTTGGGCCGCGGCCAAGGGCGGCCGGCCGCTCGGAATCGACAGCGTCATCGTCAAGGGCGGGCCGAACGCAAACGTCTACACGTACAGCCCACAGGCATCGTCGGACGGCGGCCTGCACGCCCCCGTCAACAAGGGCGACCGCTACTACGGCCTGAACCAGATCACGTTCTGCCTGAAGGGCCCCGAGAAGCCTGCCGGAGGGGGCGACCACGGGGGCGACGAAGGGACCGCGTGCCCCGCGGACAAGGAGAAGACCAAGGACAAGGGCTGGAAGAAGGACAAGGGCTGGAAGAAGGACAAGGGCTGGAAGAAGGACAAGGGCTGGGACAAGGGAGACGCCAACGACTCCGGCGACGACTGCACGTCACCACCACCACCACCACCACCACCACCGCCACCGCCGCCGCCACCACCACCGCCGCCGCCACCGCCGTCATCGAAGGTCTGCCCGGCGGAGACCCCTTACGCGTTCACGATCGGCGACGTTGACGAGTCCAAGCTCGCAGGCGAATGGACGTCGGCCACGACCGGCGTGACGGTGGCTCCTCCCGGTGATGAGTTCTGGACAGGGGTCACGTTCGTCGTCTCAGGAGTCGACACGAGCGCCCACACCTTCGACTGGAGCGCGACCAGAGGCTCGGAGCCGCTCGGCGTCAGCGGCGTGATCGTCAAGGGCCGCGACGGAGGAAACGTCTACTCCTACGAGCCCGCGGTCTCCGCGGCGACGGGACTGCACGGCCCGAGCAAGGACAAGGGCGGGTACCAGAGCATCACCCGGATCACGTTCTGTCTCGACGTCGACAAGAAGCCGCCGCCCACGACGACCGTCACTGAAACGGTCACCACGACGACACCCGCTGAGACCGTCACGACGACGACACCCGGCGAGACCGTGACCACGCCCGCACAGACCGTGACGACCACGACGCCCGGCCAGGCGGTCGCCGCCCCACCGAAGGTCACGGGCACGACCCCCTCGCGCATGGATGTCACGCCGCGGACACCGCGTCGCGGCAGCGCCACCGCGCGCATCCGCCCGGGCTGCCTGCGCACCAGGTCGCTGCGCGTCGACGTGCGCGGCAGCGCGATGCGGCGGGTCACCTTCCGGCTCAACGGACGACAGGTCAAGCGCGTAACCGTCAAGCGCGGCCAGCGTCTCGTCCGGAGGACGCTGCGCACGAGCGGAGGACGCGTGCAGCGCGTCACCGCCATCGTTCAGTTCACCGGCGGGCGCACGAGTCGCACGCTTCGCGTTACCGGCTTCCGCTGCGTACAGCGGAACACACCGCCGCGGTTCACCGGCTGACCCGCGCGGACGGGGGGACGCGAAGGGCCGCCGGCGGCGGCCCTTCGTCGTTCGTTCAGGCTTCGGGCTCGTCGTCCGGCGGTTCGCCGGCCTGCACCTCGTCGGGCTCGTCGCCGTCGCCGCCACCGACCGCGGCGGGAATCTTGTCCGGCTTAACGACGGTCAGGATCACGTCGCGGTCGTCGCCCTCGGGCGCGGGCTCGACGATCACGGTCGCCCCCGGGGGCAGCTCAGAGCGCAGCACGAAGTCCGCCAGCGGATCCTCGATGTAGCGCTGGATCGCGCGGCGCAGCGGTCGCGCACCCATCGACGGGTCCCAGCCCTTCTCGACGAGGAAGTCCTTCGCCTCCTCGCTGAGCTCGAGTTGCAGCTCACGCTCCGCGAGCGAGCCGCGGACGCGCAACAGCAGCAGTTCGACGATCGTCTTGATCTCGTCCTTCTGCAGCTTGTGGAAGACGATGACGTCGTCGATGCGGTTGAGGAACTCCGGGCGGAAGACCTTCTTCAGCTCGCCCGTGATCCGCGTCTTCATGTCCTCGTACGTGATGCCCGTCTCGTCGTCGCTGACGGCGAAGCCCAGAGGCGTGTTGCGGGCGATCTCCTGGGCCCCGATGTTCGAGGTCATGATCACGATCGCGTGACGGAAGTCGACGGTGCGACCCTGTGAGTCGGTCAGGCGCCCGTCCTCGAGGATCTGCAGCAGGATGTTGAAGACGTCCGGATGGCCCTTCTCGATCTCGTCGAGCAGCAGGACGCAGTACGGCTTGCGCCGCACCGCCTCGGTGAGCTGACCGCCCTCGTCATAGCCGATGTAGCCCGGAGGCGATCCGACGAGCCGCGACACGGCGTGCTTCTCCATGTACTCGGACATGTCGATGCGGACCATCGCGTCCTCGTCCCCGAAGAGGAACTCGGCGAGTGTCCGGGCCAACTCGGTCTTGCCGACGCCGGAGGGGCCGAGGAAGATGAATGAGCCGGTCGGGCGCTTGGGATCCTTCAACCCGGCACGCGAGCGGCGGATCGCCTTCGAGACGACCTCGACCGCGGCGGCCTGCCCGATTACGCGCTTGTGGAGCTCCTCCTCCATGCGCATGAGCTTCGCCGTCTCGGCCTCCGTGAGCTTGAACACCGGGATGCCGGTCCACATCGAGACGATGTCGGCGATCTCCTCCTCGCCGATGGCCGGCCGCGGGCCGTCGCCCTCGCCGGCGCGCCACTGGTCCTCCAGCTCGCGCTTCTTCTGGGTGAGCTTGCGCTCGTCGTCTCGCAGCGAGGCGGCCTTCTCGAACTCCTGATCCTCGATCGCCGTCTCCTTCTCGCGGCGAGTGCGCTCGATGTCCTCCTCGAGCTCGCGATAGACGGGCGGCGCGGTCATCGACTTGATGCGCATGCGCGACGCGGCCTCGTCGATGAGGTCGATCGCCTTGTCGGGAAGCTGACGGTCGGAGATGTAGCGGTCGGCGAGCTCTGATGCCGCCTGAAGGGCATCGTCGGTGATCTCGACCTTGTGGTGCTGCTCGTAGCGATCGCGCAGCCCCTCGAGGATCTGCACGGTCTCCTCGATCGACGGCTGCTCGACGCGGATCTGCTGGAAACGGCGCTCGAGCGCGCTGTCACGCTCCAGGTACTTGCGGTACTCGTCGAGCGTCGTGGCTCCGATCGTCTGGAGCTCGCCGCGCGCAAGTGCGGGCTTGAGGATGGAGGCAGCGTCGATCGCACCCTCGGCGGCACCCGCGCCGACAAGGTTGTGCAGCTCGTCGATGAACAGGATGATGTCGCCCCGCTGGGTGATCTCCTTCATCACCTTCTTCAGGCGCTCCTCGAACTCGCCGCGGTACTTCGAGCCCGCGACGAGCGCCGCCAGGTCGAGGGTGTAGATCTGCTTGCCCTTCAGCAGCTCAGGCACGTCGGCGTTGGTGATCCGCTGCGCGAGACCCTCGACGACCGCGGTCTTGCCGACCCCGGGCTCGCCGATCAGGACGGGGTTGTTCTTCGTGCGGCGCGAGAGGATCTGCATGATCCGCTCGATCTCGGTCTCGCGCCCGACCACCGGGTCGAGCTTGCCCTCTGCGGCGAGCTTGGTCAGGTTGCGGCCGAACTGGTCGAGCAGCTTCGAGGACTTCTTGCCCTCGCCCTGCTGCGCCGAGCCCTGGCCCTGGGCGCCCGCGCCGGCGCCGGCGCCCTGACGGCGCCCGCCGGGACCGGACAGCATGCGGATGACCTCATTGCGAATCTTGTCCGAGTCGGCGTCGAAGTCGAGCAGGATGCGCGCCGCTACGCCCTCGTTCTCGCGCACCAGCCCCAGCAGGATGTGCTCGGTCCCGATGTAGTTGTGACCGAGGCTGAGCGCCTCGCGCAGCGCGAGCTCGAGGACCTTCTTGGCACGCGGCGTGAAGGGGATCTGGCCGGAGGTGACTTCCTCACCAGAGCCGACGATGCGAACGACCTGTGCGCGCACACGCTCGACGGTGATGTCGAGGCTCTCCAGGACGCGGGCCGCAAGGCCCTCCTCCTCGCGCAGCAGCCCGAGCAGGATGTGCTCGGTGCCGATGTAGTTGTGCTTGAGCGTCCGCGCCTCTTCCTGAGCCAGGACGACGACCTGACGGGCACGTTCGGTGAATCGCTCGAACATCTGTTTTCGGTCCTTCCTGCCGTTGACGAGGGGCCTGGCAGTCGGTCGTTGCGGTGGTCCTGTGTCTGTCGTCTGTGGTCGGGCCTAGCTGCTCTGTGACGGCTCGGGGGTCGCTGACATCCCGCGCCTCATCCTCGTCTTCGGCCGTACGGGCCGATCGGATGAGTCGACGGGTGGTGAGCAGGCGGCATGGCACATCCTATCAACGGGCTTTGTCTGCCAACCCCGCACCGAATCGCACATTCCGGCGGGGTTCCCGCTCGCAGCGCGGTTTCCTGCGGCGCGCGGCGGCGACTCGAGGCCACACCGGCGTCCCGCCGCCCTCAGAGCGCGGCGCGGTCGGCGATCAGGCGGGCAAGCGCAAGCGCCGACGTGGCCGCCGGCGAAGGGGCGTTCCGGACGTGCAGGCAGGCGCCTGTCTCCGATACGGCGAAGTCGTCGACCAGATGACCGTCGCGGGCCAGCGCCTGGGCGCGAACACCGGAATGGCCGGGACCCAGGTCCGCCGCCGTGATGCCCGGCACGAAGCGCGCAGCGGCCCGCGCAAGGCCGCGGCGGCTCGCGGCCAGCCGCATCTCGTGTGCGCCCGTGCGCCACCAGCGACGTGCCATCCGCCAGGTTCCCGGCCACCCGAGAGTCGAGGCCAGATCGCCCGCGCGCAGCCGGTGCAGCGCGTAGGCGTCGCGGGCACCCGCCATCAGCGCCGTCGGACCGACGCGCACGACGCCGTCGACGCCTCGCGTCAGATGAACACCGAGGAACGGCAACCGCGGGTCGGGAACGGGGTAGATCAGCGCCCTCACGAGCGGCGCCCGGTCGCCGCGCAGTTCGGCGTAGGCGCCTCGGAACGGCACGATGCGCGGGTCTGGTGACGCTCCCGACGCGACCGCGAGCCGGTCCGACCACGCCCCCGCGCAGGCGATCAGGCGGCCCGCTACGAGCGTGTCGCCCGCTCCGTGGCGGACCTCCACCCCGGCACCCCGCTCGACAGCGCCCCGGACCTCGCGCCCGGTCGCGACCAGCCCGCCCGCCTGCACCACGTCGCGGGCGAGCGCGCCCGCGACCTCGCCGAAGTCGACGACGCCGGTGTCCTCGACGTGCAGCGCCGAGAGACCCCGGCAGGCAGGCTCGACGTCGGCGATGCCCGCGCCCGTCAGGCGCCGCACACGAACACCGTTCGCCGCAGCGCGACGCTCCAGATCATCGAGGCGCGCCACCTCAGCCGCCGAGGTCGCCACGATCAGCTTGCCGCAGCGCTCGTGCCTGATCGCCGCGTGCTCGCAGTACGAGTAGAGGTCGCGCGCGCCCTCGACGCACAGCCGAGCCTTCAGCGAACCGGGCTCGTAGTACAGCCCCGCGTGAATGACACCGCTGTTGTGCGAGGTCTGGTGCGCGGCGATCCGCTGCTCGCGCTCGAGCACTACGACGCTGGATCCGGGGCGGCGCAGGAGCAGCTCGCGCGCGGTGGCCAGCCCGACGATCCCGGCGCCTACGACGACCACGTCGCAGCGGGCGGGAACCGCGGACACCACCTCAGTCCCGCATCGCCGGGAACAGCACGACCTCGCGGATCGATCGCTTCCCGGTCATCAGCATCACGAGCCGGTCGATCCCCAGGCCGACGCCCCCGGTCGGAGGCATGCCCTGCTCGAGCGCCTCGACGAAGACCTCGTCGTAGGGCTGGGCCTCCGCGTCACCGCCGAGCGCGAGGCGCTGCTGGGCATCGAAGCGGCGCCGCTGCTCGTCGGGGTCGTTGAGCTCGGTGAAGGCGTTGGCGATCTCCATCCCCGAGCAGAACGCCTCGAAGCGCTCGACGAGACCTGCTTCGCTGCGGTGGTCCTTGGCGAAAGGCGAGAGGTCGGTCGGGTAGTCGACGACGAAGACCGGGTCCGTGATGTGAGGCTCCACGTACTTGCTGAGAAGGTCATCGACCAGCGCCGGCCAGCTCACGTCGGCGGTCGGCAGGTCGACATCGGGCGACGCCTCGATCGCCGCGGCCAGCGAGTCGCGATCGCTGCGGGCGCGGATGTCGATGCCCGAGCGCTCGAGAATCGCATCGCGCAGCGTCACCCGGCGCCACGGCGGCGAGAAGTCGATCTCGCCCTCGTATCCGCAGGCGGCTCGCGACGGTGCTGACGAGCGTCTCGACGCGGCGCATCTCGTCCTCGTAGTCGGCGTAGGCCTCGTACCACTCGACCATCGTGAACTCGGGGTTGTGCTTGAACGACACGCCCTCGTTGCGGAAGTCCTTGCCGAGCTCGTACACGCGCTCGAGGCCTCCGACGACGCAGCGCTTCAGGTACAGCTCGGTGGCGATGCGCAGGTACAGGTCGCGATCCAGTTCGTTGTGGTGCGTCACGAACGGGCGCGCCGCCGCACCGCCGTAGAGCGGCTGCAGAACAGGGGTCTCGACCTCCAGGAAGCCCTCGTCGTCGAGATAGCGGCGCACCGTGCTGATCGCCCGCGCCCGCGTGATGAAGGTCGCTCGTGTGTCGTCGTTGGCGATCAGGTCCAGCTCACGACGACGGAAGCGCGTCTCGACGTCGGTCAGCCCGTGATGCTTGTCGGGAGGCGGCCGAAGGCTCTTGGCGAGGACCGTGAGATCGTCGACGCGAAGCGTCAGCTCGCCTCGCCTGCTGCGGAAGACGATGCCGTCGATCCCGACCAGATCGCCGAGATCGAGGTCGAGCAGGCGGGTCATCAGCTCTTCACCCAGCACGTCCAGACGCGCCTGTAGCTGCAGGCGCCCGGAGCGATCGACGAGGTCGACGAACGCCATCTTGCCCTGTCCGCGACGCGCCGCGATCCGGCCGGCGACGCGATAGGACATCTCCGTCTCCGCGCCCGGCTCGAGCTCCTCCCAGCGGGCGGCGACCTCGGCCACCGGCGTCACTCCCGCGAATACGTGCGGGAAGGGGTCGACGCCCTGCTCGCGCAGGCGCTCGAGCTTCGCGCGGCGCGTCGCGAGTAGCTCGGAGATCTCGGGCTGGACGGGCTGGTCGCTCACGCGGGCCGCATCATCGCGCAGGCGGCCGGTGGGTGCCGCGCCGCGCGGGTGACGACGCCCCCATCGAGCGGCTTGACCGGCTCAGAGCCCGACGTCGATCTTGGTGATCTTCAGCTTGCGGGCCGGGCCGCGCGGTACCTGCACCGAAACGATCTCGTTGCGCTTGCGCCCGATCAGCGCCTTGCCGACCGGCGACTCGTTGGAGAGGCGCTGCGCGCCCGGGTCGGCCTCGGCCGACCCGACGATCGTGAACTTCTGCGACTTCCCGGTCTTCTCGTCCTTCACATGCACGATCGAGCCGACCTGCACGGCGTCCGTCGAGATGTCGGCGGCGTCGATCACCTGGGCGGCGCTGAGACGCTCCTCGAGCTGCGCGATCCGCGCCTCGAGCATCGCCTGCTCGTTCTTGGCGTCGTCGTACTCGGAGTTCTCGGAGATGTCGCCGAACTCACGCGCCTCCTTGATCCGCTCGGCGACCTCGCGGCGGCGATCGTTGCGCAGCGTCTCCAGCTCCTCCGTGAGCTTCTCGAGTCCATCTGGGGTGAGGATTACGTCCTTGGGCATGCGTGCTCTCTGATGGAGGGGCGTCCGGCGAGCGCGGCAGTATAGCGACCGTCCGTCGCGTTTTCGGAGGCTCGGCCGACGCCCCTCAGCCCCCTGTCGGACACCGGCCAGCCGGGTGGGAAGCCGGGTTTCAGGCGGCCGCGCGAGCGGGTTCCAGGCAATCGAGCAGCGCGCGTGCCTCGGCGATCGACGAGCTTCTCTGGAAGCGCTCCTGATCGCTCTTGGAGGCGCCGAGCCGATCCAGGTACCAGGGGTAGAACTTGCGCAGATAGCGCGCCGCGCGCGCGGCTCCGAGATGCTCGACCGCTCTGGCGAGGACCCAGTCGAGCTCCTGGTGGATCTCCTCACGCGACGGCGCGCTGTCGCGGGTGCCCAGCAGCTCGCCGAACAGCCACGGGTTGCCGAGCGCTCCGCGTGCGAGCATGACCGCCGCCGCTCCCGTCTGCTCGTACGCCCTCAGCGTCGTATCGCGGTCCCGCAGGCCGCCGGAGAGGATCACGGGCACGGGCAGCGCCTGGACGAGCCGCGCCGCCAGCTCGTAGTCCGGCTTTCCCTTGTGATGCACCTGGGCCGAGCGCGGATGGAAGGCGATCGCAGCCACGCCCGCCTCCTCCACGAGCCGCCGCGCGAGATCGTACCCGGCCGTTTCACCGGTCCGGGCCCCTGAGCGCAGCTTGACGGTGACCGGCAGCCCGCTGCCCTCCCCGGCGGCCCGGGCCACCGCCACGGCCGTATCAGGGTCCTTGATCAGCGCCGCGCCGGCGCCGGTCTTGCAGACCTTGGGAACCGGACAGCCCATGTTGAGATCGATCAGGTCGGCGCCGCACTCGGCGACGGCCTCGGCGGCCGAGCGCATCACGGCGGGCTCCTGGCCGAAGAGCTGGATCGCCACCGGTCCGCCCACACGCTCGTCGGGATGGATGCGCAGCAACTCGGTCATCGTCTTCTCGTTGCGATGATGAATCGCGAAGCTGGAGACCATCTCGCTCACCGCCAGCCCGGCACCGAAGCGCTTGGCCTGAAGGCGCACGAACCAGTTGCCGATGCCGGCAAGCGGCGCCAGCACGACGCGGTTGGGAACGCGTAGGTCGCCGATCTGGAACGACTGCGTCAGCGGGGGCTGCGGCACTCCCCGAGGGTACCCGCGGTAACGACCGCGTCAGGCTGCGCTGCGCTCGTGAAGCAGCTTGAGGCCCTTCAGCGTCAGCATGTCGTCGACCTGCCCGATCGTCTCCGTGTAGGGGACGATGTGCTCAGCCAGGCCGCCCGTGGCGATCGTCGCGGCGCTCCCGCCCAACTCCTCGCGGATGCGCCTCACCATGCCGTCGACCTGCGCCGCGAAGCCGTAGATGATCCCGGAGCGGATCGCCTCGACGGTCCCCTTGCCGATCGCAGCGCGCGGCTTGACGAGGTCGATCCTCGGCAGCTTCGCGCCGCGGGCCGTCAGCGCATCGATCGAGATCTCCACCCCGGGCGCGATCGCCCCGCCGAGGTACTCGCCGGCCGCGGACACGACGTCGTAGTTGACGGCCGTGCCGAAGTCGACCGAGATGCACGGCCCTCCGAGCTGCGCGTGGGCCGCGACCGCGTTCACCAGCCGATCCGCTCCGAGCTCGTGTGGATTGTCGATGCGAATCGGCATACCCGTGCGCATCCGCGGCCCCACCGAGAGCATCGTGTGACCGAGGTAGCGCGACGTCATCGCCAGCCACTCGGGCTCGAGCTGGGGCACCGTGCTGGACATGATCGAGGCCTCCAGGTCGGCGAACCGGACGCCGCGAAGCTCGAGCAGGTTGCGCAGCGCGGCTCCGAGCTCGTCGGCGGTCGAGTCGCGCACCGTCGCGAACCTCCAGTGCTCGATGAGATCCGCGCCGCGAAAGGTCCCGAAATGGGTTTGCGTGTTGCCGACGTCGACGACCAGCAGCATCAGGCGCTGCAGCCTACGCGGCGCGCGCCCGCTTCGGCCGCTCGCGCTTGGGCTGCCCGGCCCACTCGACGAACTCGCAGGGCTGGGAGCAGATCGATAGGCGTAGCATCCGGCGCATGAACGTTCGCCTCTACGTGGTCCACGGCTCGCACCCCTGCACGACGGTCGAGTCTGCGCTGCAGCGCAAGGGCATCCCCTACAAGGTCACCGAGCTGCCGCCGCCGATGCACATGCCCTTCATGCGTCTTCGCTTCGGGCAGCGCACGGTGCCTGCGATCAAGATCGACGGGGAGAAGATCTCGGGCTCCCGCGCGATCATGCGCAGGCTCGACGAGCTGCGCCCGGAGCCGCGGCTCTACCCGGCCGACGACGCCGAGCGCGCGCAGGTCGAGGCCGCCGAGGCCTGGGGCGACGAGGTCCTGCAGCCGCTCGTGCGACGCGTGCTGTGGCCGACCTTCCGCGCCCACCCCGAGGCGATGCAGACCTTCCAGGACGGTTCGAAGCTGCCGCCGCTCCCAGGGCCGGTCCTGAAGGCGATCGCCCCCGTTGCGACGCGCATCGAGATGAAGGCCAACAACGCCACGGACGCGACCTACCCCGAGGACCTGCGTTCGCTTCCCGATCTCCTGGGTCGCGTCGACGCCTGGATCGACGAGGGCGTTCTCGGGTCCGACGAGCCGAACGCCGCCGACCTTCAGATCGCCACCAGCCTGCGTCTGCTGATGGCGTTCGCCGACCTCAGGCCGATCATCGAGGCGCACCCGGCCGGCCAGCTGGCGCTGCGCCTGTTCCCCGACTACCCCGGCAACGTCGCGCCGGGCTCCATCCCCGCTCACCTTCTGCCTGCTCCCGCCGCGGCCTGACCGCCGGCGACCCCGGCCGCGACGGCACGCGGCGCGTCAAACCCGCAGCGGATCGCCGGCGCGGCGCACGTCCTCGCCCGTGACCGGCAGTGGCGCGAGGCAGTCGCTGAGACGCTGACCGTCCGGGGTGGCCAGGTCGAAGTCGAGCTCCAGCAGCGGGATCAGCACGAAGCGCCGGACGCTGACCTGGGCGTGGGGCAGTCGAAGACTGGAGCTGGAGTGCTCCAGGTCGGCCAGCAGCAGGACGTCGATGTCGATCTCGCGCGGGCCGTGACGAATCGCGGCCGACCGGCCGAGCTCTGCCTCGACCGCCTTGCATGCGGAGAGCAGATCCTCGGGGCCGAGTGTGGTCTCGATCCGCAGGCAGGCGTTCAAGAATGCCCGCTGATCCTGGACAAGCCCGACCGGCTCCGTGTCGTAGGTGGCAGAGGACGCCAGCGGGCGGACACCGTGAGCGGGGAGCAGATCGACGGCCTGCTGGAGCCAGGCCCGCCGGTCGCCGATGTTCGAGCCGAGTCCCAGGTACCCGATCAATCGTCGTCCCGCGTTCGCCACACCTCGACGGAGACGGACTCGACCGGCAGCGCTATCGGCGGTTCGGGCTTCGTCGCCTTGACCCACACCTCGCCGGCCTCGAAGTCCTCGAGCAGGCGGTCGGCGATCGCCGTGCAGAGCGCCTCGAGAGTCCTGTACGAACGGCGTTGCGCGGCCAGCGAGACGACGTCGCAGACCCGCGCGTAGTCGACCGTGTCCTCGACGCGGTCGGTGACCGTCGCGTCGCAGGCGCCGGCGTCGAATCGCAGGTCCAGGATCAGCCTCTGGCCGACCTCGCGCTCAGACTCCGTGACGCCGTGGTGGGTGTAGAGCGACAATCCCGTGACCTCGACGGTCACGGCCGTGCGCTCGATCGCATCATCGCCGTAGTCGTCGTCGTCGAGGTCGTCGTCGTCCTCGATCTCGTCGTCGCGCTCGCGATCGTCAGCCGACATCGGTCTCGCCGTCGCTGCGTCCTTCTGCTCCGGAGTCCATCGCCCGCAACGTACCAGCCGCCACGCTCAGCCCATCGACGGTCGCTGCGACATCGTGGACGCGGAAGACGGAGGCCCCGCGCTCATACGCGAGCACGTTCGCCGCGACGCTCGCCGCGACGCGATCGGATGCGACATCGCGGCCCGTCAGCGCTCCGAGGAAGCGCTTGCGAGACAGCCCGATGACGACCGGGAAGCCGAGCCCGGCTATCTCGTCGAGGCGTGCCAGCAGACCCAGGTTGTGCTCCAGCGTCTTGCCGAAGCCGATCCCCGGGTCGAGCTGGATCCGCTCGGGAGCAACGCCCTCCGAGACCGCGAAAGCGGCCCGCTGCTCCAGGAACGCCGCGACCTCGCTGACGACGTCCGAGTAGCGCGGGTCGTGCTGCATCGTTCGCGGTTCCCCCCGCATGTGCATGAGACAGCAGTCACACCCGGCCTGCGCGACAAGTCCCGCCATCCCCGGGTCGGCCCGCAGGGCCGTCACGTCGTTCACGTAGGTCGCGCCTGATCGAAGCGCTGAAGCCGCCACCGCGAGCTTCGACGTGTCAACGCTGATCTGCGCGTCGGGCGCGGCGCGGCGCAGGCCCTCGATGACCGGCACGACGCGACGCATCTCCTCTTCCTCACCCACCGGCTCGGCGCCCGGCCGCGTCGACTCGCCGCCGACGTCGAGGATCGCGGCGCCCTCCGCGGCCAGCTGGGCGCCGTGGGCGATCGCTCGCTCCGGCTCGAGCCACAACCCGCCGTCGGAGAACGAGTCGGGCGTGACATTGACGACGCCCATGACGGTCCACGGCCGCGACATTGCCGCGATGGTAGACCGGAAGCGCTCAGCCGACCCGGCTGATCGGTGAGTCGGCCGGGACGTCGTCCGGCAGATCACGCCCGTACGCGGGGTCAGCCTGCCAGGGGTGTCTTCCCATCGCTCGCATCGCCAGGTACTTGGAGCGCCCGTGCACATTGGCCGCATGCCAGATCGCCTGCACGCTGAGCGGAAGTGTCGTCATCCAGAACCGGGGCGGGACGGGATCGAGCGGCCGGGGGTCTCCCCAGGCGACATCGGCCGCGATCCAGCCCTCGCCGTCCTCGTAGGCGAGCCGCCCGAGCATCGTCCCGTCGCCGTCGGTGATCTGCGTCTCCCCGAGCAGGATCGTCGGCCACGCGACTCCGGGCAACATCGGCGTCTCCATCACGACGTCGCCGACATGTGAGGGATGGACCGCGGGAACCCCCAGCACGCGAGCCATGCGACCCGGCGTCTCACGCGCGAACTCGAGCATCGTCGCGTGCTCGCGCTGCCAGAAGTAGCGACGCGTGAGCTTCCACGTCGGAAACGACGGGAAGCACATCCCTCCGGCGAGCAGGCGCACGCGACCGCGCAGCCGCTCGGCGGTGCGGCAGCGCGCCCACTCGAACCCGTTGGCGCAGCCGATCGGGCCCTGATCCGTTTCCATCACGCCCTCGTCGCGACCAGGCCCGTAGTAGGCGTTCTCCCACATCGAGGGCTGATCCTTGTCGTGCAGGTGGATCGCGCCGTCGGGCTCGCAGACGTAGTACGTGTTGCGAGCGTCGTGGCCGCGGATCGTCAGCGCACCGCCGCCCACGATGCAGCCGTACTCGCGAGCGAGGTCGCGATACAGGGCCAGTGGCCCGCCGTCGACCGGCCGCACACAGCCGCGCATCGCGCGATGGGCGAGGTTCGGCGTCGTCGAGACCTCCGGCAGGAAGATCATGTCCGGGTGGTGCTCGCGGGCCGCCCTGCCGACGATGTCGGCTATGTGCTCGAGGTTGCGCTCGACCTCGCCGAGCCTGACCGCGAGCTGTACCGCGACTACGGTGCGCGTCTCGTCGCTCATCTCACGCGGCTGCGCCGATCGCGGGGCTCTCGCTGCCCGCGTCGGCCTTCACAGCCGCCGGCTGGACTCCCGGAGCCTCGAAGTCCGGCCGCTCCGACGCCCAGACGCGTGCCGGACGGAACGGCCGCGTCAACTCCTCGCGCCAGATGTCCGCGTCGATTCGCAGCTCCTCGCGGAGCTCGCGCAGCAGCGCTCGGCGGTCGGTGCCGCGCCTGACCGCGGCCCGGGCGGCGAACTTCGCTCCGCGCAGCGGGTTCAGCACGTGGTGCGGCGCGCGGACCCGGTCGAACATGTGCATCAGGTGCGGTGTCTCGGCGGCGTTGAACGCGCGCAGCGCCTCCTGAAGCAACGGCGTGACCGGGAAGATCCGTGACTCGCGGTTGCCCCAGTGGTAGCTCGCCATGCACTCCAGGTCGCGCCCGCGCTCGACCTCCAGCACGGCCTGGTCCAGACGCGCCGGATCATGGATCACCGGAGCTGCCGCCTCACCGAGGATCCTTCCGTAGCGCATCGCGTCGCGCATGCCCTGGCCGATCACCGGGTCCTTGAAGTGGCCTGCATCCCCAGCCAGCGCCCACCCCGGTCCGCTGGAACGGCGGAAGAAGGCCGCGACGCTGCTTGTACTGCGCATCTTCGTGCGGTTCTCGGCGTCGCCGACGCGCTCGGCCGCCGTCGGGTTCTCGGCGAGTATGCGCTTCGTCATTCCCTCGGGGTCCTTGCGGAACAGGGAGATCTCCTCGGCCGGGCCCATGAAGAGGACGAGCATCCGGTCATCCGGGCAGGGGAAGACGAGGGTGTGTGTCGTGCCGGCGCGCAGTTGGGCCACGCGGCCACGCCACGGTGTTCCGACGTGCGGATCGTCGGCATAGAAGAAGGCCAGGCCGCGCCCGTTCCGCGACCCGCGATACGGCACTGCCGCGCCGACGCGGTCGGCGGTCGTCGATGCCCGGCCGTCGGCACCGATCACCAGCGAGCACCCCACGTCGTACTCGTCGCCGTCCCTATCACGCAGTCGCACGCCGCTCGCGCGGCCGGCCGACCAGTGGACGTCGACGAGGCCGGTGCGCTCACGGACCTCCGCACCGGCGTCGCGCGCCGTCTCCACGAGAGCCAGATCGAAGGCCGGGCGCGGGTTGCAGAGCGCGAAGTCGATGCCGTCCACCGGGGCGAACGGGCTGATGCATGCGACCCCATCGGCCGCCACCATTCCCTCGCGACACTCAGGAGCACCGGAGCGCCGGATACGCGAGAGCGCGCCGAGGCGCTGCATCTCGGCGACGGACGACGGGAAGTTCAGGTGTGTCGAGAGGGTGTCGGACGGAAACGGCGAGCGGTCGACGGCCAGCACACTGCGTCCCGTGTTCGCCAGCGCAATCGCCGCACCGGCTCCGGCACAACGGGCGCCGACGATCACGACGTCGACCTGTTCGCGGGCAGATGTTGTGCTCATGCCGGAAAGCTAACCGCCGCTGGGCCGTCCGGCTATCCCCACATGGAGGAGGATCGACCCCCCGTCCGGGCGAACTTGCCTTGACCCGGGCACCGCGCGGATGTCTGATGGCGTCCATGACACTGACCCACGCCCCTGTCCGCACCGCAGAACTGCCGCCCGCCCGCTGCGGGGACAACGTGCTCGACGGCGACGTCGCGCTGCTGGAGGGCCTGCGCCGCGAGGGCGGCGGGGCCTTCGAGCAACGCAGCCGCGAGCTCGGCGCGATCCTCGCCCGGCCCCAGGTGATCGAGTGGGGGTTCGAGGCCAACGAGCACCCCCCGGAACTCGTGCCGTACGACCGCTCTGGATCGCGCATCGACGAGATCTCCTTCCATCCCGCCTGGCACGAGCTGATGGAGCTGTCCGTGAAGCACGGAATCGCCGGCGGCGCGTGGGCCGATCCGACGCCCGGGGTTCACGTCGCACGGGCCGCGGACTTCATAATGGTCGCCCAGGTCGAGGCCGGCATCACGTGCCCGCTTGCGATGACCTACTCGTGTGTTCCCGCGCTCCGGCTCGGCGGAGAGACCTGCGCCGAGTGGGAGCCGCTGGTGTCCAGCGGCTTCTACGACCCGCGCCCGGTACCCGCCCGCGAGAAGCGAGGCGCCCTTGTGGGAATGGCGCTGACGGAGCGGTCGGGCGGGTCGGACGTGCGATCGAGCGGCACCGTCGCCGAACCGCTGGACGACGGCTCCTTCTCCGTGACCGGGACGAAGTGGTTCGTCTCGGCGGCCCAGTCTGATGCCTTCTTCGTGCTGGCGCACACGCCGGGCGGCATGTCGCTGCTGCTCGTCCCGCGGCGCGACGAGCAGGGAGCCGTCAACGGCCTCCGCATGGACCGCCTCAAGCCCAAGCTCGGGAACAGGTCCAACCCGACCGCCGAGGTCGAGCTCGACGGCGCGCGCGGGATGCTCGTCGGCGAGGAGGGGCGCGGCGTCAGGGCGATCATGGCGATGATCGGCGGCACGCGCCACGACTGCGTCCTCGGCTCGACCGCGGTGATGCGGCTGGGCACTGCCGAAGCGATCCACTGGTCCACGCACCGCTCGGCGTTCGGGCGCAGGCTTCTCGACCAGCCGGCGATGCGCGCGGTCCTCGCCGACCTCGCAGTCGAGTCCGAGGCTGCGACGGCCGGAGCGATGCGGCTCGCCAGGACCAACGAGGAGGCGCAGCGGGGCGATGCCGGAGCCGAGCTGCTGCGGCGCATCGCGGCCCCGGTCCTCAAGTACTGGACCTGCAAGCGCGCCCCGTGGCACGCGGCCGAAGCGCTGGAGTGCCAGGGCGGCTTCGGCTACATCGAGGAGTCGCGGCTGGCGCGGGCCTACCGCGAGGCGCCGCTGATGTCGGTCTGGGAGGGATCCGGCAACGTGCAGGCGCTCGACGTGATCCGCGCGCTCGACTCGGATCCGGCCACGCTCGAAGCGCTGCTGGCGGAGGTCGGCGAGGCGCGCGGAGCCGACGCCCGACTCGACGCGGCGATCGAGCGAGTCGCCGACACCGGTGCGCGGCCTGCTCCGGTCCGCGGATGACGCGAGGGAGCGCGCCGACGAGGCGGGCGCGAGACGCCTCGCTGGTCTGCTCGCAAGGTGCGTTCAGGGAGCGCTTCTCGCGCGCCATGCGCCCAACGTGGTCGCCGACGCGTTCTGCGCGACGCGGCTCGGCGACCCCGACTCGCTTGGCGCGTTCGGCGAACTGCCGCGGGGTCTCGATCTCGACGCGATCATCGAGCGCGCACGCCCCGACGTCACCGAGCGCACGTCGTGAAGGTCGTCGCGATCCAGCCGCAGGTTGCGCTCGGCGAGGTCGAGCGCAACCTCGTCCACCTCGAGGACCTGATCGGACGGGCGGCGCACGAGCATTCACCCGAGGCGATCTTCCTGCCGGAGAGCATGACGACGCCCAACCTGTACCACCGCAGCATGCGGTCGGTCGCCCGTCCCGTCGACGGCGAGCCGCTTGCGATGCTGCGCCGCGCCGCGCGAGCCCACGAGTGCCTCGTCGGCGGCGGCTTCATTGCGATCCGCGGCCGCGACACGCGCGGCACCTATGCGCTCGTCGAACCCGACGGCTCGGCGTACCTGCACGACAAGGACCAGCCGTCGTTCTGGGAGAACAACTACTACGCCGCGGGACGCGACGACGGCGTGGTCGAGACGTCGCTGGGGCCGATCGGCCTGGCCAACGGCTTCGAGTGGGGCCGTACGCGCACCGCCGAGCGGATGCTCGGGCGAATCAGCCTGCTCGCCGGCGGCATGCACTTCCCCTCCTTCCCGACATGGCGCGCCACCAAGCCGTGGTTCTGGGATCGCGACCACTTCGCGCTGCTCCAGTACGCACGCGAGACGCCCGGGCGCATGGCCCGCATCCTCGGCGTGCCTGCGGTGCACCCTTCGCACGTCGGCGAGGTGGTCATGTCGACGCCGATGGTCCCCGGGCTGGCGTGGCCGACGATCTGCGTCGGGGAGACGCGCATCTGCGATGCCGACGGCGTCACGCTCGGCCGGCTGTCGTTCGAGGACGGAGAGGGCTGGATTTCCGCCGACGTGGACATGGCCGCCGCGCCGCTTCCACGCGACCCGATGCCGGAGGGCTTCTGGAACTCCCTGCTGCCGATCTCTGTGCACGCCGTCTGGCACGCCGGGAACGTGCACGGCCGGATCAAGTACGAGGCGATGAAGCGACTGGGTCTGCACCGCTGGAAGCCCGGCGTCGACCTGCCCGCCCGGGTTCCCGCCCCGGCCGAGAGCGCCCCGGAGGAGAAGACGCCGGCGCGCTCGCACAACGGGTCCCAAGCGGCGGGATAGCCGCGCGCCTACGGGTACCATCGGCGCAATGGAGCGCGAGCCGGACGCGCAGGTCTTCACGCGCGCCGCTGACGTGCTGGCGGAGCTCGGCGTCAGGGTGCCGCAGGGTGTCAGCCACGACGAGCTCGTCGAGGCGCTAGACCAGGCGATAGCGCAGCGCGAGGCAGAGCTCCTTCAAGCTGCGCCGACGAGCGACCTGAGAACTCGCCTCGCCGACTTCGCGGAGCTCCAGGACCTGCGGACGAGCATCGGCGAGGAGCACCTGCGTCACCGCCTGCTCGTGTTCGGCCGTGTGCAGGAGGCACTCGCGCGGCTGCGCGAGGTGGGCTCCACCGACGGGATGATCAGCCGCGCGCCGATCGAGGTCGCGCGCGCATGCGACATGGACCGCGTCGTGATCTACCGCGTGGAGGACCAGATGATGGTCGCCGAGGCGTTCTTCGTATCCGGCGACCCCGAGCGGGCAGCCAGGCTGCTCGCGTTCAGCCGCGCCAACCCGGCCCTCCTGCGCGATCAGATGCTCGAGCGCGAGATGCTCCGGCGGCGGCGCCCGATGGTCGTACACGACGCACAGAACCACCCGGCCTCCTACAAGCCGCTCGTCAAGCCGTACGGCACGCACGCCTACGTCGCGGCACCGATCATGCCCGAGGGCCGGGTGATCGGGTTCCTGCACGCCGACAAGGGTCTGCGCCGCCCCCGTGACCCAGTCGGCGTCGATGCGCTCGACCGGGACGCGCTGTGGGCTTTCGCCGAGGGCTTCGGCTACGCGGTCGAGCGCATGCAGCTGCTCGAGCGTCTGCGGGCGCAGGGTGACGAGGTGCGCCGCCTGATCTCGCAGACCGAGTCGGTCGTCGCCGAGCACCTGGCGGCCCAGGTCGAGCTCGCGGCCGGCCCGCACGGCGTGGCGGCTGCGGCGCGCACCGCCGAGGCCCTGCTGCCCGCTTCAGAGAGCCCGGTCGGGGCATTGACCAGACGCGAGCTGGAGGTGCTCGCGCTGATCGCCGACGGTCAGACGAACGGCCAGATCGCGGGCCGCCTGGTGATCAGCGAGAGCACCGCGAAGTCCCACGTCAAGCGGATCCTGCGAAAGCTCGGCGCGGGCAACCGCGTCGAAGCCGCGTCGATGTACCTGCGCGCGCAGCCGCGCGCCTGAGTCAGGCCGGCTCGGGACGCTCGGGGAGTTCCAGCCCGCGCGCCTCGAGACCCCCCGCGAGACCGGGACGCGGCAGCGGACGCGGTCCCTCGCGCACGCCTTCGTCGCCGGTCGTGGCGGCGCCCGGTGTCTCGGGCGGCGTCGACGGTTCGTCGGGGCCGAAGACCTCCTCCTCGGACTTCCCGGCGAGCAGCGCCTCGAACGCGAGCTTCTCGATCGTCTCGCGCTTGACGAGCATCTGCGAGGTGACCTCGAGCTCCTCGCGCTTCTCCAGCAGCAGGTCACGTGCTCGCTGATGCGCCAGCTCGACGATCCGCCGGATCTCGTCGTCGATCTCGCGAGCGATCTCGTCGGAGTAATCGGGTTCGCTCGAGAACTCGCGGCCGAGGAACGGCATCCCCTGGTTGTGACCGAACACGCGGGGGCCGAGCTTCTCGCTCATCCCGAAGCGCATCACCATCTGCTTGGCGGTCGCGGTGACCTTCTCGAGGTCGTTCGACGCTCCCGTGGTGATCTCATCGAAGACGATCTCCTCGGCGGCACGCCCGCCCAGCGTCATCGCCATGCCGTCCAGCAGTTCGGCGCGGGTCGTGAGGAACTTGTCCTCCTGGGGCATCGAGATCGTGTAGCCGAGCGCCTGGCCGCGGCCGATGATCGAGATCTTGTGCACGGGGTCCGAGTGCTCGAGGAAGTGACCGACGATCGCGTGTCCCATCTCGTGGTAGGCGGTGATCAGTCGCTCCTTCTCGCCCATGACCCGGGTCTTCTTCTCCGGGCCGGCGATGACGCGCATGATCCCCTCCTCCAGCTCGTGCTGGGTGATCTCACGCTTTCCGCTGCGCGCCGCGAGCAGCGCCGCCTCGTTGATCAGATTGGCGAGATCGGCGCCCGTGAAGCCCGGCGTCTGGCCGGCCAGCGCGTCCGTGTCGATCTCCTTGGCGAGCGGCTTTCCGCGCGTATGGACGTCGAGGATCTTGGCGCGCCCCTTGCGGTCGGGGCGATCAACGACGATCTGGCGATCGAAACGGCCCGGCCTGAGCAGCGCCGGGTCGAGGATGTCGGGGCGATTGGTGGCGGCGATCAGGATGATGTTGTCGGTCATCGTGAAGCCGTCCATCTCGACGAGCAGCTGATTGAGCGTCTGCTCGCGCTCGTCGTGCCCGCCACCGAGGCCGGCACCGCGGTGACGTCCGACGGCGTCGATCTCGTCCATGAAGATGATGCAGGGCGAGTTCTGCTTGGCCTGCTCGAAGAGGTCGCGCACGCGGCTCGCGCCGACGCCGACGAACATCTCGACGAAGTCGGAGCCTGAGATCGAGAAGAAGGGAACGCCGGCCTCGCCGGCGACGGCCCGCGCGAGCAGCGTCTTGCCGGTGCCCGGCGGCCCGAAGAGCAGAACTCCCTTGGGTATTCGCGCCCCGAGGGCCTGGAACTTCTTCGGGCTCTCGAGGAACTCCTTGATCTCATGGAGCTCCTCGACGGCCTCGTCTGCGCCCGCGACGTCGCGGAAGCTGATCTTCGGCGAGTCCACCGACATTCGCTTGGCTCGCGACTTCCCGAACGACATCACCTTGGAGCCGCCGCCCTGGACCTGGTTCATCAGGAAGATCCAGAAGACGATGAAGATCAGGAACGGGAAGACGTAGGTGAGCGCCGCCACCCATGCGCTCGACTTGCGTCCCTGGACGTTGTAGCTGTCGATCTTGTTCTGCTGCTCGGCGGCCGCCAGCTGGGCGTCCAGCCGGTCCGCTCCGCCGTCCGTGTAGCCGGTCTCGTAGGGCTTGCCCTCGCCCTCGCGCGGGGTCACGATGATCGTGTTGTTCTTGGTCTTGAGCTCGACGGTCTTGACGTCGCCGGCGTCGAGCTGGGCCAGGAACTGGCTGTATGTGGGCGGCTTCTCCTGCGTGCCGGTGTTGATCAGCCGCTGGGCGAAGAACGCCAGCAGCACCACGATCAGGATCGGGAACGCAGCGCTCTTGAAGAACCTGGACAAGGGGCTGAGGGTACCAGCAGGAGCCCGTGATTCTCGCCACTGCGGACGGTTTTCAGTGCACTGCGATCAGTCCGCGAGGGCCGCGACGTACGGCAGGTTTCGCCAGCGCTCGTCGTGGTCCAGCCCGTACCCGATGGCGAACCGGTTCGGTATCTCGAAGCCGGTGTAGCGGATCGGCACCTCGGCCTCGCGCCGCTCGGGCTTCGTCAGCAGTGCGCAGACCTCGAGCGACGCCGGTTCGCGCGCACCGAGGTTTCGCAGCAGGTACTGGAGGGTGAGACCCGAGTCGACGATGTCCTCGACGATCAGCACGTCGCGCCCCGCAATCGACGCATCCAGGTCCTTGAGTATCCGCACGACTCCGCTCGAATCCGTCGCCGAGCCGTAGGACGCCACCGCCATGAAATCGACCTCGCAGGTCCCGGGGATCTGGCGCATCAGGTCAGCGAGAAAGAACATGGCGCCCTTCAGAACGCCGACCAGCAGCAGATCACGACCCTCGTAGTCCTCGCTGATCTGCCGGCCGAGCGCACGCACGCGCTCCTTCAGCTGGTCGGGCTGGACGAGGATCTCGCCGATCGGTGGGCCGGTCATCGACGAAGCAATCTAGTCCACGGACCCCGGCAGCGACGGTGTGCGCTCGAATCGCAGCACCCCGCCCGCAACCACGGCCCGCGCCCCGTCTCCGACGTCGAGGGCGCCTGACTCGCCGAGCGCGAGCAGGTCCTCCAGCCGCGACGGCGCGCGCGCACAGAGCGCGCCGGCCGCGTCCTCCGCGAGCCGCCGCACGACGAGCCGCGCCAAGGCCGCCGGAAGCGAGGCGAGATGGTCCAGCGCGATCTGGTCGTGGCCGCCGAGCGACCTGCTCACGACCAGATCCAGCACCTCCGCCTCCTCGCCCAGCACGGCTGCGGTTCGCAGCACGTTCTGCTCGGCCGCCGGGTGCACGGCGCGCAAGGCCGGCACCAGGCCGGCTCGCACGCGTGACCGAGCGAAGCGGTCATCGAGGTTCGCTGCGTCCTCGCGCCACTCGAGACCACGGGCGCGACACCAGTTCGCGGTGTCCTCACGCGTCAGGCCGGCCCGCAGCAGCGGCCTGACGAGCAGCCCGCGATCGTCGCGCATCCCGAGCAGGGCGCGCCGGCCGGGCGAGGCGGCAAGCCGGTAGAGGATCGTCTCCACCTGGTCGGTCGCGGTGTGCGCCGCCGCCAGTCGCGCGCCGCGCGCGGCGGCGATTCGCGCGCCCGCCCCGTAGCGAACGTCGCGCGCCCAGGCATGCAGATTGCCCTGCGCCTCGCCCGGGGCCTGCGCCCGCTCGACGTCGAGGCCGACTCCGAGCCGGCCGCAGATGAGCGCGCAGTGTTCGGCATCTTCGTCGGCCTCGCGGCCGCGGAGCCCGTGGTGCAGGTGCAGGGCGCTGACCGCCTCCGGCCCCGCGATCAACACGGCGAGATCGAGCAGGCAGATCGAGTCACGCCCCCCGGACAACATCACCACGACGGGCTGCCCGCGCGGCAGCAACCCGCCTGCGTCGACGCGCGCGGCGATCGCTTCGGTGACCTCATCCACGGCTCAGGCCTCGTCGGCCAGATCGGCCAGGAACATCTCGGTCGTGTCGGTGAAGCCCTTCAGGCGTACCTCGCCGATGCGCTCGAACGTCAGGTGAGGGCCAGCGGCCTCGACGACGGCGCGCGTGACGATGACCTCGCCGGCCGCCGCTCGCGCGGCCACGCGTGACGCGCGGTTGACCTCGGCGCCGAAGTAGTCGCCGTCGCGGTACACGACCTCCCCCGCGTGGATGCCGATCCTCGGCTGCGGCCGGTCCGGAATCATCATCTGGAAGCCGAGCGCCCAGTCGACCAGCGCCGCCGTGTCACCCGACACCACCATCACCTCGTCGCCCACCGTCTTGACGATCCTCGCGTCGGTCGGCAGCGTGTGCCTGACGTTCGCAACGAAGTGCTCGACGACGGTCGCCGCCTCCTCGTCTCCGCGTTGCTCGGTCAGCTGTGTGTAGCCCGCGAGGTCGGCGAAGGCGATCGCCACTCGCACCCGGCCGAGCTCGGCCCCGGCGACATCGAGATCGGCCTCCATGTGGCCGATGACGTCCTGCTCGACGAAATGGCGCAGGAACCGCCGGTGCACCAGCTCCATGATCGGAGCGGCATGCGGCAGCAGCTGTGTGACGAGCTCGTCGACGTGCGATGCCACCTCGAGCCCGTCGATGCCGTCGCGCATCAGCGGCTCATGCACGTACAGGTGCGACAGACGCACCTCGGCGTCGGCGATCTGCTGGAGAGCCTGGCCGTAGACCCGCGTCAGCTGCAGCAGGGCGGCGAACGGATAGCCGGCGCGCAGCACGTCGGCGAGGTGATGGAGCAGTTCGAGGTCTTCGTCGCCGACCTCGTCGGCGGTCCCGGCGGTGAAACCGAGCGTCCCGTAGATCCGCTCGATCAGTGCGGGCTCGAGGCCCGTGAGCTTGGATGCCTCCTTGAGCGAGTACTGAACCTGCACCGCCGGCAGGAGGTCCTCGAAGTAGTCGAACGCGAGGCGACCGTCACGGATCGCCTGGCGGATGTCGGCGATCGAATGGCCGCGCTGACGGAGGCGACTGACGATCCGGACGTGCGCGGTGGCGAGCGGAGTCCAGCCCGCCCCGCTCCGAGGTGCGTCCGGGACGATTCCCTCGGCGACCCAGCGGCGCAGCGTGGAGACCGAGATGCCGGCGCGGCTGGCGACCTCGTCGCTGCTGGCGGCGTGAAGCGACACGAACTGACTCTCCCGGCGGGCGCCTCAGACCAGGAGGTGCGGCCAGCGCTCCTCTACGACGGCGCGGAACTGCGCAAAGGCCGGCTTGGTGATCGGGATCAGCGCGAGCGCGGCCCTGATGTCGCCCCCGGTCCTGATCCGGCGACGCGCGATGGCGATCGGCACGTTCTCCTTGCCCTGGAAGTAGCGGATCGCCGTCTCCGCGCTCATCGTCATCCGCACCTTGGAGTCCCAGTCGGCGCCCTCGCCCCATTCCCAATGGAGGTTGCCGGCTTCGCCCTGGGTCGTCGGCCGCACGTTGAGGACGAGGTCGACGTCGTCGAAGTCGAAGCGCTGAGGCACGTCGGCGTCGTGAAGCCTGGGCCCCATGTCCGGGTCCTCGCTCATCAGCGAGAACACGGCATCCATCGCATCCTTGAACTCCCGGTTCGACCTGATCGTGATCCCCACGGCCGGTTCCTCCTGTAGCGGTGTCAGCCGCCCGAGCCGCCGGCGGGCTTCCTGGCGCTCTTGCGCGCGGCGGGCTTCGGCTTGGGCTTGGGCTTCGGCGCGGCTCTGCGCGCCGGTTTGGGCCGGGCGGCGCGCTCGAGAGCGCTGAGCCTCCCTTCGATGGCATCCAGCCGCTCATCCAGGCGCTTCACGTCCTCGGCGCTCGACGGTCGCAGGTCCTCCAGAGCCTCACGAACTCGCTGCGCGGCTGACGTGAGCTCGTCGGCGAGATCGACCGCGCGCTCGCGGCCGAGCTGCGCGCCGGCCGTCTGGAACGCCGAGTCGACGGCCGACCGCACCTGGTCGGCCCGCGAACCCGGACCGCTCGCGGCCGGCCTCCTGCTGTCGCTCGTGGGCATGTGGGGCACACTATCCTCGCGCGCCGGTGCAGCGGCAACCGCGCCACATCCACCCGACGGCGCCGCTGGCGCCACGCGCGCTGCTTCCAGGTGATCCGGGTCGTGCGCTGCTGCTGGCGCAGCACCTCACCGATGCGCCGCTGATGTTCAACCACAACCGCGGCCTCTGGGGCTACACAGGTGAGGCGGCCGACGGCGAGCCGCTGACGATCATGAGTCACGGAATGGGCGGGCCCAGCGCAGCGATCGTCGTCGAGGAGCTGTGCATGCTCGGCCTGCGGACCTTCGTTCGCGTCGGTACGTGCGGAGCGCTGGATCCAGCCCTGCGCGTGGGCGACCTCGTCGCTGCCACGGCGGTCATCCCGGCGGACGGAACCAGCCGCGCGCTTGGGGTGAACTCGAACGTCGAGCCGGACGGCGCCCTCACGCGCGAGCTGGCATCGCGCGCAGACCACGCCGGCCTGATCGCCTCGACCGACCTGTTCTACGACGACGATGAGCGGCGCGCGGAGACATGGCGCTCGCTCGGCGCGATAGCGGTCGAGATGGAAGCCGCAACCGTGCTCACAGTCGGCGCGCGCCACGGCGCACGGGGCGCCTGCCTGCTCGCCGTGAGCGACGGCGCGCCGGGCGGCGGCATGCGCCTCGCAGACGAGGACTTGGAGGCGGCCTCGATACGCCTCGGCCAAGCGGCACTCGACGCGCTCACCGCCACCTGACCGGCTGGTCGCGGGGCTGCCCCGCTCAGGAGGGCTTGCGGGCCGCAGAGCGCGTCCGCGAGACCCCCCGCTTGCCCGCCGCCTTCGACTTGGGGGCGGCCTTGGGCTTGGGCTTCTTCGGCGACGCCGCCAGCGCCGTCACGGACGCCGCCATCTCGCTGACGGCCGCATCGAGTGACGCGAGGCGCTGCTCGAGCGCAGCGAGCCGGTCGTCCTCCGTGCCGCCGTCGTCGCCGCGCGCGATCCTGTCGGCGAGCCGGTCGACTCCGTCCTCGATGCCCTCGAGGCGCTGGCCGACGGACCGGACGCGCCTGGTCAGGCGCTCCAGGTCGGCGGCCGAAGGCAGGTTGAGCGCACCCATGGCCGCCTCCTGGGCCTGAGCCGCCCGCTCGCGCGCCTCCAGTGTCCGCTGCAGGGCGCCGGTCACGAGCGCACTGTCGAGCAGTTCCTGCGCGATCCGCCCGAGAGCCTCCTCACCCTGTCGGCTGAGCCGCGCTCGCAGACCGTCGTCCGCCGTCTCTTCATTCATCTGCATGGCCTCTCGGATCTCCTCTCGGTGTCCGCTGCCCAAACCTACCGGCCAGCGGCCCCGGGCGCCCGAGCCCGGACATCACAGTCAGGCTCGACGTGAGCCTTAGATAAGAGCCAGGGAGCGCCTCGGTCCCCCAATCGGCCGTTCGGGGGTCAAGCACTCGCCCGGTTTCGCCGAAGGGGACTGCATTGGTGACCGCGGCCGCGGTCCGTCCTCCCCGAGATCGAGCACCCTTGCCCTCCACCCCCCGTAACCGCCGCAGCACGGCTACACGCAAGCCTGTGCGGTCCGCCCGCGCTGGTACGGTCGCGCGGCTCCGCTACGACAACCGCCTGCCCGGACCGGCAGGCGTCGAAGTGGGCGCCGGGGATCAGATGTTCGTCCGCACGCTGCTCATCGCGATCATCGCCGCACTCGCCGCCCTCTCAGCGGGCGTTGCCGCTGCAGGCGCTGACGACCCCACCGCGGGCAGCGAGGCCGCGATCGAGCAGCCGCTGTGCATCGCGGCAGACGGGACCACGCATGTCGCACCCGCCGGCACGGCTGCCGGAGCGCCGGCCCCGTGCCCGCCGGGTCACCCCGCGGCGTCCACCCCGACTCCGAGCCCCGAACCCCCCGCAAGCGAACCGGCCCCGGCGCCCGCTCCGGCGGAGCCGCCCGCGCCCGCGGAGCCGCCCGCGCCCGCTCCGCCCGCTCCGGCTCCGCCGGCGGCGACGCCCGAACCCGAACCGATGACCACTGCGCCCAGCGGCGCGACGGTCGAGCCGCAGCCGATCGAGCCCGGCGCCGGCGTTCCTGACCCTCGACCTGACGTTAAGACAAGGTCGAAGAGGCAACGTCCGAAGTCGAAGCCGCGCCGCACCCGCTCGCCGCTCAGCAGTGCGGGCAGCCCGCAGCCGACCGGCGGCGCAGTGGCGGGGCCGTCCTCCGACGCCCCGTTCGTCGCCGCCCCCGTGCTGGCACCGCGCGCGATCCCGAACATCCTGCTCGACCGCTTTCAGATTCCGCCGTTCCTGCTCCCGCTATACCAGGCGGCAGGCGTCGAATACGGCGTGCGCTGGGAGATCCTTGCGGCGATCAACAGCATCGAGACAGACTACGGCCGCAACCTCAACGTGAGCTCGGCCGGCGCCGTCGGATGGATGCAGTTCATGCCGGCGACCTGGGAGATGTACGGCGTCGACGCGAACGGCGACGGGCGCAAGGATCCCTACAACCCGGTCGACGCCATCTTCGCGGCCGCCCGGTACCTCAAGGCGGCCGGCGCCGGTGACAGCCTGAGGCGCGCGATCTGGGCGTACAACCACGCCGACTGGTACGTCAACGACGTGCTCGGGCGGGCCCAGACGATCAGCCGCCTCCCTGACGAGGTGGTCGCCTCGCTCGCCGGCCTCACGCTCGGCCGCTTCCCGATCGCGGGACGCCGCTCGATGTACGCCGGCCGCCTGAGCACGAAGGGCGCCCGCGCCGCCGGAACGAACGCCTCGGTACCGGTTGCAGAGAGCAGCGGGCGGCGCGGGATGCTGATCTACGCAAGGGCCGGCGCGCCCGTCGTCGCAGTCCAGGACGGCGTCATCGTCGCGATGGGCAGGAGCAGGCGCCTGGGCAACTTCGTGCGCATGCGTGACGCCTACGGCAACCGCTACGTGTACGCGCACCTCGCGACGGTCGCAACGACCCACCCTGTGCCGCGGAAGCGCCGCACGAGCTCACGCGCGATCCGCCGTGAACTCGGCCTCGACGGCCGCGACCCGAAGCCCCGCCGCGCCGCCACGGCCGGCCGCCGCGTCAAGCGCGCCGCCGCGCCGAAGCTCGAGAGCGCGGCCACCACCCCCGCCGTCGCCGCGATCATCGACCGCCCGCGCGCCGCCGCAGCAGCTGTCATGAGCGGCGGCCTTGCACTGCCTACGGGCGCGACCTCATACGACTCCTGGTTCGCTCAGCCCTACAAGCTCGACCCCTCGGAAGTCGTCCTGCGCCCGCTGAAGAAGGGCTCGCGGGTCATCAGCGGCACGATCCTCGGGCGCATCGGCCGCGCCTCTCTGGCACGCGAGGGCGCCGTCCGCGAGGTCGACCGCCGCGCCGAGCGGGCGATCGCGAAGACCGAGAACGTGAGGCGCGCCGCGCACCTCTGGTTCGAGATCCGCCCTGCGGGCAGCTCGTCGCCGCGGATCGACCCCAAGCCGATCGTCGACGGTTGGCGCCTGCTCGACGCGACCGCCGTCTACCGGGCGAAGAGCGCGCTTGCGCGCGGGAGCGGAACCTCCCGCAGGCTTACCGTCGGACAAATCCTGCTGATGAGCAAGGAGCAGCTCCAGGACCACGTCCTCCAGAACCCGGACATCACGATCTACGGCTGTGGCCGACAGGACATCCGCGCCGGCATCGTCGACCGGCGGATCCTGGCGTCACTCGAGTTCCTGGTCGCGAAGGGCATGAAGCCGACGGTGACGAGCCTGCGCTGCGGTCACGGCTACTACACCAGCAGCGGCAACGTCTCGCATCACAGCTATGGCGCAGCCGTCGACATCGCGGCGATCAACGGCACGCCGGTCTACGGCAACCAGGGCGCCGGGTCGATCACCGACAAGGCTGTCCGGGCGCTGCTGAGCCTTCAGGGCACAATGAAGGCATCGCAGATCATCACGCTGATGAAGTACTCCGGAACGGACAACACCTTCGCGATGGGTGATCACGACGATCACATACATCTCGGCTTCGATCCGCGCGAGAGCGAGGCGGCCAGCGTCCTTCGGCCCGGCCAGTGGGACCGGCTGATCGGCGGTCTGGCACGCGTGCCCAACCCGATCGTGCCGCTCGAGCCGAGCTCGGCGTCGATCGAAGTCACGCAGCAGGCCACGGCAGGCTCGGACGGCGACGAAGAGCGCCGCTGAGGCCGGTCCGCTGGAGCCCGCACCCCAGTTCCGCTTCGTACAGGTCGAGGTCCCCTGGCCGCTCGGCCCGGCCGACGGGCGCTACGTGATCCGCGGCCACGCCGGTGAGCCCGCCTACGTGCTGGTGCTGAGCACGCTCGGCGCACCTGAGCGACGCCGGACGCTCGGTCGCAGGCGCCAGACACGCGCCACACCACAGCCGCCTCCGACGCCCGTCGTGACGACGCGCGCGACGCTCGTCGGTGCCACGCCACTCGCAGAACCCGGCGAGCGCTGGCTGGACGGCGCCGACCTGGAAGACGAGGCCCGAGCGGCGCTTGCGATGCTCGCGTCGGTCGTGCATCTCCACCGGAGCGCCGCCGCTGACCCGCGCGTGCCGGTGATCACGCGCGAGCGTGCGCTCGTGCTTCGCGTCGGCTACGGAGCCGGCGAACAGGTCGCCGATGGACGCTGGTCAGCCGCTGTCGAGCTTCCCTCTCCGAAGCCCGGGCGTCGTGAGCAGTCGGGCGTCCTGCGACCACAGGAGAGGCTCGCGGCGATCCTCGGCGGCCGCGATGTCGCGCTGGCATGCGAGGAGCTGACGCTGCGCGCGCGGTTGGACGCAGACGCCGGGCGCTGGCGCGAGGCGACCTTTCAGATCCGAGTGGCGCTCGAAGCGGCGATCGCCGAGCTGGGCCCGTGGGCCGGGGCAGGGCGACGTCGCGGAGCGAATCGACGAGCTCCGCTCGCTGCGCGGCGAGGTCGGAGATGCGGCCAACCGAGCACTCGAAGGCGGCCTCGACGAGCAGCGCATCGGAGCCGTCAGGCACGCTCTGGAGCGCGTCGAGGCAGCGCTGCGAGCGCGCACGCAGACCGAGCTCGGAAGCTGAGCCGACGGCTCGAGGATCACAGCGCGGCGACGAGCGACCGCAGTTCGTCCACGACGTCTCCGGTCAGCTTCACCGCCGCCAGCTCGTCACAAGGCGTGGGTCCCTGCGTTACGAGCGCGACATTCCCGCCGCCGCGCAGCGTGAACCCCGGCAGCTGGGCGACTGGATGCACCTCGAGTGAACTGCCGATGCACAGGAGCAGATCTGCGCCTGAGGCGAGCGCATGGGCACGCGCGAGCGCGTCCTCAGGCAGGAACTCGCCGAACAGAACCACGTCCGGCTTGAGCGGCCGGCCGCAGGAGCAGCGCGGCACGCCGTGCGCGTCGGCGCGCAGCCGTTCACGCGTCTCCTGGAGGCCCACCGGCTCACGGCAGTCGAGGCACGAACTGTGCTCGATCGTGCCGTGGACCTCGACGACCTCGCCGCTGCCCGCCTTGCGGTGGAGCATGTCGATGTTCTGCGTGATCACCGCGTCGAGGCTGCCCCGACGCTCCAGGTCGACCAGCGCATCGTGGGCGCCGTTGGGGATGCTTGTCCTCGAGCGCCGCAAAGCGCTCGCCGTAGAAGCGCCAGAAACGCTCTGGGTCGGCGCGCCAGGCGTCGATGTGAGCGACCTCCATCGGGTCGACATCCGCCCACAGCCCGGTACCGGGCGTACGGAAGTCCGGGATGCCGGACGGGACCGAAATGCCGGCACCGGTCAGCGCGACGACCGAGCGCGCCTCGCGGATCAGCTCCGCGAGGCGCTCGACCTGCCTCGACGCGCTCGCCGGGACCGCCCTCACGCTCCGGTCCACTTGGCCTTGCGCTTGCCGAGGAAGGCGCTGATGCCCTCCTTGCCGTCAGCGCTCTGGAAGGCCCTCGCGAAACCGGCCTTCTCTGCCTCGATGCCCTCGTCGAGGTCGCCCTTGCCGGAGACCTCCTTGATCGCCCGGACCGCGAGCGGCGCCTGCTCTGCGAGCCGCCTGCCCCACGCCAGGGCGCTGTCGAGCAGCTCGTGATCCGGCACCACGCGGTTGACGAGGCCGTACTCGTACGCACCGTCGGCACCGAGCGGGTCGCCGATCAGGTTCATCTCCAGCGCCTTGTTCTCGCCGACGAGACGCGGAAGGCGCTGCGTGCCGCCGAAGCCGGGGATGATCCCGAGCTTGATCTCGGGCTGGCCGAACAGCGCGGACTGCGCCGCGAGACGCACGTCACAGGACATCGCGAGCTCGCAGCCGCCGCCGAACGCCAGGCCGTTGACGGCCGCGATCGTCGCGATCGATGAGCGCCCGAACTCGCGAAGCAGGCCATGCCCGCCGTTGATCAGTTCGGCGCCGCTCGACTCGTCCATCTGCGTGAACGCCTTGATGTCGGCTCCGGCGCTGTAGAGCATCGGATTGGACGAGGCGATCACCAGTGAGCGCACGCCGGACGCGTTGACCGCGTCCCATACCTTGCGCAGATCCCCGATCACCTGCGGCGAGATCGAGTTCATCTGGCCGTTCGCGAGCCAGGCGATCGCGACGTCGCCGCGCGTCTCCAGCTTGACGACCGCCTCGTCGCCCGCCGGCTGCTCGGCATCGGCCTGCGGGTAGGCGTAGAAGCCCTGGCCGCTCTTCGTGCCCAGGCGGCCCTGCGCGACCAGGCGCCGCAGAATCGTCGGCGGGGTGAAGCGCTCGCCCCACTTCTCCGCTGCGTTCTCGAGGCGCTCCAGCACCACGTCGAGACCTTCGACGTCGGCCTTCATGAAGGGCGGCAGCAGCCCGCGGCGTGGGTCCAGGCCGGCACCGGCCATCATGCCGAAGTCGATGTCGCGATGAGTTGCGACGCCCTCCTCGAGCACCAGGCACGCCTCGACGAAGGTCTTCAGCGTGAGCATCTCGACCAGGCGCTCGACGTCTGGGGCGCCTTCGCCCGCAAGATTGGCCTCTCCCGCCGGCGAGTAGAAGCCGTCGCCGCCGGTCTTGGCGCCGAGCTTCCCGTCTGCGACGAGCTTCTGCATCCCCTTGGGCACGTAGAAGCGGTCGCCGTACGACTGCTGGAGGTGCTCGGCGACGTGCAGCACGGTGTCCAGGCCGAGCAGGTTCACGAGGAAGTACGGCCCCATCGGTACGACGTTCGCCGCTCCCACGCCCTCGTCGATCTGCTTGATCGAGAGCCCTTCATCCTCCTGCGCACGCCAGACCTCGGAGATGCCTGAGTTGAGGATCCGGTTGACCACGAATCCCGGCACCTCGGCACAGGTGATCGGCTGCTTACGGATCGCCTGGGCGAAGGTGACCGCCGCCTGGATCGTCTCAGGCGAGGTGTCCTCGCCCTCGATCACCTCGATCAGCGGCATGATCGACGCCGGGTAGAAGTAGTGGAACCCGACGACCTTGTCGGGGCGCAGCGTCGCCTCGCCGATCTCCGTGATCGAAAGCGACGAGGTGTTCGACGCGAGGATCGCGTGACCCGGCGTGCACGCGTCCAGCTCTGCGAACACCGCCTGCTTGATGGCCATCTTCTCCGGCACGGCCTCGATCACGAAGTCGACCTCGCCGAAGCCGTCGTAGGTCGTCGTGCCGGTGATGCGCCCGAGGACCTCCTCGATCTGCGCGGCAGCCTGCTGCTCGGTGATCTTGCCCTTCTCGGCGAGCTTGTTGATCTGGCCCGAGGTGACGTTGCGCGCCTCCTCGAGACCCGCGTCGACGAGTTCCTGGGCGATGTCCTTGATGACTACGGGAATTCCGGCGGCGGCGATCGTCTGCGCGATCTGGCCGCCCATGGTGCCGGCGCCGACGACGGCGGCCTTGAACACGAACATGGGTCAGGGTCTCCTTGCGTGACAGGGGGCGCAGCGACGCCCGAGGCGGCGAATCCTACCCAACCGGTTCGGCTTGCAGTTCGCGCGCGAAAGCGCAGCAGCGTGCGGCGAAGCGAGTCCGTCTGGGCTCGGCGCACGAAGAAGCGGTCGACCAGCGCCGTGAAGGGCTTGCGGTCCTTGAGGTCGTAGTCGAGTTCGAGTCTGATGCGGAGGGCGCCGCCGTCGAGCGCCTCGAATCGCACCGTCTGCCGCCCCCGGATCTGCGAATCCTGTACGTCGAGCCGTTGCCCGACACGCGCCTCGTAGGCGGTGACCTTCTCGAGCACGCGGCCGCGGCCCCCGGCGAACGACTCCCACTTGACGACCGCGCCGGCGTGCGGGTAGTCCCCCTCCACCGCGTGTACGTGCTTGAGGCCGTCGACGAAGGACGGCCAGCGCAGGCGGTCGTACCAGAGCGCCTCCGCGTCGGCGATGCGCCGATCGGGCAGGTCGACCGACGCATGGACCCGGCTCACGGCGTCGCCCCGGCAGACTGCGCCAGCGCCCCGCGCAGCCGGTCGACGGCGCGTGCGGCCGCGTCGAGCCGGGGGACGACTTCCGCGCGCAGCCGCTCGCGCTCGGCCTCGCCCAGCTGCGTGAGCGCATAGAAGCGGCGCGAGCGACGCTCCGGATGCTCCCAGGAGCCGGTGATCAGGCCGCGCTCCTCGAGCGAGCGCAGCAGCGGGTACATCGTGTTCGGATTGACGACGAGCAGGCCGCCGCTGAGCTCGCCGATCCCCTCGATCAGTCGATTCCCGTACGACGGCTCCGCCCCGAGGAGCTGAAGGACGAGCAGCGGCAGCACCCCTGCGCGCCGCAACTCCCCGGCGATCGGGTCACCGGACCCGGCGCCGCTCGTCTCGGCACCCGCGGCCGCGACGTGAGCGCCGGTCGCCGCTCGCGCGGTATCGATCGGCGCGGCCTGCGCGACGGCCGACTCGGTCTCACGGCGGGGCACCGTCCAGTATCGCGAAGCACGCTGACGACTCAGCGGTCGATCAGGTCGTCAAGCGAACGCTGCTCGGGATTGACGGCCCTGCCGGCGTCAGCGCGCGGGCGACCTCGCTTCGCCCAATGCTCGAGCACGTCGCGCGCCTTGACCTGACGATGGCTGACTCCGCGCTCGAGCGGCTCGATCTGCAGACCACCGGGCGCCGTGCCGCGAACCAGCGCATGGAAGACACGGCCGCGAACGCTGACACGAACGACGTCGCCGGGATTGATGGCAGTCAAGGCGCATTGACCGGCTGCATCATCGCCGCTGGCGGCCGGCCGGTCGAGCAGGCTCTGTCATCGGTTCGTAATGCCCGACTGAGCGATACTCACTGCACGGTCCGAGCACGGACATCAGCCAAGCGACCACCGGAGAGCCCGATGCGCCGACTTCTGCTTCTGACACTCACGATCGCCTCCCTGCCGGCGACCGGTTGCGGGTCCGACTCAGGCTCCGACTCCGGCTCCGGAGCGACACCCGCCGGGACGGGAACGGCCACTCAGCCCGCCACCGAAACACAGGCCACCAAGGCGCCCGCTGAGACGACCAAAGCGAAGGGGACCACGATCAGGATCTCAGACAGCCAGTTCGGCAAGATCCTGTTCGACGCCGACGGGCAGGCGATCTACCTGTTCGACAAGGAGAAGTCCGACAAGAGCGAGTGCTACGACGCCTGCGCCGATGAGTGGCCGCCTGTCTTCACCGACGGCACCCCTCGGGCCGGGTCGGGCATCGATCAGGGGCTGCTCGGAACGACCGAGCGCGACGACGGCCGGACCCAGGTGACCTACAACGGCCACCCGCTCTACTACTACGCCCACGAGGGCCCCGGCGAGGTCAAGTGCCACGACGTGCCGGGGTTCGGCGGAACCTGGCTGGTGCTCGACGGCTCCGGCGACGCGGTCGCCTGACGGCACCACGGGACGACGAAGGCCGCCCGACAGGGCGGCCTTCGAACGACAGCAGTTGCCAGCGGCCCTCGGCCGGGCCGGGAGCGAGCTAGGCGGCAGCCGGCTGCTCGACGCGGCGCGGGAGCAGCGTCTCGCGGGCGATCACGAGGCGCTGGATCTGCGACGTGCCCTCGTAGAGCTGCATGATCTTCGCGTCACGCATCAGCTTCTCGACCTTGTACTCCTTGATGAAGCCGTAGCCACCGAAGACCTGGACGGCCTCCGTGGTGACCTCCATCGCGGTGTCGGCCGCGAAGCGCTTCGCGTGCGAGGACTCGATCGTGTTGCGCCCGCCCTGGTCGAGCAGGACCGCGGAGTTCCACGTCGCCAGGCGCGAGAGGTGGACCTTCGTGGCCATGTCCGCGATCAGGAACTGGATCGCCTGGTGCATCGCGATCGGCACCCCGAACTGAACGCGCTCCTTCGAGTAGTCGGTCGCCATCTCGAACGCAGCGCGCGCGATGCCCGTCGCCATCGCCGCCACGCCGGGGCGCGTGCGGTCCAGCGTCGTCATCGCGAGCTTGAAGCCGTGGTTCTCCTCGCCGAGCATGTTCTCGACGGGGACCTCGGTGTCGTTGAAGGTGATCGTCGCGGTGTTCGACGCGCGCTGACCCATCTTGTCTTCCTTCTTGTCCACCGTGACCGTGTCGTCCTTGTCGACGACGAAGGCGGTGATGCCGCGGTGGCCCGCATCCTTGTCGGTCTTCGCGTAGACGGTGAACCAGTCCGCGTAGCCGCCGTTGGTGATGAAGCACTTCGAGCCGTTGAGGACGTACTTGTCGCCCTTGCGCACAGCGCTCGTCCGCATCCCGGACACGTCCGAGCCGGCATTCGGCTCAGTCAGGCAGAAGGAGGCGTACTTCGGTGCCTCGGTCAGCATGCCGAGGTACTTCTTCTTGGTCTCCTCGGAGCCTCCGACGAGCAGCGGCGCGCCGGCCAGGCCGTTGGCGCCGATCGAGGTGGCGATGCCCGAGCAGCCCCAGGCCAGTTCCTCTTCGATGATGCAGCCCTCGAGGAACGAGGCGCCGGGGCCACCGTACTCCTCGGGGACGTGGTTGTTCATCAGCCCAAGCTCCCAGGACTTCTCGAGAACGTCGGCAGGCCACGAGGCGTGCTCATCGTGCTCCCAGGCGACGGGGCGGATCTCCTTCTCGGCGAAGTCATGCGCCATCTCGCGCAGTGCCTTCTGCTCGTCGGTCAGCGTGAAGTCGACCATGGCGGCATTTCTCCTTGAAAGCGGAACGTCGACGCGGGCGTTCGACTTCGGCCCAGCGTCCTAGATTGACTGGTCAGTCAATATTACCCCGAAACGCGGTCGAAAGTACATGTGCGACCCTGAACTGAGTGGAATCGGCGTTCGTGATCGTCCTGTACCTGGTAGTCGGGGTCGGCGCGGTGATTGCGGTCGTGGCGTTCGCAGGCGCGGGCAAGGTCTACGACCAGATCGGCAAGGGAATGCTGTCGCTGCGCGACGGGAACGACCGGCCCGCCCGCGAGAACCTCAGCGGGGCAGCGGCCGCCGCCGAGCGCGAGGACGAGATACGCCAGCTTCTGGAAGCCCGCAATGCGGTTCGCCGCCGCGCCGGCAAACGCGAGCTCGACGTCGATGCAGAGCTTGCGGCGCTGCTGCGGCCCGCAGCCGACCCGTCGCTCGAGGCTGAGGTGCGGGCGTTCGTGATCGCCCGCAACGAGCGCCGCGAACGCCGCGGCCAGCCGCCTCTCGAGGTCGAGGCCGAAGTCGCGCGTCAGCTCGCTGAGCTGAGCTGAGCCGTGGCGCCCGCCGCCGTATCCGGCCCAGATCCCTCATCATCATCTGAAGGCGGGCCGCCGTCACGCCTGTCGGCCATCACCGACAGGACGATCCCGGCCGCGAACAGCCCGATGACGAGCGAGAGGCTGATCAGCGCCGGAACCTTCCACAGTTCGGCGATCATCAGCTTGACGGCCACGACTCCGAGGACGATGGCGACCGTCTGGTTGAGGTATCGGAATCGACGGATCAGCTCCTCGACGAGCACGAACAGCGCACGCAGGCCGAGCAGGGCGAAGCCGTTCGCAGCCCAGATCACAAGCGCATCGTCGGTGATCGCAAAGGCCGCGGGAATCGAGTCGACTGCGAATGCGATGTCGGCGGCGACCACGCTGATCAGCGCCAGCGCGAGCGGCGTCAGCATCCGGCGGCCGTCCTCGCGCACGGAGAAGTGGCTGGCCCGATAGCCGGTCACCGGATAGATCCTGCGCGCGAGGCGGACGAGCGGGTTCTGGTTGGGGTCAACGTGCTCGACACTGCCCTTCCACATGCGGTAGGCGAGCAGCAGCAGCGTGATCCCGAGCACGTAGACCACGATGTGGAAGCGCTCGATCAGCTCCACCCCGACGACGATCGCGACGCCGCGCATCGCCAGCGCGAGCACGATCCCCCAGAAGAGCAGGATCCGCCGTTCCGCCGGGGGCACGGCGAAGTACCCGAAGATCAGCAGGAAGACGACGAGGTTGTCGAGCGAGAGCGTTCGCTCGATCAGGTAGACGGTGACGTAGTTGATCCCGTCCTCGCTGCCTGAGAACAGCGCGATCGGGATCGTCACGAGCAGCCCCAGCGCCAGCCAGCCGAGACTCCAGTTCACGCTCTGGCGGAAGCTGGGTTCGCGCCCGCGCGAGAAGAGCAGCAGCTCCGCCACCAGCAGCGCGCCGACCACTGCGATGACGATCGGTATGGCGAGCGGCTCGTCGGCGAGCGTTGCCAGTGGCATGGGAGTGCTCACCGACAGGGGAGTCTAGGAGCCCGCTACGCGAAGAAGAACGCGACCGCGATGATCGCGTAGACGCAGAGCAGCTGGACACCCTCGAACCACGTCGACTCGCCGTCCTGCGTCACCTGGTTGGCGATCAGCGCTGCGGCCACAAGCGCGGCGAGCTCGAAGCCGTTGAAGACCAGCGGCATCGGGCCGGGTCCGACGACGTAGGAGGCGAGCACGAGCACCGGAGCGACGAAGAGGGCGATCTGAGCGCTGCTTCCGATCGAGATGTTGACGGCGAGGTCCATCTTGTCCTTCCTGGCGACCAGCACGGCGACCCAGTGCTCAGCTGCGTTGCCGACGATCGCCACGACGATCGCGCCGATGAAGAACTCGCTGATCCCCGCCTTCTCGGCGGTCTCCGAGATCGAGCCGACGAGGATCTCGGACATCAGCGCGACCGCCGCCCCCGCCACGGCCAGGGCCATCACGGAGCGGCGAACACTCCAGGGCTCGCCCGAATGGTCCGCCTGCCCGGACTCGTCGGCGGGGTTGAAGAGGTCGCGGTGCGTCCGCAGCGAGAAGACCAGCCCGCTCACGTAGGCGCCGATCAGGACGAGCGCCGTTATCAGCGACAGCTTCTCGACATCGGAGTCGTAGTCGACGAGCTTGGCAGTCGGCGACGGCAGGCCCTGGCCCTGGACGAGCTCGAAGACCGCCGGCATCACCATCGCGATCACGGCCAGGAGCAGCATCGACGATTGCGCGCCCGCGGTCGTCACGTTGAAGCGCTGTCGCTCGCGGCCCAGCCCGCCGATGAACATCGAGGCGCCCATGACGAGCAGCACGTTCCCGATGATCGAGCCTACGATCGACGCCTTCGTCACCTCCTGAAGACCGGCGTTGAGAGCGAACAAGGCGATGATCAGCTCCGGTGCGTTGCCGAACGTGACATTCAGCAGACCGCCGATGCCCGGCCCCGCCCGGGCTGCCAGCTCCTCCGTCGCGCGCCCCATCAGAGCGGCGGTGGGGATCACGCCGAGCGCGCTCGTCGCGAACAGGACCACCGCTCCCGCGTGCGCCAGCTCGAGGACGACCGCGAGCGGGATGAAGGGGACGAGGATGTAGGGCCAACCGTGCGCGGTCAGCAGGAAGGGAGTGCGCTTCTCCCGTTCGGCGCCGGGCACGCGCGGCAGCATACGAACTCGGAGCGCGTTCTACACTCGTTGTCATGGCAACGATCGACGCCGCCCGACTCGCTCACCCCTACCGCGACACCGCCGTCATCGACTCGCGCGCCCCGCGGGCCAACCAGAGCGTCGTCGCCCTGGTGACGGTCGCGGCACTCGCCACCGGCCTCTGGTGGCTCGCGGCGCTGATGGGACTTCAGCTGCTGATCGGGCTCGTGTTCGGACGCCGGTACTGCCTGCCGTGCCTGATGTACTTCGAGCTGATCCAGCCGCGCCTCGGCGAGGGCCCGATCGAGGACAGCCGTCCGCCGCGCTTCGCGAACATCATCGGAGCCACCGTGCTGCTCTCCGCAACGGCGTTCTTCCTGGTCGGCATCGACGTGGCCGGCTGGGCGCTTGTCGGGCTCGTCGCGGCGCTGGCGACGCTCTCAGCGGTCACCGGATTCTGCACCGGATGCTGGATGTACCGGGTGATCCACGGCGAGTGCGACGTATGCGACGTGCCCGGCGTGCCGCGCGCGGTGGTCGACGGCGAGACCGCGTAGCGCTACTTGCCGACGAGGCCGGCGCAGCGCTGGGCCGCGCTGAGGTCCGAGCCGGCACCGGCCAGGCAGCGGTCGTACTGCGACGCGCCCTCCGGCAGCTTCACGTCGTCGCCACCACCCGGAGACGTCTGATCACCGGGGGTGCCGCCCGCCGCGCCTCCGGCGCCGCGGGCGCCGAGCGCAGCCAGCGCGGCGGTCAGCTCGGAGATCGGGCGCGGGTTCGCCGGCGGGCCGATGGCCTGCGGGCGGTTGAGCTGTGAGACCGCCAGGTCGAGCCGGATCCTTCCGCTCTTCTGCGCAGGCGTCTCCAGCTTCACGTTGACGGAGATTCGGCGCAGCTTGTGGTCCTTCTCGCCGGTCCAGATGTCGACGTCGGCGCCGGTGACCGCCTCGGCGAGCTGTTGACGCTGCTCGTCCGTGATGCCGCGGGACGCTCCCGTCGCCCCGCCGCCCACGCCACTCGTACGACCGATCAGCTTGTCCAGGTCGCCGATCAGCGGCTCGGCATCGACGTCCCCGCGCAGGTGGATCACACGCTCTCCACGCAGATCCTCAACGCCCAGATCGCGGACGTCGCGCAGCCAGCGCCGCGGATCGACCCCGAACGAGGAGAGATCCACGCCGCGAGGAGTTCCGGCATCCCCCTTGCTGTCCACCAGGCCGTCGAAAGCGGAGTTCTGCAGCGTGAAGGCGCGCCCCCCGAGCGTCAGCCAGCTCTTCTCACCGGTGGAGATCGCGCCGATCGTGACGCTTCCGTCTCGCGTCGTGAGCCCGAGGTCGAAGTCGAACTTGGGTGCAGCTCGATCCCTGACGCCTTGGAACGGGCCGCCGAGAGCGATCTTCAGCGGCGACGGCAGCCCGGCGATCCCGTCCGCGTTCACGTCGACCGCGAGCGCCAACCTGCCGCTGTCGATCGGCTTGTCGGTGCCGAAGGTGTCGCTCAGCAGCTTCGCCGTCGGCTGCCCCGATCCACCGCCGTCGTCGCCACAGCCGCTGACCACGAGCGCTGCGAGCACGGCGAGCAGGAGAGTCGGGCGAGATAGGAAGCGCATCGGCGACACCGGGAGATGCAAGCGGACCTGCGCCTACACGGGCGCGGGACCGTAGCATCGCCGGAGTGCTCAGGTGGCCGGTTGTCGCCCTGGCCCTGGCGCTCGTGGTGGCGTTCCCGGAAGCGGCCTCGGCGTCAGGTGGCCAGACCGTGCTCGTCCTCGACGGGAGCGGTCATGTGCGCGCTGAGCGCGACCCCTTCCTGCCACCCCCGGACCCGATCCCTCCCGGAGCGGCGGTGACGCGCACGGCCAGGCCAAAGGCGCCCGCACGCGGCCGTGGAAGGTCGGCGGCGCGCCGCAGCGCGACGGTGGCCAGCGAACTGCGGCGCCTGCGCGGCGCGCGCGCCATCGACGCGCAGACGGCCGCGCGCTACACGGACCAGTACAAGCGGGCGCGACGCGCGCTCAAGAAGCTCAAGGGCAGCCGCAGGAAGGACCTCGCAGGCGTGCTGACCACTGCCAACCGGATCGCCGCTGACGGGCTGATCACCGCCTCGCGGGTTCACGACCTGCTGCTGACGATCCGCCGTAACGCCGACTGGTGGCAGAAGGGCCCGATCCTCAGCTACGGCAAGCGCGTCAGGTTCACGGGAAGCCGCCTGACCTGGCAGTACTACCCGGGCCAGGGCATCCAGATCCAGTGGCTCGGCACCTTCGCTCGGATGAACACGCTGTTCCTCGCGGGCGGCCACGACCGCGAGCTGCGAGAGACGGCCGCCGAGGTCGAGGCTCACGCGGTCGACAGGGCGGGCGGGATCGCCTGGGAATACCTGTTCCCGTTCGGCGGCGGACAGCCGCCCTGGGTGAGCGGGCTTGCGCAGGGAACAGCGATTCAGGCCCTCTCCCGCGCCGCCGTACGCCTCAAGGATCCGCGGCTCTTCAAGGTTGCGCGGCGGGCGCTCGGCGTGTTCCGCACACCGCCGCCGTCGGGCATCCGCGTCAAGACCGCGAATGGCGCGCACTACCTCGCCTACTCCTACGCCCCCGGGCAGCGGATCTACAACGCGTTCTTCCAGTCGATAATCGGGCTGCACGACTTCGCGACCTATGCGAACGACCCTCTCGGCAGGCGCCTCTGGCTCGAGGGCGAGCGGCAGGCTCGGCGCGAGGTCGTCCAGGCGGACACCGGGTCGTGGTCGCTCTATCAGCCGGGACGCGCCTCCGACATCGGTTACCACAAGGTGCTCCGTGACTTCGTCCGCCGCCTCTGCGACCGGCTGAACGACGATCGCCAGCGAGCGACCCTCGCGCTGCGCGCCAGGCACGGCCCCGGAGCCGTTCTGGAGCGCCTCGAGCGGTGGCCCGAGCCCGAGCCGTACTGCGTCGCCACCCAGAACTTCAACCGCTACCTCTACTCGCGCCTGCGCGCGATGGGCTTGCCGACACCCTGGGGGTAGCGAGCGTCGCGACGGCGTGCGCGGCCGTGCACTCCGCGCAGCCCTGACGGGTCTCCGCAAGAATTCACGGGCATGGCACGCGAACACGTCATCGAAGCCCGGGCCAGGAGCGACGCGCGCGCCGGAAGCCGTCTGGGCCCTGTTGTCCGACACCGCCGGATGGCCGCGCTGGAGCGGCATCGAGCATGCGCGTCGCGTCGCGGACGGTTCGGCGGATCCCGAGGGTGTCGGCGCGCGGCGGCTGTTCCTGACCGGCCGTGTGCGAAACGAAGAGGAGATCGTGCGCTTCGACCCCGGGCGAGCGCTCGGCTACCGCGTGATCGGCGGCAACATCCCCGTTCGCGACTACCGCTCCCAGGTGCTGCTGACGCCGACCGCCGACGGCGGGACCGAGATCGAGTGGCGGTCGATCTTCAGGGCCAGGTGGCCGGGAAGCGGCGCCGCTCGTCCGCAGACGACTCGGAGCGTTCATCCAGGAGACCGCCGAAGCGACTCGCCGCCGCAGCCGCCGGCCAATCGGCCACGACGCGTGAGCGGCGGCGGCCTTATCCTCGTCGCGCACGCCGCGCCGCCCATGCCGCGCCGCCGTGAAACCCCAATGGCGCCCCGCACGATTCTCTACACCGGCAAGGGCGGCGTCGGCAAGACGTCGGTCGCCGCCGCCACCGCGCGCCGGCTGGCCGCTGATGGCCACCAGACGCTGATCGTCTCGACCGATCCCGCCCACTCGCTGGGCGACATCCTCGGGGCGGAACTGGCACCGGAGCCACGACCCGTCAGCGATCGCCTGCACGCACAGCAGGTGGTCGCGCAGGCCGAGATGGAGCGCCACTGGGCCTCGGTGCAGGACTGGCTCGGCGAGCTGCTCGTGCGGCGCGGGATCGACCGCATCTCGGCCGAGGAGCTGACCGTGCCGCCGGGCCTCGACGAGCTGTTCAGCCTGCTCGAGATCCGCCGCCACCATGACGAGGGCGCATACGACGCGATCGTCGTGGACTGCGCGCCGACCGGTGAGACGCTGCGACTGCTGTCGTTCCCGGACGTCGCGCGCTGGTGGTTGGAGAAGGCGTTTCCTCAGCAGAGCCGGATGGTCGCGGCTGCGCGCCCGTTCGCCCGTGCGCTGCCGGACGAGCAGGTGCTGGGAGACGTCCAGCGGCTGCTGCGCAACCTGATCGCGATGAACGAGATCCTCCGCGACCATGAGCGCGTCAGCGTGCGGCTGGTGCTCACGCCCGAGAAGCTCGTCATCGACGAGGCGAGGCGCACCTTCACGTATCTGTCGCTCTACGGCTTCCTGACCGATGCCGTGATCGCCAACCGCGTCCTGCCGGCCGAGGTCGATGGCTATTTCGGGCCGTGGCGCTCACGGCAGGCCACCCGGCTCGACGAGGTCGAGCAGAGCTTCGCCCCGGTGCCCGTCCTGCGTGCTCCGTTCTTCGCCGAGGAGGTCGTCGGCTCCGAGATGCTCGACGTGCTCGCAGCAGAGCTGTTCGGCGACACCGACCCCGCGGCCGTCCTGCACGACTCGATCACTCAGGACCTGGTCGTCGGCGCCGACGAGGCTCGGCTGCAACTGCAGCTGCCCTTCGCGCGCAAGGGCGAGATCGCGGTCTCGAAGGTCGGGCTCGACCTCGTGGTGCGCGTCGGCGATCACAAGCGCACGCTCGCGCTGCCGCCGGCGCTCGGCGACTATCGTCCGACGGGCGCGACGTTCGAGGACGGGGCGCTGCGCGTCACGTTCGACCGCGAGATCGTCACCGCCGATGCCTGAACAGCCCTCCCGTGATCCGCTGGCAGACCTGCGCAGGCGGCTCGAGGAGACGCGCGACGCCGCCGAGCAGCTCGCCGGTGACGTCAACGACGCCCGCGCGCGCGCCGAGTCCGGAGCGGAGCCACCACCGGGGCGGGCGATCGGGACGAGCGCGAGACCCTGCGCGACGACATCGCCGCGATGGCCCAACTCGTACAGTCGCTCGCCGACGTCGTACCGCTCGAACTGCGCGAGCAGGTCTACGAGATCCTCCGCCAGATCCTGCTGCTGCTGCGCGCGCTGATCGACTGGCTCGTCGAGCGCCTGCCGCAGGTGCGCGGCGGCGCACCCGTGGTCGAGGACATACCGCTCGCCTGACTCAGGGCGCCCACGGCTCGAGCCACTGGACGACGGCCGCCCAGGCGACGCTCTGCGGATCGAGGTGCTCCATGTGGCCGTCGCCCGAACGCAGCACGAGCGTGACGCGGTCACCCGCGGTCCGAGCCTTCTCGACGTAACGACGACTCATCGAGGCGGGCACGACCGAGTCCATCTCGCCGTGCACGAGCAGCGCCGGGATGCCGAGCGGCAGCCGCGACGCCGGCGATGCCTGCGCATATCGATCCGGGTCCTGCTCGTACGTCGCGCCCATGAAGTCGACCACCTCGGGGACGACCCGCCGCGCGAGGTGCGACCACGCCCGCCTGGGCGACCACCGCCCGGACCTTGACCGGCGCGGCGGCCGATCGCCGCTCGCGAGCGGCCCAGAACGCGAGCTGGCCGCCGGACGAGAAGCCGATCAGCACCACCCGGGCGAGATCGAGCGGAGCGTCGAGTGACGCGAGTTGGTCGATGCCGGCGAGCACGTCCTCCCCGGTCTGTGGCCAGCCGCCGCCCGACGTCGGTCCGACGCGGCGAAACTCGAGGTTCCAAACCGCCCAGCCGCGACGCTGAAGGTCCCGGGCGATTCCTGCCATCTGCGAGCTGTCGTACGCCGCCTGCCAGTTGCCTCCATGGAGCAGCACAGCGACTGGAAAAGGGCCCTCTTCAGCGGGGACGGCCGGCAGCAGCAGGTCTCCCCACTGGTCACGATGCGGGCCGTAAGCGTGTCGCACGACGCGAGATGCTCGCAGACGCGCGGCGCCCGCCCGCGGCCGGACTCGGCGGGCCGCATGCGAATCGGGATCCTGGCCGGCCTGCGCGGCGGCAGTGCGGTCAGGTCGCAGCGCAGGCCCAGGGAGGTCGACGTTCGCCATGAGCGCCGCAGCACCTCGCGGATTCCCGACTCCCGGCTGACTCTGAGAAGACGCTTCGGCATCCTTGCTTCCCCCTGTGCTTCGTTGACGATTCCGCGACAGCTCGAGCAGGCACGCCACGCGCCGCGCCGATCAGCTGGACGGATGGCACGCTGCGCGCCGGTGTCACCGCCGAAGCGTTTGGACGGATGTCCGTCCCGGGCTGCGCCCGCTGACCGCGGCGGGTCGTCGCAGGGCGCGCGTACACTGAGATGGATGGCCCCGGATGCCCCGACGACCTGGATCCTGACCGGATCCCCGGACAACTTCGCGGCCACTCGCGCGCGCGATTTCAGCCTGATCGGGATGAAGCAGCGGCGCCGTAATCAGGCACTCGAGATGGCGCCCGGCGACCGGATCGTCTTCTACCTCACCCAGGTCGGCGCGTTCGGCGGGTCGGTCCGCCTGACGAGCGAGATGTTCGAGGACCGCGAGCCGGTCTGGCCCGGCAAGCCCGGGGACCCCGACCCATACCCGTGGCGATTTGAGTGCGAGCCCGAGCTGGTGCTCGACGAGTCCGACTGGCTTCCAGCGGAGGACGTCAAGGGCGAGCTGGAGCACGTTGCGAAGTGGCCGGCCGAGCACTGGAAGCTCGCGTTCCAGGGCCAGCTTCGCGCAGTCACCGAGTCCGACGCCCGGCTGCTGCTCACGCGCATGCGAGCGCAGGCCGTCGCACGAGTATGAGCCGCCGCGCCGCCGGTGAACGAGCGCCCGGCGTGGGCGTACGGATACGGGGCGCGTGGCGCGAGCTGTACGCCGAGCAGCAGCTCGCGGCGTTCGCGGCGCTGGGGCTCGTCGGGTCGATGTTCCTGCCCTGGTACCAGCAGACGGGCTTCGCCGTGACCCGCCGGACGGCCCAGAAGGTCGAGGACTCCCTGATCGCGTTCCAGGCGTGGGGGTTCGTGGAGGCGTCGATCCTGCTCGTGGCGGTCGGCGTCCTGGTGCTGCTGTTCGCGCGGGCCGAGCGCCGCGCGTTCCACCTGCCGTTCGGCGACGGCCCCGTGGTGATGGCCGCCGGCACGTGGACGATGTTCCTCGTCTTCTACCGCCAGATCGACAAGCCCGATGGCAACGAGAGCGGCGCGCTCAAGACGACGATCGGCGTCAGCTGGGGGATCTTCGTCGCCTTCCTGCTCGGCGCGCTGCTGACCTACGCCGGCTGGCGCATGGCCCAGCGCCATCGGCCCGAGCCCGTGGTCGACGGCGACGACCCGCGGACGCCGCGCGTCGAGGGAGACCCCGGCTCGGTGGCCTCGGCCCCCGACCCGCGGGACGCCGGACGGATCCCCGATCACGACGCGGCCGTACCTGACGACCTCGGTCGCGACGAGCTGGCGCCGGCGGGCACGCCGCCGCGCCCTGCCGCCGACCAGACGGCCAAGCCGCTCGCCGCGCCTGCGACGACCGCCGGCCGCGGCCGCCGCCGGGCTCGTCGTGAGCGGCTCGACGAGACCCAGCCGGAGGGCCAGATGAGCTTCGACGATCCGGACGCGCCGGCCCCGCCGCAGCGCTGACCCCGGTCAGCTCCAGACGACCCAGGGCAACGTCGCCGCGGCTCCGGCGATCACTATTCCAGCGAGGATCAGATCTCGTGAGCTGATCAGATGGCCGACGATCGCGACGAGAAAGCCGAGCACGAACACGACCAGGAACGGCACTATGTCGCCACCGGGGTTGGCGTCCGGCAGCTGCGCCAAGAGCGTCGTGAGGGGGCCGAACACCGCCGCTTCCTATCATTCGCAGCCAATGCTCGCCTCCCCCGCCTCCGTCGCGGACGTCACCGAGGGCCTGCGCGGCGTCGGCTACCTGCCCGACGACGCCACCGCTCTGGTCTCGTACCTCGCCGCGAAACTCGGAAAGCCGATCCTCGTCGAGGGTCCCGCTGGAGTCGGCAAGACGCAGCTGGCGAAGTCGCTCGCGGAGGTCTATCAGCGCAGCCTCGTGCGCCTGCAGTGCTACGAGGGCCTCGATGAGGCCAAGGCGCTCTACGAGTGGAACTACCGCAAGCAGCTGCTGCGGATCCAGGCCGAGGCGGACGGGACCGGCTGGCAGGAGGTGCAGGACGACATCTTCGGAGCCGAGTTCCTGCTTGAGCGCCCTCTGATGACCGCAATCGCGAGCGCAGAGCCGGTCGTGCTGCTGATCGACGAGATCGACAAGACCGACCAGGAGTTCGAGGCGATGCTGCTCGAGCTGCTCTCGGACTTCCAGATCACGATCCCTGAGATGGGGTGCATCGAGGCCCAGACGATGCCGCTCGTTCTGCTGACCTCCAACAACACGCGTGAGCTGACCGAGGCGCTCAAGCGCCGCTGCCTGTACCTCTGGCTCGACTACCCGGACATCGAGCACGAACTCGAGATCGTCCGGTTGCACGCACCGGAGCTCGACGAGAACGTCGCCCGGCGCCTCGTCGAGGTGATCGCGATGGTGCGCGACCTCGACCTCAAGAAGCCGCCGTCGATCGCCGAGTCGATCGACTGGGCCCGGGCTCTGCTGCTCCTCGGCGTGCGCGACATCGACGCCGAGACGTTCCGCGAGACGATGTCGGTGATCGTCAAGCACCGCACGGACATCGACGTCGTGACGGAGCGCGTCGGCGTCAAGCTCGGACTGCCCGAGGACAGCCTCGGTGCCGCCTCTGCGGGCTAGGGGCTCCGAGCCGCCCCGCGGCTCGTCTCGGCGCGCCGCGATCTTCGGCGGGACGCAGCACGACGCGGTCCCTGACGGCCTGGCGGCGCACATCCTCGAGTTCGCCGAAGAGCTGCGGGGCGAGGGCGTCGCCGTCGGCACGAGTGAGCTGCTCGACTCGTTCGCCGCGCTCCCCGAGGTGACATGGACCGAGCCGGTCGCGTTCCGCGAGGCGCTGGCGACGACGCTCGCCAAGTCGCCCGACGACCGGCGGATCTTCGACCTCGTCTTCGACCGCTTCTTCTTCCGTGCAGTCGAGCTCGCAGCGGTCCAGGAGGACGTCCGTGAGCAGGACATCGGCGGCGGCATGGACGAAGCGGGCGCCGAGCTGAACCTCGAGACGCTGCGAATGCAGATCGCCCAGGCGATCGCCGACGGGAACGAAGCAGCCTTGCGCGATCTCGCACGGCTGGCGATCGCCGCCTTCGGCCAGCAGGGCGAGGGCTCGGGCGTGATCGGCGTCGATGTGCAGCGCATCCGGCGCCAGCTCGGCCTGCGCTCTGACGAGCAGCCCCAGCTGCCCGAGCAGGACCCGCGGCGCGAGGGTCTGCCGCGAGACGGCATCCGGCGCTTCGAGCAGCTCCTGCGCCAGGAGCTGGAGCGGCGCCAGATCGAGCGCAACTCGGCGCTGCCGCCCGCGCGGCCGCTCAACGAGATCGACCGCGCGCTGCCGACCGGGCCGCTGCAGGACCTGGCGAGCGTGCACCGCGTGGTCGCGCAGCTCAAGCGTCGTCTCAAGACCCAGGGCAACGAGTCCAAGGGCCGCAAGCGCCACGCACACGTCGACATGCGGCGCACGATGCGCGCGTCACTGGAGACCGGCGGAGTGCCGGTCGTCCTCAAGTACCGGCCGATCCGGCCACGACGCCCCGAGCTCTTCGTCCTCTGCGACGTCTCGACGAGCGTCACCAGTGCGTCGGTCTTCTTCCTGTCGGTGATGCATGCGCTGCACGACTCGTTCCGCAAGATGCGCTCCTTCGTCTTCATCGAGCGGATCAGCGAGGTCACGGACGTGTTCCACAAGGAGCGCGACTTCAAGGCGGTCAGCGAGGCGATCGGCCGTGACGCCGGCGTCGCCGACATCAGCGGCTACACCGACTACGGCCGCGTCTGGCGGGAGTTCCGCGAGCAGGTCGAAGATGAGCTGCACCCGCGGGCGACGGTGATCGTTCTCGGCGACGCGCGCACCAACGGCCGCGACGCGGCGTCCGACGTCTTCGCGCAGATCGCTGCAAGGGCCGGGCGGACCTACTGGCTCAACCCCGAGCCACGGCTCTACTGGAACTACGGGGACAGCGTGATCGCCTCCTACGAGCAGCACTGCGAGGCCTTCGAGTGCTGGACGACGAACCAGCTCGAGGAGTTCGTCAAGGCGCTGACGGCGCCGGACGCAGCGCGCTCGTAAGGCGTACGCCCGAGCCTCGGTCGGATGCTCCCCGCAGCGGCGCTATGGTCGTCTGATGGCGGGTGGCTCGGCGAAGTCGAAGAAGGCGAGGAAGCGGTCTCGCGGGGTGCTTGACCTGCCCAAGGCGGTCGAGACGCGCATGAGCGAGGGTCGCGCGGAGCGTGAGAGGGTGCCGCTCGACGCACACGGTGAATGGACGGCGCCGACCGAGCGCCCCGATCCCGTAGCTGTCCTCGAACAGCAGAACGCCACGCGCGTGGCCGATCTGGTGCCCATCCGGCATGGCCGGATGATCGTCTCTCCGTTCACCTTCTATCGGGGCGCCGCGGGGATCATGGCGTGGGACCTCTCGAACACGCCGACGACCACACTGCGTGTGCAGTGCTGCGGAGATGCGCATCTGTCGAACTTCGGCGCGTTCGCAGCGCCCGACCGGCGCCTGGTCTTCGATCTCAACGACTTCGACGAAACGCTTCCGGCTCCGTTCGACTGGGACGTCAAGCGGCTGGCGGCGAGCCTCATCGTCGCGGCCCGCGACAACCGTCACGGTCCCGCGGAACAGCGAGCGGCGGCCCGAGCTGCCGCGACTGCGTACAGGGAGGCGATGGCCGTCGCCGCGACGATGCGGTTCCTCGACGTCTGGTACTCGCGCGTCGATGTCGAGGAGCTGTTCGAACAGCTGACCCCGACGCTCCGACAAGGCGACGCGCAAGTCAGCCGCGAAGAGCGTCGCCAAGGCGCGGAAGCGTACGAGCCTCGGCTCGCTCGACAAGTTCGCCGAGCGCGTGAACGGCGGATACCGGATCAAGCAGCAGCCCCCGGTGATCGTCCGTCCGCCCGAGGTCGCGGCCGACGAAGCTGAGCAGCTCGTGCGCCAGGGACTGATCGACTACGCCGCGACGCTGAGTCCCGACCGGCGTCTGGTTCTCGACCATTACCACTACGAGGACTTCGCCCGGAAGGTCGTCGGCGTCGGATCGGTCGGGACCGAGGCGTTCATGATCCTGCTGATGGGCGACCGCGACGACGATCCGCTGTTCCTGCAGGTCAAGGAGGCGAATACCTCCGTGCTCGACGAGTTCGCGGGCGCCAGCGAGTACGAGCACCAGGGTGAGCGGGTTGTGCAGGGCCAGCGCATCACGCAGGCCGCGAGCGACGCCTTCCTCGGATGGATGACCGGAACCGGCGAGCGCCGTCGCGAGTTCTACGTGCGCCAGTTGCGCGACATGAAGGGCTCGGCCGAGATCGAGACGATGGGGCCCAAGCGCCTGGCACGGTACGGCGGGATCTGCGGCTCGACGCTCGCACGCGCACACGCACGCACCGGCGACGCCGCGAAGATCACCGGCTACCTCGGCGACGGAGAGGATTTCGACCAGGCGATCGAGCGGTTCGCCGTCGCCTACGCCGACCAGAACGACGCCGACTACGGAGCGTTCACGCAGGCTGCCGACGAGCAGCGAATCGCTGTTGAACGCGGCGTCTAGCACCGACGAATCGCGCGATCACCGCGCTCGACCTGCGTGCCGGGACGCGGCTTGCGTAGGCTCCCGCAACCATGCCTCGACTTCGACGACTGGCCCTTTCGGCAATCCCGATCCTGGTCACCACGGCACTCGCGGGCTGCGGCGGCGGCGACGACGCGGGCGGCGGGCTGAAGAAGGACGCGCTCGAGGCTGACATCAGCCAGCGCCTCGGCGAGGCGACGGGCGGCTCGGCGCCCGATGTCGCATGCCCGTCGGACCTCCCCGCTGAGAACGGCGCGACGATTCGCTGCCGCGTCGCCGTCGAGGGCACCTCCTACGGCGTCACGGTGACTGTCACGGGGACCACGGGCGACTCGGCGCAGTACGACCTGCAGGTGGACGAGCAGTAGCGCACGCACCGCCGACTCGCCCGCTCAGCGACAGGTCGTCCACATCCCGCGGCCACGCTCTCGCGCCGTGGCCTCGGCGGCGTCGTACGCGGACTGGCGCTCATAGCGGCCGTCGAAGGCGACGGCCTGCGCCCAGCCGGCCGTGATGATCTCGAGGCCCACATCGCGGCCATCGACGTCGACGTACGCCAGCGTTCGCCCGTAGCGGTCCTGGGCGTTCTGAGACGGGTCGCGGACGAGCACGACGTCGACCCCTCGCGCAGCGCGGCCCTCGCCGCTGAGCACGAGCCGGCGCATCAGCGCCGATGCCTGCGGCCCACCACACTCGACCGGCGATCCGGGCCGCACCGTTTCGGGCGTGTCGATGCCGATCAGCCGGACCGTCTTGCGGCGCCCGTCGCGCAGGCGCACCTTCAGCGTGTCGCCGTCGACGACGCGCTGAACGCGGGCGTCGGTGCCGGCGCTCGGCGGCGCCCGTGGCCGCCCGCCGACGGGACTCCTCCGGCGCAGCGCAGGCCGGCAGCGCGATCGTGATCGCGATCGCGAGCATTCCGGCTGTTCGGGAGGCGCCGCTCATCGTCGTGAGCCCGCGCTGCGAGCATCCCCATTGACGCAGCCCACACGGCCGGAACGCATACTGACTTGCATTCCGCGCGCCGCTCGGCCATGGCACGGACCCACTAGCATCGGCGACGACAGTTTCACCCGGGGAGCTGGCGGACACCGGCTGAGATCGCGCCCAGACCGGCGCGGACCCGTCGAACCTGTGGGGTAATGCCCGCGGAGGGAGCGATGAGCACGAGAGTCGAGCGGCCGCCGGCGGTCGCTCGCCCAGATGGAGCGATCGGCGTGAGCCTCGAGCGCACGGGGTTCTCGTATCCGTCCCGGAAGCAGGGAGCCGCGTCGCTCACCGCGATCGATGAGATCTCGCTCGCGGTGGCGCCCGGCGAGTTCGTGGCGTTCGTCGGTCCCTCGGGCTGCGGGAAGACGACGCTGCTCGAACTCGTCTGCAGGCTGCTCGTTCCCTCTCGCGGGACGGTCACGGGCGATGATGCCGTGCTGATGCCCCAGCGCGACCTGCTTCTGCCCTGGCTGAGCGCGCTCGACAATGCCGCGCTCGCGCTGCGGATCCACGGCACCGACCGCGCGCAGGCCCGCCGGCGCGCGCTGCCGCTCTTCGAGACCTTCGGGCTGGAGGGCTTCGAGGCCGCGCGCCCGTACGAGTTGTCCGGCGGGATGCGCCAGCGGGTGGCATTCCTGCGCACGCTGCTCTCGGGCAAGCCGGTGCTCTGCCTGGACGAGCCGTTCGGAGCCCTTGATGCGCTCACCCGGACGGAGATGCGCGACTGGCTCGCAGCCGCGCTGGCACGTGAGCCGCGCACCACGCTGCTCGTCACCCACGATGTCGAGGAGGCATGCGTGCTCGCCGACCGCGTCGTGGTTCTCTCACCGCGTCCCGCGCGCGTGCGCGGCGTGGTCGCCGTCGACGTGGCACGGCCGCGTCGCGCCACCGACGCGGCCGTCGTCGCGCAGCGCGAGCGCGTACTGGAGCTGCTTGCCGAGTGAGGGAGCGCGCGACACGTGACAGCGAACGGCGGCACGGATCTCCCCGCTGGATCGCCGCCGCGATGCCGGTGGCGATCGTGCTTGCGGGACTCGCAGCGTGGGAGCTGTACGCCCGCCGCGGCAGCGTCGATGACTTCATCCTGCCCGCCCCGACCGAGGTCGCACAGGCGTTGGCGGACGATCGCACACTGCTCTGGGACAACTTCTGGGTGACGGCTGCGGAGGTCGGGCTGGGCATTCTCGTCGCCCTGCTGGCCGGCGCCGTGCTGGCGATCGTCATCCACCTCTCGCCGTCGCTGCGCCGCGCCCTCTACCCGCTGCTCGTGGGCTCGCAGGCCGTGCCGATCGTGATCATCGCGCCGTTGCTCGTCGTCTGGTTCGGCTTCGGTGTCGGACCAAAGCTCGGGATCATCGCGATCATCTGCTTCTTCCCGATCGTCGTCACCACGCTCGACGCACTGTCCGCGGTGGACCCCGAGCAGCGCAAGCTGTTGCGCACGCTCGACGCGACCCGCTGGCAGGAGTTCCGCTGGGTAGAAGCGCCGGCCGCCCTCCCCGGCGCACTGAGCGGGGCGAAGATCGCAGTGGCGATCGCCGTGATCGGAGCCGTCTTCGCCGAGTACTCGGGATCCAGCGAGGGACTCGGGAACGTGATCCTCCAGGCGACCCCGCAGCTTGAGACCGCGCGCGCCTACGCGGCGGTCGTTCTGCTGGCGACATTTGCGGTCCTGCTCTTCTTCCTTCTCTCCCTGGCCGAGCGCGTGCTCGTCCCCTGGGCACGCCGCGACCCCGAATGGAGCACCCGACGATGACCCGCTGGAAACTGACCGCCCTCGCGGCGAGCGCCGTCCTCACGCTGACGGCCTGCGGCGAGAAGAAGGACAACACGGGCGCGCCGACGCCGCGCGACCTGACGCTAGTTCTCGACTACCTGCCCAACCCCGATCACGTCGGGATCTACACGGCGCAGGCGCGCGGGGACTTCACCAAGGCCGGGTTGCGCGTGAAGATCGTGACGCCGTCCGATCCCGCCGCACCGCTCAAGCTGCTCGCGGCGGGCCGCGCCGACATCGCGATCTCCTACGAGCCGGAGATCCTGCTGGCGCGCGAGGCGGGCGCTGAGGTGCTCAGCGTCGGCGCGCTCGCGACGCGGCCCTTGACCTCGCTGATGACTGTTCGCGACAAGCCCGTCTCACCGAAGACGCTGGGCGGCAAGACCGTGGGGACCGCGGGAATCCCCTATCAGGACGCCTATCTGGAGACGATCCTGAGCAACGCCGGCGTCGACCCCGCCACCGTCAAGAAGGTCAACGTCGGCTTCAACCTGTCGCCGGCGATGCTTTCAGGCAAGGTCGACGCGACGCTCGGCGCCTTCTGGAACGTCGAGGGCGTCCAACTGGAGCTCGAGAAGCGGCGCCCGCGCATCCTGCCGGTCGACCGCGTCGGCGTACCGACCTATGACGAACTGATCCTCGCCGTCCGTCAGGACAGCGCGCGGACGGACGGCGCCCTGATCCGCCGCTTCATCCAGGCGCTTCAGCGCGCGACGCTCGCTGTGAGGGCCGAACCCGAGGTTGGCGTCGATGCCCTGCTCGAGGCGTCACCCGACCTCAAGCGCAGCTTCACTCGGGCGAGCGTCCGAGCGACCCTGCCTGCGCTCTTCCCGGCGCAGTCCGGCAAGCCGTTCGGCTGGCAGGACCCCGCCGCGTGGCAGGACTACATCGACTGGATGGTCGAGAACGGGCAGCTGAAGAGGCCGATCGCCGCCGGGGCGGTGCTCACCAACGAGTTCCTGCCGGGCGAGGGCGTCGGCGAGGCGGGCCGGACGCCATGACCGCTCGCGGGCTCGCGCGCAGCGAGCCCGACGCACCGGGGGAGCGCAGGGCATGTGCGCCGGCGAGCCCGGCCCACTTCCCGTAGGGAGCCAGGAGCTCGCGGACCTGTGCCTCGTCGGCCCTAGCCCGTGGCCGCCCGTGCAGGATTCGCCCTGCCCACTTGAGGTACGCCAGATCCCCCGCGGGCACACAGTCGTAGCGTCCTTGGCCGTGCAGCGCGAGGACATCGGTCGTCCAGCGGCCGACGCCCGGGATGGCGCGCAGGCGAGTCCATGCGCGCTCATGGTCGCCCGCGCGCAGGTCGACACGCCCGCGCGCCACCTCGCGTGCCGCACGGCACAGCGCGATCGCGCGCCCTGCGCTCAGATCGAGCGACTCGAGGACGGCGGGCGCGGTACCCGCGATGGTCGCCGCGGACGGCAGGTCGCGCAAACCGCTGTCCTGACAGATCCGCCCGAGCGTGGCGACGATCCGTCGCTCGATCGCGGTCGCGCGCGAGTATTCGATCAGCTGCTCGCAGATCGCCCAGGCGAGCACCTCGAACGGCTCGCAGCGACGCTGGATCCGCAGGTGCGGCCGCGCCCTCAGCGACGGCCCGACGAGTCGGTCGTCGCGGAACGCCTCCCAGAACGGCCGCAGGTCGTCGTCGAGCGCCAGCGCGAAGCGCATCCGGGCGATCGCCTCCTCGGCCACGCCGCGAGCCGCGGGCTCGCCATCTCCGGCCGCGTCGCCGGACACCGTCGCAATGAGCAGGACCCGACCGCTGCCGGGTTGGGCGACGCGCACCACGACGGGCGTGCCGACGACGTGCACGAGGCGCTCCAGCACATCGCCACGGCGGCGCACGACGCCGTCAGAGCTGCCGCGAGGCAGCCTGAATGGCCAGGCCGGGGTTACGTCGCGGCGGGCCTCGACGCCGCCCCTGAGGCCGCTCACGGGCGCTTGTTCAGCAGATGAACGTCTACGAGGAACGACCGCGTGGCCGCGATGTCCAGGCCTGTGCCGGAGCTTCCGTTCCTGTTCTTCGCCCTGCGCGCAGCGCGCGGGGCGGCCCGGCGCGCCCGGCGATGGGCGACGACGACGGCAGTGGCCGCGCCGGCGACGAACCCGGTGGCGGCCATGGCCCCGCGCGAGGAGACGATCTGGCCGACGCTGCGACGCTCCGGCAGCGAGCGCACCTCCTCGACGACGATCACGCCGTCGACCTCCTCGACGATCTCGAGCCCTTCCCGGGCCTCAACGCTCATCGGTCCAAGGCTACCGCCGATTCACGATGCCGCCGCGCCGCGTTCGCAAGCCGCCGCGATCACTGCGTCTGCGCCGCCGGTTGCCAGACCTCATGGCCCGCCGGGTAGGCCGGCAGCGCGTCGGCCTCGAAGCGCCGCTCGTAGATGCGGTAGCGCTTGACCACCTTGCCGCCCATCGCCTCCATGCCCCGGTTCATCGCGCGGTTGGTCTCGAGGATCCAGCCCATCTCCCCCCACTTGACGGGGCCGATCTCAGCCTGATCGAAGTGCTCGATGTACAGCTGGGCGGCGACGCCCGTGTGCTGGAACTCCGGCTTGACCCCCAGAAAACCGACACGGCAGCGATCGATCGTCCGTCGCCGCCGCAGGAAGTGCCACCAGCCCAGCGGCAGGATGCGGCCGTTCATGCGCTTCAGGACCTGATTGATGTCGGGCACCGTGATCGCGACGCCGGCCGTCGCGCCGTCGCTCTCGCGCTCGGCCACCATGAACCACTGAGGATCGAAGACGAGGTGCAGCTCCTGCGCATACGCGGCCAGATCGGCCTCGCCGTACGGAACGAAGCCCCAGTTCTCGCTCCAGGCCTCGTTGTAGATCTCGGCGAAGCGGTCGAGATCAGCGCGCAGCGAGCGGCGCGTCATGTGCCTAAGCCGGATCCCGTGATCCGGCCTGCAGCGTTCGGCCAGCTCGAAGATGACCGGCAGGATCTTCGCCCGGTCGGCGATTTCGAGCTCCCACATCAGCATGTCGATCGCCTTCTCGAGCCCAGCTCCTTCACAGAGCAGCCGGTAGTGGGCGGGGTGCCACGGCTGTCGGATCATCGGCTCCCGCTCGTGCCCCTCGATCACGATGCCGCTCTCGTCGTTCATCGTGAAGTCCATCGGACCGACCATGCGGTCACGGCCGCGTTCCCGCAGCCATGCCTCGGCCGCCGACAGCAGCGCGTCGGCGACCGCTTGATCGTCCTCGGCCTCGAAGAAGCCGAACATTCCCCATCGGTTGCCCTGGTGCGAGTTGAACGCGTGGTCGATCTGGGCACTGATGCGCCCGACGACGCGCCCCTCGCTGCGCGCGAGGAAGAGCTGGGCGTCGCCGTGCTTGAAGAACGCGTTGAAGCGCCGGCTCAGGAACAGGCGCCGCTCGAGCCGGAGCGGGGGAATCCACTGCGGCGAGCTAGCATGCAGCCGGAACGGGAGGTCGATGAAGTCCGTCACGTCACGGCGTGAGCTGACGGGTAGGACCTCCACGTTCACGGCGGCGCACCCTATATGCCCGAGACACGCATCGACGTCTTCACCAAGGCGCGCACCCACGATCGCCTGGAGCAGCTCAGGGCGGCGCGTGAAGCCGACGTGCTGCCGTATTTCCGGCTGCTCGAGGGACCGGCGCGCCCGGTCGTGGAGATGGAGGGCGCCGAGCGGATAATGCTCGGGTCAAACAACTACCTCGGGCTCACGGCCGACGAGCGCGTGATCAACGGCGCTCGCGAAGCGCTCGACACGTACGGAACCGGCCTGACCGGGTCACGCCTGCTCAACGGGACGATCCCGCTTCATCTCGACCTCGAGCGCGAGCTCGCCGAGTGGATGGGAACCGATGATGCGCTCGTCTTCACGACCGGCCATCAGGCGAACGTCGGAACACTCGGCACGATCCTCGGTCCCGGTGACACCGTGGTGGCCGACAGCGGCGACCATGCTTCGATCCTCGACGGCTGTCTGCTCTCGCGAGCGAAGCTGCGCCCGTTCCGCCACAACCGTCTCGACAAGCTCGAGCGGGCACTGGAACGTGCCAGCGGTGACGGTGGCGGTGTGCTCGTCGTCGTCGACGGGGTCTTCTCGATGGAGGGCGACATCGCGCCGCTCGACGGGATCACCGCTCTGTGCGAGCGCTTCGGTGCCCGGCTGATGGTCGATGAGGCACACGGCGTCGGTGTTCTCGGCGCGCGCGGTGCCGGCGCCGCGGAGTTGATGGGGGTCGAGGACCGCGTCGACCTGCGCATGGGAACGTTCTCCAAGTCGCTCGCCGCCTGCGGAGGCTTCATCGCCGGCCCGGCGGACGTGATCGACTTCCTGCGTGTCCAGTCCCGCGCCTATCTCTTCACCGCCTCGGCTGTGCCGGCCGCTGTCGGGGCGACGCTCGCCGCGCTGCGCATCGTGCGCTCGCCGGAGGGCGAGGAACTGCTCCGTGCGGTCCTCGACAACGCCCGGGCGCTGCGGGACGGGCTCGACGACCTCGGCTACGCGGTGGTTCAGCCGCAGCAGCTCCCGCCGGGCTCTCAGCTGACCGCCCCCGGCGTCGTCGACGGGAACATCGTGACGCCGATCGTTCCGCTTCTGGTCGGCGACGACTGGAAGGCGGTGCTGCTGTGGCGTGCGCTCTACGACGCCGGAGTCTTCGTCAACACCGCGCTGCACCCCGCCGTGCCGCCGGGCGGAGCGCTGCTGCGAACGAGCGTCATGGCCACCCACGATCGCGCGACGATCGACCGTGCGCTGGAGGCGTTCGCCGCCGTGAAGGGCTCGTTCGAGGCGGAGCACGGCGCACTCCCGGGGCCTCGGGCGCATTGAGCCCTCGGCGGCCGGCACGACCTGCGGCGCCTGCTCAGCGCAGCCGGCCGCTGACTGGGCGGTCAGGGACGATTTCACGATTTGCGCGCTCTGAGCGCAAGTTCCCGGTGGCGGGGTGTTGACCATCCGGCGGCGCGTTCTCTAGTTTGCTGATCGCGCCGGGGAGGTGCACGAGAGAACGGGCAGGGGCAGACGCTCCGGAGACCGATGGGGAAGGTCGCCGGGCCGCGAACGCACGCGCCCATCGGACCGATCCGAATCTACGACGCCCCTTGGTCCGAACCGACAAACACCAGCGGTCCACCCGCGCAAGGAGTGCGGGCTGGCAGGGAGGTACTAATGACGCAAACAGCGAGGGTCACCCCCGCGCCGCAGCACCTGCGCGCGCTCGAGCGGGCGAATGCCGTGAGGCTTGCGCGAGCCGACCTCAAGCGCCGCGTGGCGTCCGGCGAGGTCAGCGCCGCTGACGTGATCCTGAGTTCCCCGTGGGAGGCGGACTCGATGACCGTCGCCGACCTGCTCGGCAGCCAGCGGCGTTGGGGACAGACGCGCTGCCGCCGTTTTCTGCAGGCGATCCCGATGTCCGAGAACAAGACCATCGGCACGATGACCGAGCGTCAGCGCCACGCAGTCGCCGACCTGCTCGAGCAGCAGACCGGCGCTCGCGCAAGGCAGCCCGACGAGCTGGCCCCCGCGCTCGTCGCCGTCGGCTGAGACCGCGCAGGCCCCCCGGCCCGGGCGCCCCGACGGAGCGGGCGCCCGGGAACGAGGCAGATCAGCGGGAGCGCCCCGCCGGGCGCCGCGAAGCGGCGTCTCTCTCAGCCAGACGCCGCGATCTCGAGGATGTGCCCGTCCGGATCGCGCAGGTAGATCGACGTGAGGCCGCCGCGCGAGTAGACGTCGGTGGTCGGCACTTCGCGCGACTGGAGGTAGTCACGCCAGGCCTCGACCTCCTCGGCGCTGCCCACGGAAAGGGCGATGTGATGGGTGGCCCCGGTGCCCTGGGTCCCCGGCGCCATCTGCGGGTACTCGAGGAACGAGATGATGCTTCCGGGCGTTCCGGCGGCATCGGTGCTGAACCAGAAGTGGCGGGCGCCCGGGGTCGTCGTCGTTGGCCGCCTCACGCAGGAGCGCGAACCCCAATACGTCGCGGTAGAAGGCGGCGGTGCGTTCGAGATCGGCGCTGATCATCGTCGCATGATGGATCCCGGTGATGCGCATGCGGCGCTGCTCTGAGGCGGCCTCGGGCGCGGCCGGGGGCTGTGGGTGGTCCTGGGTCACGAACCGGAATGCAACACGATCTGGCTGCGGGGTGTCATGCGCGCCAGCTCATCCCGCCGGTGCGGCGACGGAAGACCTCGCGAAAGAGCTGCAGGCCCAGCAGGAATACGACCGCCCCGACGACCAGCACGGCGCCCTTGGGCGGTCTCGCGAACAGCGCGAGCGGCGCCGCGACCAGCATCGCAGTGATCCCCGCAAGCAGAGCAGAGTGCGACCGATAGCCGGCGAAGTGCTCGCGCAGGGCCAGTTCGAGCGTCGCCAGGGTGACGACCGAGAGCCCGAATACGAGCAGGGGGCCTCGCGAACCGCCGCCGCCCAGAAGCGCGACCGCAAGCACGACGAGCCCCACGAAGATGCAGATCTCGGTCAGCGGGAACGGCGCCCAGGGTGGCTGCGGAGCCTCTTCGAGGTGCGCGCGGCGGGATCTCGTCCCTGAGGTGCGGGGCTGCGGACTCGGCCGATCGGCGGCAGCCGGCGCTTGGCGCACGGCACCGGCGACGCCTGAGCGCTTGCGGCTGCGGCGACCCATGTCAGGTGGCTAACGGACAGCCGCTTGAGAGCTTGACGTGCCACCAGCCCATCAGCATGCCGATCAGTCCGAGCCGGGGGCGAACGTGCCAGACACCGCAGCCGCCCTCGCCGAGGTCGCGCTGCGCCACCCTGACCCGACGATGCTCACCCGGCGCGAGCAGCATCCTCTCGAGCAGGACGCGTGCCCGCTCCTGCTCCTGTGCTCGCGCCTCGAGGACGACGCGGCCTGCCGCGATCCGCGCGGCGAGAGCGTCGCGAACGATCTCGAGTTCGCCGAGCGTCAGCAGCCGCGGCCCGCGCGCGGCCGGCACGGCTGTGTCGATGCCACCGTCGGGAAACGACGCGGCGGTGATCGCGGAGAGACGGCGCTCGAGCCGCGCGATCTGCGCTCGCAGCGCCGCGCGCGCAGCGTGCTCACCTTCGATCGTCGGGACGCCGGCCAAGGCGCCCGGCCGGGCCGGGTGCGTGCGCTCGGCGAATGGTATGTCGAGCTGCTGCATGGGCTTGCTCCTGCCGCCAGTCTACCCGTCCGCAGCGCCGCGCACAGCAGGGCGACCGCAGCCGTTCAGGCGGACGGCTCGAGTGCTTCGCAGCACGTCCAGAGCGCCTCCTCGACGTGGATCGACGGAACGCCGGGAATCCTCACGCAGACGAGCAGGAGCCTCTGCGCGTCACGGCCGGGCACGGCTTCGTCGGCGACGTGCGCCGAACAGCACGGCGAGTGGGCGCCGCGCGTCCGCGATCACGATCCGCCGTGGCGCGATCTCCGGGGCGAGTTCGCCGGCGCCGAGGCGCTCGCCGCGCTCAGCCTCGCGCAGGCCGAGCGGGCCGTCGACGGCCTCGGCGTCGAGCGCGGCGACGGGAACCCCGGTCTCGAGCAGCGCCAGGAGGAGGGCGTCCGGGATGCGCCCGCTGGAGCGGTGGCCTCCGGCGACCAGCCTCTGCAGAGCCGCCTCCTCGATCGGCGTCCGCGTCACGTCGGGGTCCAGCCCGATGTGGCGGTGGAACACGCGGTAGGCGGCGGGAACCGGCTCGCGTCGCAGCTCGACCGCTCGGCGCCCGTTGAAGCGGCTCGCGAGGTAGCCGAGCCGCTCTACGACACCGGCGTCCGCGTGCCGCGCGGGCGCCGGCACTGCACAGATCACGAGACCCAGTTCCGGGAACTCCTGCTCCAGCGACGCCGAGACCCAGCCGCTCTCGAGTTCGGCCTCGCCGGTCACCTGATTCCCCTCATCAACCGGACCCCGCAGCTGCCGAACCACGCTGCTCGCGAGCCCGAGCCTGCAGCCGAGCGAGTTGCCGGTCGAGCGCGCGTGCGTCGAGTTCACCCACGGTGCTGCGCTGGACCTCACCGCCGGGAAGCACGAACGTCAGCTGCGGGCAGACCGCGACGCCGTAGACGTTCGCAAGTCCGCCGTCTCGGTCGTGCGCCACCGGGAAGGGCCAGCGGTGCGCACGTGCCAGGTCGCGAAGCTCACCGCGGTCTCCGCGCACGGCGACCGCCGCGGCGGCCACCCCGGGGTGCCGGCGCAGCGCACCGGCGAGCACGTCGAGCTGCCGGATGCAGCGCTCGTTGCCCGGGGCGAAGAAGACGATCACGGCAGGACGTCCTCGGACGAGCGCGCACGATGTGAGCACCCCGCGCCGCCTGATCGAGCAGGCGGGTCGCGCGCCCGCCGCGCCCTGGCCGGACTCACGCGCGAGGTTCACGTCACCCTCGACATCGGACAGCGCAAGCGGGGCGGCGAACGGAGGGATCCGTTCGCCCGCCGGAAGGCCGGTGGACGACCCGCCCTCGGTGGACAGCGTGTTGAGCCCGACGACCACGAGCAGCAGGAAGCCGGCGGCCAGCAGGACGATCCCCGGCAGCCGCGAGCGAGTACGGCCCGACGGCTCGCCGTCGTCCTGGCCCGGCAGCCAGGGCTTCTCCTCCTGCGGGCGACCCTCTTCGGGCGGCTGAGTGCGCCCCGGCTCGTCGCCGAATCCCAGCGGTCCGCGGGAGCCGCTCACGCCGCCGGAGCCCGCTCCACCCGGGCGCCGCCGCGCCGCCGAACCCACGCCACCGGTTCCGCGAAGAAGCCGCGCTCGACGAGCACGAGGACAGCCGGCAGGACGACCAGCACTCCGACGAGAGCCACGCTGAGGTCGATCACGGTGACGAATCCGAAGTCGCGCAGCATCTTGATGTCGGACACCATCAGAACCGCGAATCCCGCGATCGCGGTCACGCCCGATGCGAGCACCGCCGCGCCGGTCGACGCGTAGGTGCGGCGCAGCGCCTCCTCGACGTCGTGCCCGCGGCTGCGCTCAGCGTGAAAGCGCTCGCTCAGCAGGACGCTGAACTCCGTCGCGATCGCGATCACCAGCGCCCCTAACACGATCGACATCGGGTTGAGCGGGATTCGCGACGCAAACAGGATCAGCGCGGACCAGCCTGTCGCGAGCACGATCGGAACGAGCGGGACGAGCGCGCGCCGAGGACGGCGCAGCGTCAGCAGCAGAACCAGTGCCACCGCGAGCAGCCCTGCGACGAGAGTCACGACGCGCCTCCAGGGAGATGCGAGTCGATCGTTCGCCTCGGCAGCGAGCACCGGCAGGCCGGCCAGCCGCGCGGTGACGCCCTGCGGCGGCTTGAGCTCACGCTGCATCGTGCGCAGCACCTCGAACTGACGCTCGAGCGGCATCAGTCGAAGGCCGAACGAAAGCGTCGCTGCGCGGCGGTCCGGTGAGATCACGGTCTGCGAGAAGTACGGTGGCACGGCGTTGAGCAGACCTTCGATCCGCCGGCGCGAGGACAGCGACGCCTTGGTGGTGAACAGGTCGGGCAGCGAGAAGGCCGGGCATATCTCCGAGCGCCCGCAGCCCTTGCGCTCCGAGTAGCGCAGTTCTTTCAGAACGCGCCCCTGATAGCGCGTCATCCAGCTCACGACCGCCGGGTCGGTCACGCGCCGTCCCTCGACGAGCACATTGACCTCGCCTCCCACGCCGGACAGCGCCTGCAGATCGCGCAGGTCCTGCAGCGCCGGCAGGTCCTGCGGCACGAGCTTGCTGATGTCGGACTCGACCTTGGTCTGGGTGTCCAGCGCCCAACCGGCGACGGCCAGCGCCAGCGCCACCGCGAGGACTCGCTCCGGCCGCTCGACCGCCTGACGCAGCGCCGAGGCGGAAAGGCGCCCGGTGCCGCGCGACGGGCCGGCCCATGAACGGTCTCCCTGCACGATCTCGCCGGCTCCGCGCCAGGCCGCGCCCACGCCGTGTCCGGCGCGCGCAAACGAGCGGCGGATGCGGCCGTCGTGCGGCTCCGCGGCCGCGGCCTCGGCCCGCTCCGAACGCCGGCGCTCATCCCACGCCTGAACGGCGACGCCGAGCGTGAGCGCACAGCCGAGCGCGAGCATGACTCCAGCCACGAGGATCACCCCGAAGCTGCGAACCATCGGGACCGGGGACAGCACGAGGACCAGGAAACCCGCAGCCGTCGCAGCGGCGGCGACGGCGATCGTCGGCGCGCCGCTGCGCGCGACGCGCGCGACTCCCTCGCGGATCGGCGGCCCCTCCTCCAAGACCCGCGACTGGAGCTGGATCGCGTAGTCGACCGCCAAGCCGATGAGGATCGGTATCACGGCGATCGACGCCATCGTCAGCGGCACGCTCAGCAGGCTCATCGTCCCGAATGTGAGCGCGCACGCCACCAGTGCGACGAGCAGCGGGAGCAGCCGCAGCCGAGCCCGGAACACGAGCAGCAGCGTCAGCGCCATGACGCCCACCGCGACCAGCAGCAGCACCAGGATCGCCGACGAGAGGGAGCTCGAGAGCTCCTCCACGACGACCGGAGCGCCGGTGACGCCGTAATCGCCGTCGCTCAGCTTCCAGCGCGGCATCGCCACCGCAGCGCGGATGTCGGCTATCGCCGTTCGTCTCTGGCTCTCGGTGAGGTCGTCGCGAAGCCTCACCTGGATCAGCGCACCGTCCCGGCCGGGGAAGATCGAGGCGAACCTCGCCTTGGGTGTCCCCGCGGGGCGGTTCGGGTCGAATACGAGCCGGCCGACGAACTGCGGGTTGTCGAGCCGTGGCGGAAGCGAATCGAGGCCGAGGCCGTAGCGAACGGCGAGCCGCAGCAGCTCGCTGAGGAACTTCGTCCTCTCGACTTCCTCGGCCTGCGAGCGAAAGCGCTTCGCCCGCTCGGCGGAGTACCCGCGCTTCAGCGCGAGCTGCTCGGCGGCCTTCCCCGCTCTTCCCGCCTCACGTGTCTGACGCTCGGTCAGCGCCGTGAGGCCGTCCGCTATCTGGGAGACCGACTCGTTGAGAAAGGTCCCGGGACCGAACACCACGCGCACGGGCTTGGTCCGCGCGAGACGCCCGCACGGCCCAGCCTCGCCGCCCGGTGGCCTGCGCCCTGCCGGCACGTTTCCGGAGAGGCAGCCCTCGAGGCCGAGTACGACCCCGAGGTCGGAGGTCAGGACGACCCGCGGGACGGGCTCGCGCACGGCGACGTAGATCGCGTCATCGCCGAATCGCTCGTGCAGGGCCTCGGTCGCCTCCCAGCCGGGCGTCGACTTGCCGACGACGGTGCTCGTCTCTGCGCTCGGTTCCAGCCGCAGCGCCAGCAGCGCGCCCGCTGCGGCCACGACCAGGACGACACCTCCCACCGCGACGGGCCGTTTGGAGGCCAGGCCCATGAGCCAGCCGAGCAGCCGCGTCAGCATCGCCGGAACCGTAGCGCCGCGATCACGCCTCGCGCGTCATATTGAGGCGCGCGACTACTTGCCGAACACGGGCACCGGCGGGTCGATGCCCGGGCCCAGGTGCGGGAAGAGGCCGGAGTCGCCCCCGAGCGTGACCGGGCCCTGCTGTGTGCAGGCCGGGGCGGGGACGTTGGCCGGGTTTCCGGCGAACGCGTACTTGCGCAGCCGGGTGCGCATGGTCTCCGTGTACCAGGGGGTGTTCGGCACCGAGCCGACCGCGGCGAGGTCGGGCGAAGGCGCCGTCGGATTCGAGCACTGCCGTGTCTCGAAGCCCTTCAGGCCCTTTGCGAGCTCCTCCGTCGCCAGCCGGTACGCGTAGGCGTTGGTCCGGTTGGCCTTGTGACGGTTGGGGTAAGCCGCGAGGCCCCAGGGCTCGAGCGGGTTCATCGTCCTCAGGTAGTGCCAGATCTTGCCGGGCGTCCCGAGCTGCGCCTGCGTGGCCGCAGTCACGTTGACCGCGAACGACATCAGCTCTGCGCGGTACGCCCCGATGTACTGGAGCAGCGGGTTGAGCTGGGTCAGGGCGGGATCGAGGGCTCCGATGAACGGCGCGAAGTCCTCGAGGAAGGCGCTCGCTGCCGGCACGCCCTTGACCGATGCGTTGAACGTGGGCCCGAGGTCGACGATGAAGTCACGCAGCTCGGGCGCCAGCGAGTCGAGCGCCTCGAACGTCGGTTCGAATTCCTTGGCGACCGGCTTGAGCTGGTTGATCAGCGGATTCGTGTCCTCGGCGAACTCCGCGAGCCGGTCGAGCGTCGCGCGCGACTCGCGCTGGAAGGTCGGGAGCGCGACGAAGGTCTGCGCGAACTGCTCGTTGCGCGCAGCCGTCGTCGCGAAGACGGCGTTGGAGTTGGTGATCAGGCTGCGCAGCTGGTCGTCGCGCGCGCTGAGCGCGCTGAACGTGACGCCGGTGTTGCGAATCAGCTTGCTGAACGAATCCGAGTCGCTGTCGAGGATCCGCAGCAGCTTCGTCGCCTCCTTCTCGAGCGGCGCGAACTGCGCGAACGACTCGCCGATCTCCCTGCCACGACCGGCTCCGGCGATCGCCAGCTGCTGCTGCCACACGCCGAACGAATCGCGGGTGCGTTTGTCGAAGGACCGCAGGATCTCGTCGAGCTCGACCGAGGGCTCGATGCCCGCCTCCGGCAGGGTGCCGCCATCGGCGATCGAACCACCGCCCTTCGATCCCGGCGTCAGCTCCAGGTAGTTCTCGCCGAGCAGCGACTTGGAGCGCAGTGTGACGCGCACGTCCTCCGGGAGCGGGGCGTACTTCGGCCGGATCTCGAGCTCGACGTCCGAGCGGCCCGCCTCGGAGTTCGCTTCGATCTTCTTGACCTTGCCGACCGGAACGCCGGAGATCCGCACGTCGGCCTCGACTGCGAGCTGCCCGGCCTCCTTGAACGGAACCGTGACCCGGTAGCCCTTCGGCTTGAGCGGCGTCGGCCCGCCGAACGTCAGCCACAGGAAGGTGAGCAGGCCGAAGCACGAGAGCGCGAACAGCACCATCGTGAGGATCCGCGGGAGGCTGGGTGCCTGTTTGACCATGTCGCCTAGCCCCCCGCCTGTTCCTTGGCCGCATCGAGCGCCTTGTCGACCGCAGCTGCGCCGGCCTTCTTGGCCGCCGCTGCCTGGCCGGGCTCGCCGGGGCAGATCTCGGTGTCCTTGGGAGCGTTGAGCAGCTCAGCAAGCGTGCCCAGCACCGGGTTGACCGTGCCGATCCGCTCGAAGATCGTCAGCGAGACGCAGCTGCCGAACAGGACCCCGCGTCGCACCGGCCCGTGGGCATCCTGCGCACCGAAGATCGCGGCTCCGAGGTGGTTGGCCCAGCCGAGCCAGTAGAGGTAGCCCTCCTCCTTGCCGGGTGGGTTGTACGCAAGCCCGTTGAACAGCGTGTTGAGGACCGACAACGAGTCCGTCAGCGCCGGCACCGACGTGGCCAGATCCTTGGCCGCGGGCTTCAGGGCCGCCGCGCTCGGAGCAGCGACCTTGACGAACGGCCGGAGCTCGTCCTTGAACACCGGCGTGGTGTCCTTCGAGAACTCCTGGAAGCCCTTGAGCGCCGGGGCCAGGCCGTTGACCGCCGGGCTGAGCTCCGTGAGCGTCGGCCCCAGATCCTTGGACAGCGTCTCGGACTTGGCGAGCGCGGTATTGGTCTTCTGCAGAGTCTCGGGCAGCAGCTGCAGCGTCTCCCGAAGGCTCGCCTGCTCGCTGGCGAAGTCCCGGAACACCACGTTCGACGAGTCGACCCAGCGGGCGAGCTGCGTGTCCTTGTCGCCGAGCGCCTCGGACAGCAGGCGGAAGTTGCGGATCGAGCGCCGGATCGAGTCGTCGCGCTTGGCGAGTTCGCCGTTGATGCGCTTCAGGTAGCGCGCGGTGGGGTCGAAGCGCTTGAGCGTCGCGGCCAACTCCTCGGCGTTGCCGTCGAGACCCTCACCGGCACCGCCGACCAGAAGCTGCAGGTACTCGCGCGTGTCGATGTCCAGGCCCGCGAAGAACTCCTCGGGCTGGACCGCCGGCTGCGTCTGCGACACGGGCAGCCTGCCGCCTTCTGGGATCGCTCCGGCCGACGCGTGGCCAGGGTCCAACTCGATCGTCATGTCGTTCAGCGCGGTCTTGGGCCGGAGCAGCGCCGTGGCATCCCGATAGATCGGCGCGTACTTCTTCTGTAGGCGCATCTGCACGACGGCCTTACCGTCGCGCAGAGTCACGGTGCCGATCTCGCCGATCGACACGCCGGCGACCTGGATCGTCTGACCCTGGCCCGCGGTCACGGCCTGGGCGGTGGAGAACTCGGCCTCGTACTCGACGAACTCACTGCCGATCACGGGCACCCACGCCGGCAGGTAGAAGCGCTGGTTGGAAAGGATGTAACTGCCGACGAGCGACGCGATCACCGCGATGCCGACGAGCGCGATGAAGTCCCCGACGTGCTTTTGGATCGCCCGTTTCATCGCGTCACTTGGGTGCGTCCGACGGACCCGTCGGCGTAGCGTTGAAGTCAGGGATCGACTGCTTGTAACAGGCCTCGTCCGGCTTGTACGGCGGTTGCTTGCCGTTCCACGCCGGCTTCGTTCCGAGCGGCTTGCCGAGCCCGTTGGCGTAGAGCCTGCCACCGTCGCCGAGATTGCCGCCCGTCAGGATCAGGGGGTTCTGGCCGCCGCCGGTCTGCGTGCGAACGAACGAGCCGTTGCCGTCGAAGTTCGAGCCCTCGCCGGTCAGACCGACCATGGCGTACCAGAACTCCTTGTAGTTCGCCTTGCCCGTCGAGAAGTCGGCGCCGGTGGCTGGGTCCTTGTCGACGAGCACCTTGTCGCCGGACGGGATCAGCACGTCCTTCACGCACTTGGCCAGCAGATCGCCCTCTTGATCGAGGGGATTCCGGAGGAGGTCGCAGACGCCAGCGAGGCCGTCGCCGGAACCAGGTCGTCGAGCAGGCCACCGAGCTCGGACTGGCTCACGAACGGCTGAACCTGCTTGATCCATGGCGTCACGGCGTCGATCGTCGGCTGCGTCTGCTCGACACCGGGAATGAAGTCGCGCGCGAACTTGCGGACCGCCGGAAGGCTGTCGTTGAGCGCGCCGAGGCTCTCGTATGCGGTCTCGACCGTCGGCCCCAGCTCGGCGACCGAGCTGCGCAGGTTGGCCTGCTCCGAGGCGAGGGCCGACATCGTCGTGTTGAAGTTCACGACCAGGCTGGCGACCTGGCGCTCCTGTCGCCGAGTTGCTCGCCGATGCGGCGAGCCGCGCACGAGCCCGATCAGGTCGTCGGGTCGCTCGCCGAGCAGCGCCTGCTGGACGATCGCCGCGTCACGCAGCGCGGGCCCGCCGTGCGTGATCGCGCTGTTGAGCGCCTGCGCCGCGGTCTTGCCCTTCGTGTACGACGGCTGGTCGGCGTCCTGCGCAGCCGTCGGGCTTGTCGATGAACGCGGCGCCGAGCTCCTTGAGCGTGACCTGAAGGCTCTTGCGCGTGTCAGACCTGCAGAGCGGTCGAGGATCTGGTCGATCTGCACGGGCCCGGCCGTCTGCGCGACCGGGACGGTGTCGCCGTCGGAGATCGTCGGCGCGTCGGGCGTCCCGGGCTCGACGTCGACGAAGAAGTTGCCCTCGAGGAAGATGCGCGGACGGATCTTCATCTCCGCGTCCTTGTGGATCGGCAGGCCGTCGGGCTTGATCTCCATCGTGACGACGGCGTTGTTCGTTCCCTCCTGGCCCTCGACCTTGACGACGCTGCCGATGTTCACGCCGGCGATCCGCACCGGTGAGTTGACGGTCAGCGAGTTGGCCGACGGGAAGACGGCCTGAACTGGAACCCGCGCGAGAACGGGCCAGTCCTTCGTGAAGCCGAACCAGCAGAGCACGAGGATGACGCCGAGCACCAGCCCTCCGACGCACCACGGGCTGGCTCCAGTGCGGTCCTTGCGGAGCACTCGCGGCGCGTCGGCCTTGTTGCGTCGGAGGATCGCCATCAGGGCTTGGTGTCGTCGTGGAGGGTTGTCGGCGCCTGGCCCGGCACGTTGCCGATCACGACGCGTCCGGGCAGGTACTTCTCGTTGCCGGCGGCGCAGGTTCTCGGCTGCCCCGGGGCGGCCGTGAACGGGTACGGGTTCGTGTGCAGGAAGTTGGTCTTGTCAAAGCCCGCGCCGGTCGGCCCGTTGGCGGGTGCGCTGGACGGGAAGCCCTCGCTGTTGGGGGCCTCCTGGATGCTGCCCGGAGCCGCGATGATCGAGACGCGCAGCGTCTGCCCGTTCGTGCCGCCCTCCTTGAAGACGCCCGCCACGTTGCGGAACCAGGTTCCGAAGTAGTTGCAGACCGTCTGTGCCGGGGTCGCGAAGGTGATCGTCGGCTCGAGGATCTGAGACGTCGAGGTCAGGTCCTTCACGCCGAGGTTCGTGAGCGGGTCGGTCGCGAACTTCTCGACGCTCTTGCCGAGGGTTGCCAGCCGGGCGTTGAAAGCGGGCGCGCCCTTGAGCACCGGCGTACCGTCATCCACGAGCACGGCCAGCGGCGGCGCTGCGTCGGCGAGCGCGTCCACACCCGGCTGGAAGAGGGTGAAGAGCTCGGCGTTGTTTGTGAGGAAGTCCGCGATCACGGGCAGCTGCTTGATCGCAGTGTCGAGCGATTCCGGACCCTCGGAGATCGACTCCTGGATATACGGCCGCGCAACGCCCGCGAGCGCCGTGAAGGTGGTGTCGAGGTTCCGGAAGAGCTGCGCCTGCGTCTCGGCCACGGGCGCGACAGCGGCGGCGCTCTGCGCGAGCCCCTCGAAGAAGCCGCGCAGGTCGGTGCCGTCGCTCGCCAGGTTGCGCATCACCGGCGTGAGCTTGCGCAGGAACGGATCGAGTTCCTGGATCGCGAAGTTGATGTCGGCGCCGCGGCCCGCGAAGGCGTCACCGAAAGCCTGGAGGCTGCCCTGCGCGCCGCGTCGCGTCTCCTCGTCGAACATGTCGAACCACTGGTCGATCTCGACGGGGATCGGCGTGGCCTGGGCGAGTGGCAACGAGCCGCCGTTCGGCACTTCCTGCGATCCGGTCCCGCGCGTGAGCTGGACGTACTTGAGGCCCAGCGCCGAACGCGGCCTCACGATCACCGTCGTGTCCGTGGCAATCGGCTGGACGGCCGTCTCGAGCTTGAGATCGAGCACGCCGGTGACGGTGCCGTCGTCCTGGACGACCGGCGTGATCTTGGAGACCGTGCCGACGCGCGTGCCGCCGACTCGCACGTCGTTGCCCCTGACCAGGCCGGCGGCGTTCGGAACCTCGACCTGGACGTTGTAGGTCGGCACGAAGGGCAGGCCCGAGTTGGCGTTGTAGGCCAGGAAGACCGCGACGATGACGACGAGCGTCGTCGCCGCGCCGATCAGCACGGGGTTCGCTGCGATCGATGTGTTTCCGCGCCGCCGGGTCATTCGCCGAGCAGGTAGTCGAGGAGGGGCTGGACGTCACGCTGGTCAGCGGCGCCGGCCTTGCGGCTCGTCTTCGGAGCGGGCTGCGAGCGCGGCTTATCACCGGGGAGCAGGGCTCCGGAAGCTGGATCGGCACGGGTGAGGCGGCGGCGGCGCCGTTACCAGCGGCATCGCCGGTTCCGGCCGCGCCGGAGGACACCGGCGCTGGCCGAGGCACCCTTGACGGCCGGCGACGTCACGGCGCCCTTGTCCGCATCGAAGTTGGCCGTACACGAGGGGTTGTTGACCTCGACGTAGGTCTGGCACGTGCCGAGCACGAGCCGCGCCCGGATGTAGTGGCCGAGGTCGTCGTAGCCGTTGGCCGAGCCGGCGAACAGGTACGTGAAGTCGAGGAAGTTCTGGACGCCGCCCTGCTCGCGCAGCGACAGCAGCAACGCGCTGAGGTTCTTGGTCAGCGGAACTGTGCTCTTGCCGAGCGTCCCGAGGTCCTTGATCAGCGGAAGCGACTTCTCGAGCGACGGACCTAGCGTCTTGGTCGCGTCGCCGAGCGAGGTGAGCGCCGGCGTCGAGGCGGCGGTGAAGGCCGGCGTGCCCGTGACGAACGCGTTCAGATCCGGGGCCGCGCGGCCGAGATCCTCGACGACCGGCGTGAGCGCGTCCGAGAACTCGCCGAGCGAGTCCATCGTCGGGCCGAGCTCGCGCAGGAAGTCGGGGAACTTGTTCAGGTCCTGGCGGAAGTCGGCGCTGCGCTCGGCGGTGGCCGCCGCCACCTCGCCGGAGCTGCGGATGAAGCCGGCGACGCTCTCGCGCTCGCGGGCGAGCGGGCGCAGAACCTTGTCACCGTTGTCGGCGAGCGCGACGAGCGTCTTGTTCTGCTTGGCGAGGATCTCGAGGACGTCGCCGAGCGCCTTGAGGGCGGGATCGGACTTCTTGAGCGCCGTCTGGAGCGCCTTGCCGTTCCCGGCCAGTCCGGTGCCGAACTCGTTGAGGATGATCGTGAAGCGCTCGCGGTATGGCAGGCGCATGATGTTGTTGATCAGGTCGAGATCGACGGCACGCGAGGTCTGCGTCGCGGGCAGAAGGCGCTGGCCGGCGCCATCACCGGAGTCGATCTCGCGAAGCGGCGGCGGCAGCGCGCTCCCTGCCGGACGCGGCTGCGTCGGCACGCATTCGACGTACTTCTCGCCGATCAGCGACTGCGGGCGGATCCTGCATGTCGCGTCGGCGCGCCAGTCCTGGAAGTCCTCGTCGACGACGTCGAGCACGATCGCCGCCTTCTTGTCCTCCGTCACGTCCAGCGACTCGATCTTGCCGACCTTGACGCCGGCGATCTTCACGTCCATGCCGGGGATCGAGAAGCCCGCGTTGTCGAAGATCGCTCTCACGCGGTAGCCGCCGCCGTCGTCGCCGGCGCCCACGCTGAAGACGACCAGCGCGGCGGCGGCGAGGAGTACCAGCGCGATCGCGAACAGGCGCCTCATGGCCCTGGCACCACGATGGCCGGGTTGCAGTCGAGCTTGCCGTCCGTGTCACGCCACGGAGAGGTGCCGTCCGGCGCCGGCTGCGAAGCGGCGCCCGGGCAGCGCGGAACGAGCTGTGACGGGCTTGTGACACCCGGCACACCACCGCCGGGAAGCCCGCCCTGGCGCTGGTTGTCGGGGACCGGATTGAGCAGGTTGGTCGCGGAGTCGTAGCTGAACGCGTTGAACTGCGGCGCGATGCGCGCGTAGTGGCCGTTGGCGTCGTAGTTGGCGGTCGCCTGGCCGAAGTCCCGGAACCAACCAACGAACTCCGTCGTGTAGGGGCGGAAGAAGCTGAGCACGGGAACGGACTTGTTGAGCGCGCTGATCGAGTTCTTGAACCCCGGGGCGGCTGCGGAGGCGAGCGCAGGCGTGTCGTTCAGCAGGTCGGTGAAGTCGTTGCTGGGGCCGGACTTGTTGACCAGCGTCGCCAGTTGCGCGACGGTCGGCTCTGCGTCCTCGATCAGCGGGGCCAGCTCGCGCAGGAAGGGAGCGAGGTTCTTGGTCGCCGGCTTGGAGACGTCGACGAGCGCCTCCAGGTCGTCGAGTGTCGCCCGCAGGTTGACGAACGTCGTACTGCCGCGGCGCAACGTGGCCGGAAGCAGGGCCAGCGCCTGCGAGAGCGACTCGTTCTCGGCCGCGATCGCAGCGAACGTCGTGTTCGTGTTCGCCACGAGATCCGTCAGGACCGGACCCTCCTGGGCGAGCGCGGTCACGACCTTCGAGGTGTCTCGCACCAGACCCTTGATCGCCTTCTGGTCGGACCCGAGCCGGTGGACGAACTCGCGCGTGGCGTTGAGCGCGGGCGCGAAGTACTTCGCGGACTCGTTGCCCTCCTGGCCCTTGCCCGCGTACCAGTCGCCGAAGCCCTGGATCACCTTCGCGAGGCCGTCTCGCGTGGGTTCGTCGAGCGTGTTGAAGAGCTGGTCGAGGTCGACGATCGAGGTCGTCTTGTCCTCGCCGATGCGGGCGCCGTCCTCGAGCTGGGGCCGGCTGTCAGGCGCCGGCGACAGCGCCACGTAGCGATTGGCGACACCGGACAGCGACGACTGGCGAACGACGGCCGTGGTGCCTGCGTGCAGAGGCGCGTATGGCTCATCGACCTGCACGGTGACCTCGGCGCGGTTGTCGTCGGTGAGGTCGATCTCCTTGACCGTGCCGACCTTGCGACCGCCGATCTGCACGTTGTTGGCGGTGACGAGCTGGCCCGCCGTCTCGAAGACGAGCTTGTACTCGTGCTTGCCGTTCCCGCCCAGCACGACGAACGCGACCAGCACGGCCGCCGCGACGAGCACGCCGATGACCGCGACACGGGCCGCGTTCATGCGCCTCTCCGATGTGCCGGGTCGCGCGGGGTCACTCCATGCCCAGCGGCCCCTGGGCCGCACCGGAGAGGAACTGGCGGACGAATGCGTTGTCGGAGTTGAACAGCTCCTCCGCGGGCCCGGACTCGACGATCCGCCCGCGCCACAGCACCGCGATGTACTCCGCGACGCGCCGGGCCGTCATGATGTCGTGCGTGATGATGCAGAACGCGGGCATGTGCTCGCGCTTGCCTTCGCGCTCCTGCATCAGCTCCGCGTGGATCTCCTGGATCAGCTCACCGAGGAGCGCCGTGCGCACCGGATCCAGGCCCGAGTCGGGTTCGTCGAACAGCACGATGTCGGGGTCGAGCACCAGCGCCCGCGCGAAGCCGGCGCGCTTGCGCATCCCCCCCGACAGCTCGTTGGGCATCTTGTCGTTCGCGTCCGCGAGCCCGACCTCAGTCAGACGCTTGCTGACGATGTCGGTGACCTCCTCCTCGCCCTTGTCGGTGTGCTGGCGCAGCGGGAACGCGACGTTGTCGAAGAGGTTCATCGAGCCGAACAGCGCACCGTCCTGGAACAGGACACCGAACTTCTTGCGCATGTCGAACAGCTCTTCGTCGCGCATCCTCGGGACCGACTCGTTGTGGACGACGATGTCTCCCTCGTCGGGGTAGAGCAGGCCGACCATGTGCTTGATGCAGACCGACTTGCCGGTGCCCGACGGGCCGAGGATCATCGAGATCCGGCCCTCGGGCAGACCCATGTTGAGGCCGCGCAGGATCTTGTTGCGCCCGAACGCCTTGTGCACGTCCAGGAACTCGACGGCGTCGGGCACGCCGGTCGGTCGGTTGATGCCCGTGTGCCAGCGATACTCGTCGCCGGCGCCGCCGGGCGGCTCGTTGACCACCGTGGCGGTGCCGCCGGCCGGCGGCACGGCGCTCACGCCCGTGAGCGGGTTGCCCGCGGGCTCCGCAGCCTGCGCGGGCTCCGCGTCCGTTGCCGGCTCCTCGCCGATCTGATCGTCCTGCTCCTCGACCATCGTCATCCTCCGATCGGTGCGCGTGGGTTCGCGCCCCAGAAGACCTGCGTGCCCAGCATCCCGATGAGGTGCACGAGCACGATGTTGAGCACCATCGACTTGGCCGTCGCCGTTCCCACTCCGACGGGCCCGCCGCTGGCGTTGTATCCGTAGTAACAGCCGACCAGCACGATCGCCGTCGCCATCGCCATCGCCTTGATCCCGCTGAAGAGGAGATCCGGCGGATTCTGGAACTGCCAGAAGATCAGCGAGTAGCCGCCAGGCGACGCATCGCCGATCTGCACCACCACCGCGAGATAGCTGGCGAAGAAGCCGGCGCCGACGGCGGCCATGTACATGAAGGGCAGCACCATCCAAGAGGCCAGCAGCTTCGTCGCGCACAGGAAGCGCAGCGAGTCGAAGCCCATGACCTCGAGTGCGTCGATCTCGTCGCTGATGCGCATCGAGCCGAGCTCGGCGACGATCCCGGTGCCGACCTTCGCGGACATCATGTAGCCGAACGCGTAGGGCACGAGCTCGCGCAGGTCGCACCAGGCGGTGAACACCCCGGCGTAGGCGGGCGTGCCGACGGAGCGCGTGAAGTACGCGCCCTCGATCCCGCACTGCAGGCCGATGATGAACACCAGCCCCCAGATCACGATCGTCGACGAGACGATCAGGATCCCGGCCTGCCGCAGCGTCTCGCCGAAGAAGCGCATGACGCGCAGCGAGAAGACCTCGGCCAGGATGCGCCCGGCGAACTTCGCGATCTCCCCGAAGGAGGCGATCCAGTCGCGCGGAACGGTGAGCCAGCCGACGTTGTTCAAAGCGTCACCCCGCCTACCGGATCACGTTGATCTCGGGATGGGTCGCCAGCAGCGTCTGCGTGAAGACGTAGTTGAACGCGAAAACGCCCAGGAACGCGATCACGACGGCCTGGTTGACCGCTCGGCCGACGCCCTCCGCGCCACCTGAGGCCGTCATGCCCTTGTAACAACAGACGATCGCGATGATCGCGCCGAACATCAGGCACTTGAGCACCGACCCCCAGAGATCGGTGACGGACGCGTTCGTGAAGAAGGTGGCGAAGAAGCCGCCCAGCGGGGCGTTGTAGACGAGCGTCGCGAGGACGCCGCCGAAGATGCCGAACAGCAGCGCGTAGATGTCGAACAGTCCGGTCAGCGATCATCAGCGCGAGAAACCGCGGCACGACGAGGTTCTTGACCGGGTCGACGCCGAGCACCTGCAGCGCGTCCAGTTCCTCGCGGATCTTGCGCGCGCCGAGGTCGGCTGTGATCGCGGTGCCCGCGACGCCGGCCAGCACGATCGCCGTCACGAAGGGAGCGAACTCGCGGATCGATGCGAGCACGAAGAAGCCGCCGAGGCGGTCGAGCGCACCGAACAGGACCAGGAAGTTGGCGGCCTGGAGGCCGGGGGCCCCGTAGCCGAAGGCGACCGTTGAGATCAACAGCGGGAACCAGCACAGGCGCAGCGCGAAGAGGAACTGCAGGACGAACTCGCCGCCGTACGGGTAGGGCGGACGGATCGCAGACACGATCGTCTTGCCCGTCAGGATCATCATGTCCCCGATCTCCTCGAAGACCCCCCTCGTCGGGGTGATCAACCGATCGGCGCCGCTGCGAACCACGTTCCCTCCTCCCTTGCTCTCCCCGCCCCGCCGCCCTCCAGACAGCGTCAGCGATCGGGACTTTACGCGAGCAGACGGATCCGCGGCAAACGGGTACCTGACAGGAACCGGGCCGCACCCGCCCGCCGCGCGGAACCGCGACCTCTCGGCAGACCCGCCGCGGCACCCTGCGCAGGGTGCCGCGGCGCGCTTCGCGCGGGCGGCGACAGGGCTCTCCGCGCGCATGCGATCGCGGCCGCCTCCCTGTTCCTGTGGTAGCGTCGCGCGCCGTGAGGAGGAGCCGTTCAGCGACGGTGCCGGGTCTCGTCTGCGCTGCGGCGCTGACCGGCGTACTCGCGCTCGCGCCCGGCTGCGGCGGAGGCGGCGAGCGGCAGGACGAGAACGAGGTCGCGGGTGACTTCCCGGTCGAGGTCGTCAAGGCGAGCTTCCCGCAGGCGCAGAGCATCGGCGAGACGACGATGCTGCGGCTCACGGTCGGCAACACCGGCGAGGAGGTCGTTCCGAACGTGGCGGTGACGATCGAAGGCTTCGCCACGAGGCTCGCACGCGACGACGCCTCAGACCCCAATCGGCCGGTCTGGGTCGTCAACCAGGGCCCCGAGGGTGCTGACACGGCGCTCGTCGGCACGTGGGCGCTCGGCCCGCTTCCCGCCGGGGAGGAGCGGACGTTCGCCTGGCAGGTGACCGCTGTGCGCAGCGGCACGCACACCTTGCGCTACCGCGTCGGAGCGGGCCTCGACGGCAAGGCCCGCGCTGTCTCGTCCGGCGGCGAACCCGTCGACGGAGACATCGTCGTCCGGTCACCCGGCGCCCGCGTGACACGGTCGTCGATCCTGAGACCGGCGACGTCGTCGAGCGCTCGGAGCTTCAGCAGAAGTAGAGGCGGGACGGGCCCGGGCGGCTGCTCAGGGTCGTGAGCCGCCGCCCGGGCACCGTGCCGTCGCCTAGGACGGCGACGCCGCCGGGTCCGGATGCGCCTGGAGGACCTCCTCGCCCGCCTCGCCGGTGCGGACGCGGTAGGCCTCGTCCACGGGAAGCACGAAGACCTTCCCGTCGCCGACCGCTCCGGTGCGCCCGTGCTTGAGGACCGTGTCGACGATCGTCTGCACGTCCTTGTCAGCTATGACGCACTCGAGCTTGACCTTCGGCCGCAGGTAGTTCGTCAGTACCGCTCCGCGGTACGTCTCGACGATTCCCTTCTGCCGACCCGAGCCCTTGACCTCGCTGATCGTGAGCGAGGGGAACCCGAGGTCGAGCAGCTCCATGCGGATCGGCTCGAACGCCTCGTGTCGGATGAACGCTTCGATCTTCTTCACTTCGTCATCTCCTTGGGGGTAGCGACCGGGGGCGTCTTGGATGCATTGCCGAGGTGCGGCGCAGCACCGTAGCCCACGAGCTCGGGCGCCGGAATGAACTGCTCCGGGTATCCGTACATGCCGTGCTCGGAGATGTCCAGGCCCTGCTCTTCCTCGTCGTCGCTGACGCGCAGGCCAACCGTCTTCTTGATGACCCAGAACGTCACGAACGAGAGCGTGAACACCGTGGCGAACGCCAGCCCCACCCCGACCGCCTGCACACCCAGCTGGGTGAACGAGCCGCTGTAGAAGAGGCCGGCGTCACCGACGCCGTTGTACTCGGCCAGGCGCGTCGAGGTGAACAGCCCGCAGGCGAGCGTCCCCCAGATTCCCGCCACGCCGTGCGCGGAGAGAGCACCGACCGGGTCGTCGATGACCTTCTCGATCGCCAGCACGCAGACCACGACGATGATGCCGGCCACAACGCCGATGATCGGCGCCGCCCAGAACTCGACGTAGCCCGAAGGAGCGGTGATGGCGACGAGCGCCGCGATGGCGCCGTTGCCGCACATGCCGACATCGAACTTCTTCGAGAACAGGTAGATCGTGATCGCTGCGCCCACGACGCCCGCAGCGGCGGCGAGATTCGTCACGACGACGATCTCGGCGAAGCGTCCGTCCGCGGTGCCGAGCGTCGAGCCCGGGTTGAACCCGAACCAGCCGAGCCAGAGGATCAGCACTCCGAGACCGAACAGCGGCATGTTGTGTCCCGGGATCGCGCGCGGCTTGCCGTCGGAACCGAACTTGCCGCGGCGCGGACCGAGCAGCAGCAGCGCGGCGAGCGCGCCGGTCGCGCCGGTGAGGTGGACCACCGTAGAGCCGGCGAAGTCCTGGACGCCGTTGCCGACGGTGGAGAGCACGCCGCCGCCGAAGATCCAGTGGGCGATCAGCGGATAGATCAGGCCGGCGAACACCACGCCGTAGATCGGGTAGGCGATGAACTTGATCCGTTCCAGCGTCGTTCCCCAGACGATCGCCAGCGAAACGGCGCAGAACACGAACTGGAAGAAGAAGAACGCGGAGCCCGCGCCCGTCAGCGGGCCCGAGATCAGGCCCCCGGAGAGATTGTCGTTGTAGCCGAGGAAGAAGCCCGAGTCGCCGGCCAGCTTGGCGGCACCCCCGAACGCCACGGCGAACCCGCACATCCACCACACGATCGATGCCACCGAGAAGTTCACGAGGATCTTCGCGACCACGGTGCCGACGTTCTTGCCGCGCGAGAATCCGATCTCGAGCAGCGCGAACCCGGCCTGCATGAACATGACCAGCACCGCGGCGACGATCACCCAGGTGGTGTTCAGCTCCTCGACGACCGTGTCGATCTTGATGGTGTCCTGCGCGAGGGCCGACGACGGAGCAATCAGTACTGCCAACAGGCCCAGCATCAGCCCACGGACCAGCGTCCAACGTTTCATAGATCCTCCTGATTAGACGTGAGGCCCGGCAGTCTGGGGAGCAACGCGCGGGTCCGCATTGGACGACGGTCGAAAGATCTCGCGATGACTTTGGACCGCCGGTGAGACTTCGCCGGACCGTGCGGCGAACCGTCACGCGCGGATCTTGGACATCGGGATAAGGTGAGTGCGCACGGTCCTGCGTAGCGTTTCGTCCTCGCAAACAGGTGCGTCAATTTCGCGCGCGCGTGGACCGGCAAGACGTCGGCGCCCGCACGCGCATCCAGAGCCACGCAGGAGGAACCCAAGATCACGATGTCCAGCAGAACCAGACAGCAGAACGTCAGTGCCGCCCAGTGGAGCGCCAACGGCGACGCCATGGGCGCGACCGACCTAACCGCGCCCGGTGCCGAGATCTACGGGGAGAACACGTTCTCCCCCGCGGTACAGAAGGCGCGCCTGCCGAAGGATGTCTTCCGCAAGCTCGAGAAGACGCTCGCAACCGGCGCGGCGCTCGACCCCTCGCTGGCTGACGCCGTCGCCAAGGAGATGCGCGAGTGGGCCATGGAGAAGGGCGCGACCCATTACACGCACTGGTTCCAGCCGCTGACCGGGCTGACGGCCGAGAAGCACGACTCCTTCTTCACCCCGGTCGGCGACGGTCGGCGATCGCGGAGTTCTCCGGCAAGGAGCTGATCCAGGGTGAGCCCGACGCCTCGTCATTTCCGACGGGCGGCATCCGCGCGACCTTCGAGGCGCGCGGCTACACGGCCTGGGATCCGACCTCCCCGGCGTTCATCCTCGAGAATCCCAACGGCGCGTTCCTCTGCATCCCGACCGCGTTCGTCTCCTGGACGGGCGAGGCGCTCGACCAGAAGATCCCGCTGCTGCGCTCGATGGACTCGCTGTCGAACGTCGCGCTGCGCGCTCTTCGCATGTTCGGCGACAAGGCCGCTGCACGCGTGTTCACCACCGTCGGCCCCGAGCAGGAGTACTTCCTGATCGACGAGCAGTACTACTACGAGCGCCCCGATCTCTACACGACGGGACGCACGCTGTTCGGCGCCAAGCCACCGCGCGGACACGAGCTCGACGAGCACTACTTCGGCTCGATCCCGGAGCGCGTGCTCGCGTGCATGCTGGAGACGGAGCGTGAGCTCCAGCGCCTCGGCGTGCCCGTCAAGACGCGCCACAACGAGGTCGCTCCCGCGCAGTACGAGCTCGCCCCGATCTTCGAGAACTCGAACGTCGGTTCCGACCATCAGCAGCTCACGATGCAGGTGATGCAGAACGTCGCGCGCCGTTACGGGCTCGTCTGCCTGCTGCACGAGAAGCCGTTCGCCGGCGTCAACGGGTCGGGCAAGCACAACAACTGGTCGATGGGCACCGACACCGGGCACAACCTCCTGGAGCCGGGTGACACGCCCGCGGAGAACCTCCAGTTCCTGTTCTTCTGCGCTGCCGTGATAGCCGCCGTGGACGACCACCAGGAGCTGCTCCGGGCCACGGTCGCCAACGTCGGCCAGGACCACCGCCTCGGAGCCAACGAGGCGCCGCCGGCGATCATCTCGGTGTTCCTCGGGCAGGAGCTGGAGAAGGCCTTCCAGGCGGTCGCGTCGGGCAAGGCCACCGACAGCGCGACGGGGAACTTCCTCGGTCTCGGAACGCCGGTGCTGCCGCGGCTGCCGCTGCACGGCGGCGACCGCAACCGCACCTCGCCGTTTGCGTTCACCGGCAACAAGTTCGAGTTCCGCGCGCTCGGCTCGAGCATGTCGCTGGGCATGGTCAACACGACGCTCAACACGATCGTCGCCGAGGCGATCGACGCGATGGTCGACAAGGTCGAGGACCTCCAGGGCAAGGGCAAGAAGCGCAACGAAGCGGTGCTCGAGACCGTCAAGGCGGCCTGGAAGAAGCACAAGCGCATCGTCTTCGGAGGCGACAACTACTCCGAGGCCTGGCACGCGGAGGCCGAGAAACGCGGCCTCGCGAACCTGCGCACCACGCCCGACGCCCTGCCGTGGATGGTCGAGAAGAAGTCGATCAGGCTGTTCGAGCGTTACGAGGTGCTCTCCGAACGCGAGCTCGAATCACGCTTCGAGGTGGCCGTCGAGCAGTACACGACGAAGCTGAACATCGAGGCCGAGACCGCCGCGGCGATCGCGCGGACGATGATCCTGCCGGCCGCGATCCGCCACCTCGGCGAGCTCAGGGCGGCCGGGCTGGCCCCGCTGACGACGGAGACCAAGACGGCGACCGAGCGGTTCGTCAAGAGCCTCAAGGTGCTCGAGAAGGCCAACCGCGACCATCCGTCGGTGGAGGGCCTGACGCACGCCAAGTACATGCGCGACAAGGTCATTCCCGCGATGGACGCCACGCGCGAGGCGGCGGACGTCCTCGAGAAGATCGTCGCCGACGACCTCTGGCCGCTGCCGAAGTACTCGGAGATGCTCTTCATCAAGTAGCTCCCGCCGTGACAAGCCGACGTGACGAGGGCCCCGCCGGCGCGGGGCCCTCGGCGTTCGGCCGGCGATCACCGCCGTCGTCTGGCTCATCCACGGGGTGCGGGCGCCGCCCGCGGCGCCACCGGAGCCTGCGCTATCGAGGGAACCGCGCTGAGCCTGCCGAAGGGCGCCTGACTCCCGATTTTCCCGGCGCTCGCGACCCTGCGGGCGCCGGCGGCAGGGCTGCTCGTAGGCGCCGCCCGGCACACCTGCCGGCCTTGACACGCTCGTGTCAAGGTTGGCTCGATCGATGCTACCGTTGCGCCCATGCGTGATTACCTGGCAGCGGTCCGCTCCGGCGTCGTCGTCTTCGACGGCGGCATGGGCGCGACGCTCGAGGAGTTCGAGCTCACGAGCGAGGACTACGGCGGACTGGCGGGCAAGTGCCACGAGGCGCTCGTGCTCAACCGTCCGGACGTGATCGAGGGCGTCCACGCCTCGATGGTCGAGGCCGGTGCCGTCGTCGTCGAGACCGACACGTTCCAGGCGAGCCGCCTCAAGCTCGAGGAGTGGGGCCTGGCCGAGCACACCATGGAGATCAACCGCAGGGCGGTCGAGATCGCGCGCCGCGCAGTCGGCGAGCAGCGCTTCGTCGCAGGCTCGATCGGGCCGACCGGGCACCTCCCCGCCTCCGACGACCCGACGCTCGGGCAGATCCGCTTCCGCGAACTGGTGACGATCTTCGAAGAGCAGGCGCGCGGGCTTGTGGAGGGCGGCGCCGACCTGCTGATCATCGAGACCGCTCAGGACATCCTCGAGGTCAAGGCCGCGATCTTCGGCGCCCGCGAGGCCTTCGCGCGGACCGGTCGCAGCGTCCCGATCCAATGCTCGGTCTCGCTGCTCCCGAACGGCGGCAAGATGCTGCTCGGCACGGACATCGATGCGGTCCTGACGACCCTCGAGGCGCTCAAGGTCGACGTGATCGGCCTCAACTGCTCGACCGGACCCGAGGACATGCGCGATGCGATCCGCTTCCTCGGCGAGCACTCGACCGTCCCCGTCCACTGCATCCCGAACGCCGGCCTGCCGCTTCAGGGGCCGGACGGCGAGACGATCTTCCCGGAGAAGCCCGAACCACTTGCGAACTCGCTCGGCGAGTTCGTCGAGCGCTACGGCGTCTCGATCGTCGGCGGCTGCTGCGGCACTACGCCTGCGCACATCGCGGCGATCGCCGAGCGCTGCGCCGGCCTGCCCGTCTCCGACCGGCCCCCGCCGCGACCGCCGCGGCTGAGCTCGATGATGACCGCGACGCCGTTGGTCCAGGACCCGGCGCCGACTCTGGTGGGCGAGCGCGTCAACTCGCAGGGCTCGCGCAAGGCGAAGGAGCTGCTGCTGGCCGACGACTATGACGGCCTCGTCCAGATCGCCGAGGACCAGGTGGAGGGCGGAGCGCACGTGCTCGACCTCTGCGTGGCGCTGACCGAGCGAACCGACGAGGACGAGCAGATGCGGATCGTCGCGAAGCGCGTCTCGCTGTCACAGCCGGCACCGATCCAGATCGACTCGACGGAGCCGGACGTGATCGCCGCCGCGCTCGATCAGACCCCGGGCCGCGCGATCGTCAACTCGGTCAATCTCGAAGCGGGACGCGAGAAGGCCGACACGGTCGTGCCGCTCGCCGTAGCCCACGGCGCCGCGCTGATCGCGCTGACGATCGACGAGGTGGGGATGGCCAAGACGGCCGAGCGCAAGGTCGAGGTCGCCCAGCGAATCACCGAGCTGTGTGAGGAGCACGGGCTCGACCGTGAACTGCTGATCTTCGATGCGCTGACGTTCACGCTCACGACCGGCGATGACGAGTGGAAGCCGTCGGCTGTCGAGACGATCGAGGGCATCCGGCGGATCAAGGCGGAGATCCCGGGCGTCAAGACCTCGCTCGGCGTCTCGAACGTCAGCTTCGGCGTCTCGCCGGGCGCGCGGGCCGTCCTCAACTCGGTGTTCCTCCATCACTGCGTGGACGCGGGACTCGACCTGGCGATGGTCAACCCGAACCACATCACGCCCTACGGCGAGATATCCGAGCAGGAGCGCGCGCTGGCTGACGACCTCGTATTCAACCGCCGCGACGACGCGCTGGAGCTCTTCATCGCGCACTTCGAGTCGCAGGGCGCCGAGCAGCAGGCCGAGGTCGCCAACCCGACCGAGGGCATGGAGCCCGAGGAGGCACTGCACTTCCACATCCTGCGGCGTAAGAAGGACGGGGTCGAGGATTGGATCGATCGCTGCGTCGAGAAGATCGGAGCCGTTCCCACTCTCAACGACGTGCTGCTTCCGGCGATGAAGGAGGTCGGCGACAAGTTCGGCGCCGGCGAGCTGATTCTGCCGTTCGTGCTGCAGAGCGCCGAGGTGATGAAGCGCGCAGTCGCCCGGCTCGAGAACTACCTGGACCGCATCGAGGGCTACACCAAGGGCACCGTGGTACTTGCGACGGTGTTCGGCGACGTGCACGACATCGGCAAGTCGCTCGTCAACACGATCCTCACCAACAACGGCTACACGGTGCACGACCTCGGCAAGCAGGTTCCCGTGCAGAGGATCATCGACGCCGCCAAGGAGCACGAGGCGACGGCGATCGGCCTCAGCGCACTGCTCGTATCGACCTCCAAGCAGATGCCGTTGTGCATCCAGGAGCTGCACGCGCAGGGACTCGACTACCCCGTGTTGATCGGCGGAGCCGCGATCAACCGCGCCTTCAGCCTGCGCGCCCTCTACCCGAACGGCAAGGAGGACGACACGCAGTACGAGCACGGCGTCTTCTACTGCCAGGACGCCTTCGAGGGCCTCGCCGTGATGGACCAGCTCGTCGATGATGAGGCGCGCGCGGCCCTGGTCACGAAGGTGGCGGCTGACGCGCGCGCACAGCGTGAGAAGGGACCCGAGCCCGAGGAGCTGCCGACCGACGATGACCGCGTCCGCTCGGATGTGCGCACCGACAACGTGGTGCCCGAGCCGCCGTTCTGGGGCGTACGCGAGATCCCGGTCGACATGGATGAGCTCTATCACCACCTCGACACGCACGTGCTCTTCAAGCTGCACTGGGGCGGCAAGGGCGTGAAGGGTGAGCAGTGGCGCAGCCTGCTGCGCGATGACTTCCGGCCGCGCCTCGAGCGCATGTGGCGCGATCAGGACTACCTGGCGCCGCGCGCGCTGCTCGGGTACTTCCCGTGTTACTCCGAGGGCAATGACATCGTGGTCCTCGACCCCACCGACCGCGAGAGCGAGCTGACGCGCTTCACCTGCCCGCGGCAGCCCGGACACGAGCGGATCTGCCTCGCCGACTTCTACCGCCCGAAGGGCTCGGGCGAGCTCGATGTCGTCGCGGTGACGAGCGTCACTTCGGGCTCACGGGTCACCGAGCTTATGGCGCGCCTGGAGGCCGACGGCGAGTTCGCCGAGCAGCTGTTCGTTCATGGGATCGGCGTTCAGGCCGCCGAGGGTCTCGCCGAATGGCTCCACGCGAAGATCCGAGAGGACCTCGGCATCGGGCGCTCCCAGGGCAGGCGGTACTCCTGGGGCTACCCGGCGGTGCCGGACCAGAGCGAGCACCTGAAGGTCGAGAAGCTGCTCGACCTCGAGCAGATCGGGATGACGATCTCCCCCGGCTTCGCGCCCGAGCCCGAGCAGTCGACACTCGCGATCGTCGCCCATCACCCCGACGCCGTGTACTTCGGCATGAAGTCCGGCCGCCTGCCGACCAACGATCGGCAGCGCGCCGACGAGGTGATCGCCGGAAGCGAGCGTGACCCCACGCGGCTCGCGGAGCTGACCGACACCGACCCGGACGAGGGCATCGGCGACGAAACGACGGTCAGCGCGGGGGCATAGCCGCCCGCAACTTGGTCGCAATCGGCGGATTCCCGCGGCCGGCGCGCTAACTTGCCGGACCGATGAGCATTCCCAGATCCCTGGTCATAGCGGCGATTGCCGCATGTTCGACGGTCGCCGCGCTGCCGGCGAGCGCCGGCGCGGCCTGTGCGACGGTGCCGTTCCCGGACCTCGTGAGGGTCGCCGACGTCGTCGCGACCGTCGAGTTCCTTCCCGGCGATGCCGACGCGAGCGGCACGCTCCGAACGCCGGCCCGTGCTCGCGTGATCCGGCTGGACCAGGGCTACGCCTCCAAGGAGCTGCAGGTGTCCACCGCGCTCGGAGCGATCGCCTTCGGCATCGAGGGCATCAGGCCGAAGGCAGGTGAGGTCTGGCGGCTCTACGGGACGCGAGCCCCCAACGGCTCGATCGGCACCAGCATCTGCTCGGGTTCGGTCGTGATGCCGGCAGAACCGGCGTCGGCGTCGATTACGATCGGCGGCAAGCGGCGCTCGCTGGTGCCGTCGTCGATCGAAGGTCGTCAGCGCAAGGGCCGCCTGCCGGTCCGTCCGGATTCCGCGGCGCGGCAGAGTGGACGTCAGGGCGATCAGCCCGGTGCTGGACGCCGCTGCATCGCAGGTCGTCGCGGTCAGGGTCGTCACGCGCGGGCGGACCAAGGTGACCACGCGAACACTGCGCGTCAGGTGGTTCGGGCGTTCGAACTCGCTGCGCGGACAACTGCCGAAGTCCAAGCTCAAGATCGCCAAGCGGGGCTCGACGCTCGTGATCGTCACCCGCGAGGCGTCGTTCGCGATCGGGCTGCGGCGACCAGCCTGAGCTTGGCCGCGCGCGGGAGTGCCTTGATGCGCGCCTCCTCCCGCATCGCGGCTCCGCGGTCCGGCATCGGCCACGACGCAGCGAGCTTCACCGGGCGGCGGCTGCGCGTGTAGCGGCTCGCGGTACCCGACTGGTGTGCGGCCAGGCGCCGCTCGACATCGACCGACCAGCCGGTGTAGAGGCTGCCGTCGCGGCAGCGCAACACATAGACCCAGGTGTCGGCGGCCACAGCATCAGCTTCGCCGGCGCCCGCGCCGCTCCTGCGGCTGGTGCGGCCCGGCACTCAGGCCTCGACGATCGCCGAACCGCTCTCGGCGCTGCGCGGTGCGGGCCCGAGTCGCACCGGTGTCGAGTGCAGCGCGCGCATGCGGACGTCGCGCCAGCTCAGGCCCTCCTTCAGCAGCGCGGGCATTCCCATGATCGCGGCCGTCGCCATCTCGACCGCCTGCAGGACGATGCCGTAGCCGAGCGCCTCTGCGGCGGGAACGCCGAACGCGCCGGTCAGCACGGCCACGCACGCCGCCTGGAAGACACCCAGGTTGGACGGCGTCGCCGGCAGGACAGCCGTCACGTTGACCGCGAGCAGCACGCCGGCCGCCGCCGCCAATCCGGCCTGCCCGTCGAGGCCCAGCGCGGCCAGCAGGATGAAGCAGGCGAGGCACTGGAGCGCCCAGGCGGCCAACTGGAAGAAGGCCGCGACCGATGCGGCGCGCGCATCACGGAACACACGCAGGCCTGCGCGCACGTCGTACAGGGCCTTGCGAACGGGCCGAGTGACTGCGTGCAGGCGAGCGAAGCGCCCAGGCCCGGTCGCGTGGAGCACTACGGGGAGCGTGACCACGAGCAGCAGCAACACGGCAGGCGCGACCGCCGCGGCCACGAGCGCGCCGTAGTGGTCGTCGAAGATCTTCACGCTGGAGAACGCGATCACGCCGAGGATCAGCAGCGCGAGCACGTTGAGGAGCGTCTGCGAGACGAGCGTCCCGATGACGGTCGGCAGCGTTTCGCGCGGGCGCCCCGCTCGGCGGGCGACGATCAGCGCCCGCGATGGCTCACCCAGTCGCGCAGGCAGCGTCGCCGACATCAGCACCCCGATCGAGGTGCCCTGCATCGCAGCGCGGCGGGTGATCCGCGACTCCGGCAGCGCGGCGCGCAGGATCGCGTGCCATGAGATCGCACGCATGACCATCGAAAGGCACATCACCCCGACGGCGGCGATCACCCACGACGGGTTCGAGCGCAGCAGGCTCGCGCCTATTCGATCGACCCCGATCCGCTGGAGCGCGAGCGCGGTCAGAACGATGCCGCCGGCAGCCGCGACCGCGAGTCCTGCCCGCCGGGCGGCGACCTTCACGCGGGCCCTGCCGCGCCCGCCGGCAGGCTCGGGCTCGAGGCTTTCGAGGCGCATCGCCGGGACCCTCGGACGCCCGTCGGCGCTGCTGCCGCCGGCTCGGGCGGCGATCGCAGGGCGCCGCGGCGCCGGAGCGGCGGCGCGCGCCGCGACGGCCTCCTCGTAGACGCCGGTGATCTCGCGCGCGATGCGCGGCCAGGCGTAGCGCTGCGCGTGCTCGGCCGCGGCGGAGGCGAGCGCGACACGCCGAGCCGGTGCGAGGGCGAGGTCGCGCAACGTCTCGGCGAGCGCCAACGGGTCCCCATGGGGCACGAGCAGTCCGTCGACCCCTTCGCGGACCACGTCGCGGTAGCCGGCGATGTCACTGGCGACGACCGGCGTGCCCTGGGCGAACGCCTCGGTCAGAACCATTCCGAAACTCTCACCGCCGAGCGACGGAGCGCACAGGACGTCGACCTCGCGCAGGACCCGGACCTTCTCCTCATCGCTGACGCGCCCGAGGATGCGAACGCCGCGCGCATCGAGCAGCAGCGGCTCGACCTCCTCCTCGACGGCACCGACGATGACCAGTTCGGCATCGACGTGATCGCGAAGACCCTCGAAGGCGCTGAGCAGAACCGGGAGTCCCTTGCGCTCGACCGCCTGGCCCACGAAGGCGATCCGCAAGCGGCCGGGTTCGGCCGCCGGCTGCGGCGGTACCTGCTCGGGCACGGTCACGCCGTTCGGCACGATCGCGTAGCGACCGCCGAAGAACCGGCGCGCCGTCCACGCTGCGGCCTCCGATACCGCGATGCGCCGGTGCAGGCGGTGCATGCGCCGCGCCGCTCCCATCGCCCTGGCGGCGCCGTGCGTCACGACATTCGTGCCGTAGGTGTGAAAGGTCCCGACGAGAGCCGCGCCGTCGAACTCCAGCGCGTCCCAGCTGACCGCCGGAACCACAGGCTCATGAACGTGCACGACATCGAAATCGCCCTGCTGCAGCTCACGCCGCAGCGTCGTCACGGCACTCGGGAAGACGCTGAGGTTCGAGACGGCCCCGTTGGCCGGAATCCCGATCGTTCGGCCGATCGGCGTCAGGTGATCCGGTACGCCGCGGCTCTGCGGAACCGCGCCACGGTGCAACCGCGCGCTCGCGCGGTCGGGCGGGTCGAAGGGTGCGAGAACGCGGACGTGATGCCCGTCCGAGAGCAGCTGCTCGGACAGGGCCTCGATGTGCCGGGTCACACCCCCCGGATACGTCCACGAATAGGGCGACACCAGGGCGATGCGCATCGCCGAAATCCTAGCGGGCGCCGTCGGCGTCACCGCGAACGCCGTGCCCAACGTGCGCAGAATGGTCGCGGCTCCACCGCCAGCCGCGGGTCACCGCGCACATAGAGCAGGCCACACGCAGCGACGAACGTTGCGAACAGCAGCAGCACCGGCCCGGAGTCGTTGAAGAGGGCACCACCGACGCCGACGCCGACGACGCCCGCGAGCGCGGCCGTGATGGCGGCATCCTGCCCCACCGGGGCGAGCAGGCGCCGCCGGTGGCGCAGAGCCACGGCGATCGCCAATACCGCGATGGCCGTCGCAGCGGGCATGAATCCGCGGATCGCCGCCCGCCCTGCGAGCTCGTAGCGTCGCGTGACGATGTCCCAGAGCGCACCTGAGTCGTCGGCGCGCAGCACGGTCCGGGTGAAATGCGCGTCGCCTCCGGTCGAGAGGTCGATCGCAGCCAGCGCAGCGAGCGCCAGCGCCGGCGCCAGCAGCGCGAGCGCGAGCGCCCGACCCGTCAGGCCCCCGGGCATCATCAGCAGCGCCGCGGTCGCTGCGCCCGCCGCGAGCGTGATCACCCCGCCGACGTCCGCGCCGAGCCGGCCCGCCCCGATCGTGATGCCGAGAACGACTCCGCCGACGGCGAAGGCGGCCACACCGGCGCGCGAGCGTCCGCGACCGAACAGCAGCGCACCGATGCCGATCAGCAGGAGCGCCGACAGCGTCGCCTCGAGCTCGTTGCCCACCCCGTAGAAGCGCGACCCGAACAGCGGGTTGGGGCCCAGCAGCGACCTGATTATCAGCGGCGACCCCAAGGCGAGATCGATGACGTAGGCGCCGACACCGACGAACGCAGGCACCGCCGGGCCGCGCGGCCAGCGGACCAGCGCATCCGTGAGTGCCGCGAGCACGAGCGCGAGCCCTGCGACCAGCAGCAGCTCGGCGGTTCGCGACGGCTCCAGCGCCGCGGTCACCAGCACCACCGCCGGAACCCACAGCACCGCGAGCGCTCCGACGCGCAGCGCCCAGCGCTGGCCGTTCCGGTCGGCGATCAGCATCGCGGCCAGCAGCACGACCAGCCACGAGCCGATCAGCGTCCAGAGCGCCGGCAGCCGCCGCGGCAGCACCACGCGCAGGCGGTCGGCACGCGGACTCGAGGGCGCCCGCGTCACGGCCGGGGACGATCCTGATCGGCTGGCCCTTGACCTGACTCGGAACGGGCAGCGCGAGCCAATCGAGGATCGTCGGCAGGAGATCGATTCCCGCGACGATCCCGTCGAGGTGCGTCGTGTCGGAGGTGAGCTGCTGCGGTGGACCGAGGCCGACGACACCGATCGGCAGCAACTGGGCACCGCGGCGATCCGGTGGCGTCTGGGTCACGATCAGCAGTTCGTCAGGGCGGCGCTGCTCGATCAGCGCGTCCAGTGCCACGTCTCCCGGGATGCCCGTCGGAAGGCCCGCCACCACGAAGCGGCTGCTGCGCAGCTGCCGGCGAACGCGGTCTGCGATCGTGCGCGAATGCCCGAGCGAGACGCTCGGGATCCGTCCGGCGCGATTCGCCGCGACGATCGCCTCGCGCTGAGTGCGGCCGTCGACACCAACGTACGCCGAGGGGCCTGGAACCTCGCCTGCAAGCAGGCCGGGCGTGAGGTCGGCGGGAGCCGACGCCGCACGCGTGACCGTGCCCAGCCAGCCCTGGAAGAAACCACCGCCCGAATCGGGGATCAGCTCGAGCTCCGGCGGACGCTTGGGCTCGTACCCGGACAGCGACACGCGCGTCCCCTGAGTGATGTCGAGCAGCGCCTGAAGCGGGTCGTACTGGCCCTGCGACGCACTGCTCATGCCGATCGCCAGCTCCTCGCGCACGGCGAGACGCTCGAGGATCGGCCGGAAGGCGAGCGGCGGCTCGACCCCGTCGTCGGCCGTCAGGCGCTGGTCCGGGATCGGGAAGAAACGCCAGCACGACGCGCGGGCCCGCAGGAAGCGGAGCGCGGGGAACGGCCTGAGCGGCGGCGCCCTGCTGCGCCCGGGCCGGTGCCGCGAGCGTGCCGATCGCCGGCAGGGCAAGGGCCAGCGCGACGCCCGCGATCAGTGCGAACACGCGCGCCGCGAATCGAGATCGGGCGGGCATCGCCACTATTCTGACCGCAGGCGAGCCGTTCGCACGCAAGCGAGCGGCCGCCGGCCGCGCATCGCGCCGCACGCCATGGCAGATCGACACTTCGTCAAGTACACGTTTCTCAAGGTCGAACCGGCCTGGCGCCGCCTGGACGAGGATCGGCGCGCCGAGGACAAGCGCGAGTTCCTGGCCGCCTGCGAGGACTTCGCCACCGACCACCTTCTGCAGGCGTTCACGCTGGTGGGCATCCGCGGAGACGCGGACCTCATGCTCTCGATGGAGGCGGAGAACCTCGACAGGATCCACGAGTTCCATGTCGTTCTCGCCCAGAGCGGCCTGATGAAGTGGTGCAGCCAGCCGTACTCGTTCCTGGGCATGCGCAAGTCCTCCGAGTACTCCGATGAGCAGCGCTCGATCCCCAGGCCGTTTCGCGGCAAGTACCTGTTCGTCTACCCGTTCGTGAAACGCCGCGAGTGGTACGCGCTCGAGCCCGACGAGCGCTGGCGCATCATGCAGCAGCACATCGAGGTCGGCAAGCAGTACCCGAACGTCGACAACCACACGACGTACTGCTTCGGACTCGACGACCAGGAGTTCATCGTCGCGTTCGACACCGATGACGCGGGCGCCTTCCTCGACCTCGTCCAGCGCCTTCGCACGACCGAGGCGTCCGCCTGGACCGAACGCGACACGCCGAGCTTCACCTGTCTGCGGACATCGGTCGAACGGGCCCTCGGCGCGATCGACGGACTGCCCGTCTCCGAGCACGAACAGCTTCCACGCTCCGCGTGAGCCACGACCCGCAGGCGGCGCTGGGACACCTGCGCACCGCCGACCCCGTGCTGCGGGATCTGATCGCGCGCGACGGCGGCCCGTCGCTCGAGCCCGACGCGGCGCGCGACTTCAGCGACCACTACGCGGCCCTGATCCGCACGATCGTCGGGCAGCAGCTGTCGACGACGGTCGCGCGCGTCATCTGGGGGCGGCTGCTCGATCGCTTCGAAGGGCGCGCGCCCACGCCGCACGAGATCCTCGACGAGGAGCCTGAGGAGCTGCGTGCGGCCGTCGGCCTGTCGCGCGCGAAGGTCAGCTTCCTGCGCTCGCTCGCCGAGCACGTCACGAGCGGCGAGCTCGACCTCGACCACGTGTCGACGCTGCCGGACGACGAGCTGATCGCGGAGCTCACCGCCGTCAAGGGCATCGGCGAGTGGTCCGCGCACATGTTCCTGATGTTTCAGCTCCAGCGGCCCGATGTGCTCGCCACCGGCGACCTCGGGGTGCGCCGCGGCGTGGAGCGTGCCTACGGGCTGGAGCAGCTGCCCTCGGCCCTCGAGCTGACTGAGCTCGCCGAGCCCTGGCGCCCGTACCGCAGCGCGGCTTGCCGCGTTCTGTGGTGGTCGCTGGACAACGAGCCGGGCTGACGGGCACCGCTATACGATCCGCGACGTGCCGGACCGCCTGTACTTCACGGACTCGGACGGCTCCAACGCGCTGATCGCAGCCGACCCGCTCGCGCTGCTGGTCGGCTTCGTGCTCGACCAGCAGGTGACCGTTCAGAAGGCATTCGCCGGGCCACTGGAGCTCCGCGAGCGGCTCGGAGCCCTCGACGCGGGGACGCTGGCGTCCGCCGACCTCGAGCCCGTGTTCCGGGCCAAGCCGGCGATCCACCGCTTCCCCGGTTCGATGGCGCAGCGGGTTCACGACCTGGCAGTGCACGTCCGCGACGAGTACGACGGGGACGCCGCGCGGATCTGGACCGAGGCGGATGACGCAGCCGCGCTGCGCGCCAATCTCGCGGCGTTGCCGGGGATCGGCGACATGAAGATCAAGGCGATCGGCGCCGTCCTCGCCAAGCGCTTCGGCGTAGAGGTCGCGCGCGACCTGGTGCCCGCGCATCCGACGCTGGGCGACGTCGACTCGCCGCAGGCGCTCGCCGACTACCAGGCGGCCAAGCGCGCCCACAAGGCGAGGGCGTCGAAGCAGCCGGCGCGCAGCGGGACGCCGAAGGCCGCGAAACGCTAGAGCGCCGAGACGGCGTCGTCGGCGTCATCCTTGACGCGGAACGACGAGCCGCAGCCGCAGGCGGCCGTGACGTTCGGGTTGCTGACCTGGAAGCCGGCACCCTGAAGGGAGTCGACGTAGTCGATCTGTGAGCCGTCGACATACGCCAGGCTCTGCGGGTCGACCAGCAGCTGCAGCCCGTGATCCTCAAAGACGATGTCGGTGTCGCGGCGCTCGTCGAACGCGAGCTCGTACTGGAAGCCTGAGCAGCCTCCACCGCGCACTCCCACGCGCAAGCCCGCCACCGCTTCGTCGGCGTTCTGGGCGGCGAGGAACTCGCGCACCTTCTGCGCGCCGATCTCGGAGAACGTGATGCCCTTGGCGTCGAGTGTCACTCGAATGCTCATCGCTTCAAGAAGTATAGCGAGGGGCTACCCTGTATTGCCATGCCCACCGCCCGCGAGCTCGAGCAGCGCATCGAGGCCGCCATCCCCGGCTCGCAGGCCGAGGTCGAGACCGCCGACGAGGTCCATTTCAACGCCCGCGTGGTCGCCGGCTCGTTTTCCGGCCTGAGCTCGGATCGAGCAGCATCGGCTTGTCTATGACGTCTTCGAGGACGGCGAGCTCGGCGGCGCGATACATGCACTTTCCCTGAAGACGGAGGCCCCATGAGCGAGATCGAGAACCCCCTTCGCGAAGCGATCGCAGGCGCGATCAAGGACCACGACGTTCTGCTCTTCATGAAGGGAACCCCCGAACAACCCCAATGCGGCTTCTCGGCACGCACCGTCGCCACGCTGGAGGCGCTGGGCGCCCCGTTCGCGGCGATCGACGTGCTGCCGGACCCGCGCATCCGCCAGGAGCTGTCCGCGATCTCCAGCTGGCCGACGATCCCGCAGCTGTTCGTCAGCGGTGAGCTGGTCGGCGGCGCAGACATCGTCGCCGAGATGTTCGAGAGTGGCGAACTGGCCCACACGCTCGGCCTCGACGCGCCGGCCGACGGTCCGGCGGAGGCACCTGCCGGCGGCGACTTCGAGTCGGCGGGGGCGCCGCCGATCCAGATCGAGAACCGGCTCGCCTAGGCGGCCGGTCAGCGAACCTGAACGCGGACGCGAGCGCGGCCGGAGATCCGCAGGCTCTTGTCGCGGAATACGCGCCGCGATCGCTGGGCGATTCGCTCGGCGCCACCCGGCAGGTCGACGGGAGCCGACCGGCCGCGGCGCACGAAGCGAGCGCTGACGCCGTCGTAGCGGTGCAGCTTCGAGAACTCCTTGGCGAGCGCCGCAACGCTGGTCGGCTGCGGACGGTCCTCCTCGCCGCCGTCGTCGAACAGGCCTGACAGCTCGAAGCCGCTCGAATCCCCGCCCGCCGTGGGCTCGACGTCGATGTCGGTGCCGCGCAGCAGGACGTCGCGGGCTCCGCGGGGCATCGTCCTCGGCACGGGGACGGAGATCGTCCGTGTGAACCTTGCGCCCCCGGGCCGGCGCAGGCGAGCGCGCAGCTTCAGCATCGAGCCGCGCCGAGCGCTGCGCGGACCGGACACCGAGACGAGCGTCGCGAGCGCGAGCCCACGGCGCGCGCGCAATCCGATCTCCACTCCGGTCACGTCGAGCTTGGATCCGTCGAAGGCGTCGAGCAGTTCGGTCGCAAAGGCCACGTCAGCGGCGATCGGACCGGCCGCGAGCGCGTCGACATCGCCGCCGCCGCCCACGTACCTGTTGCAGAACGCCAGCCGCTTGGGTCGCTGCTTGATGCGCACGCGCAGGCACATGTCCGCCGACTGGCGCACGGGAGAACCGCCGAGCGCGTCGCGCAGCGTGTCGACGGTCGCGGGGACACTCAGCGAGCTGAGCGCGGAGAACCCGTTCGGATAGCCGACGGAGCGCTCATCGGCGAGCTGCGACACGCTCGACCGCAGCCGCCCGGTGTCGCGGTCGCGCACGGTGACGCGCAGCGGGTAGGCGGCCGGTGGCGGCCCGACGCGGCCGACGACGGCGCTGACCCCGTCCTGGCGCAGCGTCCCGACCGCGCCGAGCGGCGCGGCCAGCTTGTAGGTCGCCGTCTCGCCCGCGGCGACCGGATTGTCGATCACGCCGTAGACATAGGCCGACTGCAGGAACAGGTCGCGTCGCCCGACACCCTCGAACGGATGACCGAGGGCCCAGACGGCGTCGCCGTCGACATAGGCCACGGTCCCGACCGCTCCCGCAGTGATGTCGCCCGTCGCGTAGCCCAGCGCGACCGCCGACCCGGGAGCGAAGGGCGTCGCAGCTGCCTGGGCCGCTCCCGCGGTCGCGCTCGGTGAGAGCACCAGCGTTCGCCCTGCGCGCCGCGCCGCGCGCTGGAGCAGCGCGCCGACGGCGGGCGTAAGGCCACCGACGCTGAGCGGTTCCGCCAGTCGCCGCGCGGCCCCCAGGACTGCAGCCGAGCGGGCGGCAGAGGCAGTCTGCCGGGGCGGATCGACGGGCTCGCCGAGAATCGCCTGGATCGGAGTCGCGAGGACCGTCTTGCCGCCGTACGCGCCGATCGTCTCCGAGATCGCCCCTGCGATGCGCGCGACCCCGTCTGCGCCCGGACAGATCACGGGCGAGCCCGAGAAGCCTGCACCGACGCCGGTCGCATCGATCGCCGGCCCGGAGACGGTGACCAGCAGCCGCGAGCGCCGCAGGTCGCTCGGGTCCTTGATGATGTCGTCGACGCGCGCATCAAAAGCCGTGATCTCCGTCCCGCGGAGCACGGTCTTGGCGACGCATGCCATTCCCGGCCTGACCTCGTCGAGCGGCATGATCGGGTCGCCCGCGGCGTGGGCGGACGGCGGCGCGGCGAGCACCGATGCGATCAGGGCGGGCAGGACCGCACGGCGCAGCATCGGCCCTGAAGATAGAGGGCGGCGCGAATTCCCGAGCCGGGCCTCGCGGGCCTCCCCGCGCGCGATCGACCGCCGGTCACAGGCGTCCCGCGGCAGGCAGGTCATCGGCGCCGTCCGCATGGTGTCGGCGGCTCGCTCGCGCACCGCGGCGTAGCATCGCCGGGGATGACGGCGACGACCGAGCCTGGCGCTGCCGCGCTGAGATGGGACGGACGGCGGCTGCACGTCGTCGACCAGACGCTGCTGCCGGCACGCGAGCAATGGATCGAGCTGCGCGGCGCAGCCGACACTGCTGCGGCGATCCGCCGCCTGAGCGTGCGCGGCGCGCCGCTGATCGGTGTCGCCGCGGCGTACGGACTGGCGATGGAAGTGGCGGCGATGCGCCCACCGGGCAGGGCGGAGATCGAGCGCGCCTGCGGTGAGCTGCGCGGCGCCCGGCCCACCGCCGTCAACCTCGGCTGGGCCGTGGACCGGGTTCGCACGGCCACGCTCTCGGCAGAAGAGGCGGCGATGGCATCTGCGGCCTGCTCGGAGGCGGTGGCGATCCATGCGGCGGAGGACCGTGCGAGCGCGGCGATCGCGGCGGCCGGCGCCGATCTGCTGCGCGGCGCCGAGCGCATCGTCACCCACTGCAACACGGGCGCGCTGGCGACAGGCGGCAGCGGATCGGCGTTGGCGATCGCGCTCGAGCTCCACGCCCGCGGCGGCCCGATCGAGGTGCTTGTATGCGAGACGCGGCCGCTCCTTCAGGGCGCCCGCCTGACCGTCTGGGAGCTCGCCCGTCACGGTGTTCCCCACTCCCTGCTCGTCGATGGCGCGGCCGCCGGGCTGCTGCAGCGCGGCGCTGCCGACGCGGTCGTCGTCGGGTGCGACCGCGTCGCGGCCAACGGCGACGTCGCCAACAAGGTCGGCACCTACCCGCTCGCTCTGGCCGCCCGCGAGGCGGGCGTTCCGTTCGTCGTCGCAGGGCCCAGCTCATCGATCGACGCAGCGATCGGCGGCGGTGCCGAGATCGAGATCGAGGAACGTGATGCCGACGAGGTGCGCACGATCGGCGGCAGGCTCGTGACGCTCGACGGGACACCCGTGCGAAACCCCGCGTTCGACGTCACGCCGGCTGCGCTCGTCACCGCCCTCGTCACGGAGCGCGGTGTGGCCCGCCCACCCGACACCGGCTCGATCACGCGCTTGTTGGCCGCGGGCGTCGAGATCGTGGCAGGAGGCGCTCCATGAGGGTCGCGCTCTCGCTGAGTCCCGAACAGGTCGTGATCGAGGAGCGCCCCGACCCCCGCCCGGGCCCGGGCGAGGTCGTATGCCGGGTCGAGGCCTGCGGCGTGTGCGGGTCCGATGTCCTCGCGCCCTGGGTCGCGCGCAAGGTGCCGGCGGTGCTGGGGCACGAGCTCGTGGCGCGCGTGATCGCCGTCGGGGAGGACGAGCGGACCTCGCGCTCCGCCCTCACGGTCTCGCCCGGTGACCGGGTCGTGGTCCACCATCACGCACCCTGCGGGGAGTGCAGGCGCTGCCGGCGCGGGCGCGAGACGCTGTGCGAGAGCTTTCGCGCGACGGCGCTCGACCCGGGCGGCTTCGCCGAGTTGGTCCGAGTGCCCGCCGACCTCGTCGGCGAGCTGCTCGACGTCGGGTCGTTGAACGCGGAGCGGGCGGTCTTCGTCGAACCGCTGGCCTGCGTCCTGCGGGGCCTGGACCGCGCGGGCCTGCAAGCCGGCGACAGCCTGCTCGTGGTCGGCGCCGGGACCAGCGGGCTGCTCGCGATCGCTGCCGCGCACGCTCGCGCCGTCGACGCCGTCTGGGTGCGCGAACCGCGCCCCGAGCGCCTCGAGCGGGCGCTCGCGCTCGGCGCCGAGCGCCACGGCAACGAACTCGTCGACGTCGTCCTCGTGTGCACTCCCGCGCCCGCCGCGATCGCTGCGGGCTTCGCCGCCGTCGCCCCTGGTGGTTCGCTCTGCCTCTACGCACCTCCGGACCCCGGGCGGGCGCTCGACCTTGACGGGTTCTCGCTGTACATGCGCGAGATCGACGTCTGCGCCTCCTATTCCGCGGGACCCGGTGACATGCGCGCCGCACTGGAGCTGATCGCGTCGGGTCGCATCGACCCGGCGCCACTGGTGACGCATCGCCTCCCGCTGGAGGAAACGGCCGCGGCGCTGGCGCTGGCCCGAAACGGAAAGGCCCTGAAGGCGATCGTTCTGCCCGCCGCGTGAAGATGATGCGGCCGGGCGGGCGATGTTCCGCCCACCCGGACCGCCCGGTCATGGACCGCCCGTTCTCTACGTGTCCCAGGTCGGTGTCGTACTCGCCTGGGCTGGCGGTGACACTCCCGGCCCCCGAGGCAGTCCGCCGGCCGAAGCCGGCGCGTTACCCGGGTGACGCCTCTGGGGCGTCGTGGCCAAGTGGGCGATCCGCCGTGCCTCGAAGGCTACTCCGCTCGGACCTCCCTGTGGGGATCTTCGTCCAGCCAGCGCAGGTGCTCGACGATCCGCCGAGAGTCGCAGATCGACTCGCCGCCGATCACGAGCAGCGGCACGGCGCGCTGCCCGCTCGCCTTCGCCACGTCCTCGCGATCTCGGCGACGCCACGGGACCAGGACCTCGTCGGCCTCGATCCCCCGCCGTCGCAGCTCGCGTGCGACGCGTCCGCAAGCGCACAGCCGGTCCGTCGGCGTCCGGCAGCGGTAGAGAACCGTGCTCATGAACCGAGCGCGGAGGCCAGCTCGGACGCGCGGCGCACGCCGAAGCCCGCCACGCGCAGCGCAACGGGCTGACGGGAGCCCGGCGCGCCCACGGCGCCGGGCTCGCGCTCGCGGTACCAGCTGATCGTGTCGACCAGCGTGTCCTCGTGGTGTGACGGCGCCCATCCCAGATCGCGCTTGGCCTTCGTAGATCGGAACGCCCACCAGAGCGAGCCCGCGCGTACCTCGGCCACCGTGATCAGCGGCCGGCCGGGCAGACGCTCAGCGGCCGCCGCGAGCTGGAGCGCGACCGCCAAGGGGAGCTTGACCGCCGGCGGCTCGACGCCGCTGAGCCGCGACAGGTCGGCGAACAGGCGATCGAGCGTGAAGTTCCTGTTCCCGAGGATGTACCGCTCGCCCGGGACACCCCGCTCGTCGGCGAGCAGATGCCCGCGCGCGACGTCCTGCGCATCGACGATGTTGAGGGCGCCGTCGACGTACGCGGGAATCTCACGGCGCAGGAAGCGCCGCACCAGCACCGTCGAGGACCTGTAGACGTCGCCGCGGCCCATCACGTAGGCGGGATTGACGATCACGACCGGCAGCCCGTGAGCGGCGACGCGCAGCGCCTCGTTCTCGGCTGCCTGCTTGCTGTTCACGTACGGAAGGCCGTGATGCCCGGCCCTGAACACCTGGCGCTCGTCGGCCGTGGCGCCGCGCTTGGCCGGACCGATCGCCGCGACCGAGGATGTCTGCACGACGCGCTCGGCTCCGGCGCGCAGCGCCTCCTCGAGAACGATCTTCGTGCCGTCGACGTTCACCCGGTACAGCGCGTCGGCGCCTGCGCGCAGCGACGTCAGACCCGCCACGTGGAAGACGCGCGTCACGTCGCGCATCGCGCGCCGGACGGCCTGGCGATCGAGGATGTCGCAGCGCGCGGTCTCGAGGTCCAGGCCTTCGATCTGGTCGAGGATCGAACCGGTGCGCACGGTGACCCGCACACGGTCACCGCGCTCGACGAGCTGTCGCGTTACATGCGAGCCGACGAGGCCGGTCGCTCCCGTGACGAGCGTGATGCTCAAGGCGCCGAAGTCTCGCAGCACGCTCTACGCTGCGTCGCATGCCCGTCGCCATCGTCACCGACACGACGCATTACATGCCGCGCGAGACGGTCGAGCAGGCCGGACTGCACGAGGTCAGCCTCTACGTCAACGACGGGGGCACGCTCGAGCGCGAGTCCGACATGCCCGGCTTCGACGCCTTCTACGAGCGCCTGCGCAGGCAGAGCGAGCTGCCGACCACCTCGCAGCCCTCGATCGGCGACTTCCTGGAGGTCTACGAACCGCTCATCGAGAGCGGGCACGACATCGTCTCCGTTCACCTTGCGGCTGGGATCTCGGGCACCTGCGAGTCGGCGCGACAGGCGGCCGCCGAACTGGCATCACGCGGGACCCAGCGCCGCATCGAGGTCGTCGACTCGCGGACGGCATGCGCAGGCCAGGGCCTGATCGTTCTCGCTGCGGCGGCGGCGGCGCGCGGCGGCCACAGCGTCGAGCAGGTTCTGGCACGCGCCAACGCCGCCACCGAGCAGACGAAGATCTGGTTCGCACTCGACACACTCGAGTACGTGCGCCGCGGCGGTCGCATCGGCGCGGCATCGGCATGGCTCGGCGGGGCGCTGAAGATCAAGCCGATCCTGACGATCATGGACAGCGTCGCGCCGGTCGAGCGCGTGCGCACCGATCGGCGCGCCTTCGAGCGGATGATCGACTACCTGCGGGCTCGCAAGGAGGACGGCGCGACGGCCTGGGCCGTCCAGCACATCCAGAGCCGGGAGACCGGCGAGCGTCTGGTCGATGCCGGACGTGACCTGTTCGGCACGGAGCCTGCGTTCTTCTCCGAGGTCGGACCCGTGATCGGCACCTATGCCGGTCCCGGGATGCTCGGCGTGTCCGGCATGCCGCCCGGCCTGCTCAGCGAGCGCTGACCGGCCCTAGATGCGCCGGCGGCGGCCGAACACGGCGGCGAGCCCTCCGCCGACGACGAATCCGGCGACCACTGCACCGGCGATCACCTTCGGCCGATTGCGGTTGATCGCCGCGCGCCAGTCGGCGACAGCGACGACCTCGCTGCGCAGCGTCGTCAGCGAGCGCGCGAGCTCGCCGCGATTGGCCTCGATCGAAGCGCGGATCTGGTCTTGGGACCGCTGCGGGCTCACAGGCGCTGATCCTCCGGCTTGGTGACGACCTCGCGTACCTGATCCTTCATCATCGTCGCCTCCTCGCTGACCAGCTCCTGCGTCTCACGCAGTTGGGCGAGCGCAGCCTCCGGTAGCGGCGACTGCGCCTTCTTGAACGCCATCGACGCGAGCAGGCCGGCGATCACGGCCATCACGACCAGCAGCAGCGCCACGAAGAAGAAGCCGAGGTAGAACTGCTCGTCCGGGAACAGCAGGTACCAGGCGAGCCACGCGAGGCCCTGAAGCGTGAGCAGGCCGGCTCCGACCAGGAAGACCCCGGCCGCGACTCCGACGACCGCTCCGCGGCCGACCGACTTCGCCTTCTGCGTGACCTCGAGCTTGGCGAGTTCGATCTCGTCGCGGACGAGCGCCTGCGTGCTCGCGGTGACGCCCTGGATGGCCTCGGCGAGCGCCGTCTCGTTCGGTGTCAGGCCCGGCTCAGCGGCCACGTGCGCGTCCCAGCAGCTTTGCGAGCAGCAGGCCGCCGGCGAACGCGGCCCCGACCAGGATCTCGGGCCGCGTATCGACGACGGCCCCAGACGGGCCGTCGTCGGCGGTGAGCGGCGGCAGGAATGCAGCCTGCTCGCCGTTGACCGCGGCGCCGCCGGGGCTGTCGGACGGACCGGTCATCACTCGAACCCCGGTGGATCCTCGCCGAACATCCGCCGCCAGGCGAACGCCGACAACCGGATCGCGGCGACGCTCGCCAGCGCCTCGAGACCCGCGACGAAGCCCATCCACATCAGCCGTTTGACGACATCGTTCTGCATTGGACTGGACCCTATCGCGCCGGGCTCGTGGTGCCCGGTCCAAGCCCGTCGCAGATCGTCTCGACCACATACTTCTTGGCCAGGTCGTAGTCGTCCGGGGCTCCGGGGAGCACCTCGAAGATCCAGCCTGTGAGCACCTGTTCGATGGCCCCGTAGAACGCCATCGCGGCGAACGCCGGCGTCACCGAGTCCCTGAACTCGCCGCGCTCCTGGCCCTTCTCGACGATCTCGGCGATCCCGTCGAACGCCTCGCGGATCTTCGCCAGGTGCCGCCTCCCGAACGAGTTGGCTGCGCGCGTCACCTCCACGATGATCACCTGCATCAGCTCCGGGTCGTGCCGGTAGGAGTCGATGATGAAGGAAGCGATCGAGTAGAGCTTGTCGCGCGCCGGGATCGTCTGCTGATCCACCTGCTGGATCGCCTCGAGCAGCACGTCCCAGCGCTCGAGGAAGAGCGTGTCGAGCACCTCGTCCTTCGAGCGGAAGTAGTGGTAGACGAGGCCGTAGGCCACGCCTGCCTCATCGGCGATGTCGGAGACGCGGCACGTGTGAAAGCCCTGCCGGGCGAAGACGCGCACTGCGGCGTCGAGTATCAGGCGTCGCTTCTCGGCTGCCTGCTGGGCGCCGCGGGTCGCCATCAGCCTGCTCCCAGGCCCCTGTAGGCGCTCGGGCGACGGCCGGCCAGCGCGGGCAGGCGCGCACGGATCTCCTGTTGTCCTGCGATGTCGAGGTCTGCTGTGATCACGGTCTCGGAGTCAGGCGCGCTCGCCAGCACGAGCCCCCAGGGGTCGACGATCATCGACCGCCCGCCGGACCGAAGGCCCGGAACATGCTCCCCGATCTGGTTCGCGGCGACGACGAAGCACTGGTTCTCGATCGCGCGTGCCCGCAGAAGGATCTCCCAGTGGTCGCGCGTCGTCGGCATCGTGAAGGCCGCCGGGACCATCAGGATCAGCGCACCTTCGACTGCGAGGACGCGGTAGAGCTCGGGGAAGCGGACGTCGTAGCAGACGCTCAGGCCGAGCGGTGTTCCGTCGGCGGCCCGCGACAGGACCGGCTCGTCACCCGGCTGTTCGTGATCGGACTCGCGATAGACGGTGCCATCGATCTCCACGTCGAAGAGGTGGATCTTCCGGTAGGTCGCGACCAGTTCGCCGTCCGGGCCCACATGCGCCGAGGTGTTGCACAGCTTCGGCTCACCTTCCACGAGTTCGGCGATCGACCCGGCCACTAGATCGATCCCGAGCTCCCGTGCGGTCGCGCGTGCCCAGCCGATCGCTTCGCCATCGAGCGGCTGAGCGCCGGCGCGCAGGTCCTCGCCACGCCCGAGAACACTCCATTTCTCCGGCAGCAGCACGAGTTGAGCCCCCCGCGAGGCGGCGTCGCGCACGAGCCTGTCCGCCGTCTCGAGATTGCGAGCCGTGTCGGGTGTGGCGGTGAGCTGGACAGCCGCTGCGCGCAGGTTGATACCGAACCTCGTGGAGATTGACTCGCCAGTCAATCTGGCGCCCGCAACAATACCGCCGTGCTCACGCAGCTTCCCTACCGCGGCAACGGCTCCGGCCGACCGACCGGAGCCCCTCTGCCGCCCGCGCGAATGCCCTTGATACGCGGGCGCAGACCGCTGAAGCGCTGGCGCTACTGCGGCATCTACGGCGAGCACGTGATGCTGTGCGCCGCGAGCGTGCGAATCGGCGGCGTGCCGCAGGCGTTCTGGGCCGTCCTGGACCGCGCGACGGGAGAACTGCACGACCGCACCGCGTTCACGCGCGGCCTGGTGAGCGTCGGGCCGGCCCGGCTCGAGGTTCACGGGCGCGGCGTGGACATCGACCTCTCACTCAGCGACGCGGGAGAGCCAGTGGAGGTCGTCAGCCGCCACGGCGACTCGTACATCTGGACGCGCAAGGAACCCGTCCGCGCGCACGGGACGGTGTCGGTGGCGGGGAAGTCCTGGGAAGTCGATGCCGCCGGGCTGATCGACGCGAGTGCCGGCTACCACGCACGGCACACAGCCTGGTCGTGGTCGGCCGGCGTAGGCACCGCGATCGACGGCCGGCCGCTGTGCTGGAACCTGGTTACCGGGGTGCACGACGCTCCGGCCTCGAGCGAGCGGACGTTGTGGGTCGACGGAACCGCGCGCGAGGTGGGCCCGGTCACGTTCCGGCCCGGCCTCGCCGGAGTCACGTTCGCCGAGGAGCGCGCGGAACTCACGTTCAAGAAGGAGGCGGAGCGCGCCCGCCGCGACAACGTCGGCCTCTTCATGAGCGACTACACGCAGCCGTTCGGAACGTTCTCGGGCACGCTCCCGGGTGGGATCGAGCTCGCCGACGGTTTCGGCGTGATGGAACGGCACGACGTGCGCTGGTGACCGACGCGCTGCTCGATCACTCGCCCAACCATGCCAGCACCGCCAGCACGCGCCGGTGATCGCCCTCGCTCGGCGGCAGCCCGAGCTTGCCGAAGATGTTCGAGATGTGCTTCTCGACCGCGCCCTCGGTCACGACGAGCCCGGCCGCGATCGCCTGGTTCGAGCGGCCCTCCGCCATCAGCGAGAGCACGTCCCGCTCACGCGGGGTCAGGTCCTCGAGGCGCGCGGGCCCGCGTCCGGCGACCAGCTGGGCGACGACCTCCGGATCCATCGCCGTGCCGCCCGCCGCCACGCGGTTGACGGCGTCGACGAACTCGATCGGGTCGGCGACGCGATCCTTGAGCAGGTAGCCCACGCCCCCGCTGCCGTCGGCGAGCAGCTCCTTGGCGAAGACTCGCTCGACGTACTGCGAGAGCACGAGCACCGGGAGTCCGGGGACGCGGCGGCGCGCTTCAAGCGCGGCGCGGACGCCCTCGTCCTTGAATGTCGGTGGCAGCCGCACATCGACAACCGCCACGTCCGGTCGCTCGGCCTCGATCGCTTCGATCAGCGCCGCGCCGTCCTCCACGGCGGCGACCACCTCGCAGCCGTTGTCCTCCAGCAGCCGGCGGATGCCGTCGCGCAGCAGGGCGAGGTCCTCGGCGATCACGACTCGCATGGCAGCTCCGCGCGGAGGATGGTCGGCCCGCCGGACGGGCTCGAGATCAGCAGCGTCCCGTCGAGCGCCTCGACGCGCTTGCGCAGCCCCGTCAGGCCCCCACCAGCAGGATCGGCGCCGCCGACGCCGTCATCGCGGATCTCGACCTCGAGGCGCTTTCCGCGACGTTCGACGCGCACGGCTGCAGTCATGGCCCGCGCATGCTTGGCGATGTTGGCGAACGCCTCGGCGACCACGAAGTAGACGGCGGTCTCGACGGCTGTGGGGATCGTCCCGCTGACCCGGTACTCGACCGTTGCCGGCACCCCCGCACGCGCAGTGAGCGAGACGATCGCCTCGTTCAGCCCGCGCTCGCTGAGCAGCGCCGGCCGGATCCCGCGCGCGAGGTCACGCAACTCGGCCAGAGCACGCTGTGTCTCGTCACGAGCCTCCCGGACCAACTCCGAAGCCCCGTCGGGGTCACCGGCGGCGAGCTTCTGCTCTGCGCGCCCGAGTTCCATCGCGACGGCGACGATCCGCGCCTGTGCACCGTCGTGGAGGTCGCGCTCGATGCGCTCCAGCTCGAGCCGCGCAGCGTCGACCGCGCCTGCACGCGTCTCCTCCAGATGCTCGACGCGCTCCTCCAGGTCACGGCGTCCCGGGCCGAGCAGCCCCGATGCGGCGGCCGCGCTGACATGCGCCCATGCGTGGACGAGCAGCATCGTCACGGGCAACAACGCGATGCCGAGGCCGAACGCGACGGCCGCCGCCGGCCAGGTGTCGAGCTGAAAGAGGCCGAGATCGAGCCCGGCTTCATCCGACGGCACGGCCCACCACCAGGTCGGCGCTGAGATCAGCGCGAGCGTCGTGCTCCAGAGCGACACGGCGAGCGTGAAGCCCACTGTCCCCGTGACGAGGTTGAGCAGCGCGTATGCAAGGTCCTTCCACGTCTGCACGTCGGCGAGGATCCGTTTGGCGCGCTCCCAGATGGAGCGCAGCTCGCGCCAGTCGTCGCGATGCAGGGGCAGCGTCACGCGGTATACGGCGGGAACGGGGGCGCCGAGCACCAGCGCAGCGCGGCGGCGCTCGACCTGGCTGAGGCCGCGGGTGACAAAGATCGTCAGGAACGCGACCGGGACTCCGATGAAGGTCAGCAGCGAACCGACGGCGGTGGTCCATCCGCAGACGGCGACTGCGAACGTGAGGACGCCCATCGGCAGGCCGAGCAGCAGGAACCAGGTCTCGCTTGCCAGCGTGCGCGCCCAGCCGCGGCGTCGGCGCTGCGCGGCGTGCGCCGCGCGGACCGTCGGTCTCGCCTCCTCTTCGATCGTCACATCCACGCTGTTGATGGTGACGATCACGGGCAGCGGGTTCCATCCGGCGGCCCGGCGTCCTGATGGTGGGGTTCCCCCCACCCGGAGCGAGCTCAGCCCTCGCGCCCGAGCTGGCGCGCCAGCTCGGCGCGCAGCAACTTGGAGTGCATCGCACCGATCAGCTCACGCAGCGGAGCTCCGCCCGAGCTGATGATCTCCGCCGCGCGGTCCGCGCTGACCTCACCGGTCAGGCGGTCGAGCAGGGTCCTGACCTCGTCCTCGACGAGCGGCGCGAGCGCCTCCTGGTAGCGCATCGTGTCGAACACGGTGAAGCCGAGCGCCTCGTCGTAGCCGCCCTCCCGAAAGCGTGCGATCGCCTCGATCACGCGCACGTCCTCGGCGTCGTAGCCGGTCTCGTCAGGGCTCAGCACGCCGAGCTCGGTCAGACGCTCCAGCACGTTCGCCGGGACCGGATAGCGCGCCGCGACTTCGCGGGCCGAAAGCCGCTCGCCGTCGCCCAGGTCCAGTGCACGCTCGAGGATCGCATCGCGCTGACGCACGAGCGCCGCAGCCTGCTCCGGTCCATGCTCCATGACCTCGCGGATCCGGCGCAGCGGCATGTAGCGCTCCTCCTGCAGGCGCTTGATCAGGCGGATCCGCTCCACGAAGTCGGGCGGGTAGTAGGCCATGTTGCGCGACGTGCGCACCACGTCGTCGCCGTCGCCCAGCAGTCCCTCGCGCAGGTAGTGCTTGATCGTGCCGGCGCTGACGCCGGAGCGCTCGGCGAGCTCGCGCATCCGCAGCAGCCTGCGCGGATCGGTGTCGCTGACGGCGGGGCGGCTCACGACAGGAAGGATCCCGTCGCTCCCACCGCCCGCCCCGCAACCGCACCGCCGTCCTTCAGCTCGGCGATCTGCTCGTCGGAGTAGCCCGCCTGCCTGAGCACGTCGTCCGTGTGCTCGCCGAGCGCCGGTCCGGGGATCCGGTTCGTGTCGCCCGGGGTGCGCGAAAGCTTGACCGGAACGCCCAGCAGCCGGACCGGCTTCTGCGCGCCCGGCTGATCGAGCCCTACGACCATCTCACGCGCGCGGACGAGCTCGTCGCCCAGAGCCTCGTCGACGCCCAGCACCGGTTCCAGACAGCAGTCGTGCTCGACGGCGAACGCCTCCCACTCGGCACGGCTGCGCGCGGCGAAGAGGTCCTCCACCTCACGATGCGCTTCGCTGCCCGCCGCCTCGAACTGGCGCTCGATCAGGTCCTCCCGGCCGACTCCGACGCACCAGTTGCGCCAGAACTTGGGCTCGAGCGCACCGAGCGTCACGTGGCCGTCGGAGCAGCGGTACGGTCGGTAGCAGATGATCCCGCCCGCGAGCAGCTGCGCGCCGCGCCGGGGAACGACGCCGTCGCACAGGTACTGGCCCGCGACCATGGCGAGCCACGACAGCGCGCCGTCGGCCATCGAGATGTCCACGAGCTGGCCCTCGCCGGAGCTGTCGCGCTCGCGCAGCGCGGCGAGGATGCCGAACGCCGCCATCAGCGCGCCGCCCCCGATGTCGGCGATCTGGCCGGCCGCCTGGACAGGCGGGCCGTCGGCCTCACCGGTCAGGCCGAGCAACCCGATCCGTCCGAGGTAGTTCATGTCGTGTCCCGAGCGCTCGCGCAGGGGCCCGTCCTGCCCGTAGCCGGTGATCGCGCAGTAGACGATGCGCGCGTTGACCGCCCTCATCGCGTCATATCCGACGCCGAGCCTGTCCATAACGCCGGGGCGGAACGACTCGAGCACGACGTCCGCCTGCTCCACCAGGCGCAGCAGCACGGCGCGCCCGGCCTCTTCCTTGAGGTTGATCCGCACCGACGTCTTGTTGCGATTCAGCGCGAGGAACAGCGCACCCTTGGCGCTGTCGTCGGCGCCCTCGTAGTAGGGCGGCGACCAGCGCACGTAGTCGCCCATGCCGAGGTCCTCGACCTTGACGACCTCGGCCCCGAAGTCGGCGAGCAGCAGCGAGCAGAAGCCGCCCGGCAGGAGCCGGGAGAGATCGAGGATTCGGACGCCTTCGAGCGGCAGGGCCATACGGTGTCTCCAGTGGTCTCGTTGTCTACGCAGTGGCCCGCTCGGCCAGCCCGAGCATCGCGCGCGCCTGAGCTACGGTGGCAGGGCTGCGGCCGGCGTTGATCACCATCTCGCGCGCCTTGGCGACGAGGTCGCCGTTGGAGCGCGCCATCTCGCCGTCTGGCAGGTAGAAGTTGTCCTCCAGGCCGACACGGATCGAACCACCGAGCGCCAGCGCGGCGCTGATCAGAGTCCACTGGGCGCGCGAGATACCGATCACGGCCCAGTGGCTCCCGGCGGGAATGTTGTCGACCATCGCGGCGAGGTTGCGAGCAGTCGGCGGGATGCCGCCCACGACCCCCATCACGCAGTCGACGTGCAGCGGCGGATGCAGCACGCCCATGTCGACGAGCGGTTCGAGGCTGCCGACGTGACCCACGTCGAAGCACTCGTGCTCCGGCTTGATGCCGAGCTCGTTCATCGCCTTCAGAAGTTCGACGATCTCGCTGAACGGGTTGGCGAACACGGTCTCGAAGACGAACTCCTTGCGCGAACGCGAGTACTTGGCGTAGTTGAGCGAGCCCATGTTGAGCGCCGCGACATCGGGACGCAGCTCACGCAGGTAGGCCAGGCGCTTCTCGATGCTCACGCCGATCGCACCGGTCGAGTAGTTGATGATCACGTCGCCGGCCTCGCTGCGGATCGCCTCGGTGATCGCGCGGAAGTCCTCGATCTCGAACGAGGGGGTGCCGTCCGGACGGCGCGCGTGGACGTGGATCATCACTCCGCCCTCTTCGACGATCCGGCGCGCCTCCGCGCCGTATTCCTGCGGCGTGTAGGGGATCGCCGGGCACTGGTCGCGGTTGGCGATCGCACCGGAGATCGCGCATGTGATGACGGCGGGGTCTTGAAGGCTCATGAGTGAGGACCGTGGTCGAGTGGGAAGTGCGACTTCTCACTTCTCACTCTGCCGGATCGTGTGGGTCGCCGCAAGCGAGCGCGCGCGGGGATCTAGTGTCGTGCGCGTGCCCTGGCTAGCCGTCGCGCTGCTGACGAGCTTCCTCGTCCTGGCGTTTCCCGCTCGATCGCTCGCCCAGCGCAGGCGCTACGGCGAGCGCAGTCGGACCAGGCTGCTGATCCGGCGCACGCGACCGAGGGCGGCCGCCGACGCGATGTTCGTGACCGGCTTCGCGATGCTGCTGCTCGGAGCGCTGCTGCAGGCCGCGGGCGCGCTCGATCCGCTGTTCGACCGCCGAGGAGCCCAGGCGCTGACCGGGATCGGGCTGATCGGCGGCGCCGCCGGTCTGCTGATCTGGGCGCAGGAGACGATGGGCGACGCGTGGCGGCCCGACGTGGAACCGGTGCAGGGCGGACGGCTCGTCACGGACGGGCCGTTCCGCGTCGTGCGCAACCCGAACTACGACGCGATGCTGACCGCGGGAGCCGGATCGTTCCTGCTGGCGCCGGACGTCGTCTCGCTCGCCGGCTGGCTGCTCCTGCTCGCATCGCTGCTGCTCACGGCGCGCCTCGAGGAACCGCTGCTGCTGGACCGCTTCGGCGAGCGCTACCGGATCTACTCGGCGAGGACCGGGCGCTTCGTTCCCGGCATCGGGCGACTCTGGAGCCGATGATGCGGTCTGTGGCCTACGCGGCGTCGGCGAGGTCCGCGACGTCCGGAAGGCAGGCGTCGACGAGCTCGTCCACGACGGGCTCAGCGTCGACCGCGCGCCGCCCGACCGCACCGAACACGGGCAGCCGCACGGGTCCGCGCTCGTGGATCTCGGCCAGCACGACGTCTACGGCCGCCGGCAGCCACTGCGTCCCGGAGCCGCTGCGCAGGATCGCCTCGGCACGCTCTGCAGGCATCCCGTCGCGGTAGGGGCGGTCGCTGATCATCGCGTCCCACGCATCGACGACGCTGACGATCGAGGCGGCGAGCGGAATCTGCCCGCCCGACAGGCCGTCCGGGTAGCCGCTGCCGTCAGGCCGCTCGTGGTGGGAACGGACGATCGCGGCGACCTCGGCGAGATGCGGGAACGGCAGGAGCATCTGCTCGCCGTCGATCGTGTGGCGCTCGACGATCGTCCGCTCCTCGTCGGTCAGCGCCCCCGGCTTGGTGAGAATCGACTCGGGCGTGAGCAAGCTTGCCGACGTCGTGCAGCAGCCCGCCGAGGCCGACGGCGCGCAGCGTCAGGGCGTCCTGGCCGGCGCGCTGCGCCGCGCGCATCGCGAGCTCGCCGACGCGGACGACGTGATCGCGAGTGACGGCATCCTTTGTCTCGAGCGCGGCCACGAAACGGTGTACGACAGGTGTCAGACCGAGCTCCAGCGCCGCCAGCGGCTCGCGCGTGAGGATCGGTGAGAGCGCGAACGACAGCGAGCGGTCGCGCCAATGGGCGGCGAGCAGGCCCCCGGCCGCGAACAACACGCCGGCGATGTCGGTGCCGTGTGCCAGCCACCAGGCCGGCGACATCGGCGCGGCGCCGAGGAATGCGATCGTCGCCAGACCGGTCGCGATCAGTCCCAGCGACGCGAGCAGCGATCCCGCGCGGCGGCCGAGCGCGTAGAGGCGCAGGTGGCGCACCGAGAGAACGGCCGTCCCGGCGATGCTGACCGTCACGATCAGCACGGTGATCAGGCCGCCCGCAGCCGGCGCGGGCACGGCGGCGGGCCATACGAGCAGCGCTGCGCCGGCTACGACGGGAAGCGCGGCCCAGGTCAGCGCCCACGCGCGCCAGTGGTCCGCCAGCCGGCTGCCGGACCGGGTCCCGTCCAGCAGCAGCGGTGCAGCCGCGACCAGAGCCGCAGGCACCGCGGCCATCACCGCGACCATCGTTCCCGGGTTGTCGCCGTAGAGGTTCCCCGGCAGCAGGAGACCGTGCACGAGCGGCAGGATCGAGACGGTCCAGAGCGCACTTCCGAGCAGCGCGACCTCGGGCAGCCGGCGCCGGAGGCCGAGCCCCAGGACGGCGGCCGCGCCGGCTGCGCAGAGCGCTGCCAGCGGAACCACCGTCGCGAATGCCAGACTCGGATTCGGCCAGACCAGATCGCGTGCAGGTCCGAACGTCGTGTACGCCATCGCGGCCGTCGTCGGGATGACGAACGGGAACCACCAGCGCAGGGCGAAGCGCAGCATGGCCCATTCATCGACCGATGTCAGCTGCGCGATTAGCCGCGGTGCAGGTCAGCCGACGTCGCCGGACCGCAGCTGGGCGACCTGCTCGGCGACCGCGGCGGCCTGGTCCTCCTGCAGGAAGTGCTTGGCCGGCACCGTCTCAAGCCGGTCCAGACCGGCGACGCGGCGCGCGACCTCACCGTGGACCCGCGCCTTGAGGGCGGGATCGTCGGCACCCCACAGCACCTGGACCGGGTAGCGATCGCTGGCGACGACGGACGTGTAGAGCGCCCGCTTCTCGGGCGTGCGCTCGAACCCGCGCATGATCTTCAGGAAGGCGCGCCCGCCGTCATCGCGCTTGAGCAGGTCGACGTACGCGTCGAGCTCGGCGCGCCCGACGGCCGCCATGTCCTTGATGCCCTGGAGGCGCATCAGCATCCGGAACGCGGGCTTCGTGAGCGTCCGCAGGTAGACCTCGCCGATGCCGCGGCGCGCGAAGGGCTCCATCGACCATGGCCGCTTGAAGGTGTCGACCTCGATGATCGTGTTGAGCACCGTCAGCGACGCGACTCGCTCCGGGACGGCCGCCGCCAGCTCGAATCCGACCGGGCCGCCGACGTCGTGGACCACGAGATGGAATCGGTCCAGCGCCAGCGCGTCGACGGCGGCGACGCAGAAGCGGCCGAGGCCGCTCCAGCTGTAGTCCATGTCATCAGGGCGCGCCGCCAAGCCCAGCCCCGGAAGATCGAACGCGACGCCGCGCATCCCGCGCGCCGGCCAGCTCGGTCAGGACCTTGCGGTAGAGGAAGGCCGAGGTGGGCACGCCGTGCAGGCAGAGCACCGCCTCCCCCGCGCCGCGCTCGGCGACGAAGCTCGTGACGCCGGCGGCTTCGAACCCCCTGCCGCTGTCACGCCAGCGGTCGACGACATCTGCGGATGACGTCAGATCGGCGAAATCGGACTTGGTGGTCACAGCGATCGATACTCGCACGTCGAAGGCCGGTCGTTCCCGGACTGTCACTTCCTCGATCGTTCGAACTGCGATCCTCAAGCCGATGCCGGACCGGCCCGCGGAGACAGACGTTCACCTGACGCGCCGTCTTCGACGCCGAATCCCGGGCGCGGCCGCCATCCTGAGCACAATCGTCCTCGCGGGCTGCAGCGGCTCCGCGCAGAGCGGAGCCGCCGACACGCAGCCGGCATCGACCGCCGCCACGCCGGCAACACCCGCGGCCGCCGCGAAGGCTCCGGCCGGCGCAGCGGGCAGACTCGCAGCGAACGTCGAGCGGGCGGGGGAGGTCATCGACGGGGACATCGAGCAGACGATCAACGCGCTCAAGGGGGTTCCGGTCGTCGTGAAGCAGTGGGCATCGTGGTGTCCCCAGTGCGATCAGGAGTTCCCGTATTTCCAGGAGCTCGCCGGCACGTACAAGTCCAAGGTGGCCTTCGTCGGCCTGAACGCGCGCGACAGCCGCGCCGACGCGGAGGCCTACAGCGCCGAGAACGCGCTGAAGTTCCCGAGCATCTACGACTCCGACGGAGCGCAGTCGCTCGCGGTGGGCGCCGGGCGCTCCTGGCCGACCACGGTCTTCTTCGACGCGAAGGGCAAGCGCACGGCCGTCCGGCCGGGAGCGTTCGCGAGCCTCGAGGAGCTGGACGACTACATACGGCGCTACGCGCTGAACGGCTGACACGGAAGCGGCCGGTGGCGGTGAACCCCTACGCCGCCGTTGGCCCGGGCGCGTACGCTCCACGCGCCATGACCGACGCCGATGAGTTCACGCAGATCGCCTACGAGGTCGCAGACCGGGTGGCGACGATCACGCTCGATCGCCCCGACAAGCTCAACGCCTTCACCGGCACGATGATGCTCGAGCTGCTCGCGGCGTTCGACCTGAGCGACGCCGACGACGATGTGCGCGTCGTCGTCGTGACCGGTCGCGGCCGCGGCTTCTGCGCGGGCGCGGACCTGTCCGGCGGCGGCGCCACGTTCGACCCGGGCGCGCAGAAGGACGAGGCCGCACGGCTGGGGATCGACGAGGGCGCTCACCGCGACGGCGGCGGCCTCGTGACCTTGCGGATGTTCCGCTCACTCAAGCCGATCATCGGCGCCGTCAACGGCGCGGCGGTCGGGATCGGCGCGACGATGACGCTGCCGATGGACGTGCGGATGGCGTCCGACGCCGCGCGCTTCGGCTTCGTCTTCACGCGCCGCGGGATCGTCCCCGAAGCCGCGTCGAGCTGGTTTCTCCCGCGGCTGGTCGGCATCAGCCGGGCGATGGAGTGGTGCGCGACCGGACGGCTGATGGACGCCGCCGAGGCGCTCGACGGCGGACTGGTTCGCAGTGTCCACGCTGCTGACGACCTGCTTCCCGCCGCCTACGAACTGGCCGCGGAGATCGCGCAGAACACCTCGCCCGTGTCGGTCGCACTGACTCGTCAGATGCTGTGGCGGATGCTCGGCGCCGATGATCCGATGGAAGCGCACAAGATCGACTCCCCCGCGATCGCCGCGCGCGGCGCTTCGGCGGATGCACTCGAAGGCGTGATGTCGTTCCTCGAGAAGCGCCCGGCGCAGTTCCCGCTCAAGGTCAGCGCCGACATGCCGGACCTCTACCCCTGGTGGGAGGAACGGCCGTTCGAGTAGGCGCTGCCCGCCGGGCTGAGCTCAGACCGGCACGACGCCGTGGCGCTTCCACGGCCGCTCGACGCGCTTGCCCTCCGCCATCTCGAGTGCACGGCAGATCGTCCGGCGCGTCTCGCGCGGGTCGATGACGTCGTCGATCATGCCGTTCCTGGCCGCGATGTAGACGTCGATCACCTTGCGGTACGCATCGATCAGCTCCTGCTTCTTGGCGGCCGGATCGTCGGCCTCCTCGACCTGACGGCGCATGACGATCTCGACCGCTCCCTCGGCGCCCATCACGCTGATCTCGGCGCTCGGCCACGCCACGAGCAGATCGGGCTCGTAGGCGCGCCCGTTCATCACGTAGTAGCCGGCACCGTAGGCCTTGCGCAGCACGACCGTGACCTTCGGGACGGTCGCGTTGGAGACCGCGTACAGCATCTTGGCGCCGTGACGGATGATGCCCGCCTCCTCGACCTTGGTGCCGACCATGAAGCCCGGCACGTCCATCAGGAAGACGAGCGGGATCCCGAATGCGTTGCAGAGGTTGACGAAGCGCGCGGCCTTGTCCGCCGAGTCGTTGTCGAGGATCCCGCCCAGGTGACGCGGCTGGTTGGCGACGATCCCCGCGGGGCGGCCGTCGAAGCGAGCGAAACAGGTGATGATCGTCTTCGCCCACTGCGGCTTCATGTCGAAGTACTCGCCGTCGTCGACGATCCGTGAGATCACGTCGTACATGTCGTACGGCTTGCGGTTGGACTCGGGCAGCGTGTCGAGCAGCGCCTCGTCGCCGCGATCGATCGGGTCGGTGCAGGCACGCCGCGGCGGAGGCTGCTCGCAGTTGGACGGCATGAACGACAGGTACTGCCTGATGCTGTCGATGCACTCCTCGTCGCTCGGCAACCTCGAGGTCGCCGACGCCCGACTTGCGGCAGTGAACGCGCGAGCCCCCGAGCTCCTCCTGCGTGACGTCCTCGCCGACCGCCGCGCGTACGAGGTGCGGGCCGGCGAGTGCCATCGAACCGCGGCCCTTGACCATCGGCACGAAGTCGGCGAGACCCGGGATGTAGGCCGTGCCGGCCGCGCACGGCCCCATCAGCGCGGCGACCTGCGGGATCACGCCGCTCATCACGACCTCTTCGCGGAACAGATACCCGGAGCCGGCGAAGAGCGAGCCGACGGCCTCCTGGATTCGCGCGCCCGCGGAGTCCAGCAGCCAGATGAACGGGATCCGCTTGCCGAGCGCGAGGTCGCGCAGCCGGCCGACCTTCGTCTCGCCGGTCATGCCCATCGACCCCGCCATCACCGTGAAGTCGTAGGCGCACACGGCGACCAGCCGTCCGTCGACCTTGCCGTAGCCCGTGATCACGCCGTCGGCGGGCGCGTCCTTGTGCTCCAGCCCGCGCACCGAGTGGTGGATGCCCGCGTGGATCCCCAGCTCGGTGAACGTCCCGTCGTCGATCAACAGCGCGATCCGCTCGCGCGCGGTCAGCTTGTCGCGCTGCGTGCTGGGCGGCGATCTTCTCCTCGCCTCCGCCGAGCAGCGCGTGCGCCCGGCGCTCGTGCAGGTCCTCGACGAGCGGGCGCAGCAGGCTCGGCGCAGTTGCGCCATCTTGCGGTTGCGTCATGGGCTGGAACGTACAGAGCGCGCCAGCAGCGCCACGACCGCAGGCGCGACGACCGCCGCGCCGGCCGCGCTCGGACAGCCGGTCACCTCGACCCCGACCACGGTCGCCGCAGCCGCGACGTCGGACAGCATGCTCGCGAGGCCGTCTGCGCTCGATCCGCCCGGCACCGGGTACGCGAGGCCAGGCATGACCGTCGGGTCGAGCACGTCGACGTCGAGGTGAACGAACACCTCGCGCCCGGCGAGCGCGTCGGCAAGCCGGCTGGGGCGATCGATCAGGGAGACATGGTGGGCGTCGAGCAGCTCGCGCTCGCCCGGATCGATGTCGCGCACGCCGGACATCACCACGCGCGTCGGGTCCAGCTCGGGACCGTCGAAGCCCGTGTCCCAGACGCCGCACGCTCCGGCCAGGCACATCCCGCCCAGAAACCGCAGAGGGTGTCGTGCCCGGCGAATTGAAGTCGGCGTGGGCGTCGAGCCAGAGCACGAACGCGTCTGGCCGCTCCTGCGCCAGCACGGGCAGCGTGGTCAGGCAGATCGAGCACGAGCCGGCGCTGAGGACAGGCAGGCGACCGTCGTGGAACGCGTCCGAGAGCTGGCCGCCGGCCTCCAGGAGGCAGCCGCGCGACTCGGCGAGGTCCTCGTCGAACGTTGTCTCGCGCGGCTCGCCGGGCGACCCGACGAGCCGGGCCGCCGTTCCCAGCCCTGCCGCGATCGCCTCGGCCACCGCCTGCGCCCCCTCCGCGCGAAAGCCTTCGCGGTCCGAGGTCCGGCACAGCATTGCGACGACCGATGCGTTCAGCGGCCCTTCCACTGCGGCTCCCGCTTCTCGAAGAACGCCGCCACGCCCTCCTGGATGTCCTCGGTCGAGAACGCCAGGGTGAGGTTGCTGCGCAGGAAGTCGAGCGCGTCCATCAGAGCGAGGTCCTGCTGGCGCCACATCGCGTCCTTGCCGAGCTTCATCAGCACCGGCGACTTGCTCGCCAGCCGCGTCGCCCAGTCCGCGACGGCGGCGTCGAAGTCGCCGTCCGCGACGACGCGGTTCACGAGCCCGAGCCGCTGGGCCTCATGCGCGTCGATGCGCTCGCCGAGCAGCAGCAGCTCGCTCGCCTTCTTGCGCGGGACGTTGCGATAGATCAGCGCCATGATCATGAACGGGAAGACACCCACGTTGATCTCCGGCGTCCCGAACGTCGCGCTCTCCTTCGCGAGCACGAGGTCGCATGCCAGCGCGACGCCCAGCGCCCCCGCCAGGACGTGACCGCCGGCGGCGCAGAGCGTCGGCTTGCCGAGCGTTCCGAGCAGCTCGAAGAGCTGCGGAAAGCGCTGAATGGCGGCGTGTTTGTGCACAAGCGGAACGTCGGCCGCGAAGCCCGACAGGTTGCCACCGGCGCTGAACACGCTCTCGTGGGTGCTCGTCAGGACGACCGCGCGCACCTCGTCGTCGTCGCGGGCGCGCTCGAGCGCCGCGATCAGCGCGTCGAGCAGCTCGTCGGACAACGCGTTGCGGGTCTGCGGCTGGTCGAGGGCGAGCGTCGCGACGCCGGCCTCGACTGTGAAAAGGACGGGCTCGTCGGACATGGGGCGACACCCTACGCGGCGGGCGAACGCGGCGCGCGGGCGGACCACAGTGGAAAGTGGGAAGTGCCACTGTTCACTTTTCCGGCGCTGTTCGGTACCGTCCGCGCACCCCCGCCACCTCACAGGAGCGCCGCCATGTCGACCGCCGAGTCCTCGGTCCTCAAGCCCGACCACGCCGCCAAGCGCAAGCACTTCATCTTCACCGACGAGCACGAGCAGCTGCGCGAGACGATCGTCGCCTTCGCGCAGAAGGAGCTCGCGCCGCACGCGGAGGAGTGGGAGGAGACGACGTTCCCGAACTCGGTCTTCACGCGGATGGGCGAGCTCGGCCTGCTCGGCCTCGACAAGCCGGAGCAATACGGCGGCCAGGGCGGCGACTACTTCTCGGCGATCGTTCTGGCGGAGTCGCTGACGCACGCGAACTGCGGCGGACTGGCGATGGGCGTCGCGGTCCACACCGACATGGCGATGCCGCCGATCCTCGCGTTCGGGACAGAGGAGCAGAAGCAGGAGTGGGTCGTGCCGGCCATCGCGGGCAAGAAGATCCTCTGCCTGGGGATCACCGAGCCGGACGCCGGCTCGGACGTGGCGGGAATCAAGACGCGGGCGGTCCGCGACGGAAACGAGTACGTGATCAACGGATCGAAGACCTACATCACGAACGGCCACCGCGCGGACGCGATCGTGCTCGTCACCAAGACCGACCCGGACGCCGGCTACGACGGCTTCACGCTGTTCCTCGTGCCGATGGACGCGCCGGGCGTGATCCGCGAGGAGAAGCTGCGCAAGATGGGCATGCACGCGAGCGACACCGCGTTGCTGGCCTTCCAGGACGTGCGCGTGCCCGACACGGCGGTGCTCGGCGAGGTCGGCAAGGGCTTCTACCACATCATGTGGGAGCTCCAGGGCGAGCGCATGATCGGCGCGGCTGGAGCCGTCGCGGCGGCGCAGCTCTGCATGGAGCGCACGCTCCAGTACGCGCACGAGCGCACCGCGTTCGGCAAGTCGATCGCCAAGTTCCAGGTCACACGGCACAAGTTCGCGGAGATGGCCACGAAGATCGAAGCCGCGCGCCAGATGACCTACATGACGGCCTGGCGCATCCACAACGGCGAGTACCCCGTGCGCGAGATCTCGATGGCGAAGCTGTATTCCTCGCGAATCGCCGTCGAGGTCGCAGACGAGTGCATCCAGATCCACGGCGGCGCGGGCTACATGCGCGAGTACAACGTCGAGCGTGTCTGGCGCGACCTGCGCCTGAACCGGATCGGCGCGGGCACCGACGAGATCATGCTCGAGGTGATCGGCCGCTCGTACGGGCTGTAGGAGCGGCTCCGTGGGCGCGCTGACGGATCACGTTCGCAGTTACTACGCCGCGCTGAACGACGGCGACGCCGCCACGGTGGCGAGCCACTTCACGCCTGGGGCGACGCACTGGTACACACGCCGGCCGCCCGACGTCGGCGCAGAGCAGATCGGCGAGCGAACACAGATGGCCGTCGAGCACCTGAACGCCGTCTGGCGGATCGAGCACCTCGTCGAGGGCGAGCAGGAGGTCGTCATCGAGTGGTCGATGGCATGGGACCACCCGCGCACCGGCGTGCGCTGCCTGGACCGCGGCGCCGAGTTCCTCGCCTTCGAGGGCGGCCTGATCTGCGAGGTGCGGGCGTACTACTCGCGTGACGGCGACCTCGTCGGCTTCGACCACGAAGCCCGCGGCCACACGACGCTCGCCCCGGGCGACGCCACCCGCGCCGAGTAGTGTCGGCGCGGTGAGCACAGAGCCAGACTTCTCAACGACGATCGCCGCTGCCTACGCGGCCGAGGACGCGGTCATCGACCTCGGTCGCGGCGTGCTCGACGGCGCGCTGCACGCGGACGCCAAGGTGCAGGTGCCGCTTCGCATGATGAACCGCCACGGCCTGATCGCCGGTGCGACGGGCACGGGCAAGACCAAGACGTTGCAGGGCATCACCGAGCAGCTGTCGTCGGCTGGAGTGCCGGTCTTCGTCGCCGACGTCAAGGGTGACCTGTCCGGCCTGCGCGACGCGGCGCCGTCAGACGGTCCCGGCGCGAAGCGCAATGCCGAACTGGGCATCGACGCGTCGCCGAGCGGCTTCCCGATCGAGTTCCTGTCGATCGGCGGGATCGGACCCGGGGTGCCGCTGCGCGCCACGGTGAGCGACTTCGGACCACAGCTGCTCGGAAAGGTGCTCGGCAGCAACGAGACGCAGGAGTCGAGCCTCGCGCTCGTCTTCCACTACGCGGACGGCAAGGGCCTCGCGCTGCTCGACCTCTCCGATCTGCGCGCGCTGCTCACGTTCCTGGACTCCGACGAGGGCAAGCCCGAGCTTGACGGCATCGGCGGCCTGGCGAAGGCGACCGTCGGCGTGCTGCTGCGCGACCTCGTGACGCTCGAGACCGGCGGCGGCACGGAGTTCTTCGGCGAGCCGCAGTTCGACATCCAGGACCTGCTGCGCGCCGACGCCGACGGCCGCGGTGTCGTCTCGTGCCTCGAGCTGGCCGCTGTCCAGAGCAGCCCCAAGCTGTTCTCGACGGTGCTGATGTGGCTCGTCGCCGAGCTCTTCGAGACGCTGCCGGAGGCCGGTGACGTCGACAAGCCGAAGCTCGTCTTCTTCTTCGACGAGGCGCACCTGCTGTTCAACGATGCGAGCAAGGCGTTCGTCGAGTCGATCACGCAGACGGTGCGGCTGATCCGCTCGAAGGGCGTCGGCGTGTTCTTCGTCACGCAGACGCCGAAGGACCTGCCGGCCGACGTGCTCGGCCAGCTCGGCAACCGCGTGCAGCACGCCCTGCGCGCGTTCACGCCGGACGACCAGAAGGCACTGAGCGCAGCGGTCAAGACCTTCCCGAAGTCTGCGTTCTACGACCTTGAGGAGCTGCTGACTTCGATGGGCATCGGCGAGGCCGCGGTCACGGTGCTCGACGACAAGGGCGTGCCGACGCCGGTCGTCCACAGCCGTCTCCCAGGCCCGCGGTCGAGCATGGACCCGACCGCGGACATCGACGGCCACGCGAAGGCGTCAGCGCTGTTCGCGAAGTACGGGACGCGCACCGAGGCCGAGAGCGCGCGTGAGCTGATCGCTGCACGGATGGAGGCCTCGGCCGCCGCGGCGCAGCAGCTGCTGGCCGACGAAGCGGCCCGCAAGCAGGCTGAGGCGGCCGCAAAGGAAGCGGCCAGGACCCGTCCCAAGCCGCAGGAGATGTCGACCGGCGGCGTCGGCGACTTCCTCAACAGCCGACAGGGAAAGCAGGTCCAGAAGGAGGTCGTGCGCGGCGTCTTCGGAATGCTGAAGAAGGCTATGAGGTAGCCGACGAGCCGAGTTCTGCCTCAAGGTCGGCCAGCGTCGCGTGGGTGCGGACGTAGACGACCCGCCCCTCCTTCAGGCGCCCCACGAACATCAGCGGCACCTCGATCGGTTTGCCGCCGACGGGCTTACCCCGGCTCAACGCGAAGATCGCCGCGCCGCCCTTGACGACGCGCGCGCTCTGCACCTCGATCTCGAAGCTCTCGAACAGGCGCTCGATGTCCTCGTAGTACTCGCGGATGCCCTCGTGGCCCCGGTAGGGCTCCTCGCGGCCGGCGAGAGTCATGATCACCTGCGGCCACATCTCGATGCTCTCGTCCGACACCTCGATCGCGGCCTCCACATCGCGCCTGGCGACCGCGTCGAAGAGCGCACTCACGGCTTCGCTGTCATCCACGACTCGCACGCTACCCATCGCGGCCGACCTCACGCCCGGCGGCCACCCGGAGCGCTCGTCGGGCACGATGCCTGCATGAGCACCGCGTACACGAAGGGCGTGCCTGCGGCCGCCGCCCCCCATCCGCTTCCGCCGTTCCAGGACGAGCACGAGCAGCTGCGCGACTCGATCCGGCGCTTCGTCGAGACCGAGCTGCTCCCCCACGCGGACGAGTGGGAGGAGGCGAAGTGGTTCCCCAGCGAGCTGTTTCCGCGCATGGGCGAGCTCGGCTTCCTCGGGCTGAAGTACCCGCAGTCCTACGGCGGTCAGGGCGGCGACCACCTGCACGACGCGGTGCTGGCCGAGGAGCTCGCACGCTGCGGATCCGGCGGAACCGCGGCGGGCCTCGGGGCACATGTCGGGATCGCCACCCCGCCGGTCTGGAAGTTCGGCACCGAGGACCAGCGGCAGCGCTACGTCGTTCCCGCGATCAACGGCACCAAGATCGCCGCTCTGGCGATCACGGAGCCGGACGCGGGCTCGGACGTGGCGGGCCTGCGCACGAAGGCCGAGCAGGTGGACGGCGGCTGGTGCCTGAACGGCTCGAAGATGTTCATCACCAACGGCGTGCGAGCCGACTTCGCGGTGACGGCGGTGAAGACAACGCCCGAGGGCGGCCACGGCGGGATCTCGTTCTTCATCGTCGACACCGATCAGCCCGGATACGCAACGAGCGCCATCGACAAGCTCGGCTGGCGCGCTTCGGACACTGCGCTGATCACGCTCGGCGACGTCTTCGTGCCGCGGGAGAACCTGCTCGGCGAACTGAACGGCGGCTTCAAGCTGATCATGGCCAACTTCCAATGGGAGCGGCTGATGATGGCGCTGGGGTCCGTGGCGGCGATGCAGGTCTGCTTCGAGCAGACGCTGCGCTACGCGGCCGAGCGCGAGGCGTTCGGCCGGCCGATCGGCGGGTTCCAGGTGATACGCCACAAGTTCGCCGAGATCGCGACGACGATCGAGGCGGGCCGCTCACTGACCTACCACGCGCTGCGCCTGTTCGTGGAGGGCCAGGACGCGATCCGCGAGGTGACGATGGCCAAGCTCGCCACGCAACGCGCCGCATTCGACGTCGCCGACGAGTGCCTGCAGATCCACGGCGGAGCCGGCTACATGGTCGAGTACGGGATCGAGCGGGCCGCTCGCGACGCCCGGCTCGGCCCGATCGGCGGCGGCACCGATGAGATCATGAAGGAGATCCTGGGTCGCACGATGGGCCTTTAGGGCCGCCCGCGAGGGTTACGCTGCAGGTGATGGAGCCAACGCCGGAGCTCGACGTCGCAGACGCCCGCCGCCGGCTGGCCGATGCGGCTGCGACCGCGAAGGCACTGGAGGACCGCGGCGACGGCCAGGCCGCGAACGCCGCCTGGGAGCGCTACGAGCTGATCAACCGCGCGCTCGAGGCTTACGAGCGGCGTGAGCGCGTCGCCGCCCGCCTGGATTCCGAACCCCCGCCACAGGACGATGCTGCCTGAGAGCTTCGCGGCGCTGATCCGCGAATTCGACGTCGACGAAGTCCCGTACGTGGTCGTCGGCGGCGTCGCCGTCAACCTGCTCGGCTACGAGCGCGCGACCCGCGACATTGACGTGATGGTGCCGGCGACGCCCGAGGCTGCGGCGCTGATCCGCGGGTCGCTGGAACGCCTCGGCGCAACGCGACCGGACGGCTCGGAGCTCCCGGACTTCCTGTTCGACGGAACGCACCATATTCGCGCGCTCACGCCGATGGGCCTCGTCGACCTGATCCCCGAGGGCGAGTCGCCGCTCAGCTTCGACGAGCTGCGTGCGGCGGCCCGCCCGGACGAGCTGCACGGGGTGATCGTCTGGACGGCCGACCTCGCGCACTTGGTCGCGTTGAAGCGCATGTCCGACCGTCCCCGCGATCGCGACGACCTCGAGCGACTCTGCGAGGCCTACGGCGAGCTCCCCGAGCTCGCTGGCGGGTAGCCCGGAGTGGAGCACGTTCCGGATCGCCCCAACGTCGTGCTGCGGCGCGACGCCTCGGGCGGCGCGATCGTCGTGCTCGCCTTCCCATACGACAACGCGATCGTCGCGGCGGTGCGGAACATCCCCCATCGCAGCTTCGACTGGGACACCAAGGAGTGGCGCGCCCCGGTCGACGACTGGGTCGCCGTCCACGTCGCGGACGTGCTCGCGCGCTTCCCGGAGCTGACACCGAGCGAGGAGACCTCCGAGTGGCTGCGAGGAGTCGACTCGCGCTGGGTGGGACGGATCTCGACGGTCCGCCACGACGGCCGCGGCTGGTGGGCGCTGACCACGCGCGCCGGCAGGGTGCCGGAGGCGCTTCTGGACGGCGCACTGGAGTACGGCGGGCGAACGCTCGTGCCGCTGACGCCCGCGGCTGCCGCGGCACTCGGCGAACTGCGTTCGGCCCGTTTCGACTCCGGCGCGGCCCACTGCCTGCTGGCCGTCGAGACCGGCAGCCCCGTGCCGCCTGCGCGTCTGGCGCTGAACGAACGCGTCGACGGCAGCCGGCTCGAGCTCGAGGTCCTCTGGGACCCGGACGTCGGCGCGGCATTCGAGCGCCTTCCCGCGGCCGAGCATGGGCGCCGCGTGCCACTCGACCCGTGGATCGTCGAGCAGCTCGATGCGTTCATCGCCCTGCACGAGGTCGACGTGAGCGGCGCGGCGCTGCGGGCGCTCGAGGCACTGCGCGCCGAGCACGCCGAGGCGGCCGCCGCGATCCGCCGCTCGCGCGCGAGCGAGGGCGAGCCGATCGCCGAGGTCGCCGCCGTGCTCGGCGGTGAGCTGCGGCCGTTCCAGTGGGCCGCTGTGCGTTACGCGCTCGATGCGCGGCGCGCATTCCTGGCCGACGAGCAGGGCCTCGGCAAGACCGTCGAGGCGCTGGCTGCGCTCGAGGCCGACGATGGCTACCCGGCGATCGTCGTCTGCCCCGCCTCGCTGAAGCTCAACTGGGAACGCGAAGCCGCGCGCTGGCTGCCCCACCGCACGGTGGCGGTCGTCAGCGGGCGCTCTGCGGTTCCGCCGCGCGGCGACATCACGATCCTCAACTACGAGATCGTCGCCTCGCACACCGCTGAGCTCGCCCGGCTCGGCCCGCGCGCGATCGTCGTCGACGAGTCGCACTACTGCAAGAACCCGCGTGCCAAGCGCACGCAGGCCGTGCGCCGCCTCGCAGGGGCGGTCCCGCCCGACGGGCTCCGGCTGGCGCTGACCGGGACCCCCGTGCTCAACCACGCAGAGGAGCTGATCGCACAGCTTCGGGTGATCGGGCGCCTGGAGGACTTCGGGTCCGGTGCCCGCTTCAAGCGGATCTTCGGGTCGGCCCAGCACGGCGTCGACGAGGAGCGCCTGCACTGGCACCTGCGGCGGCGCTGCTTCGTGCGGCGCCTGAAGACCGAGGTGCTGCCCCAGCTTCCGGCCAAACGGCAGGTCGTGGTGCCGGTGGCGCTCGACAACGAGCGCGAGTACCGCCTCGCCGAGAAGGACGTGATCGAGTGGCTGCGCACCCAGCCACTCGACCTCTCGGAGCTGAACGCCAAGATCGCCGCGACGCTGCGCGCGCAGCGGCTCGCGCAGCTCGGCACGCTGCAGCGCCTGGCAGCGCGCGGAAAGCTGCACTCCGCGCTCGCGTGGATCCATGACTTCCTGGCGTCCGACGAGGCGCTGGTGGTGTTCGCGCGGCACGTCGAGGTGCAGGAGGCCGTGCTCGATCGCTTCCCCGGCGCGCTGCACCTGCTCGGGCGTGACAACGCGGAGCAGCGCGCCGCCACGATCGACACCTTCCAGTCGGGCGACGGTCCTCCGCTGATCGTCTGCGCGACGCGCGTCGCTGCGCAGGGGATCACACTGACGCGCGCCTCGAACGTCGCCTTCCTGGAGCTCGAGTGGACGCCGGCGATGCACGACCAGGCCGAGGACCGCTGCCACCGCATCGGCCAGCGCGATGCCGTCACCGCGTGGTACCTGCTCGCGGCCGACACGATCGACGAGACGATGGCCGAGTTGATCCAGGCCAAGCGCCGGACCGTCGCCGCCGTCACGGACGGCCGGCGGATCGAGAGCGACGGACTCGTCGACGAGGTGATCCGCGAGCTGCGCGACGGTCAGGCGTTCCGGCACCTGCGGCCGGTCGCGTAGGCACGTCGATCACACCGGGCGCGCCGCGCCAATAGCATCGCCGGCTTCAAGATCAAGCAGATCCAAGGAGACTGAAATGGGAGTCCTCGACGACAAGGTGGCGATCGTCACCGGCTCGGCGCGCGGCATCGGACGCGCGACGGCCGAGATCCTCAGCGAGCACGGCGCCAAGGTCGTCATCAACGACCTCGACGCCGACGTCGCGCAGCAGACGGCCGGCGAGATCGCCGGCGACACCGCCGTCTTCGGCGGCGACCTCACGGTCGGCGACGCACCTGACAAGCTCGTCCAGACGGCGATCGACAGCTTCGGCCGCATCGACATCATCGTCAACAACGCCGGCTACACGCTCGACGCACCGGTCCACAAGATGAGCGACGACTGGTGGCAGCGGATGCTCGACATCCACGTGACCGTGCCGTTCAAGGTCGTCCGCGCCGCGGCACCGCATCTGCGCGAGCCCGCCAAGGCCGAGAAGGCGGACGGGCGCGAGGTCTTCCGCAAGGTCGTCAACGTCTCGTCGGTGTCCGGCACGATGGGCAACGCCGGGCAGGCCAACTACTCGGCGGGCAAGTCGGCCGTCGTCGGCCTGACCAAGACGCTCGCCAAGGAGTGGGGCCAGTTCAAGGTCAACTGCAACGCCATCGCGTTCGGCTACATCGAGACCCGGCTGACCGCCTCCAAGGACGACGCGAACGTGATGGAGGTGGGCGGCGAGAAGGTCCAGCTCGGCATCCCCGACCAGCTCCGCGGCATGGCCGCGATGCTGATCCCGCTGGGCCGTCCGGGGACGCCGGAGGAGGCGGCCGGCGGCGTCTTCTTCCTCTGCTCGCCGTGGAGCAACTACGTGCACGGGCAGGTGCTGAACGTCACCGGCGGGCAGTTCACCGGGATGACGACCTAGCGGACCGGCCCCGGGGTGACGCAACTCGAGTTCACGATCGCCGCCGTCGGCGAGCAGGACCTGCCGGATCTGCTGCCGCTGCTGCGCGGCTACTGCGACTTCTACGAGGTCGCCCCGAGCGACGAGGCGCTGCTCGCGGTGAGCCGGGCGCTGATCGCCGACCCGGAGCGTGAGGGCGTGCAGCTGATCGCGCGCGACGAGCAGGGCGCCGCGATCGGCTTCGCGACGGTCTACTGGACCTGGCAGACGCTCGACGCGGGCCGGATCGGAGTCATGAACGATCTCTTCGTCCAGCCCGCGGCGCGCGGTCGAGGGGTCGCCGACGCACTGATCGCGGCAGCTGCCGATCTGACGCGTGAGCACGGAGGCAGGGCGCTGACCTGGGAGACCGCGCTCGACAACGAGCGTGCGCAGGCCGTCTACGAGCGCGTCGGCGGCAAGAGCAGCCGCTGGCTCTCCTATGAGCTGGAGCTGGAAGCGCCCGGCTGAGCCCCGGGCCAGCGCACGCTTGGCGTCAGCGTCGACCTCGACGCGCATCGCCGCGGCCAGCGCACCGCCGAGCGCATGCTCGCGGCCGTCGATGACTGCCAGCACCGGTCCGCCGAACGGCTGCCGCCCGCGAACCTCGACCACGGCACCGAGTGCGATGCCCTGCTCTGCGAGGTAGCGCAGCATCTCGCCGTCCGAGTCGGACACGCGCACGAAGCGCCCGCCGTCTCCGGCATCGAGGGCGTCGAGGCTCTGGGTCGCGGTGTCCTCGATCTCCAGCGCCGCGCTGGGGATCGGGTCACCGTGCGGGTCGCGCTTGGGATCTCCGAGCTTCTTGGCGATCAGCCGCTCGAACTCCGGGCTGATCACGTGCTCGAGCGCGTCGGCCTCGTCGTGCACGCGGTCCCATGACATGCCCAGCTCCTCGGCGAGGAACAGCTCGAGCAGCCGGTGGTGGCGAAGCACCTCGAGCGCGAGCCGCTCGCCGCCCTCGGTCAGGACCACGCCCTTGTAGGGGACGTGATCGACCAGGCCGAGCTCGGCGAGCCGCTTGACCATTCCGGACGCCGAGGCAGGGGTCACGCCGAGCCGGGCGGCGATGTCTCCGTTGGAGGCCGGCTCGCCGCCGCTGCGGGCCTGGAGCGAATAGATCGTCTTCACGTAGTCCTCGACCGCCTCCGAGGAGCCGGTGTGCGACGTGCGGTGCGGTCCGCTGGCCATCAGACAGCCACCAGCAGACCCGTCAGGAACATCAGCGCGATGCCGCCGATCGCGCCGCCGACGGCGAGCGGGTGCAGCAGCCGTCCGTGATCATCACGCACGGTCGGCGCGAGCTGAACGATCACCTGGGCGATCGCGCCCGCCCCGAGGCCGAAGAGGAACGCTGCGAGCGATGCGTTGAAGGCGAGCGCCCCGATCCAGGCCCCGACGATCGCCGGTGCGCCCGCGATCAGCCCGTAGCCGGCCAGTCGCGCCAGCGATGGCGGCCGCTGCGCGACCGGGGCGACGATGGCGAGGCCCTCAGTCGTGTTGTGCAGCGCGAAGCCGACGACGAGGAATGCGCCGAGCGCGAGCGCTCCGGTGGCGAACGACGTGCCGATCGCCAGGCCCTCGCCGAGGTTGTGCAGTCCGATCCCGGCCGCCACGAGCAGCGCGAGCGGCGCTCCGGCCGCGATTCGCGCCGCGCCGTCCGCGCCGCCCGGCGCCCGCACCGCCCGGCGCCGGTCGTCGAGCCAGGCGCCGACCCCGCTGAGCACCAGGAAGGCGATCAGGGCGCCGATCAGCACGAGCGCCGTGCCGCCGAATGCCTGTGTCCCGCCGCCCGCGAGCGCCAGGCCTTCCAGCGTCGCGTCGATCGCCAGGAAGGCCAGCAGCCCGATCGTCAGCGCCATGATCGCGCGCAGCCACACGGCCGGGATGCGGCGCACCCACGGAAGCCACAGCATGCCGAGCGCGACCGGGATCACGCCGACGTAGAGCCCGAGCAGCGCCATCAGAGCGAAGAAGCTGAGGTCGGCCTCCGGCGTCTCGGCAGCAGAGGTGATCGAGTGGACGACCGTGCCTCCCGTCGAGGTCAGGAGCACGACCTCGTAGGACTCGCCCTCGAGCCACGGCTGCTGAAGGCGGACCGTCGCGCTGCGCAGACGCTCGATCGGCTCGGCGGCGCCGGTGAAGACGACGAACGCATCGTTGACCTGGGCCTGGGCGATCGTCACGGCGTCCGGTCCGTCGTTGCGCACGGTCAGCTCGATCACCCCGGGGCGCAGCACCGTGCGCTCGACCGCCATGGCCTCGACGGGCACTCCGTTGCGATCACCGAGCCCGGGACCGCCCAGCGCCGCGAACAGCCCCACCAGCGCGGCGATCAGCAGCAGCGGGACGACGCCGAGCAGCCAGACCGGAACGCCGCTGCGGGTGAGCGGCTCCGCTGCGCTGCGCGCCTCCATCACGCGCTCGACCTCGAAGAAGCCCTGCCAGCCCAGCTCCGTGAACTCCGACTGGTGGGCGTGGAACATGAACCGGCCCGGCTCGCTGAAGCGCCACTCCAGAATGCCGCGCTGTCCCTGGCAGAGCATGACGGTGTCGGTGTACTCCGAGGGCTCGCGCGAGGTGCCGGTCGGGAAGTAGTGGAAGAGGTTGCCGTGCAGGTGGAACGAGTTGATCAGGTCGTACTCGAGCACGTTGACGAGGTACAGCCGCACGAGCTCCTCGCGGCGGATCCGGATCGGGCGGTCCATGTATGCGAAGCCGATCGTGTTCGCCGCGTAGATCTCGTTGGCGCGGTCGAAGTTGGTGTCGAAGCCGTTCATGACCATCACCATCTCGTCGGCCTCTTCGCGCGACTCCTTCGGGTCGATGATGAACGCGCCGTACAGCCCCTTGGCGATGTGCTCGGCGAGCGGCCGCACGTGGCAGTGGTAGAGGTGCAGGCCGGCCGGCTGGGCCTCGAACTCGTACACCGTGCGCCCGCCCGGCGGGATCTGGCCGTCACCGAGCCCGGGGACGCCGTCCATCGCTGACGGGTGGATCCCATGGAAGTGAATCGTGTGCGGGTGCTCGGAGCTGTTGACGAAGGTGATCCTCAGCAGCTCGCCCTCGCGGCAGCGCAGTGTCGGGCCGGGCACACGGCCGTTGTAGGTCCAGGCGGCGAACCTGACGCCGGGAGCGACCTCGATCTCCTTGTCGCGGGCGACCAGCTCCCATTCGCGTACCACGCGCCCGTTCGCCAGGCGACGCGTGCTGCCCCAGTCGAAGTCGCGCAGGAGGGTGTGCGGATCGAAGCCGTTGGCCACGTGATCGACGCTCGGCCCGCGGAAGCTGGCATGGCCTTCGGGGTGCACGCCCGGCACCGGCTCGGTGCCGCCGTGGCCGTTGTGACCACCTTCCGCAGCCTGCGCGTCCCCGACCCACGGGTGGGGATGCGAAACCGTCTCGTGCAGCGCTACGGCGCCGGCGCCGAGCACGGGCAGCGATCCCGCCAGCAGCTTGCGCCTCGTGACCTCCGCCATGACCAGGATTATGGCATAGCTAACTCTGTACTACCTCGTGCCGTACTTCAGGCGTGCTGTGCGCGGTCACGCGGTCATTCCGGCCGCGCCGAGATCGAGCGTGCAGCCGCTGAAGTAGTCGCCGGCGGGCGAGGCCAGGTAGGCGATGCACTGTGCCAGCGCGGCATCCGTCGTGACGTCACGCGGGCGCAACCGTCACGACGCGGATCCCCAGGCGCGCCCATTCGACCCCGGCCGTCCGCGCGAGGTTCTCGAGCGCGGCTCCTGCGGCCGCGGCGTCCGGTCCGTCGCCCGGCCGCGGGGCGATCAGAAGCACCTTCCCGAAACCGCCGGCGGACAGGTGCTCGCTCACGATCGCGCGCGTCGCGATCCAGGCCCCCTCGACCGCCGCACGCAGCCCCGCGGCCGGATCCGCCGCCGCGCGCATCGCGCCCCCGCTCGCGCAGACGACGACGGTCGCGCGCTCGAGTGCCGCCGCCGCGGCTGCCACCGCCTGCTCGTCGAGCGGTTCACCGGCGAGCCGCTGCACGTCGGCGCCCAGACCCGCGAGAACCTCCTCCAGACCGTCGACATGCCCCGCGAGAACGACGTCCAGGCCGCCGAGCAGCCCGGATCTCAGGACCTCCACTGGCGCGCCCGGGGCCATCGAGCGGGCACACTACCCGCAACCTTTCGCTCTGCGACCGGTTCCCTGTGATGGTGCTCCTCGCTTCTCCCAGAGTCGCGGCAGCCGTCTTCGCCGCGCTGATCCTGCTCGCTCTGCCACAGGGCGCGGAAGCCCGATCCGTTCTCGTTGCCGTCGGAAGTCCCGGCGTGCTACTGGTCGACCAGACCTCCGGGCGCGTGGGAACCCCGATCGGCCTCGGCGGACCCGCGGTCGCGGTGGCCACCGCGCCCGACGGCGCTCGCGGCTATGTCGCAACGGGGCGGCGCATCGCCACCGTGGATCTCGTGCAGCGCAACGTCGCCGGCTACAGCTCACTTCAGAGCGGCCTGATGGGACTGGCCGTGAGCCCCAACGGCTCGCGCCTGCTCGCAGGGCGACGCGGGGCCGTCGACGTGCTCGCGACCTCGCCGCTGCCGACGGCGCTCGCGACGATCCGGCTCAGTTCCAAGGCCGCTCCACGTTCGATTGCGGTCACCTCGGACGGTGCGCGCGCCCTGGTCCTCCATGACCGTCGCCGTGTGGCGATCCTCGACCTGTTCAGGCTGCGCGTGGCGCGACGGCCGCAGCTGACGGGCGCCACCGCGGTCGCAATCAGCTCGACCGGCGCAGCCTGGGTGCTCTCGCGCAGCAGGGCCGGCGGGCGCCTCGTGCAACTCGACCTGTTCAGCGGGCGCGCGGTCCGCACGATCAGGCTCGGGCGCTCGATCGGAGGCGGGCTCGCGATCACACCGAACGGCCGCTATGCGATCGCCGGCGCGAGCGGCTCCGCCCGTGTAGCGGCGGTCGCCGACCTCAGCAAGGGCCGACTGGTCGCGCGTGTGCGCGTCGGCGCCGGTCCGGGCGCAACCGGCGTGTCCGACGACGGCACGCGCATGTACGTGGCCGATCGCAGCTCACGCACGCTCTCGGTGCTCAGCGCGCGCAGGTTCCGGCGCCTGCGGGCGATCCGCCTGCCCGCCGGCAGTCGTCCGCAGCGGCGTGGCCACGCAGGGCGGGCTCGCCGTGCAGCGCGGCACCGAAGGACCCGACGAACTGCTCGGAACACGCGGCCAGGACCTGCTCGAGGGACTCGGCGGGGACGACCGTCTGCGCGGCAACCGCCGCGCGGACCAGCTCTTCGGGGGCCCCGGCAACGACGACCTCAACGGCGGCACGGACAACGACCTGCTCGACGGCGGGGAGGGCGACGACCGCCTCGCCGGCGAGCAGGGCAACGACGATCTGCGCGGCGGGCCGGGCAACGACGCGGGATTCGGCGGCACCGGAAACGACAAGCTGGACGGCGGCGAAGACCACGACTACCTCGACGGCGGCGACGGCGACGACACGATCCTCGGCGGCCCCGGTGACGACCACATCAACGAGTCGGGCCTGGGCAACGACAAGCTGCTCGACGGCGGGCCGGGCAACGACACGATCAACGGCGGGCGCGGGTCGGACCGGATCAAGGGCGGACCCGGAGCCGACACGCTGATCGGGTTCTCGGGCTCGGAGACGATCGACGGCGGTTCCGGGAACGACGCGATCGACGGCGGCGCAGCCGGCGACCTCATCTACGGCCGCGACGGCGACGACACGATCCGCGGGGACGTCGGTCGCGACAGGATCTACGGCTCGCGGGGCAACGACGAGCTCGACGGCGGTTCCGGCGACGACCGCCTCAGCGGCTCGTACGGCGCCGATGAGATCACGGGCGGCGCCGGACGGGACCGGATCCTCGGGGGCTCGGGCAACGACGAGATCCGGGCCGCAGACGGCGACCGCGACGTCGTCGACTGCGGGCCGGGCAAGGACACCGTCTACGTGGAGAGCGACGCCCCCGATCGCGACGTCCTCAAGAACTGCGAGACGGTGATCCGGATCGCGCCAGAGGTCTCGAACGACTCGCCGTCGGTCACCAACGTGATCTCGGGGACGCGCTGGGACGACGTCCTGATCGGCACCGCGGGCGGCGACTCGATGTTCGGCGCCGACGGAAACGATGAGCTGTTCGGAAACGGCGGCGACGACTACGTCGACGGCGAGAACGGCAACGACACGCTGCACGGCGGCCCCGGCGACGATGAGCTGCACGGCCGCCATGACGACGACGTAGTGCTCGGTAACGAGGGCAACGACCGCATCTTCGGCGAGCGCGGCCGCGACGTGCTCGACGGCGGGCCGGGCAACGACCAGATCTACGGCAACCTCGACAACGACACGATCCAGGGCGGCGAGGGCGATGACCGCATCCAGGTCGTCGCCGGAGGCTTCGACCGCGTCCAGTGCGGTCCGGGCAACGACTTCGTGTACGCCGACGCGACCGACGAGATCGCGTCGGACTGCGAGACCGTCCTGCGCTAGACGCCGGCCGCCCGCTGCGCCCGCGCCGCGCGCCGCTCAGCCCGGACGTCGCCCGCGCTGCGTCCCTCAAGCTCAGCGTAGAGCGACTTGATCTCGGCGAAGATCTGATCGGCGACGGCCTGCTGCTGCTCACGCGTGGGCTCGGGCACGACTTCGAAGCGCAGCGGCTCGCCGTACAGCACGTCGACCTTCGGGAACTGGAGCCGCTTCCAGTTGCGCACCTTCTGCGAGCCGTGGATCGCGGCCGGCACTACGACCGCGCCGCTCTGAAGTGCGATGCGCCCGATGCCCGCCTTGGCGCCCTGGGCGAGCTTCCCGGTGCGCGAGCGACCGCCCTCGCAGTACATGCAGATCGTGCCGCCGCGATCGAGAATCGAGAGAGCGACACCGACCGACTGCTCGTCGCGGTGGCCGCGCCGCACCGGGAACACGCCGCCGCGCTTCATCACGAAGGCGAACCAGCCCTTGTACAGCTGGGACTTCGCCATGAACTGCACCTTGCGACGGGTCGCCAGGCCGAGGAAGAAGTGGTCGATGTTCGAGAAGTGGTTCGGCGCGAAGATCAGCGGGCCGCTCGTCGGGACATTGCGCGAGTCGACGCAGGTCGTACGGAAGAACACCCACGCGTAGATCGTGGTCAGCACGCGCACGATGTCGTACATCCAGTCGGGCGAATGGGTGAGCGGCCAGTCGTAGTAGCGCTGAAGCTGCTCAAGCGGCCGCGGGTCCTTGTAGACCTGCTCCTTGAGCCGTACCAGGCCCTCTTCCGGTGCGGGCTGCGGTGATTCGGTCATCGCCGGCGGCAAGCCTATGCCTCGCGCGCCCACCCGCGCGAGTGCTCCAACGCCCTGGCCCAGTCCGCGAGCAGCCCCGCGCGCTGGTCGACCCCGATCCGCGGCTCGTATGTGATGCGCGCCCGCCACAGCGAGCTGACGTGATCCTGCGTCCAGGCTCCCGCGCCGACCCCCGCGAGCAGCGCTGCGCCGAGTGCCGTCGTTTCGGCGACCGCCGGCACGACGACCGGCACGCCGAGCACGTCGGCCTGGAACTGCATCAACCAGGCGTTCGCTGTCGCCCCGCCGTCGGCCTTGAGCGAAGTCAGCGGCCGCTCCGACGCAGCCTCGACCGCGCGTACCGCGTCGACCGTCTGGTAGGCGATCGCCTCGAGCGCGGCGCGCGCGACATGCGCCCGCCCGCTGCCGCGCGTCAGGCCGACGATCGTTCCGCGCGCATAGGGATCCCAGTGCGGCGACCCGAGCCCGGTCAGCGCAGGCACGAAGTAGACGCCGTCGTTGCCCTCGAGTGAAGCCGCCAGCGCCTCGGTCTCAGACGCGCTCTCGATGATCCGCAGGCCGTCGCGCAGCCACTGGATCGCCGCTCCGGTGACGAAGATCGACGCCTCGAGCGCGAACGTAGTGCGCTGACCTATCGACCACGCGACGGTCGCGAGCAGGCCGGGCGGTGCGTGCGGCGGCTCGCTGCCCGTGTTCACCAGGACAAACGAGCCGGTGCCGTAGGTGTTCTTGCCCTGCCCCGGGTCCAGGCACGCCTGGCCGTAGAGCGCGGCCTGCTGATCACCGGCGATCCCGGCGAGGGGAACGCCGCCGTGACCGGGCAGCGCCGCTTCGCTCAGGCGTCCGAACTCACCGATCGATGGCCGGACCTCGGGCAGCGCGCGCTGCGGAACCCCGAACAGCTCGCAGAGCTCCGGCGACCAGCCTCCGTTCCGGAGGTCATAGAGCAGGGTCCTCGAGGCGTTCGACGAGTCGGTCACGTGCTCGCCGGTGAGGTTCCATGCGAGCCACGAGTCGATCGTGCCGAACACCGCGCGCCCATCGCGCGCGCGGTCGGCCAGCCCGTCGACGTGCTCGAGCATCCAGGCGATCTTCGTCGCCGAGAAGTACGCGTCCAGGACCAGGCCGGTGCGTTCGCGCACGAGCGGCTCGTGACCCTGCTCGCGCAGTTCGTCGCAACGGGCTGCGGTGCGCCGGTCCTGCCACACCAGCGCGCGGTGCAGCGGCTCCCCGGTGGCCGGATCCCAGACGCAGACCGTCTCACGCTGGTTCGTGATGCCGACGGCGACGAGCTCGCCGCCGCGCACGCCGGCGTCTTCGAGCGCCTCGATCGCAACCGCACGCGTCGTCGCCCAGATCTCGGCGGCGTCGTGCTCGACCCAGCCCGGCTGTGGAAAATGCTGCGTGAACTCGCGGTACGCGCGGCCCACGAGGTCGGCCTCGGAGTCGAAGACGAGGCAGGTGGTTCCGGTCGTCCCCTGGTCGATCGCGAGGATCACGGCGGGCAGACTAGTCAGCGAGCGCTCACGCGGACGGGTCGGCCGCCGCGCCTCAGGCGCCGCGACGCGTAGACGACCGTGAAGTCGCGCAGCTGGCGGAAGCGGTGCACGAAACCGCGCAGGGTGCGCCCGGTCGAGCGGTGCTCGAGGTCGACCTCGACCTCCGCCACGCTCAGCCCAGCACGAGCTGCATCGACGGTCATGCCGATCTCCATCCCGAATCGCGGGCGCGAACGGCGTGACCACCTCGAGGACCTCGCTGCGCATCGCGCGCTGCCCGGAGATCGGCGCACGCAGATCGAGGCCCGTGAGGTTGCGGATCGCCCAGTGCGCGAACCCGACCGCGATCCCGAAGCCTCCGCCCACGCGGCGCGAGAACACGGCGACGGCGAGGTCGGCCTCACCGCGGTCGACCGCGTCGAGCAGCGGCGCCAGCCGCGCCGCGCTGTCCGCCAGGTCCGCGTCGCAGAGCAGCACCAGCTCGGGATCGCCGGAGAGCGCGACCTCGGCCGCGAGCGAAGCCGCGCCGCCCTTGCCCGTCCTGCGCTCGAGCCGCACCACCTCCGCTCCGGCGCGCTCGGCGGCTCCCGCCGTGTCGTCCGCGGAGCCGTCGTCGGCGACGACGACGCGCGCGCCCGGGAACGCGGTCCGCACGGCCGAGACGGTCGCCGCGATGCGGTCCTCCTCGCCGTGCGCTGCGATCACGACGGCGAGGCGGGAGGCGTCCATTGCGCGAGTTATCGTGCCAGACCGTTCACCCATCCCTGCTTCTGGAGGACGTCACGTGTCGGAGATCGAGGCCCACATCACGGGCACGGTGTGGAAGATCGAGTGCCAGGTAGGCGACACGATCGCCGAGGGCGACACCGTCGCGATCCTCGAGTCGATGAAGATGGAGATGCCGGTCGAGGCCGAGGACGAGGGCACCGTCAAGGAGATCCTCTGCGAGGAGGGCCAGGCGGTCAACGAGGGCGACACGCTGGTCGTGCTGGAGTAGTCGAGCGGCTGCTCGCGTAGCATCGACGAGGTGGTGCGCTCACCTCGCGCATGGATGCCGGCCGCGGGCTTGCTCGCAGTCGGTCTGACCGCGTGCGCCGCGGGCGGTGCGGACGGCGCGAGCACCGCCGGCACCTCACAGGCGACCAAGTCGTCGTGCCCGCCCCGCGGGGCACGCGAGGTCCGCGGCGGTCGTCTCGACGTGCCCGCATCCGCCCGCGCCGGCCGAACGCCGCTGCTGCTGGTGGTCGTACCGGGCGGCAGCGGCGACCCCAGCGATTCACTCGGCCTGCGGCGCGAAGCGCGGCGACGTGGCCTCGGTCTGCTCTACCCGACCGACGGCGGCAGCTTCTGGTCGCTGAACCACCGGCAGGGCGACGGTGACGTCCGCACGGTCACTGCGCTGCTCGAGCGAACGCTCGAGGGCGGCTGCTTCGACGAGCGCCGGATATCGGTCACCGGCGTTTCGAACGGCGCCGGCTTCGCGACGCGCCTCGCGTGTGAACTCCCGGGCCGCTTCGCCGCCGTGGCTCCCGTCGCCGCGGGACTGCGCGCCCTCGATCCATGCTCGCCCCGGACGCGTTCGTCGCTGCTGGCGATCCACGGCGCGGCTGACACCGTCGTGCCGTACAACGGGAAGCGGCCCGCGCGCAAGGGCTCGGTCCCGCGCTACGCGGCCCGCTGGGCCAAGCGTCACGGTTGCGCGCGCAGGCCGCGCACGAGCCGCCCCGCGAGGCGCGTTACGCGGATCACCTACCGCGGCTGCCGTAAGGGCCTGAGCGTAGCGATCGTGCGCCTCGACGGGACGACACACGGCTGGCCGGGAGCGAGGCGACCCCGGCCGGGACAGCGCAACCCATCGCGATTCAACGCCACGCGTGAGGTCGTGCGCTTCGCTTTGGCGGCGCGCAGACGCTGACCGGGATCGATCGCACTAACGTTGCAGCGATGCCCGGGCGCCTGATCACCGACGTGCCGGCCGACGGCGTCGTCCGCGTGGCGATCTCCAACCCGGAGAAGCGCGGCGCGCTCGACCACGCGATCCTCGACGGGCTCGCGGAGTTCGTCACGGAGACCGATGCACGCTGCGTCCTGCTGACGGGTGAGGCGCCCTACTTCAGCTCCGGCTACGACATCGGCGACATCCCGCCGGACGTCTTCGCCGTGGAGGCCGAGAAGCTCGTCGCGCACCCCTTCACGAGCGCGCTCGAGGCGCTCGACGCCAGCGACGTCCCGACCGTCTGCGCGATCAGCGGCCCGGCGATCGGCGGCGGACTGGAGCTCGCGCTCGCCTGCGACCTGCGAGTGGCCGCGCGCGGCACCGAGTTCGGGATGCCGCCGGCCAAGCTCGGGCTCGTGTATTCGCACACCGGCCTGCGGCGCTTCATCGACGCGATCGGGGTCCCGCGCACACGCGAGCTGTTCCTCGTCGGCCGCCGGGTGACGGCCGCGACTGCGCTGCACTGGGGGCTCGTCAACGACGTCGCAGAGCCCGAGAGCCTCGACGCTGCGGCGCTCGACTGGGCGATCGAGATCGCCGGCAACGCGCCGCTCAGCGTACGCGGCAACAAGCGCGTGATTCGCGAGCTGCTGAGGTCGGAAGGCGCGCTCGACGCGGACACCGAGCGCGAGTTGATCGCGCTGCGGGAGGCGTGCTTCGCCTCTGATGACATGCGCGAGGGCGTGCGCGCCTTCGGCGAGAAGCGCGCGCCCAACTGGCAGGGCCGTTGAAGCTGCGCGGCGATCGCGCGATCAAGCTGGAGCGCTCAGGCGCCTCCGGTGAACTTCGGCACTTTCACGAGCTTCCCCGCGAACTTCCTGGGCAGGCACTCCCAGGCTTCCTCGGCGGCCACGATGCTGACGCTCCCCTTCACGCGCTCGCCTCTGAATGAGCCCGCGATCGTCGCTTTGACCTCTGTGCCCAGCGGCGCCTGGCGGACGCGGATGTACGCCTTCCCCTTGTAGCGGAACCGCCCCGTCCTGCTTATCCGGAGGCGCTTCGTCGGCCCGAGGTAGATCGTGCCCGCCTGGATCGTCCGCCCGCCGAGATCCTTCATGAAGCACCCGACCTTGAACGCCTTGATGGCGGTGCCGCGCTTGACGACGGAGTGTCGTCAGTTGACACGCCCGGAAGCGACGGTGTGGCTAGGGTCGTGCGGGCGGGAAACCGGCCTATGAAGCTCGTCACCTGGAACGTCAACTCGCTGAGGGCGCGCCTGCCGCGGGTTATCGAACTGCTCGGGAAGCACGAGCCGGACGTGGTGCTGCTTCAGGAGACGAAGGTCGCTGCAGACAAGTTCCCCGCCGAGGAACTGGGCGCCGCCGGCTACGAGGCCCGCCATCACAGCGGCGGGCAGTGGGCCGGCGTCGCGGTGCTGGCGCGCGAAGGGCTCGGCGTCGGCGAGGTGACCGCAGGGCTGCCGGGCGAGATCCGCGCCGAAGAGGCACGCTGGGTCGAGGCCGAGATCGACGGCCTCGGGATACGCGTCGCGAGCGCTTACGTGGTCAACGGGCGCGAGGTCGGCAGCGAGACCTTCGCCGAGAAGCTCCACTTCCTGGAGATGATCGCGGCGCGCGCCGCCCAGCTCACGGGATCGCCGCTCGTCATCGGCGGGGACTTCAACGTCGCGCCGGCCGATATCGACGTCTACGACCCCGAGGGCTTCCGCGCATCCGGATCGACGCACGTCACCGCCGACGAGCGCTCACGCCTACAGGAGATCCTGAGCGCGGGGCGGCTCGCGGACGCCTACCGGCTCGCCCACCCCGACGAGCAGCAGTTCACCTGGTGGGACTACCGCCAGGGCCACTTCCACCGCGGCATGGGCCTTCGCATCGACCTGCTGCTCGTGAGCGAGCCGCTGACGAGCGCCGTCCGCGATTGCGGGATCGACCGCGACATGCGCAAGGGCGCCAAGCCCAGCGACCACGCTCCGCTGCTCGTGGAGATCGACGCCTGAACCGTCCGGCGCCGTTGGCAGGCTGCCGGGCATGCCGCCGCTCATAACCCCCGAGGAAGCGCTTCAGCTCGGCGCCCTCGAGCAACCGCAGGAGATCGAGGCGCTCGTGGAGCGGGCTTGGCAGGCGCGAGTCGACCGCTTCGGCGACAGCACCGACATGTGCTCGCTGGTAAACGCCAAGTCCGGTGGCTGCGCGGAGGACTGCGGCTTCTGCGCCCAGTCGCGCTTCGCCGAAGCCGAGACGCCGATGCACGCGCTGATGGAGCCTGAGCAGATCCTCGAGCACGCGCGCGCGGCGGAGGCCGCCGGCGCCCACCGCTTCTGCATGGTGACTCAGGGCCAGGGACTGTCAAAGCGCGACTTCGACAAGTTCCTCGACGGCGTGCGACTCGTGGCGAGCGAGACGAATCTCAAGCGCTGCGCGTCGATCGGCCACATGAGCCCGAAGCGCGCTGCGGCGCTGAAGGACGCAGGCGTTCAGCGCGTGCACCACAACGTGGAGACCGCCGAGTCCTACTACGACGAGGTCTCCACGACCGTTCGCTACGAAGGCCGCCTGCGGACGATCCAGGCCGTGCGCGAGGCGGGCCTGGAGACCTGCGTCGGCGGGATCCTCAACCTCGGCGAGTCGCCGCAGCAGCGCGTCGAGATGGCATTCGAACTTGCCGCCATCAACCCGACCAGCGTGCCGGTCAATCTGCTGATCCCCAAGGCGGGGACGAAGTTCGGCGACCGCGAGATCCTCGACCCGTGGGAGGCCGTGAAGTGGATCGCGATCTTCCGCCTCGTCCTCCCCGATGCGCTCTTCCGGCTCTGCGGCGGCCGCGTCGAGAACCTCGCCGAGTTGCAGCCGCTCGCGATCAAGGCCGGCGTCAACGGCGTGATGATGGGCAACTTCCTCACGACGCTGGGTAACACGCCGGCAGAGGACCGCGCGATGTTCCAGGGCGCCGGCCTCAACATCGCGCGCCAGCCCGACAACGGCGCCAACCCGCGGCCCGACAACCGCTCCGGCAGCTTCGACGGGACCACCCCGGACGTCGTCGAGGAGTTCCTCGACGACTACACGCCCAGCGGCGAGGTCGACCTCAGCGTGCGGCTGTGGGACCCCTCCTCGCAACTTCGCTTCCGCGCACGCGAGAAGACGGTGCCGCCGCGGCCCGACGGCGCTCCGAACGCCTGGCCCGACGCGCCGCTGCCCGCCGGCGGCCCGGCGGCCTGAGGTCGCGGGCGTGCTCGACGTAGGCGAGCGCCTCGAGGAACTGCGCGAGTCCGGGCTCTACCGACGGATGCGCATGGTCAGCGGCCCGCAGGGTCCGCGCGTCGTGCTCGACGGCAAGCCCGTATTACTGCTGTGCTCCAACAACTACCTCGGGCTCGCCGATCACCCGCGCGTGCGCGAGGCGGCGGCCGACGCCGCGATGCGTTGGGGTGCCGGAGCTGGCTCCTCGCGCCTGGTCTCGGGCACGATGCGCGTGCACAACAAGCTCGAGGAGCGGCTGGCGGAGTTCAAGCGCGCACCGGGTGCACTGCTGTTCGGGTCGGGCTATCTGGCCAATCTCGGGGTCGTCAGCGCGCTCTCGGCCCGCGGTGAGGTCGTCTTCTCCGACGAGCTCAACCACGCATCGATCATCGACGGCTGCCGCCTGTCGCGCGCCGAGACGTTCGTCTACCGGCACAACGACATGGACCATCTGAGCTGGGCGCTCGAGCGCGCATCGGGCCGCGGCGCTCTGATCGTCACCGACTCCGTCTTCTCGATGGACGGCGACGTCGCCCCGCTCACCGAGCTGGTCGAGCTCGCCCGCCGCCATCGCGTCCGGCTCGTCGTCGACGAGGCGCATGGCGTCGGCTGTCTGGGGCCCGGCGGGCGCGGCGCGGTGCACGAGGCCGGACTGGAGCACGAGGTCGACGTCGTCGTCGGCACGCTCGGGAAGGCGCTCGGCGCCTACGGCGCGTACGTGACGTGCGATGGCGACGTGGGGCGCTTCCTGGTGAACCGCTCACGCCCGTTCATCTTCTCGACGGCCCCGCCCCCGCCCTCGGTGGCGGGCGCGCTCGCCGCGCTCGAGCTGCTTTCCGAGGAACCCCGCCGCGTCGAGCGACTCGGGCGCAACGGAGCCACGCTGCGCGACGAGCTGGCGCGCGAGGGCTTCGACGTGAGCGCTTCGACGACGCAGATCGTGCCGCTCGTCATCGGTGGAGCAGACCAGGCGATGCGAATCTGCGAGACGGCCATCGAGCGCGGCGTGTTCGCACAGGCGATTCGCCCGCCGACGGTGCCCGAGGGCACATCGCGCCTGCGCCTCGCCGTGATGGCGACGCACAGCAGGGAGGAACTGCGCGAGGCCGCTCGCGTGCTCGGCCGCGCGGCGCTTCAGTCGGGCTTCCGGCCCGCCGCCGGCGAACCGGTGGCGACCGCGCGCGACACGGCCGCGCCGCGCCAGAGCGCCGCGGCCTGATGCGCGGCGCGCTCGTCACCGGGACCGACACCGGCGTCGGCAAGACAGTGCTCGCGGCCTGCCTGGCCGCCGCGTTGCGCGCCCGTGGGCTTCGCGTCGCCGCCGTCAAGCCCGTGGTCACCGGCATCGACGAGCCGGAGCCGGGGCGACCCGCGGATCACGAGCTGCTGGGCGCCGCCGCGGGCGCTGCGCCCGCAAGTGTCACGCAGCGGACGTTCGGGCCCCCGCTCTCGCCCCACCTGGCTGCCGAGCTCGCGGGCCTGCCGCTCGAGCGATCAGCGCTGCTCGCCGCCGCAAGCGCGGCCGCGGCAGGCGCCGACATCGTGATCGCCGAGGGTGCCGGCGGGTTGATGGTGCCGCTCGCGACCGACCCCGCGCCGTACCTGATACGCGACTACGCGAGCGATCTCGGGCTCCCGCTGCTGGTCGCTGCAAGGCCGGGGCTCGGCACGATCAACCACACGCTGCTGACGCTGGAGGGAGCGCGTGCGGCCGGGCTGGACGTGCTCGCGGTCGTGCTGACGCCGTGGCCTGCCCAGCCCTCGGTGATGGAGCTCTCCAACCGCGCGACGATCGAGGACCTTGGCGGCGTGGAGGTCGACGTCCTCCCCGCAGTCGGGCTCGCCGGCGACCAGCTTGCCACCGCCGGCGAGCGTCTCTCGGTGACGGACGTGCTCGCCCGCTACGCCAGCAGCTCGTCGAGCCCGGTCGCGCGACGACTCGGCGTGAAGGTCCCCGCAACGTCGTAGCGCACAAGGCCCTTGATGGAGTGCGGGTCGCGCTCCATCAGCTCGTGCGCCTCGCGCGCGTCGAGCCCCCGCAGCAGGATCACCGACCCGTCGGGCGGCGTGCGGCGACCGGCGAGGATTATCCGCCCGGCAGCGACCTGCTCGTCGACCCACTCCAGGTGGGCGGGACGGTTGGCGTCGACGGCTTCGAGATCGGCCAGGTGGGTGCCGAGGACGACCGTCAGCTGCTGCGCGCTCATGGCGTGCAGTACAGCGGATCCGGCGCAGCGCCGTCCGCGCGGGCGCCTACGGTGGGCCCATGCCGACCCGCAGTACGAGCGACCTTCGAGACATCGACCGCCGCCACGTCTGGCACCCGTTCACCCAGCAGCAGGCCTGGGCGGACGAGGACGCGCCGGTCGTCGAGCGCGCCGAGGGCTGCACGCTGTGGGACACCGACGGCCGGCACTACATCGACGGTGTCTCGTCCCTCTGGTGCAACGTGCACGGTCATCGGCATCCGCGGATCGACGCCGCCGTGCGCGAGCAGCTGGACCGCGTCGCGCACACCACGATGCTCGGGCTGACGCATGCGCCGGCCATCGAACTGGCGGAACGGCTGGTCGACCTCGCGCCGGAGGGCCTGACGCGTGTCTTCTACTCCGACAACGGGTCGACTGCCAACGAGATCGCGCTGAAGATGGCCTACCAGTGGCATCACCAGCGGGGTGAATGGTGGAGGTCGGGCTTCATCTGCCTGCGCAACAGCTACCACGGCGACACGATCGGCTCCGTCTCGGTCGGCGGCATCGAGCTGTTCCACTCGCTCTACCGGCCACTGCTGTTCGACACCTGGCAGGCCGAGCCCGGCGACGCCGCCCACCTGTCGGACCTGCTCGCCGAGCACGGAGAGCGGACCGCCGCAGTGATCGTCGAGCCGCTCGTCCAGGGCGCTGCGGGAATCCTCTGTCACCCGGACGGGTACCTGCGCGAGGTCAGACGCCTATGCGACGAGCACGGCGTATTCCTGATCTGCGACGAGGTCGCGACCGGCTTCGGGCGCACCGGAACGATGTTCGCCTGCGAGCAGGAGGACGTCAGCCCGGACTTCCTGTGCCTCGCGAAGGGACTGACCGGCGGCTACATGCCGCTCGCCGCCACGCTGACCAGCGAGCGCGTCTACGAAGGCTTCCTGGCGCGCCACGAGGAACTGCGCACGTTCTTCCACGGACACACCTACACCGGCAATCCGCTCGCCTGCGCGGCCGCGCTTGCGACACTCGACGTCTTCGCGGAGGAGTCGACGCTCGAGGCTCTGCAGCCGAAGATCGAGTTGCTCGGCAGGCTGCTCGGCGAGCACATCGAGCCGCTGTCCTGCGTCAGCGAGGTCCGTCAGCGCGGCTTCATGACGGGAATCGATCTGGACGGCTTCCAGCTGTCCGACCGGATCGGCCATCAGGTCACCCTGATAGCCCGTGAGCGGGGCGCGATCATCCGCCCGCTCGGCGACACCGTCGTGCTGATGCCGCCACTTTCGATCAGCGAGGCCGAACTGACCGCCCTCGTGACGATCACCTCCGGCGCGATCGCCTCGGTGACGGCCGCCGTGGCGGCCGTGGCCTGATCAGTCCTCGTACCTCGTGAATTCCTTCTTGCGCGCGCCGCAGACGGGACAGAACCACGTATCGGGAATGTCCTCGAAGGCCGTGCCCGGCGGGATTCCCCCATCGGGGTCGCCGTCGGCGGGGTCGTAGATGAAGCCGCAGGACTCGCAGATCCAGCGCGTCGTGGTCTCGGTATCGGTCATCGCGCCGACGAGGTTAGCGCAGATCGGCAAGCTGACTTGACATGGTGTCAAGCCCGGTCACGGGCCGCTGGTAGGTTGCCCGCGATGACCTTCGACCGCCCGCCGCGCGGCGAGCCGCTCAACACCTCCGGAGCTGACGTGCCCGTCCGCCAGGCGGCCTCCGTGATCGTGCTGCGCGGCGGCGCCCACTCGCTTGAGGCCTTGCTCGTGCAGCGGACGCCCAAGGCCCGCTTCATGGGCGGCGTCTGGGTCTTTCCGGGGGGAGCCGTTGACGCACATGAGGGCGAGGGCGACAGCTCGCATCGTCTGGCCGCAGTCCGCGAGCTGGCAGAGGAGGCCGGCATCAGCGACGTAGACCCGGGTGCTCTCGTGAAGTTCTCTCAGTGGATCACCCCCCGGCAGATCGCGATCCGCTTCGACACGCACTTCTTCCTGGCGCCACTCCCCGAAGGGCAGGAGCCGGCTGTGGACGGCGACGAGTGCGTCGACCTCGGCTGGTTCACGCCGCAGGCCGCACTCGACGCGCGCGACGAGCTGGCGCTCGTGTTCCCGACGATCAAGCACCTGGAGCAGCTGGCTCCGTTCCGCAGCGCGGACGAGCTGATGGAGTACGCGACCGGGCGCATCGTCGGCCCGGTCGAGCCTCGCGTCGTACTGGAGGGCGAGGTCGCGCGGGTTCTTCTTCCCGGCGAGCCCGGCTACGACGACGACCTGCCGGAGTACGAGCCGTCCTGATCGCCGGAGCGGGGACGCCGTCGCGGCCTTGACAGCAGCGGGGATCAGAGCGATGGTCGCCGGAAGATGACCGCAACGCTCCCGCAGCAGGTTCGCGAGGTCTTCGACCGGTTCATCACGACCGAGTACGTGACGATCGACGGGCGCGGGCAGCCGATCGCCTGGCCGGTCACTCCGTACCACCACCCGGAGTCCGGCTGCGTGGACCTGACGACGGGCCTGGGGTATCCGAAGAAGGCCGTTGACGCGGAGCGAAACCCGCGCGTGGCGCTGCTGTTCTCCGATCCGACGGGCAGCCGGCTCGAGGACCCGCCGATGGTGCTCGTCCAGGGCACCGCTCGCGTCGACGACGACGACCTCGAGGCCAACCGCATCCGCTATGAGCGGGAGTCGCTTGCCAAGCTGCCCGGCACGCAGGATCTGCTGCCCCCGGTGATCTTGCGCAGACGGCTGATGTCGTGGTACTTCGTGCGGATCTACGTCCACGTCCGACCCGAGCGCGTCTACGTCTGGCCACGTGGTGACCTCGACGCCGAGCCTGAGCTGTTCGACTCGCATCTGGAGGAGGTCCGCTCCGGCCACAACGAGGAGCCCGAGCTCCCGCACGCAGCTTCGGGCGGCGCAGGCCCGATCTGGGACGCGCGACTCGCCGAACTCGGGGACGAGAGCGCGCCCACAGCCGTCATCTCGTTCGAGGGACCGGACGGGTTCCCGTTCGCGGTGCGAGTGCCGGTGCGCGCAGATCCCGGGGCCGGCGTCATCCGGATCGAGGCCGATCCCGTCGGCGTCCCGCTCGAGTCGGGCCGGGCCTGCCTGGTGGCCCACCGGCACTCGCCGGACTTCAGCTGGCAGACCAACTTCCAGGTGAGAGGCGACCTCGTCGTCGACCAGGGCCGCTGGGCGCTCGTCCCGTACAAGCTCGTCGGCGGCTTCGAGCTGCCGCCGGGGTCGACGTTCTCCCGCTACCGGCTCAACGCGAAGAAGATGCTGCGGTTCCGCAAGATCGCGAAGGCCGAACTCGCGCGGCGCTCACGACGCTAGGAGACCTCGTCCGCGGGCGCGCCGTCCGCGGGCGCTTCCTCGGCGGGCGTCTCCTCGACGACCGGGACCTCTTCGGCCGACGCTTCGTCCGCGGGCGCTTCGGCTCGGCAGGCGTTTCCTCGGCAGGCGTTTCCTCGGCAGGCGTTTCCTCGGCGGGCGTTTCCTCGGCGACCGGGACCTCTTCGGCCGACGCTTCGTCCGCGGGTGCTTCCTCGGCAGGCGATTCCTCGGCGACCGGGACCCCTTCGGCCGGCGCACCCACCGCGGTGACACCCTCGAGCTGGGCACGGTAGCGAGGGGCGACGAGCGCGATCAGGTCGATCAGCTGGAGGATCTTTGCCACGGGGCCGCGCGCCCGGATCTGGCCCTTGCTGAGCGCCGTCATGACGCTCAGCTCGCCGATCCAGACGCGATGTCCGGTCGCGGCGTCCATCACCAGCACGATGTCTGGGCGGAGATCGGTCAGGCCGGTGATGACCGCGCGGTCCTCGCCCGCCACGAGCTTTATCGTGACGGTCGCATCGGGGCGACGGAACTGCTGCTGAACGACGGCGTCGATGCGGCCCAGCCGGGGGCCGATCTCGTCGTCGGCGACGACCGACTCGAACAGTCTCCCAAGCAGTGCGTAGACCTGCTGGTCGTTGTTGATCTGGGCCACTGGGTTTCTCACTCGCCCGGCTCGTGCCGGCGGCGGAGCATATGACGTTCAGCCTTCACGGCGCAGCAGCAGCGCGATGCCCTGGCCGCCCCCGATGCAGAGCGTCACCAGCCCCAGCTCGTGATCGCCGCGCTCCATCTCCGCGAGGCACTTCGCCGTGATGAGCGATCCGGTCGCTCCGATCGGGTGACCGAGCGCGATGGCGCCACCGTTGGGATTGGTCCGCTCTGGGTCGAGCTCGAGGTCACGGATGACAGCCAGGGCCTGCGCGGCGAAGGCCTCGTTCAGCTCGATCACGCCGACGTCGTCGAGCGCGACGTTCGCGCGCTCGAGCACCTTGCGAACCGCCGGGACGGGTCCGATGCCCATGATCGCCGGGTCGACGCCGCAGGCTGCATAGCCGAGGATCCGGGCGCGAACGGGAGCGCCGACCTCGGACGCATGATCGGCGTCCATCAGCACCAGCGCTGCACCTGCATCGTTCATCCCCGAGGCGTTCCCGGCCGTGACGGTGCCGCCCTCGCGTTTGAAGATCGTCGGCAGCTTGGCCATCGCCTCGACATCGGCGCCGGGCCTGACGTGCTCGTCGCGAACGAAGTCGACGGTCTCGCGCTTCACGCGCACCGGCACGGGGACGATCTCCGAGTCCAGACGGCCCGCCTCCTGCGCCTCCTGAGCGCGGCGGTGGGACTGGACTGCGAAGGCGTCCTGATCCTCTCGCGAGATGCTCATGCGCTCGGCGAGGTTCTCGGCCGTCACGCCCATCAGGATGCTCTGGAACGGGTCGGTCAGGCCACCCATCACAGGGTCGACCAGCTTGGCCTCCCCCATGCGCGCTCCCCAGCGCGCATCCGGCATCCAGTAGGGACCGCGGCTCATCGACTCCGCGCCGCCGGCCAGCGCGACGCGCGCCTCGCCGGTCTGGATCGCCTGCGCAGCCGAGACGATCGACTGCACGCCCGTACCGCAGAGCCGGTTGACCGTGTAGGCGGGCGTCTCCTTGGGGATCTCGGCCTTCATGCCGACGACCCGCGCCATGTACATGTCCTCGGGCGCCGTGTGGATGACGTTGCCGAACACGACGTGCTCGACCTGATCGGGGCCGATGCCGGCCCGCTCGATCGCGCCGCGGGCGGCGATCGCGCCCAGTTCGGTCGGCGGAACGCCCTTGAGAGACTTCCCGTAGGAGCCGACTGCGGTGCGGGCGGCGGAGGAGATCACGACGTTGGTCACGGTGTTGAGCCTCGGTAGCTTGGATTGGCCAGTCGCGAAGGGTACGCGCTGGTACGTTCCGAGGGATACCTCGCGAAGGAGAGACCAACCGTGGCGACCACGACCAAGAAGCTCCAGAACTTCATCGCCGGCAAGAGCGTCCCGACGAGCGGTGACGACTCGCACGAAGTGCGCAATGCCGCCAGCGGCGAGGTCATCGCCGAGATGGGTTCCTCTGCGACCGCCGACATCGACGCCGCGGTCGCGGCGGCGACGAACGCGTTCGCGGAATGGAAGGAGGCGACTCCGTCGGAGCGCAGCCTCGCGCTGCTGCGAATCGCCGACGAGATCGAGCAGCGCGGCGAGGAACTCGCTCGGATCGAATCGGAGAACACCGGCAAGCCGCTGGCCCTGACGATCGGCGAGGAGATTCCCGCCGGGGGTGGATCAGATCCGTTTCTTCGCCAGCGCCGCCCGTATGCTCGAGGGCCGCGCGAGCGCCGAGTACATGGCCGGGCACACGTCGATCATCCGCCGCGAGCCGATCGGCGTCTGCGGCCAGATCACGCCGTGGAACTACCCGTTCATGATGGCGATCTGGAAGTTCGCCCCGGCGCTCGCCGCCGGCAACACCGTCGTCCTCAAGCCCTCGGAGAACACCCCCACCTCCACGCTCTGGCTGGCCGAGCTGATGCAGAAGCACCTGCCCCCGGGAGCGTTCAACGTAGTGCTGGGCAGGGGTGATGTCGGTGAGGCGCTGGTGCGTCACGAAGGCGTGTCGATGGTCTCGCTCACCGGGTCGGTGCGCGCGGGCAAGGCCGTCGCCGCAGCTGCGTCGGACACGCTCAAGCGCGTTCACCTCGAGTTGGGTGGGAAGGCGCCCGTCGATCGTCTTCGACGACGCCGACGTCGAGGCGGCGGCCGAGGGCATCGCGGGCGCGGGCTACTTCAACGCGGGCCAGGACTGCACGGCGGCGACGCGCGTGCTGGCCGGACCGGGCGTGCACGACGCGTTCGTCGAGGCGCTCACCGAGCAGGCGAAGGGCACCGTCTATGGCGACCCGCTCGACGACAACACCTACATGGGGCCCGGTCATCAGCGCCGTCCAGCGCGAACGCGTGCAGGGCTTCATAGAGCGCGCGCCGGGCCACGCGAAGGTCACCACGGGCGGGCAGCGCACCGGAGAACGGCGGCGGGTTCTGGTTCGAGCCGACCGTCGTCGACGGGCTGCGTCAGGACGACGAGATGATCCAGAACGAGATCTTCGGCCCGGTGATCACCGTCCAGCAGTTCGACGACGAGGCCCAGGCGCTCGCCTGGGCCAACGGCGTCAAGTACGGCCTCGCCTCGTCGGTCTGGACCAAGGATCACGGACGCGCGATGCGGATGGCAAAGGGACTGGACTTCGGCTGCGTGTGGATCAACACGCACATCCCGATCGTCGCCGAGATGCCGCACGGCGGGTTCAAGGAATCCGGCTACGGAAAGGACCTGTCGGTCTACGGCTTCGACGACTACACGCGCGTCAAGCACGTGATGAGCAACATCGAGGGTTAGGCCACCGGCGATCCGGCGCGCGCAAGCCCGGAAATGGAGTAGCGTCGCGGCCATGGAAGCTTCGACCCTCCGCTCCGCGGCAGGGACGGCCCGCATCGCGGGAGGCGTGAGGTTTCTGCGGCTGCGCTCCGACGAACAGCTCGTCGCACTGTTCCGGCAGGGTTCCGACGAGGCGTTCTCGGTGCTGCACGACCGCTACCGGCAGCGCCTCTTCTCGTACGTGCGGCAGATGCTGACCGCTGGGACGCGGGCCGACGCCGAGGACGTCCTGCAGGACGTCTTCGTCCGTGCATACTCCGGTCTGCGCGCAGACGATCGCCCGATGGCGGCGCGCGCGTGGCTCTACCGCGTCGCGCACAACCGCTGCGTCGACGCGCTGCGACGCCCCGCCCCGATCCCGGTCGAGCTGTCCGAGCTGGAGACGAGCGACCTCCAGGATCCGCTCGTCGAGGCCTCGCGGCGCGAGGATCTGGCGCGACTGGTCACCGATCTGCGCCGTCTTCCCGAGCAGCAGCGCTCGGCGCTGCTGATGCGCGAGCTCGAGGGCCTGCGCTACGCGGAGCTCGCGCAGGCTCTCGACTGCTCGCTGGCGGCGGTCAAGTCCCTGCTCGTGCGCGCCCGCATGGGTCTCGCCGAGGCGGTGGAGGCGCGTGACGCCAGCTGCGCCGACGTTCGCGGCTATCTTGCCGAGAGCTGCGAGCGCGGCGTCCGCGACAGCGCCCATGCCCGCAGGCACATGCGCGACTGCGACGGCTGCAGCGCGTACCGCGGCGCCCTGCGCGGAACCTCACGCGGGCTCGGGGCGCTTGCACCTCCGAGCGGCCCGATGTTCGCGCTGATGAAGCTGCTCGGCCTGGGAGGTTCGGGCGCGGCGGCGAGCGGCGGCGCCCTGATCGGCGGAGGCGGCGCCGTCGGCGGAGGCGCGGGCATCGCCATGGGCGGCGGGGCGGTCGCCGTGACGGCGACGAAGGTCGCCGTCGTCGTCTGCTGTGTTGCCGGCGTGGCCGGAGGCGCACGCGAGATCGAGCGCAAGGTCGCGCACCGGACGGCTGCACCGGCACCTGCTGCCGCAGCCGCGCACGCACCGGCCGCGGCCGCCGCGCCGCGGGGCGCGGACGAGCGGACGGCCGCCGTACGCAGCGAACCCGCGCCGGTGACGCGACCCGAGACCCCGGCGCACGAGGTGACGGCGCCACTCGCCCCGCCGGATGCTGCGCCGCAGGACGCCGCGAGCAGCTCGCCGACGGGCGGCGCCCTGGCCCCTGACGAGGCCCCGGTCAGCGAAGTCGTGCCCGCCTCAGACGCCGTGCCCGCGGAGACCATCGCAACGCCGGTCGCAGGCGCGTCCCCGGACGAACGCGCCACGACGAGGAACGCCGCCGGGTCTGCGCCGCCCGACACGACCTCGCTCGCCACGCCGGCGAGCACGCCCGATGTCGGCGCCGTGACTTCGGCGGCGGCTCCCGCCGCGGGCAGCTGAGCGTCAGACCGCCGCGGGCTGCTCGGTCGCGGCGGCGCCGGGCGCGGCCTGTGCCACCGGCTCGACGCGGACGGGGACGCCCGTCAGGAAGGCCATGCCCGCAAGCGGCTCGAGATCCTCGGGCCGGGCGCTCATGAGCTGGTTGACGTTGACGCCGCCGGCGGCGTTGGCGACCCGCCAGCCGCCGCGGTGACCCCATCCGTGCGGCAGCGCCACGACGCCCGGCATGACCTCGTCGGTCACGCGCACCGGCACCTCGACCGACCCGCTCTTGGACGTGAGGCGCGTCACCGCGCCGTCCTCGAGCCCGAAGCTCTCGGCATCCTGAGGATGCACGCGCAGCGGCTGCTCGCGATGGCCTCGCATCAGCAGCGGGGCGTTGTGCATCCAGGAGTTGTGCGAGCGCAGTTCGCGCAGGCCGATCAGGCGCAGCGGGAACGAGGGCGTCGCCGGCCGCGATCGCACCCAGGCGAGCGATCTCGTCGCGCAGCACATCGTGCTCCAGGTGCACCTTCCCGTCCGCGTGCCGCACGCGGCGGGACAGCACGCCCGTGCTGATCGACGGCGCCGTCACGACGCCGTGCGGGTGTCCGCGCAGCCGCTTGAGACTGAGGCCACGCGGGCGGAGCCCGAACCGGTCGCCCGCGCGTCCGGTTCGCAGCAGTACGTCGACGAGTCGCTGCGGCGTGATCCGGTAGCCGATCTTCGCCAGCCAGCGCAGCACCGGCAGCGCGTAGGGCGCGACCCCGACCTCGCGCGAGATCAAGTCGATGATCTGCCACTCCTCGCGCGCTTCGCCGCGCGGCTTGACCACAGGCTGGGCGTACTGAACGAACGGCGTCGTGTAGAAGCCGAGGAACGCGATCGGCAGGTCGTCGCGCTCCAGCCACGTCGTGCTGGGCAGGACGTAGTCGGCGTGGCGGTTGGTCTCGTTGACGTAGAGGTCGAGCGAGACGAACAGGTCGAGGTCGCCGAGCGCCGCCTCGAGCGCCTCGCCGTCCGGGCAGCTCAGCACCGGGTTGCCGGCGCTGGTGAAGAAGGCACGGATCTGCTGCGGGCCCTCGGTCGTCATCTCTTCTGCGAGCAGCGACGCGGGCAGCGCGCCGAGCACGTCCGGGAAGCCTCCGATGCGCGAGCGCGTCTTGCCGTACGTCGCGAGCCCTGCGCGCTCGGCGACCTCGTCCAGCGCGATCGCAGGAAGACCGAACACGGCGCCGCCCGGCCGGTCGAGGTTCCCGCTTGCGGCGTTGAGAAGGTCGAGCAGGAACGCGACGAGCGTGCCGAATCGCCCGAGGCACGAGCCGGTCCGCCCGTACACGGCGGCGCCGTCGGCGGCGGCCAGATCGCGTGCGAGGCTCCGGACGACAGCCGGCCGGGACTGCGGTCTGCGCTTCCGTCTGCTCGGGCGGGAACGCGCGCACCGTCTCGCGCCAGACCTCCCAGCCGACGGTCTGCCGCGCGAGCGCGCTCTCATCGGCAAGTTGCTCTTCGACGAGCACGCAGAGCAGCGACAGCAGCAGCCAGGCGTCGGTGTCGGGGCGCACCGCGACGTGCTCGAAATGGCGCGCGGTCTCGCTGCGCCGCGGATCGACGACGACGACGCGCCCGCCTCGGCCGACGATCGCGTGGAACTGGCTCTTGACCTTCGGTGCCGTCAGCACGCTGCCGTGCGAGACGAACGGGTTCGCCCCGACCACCAGCAGGAAGTTCGTGCGCTTGAGGTCGGGGATCGGCACCAGCGCGGGCGTGCCGTAGAGCAGCGCGCTCGCCGCAAAGCGGTTCGCGACGTCCTGCGAGGAAGCCGTGTAGTAGTGCGGCGTGCCCAGTCCCTCGAGGAAGCCCTTTGCCCACAGCGCGTGCGAGTAGCTGAACGCACCGGGGTTTCCGAAGTACCAGCCGACCGCCTGCGGCCCGCGTGCGTCGATGATCGCCCGCAGCCGCGCCCCGATCTCCGCGATCGCCTGCTCCCAGGACACGCGTTCGAACTCGCCGCTCGGGCGCTCGACGCAGCGGATGAACGACGCGATCGGGGTCGTTCTGGACGTCCGTCATCGCGATGCCCTTGGGGCAGGCCTCGCCCGCCGACAGCGGGTGATCCCTGTCGGGCCGCAGCTTGGTGACGACACCGTCCTCGACCGTCGCGACCATGCCGCAGTGTGCCTCGCAGATACGGCACACGGTCACCCGCTGCTCAGCTGCCATCGGACAACCGTACCGGGCGCCGCAGGGGCACACAGCCGGATGCTCCGGCGTCAGAGCGCTGCCGTGTCCGGGCGTTCGACGCCGGCGGGCAGCCGGCCTTCTTCAGACAGCTTGTCGATGTGGGCAGCGAGCGTCACGGCCGCAGCACGGCGCAACTCGGCAGGAGCGTCGGACCATGCGTGATCGAGCAGCTCGTCGGCGTTGCGAAGGCCCGCGTCAAGTCCCTCCACGAGCCGTCGCTCGCGGTCCATGCGGTGGGCGCGGTACTGCGCGATCCTGGCCTGCGGCTCGAGCACGACCGGTCCGTGCCCCGGGCAGATCACGTCGATGTCGAGCAACAGCAGACGGTCCAGCGCCGCGAGGTAGCCGCGCAGTGCGCCGGGGTCGGGATAGACGAACACACTGCCGCGCCCGAGCACGGCGTCGCCGCTGAAGAGCGCGCGGCCGGCCAGGAACGAAACATGGTCGACAGAGTGCCCGGGGGTGGCGATCACCTCGAACGGGCCGCATGTCTGGCCGTCGGAGACGAGCACCGCGGCGCCCTCCCAATCGAATGCGGCGACGGGCACGTCCCCGGCTCGGCGGCACAGCAAGGGCACCGCAGCGGTGTGGTCGGCGTGGCCGTGCGTCAGCGCGATGCCGCCGATCCCGCCACGCTGCTCTGCTGCCGTGATGATCCTGTCGACGTGGCCGGAGAGAGCTGGACCCGGGTCGACGATCCAGCACGGATCGCGCCCGACGAGCCACGTGTTCGTGCCCTCCAGCGTGAGCCGGCCGGGGTTCTCCGCACGGACGAGCTCGACGTCCGCTGCGACAAGAGAATCCATCGAGGCCGAGGCTACCGGCGCCGGCCGGCTGACTCGACACGACGTCACGTCAAGCCCGCCTGGATTCCGGCAGGATGGTTCGGCCCGTGCCGCCCCCTCCCGACCGCCTGAGCGCGCTCGACGCCGCCTTCCTCGACCTCGAGACCGCGCGCGCCCCGCTGCACGTCGGCTGGACGATGCGGTTCGACGGCTCGCCGCCGTCGCTGTCGGCGCTCCGCCGCCATGTCGACGCCCGCCTCGGCGCGATGCCGCGCTTCCGGCGGCGCGTCGTGATGCCGGCGCTCGGGCTCGGCGACCCGCACTGGACTGACGACGCGGGTTTCGACATAGCGCGCCACGTGCACTCGCTGCGGCTCGCGCCGCCTGCGGGCACCGCCGAACTGCGTGAGCTTGCAGGCGTTCTGCTGTCGACACCGCTCGACCCTCAGCGCCCGCTCTGGAGGCTCCAGCTGCTGACCGGGACTCGACGGCGGCTTCGCGGTGGTCGGCCAGGCCCACCATGCGCTCGTCGACGGACTCGCCGCCGTCGAGCTGGCGATGCTGCTGCTGACCGCCGCCGGACCTGCCGGCGGCGAGCTGATCGGCGACGGATGGTCACCGGCGCGGGCGCCGGCGACGGGCACCGCCCTGGCCGCGGCGCTGCGGGCCCGCGCCGCCGCCTTCGGGGCGGTCGTCGGCTCGGGCCGGTCTGACCCCGGCGCGATGTTGCGCGGCCTGAACCGGAGCGCGAGGGCGGCCCCGCAGGGCGTCGGCGCGATCGCCGCGATCGCCGCCCCGGCACCGTCGACGCTGCTCGATCGCTCGATCACTCGCGATCGCCGTGTGGCGTTCGCCGCGGCGCCGCTCGACGAACTGCGCGACGCCGCCCGCCGCCACTCGGCGACGCTCAACGACATGCTGCTCGCGGCCGCGACCGTCGCGGTCGGAGCCGCGCTGCGCCGCCGCGGCGAGCAACACGACAGCGTTCGCGCGCTCGTACCCGCGAATACCCGCGCAACCGGCGAGGAGGCCGCCGATCACGGCAACCGGATCTCGTTCCTGGCGCTCGATCTCCCCGTGGGCGAGCCGGACCTCGCGCGGACGATCCGGATCGTCCGCGCCCGGTCCTCCGCACGCAAGCATTCCGGGCAGGCGAGCGCAGGCGACGCCCTGCTGCGGGCAGCCGACGTTCTGCCGGCGGCCGGGCGGCGGCGGGTGGCGCGGACCGCAGCGGGCCGGGCGCGCTTCAGCGTGATCGTCTCCAACGTCCCGGGGCCGGCGCTCCCGCTCGAACTGCTCGGCCGTCCTCTGCAGGGCGCGTGGCCCGCGGTTCCCCTGCTCGACGGACACGCGCTCACGATCGGGGCGGTCTCCTACCAGGGCCGGCTGTTCGCGGGCATCTACGCAGATGCCGAGGTGGTGCCCGACGCAGCGGAGGTGGCTCGCGACCTCGAGCGGGCGCTGGACGAGCTGCTCACGGTCGAGCGGGTCACGACGACCCCTTGGCGTACGCGCGCACGGCTGCGCCGCGAAGCGCTCAGAACCACCGGCTGACGAGCGGCCGGCTCAGCGGGCCGCCAACCGGTAGACCGGCCCGCCGAGCGAGACCACGTAGACGCGCCCGCGGGCGTCCTCGCCGAATGAGGAGAGGCTGTCCACGTTCGCGAGCCCCAGCGAGCGGTCGCCCGTCGCGCGCCCTGCCGAGAGCCTCGCGCTGCGCAGCTGGCCCTTGCAGAAGTCGCCGTACACGTAGCGGCCCTTCAACGCCTTCAGCGCCGGGTCGCGCACCACGTAGCCGCCCGTGATCGAACACCAGCCGTCGTTGTGGGATTTCTGGATGACCGGGAAGACCGCCGATGGCGCGGCCTCCTGCGTGAAGCGCCTGCGTCCCTCCCATGGCCGCCATCCGAAGTTCGCTCCGCGCGCACGACCGCGGCGCACGAAGTTGACCTCCTCGACCGAGTCCTGCCCGACGTCGGCGATCGTCACATCTCCGGTCGCCCGATCGAACGACCAGCGCCATGGATTGCGGAGGCCGTAGGAGTAGATCTCGGCGCGCCGGCCGGAGTCACCGGTGAACGGGTTCGAAGCGGGGATGCGATAGCGCCTCGTGCCCGACGCCCGAGGGTCGATCCGCAGCAGCTTGCCGAGCAGCGAGCCGAGCGACTGGGCGTTGCCGCGCGAACCGTGCTCGTCACCGCCGCCGCCCCCGTCCCCCGTCGCGATGTAGAGAAGCCGGTCGGGGCCGAACTTGATGTCGCCGCCGTTGTGATTGCCCTCGTCGTCGCGCATCACCAGAACGGTGCGGGCGGATCCGGCGCGTGCGCGGTCGGCGCTCGCACGACGGTATTCGACGACTCGCTGATTCGCGGATCGATCCGTGTAGTAGACGTAGAAGCGTCCACTGGAGCGGTAGTTCGGAGCGAACGCGAGGCCGAGCAGCCCCTGCTCGCCGCCCGATGTCACCTTGCTGCGAATGTCCAGGAAGGGTCGCGACAGGCGCCGACCGCCGCGCAGTACGCGAATCACACCGCGCTGCTCGACGACCATCACGCGGCGCCGGTCGCCGGGCGGCGCGGTCACGTAGAGCGGTCCGTTGAAACGACCGACCGGGACGAGCCGCACGGCGCTCGCCGCGGCCTCCGCCTCGCCAGCCGCGGCGGCGCGATCCCCGGCGGGACCGGTCCCTCCTGGACGGGCGCCCGGCCCGTCGTCGTCAGCAGAGCCGCAGGCGAGCAGCGTGAGTGCGCAGACGGCGATGACGGCCGCGAGACGGAACATGGCTGGAGAATCGCAAGCGGCGCGGCTGCCTGCGCCGGGCGCCCCGGTGTTCAGACGGCGCGACCCGGCGGCTCGAGCAGCGCGTCACGGCGACCATGGAAGAAGTTCAGCGCCGTCGCTCGCTGATCGGAGGCGCGCAGCAGCGCCGAGTAGCCCAGCTCGGCGCCGCGAAACCCGGTCGCCGTCCAGCCGGGGCCGCGCGGCGGCTCGTTCCAGGGTGCCACATAGAGGTATGGCTCGCCATGGTGAGCGTCGCCCGGTGACGCGCCGTACGCGGCGCGGCGGCCGTCGTCCTCCTCGCCCTGCTCGAAGGCGATGTCGAAGTGCTCCGGCCACAGCCGCACAGGCGAGGCATCGGCGCACGCCGGCGCCTCGGCCTGAAGCGTGCGCAGCAACTCGTCTGCGAACGCGTAGAAGGCGGCCAGCGAGCGGGCGGCGTCGCGGTCGATCTCAAGCCGGCCTTCGCCGGTGTCGCCGGCCCGCAGGCCGGCGAAGCTCGCCGCCTGGGCGAGCGTCGCGAGCGGCGCGCGGCGGGTCGCTCCGCCCGGCTCGTCGATCACGATCTCGTCGACCTCGACGCGCACGCGGCCGCCGTCCGGCAGAGGCGGGGTGCCGAAGCCGCCGGGCGTCGCCTCCAGTGCGATCTCGTTGCCGGTGGCCGCCACTCGCGCCGGTGAGACGACGCGCTCGGCGACGCTGTGCAGTGCGCCGCGTGTCGCGGCGAAACGGGGCGGGAGCTCGGGAAGTCGTGCGGGGGGCTTGACGGGCATGGGCGGATCGTCCCAGGACATGCCGGTGGCGTTACGCTCGGCGATCATGGCGAGCGATCCCGTGACCCGGGCGCCCGAGGCGATCGAGTCCGATCGGCGCCTGGTCGCAGCTCTGCAGGCCGGCGACGAGAGCGGCGTACATGGCGCTCGTCGACGAGCTCGGTCCGTCGATGCTGCGCCTGGCCGGGCAGTTCACGCCCAGCCGCGCCGTCGCCGAGGAGGTCGTGCAGGAGACCTGGGTCGCGGTGCTCGAGGGCCTCGGCCGCTTCGAGGGACGCTCCTCGCTGAAGACATGGATCTTCAGGATCCTCGTCAACCGTGCCAAGACGCGCGGCACGAGGGAACGCCGAACCGTGCCGTTCGCGGCGCTCGCCTCGACGGAGACCGACGGCGACTTCGAGGCCATCTCGCCCGACCACTTCAGGCCCGCGGACGATGACCGCTGGCCCCACCACTGGGCGGCGCCGATGCCACGCTGGCAGACGCTCCCCGAGAGCGCGACCGAGTCCAAGGAGACGCTTGCGGTCATCAGCGAGGCGATCGATGCGCTGCCGGATGCCCAGCGGACGGTGATCCTGCTGCGCGACGTCGAGGGCTGGGACGGGCCGCAGGTCAGTAACGCGCTGGAGATCAGCGAGACCAACCAGAGAGTGCTTCTCCATCGCGCGAGGTCGCGCGTGCGGGCTGCACTCCAGAGCCACCTCGCCGTCAGCTGACACCGAGACGCCATCCATGAGCGAACAGCCTCAAGACCTGCCCTGCCGCGACATCGTCGAACTCGTCACCGCCTACCTCGATGGCGACCTCGACGACCGTCTGCGCGATGACTTCGACGCGCACCTGACGATCTGTGAGGACTGCGTGGTCTACGTGGATCAGATGCGCCGAACGATCGGAGCGCTCGGGCAGTCCGCTGCTCCCGAGCAGCTGCCCGCGGACCTGCGCGAGGGACTGAGACAGGCCTTCCGCGACTGGCCGCAGGCCGGCTGACCAGGTTTCCGGCTGACGTCGGTACGCCGGGCGTGCCGGACGACGGCGCGTCGCGTTGAGCAGCGCGTAAACCCCGGCAGCAACACCGTGGACTCACCCATTGACCCACGAACCCCACCGACAGGAGAAGGCGATGGACGACCCACCCCGCCTCAGCGCGCTGTTCCTCAACTGCACGCTCAAGCCCTCGCCCGCCGTCTCGAACACCCAGGCGCTCGGCGATCGCGTGCTGGGCATCCTCGAGTCGCTCAACTGCGCGACCGAGACCGTGCGAGTCGTCGACTACGACGTGAGGTTCGGCGTCTCCAACGACGAGGGTGACGGCGACCAGTGGCCGCTGATCCTCAAGAAGATCCTCGGGGCGGACATCGTGATCATCGGGACACCGATCTGGTTCGGCGTGCGCGGCAGCGTCTGCCAGATGGTCATCGAGCGCCTCGACGGCACCTACAACGACACCAACGCGGTCGGCCAGTACCCGTGTTACGGCAAGGTCGGGGGCGTCGTCGTGACCGGCAACGAGGACGGCGCGCATGCGGCCGCGGAGACGACTCTCTTCAACATGAGCCACCTCGGCTTCACGATCCCCCCGAACGCCGACACCTACTGGGTCGGGGACGCCGGACCGGGACCGTCGTACATCGAGGCCGGCGGCGCGGACAGCGCCTACACGCAGAAGACCTCGAGCTGGATGGCCCACAACGTCGTCCACATCGCGCGGATGCTCAAGGCCAACCCGATCCCGCCGGAGGGCAACACGGTCCCGGGCTTCGAGCCCACGGGCGTCTGATGGCGGCAGTGCCGGGCTGAGCGTTCCCAGGACATCTCCGACCGCCGCGGGCGCCCTATGCCACTGCGCCCGCCAGCCTCGCCGCGGCGAGCCGCGCGAGCCGTGCGCGGTGTGTGCCGGCGCCACCGAGCAGCGCGCCGTCGACCTGGGCGCGCTTGAACAGCCAGTGCGCGTCCGCCTCCCACGTGAAGCCGATTCCGCCGTGGACCTGGATGTTCGAGCCGGTCACCTCACGTGCGGCCTCAGAGGACGCCGCCTTGGCCAGCGACGCCGCCTCCGCGAGACGCTCGGGCTCCGCGTCGGCCGCCCACGCCGCGTAGTACGTCGTCGAGCGGGCGCTCTCGGTGTCCCGCAGCATCTGCGCGCAGCGGTGCGACACCGCCTGATAGGCGCCGACGGGCGTGTCGAACTGCTTGCGATCCTTGACGTAGGCGACGCCCATCTCCATCGCGCGCTGGCACAGTCCGACGAGCTCGGCGGAGACCGCGATCGACGCGCGGTCGATCGCCGCCGACACATCGCCGGCGCAGCACCTCGCCGCGCCCCGCGACCGAAGCATGGCGCCGCGTCTGGTCGATCGCCTCGACGTCATCGATGGTCGCGTCCGCTGCCCGCAAGGAGCGTCAGGCCGCCGTCCTCAAGCAGCAAGATCACGTCCGCGTTCGCAGCGTCGGGCACGAGCTCCCCGACACCGTCACGGGCGCTGCCGAGGGCGCCGCGAAGCTCACCGGAGGCGAGGCCGGGAAGCCACCGGGCGCGCTGTTCGTCAGAGCCCGCGGCCTGGATCGCAACACCCGCGAGCGCGCTGCCGAGCATCGGCGTCGCGGCGCAGGCGTAGCCCAGCTCCTCGAGCAGGATCACCAGCTCGACGACGCCGAGGCCCTGCCCGCCGTGGCTCTCGCCGATCGCGATGCCGGGCCAGCCGAGCCCGCAGAGTTCGGCCCAAAGATCGTCGTCGTAGCGACCGGCTTCGGCCGCCGCGCGGACGCGCTCCCAGGTGGACCGCTTGGACAGCAGGTCGCGCGCGGTGCGCTTGATGTCGTGCTGGTCGTCGCTGAAGTCGAAGTTCATGGCCGCTCTCCTAGGCCGCGACGCGCAGTCGGGGCAGGCCGAGCACGCGCTCGGCGACGATGTTCTTGAGGATCTCGGTCGTGCCGCCTTCGATGCTGTTCCCGCGCGCACGCAGCAGCTCGTAGCTCCAGCGCGTCCCGGACGTCAGCGCCTCCGGGCCGAGGATGTCGGCCGCGAGCTGCACCAGCTGCTGGTTGGTCTCCGACCACATCCACTTGGTCAGCGAGCCCTCCGGTCCGGGCTGCCCGTACTTCTCGATCGTCGTCAGGCCCCGGTACGCCGTGAGCCGCAGCACCTCCGCCTTGACGTGGAGGTCGCCGATCCGGTCGGCCACGACGGGGTCGTCGAGCAGCCCGCGCGCGTCGGCCTCCTCGATCAGCTCGTCGAGCAGCTGGCGCAGGCGCACCTGAAGGAAGAAGGCGAGGCCCGAGCGCTCGTTCATGAGTGTCGTCAGCGCGACCTTCCAGCCGTTGCCGACGCCACCGACCACGTTCTCCTCGGGAATCCGCGCCTGCTCGATGAACAGCTCGTTGAATTCGGCTTCGCCGGTGATCTGGCGCAGCGGAAGGACCTGGACGGCGTCCTGCTCCATGTCCATCAGGAAGTAGGTCAGCCCCTTGTGCTTCGGAACGTCCTGATCGGTGCGCGCGACCAACATGCACCACTTGGAGTACTGCGCCCCCGAAGTCCAGACCTTCTGCCCGGTCACCACCCAGTCCGCCCCGTCCTTGACCGCGCGCGTCTTCACGGCGGCCAGGTCGGACCCGGCCTCCGGCTCGCTGAAGCCCTGGCACCAGATCTCCTCACCCGAGAGGATCGGTGTGAGGAAGCGGTCGCGCTGCTCCTCGGTGCCCCACGCCATCAGCGTCGGCCCGCCCATCAGGATTCCCAGCACGTTCGCCGGCAGCGGGGCTCGCGCCCGGCTCAGCTCCTCGTAGAAGATCGCCGACTCGGTCACGCTCGCTCCACGCCCGCCGTATTCGCTGGGCCAGTGCACGGCTGCCCAGCCGCCGTCGTAGAGCCGCCGCTGCCAGTCGCGGCGCCACGCGTAGTTCGCGGCCTCCTCGGCAGGCTCGGTGCCCGGGTCGTTGGCGTCGAGCCACGTACGAAGTTCGTCGCGGAAAGCAGTCTCGCTGTCGGAGAAGGTCAGGTCCATGAGTCAGGTGCCTCCCGTGATCGTCAGTGGTGGGGCCGCCATGCCCGCCGCGAATGCGACGGCGCTGGCGGTGCAAGGTACGTGATGCCCGGGTGGGTCTGTTTCACGGTGCCCGCGCCGCGGCGCAGTGAACGAGTTCCTCGCCGCACTTCGGCGCGTCGACGATCACGCGTTCGGCCTGCGCCGCGCCGCTGCGCGGGTCGATTGCGGCGAGGTCTGCGACCTGAAGCTGGGCGGGCTGCCGGCTGAAGTGCAGGACCGCCAGCCCGATGTCGTCCTTTCCCGCCCCGAACGGCCCGCCGGCGCCGACGGTGCCGCTGTCGACGACCGTGACCGGTCCGTCGAGGTCGACGCGCTGGTGGTGGGTGTGGCCGGTGAGGATCGCCAGCGGCGGACCCGCAGGGTCCGCCTCGGCGATGCGTGCCGCCAGATCGCGCGCGAGGGCGGCCTGGTGCAGAAGCAGCACGGCCGGGCGCTCCGGCAGCGCCTGCCACCAGCTCCAGTAGCGATTCGCCGCCTGCCGGAAGCGCTCGTCGCCGTCCCGCATGTCGGTGAACGACAGAGCCGTGCGGATTTCCGATGGATAGTCGGCCCCCGGGTACTCGAGCGGATCCTCGAAGCCGGCGACGCTCATGCCGGCGACGTCGATGACGGGAACGTCCGGTCACCGTTCCGTCAGGCTTGAGCCGCCCGTGGTGCGTCAGGACCGTCGCGCCCCCACGCGCGAAGCGGCGCATCAGCGCCTCAGCGTCGTGGTTGCCGGAGGTCATCACGACCGGACGCCCGGCCCGCTCGACGCCGTCCAGCAGACCGGCCTCCAGGCGCGAGCCGTTGATCGCGAAATCGCCGGGCATGAAGAGCGGCACGTTCACGGCGTAGCGGCGCAGCACCGGGATCGCCAGCGCGTTGGAGTGCAGGTCCGAGGCGAGGACGGCGCGAACGCGTGCGTTCGGCGGCACCGCCTCCGCGCCGGTCAGCGCGAGGATCGCGCTGAGCGCGCCCTCGACCTGGCCGCGGTAACGCCGGCCCGAGCGCCTCAGGTCGTCGGCCTGCGCGAGCAGCCGGTGGAGCTCCTCGCCGGCGGCGAAGTAGGTCGGCTGCTCGATGCGCTCGGGCTTGTAGGTCAAGGCCGCCCAGGCCGTCCCGGCCCCGGCCAGGGCGACGACCGCGGACGCCGACAGCGCGGGGGCCAGCAGCAGAGATCGTCCGCGAACGCCGAGCCGCTCCCAGACGAGCAGTGCGAGCAGCCCGCCGATCACGCCGCCGGCGAGCGCCCACAGCGCGGCCCGCGCCAGCGCCGAGCGCATGACCGCGTCGATCTGACTGCGGGCGCGGCGCAGCAGCGCCTGATCTCCCGCCACGACATCGTTGACCGCCGCGCGCACCGGCGCACGCGGCTCGAGCTCGATGCGGACCGGAGCCGCGAAGATCTTCGCGCGCAGCCCCCAGTCGGCGAGCGGCACGTAGACCTCCAGCCCGGCGCGGTCCGCGGTCGAGATCGCGACGCGGCTCCTGACGCTGCCCAAGTCCGTCTGTGCGACATCGGCACCGGCCAGGCGGAGCCCGGTCAGGCCGCCCAGAATGCCGCTGACGAGCGCCACGACCACGAGCACGGCGCGGCGACCACGGGACGCGTATCGCACGACCGTTCACTCTGACAGAGGGCGAGCCGCGCGTCGCCGGGCCGCGCCGAGGTGCGACGCGCTCGGGCATCAGTCCGTTCGCCGGGGCGGCACGTGCGCGACGCGGGGGCGCCGCGCACGTGCGTGGTGTCAGCCCGGCGTCAGCCGACTGTCAGCGGCCCGGCGAAGTCGGGCGGCGCGGCGACCGGATCAAGCGGCGCGAGGTCGCCCGTGTACAAGCCGCCGTCGAGCTGACACGCACCCGTGTCGATGTCACGATCGTAGAGTTGGGCATTGACGACCGCCTCGGTCGTGCCGCGGCCCTTCCACGCAGACGTCGGACCGAAGACCCCGGCCGACACGGTCCTGAAGACCATCCGGTAAGGGCCTGACACGAGCAGCGCGAAGTTCGCGGATCCGATGCTCGAGCTCCCGCGCATGTACGCCGTGCCCGAACAGTCGTTGGTCTTCCAGTTCGGGCTGCCGACCGGGTAGGTCTGCCCGGAACCGAGGTAGTAGAAGAATCCGCCGTCGCGCAGGACGGCGTAGACCGGGACTCCCTGAGGAAACAGCCCCATGAACTGCCCTACGACGGCACCGCCCGCATCCTTGACGTTCAGCGGGGGCGCCGTGATCCCCTGCGGGCCCTGCGCGCCTGGTGCACCCGGGGCTCCAGGTACGCCGGCGACGCCGCGCGTTCCCTGCTTGCCCCGCTTGCCGGTCGAGCCCCTGCTGTTCCAGCGAACGCGCTTCCAGCCCCGCGGGCACTCCCTCGCCTTCTTGGTCTTCTTCTTCGTCTTTTTCTTCTTCTTGGCGAGGCGCATCTCGCCGGTCTTCGACTTCACGCACGCCGTGATCGTGGCGGCGCCGGCGGTCGACGCCGGCATCATCGCGGCACCGGTGACCGCTGCGACCAGCAACGTGACGACGGGGCGCCTTCTTACCTGCAGCACGAGTGGACCTCCTCGACGGAATTGATCCGAGGACTATGCCGGGCCTGACGGCGGGTGACGAGATCCGTACGATCGTGCACGACTCGACGCCGACAATCGACCGCCAACGGAGCCAGTGCGTGTCAAATCTCTCCCGCAAGGACTATGAGAACGAGCTGTTGCGCCTGCAGCGCGAGCTGGTGATCCAGCAGCAGCACATCATCGAGACGGGCCAGCGCGTGGTCGTGGTCTTCGAGGGCCGCGACGCAGCAGGCAAGGGCGGCGTGATCAAGCGCATCACTGAGCGCGTGAACCCCCGCTGGTGCCGGACCGTCGCGCTCGGAACGCCGACTGAGCGCGAGAAGACCCAGTGGTACTTCCAGCGCTACGTGGCGCACCTCCCTGCCGCCGGCGAGATGGTCCTGTTCGATCGCAGCTGGTACAACCGCGCCGGCGTCGAGCGGGTCATGGACTTCTGCACGGAGTCGCAGTACCAGGAGTTCATGCGCTCCTGCCCGGAGTTCGAGCGCATGCTCGTGAGGTCAGGGATCATCCTCATCAAGTACTGGTTCTCGGTCAGCGACGAGGAGCAGGAGCGCCGCTTCCAGGCACGCGTCGATGATCCGATGCGCACGTGGAAGCTCAGCCCGATGGATCTCAAGTCCCGCGAGCTGTGGATCGAGTACTCACGCGCGAAGGACGAGATGTTCCGCTACACGGACATCAAGCAGGCGCCGTGGTACGTCGTCGACGCCGATGACAAGCGGCGCGCCCGGCTGAACTGCATCAGCCACCTGCTGTCGATGATCCAATACGAGGACCGCACGCCGCCCTCGATCAAGCTGCCACCGCGAAGGGACGACATCGGCTACGTGCGCCCGCCGATGTCCGACCAGACGTTCGTGCCCGAGGTCTACTGACCGGCTACGCCACGCCGCGCTCGCGCCCGGCCCAGTACGGCTCGCGCAGCTTGAACTTCTGGAGCTTCCCGGTCGCGGTTCTCGGCAGATCCGCGCGCATCTCGACCGTCGTCGGGCACTTGTAGTGGGCGAGGCCCTCGCGACAGAAGGCGATGACCTCCGCCTCGCCCAGCTCGGCCCCGTCACGCAGCACGACCAGCGCCTTGACGGTCTCCCCCCACTTCTCGTCGGGCACCCCGATGACGGCGGCCTCGGCGATGTCGGGGTGCTGGTAGAGACGATCCTCGACCTCGATCGACGACACGTTCTCGCCGCCGCTGATGATCACGTCCTTGAAGCGGTCGGTGATCGTCACGTGGCCGTCATCGGACTGGAAGCCCCCGTCACCGGTGTGGAACCAGCCGTCGACGATCGCCGCGCCGGTCAGATCCGGGCGCTCCCAGTAACCGTCGAATACGTTGTTGGAGCGCGCGAGCAGCTCTCCCTGCTCATCGATCCGCAGGCGCACACCGACTGCCGGAGTGCCGGCCCGGCTCAGCAGGCGCGCCCGCTCGGCGGCCTCCAGCCCGTCCCACTCGCGGCGCCGGCGGTTGATCGTCAGCAGCGGCGAGGTCTCGGTCAGGCCGTAGAGCTGGTTGAACTGCCAGCCGAGCTGCTCCTCGAAGCGCTCGATCACGGCGGACGGCGGCGCCGAGCCGGCTACCACGGCGCGCACCGTCCCGGCGCCGGGAAGCGGCTCGCCGCGCTGCACGCGCGCGTCCGCCGCGTCGAGCACGGTGCTGATCACCGTCGGCGCGGCGCACAGCACGGTCACGCCATGACGCTCGACACGCCGAAGGATCTCCTCGCCGTCGATCTTGCGCAGGATCACCTGCCTGACGCCGATCGCGGTCGCCGCCAGCGGGACGCCCCAGCCATTGACGTGGAACTGCGGCAGCGTGTGCAGGTATACGTCGCGATCGCTCAGGCCTATGTGCCAGCCGAAGGTGACGGCGTTCAGCCACAGGCTGCGGTGCGAGAGCATCACGCCCTTGGGATCCGAGGTCGTGCCCGAGGTGTAGTTGATCGTCGCGACGGCTCTCTCGTCGGCCTCCCACGCAGGCGGGTGAGCCGTCCTGCGGGAAGAGGTCCGCGTCGGCGACGCCGTCGAGCACGACCCTCCGTGCGACCGGCAGCTCGCCGAGGCCTTCGTCCAGTTCCGGGTCGACGAGCAGCGTGTCGGCACCCGAGTGCTCGAGGATGAAGCGCACCTCCGCGGGCTTGAGCCGGAAGTTCACCGGTACGAGTATCCGGCCCGTCATCGTCGCTCCGAGCAGCGCCACCATGAAGCGCGAGCAGTTCGGTGAGACGATCGCCACGCGCGCGCCCGGCTCGCAGCCGAGCCCGTCCAGCGCAGCGGCGAAGCCGCGTGCTCGCGCGGCAAGCTGCGAGTAGGTCAGCTCGCCGAACGCTCCCTCGATGCCGGGCTCGTCGACGACGCCGACGCTCGATCCGTACGCCGTTGCGGCGCGCTCGATGAAGTCCCCGGTCGTCAGCGGAACATGCATGGCGCGGCAGCCTACGTGAGCCACCCGCGCCGTCGCTTCCGCCTTTCGCCCCCGGCTGTAGGTTCCGGAGCTCGTCATCCCCGACCGTGTGAGGCCTCAGCCATGTCCGATGTGAATCGCCGCTTCCTGCTTCGCGAGCGTCCTGTAGGGCGAATCGACGAGCGGACGTTCGAGCTCGCCGAGGATGCGGTCCCCGCGATCGGCGAGGGCGAGGCGCTCGTGCGCAACCGCTGGATCTCGCTCGATCCAACGAACCGCGCCTGGATCGGCGAGACCCCGACGTACCTGCCTCCAGTGGCGATCGGCGAGGTCATGCGCGCCGGTGGCCTGGGCGAGGTGGTCGCGTCCAACTCGCCGGACTACCGGGTCGGCCAGCTCGTTCTGGGCCTCACGGGCTGGCAGGACTACTTCGTCGCGTCGGCGTCCGCGCCGCTGATGGTGACGCCGGAGATCCCGGGCGTTTCGCCGAGCCACTACCTCGGCGCGCTGGGGATGACCGGCCTGACCGCCTACGTCGGGATGCTCGAGATCGGCAGGCCGAAGCCGGGCGAGACCGTCGTGGTGTCGGCGGCCGCGGGCGCCGTCGGCTCGGTGGCCGGCCAGCTCGCGAAGATCCAGGGCGCCCGCGTCGTCGGCATCGCCGGCGGCGATGAGAAGTGCGCCCTGCTGACGGACGAGCTCGGCTTCGACGCGGCGGTCGACTACAAGGCCCCCGGCTGGTACGCGCAGCTGAAGGCGGCGACGCCCGACGGGATCGACGTCGACTTCGAGAACGTCGGCGGCGAGATCATGGAGGCCGTCTTCGGACGTCTGAACATCCGGGCGCGCGTGGCGCTCTGCGGGCTGATCTCCGGCTACAACGACGACGCGCCCACCGTTGCGACGGGCCCGCGCAACTTCGGCAACCTGCTGATCCAGCGCGTCCACCTCGAGGGCTTCATCGTGCTCGACCACTTAGGGCGGGCGCAGGAGATCGTCCCGCAGCTCGCCGAGTGGATGGCCGAGGGGAAGCTCAAGGCACAGGAGACGATCGTCGAAGGGTTCGAGCAACTGCCGGTCGCGATCAACATGCTGTTCGACGGCAGGAACACCGGCAAGCTCGTCGTGAAGCTCTGACACCGGCTGTGAGCCCGAGTCACACGCGACGGGCTGTCAGGCGAGGCGTCGCGCGCGGATCACGGCGTCGACGCCGGTGCCGGCGACGGTCCGCGGACGGTCCTCGGCGACGACGAAGTCCCAGCGGCCGGAATCGAGCGCGGCGACCGCGGTGTCGGCGGAGACCTGCAGCTGACCGGCGGCGGCGGTTTCCGCGCCGGTGGCCGGGTCGATCGGGCGGTGGCCGACCAGGAACAGCGTCCCGCCGGGCGCGACCCCTGTCGCCATCCGCTGCACCATCTCCTCCACCGACCCCGCCACGTGGACATACAGGCACGCCACGAGGTCGTAGCGGCCCGGCTGCGGGGTCCAGTTCGCCAGATCGCCCTCGACCCAGTCGATGCGCTCGGCGACGGCCGCTCCCAGCGCCTCGGCCGTCGACCGGGCGTGAGCCAGGGCGGTCGCGGAGAAGTCGACCGCGGTGACCCGCCATCCGCGCGCGGCCAGCCAGAGCGCGTCGGACCCGTGACCGCAGCCCGCGTCGAGAGCGACCCCGGGGCACAGGTTCCCGACCTCGGCGCTCAGATGCGCGTTCGGGGAGCGATGCGCGACGCGATCCGAGTGCTCGCGCAGGACCTGCGACCAACGCTCTTCCCAGAAGCTGCGGTCGAACGCGGTCATGTCGACTCGCGGCGTTGCGTCTTGATGGCGATGGCGACGGGCGTGGATCGGAGTTCTGCTGGCGGGCCGGCACCGATCAGGTGGGCGGAGCGATCGCGATCCGCAGTGCCTGCTCGTCGGTCATCTCAACGCGCCGCCGGCGCCCGCACGTCCGGCACGAGCATCGCAGGCTGAACTCGTCGGGCGCCTCGCGCAACGCGAATCCCTGATCGCTGCTGAGGCAGTAGGGACACGCCAGCGCCGCACGGACGACGACGTCCGGATCGTCGAGCTTGAAGGTCGCGAGTTCCACGACCCACACGCTAGAGGTGGGGCCAGCGGGAACAGCCCGCTCCCGCACCTTCGCGCTGCGAATCAGTAGCCGAGCGTCCTGTGGCTGATCCGCTCGCAGCTGTGCAGACGGTACTTGGGCCTGGCTGCGCCGGCTGATGAAGAGGATCGTCTTGCCGGACCCGCACCAGATCACGCCGCGACCGAAGTGAGCGCGGATCACGTCCGCGCCCCCTCCGCTGCGGATGATGTTCTTCCCGTGGCTCGCGTATATGAAGTCGCGCCCGCGACCGCCGTACAGCCGGTCGACCTGGTCGGTCGGCTGACCACGGGGCTTGTAGTCGCCCCACAGCACGTCGCCCCAGGGCCCGGCGTGGATCGTGTCGCTGCCGTGACCGCCGAGCAGCTTGTTGTGCCGTGGATGGTGGGGAACCAGCACCGTCTCGCGGCAGGTGCCGTGGAAGATGCAGTTGCGCGGCTGTCCGACGCAGGTCGAGTCCTGATGGATTCCGTCACACGAGTAGTCGGGGTCGCTGTCCGCCGAACGGATCCCGCCCCGGCCGCGCGTCGAGCGGACGCGACTGGTCGACCTTGTTCATCAACAGCATCCCGTTGATGTGCGGCCAGCCGGCATGGCTCGTCTTGGCGAACGGCTGCGCCGCAGGGACGAGGAAGAACGCCCCCAGAAGGAGCAGCGACGAGAGCCAGGCGCGAGACATACGGCCCGCGAAACGGTAGCCGCCCGGAAGGACGGCGCACGCAATCTCCGTCCCAGCCGGTACGTCGCGTGTGACATCTACCCTCAGCACATGGCCGGATCCACCTCCCCGTCCGGCGAGCCGGCTCGGCCTGACCGCGCAGGCTCCGGCTCGGACGACCGCAAAGCGTCGGGCATCTCGGTCGTGGTGTGCGCCTTCACCGAGGCGCGCTGGGAGGCACTGGTGGCGGCGGTCGACTCGATCGCGGACCAGAGCCGTCCGGCACTCGAGACGATCGTCGTGATCGACACCAACCCGGAGTTGCTCGAGCGGGCGCGCCGGACGCTGAAGGACGTCCGCGTGATCCCCAACACCCACCGCCGCGGGCTGTCAGGCGCGCGGAACTCGGGGATCGACGCGGCCGCCGGTGAGATCCTCGCCTTTCTCGACGACGACGCCACGGCCGAGCGCGAGTGGCTGGCCGCGCTGTCGGGCGCGCTCGCCGATCGGTCCGCGCTCGGCGCCGGCGGCGCGGTCGACCCGATATGGATCGAAGGCCGGCCCGACTGGTTTCCGCCGGAGTTCGACTGGGTGGTCGGCTGCGCGCACAGCGGAATGCCGGCAGAGCGCACGACGGTGCGCAACGTCATCGGAGCCAACATGGCGTTCCGCGCCGACCTGCTGCGCGAACTCGGCGGCTTCCGTGAAGGCGTCGGCCGCGTCGGATCGGTTCCGCTCGGGGCCGAGGAGACGGACCTCTGCATCCGCGCGCGGCAACTGCGGCCCGGCGGCCACGTCGTCTACGACCCCGCCGCGCGTGTGCGGCATCTCGTCCCGCCCGCGCGCGGCACCTGGCGCTACTTCTTTCAGCGCTGCCGTGCCGAGGGCCGGTCGAAGGCACTCGTGTCGCGCGCCGTGGGCTCATCCGACGGTCTTTCGTCCGAGCGCACGTACACCGCACACACGCTGCCGCGCGGCGTGATCGGCGGCCTGCGCGACGCGGGCCGCGGCGACCTCGCCGGACTGGCGCGCGCAGCGGCGATCGTCGCGGGACTTGCGACGACGACCGTGGGCTACATCTCCGGGCGACTCGCCCGCGAGGATGTGACGTGAGCGAAACGCCCGCGCAGGTGGCTGCTGGCGCCGCAGCGTCGCGCGGCCCGCTTCGGATCGTCAACGTGACCCCCCGCTATCTCCCGCACGTCGGCGGCGTCGAGCGGCACGTGCACGAGGTCGCCACGCGCATCGCAGCCGGCGGCGAGGCCACGATCACGGTGCTCACCACCGACCCCGAGGGCGATCTTCCCGCACGCGAGCACGACGGCGCCGTGGACGTGCGCCGCGTGCGGGCTCATCCGCGCGGACGCGACTGGCTCTTCGCACCCGGGATCGTGTCCGCCCTGCGCGCCGGAGACTGGGACGTCGTCCATCTCCAGTCCTACCACACGTTCGTCGCGCCGCTCGCGATGGCCACCGCCGCCCAGCGGCGTATCCCCTACGTCGTGACGTTCCACGGAGGCGGGCATTCGGTGCGCCTGCGCCACGCGGCGAGGAGCGTCCAGCGCCGTGCCCTGCGGCCGCTTCTGAGGCGCGCCGCCGCACTCGTCGCGGTCGCAGAGTTCGAGATCGAGCGCTACGGCGCGGAACTCGGCGTTCCAGCCGATCGCTTCGTGCTGATACCCAACGGCGTCGATCTGCCCGACGTCCCGGACGATCCGGGCGACGGCACCAAGGATCCACGCGGAGGGCCGCTGATCGCCTCTGTCGGGCGCCTGGAGCGCTACAAGGGGCACCACCGCGTGCTCGCCGCCTTCGCGCTGCTGCTGGAGAGCGAGCCGCAGGCACGGCTGTGGATCGCCGGATCCGGGCCCTACGAGAGGCAACTGCGGAGGCTCGCCTCCGACCTCGGGATCGGCGACCGCGTCGAGATCAGCGCCGTCGCCGCAGAGGACCGCGCACAGATGGCGCGGCGCATCGCCGCGGTCGACCTCGTCGTGCTGCTCAGCGACTTCGAGACCCATCCGATCGCCGCGCTCGAGGCGCTGTCGCTCGGGCGTCCGCTGCTCGTCGCGTCGGGGTCGGGACTGGGCGAGCTCGCCGACCGCGGCCTGGCGCGGGCGATCGAGCCGGACGCGCCCGCACCCGTCGCCGCCGCTGCGATGCTGCGTGAGCTGCGCGACCCGCTGACGCCCGCGTCCGTCGATCTCCCGACCTGGGACGACTGCGCGGCAGGGCTGCTGGAGCTCTATCGCGCCGTTGCCGGGGGCCGGCGATGAGGGTGCTGATGCTCGCACAGTTCTACGCCCCGATCGTCGGCGGCGAAGAGCGCATGACGGAGTCGCTCGCCGTCGCGCTGGCTTCCCGCGGGCACGAAGTGGCGGTCGCGACGCTGCGCCAGCCCGGCCAGGACGCCTATGAAGAACGCGACGGCGTGCGCGTGCACCGGCTCCCCGGCCTGCTCCAGCGGGTCGGCCGGCTGTTCAGCGAGAGCGACCGCCGGCACGCCCCCCCCGCACCGGACCCTGAGACGACCCTGGCGCTGCGACGCGTCCTCGACCGCGAGCGCCCGGACGTCGTTCACGGACACAACTGGCTCGACAACGCGTACCTCCCGCTGAGCCGGCGCGAGGGCTCGGCCTACGTCGTGACGCTTCACGACTACAGCCTCATCTGCTCGAACAAGCGGCTGATCCGCCGGGGCGAGCCGTGTGGCGGGCCGGGACCGGGACGCTGCGTCACCTGCGCGGCCGGGCAGTACGGCGCGCTCGCGGGCCCGCCGATCGCCCTTCTGACAGCGCTTTCGGGTCGAGCTCGGCGCCGCGCCGCCGACCTCTTCCTACCGGTCAGCCAGGAGGTCGCTCGCCGCTGCGGGCTGGCCGGCGGCCCGGCTGACTACGAGGTCATTCCCAACTTCCTGGCCGAGGCGCCCCACATCGCGGCGCCCGACGATCCGATCCTGCGCGATCTGCCCGACGGGAACTTCATCCTCTACGTCGGTGACGTGACCGTGGACAAGGGCGTCGGCACACTCCTCGCGGCGCACGCGGAGATGTCGGCACCGCTTCCGCTGGTGCTCATCGGAAGGCCCCTCGACCCGCAGCTCGTGCACCCGCGCAACTCCGTGACAGCCCTCGGCCAGATCCCGCACAGCTGCGTCCTGCGCGCGTGGGAGCGCTCCGCCGTGGCCGTCGCACCGTCGATCACGGCCGAGACCTTCGGGCTGGCGGCCCTCGAGGCGATGGCCGCCGCGGCGCCGGTGGTCGCCGCGCGGTCCGGTGGACTGCCGGAGATCGTCACAGACGGTGAGAGCGGGCTTCTGGTCGCCCCGGGGGACGTGACCGAGCTTCGCGCCGCGCTCGAGCGGATCACCGGCGACGACGCGCTGCGGGCGCGCCTCGCCGCGGGCGCACGGGCGCGCTCGCAGCAGTTCAGCGGCCGCGAGCGTCGTGCCGCGCGTGGAGGCCGCCTACGAGCGCGCGCTCGCCTCGCGCAGCAGGCGGGAGCACGCCGGGTGAGCACCGTCCCTCCCCCCGTCGCGGTGGCTCTCGGGCGCGACGCCGCCGCTCAGCAGCCCGGGCGGCTGGGTGCGCTGCCGTTGCTGGCCTTCGCCGCCGCCGTCGGCGTCGCCCTCGTGTCCGTCGCCGACGCGCTCTCGCGCACCGGGGAGCAGGGCGGCAACGTCCTCTTCTGGCTCGCCATCGCGGTGATCGTGTTTCCGGCGGCGCTGCGGCTGACCGGCGAGCAGGCGAGCAGCGGCGAACGCGCGGCGATCGTGGTCCTGGTGGGACTCTCCTTCTTCGCGATCAAGGTGCTCCGCGATCCGTTCGCATTCACCTTCGGCGACGAACTCGCCCACCTTCACAACCTCCAGGAGATACTCGCCACGGGCCAGCTCTTCGGGTCGAACTCGATCCTGCCGATCACGCCTCGCTACCCGGGCCTCGAATCGGCGGCCTCGGCGGTGGCGGCCGGTGGCGGGACGTCGGCGTTCGCGGGCGGGCTTGCCGTGATCGCCGCCGCGCGCGTCGTGTTCATGCTCGCGGTCTACCTGACCTACGAGCGGCTCACGGGCTCGCCGCGGATCGCCGGGCTCGGCGCACTGCTCTCGACGGCCGCGCCGACGTTCCTGTTCTTCTCAGCTCAGTTCAGCTACGAGTCGCTGGCCGTGCCGCTGGCCGCTGTGGCGTTGTTCGCGCTGGTGCGCAGGCTTCAGGCGGCGGGGCGCGCCGAACGCCTGCGCTGGTCAGCGCTCGTGCTGATCACGGCGGCGGCGATCATCCCCACGCACCACCTGACCTCGTATGCGCTCGTGGCCTTCCTGCTCGCGGTCTGCCTGCTGCACGTCCCGCTGGGCGCCGCGCGCGCGGCGCCGTGGGCGACGACCGCGATCGTCACGGCGCTCACGCTCGCATGGCTGGCCTTCGTCGCCTCGCGGACGGTCGACTACCTCAGCCCCGTGATCGGCGATGCCTTCAGCGACGTCATCGACACGATCACGCGCGAGTCCGGATACGCGCACGCTGTTCCGCTCGACGAGCGGAGTCGAGCAGACACCGGTCGGCGAGCGGATCGTCGCGATCTTCTCGGTGGCCGTTCTCGCGGCGGGCGTGCTCGCCGGGCTGCGGGTGGCGTGGCGACGCTGGCGCCGTGACCCCGTGCTCATCGTTCTCATGTTGTCGGCGCTCGCCTACCTCGGGACGCTGCCGCTGCGCGTCGTGCCGGCTGCCTGGGAGACCGCGAGCCGCGCCGGATCCTTCCTCTTCCTCGGGGTCGGCCTGACAGCGGCGGCGGGAATCGTGTGGTTGCTGGATCGCGAGGGATCGGGCCACAGGCAGCGGCTGATCGCGGCCGCGGCCGTGACGCTGGTCACCGCCGGCGGGGTGATCGCAGGCTGGCCGCAGAGCCTGCGTCTGAGCCAGCCGTTCCGCGTCGAGGCCGGGGGCCGCACGCTCGAGCCCCCGGCACTCGCCGCGGCGCGCTGGAGCGGACAGGCGCTCGGCCCCGCCCGCAGGGTCGGGGCCCAGGACGCCGACGCGCGCCTGTTCCTCGTCGATGGGCGCCAGACGGCGTTCCAGGGCGTGAACCCGGACATCCGCGGCGTCCTGGACGCCGAGCGCCTGGAGCCGTGGCAGACGCGAACTGCTGCGCCGCGAGCGGATCAGCATCATCGTCAGCGACCGCCGGACGGTCAGCGCCGACAACATCGCGGGCTACTTCTTCGACGTCCGCCCGCCCGAGCTGGCACCGGCGACCACCACGTCGAAGTTCGACCTGGCGAGCGTCGACCGCCTCTACGACAGCGGGAACATCGTGATCTTCGAGGTCGGGGGGCTGTGGTGAGAGGCGCCCGCACCGACCTCCTGCTGATCGCGGCACTCGCCGTCATCGCCGCCGTGCTCGTCACCACGCTGCCGGATGACCTCGTCGCCCTGCGAGCGCCGGCGGCGCTCGCGCTCGTGCTCGCGCTGCCCGGCTACGCGATCAGCGCGCTGCTGTTCGGAGCCGGTGCGCTCAGGCCCTCCGAGCGGACCCTGCTCGCGATCGCGCTGAGCCTGGTCGCAACGATCCTCTGCGCGCTCGCGCTGCACGTCGCCGGGCGCGCAGCTCGAGGCCTCTGCGTGGGCTGCCGCGCTCGGTGCCATGACGGTCACCTGCGCCGTCGCGGCTCAGGCGCTCGGCCGCGGACGCGCGCTCAGCCGGCCCCGCCCGGGCCTGCGCGCCGCGGAGATCGCTGCGCTGGTCTGCGCCGCGTTGCTCGTGAGCGCTGCCGCCACGCTCGGGCTGACACCACTGAAGGCACCTGACGACACTCAGGGAACGACCGCGCTGCGGCTCGTTCCGCGCGAACCCGGGAGGGTCGAGCTGAGCATCCGCAGCGACCAGCTCCGCGCCTCGAGTTACCTCCTGGACCTGATGGTCACCGGTCTGCCCACGCGGACACTCGGTCCGCTGCGTCTCGAGCCCGGGCAGAGCTGGACCCGCACGCTGAGGACCGGCCCCGGTGAGCCGCAGGTCAGCGCCAGGCTGCGCCGTGCCGAGGCACCCGAGGCGACCTACCGGCGGGTCGCGCTGCGCCGCGGCCGCAGCCTTCCCGTTCCAAAGGTCAGAGAGCGCGTCTGCAGAGCGCGGCACCCGCTGCTCAGCTCGCGCGGCTGCTACCGCCTCGTGCTGCGCGGCTCACGCGCCTACCGCTTCTACCGCGACGGCAGGATCGTGCGCGTTGAGGGCTCTCGATGACGGCGGACGCGCGCCCGCAGGCGCCCGTGCCGATCGACGTCGTGATCACCTCGCACAACTACGCGCCATATCTCCCGGCGGCGATTGACAGCGCCCTCGCCCAGACCCACCCCGACGTTCGCGTGGTGGTCGTCGATGACGGTTCGACCGACGCCTCGCCCGCGATCATCGCGTCCTACGGCGATCGCGTCGTCCCCGTCCTCAAGGCGAACGCCGGCCAGGCGTCGGCGTTCAACGCAGGCCTGGCGGCCGTCGAGGGCGACGTCGTGATGTTCCTCGATGCCGACGACATCCTGGTGCCGGAGATCGCAGCGCGCGTCGCGGACACGGTCAGCGCGAACCCGGACGCCGCGAAGGTGCAGTGGCGCATGGAACTCGCCGGCGCCGACGGGCGCCCGACCGGGGCGACCGTCCCCTCGGCGCACGTGCCGATGCCTTCGGGCGACATGCGCCGCGCCGAGGTGACCTTCCCGTTCGACATCGCATGGATGGCGACCTCCGGCAACGCCTTCCCGACCCGGATCCTGCGCCAGATCCTGCCGATGCCCGAGCGCGATTACCGGGTCAACGCGGACTGGTACCTGCAGCACCTGACGCCGCTGCTCGGCCCAGTCGTATCGCTCGAAGAGGTCGGCGCGATCCGGCGCCTTCACGGCGCGAACGCCTACGAACAGGACGCGACGGCAGAGCTCGACCTCGCGCACGTGCGCGAAACGATCCGCACGGCCGCCGTGACGCGCGCCGCGATCGAGCGGCTGGCCGACGAGCGCCGGATCCCGCGCGCGCCCGGACCGATCCTGTCGGTCTCCGAGCTGGCCAACCGGATGATCTCGCTGAGACTGGATCGCCGCGCCCACCCGGTTCCCGGCGACCGGCGCCGGGCTCTCGTGACCGACGGCACGCGCGCGGCACTCCGGCGCGATGACGTGCGCGCTCCGATGCGCGCGGCATTCGTCGCGTGGTTCACCGTGATGGCGATTGCGCCGCGCGCGCTCGCCCGCCCGATCGGCCGGTTGTTCCTGTTTCCAGAGCAGCGGCGCGGCGCCAACCGCCTGCTGCGAAACCTGCACCGCCGCGGCGGACCGGGCGATCCGGCGTGAGGATCCTGCTCGTCTGCCCGATGCCTCCGGATCGCACGGCGCCGGCCGCGATTCCTCCGCTGCTGCACGCGGCGCTGACCGGGCTTCGCAGCGAGCACGAGGTCACGCTCGCCTGCGTCGCCGGCCCGGATGCCGCGGAGCTCGCCGCCGTTGAGCGCCTCCGAGCCGAGGGCGTCGATGTCCACGCAGCCGTGCGGCTCGCGGGCGGTCTGCGGCGGCGTGCCGCGCGCGCCGCGCGCTGGACCGACGGCTGGCTTCTCAGACGGCGGCCGTGGCGCACCGTCTGGTTCTCGGACCCCGGGATGCAGCGGATCCTCGACGGCCTGCTGTCCGAGCAGCGCTTCGACGTGATCGCGGTCGAGGACGATGCGGCCGCGCCCTACGACTTCGGCTCCTCTGTTCCCCGCGTCCTCACCGAGCATGAGGTGCTCCGCAGCCTGCCCCCCGGCGCCGGCCTGCTTGCGCGCATCGACCACCGCCGCTGGCCGCGCTATCAGCGCCGTACGTGCCGCGCGTTCGACCTCGTGAGCGTCTTCACGGAGGGCGACGCCAGTGCGCTCGAGGCGCTGGCGCCCGGGGTCGCCGGTCGAGTGCGCGTGGTCCCGTTCGGAATCGAGCTGCCGCCGTGCGCCGACCCCGCGGGTGCGGTGCCCGAGACCGTCCTGTTCGCCGGCAACTACACGCACCCGCCGAACGTCGACGCGGCACTGTGGATCGGGCGTGAGATCGGCCCGCAGCTGCGTGAGCTGCGCCCGGCGGCGCGTGTGCGGATCGCGGGCATCCACGCCCCACCCGAGGTGACCGCGCTCTCCGATCGCGGCGTCGAGGTCCTGGGAGCCGTGCCGGACCTCGGCCGCGAGATCGCCCGCTCGGCGGTCGTGCTGGCCCCGGTGCGCGCCGGCGGCGGGATGCGGATGAAGGTGCTCCACGCCCTCGCGAGCGGCGCGGCGGTCGTGACCACACCGCTCGGCGCCCGCGGCCTCACTGGAGACGGCGATCCACCGCTCGTGGTGGCGACCGACGCCGATGGCCTGGCCTCGGCCGTCGCCGATCTGCTCGGCGACGACGAGGCGCGCCTGGCGCTCGGCGCGCGCGCCCGCGCGTTCGCCGAGCGGCACTACGCGCCGCGACCGTACGCGGCACGATTGGAGGCGTTCTACCGCGAGGCGATCTCCGCACGCGCCGCCGGGGCTGATCGAGTGAGCGCCGGCGCGCAGATCAGCGTCGTGATCGCGACCCACGACCGCCGCGAGGCCCTCCGGCGCCTGCTCGATGCCCTGTCGGCCCAGGTGGCGAGCGCGGCGTTCGAGGTCGTCGTCGCCGTCGACGGCTCGCGCGACGGCACCTGCGAGATGCTGGCCGGTTACAGCGCGCCGTTCTCGCTGAACTGGAGCGACGCCGACAACGCCGGCAGGGCTTCAGCCCTCAACCGCGCGATACGTGAGTCGACCGGTGAGTTGCTGATCATCCTCGACGACGACATGGTTCCACCGCCGCGGCTTCGTCGAGGCCCATCTCGCCGAGCACTCGGATGGACGTCCGCGCTTCGTGATGGGCGCCGCTCCGATCCCCGCGGACCCCGCGGCGGGACCGCTGAAGCGCTACATGACGACGACCCGCAACGAGCACTACGAGCGCCTCGCAGAGCCGGGAAGGGTTCTCCACGTCCGCGACCTCTACTCCGGCAACGCCTCTGTCACGCGGTCGATCATCGAGCAGGTGGGAGGGTTCGACGATCGCTTCCGCAGTTACGGCGGCGAGGACGTCGACCTCGCGCTGCGACTGATGGCCGCGGGCGTCACGTTCGCGTTCTCGCAGGCCGCCTGGGCCAACGAGGCCTACGACAAGTCCTACCGCGTGCTCGCCGCCGAGATGGAGGACGAGGGGCGCAACGCCGTGATGCTCGCGCTGCAGCATCCGAGCGCAGCGACCGGCCAGCAGTTCGCCGAGCCGTGGCCGCAGCCGTGGTGGTGGAAGGCGGCACGGCGAGCACTGCTTGCGCTGACGCGCGTCACGACGCGGACCGGCGACGCCGTGGACGCGCTCACGGAACTGCTCGAACGGCGCCGGGCGAAACGCACCCACCTGTGGTTGCGATTCGCTCTCGAGTACCACTACTGGCGCGGCGCCGGCCCGGCGCTCGCCAGGGCTCGCGCCGACGGTCACACGCTCCCATGACTGCGCGCTCCGTCCTGCACGTGATCGACTCGACCGCACTCGGAGGCGCGGAGCGCCAGATCATGACGCTGATCGAGCATCTCGATCGCGAGCGCTGGGAGCCTGTCCTGGTCCATCATGGAAGCCCGGGCATCGCACCGCTCGTCGCAGAGGCGCACGCGGCCGGGGTCGCCGACTGGGAGATCCCCGAGATGCCGGACGGCCTGAGCGGCGCCGCACGGCTGCCGGCGCTGCGCCGCGAGCTGCGCCGCCGCCGGCCCGCGGTCGTGCACGCCCACCTGACGTGGCCCCTGGCGATGAAGTGGCCGCTGGCGGCGGCGGTCGCCGCCGGGGTTCCGGCGACGGTGGCCACGGTGCAGCTCTATCTGCCCTTCCACACCAATCGCTGGATCCTCTGGCAGCAGGGCCGACTGGCTCGGCGCGTCGGCCGCTACATCGCCGTGTCGAGGTCCGTGGCCGACCTGTGTGCGGCGACGTGCGGGTGGCCGCGCGCCCAGCTCACGGTCGTCCACAACGGCATCGACCCGGGGCCGTGGGAACGGGCTGACCGCGGGGCCGGTCGCGCCGCGCTCGGCGCGGGCGAGGCAGAGCAGGTGGTGTTCACGGCAGCTCGGCTGGACGCGCAGAAGGGCCTCGACGTCCTCGTCGACGCCGCTGCCCGGCTGCCCGAGGTCCGCTTCGCGGTCGCCGGGGAGGGCCCTGAGCGCCAGGACCTCGAGGCGCGCATCGCCCGGCTCGGCGTCGGCGGGCGCGTCTCGCTGCTCGGCGCGCGCGACGACGTCCACGAGCTGATGGCGGGATGCGACGTGTTCGTGCTTCCCTCGCGTTACGAGGGTCTGCCGGTGTCGGTCGCCGAGGCGATGGCCGCGGGCCGTCCGGTCGTGGCGACGGCGATCGGCGGTACGGACGAGATCGTCGCCGACGGGACGACGGGGCTGCTCGTACCGCCGGACGACGCCGCGCGTCTGGCGACCGCGATCGCGCAGCTGCTCGATGACCCCGCCCGCGCCGCTGCACTCGGCAGCGCCGGCCGCGAACGAGTGCAGCTGTCCTTCTCCGCACACGCGATGGCCGCCGGGGTCGACGCGGTCTACGAGGATCTGCTCGAGCGGCATGGAAGGAGCCGGCGATGACCACGCCGCAGCCGTCCGCGAGCGTCGCGCTCCTGTACCACCGGGTCGGCCGGCTCGAGCACGACCCGTTCGACGTCGCGGTCACTCCGGAGCACTTCGCCGAGCACGTCGAGGTGATCGCGGCGCTGCGCCCGCTCTCGCTCAGCGCCGCCACCGACGAGATCGAGGCCGGAGCGGTCGCGCCGGGCGGGGTCGTCGTCACGTTCGACGACGGGTACCTCGACAACCTCACGCAGGCGAGCGTGGCGCTCGCACGCCGTGGCGTTCCCGCAACGGTCTTCGTCACCACCGGCGTCACCGGCACGCGGCGTGCCTTCTGGTGGGAGGAGCTGGCCGCGCTCTTCCTCGGTTCGCAGGAGATCGCGGGACCGCTGCGCCTGGAGGCCGGCGGCGCCGTGCTGGATCTGGACCTCGGCAACCGGCTGGGCGCGCTGTGGGAGGCCTGGGCGTGGCTGCGCCGCCGGCCCGCCGCAGAGATCGAGCGGCTGCTCGGCGAGATCCGGACGTGGGCCGGCGCCGGCCCGCTGGAGCTGAGCGACGAGCACCGCGTGATGACCCGCGACGAGCTCGCGAGCGCTGGCGGCCGGCGGACTGGTCGAGATCGGAGCGCACACGCGGACGCATCCGATGCTCGCCTCACGGTCTGCTGCGGAGCAGAACAGCGAGATCACGGGCAGCCGCGACGACCTCGAGCAGTGGCTCGGCCGACCCGTGAGCGCCTTCGCGTACCCGTTCGGCCGTCCACGCGCGGAGTACACCCGCGCGACCGCGAACCTGGTCCGCGACGCCGGTTTCCGCTGCGCCTGCTCGGTCTCAGCGCACCCGATCAGCCACCGCAGCCGCCTGCACGAGATCCCGCGTCACGCACCGCCGGACATCGACGGCGACCGCTTCGAGCGCTGGCTGCTCGAGCGTCTTCGCCCGCCACGCGGCGATCCGCCGCATCGCGTCGGCCGCGCGCGAGCGCGTGCGGCGCACCTGAGACCGCCGGGCGCCCTCAGCGGCGCGCGCGCCGCGGAGCCAGCAGAGTGAAGCGCGTACGAGTGGTGCGCGTCGATCGTCCCGCAGGCCGGACCGTGACTCGCGAGCGGACGACGAGCGAGCGCCGCCGAGCGACCATCGCTCGCTGCGCCCGCGACAGGCGCAGGTGGGCGACCACCGTTCGCCCGGCTCGAAGACGCGACAGCCTGCGATGAGCGATGCGTCGCGTCTTGCGGCCGCGGCGCGGCTCGGTCGTGATCGTGACCGCTGCCGTGCAGCGCCGCGGTCCGGGGCAGCGAATCCTGATCGGCACCGCCCAGCGGGGGCTGACGCGAACGGGCCGGCCGCGGCGCACGCGCTGTGCCCGCTTCGCCGGGGGGGGCCGGGGTGGCGGCAGGGCTGGCCGGCGCGGGCGCGACGGCGGGCGTCGGCGCGGCCGGCGGGGGGCCGGCGGACGAGACCGCGTAGCGCGCCGTCAGGGTCTCGTCGCCGGCCGGCGTGATCGCGTGGACCGCGTCACCGCCGTCCGACCAGCTCTCGAACTGGAACGATCGTGAACCGTCGCTCTCGAACAGCGCCGCACCGACGGTCGTCAGCGAGCCGCGGATCACCTCACGTGCAACCGGCGCTGCGGCCGTCTTGGAGTTGACGGTGAGCGTCCGGCCGCCGGGCTCGGAGTCGGCGACGACGTTGACCGTCGCCGGGTCGAGCCGCATCGTCGCGGACGTGCTGAGCGCCGCGACATCAGGATCGCGGGCGGTCAGGCGCAGCTCGACGTGGGACGGGTACTCGTGATCCGGGCCACTGAGGCTGCCGGAGGGACCGGTGTTGCCCGGCCCGAAGCCGGACAGCTGGGAATCGGCCTGGTGCGAGTGGCAGTCACCGTCGTCGCCGCAGTGGCGGACCACCACGCTCCACTCGAGCAGCGCGTCCGGGACGGCGGAACCGGAGTCGCCGACACTCGCCTCGCCGGACAGTGCGATCTGGTCGCCCACGGACCAGCGCAGGACGCCCGGATCGGCCGGCGCCGTGATCTGCACCGCCTTGGGCGGGTCGACGGCGATCGGCAACTCGTCCGAGGCGTCGCGGTCGCCGTTCGAGTACTCGACGCTCACGCGGGCTCGATACAGGCCCTTGGAGCCGTACGTGTGGGCGGCGCTCGGCTCCGAGGTGTGCTCGTCGGTCGTGCCGTCGCCGTCGAAGTCCCAGTCGTAGCCCGTGATCGTCTCGCCGGGGGGCGCGGTCGACCCGGTCGCGCTGAACGTGACCGGCAGCGGCGACGCGCCGCGCGTCGACGACGCCGCGATCGTCGTCGCGGCGCCGTACCTCAGCCTGCGGATGCTGCCACCGCCGAGGTCGACGACGAAGATGTCTCCCTCGCGGCCCGCGCTCGAGGCCGACCAGCCCGATCTCCGGGCTGTAGGGGTCGCTGGCATCCCACTGTGCGAACTGCTGGACCTTCGTGCGATCCGGCTCGCCGGCCGTCGCGCCCATGAACCACAGGCAGCCGCGCGAGTAGTCGCCGAAGAAGAGGCCGCCGTCGTAGCCGGCCGGGTAGTCACCGCCCTCGTAGAACGCGAGGCCCGTGATCGCGCTGCTCGAGAGGACCGTCGCCGGCGGGTCATAGCTGTCGAGCAAGCTGCGATGGGAAGCACGCCCCCTCGCGCTGCGTGTGGAAGTAGGAGAAGAACGGCGCCGCCACGTCGGTATAGGGCAGCGTGGACTCGTTGCAGGTCGCTGACGCGTTCTGCCGGTAGGTGTAGTTGGGCGCATTGTCACCGGACCAGTCCCCTTCGAAGCACGGCCAGCCGAAGTTCACCGCTGCGCGCGGCGAACGGTGCGCTGACGCCGGTCGATCTCCTCCCATGCGCCCCAGCCGACGTCGCCCAGCCAGAGGTCGTCGGCCGGGCGCGCCCGGACGGCGCGTCATGCGGTACGGGTTGCGCAGGCCGTGAGCGATGATCCGCTGTTCGTTACCGGCGGGGTCGGCGCTCGTGATCAGCGGATTGCCGGCAGCCGCCGCTCCGGTGTCGGGATCGATCCGCAGCACTGCGCCCGACAGCCCCGTCGGGTCGGCGGGAAACGGCGTCAGCAGATCCTGGGCGCGCAGTGCGCCCCCCTCCCCCGGCGGGTCTCCGCAGGGGTTGCCGAACTGCCCGGTGTCCCATGTCTCGTAGCCGGCGCCCTCGCCCGCAGAGACGTACAGGACGCGGCCGTCACCGAAGACGAGGTCGCCGACCGTGTGCGTCGAGAACTGCTGACACCACCCGTTGAGCAGCGTCTGCGGCGCGGCGACCGGTGCGCCGGTGGCCGGGTCCAATTCGATTCGCACCAGCCGCCCGCTGACCTCGCAGCCGGTCTGCGGGTCGTAGAGGGTCGCGCACGAATCGACGTCGGTGGTATCCGGATCGCCGCCGCCGGCGGCGCCCCAGGCAGGCAGGTTGCCCGGATCGCTGAGCGCCACGTTGCGCGTGTACAGGGCGTAGATGAAGGGCTTGCCCTGCATGAAGTCGGGGTCGACCGCCAGCCCGAGCAGCCCGCGGTCGCCGTCGTTGAAGACCTCGCGCCTGAGGTTCGCGACCTGCGCCGGAGTGCGCGTCGCCGAGACCGTCGAAGACCTGGATCGTCCCGCGCTTCTCGGCGACGAACACGAGACCGTTCGGGGCGAAGCGAACAGAGGTCGGCTGGACCAGCCCCGAGAAGGCGGTGCGCAGCTGAAAACCGGGCGGGAGGCTGACCGCCCCCTGCGCGGTGCCGGCGACTCCCGAGACGCCGAGAACCAGCGCCCGCCAGCGCGGCGAGCAGGGCCTTCCTTGGCCGGTCGTCCATCGCTTCAGCGTACCGAGAGCGCCCTGCGGCGCGCTACGGGCGTTGGACGGATGATCAAGAGCGGCGAGCGGCGTCGCGCGCCCAGCCCAGCTCGCGCGCACCGCGCAGAATCGCGCGCTCGTGGCGCGCCTGCGGGAACGCGAGGAAGCATCCTGCGTACACGACGACGCCCGCGCAGCTGACCAGCGCGATCGTCAGCAGCGTGTCCGGAGCGACCACCTCACGCAGCACGAGCAGGAGTGCTGCCGGCCGGCAGCGCCGACACGGCGGCCGGCAGCGAGCGCGTCGCGCGCGAAACGACCCGCACCGACGCCGTGTCGCCCGCAGCGCGAACGGCAGCACCAGAAGCATCTCCAGGCCGGTGGCGATCAGCGTCCCGAGCGCGACGCCCTTGACGCCGAGCGAGTCGACGAGGAGCACCGAGAGGACCAGATTCAGCGTCGCCGAACCGGCCGCGAAGGCCACGAGCGGGCGGTGACGATCCATCCCCTGGAGCATGAACACGGCCGGATACATCGCCACCTCCGCCAGACCGGCGCAGGTGAGGATCACGACGACGATCGCGTCCTTCGCGTAGTCGTCGCCGACCCACGCCACGAGCAGCGCCCTGGCGAACACCACGATCGGGATGCCGACTGCGACGAACACCCCGAGCGTCAGCCGGCTCGAGTTCACGAAGACACCGCGCAGCAGCTCGCTGCGTCCCTCCGCCTGCAGCCGCGAGGTCAGCGGCAGCAGGACCTTTGCGAACTGGAAGGTGAGCATCTCGGGAAGCTCGCTCAGCCGCCTCGCGAGCGAGTACGGGGCGACCGCGGCGACGGGCAGGGACGCGCCGATCACGATCTCGTCCGTCTTCGTCTTGACGGTCCCGGCCAGGTTGAGCCCGAAGAGCGCGGTCCCGAACGACGCGACCGAGCGCAGGTGCTCGCGTCTGGCGCCGCGCAGCCCGAAGCGCAGATCGGGTGCGGTGCGACGGATCGCGAGCAATGCCGGAACCTGCCACAGCAGCGTCAGCGGGATCGTGATCGCCGCCATGCCGAGGACCCCACCGCCGAGCAGCAGCACCACCACCGTCCCGGCGGCGAGCGTGAGCATCGCCGCGGACCCGATGAGATTCATCAGATCGAAGCGATGCAGGCCCCTCAGCACCGCGAAGGCCGCCCCTGCGGGAAGCTCGACGGCCAGCCCGAGCGCCGTGATCCGCACGAGCCAGACGGCGGTGTCGACCTCGGCCGGCGGAACGTTGAAGAGAGCTACGAGCGGCTCGGCGAGAGCGACGCCCAGCACGAGCACCACGGCTCCGAGAGCGGCGTAGATCCAGAGCGCGGTCGCGACCAGACTCGACGCCGTCTCGCTGTCGGATCGCGCGCGATGCTCGGCGACGTACTTGACGATCGCGTCGTTGACCCCGAGGTCGAACAGCTTCCCGTATGCGAGGAACGACGCCACGAGCACCCACAGGCCGTACTGCGTGGCGCCGATGCTGGTCCAGGATGAACGGCGTCAGGAAGAACCAGACCAGCAGGATGACGATCTGGCCGGCGTAGTTCGCGGCCGTGCTCGTCAGCAGGTACCGCGCGAGGCCCGAGTCCGGATCGGGATCGGCGCGCCCGGACGACTGACCACCGTTGCCGGGTGACGACATCCGCGGATTGAACCAGTGGCTCAGGCGCCCAGCACGGGGGCGATCCCGAAGCCGGGTGCCGAAGCGCCGCCTCGCCTGCGGCTGCTAGCGCGGTCTCTGAAACGTGGTGGAGCACAGCGGACCGGGTCGCGTCAACGCTGGTCTCCTCGCGCCGCCGGCTTCCAAGGCGCTCTCTCATGATGACGCGCAGGATCCGCAGGCCGTCGCGAAACGGACGCAGGTTGCTCGATCCGTGCAGGCGATCCTCCTCGTAGCTGGCGACCTCGGCGATCCGCAGCCCGGCCTGGGCGGCGCGGATGTGCATGAGGGTCTCGATCTCGAATCCATCGGCCTCGCAGGCGAGGTCGTCCGCGCAACTGCGCCAGAACGCGTTGTAGCCGTAACAGAGGTCGCTGTAGCGGGTCCCGAAAAGCAGGTTCACGGTCGCGCCCAGCAGGCGGTTCCCGGTGCTGCGCAGCCACGTCAGGTCGGCGCTGCCGCCGCCCTCGATGTAGCGCGAGCCCTTCGCATAGTCGGCGCCGCCGAGCAGAGCAGCCACGAACGCGGGGATCTCCTCGGGAAGTGCCGAGCCGTCGGCGTCGAGCGTCACCACGATGTCGCCGGTCGCCGCCTCCCATCCCGTGATCAGCGCGTTGCCCTTGCCTTGCCGCGGCTGCTGCACGATCCGTGCATCCGGGCGCAGGGCGAGCGCCGTCTCGACGGTGCCGTCGCTCGAGTCACCGTCGACGATCAGAAGCTCGTATTCGGGATTGAGCCGCGGCAGGATGTGCGGCAGGTTCTCCGCCTCGTTGAGAGTGGGAATCACGACACTGACCCGCGGCTCGCGCCGCACGCGGCGCATCCCGCGCCCCGGCAGCACCTGCGAGATGTCTCCCTGCGCCTCGTCTCGAGGCTTCACCGCCACTGCATTCGACACAAAACCGCCCCCTTCGCGACTCCGCGGAACCCGGCGACGGGACCGTTCGGAGCATCCGTGCTTCGAAGTCTCGATGTGACCAGGGTCCATCCTGGTCCACCGCTGATCGTGACGATACCGCCGTTCGGCGCATTTTCCAGCCAACATGCGTCCAGAAGCTCCGCAGAGCTTCCGGCTGGGCTGGCAGAACCCGCCGCCGCCGCCGACACCCGGAGCGGTGCGGAACTCAGCAACAGGCCTCGGGTTCGCTGCCCTTGCGATCGTCTCGGCGCTCGCCCTGACCTCGGCGCCCGGGCCTGCCCAGGCCGCGGCGAAGAGCCGGGCCGGCACGACCGGTCAATGCGAGTCCTCGAAGAAGGCACCCCGCGGCCCGAAGCGAGCCCGACGCTGCCGCTGCAAGGCCTCCAAGAAGGCACGCCGGGGCCGGAAGCCGGCTCGGCGCTGCAGCAACAGCGCAGGCGTCAGGACGACGCGACTGCGAGTGGTCAAGCTCGCCCGTAAGAAGCGGCCGGCGCGGCGACGAGCGGTCCAGCGGCCGGCTCCGGTTGCGGCCCCCGCCTCACCGGCGCCCAGCGCGACGGTGGCCGCCGCCGTGCAGCCGACAAGCAGCCCGCAGCCACCCGCCGGCGCCGCGCCGGTCCCCAGCCGCGACCCGGTCCCCGCGCCCCACCTGGCCACGGCACCCGACCCGGGCCCGGTCTACTGGGGCGCCTGGATCGGCTCACACCTGACCGGCACCGAGGCCCCGTGGGACACGAGCGCGATCGACCTCTTCGAACAGCACGCCGGCAAGCGCCTGTCGCTCGTGAACTTCTCCAGCCCGTTCGCGAACTGCTATTCGCTCCCGTGCAGGAGCTACTCCTTCCCGGCAGGCGAGTTCAGCACGATCCGCAGCCGCGGCGCGATCCCGTTCTTCAGCTGGGCCAACAACGCGCTCCCCGTCTCCGGCGACCAGTCGGCGTACCAGCTGGCTGACGTGCTCGCCGGTCGCCACGACAGCTACATCAGGGCCTGGGCGACCGCCGCCAGGAACTGGGGTCACCCGTTCTTCCTGCGCTTCAACTGGGAGATGAACGGCCGCTGGTTCCCTTGGAGCGAGGGCGTCAACGGAAACCAGCCCGGCGAATACGTGGCGGCCTGGCGTCACGTCCATGACCTCTTCACCAGCGTCGGCGCGACCAACACGACCTGGGTCTGGTGCCCGAACATCGATCCCGGAAGGCGGATGCAGCCCTTCGCTGAGCTCTACCCCGGTGATGACTACGTCGACTGGACCTGCCTGGACGGGTACAACTGGAACACCCCGCGCCGGTCCTTCGCCGAGCTCTTCAGGACCAGCTACGACGAGATCAGCGAGACGATCGCCCCGGGGAAGCCGATGATCATCGGGGAGACCGGGAGCACCGAGGCGGGCGGCTCAAAGGCTCAGTGGATAACGGACATGTTCCAGTCGCTCGCGACCACCTTCCCGAAGGTCCGCGGACTGCAGTGGTTCAACAAGCACGACGACGGGATGGATTGGCCGATCGAGACGAGCGCGGCCGCGACCGCCGCGTTCGCCGCCGGCATCCGGTCCTCTCGGTACACGACGAACAACTATGCGCGTCTCGACGGCCTGCGCGCCGTCGACGCGCCGCCTTCCTGACCCGGAACGCCTGTGAGCGGCGTCCAGGCGCGGCTGGACGAACGGCCCGCGCGCCGTGCGGCGCGCGGGCCGTTCGTCCGCACTGCGTCAGCGGCGCAGACGGCCGGGTACCCTCGGTGCGCACGAATGTTGAAGCGAGCATCGAACATTCTTGCGACGGCGCTGCTCGCGATCTGCCTGCTATTGGCTCTCGCCGGGCCCGCCGGCGCGGCATCCGTCTACTGGGGTGCGAACATCGGCCCTCACCTGTCGGAGGGTTCCCCCCCGTACGACATGGTGGCCGCCGATCGGTTCGAGGCGATGACGCGCAAGAGCATGTCGCTGATCGAATACTCGCTGCCCTGGGCGGACTGCCATCAGTCGCCGTGCACATTCCATCCGTTTCCGGCCGGCCCGATGGAGGCGATCCGACAGCGCGGCTCGATCCCCGTGTTCGGTTGGGCGTCGTACTCGCAACCGCTGCAGCCGAACCAGCCCGAGTTCAAGCTCTCGAAGATCACCGGCGGCGCATATGACGCATACCTGCGACGGTGGGCCGCCGATGCCCGCGCTTGGGGTCGCCCTTTCTTCCTGATCTTCGACTGGGAGATGAACCTGGACGGTGTCTGGCCCTACGAGGAGGGCCAGAGCGGAAACCAGCGCGGGGACTTCGTGAAGATGTGGCGCCACGTGCGCAACATCTTCCGCCAGGAGGGCGCCGACAACGCGACCTGGGTCTGGTGCCCGAACGTCGAGTACCCGGGCTCGGCGAACCTGCGGGACCTCTACCCCGGCGACGAATATGTCGACTGGACGTGCATCGACGGCTACAACTGGAGTTGGGGCTGGAGATGGTTCGCCGACGTCTTCGGTTCCACGTACGACGTGGTCCAGGCGATCGCTCCCTCGAAGCCGATCCTGATCGGCGAGACGGCTTCGACGGAGAAGAACGGATCGAAGGCCGCGTGGATAACTGACATGCTCACCGAGCAGCTGCCGCGGCACTTCCCGAATGTCAAGGGCTTCGTGTGGTTCGAGAAGGAGGACATCTACTCCGGCGAGAACTGGGTGATCGAGACCTCGCCATCCGCTCAGGAGGCCTTCGCGGCGGGGATCGCCTCGCCTTACTACGCGGATGCCTCCTTCCGCCAGGTCGGCTCGCCGATACCGCCGCTCTCACCGATCGTGACCAAGGGCTCATCGGATTCCGGCGCCGCCGGCACGAGCCCCGCCGACGGTGGGCAGGGACCTTCTGCCTCATCCTGCCGTGTCGTGCTCGGCAAGGTCACCTGCTCAACGCGCTGCGTGGCGCGTCGCTCCAAGAAGACCGGCAAGCGCGTCCTCGTCTGCAAGAGGACCAAGCGCTGCGTGGCGCGTCGCTCCAAGAAGACCGGCAAGCGCGTGCTGGTCTGCAAGAAGGAGCCGCTGATCCGCTGGCTCAAGACAGACCGGCGGATCCGCGCCGGGTTCAGCCTCCCTGCTGAGGTCTCGGCAGCCAACGCGCCGGTCCGTCTCACGTTGAGCAGGAATGCGCGCGTGACCCTGAGGTTCGCGCGGCGCGATGCCGGGAGCAAGCGCTACCGCGCCGTACGCGGGGCGATAACGATGCGGCTGCGCAAGGGCTCGCGCGGGATCCTGCTGGCCGGCCGCCTGTCGTCGAAGACCACGCTCGCTCCGGGCCGCTACCGCGTTTCCGTGACGGCGATCGACGCAAAGCGGCGCAAGCAGACGGCGCGCCGCACGTTCGCCCTTCTCGCGCGCCGCTGAGCGAGATGGCTGAGGCGAACGGGCTGTCGGCCGGGGCGCGCGCATTCCGCGCGTTCCACGGCGTTGTCGCCATCGGCTTCCTGCTCGCAATCGTCGAGCTGTGGTGGTGTGCTCTGACCGGTCGCCGCAGCCGGAGGCTGCGTCTCGCGGTCGCCGCCCTGCTGGCCGAGGGCGCCGTGGTGACGGTCAACCGGGGTGATTGCCCGCTCGGCGGCCTTCAGGATCGCCTGGGCGATCCGGTGCCGCTGTTCGAGCTGGTCCTGTCGCCGCCCGCCGCGCGTCGCGCGGTTCCCGTCCTCGGCGCCATCGCGGCCGCCGGAATGCTCCTGCTCTGGCACCGCGAGCCCGCTTCCTGAGACTCGCCCGCCGACACATCGAGTCGCCGCACCCGGGGAGCCGGGCGCCCGGGCCCTGGCGGCCCGAGCGTGATCCCGGCGTTCATCGCGTATCGGGGCGCTCGGATTTGAACCGAGGAACAAATGGTCCCGGGACGGACTTGGCCTCGCGGCATGCGGCTGCACACCCACTCTTGGGGGCAGCTGCGGATACCGCGAGGCCAGGACTCATTGCTCGCTCGCTGTGGTTCGCGTGCAACGCGATGAGCCTGTCCTTCTGAACCTACTGCGGCTCTCGCGAAACGGTGGCTGAGGTTCAGAAGCCCTGTCGTCGGCCGGTCCGCCCCGGCTCGAGCGCTCTTAGTGCGGCTGCTCTTCTCAGCTCCCCGAGGTGACCGGCGCCTCACGCCGCGTCGGCGAGCGCCACCGTGACTTGCCGTGCCAATTCACGAACCAATGACGGTACCTGCGGATCGCTCCAAGCCGATGTCCTGAGGAACGAGCGCTCGTGAGGGTGGGCGGTGTACTTGACCAGCGAACCGTTGACCTCGATGACACCGCGAGTGCCTGACAGCCAGTCGCGGTCGACCTCAAAGCACGTAGGCCCAAACCACATGTCAAACTGGGGGCGAGAGATCTGCCCCAGCGTCAGATCGACCACGTAGCGCCGTTCCACCAACGCGACGACATGCCCGTTGAAACCGCTCGGCGGAGTTGCGGCGTTGGGCCCCACGATCAGTTGGTCATCACCGATACCAACTGACCAAGCGCCGTGCGAGCGCTCCCAGCCGATGATCTCTTTGTGCGTGGCGCTCGGGTTGGCCTGCAGGCATGCGGTCATCGCCGGATTTGAGGCCATCACGCTGACCTGAAACGGCTCAGCGCGTAGGCCAGCGCTTCGCAGAGCCTCAACGGTCAAGCGGCTGGCCTGCATGCAGCTGTTCGGCGCGAAGTGGCGCTCCAGCAGCCGCGGAGCGGCTGCTACCACGGCGCCAATCACGCGAGCGTGATGCTGCCGGCCCAAAGGACGGGCGCGCTGGCGGGACCTGGCGTTGGACCTACGGGTGCGGCTACGAGCACTGGCCATGAGAAAACTCCTTGAATCGAGGTTGTCTCCTCAATATGGGGTCTGTGAGCGTTCTTGCATGAACGGGGCGAACAACAGACCACGCTAAGAGTCATGGCATCACCCCAATCCGTTATCCACACCACCCATGTCCACCGGTGACGATCGCACTCGTCACAGACCAGCCTGCGGCTCTAGCTAGGCGCGCCAGCCCGGCCCGCGTAACAACCCGCGCCCAGCAGCGTCCAACCGTCCTGCGGCGGGTGCGCCGCCAGCGTCACGCGCTTCTGCTTGCACGCGAGGCTGTCGCACAAACCACTCAGAGGAACGGTGCATCAATGCACCGTGGGACACCATCACTCCCGAGCGGCTCAGAACGGCCAAGTGTTGGGACAGCGTCGTCGATTCGTTCCTTCTGGCGACGTTCTCTCTCACCAGGTACGAAGTGTGCCGCTTTCGGGACTTTGCGCGACAGCCTCACGCGAAAGCGGAAGTCCGCAACGCGGTGCTCGCCAGCTGCCGGGACGCGCTTCTGCTTTCGTCTTATGAAGGAGGACGGGTTGTCAACTGTGGCTGATGGTGGTTGGGTCTCCATGACCGGGGTAGGCTCGCGTCGTGGATCGACCTAGGACCCGCTACGCGCGCAGCGGCGAGCTCGCGATCGCCTATCAGGTTCACGGTTCGGGTGATCACGACCTGCTGTTCAACACCGGAACGGCCTCGAACGTCGAGGCCGTGTGGCAGTTGCCCGAGGCGGTCCGTCTGTTCGAGCGCCTGGGTCGCTTTGCGCGCGTGATCCGCTTTGACCGTCGCGACTCGGGGTTGTCGGACCCGATCCGGGACGACCTGACGCTCGAGGCTCATGCTGACGACGCGCTCGCTGTGATCGAAGCAGTCGGTTCACGGCGGCCGGCCCTGATAGGCAGCCTCGATGGTTCGCGATCGCTCGCGCTGCTTGCCGCGACCCGGCCGGACCGTGTCGGTGGCCTCGTCGCGATCGCGCCGACCGTGCGTGGCGCCGCTGCAGCAGCCCCGGAGTTCGCCGAGGACGCAGCGCGAGCCATCACACAGCTCGACGACTGGCCGGGCTTCGCGCTCGTCTCGTCCTACGCGCCGCGGTGGGCGACAGACCCGGTACAGAGCGACCGCCTTACGCGGTACTTCCAGTCGTCGATCTCTCCCAGGCAGGCTGCACGGCTGCTGCGCATGTCGCTGACCAGCGACATCAGCCAGGCGCTTCCCTCGGTGCGAACACCGACGCTCGTGCTCCATCCACGCGACCTCGCGATGACCACCTCTGAACAGGCGCGCCACTTCGCCGAACTGATCCCCGGGGCAGAGTTCCGGGAGATTCCCGGCGACGCCGCCACGCCGTTTGCACTCGATGGCGATCTGCTGGCGGACATCGTCGAGGAGTTCGTCACGGGAGCCTCGCCAACAGCGGTCACCGACCGCATGCTTGCGACCGTCCTGTTCACCGACTTGGTCGAGTCCACGAGACGCGCTGCGCGCGCTGGTGACCGAGCCTGGGCCGACACTCTTGAGCGCCACCTCGCCGACACCCGCGCCGCCGTCAGCGACCACGGCGGCCAGACGGTCAAGACGACCGGCGACGGGGTACTGGCGCTCTTCACCGGCCCCGCCCAGGGCGTCCGCTGCGCGCAGCACATCATCGACGACGCGCGCGACCTCCGACTCGACCTGCGCAGCGGGCTGCACACCGGCGAAGTCGAACGCAGCAGCGACGACGTCGCCGGACTCGCAGTGCACCTCGCTGCGCGAATCATGAGCCTCGCACAAGCCAGCGAGATCCTGGTTTCCCGCACCGTCCGCGACCTGGTCATCGGAAGCGAGCTCACCTTCGCCGACCGCGGCGAGCACGAACTCAAAGGCATCCCCGACCGCTGGACCCTCTACGCCGTTTCCTGACGCTCCCGCTTGCCATGGAGGCTGTTTCGTAAAGCCTCGAAAGTTGCTTACTTCGAACCTGGTGGGAGACGACGGCGCCAGAGGGCTTGAACTGACGGCGGTGTCCCACCAATCGGCCCGCCGGACGGAAGCGCACGCAGGCCCGGCCGACGACAGTAGATTCTCGGTGTCGCGGAGCGTCGCCGGCGCAGCTGACGCGTGACGCAGCCGCGCTCCCGCACCGGACGAAGGGCAGAAGCGACCGTTCGGGCCATATCGCCGGACGCTCGCGCTGTGGTTGGGCGCGCGCTCGGCTGGGTCTGGCTGCGTTTCTGGGCGGTCGCGCAGGTGGGTGAGGCCTGTCGGACCCCTGCTCTTGCATGGATTGCCCGCCTGGGAAATGGGCGTGGGCTAGGGAGGTCCTTGGAGGCGAGGATCGCGGTGCCGCGCCAGTGGTAGCCGCGCCCGCGGCCGGTCTGGTGGTACACGCGAACGTGCTCGACGCCGAGCATCTCGTCGTCGGTGGCTATTCGGCGGACGGTGCGCGATCGAGCCGGGGCCGAGGGGGCCTCACACCGCTATGAGTACCGCAGCGCCTCCCCGGGCCGGAAGCGCACCGCGCGGCGCACGGGCAGCGCGAGCACCAGCAGCGCCAGCACGAGCGTCCCGGCGAGCGCGATCAGCACGTTCGCGGGGCGGGTAGACGACCGGGATGCGGACGTCGACGATCTCCCACACGAGCCGTACGAGCAGACGGGTGAGCAGGTAGCCGAGCGGGATCCCGAGCAGCCAGCCCGTGAGCGCGAGCGCGACGCCCTCGGTGGTGAAGATCCGCCGTACGTCGCGGCGCGCGCGCGCCGATGCTGCGCAGGATGCCGATCTCGCGGGTGCGCTCGAGTACGTTCGTCGTGATCGCGTTCGCGAGGCCGACCATGCTCATCGCGACGATCACGAAGCCGAGCACCGCGATCGTGGTCGTGAGCGAGCGGTTGGCGGCGATCTCGTCGCGCTCGGCGACGTAGCGGATCTCGCTGCCGACCTCGTAGCCGAGTTCGGCCAGCCGGTCCTCGACGCGGCGTCGTGGTCCGGTCGACGAACGCCTCGTCCGACGAGGTCGTCCTGAGCCAGTAGGTGCTGGCGCCCGTCGGCTGCCCGAGCAGCCGACCGCGCGGTCGTCAGCGGCACGTAGATCGCGGTCCCGTCCTCCTGCTGGTTCTTCGCCATTCCGACGATCCGGAAGCGCGCGTCGCCGGCCGCCGTGGTGAGCGTGACCACGTCGCCGACGTCGACGCCGGCGAGCTGCGCGAGGTTGCGCTCGATCACCGCGACGCGCTCGCGGGCGCGTTCCTCCGCCGCGCTGAACCAGCGCCCCGCGGTCAGCCGGTAGCGGAAGTAGCGGCTCGCGCTCGAACGCCCCAGACGAACGCCTCGCGGCCGTCGAGCTCGACGGTGTTCTTCGAGCACCGGCTCGGCCTCGGCGACGCCGGGCGTCGTGCGCAGGACGCTCGCGGCGCGCTCGTCGAAGAGCGCGCCCGCGGTGGAGACCTGCACGTCCTCGAGGTGGTCGCCCCACGACGTGCGCGTGCCCTCGGTCGCCGCCCGTGCGAGGGCGAGCGTGGCGAGCAGGTTGGCCACGGCGAGCGCGACGATCACCGCGGTGGCCAGGCTGCGACGCTTGCGCCGCCCGGCGTTGCGCAGGCCGAGCTGCATGGCCGGCGGCAGGAAGGCGACGCGCCGCAGCGCGCGGTCGGTGGCGCCCTGGCCGCCGACCGCCGAGCCGCTGGCCTCGAGCGCCTCACGCAGGTCGACCCGCAGGCCGCGGCGGATCGCCGGGAGCGCCGCGAGCGGCGGCGCCGCGACGCCGGCGAGGATGCTCACCAGCACCACGGCGGGTCGACGCCGAACCCGACGTCGATCGCCCAGAACTGGCGGCCGAACGTAGCGCGCCAGCAGGTAGGCGAGCCCGATGCCGAGCAGCGTCCCGACGAGCGCCCCGAGCGCGCCGAGCAGCAGCGCCGTCCGCGCGTAGACGAGCGCGACCTGGCGCCGGCGGGCACCGATCGGCGCGCATCACCGCGATCTCGCCCGTCTGCTCGGCCACGAGCGTGCTCATCGTGTTCGAGATCAGGACGATCGCCGAGAGCAGCGCCAGCATCGTGATCACGCTCAGGAACTCGGCGAACGCCTCGGTGTCGGTCCTGCCCGGGCCAGTCACCAGGCGCGCGGATCTCCGGGAGGTCGGCGAAGCCGGCGAAGCCGGGGACCGTCTCGAGGCAGCGGCGCACGCCCTCCACCGTCCTGCCGCCCGCCCGGGCTCGGGTCGTCGCAGGCGCAGCGCGAGCGCGCCGTAGCCCGGGTCGCCGCTCAGCGCCGCGATGGTGTCGCGGGCGCGTAGAGGACGATCACGTTCTCGTCCTGGACCTGCTCTCCGCCGGGCAGGGTGCGCCCTCGCCCGCTGATGGCGAAGGGCGCGCTCACCGCCGGGGCCGACCACGGTGAGCGTGTCACCGGCGGCGCCGTCGTAGACGTCGACGTTCGCGTTCTGGACGTCGGCGAGCAGCTCGCCCGGCCCCGGGAACGCACCCGGACTCGAGCCGCACGACGTCCACCCCCTGGCGCGCGAAGTCGCGCACGCCGATCACCCGCGCGGGCGCCCGCCGCGCGCCGACGAGCACGCGTACGTCGGCGCTCGAGCGCGGCTCGACCGCGGCCACGTTCGGGATCGCCGCCAGCGCGCCGAGCTGCTCGTCGCTCAGCCCCACCGGCCGCAGCTCGATCGTCACGTCTGCGAGGCGGCCGGCCCGGACCTCGTTCTGCATCGCGCGGTCGATCAACGACGGGATCGCCAGGAACGAGATGCTCGCCACCGCGATCGCGAGCGTCAGCGACGCTGAACGCCGTCCGGGCCCGCCGCCGCGACAGGTCGGTGACGGACTTGCGCAGCGAGGCCGGGAGCATTCCGGCCCTCAGCCGCCCACCACGCGGCCGTCGCGGATCTCGACCACCCGTTGCGCGCGGGCCGCCAGCTCGCGGTCGTGGGTGACGAACAGGATCGTCTTGCCCTCGCGGTTCAGCCGCTGGAGCAGCTCGAACATCTCCGCGGCCGTGACCGTGTCGAGGTTGCCGGTCGGCTCGTCGCCCACGATCAGCCGCGGGTCGGCCGCGAGCGAGCGGGCGATCGCCACGCGCTGCTGCTCGCCGCCGGAAAGCTCGGCGGGGAGGTGGTCGGCCTTGTCCGCGAGCCCGACCAGCTCGAGGTTGCGCCGCGCGATCTCGTAGCGCTCGCGCCTCGGGCCGCGCCGCAGGAAGTCGAGCGGGAGGACGGCGTTCTCGAGCGCCGAGAGCGTCGGGAGCAGCTGGAAGAACTGGAAGATGATCCCGACGTTGGCGCCGCGCCAGACCGCCAGGTCCTCCTCGCTCAGCTCGCCGAGCGACCGGCCGTCGAACCGGACCGTGCCGGCCGTCGGCCGGTCGATCCCCGTGATCATGTTGAGGACCGTCGACTTGCCGCTCCCGGACGGGCCGACGACCGCGACCATCTCCCCGGCGCCGATCGCCAGGTCCACGCCGCGCAGCGCGCGGGAATCGACCTGGCCCATCCGGTAGGTCTTCTCGACGCCGGACAGCTCGATCAGCGCCGGCGGCATCGCGCCGCTCATCGGCCCATGATCGCCGAGGCGCGTCGGCTCGCGCAACGGGGAAACTACGGCGCGCGCTGCGGCGATCCCGCGGAACCTGCTCTGACCGCACGCGCTTGAAACGCAGCTCCCAGCGGATGCGTTCAGCGAGCCAGATTCCGGGGACGAGTGGGACCCCGTCACGCACGGCGGACGCATGTGACAGCCGGCGACTCGGCTGGGGGCCGGGCGGTCGCAGGTTCAAATCCTGTCTCCCCGATGTGACGGGGGCCCCGTGTGAACGGGGCTCTCGGTGTCCCTGGGATCTCGCCGCGGTGCCATGAAGAGACTCGTGGTGCAGCCCGCGGTACCGGCGCCAGGATCCCCAGCGTTGGGCGCGTGGATCGAGGTCGCCCCGGAGACCTGCGAGCCGCCGTCCCTCCCGTCCCGCGTCCCGCCATGACCCCGCCGCTCGGCGTGAGGTTGGACTCGGTCCTCACTTCTGCTTTGCATGGCAGGCGGGTATGGCCGGTGCTGAACCCCGGGCATCGCTCCGCCCCGCAGACCGGGGTGTGCGCGGGCGCGTGGTCGGTCTAGCGTCGTAGCGTGAAAGTCTTGGTTGCGGTGATGCGTTTCTTGCCGGTTTCGCGGAACGCGCCGTGTGCGGTCAGCTTGACCCGTTTGGAGCGTCGCAGCAGGCGCTTGCCGGCCTTGGTGAGTTTGATCCGCACGGTCTTCTTCTTGCCGGCCACGGCGCGCTTGAGCGTTCCACGGGCGATCAGAACGGGCTTGGGCCTGGCGCGCTTGGACAACCGGGCGCCGCGCGGCAGTTGGTACCAGCTGATCACGATGCTGCCGTTTGCGGGTGCCCTGAACGAGCGCGCGAAGCCCTTGCGCTTGAGCAGCGCCCGAATCCTGCCCGCCTTCCCCGACGCGGCGATCTGCTTGCGGATCAGGCCGGCGAGCTGCTTGAGCGTGCAGGTGCGATACGTGCGCCTGCCGACGACCCTCTTGTTCTTGGCGTCGGTCGTGACGATCTCAACGACGAACTTGCCCTTCGGCAGTCCGCGCAGATTGATCGGCAACCCCAACGCCTTGCCCGTCACGGTGCGAACCTCTTTGCCGTTCAGCCTGATCTGCGCCTTGACGATCTTGCCCGCCTTCACACGACGAAGCCGGATCGGGAACGAACGGCGACTGAAACACACCTTCGCCGCGAGCACAGAAGCGACCGACGTGACCGACACCCGCTTCGGCACAACAACCACGACCGGCGCCGGAGCCGGCGCTGTCACCGGCGGTGGCGGTGGCGTCACCGGTGGCGGTGGGGGTGGGGGCGGCGGTGGCGGGCGGTGGCGGTGGCGGGCTCGTGGTGAACGCCGCCTGCACGATCTGGTTCGTGCCGTTGGAGCGACGCCAGATCGCGGTGGTGGTGCCGTCCGGCGCGACCGCCACCTGCGGGTACTGCGTGTTCTGGCCGCTGGCGGACAGGTCGACCGCGGCGGCGAATGCGCCCCCCGGTGGCCGCGTGCTCGCCTGGGTGATGTAGTGCGTGCCGTTGGAGCGCCGCCAGATCGCGGTGGTGGTGCCGTCCGGCGCGACCGCGACGTGCGTGTCAAACACGTTCTGGCCGCTGGCGGACAGGTCGACTGGTGCGCCGAACGCGCTACTTGGCGGCCGCGTGCTCGTCTGGGCGATCAAGTTCGTGCCGTTGGAGCGTGACCAGATAACGGTGGTGGTGCCGTCCGGCGCGACCGCCAGCTGCGGGTCACCGGCGGTCTGACCGGTGGCCGAAAGGTCGACCGGTGCGCCGAACGCGCCCCCCGGCGGCCGCGTGCTCGCCTGCACGATGTCGTTCGTGCCGTTGGAGCGCCGCCAGATCACGGTGGTGGTGCCGTCCGGCGCGACCGCCACCTGCTGGCTGTCGGCGTCCTGGCCGGTGGCCGACAGGTCGACCGGTGCGCCGAACGCGCCCCCCGGCGGCCGCGTGCTCGCCTGCACGATGTCGTTCGTGCCGTTGGAGCGCCGCCAGATCACGGTCGTAGTGCCGTCCGCGGCGACCGCCACCTGCGGGCTAGCACGCGCTCTCGCCGGTGGCTGAAAGGTCGACCGGTGCGCCGAACGCGCCCCCCGGCGGCCGCGTGCTCGCCTGCACGATGTCGTCCGTGCCGTCCGAGCGCCGCCAGACCACGGTGGTGGTGCCGTCCGGCGCGACCGCCACCTGCGGCCTATCCGCGCTCTCGCCGGTGGCCGACAGGTCGACCGGTGCGCCGAACGCGCCCCCCGCCGGCCGCGTGCTCGCCTGCACGATGTCGCTCCGTGCCGTCCGAGCGTGACCAGATCGCCGTGGTGGTGCCGTCCGCCGCGGCCGCCACCTGCGGTTCCTGCGCGTCCTCGCCGGTGGCTGACAGGTCGACCGGTGCGCCGAACACGCCGCCCGCCGGCCGCGTGCTCGCCTGCACGATGTCGTCCGTGCCGTCCGAGCGCCGCCAGATCGCCGTCGTGGTGCCGTCCGCCGCGGCCGCCACCTGCGGTTCCTCCCCGTCCTGGCCGGTGGCTGAAAGGTCAACCGGCGCCAACCACGGCCCCTGAAAGGCCACCGCCGACGCCACACCAAACACCACCCCCACGCTCCCAAGCACCACCAACAACCCGACAACCCTGAAGAAGCGACGCATCCAGCAACCCTACCCCCGACACCAACAACCACAACCCAGCCTCACCGCAACGCCACCCGCGACCCCTACACCCGCAACAACAGCAGGCGCGCAGTGAGCCGTCCCGGGTTGCGCGGAGTCCGGGTTTCTTGGTTTCCCTTCTTCATCTGAAGGGGAGAGTGGTCTCGGTATGGGCAGCGTAGAGAGCTTCGAACTCGTCTGGCGGTAGGACTGGATGAGTTGCGCGTCGGAGCTGGCTCCACGACAATCAACCTCGTGCTCTTGACGCGGGCAGCGGGCTGTCTGGTCGTCGCCATCGCGGCGCTCGCGCTGGCGACGCCAGCCGGTGCAGCGGTGACTGTCGGCGCAGAGTCGGACGCGCGTGACCTTCCTGCGACCCCGGGACGGGACCTGCAGTTCGTGCGCAGCAGCTACGACACGTCCGGCGCCTGGGTCGTTTCGCTGCGGTTCTACGGGCCGGTCGTCGGCGGGCAGTCGGTCCCGATCTCCGTGAGCCTCGCTGAGAGCTTCGTCAACGAAAACGCCGGCGACAGCGACTGCGGGGACGGCCGCGCCGGATTCGCCCTTAGTCTCACGGCCGACCTGGATCCGGGGCGTGGCGCGTCGCGGGTCCGCGCCCGCGGGGCGCCCGTGCCGGGCATCGCTGTCGCGCGCTCGTTCGCGGCACAGGGCCGCGAGGTCACCTGGACGATGACGGCCCCGACGCTGGCCGGCGGCGGCGTCGGGACGGACATCGGCGTCTGCCTGGCGAACCTGCGGGTCGGCGACTGGCCGGTCAGCCGAGACTACGGGCCGCCGTGGGTCTTCTTCGGACCGCCGCCGGCCGGCGATGACGGCGACGGCGACGGCATCCGGGGGGCTCTCGATCTCTGCCCCGACGACCCGTCGCGCGGGACCGACGGATGCCCGGAGCCGCTCCCGTCATCGACGCATGACCGCGACCGGGACCGCACCCCGGACGTGCGGGACGTCTGCCCCGTGAGTCCGGCGACGGCGCCAGACGGGTGCCCGCCGCGGCGCGGCGTATGGCTCTACGGCGACCCGAGCGGCGGCGCCGACCCCACGAGGCTGCACATGCGCCGTCGGCGCTACGTCGAGTTCGATCTCGGCGCGGGCCGCACGGGAACGGTGCTGCTCTCCGTCCGTGACCGCTCCGGACGTTCGCTGGGCACGCGCCGCATCAAGCTCACGCGATCGACGCGGGAGCGACGCCATGTGCGCGTCGCGCTAAAGCGCGCGGCGCGCGCGCGGCTATGGCGGGCGCGAGCGCTTCGCGGCACCCTGCTTGCGCGCCTGCTGACGAAGTCGGGCCGGACCGTGACACGGACGCCGACCCTGCTCCTGCGGACGTGAGCGTCCTGCGCATACCCGCTCCCGCCACCGACATGGGAGGAAGTCCGAGACCGTGATCGCAGCGGGCCGCCCGCCCCGCCGCACGTGCCGCCGGACCCCGATACAACGCCAACAGCTGCCGCGGCTGTTGCGGTTACTGGTCTGCTTCGACGATGTCTGCGCTGCCCGCTTTCTCGCGGACGTTCTCGGCGGCCGTCTTGGCGTTGGCGTGGGACGAGAACGACTCGCCGGAACTGGCGATCGTTTGACCGTTGTTGGCAACCAGGCGCCAGCGGTACTTGCCAGCCTTGTCGGGGTAGATCTCGAACTTCATGACACGGCGTCCTTTCTGCGCTTCAAGCCGCGCGACTGCCAGAGCGCCTGGCGGCTGTCGTCTTCTTTGCCGCGGCCTTCTTTACCGCGGGCTTCTTTACCGCGGACTTCTTGGCGGCGGGCTTCTTGGCGCTGATGGCTTTGCGTACGTCTGAGCGCACGGCGCGATCGAGTTTGCTGGCATCGCGGTGAAGGTCGCGCGCGAGTCGCTCGACATTGCGGACAAGGTCCGCCCGCAGCGGCGAGCGACCGAGATCAGCGCGGATCGCCTTGGCCGCAGTCTGCGCACGCGTGGTCGCGTCGTTGAGCGCGTCGAGCGCCTTCGTCACGTCAGCACCGCGTGCGGTGGCCGGGCCTCGTGTGGTGCTCTTGCGGGCAGTTGCCATCTGATCGTCCTCCTGATCGCGTTCGTCGAAGGTCGCGAGCCTACGCCCCGAACGCCGCTTCTGCTTTGAATGGAGGCCGTTGCGTAAACCCGTTCTTGCCTGAGGGCCCGGGAAGTCGACCTCGCCTACGGGCGCCCCACGGCCTCCGGCATCCTTCCGAGAGCGGCCTGATGTCCGAAGACGCGGAGCGCGTCGACCAGATTGGTTTGTGCAACAGCCTCCATGCAAAGCAGGAGCCAAAGCGACCGCGAGCGTGCGCGTCCTGGCATTCGCACGTTGCGGGTTGGCGCCGCCAATTGGCTGATCTACGTGTCGGCGACGATCGCCGTCAGGGCACCCCGTTCGGCGTAGGCGTTCCCAGTGCCCGTGCAGAAGACCTCGATCTGGTACGTACCTGGCGGGAGGTCGATATAGCCGACGATCGCGTGGGTGACCGCATAACCCTCAGGCCAGCGCTCGCCCGGAGGCCGGTTCGGGAAGTCAGTCGCCGTCCCGATTTGGTCACGGGCCCGGAAGAGGCAGCTCACAGAGTTGTCAACGGGGGGGTCGGATGGACTGAAGTCCTGCACCTCGAGTGACGCGCTCGCGATAATCCGCTTCGGCTCGGTCAGCGTCAGCGGACCCTCCCCCCGCCCACGCCCCTGAGAAAGGCCGGCTGTGCTGAGCACCAACCCGAGGCCGCCGCCGATGTCCAGCAGCGCCCCAGTCGACGGCAAAGCGCCTGCCGGCCCGGGCAGCCCGCTGTCGCCCTCATCTCCCTTGCTGCCTTGCGGTCCCGGGAGACCCTGTGGTCCGGATGCCCCCGGTGTTCCGGCTGCCCCCTGTGGTCCGGGAACTCCCTGCGGTCCCGGTACGCCCTGCACGGTGCCGTTGAAGTCCGCTGCCGTCAGCGACTTGTTCTTGATGTCAGCGCCGGTGAGCGAGCTGTTCTTGATGTCGCCGCCCCGGAGCGAACTGTTCTTGATGTCTGACCCCGTGAGCGAACTGCTCTTGACCTTCGAGCCGGTGACGGCGTTCTTCTTGATCTGCGCGGGACCGACGCTGTTCTTCGGCAGCTTCACCGCCGCATAGCTGACGCCACCCAATGCGATGAACACGCCGACCGTCGACATGACGTTGGCGTAGGTCAGGCGACTGCGAATCCTGCGGAGCATCTTGCCCTCCTCCGAGTAGGTCAGACGACCGTAAACCGTGGGAGTCGACGTGACCAGGCACCGAATGCACGAGTCAGCCACGCACACGGCCATACCGGCCACGCACCAACGGCAAGGCCGAACGCTTCATCCAAACACTCACCAGCCGCTGGGCCCACGGCCGCACCTACAACTCGAGCGCTGAACGAGCCCAGGCTCTCGACGCCTGGCTCATGCACTACAACTTCAAACGACCACACGGCAGCCTCAGCCACAAACCACCCGGCTCACGACTGACCAACGCTCCTGGGAACTACAGCTAGGCGCCCGCCCGGTTGTCGGCGATGTGCTTGGCGACATGTGCGGCGTCTCTGCCGACTCCGCCGACGAGCATCGAGGTGAAGGCCTGCAGGAACGGCAGGCCGACGAAGTAGAGGCCCGGCACGGAGGGGACTACGCCGCGCGTCTGCTGTGGCCAGGCGTCATCGCCGGTCACCGGGATGCGGATCCAGTCGAGGTCCTTGCGAAAGCCGGTGCACCAGATGACGTTGGCAACATCGAGGACGCGACCGTCGGCGAGGCTCGGCTTACCATCGCTGACGCCCGTGACCCTCGCCGCGGTGTGCTCGACGCCCGCGGCGGCCAGGTCTCGGCTCCTGATGCGCAGCAGCGGGCCGCCGCCCATCCTGATCTCAGCGCTGGCCTTTCGCCCGATCGGTGTCCGCAGCGTGAGCACATGGTTGGCCATGAACCACAGAACGCGCGTGAACACCCGTGCCGGCCTGCCTTCGATCTGGAACGGGACCTCGCCATGGATCCTGCCGGACAGGATCGTCTTGTGGCCGCGGCCCGCTACTTCGTAGGCGATGTCCGCGCCCGAATGGCTGGCTCCGACGACGAGCACCGGCCCCGGGGCAAGCTGAGAGGGGTTGCGGTAGTCGGCGGAGTGCAGTTGGCGAATCGCAGGCTCCAGTTCGGCCGCGAGCGAGGGCGTGACGGGTGACTGCCAGGTGCCCGAGGCGACGACGACGTTGTCCGCCTCCAGTAGGTGAGAGTCGGCGCGGATCAGGAAGCACTCGCCGCTGCGGGAGAGCTGGCCGACCGTGACGCCAGTCCGCACGGGTAGGTCGAAGTGGGTGGCGTACGCCTCCAGGTAGTCGCCCATCTGGTCCTTGGTCGGGAACGACCAGGAGGGGCCCGGAAACCGCATTCCGGGCAAGCGGTCGTAACGGGCGGGGGTGAACAGGCGCAGCGAGTCGAAGCGATCACGCCAGACATCGCCGATACGCGGTTTTGTCTCCAGGATCACGCACGAACGGCCGCGGCGGCCAAGGTGGTAGCCGGCTGCCAGACCGGCCTGGCCGGCGCCGATGATCACCGTCTCGCAGCGCTCTACCGCGCTGTCGTGCGTCGGGGTCGGCTCGCGCCCGTGCGTCGGCAGGGTCATCGCTCGACCTCGCTATCGTCGAGCGCCGCGCGCAGGGCGCTCATGAAGTCCTCGGGCTGTTCGACCGCCGGATCGTCGCGGGCGCCCTCGATCACGTGCAGCGGCCAGCCGTGGCGATTGCTTGCGTTCTCGGCCACCGAAAGCCGGACCAAGAGGTCGTCGCGGCCCCAGATCAATGTGGTCGGGGCGGCGATGCGCGCCAGTTCCTGCGCAGGGATCTCGGGCTGGCCGAGCTTGGGCATCATGCGGCGCAGCGCGGTGCCCGTCTGCCCATTCTGCGCGCGATCGAGTGCGTAGGCCTCGAGCACGTCCAGTCGCTCGCCCATCTTCGCGCGAAGGCCGTCGAGGTCGGCCATGCAGCGCCGCATCAGCCGCCGCTGGGTGCCTTCGGTCGGCCGGACGATGAACGGGACGAGCGCGAGGGCAAACCGAGCGGACGGGCGCAGCGGTGCGAGCCCGAGTGAGTCGACGAGAACGAGCGCCTCGACATCGTCGGGATGCGCGGCCGCGAATCGCGCCGCGAGCGCGCCGCCGAGACCGTGCCCGACGAGGACCGGGGCCGACGTGCAAGTCTGCTCGATCACCGCCGCCAGCCAGTTCAGGACGAGGTCCACACTGAGGTCGGCGTCGGGTAGCTCTGTCGCGCCGTGACCGGGCAGGTCGGGTGCGATCACGCTGTGTGTCGTCGCCAGCGCGGGTATGACGCGCATCCAGGTGGCGCCGAACTCACCCTGCCCATGCAGCAGGACGATCGGCGGACCCTCGCCGGCCTCGAGAATCGCCGTCGGAATACCCGCCACGCGCGGGCGCCGGTCCGTGACAGGCAGTTCAGCGAGAACGCGGCGGCGCAGGTCTTCCTCCAGCGGAAGGGCCGCGCGAGCTGTTCGGGTCGAGGTGGTCATGAATGCAGCTTCCAGCGCTGCGCTCTGCCGCGCATCGGCAGAAACGCCCAAATCCGCCGCACGATGGGCGTGGGCAATTCAGACCAGGTCGTGCTCGTACGCGTATGCGGTCGCAGCCGAGCGCGATGAGACGCGGAGCTTGGCGAAGATGTTGCTGACGTGGCGATGGACGGTTCGCTCGCTGATGACGAGCTCCGCCGCGATCGCCCTGTTGGTGTCTCCCGCGGCGATCAGGCGCAGAACCTCGAGTTCGCGGTCGGTGAGGTCGTGTCCGTCGGGTGGCTGTGTGCCCCTGCTGATCGACGTGATTCCGCCTCCGTCCGCGGTTCCGAGGCGGGTAAAGATGTCCCGTGCGCAGTCGAGCTCCAGGCGGGCGGCATCTTGGTCGCCGAGATCGCGGCAGGCGAGCGCGAGCAGCACGCGCGACCTCGCTGACTCGTATGGCGCTCTCAGTTCTTCCCAGGTTTCGACCGCCCGGCGCAGGCAGAGGAGCGCCGCACTCGCATCGCCCTCGACGAGTTGCAGCGCTCCGCGGGCCTGCGCGGCGGCGGCGCCGAGTATGCCGCGCTCGTGGCCGGCGGCAATCTGATCGAGTTCCGCGCACGCGCCGCCTGCCGCCTTGGTGTCGCCCGCCAGAAGCGCGATCTCGACGGCTGCAGGCAGTAGCGCCGCGCGCCGCGCGCGATCGGTCGCCTCCTCCAGCGCTCGCCGGATCGAGGCGTCCGCCGAACCGATTTCGCCCTGGGAGACCCGCAGAAGAGCGAGGCCGGGCTGAGGCTCTCGGCCGCAACGGCCGGCTTCGCGGTAGGACTGCTCAGCCGCGCCCGGGTCGCCTTGCAGGCGATGCAGTTCGCCCTGGATGTACGCGGCCTCGCCTTCGGCCCTGCGGTTGTTTCCGGCAGCGCAGCGCCCGACGGCGACCTGTGCCTCCTGCATCGCCTGCTCCCACGCGCCGTCGTGTTGGAGGATCTCGGCGCGGTGCACGAGGCAGCGGCCGGTGAAGGCCACCATGTCCGGCTGTCGTTCGCACCAGCGCGAGAGCGCAGCCGTCCACTCGCGCGCGCGTCGGAGATCGAAGGCGTCCTGGCAGGCGAGGATCACTCCGCAGTAGACGATGCCGCTGACGTTCGGAGAGAGCTCGCCGCTGGTCACCGACACCATCGCCTCGTCAAGCAGCCGGCAGCCCTCGTCGACGCTGCCGATCTGGATCAGCAGATGCCCGCGTGAGTGCGCAGCGAGGGCGAACAGGTCGGCGTCGGCGAAGCGCTCACCGTAGGTGACCGCCTGCCCGGCAAGGTCTTCGGCCGCCTCCAGGTCGCCGGCGGCCTCGCGTTCGAACATCATCGGCAGCAGCAGGTAACCACGCTCGACGCAGTCGGTTTGCTCACGCGCCACCAGCCGCTCGGCACGTGCCAGCCAACCGGTCGCCTGACCCACCTCGCCCGAGGTGAAGAGGTGCATGCACAGCCAGAACGCCGACCGCGCGGCAGGCAGGCAGTCGCCTGCCTGCAGGTGCTTATGGTGGACGCGCTCCAGGTTCGCCTGGAACTCGTCCTCCAGGCCCAACATGTAGGCGGCAGTCGCGAGGCGGGCGACGTCCTCGGGGCTCAGCTCCCGGCTGCGGTCAGCCTTGGAGAGCGCGTCGTACGCGTCCCGCCAGGCCCCGTTCGCACAGGCGGTGCGCCCTAGCTCGATCTGGTCGGCCGACTTCGTCACCAAGTTCCAGTATGCCGCGCGCGACGTAGGTGGACGCGGTCCCGGGCTGGTCGCCCCTGGTTCGTCGAGCCTGGGAAGGTTCACGACGCCACCGAGAAGGCCGGTATTGACCCACCTGCATCGGGGTCTGCTAGCTCTGACGTCACCGGGAGCGCTGCTCGGCGAGCCATCCCGCGTCCCACGCAAGGCAGGAGTGCGGTACCCAACCCGGTGCCGGCCGACGCCGACGGTTTGCGCGGGCTGAACCGCACGGTCATGGGCCTGGGGGTCCTGGAGTGGACCCCGTTTGGCGGACAGCTGAGGGCTTTCGGCGTCCGGCCGGGAAAGGATCGTTGTTCCCGTGCCCCGAACCCGACCTCAGTACCCCGAGCAGTTTCGTCGTGAGGCGATCGAGTTGCTGCGTCAGGGCCGCTCGCCCGGCGAGCTGGCGCGCAGCCTTGGCTGCTCACCACAGACGCTGAGAAACTGGCGTCGCCAGGACCAGCTGGACCGTCATGAGCGTGACGACGGCGTCACGAGCGATGAGCGTGCGGAGCTCGCGCGCCCGCGCCGTGAGAACGTCCGTTTGCGGCAGGAACGCGATCTGCTCAAGCGAGCCGCGGCCTTCTTCGCGACGGAGAGCGGGACCTGGTGACGTGCTACCGGATCGTCCTGGCGGAGAAGGCCCGCACCCCGGTCTCCACGGCCTGCGGGCTGCTCGGCGTCTCCACGTCGGGGTTCTACTCGTGGGCCAGTCGCGCGCCGTCTGACCGCCAGCTGTCCGACGCCTGGCTCGTGGAACGCATCAAGGCGATCCACGCCGAGAATCGTGGTGTCTACGGCTCGCGGCGCGTCACCGCCGAACTGCGCCTGGGCGAGGGCGTCGTGGTCTCACGCAAGCGCGTGCAGCGCCTCATGCGTCAAGCCGGCCTGTCGGGCCTGGTGACCCGCAAACGCGGCAAGACCACGATCCGGGTGCCCGGCGTGCGGGTCGCCGACGATCTCGTCGAGCGGCGCTTTCGGCCCGACCGTCCGGACGTGTTGTGGGTCGCGGACATCACCTACCTGCGGACCTGGGAAGGCTGGGTCTACCTCGCCGCCGTCCAGGACGCCTACAGCCGCAGGATCGTCGGCTGGTCAATGGCCGACCACATGCGCGCCGAGCTGGTCGTCGACGCGCTGCAGATGGCGCTGCATCGCCGGCGCCCGCAGCCCGGACTCATACATCACTCCGATCAGGGGCCGCAATTTGTGAGTCTGACCTTCGGCCAGAAAGCCCGTGACGCCGGGATCGCCGTCTCGATGGGCTCCAAGGGCTGCGCCTACGACAACGCCGTCGCCGAATCGTTCTTCGCAACGCTGAAGAAGGAACTCGTTCACCGCCGCTCGTGGCCGGACCGCCGCGAGCTGATCAGCGAGGTCTTCGAGTTCGTCGAAGGCTTCTACAACACCACCCGCCGACACAGCACCCTCGGCTACCTCTCACCCGCCCAGTTCGAGAAGATCAATCTCTCAATCATCAACAAGGAGAACGGCTGAACGCGAAAGCCCCGAACTGTCCGCACGACGGGGTCCACTCCATCGCGCGCAGCGACGTGAGCCATTTCGTCGAGCGTGATGAAGCCGTCGCGTCCGAGGTCGATGTGGGTCATAGCCCGTTGTAGGCGTCGGACAGCCCGACGATCCTGGTGCCGAGATCGATGCTGAGCGAGTAGTAGTCGGCCTGGTCCAGCGTCTGAAGCCAGGCTCCGCGGATGTCGGCGACCGCGATGTCGGTCACTTCCGTTCCGCTGATCAGCAGTACAACGGAATCGGGATCCCGGCACGCGACCGGTCTGCGACGAGCTACTGCCGGTTCTTACTTTGCATGGGAGGCGGGTGTGAGGCGGTGTCGTGCGGTGTGGTCGGGCTTCAGCGGTCGTCTTCGAGCGCGCTGAGCAGGGACGCTGAGTCGGTTACCCAGCCGAACAGCGTTTGGATGACCAGGAGCGATGCCTCGTGGTTGCTGGGCGAGGTTTGGCCGCCGATGGGCTCGGCGGTGCAGTCGCTGAGTAGGAGGCATCGGTAGTCGCGGTAGAACGCGTCGCGGAGCGTTGATTCCACGCACACGCTCGTTGTCGCTCCGGCGAAGATCAGGGTGTCGATTCCAGCGTCGCACAGAAGGCTGTCGAGCTCGGTCTCAAAGAACCCGCTGTAGCGGTGCTTGGCGACGACGAGATCGTCAGCTGCTGGTGTGAGCTCGGCGACGAGCTGTGTGTTCCACGTGTCCTCGACGAGGATCTGACCGGTTGTCCCGTCAGGTGCTTGGATCGGCTCGCCGATCTTGAGCGGCGCGTGCTTGCGCCGGTTGGGCGTCTCCGGCGGCCCCGCATCCGTGAGGTCCGCGGCGAACTGCATCTTCAGGAACACGACAGTGACGCCAGCGCCGCGGGCCGCGTCCAGCGTTTGCGCTGTCGGCTCGACGATGGCCTGGATGGTGCCGATCGGGATGCCAGCCCGATCGAACATCCCGCCGGGCGCCGCGAAGTCGTTCTGCATGTCGACGACGACCACCGCGGCGGATGTTGGGTCGAGCGCGAAGTCCTCGGGCCGCGCGCTGACCTGCACACTTCTCGTGGAACCGCCCATGAAGACCTCCCGATCAAGGGTGCACACCCAAAGCCCAACGAGCCTAGACGACGAGACAGCGCCCCGACGGGCGCGCCCGCAACGGACGAAAAGCAGAAGCGCTGGCCAGCAGATGGCAAACGCCGCGTCGCGCACTCCTGCTTTCGCATGCAAGGCAGGACCGGTGGCGGGGTTCCCCGCCCCCCGGTGGGGTAGTTTGACCGGACGATCTGCGGCGGGGGCGGGCGTATCTTGGTGACCCGGTATGCAGGGAGGCTGCGGCATCGGTAGGGGGTTTCAGGCCAGCGGGGCGTTGGTGAGCGTGATGCCGCGCTTGGCCTCCGTGCTGGTCGGGTTCCTTGCTGTCGTCTTGCTGGGCGCTATCGGTGGGGGCACCGAGGCCATGGCATCGAAGGTGCGGAAGGTGCGCTACACGCTGATCGCCCGGCTCGACAGCACCTACGACCGGAAGTGGTCGCGGGCGGAGGTGTCTCCGCCGTACTTCGGGTGGGAGAGCTGGCACGAGACGACCGCACTGGCCGGGCGCAGTGCGCGCTCATTTGTGATCACGCGCAGCGCCGACGGCCGGTCCTTCAGATTCTCGGCGAGCATGGTCGGAGGTCTCAGCCACGCTGGGAGCGGCGTGCAGTACGACTGGGGTGCTCTTGCGATCGACGACACTCCGGACCTCAACAGCTGCCTGACCACTCAACGCCGGTGGAGCGCTACGGGCGCCCGGCTGGTTGGCCGCGTGTCGATGACTACTTCGCGCCGCGGGATGCTGGACGCGGCGTTCGGCTACAAACTCAAGAACGCACTGAGCCCGATACCGATCCTCTGGACGCTCGATCGAGTCTGCCAGTCGGGTTACACGTACAAGGTACGCAGCGACGCGTCCCCGCGTACCCCGTTCGGCTGGCGCGTAAAGAGCGATCAGCTGCGAAGGCGCTTCGGGCGGGCGTTCACGATCACCTCCAACAACAACGACCCCAACATGGACGTCGGCGGTCGGATGAAGAATCGGCTCGTTCTGCGCTTCGTGCCCGCCAAGCAGGCCAAGGCCGAGGAGCGCCGCGAGCGGCAGCGCTGGCAGGTGGACGTGCGCGGGACCGACCAATGGCGGTGGGGCGTACTGACCGGGCTGCGCGCCGGGGTGGACGTGGACTGGCGGCATCGCACTACGCTGGTGATCGAGGACGGTGCGATCGTCTCCGCCACTGGCAAGGTGAGCATCGAGCGGGTGCGGCCCTACTCCGAGCCGCCGGGTGTCTTCGAAGTCACGCCGACCGACAAGAAGACGTGGCCGAAGTACAAGCTGCCGAGCGCTACCAAGTCGAAGCGCAGCAAGCGCGTCACGCTCATGACCTACGACAATCGGAAGCGCTCCAGCTCGGAGTACCTGCTCAAGTACGCGATCCGGCTCACGGGGCCGCAGGCACTCGACATCATCCGTCAGGCCGGACTGCCGATCCCCGATGTTCTGTATGGGCGGCTGGCTGAGCGTGTGCGACTGGATGGGCCGGTAATCGACAGCGTCGCACCGTTCGTGCCGGATCCCCCAGGGCTCGTGTTCCTGCTGAGGGAGGGAGACCCACAGCGACGCGGACCCCAATGGGACGAGAAACGCGCGCCCTGCCCCAAGGCCCTCAGCGACCAGAGCTGCTTCCTAGCCCGCGGCGGGCAGACCGTCACCGTGAAGAAGCTCCGCTGACACGCGCCCGCACGGGACGAGAAGCAGCGCGCGAGAAGCAGGAGCGGGACCCGCTGCCGCAGGCACGACGTAAAATCCCGCGCATGAAGAAGCCTCAGTTCTCCAAGGAGCAGACACGGCTGCTCGACGCGATGAACTCCGACTTCGCAGATCTGCGCAGCGATGCGAAAGCGCGGACAGAGTTCAAGGCCGAGACCGGACGCTGGGATGCAGCGGCTGATCGGTCGGTCGAAGGCCTCAGCGCTGATTGACGCACCGCACGCTCGCGTGGGGCTTCTGCTCTTCGCGCAAAGCGGGAGTGCTCGACCCGGCGCCGGCAGCTGGCCGTCGCTCGCTCCTGCTCTGCGTGGAGGCTGTTGCGCAAACCTGCCAGAGCGGTGGCTGTTGCGCCGGGGCGGCGAGTGCTCGCGGTGGCGGCGGGCGTGCGTGCCCCGGCTGGGAGCCCTTTCAGGCCCCGGCGGCGGCTGTCTGGTGGCGGTGGAGCTTGAGGAGGTTGTGGGTCGCGGTGATCAGCCGCCATTCCGATCGGCAGGCGGCTCTGCCGCGGCGTTGGAAGCGATCAGCACGGCGGTTGAACTTGGTGTCGCCGAACACTGGCTCGATCATGCCTTGGCGTTTTGCGTAGAGGCTGCCGCCTTGGTCTGTGGCGAGGACGCGGCGCATGATCGCGTAGAGGCCGCCGTCCCAGCCTGGACGCGGTGTCTTGCGTTTGCCGCCATCGGGCGGGATCAAGACCTGGATCCCGTGGTCGACGATCGCTTCCATCTGCTGAACACGCCAACCGTGGACATCACGTTGGCGTAGGTCAGGCGACTGCGAATCCCGTTGCGCATCTTGCCCTCCTCCGAGTAGGTCAGACGACCGTAACCCGAGGGGGGCGGCGTGACCAGTCACCGAACGCACGACCCGCCGCTCCCACTTGCCACGCAAAGCAGAAGCGCCCGACGCGCCGCTCGCCAGACTGCTGGCCGGGGCTTCTGCTTTTCGTCCGTTGCGGTAGCGCGGCGTGAGGGCAGCGATGGGGTCGGGTTCACGCCGCGCGGCCTGGTGGCCGCGCGGCGCTTCCCGTCGCAGCTTCGCCCCGACGGGGCTAGCGGCAGGCGATCAGTTTCCGAAGATCGCTCCGGTGAAGAGGCATACGTTGCCGTCGCCGTAGACGCCGTTGCCTTCGGCGAGCGTGCCGTTCTTCACGGCACCGCCGGTCCAGCCGCGCAGCGTCGTACCGTCGGGCGCAAACGCGGTGAAGTCGCTGTCGTCCTCCGAGCTCATGCCGCCGGTGTTCGCTGCCGCGTCGTCCTTTTCCAGTTCGCGGTCGGTCTCGTCCGTCGTCGTGTTGAGAAACTCGCTGGCCGCCGGACCGCCATCGAGGCTGTCGTCGCGCGAGTCGAAGATCGCCCCGTCCTGCGAGGTCTTGATGTAGGTCCCGTACCACGTCGCGTTCGTTGTCGTGTTGGTGAAGCATTTGCCGTACACGGTCAGGGCTCCCTGCTGGAAGAGCACAACCTCCGGCGCGGCGGCCCTCGCCTCAGCGTCGCTTGCCCCGTCCGTGGCAATCACACGCTTGCGGGGGATCGACGTCGCCGCACCAGCGGGACCGGTGTCGCCCTTCGCGCCGGGTGCGCCAGCAGCACCGGCGGGACCCTGAGCGCCCGCAGGGCCCTGCGCGCCTTGCAGCGAGCCACTGAAGTCCTTTGCGGTCAGCGAGCCATCCTTCACGTCGCTGCCCGTCAGCGAACTGTTCTTGACGTCGCTGCCCGTCAGCGAACTGTTCTTCACGTCGCCGCCCCGCAGCGAACTGTTCTTGATGTCCGACCCGGTCAGCGAACTGTTTCTGACCTTCGAGCCGGTGACCGCGTTCCTTTTGATCTGCTTGCTGCCGACGCTGTTCTTCGGCAACTTCACCGCCGCGTAGCTGACACCGCCCAGCGCGACGAACAAGGCCATGCTCGCCACAACGTTCGAATACGTGAGACGACTGCTGATCCTGCGAAGCATCTTGCCCTCCTCCTCGTTGGTTAGACCAACGTACCCGCCAACGGTGCGGCCGTGCGACCAGGCCCCGCCCCGCAACTCAGCGCGAGCCAACAAGGCGAGCTCCCGCTTGCCATGGAGGCTGTTGCACAAAGCCTGGGTGCTCAGCCTGCGACAGACGGCCTCCGGCCGAATACGAATCTCTCCACCTTCAAGAGATGGGGAGTCAATAGCAGCCGCCTCCAAGAATCCCGGCGCGGTTCACACCTCGACGTCCCTCTCGCTGCCTATGCAATGCGGGAGTCGGTCGGTGAGTCTGGGCGGATGTGCCTGTGGGTAGTGCTGGCCGGGTGGATGTTCCGCAGACGCGGTATGCGCGCAGCGGTGATCTGAGGATCGCCTGCCAGGTGCTCGGCGAGGGGCCGCTTGACGTCGTCTTCGTGCCGGTGTTCCAGTCGAGCATCGAAGCGATCTGGGCGGTTCCGGATACTGGGCGTCTGTTATTGAGGCTCGCTTCGTTCTCACGGCTGATCATGTTCGACCGGCGGGGGTCCGGGATGTCGGATGGGACGCCCGGAGTGGCCTCTCTGGAGGAGCAGGTCGACGACGTGCGCGCGGTCCTCGATGCGGTCGGCTCCGAGCAGCCCGCACTTGTCGCGTTCATGGAAGGCTGCGCGCTGGCGGCGCTGTTCGCGGCGTCGCATCCGACGCTGGCTCGTGCGCTGGTGATGATGACGCCGCTGCCGCGCATGGTGCGGGGGCCGGGCTACGAGTGGGCGCCAACCGCCGCGGCAGCGAGCCGCCGCGTTGAAGTCATGATCGAGCACTGGGGCAGCGACTCACCGCACAACGCGGTGAACTTCATCGCCGGTGCCGATGAGCAGACCCGGCGGGCGTTCGCGCGATGGCAGCGATTGGCGATGAGCCCGGCCGCGGCTGCCGTCGCGAGCGCGTCAGCCAGCGAGATAGACGTCCGTCATGTGCTGCCCAGCATCCAGTGTCCGACGCTGGTGCTGCGCCGAGCCGGCGACACCGGCGTCGACGAGCGCCACTCACGCCACGTCGTCGACCACATCCCGAACGCGCGCTACGTCGAGCTTCCCGGAGCCGGCGCGGTCTTCCTCGGCGACGTTGACGGCGCGGTTGACGAGATGGAGCAGTTCCTGACCGGTGGGCGGCGACCGGTCGTCAGCGACCGCGTGCTGGCCACCGTGCTGTTCACCGACATCGTCGGCTCGACCGAACGCGCCGCACAACTCGGCGACCCCGCTTGGCGGGCGCTGCTCAAGCGCCACGACGACCTGGTCCGCGAAGAAGTAGAACATCACCGAGGGCGGTACGTGAAATCGCTCGGCGACGGTGCCCTCGCCGTGTTCGACGGCCCGAGTCGTGCGATCAACTCTGCGCTCGCCATCCGCAACGGTGTCCGCGACCTCGACCTGGAGATCCGCGCCGGGCTGCACACCGGCGAGTGCGAGATTCTGTCCGACGAGGACGTCGGCGGCCTCGCAGTCCATATCGGCGCTCGCGTGAGCGCCGTCGCCGGCGCGGGCGAGGTGCTCGTCAGCAGCACCGTCCGAGACCTCGTCGTGGGCTCAGGCCACACGTTCAGCGACCGCGGCGACCACGACCTCAAGGGCGTCCCAGGACCCTGGCGGATCTTCTCGGTCCAAACATAGGCGATTGCCGCTCGCGCTTGCCATGCATCAGCTGACAGACGCCTGCTCTTCGTCCCTCGCCGGAGCGTGGGAGGCCGCATGAACGGCCGCTGCCTCTTCTCAGCTACGGCGCGGTGACGGCCCACGACCCCCGGGCGTTATGGTCGACGGCTCCGCTGGGAAAGGCTCTGACGTATGCGCCTGTGCGCCCCGCGGACCCGCCGTGGGCGGTCAGCGCGTCGGGAGCGCCGGTACTGGCCAGTCGCCATACGGTGGGCGCATCGAGGCCGGTCTCCAACTGCCGGTAGAGGCACAGGTGCCCGGGCAGCGCCTCGGGCAGGTAGACGGTTCCCTGGCACTCGGCGGGCTTTGGTCCGCCGCGCGGGACGATGTGGGGGGTCGGTTCGTCGGAGAGGCGCAGGCCGAAGCTGATCTGGGTCCAGGCCTGCCCGGTCTGTGCCCCGCCGGGGAGGGTCAGCGTGTAGATGCCTCGCAGCGTCGTGCCTCTGGGGAGATCGCCTGTCACAGGTCCTGGCACACCCGAGTCGCCCTTCGCGCCCTGTGCTCCTTGCGGGCCCTGAGGTCCTTGTGCGCCTTGCACCGAGCCGCTGAAGTCCTTGGCCGTCAGCGAGCCGTCCTTCACATCTGATCCGGTCAGCGAACTGTCCCTCACATCCCCGCCCCTGAGCGAACTGTTCTTGACGTCGCCGCCCGTGAGCGAACTGTTCTTGACGTCGCCGCCCGTGAGCGAACTGTTCTTGACGTCGCCGCCCGTGAGCGAACTGTTCTTGACCTTCGAGCCGGTGACCGCGTTCCTCTTGATCTGTGCCGTGCCGACGCTGTTCCTCGGCAACGTCACCGCCGCGTAGCTGACGCCGCCCAGAGCGATGAACAGCGCCATGCTTGCCACGACGTTTGAGTACGTCAAGCGGCTGCGAATCCTGCTGAGCATCATGCCCTCCTCGAAGTAGGTCAGACGACCGTAAACCGTGGAGGTCGGCGTGACCAGTCACCGCAGGCACGGTCGGCCGCGCCCGCTTCGATGGCAAGCGGGAGCGGGGATGGCTCAACGTGACGAGTGAGCGTGGCCTTGGTTGGGGCCGGCGGCCCGTCATGCAACGCAGTAGGGTCGCGAAACCAACCTCGATTGCTGGAGCGTGCAGATGCCCAAGTTCCTGTTCGAAGTGTCGTACACCCTCGAGGGAGCCAGGGGCGTCCAGAGCGCCGGTGGAAGCAGCAGGCGTGATGCGGCTGCCGCGCTCGCCGGGAGCGTTGGGGGAAAGCTCGAGGACTTCTACTTCGCCTTCGGTGATCACGATGCCTACGTGGTCGTCGACCTTCCCGACAACGAGAGCGCGGCGGCGGTAGCGCTCGCCGTCAACACCGGCGGGGCATCGACGGTGAACACCGTCGTGCTCTTGACCCCGGAAGAGGTCGACGCCGCCGCCAAGCGCTCAGTCGACTACCGTCCGCCCGGTAGCTGAGGCGCGGCATTGGACCGGACCGCGGCACGGCCGCAGCGGTCGGGGATCCCCGAGAGCGGTCTGACCTCTGGAAACGCGGAGCGCGGCGGTCGTCGCTCGCGTACACCCAGCGCCAGCGGTGATCGACGACCGTTCCCCACTGGCCCGCGTCGCGCAGGGCCACCGCCACCGCTGCAAGCGCCGAGTCTTCGGGCAGTGAGTTGGCCGCCGCTCTGGATTGCGGCGACGCTCTCATCGGCAGGAACCGCAGGGTCGGTGCCTGGCGGTAGCACCGGTGGCGTGGCCGGCTGGGACCCGTCAATCGTTGCGATCGGGTCGGTCGCGTCGGTGTAGACGGTGACGCTTCCGCTCGCGTTCGTTGCCGTCTCCTGAACCTGGATTGTGAAGCCGGCGTCGACCGGCTGCAGTACGTACGAGACTCCGGTCGCGCCGGGGATCGCCTGGCAGGCGCCGACGATGTCGCAGCGCTGCCAGACGTCGACGGTAGTCGCTCCGGAGGCCCAAACGCCAGGCGTCAGCGTCAGAGCCTGACCGACCAGCGGGCCCGCCAGCGGGGACAGCGCGGGGGCCGTCTGCAGGACAGGCAGGCCGCTGGGCAGGTAATGCGACGCCTCATCGGGCCTGTCGGTGTACAGCGCGACCTCGTCGATCACCGTGCCGCCGGTTCCGGCGCCGGGACCGAGCACGACGGGCTGCAGCTGCGCCGACGCTGGGCAGCGCGCCGGGTGCCGGGGACTTCGAACGCGCGCCGCCGTTGATCGAGAAGCGAATCTTGTTGCCCGGGCCCCAGGTCACGTTGACCAGCGACCAGGACGCGACCTGAAGGGAGATCCTCGAGTTCGTGTCCTTTCCCCCGGACCTGAACACCAGGCGTCGCTTCTGAGCACCGGACGCGTCGCCGCCGGACATCCCGAGCGACCAGCCGCTGGCGCTCGCGGGGTCTCCGTAGCGCACGAACGTCTGCTGCACCCGCTGGCTCGGACGCACCCACAACTCGACCGTCTTGGCCGTTCCGGGAACCTGCGCGCTCATCGTTCCTGTCGCATCAAGGCGCACCGCCACATTCAGTGGAGCACCGAATGGCGGTGCCGCACCGAGCGTGACCGCACCGGCATACGTCCCCGCCGAGGCGGAGAACCGAGATTCGCGGCGCTCGAGCCCGAGGACTCATCAAGCGGGAAGTACGCGAGCGGGGCGTCAGCAAGAACACTGGCACGATAGTCAGCAACGCCGTCCGCCCCGACCGGAGCCGCCAAAGCAAGACAGACGACGGGCACAGCACCAAGCAGCACGACGACACGTCGACCGGGGAATCGCATGGCCACCCGATCGGCACCGGTCAGGTGGATCATTAGCATCGCTGGGCGGGCCTGGACCCAGGCCGCAGGCCGCAGGCGAACGCTTGCGCTTCCCATGCAAAGCAGGGCTACACCGGCGCATGGGGAAAGACGCTGCGGGCGGCTCCCCCGTTGTCGATCCGGTCGGCCACCCGCAGCGCACCATTTAGCGTCGGACGACGCGGTGCGGGGCTTAACTTGCGAGCGGGTGCGACCAGGCGCCAGCGCCGCCGCGCAGCACCAGGTCTGAGGGCCGCGGGGTGATAACAGCGACCTGGTCCGACGTCCTTGCATGGATTGCCGACGAGCGCCGCTACGCAACCCGCCGTGCCGCGTTGGACAGCCTCGAAGCGGCTCTCAATACCCATGGCGCGGCTGCGACCGGAGCGACAGCGCCGTTGCCCGACCAGCTGGTCTCCCGAACCCCCTGGCCAACACCGACGCTCGGCTCCGAGCTCGCCAGCGAGTGGGACGTGGGCAAAGTGCGCAGCTTGTGCTTGGCGCGCTACGGCCGAGAGCCCGTGACGGCCGATGGTTGTCCCGGCGACACGCAGCGGATGCTCGAGGCGTACCGCCGAGCCGGGAAGGTGCCACCGCCGGGACTGCGGTTTGCATCCGCCGCCGGTGCGATGACGCCCGAGCGGACGATGTCGATCGTGTTCACCGACGGCGGGCTGCGAAGGGTGCGCAACGCGCTCCCCCGGACGCTGGGCGGCATGCGGGACAGAACGCTGATGACCGGAGCTGACCGCCACGTGCTCATCGCACTCTGGGCCTGGGCAACACGCGACTCCGGCGCCTACTCAAAGCGAGTACTCGCCTTCGTCCCACTGATCTGGCCTGACGCACCCGACAAAGCTCCCGGCCTCGAGGAGCTACACGCCCACCTAGCTTCGGCACGCCGATAGCCCGTTCCCCGGGGCCTCGAAGGCGCAAGCAAGAAGCCACCGTGTGTCCGCGGACCTCTCCGCGGCGCGATCCTCGTATCCGGCGGCGGCTACCGAGCCTGACCGTGGGTCAGGAAGGCACTGATCCGCTGCGCGCCCGCCAGAGTTCCCACGCGCTCTTGCTTGGAGCGGCGCAGCTGATGCAGCTGCCAAGCGAGCGAGTTCTCGCGCTCAGCGCGCTCGATCGCCGACTCGATGGCACGCAGCACCTGCAACCGGGCCGCTTGATCGGGGAACTCCGCCAGCAGCAAGTCGGGGCGCTCGACGTACCTAATCGCCGCTTCGATGCCGACTTCGCTCGCGTCGCTCATACCGCTTCGATTCCCCATGGATCAAAACCGGGCGCCCGAGGCCTCTCGGCCTCAGGCACATTCCCAGTGTCTATCGCGTATCGGGGCGCTCGGATTTGAACCGAGGACCTCACCGACCCGAACGGTGCGCGCTACCAGGCTGCGCCACGCCCCGAACGCCCAGCAGTATGACAAGGACGCGCGCGGCGGTCGCTGCGTGGCCTCGTCAGGCGTCAGCCTCTGCCAACGAGGGCCCCGTAATAGCGCACGGCGAGCCCGGTGACGAGCGTCTGAAACGCGGCCTCGAGGTCGACGCCCTCGGCGTCCGCCCAGCGCGCCAGTCCGTCGCGCTCGATCGCCAGACTCTGATCGAGCAGGTCATCGACCAGATCGGGGCTGCGGTCGCAGAACGACGCCCCGATCGAGTAGAGGCTCGACTCCGTGAGCGATTCCAGGAAGACGTCACCGGTCACGCGCCGACCATACCCGTGTGCGAGGCTGCGGCCCTGATGACGTCACCGTCCGAACTGCCGACCGCATGGCCGATCTGAACGAGATCGTCGCCCACCTCGACGAGCTTCTCGAACCCGACCGCTTTCGCGACTACTGCCCCAACGGCCTCCAGGTCCCCGGGCGGCCCGACGTGAGCACGATCGTCACGGGGGTGTCGGCGGGAGCCGAGCTGTTCCAGCGCGCATCCGAGCTCGGCGCGGAGGCGATCCTCGTCCACCACGGCCTGTTCTGGAACGGCGCCCCGCTCGCGCTCGACCGGCCCGCCGCCGGGCGCCTGAGACTGCTGCTCGAACGCGAATGCTCGCTGCTCGCGTATCACCTCCCGCTCGACGGCCACCAGGAGATCGGCAACAACGCGCTGCTGGCCACGGAGCTGGGCTGCGAGAGCTGGGATGCGTTCCCCGCGGCGGAGGCTCCGGCGATCGGCGTCGCGGGGCGCTTCGCGGGCGCCGGCATCGCCCTGGAAGAGCTGACCGCCCGCACCAGAAAGGCGGTCGGAGGGCGAGAGCCGCTCGTCTTCGCCGACGGCCCCGCCCTCGTGCGTTCGGTCGCGATCGTCTCGGGCGCGGGAGCGAGCCAGCTCGGCGCGGCGATCGCCGAGGGCCATGACGCGCTGCTTACCGGCGAGCCGTCCGAGCGCGTGATGCTCCAGGCACGTGAGGCGCAGATCCACTTCCTGGCGGCCGGCCACTACGCGACCGAGACGCTCGGGGTGCGTCGCCTGGGAGACATCCTGGCTGAGCGATTCGGCATCGAGCACGTGTTCGTAGACGTGCCGAATCCTGTCTGATCACCCCAAAGAGCGCTGCAAACGGTGACTCTCCTGTACAGCATCCGCCGCTGCAAGTATGTTGGGACTGCGTCATTCACCGGTACCTACCCAGGAGGCTCCGCCCGATGGCAAATCACCTGACGCCCACCGAGCTGGCTCGCGAATCCGGCCTCGAGCGCCGCGAAGTCATCTCGACGTGCATGGAACTCGGCGTGCCGATCTTCCAAGGGCGCATTGACAAGACGCTGTTCCAGGCGAGCGTCGCGAGTATCCGGCCCGGAGGCGTCCAGGCCCAGCCGCGCCCGTCGTAGGGCGCTCCGGCCCGCGAGCCGGAACCCGCGGCGGACTGCCGCTTGACGTTGAGCGAGCGCGGGGCATGATGCCCCGCGGAACGCTCCGTCGGACCGCCGCGCCAGCAGTGTTCGCGGTGGTCTAACAAAGAACCGCGCACTCGACGCCCAGCGGTCCCCGAGTGTCCCGCCGCACCGGCCGCGCGCGGCTGCATAGAATCGCGTGAAGGCTGACCCCCGAAGGAGGAGAGGACCTGATGGAGGCTGGAACAGCGGCACCCACGACCGGCTCGAGGACGATCGCGGATCTGCTCCCGCGCGCGGCGGAGATCTATGCCGACCAGACGGCTGTCCGTCACAAGGCCGGAGATCAATGGGTCGACGTGACCTTCCGCGAGGTCGGCGAGATCGTCTCGGAGATCGGCCGCGGGCTGATCGACATCGGCCTGCAGAAGGGCGAGCGGGTCGCGCTGCTCTCCGACACGCGCCCGGAGTGGACCTACTGCTCGTTCGCGATCAGCGGAGCCGGCGGCGTCGTCGTGCCGATCTACCCGACCAACTCGCCCGAGGAGTGCGAGTGGGTCGCCGGCAACTCCGAATCGGTCGCAGTGGTCTGCTCGGACGCCACGCAGATCGCAAAGATCCAGCAGGTCCGCGCCTCGCTGCCGAACCTGCGCTTCATCATCGCCATCGACGGCTCTGGTGACATCGCGGACGCGGTCACGCTCGATGACGTCCGCGCACGCGGACGGGAACTCGACACGTCCGCCCTCAGCGAGCGCCAGGAATCCGTAACGCCCGACGATCCCTACACGTTCATCTACACGTCAGGGACGACCGGGCCGCCGAAGGGCTGCGTCCTGCTCCACAGCAACTACCGCGAAGTCCTCAACAGCGTCGGCGAGCGCGGACTGCTGTCCGGTGGCGACGACGTCGTCTACCTCTTCCTGCCGCTCGCCCACGCCTTCGCGCTGCTGATCCAACTCACGTCCGTCGACACAGGCACGACCGTCGCGTACTTCGGCGGTGACCCGAAGCAGATCATCCCCGAGGTGATGGAGCTTCACCCGACCTATCTGCCGTCGGTGCCGCGCATCTTCGAGAAGCTCTACACGCTGGCGCAGCAGCAGCTCTCGGCCGAGGAGCTCGAAGGGATCCGCACGATCGGCGGTCAGATCATGGACCTGGAGGTCCACGGCGAGCCGGTCCCCGACGACCTGCGCGAGCGCTTCGCGCCCTACGAGCCGAAGGCCCAGTTCGTGCGCGGCCTGTTCGGCGGCCGCCTGCGTGAAGCCGTGACCGGGGCCGCGCCGATCTCAAAGGAGATCCTCGAGTTCTTCTACGGGGCCGGCGTACCCGTCATGGAGGGCTACGGGATGACGGAGACCGCGACGGTTGCGACGACGTCGACCCGCGATGCCCACAAGTTCGGTTCGGTCGGGCGTCCGCTTCCCGGCGTCGAGGTCAGGATCGCCGACGACGGCGAGATCCTCATCAAGGGCGGCAACATCTTCAGCGGCTACTACAAGAACGACGACGCCAGCTTCGGCGCGATCGTCGACGGCTGGCTGCACACCGGCGACGTGGGGAAGGTCGATGAGGACGGCTACGTCTTCATCACCGGCCGCAAGAAGGACATCATCATCACCGCCGGCGGGAAGAACCTGACCCCGGCGAACCTCGAGAACGACCTCAAGCAGACGCGCTGGGTCAGCCAGGCGGTCATGCACGGCGATCGCCGGCCCTTCCCGGTGATGTTGATCACGCTCGACGAGGAGGAGATCGTCCCCTGGGCCCAGCAGCAGGGCATCGAGGACACGTCGATCCCGGCTCTGGCGAGCCACCCCGAGGTCAACGCCCTGATCCAGGGCGAACTCGACAAGGCCAACGAGAAGTACGCCCAGGTCGAGCAGATCAAGAAGTTCTTCATCCTCGACCACGACCTCACGCAGGAGACCGGCGAGCTGACGCCCACGCTCAAGGTCAAGCGCAACGTCGTCAACGAGAAGTACGCTCGGGCGCTTCGACGCGCTCTACGGCGACTGACCTCGCGCGTTCTGAACGACGGCTCCGGCTCAGGCGGCCGGAGCCGTCTACCCTTGACGGGGTGCGGACGGACCCAACCGACAACGGCGGCCTGTTCGTCGCTCGGCGCCCAGGCACGAAGCCTGTCGTCTACCGCGACGAGCCGGTGCGCGGCGACGGCAGGCGGCAGCGTCTGGATTCCCTGATCGCGGGCGCGATCCTCGCCCTGATGATCTTTGTGAACCTGCTCTTCTGGGGGCCGATTCCCGTCGGATGGCTGTGGGTCGTGTCGCACATCCCTTACCTGGCGGACCGGATCTTCTTCGCGCTGCTCGTCGCCTTCGTCGGCATCCTGCTGACCCTGATGCTCGCGCTGGTGGCCCTCAAGCAGCTCGACCATCTCTGGATCCTTGCTCGCCGCGCGTCGGGGGTGGACCAGCGTGAGGGCGCAATCGGACGGGTCTTCGCGTACACGGCGATGGTCGGCGCCACGCTCTTCGCGATGTGGATGATCTTCGGCGGGGGCCTCGCTGACTCGCTGAACCCCCCGGCGCAGCCCTAGACGCCGATGGGCATGCTGGATCACTACAAGCAGTTCGAGGGGATGAGCGAAGAGGAGATATCGGCTGAGCTGCGCACCGAGGCCGACGAGCGCAGGCGCAAGGCGCTGGCGGTCGTCCGCCCGCTCGATCTCTCGAGCACGACCTGGCCGGAGTACCCGCCCTCGGCCGTCGTCAACGCGATCACCTACGCGGCGCGGCGCGGGCTGCACCGCTACACCGAGACGGGGGGCGAGCTGCGCACCGAGCTGGCCCACCGGCACGAGGTTGCGGCCGAGCGGATCGTCGTCGGCGACGGCGCCGCGCAGCTGCTCTCCTCCGCGACGCAGACCCTGATCGAGCACGGCGACGAACTGATCACGCCGTGGCCGTCCTACCCCCTCTATCCGGTGATGGCGCGCCGTGCCGGGGGAAGCGCCGTTCCCGTCCAGGGCTTCGGCGTCGACGAGATCCTCGCCGCGGTGACGGAGCGCACGCGCGTGGTGGCGCTGTGCAACCCGAACGACCCGACCGGCGAGCTGCTCCCGGTGGCGGAGCTGCGCCGCCTGCTCGACGCGCTCCCCGAGCGCGTCGTCGTACTGCTGGACGAGGCGCTGAGGGACTTCGTCGACGGGGAGCCGCTCGACGCGGCGTTCGCCCTGCTCGAGAGCCATCCCCGCCTGCTCGTCTTCCGCTCCTTCTCGAAGGCCTGGGGCCTGGCCGGGCTGCGCTGTGGATACGCGGCCGGAGGGCCGGGCGCCGAATCGCTGCTCTCGGAGATCGGCCCGCCGCTCGGCATCGGTGAGCTCGCCCAGGCCGGCGTGCTCGAGGCGCTGCGCCACGGAACTCGCACCATTCAGCGTCGCACCAGCCGGGTCTCGGTCGAGCGCCGGCGACTGCTGGCCGCGTTGGCCGATCAGGGCGTGGAGGTCACGGCCAGCCAGGCGAACGTCCTCTGGCTGCGTGTCGACGGCATCGACGGCGCCGAGCTGTCGAGCCGCCTTGCTCGCTCGGGAGTGGTCGTTCGCGCCGGTGGCACGCTGGGGGACGCACGCATGGTCCGCGCGGCGATCCACGACGCCGAGGCGACGGATCGCTTCCTGCGAGCGCTCGCCTCAGCGATCACACCGGGCTGAGCAGGCTCCGGCGGTCCGGACCTACGACCGCGCTTTGGCGGAGCGGCCCGCAGACGGGCTCACGTTCTCGGAGTCCGACTGGCGCAGGAGCGTGCTTGTCGTCTGCTCGAGGATGCGCCGCCAGGCCCGCGTCTTCTCCTTCTCACGGGTGACGTGCTTGACGACCTTCTTGACCCGCGTGGCGGAGATCTCGATGCCGTGGCGTCCGAGAACCTCCTTGTAGGTCTCGTAGTCCTCGGCGAGCCGCAGCGTGACCGACTCGAAGCCGTGGCGCGCGATCCCCACCCGGTTCGTGAAGTCCATCACCGAAGTCTGGAACATCAGCTCGTCGTCGGGCTCGGGCTCGATCAGGAGGATGTCGACGTCCGGGTACTTGTCCTCCCACTGCCGCGCCATCTCGTGAAGGCGCTGATAGGCGAGCAGCTTGAAGGTCTGGTAGCCGACCTGCGCGAACCCCATGTCGCTGACGCGCCGGGAGCGGGTGCCGAAGGGCGTCCGCACGTCCTTCGAGAAGTCGTTGACATAGGGCACCAGCGGGTTGACGACGAGGATGAGCTTCGCGCCCGCCTCGACCGCGACGTCCACATTGGTCGTCGAGATGATTCCGCCGTCGATCAGCTCGCGATCGTTGACCGTCACCGGGCTGAAGAGCATAGGCAGCGCGGTCGAGGCGCGAACCGCACGCGAGACCGGTACGTCGTCCCAGCCGTCTGCGCCGAAGACGATTCGCTCACAGGTGTCGAGGTCGGTGGCGACCAGGTACAGCTCGGGGTCGATCGCGCGGAAGTCATCGCTGCGATCGGGATCCGAGAGCACGCCGCGGACGTAGCGCTCGATGCCGCCGCCGTTGTAGATGCCGGACGGCAGCCCCTCGGCGAGGCCGAGGATCACGTCCATGAACGAGATCGAGCGCCACTGCGGCGCCAGGTCGCCGGCAAGGCGGGCCGCGCGGTAGGGAAGCATCAGCCCGGTTCGCGCGAACTCGAGAACGTTGGGCCGCATGACGGTCCCGACGTCGATGTCGTGGAACGGCGTCGGCACGCCCTGGTTGACGACACGCATCATCTCTTCGGGCGTGATCCCGTTCGCGGTCAGCGCCGCGACGAAGGAGCCGGCACTGGTGCCGACGTAGATGTCGAACTGATTGACCGTGCGGTTGACCGACAGCAGGTCGAGCGCCCGGAGCGCCCCGATCTCGTAGACGCCGCCGGTGAAGCCACCGCCGCCGAGCACGAGTGCGGTCTTGGAGCGACGAGGAGCGCGACGAGCGCGCCCCTTCCCACGCGGCGTGGACGAGCGGCCCTTCGTGGCCTGGTCGAGCTTCACCACGTTGTCCATCAGCCGGAAGTCTACGGATCGGGGAGGTCGCCAGGGGGCAATTCCGTGACCCTGACGGCCGATCGGCCCACAAAAGGTCGCTCTGCGCGCCAATTGGGCAACCGGCATGCCACGCAGCCGAGGCACGCTACCGTCAGGCCCGTGGCGGCCCCCCGACGCTTGCACGCAGCCTTCATCACGTCTGCGCTCGTGGCATGCTGCGCGCTCCCGTCTGGCGCGTCGGCGCTCGACGGTTCCCAGCTCAAGCGTTCTCTGACGCGGTCGCTGGCGGCGTCGGGCAGCCCGTCGAAGAGCGCCTTGGTGCGCGATCTGACGACATCGCGCACCCTTTTCGGGCAGAACGCCTCCACCCCGCGGATCCCGGCGTCGGTTGAGAAGCTCTACACGACTGCAGCGGCGCTGCGCGTCTACGGCCCCGACGCACGAATCCTGACCCGCGTCGTGCACGCGGGCACGGTCCGCAGGGGCCGTCTCGGCGGCGACCTCTTCCTCGTCGGCAACGGCGACCCCACGCTGGACCGGGCCGCGATCAGGCGACTGGCCCGCGCCGTGCGCCGAGCCGGCATCAGACGGGTCGGCGGATCGGTCCGCGGCGACGGGTCGCGATTCGACGCGCGCAGCGGCGGCCCCCGCACCGGCGGGAGATACGACCGCGACATCGGCGGGGTCCTGGGCGCGCTGACGGTCGGTCGGGGTTTCTCGCGCAGGCCGGGCGGCCCCGCGCTCGCGGCGGCACGTGAGTTCGCTCGCGCCCTGCGATCGATCGGCGTCTCCGTCATCGGCCGCACGGGCGAGGGCAAGGCCCCGGCAACCGTCAGGGTCGTGGCGCGCTCGCGCTCGCCGCGCATGCGCCACCTGATTCGCAGCACCAACACGCACTCGGACAACTTCTACGCGGAGATGCTCGCCAAGGCGATCGGGCTGACGACCGCCGGACGCGGAACGACTTGCACGCGGGATGACCGCGGTCCGTGGCGAGATGCGCAGGCTGGGTGCCGACCCGACGGTAGTCGACGGCTCGGGACTGTCCCGGGGCAACCGCACGAGTTCCGCCGACGTGACGAGCCTGCTCGCGTCGATGCACGAGTCGGCGGTCGCCGAGGCCTTCGAGGGCTCACTCGCGATCGCCGGGCGCTCGGGCACGCTGCGCCGCCGCATGCGCGGAACTCCCGCCGCCGGGGCGTGTCGCGCCAAGACCGGGACGCTCAACGGCGTCAGCACGCTCGCAGGCCTGTGCGACACGCGCGCCGGGCACACGATCGCCTTCGCATTCCTGATGAACGACGTGTCGCTCTGGCGAGCGCACAGCTCGCAGGACCGCGCGCTGCGCGCGATCGTCAGCTACGGCAGCTGAACACGCCGCCGCGAGCCTTCACCGCCCTGATCACGCGTCCGTCGAATCGCTGTTCAGTAGGCGCAGCAGTCCCGGCTCGTCGAGCACCGCGACACCCAGCCGCTCGGCCTTCTCGAGCTTCGAGCCGGGTGTCTCACCGGCGACGACGTAGTCGGTCTTCTTCGAGACCGACGAGGTCACGCGACCGCCGGCGGCCAGTATCCGCTCGGTCGCCTGCTCGCGCGTCAGCTCCGGAAGTGTCCCTGTGAGGACGAGCGTCCGGCCGGACAGCGGTCCGTCACCCGGAGCGGGCCCGTCGTCCTCGAAGCGCAGGCCCTGAGAGCGCAGGTCGACGATCAGCTCGCGCATCTCCGGGTCGCAGAGCTGCTCGTGGATGAGGGCGGCCACGACCGGGCCGATGCCCGGCGTCTGGGCGATCTCCTCAGGTGACGCCGCGAGCAGCGCGTCGATCGACCGCATGCGCTGGGCGAGACTCCGTGCGGTGACCTCGCCGACCCCTTCGATGCCGAGCGCGAACAGCACCCGCGCGAAGGGCCGCGAACGGGACTCGTCGAGCGCGGCGACGAGCCGCGCCGCCGAGACCTCCCCCATCCCGTCGAGCGCCGCGAGCTGATCGGCTGTCAGGCGATAGAAATCCCCTGCGCTGTCGACGAGCCTGTGCTTCATCAGGGTCGCCACCTGCTTCTCGCCAAGGCCGTCGACGTCCATCGCGCCGCGCGAGGCGAAGTGCTTCAGCAGCTGCCAGCGGCGCCCCGGGCAGTCGCGATTCGGGCACTTCGTGAAGACCGCGTCGTCCGGCTTGACCGTCGGCGTCGCGCAGACCGGACAGACCGCGGGCGGCACCGGGACCGGCCCGCGATCGGGGCGCTCGACGACGTGGGGCGCGGGCGAGACGACCTGCGGGATCACGTCGCCGGCCCGCATGACGATCACCTCGTCGCCGGCGCGCAGATCCTTGCGGGCCAGGTCCTCCTCGTTGTGCAGCGTCGCGAGCTTCACGGTGACCCCGCCGACGTACACCGGCTCCAGCACGGCGAAGGGGTGCAGGTCCCCGAACTTGCCGGGGTTCCACTCGATCGCCTCCAGCGTCGTCACGGTCGTGGTCGGCGGGAACTTCCAGGCGATCGCCCAGCGCGGGTCGCGGCCGACCACCCCCAGGCGCCGCTGCAGCTCCGCGTCATCGACCTTGACGACGACGCCGTCGATCTCAAAGTCCAGCGATCCGCGGCGACTCTGCCACTCCAGGCAGCGTGCGACGACCTCATCCTCGCTGTCGAGCAGCAGGACATCGCGGTTCACCGGAAAACCGCGAGCGCGCAGCCAGCTCAGCGTCTCCCACTGCCCGCTGAGGCCGAGCCCGCTCGAGCCTGCGCCGTAGGCCAGGAAGGACAGCGGGCGGGCCGCCGCGAGCCGCGGATCGAGCTGGCGGATCGTGCCCGCCGCCGAGTTGCGGGGGTTCATGAACGTCGACTCCCCGGCGACCGCGCGACGCTCGTTGAGCGCGGCGAAGTCCGCGAGCGACATGTAGATCTCGCCGCGCACCTCCAGGAAGCTCGGAGCGTCGTCCACGCGCAGCGGAATCGCCCGGATCGTGCGGAGGTTGTGGGTCACGTCCTCGCCGACCTCGCCGTTGCCGCGAGTGGCGCCGCGCTCGAGAACGCCGTCGCGGTAGATCAGGGAGATCGCCAGGCCGTCGATCTTCGGCTCGCACACGAACCTGAAGGCCGGATCCTCGATCCCCTCCCGCGCGAGGTGGTTGGACATCCGCAGGACCCACGCGCGCAGCTCCTCCTCGCTGCGCGCGTTGCCCAGCGAAAGCATCGGCTCGGGATGCCGGACCTTATGCAGCGCGCTGACGGGCTCAGCCCCGACGCGCTGGGTCGGCGAGTCGGGGGTCACGAGATCGGGGTGGGCGGCCTCGAGCGAGCGCAGCTCGTCGAGCAGCACGTCGTACTCGTCGTCGCCTATCTCCGGATCGTCCAGCGCGTAGTAGCGATGGCCGTGGTGAGTCAGCTCGTCGCGCAGCTCCTTGGCGCGGCGGGCCACACCGGGGGGTATGCCGGAGGCCGCCTTTCGGGGACGCTTCGGCTTTCCGCTCACCGCAGCTCCCTTGGCACGCTCTGGCGGCCCGCTCACCGCAGCTCGCGCGCTGCGGGCGCGAGCAGGCGCGTCAGATCATGGGCGACGAGCGCATCGATGCCCTCGACGTCGGTCAGGTCGAAGTGCACGGGCGTGACCGAAACCAGCCCTTGCGCGACGGCCGCCAGGTCGGTGCCGGGCTCGTCGTGATAGCCGGGATCAGCGCCGTAGATCCAGTACCGCCGCCTGCCCGAACCGGCGTCGGTGTCGAGCTGCAGCTCATCGCGATAGATCCGCTTGCCCAGGCGCGTCACCTCGACGCCGATCGGGTGGTCGCCGGGCACATTGATGTTGAGCAGCGTGCCGTGTGGCAGCGGTACGTCGTCCATCTCGGCGACGACCCGCGCCGTGAACTCCGCGGCCGCCTCGAAGCGGAAGCTCCGGCCGAAGCGGAAGTCCATCTCGCGATCGGTCGACTGCTGCGAGACGGCGATCGCCGGAACGCCCAGCACGAGCCCCTCGAAGGCGGCGGCGACGGTGCCCGAGTAGGTCACGTCGTCACCGAGGTTCGACCCGTGGTTGATGCCGGAGACGATCAGGTCGGGCTCGAAGTCGGCCACCAGACCCAGCTTTGCGAAGCGAACACAGTCGACGGGAGTCCCGTCGGTCGCGAAGCCGATCGTGCCGTCCTCGAAGGGAACCTCCTGGACCCAGAGCGGACGGCGCGTCGTGATCATGCGCGCCATCGCCGATCGGTTGCCGTCCGGGGCGATCGTGACCAACTCGATCTCTTCGACTGCCGCCAGCGCGCGGCGCAGGGCCTGAAGCCCTTCCGCCTCGATGCCGTCGTCGTTCGTGAGCAGGACCTTCATCGCGCGGTACGAGGATAGTCGCGGGCTCTGACACGCCCACGACAGCGACAGGCCGCGGCGAGAACGTTCGCAGTCCGAAACGAACACGCCGCCCCACCCGCACGCCCCAGGCGCGGCGAGAACGTCCCGCAGACCGAGACGAACACGCACGTCGACCCGCACCTACGCGCGCAGATGCTCAATGGCGATGCCCCGGGGAGATGTGTCAGCGTCGTCCGCGTCAGTCTGCGTACCGCGCTGCGACCAGGTACAGCCCGTGCGGCGGCGCCGTCGGACCGGCGTCGCGGCGATGCCGCCCTTCCAGCAGGTCGGCGAAGCTCGCGAGCGAGCGTCGCCCTCCGGCGACCTGAAGCATCGTGCCGACCAGCACTCGATTCATGTGGCGCATGAACGCGTTGGCCTCGATCGAGAACGTGACCACGTCCCCGTCCTCGGACCACGCCGCCGCGAGCACTTCGCGCTCGAAGTGCACATGGCCGCCCTCGGTCGGCGTGAAGGCCGTGAAGTCGTGCGACCCCGGGAGCAGCGCCGCGCACTCGTGCAGGCGATCGCGGTCCAGCCTGTGCGGCCACCAGAGCGCCCGTCCGTGCTCGAACGCCGATCGCTCGCGACGGCCGAGCACGCGGTAGCGATAAGAGCGCGAGAGCGCGTCCCGGCGCGCATCGAAGTCGTCGGCGACCTGCCGACACGCATGAACCGCAACGTCCCGCGGCAGCAACGCGTTGATCCCCTCGAGCGGAGCCGGCGCACCGCGATACGAGGCGACCTGGCCGGTGGCATGGACGCCGGCGTCCGTCCGTCCCGCGACCGTCAGCGAGACCGGCTGCGGCAACAGCGTCGCGAGCACGCGCTCGAGCTCCGCCTCAACCGTGCGCTTACCCGGCTGCAGAGCCCAGCCCGCAAACCCCGTCCCGTCATATTCGACGTCAAGCCGAACCACCGACACAACGACGACCCTAGGAAAGTCCGCGGCGAGACGGCCCACCGTCCACCACAACCCCGAAGCGAGAGATCGCGGATCGATGACGCCGAACGCGGGCGGGTGGCGTCAGGCGCCGCGAGATCCGCGAACGGCGTCTACACGAGTTCGAGGTAGACCATCTCCGTCGAGTCGCTGCGCCGAGGCCCGAGCTTGAGGATGCGGGTGTAGCCGCCCGCACGCTCGGTGTAGCGCGGCGCGACCTCCTCGAAGAGCTTGTGGACTGCGAACTTGTCCTGCCCGAGGGCCGACAGAGCCTGGCGCCGCGCGTGCAGGTCACCGCGCTTGGCGAGCGTTATCAGCTGCTCGACCTCCGGCTTGACGGCCTTCGCCTTGGCCTCGGTGGTCTTGATGCGCTCGTGCTCGATCACCTCTTTGCAGAGGTTGCGCAGCAGCGCCTTGCGATGGGCGCTGTCGCGGCTGAGCTTGTGGCGTGTCTTCTGATGGCGCATTGGTGGGCTCCGTGGGCGGCGCGGCGGCTAATCCTGACGCAGATCGAGGCCTCGCGCCTCGAGCGTCTCGATGACCTCGTCGATCGACTTCTTGCCGAAGTTCGGGATCGCGTTGAGCTCGGCCTCGGACTTGGCGACGAGGTCGCCGATCGTCTGGATGCCCGCGCGCTTGAGGCAGTTGTACGAGCGGACGCCCAGCTCGAGCTCCTCGATGAGAATGTCGTCCATCGGTCCGCTCGCCGAAGCGACGGCGGAGCCGTTGACGGCGCCCGGCGCGCCGGCGGACTCCAGCTGGCCGCCGGGACCGGCGCGCAGCTCCTCGATGCGGTCGGCGTCGGTGAAGATCGCCAGCTGCGAGATCAGGATCTCGGACGCCTCGCGAAGAGCGGCCTGGGGATCGATCGAGCCGTCGGTCTCGATGTCGAGTGTGAGCTTGTCGTAGTCGGTGCGCTGGCCGACGCGCGCCTGCTCGACCAAGTAGGCCACGCGGCGGACCGGCGAGAAGATCGAGTCGATCGGGATGACGCCGATCGGCTGATCGTCGCTCTTGTTGTCCTCGGCGGGCCGGTAGCCGCGGCCGCGGCCGATCGTCAGGTACATCTCGAGCTTGGTCTTCTTCTCGAGTGTCGCGATGTGAACGCCGGGGTTGAGGATCTCCACGCCGGCGGGCAGGTCGATGTCCTTGGCGGTGATCTCGCCCGGGACCCGTGACGACGAGCGGCGCCTCGACCTCGGTGGCGTCGGAATGCATCCGGCAGACGATGCCCTTGAGGTTCAGGACGATGTCGGTGACGTCCTCGGTCACACCCTTGATCGTGGAGAACTCGTGCGCGACCCCCTCGAGGCGGACGCTCGTCACGGCGGCGCCCGAGAGCGAGCTCAGCAGCACGCGGCGCATCGAGTTTCCGAAGGTGTATCCGAAGCCGCGGTCCAGCGGCTCGATGACGAACGAGCCACGGTTGTCGTCGGCCTGTTCATTGGTGATGCGGGGAATCTGGAAGTCGAGCATCGGGGTCCTGTCGTCGTGATCGAGCCGGCGGCGGAGAGGGCCGCCGGTGAGGTGCGCCGTGTCCCGCTGGTGCGGTCGCGGCGCGTGAGGGGACTACTTGGAGTACAGCTCGACGATGAGCTGTTCCTGCACCGGCGTCGTGATCTCACGACGCTCGGGCCTGCGCAGGATCTTGGCCGTCAACGAATCGTGATCGGCCTGGAGCCAGGGTGGAACCTGGGCGGTCAGTTCGGTCGCCTCGCGAATCAGAGGCGCTGCCGGGCTGGCGTTCTTGAGGGCGATGATGTCGCCCTCGCGCACCTGGTAGCTCGGGATGTCGACGCGACGGCCGTTGATCGTCCAATGACCGTGACGGATGAGTTGACGCGACTGGCGCCGCGAGGCCGCGAAGCCGAGGCGCACAAGCACGTTGTCGAAGCGGCGCTCCAGCAGAGTCAGCAGGTTCTCACCGGTGATCCCCTCCTGGCGGCTCGCCTTGTCGTAGTAGCGGCGGAACTGGCCTTCGAGGACGCCGTAGTAGCGGCGCGCCTTCTGCTTCTCACGCAGCTGGACGCGGTACTCGCTCTGCTTCATGCGACCGCGGCCGTGGTCGCCCGGCGGGTACGCCCGGCGCTCGAAGCCGCACTTGTCGGTGAGGCAGCGCTCGCCCTTCAGAAAGAGCTTCTGGCCCTCGCGGCGGCACTGCTTGCACTGGGGAGATGTATCTCGAGCCATTGACCTGTTCCTAGACGCGGCGCCGCTTGCGGGGGCGGCAGCCGTTGTGGGCCTGCGGGGTGACGTCGCGCACGCTCATGACCTCGAGGCCTGCGGCCTGGAGGGAGCGGATCGCCGTCTCGCGGCCGGAGCCGGGGCCCTTCACGTAGACGTCGACCTTCTGAAGGCCCTGCTCCATGCCCTTGCGGGCGGCGGCATCGGCCGTCACCTGTGCGGCGAACGGGGTTGACTTGCGCGAGCCCTTGAAGCCGGCTCCGCCGGCGGACTCCCACGCGATCACGTTGCCTTCGCGGTCGGTCAGCGAGACGATCGTGTTGTTGAAGCTGGTCTTGATGTGGGCCTGGCCGACCGGGATGTTCTTCTTCGGCTTGCGGCGACCACGCTGCGGGCGCTTGGGTGCGGGCATCTCAGTGAATCCTCTACTTCTTGCCCGGCTTCTTCTTGCCGGCGATCTGCATGCGCTTGGGTCCCTTGCGCGTGCGGGCGTTGGTCTTGGTCTTCTGCCCGCGGACGGGGAGCCCGCGGCGGTGGCGCATGCCGCGGTAGCAGCCGATCTCCATCAGGCGCTTGAGGTTCTGAGAGCGTTCGCGGCGAAGGTCGCCCTCGACGGTCAGGTCGCGCTCGACCAGGTCGCGGATCTTCACGACCTCGTCCTCGGTGAGGTCGCGCACGTAGGTGTCGGGGCTGATGCCCGCCTCGGCGAGGATCTTGTTCGACAGCGAGCGGCCGATGCCGAAGACGTACGTCAGGCCGATCTCGGCGCGCTTGTTGAGGGGCACGTTCACCCCGGCGATACGAGCCATCAGACGGTCACCCCTGGCGCTGCTTGTGTCGCGGGTTCTGGCAGATCACGAGAACGGCGCCATGGCGCCGGATGATCTTGCACTTTTCGCACATCGGCTTGACCGACGGTCGTACCTTCATCGTTCCTTCTTCGTCGATGGGCCGGCAATCGGCTCTGGCTGCCGCATGGGGCCGCCGCTACCTCTTGCGGACGTGCACGGGCAGGCAGACGCCGCCGCGCGGACCGAACACGGTAGCAAAGCACCCGCCGCGGGCGCCTTCAGGCGCAGGGCCGATGTTCACGCCGCGACAGCCTCGTGCTCGTGCCACGGCGTGAGGATCCGAGGGCCATCGGCGGTGATCGCCACGGTGAACTCGAAATGGGCCGCCAGCGACCCGTCCTGAGAGAAGATCGCCCATCCGTCGTCGCCCATCCGCACCGCGTGGCGACCGGCCGTGACCATCGGCTCGATCGCCAGTACGACCCCCTCCTCGAGCAGCGGCCCGCGGCCGGGCTGGCCGAAGTTCGGAACCTGCGGGTCCTCGTGCATCTCGCGACCGACGCCGTGCCCGACCAGCGAGCGCACGACGGACATGCCGGCGCCCTCGACACGCGCCTGGACCGCGTGCGAGATGTCACCCAGCCTGTTGCCGGGACGAGCCTGCTCGACCGCGTCCATGAGCGACTGCTGGGTGACCTCCAGCAGCTTCTCGGCGACCGGCGACACGGGACCCACGGGAAACGTGCGCGCGCCGTCGGCGACCCAGCCGTCGAGCGTGACGCCGATGTCGATCGAGATGATGTCGCCGTCCGCGAGGCGATAGGGCCCCGGGATGCCGTGAACCACCATCGCGTTGGGCGACGCGCAGATCGACCCCGGGAAGCCGCGATACCCCTTGAACGACGGCACGGCGCCCTGCGAGCGGATGTAACGCTCGGCGGCCTCGTCGAGCTCCTTCGTCGAGACGCCTGCCCGGATCTTGCTCTCGAGCAGCTTGAGCGTGCGTGCATGCACGGCGCCCGCCGCAGCCATCTTCTCGATCTCGGCCGGGCTCTTCTTGATGATCACCGCGCCACCGTTCCGCTGCCGCGCACCCGGCTCAGAAGTCCGCTTCCAGGCGCAGCGTCGCGATCGCAGCGCGCACGTGGTCGTGCACCTCGGTGGGCGTCGCGGTTCCGTCTATGCGGTGGAGCAGCCCGCGCTCCTCGTAGTACGCCTCGACCGGCGCGGTCACCTCGTGGTAGACCTCGAGGCGCTTGCGGACGGTCTCCGGCTTGTCGTCGTCGCGCTGGACCAGCTCTGAGCCGTCCTCGTCGCAGACGCCCTCGACGGCGGGCGGATTGAAGTCGACGTGGTAGACGCGGCCGCTGCTCGGGCTCAGCCGGCGCCCGGACACACGGCGCACGATGTCCTCGTCCGGGACCTGCACGCAGAGGGCGGCGGTGACCGAGCGGCCGTGCTCCTCCAGCGTCTCGTCGAGCGCCTTCGCCTGGACCACGGTGCGCGGGAACCCGTCCAGCAGGAAGCCGTCGCGGGCGTCGTCCTCCTGAAGACGCTCGACGATGATCGCGATGATCAGGTCGTCCGGTACGAGCTCCCCGGCCTCCATGTAACGACCGGCCTCCGCGCCCAGGGCGCTGCCCTCGCTGACCGCGCGCCGCAGAATGTCACCGGTGGCGATGTGTGCCAGCCCGAACTCCTCGCGGATCCGCTCAGCCTGCGTGCCTTTGCCGGCGCCGGGGGGACCGAGGAGGATCAGGTTGAGCTCGTCCATCTACTTCAGGAAACCCTCGTAGTTGCGCATCATCAGCTGCGACTCGAGTTGCTTCATCGTGTCGAGGGCGACGCCGACGACGATCAGCAGCGACGTACCGCCGAAGTAGAAGTTCGCAGCGGTCTGGTTGATGAGCACCGTCGGCAGGGCGGCGACCGCGGCGAGGTAGAGCGCGCCCGGGAAGGTCAGGCGAGCGAGAATCCGGTCGAGGAACTCCGCCGTCGGTCGCCCCGGACGCACGCCGGGTATGAAGCCGCCGTACTTCTTGAGGTTGTCGGCCTGGTCGACCGGGTTGAAGGTGACCGCGGTGTAGAAGTACGTGAAGAGGATGATGAAGACCGTCTCGCCGATGACGTACGGGGCCCTCGACGGACTGAAGAAGTTCGACAGGTCCTGAGCCCACTGCGCCTGGATCAGCTGCCCGACGGTCGGCGGGAACGCCATGATCGAGGCCGCGAAGATCACCGGGATCACGCCGGCCATGTTCACGCGCAGCGGCAGGTAGGTCTGTCCGCCACCGCTCATCCGCCGGCCGATCACGCGCTTGGCGTACTGCACCGGGATGCGCCTCTGACCCTCCTGCATGAAGACGACGGCCGCGATCACCGCGAGCGCGAGGAACGGCATCATCACCACGAAGACCTGGTCGGGGTTCGTCCACCAGGCCTGCACGCCGTTCGGCAGGCCCGAGACGATCGACGCGAAGATCATCAGCGAGATGCCGTTGCCGATGCCGCGCTGCGTGATCAGCTCGCCCATCCACATCACCATGACGCAGCCGCAGGTGAGCACCATGACGATCAGGAACAGCGTCGCGACGTCGAAGCCCTCGACGACCGACTGGCCTGCGCCGGCCTCGAACGAGCGGAACAGGAAGACGTAGCCGATCGCCTGCGCAAACGACAGGCCGACCGTCAGATAGCGCGTGTACTGCGTGATGCGCGCCTGGCCGACCTCCCCCTCCTTGGACAGCTTCTCCAGCGAAGGCACCACGACCGTCAGCAACTGCAGGATGATCGACGCGGTGATGTAGGGCATGATGCCCAGCGCAAAGACCGCGATCCGCCCCAGCCCGCCTCCGCTGAACGTGTTCAGCAGGTTCAGGATTCCGCCGCCGCCGAACTGCTCCTGGATGTCCCGGACGGCGTTCACGTTCACGCCGGGGACCGGGATGTGCGCGCCCAGGCGGTAGAGAGCAAGCATCAGCGCCGTGAAGGCGAGCTTCTTGCGGATCTCCGAGACGGTGAACGCGCTGAGGATCGTCGCGACCATGCGGCGGGGAAGTCTAGGGTCCTAGTGGGCGGGTGGCGCCGTCGGGTACAAGGGTCCGGGTCACCGCTCGACGACGATGCAACTGCCGCCGGCTGCCTCGATCGCCGCTCGGGCCGATGCGCTGAAGGCGTGTGCGTGGACGGTCAGCGGCTTCGTGATCTCGCCCTTGGCCAGCACCTTGACGGGCACGTCCTTGCGAGTCCCGAGGTTCTTTGCGCGCAACGCGTCGAGCGTCACCTCGGCGCCGGAGTCGAAGCGGGCATCGAGATCGCGCAGGTTGACGGCCTGCGTGCGCGTGCGAAAGGGCTCGAACGGCATCGACTTCTTCATGTGCGGGCCGCGCAGCTTGCGCATCCGCATGTGGATCGGCATCTGGCCACCCTCGAAACGTGCGCGGTCCTTGGCGCCCGAGCGTGACCCGTAGCCCTTGTGACCGCGACCTGAGGTCTTGCCGTGGCCGGTGCCGTGCCCACGGCCGACGCGCTTGCGCGGCCGGCGACTGCCGGGAGCCGGCTTCAGGTTGTGGAGGCCGATCTCTGGGTCTCCTCGGCGGTCTCCTCGATCTTCTTGTCGGCGGGACTCACGAGCCTTCCTCCTCGACGCGTACGAGATGACGCACGGCGTTGATCATGCCGCGGGTCTGCGGCGAGTCGCTGACGTCGACCGTGTGACCGATGCGGCGCAGGCCGAGCGACTGCAGGGTCGCCACCTGCGGCTTGGTGGAGCCGTTGCTGGACTTGGTCTGAGTGACCCGGATGTCGCTCACGCAGTCACCTGCTCGCTGTTCTCGTCGGAGCGATCCTGCTCAGCTGCCTCAGGCTCCTCGTCGGCGGTGATGTGCTCGCCGCCCGCCGTCTGCTGCGTCAGCCCGAGAACCTCGTTGATCGAGAGCCCGCGCAGCTGCGCGACCTCCCGCGGCGTGCGAAGGCCGTACAGGCCGGCGATCGTCGCCTTGACGAGGTTGATCGGGTTCTGGGAGCCGAGGCTCTTGCTGAGGATGTCATGGATCCCGGCGAGCTCGAGCACCGCGCGGACCCCGCCGCCGGCGATCACGCCGGTACCCGGCGACGCCGGCTTGAGGAAGACACGCGCCGACCCGTATACACCAGTCGTCTCGTGCGTGATCGTCGCGCCGTGACGGGGAACGCGGAAGAGGTCCTTCTTGGCCCGCTCTACGCCCTTCTGGATCGCCAGCGGGACCTCGTTCGCCTTGCCGTAGCCGACGCCGACGACGTCCTTCTCGTCGCCGACGACGACGAGCGCCGTGAACGAGAAGCGCCGGCCGCCCTTGACGACCTTGGCGACGCGGTTGATCTCCACGACCCGCTCCTGGAGGTCCAGTCCTGCGGGACTGACGCTGCGATCTATTGCCATGCTCGTGTCTCTTCCTGTCTCAGACTGTCAGTCCGCCCTCGCGGACGCCGTCCGCGAAGGCCTTGACGCGGCCGTGGTAGCGGTATCCGCCGCGATCGAAGACGACGGCGTCCACGCCGTGCGTCTTTGCGCGCTCGGCGAGCAGCTTGCCGGCCGCCGAAGCCTGCTCCATCGGGGCGAGCTTGCGGAGTTCGGCTTCCGTCCAGCTGACAGCCGCCAGCGTGTGCCCGGAGGCGTCGTCGACGAGCTGCGCCGCGATGCCGCGGTTGGAGCGAAAGACGGAGATGCGGGGACGCTCTGAGGTCCCGGACACCTTCGCGCGCACGCGACGGCGGCGGCGCAGGCGCTGCTGGCCCTTGGTCGTGACGGTCATGCGCGCTTACCGACCTTCCGGGCGACGTACTCGCCTTCGTAGCGGATGCCCTTGCCCTTGTACGGCTCCGGCGGACGCTGCTTGCGGATGTTGGCGGCGACCTCGCCCACGACCTGCTTGGAGATCCCGCGCACGATCACGCGCGTCGGCTGCGGCACCTCGAACTCGATTCCATCGGGAGCCTCGATGCGCACCGGATGCGAGTAGCCGAGCGCCATCTCGAGGTTCTTCCCCTTGAGCGCGGCGCGATAGCCGACGCCCTGGATCTCGAGCACCTTCTGATAGCCGTTGGTGACGCCCTCGACCATGTTGGCGACCAGCGAGCGCGTCAGCCCGTGCAGGGCGCGGTGCTCGCCGCGGTCGGTGGCGCGGGTCACTACTAGCTGGTCCCCGTCCTGGGCGACGGTGATGTCGCGTGAGACACGCTCGGAGAGGTTCCCCTTGGGTCCCTTGACCGAGACGAGCTCGCGCTCGATCTTGATCTCGACGCCGGCGGGCACGACGATGGGTTTGCGTCCGATTCGAGACATGGCGCTACCAGACGAACGCGACGACCTCGCCCCCGACGCCCGCTGCGCGGGCCTCGTGGCCGGTCATCACACCTCTCGACGTGGACACGATCGCGGTTCCCATACCGCCCTGGATCTTCGGGATGCCGCCGTTGTGGACGTAGTAGCGCTGGCCCGGACGCGAGGCGCGCTTGAGCCCGCTGATCGCGCTGGAGCGATCCTCGGCGTACTTCAGCCTGACTCGCAGCAACTCGCCGGGGTGCTCCTCGTTCGGTGCCTCGATGTCGAAACCCGAGATGTAACCCTGCTCCTGAAGGATGCGGGCCATCTCGCGCTTCAGCTTCGAGGACGGGATCTTCACAACGTCGTGCTGCGCCGTGATGCCGTTGCGCACACGTGTCAGGAAGTCGGCGATCGGGTCTGTCATCGACATGGGGCTACCAGCTGCTCTTGGTCATTCCGGGGATGTGGCCCACGTGCGCAAGCTCGCGCAGGCAGATCCGGCAGAGGCCGAACTTGCGGTACACGGCGCGCGAACGGCCGCAGCGGCGGCAGCGGCTGTAGCCGCGTGTGGGGTACTTCGGGGTGCGGCTCTGCTTGACGCGCAGAGAAGTCTTGGCCATCAGTTCAGCTCTCCTCGCTGCGGGCGAACGGCATCCCGAGCATCTCGAGCAGGGCGTAGCCCTCCTCGTCGGTCTTTGCGGAAGTCGTGATCGCGATGTCGAGGCCGCGAACCTGGTCGACCGCGTCGTAGTCGATCTCGGGGAAGATGATCTGCTCGCGCACGCCGATCGTGTAGTTGCCGCGCCCGTCGAGCTTGGCGGGCAGCCCGCGGAAGTCACGGATGCGCGGAATCGCGATCGAGGTCAGGCGATCGAGGAACTCGTACGCGCGCTCGCGGCGCAGCGTCACGGCGAGGCCGACGGGCATCCCGTCGCGCAGTTTGAAGTTGGCGATCGACTTGCGCGCGCGGCGCACGTTGGGCTTCTGCCCGGTGATCTGACCGAGCTGCTCCTGTGCCGCCTCGAGAACCTTCGAGTCCTGCTTGGCGTCGCCGACGCCCATGTTCACGGTGATCTTCTCGATGCGCGGCGCCTGCATGACGCTCGTGTAGCCGAACTGCTCGACCAGTGCCGGACGGATCTCGTCGAGGTAGCGCTGCTTCAGGCGGGCGGGTGTCTGGGTGGTGGCCATCGTGGTGCCGATCAGTCGAGCTTCGTCCCGGACCGCTTGGTCACGCGGTTGCGCACGCCGCCCTCGCGGCTCACGCCGACGCGCGTGGGCTTGTGGTCCTTGGGATCGACGAGCATGACGTTGCTGATGTGGATCGGGCCTTCCTTCTCGATCACGCCGCCGACCTGCGCGGCGCGGTCAGACGTCTGCGCCTGGGTCGGGCGCTGATGACGCTTGATGATGTTCAGGCCCTCGACGAAGACCCGTTGACTCTTCGGATCCACGCGCAGGACCTTGCCGGTCTTCCCGCGGTCCTTCCCGCTGATCACGACGACCTCGTCGTCGCGCCGGATCCGGATTCTCATGCTAGCCACTACAGAACCTCCGGTGCGAGAGAGACGATCTTCATGAAGTTGCGATCGCGCAGCTCCCGCGCGACCGGCCCGAAGATGCGGGTACCGCGCGGGTTGTTCTGCGCATCGATGATCACCGCGGCGTTCTCGTCGAAGGCGATGTAGGTCCCGTCGTCGCGACCGAACTCCTTCTTGGTGCGCACGATGACCGCCTTGACGACCTCGCCCTTCTTGACGGTCCCGTTCGGCGTCGCCTGCTTCACGGTCGCCGTGATGACGTCACCGACGTGGGCGTAGCGACGGCGCGAGCCGCCCTGCACGCGGATGCAGAGGATCTCGCGCGCGCCCGTGTTGTCAGCGACCTTTAGGCGTGATTCGTTCTGGATCACTTGGCACGCTCCAGGATCTCCACGAGACGCCAGCGCTTGGAACGCGACATCGGGCGGCACTCCACGACACGTACGACGTCGCCCTCGCGGGCGTCGTTGCTCTCATCGTGGGCGTGCAGCTTCTTCGTCGAGCGCACGATCTTCTGGTAGCGGGGGTGCCGCTTGGCGCTGTCGATGCGGACCGTGACGGTCTTGTCGGCCTTCGCAGACGTGACGATGCCCTGGCGCGTCTGAGGCGTTCCGGTCCCTCGCTCGGCCGGCGGAGTTCCGACCTTGTTCTCGCGCTCCGCGCGCTTGACGCGCTCCTTGGCGCGATTACGAGTGCGAGACGCCGCCTTGGCGCGACGCTGCTCGCGGCGTTCGGCGTGGCGCTCCTCCGGGCTGCGCTGCGGTCGCGCCTCGCCACTATGGGTCGAACGCGTGCGCCGGCGCCGCTCCTTGGGTGACAGCTTCTCCTCGGGCTCGGCGGCCTGCGCGGGTGCCTCTGCGGCGGGCTCCTCAGCCAGGCGGGCTCCTCAGCAGGTGCCTCAGCCACGGGCTCCTCAGCAGGTGCCTCAGCCACGGGCTCCTCAGCAGGTGCCTCAGCCACGGGCTCCTCAGCAGGTGCCTCAGCCACGGGCTCCTCAGGCGTGCCCTGGTTCTCAGTCTTCTCTTCGTCGGCCATGTCAGCGAATCCCGTCAATGTCGATGCCGCGCTCTCGCGCGACGGTCAGCGCGCGAGCGAGCCCGCGCTTTGCGGCGCCCATCCCGGCCGTGTTCTCGAGCGATCCCGTGGCGAGCTGGAAGCGCAGCCCGAACACGTCCTTGCGCGCCGTCCTGATCTCCTCGATCAGCTCGGCGTCCGGCAGGTCGCGAAGTTCCTTGGACGAAACCATCAGCCCTGGTCCTCTCGCGTGATGAACTTCGTGCGCACGGGAAGCTTGCGACCGGCGAGGCGCATCGCCTCGCGGGCCAGGTCCTCGGGCACGCCGGCGAGCTCGAACATCACGCGCCCGGGCTTGACGACCGCGACCCAGCCCTCGGGTGAGCCCTTGCCGGAGCCCATGCGGGTCTCTGCCGGCTTCTTCGTGAACGGCTTGTCCGGGAAGAGGTTGATCCAGACCTTGCCGCCGCGCTTGATCTTGCGAGTCATCGCGATTCGCGCCGCCTCGATCTGGCGGTTGGTCAGGTGGCCGTGGTCAAGGGCCTTCAGGCCGTATTCGCCGAATTGCACCGTCGTCTGGGCGCGCGAGTATCCGCGGCTGCGGCCACGCATCACCTTGCGGTGCTTGACGCGCTTTGGCGCGAGCATCAGCGACCACCACCCTGCGGGCCGCGACCACGAGCCGCCGCCGCCGAAGCCGCCACCACCCTGACCTCCGCGACCGCCGCCTCCGCGACCGCCGCCGAAACCGCCGCCACCCGGGCCACCCTGACCCTGGCCGCCGCGTCCGCGCCCGCGCCCGCGCCCATCGCCGCGCCCACGGCCGCCGCGATCGTCGCCGCGATCGTCGCCCTTGGGGGTCGGGGCGTCCAGATCGGTCAGATCCATGCCGGTGAAGCCCTCGGGCATGATCTCGCCCTTGTTGATCCAGCACTTCACGCCGATGCGGCCGAAGGTGGTGCGCGCCTCAGCGAAGCCGTAGTCGATGTCGGCGCGCAGCGTGTGGAGCGGCACGCGACCGTCGGAGTAGCTCTCGCTGCGCGACATCTCCGCGCCTCCGAGCCGTCCACCGACCTGGATCTTGCAGCCCTTGGCGCCGGAGCGCATCGCGCTCGTGAGCGCGCGCTTCATCGCACGGCGAAAGGCGACACGATTCTGGAGCTGCTCGGCGACGGACTGCGCGACGAGCGCAGCGTCGAGCTCGGGCCGCTTGATCTCGAGGATGTTGACCTTGACCGACTTGCCCGTGATGCGGTGCAGGTCGCGGCGCAGCGCGTCGACCTCGCTGCCGGACTTCCCGATCACGATGCCCGGGCGAGCCGTGTGGATGTTGACCTCGACCTCGTTCGCGTCCTTGCGGATCGTGATCTCCGAGAGGCCCGCGTGCGACAGCCGATTGGTGATGTGGGTTCGGATGTGGTGGTCCTCCGCCAGATAGTCGGCGAAGTGACGCTCGGTGAACCAGTGCGACTTCCAGTCGTGGATGTAACCCACGCGCATGGACTCGGGATGGACCTTCTGTCCCATGTCTTCCTTACTCCTTCGGCGTGAGCGTGATCGTGAGGTGGCTCGTGCGCTTGAGGATCCGGTCCGCGCGGCCCTTGGCGCGCGGGCGGAAACGCTTCAGCGTCGGGCCCTCGTCGGCGGTGATGCTGCGGATGCAGAGTTCGTCACCCAGCAACTCGTGGTTGTGCTCGGCGTTCGCGACGGCGGAGCTCAGGAGCTTCTCCCAGTCCTCGGCGACCGCACGCGGCGTGTGCGCGAGGATCGCGCGCGCCTCGACGACCGACTTCCCGCGAATGTGGTCACACACGAGGCGGGCCTTGCGCGCGGAGGTGCGCACGTACTTGGCCTGTGCGCGCACGACCTGGATCTCCCCCGGCTCACGCACGCGGGCCGGCTCGGCAGGTTCCTCCACAGGCTCGGCGGCCTTGCGGCGGGTGCGGCGCCGCGGCTTCTTCTCGGCGACCTCGTCGCCGGCGTCCTCAGCGTCGGCCTCGTCGGCACCGCTCTGCGGCGTCTCATCGGCACTCGCCTGCGGAGTCTGTCGCGTCGGCCGGAGCGTCTTCGGCAGGGGCCTGCGCCGCCTCGACGGCGTCGACCTCCTCATCGACCTGCTCCGGGTTCTTCTCGTCCGCCATCGTCAGCGAACCTTCCCCGAGCCGGCATGGCCACGATAGGTGCGCGTCGGGGCGAACTCGCCGAGCTTGTGCCCGACCATCGCCTCGCTGACGAACACTGGGACGTGCTTGCGGCCATCGTGAACGGCGATCGTGTGACCGACCATGTCCGGGAAGATCGTCGAAGCGCGCGACCAGGTCTTGACCATCTGCTTCTTGTTCTCGGCGTTCATGGCGGCGATGCGCGTCATCAGACGCTCGTCGACCCACGGCCCCTTCTTGCTTGAACGACTCACTTTGGTCTACCTCTGGCCCTTGCCCTTGCCGCGACGGCGGCCGCGGACGATGTAGCGATCGGATGTCTTGTTCTTCTTGCGCGTGCGGAAGCCGAGCGTCGGCTTGCCCCACGGGGTCACCGGATGGCGCCCTGCGGTGGTGGAACCCTCGCCGCCACCGTGCGGGTGGTCGACCGGGTTCATCGCCGTGCCGCGCGTCTGCGGCCGGACGCCCATGTGACGCTTGCGGCCGGCCTTTCCGACCTTGACGTTCTGGTGATCTGCGTTGCCGATCGTGCCGACGGTCGCGCGGCACTCGGCGCGCACCATCCGCATCTCGCCGGACGGCAGTCGCAGCGTCGCCATGTTCGCCGTCCTTCGCCATGAGCTGGATCGCCGCCCCCGCGGAGCGACCCATCTGGCCGCCTCGACCGGGCTGCAGTTCGACGTTGTGCACCACCGTGCCCGTGGGCATGCTGGACAGCGGCAGGCAGTTACCGACCGATATCTCCGCGCCCGGCCCGGAACTGACCATCATTCCGACCGCCAGTCGCGAGGGCGCCAGGATGTAGGCCTTCTCGCCGTCCACGTAGTGCAGCAGCGCGATGTAGGCGGTCCGGTTGGGGTCGTACTCGATCGCGGCCACCTTCGCCGGGACGCCGTCCTTGCGACGTTTGAAGTCGACCTTGCGATAGAGCCGCTTGGCGCCGCCGCCACGATGACGCGAGGTCTTGCGCCCGTTTGAGTTGCGTCCACCGGTCTTCTTCAGGCCCTCTACGAGCGTGCGCTCGGGCTCGGTCTTGGTGATCTCTGCGAAGTCCGGATAGGTCGAGAAACGTCGACCGGGACTCGTTGGCTTGGGCTTGCGAATGGCCATTGTTCGGTGCCTCCTAGCCCTCTAGACCCTGAAGGCCCTGGAACACGGGGATGCTCTGCCCGGCGCGCACCTGGACGATCGCCTTCTTCCACTGGCGCGTGCGCCCGGACGTATGCCCACGGCGCTTCGGCTTCGACTTGACCGACATCGTGCGAACGTCGATGACGTTGACGTCGAACAGGGCCTCGACGGCCTGGCGGATCTGCGTCTTGTGCGCGTCCGGGTGGACGCGGAAGGTGTAGCGGTCGTTCGCAGCGAGCACGTAGCTCTTCTCGCTCACGACCGGGCTGATGATCACCTTGGTGTGCTCCATGATCAGTCCTCCTGCTCCGTGTCGCGAACGCCGCCGAGGCGATCGGTCAGCGCGCCGAGCGCGGCTTCGCTGACGAGCAGCTTCGAGGCGCCGATGACGTCTGCCACGCCGGCCGCGTCGGCCGGAAGCACGGAGACGCGATCGAGGTTGCGGAAGGAGAGGGCGACACGCTCCTGATCGGCGGCGAGCACCACCAGCACGGACGTCGCGCCCGCCCAGTCGGCGATCAGCTGCGCCGCCTGCTTGCTGGACGGCGTGTCCGCGAACGGCGCCGGGTCGAGAATCGCGAGTGACGCCGCGGTCGGCGTGCACCGACAGAGCGCTGCGCAGCGCGGCGCGGCGCTCCTTGCGGTTGATCTTGAAGGTGTACGAGCGCGGCTGCGGACCGAACACGGTGCCGCCACCGGTCCAGATCGGTGAGCGGGTCGAGCCCGCGCGGGCGCGACCTGTGCCCTTCTGGCGCCACGGCTTGGCGCCGCCGCCGCGAACCTCACCGCGCGTCTTGGTCGAGGCGTTGCCGCCGCGGCGTGCGTTCAGCTCCGCACGCACGGTCTCGTGTACGAGCTGGTTGTTGAAGCTGACACCGAACGCCGACTCGTCGAGCTTGACCTTCTTGGTGGCGCCGAGAACGGGAGCGTCAGGCATCCGTCCGCACCTCCACGAGACCGCCGCGCGCGCCGGGAACGGCGCCGCGCACGAGCAGCAGATTCTGGGCGGCGTCCACCCGCACGACGGTCAGGCCGCGCTGCGTAGCGCGCCGGTTGCCCATCTGGCCGGGGCCGCGAATGCCCTTGAAGACGCGCGCCGGCCACGCCGAGGCGCCGATCGATCCGGGTGCGCGCACGTTGTGAGAGCCGTGCGACTTGGGACCGGCCTTGAAGTTGTGACGCTTGATCGTGCCCTGGAAGCCCTTGCCCTTCGAGACGCCGGCGACCTTCACCTTGTCGCCCTCGGCGAAGGTGTCGACGGTGACCGTGTCACCGACGTTGAGCTCGGCGGCCTCGTCGCGAAACTCGACGAGGTGCTTGTGCGGGCCCGCGTCGGCCTTCTTCAGATGGCCGAGTTCGGGGCGGGTGAGCTGCTTCTCCTTGGTCGCGCCGAACGCGAGCTGCACGGCGGCGTAGCCGTCGCGATCGCTCGTGCGGATCGCGGTGACCGGGCACGGCCCGGCCTCGAGCACGGTGACGCGCTCGACGCGACCATCGTCGAGGAACACCTGGCTCATCCCGAGCTTCTTGGCGAGGATCGCTGCCATCAGCTCGCCAGACGGATCTCGATGTCGACGCCTGCCGGAAGGTGATCGAGTCGCTGTAGCGAGTCGACCGTCTTCGGTGTCGGCTGGTGTATGTCGATCAGCCGCTTGTGGGTGCGGATCTCGAAGTGCTCGCGTGAGTCCTTGTCCTTGAACGGCGAGCGGATCACGCAGTAGACGTTCTTCTCGGTGGGCAGGGGCACGGGACCGGTGACGGTGGCACCGGTGCGGGAGGCCGTCTCGACGATCTCCTTGGCCGCCGTCTCGATGGCCTGGTGGTCATAGGCCTTGAGGCGAATGCGGATCTTGTTCTGGGTGGCGGCTGCCATGTGCTGCTCTCGGTCTCGTTCCGTCTGCTGTCTGAAAGAAGGTCTGTGCTGGCTCGTTGCGTGCCGAAGGCGGATCCCGCTTCACCTGCCGGGGCCCGCCCCCTGGGGTACTGCTGTCGTATCTGTTGCGAAGGCGCGTGTGCCGGAGCCCGACCGGGCTCCGGCACCGCTGCGGTGTTACTCGACGATCTCCGTCACGACGCCGGAACCGACCGTGCGACCACCCTCGCGGATGGCGAAACGCAGGCCGGCGTCCATGGCGATCGGCTGGATCATCTCGATGGTCATCGCGACGTTGTCGCCGGGCATGACCATCTCGACGCCGTCCGGCAGGTTGGCGACGCCGGTGACATCGGTGGTGCGGAAGTAGAACTGCGGCCGGTATCCGGTGAAGAACGGCGTGTGACGGCCGCCCTCCTCCTTCTTGAGAATGTAGACCTCGGCCTTGAACTTGGTGTGCGGCGTGATCGAGCCCGGCTTGCAGAGGACCTGCCCGCGCTCGATCTCCTCACGCTTGGTGCCGCGCAGCAGGCAACCGACGTTGTCGCCGGCCTGACCTTCGTCGAGGATCTTGCGGAACATCTCGACGCCGGTCACGACCGTGTTGGTCGTGTCCTTGATACCGACGATCTCGACGGTGTCACCGGTGTGCACGATGCCCTGCTCGATACGCCCGGTCGCGACGGTGCCGCGGCCGGTGATCGAGAACACGTCCTCGACCGGCATCAGGAACGGCTTGTCGAGGTCGCGCTGAGGCTCGCGGGATGTAGCGTGTCGAGCTGCTCGGCGAGGTCGTAGATCGCCTGCTTGTGCTCTGCGTCACCTTCGAGCGCCTTGAGCGCCGACCCCTTGATGAAGGGAATGTCGTCACCCGGGAAGTCGTACTCGGAGAGCAGATCGCGGACCTCGACCTCGACGAGTTCGAGGAGCTCGTCGTCATCGACCATGTCGACCTTGTTGAGGAACACGACGATGTACGGCACGCCGACCTGGCGCGCGAGCAGGATGTGCTCGCGCGTCTGCGGCATCGGGCCGTCGGCGGCCGAGACGACGAGGATCGCCCCGTCCATCTGCGCGGCGCCGGTGATCATGTTCTTGACGTAGTCGGCGTGACCGGGGCAGTCGACGTGCGCGTAATGCCGGTTCTCGGTCTGGTACTCGACGTGCGACGTCGCGATCGTGATGCCGCGCTCCTTCTCCTCGGGAGCGTTGTCGATCTCGTCGAAGCTGCGTGCCTCGCCGCCCATCTTCTCGGCGAGCACGGTCGTGATCGCCGCGGTCAGCGTCGTCTTTCCGTGGTCGATGTGCCCGATCGTGCCGACGTTGACGTGCGGCTTGTCGCGCTCGAACTTCTCCTTGGCCACTGCGGTTCGCTCCTGTGTGTGTGCGTCGGTGGGGGTCTGGTCGGCCGCTATTGGCGAACCAGTGAAAGCTATCTAAATACGTCTCCGGGCGACTTCTAGGCCGCTACCGGGGCGCCTGTTCGGTGCTCGACGATCTTCTCGGCGATGTTCGGCGGAACCTCGTCGTACTTCTCGAACTGCATCGTGTACGTCGCTCGGCCCTGGGTCGCCGACCGCAGGTCGGTGGCGTAGCCGAACATCTCGCTCAGAGGAACGTAGCCGTTCACGACCTGGGCGTTGCCGCGGGCCTCCATCCCGTCGACGCGGCCGCGTCGACGATTGAGGTCGCCGATGACGTCGCCCATGAACTCCTCCGGCGTCACGACCTCGACCTTGAAGATCGGCTCCAGCAGGACCGGCTTGGCACGCCGCGCCGCCTCCTTGAACGCGAGCGACCCGGCGACCTTGAAGGCGATCTCCGACGAGTCCGTGTCGTGGTACTTGCCGTCGACGAGCGTCACGCGCACGTCGACCATCGGGTACCCGGCCTTGACTCCGTTGGCCAGTGCCTCCTCGCAGCCCTTCTCGACCGCGGGGATGAACTCCGACGGAATCGAGCCGCCCTTGATCTTGTTGACGAAGTCGAAGCCCTCGCCGGGAGCCGGCTCGAGGTTGATGTAGACGACGCCCGTACTGGCCCGAGCCGCCGGTCTGGCGAACGAACTTGCCCTCGATCTTCAGGGCCTCGCCGCGGACGGTCTCGCGGTAGGACACCTGCGGCTTGCCGACGGTCGCCTCGACGCTGAACTCGCGTCGCATGCGGTCGACGAGCACCTCGAGGTGCAGCTCGCCCATACCGGAGATCTCGGTCTGGCCGGTCTCATCGTTGGTCTGGACCTGGAAGGTCGGGTCCTCCTCGGCCAGGCGGCCGAGGGCGACCGACATCTTCTGCTGGTCGGACTTCGTCTTGGGCTCGACGGCGACCTTGATGACCGGCTCGGGGAAGACGATCTGCTCGAGCTTCACCGGGGCGTCCGGCGCGGCGAGCGTGTCACCGGTGACGATCTGCTTGATGCCCACGCCGGCGGCGATGTCCCCGGCGTAGACCTCCTGCAGCTCCTCGCGATCGTTGGCGTGCATCATCAGGATGCGGCCGACGCGCTCGGTCTTGCCGGTCGTGACGTTGAGGACACGGCCACCTGCCTCGAGGTGGCCGGAGTACACGCGGAAGTAGGTCAGCTTGCCGACGAAGGGGTCGGCCATGATCTTGAAGGCGAGCGCCGCGAACGGCTGGGAGTCGTCGGCGTTGCGAACGACGGGCTCGTCGGTCTTGGGGTCGAGGCCCTCGACGGGCGGGACGTCGAGCGGCGAGGGGAGGTAGTCGATGACCGCGTCGAGCAGCGGCTGCACGCCCTTGTTCTTGAACGACGAACCACACAGCACCGGAGTGAACTTGAGGTCGAGCGTCGCCTTGCGGATCGCCTGCTTGAGGCGCGCGACGGGGATCTCGGCCTCCTCGAGGATCAGCTCGACGAGCCCGTCGTCGTAGTGCGAGACCTCTTCGAGCAGGTGCTCGCGCGCCTGGGCGGCGGCGTCGGCATGCTCGGCGGGGATCTCGATCACGTCCTGCTCCTTGCCGAGATCGTCCTTGTAGATGACGGCCTTCATCTCGACGAGGTCGATGATCCCGAGGAAGTCGGACTCGGCGCCGATCGGCAGCTGGAGCGGTACGGGATGGGCGCCCAGGCGATCGATCATCGTCGCGACGCCCTTGTCGAAGTCCGCGCCGATGCGGTCCATCTTGTTGATGTAGGCGATGCGCGGAACGCTGTACTTGTCAGCCTGCCGCCAGACCGTCTCGGACTGCGGCTCGACGCCGGCGACGGAGTCGAACAGGGCGATCGCGCCGTCGAGGACTCGCAGCGAGCGCTCGACCTCGACCGTGAAGTCGACGTGACCGGGCGTGTCGATGATGTTGATGCGGGTGTCGTTCCACTCGCAGGTCGTCGCAGCCGACGTGATCGTGATACCGCGCTCCTGCTCCTGCTCCATCCAGTCCATCGTGGCGGCGCCCTCGTGGACCTCACCGATCTTGTAGGTACGACCGGTGTAGTAGAGGATCCGCTCGGTGGTCGTCGTCTTGCCGGCGTCGATGTGCGCCATGATCCCGATGTTCCGGGTGTGCTCGAGGGAGAACTTACGAGGCATGGTTCAGCGGGATTCCGAAGTGTGTGAGGGCAAGAAAAACGGGCCTCTCGGGCCCGCGCGCACGACAGGGAGATTTCCCGAGTGCTGCGCTATGTGCTCGAGCGATCCATCGACAAGCAGGGGCATATCCGGCGGACGGCACGCATGAGCAACGCCTCACGCCGGGTCGACGAGGATAGCAGAGGCGACGAGCCCGAAAACCGGCCCGGCGAGGAGGCCGGCAGCGGCCGCTCGGGGCGGCGCGCCGCGCTCGGGGTCATCGTGCTCGCCGGATCCGCCGCGCTCGTCGCCGCGACTTTCACCCCGGTGTTGCGGATCACGGTCAGCGAGCGCGTGATCACGGCTCTCGACCGCACGGGCTGGGACGAGCACGGAGCCGCCCTGCTGGCGCTGTCCGCGCTGGCTCTCGTGCTGCTCCCGGCCGCGCTGCGCGGCTCCGTCGTCGCCGGCCTCGCAATCGCGCTCAGCGGCGCCGCCGCAGTGCTGATCGCAGTCACCACCGACCTGCCCGACATCGGCGACAGCGGCGCGATCGGCGCCAGGCTGCGCGACGGCGAGGTCGGCGCCGGCATCGGCGCATACGCCGAGACGCTCGGCGGCGTCCTGCTGCTCTCCGCCGGAGGCCTGCTCGCCCTCGCAAACCGGCGCACCTGAACCCACCCCACCCAGCGACGCAGAAGCGACGGCCGTCCGCGTCAGCCGTCGTCCACCACCACCCAGCGACGCTGGGAGCGGCGGTCGTCCGTCTTCGGCCGTCGTCCACCACCGCGCAGCGACGCTGGTAGCGGTGGTCATCCGTTTCAGCGGTCGTCGGCTTGGCGCGACCTGGCGACGCATGGCCAGGACGCAGCCGCAGCCGATAGCACCGCTATCGGCAAGGCGAGGACACCGCCATGCGGCGTCCAGGTACGTCAGGACGGCGGGCGCTGAGGCGGAGGGCCGCCGTTACCAGCGATAGTGCGCGAAGGCCTTGTTGGCCTGCGCCATGCGGTAGATGTCGTCCTTGCGCTTGTAGGCGCCACCCTGCTGGGACTGCGCGTCGAGCAGCTCGTTGGCGAGGCGCTGGGCCATCGTCTTCTCGCGCCGCTGGCGGGAGAACTCGACGAGCCAGCGGACGGCGAGTGTGCGAGCGCGGCGCGCAGGCACCTCGACGGGGACCTGGTAGGTCGCACCGCCGACGCGGCGAGAGCGGACCTCGAGGGCTGGCGTCAGTGCCTTCAGCGATATCTCGAGCGACTCGACCGGGTCCTTGCCGGTCTTCTCACTGAGGATCGCGAGGGCGTCGTAGACGATGCCCTCCGCGGTCGACTTCTTGCCGTCGAGCATGACCTTGTTGATCACCTGCTGCACGAGGCGCGAGCGGTGAACGGGGTCGGGCTCGACGGGCCGGAGCGTTGCTGAGTTACGGCGCATGTTCCCTCTACTTCTTCTTGACGCCGTACTGGCTGCGAGCCTGCTTGCGATCGCTCACGCCGGCGGCGTCGAGCGTGCCACGAACGACCTTGTAGCGCACGCCCGGAAGGTCCTTGACGCGACCGCCGCGGACAAGCACGACCGAGTGCTCCTGAAGGTTGTGTCCCTCGCCGGGGATGTACGCCGTGACCTCGGAGCCGCCGGAGAGCCGCACGCGCGCGACCTTGCGCAGCGCGGAGTTCGGCTTCTTGGGCGTCGTGGTGTAGACGCGCGTGCAGACGCCGCGGCGTTGCGGCGCTGCAACCTTCTTCTTGCGTCCCTTGCCGGACTTCAGACCTGGTGTGGAGAGCTTCTTCGGCTTGGGCGTGCGGCCCTTGCGGATGAGCTGGCTGGTCGTGGGCATGCGACGCTGGAGAGTAGCAGCGGCCGTCCGGCGGCGAACTCGTCAGACGAGGTCGGGGATCAGCGCCAGCGCCTCCTCGGGAGCGCTGTATTCGAGGCCCTGATCCTCGGCGACCGGCGCGTAGGTCACCTTGCCCGCCGCGACGTTGAGGCCTTTCAGGAAACCGGGATCGCCGGCGAGCGCCTTGGTGACGCCTCGATCGGCGAGCTTCACGATGTAGGGCATCGTGGCGTTCGTGAGCGCCCAGGTGCTTGTGATCGGCACGGCCCCGGGCATGTTGGCGACGCAGTAGTGGGTGATCCCGCCGACCTCGTAGGTCGGATTCGAGTGGGTCGTCGCGTGTGAGGTCTCGAAGCAGCCGCCCTGGTCGATCGATACGTCGACGAGCACCGCTCCGGGCTTCATCAGCCCGAGCTGCTCGCGCGTGATGACGTGCGGCGCCTTGCCCCCCTTCACGAGCACGGCACCGATGACGAGATCGACCTCGGGCAGACGCTGCTCGACTTCGAGTGTCGACGCGAAGCAGGTTGAGGCCAGCCAGTTCATCTGGTGTTCGAGATCACGCAGGCGGTCGATGTTGCGGTCGTAGATGTAGACCTCGGCACCCATCCCGAGCGCGACCTGGGCCGCGTTCTGTCCGACGACCCCACCGCCGATCACCATCACCTTTCCGGCCGCGACGCCGGGGACGCCTCCAAGCAGCAGGCCACGACCCCCGAGCGGCTTTTCCAGCATGAACGCGCCGGCCTGCGTGGCGATCTTGCCCGCGATCTCGCTCATCGGTGCGAGCAGCGGCAGACGGCCGAACGAGTCCTCGACGGTCTCGTATGCCACACATGTGGCACCGGAAGAGATCAGTCCCTGCGTCAGCTCCGGGTCGGGCGCGAGGTGCAGGTAGGTGAAGAGCAGCTGTCCGCGGCGCAGGCGCGCCACCTCGTCGGGCTGCGGCTCCTTGACCTTCACGATCATGTCCGCAGTGGCGAACACGGCGTCGCTGTCGGGGACGATCACGGCTCCCTGCGCGACGTAGTCCTCGTCGCTGACCGCCGACCCGTCTCCGGCACCCTGCTGGACGATCACCTCGTGGCCGTGCTGCGCGAGTTCGCGTACGCCCGATGGCGTCAGCGCGACCCGGTATTCGTCCGTCTTGATCTCGGTGGGTACTCCGACCTTCACGGCTGAACCTCCCTGCGTTGGGTGGTGGCGGGGGGATGTGACGAGTACTGCTCGTTGACGAGCCGCGTGAACGCCTGCTCGGTGACCGCTCGGCGCACCGGTGCGCCGAGCTTGTCGGCACCTGCGACGACGGTGACGTCCAGATCACCGATCACGTCGCGGGCGGTGAGCATCTGCCGAAGCCGCTGCTACGCGCCTGCGCGCGCAGCCGCCCCCTCGAGGACGGGACGCAGTATCGAGCCGATCTCCTCGAACTGCTCGGGCCCGGCGATCAGTGGCGGCGCAAACTGGATTACCGGGTCGCCGCGGTCGTCGGCGCGGCAGATCAGCCCACGGCGGAACAGCTCTCCGCTGAGATAACCGCGCAGCAGGTCCTCGGCCTCCTCGTGCGTGAACGAGGCCTTGGTCTCACGATCCTTGACGAGTTCGATCGCGTGGAAGTAGCCGGCGCCCCTCACGTCGCCGACTATCGGGATGTCGCGCATGCTCTCCAGAACCGCGCGCAGGTGCCCCTCGTTCTCGCGGACGTTCTCGAGTATCCCCTCGTCTTCGAAGGCGGCGATGTTCGCCAGCGCCACGGCCGCCGCCATCGGGTGCCCGCCGAAGGTGAAGCCGTGAACGAACGAGTTGGAGCCGTCGAGAAACGGTTCGATCACGCCGTCCGAGGCGATCATCGCCCCCATCGGCGCGTACGCGGAGGTGATCCCCTTCGCGGTCGTGATGATGTCCGGCTGGTAGCCGTAGCGCTCGGAGCCGAACCAGTGGCCGAGCCGGCCCCATGAGCAGATCACCTCGTCCGAGATGAGCAGTACGTCGTGTTCGTCGCAGATCTCGCGAACGCGCTGGAAATATCCCTCGGGCGGCGTGAAGCAGCCGCCCGCGTTCTGGACCGGCTCGAGGATCACGGCCGCGACGGTCTCCGGCCCTTCGAACTCGATGCGGTGTGCGATCGCCTCGGCGAGGTTCTCGACCCCGTAGCCGGGGGCAAGCCGGTAGAGGTTCGTGTTCGGGACGTGACAGCCGCCGGGCGCGAAGGGTTCGAACGGCGCGCGCAGGCTGGTGACACCGGTCGCACTCAGGGCACCGAGTGTGGTGCCGTGGTAGGCGACCTCGCGCGCGATGACCTTGGTCTTGTTCGGGTTGCCGGTGAGCTTGTGGTACTGGCGGCAGACCTTGAGCGCGGTCTCGACGGCTTCACCGCCGCCGGAGGTGAAGAAGACGCGGTTCAGGTCCCCCGGCGCCAGCGAGGCGATCTTCGCGGCGAGCTCGATCGCACGAGGGTGGGCGTAGGACCAGTTGGTGAAGAACCCCAGCTCACGTGCCTGGTCGGCGCCGGCCTGGGCGATGTCAGCCCGACCGTGGCCGATGTTGACGCAGAACAGGGAGCTGAGCGCGTCGAGGTAGCGGTTTCCCGCCTCGTCCCAGACGTAGCAGCCCTCACCGCGCGTGATGATCGGGATCTCAGCGCCACGGTCGTAGGCGCCCATCCGACTGAAGTGCAGCCAAAGGTGCCGCTTGGCGAGTTCCTGAAGGCTCGCGCCGGCCGTCTCGGACATCGTCGTCGCCATCAGCAGCCTCCACTTCGCCAATCCGGCTGATCGCTTGTGCGATCCGGACAACCGTACCGGGAGCGAGGGCGCCGCGGCGGCGCGACGTTAAGCGGCCGCGGCCGCGGCCGCGGCGGCGGGCGCGCGGCCCGCTGATGCGGCACGAGGTGCGGGCGTCAGCGCCGATGCGGTGATCACCAGCAGGAAGGCGACGGCCTGCCCGACGATGCCGATCGGGTCAGCCGGAATCGGGTCGCCGAAGACCAGGATCCCGCCGGCGATGCAGACGATCGACGCCGACGTACCGGTTATCGCGATGACCTCCACGGCCTCGCCGTCCTGCAGGCTGCGGGCGGAGGCGTAGAAGGCGGCAGCCGAGGCGACCAGCGCCACGGCGGTCCACGGACTGACGAGTGCGATGAGTCCGAAGTTCGCGACGAGGCCGGAGAGGGCCTTCACCGCGACGTTGCAGACGGCGAACAGGACGCCGGACGCTGCGGCCAACGCGATGCCGTGGTGCTTGGCGTGGGCGCCCGCGGCGCGCGGACCGATGATCAGCAGGGCGCCGACGCCGAGCAGGGCGGCCTGGAAGGAGACCATCGCCGCCACTGAGAACGACGAGTGCGAGCCACCGGAGTGCGGCATCGTGACCGCGAGCAGAACGAGACCCACGGCCGTGAGCCCGAGGCCCCACCACTGGCGCCGCCCGACCCTGAGGCCGAACATGCGGTCTGCCATCACCGCGATCATCGCGACGCCGCCTGCGAGGACGGCCTGCACGAGTGAGAGCGGAGCAAGCGAAAGCGCTGCGACGTGGAGGATCCAGGCGCCCAAGCCCACCAACATCCCGATCGCAAACCACTTCGAGCGCCACAGGGCGGCGGCGCTGCGCAGCGGGTGGGCGACGCTCACCTGCGGCGCCGCGCAGGCGCCGCGATGCTTGTAGAAGAACGCGAGGTTCGAGGCGAACGCGCAGAGCAGCGCAAGCAGAATGCCGAGTTGTAGCGTCATATTCAGGAGGCCGGACAGGTGCGCGGTGCCGCACCGCCGACGATCTCAGTCATCGGCGTGGGGCGCGGCATAATTGACCGATCCGCAGTGCCATAGGGTACTCCGGCCGCGAGCAACGGTGACGCAGCAACGTTGGACACGTCGAGAAACACCTGCAAAACGCCACTTCCGCTGCTCCTGGTTGACATCGACGGCGTGCTCTCGCTGTTCGGTTTCCGGTCGGATGAACGTCCACCGGGAGACTGGATCCAGGTGGACGGAATGCCGCATCTCCTTTCGGCCGGGGTTGGCGCTCACCTGCTCCAGCTGAGCGATTTCTTCGAGCTCGCCTGGTGCAGTGGCTGGGAGGAGCGGGCCAACGAGCACCTGCCCGCGGTCCTCGGGTTGCCCGGTCCGCTGCCGTTTCTGAGCTTCGACCGCAACCCCGGCCGCGGACGCGCCCATTGGAAGCTGGCGGCGATCGATGCCTTCGCGGGTGACGAACGTCCGTTGGCATGGGTGGACGACGCGCTCGGGGAGGCCTGCCATGCCTGGGCGGCGCGGCGCACCGGCGCGACTCTGCTCGTCGAGACGGACTCCGCGGCCGGCCTCACTCGTGCCCACGTCGGCGAGCTGCGCGGCTGGGCCGCGGGACTCCGCTGATCGCCTCCGCCTCCGATCGCCGGCGCACCTGTGGGTGCGCCGGGACCGGCGGCTCGCTAGGACCCCTCAGGATCCAGCGGTACGTCGAGCTCGGCGAGCTCCTCGGCGAAGCCCGTCTCGCCCCCGGAACTGCCGATCTCCTCTAGCGTCGACAGGTCCTGCTCGAAGCCGGCACCGAGGCCGACACCGAACTCGTCGTCGGCGAGGCCGAGCTCGGCTGCCAGCTCCTCGGAGTCGAGCAACGCGACGTCGTCGGCGCGCGGGAGCGGTTCGGCGGGCTCGATCTCGATGCGGCGGTAGCGCTTGAGACCTGTCGCAGCCGGGATCAGCTTGCCGATGATGACGTTCTCCTTGAGGCCGGCGAGACCGTCCTTCTTGCCCTCCATCGCAGCGTCGGTCAGGACCTTCGTCGTCTCCTGGAAGGAGGCTGCCGACAGGAACGAGTCGGTGTTCAGTGAGGCCTTCGTGATGCCGAGGATGACCTCTTCGAACTGGGCCGTCTCACCCTTGGCCTTCTTGACGCGGGCGTTCTCGCGAGCGAACACGTAGCGATCGATGAGCGCCCCGGGAAGGTAATCCGTGTCGCCCTTCTGGTCGACGCGCACCTTCTTGAGCATCTGCCGCACGATCAGCTCGATGTGCTTGTCGTTGATGTCGACGCCCTGGGACTTGTAGACCTTCTGCACCTCTGCGACGAGGTACTGCTCGGTGACGGTTCGCCCGCGCAGCGCCAGCAGGTCGTGCGGGTATAGCGAGCCCTCGTTGAGCTGCGCTCCGCGCTCGATCTTCTCGCCGTTCTTGACGAGCAGGCGCGTGCGCCGCGGGAACTTGTACTCGTGCTCATCCCCCGCGTCGTCGGTCACGGTGACCACGACGTTCTTGTCGTTCTCGTCGACGGTGACCTTGCCGTCCTCCTGGGCGATCTCCGCCAGGCCCTTCGGCTTGCGCGCCTCGAACAACTCCACGACTCGCGGCAGGCCGTGCGTGATGTCGGCTCCGGCGACGCCGCCGGTGTGGAACGTGCGCATCGTCAGCTGGGTGCCCGGCTCACCGATCGACTGGGCGGCGATGATGCCGACCGCGTCGCCGATCTGGGCCGGCTGACCCGAGGCCATCGAGCGGCCGTAGCACGCCTGGCAGACTCCGGTCTGGGCCTTGCACTTGAGCGTCGACCGGACGGCCACGACGTCGCCGCCCTTCAGGTTGCCCTCGGCCTCGACGATCTCGACGAGCTCGGCGCGATCGATGAGCCCGTCATCAGCGACGATCACGCGGTTGCGCTTCGTCGAGATCGGCGCGGCGGCGATGCGCCCGACGAGGTTGTCGTTCGGATCACCCTGCGCGTTGCGGACGGGGAGCGTGATGTGCTCGTCGGTGCCGCAGTCCAGCTCACGGATGATCACGTCCTGCGCCACGTCGACGAGCCGCCGCGTCAGGTAGCCGGAGTCAGCCGTACGCAGCGCGGTGTCGGCGAGCCCCTTGCGCGCGCCGTGGGTCGAGATGAAGTACTCGAGGACGGTCAGGCCCTCCATGAAGTTGGCCTTGATCGGCCGCTCGATGATCTCGCCCTTCGGGTTCGCCATCAGCCCGCGCATTCCGGCGAGCTGGCGGATCTGCTTGAAGGATCCACGGGCTCCGGAGTCGGCCATCATGAAGATGGGGTTCATCTCGTCGAAGTTCTTCTCCATGGCGTCGGCGACTTCCTCAGTCGCGGCGGTCCACTTGTCGACGATCGCCTCGTGGCGCTCCTGCTGCGTGATCAGGCCCATGTCGTACTGGTCCTGGATCTCGGAGACCTGTACCTCGTACTTGGCGAGGATCTCACCCTTGTTCTGCGGGATCACGACATCGTTCTTGGAGATCGTGATACCGGCGAGCGTCGCGTAACGGAAGCCGAGGTCCTTGAACGCGTCGAGCACGAGCGACACGCCGGGCGCGCCGTACTGCTGCACGAGCGCGTCGATGACGCGGACCGTGTCGCGCTTGCGAACCGACTGATTGACAAACGCGTATTGCGAGGGGTCGAACGCGTCGCCCAGCGCCTCCTCGAGCGAGCGCTCGATGCGGTCGTTGTAGATGATGCGCCCGACCGTCGTCAGTACGTGACCGCCGGTGCTGCCCATCGGCCGGAACTCGGCCAGGTCGTGCAGCTTGACGATGCCGCCCTCGTAGCCGAGCTCGGCCTCCTGCGCCGACCGGTAGACGTGCGGGCGGGGCTCCGACTTCGGCCATGATCCGCCCCTCAGCGTCTCCTGCCGCTCGGCGAGCTGCTCCGCATCGGGTCCGTAGGTCAGGTAGTAGGCGCCCAGGACCATGTCCTGCGTGGGCGTCGCGAGCGGCGCACCGTGAGCCGGCGAGAGGATGTTGTTTGAGGACAGCATCAGGATCCGCGCCTCGGCCTGGGCCTCAGCGCTGAGCGGGACGTGGACCGCCATCTGGTCGCCGTCGAAGTCCGCGTTGAACGCGTGACAGACGAGCGGATGGACCTGGATCGCCTTGCCCTCGACGAGTACGGGCTCGAAGGCCTGGATGCCGAGGCGGTGAAGCGTCGGAGCGCGGTTCAGCAGCACCGGATGCTCATGGATGACGTTCTCGAGCACGTCCCACACCTCGGGGATCATCGAGTCGACCATCTTCTTGGCGGCCTTGATGTTCTGCGCGCTCTTGCGCTCGACGAGCTGGGCCATGATGAACGGCTTGAAGAGCTCCAGCGCCATCAGCTTGGGCAGCCCGCACTGGTGGAGCTTGAGGTATGGCCCGGCGACGATCACCGAGCGACCCGAGTAGTCCACGCGCTTGCCGAGCAGGTTCTGCCGGAAGCGACCCTGCTTGCCCTTGAGCATGTCGGAGAGCGACTTCAGCGGGCGGTTTCCGGGCCCGGTGACCGGGCGGCCGCGGCGACCGTTGTCGAACAGCGCGTCGACGGCCTCCTGCAGCATCCGCTTCTCGTTGTTGACGATGATCTCCGGCGCGCCGAGGTCGAGCAGCCGCTTTAGGCGGTTGTTGCGGTTGATTACGCGGCGGTAGAGGTCGTTGAGGTCGGAGGTCGCGAAACGGCCACCGTCCAGCTGCACCATCGGGCGAAGCTCCGGCGGGATCACCGGGACGGCCTCGAGAACCATCATGTCCGGCTTGTTGCTCGAATTCAGGAACGCCGACAGGACCTTCAGCCGCTTGACCGCCCGCGCCTGCTTCTGGCCCTTGCCGTTCTTGACCAGGTCCTCGAGGTCGACGCGCTCGTGCTCGGGGACGATGCCCGGCATGTCCTGAGGCGCGAGGCCCATCCCGGCCAGCCGCTCGGCGTCGACCTCGCGCGGCGAGGCCTCGCGGTCGTAGTCGGGCTTCTCGCGCAGCAACTCGCGGATGTACTCCGCGCCCATGCCGCCGCCGAAGTACTCGCCGAAGCCATAGGGCGAGCCGAAGCGGCTCTTGAGCTCACGGAAGAAGGTCTCGTCGGCGATGATCTTCTTGGGCCGGAACTCGTCCTTCTCGACCGGCTTGTCGGTGAACGTGGAGAGCGGCCAGTCGCTGCCGTCCTCCTGCGGATCCTCGGACGGCTCGTCCTTGTTGGCGAACAGCTTCCAGACCTCGCGCAGCCGCAGGCGAGCGTCTTCGTAGTACGCCTCGGTGTCGTCGATGTCCGACGTGAACGTCTTGGTCACGTCGGCGACCATCTTCTTGCGCTCGTCCTCGCCCAGCTTCTTGATGTTGATGTCGAGCGAGTCGGCCCAGAGGTGGTCCTCGTCGGCGAGGTCGGTCTGCGAGCCGGTCTCGAGGTACGCGACGCGGGCGGCCAGCGACGAGCTCAGGTCACCGGTGCGCTCCTTCTCCTCCTGCTCGAGCCGGTCGAGCTCGGCCTGCATCTGGGTCTCAAGCTCCGGCAGGTCGCGCCAGCGCGCCTCCTGGTCGACCCAGGTGACGATCGAGGCGGCGAAGTAGAGGATCTTCTCGAGCTCCTTGGGGGCCATGTCGAGCAGATACCCGATCCGGCTCGGCACGCCCTTGAAGAACCAGATGTGGCTGACCGGCGCGGCGAGATCGATGTGGCCCATGCGCTCACGGCGGACCTTCGAACGCGTCACCTCGACACCGCAGCGCTCGCAGACGATCCCCTTGTAGCGCACGCGCTTGTACTTGCCGCAGTAGCACTCCCAATCCTTGGTCGGGCCGAAGATGCGCTCGCAGAAGAGGCCGTCCTTCTCGGGCTTGAGCGTGCGGTAGTTGATCGTCTCGGGCTTTGTCACCTCACCTGAGCTCCAGGCACGGATCTGCTTGGAGGAGGCGAGTCCGATCTCGATTGCGTCGAAGTTGTTGATGTCGATCAATGTGATTCCTCTGTCGGTGCTCTTCGTCGGGACGGGCTGTGGCGCCTACGCCCCGGCGTCCTCGCCTGTGTCGCCCAGGTTCTCGCCCAGGGCCATCTCCTCGTCGGTCTCGACCGACAGCTTCTCGTCGCCTGCGCCGTTCTGGCCGTCGACGGCGGCCTCGGCCGCGCCATCGCTGGCCCCAGCCTCGGCGTCGTCGCCCGCGGGAGTCTCGCCGTCTCCTGCGCGTACACCGGAGAGGTCGATGCCGAGCTCCTCGGCGGCGCGAAGCAGGTCGTCGTCCTCGTCGCCGAGATCCGCGGTCGTGCCCTCTTCGGAGACGACGTTGACGTCGAGCGCCAGCGACTGCATCTCCTTGAGCAGCACCTTGAACGACTCGGGGATGCTCGGCTCGGGGATGTTCTCGCCCTTGACGATCGCCTCGTATGCCTTCACGCGGCCGATCGTGTCGTCGGACTTGACGGTCAGCATCTCCTGCAGCGTGTAGGCGGCGCCGTACGCCTCGAGCGCCCAGACCTCCATCTCGCCGAATCGCTGCCCGCCGAACTGCGCCTTGCCGCCGAGCGGCTGCTGGGTGACAAGCGAGTAGGGGCCGGTCGAGCGCGCGTGGATCTTGTCGTCCACGAGATGCAGCAGCTTCAGGATGTACATGTAGCCGACGGTCACCTGCTGCTCGAACGGCTCGCCGGTTCGGCCGTTGAAGAGCGTGAACTTGCCCGACGCCTTGCGGCCCGCCGGACGTGAGGTGTCGATGTCCATGCGGATGCGCCCCTTGTGGGCCTCCTGCCACTTCACCAGCGCGGTATCGACGTCTTCTACGGTCGCCCCGTCGAAGACGGGAGTCGACACGTATACGCGGCCGTTGCGCTTCTGCGCCTCCTTGTAGGCACCGCTGCCGTCGTCGTACCAGCCCTGCGCGGCGGCCCACCCGAGGTGGGTCTCGAGGATCTGACCGACGTTCATCCGGCTCGGTACCCCGAGCGGGTTCAGGATCACGTCGACCGGGGTGCCGTCCTCCAGGAACGGCATGTCCTGTTCGTCGACGATCTTCGAGATCACGCCCTTGTTGCCGTGGCGGCCGGCAAGCTTGTCGCCCTCGGAGATCTTGCGCTTCTTGGCTACGAAGACGCGCACCAGGTCGTTGACGCCCGGCGGCAGGTCGTCACCGTTGTCACGCGAGAAGGTCAGCACGTCGATGACGACACCGCCCTCACCGTGGGGCACCTTGAGCGACGTGTCGCGGACCTCGCGCGCCTTCTCCTTGAAGATCGCGCGGATCAGCTTCTCCTCGGCCGTCAGCTCGGTCTCACCCTTCGGCGTGACCTTGCCGACGAGCAGGTCGCCGGAGCCGACCTCAGCGCCGACGCGAACGATCCCGCGGTCGTCCAGGTTGCGCAGCGACTCCTCGGAACGGTTGGGGATGTCGCGCGTGATCTCCTCGTCGCCGAGCTTGGTCGTGCGGGCGTCGATCTCGTACTCCTCGATGTGGATCGAGGTCAGCTCGTCGTCCTTGACCAGCCGCTTGCTGAGAATGATCGCGTCCTCGAAGTTGTAGCCCTCCCAGGACATGAACGCGACGAGCAGGTTCTTGCCGAGAGCCATCTCGCCGCTGTCGGTCGAGGCACCGTCGGCGAGCAACGCGCCCGCCTTGACGGAGTCGCCCGTGCGCACCCGCGGCTGCTGATGGATCAGCGTCCCCTGGTTGGAGCGTTGGAACTTGTTCAGCTCGTGCTCGTGGCGCCCGGCCTTACCCTCGACGACGATCTGCTCGGAGTCGACGTAGGAGACGGTGCCGTCGATCGCCGACAGCACGACGTCGCCGGTGTCGAGCGCGGCGCGGCGCTCCATTCCGGTGCCGATCAGCGGAGCGTCTGCGACGAGCAGCGGAACGGCCTGGCGCTGCATGTTCGAGCCCATCAGCGCCCGGTTGGCGTCGTCGTGCTCGAGGAACGGGATCATCGCGGTGGCGACCGACCAGATCTGCTCGGGTGAGACGTCGACGAGCTCGACCTCCTTCGGCGGGACCGTGACGTACTGGCCCGCCTGGGTGCGGCAGACGACTTCCGGGCCCTTGAGCTTCCCGCTCTTCTCATCGATCGGATGGTTGGCCTGCGCGATCAGCAGCTCGGCCTCCTGCGTCGCGTCCAGGCGCACGATCTTGTCCGTGACGACGCCGTCCTTGACGACGCGATAGGGCGTCGTGATGAAGCCGAAGGCCGAGATCTCGGCGAAGCTGGAAAGCGATCCGATCAGGCCGATGTTCGGGCCCTCGGGCGTCTCGATCGGGCACATCCGCCCGTAGTGGGTCGGGTGGACGTCGCGTACCTCGATCGGCGCACGCTCACGGGTCAGGCCGCCGGCACCGAGCGCCGACAGGCGCCTGCGATGCGTCAGCCCCGCCAGCGAGTTCGTCTGATCCATGAACTGACTGAGCTGCGAGGAGCCGAAGAACTCCTTCTGCGCAGCGACGACGGGCCGGATGTTGACGATCGTCTGCGGAGTGATCGTGTCCTCGTCCTCCGTCGTGAGTCGCTCACGGACCACGCGCTCCATGCGGTAGAGCCCGACGCGGAATGCGTCCTGGATCAGCTCTCCGACGGTGCGCAGACGGCGGTTGCCGAAATGCTCGTACTCGTCGAGACGGTCGGCGACCGTGTGCCCCGGCTCGTACTCACGATCACGCGGGTAGCTCCAGGCCTCGGCGGCGTAGTCCTTGATCTCGACCTCGGGATCCTCGGGGACGCCGAGCCACTTGGGCAGGTTCACGAGCTCCTGCACGAGCGCGTGGATGTCGTCGTGCGTGAGCGTCCGCGTCTCGAGGTCGATCTCGAGCCCGAGGCGCGAGTTGAGCTTGTAACGGCCGACGCGCGTGAGGTCGTAGCGCTTGGGATCGAAGAACAGCTGCTGCATCAGGGCGAAGGCCGCCTCGACGCTCGGCGGCTCACCGGGGCGCTGCTTCTTGAAGAGCTCGATCAGCGCGCCCTTCTTGGTCTTCGTCGCCTCGGTGTCGGCGTCGATCGTGTGCTTCATGTAGATCGACCCGCCGAACAGCGCGAGCAGCTCGGCGTCGAGACGCTCGATGTCCTCGTGCGTCTCCTCGATGTCCGCGTCCGTCTCGGGGTTGTAGGTCATCGCGCGCAGCAGGACGGTGACCGGCAGCTTGCGCTTGCGGTCGATGCGGACGAAGACCTTGCCCTTCTTGTCGATCTCCAGCTCGAGCCACGAGCCGCGTGCGGGCATCAGGTTCGCCGTGAAGACCTGCTTCTCGCGGTCCTTGGGCTCCATGACGTACGCGCCGGGCGAGCGGACGAGCTGCGTGACGACGACGCGCTCGGTGCCGTTGATGATGAACGTGCCGCGCTCGGTCATCCACGGGAAGTCGCCCATGAACACGGACTGCTCACGGATCTCACCTGTCTCGTGGTTGATGAATGCGACCGTGACCGTCAGCGGCCGCGAGTAGGTCAGGTCCTTCTCGCGGCACTCGGCGATCGTCGCCGCCGGCTCGTCGAAGGTGAATTCACCAAACTGGACTGCGAGGTTCCCTGTGTAGTCCTCGATCGGCGAGATGTCGTCGATCGTCTCCCGCAGACCCCCCTTCTGGGGGTCGACGAGCCAGTCGAACGAGCGACGCTGGATGTCGATGAGGTTCGGAACCTCGAGGGCCTTGTTCAGACGCGCGAAGGTGCGGCGCGTCCGGGAAGCGTCAACGCGAGGCAAGACAGCGACTCCTCGGGGGGTCGAGAACGGGCGGAAGGGCGAGGACGCGCTGAAAACAGCGCGAACAGCCAAGATAGCACAGCGCGAAACGGACCCCGCGCAGGGGCGTGTCGGCTCTCACGGACCCCGCCCTGGCCTCCGCGTATGTGGCGCGGCGGCACGGTTCTGGGCGGCTACGACTATCGGCCGACCCAGCCAGGGTACCGAAGAACGCGGCGTCCGTCATCCGAAGGCGCGCAACAGCCGCCCGGCGTCGACTGGGCGCGCCGACTCAGCCGGCGTCGCGACGCGAGCGCGCGGCGCTGACGTAGCCGCCGACGAGCAGCGACACGACGGTGACCAGGTAGAGCTGGCCGGTGAGTGCCTGCGCGATCGCGACGGCGCGCGCCACCGGCTCGTCAGGCACGAAGTCGCCATAGCCGACGGTCGTCTGCGTGACGAACGAGAAGTAGACCTGATCTGAGGCGTCGCCGTCGCCCTGCCCGTTGGCGAACAGCGGACCGCTGCCGACCGTCGCGATCACGCGGTAGACGTACGCGCACAGCATCCCGATCAGCAGATACACCGAGAGCGCGCCGGCGATCGCCCGCTGGCTTGCGCCCTCCTCGCGCAGCGTGCGGATCAGCCCGGTCACGACGACGAACGGAACTAGCGTCGCGAGGATCGCCGCCAGAACGCTCAGGTCCCGCTTGGAGTCGCCGGAGCCCAGCGTCGTCACGATCGCGGCGATCAACACTGCCGCTACGAGTGCGCCCAGCAGCAGCTCGACGGGTCTGCCCGGCTGGGTGCTCCAGACGGCTGCACCGACGATCGCCGTCTGAAACACCACGATGCCCAGCTGCCAGCCCTGCGTGTCGGGTGCGGCGACAGTGTAGATCGCGCTCGCCGCAACGAGGCCCAGCAGGATCCCGTACCCGTGACTGCCGGCGAGGTGGGAACGGACGTCGAGGCGCGGCACGCCGGAGATTCGAGCAGGCGCGGCGGACGGGGCTCTCCGCGTCGCCCTGAAACGCCGAAGGGCGCCCCGACCGGGGCGCCCTTCGCGCACGGATCCGCCTGTCGGCGGCCTGCTACTTCAGCTCGACGCTGCCGCCGGCCTCCTCGAGCTCCTGCTTGAGCTTGTCGGCCTCGTCGCGCTCGATGCCCTCCTTGATCGGCTTCGGAGCCTCGTCGACGAGCGCCTTGGCCTCCTTCAGGCCCAGTCCGGTCGCCGCGCGGACGACCTTGATGACCTGGATCTTCTTGTCACCGGCCGCGGTGAGGACGACGTCCACTGTCGTGGACTCCTCCTCAGCCGCAGCGTCGCCTCCGCCGCCGGCCGCCGGCGCAGCCGCGGCGACGGCGGTCGCCGAGACGCCGAACTCCTCCTCGAGCGCCTTGATGCGCTCGGAGAGCTCGAGCACCGAGATGCCCTTGAGCTCCTCGATCCAGTCCTGTGTGGTGGTTGCCATCGGTCACTGCCTCCTGTGGTCGCTTCGGGGAGCTCGGCTCTACGCCGAAGCGTCCGCCTCGTTCTCGTTGTCTTGATTCGCTTCGTCACCGGCGTCGGCGTCGGCCTCCGCAGCGGGACCCTCGTCGGCCGTCTGGGCCTCGGCGTCATCTGCAGGCGCCTCGGCGCTGTCAGCGGCGGGAGCCTCTGCGACCTCCGCCCCGGACGCACCAGACTCGGCGGCCGGCTCGTCTGCGACTGCGGCAGGCGCCTCGCCCGCCGGCAGCTCACCGGACTCCTTCTTCTGCTGGATCTGGCCGAGCGCGACGGCGAGTCCGCCGAGCAGACCGCCCAGACCGCGGGCGAGGCCGGTGAGCGGCGCCGCGACGACGCCGACCAGCTGGCCGTAGAGCACATCGCGCGAAGGGAGCTTGGCGATCGCCTTGATCTGATCGATCTCCAGCGTCTCGCCGTTCATGACGCCGCCCTTGAACTCCAGCAGCTGCGTCTCCTTGTTGAACGTCGCGATCGCCTTCGCCGCGCTCGCCGCGTCACCGCGAACGAACGTCAGCGCCGTCGGTCCGGTCAGAAGTTCCTTCAGGCCCTCCATGCCGGCGGCGTCGACGGCGCGCTCGGTGAGCGAGTTCTTGACGACCCGGAAGGTCGCGTCCGCGTCGCGCAGCTGTGCGCGGACGTCGGCGACCTGCGTGACGCTGATCCCGCGGTAGTCGACCACGAAGACCGTCTCGGACTCCTTGATCTGGTCGGCGATCTCTGCGACCGCCGCTGCTTTCTCGTCTCGGTTCATGAGCCTCCTCGTCCGGGCTTCCAGCCGCCGTCGCGGCCCGCCGGAGGTCTACGGTGGCGCGATTCCCTGGCTACGCCGCGGCCGGCGAGGCCTCCAGGATGTCGCGAAGTCGGGTGGGATCGACCTTTACGCCCGGACCCATCGTCGAGGCCAGCGTGATCGACTTTATGTACTTGCCCTTGGCCGCCGGCGGTTTGGCACGCGAGAGCTCATCCATGACCGCCGCGTAGTTCTCGAGCAGCTGCAGCTCAGGAAAGCTCGCCTTGCCGATCACCAGGTGGATGATCGCGTTGCGGTCGGTGCGGTACTCGATCTTGCCGGCCTTGGCCTCCTCAACGGCCTTGGACACGTCCATCGTGACGGTGCCGACCTTGGGGTTGGGCATCTTGCCCGACGGGCCGAGGATGCGGCCGAGACGTCCGACGACGGGCATCAGGTCGGGCGTGGCGATCGCGACATCGAAGTCGGCGAAGCCGTCCTCGATGCGCTTGGCGAGATCCTCGGCGCCGACGACGTCCGCGCCGGCCTCCTCGGCCTCGCGCGCCTTGTCGCCCTGAGCGAAGACCACGATCGTGACCTCCTTGCCGAGGCCGTGCGGAAGCGCGATCGTGCCGCGAAGCTGCTCGTCGGCGTGGCGCACGTTGAGACCGGTGCGCACGTGAAGCTCGACGGACTCGTCGAACGACGCCCGCTTGCACTCGCGGACGAGCCCGACCGCTTCGGCCGGCGCGTACTCGTGCTCGCGATCGACCTTCGCGCGGGCTTCGACGAATCCCTTGCTGTGCCGAGCCACGTCAGACCACCTCCACGCCCATCGAGCGCGCTGTGCCCGCGATGATCTTCGCGGCCGCGTCGACGTCGTTCGCGTTCAGATCCTTGAACTTCTTCTCGGCGATCTCGCGCAACTGGGCCTGGGAGATCTGGCCGACCTTGTCGCGGTTCGGCTCGCCCGACCCCTTGTCGAGGTTGATCGCCTGCTTGATCAGGACCGCGGCGGGAGGCGTCTTTGTGATGAAGGTGAACGAGCGGTCCTCGTACACGGTGATCACGACGGGGATCGTGACTCCGCCCTGGTCCTGCGTCTGGGCGTTGAACGCCTTGCAGAACTCCATGATGTTGATGCCGTGCTGACCGAGCGCGGGACCGACCGGCGGTGCCGGGCTGGCGCCGCCGCCCGGCGCCTGGAGCTTGATCTGTGTGAGGACCTTCTTCGCCATGGGCTTCTTCGCAGAGTAGAGGGAGGACGGGGCTAGATCTTCTTGACCTGGTCGAAGCCGACCTCGACCGGGGTCTCACGGCCGAAGATCGACACGAGCACCTTGAGCTTCGATGCGTCCTGGTTGATCTCGGCGATCTCGCCGGAGAAGTCCGACAGCGGGCCCGACACGACCTTGACCGACTCACCGATCGAGAACTGCGCCTTGGTCGCGACCTTCTGCGCGACCTCGCGGTGCATCAGGCGGTCGACCTCGGGCTGCGTGAGCGGCACCGGCTCGTTCGACGAGCCGACGAAGCCCGTGATTCCCGGGGTGCCCTTGACGAGCGCCCACGAATCGTCGGTGAGGTCCATGTTGACCAGCACGTAGCCGGGCATGGTGCGCTTCTCGGTCGCGACCTTCTGGCCGTCCTTCATCTCGGACACGGTCTCGGTCGGAACCACGATCTGACGCACAGCGCGCGACTGCCCCAGGGAGACGATGCGGTGCTCGAGGTTCTGCTTGACCTTCTTCTCGTGCCCGGACTTGGTGTTGACGACGTACCAGCGATACATGCAGACGCTCAGATGATCAGATCGACGATTTCATTGGCGAGCACATCGGCGATGCCGAGGTAGATCCCCGCCACGACGACGAAGCCCAGGACGACTGCGGTGGCCTGGCCGACCTGGCGCCGGTCCGGCCACTGGACGCGCCGAAGCTCGGACCACGAGGCGCGCAGGAAGGCGATGAAGCGTGCTGGGCCGCGCTTCGTGGCGGCGCCGGCCGTCGCCGCTGCGGGGGCGGCGCGGCTGGCCTCCTCGTCCAGCTCGCGCTCGAGCTCGTCGGCCTCCCTGTCGTCGCCATCCTCGAAGGCCTTCTCAACCTCGTCGATGCGGTCCTCGAGCTGTCCGAAGTCGTCGTCGGTGAGCGCTTCGGGATGATCCGATCCGCCGGCGGCTTCGGTTGAGTCACCGGTGACGGGCTCGCCTTCTGCGCCCGCGACGAGCGCGGCCTCGAACTGATCGACCTCGCCCGAGACGTGCTCGAGCCCACCCGGGACAGTCCCGGGTTCGACCTCGGAGCGCTCAGGACCGCCGGCTTGGGCGTCCTTGGGAGCGCCGCCCTGCTGGGCGCGCCGTGCCTTGCGCTGCTTTGCGCGCTTTCGATCGCGAGCCACAGGCCTACCCGCTCAGCGGGTCTCCTTGTGAGACGTGTGCGTCCGGCACCAGCGGCAGTACTTGCGCAGCGTGATGCGATCGGGCGTGTTGCGCTTGCTCTTGTTGCTCTGATAGTTGCGCCGCTTGCAGTCCTCGCACGCGAGGGTGATAGCGATGCGCACGTCGCCACGGGCCATGGGTGACTCCGGTCGAGGGGCTGCCGCTTCGGCTTCGGTCCGGGACAGAGAAACGACCCGCCCCGGGCGAGTCGAGACCGCAGTGTAGCGCGATCAGCACGGCTGTAACGTGCGCCCGATGGACGCTGGCGCGACCCGGCTGGCCCGGCTGCGTGCTGCGCGCGCGGAGCGCCCTGCGCTCGTGTCGTTCCTCGGTGTCTTCGCCGCGACGCTGTTCTGCTTCCTGGCGATCGGCGCCGTGCTGCCGGTGCTGCCGCGCTACGTCAAGGGGCCGATCGGCGCGGGAGACGTCGCCGTCGGCGTCGTCGTCGGAGCGTTCGCGCTGACCGCCTTCGTGAGCCGCCCGATCGGTGGACGTCTCGCGGACGTGCGCGGGCGCAAGTGGGTCCACCTCGTGGGGCTTGCGATCTGCGCGGTCGCCGGCGCGATGCTCTTCCTGCCGCTCGGCGTCGCGGGGCTGCTGGTCGCACGGCTGGTCGTCGGCTTCGGCGACGGCTGGGTGTTCACGGCGGGCGTCACCTGGGTCGTCGACCTCGCGCCCGAGGAGCGACGCGGCCAGGCGATCGGCATCTTCGGCCTGTCGATCTGGGGCGGGCTGACGTTCGGGGCGCTGATCGGGGAAGCCGCGTTCTCGCTCGGCGGCTACGACGCAGTCTGGGCCTTCGCGACGCTCGCGCCGATCGCGGGACTGCTCGTAGCCCGCACGATCGAGCCCGGCACGCGCCACAGGCAGTCGTTCGCCGAACCGGTCGCGGCGGCCGAGGCCGGGATACCCGTCGGCGACGCGGAGCCCCGCGAGGCAGCCGTCGTCGCATCGCAGAGCAGCCGGCTCGGCCGACTTATCCCGGCCGTCGCCCTGCGTCCGGGGATCGCGCTGGCGCTGGCCAACGTCGGCTACGGCACGATGGCTGCGTTCATCGTGCTGCTTCAGGACGACCGCGGGACCGGCAGCGGAGCGACGGTCTTCACGGTCTTCGCCGGCACCGTCGTCGCCAGCCGGTTGCTGCTCGGAACGCTGCCCGATCGGATCGGCCCGCGACGCAGTGCGTTCGGCGCCGGCATCGCGCAGGCGTGCGGCCTCGCGTTGATCGCCGCGGCTCAGACGTTCCCGATGGTTCTGGTGGGCGCGTTCGTGATGGGCACCGGGATGTCGCTGCTGTTCCCGTCGCTCGCGCTGCTGGTGACGCGGCGCGTCGACCCTGCGCGCCGCGGCGCCGCGTTGGGGGCGTTCACCGCGTTCTTCGACCTCGGCGTGGGTCTGGGTGCGCCGTTCGCCGGGCTGATCGCGTCACTCGGCGGCGGCGAGAACTACGCGGCGGCCTTCTACGCGGCCGCGGCCTGCTGCATGGCCGGGGCGCTCATCGGATACGTCTCGACGCGCGCACTGCCCGAGGCCAGGACCCAGTGGCGGTGATCCTGGCGATCGCGCACCCCGGTGGCGGCACGAGTGGAGTGTTCGAGTCCTCGGCACGCGCGTGCGGGCATACGATTGAGGAGTGGTCGCCCGCGCTCGACCCCGAGCCGCCGCAGCCGCTGCCGGGCTACGCCGCGCTGGTCGTGCTCGGCGGTGACCAGAACGTCTGCGAGCAAGACCGCCACCCCTACCTGACGAGCGAGCTGGAGATCGTCGGCGACTGGCTCGCCGGCGGGCGCCCGCTGCTCGGTGTCTGCCTGGGCGCGCAGCTGCTCGCTCAAGCTGCCGGCGGTGATGTCTTCCAGGCCGCGGAGCCCGAACTCGGCTGGTACGACGTCGAGCTGACGAGCGCCGGCCGGAACGACCCCGTCCTCGGCTTCGGCGCCTCGCGCTTCAGCGCGCTGCAGTGGCACGGCTACGTGGCTCGGCCGCCGGCCGGCGCGACCGAGCTGGCTCGCAGCGCGAACTGCCTTCAGGCCTTCCGGGTCGACAACGCGTGGGGTGTTCAGTACCACCCCGAGGTGACGCAGGAGATCGTCGCGAGCTGGATCCAGGACTCGCGTGCGAGCGGCGACGCGGAGCCCGCGGCCGCTTTCGGCGACCTCAGCGCGAGACTGGCGCCGTGGACGGCGTACGGGCGGGAGCTGTTCGCTCGCTTCGCGGCTCTTGCTCGCTGACGGCTCGGCTGTTCGCCCCGAACATGCGCGTACGCCGGCTCCAGGCGATCGCCGGCGCTTCGACGAAGCGGAAGCTGAGCCAGCCGAGCAGCAGGGCCGGCGGCAGTGCCACGAGCGTGGCGCCGAGCGTTGAGAGCGGCAGCAGCCCGTTGCTGCGCAGGACGAGCAGCAGCGGGACGTGCCAGAGGTAGAAGCCGTACGACACGACGCCCGTCCAGGCCAGCGGCCGCCAGCCCATCCACTTCGGCGCCAGCGTCGCGCCGACTGCGACGACGGCGGCGAAACCGACTGCTGCGGGAAGGTCGCGCACGATGCGCATCCGCAGCGCCATGTCGCTGCCGCTGACGAGCCCGGCGTGGACCCAGGCGTCAGCCAGAACGAGCGCCACCCCTCCTGCCATCAACGCCAGCGCCATGCGCCGACCCGGGACGCGGCCGTGAACCATCACCGCCGTGAGCATCCCCAGCGCGAAGTAGGGAGCCATCGCCGGCAGGCTCTTGGAGAGCGTCAGCGGAGGGATGTCCCGCCGTGCCAGGAGCGCGTTGAACGTGACACCGGCAGCGAGCAGAGCGAGCGGCGCAAGCGATTGGCCCAGGCGCGTCGCGGGAGCGCGCAGCGCCGCCCAGCCGAGCAGCGGCAGCAGCGTGTAGAAGGCCACCTCGACCGAGAGCGTCCACATCGGCGGGTCGAGCTTCATCACCGTCTCAGCGCTCTGGTTCTGCGCGAAGACGAAGAACAGCGGCAGCTGCTCGAACGGCGGGAGCCGGACACCGGGCTCGCCGGCGAGCGGCCAGAGCAGCAGAGCCGAGCCGACGATCGCCAGCCAGTACGCAGGGACGATGCGCCCGACGCGGTGCGCCGCGTAGGTGGCGACGTGCGGCGCGGCGCGCGATCCGCCGAGGCGCGCGCTCACCCAGGGACCGAACAGCAGGAAGCCCGACAGCACGAAGAAGAGGACGACGGCGACGCGCAGTTCGCCGATCGCCTGGTCGAACAGACCATCCGCTCCGAGAAGGCGCACGCGCTCGCGCGTGTAGAGCCACGCGTGGAAGACGAAGATCATCAGGGCGGCGAGGCCGCGCAGCCCGTCCAGGGCGTGGTTGCGGCGCGCCGTCTCGCTCGGGACTCGCGAGGGCACGTATCCGAGGCTAGTGAACGCGGTTCTCCGACTCGTGAGCAGCGGGCGCCGCGTGGCCGGCCTGGGGCTGCTCGTCCGCGTGCCAGTTGACCTCCTGGCCGGCTTCGGCGAGCCAGCGCTTGAGCACGCGGTGCATCGTCGCGCCTCCGACGATCGGGGACGGCTCCGCGCTCCACTCGGCGGGCACGAACGCGAACGGATGGGTCTGGAAGCCACCGATCCCGCCGTGCGAGCCCATGAAGTCCTCGAACGGCGCGATCTCGTCCTCCTGCGGGTAATAGCGGCCGTTGACGAGGATGTCAGGGCAGGCGGCGAAGCCGTCGTGACGGCGCAGGTGGTCTGCGGTCGTCGGGTCGAAGACGGCGAGCGGATCCTCGCCGTCCACGTGACCGTCGCGCAGACGATGACTGCCGCCTCGCCCGAGCACGACCGGGCCGTCCTGCTCCGAGCGGACCATCACGAAGCCGATGCCGTCGTGGCCGGCGAGCGTCTGCACGAGACCGGGATGGTCGTGCGCGATCTCCTCGAGCGTCAGGCGCCGCCTGACACGCGGCAGGTAGACGAGCCCCAGACAGCCGGAGGCGAGCACGATCACCTCGGGCGCGTCGTCGGCCTCGCCGGACAGCTGCCGCTCGACCGCGTGCTCCTGCTCAGCCGCGTCGCGTCCGGGCCCGAGCACCACCGTCCCCTCGTCCATCCGCTCGCGCGTGGCGCGCTTGACGATCCGCCCGCCGACGTTCTGCTGCTGGCCGACCTCGGTCAGCAGGGCGCCGATCTCACCCCAGGCTTCAGGCACCGACGGCGGCGCGGCGACGTCGCCGGCGCTCAGCCCCCGCTTGACGACATCCTCGAGGGTCTCGTCGTAGCGTTGGCGAAACGGCCGGCCCTGGGTCTGCCCGTGGTCGGAGAGCACCACGACGTGGTAGGGCCGCGGGGCGTCGAGCATCGCGCGCTCGAGGCGCTCGAGCTGCTTGTCGTGCTTTGCCAGCACGCGCATCGCGTCGGGCTCGAGGATCCCCGAGTGGTGGGCGACCTCGTCGTAGCCGACGTACGTTGAATAGGACACCGGGACACCCTCGACGATGTCGCCCATCAGCGAGGCCGTGTTGAGGTCCCGCATCACGACCGTGATCGCCGCGCGGGCATACGGATAGACCCCGCCACGGTGGACATGCTCGGCGCCGGAACGGCGCTGACGGCGCGCCGCGAAGCGCTCGATCCAGACGTCCTGGATCATCAGGCCGAAGGTGCGCAGGAAGCCGTACGGGTCGGCGAAGTAGGCGAAGAACTCGCTCGATCCGGTGCGCTCCTTGTCGCGCAGCGCGCTCATCGTCGCCGAGCAGCGCGGCGCATCGCCGGAGACGAGGTTGCCGCGGCTGGTCCCGCCGACCGCGAGCAGGCCGGCGCCGTCGCTGTGACGGCGCTCGATCTCGGCGGCGTCCTTGGGCTTGTTGGAGACGAGCATCTGCCCTGTCTCCTTCTCGTACCAGCGGAAGGCGGGCATGCCCTCGTTGCTGCCGAGCAGCAGCGCCGCCTGACTCGCGCCGGTCTGCGATGACAGGTCGCATTCCCAGGAGACGATGCGGTGACTTCCGTGATCGAGCCAGCGCTTCATCGTCGGCGCGTGCCCGTTGTCGAGCGCGTGACGCAGAACGTGCTCGGAGAGCCCGTCGATCTCGAAGAAGATCACCCCGGGAACGTCCGTGGCGTTGAGCTTCTGGGCGCGTCGCACGCGCCGGCGCACCGACCGCAGCTGGTAGGCGTCGCCCTCCACGTCGAGCACCGAGTCGACGAGCGTGCTGACCGCCGTGAGCATGATCGCGATCAGGAGCGCGCGGAAGAAGCCGATCGACTGGTTGTCGACGATCTCGAACGCCCAGATGACGACGAGCGCTGACGGCACGAGCGTCAGCAGGCCGAATGTGAGCACGGTCAGCGGCAGCAACAGCCGGATCATCAGCGGCCACAGCAGCGCGTTCAGAAGCGACAGAACGACAACCGTGGCAACGGCGGCGCGGAAGCTCGGAACGTCGACCCCACCCACCACCAGGCTCGCGATCCACAGGACGAGCGCCTGCACGAGCACGAGCACCAGTAGGCGCGCCGCGAAACCGGCGAAGCGCAGGTGAAGCGGGCGGCGCCCCAGACCCTCCAAGGCTGCTGCTTGCGTAGAGGCCATGACTCTCCGTGTGTGTCGTTGAGGTGACGTGTCCTGAAGCGGACGACACTCTAAGCTGCGCGCCGCCGACCATGTCGGCGATCCAGCGGGTGAGACGGAGGACTAGATGGCTGACGAGACCAAGCGAGCAGACGACCAGCGTGCGCCTGCCACGGGCAACACGGAGGAGATGTCGGGCGGCCGGCGCAACGCGGTCCGAGCGATCCTCGCGCTGACGACTCTGCTCGCGATCGTCGGCATCTTCGCCGTTTGGGCCAACCGCCAGCTCCTCAACACGGACTACTGGACGGACACGAGCTCGGCGCTGCTGGAGAGCCCTCCGATCCGCGCTGAGATCTCGGACTTCCTGGTGGACGAGCTGTACACGAACGTCGACGTCAGCGGCGAGGTCGAGCAGGTGCTTCCCGAGGCGCTCAAGCCGCTCGCGACGCCGGTCGCCGGTGCACTTCGCCAGGTCCTCGACCAGGCCGCCAACAAGGCGCTGGAGGACGCGCGCGTGCAGGCCGTGTTCGAGGACGCGAACAGGATCACGCACGAGCAGTTCGTGGCGCTCGTCGAGGGAAAGGACAGCGGCGTGATCCAGACGCCGCAGGGCGGCGCGGTCATTCTCGACCTGCGGCCGATCCTCGGCAGCGTCGCCGCTCGCGCCGGACTTCCCGCGAGCGTGCAGGAGAAGCTCCCCCCGGACGCCGGCCGCCTGACGGTCCTCCAGTCGGACGCTGTCGACGGTCTTCAGAAGGGGGCGAAGCTGCTCAAGGCGCTGGCCGTCGTGCTGACGCTGCTCGTGATCGGCGGGTACGGCCTTGCGCTGTACCTGGCCCGCGGGCGCCGCCGCCAGACAGTCATGAACATCGGCATCAGCCTGATAGTCGCGTGTGTCGTGGTGCTGGTCCTGCGCGGCGTCGTCGGCGACGCTGTTGTGAACTCGCTGGCCCAGACGGACGCGGTCGTGCCGGCGGCGGACGCTGCCTGGTCGATCAGCACGGACCTGCTCGCGACGATGGCGGGAGCCGCGGCGTTCATCGGCATTCCGTTCATCCTGGCGGCACTGCTCGCCGGCCCGTCGGGGCCTGCGACCGACGCACGCCGCTGGATGGCGCCCACGCTTCGCGATCGCCCCGAGATCCTCTACGGCGTCACGGGACTGCTGGTCGTGCTGCTGTTTGCCTGGGGTCCGATCCCTGCGACGCGCCAGCCGTTCGGGATGCTGCTCTTCACGGCGCTGGCATTCGCCGGTGCATGGGCGCTTCAGCGCCAGACCGCCGAGGAGTTCCCCGACGCCGTCGCGAACCCCGGCGCCCTCAGGGAGGCGGTGCGCAAGCGCACGCGACGGTCTTCCGCGCCCGCCACGGCTGCGGTGGCGAGCAGGCGCGCGCCGGCGGCGAGCGATCGCGTCGCGAAGCTCGAGCGTCTCAGCGCCCTGCGTGACGGCGGCGCGTTGAGCGAGGAAGAGTTCGCGGCGGAGAAGGCGCGGCTGCTCGGCGAGTAGACGGCGGACGGTCGCTGCGCACCGGATGAGCCTCGACCCCCGGACCCCCGTGATCGTCGGGGTCGCCCAGCGCACCTGGCGGGAGAGCCCTGTCCCGGACCCGATCTCGATGTGCGCCGAGGTCGTCAGCGACGCCGCGCAGGACGCGGGCGCGGGCGACGCGCTGCTGCGCCGCGCGGGCTCGCTGGCGGTGGTCGACATCGCCTCGCGGCGCTGGGCGGACCCGGGTGCGCTGGTCGCGGCGCGGCTGGGCATCGCGCCGGCCGAGACGCTGCGCACGAACGTGGGCGGCGACGGGCCCCAGGTTCTCGTCAGCGATATCGCGGGCCGGATCGCAGCCGGGCGACTCGACGCCGGGATCGTCTGCGGCGCTGAGGCGCTGGCGACGCTCGCGCGCGCGATGAAGGACGGCCGGGAGCCTGACTGGCCCGCTCTTGACGACGGCTGCTCGCCGACGCGGACGCTCGGCTCCGACCGCTTCCCGGCCAGCGACGCCGAGCTTGCGGCCGACCTGATCGCACCGGTGGTCGTCTACCCGCTCTTCGAGAGCGCGCTCTGGGCGCGCGCCGGAGGGTCGCTCGAGGAACATCGCGCGCGCCTGGGTGAGCTGTGGGCCGGCTACGCCCAGGTTGCGTCGTCGAACCCTCACGCATGGCTGCGCGCAGCGCGCAGCGCAGCCCAGATCGCGGCCCCCGGGAAGTCCAACCGGCTCGTGACCCTCCCCTACACGAAGCTGCTGAACTCGAACATCCAGACCGACCAGGCGGCGGCGCTGCTGCTCTGCTCGGTCGAGGCCGCGCGCGGGCTCGGCATCCCGCGCGACCGGTGGGTCTTCCCGCACTCGGCCGGTCACGCCAACGACCACTGGCATGTCAGCGAGCGCGATGACCTGCGCTCCTCCCCCGCGGCCCGCTTTGCGGGGCGCGCGGCTCTCGAGCACGCGGGAGTGCCGATCGGGGAGATCGACCGCTTCGACATCTACTCGTGCTTTCCGAGCGCTGTTCAGATCACCTGCGCCGAACTGGGCATCGACGCGTTCGAGGACGAGCGACCGCTGACGGTGACCGGCGGCCTGACGTTCGCCGGCGGCCCGGGCAACAACTACGTCACGCACTCGATCGCCGCCATGGTGGAGCGCCTGCGCGCCGCGGGCGGCGAGACGACCGGCTTGGTCACGGCAGTCGGCTGGTACCTGACGAAGCACGCCGTCGGCGTCTACGGCGCCGCCCCTCCGCAGCGGCCTTTTGCCGCGATCGGCGCCCAGGATGCCGTCGACTCGCAGCCGCGGAGATCTGTCGCCGAGGGCTACGCCGGGGCGGCGCCCGGTGAAGCCGCGACGGTCATCTACGACATCTTCGGTACCGCGACCAAGGGGACGGTGAGCGCGCTGCTCGACGACGGGCGGCGCGTACTCGGCAAGAGCGAAGACGCGCAGACGCTCGCGGCGCTGGCCGAGCGGCCTGCTGAGGGCATGGCCCTCATGTTCGACGGCGCGGGCGGCGTCTCGCTCGCCACGTAGGCCGCGGCGGCTGGGCGAAGCGTTGCGGGACGCGAGTCTGCAACGCGGATTGCAGTCTCCGCGCTACGAGCGCTCGCTGACGATCTGCTCTATCCGCTCCAGGAGTTGCGGCGCCGGGCCGCGCAGGCGGTTCAGGTCGAACTTCGTCAGGTGGATCAGGCGCATGTCGGTCGCGGCGCGGACGGTGGCGTTGCGCTGCTCCTTGCGCAGCAGACCCATCTCACCGAACATCGAGCCTGCCTCCAGCGTGGTCAGCTGGTTGCCGTCCTGCTCAACGCTCGCAGTGCCCTCGTCGATGACGGTCAGGTCCTGGGAGTAGTCGCCCTCGCGCACGAGGATGCGGCCGGCCTCGACGCTCTCCTCGACGACTGCCGCCGCGACCGCGCGCAGCCCTTCCTCATCCAGTCCCTGGAAGAGCGGGATCTCTGCCAGACGCCTCATGTTCACGATGCTCGCTCCTGCTCGGGGATCGGCCGGAGCCTATGCGCTGGCGCCGCGCGGAGGCAAGGACGTGCAAGGCGCTGTGCGCTCACGCCGGTTCCGCGCGGCGTCGCCTGTGTCAGATACGCGGCCGCAGCGCAAGCTGGATAACCGTCCAACGAGCTGCGCCCTTGAACCCCGCTCGAGCTACCGCTCGGCGCCCGATCACCACCGCTCGGCGCGGATTCCGGCGATTCGTCCAGCGATCACCCCGATCCGGTGTTGCGGACGGCCGCGCTTCCCGACAAGCCTCTCCGTGGCACGGCACCGGCAGAGCTGCCCCGCGACACAGCGGGGGGAAACAGGGGCGTTTTCGTGACTAGTGGCCACAACCGAAACGCCACCCAAAGGGAGCACGGATGCTCAGTCTCGAACAACGCTCGACCGCCCGAAACACGCCGACGATCACCAGGCGCGCGGCCGCCGGGGCCGTGCTGGCGCTGGCCCTGCTGCTGTTGATCGCACCGCGGGCCGACGCCGGGTCCTACGTGGTGTCGGCCTGCGGTGCCGCACCCGGCGGCGCAAACAACAGTTGGACCCCGGGGGCAAGCCACGGGAACCTGACCGCATACTCGAACCCGTGCGCGCCGATCAGCGGCGGGCTCATCGCCCGCGCAGCGGCCAACGGCGCGAGCGTCCCGTCGAACAACGTCGCCATCTGGAGCTTCGTGCGGCCGAACGCCGAGACGGTCATCACCGGGCTGGAGCTCTCGGGCGAGATCTACCGGCTGGGCGGAGACGCGTTCAACACGTGGGGCGCCGGCCTCTACGACAACACGGGCGGCTACCTCTGGGGCGGCACGGCGAGCTCGTATCTCCACGTGGGGACGGGCAGCGGCGCCTACGTGCCGATCGGCGTCGACGGCCGCACCGCGCTGCACATGGGTGTGCGTTGCGCAAACGGCGGCGGCTGCACGACGGCGAGCAGCGGCGACCAGTCGCAGAACTACGCACGGGCGCGCACGGCGCTCTATGGGGCGCGGGTGACGCTGAGCAACTGGGCGCCGCCGACCGTCTCGGGTCTGCGCGGAGCGCTCTGGACGACCAACGGCTGGGTCGGCGGTACCCAGAGCGCGGGCTTCGACGCCGCGGACGAAGTCGGGGTGCGGCGGATCTCCCTGGCGATCGACGCCGACGAGCGGGCCAGCGACAGCGCCTGCGATTTCACCCACACCGTCCCGTGCCCGACCGCCCGCGCACACGACGCCTCGTTCAACACTGCGGGCCTGAGCGACGGCGTCCACACGCTGTGGTTCAGGGCGACCGACTCGGCGGGCAACAACGGCGGCGACAGCCGCTGGATCTACGTCGACAACACGGCACCCGCAGCGCCCTCGACACCGGCGCTCTCCGGCGCGCCGAGCTCACAGTGGCGCACGGTCAACGGCTTCACCCACACCTATGCGAACCCGGCCACGGGCGGCGGCTCGGACAACATCGCCAGCGACGTCCAGGTCTGCCCGGCGGACGAGCAGGGCACGCCGCAGCTCACTGCGTGCACGACGGTCGCGCTCGGCGCCGCCTGGGGGTCGAACGCATTCGACGTGCCCTCGCCCGGCAACTTCAGGGCGCGTGTCCGCGTTCGCGACCACCTCTATGCGGGAGCCTGGTCGGACTGGGGCCCGGTGCTGCGGTTCGACGATGTCGTTCCGGGAGCGGCGAACCCCCAGTCCTACGACGGGTGGGTGAGCAGGTCGGAACTCGCTTCCGGAATGGCGATCGAGCCGCCACCGCCGTCGGCGCGGCCCGCGTCGGGATACGCGGGATACGCCGTCCGCAAGGACGGGGCGATGCCCGACGCCGACGTCACCGTGACCGCCGGCGATTCGTCTGGGCGAGCGACTGTGGACATCGAGTCGTGGGCGGACGGCATCTACACCGTCAGGGTCCGCGCGATATCGGTCGCAGGCCTCGCGGCGAAGGACAGCGATGTCCGCTCGTCAACCGTCAAGATCGACACTGCGAGTCCCGGCCTGCTGGTCAAGGGGGCGCCGGACGCCGGCGCGACCGTCAACCAAACGACGACACTCGACGTTTCCGCGACTGACGCGCTGTCGGGAATGGCCGGTGCCGCCGCCGGTGAGGACGTTACGAATGGCGCCTACCTGACGCACTCGATCGACGGAGCACCGGAGACGCGCGTAAGCGGCGCTTCGCTGCGCCTGACCGTCACCGACGGCCGGCACAGCATCACGTTCAGCGCGGTGGACCTCGCAGGCAACCGCTCCGCGGCGCAGACGTTCACGTTCACCCAGGACACCGCGGCCCCCCAGGGCGGGTTGCTGCCGACCGACCCGAACGCGCCCCGCCGGATCGCGTTCTTCGTAGCCGAGGAGTGCATCGCCGGCGCATCGGTCGAGCTGAGCACGGACGGCGGAGCGAGCTGGCGCACGCTCGCGACCGAGCTCGGCGCCCAGCTCGTGACCGCGACCGTCCCAGACGACATCTGGGACGCACGCCGGCCGTACACGGTCAGGGCGCACGTCACCGACTGCGCCGGCAACCGCGCGATTCTCGACCGCTGGTACGGAGGCGCGGCGGACGGCCGCAGTATCGGAAGGCTCGCGCTCCCGCTGCGCGCCGCCGTGAAGCTCACGGCGGCCTTCACACGACTCGAGCTGACCCGCGCCTGCACCTACGTCAGCAGGCCGCGGGTAGTGCGCAGCCGCGTCACCGGTCGCACCCGGGTCGTGCGCCGCAGGGTGAAGGTCTGCCCGCGGGTCAGCGGCCTTCCAGCGGCGACCGCGGCGGCCAAGAAGGTCATGAGCCGCACGCGTCAGGTCTACGGCGTGCTCACGGACGCGGGCGGGCGGCCGCTCGCCGGACGCGACGTCCAGGTGCAGACGCAGCCCAAGACGGTCAGCGCCCGCTGGAGGATCGTGCGCGTGGCACGGACCGACTCGCGCGGTCTGATCAGCGTGCGCGTGCGCAAGTTCACATCGCTGCGCGTCCGCCTCGTCGCTCCGCGCGACGAGACCTTCGACGCCGCGACGAGCCGCACGCTCCTCACGCAAGTCACCGCGCGATCGACGATCCGCGCGACCCCCCGCGCGCTGCGCAACGGGCAGATCGTCCGGCTCACCGGCCGCGTCCAGGGCGGGCACGTGCCCGCCGCCGGGATGCAGATAGCCCTCTACGGCTACAGCCCGTCAAAGAAGCGCTGGCTGCCGGTGCGCACCACCGTGCAGGTCGACCCACGCGGCAACTGGACGGCGCTCTACCGATTCACGGCGACGGGCGCAAAGGCGACGTACCGGTTCCGCGTGAGGATCGCCGGGCGCGCGACCTTCCCGTTCGCGACCGGCTACAGCCGGACGGTCAGGGTGGTGGTGCGGCCGTGACGCGGCGCTGCGTCGCTCACTACGCCACCATCCCCGCCCCGACCGTCACGTTCGTCGCCTCGTCGATGAGGATGAACGCTCCGGTGCGGCGGTTGGTGCGGTAGGGGTCGACGACGAGCGGCGTGCTGGCCAGCAGGCGCACGCGGCCGATCTCGTTGAGGGCGAGCTCCGAGACGCCCGGATCGGGCGTGAGCGTGTGGACGTCGACGCGGTTCTCGACCGCGGTGACCACCGCGCGGACGGAGCTGGTCGTGTGCTTCAGCGCGTAGCGCGCCGCCGGGGCGCAGCGGCGCGTCCGCCATCCAGCAGACGGTCGCGTCCAGCTCGCGGGTATCGGCGGGCCGCGTGGCGGCGTGAGCGATCATGTCGCCGCGCGAGACGTCGACGTCGTCCTCGAGGCGCAGCGTGACCGACATCGGCGCGAACGCCTCGTCGAGCTCGCCCTCGAGCGTGTCGATCGCGGCGATCCGGCTCGCGCGCCCGGACGGCAGCACGACGACCTCGTCGCCGGGGCGGAAGACGCCGCTGGCGACCTGGCCCGCGTAGCCGCGGTAGTCGTGGTGCTCGCCCGACTGCGGGCGGATCACGCACTGCACCGGGAAGCGACCGTCGTCCAGGTTGTCGTCGCCGGCGACGTGGACGTGCTCGAGGTGGTGGAGCAGCGGCCGGCCCCTCGTACCAGGGCATGTCGCTCCGAGCGGTCGACGACGTTGTCGCCGTCCAGCGCGGAGATCGGGATGACGCGTCAGCGTCGTGGATCGTCGAGGCTGCGAGGCGAACGCGCGGAACTCGTCCTCGATGTCGCTCGAAGCACCGCCTCGGTCGTAGTCGACGAGGTCCATCTTGTTGACGGCGACGACGCAGGTGCGGGATGCCCAGCAGCGCGGCGATGAACGCGTGGCGGCGGGTCTGCTCGAGGACGCCCTTGCGCGCGTCGACCAGCACGATCGCCAGGTTGGCGGTGCGAGGCGCCGGTGACCATGTTGCGCGTGTACTGGACGTGGCCCGGGGTGTCGGCGATGATGAACTTGCGCCGCGGCGTGGCGAAGTAGCGGTAGGCGACGTCGATCGTGATGCCCTGCTCGCGCTCGGCGCGCAGGCCGTCGGTCAGCAGCGCGAGGTTCGACGTAGCCGTCGCCGCGGCGGCGGCTGGTCTCCTCGACGTGCTCGAGCTGGTCCTCGAAGATCGGCTTCGAGTCGTAGAGCAGGCGGCCGATCAGCGTCGACTTGCCGTCGTCGACCGAGCCGGCGGTCGCGAAGCGCAGCAGGTCGGACACGCGCACGGTGCGCGGCCGCCGTGATGTGGCCGTTGGTGGCGGCTCCGGGAGGCACTAGAAGTAGCCCTCCTTCTTGCGGTCTTCCATCGCGGCTTCGGTGACGCGGTCGTCGGCGCGCGTCTCGCCGCGCTCGGTGATGCGCGTCGGCGGCGATCTCGGCGATGACGTCGTCGAGCGTCGCCGCGTCGGACTCGACGGCGCCGGTGCAGCTCATGTCGCCGACGGTGCGGTAGCGGACGCTCGCCGTGAACGGCGCCTCGCCGTCGGTCAGCTCGACGAAGTCGCTGTTGGCGTAGAGCATCCCGTCGCGGCTGAAGACCTCGCGCTCGTGGGCGAAGTAGATCGACGGGATCTCGAGACTCCTCGTCGCGGATGTACTGCCACACGTCGAGCTCGGTCCAGTTGGAGATCGGGAAGACGCGCACGTGCTCGCCCTTGCGGATGCGCCCGTTGTAGAGGTTCCACAGCTCGGGGCGCTGGTTCTTGGGATCCCACTGGCCGAAGTCGTCGCGGAAGCGAGAAGATGCGCTCCTTGGCGCGGGCGCGCTCCTCGTCGCGGCGCGCGCCGCCGAAGGCGGCGTCGAAGCCGTGCTCCTCGATCGCGTCGAGCAGCGTCGTCGTCTGGAGGCGAGTTGCGCGACGCGCGCGGGCCGCGTCTCCTCGACGACGCGCCCGCCGTCGATCGACTCCTGCACGCTGGCGACGATCAGCCGCTCACCGAGCTCCGCGACGCGGCGGTCGCGGTACTCGATCGACCTCGGGGAAGTTGTGCCCGGTGTCGACGTGCATCAGCGGGAACGGGAAGCCGCGCCGGCCGGAACGCCTTCTCGGCCAGGCGCAGCAGCACGATCGAGTCCTTGCCGCCGGAGAACAGCAGCACCGGCCGCTCGAGCTCGGCGGCGACCTCGCGCATGACGTGGATCGCCTCGGACTCGAGCGCACGCAGATGTGAGAGCTCGTAGATCATCTCAGCGTCTGAGCGCCGGATCGTGGATGCCCGGCAAGGAAGCAGGGAGCGTCGTGTGCGCCGGCACACGAGCGACCGATGACGCCGCCGGGCGCCGCGAGGCGGTGTTCAGACAGCGCACTCGCCCTCGCCGCGGACTACCTCGAACGGGCCGCTGCGGTTCCAGTCGATGAACATGTTCATGTTCTCGAGGCCGAACTCGACCGGCATCGCCAGGTCGCGGGCCAGGTCCTCGAAGGTCTCCTGCCCGACGCGCTCGACGAAGGCGTTGAAGACCTCATCGCCGTCGCGCTCGTCGATGTAGAAGCGCAGCCAGCGCTCGACGGCCTCCGGCACGCGCTTTGCGGGCAGGCGCACCTTCAGGCGCTTGCCGATCGCGACCGCGCCGCCCTCGTACTGGCCGCCGATGTGCGCGACGTACGCGGGGATCGTGTGCTCGCCGACCTTGATCGACGCGCCGTAGAAGCCGATGTTCGCGATGTGGTGCTGGCTGCAGCCGTTCGGGCAGCCGCTCATCTTGATGTGGATGCGGCGCGCGATCGGGTCGTCGATCGCCAGCGCCTCGACGCGCTCCTTGACGGCCGCGTTGAGGCCCATCGAGCTGGTGATGCCGAGCTTGCAGCTGTCGGTGCCCGGGCAGCTGACGACGTCGGTGATCTCGTCGGCCCCGGCCTCGCCGAGGTCGAGCTCCCGCAGCGCGCTCCCAGACGTCGTGGAGCGCCTCGTCGCGGACCCAGCGCAGCGTCAGGTTCTGCTGCACGGTCGTGCGGGCGTAGCCGCCCGTGTACTCGCGCATGATCTGGCCGAGGCCGCGGAACTGCTCGGGCGTCAGGTCACCGCGCGTGATCTTCACGGTGACCGCCGAGAAGCCCTCCTGCACCTGCGGCACGACGTTGGCCTGCACGAAGCGGTCGAACTCCGTGCGGTCGCCGTTCGGGCTGGGGGTGAACTCCGGCCGCGGCGGCGCGAACTCGCTCTCGTCATGGATGAAGAGGTCCGGCGTGAAGTCACGCTCGGCGACCCAGTCGCCCTCGAGTTCCTCGTCGACCATCTTGCGGACCTCTTCGATGCCGACCTTGTCGACGAGCACCTTGATGCGCGCGCGCGCACGGTTGACGCGCAGCCAGTCCTGGCGATCGAAGATCCGGAACACGGCCTCGGCCACCTTCAGGTACTCCCCGTCGTCGGCCGTTGCGAAGTCCCAGAGCGTCGGCGCGATCCGCGGCATGATCGACGTGCCGCCGCCGACGCGGATCTCGAAGCCCTTGACGCCGTCGCGCTCACGCGCGAGGAACGCGATGTCGTGGATGCCGGTGATCGCGCGGTCGCCGTCGGTGCCGTCGAACGCGGTCTTCACCTTGCGCGGCATCAGCTGGGTCGTCGGATGGCGCACGAAGTAGCGCACGTAGGCGCCGACGTAGGGCGTCGGATCGAAGACCTCGCCCGGGCAGATCCCCGCGAGCGGGTCCGCAGTGACGTTGCGAACGGTGTTGCCGCAGCCCTCACGCGAGGACAGGCCGACGTCCGAGATCTCGCGGATCAGCTTGGCCATCGTCTTCAGCGGCACGTGGTGGATCTGGATGTTCTGGCGCGTCGTGATGTGGCCCTTGTTGAGCGGCGCGTACTTCTCGACGACGCTGGCGAAAGCGTCCATCTGCTCGGGGTTGATGCCGCCGAAGGGCAGCTTCACGCGGACCATCTGAACGTCGGCCTGGCGCTGGCCGTACACCCCCTGCTTCAACCGGAAGCCGATGAACTCGGTCTCCTCGGTCTTGCCGTCGAGGAACTTGTCGGCCTCGCCGTCGAAGTCGTCGAACTCACGCTCGAGGATCGGGATCACGTGGCCGGGAACGTCCGTGAGGACCTCCGGATTCGTCAGCGAGCCGGCACGGCCGGTCGGCTTTGACTCGATGGCGGATGGCTCCATGAGTGCTGTCTTCTTCCTGGGAAGGTTGCGCGGAGTCCCGGGGCGAATCCCGGGTGAACGGCAAAATGTATCAATTCGGGTCGGATTCCCAGGAATTTCGCTGGGAGGCGACGTTCGCCGCGGCTCAGGTCCGGATGAACGTCACGACCTGGTCCTCGTTCTCGCAGCGGTATGAGATGCCGGCCGTCACGAGCGTCCCGGTGCAGTCGAAACCGGCGGTCGTGTAGTTGAGATTCTCAGCGGCGACGTCGACCCGGTTCGCCCCGCGGGCGACGGCCACCGCCGTCTCGCATGCCACGCCAGTCGCCTTGATGTCGAGCGCTGCGTCCGTGGGCTCGGCGCTGAACGCGGCCTTTCCGCAGTCGAGCGACGCGGCATCGGTCGAGTCCCCGCCGCAGCCGGCCGCCGCGAATGCGACCGCGCCGATCAGCAGGGCGAGGAAGGGCCGGACCGCAGCTTGCACGGCCACAGCGTTCCACGAGCGGCGGTCGGTCCCGGACACACGGCGGAACTGCGAGCATCCGCCACTTCGCGCAGACTGCGCACGGGTCCGATGAGCAAGTTCCTCCTGCGCCGCTTCGTGAGTTCCTTCATCCTCGTCGCGATCGCGGCGAGCATGGCGTATCTGCTCGCAGCGGCGGTCCTGAACCCGCGCGCGAACTACGAGGGGCGCCGGCCCGCCCCCCCTCCGGCCGTCGTCGATCAGCGACTGGACGAGCTGAACCTCAACGACAAGACACCGATCACCGAGCGCTTCGTGACGTGGGCGAAGGGTGTCGCGCAAGGTGACCTCGGCAGGACCTGGGACGGCAACCCAGTCGGCGACGAGATGGGCCGGCGGATTCTGGTCAGCCTGCGACTGCTGCTGATCGCGACGATCGTCGGCGGAGCGCTGGGCATCGCCGCCGGAGCCTGGAGCGCTTCGCGCCAGTACCACTTCGGCGACCACGCGCTGACGGTGTTCTCGTTCGTTCTGCTGGCCACGCCCGAATTCGTGCTCGCGGTGCTGCTCGAGATCGGTGCCGTCAAGTTCAACGAGGCCGTCGGTGCGAGCTTCTTCGAGTACACGGGCGAGTTCACGCCCGGCCTCGAGGGCGGATTCTGGGTGCATGCCGTCGACCGCGTCCAGCACCTGGTGCTGCCGAGCCTGACGCTGATCCTCGGTGAGATCGCGATCGTGAGCCGCTACCAGCGCAGCGCGATGCTCGATGTCCTCGGCAGCGACTACGTGCGAACCGCGCAGGCCAAGGGCCTCACACGGCGCACCGCGCTGCGCCGTCACGCGCTGCGCACCGCGCTGATCCCGTCGGCGACCTTCCTGGCCTACAACCTGGGTCTGCTGCTCGTCGGCGCCACGTTCGTCGAGAAGATCTTCGGCTGGCACGGGATGGGCGAGCTGTTCGTCGACTCGGTGGCCCAGGCCGACGTCAACGCAGTCGCCGCGGTGAGTCTCTTCGCCGCCGCGCTCGTGCTCGTGGCGGGCCTGCTCTCCGACATCGCCTACGCGCTGCTCGACCCGCGCATCCGGGTGTCCTGATGGCGCGCGAGCCGCTTCCCGCAACGCCGCTCGGAGATGACCCGCTCGCTGAGCAGGCGATGCTCGACGAGACGCGCGTGCCCTCGCGCTGGGGGGTCGTGTTCGCGCGCTTTCGCCGGCACCGCCTCGCGATGTCCGGGCTGATCGTGCTCGCGCTGCTGTTCGTGATGGCGTTCGTCGGCCCCCACCTCAGCAGCTGGGGCTACACGGAGCGGGACTTCGGGGCGTTCCTCCAGGGGCCGTCCTCCGAGCACTGGTTCGGCACGACGCAGACCGGCGGCGACGTGTTCACGCTGACGATGCGCGGTATGCAGAAGTCACTCGTCATCGGCATGCTCGTCGCCGTCTTCGCGACTGCGCTCGCGGCCTTCGTCGGCGCCTTCGCCGGCTACTACCGCGGCTCGCTGGATCGCGTGCTGATGTGGATCGTGGACCTGATGCT
>CAVOZY010000003.1:0-583181 GCA_963701495.1 uncultured Actinomycetes bacterium
CGGGCTGTGCGCCTGCTGATGAGTGAGGATGATGATGCGATGACCGACGACGGCGACGCTGGACGGGGGCCCGACGAGGCCGACAGCACTCGCTCGCGAGCTGGGAGCTGCGGAGCTCGAGGACATCGTGCGCACGCTGCTGGAGCTCGGCGCCTCACCTGAGGGAATCCGCCGGGCGCACGACCTGGGCCGGATCGACGACGCGATCTTCGAGCCCGTTCTGGACCCCGCCCGCGCTGAGCGAACGGTCACCCCACGTCAGATCGAGGAGGCCGGCGGCCTCGTGGTCGCCGAGACGCAGCTCGTCGCCTTGTCCTTCGGGTTGGCGGTGCCCGACCCCGACGAGCCGTTCTTCACCGAGGAGGAGGCCACGGCGCTGCAGCGCTTCGGAGAGCTGCGCGAGATCTGGCGTCCCGAGGTCTACCTCCAGATCACACGGCTCTACGGGCAGTCGCTCGGCCGCATCGCGGAGACCGAGGCAAACCTGTTCCGGCTGCATGTCGCACGTCCGCTGCACGAGGGCGGGGATCCGGTGCGGGCGCTCCCGGCGGTGCACGACGCGCTGAGCCAGCTGCTCCCACTCGCCGATCCGCTGCTGCTCGGCGTCCACCGGCGCAGGATCGAGCATGCCTTCGCACAGGCCGCGGTCCGCGAGGCCGAGTCGCTGACGCCCGAGGGCCAGCTCCCGGGCGCCGTCGAGGTGACGCTGCTGTTCTGCGATCTGAAGGGCTTCACGGAGTACACCGACGTCAACGGCGACGCCGCGGCGATCGAGGCGGTCGAGCACTTCGCCGCGGCCGTGACCCAGGAACTCGGCGAGCACGGGCACGTCGTCAAGATGCTCGGCGACGGGTTCATGCTCTCGTTCGCCGAGCCGGGCGAGGCGGTCGAGAGCTTCGCCCGCATAGTCCACCGCCTGCGCGGCGACCACCCGCTGCCCGTCCACGGGAGCGTTCACCACGGGGTCGCGCTCTACCGCGAGGGCGACTACTTCGGCCGGTCCGTCAACCTCGCGGCGCGGATGCTCGCCGTCGCCGGCCGCGACGCGCTCGTCGGCTCACGGCCGGTCGTCGACGCCACGGCCGATCGCTTCGAGTGGCGGCCCTGCGGCATGAGGAGCCTTCGCGGCGCGAACGAGCCGGTGGAGCTGCACGAACTGCGCTTCGGCTGAACCTCGCGGACGCGACCCGTCGGAGCCGGCGCGCGTCAGTGCGGCTCGGTCGCCCTGGCCAGAACCTCTGCCGCAGTGAGGCACTGATCGTCGTCGACGTCGAGGTGAGTCACCGCACGCACGGTCCGCGCGGCGAACGCGAGCACGAGGACTCCCTGCTCGCCGGCCCGGCGGACTACCTCCGCCGCGTCGGGGGCGCCGTCGACGAGGTGGAAGACGACGATGTTCGTCTCGAGGCCGTCGAGGTCGACTTCCACCCATTCGGACTCGGCGATCCGTTCGCCGATCACCCGTGCGTTCGGCGTGATCCTCGGCGAGCCGGTCGACGTGGTGCTCCAGGGCGTGGATGCCGGCAGCGGCGAGATCCGCCTGGCGCATCGCGCCGCCGAGCATGCGCCTGAAGCGCACCAACGCCGCCACGCCGTCGCGCCGCCCGGCGAGCACCGAGCCCCCCGGCCCGCCGAGGCCCTTGGAGATCGCGATCGAGACCAGGTCGAACGGCGCCGCAAGCGCAGCCGGGTCCTCGCGGCGCGCGACCGCGGCGTTCAGCAGGCGGGCGCCGTCTAGGTAGGACGCGAGCGTGTGCTCGCGAGCGGTCGCACCGACCGCTTCGAGGCCTGTCGGTCCCAGACGATCCCGCCGGCGCGGTTGTGCGTGTTCTCGATCTCGACGAGTGTCGTCGGCGGCAGGATGATGTGACCGCGAGGCTTGATCGCCGCGCTGAGCTCGTCGGCCGTAAAGGTGCCGTCGCCGCCGATCTCACTGAACTGCACGCCCGCGTTCGCCGCGCCCGCGCCGGCCTCGTGCCAGACCGCGTGGGTCTCACGCCCGACGATCACGTCGTCGCCGGGCTGCGTGAATGCCTTCAGCGCAAGCTGGTTGGCCATGTGCCCGGTGGGAACCCACAGCGCCGCCTCCTTGCCCAGCAGCGTGGCTACGATCTCCTGAAGCCGGTTGACCGTCGGGTCTTCGCCGAACTGGTCGTCGCCGACCGCGGCGCCGGCCATGGCGCGGCGCATTTCGTCGGTCGGCTGGGTGACCGTGTCCGATCTGAGATCGATCGGGCTGGGCGAATCGGCCATGACGGCGACTCTAACCGGCGCACCCGCAGCGTCTTGGAGTGGCGCGTCGTGCCGACGGGTGCCGGCGACGACGCTCAGACCGAGACGGTGATCGGGAAGGTCGCCACCCAGATCAGCGTGCAGATGAACAAGGTGTAGCCGAGCGCGACGATCGCCGCCTGGAAGCGGAAGCCTTCGAGCTTCGTGCTGATCCCGGCGAAGAACAGCGAGGAGGCGAACAGCACGACGGCGAGGACGTAGTTGTCCGAGCGTTGGTTGTCGGTCTTCGCCTCCTCGGTCGCCGCTTCGGCCCTGACGACGAGCTTCGCGGCCTTCTCCTCCGCCGCGAGCTTGTACTGGGGCATGGCGAAGGGGCTCAGCGGCGCGTCCGGGTTCGTGCGCGGCTTGGTCGCGATCCAGGCGTTCACGGCAGGCTTGAACTCCGGCCTGAAGCGCTTGAAGTAGAACCGTCGAGCTGCTTGTCGCCGCCGGCGTAGGCGTCGATCCAGGCGATGAACGTCGCGACGTCGATCTCCCTCAGCCTGACCGGCGATGTCCGACTGCCGCGTCGACTCCACGCGGCTGGCGTTCGCCTTGCTGAAGTTGATCGCCTGAAGGCCGCTCCAGCGGCGCCGACTGGTACGAGCTCCACGCCGTCGCGACCGTCGCGATCGCCAGCAGGATCGTCACGAGCAGCTCGAAGCGCCGCTCCCTCCTTGTGGGCGGGCTGCGTCGTCTGTCGGGGGGCAGGGTTTCCTCAGACATGGCGGGACGGCGGCGGCCCGTGCGGCGGGAGGCTAGCGGGAGCAGGCTGCGCCGGGCCGCAGCAGTTGTCGGCGTCGATCGACTGGATGGCCGGGGCCGGCGCGCGTCAGGCCAGGGCGAGCGTATACGTAAGTGTCAGCCGCGGCGCCTTCGCGAGGGCGGCGTGCATGTGCACCTCGTCGGAGAACCGCTCAGTGAGGAGGCGGCCGGCAGCATGGACGCTGAGCCGGTCCGTCGCGAACGGCCACGGATCGAGCGTGTAGACGTCGCCTCGGAGATCGAGCCGCAGCTCGACGGGAACGCCGGCGGCCGGAACGCCCTGCCTGGAGCAAGGCGCGCGAGCGAACAGGAGGTCGTGCGACAGCGCGTCCCAGAACCGCACCAGGCGCCAGTCTCGGTCGATTTCCTCGTTGCCCGCATCCACGCTGGCGCGGAGTTCCGCCTGCAGAGACGCACTGCGGTCGAGGAACTCGCGTATCCGCCTCTGGTCGGGGCGCAGGAGCCCGAAGGCCGACGGCCGGCGGTACATGCTGGCGTGCTTATGCGAGACCAGCAGCGCGGCGTACGGGCTCTGCGCGGCGAGCTGTCGCGGCCCCTCGATCTGCATCGGCAGGTGCACGGCCGCGCTCAGCTCGCGCACGCCAAAGGGGAGCCCGGTCGCGACGTCGAGCGTCGGTGAGCTGTCCCAGGCGGCCCAGCCGAGTTCGTGCTGCTCAGCCGCGAGGCGAACTTGGTCCTCCCGCGCGAGCGCGCCGAATCGCTCGTTGCCCCATGCCCGCGCAAACTCCCCACACATCGCCGCGTGGTCGGCCTGGCTCACCGCGATGTGCCCCTGTGGATGCTCGAGGACGATCATCGAGCTGTCGTCGTGACGGGTGGTGGCGCTTCAGACATCGAGGTCCAGTTGGTATCGATCCAGGACCAGCCTGCGCAAGAGCGAGTCATCCTGGTCGATCGGGTATATCCGCTGCGGTCGCCAAAGCTCCAGGAAGTCGCTGCGGGCCGGTGACACGAAGGCGTACTGAAGCTGGTACCGCGGTTTCACTGGGAGGCGGCTGCCGAAGTGCAGGCATGCGCTCGACTCGAGGAACAGCACTGTGCCCGCCGACGCGCAGAACCGGTGAACCTCGCGCTCGTCGACGAGCGCATGGACGCGCGCGTCGGTAAGTCGGTAAGGGACACCACGCGCCCCGTAGTTCAGCGCTTGGGTGACGCGGCGCGAGGCGGCCCTGCCGATGAAATGGAGCGGGCCGTCGTCGGGGCCGATGTCCCTGAGCGCGACGATGACGTAGACGGTCGGGCGGCTGTGGTAGTCGAGGTGGTAGAGCTGGCTCTCACGCCAGGGGCCTTCGGCGTCCGGGTCGAACGTGGTGCTCGACTCCATCAGCCGGACGCCGCGGGGCAGCAGGCCGGACAGCGGCGGGATGTATCCGAAGCATGGCGTCACCGCGCCGACGACTTGCGAAGAGGTGATGAAGTCAAGCAGCGCCGGGTGCTCATCGATGGCGCTCTCCGGGTTGATGTTCTGCAGGAAGGGCTTCTCGTGTTCCCACTTGCGGCCACCGTGGCGCTCGATCAGGTCCGCGCCCGCAGCGAGCGCGGCTTCGAGGTGGGGAAGCGTTCGCGAATCGTCGATGGCGAAGCCGTCGCGCATCTCGACCTGTCTGCCGCGGTGGCGGAGCAGTTCCTCGCCGCGCTCCCGGAGGGCCTGGGTGCGAAACCGGATGAAACGCTCGCCGCGGCGGTTGAAGGCGCGCGCCAGCGCGCAGGTGCGGCGCTGGCCGAGTCGCCGCATGTCGCGCGCCTGTAGTGCCCGAGCGAGCGGAACGAGCGCACGGCGGGCACCGAGCAGGGGCTGCTGCATCGCGACGGCGCGCGTCTTGTCGGCGCGGTCTGCGGCGGCCGGCATGTGGCGATCCTACGAGGCTGGACCAGTGGAGGCGCTGCGAACGAGGCCCCTCGACGGACCGCGCGGGATGCTGAAAGACTCGCCCGTCTCAGTGAAGCTGTCCCTGCTCTCCGCTCGCAAGTTCTTCCGCGACCCACTCGAAACGGCGCGCTCTCAGCGGCCCGACGCCGGGATCAACCGGTTCGCGGCTGGGACCGCGCGCTATGTGCTCGTGCGTGATCCCGACGCGATCTGGCGCGTCCTGGTGACGGACGGCGCGGCGTTTGGTCAGGGCAAGTGGAAGCGGCGCTCGCGGAGATACGTGGGCGACTCGCTGAACACCCTCGATGGCGCAGAGCACCGCCTGCGCCGGCGGGTGATCCAGAAGAGCATCTCTCGTCGGCGCGTCCTCTCCTTCGCGCCGGCGATCGCGGCTCGGGCGGACCGCATGCAGTCATCCTGGCAGCAGGGGCGCCTGGTTCTGCGGGACGCGCTGGACCCGCTGTGCCTGTGCATCGCCGGGGACGTGCTGCTGTCCACCGACCTCGAGCCGCGGTCAGCGGAGCTGGCGCGTGAGCTCGTTCGCATGGTCAGGGGACTGCCGCGACTGATTCCACCTGTGCGCGGGACCCGACACGGGCGCGCGCTGGCGTACGTCAACGGCGAAATCGACGACCTCATCGACAAGCGTCGTGCCGTCCCGGAGCCCGCTTACGACGACCTGCTCGGCGCGCTCATGGCCTCGGGGCTGTCCGACCGCTGTGTCAGGGGCGACGTGTTGGCCTGCCTGCTGGCGGCGGTCGACGAGCCCACGGCGGCCCTGCAGTCAGCGTGGAGGCTGCTGGCCGTCAACGCGTCGGCCGAGGACCGGCTTCACGCCGAACTGGACGAGGTTCTGGGCGGCCGCCGGCCCGGCGCAGACGACGTCGGTCGGCTGCCCTACCTCACTGCCGTGATCCAAGAGACGCTCCGACTCGATCCGCCCGCCCGCCATGTCGATCGCTGCCCCGCCGAGGATGTGCGCGTCGCGGGCGAACCGGTGCGAGCCGGCACGAACGTGATCGTGAGCCCGCTCGTGACCCACCACGAACCGCGGCTGCACGAGAACCCGGATGCCTTCGAGCCCGAGCGCTGGCTCGACGCCGGTGGCCGGTCACGACCCCACGAGCGCGGGGCCTACATTCCATTCGGAGCCGGGGTTCACACGTGTGTCGGCGAGCCGCTCGCCACCGCGATCATGACGCTCACACTTGCCTCGGTGGCGCGGCGCTGGCGCCTGCGGCTCGCTGCCCCCGCACCCAAGGCGCCGAGCCTGACGTTTGAACTGGAACTCCGATGACGGCCCCGGCCGGCGAGGACGAGCGCCTCGACGTGCTTGACGGGCTGATCTACTCAGACGGCTTTCGCTGCGCGCTCACGCTTGACGAGATCTGGCGCTACGCGCGCAGGCGGGTGAGCCGCGACGCCGTCGGGCGGATGCTGCACGACGACCCCGCGGTGGGCCGCGTCGTGGTCGAGCGCGACGGCTTCTACAGCCTTGGCGATCCGGCACTCATCGCGGAGCGCCCCAAACGGCTCCGGCTCGCGCGTCGGCTTCAGGCCAGGACGACGGCAGTGGTGCGGGTGCTGCGCCACATTCCGTTCGTGCGCGGGCTGGCGCTGACCGGATCGCTCGCGGCAGACGACGCGCACCGCGACGCGGACGCCGACCTGCTGGTTGTCGTCGCCGAAGGCAGGCTGGCAACGGTCTTCCTCCTGCTCGCGGTCACCTCGCGCTTGCTCGGGCGCCGGCTATTCTGCCCGAACTACTACGTGACCCAAGGGAACCTGGCCGTCCGGCCGGGGAGCGATTACGTGGCTCGGGAACTTCTCCAGGCGAGGCCGCTGAGCGGCGCTGCGGAGAGCCTGCACAGGGCGAACCCGTGGCTCGCAGATGTGTTTCCGAACGCCTTTGACCACCAGCGCGCGGCGCAGGTCCTGAGTGGAGGCGGACGGCTTCAGCGGCTGCTGGAGTCGCCGCTTCGGGCACGGGCCGGGGATGCGCTGGACCGCCGGGCAGCACGCGTTGCGCGCGCTCGTCTGGCGGCTCACTACGGCGCGGTCGGCAGAACGGTGCCCGCCGAAGTCGGCCATCGCCTCGCGGTCGGTGTCGAGCTTCGCTTCCACGGATCTCGGGCGGACGAACTGGCTCAGGAACGCTATGAGAGCCGCCGCGCTGAGGTCTCCGCGCGGCTTCGCCGAGCGGACGCCGCCTGTGAGCCGGCCGAGCCGGCGGCCTGAATCGTCGAGTGGCGCCCACTTGAGGGTCTCGACCCGACGCGCGGCGCCTTACCCGAGAATGGTCCAGCGGCCCCCCATCCGGCTGGCGCCGCCATTACGCTGCTCAAATGCGCACACTCCTCGTCGCCGTCGGGACCGCCGCGGCACTGCTCGTCTCGACCGCCACCGCCTCTGCGGGCATCTGGACGGCCGCCCCGTCGAACACGACCCAGGACATCACGGCGGTCGACTACCGGGCTGCCGATCAGCTCTTCTACGCCACGGCCAACGGCAAGATCTTCAGGAACGGCGTCGAGCAGTTGAGCGTGCCGGGCGTCAGCTTCACGGGCATCGAGCTGAACCCGTCCGGGACTGCCGGCCTGGCGACGGCCAACAACGGGAAGCTGTACCGCTACAACGGCGCCACCTGGAGTCTCGTCAGCCTGGCGAACACGACGCGCAACCACCTGTGCCCGGGCAGCGGCGGGCCGTTCGCGCAGACGAGTGCTCCGGCCGGAAACCTCGCGGGCGTCTCGTGGAAGGACGACTCGACGGCGTACGTCGCGGGCGCCGACCGCGGCGTCGTGCTCAAGAGCACGAACGGGGGCGTGAACTGGAGCGACGTGAGCCGGCGCAGCGACGGTGTCTGCTTCGCAGACCCCGGCGGCGCGGTCTTCTCCGATGTCGCGACGGTGGTCGGAACGGACCTCGTCTACGTGGTCACCGACTCGTTCGGTGCGCGGCGCTTCAGCGCCGACGGCTTCGCAGGGGCGGCCGCCGAGCGCAACACCACGTCGGTCAACTGCTTCAACGTGCCGAGCAAGATTGCTGTTGACCAGGACAACCCGAATCGCAACTTCATGGTCGCCAAGTGCAGCGGCTCGCTTGCTTTCGGGTTCAGCTCCGACGGCGGCGTCAGCTACGACATCAGCCTCGACTACGCCAACGGGGCGGGCAGCAGCATCACGAGCCTCTACGACGTCGCGATCGCCGGCGGCACGGCGATCGCGGTAGGCGACGGCGGCGTGATCCTGATATCGCCCGACGGCCTGAAGGCCTACTTCCAGCCTGCCGACGGGTCCGAGGCGACGACCGGCTGGCGCGCGGTCGACAAGTTCGATGCCAACCACGCGGCCGTGGTCGGCGCGGGCGGAAAGCTGGTCCTCAGCACGCAGGCGAGCGCGATCCCGGATCTCGTCCCGCCTGCCGGCACGATCACCGGACCGGTCAGCGTCGCTGCGGGTCAGGCGACGACCTACACGGCGAACGTCGCCGACAACGCAGGCGGCTCGGGGATCGACCCCGCCTCGTTCCAGTGGAGTGCGACCGGCATCCCGACGGCGACCGGCAACCCCGCTGCGATCACCTTCCCGAGCGCGGGGTTCTACACGCTGAAGGTGGCGTTCAAGGATCTCGCCGGAAACGCCGGCGAGGCGACACTCGGCATCAACGTCGGGGCGCCCGCGCCGGCACCTGCGGCCACGACGAGGTCGACCGCCACGGTGAAGCGGACGATCAAGGTCCCCGGCGGATCGATCACGCTGACTCGCCCGAAGGCCTGCATCAAGGCCGGCAGCTCCTTCACGGCGACGCTGTCCTTCAAGCGGTCGAAGAAGAAGGGCACGAAGAAGGTGAAGGTCGTGCGCGTCGACTTCTACATCGACCGCAAGCGCGTCAAGGTCGACAAGAAGGCGCCGTTCCGGCAGCGGCTCACGGTGCGCAAGCTCAAGGCGGGCTCGCGGCACACGCTGAAGGCGCGGGCCACGATCAAGGTCAGGAAGGGCAAGTCGCCGAAGAAGTCGGTGAGGACGACCTTCGTCGTGTGCAAGAAGTGACCCCGCTCAGGGAACCTGCTTGGAGCGCTGCTCGCCGCGGATGCGGCGCGGCTCGTAGCCGGTGAACTGCATGTCGACCTGACCGCCGACGGCCGCAGCGCGCGCAGGCAGCGTCTGGCTCAGTCGCCAGGTGTTTCGCGAGCCCTTCTTGGGCCGGTTGATCCGCGCGCGGTACTTCAGCAGCGTGACCGTGTTGTCGGCCTCGATGTAGGACATGCGGATGCGAACGACGCCCGCGGCGCGCCGGCTGATCGTGCCCTCGACGGTCAGCGTGCGCCCGCTGAGGCGGGTGACGGTCCGCTTCAGCAGCGCCTTGCCCGAGGCGGCGCGCAGGCGCACCTCGTCGGCGCTGACGGTGCCGTTTCCGGCATAGGTGATCGTGAGGATCCCGGTCGTCTTCTTACGCTGGGCGGAGGGCAGCAGCCGGTCGATGCGGATTCGCCTCTCCGCGCTGCGCGCAGACGGGGACGATGCCTTGGCGATCGGAACGCTGAAGCGCGTGGTCCGTCCGGCGGAGGTGTACGCGACGCGCAGGCTGCCCGTCGCGCGCGACGTGATCTGAAGGAGCGCGTCGAGGCGCCCCTTCTTCACCTGCGCTCGCAGGACCTGGATCTTCGCCGGCTTGGGCGCCGTCGTGCAGTCGCAGATGCTCACGGGCGGTTCCGGTACGTCGTCGTCCGCGATCGTGCCGGTGGCCTGGGTGCGGTCGAGCAGGGCGTTGACGGGCGAGGAGATCGTGACGCCGAACTGCTCGGCGGGTTCGATGAGGTCGTCTGCGATCAGCGCGACGTTGAACGACGACGACGACGACCCGGGAAAGATCGTGACGCCGGAAGCTCCGGCGACGTAGTCGACGCCGGCCGTCGCGCTGCCGCTCGTCGTCTGGGCGAGGACTGAGGCGGGTACGCCCGCCGGGTCGGGGTAGGCGAGGGTCAGCGGGAACCCGAGTCCGCCCCGCCCTCAACCCCGACCGCGTCGGCGATCGACACGATCGGCGTGAACAGGCGGTCGGCATAGATCTCGGTCTTGAGGCCGGCCGGGCGTCCGTCCCAGACGCCGAGATACTGCCCTCCCGGCCCTGCGACCAGTGTCGGCCGGCCGGCTCGGCTGGCGGCGTCTCCGTCGTCCCCGGTCTGCCCGACGCGGAAATCCGTGCCGAGCGGCACGCCGCGGGTCGCAAGGCGCTGCCCGTAGATCTCGAACTCGTCGTTGACCAGTTGCACTGTCGCCGGGTCGCCCGCCCACAGCGCGATGAATTCCCTGGTCGCGGCGTTGAAGGTGAGGTCGAAACCGGCGATCTGCCCTGCGCTGGAGCCCTCCGGCCCCACCTCGCTAACGCGGATGGTTCCCTGCTCGCGCACGCCGGCGGCGACGACCCGCTGAGCAAGTACTTCGAATTCGCCGTCGGCGGCGCCGGGGTAGGCCTTGTCGCCGATCCACGCGACGAGGAACTCGGCGCTCGACGGGTCGAAGGCGACCGCCGGCGCCTCGGCCCAGGCGTTCGCGTTCCCGTCGGACTCGGGGCCTGTCTGGCTGATCCGGAAGTCGCTGCCGAGCCTGGCTCCCGCCGTGCTGATCCGGCGGCCGAAGACCTCGAGTTCGTCGTAGGCATTGACGCCGGGATCGGGCTCTGCCGTCCACGCCACCAGCCAGGTTCCGTCGATCGTGTTGACACCCACGCCGGGGTACCCCGTTGCCGAGTCGGCACCCGTCAGCGGCTCGGTGTTCGACACGAAGATGTCGGCGCCGATCGCAGTGCCGTCCGGACCGACGCGATGCGAGTAGATCTTGTTGGCAGGGTGACCGGCCGGGAGGATCGGCACGTCGAAGACGACGAGGAATGCGTCGGCGATCGTGCTCCAGGCGACGTTCGGGTGAAGCGCATCGTCGGCCGCGTCCGCGTTGGCGCCGATGCTGCTGATCCGCTGATCAGCGGATCCGGCGACCGTACCGTCGCCCGCAACGAGACGGCTCCAGATCTGATGTTTGTCGTCTACGTAGGGCGGTTCGCCGCCGTCTCCGGAGAAGACGACCAGGTAGCTGTCGGAGGCCGGCGAGTAGGCGACAGCCGGGTCAGCGGGGACGGCGTCCGCATCGCCATCCGTCCCGAGGCTGCTGATCCTGAACGCACCCCCGATCGGCTGGCCCGCTGCGTCAAGGCGGCGGCCGAAGATCTCGATCTCGCCGCTGGCCAGCGGCGCCCCGGGGCGGGAGACGAATACGGACAGGTACTCGTTGCGCACGCTGTTGTAGGCCACGTCCGCGTTGAACGACGTCTCGGCGATGTTCGCGAGCGAGCCGGTCTTCGTGACCTGAACGTCCGGCCCGGCGTCCTGGAGCGCGAGCGCGGAGGCCGGCGCGAGCGAAAGCAGGGCGAGCACCAGCACGGCTGCCGCGCCGGCCAGGCCTCCACTTCTACGGCGTGGGCGGGCGGTCAGGCCGTGGTCGGAACGCACGCGAACCAGTCTTGCAGCGCATACGGAGGGAGGCGGCATTACGTCCATGCGGCCGCATCACCGCGGCGCCGCTCAGCGCGGCCGGTCGCCGCAAGCCGAAGGTCAGTCGGCCTGAGCGGGATTCGTGGCAGCGACGATCCAGACCGACCCGCGGCCTACGATCGAACCGTCCGGCTGTTGCCAGGAGGCGTAGTGCTCGGCCAGGGCCTCGGCTATCTCACCCCTGCGGCTCTCGCCGTGATCGCCGTTCAGGCGGATCAGCTCGGCGCCGGGACCGATCGCGAGCAGGGCGTCGATCGCCTCGTCCATGTCCTCGCCCATGTAGTAGTCGAAGTCGCGCTGATGCAGTTCGATCTCGGCGAACCCGGCGGCTTGGAGTATTCCCCGGGTCGTCTCGGGGTTGCCGAGTGAGAACGGTCCGGGGCCGCAGGTGTCGGCCTCGTACTCCTCCGGGCGGGAGAGGAAGCGCTGCACGACCTGCTCGGTCTCGGCCCAGAACGGGCTCTCGTCCTTGCGGCGCCAGCAGACCTTGGCGAGCCTGCCGCCGGGCTTGAGCGCGCTGCGGATCACGCGCATCGCCGGAACCGGCGCGGCGAAGAACTGGGTGCCCATGCGTGAGAAGGCGTAGTCGTAGATCTGGTCCCACTCCGCTGTCTGCGCATCGGACGTCTCGAACTCGACGTTGCCGACCCCGGCCTCGGCGGCCTCGCGGCGGGCGTCCTCGATGAAGCGCGGAGAGGAGTCGGTGCCGAGCGCGAAGCCCTCCGGTCCGACGAGCTGCGCCATCCGCTGGGTCGTGTCGCCGAATCCGCAGCCGATGTCGATGCAGCCCCCGCCCTCAGGCGGCGGGAAGCGCTCGAAGACCTCTTCGGTGATCGCGTTCAGCGCGCCGACGAATACCTTGCGGTTCTGCTTCCACCGCTCGTAGAGGACCGTGTCCCAGGCGCGCACCGCCTCCTCGTTGGCCGATGCCACAGCGCCTGCGCGTTCCTGTGCCATAGCACGCAAGTCTATTCAAGACCGGCCCGTGCCGTGCTTGGGCGCGCGCAGCCTTGGGCCGTGAGCAGCGAGTCCCGGCCCGAGCGCGGGGCGGGGCTGTCAGGCGGCGGCGCGACGCTCTGAGGGAGCTGCCGACTCGACCAGTGCGCTGATCAGCGAGGTCGCCTCGGTTCTGGTGATCTCGTCGCTCGCGTTGAGCGAGCGCCAGGTGTGGAAGTCGATGGCGTGGGCGATCGCGGCTTCAAGGACGCGGCGTCTACGGCCGCGGGCCCCCCAGCCGGCCGCCAGGAGCGCCGTCGTCTCGGCGAGGAAGGCCTGCATCGGCAGCAGTGTCGGCCGCAGCGCTTCGACGAGCTCGGCGTCGCGCAGAACGTTGCTGAACATCTGCTCGGTGCGCTCGTAGTAGGAATAGAGCTCGTCGAGAGCGGTTGTGAGACGGCGGTGCGGGTCGCCGATGGTGCGCCACGGGTCGGGGTCGGGCAGCGGGTTCGCCGCGAAGTAGTGGCCCGAACAGGCGCCGAACAGGTCTGCGTCCGTGGGGAAGTGGCGGTAGACGGTGTGGCGCTGGACTCCGGCGAGCTCGGCGATCGCGCTGAGGGTCGTGTTGGCCGGCCCGACGGTCCCGTGCAGCTCGACGGCGGCCTCGGTGATCCGCAGCCGCGTCTGGGCCATCTCGTCGGCGCGCTGCCGGAGCTCGTACTTTCGCTTCGGGGGACTTTGGGAAGCCATCGGTGTGCAACGAAGCTTGACAGGCGCGCGCGCACAAGTGTAGGGTCAATTCCATTAACCATTGTTGTGCAATCAAAGGAGCGAGAGATGCTGACCGCCGCCACCACCGAGCTTGACCTGACCGAGGTGTGGCTCGACAGCGATCCCGAGCATGCCCGCGTGCGGTGCACGTTCCCGATCAACAAGTGGGCGGGATCCGCCGACAGCGCCGTCGTGTACTTCGAGGTCGAGCCGGGGGACCGGCTGGCCCAGCACACCGACAGCGCCGAGGAGATCCTCTACATCGTCTCCGGCGAGGCAGAGGCCCAGGTCGGCGATGAACGGGGACGCCTCACGGCGGGCGACCTCGCCGTCATCCCGGCGATGGTCCCGCACGGCCTGGTCAACGATGGCGCCGAGACGGTCAAGGTCGTCGGCTTCTTCTCAGAGTCCGAGATCATCTCGACGTTCAGTGAGCCGATGCAGCCGCTCGGCGCCGCCGTCCTCAACCAGGGCGCACCGGCGCCCGTCTGAGCCCTCCGACGCCCGAAAGGACATCACCCATGAAGACCGTCCAGGCATCTCCCGACTCACCACCGCAGACCGCCGCCGGCAACGGCGCAGCGCCCGGCACGCCGACCGACGTGCGCGTGTTCACGATCCCCGGCTCCCACCCCGGTGTGGCGGTGCAGCGGATGCTCGAGTTCAAGGGCATCCCCTACAAGCGGACCGACCTCCTGCCGGTCGTCTCCTGGGGGGTGCTGCGGGCGCTGCGATTCCCCCGAGTGACCGTCCCGGCGATCAGGATCGACGGACGGCGGACCCAGGGCTCGACCGAGATCGCCCGTGAGCTCGAGCGGATCGTCCCGCAGCCCCCGCTCTTCCCCGCCGACCCCGATCACCGGGCCGCGGTCGAGGAGGCCGAGCGCTTCGGCGACGAGGATCTCCAGGAGCGCGTCCGTCAGATCCTTCTGTGGATGCTGAAGAAGGACGCGGGCCCGCTGCGCAGTTTCCTGAAGGGCTCGAAGATCGGCCTTCCGCACGGCCTGGGAGTCGGGATGGCAGGCCCGTTCATCGCCATGGATGCGCGCGCCCACGACGTCAGCGACGAGACGGTGCGTGACGACCTCGCGCTGCTCCCGGGCATGCTGCAGCGGATCGACGACTGGATCGCCGACGGCGTGCTCGGCGGAGAGCACCTCAACGTCGCCGACTTCCAGATCGCACCCAGCCTGCGGCTCGCGATGAGCTTCGACGACCTGCGCCCCGCGATCGAGCACCGCCCCGCCGGACGACTCGCCCTGCGCGTCGTTCCCGACTACCCGGGCAACATCCCCCCGACGCTGCCGCCCGACTGGCTGCAACCGCTCCACTGAACGACGGCGCGGCCGCGGCGGTCACCGCTCGCTCCAGCGCGCAGAAGGCGCGCTGGAGCGGCACGTAGTACAAACGGTCACGTGGACCCCCCGAGCACGCGTTACGTTGAGCACGAGGGCGTGAACATCGCGTGGCAGGTGTTCGGAGAGGGCCCTGCCGAGATCCTCTTCGTCCCCGGCTGGGTTTCGAACGTGGACCTGTTCTGGGCCTTCCCCGCGCCCCGTGCGTTCTTCACGGAGCTCGCGCGATTCGCTCGCGTCGCCGTCTATGACAAGCCGGGCACCGGGGCGTCTGATCCGATCGCGGAGATGCCGTCGCTGGAGGTGCGTGTCGACCAGCTGATCGCGGTGATGGATGCGGCGGGGCTCGACCGCGCGACGGTCGTCGGCGTCTCCGAGGGCGGGGTCACGGCGGCCCTGGCCGCGGCGGCGCGCCCTGACCGCGTCGGGCGACTCGTGATGCTGAACGCGACGGCCGGCGGATTCGATCGCCGCGCAAAGGGCGGGCTGACCGACGATGCATTCGACGACCAGCTGGCGTTCCTCCGGCGAACCGCCGAACGCTGGGGGGAGGGGCTCGACGGCGACCGCTGGCTCGCCGGCGTCCCGGACGCCGACGCCGCCTGGGGGCGGCTGCAACGCGCATGCGCAACGCGCGCCGTCGCCCGCCAGTACATGGCCGCGATCTACGCCGGGCTCAGCGCCTGGGACGTTCTCGACGCCATTCACCAGCCGGTGCTCATTCTGCAGCGCACCGGCGATCCGATCGTGCGCGTCGAGCAGGCCCGCGCAGTCGCCCAGCGGATCCCGCAGGCGAAACTCGTGGAGCTCGACGGGTCCGAGCATCTCCCATGGCTGGGGGACGTCGCCGAGGTCCTCTCCCGTCTGCGCAGCTTCGTCGGCGCACCGCCGCCGCAGACACGGGCCGAGCGCATCCTGGCGACGATCCTCTTCACCGACATCGTCGGCTCGACCGAGCAGCTTGCACGGCTCGGCGACGCGGGCTGGCGCGAGCGGCTGGACCGTCATGCCGAGGTCGTCGACGATGGCCTCGGCCGCTTCGGCGGGCGCCTTGTCAACACGACGGGAGACGGCACCGTGGCCACATTCAGCGGCCCGGCGCGCGGCGTCGACGCCGCGCGCTGGGTGCTCGACGCACTGGGAGCGGAGGGGCTCCACTCGCGTGCCGGAGTGCACGTCGGCGAGATCGAGCTGCGCGGCGAGGACATCGCCGGCCTCGCAGTCCACGTCACGGCCCGCGTCATGAGCAGGGCGGACCCCGACGAGGTCCTCGTCTCGCGGACGGTGCGCGACCTGACGGCCGGCTCAGGCCTGCAATACGAGGACCGCGGTACGCATGCCCTCAAGGGCATCCCCGAGGAGCTGCAGATCTACGCGCTCCCTGAGGACCTGCAGATCTACGCGCTCGCCTGAGGTGGGGAGGCGCTCACTCCTACGGGCGTGGAGCTCGTCGCGCGCACCGGGATCGGCGCGCACCGATATCGTCGCGACCCGTCAGCCCGCCGATCTGGGCAGTCGTTCGACCTCAATGGACAGCAAACACCCCGGCGTTACCAACTTCGTCCACATCGGCCTTGTCGTCGAGGACCTCGACGAGACAGTCCGGTTTCTTGCGGTGCTCGGCTTCGACTGCGGCGAGCCCGCGGTGTTCAGCGGCGAGTGGATCGATCAGATCGTCGGCCTCGACGACGTGACGGTCGAGACCGTGATGGCTCGCACCCCCGACGGCAACGACATGTTCGAGGTGGTGCGCTTTCACTCACCTTCCGCCGGCGCTCAAGAGCCGGCCCCGGCCACGAATCGTCCTGGGCTCCGGCACGTCGCCTTCAACGTCGACGACGTACGCGGCGTCGTCAACCGCGTCCGAGAGGCCGGCTGGGACACGGTCGGGGAGATCGTCGACTACGAAGACAGGTTCCTCCTCTGCTACGTCCGCGGACCCGAAGGCCTGATCGTCGAACTCGCCGAGCGGCTGGGCGGCTCGCAGGGCTGAACAGCCGTCTGGTGATCGGACCGCGTCGAACCTCGAGACGGCGTGGCAAGTGCCGGAGGCGTCGATGCTCTTCGAGCGCCTGGGCCGCTTCGCCCGCTGGCGGCGCAGCAGCCCTCGCCACGCCATGCTTCGAGACCTTCGCGGACGGCGACGTACGCGATCAGCAGGCCGACGATCGGGTCCAGCCACCACGCCCCCAGCAGGGCGTTGCCGAGCAGGCCGGCCAGCAGCGCCCCAGCGAGGTACGCGCACAGCATGTTCTGACGACCCTCGCCGTGCGTAGCCGGCGATCCGAGCTGCGCGGCGATCCGCTGCTTGGCCGTACCGAGCAACGGCATGATGACTACAGACCCCGCGGCCAGCGCGATACCGACGAGCGTCACGTCCGGTCGTTCACCGCCGACGAGAGCGCGCACCGACTCGACCGCGACGTACGGCGCGAGCAGGAAGAACTGGATGGCGACGAGTTTTTGCGCACGCTCCTCGGCCGCCGCGGAATGGATGCGGTGCCCGGTGAACCGCCAGACGATGACGACGGACGCGAACCCTTCGATGGCCGAGTCAAGACCGAAGCCGATCAACGCTATGGAGCCGGCCGCGACACCGGCGGCGATCGCGATCGCGCCCTCGATTGTCATCCAGCCCAGCGACAGCCATGACAGCAGCCGCGCGCGGCTCGCCAGGCGCTCAACCTCGCTGCGAGCGAGCGGCTCCCCCGGGGCCTCTGGCAGCGCGGTGCTCACGCCGGAATCGCATACGCTGCGTCCAGTAACGCGCGGCCGGTTCGTGACAGCGAGTACTGGACCATCTTGCCCTCGCGGCGCGAAGTCGCAAGCCCGGCGCTACGGAGCGTGCGGGCGTGATGTGAGACGAGCGTTTCCGAGCGCCCGGTGATCCACGCCAGGTCGCACACGCACAGTTCCTCGCAGGCAGCCAGCGCGACGGCGATCTGCAGGCGGGTCGGGTCGCCCAGCGCCTTCATTCGCATCGCGCCGGATGACAGCTCGCCAGCCAGCGGCAAGGCGGCGCGTATTGCTTCAGCCTTCGGCAGGTCGAGGCAAAGCAGATCGCAGCGATCCTGACTCATACAAACAATCTAACAGGTGTTGTAGCGTTGGAATCTGCGGTCCGTCGGCGGTTCCGTAGCTCGGTCGCGGCTGTAGGCCCCACCCGAGCCGGCCGACTCAGCGTGGCTGCTCTTGGTTCGTGTTGGTCCCTGTCGACCTCAACATGCCCCCCGGATCGCCCCCCGCCGCTCGCTTCTGCTCTTCGTCGAGGCTGTCGCGCAAAGTCCCGAAAGCGGCACACTTCGTACCTGGTGGGAGAGAACGTCGCCAGAAGGCACGAATCGACGACGCTGTCCAGTCCGTCATTTGAGAGACTCGCGCCGCCAACGACCACCGGAGAGCTGATGCCCGACGCCAGAGACGTGATCCTCAAGCACATCGCAGCCGTCAACGACCGTGATAGTGACGCTGACCCGTGGGCCGCCGATGCTGAGCTGGTGGCGCCAGGCGGCCAGGCCAGCGGTCGCGACGACGTCATTGGCTTCTTGGGCGTGTTCCACGAAGCGTTCCCGGACCTCCGCCTTGAGATCAAGCAGCTCCTCACTGACGGGCCAGCCGCAGCGGCTGAAGGGATCCTGTCGGGCACCCATGATGGCGTGCTCCACACCCCCAACGGCGATGTCGCGCCGACCGGACGAGCCGTTGAGCTCCGGTGGGCGGCGGTCTATGTCACCGACGGCGGGACGCTGACGTCCGAGCACCTGTTCTTCGACCAGATGGATTTTCTCGGCCAGCTCGGTCTCCTCCCCGAGTAGCGGCCGACGCCAGCAAGCGCCAGACACGGACGAAGCGCATCGCAGAGTCGCCCGTGGCTCGGTCTGAGCGCTGCGGCTGCTCAGAACGACGAAAGCCCCGTCGTCAGGGGGCTTCCGGCAGCGCGCCCGAGAGGATTCGAACCTCTGACCTTCGGTTCCGTAGCCGGGCGTGCGACCTCGGGAATCCCACTGGCTAAGGGTGCTCCCAGGCTTGCTGGCCTCTCGTGGGGACGTCTATGGGGATGAGAGAGTCGTCGGCGACGACTCCTGCTTCTCGCGCAAAGCAGAAGCGCCGCGCGCGGCACTCGCCAGGTGCCGAGGACCGCTTCTGCTTCTCGTCCCTTGCGGTAGCGGGAGAGGGGCGTGAAGGACCAAGCGCCTGATTCGTGGGTCAGGCCGTTGCGCGGTAGGCGATCTGGGGCTCGGCTTTGCCCTTGAGCTGAAGCTCGACACGGGTTCCGACTGAGGCGGACAGACCGTCCGCGACCCGCTCCGACAGGACAATCTCGCCGCTCGCCGCCTCTCCCTGAAGACGGGAGGCAGTGTTGACGACGTCGCCGACCGCGGTGAAGTCGTAGAGCGCACGCTGACCGATATTGCCAACGAACGCCTGACCGACGTCGAGACCGATCCCCATCTCAACAAACGGCTCTTCGTTCGAGCCGTAGCCGACCGAGCGCAGCAGCCCGCGCGCGTGTTCGAGCATCAAGTCGGGAACCCCGTCGTCATCTAAGTCCGGCCGGATGTCCGGCAGATAGAGGGCCATGACCTCGTCGCCCATCAACTTGTCGATCACCGCCTTCGGAAACAACACGTCCTCCGCGCACCGATAAAAACGGCGCAGCACAGCGGAGACCTCCAGCGGATCAACCCCCTCAGAGCGTGCCGTGAAGCCGCGTAGATCAGCGAAGAACACGCCGATGTGCATCGTCATACCCCCAGGCGGCGAGGATTCGACGCAGACCGAGCAGACGGTCGGGTTCTTACGCGACGGCCGGTACCCGAGGGGCCTTGCGATCACGCGACCGAGACCGGCGAACGGTGCGCCGCATACCGCGCACCGTGGGCTGCTCGGCAACACCCGCATCAGTCGGGCAGCCGCACCACCCACCCCCCGGGCGTGAAGCTTCCAGACCACCTCCCAATCCTCCGGCCTCAAAGCTTCGTCCGCGTCCCGTCCGGCGTCGCGCCGGATCGCCCGAATCCCGAAGCGCTGCCACCAGGTCAACTCATCCTGCTGCTCGGCACCCTCATCATCACGCACCACGACACCCGCGAGCATACCCCGCCGACGCGCGCCCGCTTGCCATGCAAAAGCGGAAGCGCCCGAAGCGGCGCTCGCGATCTTCTGGCCAGGGCTTCTGCTTGTCGTCCCTTGCGGGAGTCGGCGGGGCTACGCGCGGTGCCTCAGCGGCGACCGCTTCATCGTCGGCACTAACCGTGTCCCTATGCGACGGGGTCAGGTGCCGGCCGGCGTGCGCGGCTTGGCCTCGGAGTGGGTCGGTGCCGCGTCCGCCTCGGGTCCGACTCGGGGTAGCCAGTCCAGCCAGTGTGGGAGGTACCAGTTCCAGTCACCGAGCAACGTCATGGTTGCCGGGAGCAGGACGGCGCGCACGATAGTCGCGTCCAAGAACACGGCGACGGCCAGCCCGACGCCCATCATCTTGAGGTCGAGCAGCCCGAGCGTTGCGAAGATCGCGAACACGGCGACCATCACGATCGCCGCGCTCGTCACGACGCTCGCGGTGGCGCGGATGCCGTAGTCGACGGCGCGTTCAGTCGACATGCCCGCGTCGTACGCCTCGCGCACGCGGCTGAGGATCAGCACGTGGTAGTCCATCGAGAGCCCGAAGAGGACGACGAATAGGAACAGCGGCAGCCAGGACGTCACGCCGCCGATCGATTGGAAGTTCAGCAGCGACTCAAGCCTCCCGTCCTGGAATACGAGCACGAGTACGCCGTAGGACGCGCCAACCGAGAGCATGTTGAGGACGATCGCCTTCAGGGGGATGACGATCGACCGGAAGGTGACCAACAACAGCACGAAAGTGAGCCCGAGCACGAACGCGACGACGATCGGCGCGTGCGACTTCATGGAGTCGTTGAAGTCCCGCGAGCCGGCGGTCAACCCGGTGACATGCGCCTCCGCGCCTTCAACCCCTCCGATCGTGGTCGGGATCACCGTTCCGCGCAGCACGTCCAAAGCGCTGTTTGACTCGTCGTCGGTGCCTTTGCCTGCGAGCGGGATCTGCACACGAGCTGCCCTCCGCGACGCGCTGATGTCGACGCTGATCGGCTCCTGCATCTGCGCGGTCGCGAGCGCGGCGCGCTTGAGCGCCGAGATCCCGGACGTGACCTGCGGCGCGGTGACGTCCGATGCGCTGACGGCGACGATCGCGGGCAATGGCCTGCCCGGGAACGCTGTCTGGGCGCTGTCGTAGACCTTCATGACCGGCAGATCGCGCGGAAGGCCCTGCACCCCGGAGTTCGCGGTATGCAGACGGAACGCTGGGATAGAGAGGACGATCAGGAACGCGGCAGCGAGCCCGCCCCACACGAGGGGTCGACGCAGAACGACCCTGATGGTCGCGGCCCAGAAGCGCGACTCGCCATCGCGGGCCGCGAGCCGCTTCACGAACGGGACGCGCCCGCGGTCGATGCGGTCGCCGAGCTTCGACAGCATCGCGGGCAGCACCGTGAGCGAGCCGACGAGCGCTATTGCGACGACCAGAACCGTTCCGACTCCGAAGCCCTGGAAGACGCGCGTGCCCATCAGGAACATGCCGGCCATCGCGGCCATGACGGTGAGCCCGGACACCAGCACCGCCCGTCCCGACGTGGCCGCCGCGATCTCAAGCGCGGTGTCGGGCGGGCGGCCCCGCGCGCGCTCCTCGCGGTAGCGGCGCAGGTAGAACAGCGAGTAGTCGATGCCCACGGCCAGGCCGATCAGCAGGATCACCGAGTTGATCGATTCGTCGACGTGCAGCAGATGACTGACGAGGGCCGTGAGCCCGAGCGCCGCCATCACCGCGGTCAGGCCGAGCAGCAGCGGGATGCCAGCAGCTACCAGCGCACCGAACGCGAGCACGAGGATCGCGAGCGTCACGGGCACCGAGGTCAGCTCAGCCCGCTGAAAGTCACTGGCGACACGCTCACTTACTGCCTTGTTGGCGCTCGCATCGCCGACCTGGCCGATCAGCAGGTCCGGGTGCGCGCGTTGTACCGCAGCGGTCGCCGCGAGCGCGGGGGCGACGCGATCCTGCGCAGTATCGGGATCACCCGTGATCTGGAACGTCAGCAGCGCCGAGTGACCGTCGGGCGAAAGCTGACCCGCGTTGCCCGCGTCGAGCGGCGACTGGATCGCTGCCACTGCCGGCACGCGCGACAGGCGCGCGACGACGTCATCGATGACCGCGCGCAGTTCGGCCCGCTCCAGCCGGCCACTGCGGCTCTGCACGAGCACCTGCTCGGCGGCGCGCTCGGTCGGAAACTCACGCGCCAACACCCGCTCGGCGCCGCGCGAATCGCCGATGCCGAACTCCTCGTCCTTCATCGTCACGACGCCCGCCGCCGACCCGATGACAAACGCAACGAACACGAACGCAAACCACCCGAACACCGCCACCTTGCGGTGTGCCGCACTCCAGCGGGCGGCCCTCGCCGTCACGTTAGGGCGTTTCGGTGCGATCCCAGGCACAGCCATGGTCAACCTTCGGTCGGGGAAAGCCAACGATTCCCGCGCGGCGCCCGCCTCGCATCGGGGATCGGCCACATCGCGCTCGCGGCGAACTCCCTACACGTGTTTGACGCGGGCACGAGCGACCCGCGCTACGCCAACGCGAACAGTTGCTCCCGCTTTCCGTGCATCAGTGCGACGGTGAGAGGGTGCATAGAGGGTCCAGACCTAACGCCCGCGCACCCGACGAGCGAGAACGACGAAACCCACCGTTTCCAGCGGGTTCCGAGCGCGCCCGACAGGATTCGAACCTGTGACCTTCGGTTCCGTAGACCGACGCTCTATCCAGCTGAGCTACGGGCGCTAGCGGGAGGCAGTGTAGCCCGGCGCCGCGGCGCGCCGTGACCCGGCAAGATGCCGGTCGTGAGCGCCGAACCCGACGATGAGGCCGACGAGCGCGGCCCGATCCGGCGCGTCATCGATCCGCTGACGGACTTCCTTCACGATGAGGCCGCAGGCGGGATCGCGCTGATCGTTGCGGCGCTCGCGGCACTGGTGTGGGCGAACACGGTCGGCGAGGGGTACCAGTCGCTGTGGCACGAGAAGCTCAACCTCGGGGTCGGCGATGCCTCGCTCAATCTGGATCTGCGCCACTGGGTCAACGACGGCCTGATGGCGGTGTTCTTCTTCGTCGTCGGTCTGGAGATCAAGCGCGAGCTCGTCTGCGGTGAGCTCCAGGATCGTCGTGCCGCGACGCTCCCGGTTCTGGCAGCGGCCGGCGGCGTGGCGATCCCGGCGCTGATCTTCCTCGCGTTCACCGCCGGGACCGCCGAGTCGTCGGGCTGGGCGATCCCGGCCGCCACCGACATCGCCTTCGCCGTCGGCGTGCTCGCCCTGCTCGGCGATCGGGTCTCAACCGGTGCGAAGCTGTTCGTGCTGACGATCGCGATCGTCGACGACATCGCGGCGATCGTGATCATCGCCGTGTTCTACTCCAGTTCCCTGTCCGTCGTCTGGCTGCTCGCGGCCGTCGCCTGCGTGGGCGGTGTGGTCCTTGCGCGACGTCTCGGCGTCGTGCGCATCGCGTTCTACGTGCCGCTTGGGATCTTCCTGTGGATCGCCGTGCACGAGTCCGGCGTTCACGCCACGATCGCCGGCGTGGTCCTCGGGCTGCTGACGCCGACGGGCAACGTCGGTGGCCGCCCGGTCCTGGAGGACCTCGAGCACCGCCTGCACCGCTACAGCGCGTTCCTGATCGTGCCGCTGTTCGCGCTGGCCAACGCGGGCGTCAACTTCCGCGGCGGGGTGCTCGCCGATGCCGCCGACAGCACGCTTGCCTGGGCGATCGCAGCGGGACTCGTCGTCGGGAAGCCTGCAGGCATCGCGGGGGCGACCTTCCTCGCTCTGCGAATGGGCTGGGGCGCGCTGCCCGATGGAGTCGGCCGCGTCCAGGTGTGGGGGTTGGCGGCGCTCTGCGGGATCGGGTTCACGGTGTCGCTGTTCATCGCGCAACTGGCGTTCGACGAGGGCGCCGTGGTGAACATCGCGAAGGTCGGGATCTTCGCCGGCTCGATGATCAGCGGTGCGCTGGGAGCGGTTCTGCTGATCCGCTACGCGCGCAGCCAGAGGGCCGAAGCCGCCTGAACGGAGAGACCGGGACGACGTGCGAACCCTCAGCCACTCGATGAGCTGATCCGGCTGCTGATGGCCGGCGATCGGAGGCTTTGCCTCTCAGCGTGTGGACCCGATCGTGTGGCCTGAGCGATGTGGAGGCCGAACCGCTGTGGCCGGTCTTGGCGTCCGAGTGCGCGACCGCCGCCTCCGCACTCCTGCTTTTCGTCCATTGCGAGAGCGGCGCGTTCGGCGCTCGCGGTAATCGATTCCGGATCAGGCGAGTGTCAACGACCCCACGGGGTCCACGCCAGAGGCGCGGGCCTTGTTCGGTTCTGGCGGCTTGGTGGCGGCTATTTCTGGGCGGTGAGTTCTTGGGCGATGGTGTTGGCGAGGGTTTGGCCGGCGATGGTGAGTGCGGTGGTGTCGCGGGTTGCGCGGGCGAGGAGGAAGGCGCCTTCGAGTGCGCTGATGAGGGCGAGGGCGAGTTCACGGGCGCGTGGCTGGGGAATGCCGGCGGTGGTGAACCAGGTGGTGCCTGCGGCGATCCAGCTGTCGAAGACGTCGGCCGTCGCGAGGCGCAGGCGTTCGTTGGTGCTGGCGACTTCGAGGGCGATGACGGCGATCGGGCATGCGTCCTGGTAGTCGCTGGCGCGGACCGTTTCGGCGGCTCCGTCGAAGATCGCGCGGACTCCGGTGACGGGGTCGGGTTCTGCCTGGTAGATGGCGTCGACGAGGACGCGGAAGAACTCGCCGGCCTGGCGGATGACCTCCTCGCCGAGTTGTTCCTTGCCGCCGGGGAAGTGGTGGTAGAGCGACCCGAACGGTGCCTGGGAGGCTTGGGAGATCTGCTTGAGGCCCGTTCCGGAGTATCCGCGGCGGCGGAAGAGCTCGGCGCTGGCGTACAGGATCCGCTGCTTGGTCGGGACCTTCTGCGGACCGATATGGGATGCGGTGTTGACCATGGCTGCATCGTAGGGTAGCGTCAGATAGAACGTTCTTTCTAGTAGAGAGGTAGTCAGATGCCGCGCGTTGAGTTGTCGGCCGGGACGATCGAGTACGACGACAGCGGAGGTGACGGGCCGGTCGTCGTCCTGTGCGGCGGGCTGGCGATCGGCCGCTCGCTGTGGGACGGCGTCGTCGCCGACCTGCAGGGCGAGTTGCGTTGCGTGGTGCCGGCGCTCCCCTGGGGCGCCCACCGCATCCCGATGCGCGAGGACGCCGACCTCACGATGCGCGGGCAGGCCGCGATCCTCGGAGAGTTCATCATCGCCCTGGGCCTGCGCGACGTGACACTGGTCGAGAACGACACCGCGATGTCACAGGTCCTCTGCGCGGGCGGCTGCGAGCACGTCGGCCGCCTGATCATCACCTCCTGCGAGGCGTTCGACAACTACCCGCCCGGACTGCCCGGCAAGCTCGCGGCGCTCGCCGCCAAGCTCCCCGGCGGCATCTTCGTGGCGATGCAGCAGCTGCGCATCGGCTGGTTTCGCCGCAGCCCGCTCGGATTCGGTTGGATGGCCAAGCGACCGATCCCCGACGCGGAAATCGACCGCTGGATCGAGCCGCTGCTGCACCAGCGCGAGATCCGCCGCGACCTCACCAAGTACGCCGCAAACCTCGACCGCAACGTGCTCCTCCAAGCAGCAGAAGACCTGCGGACCTTTGATCGCCCCGCCCTCGTCGTCTGGGCGAAAGAGGACCGGGTGATGCCACCCGAGCACGGACGCCGGCTCGCCGACCTGCTCCCCCAAGGACGCCTCGTCGAAATCGACGACAGCTACACCCTCATACCACTCGACCAACCCCAAGCCCTCGCACACGAGATCGCCACATTCATCCATGACACGACGCCGCCAGCCGACCGCGCCGCCCTCGCCACACCCGAATCCAGCGCGCGCCAGGAACGGTGAAACGAGCGCGACCAGCCCGAACACGACGCTCCCACCTCCCGTGCAAAGCAGGAGCGGCGCAAGGGGCGCCACTTGTCCGGGGTTCGCACGTCGCCCAAACACTCGTCTCGCGGCTGGCGCGCGATCTCCCCTTCGCAGAGCCAAGAAACGCCCCCTAAGGGCAACGAGCGGAGAGGGCGGGATTCGAACCCGCGAACGAGGTACAACCCCGTTACTCGCTTAGCAGGCGAGTGCCTTCAGCCACTCGGCCACCTCTCCCGGGAAGGAGGCAGTGTACCCGGGGGCCTTCAGGCGCGATGATGGTCGGCGTGGCATCGCTGACCGCCTCCGATCTCGTCGATCGCATCGTCGACCATGCCGGCGGCGCGGAGCGCTGGGACTCGCTCGGCGAGTTCCGGCTGCGTGTGCGAGCAGAGGGCTTGGCGTTTCGCCTGATGGACCAGGCCGACGCCGTCGCTGAGATGGAGCAGGTCGTCCAGGTTCACGAACCGCGCGCCGAGCTGACGTCGCTGTCGAAGCCGGGATGGCGTGGGCGGCTGGACGCACGGCGAGCGTCGATGCTCGACGCTGGCGGAGCAGCGCTGGTCGAGCGCGAGCCTGCACTCGTGCCGCGCCGCGTGCCGTGGCCGCAGAAGGGCTGGGACGACCTCGCAGCGCTCACCTTCTGCGCGTACGCCTGCTGGAACTACGTGACGTTTCCCGTGCTGCTGCGCCGGCCCGACATGCGCCTGGAGTCGATCGGTGAGCGCCGCATCGCAGGCGAGTCCCTGCACGGGCTGAAGCTCCGCTTCCCGGACGGCGTTCCCACGCACTCACCGCTACAGGTCTTCTGGGTCACCGCCGACGGCGCCCTGCTCCGGCATGACTACACGGCGCGCATGGTCAGCCCGCTCGCCAAGGCGGCGAATCGCTGCCTGAGCGAGAAGGCGGCGTTCGGCGTCACGCTGCCCGATCACCGGCTGGTGACGCCGCTGCTGCCGCTGCGGCGTGCGGCGCGCGCGCCCGTGATCGTCGACGTGACCATCGAGATCGTCGCTGCGCGGGATCGCTGAGGCCGCCGCTCGTGTCAGGATCTCTGTCCGCCCTGGAGGGGTGGCAGAGTGGTCGAATGCGCCAGTCTTGAAAACTGGAGACGGGGTAACTCGTCCGGGGGTTCGAATCCCTCCCCCTCCGCTTCGTTCACCCGGGCCCGCCCCGGCAGGTCAGACGACCTCGCGCAGCGCCCCGGTGTCGACGTCGTACACGAAGCCGCGGACCCGCTCGATGTGCGCGAGGAAGGGCGAGTTGCGCAGGCGCTCGAGCGACTGGCGCACGTTGGCGTCGAGGTCGGTGAACGACTCGATCGCGAAGCCGGGCGCGATTCCGGTCGCCTCCTGCAGCTCGCGGCGGAAGCCGTCGTCAGTGATCGTGAGCATCCCGCAGTCCGTGTGCTGGATCAGGATGATCTCCTCGGTGCCCAGGCGCCGCTGGGAGATCGACAGCGAGCGGATCACGTCGTCGCTGACGATGCCCCCGGCGTTGCGGATCACGTGCGCTGCGCCGAGCTCGAGACCGAGCGCGCCGAAGACGTCCAGGCGCGAGTCCATGCACGCCACGACCGCGAGCTTCCGCGACGGGCGCACGTCGAGGTGCCCCGTGGGGAAGTCCTCCACGAAGCGGGCGTTGTTGGCGAGCAGGTCGTCTGTCTGCGTCATCGGCGCGGGATCGTAGGGGAGCCGCCCTCAGATCGTGCGCGTGGCCTGCGGCCCGAAGCGCGCGTGCAGTTCCTCCTCGGCGGCTCAGCCGTCGAGGTAAAGCACGCCGTCGCGCTCGACGACCGGATGGACCACGAGCTTCCGCGAGCCGGTGGTCCCCTTGACCACACCCGCCAGCGGCTTGAAGGCTCCCTGCGGGCCACGGGTCATCGCACCGCTGCGAACGTCGAAGCGCGCCCCGTGCCGAGGGCACTCGAGGCAGCCGTCCTCCGCTACGTGCCCGTCTCCCAGTGAGGCGAACAGGTGCCGGCAGCGGTTGGACGTGGCGAACGGGACGCCGTCGGCGATGCCCACGGCGAGCGTGCCCTTCGAAGTCTCGACGGCCTTGACGCCGCCCTCTGGCAGATCGGAGATCGCAATCAGTCGCTCGGACATCGTGCCGGCGACACTACCGCGTCCCGCGCCCGGGGTCGCGGGCGCGGTCGGGTAGCTTCCCGCCCATGACCCAGCGGCTCGTGATTCGCGGCGGCGCCGTGCTCGCCGGTGACCCCGGAAAGGGTCACGTCGAGCCCGCCGACGTGCTGGTCGAGGGCGGGCGCATCGCGGCGATCGCGCCCGGGGTCGAGGCGGGTGACGCCGAGGTCATCGATGCACGCGGGACGCTCGTGGTGCCCGGCTTCGTCGACACCCACCGCCACACCTGGCAGACGGCGATGCGCGGGATCTGCGCGGACTGGACGCTGCTCGACTACTTCCGCGGGATGCGCCTCCAGATAGCTGGGGCCTACGACCCGCAGGACGTCTACGCAGGCAACCTCGTCGGCGCGCTCGAGGCGCTGGACGCTGGTGTGACCACGGTGCTCGACTTCTCGCACTGCATCCACACGCCCGACCACGCCGACGAGGCGGTCCGCGGGCTGCGCGATGCGGGCCTGCGGGGCATCTTCGCCTACGGCATGTTCCCGGCTCCCAGCGAGCGCACGAGCTTCGCCTCGGGAGAGGAGAGGATCGCGGACGCACGGCGCATCTGCGATCGGCACTTCTCGTCGGGCGGTCTGCTCGGGATGGGAGTCGCCTTGACCGAGATGGGGCTCGTGCCGTTTGCGCAGACTCGCGCCGAGATCGAATGTGCGCGTGAGCTGGACGTGCTCGTGACGGCACACACCGGCACCGTCTGGAACGAGCGCCGCCCGCCCGAGGTCGAACTGCTGAAGGCCGCCGGGCTGCTCGACAACCGCCAGGTGCACGTTCACTGCAACGCGTGCTCGGATCACGAACTCGACCTGCTCGCCGACGCGGGCGCCGCGGTCTCGGTCACGCCGGAGACCGAGCTCGCGATGGGGATGGGCTTCCCCGTCATCGAGCGCGCGCTCGCGCGCGGGCTGCTGCCGAGCCTCGGCTGCGACATCGTCTCCAACAACCGCGGCGACATGTTCGCGCAGATGCGGCTCGGCCTTCAGGCGGAGCGCGGCCGGCGCAACGCCGAGGATCACGCTCACCAGGCGATGCCCAGCCACCTCGATCTGACCGTCCGCGACATCCTGCGTTTCGCCACGCTCGGCGGGGCGGAGGCGATCGGGCTGGAGGCGATCTGCGGATCGCTCGAGCCGGGCAAGGCGGCGGACGTGGTGCTCATGCGGATCGACGGCCTGCACGGCGCGCCGATGCACGACCCGGTCGCCTGGCTCGTCCTGCAGGCCGGGCCGGGTGACGTCGACACGGTGCTCGTCGGCGGGCGTACGGTCAAGCGCGGCGGCGTCCTCGACGGGGTCGACGTAGCGGCCGCGCGCCGGCTGGTGGAGGACACCCGCGACCGCGTCGCCGCAGAGCTCGCGCCGCGCGGCGGGCTGCTGCCGCCCGAGCCAGACGGCTGGTTCGACGTGACGTTGCAGGTGATGGAGGCGCATCTTGCCGATGCGCCGGTCCCCGACGACGGAGGTTCAGGCGCGTGAGCGAAGACCCCAGCATCTTTCAGCCCGAGTGGGACGTGCACATGCCAGAGGCCCCGTTCCGCGCCCGCGGCAGCCGGGTCGCACAGCGGGCCGGGTCGCAGAGGCTCGGCGCGACGCTCTACGAGATCGACCCCGGCGGCGCCGCCGCGCCTTATCACCTCCATCACGCGAACGAGGAGCTGCTGATCGTGCTGGAGGGCGAGCCTGAGCTGCGCACGCCCGACGGCGTGCGATCGCTCGCGGCGGGGTCCGTCGTCGCATTTCCGGTCGGCCCCGACGGCGCCCACGCCGTGCGCAACCCCGGTCCCGGATCGGCGCGCTTCCTGATCATCTCGACCGCGGTCTATCCCGACGTCGGCGAGTATCCGGACGTGAGCGCGACCCTGACGATCACCGGTCCCGGCGAGGGCAGGTCGTTCCCCGGCGGCACCGACGTTCCCTACTTCCCGCTCGCGTCCGACGCAGTCGAGGCGTCCTGGCCTGATTAGCAGGCGAGCCGGCGCATTCAGGCTCGCGGCGCTCCGTGGCCGCCGCCGCCGGGTGTCTCGAGGCGGATCGCGTCGCCGGGCCGCAGCCGTCCGATCGTCTTCGGTGGAAGGTCCTCCTCGCCGCCGTCGCGACTTACGAGCACCGTTCGCCCCCGCTCCCCGGACGCGCCGCCCGAAGCCCCGGGTGGTGCATGGCGGCGGCGTTCGGCGATCACGCTGTAGGCCAGTTCCCGCAGCGCGCGGATCTCGCGCACGACGCCGTCGCCGCCGCGAAAGCGCCCCGCGCCGCCGGTTCCGCGGCGCACGGCGTAACGCTCGACGCGCAGCGGGAACTCCAGCTCCAGGGCCTCGACAGGGGTGTTGAACGTGTTGGACATCGCAACGTGGACGGCGGAGGGTCCGTCGGCGTCCGGGCATGCGCCCTGGCCGCCGCCGAGCGTCTCGTAGTAGGTCCAGTCGGCGGTGCCCAGTGTGAGGTTGTTCATCGTGCCCTGCCCACAGGCCCGGCCGAAGGCCTGAAGCACGAGGTCGGCGACTCGCGACGAAGTCTCGACGTTGCCGCCGGCGACCGCGGCCGGCGCTCTCGCGTCGAGCAGAGTTCCGGGGTCGGTGAGAACCGCGACGGGCCTGTGCGCCCCCGCGCTGGGTGGCACGTCGGGGTCGGTGAGAACCCGCACCGCGAAGTAGCAGGCCGACAGGGTCACCGCTCTCGGGCAGTTCAGGTTCCCGGGGTCCTCGGCCGCCGAGCCGCGCAGGTCGAGCACCAGGCGGTCCCCGTCGACGGTCGCCCGAAGCTTGAGCTCGAGGTCGCCATCGATCCCTTCGAGCACGTCGCTGGCAACGCGCGTACCGTCCGGCAGCGCAGCCAGGCATGCGCGAGTGCGACGCTCGGTGTAGTCGAGCACCTCAGCGGTCGCTGCGCGCAGGCCCTCGATCCCGACGCGCGCGGCCAGCTCGCGAAGGCGCCTCTCGCCGGTGCGGTTGGCGGCCAGCTGGGCGCGCAGGTCGGCGCGCCGCTCGACCGGGCGCCGCATCTGGCGCGGCGAGCTCGTCGATCGCGGCCTCGTCGAGGACGCGCGGCGCGATCACGACGCCCTCCTCGTCGAGCGTGCGCGAGTCCGCGGGCATCGAACCGGGAGCGCGCCCGCCGACGTCGGCGTGGTGGGCACGACTGGCGGCGAAACCCAGCAGTTCCTCACCGGAGAAGACGGGCGTGACGACGGTGATGTCGGGCAGGTGCGTCCCGCCGCGATAGGGGTCGTTGAGGACCCACGACACACCCGGCCGGTGCTGCTCGCCGAGTACCGCGGCAACCGAGGCGGGCATCGCCCCGAGGTGGACTGGGATGTGCTCGGCCTGCATCACCATCTCGCCGGACAGGTCGAACAGCGCGGTCGAGCAGTCGCGGCGCTCCTTGATGTTCGCGCTGTGCGCCGAGCGGACCAGTGCTGCTCCCATCTCCTCGCAGGCGGCCCGCAGCGCTCCGGTGATCACCTGCAGCGCGATCGGGTCGGTCATGGTGTCCGCTCCAGTCTCAGGGTGCCCGTGTCGTCGAAGCGCCCCGTCCAGCCGGACGGGATCCATGCGGTTGCTCCCTCGAGCGCCAGCGTCAGCGGTCCTGCCACGGTCTCGCCCGCGTGCTGTGCCTGCCAGCGAATGTCCGGTCCGGGCTCGGTGGCGCGTACCCAGGCGGTCACGACCTCGAGCACGCCATCGGGGTCCGAGTATCCGTAGTGGGCCTCGTGCTCTCGCTCGAAGGCGGCTCGCAGCGCGTCGACGTCCGCCTCGGCCGCGACCGCCAGCTCGTGGGACTGGCCGGCGTAGCGCGTCAGCCAGGTCGTCTCGAGCGCCTCGACCGAACCGGCGAGCGCGCCCGCCGCTTGTGCCGCCAGTCGCCGTTCGACATCGGCGAGCGCATGGCTTGTGACGTCGGCGCCGCGCAGCAGCACCGTGCGCTGTCGGTCGGCACGCCGGTCGGCGGCCGCAAGTCCCAGTGCGCTGAGCACGCCGGATGCTGCGGGAACGAGCACTCGCCTCATCCCTAGCTCGTCAGCTACCGCCGCCGCGTGCAGCGGCCCGGCACCGCCGAACGCCAGCAGCGCGAAGTCGCGGGGATCGACGCCGCGCTCGACCGTCATGACCCTCAGTGCGCGCACCATCTCGGCGTCGGCCACGCGAACGATCCCGGCGGCGCACCGCTCCGGGTCGAGACCGAGTTCACCGGCCAGCGCGGTGACAGCCGCCAGCGCGGCGTCGCGATCGACGGTGACGCCGGAAAGGTCGACCTCCTGCGGTAGACGTCCGAGCACCAGATTGGCATCCGTGACCGTAGGCTCCACGCCGCCGCGGCCGTAGCAGGCGGGCCCGGGGTCGGCTCCCGCCGACCGCGGGCCGACGCGCAGCGCTCCGCCGGCGTCACGCCAGGCCACCGACCCTCCGCCTGCACCGACCGTGTGGATGTCGACCATCGGCAGCGCCAGCGGCCGGCCGCCGACGTCGCGCGTCGCCGTCTCGCGAACGCGGCCGCCCTCGACGACGCACACGTCGCAGGACGTGCCGCCCATGTCGAAGCACAGGAGGTTCGGCTCGTCGAGCCGTCTGCCGAGCAGGGCAGCCGCCGCGGCGCCGCCGGCGGGGCCCGACAGCACCGCAAGCGCCGCGTGTGACGCAGCGGTCGCCGCATCGGTCAGCCCACCGCTCGACTGCATGACGGACGGCTCAGGGAGGCCAGCTCCGGCCGCGCGATCGCACAGCTTTCGCAGGTAGCGAGCGAGCAGCGGCGAGAGCGCCGCGTCTACCTCCGTAGTCGCGGCGCGCTCGTATTCGCGAAAGGTCGCCGTCACCTCATGCGACAGCGAGATGTGGACGCCGTCGCCCAGGCGTTCGCGCAGTGCAGCACGGATTTGCAGCTCGTGATCGGGATGGGCGTAGCCGTGCAGCAGGCAGACGGCGATGGCTTCGGGCTCGTGCCCGGCCACCTCGTCGGCCACGGCGACCGCGCCCTCGTCGGTCAGCGGCCGCAGCGCGCCTTCGGGCGTGCAGCGCTCGCTCGCACCGACGCGGCGATCGGGCGGCACGAGCGGTGCGGGACGGGCGCTGCAGAGCCGGTAGAGCTCGGGTCGCGCCTGGCGCGCGAGTTCGATCACGTCCTCAAAGCCCGCGGTGGCGACGAACACGGTGCGCGCCGTGGTGCCCTCGAGCAGCGCGTTCGTGGCGACCGTCATCCCGTGGGCGAAGGTGCCGACCTCGTTCGCCTCGCGCTCGGCGGACTCGAGTACCGCCCGCACAGCGGTCAGCACGCCCTCGGACTGATCGCCCGGGGTCGACGGCGTCTTGGCGACAATGACGCGGCCGCCGTCGACGACTACCGCGTCAGTGAACGTTCCGCCGACATCCACTCCGAGCAGCATCCCCACCGCCGCGGCCACTAGGCCGCCTGGATCGGCCAGCCGCTGCGCTCCCACAGCGGCACGCCGCCCTCGACCACGTGCCAGACGTCGCTCGCTCCGTGTCGCATGAGCAGGCTGGAGGCGACCGCGCCACGCTGTCCCGAGGAGCAGATCACGGCGATCGAGTCCTCGGCGGAGATGCCCTCGGGCACCCCGTCGACGTCGTGGTAGGGGACGTTCAGCGACCCGGGGATGTGCCCGCTCGCGAATTCGGGCAGCTCGCGAACGTCGAGCACCTGCAGGGCGCCGTCGCTCTGCTCCCAGCGCTCGTGCAGCTCGTCGACGGCGATGCGACGCGTGCGTGCCACCGGCAGACCCTCCTCGCGCCAGCTCGTCATCCCGCCGGCCAGGACGCCGATCACCGACAGCACCCCGACCGAGCCCGCCAGCGCTGCGGCGCGGCGGGCGTCGTCGTCATCGCGCCCGGCGATCACGATCTCCTGGCCGGGCTCCACGACCCACGCGAGCTTCGACCCGAAGCCGGCGCGCAGCGCGGTGATCGAGACCGCACCGGGGATGTGCGCCTCGTCGAACTGCAGTTCCGTGCGGACATCCACGACGAGCGCTCCGCGCCGCTGGTGCTCGTCGACCTGCCGCGGGGCCAGCGGGGGAGGCTCGCTCCGCTCGGCGTGCAGCGGCCCGCTGTTCATCTCGACGATGCGCTGGAAGTTCGGCGGCTGGGGAGCGAGCTGACTCGTCGCCAGCTCGACGAACTCGTCCTCGGAGGTGACCGAGAGAAGTGCGTTGTGCTCGCGCTCGTAGCCGATCGTCGAGGAGATCTTCAGGTTCATCCCGGGGCCGCCGCAGAGCGACCCGCCGAGGTGGCCGGGCCAGACCTCGCAGGTGTCCGGCAGCGTCAGCAGCTGCTCGTGCAGCGAGCGGAAGATCCCGCGCGCGCCGTCGGACTTCTCGATCGCCAGGTCCGGTCGCGCGACGTCGCCGACGAACAGCGAGTCGCCGGTGAGGACGGCCCAGGGCTCGGCGCCCCGACCTGTGTCGGCGAGCGTGAACGCCGTGTGCTCCGGTCGGTGGCCCGGCGTGTGGACGGCGCGAATCGTCACTGCGCCGAGCTGCAGCTCCCAGCCGTCGTCGAACGGCTCGTGCTCGTAGCTGGGCGCGTTGAGCTTGTGGACATGGATCGTGGCTCCGGTGGCCGCCGCGAGCCGTCCGTGCCCGGACACGTGATCGGCGTGGTTGTGGGTCTCCAGGATGTGGTCGATGTGGACGCCGAGATAGCGCGCGAGTCGCAGGTATTCGTCGATCTCGAGCTTGGGATCGACGACGGCGGCCGTCCCGGCCCGTTCGTCGCCGATCAGGTAGGACGCGCAGCCCAGGTCGTCGTGAGTCACTTGTCTGAAGATCATGGGTCTGACGCTATCGGTCGATGACCGGCGTTCCAACGCCTGTGCCCCGGGTAGTCTTGAAGTGTGGAAGCAATCCGCATCGAAACTGACGGCCTGCCGGCAGACAAGGCGGTGCTCGTGCTCGACGGTGAGCTCTCGATCGGCACCGGTGTACGGGTCCCGCTCGCAGTGGACGAGCAGCTCCGCGACGGGCGCGTGCGACTGGTGATCGACCTCGCAGCCGTCGAGTTCATCGACTCGTCGGGTCTGAGCCTGCTGCTGAACGCGCAGCGGCGTGTCGAGCGCGCCGGTGGCGTGCTCGCGGTGGTCGAGCCGCCGGAGCGCGTCAAGCGCGTCTTCGAGATGACGCGGCTGGATCGCGCCTTCAAGCTCTGCCCCGGTCGCGAGGAGGCGGTCGCCGCGCTCGACGAGCCGGCCGACGCCGGCCGCCGGTGACGGCGGCTCGCCCGCGGCCTGAGCGGCGGTCAGCCGGACGCCGGCAGTGATGCCGGAGCGCCGTAGGCGATCAGCGCCTGCGGCAGCACGACGCTTCCGTCCTCACGCTGACCGTTCTCCAGCAGCGCGATCAGCGTGCGGCTGATCGCGACGGCGGTGCCGTTGAGGGTGTGCAGCGTCTCGGGCCTTCCGGAGGCTCCGCGCACTCGGACGTTCAGGCGCCGCGCCTGGTAGTCGGTCGTGTTCGAGCACGACGTCAGCTCGCGATAGCGCTCCTGGCCGGGGAGCCAGGCCTCGCAGTCGAACTTGCGCGCGGCCGAGTTGCCCAGGTCGCCGACGGCGATGTCGACGACGCGGTACGGGATCGCGAGGTCGGTGAGGATCTCCTCCTCGATGGCGAGCAGGCGCTCGTGCTCCGCCGGCGAGGCAGGCGGCTCCACGAAGCTGAACATCTCGACCTTGTCGAACTGGTGCACGCGGAAGATCCCGCGCGTGTCGCGGCCGGCGGCGCCGGCCTCTCTGCGAAAGCAGGGCGAGAACCCCGCGTAGCGCAGCGGCAGCTCGGCCGGATCGATGATCTCGCCGGCGTGCAGCGATGCGAGCGCGACCTCGCTGGTGCCAACCAGGTAGAGGTCGTCCTCCGGCAGGCTGTAGATCTGCTGCTCGGTGTCGGGCAGGAAGCCGGTTCCGTAGAGAGCCTCCTCGCGCACGAGCACCGGCGGCACGACCGGCTCGAAGCCGTGGCCGCGCAGCTTCTCGAGCACCCAGCGCACGAGCGCCAGCTCGATGAACACGAGATCCCCGCGCAGGTATGCGAAGCGAGCGCCCGAGAGCATCGCGCCGTGCTCCATGTCGATCATCGGTCCCGCAAGCTCGAGATGATCGCGCCCGGAGGCGCCCGCCTCGCCGCACTCCTTCAGAACGCTGTCCTGCGGCGGCGCCGCCGCATCGGGCAGGTTCGGCAGGCGCGCCAGCGTCGCGTCGAGCTCCGCCTCGACGGCCGCTGAGCTCCTCGCCGAGCGCCTTCGCCCGACCGGCGACCTCGCGCATCAGCGCGATCGCCTCAGCGGCCTCCTCGCCGGCTCCCTTCGCCGCGGCGATCGCCTGGCCGGCTTCGTTCTGCTGGGCGCGCAGGCCCTCGACCTGGGGGATCAGCTCGCGGCGGCGGACGTCGAGCGCGAGCACCTCGTCGATCGCGTCCGCAGACCCGCGGCGCCCGAGCGCCGTGCGGGCCGCCTCCGGGTCCGCACGCAGCTGCTTCAGGTCGAGCACGGCGTGGCTGCGTCGATCACTCCGGCGGCGGCGGCTTGCAGCCGGCCGGCGGGCCTGTCGGCGAGGCGGCCTCCTCGGAGTCCTTCCCCGAGTACTCGGCGAGGAAGCGCGAGACGTCCTGGGCGTCCTTGCCGACGACGAGGTTCGAGGGCATGATCGCCCCCGAGTAGCCGCCGTTCTGGATCGCGTAGAGCGCGTCGTCGTAACAGGACTCGCGCACGTCGAAGTTCGGTCCGTCCACGCGCTCGCGGTCGGAAACCTCGGTCGCAGACCCCTGCGCGCCCGCGGCGCTGAAGGTGTGACAGCCCGAGCAGCGCTCGGCGAAGAGCTGAGCGCCGTTCTCGACGCTTGCCGAGGCCCCAGGCACGTCGACGCTCTCGGATCCGCATGCAGACAGGGCCGCGGCGGGGAGCGCAGCGAGCACCAGCGTCAGGGCAAGACGGCGCTTCATCGCGGCGCGGATCATACGAGACACCGTGCGCGGACGGCGCGAGGCACGGCTGGGAGTGGATAAAGAGGCGGCCCGTACGCCGGCATCGGTTGCCGCCGTGTCATTGGACGACCGCGCCTGTCAGCGATGCGATCGTCGTCAGGCCGACGCCGGGCTGCCGACCGTGTCCTTCGTCGCCGCCGCTGACCCTCCTTCCCCGATCGCGGCCCGGCCCATTAGCGTCCGTTCCCGCATGACCTCCGACCGAGACCGCTACCGCGACGTGATCGGCCGCTTCGCGACCGGCGTCGCCGTGGTCACGTGCGACGGACCGGGAGGGCCCTCGGGCCTCACGACGAACGCCGTCGCCTCGCTCTCGCTCGACCCGTTGCTGCTGCTCGTCTGCTTCGACAACGCCTCGCGCACGCTGCCCGCGGTGCGTTCCAGCGGGCGCTTCGCCGTAAACGTGCTGCGCGAGGGCCAGGAGGATCTTGCCCGGGTATTCGCCTCGAAGCGCGTGGCGCGGGAGAAGTTCGAATCGGTCACCCACACGGTGGCGCACGGTGTTCCGGTCCTCGACGGCGCGCTGGCCTGGATCGCATGTGACCTGCGCGAGTTGCTCTCGGGCGGCGACCACACGATCGGGATCGGCGAGGTGACTCATATGGACGCCGACGGCGACGCGCGCCCGCTGGTCTGGTTTCGCGGCGGCTACACGGGCCTGGCCTGACCCGGGCAGTGTCAGGTGTTGCCCAGCACGCGCAGCGCGAGAAAGGCGATCACGAGCGCGGCGATCGTCATCACGCCGGCCTCGCGCCGCACGATCGCCATCACGACGTCACGCTGCTCGCTCTCCGGCAGGAGGCCGACCGCCCGGGCGTCCTCCAGCCCGCGCTGATCGAGCACCGTCTGCGCTGAAGCCACGCGCAGCTGCTCGGCGATGATCGACGTCGCGATCGGCAGCAGCAGGTAGAGGTAGAGCAGGCCGCTCTCTGCCTCGTAGCCGCTGACCAGGAGGCCGCCCGCGGCGAGCGCCGGAAGCGTCGTCGTCAGCTGACCCGCGCGGACCGCGTTCCAGAAGGGGCGTCCAGCCTCGCCGTGCCACCAGGCCCACGCGCCCAGACCGCCCGCGAGGAGGTTCACGGCCGCCACGAGGATCGCCACGATGTCCGTCAACTGCGCCAATTCGAGCCCTTTGTCACAAACTGTCACGAGCCCAGCCCGGACTCGCGGTAGCTGATACAACCGTCCCCGTGCTCAGCACGTACGCGCCAGCGATGGTCTTCGTTTTCCTCGGCTTGGTCATCGGTGTTCTCTTCACGTGGCTGAACGGAGTGCTCGGCACCCGTCGCGCCAACGCGAGCAAGTCCGACCCCTACGAGTCGGGGATGGCGTCCGAGATCAAGCAGGGGTTTCGCTTCGGGATCAGCTTCTACCTGATCGCGATGCTGTTCCTGCTGTTCGACATAGAAGTCCTGTTCCTCTACCCGATCGCCGTCGTGCTGCGCGAGTACGGGACGTTCGCGCTCGTCGAGACGGGGGTGTTCATCGGGCTGCTGCTGGTCGCCTTCGTGTACGTCTGGCGCCGGGGGGCCCTCACATGGAAGTGATCCGTCAGAAGCTGACGCCCGCCGAGGACTTCCGCGTGCGCCAGCTCAACGCGCGCGACATGCTGCGCGGCGAGCTGGAGGGCGACGCTCTCCAGAAGCACGTAGAGGAGCGCGTCCTCACGACGACGCTCGACAAGGCCGTCGAATGGGCGCGCGGCAACTCGCTGTTTCCGCTGACCTTCGGGCTCGCCTGCTGCGCGATCGAGATGATGTCGATCGTCGGAGCGCGGCTGGACATCGCCCGCTTCGGTTTCGAGGCCTTCCGCGCGTCACCCCGCCAGGCCGACATGCTGATTCTCTCCGGGCGCGTCTCGATCAAGATGGCGCCCGTCGTCCGCCGCATCTACGACCAGATGCTGGAGCCGAAGTACGCGATCGCGATGGGCGCCTGCTCGAGTTCGATGGGCGTCTTCAACAACTACGCGATCGTTCCCGCGGACAAGTTCCTGCCGGTCGACGTCCACGTGCCCGGCTGCCCGCCGCGTCCCGAGGCGCTGATGCACGGGATCATCAAGCTGCGCGCGATGGTCCAGGAGGACCCGAGCATGGGCTGGCGCGAGCGCTACGGCGCCGACGGGACCGTCGAGGTCCTGCCCGAGCCCGCCCCGACCCCGGACGGAGCCGGCACGGGGACCTCCGGTGCCTGACGCCACCGGCCTCGAGCTGCTGGCGGGCTCGCTGCGTGAGCGCGATCAGGGGAGCGTTCTCGAAGTCCTCCACGCCCACGGCAGGGGTGCGATCGTCGTGCGGCCGGATTCGATCGTCGACACGCTCGAGGCGCTGCGCGGCGAGGGCTTCAAGTTCCTGGCGAGCGTCCACGGCGTCGACTACTACCCGCACGAGCCGCGCCTCGGCGTTCACTACGAGCTGCTCGACATGGAGGGACTCGACCGGCTGACGGTCAAGCTCCGCGTCCCGACCGACGCTCCCAACGTCCCCTCGGTCACGCCCGCCTGGCCGACCGCCGATCACCAGGAGCGCGAGGTCTACGACATGTTCGGCGTGGTCTTCGACGGCCACCCGGACCTGCGCCGCATCCTGATGCCCGAGGACTACGACGGCTTCCCGCAGCGGCGCGACTTCCCGGTCGGCGGCGAGCCCGTGCTCTTCACGCACAACGAGACCACGGTGCCCCGGTGGTTCGCGTGAGCGCCACCGACCAGCCCGCCGCGGGCATCAGCGACTACCGCCGCCTGGAGCAGAGCGTCACGCTCGCCGAGGAGACCGTGGTCGAGGACGGGCGCGAGCTGCTGACGCTCAACATCGGCCCTCACCATCCGGCGACTCATGGCGTGCTGCGACTGCTGGTCACGCTCGACGGCGAGGTCCTGCGCGACGTCAAGCCGATCATCGGTTACGTCCACACGGGCATTGAGAAGACCGCCGAGCAGAAGAGCTACTGGAAGGTCATCCCCGTCGTCGAGCGGATGGACTACCTCTCGTACTACTTCAACGCGATGGCCTTCTGCGGTGCCGTCGAGACACTGCTCGAGATCGACGTGCCGCCTCGCGCGCAGTACCTGCGCGTCATCCACATGGAGCTGAACCGGATCATGAGCCACCTCGTGTGGCTCGGGACGAGCGCGCTGGACCTCGGTGCGATCTCCGTCTGGTGGTACTGCTTCCGGGAGCGCGAGCAGCTGCTGGACCTCTTCGAGATGTCGTCCGGTCAGCGCATGCACACGCGCTACTTCCAGGTCGGCGGGGTGATCGAGGACGTGCCGGCAGGCTGGGTCGAGCAGGTCCGCAGGTTCACGAAGGTGATGCCCGACCGAGCCGACGGGTACGGCGCGCTGCTCAACAGGAACGAGATCTTCCTCCAGCGCCTGCGCGGCGTCTGCCCGCTGCCCGAGGCCCAGCTCCTGGAGCTGGGCGTGACCGGCCCGCTGCTGCGCGCGACCGGGAACCCTTGGGACCTGCGCAAGGCCATGCCGTACTGCTCCTACGAGGACTTCGACTTCAAGATCCCGGTCGGAACGCAGGGCGACAACTACGACCGCTACGCGGTGCGGCTGGCTGAGATCCACGAGTCCTGCAAGATCATCGACCAGGCGCTCGACGGCCTGCCCGAGGGGCCCTTCATCACAGAGGACCGCAAGGTCGCGCTGCCGCCCCGACACGAACTCGCGACCTCGATGGAGGCGCTGATCCACCACTTCAAGCTCGTCACAGAGGGCTTCCGCGTCCCGCCCGGGGAGGTCTACTTCCCGATCGAGTCGCCGCGCGGCGAGCTCGGCTGCTTCGTGCGCGCGGACGGCTCCAGCAAGCCGGCGCGCGTCCACATGCGCGACCCGAGCTTCGTGAACCTCCAGGCGACCGCGCCGATGGTCGAGGGTGAGCTGCTGGCGGACATGATCGCGACGCTCGCGATGCTCGACCCCGTGCTGGGCGGAGTGGATCGCTGATGGCGAGCAAGCCGCAGGTCGTCCGTTTCGAGAAGGGGTCGCGCGTACCCGGATGGGACGACGCGGCCGACCTCGACAAGGACCCGGCGGGCGTCCCGGACGCCGGATCCACGCCCGTCCCGGCGGACCTGCGAGCGCAGATCGAGGCTGCGATCGCGAAGTACCCCGACCGGCGCTCGGCAGCGATCCCGGCGCTCTACGCCGTCCAGCAGCGCTACGGCTGGTGCACACCCGAGGGCATCGAGCAGGCGGCATGCGTGATGCGCCTGACGCCCGCCTACCTGATCGCCGTTGCCACGTTCTACGACATGCTCGAGACGCAGCCGGTCGGTCGCCAGAAGGTCTACGTCTGCACCAACATCTCGTGCTCGCTGTGCGGGGCCGACGAGCTGCTCGCCGCGCTGCGCGATGAGGCGGGCGACGACCCGGACTTCAACGTGCGCGGCTTCGAGTGCCTGGGGGCGTGCGACATCGCTCCGATGGCATCGGTCAACGGCGAGTACGTCGGGCCGATCGAGCTGGACGAGGTGCCCGAGCTGGTGCGTCAGATCCGCGCCGGCGACGAGCCGCTGCCCGCCAAGCAGCTGAAGCGCCGCGCGTCCGTCGATCCGAAGGCCTCGAGCGCATGACCGACATCCTCCTCTTCAAGGACATCGACGAGCCCGGACTCGCGAACATCGACGTGTACGAGCGCCGCGGGGGCTACCAGGCGCTGCGCAGCGCGCTGCAGACACCGCGCCAGGCGCTGATCGACTCGTTCAAGACCTCCGGGCTGCGCGGCCGCGGCGGCGCGGGGTTCTCGATGGGGACCAAGGCCTCGTTCATCCCCCAGGGGTCGATGCAGAAGTTCGTGGTCGTCAACGCCGACGAGTCTGAGCCCGGGACGTTCAAGGACCGCGAGCTGATGCAGAAGAACCCGCATCAGCTGATCGAGGGGATCGTCATCGCGGCCTACTCGGTCGACGCGACGAAGACGTTCATCTACATCCGCGGTGAGTACGAGCTCCAGGCCGAGGTTCTCGACGCCGCGATCGCCGAGGCATATGAGCGCGGCTACCTGGGCGACGACATCCTCGGCTCGGGCTTCGGCTGCTCGCTGGTCCTGCACCGCGGTGCGGGCGCCTACATCTGCGGCGAGGAGACCGGCCTGCTCGACTCGCTGGAGGGCAAACGCGGCAACCCGCGCCTGAAGCCGCCGTTTCCCGCCAATCAGGGGCTGTTCCAGGGCCCGACGCTGATCAACAACGTCGAGACGCTGGCGACGCTGCCGCACATCGTCGAGCTGGGCGCCGACGAGTACGCCGCGATCGGCGTGCAGAACTCGGCCGGCACGAAGCTGGTCTCCGTCAGCGGCAACGTCCGGCGACCGGGCAACTACGAGATCGAGCTGGGCACCAGGAGCCGCGAGATCATCTACGACCTCGCGGGCGGGCCGCCGGAGGGTCGCGAGGTCAAGCTGTGGTTCCCCGGAGGCTCGTCCTCGCCGGTTCTGACGAAGGACGATCTCGACCTCGAGTACGACTTCGACACGATGGCGAACGCGGGATCGATGCTCGGCTCGGGCGCGATCATCGTCGTCGACGATTCCCAGTCGGTCGTCGATGTCTGCCTGAAGCTCGCCAAGTTCTACGCGCACGAGTCCTGCGGCAAGTGCACGCCGTGCCGCGAGGGCACGAGCTGGACCGTGAAGATGCTCGAGCGCGTCCAGGACGGCAGCGCCACGCCGATGGACCTCGACATCATGGCGTCGGTCCAGGAGCGCATCATCGGGAACTGCCTCTGCGTGCTGGGCGACGCGATGGCGATGCCGGTCGGCTCGATGATCGTCAAGTTCCGCGACGAGTTCGAGCAGCACATCGAAGAGGCCCGCGCGCGCGGCGACCGCGCGGCGGTTGCGGGGGTCGGCGTCTAGTGCCGCGCCCAGCGCAGGACACGATCACCTTCACGCTCGACGGGCGTGAGGTGAGCGCACCGCAGAACATGATGCTCGTCGACGCCGCGCTGCAGTTCGGCGACGTCGAGATCCCCGTCTTCTGTTACGAGCCCAAGCTCGGCGCGCCGATCGGCGCATGCCGCATGTGCCTGGTCGAGATCGAGGGCATTCCGAAGCTTCAGGCCGGCTGCTCGGTGCCCGTCAAGGACGGCATGGTCGTGCACACGGACACCGCCCGCGTGCAGGAGGCGCAGGAGGCGGTGCTGGAGTTCCTGCTGATCAACCATCCGCTCGACTGCCCCGTCTGCGACAAGGGCGGCGAGTGCCCGCTGCAGGACAAGTCGTTCGGCTGGGGCGGTGGCATCTCGCGTTTCGTCGAGCCCAAGCGCCACTTCGAGAAGCCGCTGGCGCTGAGCCCGCTGATCGCGATCGATCGCGAGCGCTGCATCGTCTGCTACCGCTGCGTGCGCTTCAGCCAGGAGATCAGCGAGGACCATCAGCTGATCCTCCAGGAGCGCGGTGCGCACACCTTCGTCGCGACCTTCGACGGTCACCCCTACGTCGCGCCGTTCAGCGGCAACATCGTGGAGCTCTGTCCAGTCGGTGCGCTCACGTCGGTTCCCTACCGCTTCCGGGCGCGTCCGTGGGACATCGAGCAATCGGGCTCGATCTGCACGCTCTGTCCGGCGCAGTGCAACGTCAGCCTGACCGTCCGCGACGAGCGCGTGCTGCGCGTGCTCGCGCGCGACAACGCGGACGTCGACGACGGCTGGCTGTGCGACAAGGGCCGCTTCGCGTACCAGGCGATCCACTCCGACGAGCGCATCACCCAGCCGCTGCTGCGTGACGGCGGCGAGCTGCGCCCGGTCAGCTGGGAGCGCGCGCTGGAGGCGGCCGCGTCGGCGCTCGGCCGCGCCGGCGGCCGCGCAGGCGCACTGGCCGGCGGCGACACCACCAACGAGGAGGGCTGGCTGCTCCAGAAGCTCTTCCGCGAGGTGCTTGCAGCGCCGGACGTCGACTCGCGCGGCGGCGGCACGCTCCCGCTCGGGCTGCATCGTGCGCTGAGCGCACCCGCGGCACAGGCGAGCGTCAGCGACCTGGACTACGCCCACGCGGTGCTCGTGCTCGACGCCGAGCCGGTCGACGACGCGCCGATCCTCGACCTGCGCGTCCGCAAGGGCGTGCGCCGCGGAGGGGTGAAGCTGTTCGTCGCCACCAGCCGGCAGTCGTCGCTGGACGAGTCCGCGACGCAGACGCTGCGCTTTGCGCCGGGCTGCGGCGAGGCGCTGCTCGCCGCGCTCGACGCGGCGCTGGCGGGCGGCGGCGACGTCGAGCGCCTCGCATCGGCTGCCGGGACGGACGCCGCACAGGTGCGCGCGCTGGCAAAGGGCCTGCTGGGAGCCGGAGCCGGAGCCGGTCGCGAGGTCGTGATCGTCTACGGCGAGCGCCTGACCCACGGAGCACGCGGTGAGCATGCGGTCCGGGCGCTGCTGAACGTCGCGGGCCGCCTGGAGATCCTCGACCGTGACGGCGCGGGCCTGCTGGAGCTGCCGGTCGCGGCCAACGGCCGCGGCCTGCGCGAGGTCGGGGTCCTGCCGAACGCCGGCCCGGGGCTCGGCGAGCCCGCGGGCGCGGGGCGGGACGCGGCGGCGATCGCGGCAGCGGCGGCCGCGGGCGAGCTGACCGCGCTCTACCTCCTGCACACCGATCCGCTGCTCGACCATCCGGGGCGCGACGCATGGGCCCAGGCGCTCGAGAAGACGACGACGGTGATCGCCCACGCGAGCTACCTCACGGAGGGCGTTCGCGAGTACGCGACCGTCGTCTTCCCGGCGGAGTCCTGTGCCGAGAAGGAAGGCACGGTCACCCACCCCGACGGGCGCCTCCAGAGGCTGCGGCGGGCGATCGGGCGCCAGGGCGAGACGCGCCCGGAGTGGCAGGTGCTGTCCGACATCTCCAAGCTGCTGGGCAGCGACCTCGGCGTGCTGACCAGCTCGATGGTCACACGGCTGATGACCGCTGACGTTCCCTTCTACGCTGGGATCACGCTCGACGAGATCGGCGGCGACGGCCTGCGCTGGCCCGAGCGCGAGCAGGCGGCGGCCCATCCGGAGGGTGAGGACGGCCCGTTCACGCTTGCCGAGCCGCCCGCCGCCGCGGCGGCGAACGGACGGCTGCGGCTCGGGGCCTTCCGCTCGATCTGGGCCGCGCCCGAGGTCGGCGTCGCGCCTGCCCTGAAGTTCCTTCACCCGAGCCAGCGCGTCGAGCTCTCGCTCGCCGACGCCGAGCGCATCGGCGTCTCGCACGGCGACCGGGTGACAGTGGGGTCCGACCGGCACCGCGTGACCGGGACCGCGCACATCCGTGCCGCGGCGTCGGAGGGCTCGGTGTTCCTCGAGACGGCGATCGGCGAGCACAGCGCGAGCGCGCTGGACGGCCCGCTCGTCGAGGTGGAAAAGGCATGACGGCGCCTGATCGCTCAACCGGCGGTCTCGACGTCTCGCACGGAGAGGCGCTGCGATGAACGCGCCGCTCGCCGTCGTCGGTTATGCCGAGCCGTGGTGGATGATGATCCTGAAGTCGCTCGTGATCTTCGCGATCGGCCTGCAGCTGGTGCCGCTCGTGCTGATGATGGAGCGCAAGGTCCTCGGCCGCTTCCAGAACCGCTACGGGCCCAACCGCGTGGGCCCGTTCGGCGCGATGACGCCGCTGGCCGACATCATCAAGCTGCTCTCCAAGGAGGAGTTCCGGCCGAGCACCTCGATCGGCTGGCTCTTCACGCTGGCGCCGATCCTGTCGATCGTCGCGGCCGTCGCCGCGCTTGCACTCATCCCGTTCGGCAACGTGCAGGACATCTTCGGGACGCCGACCGGGCTCTACGGGATCGACGTCAGCATCGGCCCGCTCTACGTGTTCGCGTTCGGCGCCGTCGCCTTCTACGGGATCATGCTCGGCGGCTGGTCGTCCGGCTCGAAGTACTCGTTCCTGGGCTCGATGCGCGCCGCCGCACAGCTGATCTCCTACGAGGTCGCCCAGGGGATGGCGCTGGTCGGCGTGGTCATCACGGCGCAGACGCTGTCATTGACGGAGATCGTCGAGGCCCAGCAGGGAATGTGGTTCGTGATCCCGCAGTTCGCCGGCTTCCTGATCTTCATGGTCGCGAGCTTCGCGGAGACCAACCGGCCCCCGTTCGACCTCGCAGAGGCCGACGCAGAGTTGGTCGGCGGCTACATGACCGAGTACGGCGGGGGTCGCTTCGCGCTCTATTTCTTCGCTGAGTACCTCAACGTGCTCGTCATCTCGGGACTTGCGACGACGCTCTTCCTGGGCGGATGGCTGCTGCCCTTCGGGCTCGATCTGCCGGGCTGGGTCGACCCGTTCATCGTGATCGGGAAGATGCTCGCCTTCGTCCTGGTGTTCATCTGGGTGCGCGCGACGCTGCCGCGCCTGCGCTACGACCAGCTGATGAGCCTCGGCTGGAAGATCCTGCTGCCGCTCGCAACCCTCAACGTGCTCGTCACGGCGATCATCGTCGTGGCGACGGACTAGGCGGATGTAATGACCTGGAATCCTGGAGCGGACGTCGTCGAAGTCACCCGCGGCCCGCAGCAGGCCGGCGGCGCCGGCGGCTTCTACCGCGCTTTCGGCGAGACGCTGCGCGGCCTCAAGACGACCTTCGGCCAGCTCGTGTCGCCCGTCACCACGGTCCAGTACCCGGAGGAGAAGATCCCGGTCTACCCGCGGTTCCGCGGGCGCCACCGGCTTCACGTCTTCGAGGACACCGGCCTGGAGAAGTGCGTCGGCTGCTCGCTGTGCGCCGCCGCATGCCCCGCCGACTGCATCCGCGTCGTGGCTGCCGAGAACACGCCCGACATCCGCGTGTCGGCCGGTGAGCGCTACGCGGCCGTCTACGAGATCAACATGTCGCGCTGCATCTTCTGCGGCTACTGCGAGATCGCCTGCCCATTCGACGCGATCACGATGGGCAACGACTTCGAGCTGTCCGACTACAACCGCAGCGACCTCATCTTCACCAAGGAGATGCTGCTCGCCGAGCCCCCGGAGCGCACCCCGCTGCGCGCGATCGGCGAGTAGCCCGCGAGAGCATGGCGATCCTCTTCTTCCTGTTCGCGATCGTGGCGCTCGCCGGCGCCATCGGCGTGGTGACGCTGCGCAATCCGTTCTACTGCGTGCTGTCGCTGGTCGTCCACCTGATCGCGCTGGCGCTGCTCTTCCTGCTGCTCGAGGCGCAGTTCCTGGCAGCGGCGCAGATCATCGTCTACGCAGGCGCCGTGGTCGTCCTCTACGTCTTCGTCGTCGCCTACGTCGGCGGCGGCGACAAGCCCGCCCCCCTCTGGCGCGTGAACGCGAAGCAGCGCGCGCTCGCGATCGCCTTCGGCGTCGCGCTCTTCGTCGAGCTGTCGGTGGCGGTGCTGGGGACGAGCCTCGGAGCGCTCGACGGCGAGGGCGCCGAGCTCGGGCCCGGGTACGGCTCGCCCGGTGAGATCGGCGAGCTGCTGTTGGTGCGGTTCCTGCTGCCGTTCGAGCTGGCGTCGTTCCTGCTGCTCGTGGCGGCTGTCGGCGCGGTCGCGCTGGCGGGTCGGCGCGGCGGGATCGACGAGGATGACCTCCCGGTCGCGCCACGCCACGGGCTGATCGAGTACGAGCGCCCGCGGGCCACGGGCACGATGGCCGAGGGCGTGGCGGGCTACGGAGTCACGATCCCGTTGCCGGAGCCGGGCGCCGCGGGCGCGCCCGACGAGGAGGGCCGGGAGTGAACGTCAACTGGTACCTCATCGTCTCCGCGCTGATCTTCAGCATCGGCGCGGTCGGCGTGATGGTCCGCCGCAACCCGCTCGTCGTGCTGCTCTGCCTCGAGCTGATGCTCAACGCGGGCAACCTGGCGCTCGTCGGCTTCTCGCGGATGTGGGGCGACGGGGACGGCCAGATCTTCGCGCTGGTCGTGATGGTCGTCGCCGCCTGCGAGGTCGCGATCGGGCTCGGCATCGTCGTCGCGCTCTACCGGCGCCGGCTGCCCGTCGACGTCGACGAGCTGCGGGAGCTGCACGGATGACGATTCAGACCGCAGCGTGGCTCGTGCTCGCGATGCCGCTGGCCGGCACGATTCTGATCGCGCTCGGGAACCGTTCGCTGCTGCGCGGCGCGGCGGCCGGCTGGGCGGGCACCATCGCGATCGCGGCCTCGTTCGTGTTCGCGCTGATCACGCTGATCAAGCTCCAGGACCTGCCGGCCGAGGAGCGCGTCGTCACCTCCTCGCTGTGGGACCTCGCGAACGTCGCCGGGGTGCACATCAAGGTCGGCATCTACGTCGACCCTCTGTCGACGCTGATGATCCTGATCGTCAGCGGCGTGTCCGCTCTGATCCACCTGTACTCGGTCGGCTACATGAAGTCCGATCGCGGGTACGCGCGCTTCTTCGCGTACCTGAACTTCTTCGTCTTCTCGATGCTGCTGCTCGTCCTCGCGGGCAACCTCGTGCTGCTGATCGTCGGCTGGGCGTTCGTCGGCGCGGCCAGCTACATGCTGATCTCCTACTGGTACAGGCGCACGACGGCGACGGGGGCGGGGATCAAGGCGTTCGTGATCAACGTCGTCGGTGACGTCGGGCTGGTGCTCGGCACGTTCTTCCTGTTCCGCGAGATGGGCGTCCTGGATTACACGCCGCTGTTCGAGGGCGTGCAGGAGGCGTTCCCCAAGAACGACGCGACGCTCGTCGCGGCGATGCTGCTGTTCCTCGTCGGCGCCTTCGCCAAGTCAGCCCAGATACCGCTGCACACATGGCTCCCCGATGCGATGGAGGGCCCGACGCCGGTCTCCGCCCTGATCCATGCGGCGACGATGGTGACTGCCGGCGTCTACCTGATCGGGCGCATGTACCCGCTCTTCGAGTGGGCTCCCACGGCGGCCGACGTCGGAGCCGCCGTCGGTGCCCTCACGCTGCTGATCGCGGGCACGATCGGGCTCGCCGCCACGGATCTCAAGCGCGTGATCGCGTACTCCACGATGTCGCAGATCGGCTACATGATCATGGCCGTCAGCGCGGCCGCGTACGTCGGCGGCTTCTTCCTGCTGATGACGCATGCCTTCTTCAAGGCGCTGCTGTTCATGGCCGCCGGTTCGCTGATCTCGGCGATGGCCGGCGAGCAGTCGCTCGACAGGATGAGCGGCTTTCGCCGGGCGATGCCGTTCACGTTCGGCTGCTTCATCGTCGGAGGACTTGCTCTCTCGGCTTTCCCACTGTTCTCGGGCTTCGTGGCGAAGGACGCCCTGCTCTACGAGATCGGCCAGCGCGGCGGCTGGTACCTGGTCCTCTACGTCGCCGGCTACGTCGGCTCGGTGCTCACGGTCATCTACACGTGGCGGATGATCTTCCGTGCCTTCTGGGGCGAGCCGTGCGAGCAGGCGCGTGAGCTGGAGGGCGGGCACCTCCACCACGCTCCTGAGCCCGTCAACCCCGCAACCGGCGAGACCGAGGACAGCGACGTCGGGTTCCCGGGTGAGGAGCACCACATCGCGGAGCGGACGCCGCTGATGCGGGCCGCGATGGGCGTGCTGGCCGTGCTGTCGGTGATCGCGGGCGTGCTCTTCCTTCCGTTCGGGATCCTCGACTGGCTCGAGACGTTCCTCGAGCCGACCTTCGAGCAGTCGATCGTCTCGCATCCCGAGAACACGGGGCTCGAGGGCTTCGGCATCGCCCTGACCGCGGTCATCGCGATCGCCGGGATCGCGGCCGCCTACCGGATCTGGGTCAAGCGACCCGGAACGGCGGCGGAGATCCAGAGCCGCTTCGCGCCGCTGCACCGCCTGTTCGTCAACAAGTGGTACTTCGACGAGCTGGTCGATCTGCTCGTCGTGCGCCCCTTCTCCTGGGCCGGGCGCTGGGCCCGGGACAGCTTCGAGCGGATCGTCGTAAACGGCCTGCTGGTCGGCGGCACGAGCGGCGTCGTGAAGGCCGGCTCGGCGGCCGTGCGCGCGCTCCAGACCGGCCTGCTGCGCGGCTACGCCGCGCTCGTCATCGGCGGTCTCGCGGCCGTCCTCCTCTACTTCCTGGTTCGCAGCGCATGACCGTCCACCTGTCGATCGTCCTCTGGCTGCCCGTCGCCGCGGGTCTCCTGGCGCTGCTGCTCCCGGCGGCGGCGCGCTGGATCGGGCTGGCCGGCGCGACCGCGGTGCTCGGGTACGCCGTCGTCATCCTGGCCGACTGGGAAACCGGCGGCGGCCTGCAGTACGTGACCGACGAGACGTGGATAAGCACGCTCGGCATCCACTACAAGCTCGGCATCGAGGGACTCAACCTCGTGCTCGTGGCGACGACGGCCGTCATCTTCTTCGCGAGCGCGCTGTGGACCGCTCTGCGCCAGCCCGACCTGCCCCGGCCGGGCGTCTACGTGCTGCTGATGGGCGTCGCGCAGACCGGCGTGCTCGGGGCCTTCATGGCCCAGGACCTCGCGCTCTTCGTCGTCTTCTTCGACCTGATGCTCGTGCCGTTCTACTTCCTGACGCTGCTGTGGGGAGGGCCCGATCGAGCGCCGGCTGTCCTCAAGCTCTTCATCTACACGCTCGTCGGCTCGCTGCTGATGCTCGTCGGCGCGGTCGCAACTGGTGTGCTCGCGCAGGCCGGGCCGGGCGGGTCGATCAGCTTCGTGCTCAGCGACCTCGAACGTGCTGGGCTGGCGACCGGATCGCAGCACTGGATCTTCCTCGTCTTCGCGGCAGCATTCCTGATCAAGATGCCGGCATTCCCGTTCCACGGGTGGATGCCGGACGGCTACATGCAGATGCCGATCCCGGTGCTCGCGGTCTTCAGCGCGATCCTCTCGAAGGTCGCCGCCTACGGCTTCATCCGGATCACGCTGCCGCTGTTCCCCGAAGGCGCGCAGGAGTTCCAGGAACTGCTGATGCTGCTCGCGCTCGCCTCGATCCTCTACGGCTCGGCGATGGCGTTCACGAGCAGCCAGGCGCGGCTCGTGCTCGGCTACTCGTCGCTGGCGCAGCTCGGCTTCATAACGCTCGGCATCTTCGCGCTCAACGACCGCGGCGTCGACGGCGCACTGCTCCAGTCGGTCAACCATGCCATCGTCACGGCGCCGCTGATCTTCGTCGTGGCGATGCTCGCCGCTCGTGCTCGCGGCAGCGAGGACATCCGCGACATGGGCGGGATCGCGACGCGCGCGCCGGTGCTCGCGACGCTGTTCCTGATCCTCACATTCGCGCTGCTGGCGATGCCCGGATCTGCGAACTTCATCGGCGAGTTCTTCATCCTGCTGGGGGCCTTCGAGGCGAAGATCGCGATCGCGATCGTCGCTTCGGTCGGCGTCGCGATGGCTGCCGTCTACGCGCTGCGGCTGTTCATCACCTCGATGCACAACCGCGTCGGCCCGAGGGTCGACCCGAGTGAGATGAGCCCGGCCGACGGCCTCCTGCTGTGGCCGCTCGTGCTGGTGATCACTGGCCCTGGCGCTCTACCCGCAGTTCGCGATGGAGCGCGGCGAGCAGGCCGTCGACGAGTCGCTGGCGAAGGTGCGGCTCGTCGAGCGCGCCGACGTCGCCGCGGCTCCGCCCGCCGTGCGCGGGGAGGCCGCGCGATGACGACGATCCTCGCCGCCGCTCCGAACGCACCGGACATCGACTGGGCGGGCCTGTCGCCGCTGCTCGCGCTGCTCGGCGGCGCCTGCATCGTGCTGATGGTCGGGCTGGCCGGCTCCTCGTTCGTGCGCAGGCAGGTCGTTCCGTTCCTGGCGCTGGCCTCGTTCGGCGTGACGATCGGATGCCTCGTCTGGCAGTGGGACGAGCGGACTCCGCTGATCGAGGGTGCGCTCTCGCTCGACCCGCTGACGATCCTCGTCACGCTGCTGGTGTGCGTGGCGGGCAGCCTCGCGACGCTGCTCGCGTGGCGCGGCAGCGCGGCCCGCGAGATCGCCCACGGGGAGTTCTATGCGCTGCTGCTCACGGTCTCCGCGGGCATGCTCGTGCTGGCCGCGGCGCAGAACCTGGTCTCGACCTTCGTCGGCCTCGAGCTGCTGTCGCTGCCGCTCTACGTGTTGTGCGCCGCCAAGCTGCGCAGCGCGGGGTCGCTCGAGTCGGGACTCAAGTACCTGATCGTCGGGTCGGTCGGGTCCGCCACGGCGCTCTACGGCATGGCACTGCTCTACGGCGCCACCGGCGAGACCGGCTACGCGGGCATCGCGCGCCAGATCACGGCTGAGGGACTCGGGGGCGATCCGCTGTTCCTTTCGGCGGTCGCGATGCTCACCGTCGGCTTCGCCTTCAAGGCGTCGCTCGCCCCGTTCCATCAGTGGACGCCGGACGTCTACGAGGGCGCGCCGACCTCTGTGACGGCCTTCATGTCGGTCGCGACGAAGGTCGCCGCATTCGGCGCGATCATCCGCCTGTACGACACTGCACTGCTGCCCGCCGTCGACGACTGGCGCCCGGTCTGGATAGCGATCGCGGTCGTCTCGATCCTCGTCGGAAACGTCGGGGCGCTGGGCCAGGCCTCGCTGAAGCGGATGCTCGCCTACTCGTCGATCGCCCAGGCCGGCTACCTGCTCGTCGGCGTCGTCGTCGTCACCGGCCTGGGGGTGGAGGCCGTGCTGTTCTACCTCGCCGTCTACCTGATGGCCAACCTCGCGGCCTTCGCGGTCGTCGTCCTGCGCGAGCGCGAGACACCGTACGGCGATGACGTGCGCGCGCTCCACGGTCTCGCCACGCGCCGTCCGATGATGGCGACGGCGTTCACGCTGTCGATGCTGAGCCTCGCCGGGATTCCGGCGACCGCGGGCTTCATCGGCAAGTTCCGCCTGATCGAGGCGGCGGCCGACGGCGGCTACACCTGGCTGGGCATCGTGGTCGTCGTCGGCTCGATGATCTCGCTCGCTTACTACCTGCCGGCAGCGGCGGCGATGTGGCGCGATGAGCCGGCCCCCGCGCCGGAGCCGGGCCTGGACCCCGTGACCGGCCGGCCGCTGCTGGCAGGCGCGGCAGGGCTCGCCGACGAGGCACCGGAGCGGGACCTCGTCTCCGAGGACGGGAGCGGCGGCCGCCGGGCCGAGGTGCAGTTCGTGGGCCTTCTGGCCGGGGCGGCGATCCTCTTCTTCGGCATCGTCCCGCAGCCCCTGTTCGATCTGGTCGACGGCGCCGCTCGCGGCTTCGGCCTGCTCTAGAGCCCTGGTCTGCGCCGCCGGGCGGATCGCTACCTTTTCCGGCCCGTGCGCTACCCCGTCGAGACGTTCACCGAAGCTGAGGCCGCCCGTCTGGCGCAGCACGTGACGAACCTCGACGAGCCCGTGTTCGCGCTGGTCAACCTGCCTGAGACGGTCAAGGGCGCGCTGTTCGCCCGCTACTCGCGCTACCAGGGCACGCTGCGCCGGCTCTTCCTCGACGAGTTCGCCGACTCGCTCCCGCCCGCCGGCTCGTCATGGGACGGCGACGAGGGCAGGCGGGCGGCCGAGCTCTACGAGCGCATCTTCGTCGGCTACGGCGACGACTCCGTCGCCCAGCTGGGCGGCGCGCACATCGCCTGCGAGTGGGTCTCCAACGTCCTGACAAAGGTCCTCCAGCGGCCGCGTATGGGCGCCTACCTCGAGCAGTCGACGCGCTACATCGCCTACGACGCCCCGATGCCCGGCGGCGGTTATCGCTATCACCGCAACAGCGACCTCGGCCCTCAGTACGAGCAGGCGATGGACGAGGTCTTCGGCATCTACGCCGCCGCGCTGCCGCAGGTCATGGCCTGGGTCGAGGCGACCTACCCCGCGCCCGACGGCGGCTCGCCTGCCGCGCATGCGCGTGCCGTCCAGGCGAAGGCGCTCGACCTGCTGCGCGGGCTGCTTCCTGCTGCCTCGCTGTCGCACATGGGCGTGTTCGCGACCGGCCAGACCTACGAGCAGCTGATCCTCCACCTGATGGCACACCCGCTGCCCGAGGCGCGTGACTACGGCCGCATGCTGCTCAGCACGATGAAGGCCGTCATGCCGAGCTTCGTCGCTCGCGTCGAGCGCCCGGAGCGCGGCGGCGAATGGGTGTCCTACCTCGAGCAGCGCGAAGCCGCCGCCAGGTCCTGGGTCGCGCGCCTGGGCCTGGACCGCGAGCACGGCGACGACGGGCACGGCGGGCCGTCGGTCGCGCTGCTCCACGTCGACGGCACGGAGGACGATCTGCTCGCCTCGCTGCTGTTCGAGGCCGCCGGCGTCAGCGAACGTGTCACGCGTGCACGCGTCGCCGAACTCGACGTCGCGCGAGCGGGCCGCGCTGCTCGGGGATCTCGTCGGGGAGCGCCGCAACCGCCGTCACCGCCCGGGGCGCGGCTTCGAGGCGCTGCGCTACCGGTTCGAGATCGTCTCCGACTACGGTGCCTTCCGCGACCTGCAGCGCCACCGGCTGCTGACGGTGCAGTGGCAGACCCTGGGTCCGCACCTCGGCGCGGGCGTGCCGGAGGAGGTCGAGGCGGCAGGCGCCGGCGATGCATATCGCCGTGCGCTCGAGATCTCAGCCTCCGAGTACGAGCGGTTGGAGCAGGCCGGACACGGCGGCGAGGCGCTGTATGCGCTCTGCCTGGGTTACCGCATCCGCTACGTGCTGGACTGCAACGCACGCGAGGCGATGCACCTGATCGAGCTGCGCTCCGGTCACGAGGGTCACCCCGGCTACCGCGCGGTCGCGCACGAGATGCACCGGCAGATCGAGGACGTCCACCCGTCCGTCGCACAGGCCATGAGTCACGTCGACTCGACGGCGGAGCCGCGCCTGGAGCGCATCCTCAGCGAGATCAGGGCGCAGGCGCGGATCGACGCGCTCACCGCCGGCTGAGCGCCGCCGGCGCTCCTGCGTTCAGCGGACCCGCAGTGAGCGGGCGACGGTCTTCGCCCGGTTGCCGGCCGCGTCGCGTGCGCTGACACGCACGCTGTAGCGCGCGCGGCGCCACTTGAGCTTCTTCGCGGTCAGCGTCAAGCGGTTGGAGCCGCGCTTTGCCTTGATCACGATCTTGCGCCGTGCGACGACCTTCTTGCCGCGCAGCCGGTTGACCGTGACGGTGACCGTCGCCTTCTCCGAGAGGGTGAAGCTGAGCCTCGAGCTGCGGCGGCGCGTGATGCGCGTCCTGCTGAGCTTCACGCGCGTGATCTTCGGCGCGGTCCTGTCACGGGCGGCGGATCCGGCCCCCGGTGCGTTCTCGGTGCTCGCGGACGAGGCCGTGACGGTCGCCGTCACGGCCTTGGAGGCGGTCGACGTGCAGTTGTAGACCCGGTCGTTGACGGTCAGCGACACCTGCGCCGTGCCCGTCGCGAAGATGCGGCTGGTGGTCGCCCCGGAGCCGCCGCTCTCTTCGCCGAACGACCATGCGTAGGCGGGGTCGCGCGAGTCCGTGCTCGCCGAGTAGGTCGCCGGCACGCCGGTCGAGACGCTGTCGGGGCCGATGATCGTGGCCGACGGCAGCGGCCGGTAGCGCTCGAAGGCGCCCCTGTCGCGCGTGCCCGGTCCCGCGTCGCAGGCGTCGGCGCTCGAGCCCGCGCGAGGGCGCCCGAGCCGGTCGGTGGGCGACTCCCCAGGGGCGACCCCCGCCGGGTCGCCGCTGTCGATCGGCGGGCGAGTCCAGGAGCGGGGCCAGGTCCGGATCGAGCCGCAGCTCCGCGTTCGTCAGCCTCGTGTTGCTGAGCGGGTTGCCGGGCGCGGTCGGGCAGTTGGGGCTGCCACTGCTGCCGGTCGACGGAAGGTTGGTGAAGGAGCAGGTCGCCTGCGCGCCGTTGTTGACCCGCACCGACCGTCCCAGAAGGAGGGAACTGGAGATCGTCGCCCGCGCCAGTGAGCCACCGGCGCTCGCGTTGAGGTTGACCGAGTAGCCGTTGCTCAGAACGGCCGGCCAGATGGTCACTCCGCGCAGGGCCACCTGGGTTGCGGCGGTGCCCACGTCGAACCGCGCGCCGGTGTTGCCGCCCCGCAGCACGGTGCTGTCGATCGCGATGTTGTACGCGCCGAGCGGTGTTCGAGAAGCGCAGCGCGTAGCCGCTGTTCATCTCGTCGTGGGTGATCTTGGAGCGCTGGATCGTCGTGTCGCCGCGCGCGTAGACCGCAGCCGAGTCCCCGGGCGCGGTGTGCGTGATGACGCTGTCGCGCATCGTCAGCGGACCGCCGACGTTGACCGCGCCGATCGCGGGGTCGGAAGTCTGCGTGTTGGCGAGGACCTCGACCCTGTCGAGCACCAGCTCAGAGCCGGCGGCGTCGGCGTCGATCGCCGGCGCGAGCTTGGCCTGCACGCCGTTCTGAAGCACTCGCACGCGCGTCAGCGTCAGCTTCGCGAGGCGGCTGCGAAGCGCCGCGGACGTCAGCCCGGACGAGCTTCCGTCGATCATCAGGTCCTGGATCGCCATCGTCCCCGTGCCGACGGCGCCGAGCTGGACGACGGGGGCGTCGATCGCCGCTCCGCTGATGATCGTGTCGGCCCAGCCGGCGCCCCTGATCGTGACGTCGGTGTCGGCCTCGTTGGCGGCGGAGATGACTTCGCCGTAGGTGCCGGCGGCGAGGTTCACCACGTCCGCGCCCGGCTGTCGAGCGGGCGGCGATCATCGCCGCGCCCAGCGAGCACGGCGCGGCCGCGCTCGCGCAGCTGGGCCCGCCGCTGCCGCCCGGGGCCGCAAACAGGTCTGCGGCCTGGGCGCCCGCGGGAAGGCACGCGGCGGCCGCCAGCGACGCGGCGGCGAGCGGCAGGAGACGACGGGCAGTTCGGGGTGCGACCGGGCGAATGATCGCCAGACCATCGGCGCGTCCGCGCACGTCCATTCACAAACGTTTCGCAATTGCGCACGTTTTGCCGCGTATCGCGCTGACCTGTGGCACGGCCGCGCGTCCAGCGCGCCGGCGCCTACTCGTCGTGGTCGCCCGCTGCCATCGTCGCCGTGATCTGCTCCATGACGGCCGGGTCGCGAAGCGTCGTCACGTCGCCGAGCGTGCGTCCTTCGGCGATGTCGCGCAGCAGCCGGCGCATGATCTTGCCCGACCGCGTCTTCGGCAGGTCATCGGCCCAGATGATGCGCCGGGGACGGGCGAACTTGCCGATTCGCCGGGCGACGTGCTCGCGGAGATCGTCGACGAGCTCCTGATCGCCTTCGTTGCCGCTCGCGAGCGTCACGAACGCGCAGATCGCCTGGCCGGTGTGCTCGTCGCTCTCGCCGATCACCGCGGCCTCGGAGACGCGCGGATGGCTGACGATCGCCGATTCGATCTCCGCGGTGCTGAGGCGGTGTCCCGACACGTTGATCACGTCGTCGACGCGACCGATCACCCACAGGTACCCGTCGGCGTCCTCGCGGCTGGCGTCACCGACGAAGTACACCGGTGCGCCGAAGCGCTCCCAGTAGGTCGACACGTAGCGCTCGTCCTCGTGGTAGAGGGTGCGGAGCATCGACGGCCACGGCCCGCGCAGCGTCAGCAGTCCCTGGCTTTCGCGAGGCAGCTCGGCGCCGTCGTTGTCGACGACCTGCGCCGCGATGCCGGGCAGCGGCGTGCCCGCTGAGCCCGGCTTCGACGCCTGGGCGCCGGGGAGCGTCGTGATCATGATGCTGCCCGTCTCGGTCTGCCACCAGGTGTCGACGATCGGACAGCGCCCGCCGCCGATGACGTGCCAGTACCAGACCCATGCCTTCGGGTTGATCGGCTCACCGACCGTGCCGAGCAGGCGCAGGCTGCTCAGGTCGTGGCGGCCCGCGTACTCGGCGCCCCACTTCATGCAGCTGCGGATCGCCGTCGGCGCGGTGTAGAAGATCGTGACGCCCTGCTGAGCGCAGAGCCTCCACCAGACGTCCTTGTCGGGGTAGTCGGGCGCGCCCTCGTACATCACGGAGGTCGCTCCGTTGGCGAGCGGTCCGTAGACGATGTAGCTGTGGCCGGTGATCCAGCCGACGTCGGCCGAGCACCAGAACACGTCCTTCTCCGGCTTGATGTCGAAGACGTGCTTGAAGGTCCACGCCGCGCCCGTCAGGTAGCCGCCGGTCGAATGCAGGATCCCCTTCGGCTTGGCCGTCGAGCCCGACGAGTAGAGGATGAACATCGGGTGCTCGGCGTCGAGTGGCTCAGGCTCGCAGACCGGGTCGGCCGCGCCCAGCGCCTCGTCCCACCACACGTCGCGGCCGCTCTTCATCTCGACCTCGGGCCCGGCGTTGCGAACGACGAGGATCGTCTCCAGATGCTCGAGCCCGCCCACCAGCTCGTCTACGGCGGGCTTGACGGGCGCGGTCTTTCCCTTGCGCCGCGCGCCGTCGACGGTGATCAGGGCGCGCGCGTGGCTGACCTCCATCCGCTCGGCCACCGACTCCGCCGAGAATCCGCCGAAGACCACGTTGTGCGGAGCGCCGATGCGCGTGCAGGCGAGCATCGCCACGACGACCTCGGGGATCATCGGCAGGTAGATGCCGACCACGTCGCCGGGCCCGACACCGTGCGCCTTGAGCGCGTTCGCGCAGCGCTGGACGTCCGCGAGCAGTTGTGAGTACGTGATGTCGCGCGTCTCGCCCTCTTCGCCGTGCCAGTGGAACGCGACGCGCTCGCCGAGCCCGGCCGCCACGTGGCGATCCAGGCAGTTGTGGGAGACGTTCAGGCTGCCGCCCGTGAACCAGCGATAGAACGGCGCGTCGGAGTCGTCCAGCGGCTGCTCCCAGCGCTTGAACCAGTCGAGGCTCTCTGCCTGACGCTCCCACCAGCCGACCGGATCGCGCGCCGCGTCCTCGTGGACGGACATGTCGGTGACGAGGGCATTCGCGCGGAAGTCCTCGGGCACCTCGAACCATTCACGCTCCAGCAGCGCTGCCAGGTCCTTCTCGAGCTGCGGGTCGTCGGCCATGCTGTTCTCCTCCGGGTCGGCGGGTCGGGAATCCGTATCACGCCGCGGCGGGGATCGCTCGCGGGCCGGGCGCGCTAGACGGCGGCCTGCAGCTCGCCGGCGAAGAACTCGAGCGCGGTACGCGTCTTGGTCTCCTGCAGGCCACCGAGGTCGATCCCCTGACCGGCGAGGAACGCGCGCGTCTCCACCGCCGCCTCGAACGCCCGGTCGGGCGGGCACTTCCGCGACAGCTCGAGGATTCGCGACCCGTCGGGGTAGAGCCACAGCTCGGCGACCATCCGGTGGGCCAGCTGCTCCGGCGTGAAGCGCAGCTTGAGGACGAAGATCGGCCCCATCACGGACAGCTCGTCGATCTGAAGATCGTCAGGTGCGTGTGCGGCGAAGAACGCCCGCTGCTCCTTCGTGAACAGCTTGCGGATCGGCCGTCCGCCCGCGACGGTCGTCCGGACATCGGGATTCTGGAGCCGCGCCTTGAGCGTCGCCGAGCAGACGTAGCCGCCCGGCATCGCGTCGACCTCGACGGTCAGGCTCGGCGACGCGCGAAGCCGCTCGGGGAGCTCTTCGGGGACCACCGGCCGCAGCTTCACGACGCAGTCGTCTCCCTTGCCCTGCACGCGGCGCGCACGGGCGACGACGCCGGCCCGGTTCAGCGCCAGGTCAGGGGTGTCGAAGAAGAAGACCTGGCGGATCTGGGCCTCGAGCGGATCCAGGTCGAGCGCCGCCACCGTTGCGCGGTGGTCGCGTTGTGGGACGGTCAGCTTGAGCTCAACGCTGTCCGACTCCCTGACGAGTTCGAGCATGTGCGCGAGTTCGGCGTCGGAGAGCTTGGCGGGTGCGGCTGTCTCCATCTGGGCCTCCAGCGCCTCGTCGTGGTCGCGGCGAGCCTATCGTGGGCGGTGTGGCGCGCCAACCGCCGCGCTAGCGCTTCTTGCGCTTCTTGCGGCGTTGGCCCTGCGTGAGTTCGCCGGGTTCGGGCGGCACCGGCGCGGGGGTCTCCGGCAGCGGCGCCGCGCCGCCCGCGCGCCGCTCGCGCGTCTGCGCGGCGGTCGGCCACGGCTGGGCCGTGCCGCTCACCCAGGCCGGGGGCATGCCGTTGGGCCAGCGTCCCGAGATCAGGAAGCCGAGCGCGACAAGCCAGAACGCGCGGATGATCCCCTGCTGATCGAGCGGCAGAACGAACGTCGCCCCGACGATGATCCCCAGCACTCCCATGAAGCGGGTCAGCAGGCCGACGCGCATCGCGTTCATGCAGAGCAGTACGAGCGAGAAGCCGAGCGCGAAGCTGCCCAGCAGCATCAGCAGCTGGCCGATCGTGTAGGCAGGCGGAGTCAGCGCGTCGAGCGCCTGCGAGTTGTCGCCGCCCGAGAAGTCGGCCGCGCCGACGTAGCGGCTGATCTCCGACGTCGCGCGACCGATCGCGAAGCAGACACAGCCGACCGCGGCGAGAATGATCACGGCCACCGTGCAGCTGCGGGTGCCGGGCCTTCGTGGCCCGGTAGAGATAGGCGAGCGGGACGAACAGCAGCAGTGCGCCCAGTGAGATCAGAAGCGCCCCGGCGATCGGCGCTGCAGCGTGGTCGCCGAGCCACTCGACCTGAGCGGCGAGTCGGCCGGGCGGTACGGGATCGCCGGCCTGGAGGTCGCCGAGCGCGTCGAGCACCGTGACGACGCGGTCGTTGGCGTCCGGCAGGCCGTTGATGCCGAGGCCGGCGAGCACGGCGCCGGCGACCGTCAGGAAGCCCGCGGCCCAGGCGGCGAGCGACGCACGGGTGCGGTCGGCGGCCTCGCGGGCGAGAGTGTCTGCGGGCGAGGGCGGGGCGGGGACGGTGGTCGACATGCAGGCGGCGAGCCCGTTGCGGCCCGCGGCGGCGCAGTCTAGTTGCAGCACCGTGAGCGAGGCAGGTCGGGCGCTGGGTATCGTCCGCGCAGATGCGGACGATCGGCCTGGTCGGCGGCATGAGCTGGGAGTCGTCGATCGAGTACTACCGCCTCGTCAACGAGCTGACGCGCGAGCGGCTGGGCGGGACGCATTCGGCTCCCTGCGTGATGTGGTCGGTCGATTTCGCCGAGGTCGAGGCCCTGCAGGCCGCGGGCGAGTGGGAGGCGGCCGGCGAGCTGCTCGCCGAGCGTCGCTCAGAAGGTCGAGGGTGCGGGGGCGGAGCTGCTGCTGCTCTGCACGAACACGATGCACCGCGTCGCCGCGGCCGTGCAGGCGGCGGTGTCCATCCCGCTCCTGCACGTCGGCGATGTGACCGCCGCGGCCGTCGGCGAGGCGGGCCTGGAGCGCGTCGGCCTGCTCGGCACGCGGTACACGATGGAGGCGGACTTCCTGCGTGAGCGGCTGGCCGGCCGGGGCATCGATGTCATCGTCCCGCCCGCAGCGGGCCGCGAGCTGGTCCACGAGGTCATCTACGAGGAGCTGGTTCGCGGCATCGTGCGCGAGCCGTCGCGGCGGCGCTACGAGTCGATCATCGGCGATCTGGTCAAGGCCGGCGCCCAGGGGGTCGTGCTCGGCTGCACGGAGATCGAGCTGCTCGTCGACCCGCGCGCCGGCGCGGTGCCGCTGTTCCCGACGACGTCGCTGCACGCTCGCGCGGCCGTCGCGGCCGCGCTGGAATGAGCCGCGGTCAGCACTTCTTCAGAAGCGCACGTGCAGCACCGACCAGGTCTCCGTCGTCCCGCCGCTCGGCCTGCGGCAGCAGGCCGGCCAGCGCTTCGGCGGCAGCCACGACGTGGGGCTGTGACCGGGGTCCGCTGACGACCACGACGGGAGCGGCGAGTGAGCGCAGCTCGCGTCGCGTCACCGGCCAGCTCGCGAGTCCCGCGTAGTCGGCGAAGAACGCGCGCGCGGACGCTCGCGCACGGTCGCGCTCGTCACCGCTCGCGCGGCCGGCGAGCCATACGTCGACCCCCGCCGCGGGACCACCCGCGCGCACCGCCTCTTCGATCTCGCCGCGCTGTTCGGCGAGGCGGCGCGTCGCGTCCGGGACGAACGCGAGCAGCGGAGGGTCGCTGAGAACGGCGCCGTGCACGAGCCGGCCGTGGCGCAGCAGCAGGTCGAGCGCGATCAGGGCCCCGAAGCCCTCGCCCGCAGCGAGCGCCCCGGAGGGTGCCAGGGACTCCAGCAGGTGAGCGGCGTCCTCGGCCTGTTCCTGGACGGTCGTGCCCGCGTATGGCACCGGGGCGCTGCTGCCGGCGTAGCCGCGCCGCGAGTACGCGATCAGCCGGGCGTCGTTCGCGAGCTCGGCGGCGGCCTCGAGCAGCGCGTTGTGGTCGCTCGCGAGGTCGTGGATGAGCAACAGCGCGGGACCGTCGCCGCGAGCCTCGTACTCGAGATCGACGCCCGCTCCGGAAACGATCGGGGACATGGCTACGATTCAACCATGGAGGGATTTGAGGGCCTCTTCGGCGACCCGGAGGAACTGCAGCGCAAGATGGCTGAGTTCGCCGAGCAGATCCAGGGCCAGCAGTCGCTGGCATGGGCGGACAACGCGATCAAGCTCGCGGTCGACATGACCGTAGCGGCGATCAACCGCGTGAACGTCCAGGGCACCACGGTCGAGCAGGCCGAGCAGATCCGCGCGGTCATGGCGACGGTGTTCCCGGAAGCGGTCACGCTCGTGCGTGAGGCCCGCATCGGGCCTTCGCTGAGGCGACGCGTCAGGCGTTGCCGGGCCGCGGCGAGGCACCTACGCGCCGGCCGCGCCGTTCGCGGCCTCGCGCTCGGCCTCACGATGGGCGCGCCCCTGCTGCACGACGTCGCCGAACGAGCGGAAGCCGAAGACGAGCACCAGCGCCGCGAATCCGACGGTCAGCGAGGCCGTGGCGATCGCTATCTGCTGGCCGACCGAGTAGGCGGCGACCGTCGCCGCGGTGCGCCGTGCCGGCGAAGACCTTCACCAGGAGCGCCTGCTGTACGCCGGCGCCACCCGGAGTGAACGGGACGATAGCCGCGACGGCGTTCACACCCAGGACCAGCAGCACGTTCTGCACGGAGCCGCCGACGCCGAACGCCTCCAGCAGGAACCAGAACGCGGTGCAGCGCAGCAGCCAGCCGCCGAACTGGACGAGCCACACCTCGCGTATGTAGCGCCGGCGATCGGTCAGGACCGTCAGGCCGCGCCGGATGTTGACCCAGAACGCGGCGACGCTTCTCGAGAGGAAAGCGAACAGCGCCAGCGCGGCGACCGCGCTGACCGTCACCAGGAAGAGCGTGAACTGCGGGTTGCCGGCGAAGAACGAGAGGTCGAAGGCGTCGAGCTTGGCGAAGTCCGGCGGCTTCGGGAAGACGCCCTGCGTGAAGGCGAACATCAGCACCGGGATCGCCATGGTGAGGTCGAAGACCGACTCGACGCAGATGGCGGCGAAGACAGCCGGATACGTCGAGCCGCGCACCGAGGTCTTGACGAGGAACAGCTTGATCACGTCGCCGCCGCGCGCGGGGACGACGTTGTTGAAGCCGTAGGCCGCGATGTAGGCACCCCAGATGCGCCTGAAGGAGATCTGCTCGCCGGGGTACGCGGCGCGCAGGATGTTGTAGAGCGCGCGTGAGCGCATCGACAGGTACAGGACGAAGACCGTCATCCCGATCAGCAGGTAGACGAAGTCGACCTGCGCGAGGCTGTCGAAGAAGCTCTGGACCGCGTCCAGGAAATTGCCGGCGCCGTCGAGGATCGACGCTTGCGGCGGCACTGTCTAGGCGACCGGCTCGAGTCGCATGATCGGGATGCGGCGGCCGATCAGCGAGGTGCGCTCGCGGTAGTCGGCGTAGCCGCCGTAGATCCGGTCGGCAAGCCCGAACAGCCGGTTGCGCTCGTCCTCGTCCTGCACCTCTGCGGCGCGATAGCGGCACGTCCGGCCTGAGCGCTCCAGCGTCGCCTCCGGGTGAGCGTTGAGGTTGTGGTACCAGGCGGGGTGCTTGTCGCGGCCGAAGCTCGACGCGACGAGAACGACGTCGTCGCCGTCGGAGAAGTAGAGCACGGTCGTCGTGCGCGGCTGACCGGACCTGGCCCCGGTCGTCGTGAGGTTCGCGCTCGGCAGTATCAGGCCGGCGCTCACACGGCCGCGCGTCACGCGCAGCAGGAACGGGTCGATCGGCGCCGCGATGTTGATCGCGATCCAGCGGCCCGGCCTGGTGCGCAGGAAGGCCGTGTACGCGCGGTAGAGCGGTCCGCGCTTGCGCATCGGGTCGACCCGGGGGATCGGTGCGTTGGTCATGCCTCGCCAGCCTAGCCACCGCCCGCACCGCGCGAGGCCATTGGCGCCGGCCGTCGACGACGTCCGGGAGCGTTGCGGCCTTGGCCGCCCGGTTGGCTACGGTGCCGCCGTGACCGCTGACCGGCACCAGCGCTGGACACCTCTGACGGCGGAGGAGGAACACGAGCTCGAGGAGTTCGCCGAGCAGCTACTGGAGAGCGAGGGCCGGCGCGTCCCGCTGCCGACGCGCGGCCAGGTCGTTCGCTGGACGCTGCTGCTGACGTTGGTCCTGCTCAGTCTCTACGTGCTCGGCCCCGGGCTGGTCGAGGTCCTCTCGTCGGCTCCGCGGCTGGCGACGATCGACTGGTGGTGGTTCCCGCTGATGTTCGCGCTCGAGACCGCGAGCTTCGCGTCGTACTGGGCCGTGCAGTGGATCTCCGTCCGCCGGGCGGCGTGGTGGGACATCATCACGACGCAGCTGGCCGGCAACAGCTTCGGGCGGGTCGTCCCGGGCGGCGGCGCCGCGGCGGGGGCGCTGCAGTACCGGATGCTCGTGGACGGCGGTGCCCCGCGCGGGTCCACGGCGACCGGGCTGACGGCGACCAACCTGCTCGTCTTCGGCGTGCTGCTGGGCCTGCCCGTGCTCACGCTGCCGGCGATCGTCGAGGGTCTGTCGGTCGACCGCACGATCCTGCGGCTCCTGATCTACGGGCTGATGCTGCTGATCGCGCTCGTGGTCGGCGCGCTCCTGCTGACGGTGACCGATGCGCCGCTTCGCTGCGTCGGCCGGCGCGCCCAGGCGCTGCACAACAGGGTGTTTCGCAGCAGGCCCCCGATCGAAGGCCTGCCGCAGCTGCTCGTGCGTGAGCGCGACATCATCATCGGCGTCGTCGGTGAGCGCTGGAAGCGTGCGCTGCTCGCCGCGGTGGGTCGCTGGATGTTCGACTACGCGGTCCTGATCTGCGCACTCGCCGCGGTCGGCGACAGCACTCCGCTCTCACTCGTCCTGCTCGCGTACTTCGTCGGCCAGATGCTTGCGCAGATCCCGATCACTCCGGGCGGGCTGGGGTTCGTGGAGGCGGGTCTGACCGGCACTCTCGCGCTCGTGGGAGTGTCGACCGGCGACGCCGTGCTCGCCACGCTGGCCTACCGGCTGTTCTCCTACTGGCTGCCGATCCCGGTCGGCGGGGTCGTCCTACGTGGTGTTCCGGCGTCGCTATCCCGCTTCGCCCGCCGAAAGCCCGGCGCCCGCGTGATCCAGGCCGAGCGCGGCCCAAAGCGCAGGTGAGTCGAGCGAGGCGTGGACCTCGTGGCAGCTCCCGCTGAGGTCCACGCCGGGAACCGAGGGGACTCCCAGCACACGCATTCCGGCGGCCCGAGCGCTTGCGGCACCGGTGGGCGAGTCCTCGAGCGCGACACAGGCCAGCGGGTCGGCGCCGACCGCCGCCGCCGCCGCGAGGTAGGGATCGGGGGCGGGCTTGGGCGGCCGCCCCTCGTCGCCGGCGATCGTCGCTGCGAACTCCGCGTGCATGCCCGCTCCGCGCAGCGCCGCGTCGACGATCGAGCGCGGCGAGTTCGAGCACAGCGCCACCGGCACCCGGCGCTCGCGCAGCGCGGCGAGCAGCCGGCGCGCTCCTGCCATCGGCTCGCAGCCGGCGGCCAGCTCGGCCAGCACCAGGACGTGCAGCCTCGCCATCAGCCCGGGGCCGTGCTCAGCGGGCCGGCCGAGCATGCCCGCGATCTTCGCGGCCGCGGACGGGCCGGCGCTGCCGACCAGCTCGAGCTTGTGCTCGTGCGTGAAGGTGCAGCCGTGATCGGCGAACAGCGTGACCTCGGCGCGCGTCCACATCGTCTCGGTGTCGAGCGTGAGGCCGTCGTTGTCGAAGACGACGGCCGCGGGCCGGATCACGACGCGAACTCGCTGAGCGCCCCCAGCACCTTCTCGTCGTGCGTCTGGGGGAGGCCTGCCGATCACGTGGCGGACGACGCCCTGCGGATCGATCACGAACGTCATCCGGTGCGTCCCGAGACTGACCCTGCCGTAGAGCTTCTTCTCGCCCCAGGCTCCGTAGCTCTCGGCCACGGCGTGGTCCTCGTCGGACAGCAGGTCGAAGTTGAGCCGCTGCTGCTCGTGGAAGGCCTTGACCTTGGTGACGGGATCGGTCGAGACGCCGAGCACGGTCGCTCCCGCGGCCTCGTAGTCGTCCCGGTGGTCGCGCACGCCGCACGCCTGCGTCGTGCAGCCGGGAGTCGCGGCGCGCGGGTAGAAGTAGACCACGACCCAGGCGCCGCGCAGCCCGGACAGGCTGACCGGAACGCCGTCCTGGTTGGGCAGCTTGAAGTCGGGCGCCCGTTCGCCGAATTCGACCGTCGCGCTCATTTGAGCAGCCGCGACAGGCGGCGATCCTTCAGCACACGCCCGCCCGTCTGCTCCTGGGGGCAATAGCAGAGGACGTGGTCCTCGTAGTGGACGGCCTCGATCGTCGTACCGCAGCGCGGGCAGGGCTCGCCGTGGCGTCGGTGGACCTCGAGCGGCAGCGGGAGCTTGTCGGGAATCGGCAGCGAGACGACCTGCTCGTAGTGTTCGATGGCCGCCCCGAGCCGGTCGACGATCGCCCCGCGCAGCGCGGCCGCGGCCTGCTCGTCGAGGTCGTCACCGCGCTTGAAGGGGGACAGGCATGCCGTCCAGAGGATCTCGTCGACCCAGGAGCGGCCGATGCCCGCGATCACCCGCTGGTCGCGCAGCACGGCGTGCAGTGGCCGCGCGCCGTGGGGCGCCAGCAGCTCGGCGAGCGCCGGGGGGTCCGGCCAGGCCTCCGGCCCGAGCTTGGCGAGGGCTTCGTCGGCCTCGATCTCGTCAGCCGCCAGCAGCTTGACCCATGCCGCCTGTTTGGTGCCGAACTCGCGCAGACGAAGCTCGCGGCCGCCCGCGATTCGCAGCAGCACGCGCGACGTGCGGTCACGCGGGGTGGCTTGCTTGTCGAACAGCTGCAGGCGGCCGGCTGACATCAGGTGCATCAGCAGCCCGAGTTCCCCGCTCAGGTCGACGATCAGGTTCTTGCCTCGCCGGCGCACGCCGCTGACGGTCCGGCCCGCCAGCGACTCCAGCGGCGGGTCGTACGTCTTGAGGGCGTTGATGCCCGGCGCCAGCGCCGACTCGATGACGGCGCCGCGGAGCGCCGCATCGAGTCTGCGGGCCGTGATCTCGACTTCCGGCAGTTCGGGCACGCGACGCCCGCGAGCAAGCTACGCCGCTTCTCGCAGCGCCGCGACGCGCTCGATCCGCGCAAGGCGATCGAGAGCGCGCTGCTCGAGGCGCTGGACCTCGCCGGCACTGACGCCGAGGCGGCGTCCGGCCTGGGCGGCGGTGTGCGGCTCCTCGCCGGCGCGCCCGAAGCGCAGCTGGATGACCTCGCGCTCCTGTGCGGGAAGCTCGGCGAGAGCACGGTCGAGCTGGTCGGAGACGTCACCGGCGCCGACCTCTTCCTCGGGCGTCGGAGCGTGGCTGTCGAGCAGTTCGCCGAGCGTCGCGGAGTCGTCCTCGCCGACGCGAGCGTCGAGGCTCGCCGGCTTGGAGTCGAGCTTGCGCAGGCGCTCGACCTCCTCCGGCTCGAAACCGGTCTCGGCGGAGATCTCCTCGATCGTCGGGTCACGCTCCAGCTTGGCGGCCAGGTCGGCGGCGGCGCGGTCGACCTTGCGCGTCTGCTGCGCGACGTTCGCCGGCAGGCGCACGGTCCGTGCGGTGTTGTCGAGCCCGCGCTGAATCGCCTGGCGGATCCACAGCGTCGCGTAGGTCGAGAAGCGGAAGCCCTTGCGGTAGTCGAACTTCTCCGCAGCGCGGATCAGGCCGATCATGCCCTCCTGGACGAGGTCGCCCATGCCGAGGCCGAGGCCCTGGTAGCGACGCGCGATCGAGACCACGAGGCGCAGGTTGGAGTTGATCAGCAGATCCTTTGCATGCAGATCCCCGCGCTCGATGCTCTGAGCGAGCTGGAGCTCCTCGTGGGGGCGCAGCAGCCGGTACTGCGCGGCACGGCGCAGCAGCTGATCGACGGGGTCGGCGACCGTGGTCGGCTCGCGGATCTCGTCAGGAAGATTGGTGGTGATGTTGAGTGTCGTGGTCATATATCCGATTCCGTCGGTCGGACTTTATCGAGGATTCGTTGCGCGCGCAACTTTCCGGGCCGCGATCACCCTTTGTCAGTCGGGGCGAGGCGAGGTCCAGTCCGAACGAGCGGGACGTGGTGCATGCGGCTGGGCCGCGGCCTGCGCATGCTTAGGCACAGTCATAAAGCGCGCCTGAACGAGGCTGCTCAGAGACCATCCCGGGTGCACGTACACCGCAGGTTCCACAAGTTTACGCAGATTCCCGCTTTTCTGTCGTATCACGGGTCGATCGCGGCCTCTGCGGGGCCCGGCACGCCGACCGCGCTCAGGGCTCGCGCGGGAGGACCGTCACCGGGCCGCTGAGCCGCACACGCAGACGGTCGCCGGGATGCCAGGCCGGGAAGCCCATGCTGCGGCTGCGGATGCGCAGGCCGCCGTCCAGCTCGAGCGTGACCAGCTGGTCGTGGCCGTAGAACGTGCGATCCACGACGAGCGCCTCGCGCTCTCCGTCATCGCGCTGCATCCCGACCGCGATCGACTCGGGCCGCACCAGCACGTCGACCTCGCCCTCGACTCCGGCGGAGACCGGCACGCGGCCGAGCGCGCATTCGGCGGCACCGTCGCGGACCACGCCGGGCAGGACGTCCACCTCGCCGAGGAACTCCGCGACCCAGCGCGTCGCGGGCCGGCCGTAGATCTGCTCGGGCGTCCCGGTCTGCTCGATCCGGCCGCCGCACATCAACGCGACCTGGTCGGCCAGGCTGAGCGCCTCCTCCTGGTCGTGCGTCACGAGCATCGCCGTCACGCCCGCGGCTCGCAGGATCTCGCGGACCTCCGTGCGCACCCGATCGCGCAGCGCGGCGTCGAGGTTCGAGAACGGCTCGTCGAGCAGCACGACGGTGGGGGTCGGCGCCAGCGCGCGCGCGAGCGCGACGCGCTGCTGCTGGCCCCCGGAGAGCTCGTGCGGACGGCGCGAGCCGAGGCCCGCCAGCCCGACCAGCTCGAGCACCTCGTCGACGCGCGCCCGCGTCGGGGCGGCGTCCGAGTCCGTAGCCGACGTTCCGCGCGACGTCGAGGTGCGGGAACAGCGCGTAGTCCTGGAAGACCATGCCGATGCGCCGGCGCTCCGGCGCGACGAAGCGTGCCGTCGCCGGCGACGACCCGGCCGGAGATCGCGACGCTGCCGCCGTCGGGTCGCTCGAAGCCGGCGAGCAGCCGGAGCAGCGTCGTCTTGCCGCAGCCGCTCGGGCCCAGCAGCGCGCCGATCTCCCCGGCGCGAAGCTCGAGGTCGGCCCCGTCGACTGCCCTGACGCGCGCCGAACCGGCGCCGCAGGTCGCGGCAGGCGACGGCGACGGGAGTCGCCGTGCTCCTCCTCAAAGGCCTCGTAAGCGCTCATTCCGTGCGCCCCACCAGCAGCCAGAGTGGCACGGCGCTGACCGCGAGCAGCACGAGGGCGGGGATCGCGGCCGCCTCGAAGAAGAGCCGGCTCGACTCCTTCCAGATCTCGGCAGGCAGCGTCTCGAAGCCGATCGGCGACAGCAGGAGCACCGCGGGCAGTTCCTTGATCGTCGTCAGGAAGACGAGCGCCGCGCCCGCCAGCACCCCGCGCCGGGCGAGCGGCACGGTGATCGTGAGCGCCGCCATCAGCGGCGAGCGACCCGACCCGCGTGCCGCCTCCTCCAGCCGCGCGGGAACCTGAAGCAGCGCGGCGCGGATCGCGCCGGTCGCGAGTGGGAGGAAGAGGACGACCATCGCGATCACGAGCATCGCAAGCGTCTGGTAGAGCGCGGGGGCGACGCGAATGCCGAAGAACACGAGCGAGAGCGCCACGACGATCCCGGGCAGCGCGTAACCGGTGGTCGTCGCGCCTTCCACGAGCGTCGCGAAGCGGCCGGGGTGGCGGGCCCCGAGCCAGGCGACCGGCAGCGCGACGACGGTCGCCGCCAGCGCCGCGAGGCCGGCGAGCAGCAGTGAGTTCCCGGTCGCCGTGGCGATCGCCCCCCAGTCCGTCCCGCCCGAGAGCCCGCGTGACGCCCAGACGATCAGCATCGTGACCGGCAGCGCGAGCGCGAGCCCGGCGACGATCGCGCAGAAGCCGACCGCAGGCCAGCGCCAGCGCCCGAGCGGCACGGTCGTCGCGTTGCGCGGGGAACCGGGGGAGCTGCGGTGGTAGTGACGCCCGCGGCGCACCGCCGCCTCGAGTACCAGGAGCACGAGCATCGCCAGCACCAGCAGCGCGGCGAGCGCCGCGGCTCCGGTGCGGTCGAAGCTCGTTCTGGTACGACTGGTAGATCACGCGCGTGAAGCGAGTCGAAGCGCAGGATCGAGACGGCGCCGAAGTCGCTCAGCGCGTACAGCGCCACGAGCAGCGCCCCGGCGCCGATCGCCGGGATGAGCTGCGGCAGGATCACGCTGCGGAACACCTCTCCCGGCGACCGTCCCATTCCCTTGGCTGCGTCCTCGAGTTGCGGATCGAGCCGAAGCAGCGCCGCGCGGACCGGAAGCAGCACGAGCGGGTAGGTGAACAGCGTCAGCACGAGCCAGGCTCCGCCGAAGCCGTAGATGTTCGGCAGGCGGTCGACGCCCAGCGGCTCAAGCACGGACTGCAGCTCGCCGTGGGGTCCGAGCGCGGAGACGAGCAGGTACGCGCCGATGTAGCTCGGGATCACCAGCGGCAGCGCCGCGAGCACGGTCCACGCGCGCCGGCCCGGCAGGTCCGTGCGAGCCGTCAGCCAGGCCAGCGGAACGGCGAGCGCGGTCGCGGCGGCGGCGACGCTGAGCGCCAGCGCGAGGCTGCGGGCGAGCAGTGCGAGCGGCTCGTCGCGGCGCAGGGCCGCCCACGCCTGCGCCGGCTCGCCGAGGATCACGATCGCCAGGTAGGCCACCGGCAGTGCGACGCCGATCGCGATCGCGACGGTGACCAGCACCAGCGGCGCGGGGGCGCCGCGGCCGGCGCGCGCGCTGCGACGCGCCCGGATGTCGGCCGCGACGGCCAGCTAGAGCACCTTCGTTTCCTGAAGCATCTCGAGCGTGCCCTGGAGGTCGTCGAGGTCGCCCAGGTCGACGTCCGGCTGCTCGATCGAGTCGAGCTTCGGCAGCGCTGGATCGGCCTGCACGCCGCTGACCAGCGGGTACTCCTTGACTTCGTCGGCGAAGTACCGCTGGCTCTCCGGGCTGAGCACGTAGTCGACGAAGCGCGCGGCGGCCTCCTGGTTCTCGGAGCTCTTGAGGATCCCGGCGCCGGCCGCGTTGACCAGCGAGCCGACATCACCGCCGGGGAAGAAGTGCAGCTTCACCGGGTAGTCGGCGGCGTCGCCGCCGCCCTCCTCGATCGCCTCGAGGACGTAGTAGTGGTTGATCAGGCCGACCTCGACCTCGCCGTCGTCGATCGCATCGCGGATCAGCGAGTTCTTCTCGTACGCCTGCGCGTCGTTGGCCTTCATGCCCTCCAGCCACGCGCGCGCCTTGTCATCTCCGTCCGCCTTGCGCATCGCCGTGACGAACGCCTGGAACGATGCGTTGGTCGGCGCCCAGCCCACCTTGCCCTTCCACTCCGGCTTGGTCAGGTCGTAGACGGAAGCCGGCAGGTCGGCGGCCGCCAGCCTGCGCCCGTCGTAGGCGAGTGCGCGGGCACGGCCGGATGTTCCCACCCAGTCACCCTCGGGGGAGCGGAACCGCGCCGGTACCTGATCCAGCGTCGAGTCGGACAGCTTCGTGAACAGCCCCTCCTGCTGAACCGCCCCGAGGCCGCCCGCGTCCTGGGCGAAGAAGACGTCGGCGGGCGAGCGGCCGCCCTCCTCGACGAGCGTCGCAGCGAGCTCGGCGGTCTCGCCGTAGCGGATGTTGACCTTCGTCCCGGTCTCCTTCTCGAAGCGCTTCACGAGCGGACCGACGTACTCCTCCTCGCGGCCGGAGTACACGGTCACCTCCGACCCGCCGTCACCGGCACCGGTCGTGGTGCTCGCCTCGTCGTCGCCGCATGCGGCCAGTCCGAGGCTCATGGCCGCCGCCGCTGCTGCTGCGAGCAGGCATGCCGTGCGGGCGTGCTTCACTTTCGATCGTCTCCTGGGTCTCGGCGTGGAAAACCGGCAATTAGGGTGCCCTAACACGAGGGCGCGGCGAGTATTGCACAAGTCCGACTTCAGGAGTCGGAATGCCGGTGCGCCGCCCTCCAGCCCACCGCTGAGCGCGCTCGTCCAGCCGCTCGTCGAGCCGGTAAAGGCCGTTGGAAAGACGGCCGATAGGTCCGGCGACGCGCTCCCCTCAAGCGGCGAGGGCGCATTTCCCCGACTCAGGAGTCCCACTCGTGTTCGCCAGCATCCTTCGCGCACTGATCGCGTGCGCCCTCGTCTCGATGATCGCGGCCCCTGCCGCGAGCGCCGACCGGACCTTCAGCGTGCGGTACGCGTCGACCGAGAACGGCAGTACGCGCATCGCCGCGAACACGCTGATGACCTGCCCCGGCAACGGGTCGTCCTGCTCGAACGCTCGTGCGGGCACGAACAACAACGACAACGGCGACTACACGATGACGTTCGTCGACACCGACGGCAGCGCGTACACGTCGTCGAACTCGAGCACCGCGGACCTCAGCCTTCCGCCGAGCGCGACCGTCCGCTTCGCCGGCCTCTATTGGGCGGCGGACACCGACGCGGGCAGTGGCGGCTCGGCAGCCGCCAATCCGGCGCAGCGCAACCAGATCGACTTCAAGACGCCGGGAGCCCTCTACTCGACGGTGGTCGCCTCGGTTCTGGACACCGACAGCACCGACTCGTCGCGCTATCAGGGCTTCGCGGACGTGACCGCGGCCGTCGCGGCGGCGGGCAACGGGACCTACTCGGCGGGCGACATCCAGGCCGGCACGGGTGGGAACCGCTACGCGGGGTGGGCATTGGTCATCGCCTACGGCAACACCGCGGAGCCGTTCCGGCGCATCCATGTCTATGACGGCTTCCAGATGCTCCAGAACACCCAGACGATCGACATCTCGCTCAGCGACTTCCTGACGCCCGAGTCCGGGACCGTCAACGGCCGCATGGGCATGGTCGCCTGGGAGGGCGACCGGGCGCTGACCGGCGACACCGCCGCGCTCAACGGGAACACGCTGTCCGACGCGCTCAGTCCCGCAAACGACTTCTTCAACTCGTCGATAACGCGAGACGGCGCGCAGGTGACGACGAAGAACCCCAACTACGTCAACCAGCTGAGCCTGGACGCGGACGAGATCTCGATCAACGGGCTGCTGTCCAATGGTTCCTCGTCTGCCACCTGGCAGCTCGGGACGACCGGCGACCTCTACATGCCCGGCGTCGTGACCCTCGCCACCGATGAGGGCCCGCCGGTCAACCGCTCGGCGCCGACGATCTCCGGCACGACGACGCAGGGCCAGGTCCTGACGGCAAACCCGGGGACCTGGGACGGCACTCCCACGCTGACCTACGCGTACCAGTGGCGTCGCTGCGACAGCAGCGGGCTGAACTGCTCGAACATCTCCGGGCAGACCGGTACGACCTACACGCTCGGCGCAGCTGACGTCGGTTCGACGATCCGCGTCGCGGTGACGGTCAGCAACGCCGCCGGGTCAGGCAGCGCGACCTCAGCGCAGACTGCGGTGATCACGACGCTCGCGCCGGTCAACGTCATCGCTCCGTCGATCTCAGGACCGCTCGTTGACGGCGGGACGCTCTCGGCGACCGACGGCACCTGGACCGGTACCGGGCCGATCACCTACGCCTACCAGTGGCAGCGCTGCAACTCGGGCGGGGGCGGCTGCGCGAACATCGGCGGGGCGACCGGGTCGACCTACGATCTCGTCTCCGGGGACGTCGGCCACGCCTTCGTCATAGTCGTCACCGCGACGAATGCCGGTGGCTCGACACCAGCCCCGTCGGCACCCACGGGCGAGGTCGCTGCGGCGCCTCCGGTGAATGTGACGGTCCCGGTTGTTTCGGGGACTGAGCAGGACGGCGAGACGCTGTCCGCTACGGACGGCACCTGGACCGGCACCGATCCGATCTCCTACTCGTATCAGTGGCAGCGCTGTGACAGCGATGGCTCCAACTGCGCGGATATCACCGGTGAGACAGACTCGACCTACGATCCTGTCGCGGGCCGACGTCGGCCAGGCCGTTCGTCGTCGTCGTGACCGCCACGAACGTCGCGGGTTCGGCTTCGGCTGCGTCCGATCCGTCCGGTGAGGTTGCTGCGGCGCCTCCGGTGAATGTGACGGTTCCGGTGGTTTCGGGGACTGAGCAGGACGGCGAGACGCTGTCCGCCACGGACGGCACCTGGACGGGTACCGACCCGATCTCCTACTCGTATCAGTGGCAGCGCTGTGACAGCGATGGCTCCAACTGCGCGGATGTCGCTGGTGAGACGAACGCGACGTATGACCTGACCGGTGATGATGTCGGTCACGCGATCGTCGTCGTCGTGACCGCGACGAATGTCGCTGGGTCTGCTTCGGCTGCGTCTGACCCGTCGGCGGAGGTCGCTGCGGCGCCTCCGGTGAATGTGACGGTTCCGGTGGTGTCGGGGACTGAGCAGGACGGCGAGACGCTGTCCGCTACGGACGGCACGTGGACGGGTACCGATCCGATCTCCTACTCGTATCAGTGGCAGCGCTGTGACAGCGATGGCTCGAACTGTGCGGACATCGCTGGTGAGACGAACGCGACGTACTGACCTGACGGGTGCTGATGTCGGCCACGCGATCGTCGTCGTCGTGACCGCCACGAACGTCGCGGGTTCGGCTTCGGCTGCTTCTGACCCGTCTGCGGAGGTTGCTGCGGCGCCTCCGGTGAATGTGACGGTCCCGGTGGTTTCGGGGACTGAGCAGGACGGCGAGACGCTGTCCGCGACGGACGGCACGTGGACGGGTACCGATCCGATCTCCTACTCGTATCAGTGGCAGCGCTGCGACAGCGATGGCTCGAACTGCGCGGATGTCACCGGTGAGACCGATGCGACCTACGACCTGACGGGTGACGATGCCGGTCACGCGATCGTCGTCGTCGTGACCGCCACCAACGTCGCGGGCTCAGCTTCGGCTGCATCTGACCCGTCCGGCGAGATCGCCGGGCTGCCGCCTGTCAACACCGGGCTGCCGGTGGTCTCAGGCACCGAGCAGGACGGCGAGACGCTGTCCGCTACGGACGGCACGTGGACCGGCACCGATCCGATCTCCTACTCGTATCAGTGGCAGCGCTGTGACAGCGATGGCTCCAACTGCGCGGACATCGCTGGTGAGACGAACGCGACGTATGACCTGACCGGTGATGATGTCGGTCACGCGATCGTCGTCGTCGTCACCGCCACCAACGTCGCCGGGTCCGCTTCTGCCGCTTCCGACCCGACCGGCGAGATCGTCGCTGCTCCGCCGGTCAACGTCGCGCCTCCGGCGATCAGCGGGACACCGATCGATGGGTCGACGCTCACCGCGGACGACGGGACATGGACCGGCACCGAGCCCATCACCTACGCCTATCAGTGGCAGCGCTGTGACGCCGACGGCTCCAACTGCGTCGACATCCCTGGCGCGACCGACTCGACCTACGACCTGACCGGCGACGACGTCGGCCATTCGGTGCGCGTGGTCGTCACGGCGACGAACGCCGTCGGTTCGGCGGGCATGGCGTCCGCGAGCACTGCAGCCGTGCGGGCGACGGGCGCGGCGACTCCGCCCACCACGCCCCCGGCCGAGACGCCTGCGGCCACCCCGCCGACAGCTGACGCATCCACCCCCGTCGCACCGACCCCGGCAGCCGCGCCCGACGGCGTCAACGCCGCCGGCAGGTGCGTGATGCTGGCCGGTGGTGTCGGCTACCGCCGGATCGAGGTCAAGGGATCAGGCTCGGTGCGCCAGCGCATCCGGGTGACCGACGCGGCGTCCGCGCAGGAGCGTTGGCTGGTCACGGTCGACGCCAAGCGTCTGCGCAGCGTCCGCTACACGCTTGACGGGCGCCCGATGAAGGCTTCGCGCTCGCGCTACGCGCTGAAGCTCGTGCCGGCCGACATCAAGCCCGGAACACACAAGCTCGTGACGACGATCAAGCCGCGCAAGGGGAAGACGCGCAAGTTCACGTTCAGATTGCGCGCCGTGCCGTGCACGACGGTTCTCTCGGCATCGCAGTGGCGGACCCACGGTGGCAGCGGCCTGCGTCTCCGCGTCGAAAGCCGGACCGCAGTCAAGGGCGTCAGCTTCACGGTCCCGGCCGTGCTGGCCCGCAAGCTCGCCACCGGTCGCCCGGCGTCGAGCCTGCGCGTCAATCTCGAGGGCCGCAAGCGCCTGACCGTGAAGCTCAAGGCGGGCGCGGGCAAGACGGCCGCCGGCACGTCGGTCCGCGTCAAGGGGCGCACCGTGTCGGTTGCCGGTCTGCCGGACGCTGCGAGGATCGTGACGATGACGCTCTACCAGCCGCGAGCCCCCAAGGGCCCGGCTCTGCTGAAGCGCGGTCGCAGTGTCCGCGTCACGGCGACCGTCGAGACGACCAAGAAGCAGAAGCTCTCCGTACTGATCCGGGGCACCGCGGGCTGACCTCAGCCCTGCAGTCAAGCGCGCCCGCCTGACGGCCTCGACAGCGATCGGGGTCGTCAGGCCGGAGCACGCGCACCCGCCTCGGGCCCCCTTTCCCAACGCGGGAGGTCAAACCCGGTACGGTCGTCAAAAATGATCCCACGAGCGCTCGTGCGCCCCGTGCCGGTGGCGGTGTTAGCGCTCATCGTGCCGTCGGCCGCGCTCGGCCAGAGCCTCCCGGTCAGCGCGTTGAGCGATACCCGCGAGACGCAGTCGGCCTCCGTGACGACGGCTGCACTGCGCGCGATGCGCCCCCAGTGCCCGCGCGGCCGCGCGGGGAGCGCCGCGCTGATCTCCACCCCGAAGGCGCTCGCACGGAGCCGCTCCCTGTTGAAGCGCATGGCCGGGCGCCGCGCGCTGTCGCGGCTCCAGGCCGACCGGCGCGCGAAGCGACCTCGTCAGGCGCAGGACCTCGCGGTGGCGGCCACGGCTGCCAAGAACCCGGCGGGGGCGCTCGCCGGGTTCCTGGCAGCTCAGGAGCGCGAGCCGCGCAACCCGCTGCACCTGCTCAACGCGAGCGTGATGCTGACCCGGCTCGGCAAGCCGCGCGAGGCGCTTTCTCTGATCGCGCGGGCCGAGCGCCTTCGCGCGCCCAGGCGGATGCCGATGGGCATCGGCATGCGGGCGCTCGTGCTGAACAACCGCGGGTTCGCGCTGATCGCGCTTCGCCGTTATCCCGACGCCGAGCGCGTGCTGCTGCGGACCGTGAGCGTCGAGCCGCTGCTCTCCGAGGCCAATCTCAATCTGGCCATGGCGCGCCTGTGCCGCGGGCGCATCACCGCCGCGGTCGCCCCCTATATCGCGGGCCAACGCCGCTCGGCCTCTGGTGGCGTCGAGATAGCTGCGTTCCAGCCGCGCGCCGCGGACGCGCTCGACCTCTCGATCGGCAGGCCCGGCGAGCCGCCGAAGCTGCGTCTTCCTGCGACCGTGGAGTCCGGGATCGCGAGCGCCGCCGGGTGGAAGGCGCTGAAGGATCAGCGCTACGCGGACGCCGAATCGCTGTATGGACAAGCGACCAAAGCGCTCGAGGCGATGGCCGCGAACATGGCGAGCAAGCCTCCGCTGGAGGCGCGGCGCACCGGCGAGATCCTGGGGCTCTTCAACGAGCGCGATCGCCAGCGGCCCGAGATCGCGGCGGCGAAGGCCGCCCTGACGAGCATGCCGGACCGCGTGCTTCAGGAATACCGCAGCTGGCAGGACGAGGTCGAGAGGATCCGCAGCGAGTGCCAGCAGGGAAACCCGACGTCCGATGCAGATCGGCGCGTGCATGAGGTCTCGCTGCCAAGCCGGCGACGGCGGCGCATCACGCGACCTGGCTCGCGCTGATACGCGAGGCGGAAGGCCACATGCGAGCCTTCTCTCGCGAGTTCCACCGCTACGCCACCGGCATCGCGGCGAACTACTCCGACCCGATCAACCAGCGCGCGATCTTCGCCGCTGCCGAGCACGAGATCATGTCGCTGTACGCCAGCCACGTCGTGCTCCAGGTCTATTCGTGGACCGACATCGAGGCTCTGCAGAAGGACGAGTGCGGCAACGCGCCCGGCGGCGATCCCGTCCGGCGAGGACGGCGGCCCCGACTTCCCGCTTCCTGGCGCCTGCCCGCCCGAGCTCCAGGCGGTGAAGATCGCCTTCTCGATCGACTTCGCCTCGTTCAAGGTCAGTTGCGAGTCGGTCTCGATCCAGGTGTCGCTGCCCAACGTCCTGAGTCCGTTCGCTCAGGTCGGCTACGACGTCGCGAGCGGCTCGACCACCGTGTTCGTCGGCGCGCGAGCCGGCGGGAAGCTGCCGGGCCTGAAGGCGAACGCGCGCGCCGGCGTCTACATGTCGTTCGACTCGCGCGGCGAGCCGACCGACGTCGGTCTGCGCGGCCAGGTCAGCACCGGGCTCGACGCCCCTGACTTCGTCAACACGCCGTCGATCGCCGGCAAGGTCGACTACAGCCTGGCCGGAACGTTCCTCTGACGCTGCCGCCGGACCGTGGTCTTACGAGATCGATAGCGGCCGTTTAGGAAGCGTTGAGCCACGTTCGAGAAGGTGAACCCACACGCAGCAACTCCTCCTGACAGACCTTTCCTTCTCCGACCCCGGCCCGCGCAAGCGGGCCGCTGTCGTTGGCTCATGCACACGCCGTTCGGCTCGGTCTCCACGCGCCGCGGCGATACGCTTGCGGAGTCCGCGCCGGCATGTCGTTCAGAGCCGCGAGGAGAACGCTCGGACGCCGGCGTGGTCGCGGTCAGGTGATGACAGTCAAATGAAGCAGGAGACCGACCCATGAGCGCAGGCGCTGGAGACATCCTTTCCGACGAGCGGGCGGACGTCCGCTCGGGGATCGTGGACCTGTTGGTACAGGCGTATTGGATGGAGATCGAGACGGTGATGAGCTACATCGCCAACTCCACCAACCCCGATGGTGCGCGGGCGCAGGAGATCGTCGAGTCGCTGGCCGCTGACGTCCTCGAGGAGCTCGGTCACGCGCAGCAGTTCGCCAAGCGAATCAAGGAGCTCTACGGCACGGTCCCGGGTTCGATGGAGTTCCGGCCCGGCCAGAACTCGCTTCAGCCCCCAGCCGACTCGCTCGATCTCGTCCACGTCGTACGCGGAGTCATCGAGGCTGAGCGCGGCGCGATCGACCACTACAACAGGCTCATTCAGGCGACGGACGGGGTGGACCCGGTAACGCAGGATCTGGTCACCACGATTCTCGCTGACGAGCAGAACCATCTGCGGACGTTCGAAGGCTTCCTGCGCGAATACGAACGCGACCTGTAACGGTCCACGGTCGGGCAAGTTGTCGCCCGCGGCCCGTCGACGAGCTCGCCCCGCCACAGCCCCAGAAACGCGGAAGCCCCGTCCGCGGGCTCTCCCCTGATCTGACGATGAACGGCGATGGGCACGGCTGGTTTCGAACCAGCGACCTCTCGCGTGTGAAGCGAGCGCTCTCCCGCTGAGCTACGCGCCCGGGACGAGTTCCGAGTGTACGAGAACCGCGGGGCGCTCCGGCGAACCGACTTGATGGCCCGCGATGACGGGCACCGCCCCCTGCGGAGTGCAATCCTGGGGCGATGACGACGACATCGATCCGGACGCTCGACAACTACGTCGCAGGCGCGTGGACGCCCGTCGAGGCGCAGGAGCAGCTTGACGTCGTCGCGCCCGCCAGCGGCGAGCTGCTTGCGCGTGTTCCGCTCTCCGAGCGCGCCGACCTCGACGCGGCCGTCGAGGCCGCACGCGCAGCGCTTCCTGCCTGGCGCGCGGTGAGCGTGATCCAGCGGGCGCGCTTCATGTTCGCGCTGCGCGAAGGGCTCGACGCCCGCAGCGAGGAGCTTGCGCGCTCGGTGACGACGGAGATGGGCAAGACGATCGCCGACGCGCGGGCCGAGGTCGCTCGGATGATCGAGATGGTCGAGGCGGCGTGCGCGGTGCCGACGACGATGCAGGGCCGCATCCTCGAGGACGTCGCACGCAACGTCGACTGCGAAACCGTGCGCCAGCCGGTTGGGGTCTGCGCGGCGATCGTGCCGTTCAACTTCCCGGCGATGGTGCCGTTCTGGTTCCTGCCGTTCGCGATCGCCTGCGGCAACGCGTTCATCCTCAAGCCGTCCGAGCAGGTCCCGCTCACCCAGCAGATCGCCTTCGAGGTCCTCGACGGCCTCGGCCTCCCGCCGGGTGTCGTCAACCTCGTCAACGGCGGGCGCGCGGTGGTCGAGGGGATCCTCGAGCACCCCGGGATCGACGCTGTCTCATTCGTCGGGTCGGCGCCCGTCGCCAAGCTCGTCTACGAGGGCGCGGCCCGCACCGGCAAGCGCGTGCAGGCGCTCGGCGGCGCGAAGAACCACATCGTCGTGATGCCGGACGCGGTCATCCCGCAGACGGTCAGCGGGATCATCGGATCGGCCTTCGGCGCGGCGGGCCAGCGCTGCATGGCGGGCTCGGTCGTCGTCACCGTCGGTGAAGCCCACGAGGCGCTGATGCCGCCGCTGGTCGAGGCCACGCGGGCATTGAGCGTGGGCGACGGGATCGACGAGGAGACCGACGTCGGGCCGGTGATCTCGTGCGCCGCGCGCGACCGGATCGCCGGCTGGATCGATCGGGCGGTGACGGACGGTGCGACGCTCGCCGTCGATGGCCGTGGCGCCGGTGCCGGCCTTCCGGATGAGGGTGCCTACCTCGGTCCCACGATCCTCGACGCGGTCACGGCAGACATGGCGGTCGCTCAGGAAGAGGTCTTCGGCCCCGTGCTCACGGTCATCCGGGCCGCGTCGCTCGACGAGGCGATCGACATCGTCGGCCGCAGCCGCTTCGGCAACGGGACGTCGATATTCACCGAGTCCGCCTCGGCGGTCCGACGCTACCGCCACGAGGTGCAGGCCGGGATGGTCGGAGTCAACATCGGCGTCGCCGCGCCCGTCGCCTTCTTCCCGTTCTCGGGCTGGAAGGACTCGTTCCTCGGGGATCTGCACGCGCACGGCACGGACGCAGTCGACTTCTTCACCCGCAAGAAGACCGTCACGAGCCGCTTCTTCTCCGATGGTCAGGGGCACGGGGCCTACTTCGTCGAGCGCTGAACGCGCGCTCGCACGATGTAGCGTGGGCGGGCTCGCCGAGCCGTCCGGAGTCGCGTCTACGTTGACTGCGTGATCCGGATGTTGAACGCGCCGCCGTTCACCAGGAAGGGACGCGGCGGCAGCGAGGCCGCTCCGGGTCAGGGCCAGGGCCAAGCGTCCGCGCCCCGGGCGCGGCGCGCCGCCGAATTTCCCCCCCTCGGCGGCGCGCCGCACCAACCCGGCGCGTACGTGCGCTGAGCGGGGCGGCCGCCGCCGCGCCGCAACCGGGCCGACGGAATGAAAGGGTGGGCGGCGCGATGACGACGACCGGCAGCACGGCAACGGCCTCGAGCGTGCCCGCACGCGCGGGCTTGGTGCTCGGCACGCTGATCCTCGTCGCGGGCGTCGCCAACCTCAACCTTGCCGTCGCCAACGTTGCCCTGCCCGACATCGGCAAGGCGTTCGACGCCAGCCAGACGTGGCTCAACCTGGTCGCAGTCGGCTACTCGCTCGGACTCGCGGCATCCGTCCTCTATCTCGGCGCCCTCGGCGACCGCTACGGGCGCAAGATGATGCTCGTGATGGGGATGGCGCTGTCGATCCCCGCCTCGCTCGTGGCCGCGCTGGCGCCCTCGATCGAGGTGCTGTTCGTCGCCCGCGTGGTCGGGGGACTGTCGGCCGGCATGGCCTTCCCGACGACGCTGGCGCTGATCACTGCGCTGTGGTCGGGCCCGGCGCGGACCCGGTCGATCGCGCTCTGGTCGGCGATCGGCGGGGCGATCGCCGCGCTCGGCCCGCTGGTCTCGGGCGCACTGCTCGAGCAGTTCGACTGGGGCTCCGTCTTCATCGTCACGCTGCCGCTCGCCGTCGTGGCCCTGCTGGCGGCGCTCCGCTACGTGCCGGCGCACGTCAACGAGGGGACCGACCCGGTGGACAACCTCGGCGGCATCCTGTCGGTGCTTCTCGTTGCGGCGCTCGTGCTGGCGATCAACTTCGCGCCGGTGCCGGGCGAAACGGCGCTCGTACTCGGTCTGGCGGCTTTGGCGCTGACGGCCGGCATCGTCTTCGTGGTCCGTGAGCGTCGGGTCGCGGTGCCGCTCTACGACCTGCACGTCGCGGGCAGGCGGATCTTCTGGGTAGCGGCGTGCGCGGGGATCATCGTCTTCGGCTCGCTCATGGGGGCGATGTTCATCGGCCAGCAGTTCCTGCAGAACGTGCTCGGCTACTCCACGCTTGACGCGGGTCTCGCGATCCTGCCCGCGGCGGTGATGATGGTGATCGTCGCGCCGCGCTCGGCCAAGCTCGTCGAAGCGCGCGGCGCGCGTCTCACCCTGCTGATCGGCTACGTGTTCTGCGTACTGGGCTTCCTGACGATGCTCCTGCTCTGGAGGGAGGACATCGCCTACTGGAAGGTCGGGCTCGGCTACGCGCTGATCGGGATCGGCGTCGGCTTTGCGGGCACCCCGGCCTCGCGCTCGCTGACCAGTTCGGTGCCGGTCAGCCGTGCGGGGATGGCATCGGGCACCGCCGACCTCCAGCGTGACCTCGGCGGGGCGATCATGCAATCGATCCTGGGGGCGCTGCTGACGGCCGGGTACGCCTCGGCGATCAGCGCCTCGATCGCGGCGGCACCGAACAAGGACAAGATCACCGACAGCGTCCAGACCGAGTTGACGAAGTCCTTCTCGAGTGCGGAGGCGACGGCGGAGCAGTACCCGCAGTACGCCAGCCAGATCACAGCGGCCGCCAAGTCCGCGTTCCTCCAGGGGGACGAGTGGGCGTACCTCGCGGGGATCGTGGCGATCGTGATCGGCGCCGCGCTCGTCTTCTTCAGATTCCCCGGCAAGGACGAGGAGGACCGGCTGCTGCGCTCCTACCACGAGCAGGATCTGGGCGCGGGCGCCGCCGAGCCGCAGCCCGTCTGATCGTCCTCGCGGCTGCGGGTACCGCTAGGCTTGCCGCGGACCGTGCTAGGCGGGGAGGTAGCGGTGCCCTGTCGCTCGCAATCCGCTCTAGCGAGGCCGAATCCCCTCTCGAGGGGTGGGCCTGCGGTGTCGCCACGTCGAGTAGGGCGTTGATGGCCCGGGTCCCGCGCGACGTCGAGCCGTGAACCAGGTCAGGTCCGGAAGGAAGCAGCCTTAAGCGGCCCCCGGCGGGCGTAGCGGGAATCCCCGAGCCGGAGTCCTGTCCTGACGCCGGTGCCCGCGGGATCCGCTTCGAACGAGGGTGCACGGTCCACTTCGCGCCGTCGGCGACGGCTCAGCGTTCGAGCGTCGCGCAGCGCTCGTGGACACGCCATGAGCGGTTGCCTCCGGCGAGCCGGAAGCCTGCCGGAGGTGGCGGGACCAGTCTGCGCAGATCGCGCCGGTCGAGGATGTAGTCGCGCGCCACGCCGGCGCTGGCCGGCTCAACGTACTGGCCGCGGGCGATCGGCCCGCGCTGCAGGCTGACGACCTCGGTCGGCGGCAGGTCGAGCCACAGTGCGAGCAGTGGGATCGGACGGTGGTTGGGAACGCCGGTCGGCAGGCACGAACGGGAGATCAGGCCAGGGGGCCGGTGCACGAGTGCCCGCAGGTCGTCCTGGATCGAGTCCTGGCGCTGGAGCGCCTGCCGCAGCCCGTCGATCCGGTCGACTTGGGCGGGCACGAAGGCGACGAGCAGGACGATCGTCAACAGCCCGAAGGCGGCCCACGGCCTACGGCGCGTGTCGCCCTCGGGCAGTGCCATCCAGCCGAAGGCCCCCGCGCCGCAGAGGATCGCTCCGATCGTCGCCGGCAGCAGCAGGTAGCGCCCGAGGATCGGCAGGCCCGACGCGGCCAGGATGCAGAACGCGGCGAGGCCGAGCAGCGCTGCACCGACCGCGAGCCGTGCGCGGTCGCGCAGCCACAGCCACGCGAACACGAGTCCTCCGGCGGCGCCGATCAGCACCGGCTCACGCAGGATCTCGCCGATGCGGCGCGGCACGGTGCCCGGCACGTCGTCGAGCCCTGTCACCCGCCCCAGTTCGCGCGCCGTGTCGCGCGTACCGGTGAGCGAGTGCAGTGCGTCGCCGGTGACGATCAGGTCGCTCAGGGCCCACAGCAGCGGCCCGATCGCGGCGATCGCGGTCAGTCGTGCGAGCCGCCCCAGATCGAACCCGCCGACGGCGAGGTAAGCCAGATAGGCGGCGGAGAAGAGCCACGCCTCGGGCCGGATCAGTCCTGCGACGGCGAGCAGCACGAGAACCGGCGCACCGGCGCGCGGGCGCCGCGTCTCGACGAGCAGCGCGCCGAGCACGAGCACGAGGTACGGGATGTCGATGTACGCGCGCGCGCCGAAGTCGAGCACCGGGCGCCGCGTCAGGATGATGGCCGCCGCGAGCGCGCCGGCCCACGGCCCGAACCAGGCGCTGCCGAGCGCGTATGTGACCAGTCCGAGAGCCGCGAGCGCCAGGAAGGCGAGCACGAGCGTGGCAGTGGTCGCCGCCTGCCCGTGCACACCGGCATCGCTTGCCAGGCTGAGCGGCGACAGCAGGACGCCGAGCAGTGTCCCGAGCGGGTGGGGAGTGGGTGCCAGCGGCACGTCGAGGTCCGGTGACCGGCCCTCGACGATCTCGCGCCCCCAGACGAGCGAGTAGAGCGTGTCGTAGTTGACGAGCCCCGTCCCCGCGAGTGCCAGCAACGCTACGGCGAGCGCCGCGAGACCCACTGCAAGCCGGGCGGCACGGGCGCCGAGCCGTTGCGCGCGGCCTTCACGCGCGCGGCAGCTCTGCGAGCGCCAGCCAGCATCTCGCGCGAGGCTCGCTCGCCGAGTTCAAGCGCCTCGAGCCGGTAGGCTCTCGTTCGGCGCGTGGATGTCGTCGGCCGCGACGGCGAACCCGCTCACGACGACGGGCATTCCCTTCGCCGCCAGGTCCGCGACGACGGGGATCGAGCCGCCGCGCGGGTCGAGCGCGCAGCGCATCCCGGTGGCGCGCTCGATCGCGCGGCGCGCGAGCACGATCGCCGGCCTCCGCGAACGTCGATCAGCGAGGGCGGCGCCGTGGCGTCCAGCGCGTCTCGAGCTCTGCACCGTCCGGCAGCGCCGCGCGCAGCAGGCCGTCGAGGCCCGCGCGGAGCCGCTGCGGGTCCTGCCGCGGCGCGAGCCGCATGACAGGAACGCACTCGCCCGCGCCGGCACGATCGTACGCTCCTCACCGGCTGGATCAGGTTCACGTCGAGCGAGGCGCTCGGCGCCGGTCCGCTCGCGGTACGAGGCATCACCGGCGTCCGCGGCGACCTCGACCGCGCCCGACCTCCTCCAGGACCTCAGCGCCGGGACGCAGCGACGCCCACGACTCGAGCTCGCCTCCGACGCGGGCGCAACGACGCCCTCACGCAGCTCGTCGCGCAACCGTCCGTCGGGTCCGGGCAGGACGGCGCGAGCGCAGCGTGCAGCACGTGGACGGCGTTGAGCACGGTTCCCCCGTAGAGGCCGGAATGCAGGTCGCGGGGCTGGGCGCGCACCGTCGGCCATGCGGCGACCATCCCGCGCAGCCCGATCGTGATCGCGGGCGTTCGCTCGTCCTCCATGCCGCCGTCGAATGACGATCGCGCAGTCGGCCCCGCGCTCGTCCGCCGCACCCAGCGGCGACAGCCTCGCCGCCGGCCTCCTCTTCGCCTTCGACGAGAACGCGGACGTTGACCGGGAGCGAGCCCTCACGCGCCATCGCACACGCGGCGCGGAGCAGCGGCAGGAAGTTGCCCTTGTCGTCCGAGGCTCCGCGCGCGTAGACGCGACCATCGCGGATCTGCGGCTCGAACGGCGGCTTGTCCACGCTGCCGGGTCGCCGATGCCGCTGCACGTCGTAGTGGCCGTAGATCAGCACGGTCGGCGCCTGGAAGCGGAGGCTCGGCAGCTCGCCGACGGCAAGCGGATTGCCACCGAAACGTTCGTCAGGTGCGGCCTGGCCGCCGGCCGCACGCACCAGCTCGCAGATCTGCTCGGCGGCGCGACGCAGGTCCGCCGGGTCTGCCCTCGCCGGTCGAGATCGAGGGGATTCGCAGCCAGTCCAGCAGGTTCGCGCGCAGCTCCTCGTCCATGCCGCGGGACCCTACTCGCGCCGTCACGGGGCTCGCCGCCCAGGTACGTACACTGGCCGTCCGTGTCCGCCGGCCCCTCGCTCTATCGCCGCCATCGCCCGCGCAGCTTCGCGGACGTCGTGGGCCAGGAGCACGTCGTGCGCACGCTGCGCAACGCGATCGAGCAGGGCAAGGTGCACCACGCCTACCTGTTCGTCGGATCACGGGGCACCGGCAAGACCTCGATGGCGAAGATCCTCGCCGCGTGCCTGAACTGCGAGCGCGGCCCGACCGTCGAGCCGTGCGGAACCTGCGAGCCGTGTGTCGCGATCCAGACCGCGACCTCGCTCGACGTCATCGAGATGGACGCCGCGTCGAACAACTCCGTCGACGACATCCGCGACCTGCGCGAGAGCGTCGCCTTCGCGCCTGTCTCGGGCCGCTCGAAGGTCTACATCCTGGACGAGGCCCACATGCTCTCGCCGCAGGCATGGAACGCGTTCCTCAAGACGCTCGAGGAGCCGCCGCCCAACACGATCTTCGTGCTCGCGACGACGGAGGCCGGCAAGGTTCTCCCGACGGTCGTCGACCGCTGCCATCGCTTCGACTTCGCCCGCCCGACCGTCGAGCAGCTCTCGCGGGTGCTGCGCCGCGTCGCCGAGCAGGAGTCGATCTCGATCGCGCCCGACGCGCTCGCGCTGCTCGCACGGCACGCCACGGGATCCTTCCGCGATGCGCTCGGCACGCTCGAGCAGCTCGTCACCTACACCGGCAGCGACATCGCCGCCGCAGACGTGCTCGCCGTGCTCGGCGCCGCCGACGAGGACGTCCTCTTCGGCGCGCTCGATGCGGTCGCCACCCACGACGCGGCGGCGGCGCTCGACGCTGCGGCGCGTTTCGCCGCGACCGGCCGTGACCTGGCGATCGCCGCGCGCGACCTGGAGGTCCACGCCCGCGAGCTGCTGGTCGTCCGCACGCTTGGTCGCGTTCCCGACGAGCTGCGCGTGACGCCCGAGCGTGACGAGCGCCTCGCGGAGCAGGCGCAGCGCGTTCCCGCAGGCGACCTGGTGCGCCTGCTCGACCTGCTCGCGTCGGCACTCCGCGCGATCAAGGATGGCGCCGACCCGCGCACGCATCTGGAGCTGGCGCTCGTGAAGACCGCGACACCGGAGGTCGACGCATCGACAAAGGCGCTGCTCGCCCGGATCGCGCGGCTCGAGAGCGCGGGTGTACCCGATCGCGACGCGCCGCCGGTGCTCGGAGGCGGCGCGCCGCCGCCTGCGGCCGAGCCGCAGCCCGCAGTCGTACACGAGGCGCCGTCGGCGCCCGAACCTGCAGCCGCCGCCGGATTCCCGGTCGTCAGTCGAGGCCGCCCGCGGACGTCCAGCCTGCGAGGCCGCCGGACCCGCATCCGGCGCCCGTCGCGGCAGCGCGCGCAGGAGCCGTCCGCGGCTGCGCCAGGCAGGCCGCCGTCCCGCACAGCGCCCGCCGCTCTGCCGCAGCACTCACGATCGAGGTCGTCATCGATGTCTGGCCCGCGATCCTCGAGACGGCGGGCGCCGACTCCTCGATGCTCGGCGCAGCGTTGAGCAGCGCCCGCCCGGTGGAGATCGTCGACGGAGCGCTGGTGATCGCGTTCCCGCCGTCCGAGGTCTTCAACCGCCGCATCGCCGCGGAGAACGCCGAGCACCGTCGCATTCTCGGCGAGGCGCTGGCGGCGTTCACCGGCGCCGCCCTGCGACTGGCGTACGAGATACGCGAGATCGAGAGCGCGGCCGCCGTCTCGCCGCTGGCGGGTGACGAACTGGTTGCGCGGCTCGTGCAAGAGTTCGATGCCGAGGAGATCGTCCCCGACCCCTCCGAGGAGACCGACTGATGCCGCAGCCGCCCAACATGCAGCAGATGATGCGCCAGGTCCAGAAGATGCAGCAGGACATGCTGGCCGCCCAGGAGCAGCTCAAGCACGAGGAGGTCGAGGCATCGGCCGGCGGCGGGATGGTGACCGTGCGGATGACCGGCGATCTGCAGGTGAAAGCGGTGACGATCGACCCCGACGCGATCGATCCGGAGGACCCCGAGCTGCTTCAGGACATGGTGACGGCGGCGGCCAACGAGGCGATCCGTTCGGCGCAGAAGCTCGCCGAGTCCAAGCTCGGCGGCGTCGCGGGCGGCCTCGGCGGCCTCGGCCTCCCGGGGATGTGACAGCGGCGCGATCGCAGCCCCGCGTCCGTTAGAGCCTCGTGCACGCCGCCCCAGTCCAGCGCCTGATCACGGAGCTCGCCAAGCTTCCGGGAATCGGCCCGCGCACAGCCCAGCGGCTTGCGTTCCACATCCTGCGCACCGATCCGCAGGACGCCGTCCTGCTCGCCGACGCGATTCGTGAGGTGAAGGAGCGGATCGGTTTCTGCGAGGTCTGCTTCAACCTCGCGGAGGGCCCGCGCTGCACGATCTGCCTGGACGAGCGTCGCGACCCCTCGCTGATCTGCGTGGTCGAGGAGCCCGGCGACGTGATCCCGATCGAGCGCACGCACGAGTTCCGGGGGCGCTATCACGTGCTCGGCGGCGCGCTGTCGCCGATCGACGGCGTCGGCGCCGAGGACCTGCGGATCGACGAGCTGTACGCTCGGATCGAGGCCGCCGACCCTGCGGTGCGTGAAGTCGTGCTCGCGACCAACCCGACGACGACGGGCGAAGCGACCGCGCTCCACGTCGCGCGGGCGATCCACGAGCGCATGGCGGACGTCGCCGTGACGCGTCTGGCATCCGGCCTGCCGGTCGGCGCGGACCTCGAGTACGCCGACGAGGTCACGCTCGGCCGGGCGATGATGGGCCGGCGCGAGCTGTAGCGGGCCGCGCGCCCCAACGTATCCTTGACCGCTCGATGAGCATGGGCACGATCGTCATGAAGTTCGGCGGCACTTCGGTCGCGGACGCCGCGCGCCTCAGGCGCGCGGCCGGACGGATCGTGCGCAGCCGCGACGAGGGCTACCGCGTCGTGGCCGTGCTGTCGGCTCGCGGCAAGGAGACCGACCGCCTGATCGACGATGCGTTCGAGGTCTCCGAGAACCCTGACCCGCGCGAGATGGACATGCTGCTGTCGACGGGGGAGCGCGTCTCGTGCGCGTTCTGCGCGATGGCGATCAACGACCTCGGCCACCGCGCGATCTCGCTGACCGGCTCACAGGCCGGCATCGTCACCGATACGTCGCACACCAAGGCGAGGATCCTCGACGTGCGCGCCGACCGCATCATGGAGGCGCTCGACGAGGACAACATCGTGCTCGTGGCGGGCTTCCAGGGGGTCTCGACCTCGAGGGACGTGACTACGCTGGGTCGCGGCGGATCGGACACGACGGCAGTCGCGCTCGCTGCGGCCGTCGGCGCGGAGGTCTGCGAGATCTACACCGACGTGCCCGGCGTCTTCAGCGCCGACCCGCGGATCGTGCCCGACGCGCGCAAGCTGAGCGTCGTCTCGTTCGAGGAGATGCTCGAGATGTCGGCCTCCGGTGCGGGCGTGCTGCAGCTGCGCAGTGTCGAGTACGCGCGCACGCACGGCGTGCGCATCCACTGCCGATCGAGCTTCGACGACGGTCCCGGTACCGTTGTCCTTTCCGAGCAGGAGACCATGGAACACCCGCTGATCACAGCTGTCACCCACTCGACCGGCGAGGCCCGCGTCACGCTGCTCGGCGTTCCCGACACGCCGGGAGCCGCCGGGCGGATCACGACTGCGCTGGCGGAGGCCGGCGTCAACATCGACATGATCATCCAGAACGAGCCGGAGTCGCCCGGTTCGCCTGCGGACATGTCGTTCACGGTCCCGCGCGACGATCTGCGTGCCGCCGGCGGGGCGCTCGAGCCGCTGAAGGGCGAACTCGGCATCCACGCCATCGCCACGGACGAGGCGATGGGGAAGGTGTCGATCGTCGGCGCCGGAATGAAGACGCACCCCGGCGTAGCGGCGAAGGTGTTCACCGTTCTCGGCGACAGCGGCATCAACATCGAGATGATCTCCACGTCGCCGATCAAGATCTCCTGCGTGATCCAGGGCGATCGCGTGCCCGATGCCGTCCGCGCACTGCACAGTGCGTTCGAGCTCAGCGGCGACGACACGATCCGTCCCGAGCAGCCGTTCGGGGAGTTCGCCTCATGAGGATCGCCGTCGTCGGCGCGACCGGGGCGGTCGGCCAGATCATCCTGCGCACGATCGAGCGCCGCGGGCTGCCCGCGAGCGAGATCGTGCCGTTCGCGAGCGAGCGCTCGGCCGGCCGCGATCTTCCCGGATACGGAACGATCCAGCCGCTCAGCGACGAGACGGTCGGCGGCTACGACCTGGCGCTGTTCAGCGCCGGGGGCGGAACCTCGCGTGCGTGGGCCGAGCGCTTCGTCGCGGGCGGCGCGGTCGTCGTCGACAACTCGTCGGCCTGGCGCATGGACCCGGATGTCCCGCTCGTCGTCAGCGAGGTCAATCCGCACGCGATCGACGGTGCGCGCAAGGGCATCGTCGCCAACCCGAACTGCACGACGATGGTCGTGATGCTTCCGGCCAAGGCCCTGCACGATGCCTTCGGAATGACCGCGATGGTCGCGACGAGCTACCAGGCGGCGGGTGGTGCAGGGCAGAAGGGCATCGACGAGCTCGCCATGCAGGTGCCGGTGCTGCACGAGGACATCGCGATGCTGGTCAGCGACGGCGCGCAGGCCGCCGCACGGGTGGAGCACCGCGTCCATGAGAACACGCTCGCCTACAACGTGGTGCCGCTGCTCGGCGCGCTCGGCGACAACGGCTACACGGACGAGGAGATGAAGCTCCAGAACGAGAGCCGCAAGATCCTCGACCTGCCGGGTCTCTCGGTGAGTCCGACATGCGTGCGCGTGCCGGTGATGGTCGGCCACGCGATCCAGGTGCGCGCGAGCTTCGAGCGCGCCGTCGACGTCCGCGAGGCATTGGCGGCGCTCGAGGCGTTCCCGAACCTCGTGGTCAGGGACGCGCCGACTCCGCTGGAGGCGGCCGGGCGCGACGAGACATTCGTCGGCCGCGTTCGTGCTGACCTGGCGGACCCGCACAGCCTCAACTTCTTCGTCGTCGGCGACAACCTGCTCAAGGGCGCTGCGCTGAACACCGTGCAGCTTGCTGAGCTGGCGGTCGAGCGCGGGCTCGTGGGTACGCGCGCCTAGCGTCGGCGCGCCGGGTCAGCCGCAGGCGTCGGTCAGCTGTTCGAGCCTGCGGTGGGCTTCGACGCCGACGTGCATGGCGCCGCGCTCGCGGGCGCTCGCCGGGGGGCGCTGCAGCATGTCGAGGAACTCGGCCGGCAGGCGCTTGCGCGCCCGTCTCACCTCGACGCCGACGGTCCGCCCGGTCGGCGGGTCGAACTCACGCATGCCGCTGTCGATCTCCTCGTCAACGGCCGTTTGGGGGTCGTAGTCCTCGAATCGCAGCCAGGCGATGTCGGCGCGCGGGTCGTAATGCCCCTCCAGACGCATGCCCCCCGAAGTTACCGCGATCGGGCTCAGAACATATACCCCGGGCGGGTACATATGGACGCATCCTGAAGATAAACGAGCGCTCCGTGCGAAAAAGCGGCGAGAACTCCTCGGCGGCGGCGATCGCGCCGCCGCGCCCGCTACCAGCCGCCGCCGTCCGCGCCCACGCCGGCGACCACCGACTGCGACCAGTCGATCACCGAGGTCGGCTTCACGACGTGCCGCTGGAGCCCGAGCTCCTTGGGGTCGAGTCCGAGGGCGAGCCCGACGAGCTGGGGCAGGTGAAGCACCGGCATGTCAAGCGTGCGGCCGGTCTGGCGTGCCGCCAGCGGCTGCTGAAGGTCGAGGTTCAGGTGGCACAGCGGGCACGGCGTGACCAGGCAGTCGGCCTCGGCGTCCATCGCGTCGCCGAGGTGCCGTCCGGCCTGCGTCAGCGAGGCGGCCTTGTTCATCGTGATGATCGGGAAGCCGCAGCACTTGTGCGAGCCGGCGTAGTCGATGACGGTGCCGCCGAGCGTCTCGATGACCTGCGCCAGGTACGAGTCGCGCGGGTTGTCCTCGTCGATGCCGAGGCGGTCGGTCGGGCGCACGATGTAGCAGCCGTAGAACGGGCCGACCTTCAGGTCGGTCAGCGGCCGCTTCACGCGGGAGCGCAGCTCGGGGAGCCCGATCTCCTCGACCAGCACCCAGAGGAAGTTCTTGTTGACGATCCCCTGCTCGTAGCTGAGACCCTCGCCGGAGAGCGTTCCGTTGACGTGCGTGCGGTACTCGGCGTTCGCGTCGAGACGCTCCTGACACTCCGACTGGGCGCCCTGACAGGTCGAGCAGATGTTCATCATCAGATCGGCGCCCTTGCCGATCTCCTGCTGGGCGAGCGCAAAGGTGCGGGCGTTGAGCGTGTCGGCCAGCTCCTGGCTGTGCTCGGCGATCACGCCGGCTCCGCAGCAGTTCGCGCGGTCGAGCTCGACGAGCTCGATGTCGAGCAGCGGCGCGACCTGCGCCATCGACCCGTGCAGCTCGGGGGTGAAGCCGCGGCTCACGCAGCCGGGCCAATAGGCGACCTTCATTCGTTGTCCTCGTCACGGCCGGTGATGTACAGGTTCAGCTCCACGCGCTCGTCGCGTCCTTCGACGGTCTCGTAGATCTTCTTCACGCCGTCCGGTGCCTTGTGCTGGTGCAGCAGCGCCTTGGCGGGCGTGACCTTGCGGCGCAGCAGCGCGATCGTGATCACGGGCAGCGAGCCGACCAGTTCCGGAACAGCGCGCGGATGGAACCTCCCGCCGTACGAATCCGGCAGCAGGTCGGCCTCGTGAAGCAGGCCGTTGCGCTCGATGTTGGTCACGAAGGCGTGCTCGTGGCGATAGCCGTTGTTGCGGTCATCGATGCCGTGGTCGTTGCCCGCGATCCGTCGCAGGCGCATGATCTGGCTCATCGGCGCGACGCCCTTGGGGCAGGCCTCGATGCACTTGAAGCAGTGGGTGCAGGTGTAGATGCCGTGCTCGTCCTCGGCCAGGTCCTTGAGCCGCTGCTTGTGCTGGGCATCACGCGGGTCGCCTACGAAACGGTACGCCTTGGCGAGGGCCGCCGGACCGACGAACAGCGGGTCGACCTCCATCGACAGGCAGTCCGAGACACACGCGCCGCACTGGATGCAGGCCATCGACTGGGTCACGTCGATCATCGACTCGCGCGGCACGATGTACTCGCGCTCGGGAATCGGCTGCTTGTTGATCAGCCACGGCGTGACGCGCTGGATCTTCTTCCAGTGGACCGCGTCCATGTCGACGATCAGGTCCTTGATCACGGGCATGTTGCCCATCGGCTCGACCTCGATCACGCCGTCCTTCGCGCTCGCCAGCGCGGCGTCGAGGTGCGTGTGGCACGCCAGTCCGGGCTTGCCGTTGACGCGCACGCCGCACGAGCCGCAGATCGCCGCGCGGCATGAGCAGCGCACGCCGATCGAGCCGTCGTCGTTGGCCTTGGCCTGGAGCAGGCCTTCCAGCACGGAGCGGTGCGGCTCCAGGTCGACGGTGTGCTCGGCCCAGTAGGGGGCCTGCCCCGATTCGGGGTCGTAGCGGCGGATCCTCAGCTTGAACTCGGCCATCGCGGTCCTCGGTCGGTGCGGTCTGGTTCTAGTACTTGCGCTCCTCCGGCTGCCACTGGGTGATGGTCACCGGGGAGTAGGAGACGTGCGGTACTTCGTCGCCGTTGCGTGAGATGTCGATGTGCTTGAGCCACTCTTCGTCGTTGCGGCCGGGGAAGTCGGTGCGGAACTGGGCCCCGCGTGACTCCTTGCGCTCGATCGCGGCGACGACGGTCGTCTCGGCGCAGTCGAGCATGTAGTCGAGTTCGATCGCGCCGAGCACGTCCTGGTTGAAGACCGTTCCCTTGTCGTCGACGTAGGCCGTCTTGGCCTCCTCCTTGAGCCGGCGTACGACCTCGTGCGCCTGCCCCAGCCCGTCCTCGTCGCGGTAGACGGCGACGTGACGGTTCATCGTCGTGCCCAGCTCGTCCTTGATCGCCGAGATCCGGCGGCCGGTCTTCGGGCGATCGAGGATGTCGGCGATCATCTCCTCGTCGCGCTTACGGGTCGCGTCGGAGGCGGTCGGCATCGGCATGCCGGCCGCGCGGTCCGCGGCATGCTCGCCGGCCCGCCGTCCGAAGATCAGCGTGTCGAGCAGCGAGTTCGCGCCCAGCCTGTTGCCGCCGTGCACCGAGACGCAGGCGACCTCGCCGGCTGCGTAGAGGCCCGTCACCGGGGTAGCGCCGTTGATGTCGGTCTTGACGCCGCCCATGATGTAGTGCTGGCCGGGCCGGATCAGGATCGGCTCCTGCGTGATGTCGACGCCGGCGAAGTCCTTGCCGATGTTGACGATCTCGCGCAGCGCCTCGAGCGTGCGCTTCTTCGGGACGACGGTGATGTCCAGGTAGATGCCGACACCGTCCGGCCCCACGCCGCGGCCCTCGAGGATCTCCGTCTGCTCGGCGCGCGAGACGACATCTCGCGAGGCCAGTTCCATCTTGTTGGGCGCGTACTTCTCCATGAAGCGCTCGCCCTCTGAGTTCAGGAGATGGGCGCCTTCGCCGCGCGCGCCCTCGGTGATCAGGAAGCCGTTCTCGACCAGGCAGGTCGGGTGGTACTGGATCATCTCCATGTCCATCAGCGGTGCACCGATCTTGTACGCCTGCGCGATGCCGTCGGCTGTGCAGATCAGCGCGTTCGTCGTCGGCTTGAAGCACTGTCCCGCACCGCCGGAGGCGAGGATCACGTTCTTGGCCGAGAAGGTCTCCATGCGCCCGTCGCGGATGTTGCGCGCGACGGCGCCGACACTGGCGCCGTCGTCGTCGAGCACGATCGAGGTGACGAACCACTCCTCGTAGCGGTCGATCACCTCGTGGTACTTCATGAGCTGCTCGTAGAGCACGTGCAGCAGCGCCTGGCCGGTGATGTCGGCGACGTATGCCGTCCGCTTCATCGAGGCGCCGCCGAACGCCCGCAGGTCCATCTCACCGCTGTCGTTGCGGTGGAACGTGACGCCGATGTGCTCGAGGTGCAGCACCTCGGCGGGGGCGTCGCGGCACATGATCTCGATCGCGTCCTGGTCGCCGAGGAAGTCGGAGCCCTTGACGGTGTCGTACGCGTGTGAGCGCCAGTCGTCGGCCGGGTTGATCGCCGCGTTGATGCCGCCAGCGGCCGCAACCGAGTGCGAGCGCACCGGGTGGACCTTGCTGAGGATCGCGACCGTCGCGCCCTTCTGCGCGGCGGCGAGGGCGGCGCGCTGGCCGGCGAGGCCTGCGCCGATGATGAGGACGTCGTGTGCGGGCATGCGTAGCTCTTGGGGGGTTCGTTACGGCGCGTTAGGGGTCCGGCGGGAGGACTCTATACGGCCATGGCTGAGCGGTGGCAGGCGCCTCGGGCCGTGCGCCTGCAGGAAATACAGGCCGCCGCGGTCGGGATCGGCGGACGAGCCCGTCAGCCCTGAGGGCTCGCCGCGGCGGCGACTGCGCGCCCCAGTTGCTCGGCGGTCACGACGCCGCAGAGGCGCTGGTCAGCGTCGACGACCATGACCGCGCCGAGCCGCCGGACGGCCTCGAGCCCGAGCATCTCCTCGACGGGCGTGTCGCGGGGCACCGCCGCATTTCTGTCGGCGCCCGCGGAGCCGATCAGCTCAGCCATCGTGAGTGCCGGCTGGCCGCCGCGGATCGCGACCTGGACCTGGTCCTCGTTGACCACGCCGCTGAAGCGGCCCAGTTCGTCGACGATCGCGAACCAGGGCCAGCGATAGCGAAGGAAGTACTCGTCCTCGGCTTCGAGCGCGGTGGCCCGGGCCGGGATCGCGATCGGATGCTCGTCCATCACATCGCCGGCCGTCACGCCGCCGAGTCGCTCGGAGAAGCGCGTCCCCGCGACTGCTCCGGTCGCCGCCGACCCCAGGAACCAGCCCGAGCAGGCCCAGCCAGAGCCCGTCGATGATCGAGCCGTTGAGCAATGCGAGCACACCCAGCCCGATCAGCACCCATGAGAAGACCTGGCCCAGCCGTGCGCTGAAACGAGTCCCGCGGTTGCGGTCTCCGGTCAGCTTCCAGGCGATCGCGCGGGCGATCCGGCCGCCGTCGAGCGGAAAGGCCGGCACCAGGTTGAAGGCGAGCAGGAACACGTTGACGACCGCGAGCCAGCCGATCAGTGCGACCGTCGGCGTCGAGTCGACGTCCTGGAAGCTCGCCGTGTCGACCACGCCCGAGAACTGCGACCCGACTGCCGCCGCCGCGAGGCAGGCGACCACGATCAGCGCCGTCACCGCCGGCCCGGCCGCGGCGACCTGGAACTCCTCCTTCGGCGTCTGCGAGTCGCGGCTGAGCTTGGCGACGCCGCCGAACAGCCACAGGTCGATGCCGGCGGTGTCGATCCCGTGGCGCCGGGCCATCAGAGCGTGGCCGAGCTCGTGCAGCAGCAGCGAGAAGAAGAACAGCATCGTCGCCGACACGGCGATCAGGTAGGCGGTGGTGTTGGACGACTCGGGGAGGACCTTCGTGAAGTAGTCCGACATCCAGTAGATCATCAGGAACAGGATCAGGAACCAGCTCGTACTGGCACCGATCCGGATCCCGAAGACGCGGAACAGCTGGTGGCTGCGCTCGCCGAACACGAGCTCAATCGTAGGGGGCGCCCGGGCGGGCCGGGGGATCAGCCCGCAGGCGTGTGACGAGCGACGATCGCGCCCAGGTCAGCCGCCGCCGGGAGCGTCCCGTAGTGCAGACCGCTGTCGCCTGCCAGGCGGGCCGCGCAGAAGGCGTCGGCGACCTGCGGCGGCGCGTGACGCACGAGCAGCGAGCCCTGGAGCGCCAGCGCCATGTGCTCGACGACGCGGCGCGCGCGGATCTCGATCGCCTCGACGTCGCCCAGTTCGCGTCGAAGGTGATCGGTGAACGCGTCGAGGCGTGCGTCCGCACCGGCGGCGAGGTCGACCTCGGCGAAGAACGCGTCGAGCGCCGGCGGCGACTGCGCAAGCGCTCGCAGCACGTCGAGTGCGATCACGTTGCCCGAGCCCTCCCAGATCGAGTTGAGCGGGGCCTCGCGGTACATGCGCGGCATGCCGGACTCCTCGACGAAGCCGACACCCCCGAACACCTCGAGCGCTTCGAAGGCGTGCTGCGGTGCGCGCTTGCAGACGTGGTACTTGCCGATCGCGGTGCCCAGGCGCTTGAGGTGGGCCTCGGCCTCGTTCCCGGGCGCGTCGTCATAGGCGCGTGCCATGCGCATCGCGAGCGCCGTGGCGGCCTCGGCCTCGATCGCGAGGTCGGCGAGGACGTTGCGCATCAGCGGCTGCTCGCTGAGCAGCTTGCCGAACGCGGAGCGGTGGGCGGCGTGCCAGCACGCCGCGGCCACGGCGGAGCGCATCCCCGCGGCCGCGCCGACGATGGTGTCCAGGCGGGTGTGCCCGACCATCTCGATGATCGTCGGCACGCCGCGGCCGGGTTCGCCGACCATCTGGGCCCAGGCGCCGTGGAACTCGACCTCGCTGGAGGCGTTCGAGCGGTTTCCCAGCTTGTCCTTCAGGCGCTGGAGATGAAACGCGTTGCGGGTCCCGTCCGGGAGGATTCGCGGCAGCGCGAAGCACGACAGTCCCTCGTCCGTCTGCGCGAGCACCAGGAACAGGTCGCACATCGGCGCTGAGCAGAACCACTTGTGACCGACCAGCTCGTACTCCGCGCCCGCGCCGCCGCCGTTGAGCGCCGTCGCGAACGTCGTGTTGCTGCGCACGTCTGATCCGCCCTGCTTCTCGGTCATCGCCATGCCGCAGAGCGCCGAGCCCTTCTCGCTCGCCGGGCGCAGCTCCGGGTCGTAGCTCGTGGAGGTCAGCAGCGGCTCCCAGGCGGCCGCGATCTCGGGCTGCATGCGAAGTGCGGGGATCGCGGCGTAGGTCATCGTCGTCGGGCACGCGAACCCGGCCTCGGCCTGGGTCGCCGTCATGAACAGCGCCGCGCGCGCGGCGTGCCCGCCCGGCTCGGTCGGTCCGCCACGGCAGCGCGTGCAGCTCGTCACGCACGCTCGCCGTCATCAGCTGGTGCCAGGAAGGGTCGAAGTCCACCTCGTCGATCCGGTTCCCGTAGCGGTCATGGGTCCGCAGCACCGGTGTGTTGGTGTTGGCCCGTTCGCCCCAGGCCATCGGCTCGCCGCCCCAGAACTCGCCGACCTCGATCGCGCGCTCGCGCGCCCAGCCGGCGCCCTCGCGCTCCAGCGCCTCGACGAGCGGGAGGTTGTCGAGGAAGAGGTTCCTTCCGGCCAGCGGCGGTGGCTGGTTCGAGACCTGGTGGGTTCTGAAGGGCGCGTGCGGCTCGCGGGCGATCATGCCCTGAACGCTACTCCCGTGCGCGGGTGCGGGCCACCTGACCGCACGTGCGCAGCGCGCCGGATGGCCGGCGCCGCGCGCGCGCCCGGGGGCACGCGAGCCGGATGCTGATCCCGGGACGGCGCAGTCGCGCGAGCCGGTCCACTAGCCTGCGCCGCTCCACTCCAAAGGACACGCATGGCGAAGATCAAGGTGCAGAACCCGGTCGTCGAGCTGGACGGCGACGAGATGACGCGGATCATCTGGCAGTTCATCAAGGAACAGCTGATCGTTCCGTACCTCGACGTGGAGCTGGTCTACTTCGATCTGGGGATCGAGAGCCGCGACGCCTCGGACGACCAGATCACGGTCGACGCGGCCAACGCGATCAAGCAGCACGGCGTCGGCGTCAAGTGCGCGACGATCACGCCCGACGAGGCGCGCGTCGAGGAGTTCGGCCTCAAGCAGATGTGGCGTTCGCCGAACGGCACGATCCGCAACATCCTCGGCGGCGTGATCTTCCGCGAGCCGATCGTCATCAGCAACATCCCGCGACTGGTCCCCGGCTGGACCAAGCCGATCGTGATCGGTCGCCACGCCTTCGGCGACCAGTACCGCGCCACGGACATGGTCGTGCCGGGCGAAGGCACGCTGACGCTCACCTACACGCCGAAGAACGGTGGCCAGCCGGTCGAGCTGAACGTGTACGACTTCCCCGGGGGCGGCGTCGCGATGGCGATGTACAACCTCGACGACTCGATTCGCGACTTCGCGCGGGCGTCGATGCGCTACGGGCTCGATCGCGGCTTCCCGGTCTACCTGTCGACCAAGAACACGATCCTGAAGCGCTACGACGGGCGCTTCAAGGACCTCTTCGCCGAGGTGTTCGACGCCGAGTTCAGGACCGACTTCGAGGCCGCCGGCATCACCTACGAGCATCGCCTGATCGACGACATGGTCGCGGCGGCGCTGAAGTGGGAGGGCGGGTACGTGTGGGCCTGCAAGAACTACGACGGTGACGTGCAGTCCGACACCGTCGCGCAGGGCTTCGGCTCGCTCGGCCTGATGACGAGCGTCCTGATGACACCCGACGGCAAGACCGTCGAGGCCGAGGCCGCGCACGGCACCGTCACACGCCACTTCCGCCAGCACGAGCAGGGCAAGCCGACGTCGACCAATCCGATCGCGTCGATCTTCGCGTGGTCACGTGGCCTCGCAGCGCGCGGCCGCATGGACGGGACGCCCGAGGTCACGGCGTTCGCCCAGACCCTGGAAGGGGTCTGCATCGAGACGGTCGAGAGCGGGCGCATGACGAAGGATCTGGCGCTGCTCGTAGGACCCGACCAGCCGTTCCAGACGACCCAGGAGTTCCTTGCGTCGATCGATGAGGGCCTGCAGCGGGCGATGGCCTGAGCGGCTCGGTAGCTTGCACCCAAACCCACAGGAGATGAGCTCTTGAGCACCCCCGCAAAGGTCACAGTCACCGGAGCCGCCGGCCAGATCGGCTACGCGCTGCTTTTCCGCGTCGCCTCGGGCCAACTGCTCGGCCCCGACCGGCCGGTCCACCTGAACCTGCTCGAGATTCCGCAGGCCGTCAAGGCCGCCGAGGGCACGGCCATGGAGCTCGACGACTGCGCGTTCCCGCTGCTCGCCGGGATCGACATCCACGACGACCCGGTGAAGGCGTTCGACGCTGCCGACTTCGGACTGCTGGTCGGCGCCCGGCCGCGTGGCCCGGGTATGGAGCGCGCCGATCTGCTCGAAGCGAACGGTGGCATCTTCGGACCCCAGGGCAAGGCGATCAACGCGGGCGCCGCGGATGACATCCGGGTGCTCGTGGTCGGCAATCCGGCGAACACGAACGCACTGATCGCGCAGCGCAACGCACCCGACGTGCCCGCGGACCGCTTCCATGCGATGACGCGCCTGGACCACAACCGCGCAATCGCGCAACTCGCCCAGAAGACGGGAGCGACCGTCAGCGACGTCACGAACATGACGATCTGGGGCAATCACTCGACGACGCAGTACCCCGATCTGTTTCACGCCAGGGTCAACGGCCGGCCCGCGATCGAACTGGTCGACCGCGAGTGGTACGAGAGCGAGTACATCCCGAAGGTCGCCAAGCGTGGCGCCGCGGTCATCGAAGCGCGCGGTGCGTCGTCGGCGGCATCCGCCGCGAATGCGGCGATCGACCACATGCACGACTGGGTCAACGGCACGCCCGACGGCGACTGGGTGTCGATGTCGATCCCGTCCGATGGCTCCTACGGCGTACCCGAGGGCATCATCTCGTCGTTCCCGTGCAAGTGCTCGGGCGGCGGTTTCGAGATCGTCCAGGGGCTGGAGATCGACGACTTCTCGCGCGCGAAGATCGACGCGACCGCGGCCGAGCTGGTAGAGGAGCGCGAGGCTGTCGCCGGGCTCGGCCTGATCTAGACCGACCGCAACTCCGGGAGGCCGCCGGCGTTATAGCCGGTGAGGCGCCTTCACCCTCCAAGATGGTCAGTCAGGTCGAGGTGGCCGGCGCGACGGCGCCGGCCACCCAGGCCGTCTACGCAGCGTCCTTCGCGTGCCAGCCGCGGCCCTGCTTCTTGACCAGCCCGTCCTTCTCGAGCGCGGGCATCACGCGGTACAGGTAGTTCTGCTTGATGCCCATCGCCTCGGCGATCTCAGGAATCGTGATGCCCGGCCGGCTCTTCACCAGCTCGAGCGCCTGCCTGCCGCGCTGACCGCTGCCCTTGGGACGCCCGCGCTTGCCCCGGCCGGGCTTCGCGGCCGCCTTCCTGCGGCGCGTCGTTGCGCTGCGGCGCGCCTGAGCGGGCTTGGCCGCCGCCGGTCCCGCGACGCTCTGCAGCGCGGCTACAGCCGCTTCGAGGCGGTGAAACTCGTCCACCGAGGGGCGTAGCTCGACTAGGCGCGCCTCCATCTCCTTGCGCTTCTGATCGACAAAGTCCGCCATGGTCTGTTCCTCCGGTCAGGTGCAGCGTGCTCGCGAGGAAACACACTAATGGTTTGTGTGACTCTACCAATAACCTGCGAATGGGCCGGACTGGTTATGGTGAATCAGTAGGAGCACGCTCACACAGCGTCTTGAGGCGCTCGAGCGTTTTCTGTGTCACGACCCTCGGCACGTTGCCGGCGATTGCCCGCTCGGCCACTCGTCCCAGCAGGCCGAGCGGAGGGTGGAACTCGTTGCGGTAGGAGAAGCGGGTCCCGCCGTCTCGCTCCGCGAGGCGGTATTCGGTCTCCGCGCGTGACCCGGCAGGCCCGGCACCGCGCCATTCGGCGACTCTCAGTTCCTCACATCTGACCAGCTCCCACTTGACTCTGAAGGGCGCACCGCGCAGTGACAGCGTCTGGGTCATCTTGAAGCCCTGGCGCGGCGGACCGCTGTCGTGGCGGCCCAGATGGCGGTGAATCGTGACCCAATCACCGAGCCGCTCAGGGTCGAGCACTATCTCCCACACGCGCTGCGGGGGCGCGTCGATCTGGATCTCCGCTACGACCTCAGCCACGAGCGATCACCGTGCCGCGAGATCTTCCTCGCGCTCCCATTCGCCGAGTGCGCGCTCGACCGCGGAGTCGAAGCTGTGCAGGCGAACACCGAACAGCCGGTGCGCGCTGTCGTCACGCGGCAGCAGATCGCATTCGAGCCCTTCCATCAGCGGCGACACCAACTCGACGTTCTCGCCGGCGATCGCTGCGGCCACGACGCTCGCGACGGGGGTCAGGGCGAACGGCAGGTCGATTCGCGGACGGTTGAGCAGCAGCGCATCGCGTATCCGCTCGACGATCTCGCCGTAGGTCAGCACGTCTGGTCCCGCGACATCGAGCGACAGCTGCCCGGCGACCTTCGGCGAGAGCGCCGCCTCGCGCAGATACGCGATCACGTCCCGTCCGTCGATCGGCCGCGTGCGGAAACGGCTCCACGTGGGCAGGAGGGTCACGGGCGTGCGCTCGACGAGGCGGACGAGGAACCGGAAGGACCGCGAACGTGCGCTGATGACGATCGACGCCCGCAGTGCGACGGCCTCATCAGCCGCCTCCAGCAAGGCCTCCTCCACGGCCAGTCGGGAACGCAGGTGACGAGAGACCGCAACGCCGCGCGGCACGAGGCCGCCGAGGTAGACGATTCTGCGGACGCCGGCCAAGCGAGCTTCCGCCGCGAACCCCCGCGCTGCGGTCAGCTCTCGCTCGGCAAAGCCCCGCTCGTCGCTTGCCGAGGGCTCCATCGAATGGATCAGGTAATAGGCCACGTCGACCCCGTCGAGGGCCTCGGCGACGCCGGCGCCACTCACGGCATCGCCGATCACGAGCTCGTCGAAGCCCTCGCACCGCACTCGTGTGGCGTCGCGCGCGAACGCGCGCAGCACGTGACCCCGATCCGCGAGCTCGGGGATCAGTGTGCCGCCGATGGCGCCGCTTGCTCCGGTCACGAGGATCCGCACGGGGCGCCAAGGCTACGAGACGCGCCTCGCGCGCACTGAAAACGCGGCCGATGCGAGATCACCCGATCGATGCCGGAAACGAAAAACGTGCGCTGTGCGAAGAGCGGCGTTGCACGGCTCGCTGGCGCTGTGCTTCTCTGCCGATCGCACCACGACCGATCAAGGCAAGGGGAGGCGACGGAACGCATGGCTAAGGGAAGGGCGGCAGCGCCGACGGTCTCGTGCGAGAACTGCTTCTTCCACCGCAACATGCTCTGCGCGCTCAGCCTCGACGAGCCCTGCACGACCTACCGCCCGGACCATCCTGAGGGTCTGCGCCCGCCGAGCCAGATGCGCTTCGTCTTCCGCCAGGAGCGCCGCGGGATGGCGACCTGGGCGTTTCCCAGTGCTGCCGAGCAGGCAGCCCTCCACTCGTCCTGAGCTCCTGAGCGGGTCTCGCGGTGCCTGGCGGCGTCCTCGGTCGCTCGCCTGCAGCGGCAGGCTTCGCTCCCTGTGTCCTTGCCAGGCAGCCGCGAGCCCTCGCTCAGGACTGGGGGGGCGGGGCGGCGTCCTCGGTGGTTGATGCCCTAGGCTGCTCGGCGGTGAGCCGGGAAGCCTGGTCGGCAGCACTCGTTGTCGACGCCGAGGGAGCCGGTTCGTGACGTTCGCAGTCGCTGTCTTCATCGTCGTTCTCGCGCTGATCGCGACGGAGCGTGTGGATCGCACGAAGGTCGCCCTTGCAGGCGCGGTGATCGTGCTGCTCGCGCAGACGATCGACCAGGAAGCCGCCATCGCGTCGATCGATTGGGCCACGATCGGCCTGCTCGTCGGGATGATGGTCGTCGTCAAGCTGACGGAGACGACCGGGCTCTACACCTACCTCGCGATCCGTGCCGGACAGGCGAGCAAGGGCCGTCCGCTTGCGCTGGTGCTGCTGCTCGGCGGTGCCACCGCGCTCCTGTCTGCGTTCCTGGACAACCTGACGACGGTCCTGCTGATGGTGCCGATCACGTTCCTGCTCGCTGATGCGCTCGACATCGACCCGATCCCGCTGGTCCTGATCGAGATCTTCGCATCGAACATCGGAGGCACGGCGACGTTGATCGGCGATCCGCCCAACATCCTGATCGCCGGCGCCACCGGTCTCAGCTTCTCCGAGTTCATCGTGAACCTCGCCCCGGTGGCGATCGTCACCTTTGCCGTCGTGATCGGCCTGCTCTACCTCTGGTACCGGAAACGACTGCGGATCGCGGACTCCGCACGCGACAGCGTGATGGCACTCGATGCGCGCAAGGCGATCGAGGACATCAAGGAACTGAAGCGGCTGCTGCCGGTGCTGATCGGAACGATCCTGCTGTTCTTCGTGCACAAACCGCTTCACATCGAGCCGGCGACGGTGGCGCTCGCCGGCGCCGCCCTGATGCTGCTGCTCACGTCGCAGTCACTGGACAAGACGCTGGCGAGCGTCGAGTGGCCGACGATCTTCTTCTTCATCGGCCTGTTCGTCCTCGTCGGTGCGCTGGAGGAGACCGGCGCGATCGGAGAGATGGCCGACGCGATTGCGGACGTGACGGGCGGGGACCGCACCGCCGAGCTGCTGGGAATCACCTGGTTCAGCGCGATCGCCTCCGGGATCGTCGACAACATCCCGTTCACGACCGCGATGATCCCGGTCGTCGAGCAGCTCAACCAGGGCGACGACGATGCCTACTGGTGGTCACTTTCCCTGGGCGCCTGCTTCGGTGGCAATGCGACCGTCATCGCGGCTGCGGCGAACGTCGCGGCCTCGGGCCTCGCCGAACGAGCCGGACGGCGCATCGGGTTCCTCGAGTTCGCCAGACTCGGCATTCCCGTGACCTTCGTCTCGCTCCTGATCGCAACTGCCTACATCACGCTGCGCTACGTCTGAGGGGAAACGCGCCGATGCCCAGGTCAATCATTGAACAGACGATGAGGGATGCCCCCGTCGTGTCGGTATGGCAGCCCGTCTCGGACGCTCTGCAGGGTCTGATCGAATCGGGGCTCCCGGCGATTCCGATCGTCAGCGCGGACGGCCTGCTGTACGGCATCTTCGGCGAGCGGGAGTTCATCGCCGCGCTCTTCCCCGGGTATCTCGATCAGCTCGGCTACGCGGGCTTCGTCACGCACACGCTGGACGAGACGATCGATCGGCGGTCCGGGTGCGTCAATGAGCCGGTGGCGCGCTACACGAACACCGAGCACGTCGACGTGGGCGCTGATGCCGCCGACGCACAGGTCGGCGAGATCTTCCTCCACCATCGCGTGTTGATCGTGCCCGTGACCGACAATGGGGCCGTCGTGGGCGTCGTGACGCGATCGGACTTCTTCAGGGCTCTCGCTGAGCGGGTAATGGATCACTCCGGCGGCTGATGGGGCTCCGCGGGTAGAGTCCCCGCACTCCGTGGAAGGACTGGGCGAAACATGCGGATAACGGTGCTGGGGAAGTCCCCCTCCTGGCAGGACGCGGGGGGAGCTTGCAGCGGCTACCTCGTCGAGGAAGGTGACACCCGCCTGCTCGTCGACTGTGGCAACGGAGTCTTCGCCAAGCTGCGCGAGCGCCTGGAATACGTGGACGTGTCGGCAGTCGTCGTCACGCACATGCACGCCGATCACTGCCTCGATCTCGTGCCGTTCGCGTATGCGCTGACCTACTCGCCGCGCCAGCAGCCGGTGCCGGTCGCCGGCTACCCGGGGACGGCTACTCCGTCCCGCCCCGGGCTGTTCGTGCCGCGCGGCGGGGTCGACGTCCTGCGGCGCCTCGGTGGGCTGTGGGGGAGCGACAAGCTGATCGACACGGCGTTCGCGACGCAGGAGTACACGCAGGGCGACGAGATCCATGTCGGCCCTCTCCGGTTGCGCTTCGCACTCGTCCCGCACTACCTCCCGGCGTTCGCCGTCGAGGTCGCGCCGTCGGCGGGGCGCGCGCGCTGCGTCTTCGGCTCGGACTGCAGCCCGAACGAGCAGATCGTCGAGTTCGCGCGCGATGCCGACCTGCTGTTTCTCGAGGCGACCCTGCCGCGCCCGGAGCGCGACGGCATCCGCGGACACCTGACCGCGGCCGAGGCCGGCGAGCATGCCCGACGGGCATCCGCATCGCGGCTCGTGATCACGCACTTCTCCGATGAGCTCGACACGGAGCTCGCGCGCCGCGCCGCCGAGCAGGCATTCGGAGACAGCGTGCTGGTGGCCGCGGAAGGCGCCGTGTACGAGGTCTGAGCCGCGGCAGCTCGACCTGATCGCCGTGCGTCTCGCGAACCGCCCGGTGGGGATATGCTCGCAAGAGAAGCCGAACGACGGGAGACGACGCATGGCACGATCCGGCAACCCCTCCAAGACGGTCCAGGAGCTCTTGGACCACCCCTACGTCAAGCGAGCGCTCGAGGACCCCGAGGTTCGCGACAACGCCAAGACCGCGTACGAGGCGGCGCAGGCGGCGTACGAGCGTCTCAAGAAGGAGAGCAACCTCGCGTCGGCGGTGTTCGACGACAAGAAGCTGCATCGTGAGCTGAAGGCGACCGGCAAGTCGATCGCAACCGCCCGCGAACATCTGATCGACAAGCCGCGCAAGCGCCGCCGCGGGCGGTTCCTGCTGCTGACGGCTGTCGGCGCTGCGCTGGCGATCGCCCTGAGCGAGGGACTGCGCAACAAGCTCCTCGACGCGCTCTTCGGGGCCGAAGAGGAGTTCGACTACGTGTCGACGACCGCTCCGCCGCCGGCCCCTGCGGCAGCGGCTGCCGCACCGGAGCCCGAGGCTCCGGCAGCCGCCGCGAAGAAGTCAGGCGGCTCGAAGAACGCCTCGAAGGAAGCGGCCGAGGACGCTGAGGCCGCCGCGACCAGCTCCGACTGACATCCGCACGCCCGGGTGCTGGCCGGCCGGTCGGCCGGCTGGCTAGCATCCGCGCGGATGGAGGCATCGGCCACTGCGCGGACGATCGAGAGCGAGAAGGCTCAGCGGATCGTCGACGCGATGCGCTCGTCGGTGGCGCGCCGCGGCGTGGCAGCGTCCACGTTCGATCACGTCGCACGCGAGGCCGGCGTGTCGCGCGGCCTCCTGCATTACTACTTCGGCACCAAGGAACGCCTGCTGGCGGAGGTGGTGCGGCGGGAGACCGCGACACGGCTGCCCGTACTGCGTGGCCGCCTGGTCGCGGCGCGCGACGCCGACGAGGTCATCCACGTGCTCGTAGCCTCACTGCGGGCCAGCGTCGACGAAGATCCGGAGTTCGTGACGGTCCTGCTCGAGCTGTTCGCGCTCGCCCGGCGCCACCCGGAGATCGCCGCGGAGGTCCACGACCTGCTTGCGGGCATGCGCAGCGAGGTGGCGAACGTTCTCTCCCAGAAGGACGCGGACGGCGTTCTGCGCCTGCGCGGGGATCCGGAGGACGTTGCGGAGCTGCTGTTCGCGGTCGGCGACGGAGCGACGATGCGGATGCTCGCCGAGCCGCACCGCGACCCGGCCGGTCTGCTGCGGGCCTGCGGCGAAGCAGTGCGTCCGCTGCTCGACGATCGCTGACGCTAGTGGCGCCCTTCGAGGGCCGCCGCGGTCGCCGCGAGTCCCTCGCGGCAGCCGGGGTGGATCGGCCGCCAGCCGAGCTCTAGCTTCAGCTTGGCGTTCGACGTGCGGCCTGAGCGCACGACCGCTGCGACCGGTCCGGCGCCGGCGATGCGGCGGGCCAGCCAGACGGGGATCGAGCGTGGCGCTCCCACCCCGATCGCGTCCGCCGTCAGCGTCATGAACTCGCGGTATGTAGTCGGCGTGTCGTCGGCACAGTGGTAGATCTCGCCGGGCGGTGAGCTCTCGATGGCGAGCGAGCAGGCGGCGGCGACATCTTCGACGTGGACGACATCCCAGAGGTTGTCGCCGCGACCGATGATCGCCATGCGGCCGGGGCGCCGCAGCAGCGGGATCATCTCGTGGGCGAGCCATCCACCGGGTCCGTAGACGTGGCACGGGCGGACGATCACGACGTCGAGGCCGGAGTCCAGCAGCATCCGCTCGCCCTCCTGCTTGGAGCGGCCGTAGTCCGTCTCGACCGGCAGCGAGTCGTCCTCGGTCATCAGACGGCCGTGCGAGTCGCCGGTGACGACGGTGGACGTGAAGACGACCCTCGGCGGCGTGGCGACCGCGCCGCAGGCATCGATCAGGTTCTGCAGTCCGCCGACGTTTGCGGCGCGCAGCTTCTCGGCGTCGCGCTGCGCGCCGGTCTCGGCGGCGCAGTGCAGGACCGTTTCCGGCGCGGCCTGCGCCAGCGCCGCGCTGAGTCCGCGGGGATCCGTGAGGTCGCCGTGCACGGCGGTCGTCCCTGCCGGTTCGGAACCTGGCCGTCGGACGAGCGAGAGCACCTCGTGGCCGCGCTCGCCCAGCGTTGTGCAGGCGACGCCGCCGATGAACCCGCTCGCTCCGGTCACGAGGATCCGCATGGGGCGGATCCTCGCACGCGCTCGGTCTCAGCCGAAGATCCTGCCCAGCCTCAGGAACAGACGGAGGTCACCGCGTGGCCGCAGCCTGCGTGACAGCACGAGCCTGCGCGCGTCCTGGCGGCCTGCGAAGACGTCGACCCAGTCGTCGAACCGCGTGACGAGCCGCAGGTCCGAGTGCGCGGGGGTGCCCTGCTGGACGCTCGTGTGCCCGTTCGACAGTGTCAGGTACCACGGTTCGTGGTCCGTGAAGTCCCAGTGGATGACCGTTCCGGGACGCACGACGTCGGTGTCGGCCTGGCGGCGTATCGCGTCGAACATGATCGCGATCGCCTCCTCGTCACGGATCACGGGCCGGTCGGGCCCGATCAGGTTCGCCTTGAGCATCTTCGTGCCGCGCACGGCGCGCTGCTCGAACGGGAGGTCCATCGGGATCGGGAAGCGGGGGAGGTTGTCGAGGTCGAGGCCGATCGCCTTCAGGCGGAACTCGAGCGAGCGCATGCCCTCGAAGCCCAGTTCCTCGTACGTGAAGCCGAAACACTGGTAGTAGCCGTCGTCCCAGTTCGGCGGCTTGGCGAGCGCGGATGTGTAGGGGCCGACCTCGCGGATCACGTCGCTTACGGCCCGCGTGACCATCTCGGGGTCGTCCTTGTAGGCGTCGGCCAGCAGCTTGACGCCGAACGCGATGTGGCGCTGCTCGTCGAGCGCGACGTTGCGGATGCCTTCGCGGAAGCCGGGGAGGATGTCCATCTGCTCGATGACGGTCTCCATGTAGTGCTGGCCGGGCTGTGCGAGGGTCCCTTCGATGACCACGTGGTAGAGCGTGATCGCCCGGCAGAGCTGTTCGAGCGACTTGTCTTTTCGCAGCGCGTGCGTCATCTCCTCGAGCGCTTCGAAGACCTTGCGGTGGCCCCAGGTCAGCAGGTGCTCCGTGGCCTGCATGCCGCCGGCCATCGAGCCGTCGCCGAGCCCGACGACCTCTTCCATGAAGCGCTTGAAGAAGACGCTGTGGCGCGCCTCATCGACCTGCTGCGTGGTGATGAAGTACTTCTGCTCCTCGAGCGGCGCCGCGTCGATGTAGGGCGAGAGGCCGTCGGTGACGGCGTCCTCACCGTGGAAGAAGAGGTTGTAGAACCAGAGCGCGCTGGTGCGCTGCTGCTCGGTCATCTTCTCGTGCCAGTCGATCTTGTCCTGGCTGAAGTCGATCGCCATCGCCGACCAGTTGCCGCGCTCCCAGCGCGCGTAGAGGTCGGTGTATGAGATGTCGTCGGTGACGCTCGCGCCGTGCGAGGCGGGAACCGTTGTCGCCATGGGTGGTCTGCTCTCAGTCTTCGGGTGACGTTGGCGGAGCCAAAGGTTCTGACTCGCGGGTCAGGAAAAGTGTGACGTAGATCACTGACCCGCGGCGCAGATCACTGAGCGACGACGGCGATCGCGATCTCGCCGCTGCGGGCGTAACGGGTCCGCGGTCTCTTCACGACTGCCCTAGGCGCAGGTTCTCGTCACGCCGTCACGAGCTTCGGACTGGTCCACGGCTGCGAGACGCGCCCCGCGATCCAGCCGGGCAGGTCGTCGATCGCGATTCGCTCCTGGCTCAGCGAGTCGCGGTCGCGCACGGTCGCGGTCCGGTCCTCCAGAGACTGATGGTCGATCGTCACGCAGTACGGCGTGCCGATCTCGTCCTGGCGGCGGTAGCGCTTGCCGATCGAGCCGCCTTCGTCGTACTCGGCCTGGACGATGCCGCGCAGTGCGTCGTAGGCCTCCCGCGCGAGTTCGGGCTGGCCGTCCTTGCGAACGAGCGGCAGCACGGCGACCTTCACGGGGGCCAGACGCGGGTGGAGCTTGAGGACCGTGCGTGTGTCGCCCTCGCCTGTACTGGCTCCGGCATCATCTTTACTGCCGGAGGCAGTGACCTCCTCCTCGTCGTAGGCGTCCGCGAGGAACGCGAGCGTCGCGCGGTCCGCTCCGGCGGCCGGCTCGATGACGTGCGGCACGTAGCGCTCACCGCTGCCCTGGTCGAAGTACTCGAGCTTCTCGCCGCTGAACTCGGCGTGCTGGCCGAGATCGAAGCCGCCGCGGTTGGCGATCCCCTCCAGCTCGCTCCAACCGATCGGGAAGAGGTACTCGACGTCGCTCGTGCCTGAGGAGTAGTGGCTCAGCTCGTCGGCGTCGTGCGGTCGGATCTGGAGATGATCGGGACGAATGCCCAGGTCCGTGTACCAGCGCTCGCGCTCGGCGATCCAGTAGCGGTACCACTCCTCCGCCTCGGCCGGCGGGACGAAGAACTCCATCTCCATCTGCTCGAACTCGCGCGTGCGAAACACGAAGTTGCCCGGCGTTATCTCGTTGCGGAACGACTTGCCGACCTGTGCGATCCCGAACGGGGGCTTCTTGCGCGAGAACTGAAGGACGTTCTTGAAGTTGATGAAGATCCCCTGCGCGGTCTCGGGGCGCAGGTAGGCGATCGAGCCGGAGTCCTTCACGGGCCCGACGGTCGTCTCGAACATCAGGTTGAACTCGCGCGCCTCGGTGAGGTCGCAATCCGGGCCCTCACCCGGGCGCTTTGACGGCTTCTGCGCGCACTGGAGGTCGTCGAGGTGATCGGCGCGAAAGCGCGCCTTGCAGGTGCGGCAGTCGACCATCGGGTCGCTGAATCCGCCGACGTGGCCGCTCGCCTCCCAGACCCGCGGGTGCTGGAGGATCGCCGAGTCGATCGCGACGATGTCGTCGCGGCTGAGCATCGCCTGCCACCAGGCGTTCTTGACGTTCGTCTTGAGCAGTACGCCGTAGTGGCCGTAGTCGTAGGTCGACCCGAGGCCTCCGTAGATCTCCGAGGAGGGGAAGATGAAGCCGCGGCGCTTGCACAGCGCCACGATCTTGTCCATGGTCACGACGTCCTCTGACATGGGCCGAATCGTATGCGGATGCCACCCGGTGGCACTCTCCGGCTGACAGTGCCAAGCCGCCGGGGCCATCCTCTATCCTCTTGCGGCCATGCCGATCTACGAGTACCGACGGCCGGATGGCACCACCTTCGAGGTGCTTCAGAAGATGACGGATGACGCGCTGACGACGGACCCTGAGACGGGCGTCCCGGTCGAGCGCGTGTTCCACCCGGTCGCCGTGCACTTCAAGGGCAAGGGCTTCTACAACACGGACTACGGCACCAAGCGCCGCAGTCGTGAGCTCGAGCGCTCCGCCAGCGACGGCGCCGACAAGCACGACGCGAAGACGGCCGACAAGGCGAAGGAGAAGAAGAAAGAGGCCAAGGCCTCCTCGGATTCCTCCAAGCCGAAGGCCGACACCCAGCCCAAGTCCTGAGCGCGCGGCGCCCCGCCCGTTCAGCGGGCCAGGAACCGCGCGGTCTGTCGGCGACGCGATTCGTCGGAGATCGTCAGTCCAGCCCCTCCGTCGGGCAGCGTCGCGACTCCGTCGGGGCGCAGGATCCGCGTCGGGGCGTCGCCTGAGCTCGCGATCGTCGCCATCAGCCCCGTCAGGCCCAGGGCGCCCATGTCGGAGGTGATCGTCTGCGGCGCTCGCCACGCGACCCAGGGCCAGCGTATGAAGCCGGACGGCGAGAGCACCTGACTCTTCATCGCGGCGACGATCTTCTGCTGTCGGCGCTCGCGCGTGAGGTCGGTCTCGCGCCGGTTGCACTCGTTCTTCCTCGTCCGTGAGAGCGCCAGCGCCTGCTTGCCGTCGATGTGCGTCGTTCCGGCGCGCAGGCGCAGCGTGTAGCCCCCGTTGCGAAAGCCGCCGTTGATACGCGAGACGACACAGCCCCCGGTGTAGTCGACGCCGCCCATCGCGTCGATCAGCTCGGGGAACTTCTCGAAGTCGACGACGATCACGTGGTCAACTTCGATCCCCAAGAACTGCCGGACCGTCTTGACCGCCAGCGCGGTTCCTCCGATCGCGTAGGCCGCGTTGATCTTGTTGAGCCCGAAGCCCGGCACGTCGACGACCATGTCGCGCGGTATCGAGAGTTTCGCGCTGTGCCCGCCGCCGACGCGCATCAGCTGCAGCGAGTCCGAGCGACCGCGGCCGCTCGTCTGCGCGCCCGGCTCCCGTGAGCCCTTCGGCCTGACGTCGGAGCCGAGGATCAGCACGGTCGTCGGCCGGATGATCGGTGCGCCCGCAGCCGACAGCTCGGACTTCGTGGCTCCGTCGACTCCGTCCTGGAAGAACTGCGCGCTGAACAGGAAGAGGACGATCGAGAGGGCGATCCAGCCGACGAGGCCGAGCGCGATCCAGCGCAGAACGCGCAGCGGACGGACGGGCCTGCTCTTGCGGCCGGGCCGGTCGCCCGCTGGCTCAGCCTGCCGGCGTCCGCCAGGGAGGGCGTTGCCGAGGCGCCGTCCGCCGCGCCGATCGGACCGCCGGTGCGCATCGTCTTCCCGCGAGCGATGTCGAAGCGCGTCCAGCGATGCGGCGCCACTGCGCTGAAGGAACCGGGGACGTGCCCGGTAGGTCCGGTACGGCGGGGGCTCGCCGGGATCCTCCGGCGGCGGCGGATCGGCAGCCATCGGCGGATATGGTGGCGCTCGTGGCGGCCAGGTGCGTAATCGGCGTGGATGTCGGCGGGACGAAACTGCTCGCCGGCGTCGTCGATGAGCAACTGGCGGTCCACCATCGGGCACAGCGCTCGTCGCGCGATCTCAGCACCGCGGCGCTGCTCGAGACGCTGAGTGAGATGGTCACCGAGGCCACGGATGCGTGCGACGGCGATGTGGCCGCTGTCGGCTTTGGGGTTCCCGGCGTGATCGACAGCCGCCGGGGCATCATCGCCGCGGCGCCGCATCTGCCGCTCGACGGCCTGCGCTTCCAGGCGCTGATGTCCGAGCGCCTGGGGCTCCCCGTCGCGGTTGACAACGACGCCAACTGCGCGATGCTCGCCGAATGGCGTCACGGCGCTGCGCGCGGCGCGAACGACGCGGTGATGCTGACGCTGGGGACGGGAATCGGCGGCGGCATCGTCGCGGGCGGGCGGATGCTGCGCGGTGCGAGCGGGGGGGCCGCCGAGATCGGACACATGGTCGTGATGTTCGACGGGCCTCCCTGTGCGGGTGAGTGTCCGGGAACCGGGCACTTCGAGTACTACGTCTCGGGGAACGCGATCGGGCGCGCCGGAGCGGAGGCGGCCCGCGCTGCGCCTGACTCGGCGCTGGGGCGCGAGGCCGCCGCCGGCCGCGACATCAGCGGTGCGCTGGTGACCGAGGTCGCGCACGACGGTGACATCACCGCACGCCGCGTCCTTGCTGAGGTCGGCCACCGTCTGGGACTCGGCATCGTCAGCCTCGTGAACATCTTCAACCCGGAGGTCGTCGTCATCGGCGGCGGCGCGATCGGCGCCGGCGAACTGCTGCTCGCGCCCGCGCGCGAGATCGTCGCCGAGCAGGCGATGCCCTCGTTGCGCGACGTGGCGCGGATCGAGTTGGCCCGCTTCGGCGCCGAGGCGGGCCTGCTCGGAGCGGCGACGCTGGCGTTCGAGGAGTTCGGAGGTTGACCGCACCCGGCCGCCTCGTCGTCTGCCCGACGCCGATCGGCAACCTCGAGGACGTGACGCTGCGAGTGCTCGCCGCGCTGCGTGAGGCCGACGTGCTCGCCTGCGAGGACACGCGCACGACCAAGGTGCTGCTCGACCGTTACGGGGTCAGCGCCGAACGCGTGCGTTACGACTCGCACGCCGAGCGCCGCGCAGCGCCAAGGCTCGTCAAGCGGATGCTCGCCGGGGACACGGTGGCGCTCGTGAGCGATGCGGGCATGCCGCTGGTTTCGGATCCGGGCTTCGTGCTCGTGCAGGCGGCCGTCGCCGCGGGCCTCGCCGTCGAGGTGCTGCCGGGCCCGAGCGCAGCGTTGACCGCCATCGTCGCGAGCGGCCTCCCCGCGGAGACGTGGCGCTTCGCCGGGTTCCTGCCACGCCGGCGCGGGGAGCTCGAGTCGGTCCTCTGCGCCGAGGAGACGCTTGTCGCCTTCGAATCCCCCCGCCGCGTCGGAGCGACGCTCGCGGTCCTGGCCTCGCTGGATCCGGCGCGCCCCGTGGCCGTCTGCCGTGAGCTGACGAAGCTGCACGAGGAGGTCGTGCGGGGCACCGCGGCCGAGCTGGCGGCGCGCTACGCGGAGACGCCGCCCCGAGGCGAGGTGGTGCTGGTCATCGCAGGCGCTGAGCCCGGTGCGCTCGACGCCGCCGCGGGCGTCGACGCGGTCCGCGGCCTGGTCGAGGCCGGCGCGCGACCGCGAGCCGCCGCGAGCATCGTCGCGGAGCTGACGGGGCAGTCGGCCAACGAGCTCTACAGGGCTGCCGTGGCCGATCGCTGAACGCCGCCACGCTGCGCGCTGGGCTGGATCTGATCGGCGACGCAGGTGGTCGGCCATGGGGGCCACGGCGGAAGATCGCGACGCGGCTCGGCCGCTTCCGCAGAGGCGCGTTGCGAAGTGGCGACGACCCCGCCGGATCGGGCAGGGCGTCGCGCGAGCGGCCGTAGCGTCGCGCAGATGCCCCGCGCTGCCCGCCTAGCTACTGCCGCATCACTCGCCGGCGTGCTCGCGCTCGTCGCTTCGCCCGCCCGCTCGGCGGATCAGGCAGATGCCCGCACCCGATGGATGTGGCCGGTTGAGCATCCGCTGCTGGTCGGCGTATACCGCTTCGACTCGCGCACGCCCTACGCAGCGGGCATGAGGCGCTCGATTCACATCCGCCCCGCCGCCGGGAACACGGTTCGCGCACCATGTCCGGGCCGCGTTCGCTTCGCGGGTCGCCTGCCGCTGAGCGCTCTCGGTGTGACGATCTCCTGCGGCGCTCTGCGCGCGACGCTCGTCGGGCTGCAGGCAATCGACGTGCAGCCGGGGCGTGCCGTGGCCGCGGGAGCGATCCTGGGCCGGGTGGCCGCCGGTTCCGCACTCAGCCTGAGCGCGCGCATCGCCGGGTCGCGCAGCGGCTACCGCGATCCGCTCGGGCTGCTCGAGCCGCCGGTCCGCAGTCGTCCGCCGCTGACATCGACGTGGGCGCCGGCGACTCGTCGCAAGCCGCCCAGCACGCCTTCGCGTCCGCCGGTTGCCGCGGCGACTCCGGCGCGCCGCGCATCGCCGGTCCATGGATCGCCGATCGCGTGGCTCGGCCTGGCGCTGCTCGGGGCGGCACTGGGGTCGGGGCTGACTCTTCACGCTCGCGCGGTCCGCCGGGTTGCGTGGTCGAGCCGCGTGTCTGCGGATCCGGTGGCGCGCCCAGGCGGCACCTGAGGTCAAGCCGGAGGTCTCGCGGCAGGCCCACTAGCTAGCGTTGGGGACGTATGACTCGCTCTGCGTTCTACGTGACCACGCCGATCTACTACGTGAACGCGGCGCCCCACCTGGGCCATGCCTACACGACGATCGCAGCGGACGTGATGGCGCGTCATCATCGCCAGCGCGGCGATGACGTCTTCTTCCTGACGGGCACCGACGAGCATGGGGAACCGGTCTCGCTCGCCGCCGAGCGCGAGGGCGTCACGCCGCAGGAGCTCGCCGATCGCAACGCCGAGCGCTTCAAGGCGCTCGCGCCGCGGCTCGGCGCATCCAATGACTTCTTCATCCGCACGAGCGATCAGGGGCATGTCTCCCGGGTCGCCGAGGTGCTCGACCGCGTCAAGCAGAACGGCCACGTCTACGAAGGCGACTACGAGGGCTGGTACTGCCCGCGCTGCGCCGACTTCAAGGCGGGGTCCGAGATCGGCGAGGGCAACACGTGCCCGATCCACAAGATCCCGCTGGTCCGCGAGCAGGAGCACAACTGGTTCTTCCGCCTGTCGCACTTCCAGGAGCCGCTCGAGGCGCTGTTCGCCGAGCGCCCCGACTTCGTCCAGCCGCGCTCGCGGTACAACGAGGCTCTGGCCTTCATCCGCGGCGGGCTGCAGGACGTCTCGCTCTCGCGCGCGAAGCTCGAGTGGGGCATCCGCGTGCCGTGGGACGAATCGCAGGTCGTCTACGTCTGGTGGGACGCCCTCCTCAACTACTACACGGCGCTCTCGTTCGCCGTGGAGGGCGAGGACCTGACGGACAGGTTCTGGCCGGCCACGTACCACCTGATCGGCAAGGACATCCTGAAGTTCCACACCGTCTACTGGCCCGCGCTGCTGCTGGCCGCGGGACTGCCGGTTCCTCAGCACATCTTCGTCCACGGCTTCCTGCTCATGGAAGGCGAGAAGATGAGCAAGTCGCTGGGCAACGTGCTCGACCCGTTCGAGGTGATCGACCGCTTCGGGTCCGACGCGCTGCGCTACTACCTGCTGCGCGACGTGTCGTTCGGCCAGGACGGCTCGGTGTCGCCGGCCGGCTTCGAGGAACGCTACGAGCGCGAACTGGCCAACGACTACGGGAATCTGGCCAGCCGGGCGATCGCGATGATCGGCCGCTACCGCGACGGCGCCGTTCCGGCGGTCGCGCACGACCCCGAGCTCGATGAGGACTTCGAAGGACTGGCGGATCGCGTCGCCGAATTGGTCGACCGTGCCGAGCTGACCCAGGCGCTTGACGAGATCTGGGTCCGCGTGCGCAGGCTCAACCGATACGTCGAGGAGCGCGCGCCCTGGAAGCTCGCCAAGGAGGAGGGCCAGGCCGGTGAACTGGACGTCGTGCTCGCATCGTTGGCCGAGGGCATCCGCGTGCTGACGGTCCTGCTGCATCCGTGGTTGCCGGAGAGCGCCGAGAAGCTCCTCTCCGCGCTCGGCTCACCGGCGCTCGACTACGAGCTCGCGCGGCTCGGTGCCGCTCCGCCGACGCAGGCGACGAAGATCGACCCCCTGTTCCCGAAACAGCTCGCCTGGGCCACCGGCGACGGCGCCGCGCAGCCCGACGCTCCTGCGGCATCGTGATCGACAGCCACACTCACCTGGACTCGTGTGACCCGCCGAACGGCGAGTTGGTGGAGAGTGCGCGCGCGGCGGGAGTGCGCCGCATCCTCACGGTCGGAATGGATCGCGCGAGCTGCCGCAGTGCGCTGGCCGCGGCGGCGCAGTTCGATGGCGTGAGCGCGGCCGTCGGTCGACACCCGAACAGCGCTGAGGGATTCTGCGACTGCGGATCTCGCCGACCTCGAGCAGCTCGCGGCCGACGCGTGCTGCGCGGCGATCGGCGAGACGGGCTTGGACTACTTCCGCGACCGTGCACCGAAAGCCGACCAGATGCGAGCCTTTCACGCGCAGATCGAGCTGGCCCGGGCGACGGGCAAACCTCTGGTCATCCACACACGGGCGGCCGAGGACGACACGCTGACCGTGCTGCGTGAACACGCCGCCGGGCTTCGCGTCATCCTCCACTGCTTCTCGATGCCGGGCAGGCTCGACGAGTGCCTCGCGCAGCCGCTGTGGTGGCTCTCGTTTGCCGGCAACGTCACTTATCCGAAGGCCGCCGACCTGGTCGCCGCAGCCGAGCGCGTTCCGGACGAGCGCCTGCTCGTCGAGACCGACGCGCCGTACCTCACGGCGCAGGCGGTGCGCAAGCAACGCAACCAACCGGCGTTCGTGGTCCACACGGCGCGTTTCCTCGCCGAGCGCCGCGGCGTCAGCTACGAGCAGCTCGAAGCGGTCGTCGAACGCAACGCCGCGGAGCTCTTCGGCTGGTGACTGCCGTGGTCGCCGGGGAGGAGCGTCCCTTGCCGACGCAGCCGAGCCTGCGACGGATGCGTGAGCACGCGATTCGTCCCAGGCACGACCTCGGGCAGAATTTCCTTGTCGACTCGAACATCCTCGGCGTCATCGAGCGGCTCGCTGAGCTCCAGGACACCGACGTCGTGCTGGAGATCGGTGGTGGCCTGGGCGTTCTCAGCGAACACCTCGCCTCGAGATGCGCGCACGTCCACGTCGTGGAGGTGGACCGTGCGCTGGTGCCGGCGCTCGAGCAGGCACTGGCGCCGATGCCCAACCACACGCTGCACGTCGCGGACGCCATGGCGATGGACCTGTCGGCCCTCGATCCTGAGCCCGGCAAGGTGATCGCGAACCTGCCCTACGGAATCGCGGCGTCGGCGATCCTGCGCACGATCGAGGAGCTGCCCTCGGTGACGCGCTGGATCGGAATGGTCCAGAAGGAGGTGGGGGAGCGGTTCGCGGCGGCGCCGGGCACGGCCCAGTATGGGATCCCTTCGGTGCTCGCCCAGCTCGCCTGCGACGTTCGCGTCGCGCGCTCTGTCTCGCGGACCGTGTTCTTCCCGGTCCCCAACGTCGACTCCGTCCTCGTGCGCCTCGACCGCATCGGACCCGCGGCGGACCCGCGCCTGCGGGCGCTGGTGCGGGCGGCGTTCGCCCATCGCCGAAAGGCGCTGGCGCGTTCGCTCGACCTGGCTCCCGGATTCGGGCCGGGCGTGCGCGAGCGTGCTCGCGCCGCGCTCGAGGAGCTCGGGCATCCGGCTGACGTCCGGGCCGAACGGCTGGCGCCGGATGACTTCCGCGCACTGGCGGAGAGGCTGAGCGCGTGACCGGCCTGACCGAGCAGGCACCGGCCAAGCTCAACCTCGGGCTGACGCTCGGTCCGGTGCGCGCCGACGGCCGTCACGAGCTTGTGACGATCATGCAGCCGCTCGGGCTCTGCGACCGGGTCAGGCTGCTGCCGGCTGCGCTCGGCGCTTCGCAGGACGAGGTCTCTTGCCCGGGCGTACAGGGTGACAACCTCGCTTTGGCCGCGCTTTCAGCGTTTCGCGCGCGCACGGGCTGGGCCGGCGCGCCGGTTCGCGTCGAGATCGACAAGCGCATCCCGGTGGCCGCCGGGATGGCCGGCGGGTCTGCAGACGCCGGGGCCGCTCTGCGCCTCGCGGCGCGAGTCGCCGGGATGCGCGGTCTGCTGCGTGACGACGCTCTGATGCGCGAGGTCGCCGCCTCGCTCGGCGCCGACGTGCCGGCGCAGGTCCGGCCCCGCCGTTACCTGGCCACGGGAGCGGGCGAGGAGCTGCGCGTGCTGCCGGATCCTCCTCCGTTCGGCGTCCTCGTCGTACGGTCGATCCACTCGCTCGCCACCGCAGACGTCTACCGCGAGGCCGACCGCCTCGGCCTGCCCCGCAGCGGTGCGCAGCTCGAGGCACGACGAGCCGACCTCGTCGCCTCGCTCGCGGCCGGTGCCGCCATGCCGGGCGAGGACCTCTTGCGAAACGACCTGGAGACGGCTGCGATCTCGCTGCTCCCGGAGCTTCAGTCGACGTTGGACGACGTTCGCGGCGCCGGCGCCGATCATGCACTGGTCTGCGGCTCGGGGCCGACCGTGGTCGGCCTGTTCCCCGACCTCGAGCGTGCGCGCTCCGCCGCCGTCTCGCTCAGCGGACGCCGTCCGCTTCCCGTCGCCGTCGAGCCGTGGTATCCCGCCCTCGCGCCGCTGGAGGACGGATGACCTTCCGCTTCGCCGCCGCGGCGCCGGCCCGCGCGCACCACCGAGGCCGTTCGTGAACGTCGCCCCCTTCCTGGCCGCGGCGGCCCTCGCAGGGCTGCTCTATGCCCGTCGGCGACATCTCGAGCCGCCGCTGCTCGTCGGCGGCTGGCTCGCAGTGATCGGCCTCTGCGTATACGGCTCGGGCGTCGTACACCTGCCCGACCTGGAGCAGCTCCTGATCGACGTCGGGGAGACGCTCGGCGGATGGACGTACGTGCTCGTCGGCGTGATGGCCTTCCTCGAGACGGGCGCCTTCATCGGGCTGCTCGCGCCGGGCGAGACGGCGATGATCCTGGGCGGGGTCGTCGCCGGCCAGGGACAGATCGAGGTCGTCACGCTTGATCGCGATCGTCTGGGCTGCCGCGGTCGCCGGTGACTGCGCCAGCTACTACCTCGGCAAGCGTCTCGGGCGCGACTTCCTGGTTCGCCACGGTCCACGTTTCCAGGTCACGCCCGATCGCCTGGAGAAGGTCGAGGACTTCTTCGACCACCATGGCGGCAAGGCGATCTTCATCGGGCGTTTCGTCGGGATCGTCCGTGCGATCGCGCCGTTCCTCGCCGGCTCCGGTGGCATGTCGTTCAGGCGCTTCCTGCCGTTCGACGTGCTCGGCGCCGGGCTCTGGTCGACGACGTTCATCCTGATCGGCTACGCGTTCTGGCAGAGCCTGGACACGGTCCTGGCGATCGCCAAGCAGGGCGCATTCGGGCTGGGGCTCGTCATCAGCGTGGTCGTCGGGATGGTGTGGCTGGTGCGTCACTTCCGCGTCGAGGCCAACCGCGCCAGGTTCGAGGAGCAGGCGATGAACGCCCTCGACCGGCCGGTGCTTCGTCTGGCCCGTCCCCTCGTCCTCTGGCTCCGGGGCCCGGCGCGCTTCTTCCTCGCGCGGCTGACGCCGGGACAGCTGGGTCTCGAGCTCACGAGCCTGTTCGCGATCGCCGCGGTCGGCTCGTTCGCCTATGTCGGCTCGTGGATCGGGGTTGGTGACGGCACGCTCGGTCCCGGTGATCGCATCGTGAACGAATGGGCCCTGGACCTCCAGAACCAGACGGCGATCGACGTCGCCGAAGCGCTGACGAACCTCGGCGATCCGCTGCTGCTCGAGATCGCCGTGGTGATCGCCGTCGTCGCGCTGCTGTTCTACAGACGCATCATGGAGGCCCTCGTCCTCGGCGCCGGCATGCTGCTGACGATTGCGGCCGTGCAGATCGCCAAGCAGATCGTCGACCGCCCGAGGCCGCCCGACGCCGTCATCCAGATCGACAGCCCGTCGTTCCCGTCAGGGCACTCGGCCTACTCGATGGCCTGGATAGCGCTCGCGATCGTCGGCGTGCGCGTCGTGCCGGCACTGCGCGGCAGGTGGTGGATCGTCCTCGTCGCGGCTGTGGTGCCGCTCGTGGTCGCTGCGACGCGGCTCTATCTGCGAGTGCACTGGTTCTCCGACATCGTCGCCGGTCAGGGTGCTGCCGCGATGTGCTTCGCGCTCTGCGCGATCGTCGGACTCGTCGTCGCCTTCCTGCGTCACAATGCGGCGCGTCAATGAGCCACCAGTCGATAATCGTGCTGATCGCCGCGTCGAGCGCCGTGTTCGGGCTCGCCGCCTGGATCGGGTTGATGGCGGTGCCGGCCTGGCAGTCCTACTCACGTGTGTGGGAGCGCGTCGCCGCGGTCTTCCTGTCGGTCTACGCCGTCGCGGCCTTCATGCTCGTCGGGGTGGCCGCCGGCGCGCTCGTGGTGTGGTTCTGGGACCGCATCACGCTGTGAGGCGGCCGGCTTCACCGCGACTGCGCATCCAAGCAGTCGTCGAAGAACCCATCTAGACTCGCGAGGATGTCCACCCCGGCGCCGGGACCGTCGAACGGACTGGATCTCGGGGCGCTCGACGCCGTCACCGACGCCGTCGCCGCGGGCGCCGGGCTTCCCGAGGTCGTCCGCGCCGCCGCTCGCGCTCTCGACGCGAGCCTCGTCCTGAGCGATCCCGCGGGCAACGTCCTCGCGGTAGCCGCGCGTTCGACTGCCGACGAGCGCGCCGTGCTGGCCGCGGGCGAGGGCGTCGAGTCCCTGGAGTTGCGCGTCGCCGACGAGGCGGTGGGAACGCTGCGCCTACGCGCCCGCGGTGACACCGAACCCCTGGCTCTGCGACTCGTGACGACGCTGGTCGCGTCGGAGACCGCCCGCCTGCGAGCGCCGGACCGCGCGACGGCCGCCGCGGCCGGGGACTTCCTGCGTGCGCTCACTTCACGCAAGCTGGAGGGTGGCGAGGCGATCGTCGCGGGCGCCGCGGCGCTGGGGATCGACGTCACCGGCGGGGGCTGCATGCTCGTGGTGCGTGCTCACGCCCATGTGGCCGGCGCCGAGGGGCGGGGGGCTCGCGTCCTGGCGGTCGTCGAGCGCGGTGCACGCGCCACCGTCCCCGGCTCGCTCGCGTCACTGACCGACCGGCACGACCTCCCGGGCGACGAGGTCCTCGTGCTGCTGCCGGGCGTGGACTCCGCCCTCGCGGAGCGCGCCGCCGAGAGCGTCAGGCGCGAACTCGAGACGGGGCTCGCCGGCCACACGTTCACGGTCGGGCGCAGCAGGTTGTGTCCGGAGCCCGGCGATCTGCAGCGCGCGGCCAGCGAGGCTCTGCTCGCCGCGAACGTCGCCGAGGGAGATCCCGAACGACCCGTGCTCGCATTCGACGAGACCGGCGCCTACAGGCTGCTCCTGTCTGCGATGTCGGAGGACCCCGCAGAGCTTCAGCGCTTCTACTCGGAGACGGTCGAGCCGTTGGTCGCGTACGACGACCAGTACGAGACCGACCTCGTTTCGACGGTTGCGGCATTTCTCGAGGCGGACGGCAACGTGGCGGGGACGGCGCAGCGGCTGTTCACACACCGGCACACGATCCGCTATCGCCTGGAGCGGGTGCGCGAGCTGTCCGGCCTCGACGTGGGCTCGACCGACGGGCGCGAGAAGCTGAGCCTCGGGCTGAAGGCGATGCGCGTCCTCGGCATCGCCCATCGCGGCGGTCCCGCCAGCGAGGCGGGTGCCGCCGCCGGTCGGGTTCCGCGGGCTCGCTGACAGGGGTTCAGGCCCGTAAGGGGCGGCTGGGCGGCAAGCGCGCCGGGCGGCCGTGGCCGGGCGTCGAACGGGCGTTTTTCTGGCCGGGCTGGACGTCTCCCGCCGACCCCGCGATCCCGCCCGTTCAGCGTGCCGTGAGTGGCGTTACACCAGCGCTGAGCGGTCTGGACGTCCGTTCGATCAAGCGTCCCGCGAGATGGGTCGACCGCCTGAGTGTGCCGCCTTATGTCGTCTCCCATCCGGACCCCGCAGCGCGCCGCGCCCGGCTCGTGGCGGCCGTCGGCGTGATGGTCGGGTCGCTGCTCATCTGGGGGAGCCTGGCGGCGCTGAATCGCTGGGTCCTCGGTTTCAGCGCGTGGCCCGAACGGGACATAGCGGCGATCGGTCAGGTGCTCATGCCGGACGCGCCCAAGCTCGTTCGCCCGGCGCCCGCCGACGGTGAATCCGCGCCTGTCGCCGGCGGCGCGCAGTTCTCGCTCCTGGGCGGGGGCGCTGTCTCCCTGGAGCGCGTGCTCTCCCCCGTCGGAGGACGTGATCGGCGGAGCGCGCCGAGTCTCAACTCCGGTGGCGTCGTTGCCCCCGGCAGCGCTGTGGGCGAGAACGCTCCCGCTCCGGTCGCGAGCCCGGCGCCGATCCCGACAGACGTGACTTCGTTGACCGCCGACAGCGACAACGACGGGCTCCCCGACGCCTGGGAGGTCCGCAATGGGCTCAACCCCAACAGCGCCGCCGATGGCCGTGCGGACAGCGACGGCGACGGCGTACCCAACATCGTCGAGTTCAAGCTCAACAGCGATCCGCAGGTCGTCGAGACCGGACGCGACGTCCGCCGCGACAGCGACGGCGACGGCGTGTCTGACATCGACGAGCTCGCGCAGGGAACGGACCCCGCGGTGGCCGACGCGCCGGCACCTGAGCCTGCGCCGGCACCTGAGCCTGCGCCGGCACCTGAGCCTGCGCCGGCACCTGAGCCTGCGCCGGCACCTGAGCCTGCGCCGGCACCTGAGCCTGCGCCGGCACCTGAGCCTGCGCCGGCCCGAGCCTGCGCCTGCGCCGGCACCTGAGCCTGCGCCGGCACCGAGCCTGCGCCGGCACCTGAACCTGCGCCCGACGCTCCAGCCGCCACTCAGGACAGCGGCCCCGCCGCGCAGACCGGGACCGAGGACTCCTCCCCGCCGGCCGTGACGACGAGGCGACTGAGGCCGCCCCGCCGCCCGAGCAGCCCGCTGCGTAACCCCGACTCCCGTCACAGCACCTACGATCCGCGGCCATGCGGATCGGCATCCTGACCGGGTCGGGCACTTACACACTCCCAGGAGCGGAGCAGCGGCTGCGGGTCGAGACCGCTCACGGTCCGACCGACGTCACGCAGGGCACGTTCGGCGGGTCCGAGGTCCTCCATATCAGTCGTCACGGGGAGGGGCACCATCGCCTCTCCAGTCAGGTCGACCATCGCGCGAACATCGCGGCGCTGCATGACCTGGGCGCCGATGCGATCCTCGCGGTCACCGTCTGCGGCGCGGTCGACCGTTCACTCGAGCTCGGTGAGCTTGTCGTCTTCGACGACCTCTGGTTCCTCGGCAACCGCCTTCCCGACGGCTCGCTCTGCACGCTCCACACGGAGCCCGGCGCCGCCGGTCGCGGGCACTGGGTCCTTGAGGCTCCGTTCCACGGGCACCTGCGCGCGGCTCTGCTCACCGCGTGCACGAACGAGGGATACAAGGTGCGCGACGGCGGCTGCTATGGCCATGTCGACGGGCCGCGCTTCAACACTCGCTCGGAGATCAGCACACTCGCTCGGGCGGGCGTGAGCGCGGTCAGCCAGACGGCCGGCCCGGAGACCGTGCTCGCCGGTGAGTCCGGGATCCCGTACGCGCTGCTGGGATTCGTCACGGACTACGCCAACGGTGTCGGCGGCGAGCCGACACCGGTCGACGAGCTGATCCGCCTGATCGGCGTCAGTTCCGAGCGCTTCGAGGCTGCACTTCAGGGTGCAATCCGTCAGATCGACCCGCCGTCCTTGACGCCGGTCGGTTCCCAGATCACGTGGGACTGACGACCGCGCCGTCCGTCGTTGTGCTCGATTCGCTCGCTGCGCCGTACGACCCTGGTCTCGACGCGGCGGTCGGACCCGGCGCCGCCCAGCGCCTACGCCGCGAACTGCGCGCGATCGCGCGGCGCTGGGCGGCGAGCGTCGCCCCCGACCGGTCATTCGAGGCGACGTCGGCGGACGCCGCGCTGCTGGCGCTCGACGGACACGGCGGACCGGTCCTGCTGGTGGCTCCGGACGTACCGTGGCTGGCCGACGTGCACGCGAGCGCTGCACTCGGTGATCTGCGCGACGGCGTCGGCGTCGTAGTCGGCTCCGGTCATGATGCGCGCCCTTTCATCGTCGGGCTCGCAGCGCCCGACCCGGCCCTCGTTTCGCTGGCGCACGGGCCGCTCGAGCAGATCTTCGCCCACGTGCGCGAACGGGACCTGGCGATCTCGATGCTCCGTCACGAGCGTCGCCTGACGACGGCCTCAGACGCGCGAGCGCTCGCCCTGGACCCTTTGGCACCGGCGGCGCTGATCGCCGAACTCGGAGGGCTTCGACCACGCAGGCTGGCCGAATAGCTGCGCCGAGTCCTCGCATCGGGTACAAAGTGCATATGAGCGACTGGCTGGAAAAGCGCCGTGAGGCGCGACGCCCCGTCGAGGAAGCCGGAGGCGGCGAGGCCGAAGGCTTCGAGCAGGCCGAAGAGCTGCTGATCCAGCGCGCGGAGAACTGGGAGGGACGCTCGCCGATGCATGACGCCTTCCCCGCGGAGGAGCAGGGCGGGGTCGAGTACGGCGAGGCCGATCATGAGCGCACGTCGGAGGACGACCAACGCAGCTAGGTCGCGATCGGGCGTCCTCGCCGTCGTGAGAACGACCATCTAGCCTCAGCGCCGACCCCTTGGGGGGTGGTGTAACGGCAGCACGACGGCCTTTGGAGCCGTGAGTCGGGGTTCGAATCCCTGCCCCCCAGTTGAGCGCGGATTCCGTACGATGCGCTCGTGACCGGTCCGACCGTCGTCATCCTGGCAGCGGGCCAAGGGACACGCATGCGTTCGCGCACGCCGAAGGTGCTGCACGATGTCTGCGGCCGCCCGATGATCGAGTGGCTCATCACTGCGGCCCGCGAAGCCGGGGCCGGAGCGATCATCGTCGTCGACTCGGCTCAGCGGGCGCTCGACGGAAGCCTGGCCGCGGATGTGGTGTCGGTCGTCCAGCCGGTCGCCGACGGCACCGGGGGCGCTGTCGCCGCCGCCATCGACGCGATACCCGATGAAGCGCCGGTCGTGGTGCTCAGTGGTGATGTCCCGCTCGTGTCGTCGGTCGCGATCACCGAGCTCGTCGACGCCCATGTGCGAGCCGGAGCGGCGGCGACGGTCGCGACGGCGATCCTCGAGGATCCTTCCGGCTACGGGCGCGTGGTGCGCGACGCGCACGGAGCCTTCGAGCGCGTCGTCGAGACCAAGGCTCCCGGAGACGCGAGCGCCGATGAGCTGGCGATCCGCGAGGTCAACTCCGGCATCTACGTGTTCGACGCGGCGGCGCTGAAGGCGACGCTGTCTCGGGTCGGGGCCGACAACGCGCAGGGAGAGCGCTATCTGCCCGACGTGCTGCCGCTGCTCCGCGCGGCGGGGCAGTCCGTCGCCGTTCACGTGGCCGACGACCCGCTGCTGCTGCTCGGCGTCAACGACCGCGTGGACCTCGCACGCGTGCGGCAGATCGCCGGCGGCCGGATCATCGAGGGGCACATGCGAGCGGGCGTGGACGTCATCGATCCGGCGTCGACGGTGATCGAGGCGGACGTGGTGTTGGGCGAGGACACGGTCATCGAGCCCTCGACGGTGCTTCGCGGCTCGACGCGAGCAGGCGCGGGCTGCCGCATCGGTCCCGGGACCACCCTCAGCAACGCGGTGCTGGGGGACGGCGTGGTCGTGCTGCACGCCTACCTGGTCGACTGCGAACTGCGCGACGGCGTCAGTGTCGGGCCGTTCGCTTACCTGCGTCCAGGCACGGTGCTTCGCGACAAGGCGAAGATCGGGACGTTCGTGGAGGTGAAGAACTCGGACATCGGTGCGGGAACCAAGGTGCCTCACCTCAGCTACCTCGGCGACGCCGATGTGGGCCCCGGTTCCAATCTCGGAGCGGGCACGATCACTGCGAACTACGACGGGCGAAACAAGCACCGCACGACGGTGGGCGCCGGTGTCCGCGGGAGCGTTCATACGTCGTATGTGGCTCCGGTGACGATCGGTGACGGCGCCTGGACCGCGGCGGGAAGCGTGATCACGGACGACGTTCCGCCCGGCGCGCTGGCGATCGCGCGTGAGCGCCAGGTCAACGTCGAGGGCTATGACGAGCGCCGCCGTGCCGAGGCCGAGGAGGAGCCGGGCAGGTGACCGACCTCGCGCCTACACTCCCCGGCGCCGCGCGGTCGCAGCCGCGCACGGACATGCCTACAAGCCTCCCGATCGACTACGACAAGCGCCTGATGCTCTTCTCGGGCAGGGCGAACCCCGGCCTGGCCGAGCGGATCGCCGAGCGTCTCGACGTCGACGTCGGGCCGGTCACGCTGAGGACCTTCAGCAACGGCGAGGTCTACTGCCGGTACGAGGAGTCGATCCGCGGCGCGGACGTCTTCATCGTGCAGCCCACGTGCAGCAATCCCGACACGGGCATATCGACGAACGACGCTCTGTTGGAGATGCTCGTGATGATCGACGCAGCCGTCGGTGCGTCGGCGCATCGCGTGATCGCCGTCGCGCCGTGGTTCGGCTACTCACGCCAGGACAAGAAGTCGTCGCCGCGCGAGCCGATCAGCGCACGTCTCGTCGCACAGGATGCTCGAGGCGGCAGGCGCTGATCGGGTTCTGACGATGGACCTGCACGCCGGCCAGGTTCAGGGCTTCTTCCAGATCCCGGTCGACCACATGACGGCGTCGATGATGCTCACCCAGTACTTCGATGACCTCGGCCTCCAGGATCTCGTGATCGTCGCGCCGGACGCCGGTCGTGTGAAGCTGAACAAGAAGTTCGCTTCAAAGCTCGGCGCGGAGCTCGCGATCCTCGACAAGGAGCGGCCCGCCCAGCAGGTCGCCGAGATCGGCTACGTGATCGGTGATGTCCGCGACAAGACCGCGGTCATCGTCGACGACATGATCGACACCGCCGGAACGCTCAAGGCGGCCGGCCAGACTGTGCTCGACGCGGGCGCAGCGCGCGTGTACGCGGCGGCGACCCACCCGGTCTTCAGCGGCTCGGCGTACGAGAACCTCGCCGCGGCGGGGTTCGAGCAGATCGTCGTGACGGACACGATCCCCCTTCGGCCCGGCGCTCCGGACAACGTGCGGGTGCTGTCCTGCGCGGACCTGCTGACAGACTCGATCCGCCGAATCTTCACCGACGACTCCGTGTCCGAGGTCTTCGGCGGCGAGAATCAGCTGTTCTGACGGGACGTCCTCGGCCGCGGGCGCCGACCTCGCGCCGCGAGTCTCGGGCGTCGGCTAGCCGCCGATGACGAAGCCGCGCTGAGCGAGAGTCTCTGTCGCGTGCTCGAAGGCGGGGAAGTCGCGGGTTAGCAGATGGTCGATGGGGCGGCCCGCGGGGCCCGCGGTGCGCAGCCAGCGGCGCAGCGTCTCCGCGACCCAGCGATTCGGCTGCCGCGTCCGTGAGACTCGAGCAGGATCGCCAGCTCGGGACGGTGGCCGAGTTCACCGGTGATGACGTCGATCGGGTCTGCATCAAGCGTGCGGCAGAGCTCCTCGTCGCTGAGCCCGAGACGTTCCATCAGGCGGATCGCGGGTGTGTCCATCGTCGGCCGGCGCCGCGCTGAGTCAACCGCGCCGCTTGGGCTCCAACCGCGCCGCCGGAGGTGGCTCGTCGTCACCGGGCCAGAAGCCCGTGACGTGATGGAAGCTCTTTGCCGCCCAGCGCTTGAAGGCCGCGGCCGTCACAGCGATCATCGTCGCCTTGAGCGCGGCCGCGCCGAGGACCTGCGGCCAGCTCGCAGCCCGGGTCGTCGACGTCGGGGCCTGGGTGCCGTGCCTGCGCTCCCACGTGCTGTCGAAGGCGCGGTCGCCGACCTTGCGGGCCAGAAACACGCCGAAGAACACGGCGAACGGCCGGAACAAGAGCTTTGCGAGCACCGGCGCAGCCTACCCGGCCGCCCACCGGCGCAATCCAGGTGCGGGTGCATCTACTCTGGGACCAGTGTCGATCGGCCGTGTGCTCGTCATCGGATCCGCAGCCGTCGCGTTCCTCGCAGTGTCCTTCGCCGTCGCTCGCTGGCTGACGCAGGACAATCGCGAGCGCGACGCCGTGACCGACCTCCTGCGCGCCCAGGCGCGCGGCGACGTCGGGGCGATGCTCGACCAGCTCGACGGCTGTTCGCGGGACACCGCGTGCCGTGCCCGGGTGGTGCGCAACGCCGAGACGCTTCGTCGCTCCGGCAGGGTTCGCATCCTGCGCTACGACTCGTCCACGGCTCGCTCGCTCGGCGATGAGTCAGGGCCGACTCGCGTCGTATGGAGCGACGGTCCCGACGCCGACATCGTCGTGCAGTGCATTTCCGTCCAGCGCCGCGGTATCCCGCTGCTCGGCGCCGACGTCACCCTTTCCTCGATCGGGGCACCGATCGGAGGGGAGTCGTCGTGCCCACGCTGATGCTCGCGGACAGAGTCCGAGGCCGTGGCTGGAGGGCCCGCCGCGCGCTGGCATCGGCACTCGGCGCCGTCGCCGTGTGCGCCCCCGGCGCCGCGGCGCAGGAGCCCGCTCCGCCGGCATCCGCGCCGGCTCCGCCGGCGGTCGCTCCCCTGCCGGGGCCGAGTCCGACCAACATCGTCTCCAAGCCCTCGCGCAGGACGCTGTACCGCGACGGCCCGTCTGGACGCTACCTGGTCGACGGCACCTGGCTCTTTCGCCACGATCCGGCCGGCGATGGTGACCTCCAGGGCTGGCAGAAGTCCTCCTCGACCGCCGGCTGGAGCGTGACGAGCGTCCCCAACGCCTGGAACGCGACTGACGAGAGCGTCGCCTCGTACACCGGTTCGATCGGCTGGTATCGACGTGACTTCCGTCTGCCGGAGACGGCCAAGCGGCTGATGTGGGCGGTCCGCTTCGAGGCGGTGAACTACCGCGCGAAGATATGGCTCAACGGTAAGCCGATCGGCACGAACGCCGGTGCCTATCTGCCCTTCGAGCTGCGCCTGCCGCGCGGCTACGTCAAGCGCACGGGCGTGAACCGGCTGGTGATCCGGGTCGACAGCCGCCGCTCGTCAGGAGACTTCCCGCCGGCCAAGAACGACGCGCGCGGGCGTCCGCTCGGTGGCTGGTGGAACTACGGCGGGATCTTGCGCGAGGTCTACCTGCGCAAGATCGACGACATCGACTTCACGACCGTTCACGTACGCCCCGAACTGCCCTGCTCGCGATGTGCGGCGAAGGTCAGCTGGACGGTGACGGTGCGCAACGCAGGTCGCCGGGCGCGCCGCGTCACGGTCACGGCGCGCTTCGGCGCACGCAAGATCAGGCTGGGAACGGTCGCGCTCGGCCCGAAACGCTTCGCCACGCTTCGACGCTCCGTGCGAATCGGCAGGCCCCGGCTCTGGCAGCCGGACCGGCCATACCTCTACAACGCCTCGTTGCTTGCGACCAGCAAGGGCCGCAAGCTCCAGGCGTGGACCCAGCGCGCCGGAGTGCGCTCCGTCCGGGTGAGCAGCGATGGGCGCCTGCTGATCAACGGTCGTCCGCTTGACGTGCGCGGCGTCGGCCTGCAGGAGGACTCACGCGATCGCGGCTTCGCGATCGACAACGCCGCGCGCGAGCAGCAGATCGGGTGGGTGCGCGAGCTCGGCGCCTCGCTGATCCGCTCTCACTATCCGCTGCACCCCTACACGCTGGAGCGCGCCGACGAGCTCGGGCTGCTGGTGTGGTCCGAGATCCCGGTGTACCAGGTGGACACCGAGGAGCTCGCCAAGCGGTCGGTACGCGACGCGGCCGTCAAGGTGCTCGAGGGCAACGTCATCGCCAACCGCGATCACGCGTCGATCCTGCTGTGGTCGATCGGCAACGAGCTCAGCGCGCGGCCGGGCCCCGTCCAGGCGTCCTACATCGCGCGAGCCACTGCTGCGGCCAAGGCGCTCGACCCCACGAGGCCGGTCGCGCTCGCCTTTGCGGCCTCCCCGACCGTCGGATGTCAGAAGGAGTACGACCCGCTCGACGTGATCGGCATCAACGACTACTTCGGATGGTACCCCGGCACGAACGGCGTCATCGCGGACCGCGATCTGCTGTCGGAATACCTCGACAGCGTTCGCATCTGCTACCCGTACAAGGCGCTCATGATGAGCGAGTTCGGCGCCGAGGCGAACCGCGACGGGCCTGAGGAGGAGCGAGGCACCTACGCGTTCCAGAGCGACTTCGTGCGCTATCACCTCGGCGTCTACGCAACGAAACCCTGGCTCTCCGGCTCGATCTACTGGGCGCTGCAGGAGTTCAGGGTGCGGCCCGGCTGGGACGGCGGCAATCCGCGCGCTCAGCCGCCGATACACCAGAAGGGCGTCGTGACCTTCGAGGGCACGCGCAAGCCGGCGTTCGCCGATCTCCAGCAGGCCTTCCGCGCGGCGACCCAATTCGGCACAGCGGCCCGCGCCAAGCGCTGACGGCCGGCGGCCGCCGGCCGGCCTTCGCGGCCGTCGCCGAGCGCATGCCGCTACCCTGACTGGCCGCCCATGGCCGACAAGACCACCACTCTCACACTCACACCACGCGACCCGGACGGCTCGCGTTCTGCGCGCCGCCTGCGCCGCGAGGGCCTGGTTCCCGGTGTTCTCTACGGCGGCGGAGACGAGCCGCTCTCGTTTGCGGTCGACGCACGCGAGCTTCGCCACGCGTTGCATGCCGCCGGAGCCGTGCTCGACGTCGAGCTCGACGGCAAGGCCCTGCCCGCCGTTCTCAAGGACACGCAACGCCATCCGCTGCGCGGCGAGACGACGCATGTGGACTTCCTGCGCGTCGACCTGACGAAGCCGATTCAGGCCGTCGTGGCGGTGGAGCTGCTGGGCGGAGAGGATGCCCCGGGCGTGAAGGAGGGCGGCATCCTCGATCAGCCGATGCGCGAGGTGAACGTCGAGGCGCTGCCCACCGACATCCCGGAGTCGATCCAGATCGACGTCTCGGCTCTCACCATCGGTGACAGCATCGCGCTGTCCGCGGCCGTCGTGCCGCAGGGAGTCACCGTGCTCGACGACGAGGAGGTGGTCGCCGCCTCGATGCTCGCTCCTCGGCTTCAGACCGAGGAAGAGGAAGAGGGCATCGAGGAGGAGACCGCGCTCGTCGGCGAGGGCGAGGGCGAGGATGCCGGCGAGGACGCCGGCGACGACGCCGGCGGCGAGTAGCCGGCGCGAAGGTCGATCGTGCGCCGGCCCTTTGGCGGGACGACGCCGGCGGACTGGCTGATCGTAGGTCTCGGCAACCCCGGAGCCGAGTACGAGCGTACGCCGCACAACGTCGGTTTCCAGGTCGTCGCGGAACTGGCGCGGCGCTGGGATCTGCCCAAGCCCAAGAAGCGCTTCGGCGGCCTTCTCAGCGAGGGCCGGGCCGGGCCGGGCGGCCCGCGTGCAGCGGTGCTCCAGCCGCTGACCTACATGAACGAGTCGGGCAACTGCGCCGGCCCGGCGCGCGGTGCGCTCAAGGTCGATCTGGCACGGGTGCTCGTCGTACACGACGAGATCGACCTGCCCTTCGGCGAGATCCGCCCGCGTCTCGGCGGCGGGCTCGCAGGGCACAACGGCCTCAAGTCGATGCGCCGCGGGCTCGGCTCACCGGACTTCGGGCGCGTACGCGTGGGCGTCGGGCGCCCGGACTCGACCGACCCCGAGGTCGTCTCCTCGTACGTGCTGGGAAAGTGGCGCCGGCGGCCCGACGAGGTCGACGCGCTCGTGCACGACGCGGCCGATGTCGTTGGCCGCGTGGTGGCGGGTGACGTCGAACTGTCCTAGCTTTCACGTCGTATGAGCATCGCGCGCGAGTGGGATGGGGCGACCTACGATCGCGTGTCCGAGCCGATGGAGATGCTCGGTCGTGAGGTCCTGGCGCGGCTCGACCTGAGGGGAGACGAGGTCGTTCTCGACGCCGGCTGTGGCTCGGGGCGCATCACGGCGGCCCTGCTCGAGCGTGTTCCCCGCGGGCGGGTGATCGCCGTTGACGGAGCTCGCTCGATGATCGACGCAGCGCGGGCGCGTCTCGGTTCGCCGGCTTCGCTTGAGCTGCGGGTTGCCGACCTCTGCGAACTCGACCTCGGCGCGCGGCGTGTCGATGCCGTCCTGTCGACCGCGACGTTCCACTGGATCGCCGACCACGGCACGCTCTTCAGGCGGCTGCGGACGGTCCTGCGCGATGGCGGCGCGATGGCGGCGCAGTGCGGTGGCCACGGCAACATCGCGACCGTTCACGCGGCCGCCGCCGCGGTCAGTGCCGAGCGTCCGTTCGCCTCACGGCTCTCCGGGTGGCGGGGGCCGTGGCGCTTCGCGACCGCCAGGGAGACCGAGACCCTGTTGCTCGGGGCGGGATTCAGCGCAGCCAGCTGCTGGCTCGAGGAACGGCCGGTGCACACGGACGACCCCCCGGTCTACTACCGCAACATCATCCTGGGGGCTCACCTCGATCAGTTGCCCGAGGCGCTGCACGAGGCTTTCGTGGAGCGTGTCCTCGCCCGGCTTCCCGACCCGTCGCAGATCCCCTACGTGCGCCTCAACATCGACGCGAAGGCCTGAGGCCGCGCCGCGCTATCGTCGGTCGCCGGTCCCGGCCGCGCCCCGCGCGGTCGTTCGCCGTGGCCCAGATGTCACTTCGCGCCCTCCTCGGACAGCTCCAGCACGACCCTGACGGCTCGCGGCTCGCACGCGAGGGCGGCCGCGCGTTCGTGTCCAGATCGCTGCGTCCTTATCTCGTCGCGGCGCTGCTCGACGGCGTCGACGACGCACTCGCCGCCGGGCGCCCCGCGGTCGTCGTCGCAGGTGACGACCGGCAGGCGCTCGAGCTGGCGGCGGACCTGCGCGCGTGGTTGGCCCCGCGTCCGGTGCGCTTCTATCCCAGCCGCGGCGTCGCCTACGAGTCTCACCTCGCTCCGCCCGCGCACCTCGTCGGGCTGCGCGTCGCGGCGCTCGACGCACTGCTGGCTGCGGCCGAGGACGGCAGTTCCCCCGAGGCGGCGATTGAGCCACCCGTCGTGGTGGTGTCGGCCGTGGCGCTTTCCGAGAAGGTCCCGGATCCGGCGCTCAGACCGCATGCCTTCACGCTGCGCCGCGGTGACCTGCTCGATCTCGACGAGGTCGCCGCGGAACTGGTGGCGGCCGGCTACGAGCGCGTGGATCAGGTCGAGGATCGAGGTCACTTCGCGATTCGCGGCGGGATCCTCGACGTCTTTCCCGCGACGGAGGATCACGCGGTGCGCGTGGACCTGTTCGACATCGAGATCGAGTCGCTGCGCCACTTCTCAACGTTCACGCAGCGCTCGCTGGGCGACCTCGACGAGGTGGAGATCGCGCCGGCCGCCGAGCTGTCGGCCCAACACCGGGAGCTTGCCGAGATCGCTGCGATCTCCGGCTCGGACGAACGCCCGGACGTGGCCGAGCTGCTGCCTGTCGACCGCTTCAGCGCCCTGCTCGACCTCGTGCCCGCGGAGGCGGAGATCGTCATCGCGGCCGAGGAGGAGATATCGCCCGCACTCGCCGATCAATGGCAGGACGTCTGCGCCGCCTTCCACGACGACGACGCCCACCACCTCTACGTGAAGCCGGCGGCGATCGAGGCCGCGCTGGAGGTTCGTGCGCGAATTCGCCTGTCTGCGCTGTCGTCCGGCCAGTCGCTGGAATTCCGTGCGCAGGCCGCCGACGTCGGCGCGCGATCGATGAAGGAGGCCGAGCCCGCCCTCGAGCAGCACGTGCGCTCGGCGTATCGGACGGTTGTTCCCTACGCGCGGCGCGGCGAGGGGGAGCGCGCCGCCTACAACCTCGCTCGACTGCGGGCGCTGTGGCTCGAGGACGATCCGGGTGGCCCGCCGCAGCTCTCGGGCGAGGGCTCGCTGCGGTTCGCCCATGCCACCCTGCGAGAGGGCTTCGTGGCCGCGGGCCTTCAGCTAGCCGTGATCCCTGAGCATCGGCTGTTCCGCCGCCGCAGGGCCGAGCGGACGGGTGGACAGACCGCTGCGGCCCGTCGTCGAGGGCGCCTCGGTTCGTTCACCGAGCTGCGCAGCGGCGACATCGTCGTGCACGAGGATCATGGTCTCGCGCGGTTCGCCGGTTTCGATACAAAGACCGTGGGGGCGGTCACGCGCGACTACCTCGAGCTGGAGTACGCGGGCACCGACAAGGTCTTCCTGCCGGTCGACCAGCTCGCGAAGATCACGCGCTACGTCGGGGCGGGAGCCTCACACCCACCGCTGAGCAAGCTCGGCGGCAAGAGCTGGGAGACGATGAAGGCGCGCGCTCGCCGGGCGGCGCAGGAACTCGCCGGCGAGCTGCTCAACCTCTACGCGGAGCGCCGCAGGCGCCGTGGGCACGAGTTCCCGGCCGACAGCGCATGGCAGGTCGAGTTCGAGGGTCGCTTCCCGTGGCGCGAGACGCCCGATCAGGCGGATGCGATCGAGGCCGTCAAGGCGGACATGGAGCGCGCGCAGCCGATGGACCGGCTTATCTGCGGAGACGTCGGATACGGCAAGACCGAGGTGGCACTGCGCGCCGCGTTCAAGGCCGCCACCGACGGCAAGCAGGTGCTCGTGCTGGCGCCGACGACGATCCTCGCCCAGCAGCACTTCGGCAGCTTCTCCGAGCGTCTGCGCGACTACCCCCTCACGATAGACGTGGTCAGTCGCTTCCGGTCGGCCAAGGAGCAGCGCGAGGTGGTGGCGGCGTTCAACGCCGGCCGCACGGACGTTCTGATCGGCACCCACCGCCTGCTCGGACGTGACATGCGTCCCAAGGACCTCGGTCTGCTGATCGTCGACGAGGAGCAGCGCTTCGGGGTCAAGCAGAAGGAGCTCCTGCGCCAGCTCAAGCTCCGCGTCGACGTGATCGCGATGAGCGCCACGCCGATCCCGCGCACGCTGCAGATGTCGCTCGCCGGCATGCGCGACATCAGCGTGATCGAGACGCCGCCCGAGGGCCGGCGCCCCGTGAAGACCTACGTGGGCGAGTACGACGAGCAGCTCGTGCGCCAGGCGCTCGAGCGCGAGAAGGCCCGCGGCGGCCAGGCGTTCTTCCTGCACAATCGCGTCGAGTCGATCGACGAGGTCGCTGAGCGACTCCGCGGCCTGTGCCCGGGCATCCGCTTCGAGGTCGCCCACGGGCAGCTCGAGGAGAACGACCTCGAGCAGCGCATGCTCGCCTTCCTGCGGGGCGACGCAGATGTGCTCGTCGCGACGAGCATCATCGAGTCGGGCATCGACATCCCGCAGGCGAACACTCTGATCGTCGAGCGTGCCGACGCTTTCGGGCTCGCGCAGCTCTACCAGATCCGCGGTCGGGTGGGCCGCAGCAGGGAGCGCGCGTACGCCTACCTGCTCTACCCGAGCGCCGCTGCGCTGACGGAGGAGGCGACCAAACGGCTGAGCGCGCTGTCCGACTACACGGAGCTCGGTGCAGGCTTCAAGATCGCGATGCGCGATCTCGAGATCCGCGGGGCCGGCAACCTGCTCGGCGACGAGCAGTCGGGTCACGTCGCGGCGCTGGGTTTCGAGCTCTACCTCTCGATGCTCGATGAAGCGGTTCGCGCCGCCGGGCCGGCCGATGCGGGCGACGATGAGACCGAGCCGGTGAGGCTGGACGTCAACGTCGACGCCTACGTGCCGGCTGACTACGTTCCGTACGAGGCGGCCAAGATCGACGTGCACCGCCGTATCGCGGCCTCACGCGAGGTTGCGGACCTTGCCGCGCTGCGCGACGAACTGGAAGACCGCTTCGGTCCGGTCCCCGCGCCGCTGCGGAACCTTGTCGCGCTGCAGCAGGCGCGCATCAAGCTCGGTCAGGCAGGCGCGAGAACGGTCAGCATCGACAAGCAGGGCCACATGGCGGTCACGCCGATCGACCTCGACGAGCTGCGGCAGGAGCGTCTTCGCGTGGAGTTGCCGGAAGCCCGCTACGAGCCCGGCCGCGAGCAGGTCTCGCTCCGCGTTCCGGCCGAACCGGAGGAGCGTTTCCCGGCGGTCGTGCGTGCGGCTGACGCGCTGCTGGCGGTCACTCGCGCGGCGGCATGAGCCTGAGGGCGTTGTGGGCGGCGCGTCCGCGGCGACAACCTCCTACACTGCGCTGCCTCATGTCGCAGATTCTTCGTTCCGCCCTGGCGCTAGGCGCCGTTTTTTTCGCCTTCACGATCACCGCGTGCGGTGACGACGTCCCTGAGGGTGACGTCGCGAAGGTCGACAAGTACACGATCTCCCAGGACACCTTCGACCGCTGGTTCAAGCTGGCGAGCGCTTCGCAGCCCGGCGCGGTCGCCCCCGACCCGCCGAACTACGTCAAGTGCATCGCCGCCAAGGAGAAGGCCGCGCCCAAGCCGGCCAAGGGGCAGCCTGTGCCCAAGAAGCTCGACTACCAGAAGCAGTGCGCGCAGGAGTACGACCAGGTCAAGCAGCAGGTCATGACGTTCCTGATTCGCTCCACCTGGCTCGAGGCGGAGGCCAAGGATCAGGGCCTCAGCGTCTCGGATGCCGAGGGCAAGGCGGCGTTCGACAAGGCGGTCAAGTCGGCGTTCCCCAAGACGGGCGACTACGCGAAGTTCCTCAAGAGCTCAGGCCAGACCGAGGCGGATCTCGTCTACCGCCAGACGGTCCAGCTGCTCGAGCAGAAGATCACCGCCAAGATCCAGGGCAAGGCGAAGAAGGTGACCGACGCCGACGTCAAGGACTTCTACGAGAAGAACAAGGACAAGCAGTTCACGCAGCCGGCCGCCCGCGATCTGCGCGTCGTGCTCGCGAACGATGAGGCGAAGGCCAAGAAGGCGAAGGCGGAGCTCGACGACGGTGCCTCCTGGGCCAGAGTCGTGCAGGCCTACTCGACCGATCCGACCACCAAGGATGCCGACGGCGTCCTGCCGAACGTGACGCAGGGTGTCGGCAACCCCGACTTCGAGCGCGCCGTCTTCTCGGCCAAGAAGGACGAGGTCGTGGGCCCGCTCAAGACCTCTGACGGCTATTACGTCTTCACCGTGACCAAGAGCACCCCGAAGACGGTCGCGCAGTTCAAGGACGTCAAGGACACGATCAAGGCGCAGCTCACCCAGCAGGGCACGCAGGCGGCGATGGCCGAGTTCGGGCAGTCCTATCAGGACCGCTGGCGCGCGGCGACCGTGTGCGCCTCCGGCTACATCGTGCCCGACTGCAGCAACTCGAAGACGCCGCCCGCGTCGTCGGTGCCCCCGGGTGCGATCCCGCAGCCGGATGACCAGCCTCAGGGGGCGGTGCCGGCAGATGCCGCGCCGCAGCAGGTGCCGCCGCAGCAGCAGGCGCCGCAGCAGCAGCGGCGCCGCCACAGCAGCAGGCGCCGCCACAGCAGCAGCCATAGAGCCAGAGGTCTCGCCGGGCGGGATTGCATCGGAGTGACGCGCATGAGCGCGCGAATCCCCGAAGCTCTCGCCCGGCTGGACGACCTCACGCGGCAACTGCGGGCCGAGTGTCCCTGGGACCGCGAGCAGGACGAGCGGTCGATCGTTCCGCACACGGTCGAGGAGGCCTACGAGCTGGCCGACGCGGCGCAGGCGGGTGACGATCATCGTCTGCTCGACGAGCTGGGCGACGTGCTGTTCCAGGTCCACTTCCTGTCACTGCTGATGGAGGAGCGCGGCGCGGGCGACATGGCGCAGGTCGCCGATCACTGCCGCGAGAAGCTGATCCGGCGCCACCCTCATGTCTTCCCGCCCCAAACCCCGGCGGACGGGCTGAGCGAAGCTCCGGCGCCGGCTGAAGACGCCGCCCAGGTGCTGCGCAACTGGGACGTCATCAAGTCCGGCGAGGCGGGCCGCGAGCGCGGGATCTTCGGCGAGGTGCCCGAGAATCTCCCTGCGCTGCTGCTCGCCCGCAAGATCCAGCGCCGCGCGGCGTCGTCAGGGTTCGACGACGGCGACGTGAGGCAGGCGCTGAGCGCCGCCGGCGCGCAACTTGAGCGCATCGACCATGTCGGCGGCGGCGGTTGCGGCGGCTTCTGATCCTGAACGCGACGAGCTGTTCGCGTGCGTCGGAGACATGCTGTTCGCCGCCGTGAACGTGGCACGCAAGCTGCGAGTCGATCCCGAGCTCGCCCTGCGATCATCGGCGACCCGGTTCCGCTCTCGCGTCGAGGCGGCCGAGGAGCTCTCAGGCCGTGCCGGAGAGCGCTGGACCGAACTCGACTTCGATGCCCAGCTCGCCTACTACGCACAAGCACGACTGATGGAGGATCAGTGAGCCAGATCGACCGCGTACACGCCCGCCAGATCGTCGACAGCCGCGGCAACCCGACCGTCGAGGTCGAGATCGCGCTGCGCTCCGGCGCCGCCGGGCGCGCGGCGGTCCCTTCAGGGGCCTCGACGGGCGAGTTCGAGGCCACGGAGCTGCGCGACGGCGGCAGCGCCTGGCTGGGCAAGGGCGTGACGCAGGCGGTGGGAAACGTCAACGGCGAGATCGCCGCGGCGATCGCCGGGCATGACGCGACCGACCAGCGCGGCATCGATCGGGCGCTCTGCGATCTCGACGGCACCGCCGCCAAGTCCCGGCTCGGCGCGAACGCCATCCTGGGCGTTTCGCTCGCGGCGGCCCACGCGGCAGCCGCAGAGGAGGGCCTTCCGCTCTGGCGCTATCTGGGCGGAGAGGCGGCGCACGTCCTGCCCGTACCGATGATGAATGTGCTCAACGGCGGCGTCCATGCGGACAACAAGGTCGACTTCCAGGAGTTCATGATCGTGCCGTGCGGCGCGCCGTCCTTCTCGGAGGGCCTGCGTATGGGCGCCGAGGTCTTTCACGCGCTCAAGCGCACGCTGCATGAACGCGGCCTGGCGACCGCGGTGGGGGACGAGGGCGGGTTCGCTCCCGACCTCGGCTCCAACGAGGAGGCGCTGCGTGTCCTGATGGAGGGCATCGAAGCCGCCGGCTACCGCCCCGACGAGGATGTGGCGATCGCGCTGGACCCGGCCACGAGCGAGATCGAGTCCGGGGGCGAGTACGTGCTGGAGCACGAGGGTCGCACGCTCTCGCCGGGCGAGATGGCCGGCTACTGGGCCGAGATGGCGGGTCGCTATCCGATCGTGTCGATCGAGGACGGCATGGCCGAGGAGGACTGGGCCGGATGGAAGGAGCTGACCGACCTGATCGGCGAGCGTGTGCAGCTTGTGGGAGACGATCTCTTCGTAACCAACACGGTTCGTCTGCAGCGCGGCATCGACTCCGGTGTCGGCAACTCGATTCTGGTGAAGGTGAATCAGATCGGCACGCTGACCGAGACGCTCGACGCGATCACGCTCGCGCGGGGCGCGGGCTACACCGCCGTCATGTCGCATCGCTCGGGCGAGACCGAGGACACGACGATCGCGGACCTCGCAGTGGCCACCGGCTGCGGCCAGATCAAGACCGGTGCGCCCTCGCGCAGCGATCGCGTCGCGAAGTACAACCAGCTGCTGCGCATCGAGGAGGCGCTGGGTGCCGACGCCACCTATCCGGGACGCTCGGTCTTCCGTCGCTAGGGCCCGCCTGACCCAGCACCGGGTCGCGCACGGCGGCTTGCGCGTGGTGGGCGGCGCCTGTCACCTGAAGGAGTCGGATCCCGCACGTTGAATCGGGCGGCAATGGCCGCCGCCGGCAGCGCCCGTCCCAAACAACGTCAGGCAGAGCGCGCCGCGCCCGAGCCCCTGCGTCCACGCGCCCTCCCGAGTCGTCCGATGCGCGGCGGTGCGATCCGCTGGGACAGGGTCGGCAAGCTCATGCTGCGCGCCGTGTTCGTCGGTGTGGTCCTGCTCTACGTCCATCCGTTGTTCTCGATCTGGTCGACGCGCGAGCGCGCTGAAGTACGCCGCGCGGAGGTCGTGAGGCTCGCCGGCGAGCAGCGCGAGCTTCGTCAGCGGGTCGCCGCCCTGCGCGGCGACAAGGCGCTCGAACGCGAGGCGCGGCGTCTCGGCATGGTCAGGCGCGGCGAGCGCGCCTACGTGGTCGCCAACCTCCCCGACTAGCTCGGGGGTGCGGCTACGCTGCCCGATCGTGTCCTTCGAGACGGCGATCCAGCAGTGGCGGAGCGGGCAGGGCTACGTCGCGCACGCCCCCCGCGAGCAGCAGGCGGCGCTGCGCAGTGTCGAGGACGCGCTTGTCGCGGAACTGCGGCGAAGGCTCGGCGGGGCCTTCACCGTCGACGAACTCGTCGACCTCTACAACGCCGGCACGTCGTGGTGTCTGGACGTCGCCGCTCAGAGGGCTCCGGGCGCGTCCTGGGCTTGGGACGCGCGCGTGGCGGATGCTGCGTTCGCGCGCTACGTCCGCGAAGCGGTCGACTTCGCCGGCGGCCGACGGCTGGAAGCCCGTCCCTGACGCGCTGCCCCGCGGGGATGGCGCGTCGTCGCCGCGATCAGTCGTCGTCGGACGGCTCGTCGCCGCCGGCGCGGCGGATCACGATCTGATCCTCCTCGACCGTCACGGCCACGCTGCGGTGGCCCGCCCAGTGCTCGGCGTAGATCGCGCTGTCGGCCACGGCCGGGTCGAGCCACAGGCCGTAGCCCTCCTCGCCGTGATCGAACGTGCCCTCGAGCTCGGCCGGTCCGCCGCGGCCGCCGCGCCCGCGACCCCCGCGGCGTCCCCGCCGGCGGCGCGGCGCGTCCTCGTCAGCCGCGTCTTCGCCGTCCTGCGACGGCGCCTCGGCGCGTCGGGCCGCCTCCTCCTCGGCTCGCGCGGCCTCTTCCTCGGCGCGCGCGGCCGCCTCGGCCTCGAGTTCCGCCGCGATCAAGGCGTCGTCCTCCGCGCGCAGGTCGACCTCAACGCCCGCGTCGGCGCCTGCTTCGGCGCCCTCGGGCAGAAGATCGTTCTCCTTCTTGAAGGTCTCCACCTGCTGGACAGGGACCTCCAGTTGGTGGGCGATCCAGGCATCCGTGCGTCCCTGGCGCACCCAGGTGCGGATCTGGTTGAGTTGGGGCCTCAGCGAGCGTCGTGCCATGCGACGGCGCAGGTTATAGGAGCGCCGCGGGCGCCCGTCGCGCGGCTCCGGTGGTCACGAAGTCGGTCGAAACGCTTGCGCGCCGTCGCCAAACGCTGGTACGTTGCCTGCTTCGCGTCGGCGGGCGCCCGGGAAGAGAGCGCGGTCCAATGTTGGTCCTCACCAGGAAGTCGAATCAGAGCATCATGATCGGGGACGACATCGAGATCTCGGTGCTCTCGATCATGGGGGAGAAGGTCCGGATCGGGATCCAGGCCCCGCGCGACATCCCCGTCTTCCGCAAAGAGGTCTACCTCGAGATCCAGCGCGAGAGCGACGCGGCAGCAGCCGACCCCGCCGCAGCGGCGACCGCAGCAGCAGCGGCAACAGATCCGCCCACCGCCTAGCTCAACCTCGCGTCGAGCCCAGGCCCCGCTCCGGCGAGAAGCCGTCACCCACGCGACACGGAGCTCGCCGAGGCCCACAAGCGTTCGAGCTCGGCAGTTGCGTCGACCAAAGCCGCGGGCGAGAGATCGTGGATGCATCGCGCCGAACGTGGTCGGTCGGTAGTGCGTATGCACGGTGGCCGGCCACGGGTGGCGCGAGGCGCCGCGAGACTCGCCCGGCAGGCTCAGCCCATGACGATGTAGAGCGTCTCGAACATCGCCAGCGTCACCAATACGGCAACCGCCGTCAGCAGCAGGACGAGCATCGCGAAGCGGAGCGTGCCGTGCTTGTGCTGCTTCTCGAGCTTGCGCGTGTGCGTGCGCACGGCGCTCTCGCGCAGCAGTTCCTCGCTGTGGAGTCGCTCCGCCTCGGCGTGCTCGTGAAACGCGTGCTCGAGTTGGGCGATGCTCTGGCGAAGTCGCGTCGCCATGTCAGGCGATCGTCACCTCTGGTGAGAGGTAGACGTCCTGGATCGCGTTCAGTAGGGCGGCGCCTTCCTCCATCGGGCGCTGGAATGCCTTGCGACCCGAGATCAGGCCCATGCCGCCCGCGCGCTTGTTGATCACGGCGGTGGTCACGGCCTCCGCGAGGTCGGTCGCGCCGGCGGACGCGCCGCCCGAGTTGATGAGACCGGCACGACCCATGTAGCAGTTGGCCACCTGGTAGCGGCAGAGGTCGATCGGGTTGTCACTCGTGAGCTTTTCGTAGACGAGCTTGTGGGTCTTTCCGTAGGAGGCGCCGTTCTGGTTGAGCGCGGTGTAACCGCCGTTGTTCTCAGGCAGCTTCTGCTTGATGATGTCCGCCTGGATCGTCACGCCGAGGTGGTTCGCCTGTCCGGTCAGGTCCGCGGCGACGTGGTAGTCGGTACCGCCGGTCTTGAACGCGGAGTTGCGCAGGTAGCACCACAGCACGGTGAACATGCCGAGCCGGTGGGCTTCCTCGAAGGCCTCCGCGATCTCGACGATCTGCCGTCGCGACTCGTCCGATCCGAAGTAGATCGTCGCGCCCACTCCGGCCGCGCCGAGTTCCCACGCCCGCTGCACCGACGCGAACTGGATCTGGTCGAAGGCGTTCGGGTACGAGAGGAACTCGTTGTGGTTGAGCTTGACGATGAACGGAAGCTTGTGCGCGTAACGGCGTGAGACGACGCCGAGGACGCCGACGGTCGAGGCGACCGCGTTGCATCCGCCCTCGATCGCCAGTCGGACGATGTTCTCGGGGTCGAAGTAGATCGGGTTCGGTGCGAAGCTCGCACCGGCCGAATGCTCGATCCCCTGGTCGACGGGCAGGATCGACACGTAGCCCGTGCCGGCCAGGCGCCCGGAGTTGGAGAGCCACTGGAGGTTGCGCAGAACCTGCGGGTTGCGATCGCTGATCGACCACACCCGATCGACGAAGTCCGGGCCCGGCAGGTGCAGGTCGCGTGCATCGATCGTCGTGCAGCGGTGGTTGAGCAGGTCGTCAGCGCCCTCGCCGAGGAGTTCTTGCAGGCGGGACGTCGTCAGGTCGGTCATGGTCACGTTCCGGGGCCCTCCGGCTGATCGTCGATTTCCGTGCGATCAACGGTAGCGCGCCGGGCCGTGCGGGGGACGGCGGCGGCGCCTCGCTCTGTGCGCCCGCGCCGCGGGTACGCTGCCGCTTCATGGAGCACTGCTTCAACGGTCCCCGCTACACGCTGGGCATCGAGGAGGAGCTGATGATCGTCGATGCCGAGGGCTTTGACCTCGTCAACGCGATCGAAAGCCTGCTTCAGGACGCTCCCAACGGCGAGATCAAACCTGAGCTCATGGAGTCGGTGCTCGAGATCAGCACCGATCCGTGTGCGGACATGGCCGAAGCGTCGCGACAGCTGCGTGCGCTGCGTGCGCAGGTGGTCCAGATCGCCGGCGAGCGCGGGCTGAGGATCGGAGCCGCCGGCACGCACCCGTTCGCGATGTGGGAGGACCAGCGGATCGTCGCTCGCGACCGCTACCGCGACCTCGTGTCGGCGCTGCGCTTCGTCGCCCGTCAGGAGCTGTTGTTCGGTCTACACGTCCATGTCGGGGTAGACGGTGCGGACAGGGCGATCCACGTCGCCAACGGGATGCGCGTCCATATCCCGGTCCTGCTGGCGCTCTCGGCCAACTCGCCGTTCTGGCGCGCTGACGTCTCGGGCCTGCATTCGACGCGGGTGCCGATCTTCAGGGCGTTTCCGCGTGTCGGCGTGCCACCCACGTATCGCGACTGGGACGACTTCTCCTCGGAGATCGACTTCATGGTGAGGAGCGGCGTGATCGAGGACTACACGTACCTCTGGTATGACGTGCGGCCGCACCCCAAGCTCGGGACGGTCGAAATGCGCATGTGCGACGCGCAGACGCGCGTCGAGCACACGCTTGCGCTCGCCGCGTTGATCCAGGCGATGGTGAAGGAGCTCTGCGAGCACTTCGACGAGGGTCGCGAATTGTCGGAGTACCCGTGGCAGATGATCGACGAGAACAAGTGGCTGGCCGCACGTCACGGACTCGACGCCGAGCTTGTGGACCTCCCGACGTCGGAGAAGGTCTCCGCGGCCGCCCTCGCCGAGCGGTTGCTCGACCGTCTCGCCGGGCATTCGCAGGACCTCGGCTCGCAGGCTGAGCTCGAGGGCATCCGCGACCTGCTGCGCCGCGGGACGGGGTCGCGCCGCCAGTTGCTGGTCTACGAGGCCAACCACGACTTCGTCGAGGTGATGCGCGAGATCGTGCAAGCGACCCACGACGGGCTTCCGCCTGCCGGGTAGGAGTCGTCCGGCTCGCGGCGGCGCAGTACGATCAATCGGCCGTGCCACAGGCGCCTGATCTCTTCGTCGTATGCAAGAGCTGCGGATCCGAGGTGTCGAGCTTCGTCACCGAGTGCCCGTACTGCGGCACCCGCCTGCGCAAGCGGGCCCCGAAGCTCGAGAGCCGGGAACTGGGGGAGGCCGGTCGCTCGCGGCGAGCGCGAGTCCCGAAGTTGCCGAAGCTCAAGCCGGGCGAGATCCCGGGTATTCGCGTGGATTCGAGCCATCGCCCGATCGCGTCGATCACGTTGGCGGTGGCCTGCGCCGTCGGAGCCGTCGCCGAGGGCGCATTCGGCCTGGCGGACGTCGCCGTCGTCGGCCCGGTCGACGGCGAGTGGTGGCGGGTCGCGACCGCCCCGTTCTTCTTCATCGACCTCTGGTACGCAGCGACGTGCGTGCTCGCGATCGCTTTGTTCGGCGGCCTGCTGGAGCGACGCCACGGTGCGATCGCGCCGCTGGTGCTGTTCGCTCTCGGGGGAATCGGTGGCATCGCCACGGCCGCGGCGCTTGAGACGATTCCGCTGGCTGCGGGCGCCAACGGCGCTGCGCTGGCGATGACCGTCGCGTGGGCGATGCGGCCCGCGCGCGATCTGCGGCGTGGGCTCGAGCCGGACGGGGACCTGATCGGCGCGGCGGTCTTCGCGGCCGTGCTTCTGCTGATGCCGCTCGCTGTCGAGGAGGCGAGCCCGACCGCCGGAACCGCGGGGCTGCTGGCGGGCCTGCTCGTCGGCGCGGTGCTCGCACGCCGTGACTGACGCGCGCGGGTAGGCTCGCCACCGTGGCTCAGCGCACTTACACGGCAGAGGAGGTCGACGCCGCCGTCGAGGCGCTGTCCGACGCGGCTCGCTTCGCGCACGCCCAGGAGATCGTCACCCACGCCGCACCCGGCCTGCAGCGGATCCTCGCGGCCGCACTCCAGGAGGGCGGCTTCTTCGAGGGCGCCCACGCTGCTGAGAGCGCCCGGGTCGCCGGCATCGAGGATCCGGCCGCGCGTCTGAGCGCTGTCCGAACGCTGGCCGCCGAGGAGACCCGGATCGGGATGCTGATCGGCGTTGCGGTCGGCCTTGAGCTGGCGGGTGAGCTGCAGCGCACCACAGAACATGAGAACGCCGAGTCAGGAGAACTGAAGCGATGAGTGAAGTCAGTGTCCGCTTCTTGGGCCACAGCGCGATCGCAGTCGAGCACGATGGAACGACGGTCCTGATCGATCCGTTCCTCACGGGTAACCCGAAGGCGGCGGTCAGCGCGGACGACGTGGCCGCCGACGCGATCCTTCTCACACACGGGCACGCCGATCACATCGGCGACACCGTTGCCATAGCGCGGCGCACCGGAGCGCCGGTCGCCGCGGTCGTGGAGCTGGCGGGCGAACTGGCCGCCGACCTCGGCGACGCGCACGACGTGCGCGACCCGAACCTCGGCGGCACCGTCACGTTCAGCTGGGGCTCGGCGCGCTGGGTGCCCGCCTGGCATACGTCGACGACGCCGAAGGGGACGATCAACACCCCTGCCGGCATCGTCGTGGAGATCGGTGGCAAGCAGATCTACCACCTCGGTGACACAGCGCTGTTCAGCGACCTGGCGCTGCCCGGCCGGCGAGCCGCCCTGGATCTTGCGCTGGTCCCGATCGGCGGCCACTACACGATGGATCGCTTCGATGCCGTCGACGCCTGCGGGCTGCTCGGCGCCGCCCACGTGGTTCCCATCCACTTCGACACCTTTCCTCCGATCGAGACCGACTCGCAGGCGTTCAAGGCGGACGTGGAGGGCAGCGGAGCGGCCGCCGTCACCGTGCTGCAGCCAGGCGAGGCATTGGAGCTCACATGATCACGGCGATCGTCCTGATCCAGGCGGAGCGCGACCAGTACTCGGCGCTGGGCGGCGTGCTCGCGGACGTAGAGGGCGTCGCGGAGGCCTACTCCGTCACCGGCGGGTGGGATTTCGTTGCGATCGTAAGGGTGCTCAGGCACGACCTTCTGGCGGGGGTCATCTCGGGCGAGATCGCGAAGCTGCCGGGAGTCGCGCGGACTCAGACGATGGTCGCGTTCGAGGCCTATTCGCGCCACGACCTCGACGCGATGTTCGATCTGGGCAACTGAACGGCCGGCGCCCGTGCTGCGGACGCCGGCGCAGTTCCCCGTGCTGAGGACGCCGGCGGCCTCACTGGTGTCCGAAGCGCACGTCCGGCAGCGCGCGGGCCAGTGGCCGCGGCAGCCACCAGGCATGGCGCCCGAGCAGACGCAGAAGCACGGGCATCAGCAGCAGCCGGATCAGGAACGCGTCGAGCAGGACCGCGACGCCGAGCACGACTCCCATCTCCTTCGGCGGCAGCGGACCGGAGAGCGCGAAGGTGAAGAAGACGGCCACCATCACGGCGCCGGCCGCAAAGATCACGCGACCGGAATGCGCGAGCGCGCCGACCATCGCGCCGTGGGCGCCTTCGCCGCGGTCCCAGTGCTCCTTGGCGCTGGCGAGCAGGAAGACCGTGTAGTCCATCGAGATCGCGAAGATCATCGCGAAGAAGAAGACCGGGGCCCATGCGTCGAGGTAGCCCTGCGACTCGAAACCGAGCAGGCCGGACCCGACGCCGTCCTGGAAGATCAGCTTCGCGACACCGAAGGCCGCACCGACCGCCAGCAGGTTGGTCAGCACACCCGCTGCAGCGATTATCGGTGCCTGAAGCGCGACGAGCAGAAGCAGGAAGCCGAGCGCCAGCACCACGCCGATCACGAGCGGGGTCTTGGCCGCGAGAGCCTCCTCGAGGTCATGGTTCTCGGCGACGCTGCCGCCGACCAGGGTCCCGACCGGGAGTTTCGCCCGCAGCCGGTCGATCGTCGCGCCGACCGCCGGATCGGACGGATCCGCGCTCGGGACGACCTGGATCAGCCTGCTGCCGCCGGTCCCGGTCGACGCAGGCAGAACCTGGGCGACACCCTCGTCCGCCTTGAGCGTGGTCGCCACGCGATCGCCGAGCGCGCCGAGGTGACGACCTGGAACGCGCCTGGCGCGCCTGGCCCGAACGCGGCCGCGACCTGCTCGTAGCCGTTGCGTGAGCCATCGCCCTGAGGTACGACCTTGATCGACGGCATGCCTGTGTCGAGGCTGAACACCGGGAGTGCCAGAGCCACCAGCAGCGCGACGGCGACCGTGCCGTAGGCCAACGGCCGGCGCCAGAGGCGCTCGCCCCAGGCCGCGAGGCGTGGCGAGCGGTGCTCGCCCTGGTGAACCCAGGGCAGCGCAAGTCGATCCACGCGCGGGCCGAGCTTTGCCAGCACCGCGGGCAGCAGCGTGAGCGTGGCGGCGAGCACGAACGCCACCGAGATCATGATCCCGAGGGCCATCGACCGGAACGCGGGGGACGGGACGAGCATCACCGCGCTGAGCGAGATGAGCACGGTCACGCCCGAGAAGAGCACCGCCTTGCCGGCGGTGTCCATCGTCTCCGCAACTGCGTCGACGACGGGCCGGCGCGTGCCGAAAAGCGCGCCACGGAAGCGATAGACGACGAACAGGGCGTAGTCGATCCCGAGGGCGAGCGCGAACATCAGCGCGAAGTTCATCGCCCAGATCGAGATGTCAAGGACCTGCGTGCCCAGGTAGAGCGTCCCCGCGCTTGCGACGAGCCCGATGATCGTGAGCATCAGCGGAAGGCCGGCCGCCACCAGGGAGCCGAAGGCGAGCACGAGGATCGCGAGCGTCACGGGCCACGAGATCAGCTCGCTCTTCATCATCGCCTCGCGGTTGGCGACGTTGAAGTCCGACCACATGCCCGACGCGCCGGTGAGCGACACGGCGATGCCGTCTGCTCCGCGCAGCTCTTCCTTGATGTCGTCGGCGGCGCGCACCATCTCGTTGCTGCCGGAGGCGGCGCCCGCCTGGATCACTGCGGTGTGCCCGTCGCGGGAGATCGAGACGCCCGGCTGCGGCGACACGACGCGCGTGACGCGACTGTCCTCGCGCAGAACGCTCTCGGCGTTCGCGACCACACGCTTGAAGGCCGGGTCCCCCGCCGTGGCGCGGTCGCCGTGCACGACGACCATCAGCGCCGACGAGGACAGGCCCGCGAACTCGCGGTCGATGACCTCGCGCGCTTGGACCGATTCCGAACCGGTCGCCTCCCAGCCGGCGCCGGACAGTGCGTGCTCGACCTTCGGCGCCATCGCTCCGAGGACCAACGCCAGCGCCACCCATGCGAGTACGACGTGGCGGGTGTGTGTCGCCGTCCAGCGACCGAGCTTGCCCAGCGGGCCATAGGTGTTCATCGGGTGTTCTCCTGGGTCGCCGCGCGCAGGCCGAACGCCCGGCGCAGGATGATCGAGGCGAGGCAGTCGCCGACGGCGACGAAGAGGAGCTGGTTGACGCCGGCGAACGCCGCGAGCGCGAGGAACCAGGGCGATACGGTCACGCCGAGCAGGACCGAGGTGAGGGTCACGGTCCCGGCCATCGTGAAGAGGACGCGCTCGAGCGGCAAGGTGGAGTTGGTGGCACAGTTCATGAGACGCCTCCGAGGATCTCGTCGAGTTCACGCAGTTGGTTTCGCAGTCCGCCGCAGACCTGCTCGCACAGTTCGAAGACCGACTCGTCGGCGATCGTGTAATGCACGGAGGTGCCGTCCTTGCGCCGGCTGACGATGCCGGCCTGGTGAAGGACAGTCAGGTGCTTGGAGACGTTCTGCTGGGTCGCGCCGACGGCGCTGGTCAGCTCACCGACGGTGGCCTCGCCGTCGCGCAGGCTGTCGAGCAGGCGAATTCGCATCGGCTCTCCGATGACGCGAAAGCGCTGTGCGATGAGTTCGGCCAGCGACTCGGGAAGGGGATGGGGAACGAGCATGTTGGTGACTATACAACAGTACAGTTGTAGATGCAAATAAGGAGCCGAAATGGGCGCTGGCTACCCTCAGCGGCCGTGCCGTCCGTAGTGAAGCCGGAGTACGGACCGACGCTGCCCGAGCTCGTCGGGCCGCGCATGCGCTCATGGCCGCGCTGGGGCCGCGTACTGTTCTGGATCGCTCTTGCGCTCGCCGTTCTCCTCGTCGCGTGGGTGCGGTTGGGCAGGGACGACGGCCGTCTGACGATCGTCGTGAGGGGTCCCGTCGCGTTCAACCTGCTCTACAACGACAAGCTGGTCCGCGTCGCGCCGCGCCCGGGCGAGTCGCTGCGGCTCGTCACTCCGGCGGCCGACCCCGACCCCGAGTCGGTCGTGCTGCGCCCCGTCGTGCTGCCTCCGTACCGGGGCGAGGCCAGCGGCGTGCTCCCGGTCTTCGCAACCGGCCTGGTGGAGCAGATGCGCCGCGCGGATCCGAACTTCATCCTGCGCTCCGAAGGCCGCGCGCGCGTCAACAGCCAGCCCGGCTACCAGATCCAGTTTCAGACCAAGCTGGGCGGTCGAACGGCCTACGGCAGGCGGTCGCTGCTGTTCGCCGACGAGCCGGGCGCCCGCGAGGGGGTCGACATCACAATGCTCTCGTCACGCTCGCCGACCGTCCCGAACGTCGATTCGGTCGGCTCGAACGGGCCGACGAAGCTGCCCTACCGGTCGCTGCGGCTGGGGACCGAGCGACCGTGAGCAACGCTGCGGATGGCGGCTTCGCACAGTTCGAGGACTTCGCGAGCGTAGACATCAGGGTGGGCCGTATCGTCGAGGTCGAGGACTTCCCGGAGGCGCGTCAGCCGGCATGGAAGCTGCGCATCGACTTCGGTTCCCCGACAGGCGTCAAGCGGTCGTCGGCGCAGATCCGCAACTACAGCCGCGATGAGCTGCTCGGGCGGCTCGTCCTCGGAGTCGTGAACTTCGCGCCGCGCCAGGTCGGTCCAGTGCGCTCCGAAGTGCTGGTGCTGGGGACCTACAGCACCGACGGCGTGCTGCTGCTCGCGCCCGACCAGGGCGCGGCGGTCGGCGACCGCGTCGGCTGAGCGTCAGGGCGTCGCCGGTGGCGTGCCGGGTGCGGACTCCGGCAGTTCGGCCACCGGCGGGGTCACGGGGGCCTCGGCCGCGGGCGCGGCAGGTGGCTCCGCTGGCGCCGGCTGAGTCGCCGGGGGCGGAACCGGGGCTGCTTTAGGGGCCGCCGGCTGTTCGACCAGCGGCGGAGTCCCGGTCGCCGGCGGCTTCTTGGCGGGAGCCGGCTGGGTCGGAGGCTTCGCGGCCTTTGGGGGCAGGATGACGACGTCTATCTGCTCCTCCGGCGCGATCTCCACCACGGGTGCCGCCGGAGCCGTCTCGGCGGGTGCTGGCTGAGCGGCCGGCTCGGGCGCGGGCGTGGGTGTGCTCACGACCGGGTTGGGGTCGGTCGCCGGTTCCGGCGCGACCGGCACCGCAGGCGCGCTGACCGCGGCCGGAGTGCCGCCGGTCTTCTCGGTCCGCTTGGAGACCGTCGCGGGCTTCGGTGCGGCAGCGGGGGCGATCGCCGCCGGCGGGGCGGCGAGGAAGCTGGCGGGAGCGCGCTGGGGCTTGGTGTTGCGGGCCTGGTCGACCTCGACCGCGCCGGCCGTGACGATCGCGGCGGCGGCAACGGTTGCGGCCGTCTTCGACGCGATCGCCGAGACGCCGGCCGACAGCGCGCCTCCGGCGGCCGAAGTCGCGGCGGTGGTCGCCGCGGTGCCCGCGGCCGTCGTCGCGGCGGCCCCGGCGGCCGTTGAGGCGGCCGCGGACCCGCCGGCACTGGCGGTCGTGCCGAGCTGCGCGAGCATCAGCTTCTTGAGGATCAGCAGCGGCCCGATCGGCAGCATCAGCGCGAGCGTGCGGTTCGTCTCGCGCAGCGACTTGCGGAAGACGCTGCAGCGCTCGCAGCTGCGCAGGTGACGACGAACAGGGGGGGAGAGACGGGCGAGACCCTCGGCCACCTCGCCGAGCTCCTCACGGACCTCCTCGCAGGTCAGCTTGCGTGCCTCCGTCGCCTCCGCCAGCGAGACGCGCGCGCGCACCAGCAGCGACTTCACGCTGGGGACGGTCGTGTCCATCGCCTCGGCGATCTGGTCGTAGGAGAGCGCGTCGATCTCGCGCAGCAGAAGTGCCGTCCGCTGCGTCTCCGGGAGCTCGCCGACGTCCGCCATCAACTGGCGGAACTCCTCGCGCTCGTGGACGGTGTCCGCTGTCGTCTGTCCGTGCTCGGCGACGTGATGCTCGAAGCTGTCGACGCCGATGGCGCTCTGGCGTCGCATGTGGTTGAGCGAGCGGTTTCGAGCGATTCGGTAGAGCCACGGCTTTACGTTGATCGGCCTGTCGTCGGCGACCATCGCGCCGTACGCAGCGGCGAACGTCTCCTGGACGACGTCCTCGGCGTCCTCCTTGGAGCCGAGCATGTGACGGGTGAACGCGAGCAGGCGCGCGTTGTAGCGCGCGACGAGGACCTCATAGGCCGCCTGGTTGCCGCGCCGCGTGATCGCGACGAGTCGTTCGTCCGACTGCAGGCGCAGGAACGGACTCGGGCTGCGCATGCCCGGCACTGCGACGTTCTTCAGTGTTGAGACTTCCACGTTGGTACCAACCAGAGAAACACCGCGGGAATCGGAACGTTGCGGTGCTCTGCGTGAGCAGATCTTCGTCCTTCCCGACAGGCTAACGTGCGCCGGAGCGCCCTCCGAATGGGTGTCCACCGCGCTCGGGTGGCGGAACTGGTAGACGCGGCCGGCTTAAACCCGGCCGTCCCGCAAGGGACGTGGGGGTTCGAGACCCTCCCCGAGCATCCGAAGCGGGTGCGTCACTCGCCGCGGTCGAGGCGCCGCAGCAGCGGAGCGGGATCGTACGGCGAGCCGCCCCGCTGCCAGCCCGGCGCCGTCCACGTCTCGAAGTGCAGGTGGCACTCGGATGCGCGGCCTGTGGATCCGACGCGGCCCAGGCGCTGGCCTGTGAACACACGGTCGCCGACCCGCACACGCGCTCGAGCGCGCATGTGCATGTAGGCGTACGACTCGCCGTTCGGGCGCCTGACGACGACGTAGTTGCCGGCCGCGCCGTGCGAGCCCACGAACTGCACGACGCCCTTCGTCCATGCCGCCAGCGGCGTGCCGCAGGCGGCGAAGTTGTCGGTCCCCTGGTGGCTGCGAGCGCCGCCGAAGCGCTGTCGCGGGGAATGCGCGAGGCGGTGCTTGCCGCGGATCGGGAAGAGGCCCTCGAGCACGTCGACCTCAGCGCTCGCGTCGCTCGTGGCACGCGCGGTCGCGTGTGCCGCGGCGCTCAGACGCAGCACGTAGGCGCCCCGGCGGGCGGGCCGGTCCCCCACGAAGCCGTCCCAGCGGACTTCGCCCGTACCCGATGCGTCGGGATCCAGTTCCCACCTGCGCACGACCTTGCCGTCGCGGACCCTAATCGGCCTCGACACCCGCACCCGGCTCGGTCGTGGCCCCGGCGTGATACTTGAAGGTGACCTTCTTGCGGCCGCCGGCTACGAGCTTCGAGAGACCGCGGGCGTCATCGGTCGCCGGCCGCCTCGCGAGAACCCGCAGGGTCCTTGAGCTGCGTGGTGCTGGACCCAGCGAGCTGACAACGCGCAGCCTGCCGGTACGGGCGCGCTTCGGCACTACGACGAGCAGCTCGTCACTGCGCGCGGCGTTTCCGCGGACCTTGACGCGAGCGTCGTCGCGTGAGACGCCGCGGGTGCCCTCGAAGATGACAGTCCGCACGCTCTGCAGGCTCGCGCCCCGCAGTGTCAGGACCTGACCGCGGGCGCATGTCCAACGCTCCAGGCCGCCGCACTTCGCGGCCTGCAGCGACGGGGACCCGGGAATCGCGGTGCCGCCGGTCGACGACGTCACGGCCGGCGGAGCCTCGCGGGTCGCGGCGACTGGCGGCAGGCGCGGCAACCGCGAGCATGCCCGAGAGGGCCACGGCAAGGCGAACACGGCGCAGCGTCGCTGAAGTGGGGAAACGGGACATCGGACCGCTCTCATGGCGCCTGCGGGGTGAGCTGACGGGCTCGCGCACAAGAGCTGCGCGGCGCCTCGACTGCAAGGCGCTTGGCCCCAAGAATGGTTCCCCCGCTCCCGGGCGGCGGGCCGTCCGGGACTCGGCTGGTCATTTTCGAGTTCGCGAGAGAGTAGCGGCAGCTACGGCGGGTACGCTCGCCGTGCAAGGCGATGACCAGTCCGGCGGTTGACATCCGCGTGCGCCTCACGCCGCGCGCTTCGAGTGATCAGATCGAGTTGCTGATCGACGGGTCGCTGCGCGTCCGAGTCACGGCCCCGGCCGTCGACGGCCGGGCCAACGACGCGCTGCGGCGCTGCGTCGCCAAGGCCCTGGGGATCGCCCCATCGCGCGTGAAGCTTGTCCGCGGAGTGCGCGCACGCGAGAAGACACTGCGCATCGAGGGCCTCGACGCCGATGGCGTTCGCGGGCGTCTGACGCCCTGAGCGTTCTACCGGCCGCGCCGACCGCCGGCGGTCAGGCCGCGTTGCGGGCGTTGCTCTCGCTCACGCGGTCCGCGACCGCGTCGAGCACGGACTCAGCCAGCCGGGCGTCGCCTTCGATCTCGAGTTCCGTGCGGGAGCCCGCGGGGCCGAACGCCTCGATCCAGGCACGCTCCGGGCCGCGCACGCGCGCCTGGGCCTCGGGCGAGGGACGCTCGGAATAGCGCAGAGTTCCGTCCTGCGCGGAGACCGTGTAGTGCAGTTCGCCCTTCTCAGGGTGCACGACCACGACCTCCACGACACCGCGCACGCCGTGCGCGATCTCGATCCCCGTCGCGGCGCGCATCACCGCGCCGATGTCGACGACCTCACCAGGCCGCGGTGGACCCCAGGCGAAGCGGTATCCCCATCGTGCGAGCTCGCCGACCACGGGAAGGAGCGCCCGCGCGCGCGAGGTCAGCTCGTAGTCCACGCGGGGAGGCACCTCGCGGTAGCGCTGCCGCGTCAACAGGCCGTCGGCGACCATGCGGTTCAGCCGCGAGCGCAGCTGCTCGGTCGAGATCCCCGGAAGCGTGCGCTGAAGCTCCACGAAGCGACGCGGTCCTCCCGCCAGGTCCCGAACGATCAGCAGCGTCCACTTGTCGCCCACGAGGTCAAGGGCGCGGGCATCAGGTGACCACTGGTCGTAGGGGTGGCGCTTGGTGGGTGGAGCGGGGGAGATTGGCGATCCCTCCTTGGTCTGGCGCTTCGTTTCCGTGGGCCGGCGGCCGGCGGGCCCATTCGCGGTCTCCACGGGTTCTTATCACCGCGCGGGTCCCCGCTGCGTCGATCGCAGGCTTCGCGCAGCATCGAACGGCGAATAGGCTCCGCCGATGAGCACCGAGACCGACCAGCAGACCCTTCACGGTGGCCGCCTACTCGCCCGGCGCCTCAAGGCACACGGCGTGACGAAGCTGTTCACACTCTCCGGGGGCCACCTCTTCTCCGTCTACGACGGCTGCAAGGAGGAGGGGATCGACCTCGTCGACACGAGGCACGAGCAGTCCGCGGCGTTCGCGGCCGAGGGCTGGGCAAAGATCACCCGGGAGCCCGGCGTCGCTGCGCTGACGGCCGGTCCGGGAGTCACCAACGGCATGAGCCCGCTCGGATCCGCGCAGATGAACAACTCGCCGATGCTCGTGCTCGGAGGGCGGGCCCCCGCGATGCGATGGGGGATGGGATCGCTTCAGGAGATCGACCACGTGCCGTTCGTCCGTCCGCTGACGAAGATGGCGGTGACGGCGGAGACGACCGCCGACATCCCGCTGCTGATCGACGACGCGCTCGCGACGGCGCTGCGACCGCACTCCGGCCCGACCTTCGTGGACCTGCCGATGGACGTGGTCTTCTCGGAGGCGGCCGAGCCGGACGCGGGCAGCGATCTGCCGCGCCCCGGCGACGAACCAGCAGCGACCGAGGGAATGGATCGGGCGGTTGCGCTCCTGCGGGAGGCCGAGCGCCCTGTGATCATGGCCGGCACCAACCTCTGGTGGGGCCACGGCGAGCAGGCCCTGCTCGAGCTTGTCCGCGAGCGGCGCATCCCCGTCTTCCTGAACGGACTCGCGCGCGGGTGCGTGCCCGCCGACGACGAGCTCTTCTTCGCCCGTGCACGCGGCGCCGGTCTCTCCGGCGCGGACGTCGCGATCGTGATCGGCGTGCCGATGGACTTCCGGCTCGGCTTCGGAGCCGCGTTCGGGGAGCAGACCGAGATCGTCGTCGTCGACCGCGCCGAGCCGCAGCGTGATCATCCGCGCACAGTCGCCGCCGAGCTGTACGGCGGCATCGGCGCGACGCTCGACGCGCTGCGCGAGGCGAGCGCCGGGCTCGAGGACGCGACGGGCGCATGGGTCGAGGAACTGCGCGCGATCGAGACCGAGAAGCGCAGCGGCGAGGCCGCCGAGTACGCCGACGACCGCGCCCCGCTGCACCCGATGCGGATCTACGGCGAGCTCGACGCCGTTCTGGATCGCGACGCAATCGTCGTCGGCGACGGAGGCGACTTCGTGTCGTTCGCCGGGCGCGCGATCAACTCCTACGAGCCCGGCTGCTGGCTCGACCCCGGTCCCTTCGGCTGTCTGGGCTCGGGCCCGGGTTACGCGCTCGCGGCGAAGCTCGCCCATCCGGATCGCCAGGTCGTCCTGCTGCTCGGTGACGGGGCGTTCGGCTTCGGCGGAATGGAGTTCGACACGCTTGCGCGGCACGGCGTGAACGTCGTCGGCGTGATGGGCAACAACGGGATCTGGGCGCTCGAGAAGCACCCGATGGAGTTCCTCTACGGCTACTCCGTGATCGCCGACCTGCGACCCGGGACCCGCTACGACAGACTCGTGGAGGCGCTCGGGTGCCACGGCGAGCTGGTGGAGCGCCCGGACGAACTGCGCGGCGCGCTCGACCGCGCGTTCGCGGCCGGCCGCCCGGCTCTGGTCAACGTCCTTCAGGACCCCGACGTTGTCTACCCGCGCAAGTCCAACCTCGCGTGAGGGTCGCCGTCGTCGATATCGGTACGAACTCGACGCGCCTGCTGATCGCCGATGTCGACCCGGCGACGATGACGCTCACGGAACTCGACCGGCGCAGCACCGTGACGCGACTCGGCGCGGGCGTCGACAGCACGGGGCGCCTGTCGGACGAAGGGATGGCACGTGTCTTCGCCGCGCTCGACACCTACAGCGAGGCGATCGCCGCCACGGGCGGTGCCGACGCGCGCCCTGCGGTTCTGACAAGCGCGACACGCGACGCTGAGAACGGTGCTGACTTCACGAACCGCGTGCGAGAGGACTACGGACTCCAGGCGCGGGCGATCGCCGGCGAGGAGGAGGCCCGGCTCTCATACCTCGGTGCCACGACCGGACGGTCGGGCGACGGGCCGCTCGTCGTGCTCGACATCGGTGGCGGTTCCACCGAGGTGATCGTGGGTGAGGGCGCGACCGTTCGCTTTCACGTGTCCACACAGGCCGGTGTCGTGCGACACACCGAACGACACATCCACCACGACCCACCGCTGCGCGAGGAACTCGATGCGCTCGCGGCGGAGGCCGGCGAGATCTTCCGCGGCGGCGTTCCGGCGAAGATGCGCGAGGGTGCGAAGACGATGGTCGCGGTCGCCGGGACGGCGACATCGCTTGCGGCGATCGACCAGCAGCTCGAGCCCTACGACGCCGCTCGGGTTCACGGCTACCACGTGAGCCTTCATGCGTGTGAGCGGATCCGTGACCGGCTCGCCTCGATGAACGAGCGGCAGCGCCGCGAGGTCGCAGGGCTTCACCCGGACCGCGCCCCGACGATCGTCGCCGGGTGCGTGCTGCTGATCGAGGCGCTTCGGACGTTCGCTCTGAACGAGGCCGAGGTCAGCGAGCGGGACATCCTTCACGGCGTCGCGCTCGACGTCGCCTGTCGCGAGGCGTGACGTCTGGAGTGTCACACCTGCGCCGCTTCTCGGACGGTTATCGCTTGACCTCCGCCTCCGGATTGATGGATACTCAAGCCAACCGCGAGGAGAGCGCAGCGCCGAACAGGCGCGACGCTGGCCCACCGGGAGAGGTTAGGGGGTGGTTCGCTTCGGCAGCTGCCGCTCGAACCACCGAGTACTCGGATCCACGAACACGTACCCCTGCCCGTTTCGTGGGGCCGAGAGTAAGGAGGCCGCCTCCCCAGGCGGCTTCCTTCATTTCGGGCCCGCCGGAGCGGGGAACGGCATCGGCTCCCCGGCGAGCGCAGCCAGCAGATTGCCGACTGCGAGATCGGCCATCCGCTCGCGCGCGGTGTGGGTCGCCGATCCGATGTGCGGCAGGAGTAGCAGGTGCGGCGCGCGCAGCAGCGGGTCGTCTGCCGCGATCGGCTCGGGGTCGGTGACGTCAAGCGCAGCGGCGCCGATGACGCCGCCATGAAGCGCAGATGCGAGAGCCGTCTGGTCGACCACCGGGCCGCGGGCGGTGTTCACCAGGATCGCTGACGGTTTCATCGCCGCGAGCGCGCGCGCGTCGATCAGGTGCCGTGTCGCGTCGCTGAGTGGGCAGTGCAGCGAGACGATGTCGGCGATTGCGAGCGCGGCGTGCAGGTCGTCGTCGCGCCCGACCAGCACGATCTCCATTCCGAACGCCGCCGCGCGGTGGGCCACGGCGCGGCCTATGCGTCCCGGGCCGACGATCGCAAGCGTCGCGCCGCGCAGCTCCAGCCCGAGCCAGCCGCACGGCTCGAAGGTGCGCCACTCGCCGTCGCGGACCGCCTCCGCCGCGGCGGGGAGGTGCCGGGCGGCGGCGAGCATCAGCGCAAGCGCGAGGTCGGCGGTCGCATCGGTGAGCACCTCCGGCGTGACGCCGACCGGAATGCCGCGCGCCGCAGCCGCCGCCAAGTCGATGTTGTCGCAGCCGACCGCGTAGTTTGCGACCGCCCTCAGGCGCGGCGCGGCGGCGAACAGCTCGGCATCGACGCGTTCGGTCAGCAGCGAGAGCAGGCCGTCGGCGTCTGCGACGCCTGCCAGCAGCTCAGCGCGCGTCGGCGGCGCGTCGGAGTCGTGCAGGCGCACGTCATGGCCGGCCGCGGACAGCCGGCTCAGCGCGTCGCCGGGCAGCGGACGGGTGACATACACGCGCGCCATCGCGGCCGACCCTAGACGGTCTCCGGGCCCCGCCGGCCTGGCAATACGCTGATGGGATGACGTACGTCACGGCACAGGCCCGGCAGGAGCTGCTCGACGCGGTCGCGGAGTCGGCCGACGCGATCGGCCGCGCGCTCGCGGATGTCGGCGAGGCCTACGAGCAGCTCGACGACTACAACGCCGACCGGCTCGAGGAGCAGCTGTTCCGTTCCCTTCAGGCGGCCTACGGAGCCGCCAAGCGCACGCACGCGGCCTTCGCCGCTCGCTCCGGGCTGCCCGGCGGGGTGTTTGCGCAGGCGCCCGCGGGAGCACCTTCGCACGGCGTGAAGGGCTTCCTGGAGAGCGCGATGGCAGCGGTCGAAGAGGCCGATCGCGCGCTCGTTCTGCTGCAGGACTCGATGATGCCCGTCGAGGTCGGCGACGCGGAGCTGCGAGCCGGGCTGGCGGAGGTCCGCCGTCAGCTGGCCGACCTGCCGGCACGCACGCGCGACTTCTTGCGCAGCCTGGGCCGCTGAAGGTCTCGCGCGCTCTCAGAGCCAGCCGAGGCCGACGCCGAAGACGAGCCCCATCGCGACGTTGATCGCGGCGAGACCACCGACACGCCGCCAGCGCCGGGCCTGATCCGGCGCGTCGTACACCCATGCCGCGAAGAGGAAGAACCAGAGGTAGCCGAAGACCGCGATCAGCGGGATGAACGGCGTGTTCCACCACCAGTACTCCCAGTGGAACGTGCCGGTCTCGTGCAGGAAGAGCTCGACCGCGACCGCTGCGAGCGAAGATCCGATCGCGATCGTCAGACGGTTCGGAAGGCCGAGGATTCGCTTCGCCCGGTCGGCCGGCAGGATCTTGACGTAGTAGATCCCCATGATCGCGAACATCAGGCTGATCTCGACGTTCAGGCCGACCAGGAACTGGTAGGCGGTCGGGCCGGTCGCCGTCCACAGCGCGGCCCGGTCGGTCAGCTCGAGGACCAGCGAGTTGACGATCTCGTTGAACCAGTCTGCGAGCCACAGCGCCAGCCCCGCGGCGACGATGTCCAGACGCCCGCGCTCGATCTCGTTGGCGTACACGACGAATACGAGCAGCAGCAGCGTGACGGCGTACCACTTGAACTGCGTGGGATCGCGAACCAGCTGTTCGGCCTGGAGCGTGAAGTCCGTGCGCGTGGCCGGCTGCGTGATCATCGGGCCGAGACCCTATGGCCGGCATCCGGCGCGCAGCATCCGTGAAAGCCCGCACGCCCCTCGGTAGTGCAGCGCTCTCCTGTTTGCGCGCTCGCAGACCCGCCGGGTGCGGCTCACTCCGGCGCCGTGGGCGGGGCGGTCATGATCTCCACGAGGCGATCGCCGGCCCGAAGCGGCTCGGCTCGAGGGTCGTTCCAGAGCATCGACTCGCCGTTGCGGATCACGAGGATCACCTGCTCATGGCTCGCGTCCTCGAGCATAGTGTGATCGTCCGGCCCGAGTTGGCGTTCGACAAGCTCGATCCCGCGCCCGACGCTCAGCAGATCGTCGAGCACGCCGACCAGCGCAGGCGAGTAGGTCGCGATCCCGACGAGCCGGCCCGATGCGCTCGTCGAGGGGACTACGACGTTCGCTCCGCTCTGGCGCAGCAGATGGGCGTTCTCCTCCTCCCGGGCCGACGCGGAGACGAGCGCCTTGGCGTTCATCTCACGCACCGTCAGGACCGTGAGCACCGCGGTGTCGTCGCGGTCGACGGCGACCACGACGGCGTCGGCCGCCGCCACGTCCGCCTGCACCAGCGAGGCGCGACGCGCGGAGCTGCCTTCGACGACCGGATGCCTGGCGCTGATCGCCGCACGAGCACGAGCAGGGTCAGGCTCGATGACGACGATCTGCTCGCGCGGGGTGCCGTTTCCGCAGAGCGCCTGAATGGCACTCACCCCCTTCGAGCCGTAGCCGCAGACGATGACATGGTTGTGCACGGTGTTCCTCCAGCGTCGCACGCGCCAGGCCTGGCGCGTGCTCTCGGTCAGGATCTCGACGGTCGTGCCGACCAGCAGCACGAGGAAGATGACGCGCAGCGGGGTGATGACGAACGCTGTCAGCGCCCGAGCCGACTCCGAGGCGGGGTAGATGTCGCCGTAGCCGGTCGTCGTGAGCGAGACCGTCGCGTAGTAGACGGCGTCGAGCGGCGTCAGCGAACCGCCGGCGCCGTCCGTGTAGCCGTCGCGGTCGAGGTAGGCGATGAGCGCCACCAGCAGGATCAGCCCGGTCGCGCCCGCGAGCCGTCGCGCGAGCGTCCTGAGCGGGTTGAATGGGCGCCCGGGAAGCCTCAGAACCGGGGAGCCGTCGGTCGAGAGCCCCGGGTCCATGGCCTTCTCATATTCCACGGCGCCGCGGCTGTCAACGAGTGGGCGGCCGTCGCCGCGCGGTTCCGCAGCGATGTTCCGCAGCTGGCCGGCGGCGTTGAGCGGCGCCCAGGAGGGCTGGTACCCTTGGCGGTACGCCGCGGGGTGGAGCAGTCTGGTAGCTCGTCGGGCTCATAACCCGAAGGTCGCGGGTTCGAATCCCGCCCCCGCTATGTCCCTGAGGGTGACCGAAGGGACTCTGAAGGCCCCCTCTCGCCAGGGGGCCTTCTGCTTTTCCTGCGGCGCGGTCCCCGGTCCGGAGGTGATGGAGCAGATCACCTACCTGCTCTTTCTGCGCCGCCTCGACGACCTTCAGACGGCGACGGAGAACAAGGCCAGTCGGTTGGGGAGGCGGATCGAGTCGCCGGTCTTCCCCGTCGGCGATGACGAGGCCGGCCGCCCGTACGAGGACCTGCGCTGGTCGCGCTTCAAGTATCGCGAGCCCGGCGACATTCTCGGACAAGTGTCCAGGTGCGACAACTCGGCTCCAGCGTCGGTGTTCGAGGGCCGTTGGGAATCTGACAACCAGCGTCCAGGAAGGACTGCACTCGTCACCATGACCCGAATCACTCGCATAGTGCTGGCGCTCGTGGCCGTGCTCGCGATCACCGCGGTGCCGGTTGCCGCGAGCAAGCCAGCAAGCCCCGGCAAGAGCAAGACCGCTCCGCACGGCAAGAAGAAGGGCTTCGGGAAAGGCGTCACCAAGCTGAAGGGCGGGGCGACGACGCTCGACGTCGATCAAGCGACCTTTGCGGCCCTGACGGGCGCCGGGTTCGGCGTGACGCCGGCTGCCCCGGCGACGGCCGATGGTTCGGTCTTCTCGTTTCCGATCACCAAGGGCCGGGTGCATCTCGGCAAGGGCAAGAAGAAGCGGAACTCAGGCTATATCCACCACCGTGGCGGCATGACGTTCAGCAAGGACGCCGTCTCGCTCACCGCATCGAACCTGCGCATCCTGCTCTCGTCGAGCAAGAAGGTACGCGTGTTCGCGAAGGTCGGTGACAAGCGGGTTCGACTGCTCGACCTGAGCAACGTGACCGTCACAGACGGAAAGATCCTGGCCGACGCAGCGCTGGCGAGGGCGGCCGCTGAGCGCCTGAACGCCGCGTTTACGGTCACGCTTTTCACCTCTGGCATGGCGATGGGCAAGGTCGCGGTGACGCCGGGCGGTTGACGGCCGCTTCACGGTTCCCCGCATCAGAGGCGTAGGAGAGGGGCCCCGCGACTGCGGGGCCCCTCCTCGTTGGGCGGGGATGGGCGGCCGTCAGCGCCGAGCGCGGACTCGCACCGTGACCTGGCCGCCCGCGCGGCCTCCTCCGTCGACCGCGCAGCTGGTAGGAACCAGCCGCGCGCGCCCGACACCGGTGCGTAACACGGCTGAAATTCTGACGAAATCGAGACACCGGCGGCCGCGTGTGAGCTCAGGAACGTATCGGGGCGATCTCTGAGAGCCGCATGGCGTCACCACGAGGGATCAAGCAGGCCCCCGCTATGTCCCGGAGGGTGACCGAAGGGACTCTGAAGGCCCCCTCTCGCCAGGGGGCCTTCTGCTTTCTGTGGTGTGTGCTAACGGCCGCATGACCCGCCGGCCCGCGGCTCGCCTCCTGCCACGCTGCTGAGCTCCGATCGGTTACGGTCGCCGGGGGTACGGCCCGGCGATGATCTCAAGCCGCTGGTGGCGGCAGGCGACCGGCGTTACGGAAGGAGACCAGATGTCCACGAGCTATCGGCGCACGTTCCCCTCCGACCTCGAAGGCTCCGACCAGGCGGGCGACTACATCCGCCCGAGGGAGTTCTTCGACCCCGACGAGGACGAGATCATCGCGCGGGTCGCCGCGTCGTTCGTCGGTGACACTCGCCGCCTGCCGGCGAACGCGGGCAAGGACGACCCCTCCTTCCACGAGCCCCACTGGGGCCACTCGACCGGCCTTCTGCGAGGAAGCCTGGCCGTCGACGCGGTCGACGCACTGCCCGAGCGGTTCCGTGTCGGGCTGTTCGCGCGGGACGAGTCCTATCCCGTCCTCTGCCGGCCCAACTTCATCAAGGACAAGAAGCTGCGCCTCGCCGTCGGCCGAATCGCGGTCAAGCTCAAGTACCCGGCCCCCGTTCCCAATGTCGACGCCCCGGGCGGCGAGGCTCACGAGCTCGACCTGCTGCTGGTGGAGGGGAGTCCTCAGGTCAACGGGGCCGGGCACGTCTTCTTCACGCGTGACGCACGAACGCTGGCGATGCTCGCGACGGTGATCCCACCGTCGCGCGAGACGCCGCGAACGCTGCTGACGCCGCGCAACTGGCCGCTCTTCGCCGGCTTCGCCAAACAGCTCAGGCGGGCGACGGCCTACGCCGGCCGGCCTCCGGCGACCACGACCGGGTGGGCCGGCAAGGCCTATTACTCGCTTGGGCCGTTCAGGCTGGGTGATGGCGCGATGAAGTTCTGTCTCCGTCCACGGCAGACCCACGACATCCCGCCGGTCGACGCCGGAAAGGGCGATCCGGCCCTGCGTCATCGCGCGGCGATGGAGGCGTGGGTCGCCGCAGGCGAGGACGCCGTGTTCGATCTCTGCGTTCAGCTCGCGACCCCCGACTGCATCCCGGCACCCGGCGCCGGCGACCCCCCCAAGGACGTGATGGCGGCCGAGTACTGCGACCTGCAGTGGGACGAGGCGGCCTCGCCGTACGTCAAGGTCGGGACGCTGACTTTCGCGGCGACCCCAGAGGCCGATCTGAGCCAGGAGTTCCCGTGGTCGCCGCTCCAGTTCAACGCGTGGAACACCTTGCCTTCGATGGCTCCTCTCGGGCAGGCATTTCGCGCGCGAAAGCACGCTCACAAGGCTCACGCCGACCTGCGACTGGAGCACCTCTACGACAGCGAGCCGGGCGGGATGGTCGGTGAGGCGCCGTTCGAGCCCACGGCCGCTTCGCGCGGCTGAGGGCCTCGCTCCACGCGGCGATCGACGCCCGGGCGCTACGCGACCGATCGCTGCATGTCACCGACGAGCAGATCCTCCAGCGCGTCAGCCGCCGTGACGGCCCCACCGGTCGCCTCGTAGCCGGCCCGCACGCGTTGTGCGCCCCCCGCGCATTGCCGCGCGCGACCGACCGCGTCGGTGAGCGTCTGCGGTGACAGGCGCTTGCGGGCCAGCCTGACCCCCGCGCCCGCCTCCTCGACATGCGCCGCGACGTCGAGCTGGTCGCGAGCCCATGGCACCACACAGACCGGGACCCCGTGCGCAAGCGCCTTCTGGGTTATCCCCATGCCGCCGTGGCAGACGACGACGTCGGCCTGGTCGAGGATCGGTCCGTGTGACATGAATCGCTCGACGACGGCCCCGCCGCGCGGCGTGAGCCGTCCCGGGTCGACGCCGGCTGAGGTTACGACGACGCGATAGCGGTCTGTCAGCCCGCTCAGTGCCGCGGCCGCGATGTCGCTGTCGTCCTGGAACTCCGACGAGAGAGCGACGAGCACCAGCGGCCGGTCGTCCGCCGGCAGATCGACGGCCGACTCGCCGGGGTCCCAGATGCCGGCGCCGACCATCACGACACTTCGCGGCAGCGGCCGTTCGTACTCGAATGGATACGCCGTGAAATACAGCATCAGCGGCGCGCGGAAACGCGCCTCGCTCGCGCTGCGCAGCGGGCTCAATCCGGCGGCGCGGCGGCCGGCGTTGATCACGGGCAGCCGCACCTTCGCGTCGAAGCGAGCGGTGACCATGCCCAGCGCGGCGTCGCGTGCGCGTCCGATGACGCCGCCTCGCGGCCGCAGCCCGAGGCCGAACGGTGGCACGCCGGGTGGTGAGTCCTCGAGCAGGAAGGGACGGGTCTCCGCCCAGTGCAGTCGCTCGGCCTCCGCGACCGCCTTCGCGCCGAAGGTGGTCGTGTCGACCAGCGCGAGGTCGGGCTGCGTCTGGGCGACGGCGGCGTGGAAGTCGGCGGCGTCGAGCGGCGCTCGCTCGCCCCACACGGCGGTGCTCCGCTTACCGGCCGCGATCTGCGAGCGCTCACGGTGATCGTCCATCTCGATCGCCTCGATTCGCGGGTCGATCGGCTCGCACTCGATTCCCGTCGCGCGCACGGCGTCGACGCAGGCCGCGAGTGTTCGCACGTGCACCTCGCAGCCCCGGCTCTTCAGCTCGAGCAGTGGCGCCATCATCGGGTTGAGATGCCCGCGGGCGGGTGAGGTGTAGGCCAGTACGGTCGTCATCGGGTCGCTCCTCTCGCGTCTTCGACGAGGCCGCGGATCGCGGCCTCCGTTGCATTGCGGCTGAGCCCGTGGCGGCGCCGTAGCAGCGCCCAGACGTAGACGTCGGTGACCGTCGCCAGCAGCGCGGCACGGTGGTTGCGGGCGGCCGGGGAAAGGCCCGTCAGGTCGGCGGCGAAGACCGACTCGGTCCAGTCGCGGTGCTGCGCCTTCCCGCTGTCGGTCAGCCGCCGCACCAGCGGATAGCGGTCGGCCGCGGCGAGCATGCGCAGGACCGCGTCGCCGACGCGTTCATAGTGCGCGACCAGACGGCGCAGCGCGGTCTCGGCGTCACCCGGGGTCGGCTCGCGCTCGCGACTGATGACGGAGTCGGAGTCGGCGATGCCGGCCTCGATCAGCCCCTCCCTGGAACCGAAGTGACGCAGCAGGGTGCGCGTGCTGACACCCGCTCGCGCGGCCACCGCGTCGAGCGGCAACTCGTACTCGCCGTCCTCGAGGAACACCCGCTGTGCCGCGTCGAGGATTTCTCTGCGCGTGCGCTCTGTCGTCTCGGCACGGGTCGTCTGGTTGTAGGCCCGAGTCGCCATTTGGTGTCACAGATACTGACACGAAAGATCGGACTGTGTCAAGCGCGCGCCGCGGCTGCTGCTCTCGGCGCCGCCTCTCGTGGGCCCCGCCGACGCCGGTCACTTCCGCTCTGCGCCGCGTAGGTGGCGGTCACGGCGCCGGTGCACAACGGCAGCAGCAGCAGAACAATCAGGCCGACGGCGGCCAGGAGCTTCACCGAAGCGAGGCTGCGTGCAGACTGGCTGGGCAGACGCGCTCGATGCTATCCGACGGCTGACGGCGTTCGGGTGTCCCGACGGACCGAGGCACGGATCGGTGCGGCGGCTTGTTCGCCGCGGCTTGCATTGACCTCGACCAACCTGAGACGGTGAGCGGGACTCGTTCACAAGCACGGCGGGCGGCGACGGGCCGCGCGGACGTCACGACAGGAAGGGCATCAAAGACATGGCCGACAGCGTCTATCGAGTAACCGAGGTGATCGGAGTCAGCTCCGAGTCGTGGGAGGCCGCCGCGCGCAGCGCGGTCGATGCCGCGGGCGGAAGCATCCGCGACCTGCGCGTCGCCGAGGTCCTGCGTCAGGACGTCACGATTGAGAACGGGAAGATCAGCGGTTTCCGGGTGCGCCTCGGGATCTCCTTCAAGTACGACAGCGGGGACTGAACGCCGCTGACATCCGGGTGCCGCTCACCGAAGGTGGTGGCCCCGGCAAGTGGTGAAGGGCCGCCCGCGAGCCGCGGGCGGCCCGCGCCCCCTGCGGTACGCTCGGACGCCGTTCCTCCTCCCGACTCGAGGTCCCGATGTCCGCCGAACCGACCGCAGACCCGATCGCTCTCGACGAGGTGCTCGTCGGCGATCCCGAGCACTGGCTCGACGGGCCGCCGCACGACCTGTTCCGCGAGATGCGGTCGCAGTGCCCGGTGCACTGGACCGAGCGCGTCACCGAGTTCCCCGAGGAGGCGGGCTTCTGGTCGGTGACGACTGCGGACGGCGTGTTCGAGGTCAGCCGTGACTGGGAGACCTATTCGTCGGAGCGCGGCGGGATCACCGCGGTCAGCGACGCGGTCATGCCGCTGGAGCTGATCCAGGCGATGTTCATCGGGATGGATCCGCCGAAGCATGATCGTGTGAAGGCGCTGTTTCAGCGTGGGTTCACGCCGAAGCGGATCGCTGAGCATGAGGATGCGATTCGTGCGATCACGCGTGACGTGCTTGATCAGCTTGAGGGTCGTGAGAGCTGTGATCTGGTGACGGATGTGGCGCAGCCGGTCGTCTCGCGCGTGATCGGCAGCTTCATGGGGCTGCCGGCGGGCGATGACATCGTGTGGGCTGACCTGATGAACACGATCCTCGCGGCGAACGATCCCGGAGGTCAATCCGGAGGGTGTGCAGACGGTGATGGAGCGTGATGTGCCGGAGGTGTTCCGGCGGTGTCAGGAGTTGATCGCTGATCGGCGGGAGAATCCGACTGATGATCTGACGAGTGTGTTGGTGCATGCCGAGGTTGATGGGCAGCGGCTGGAGGAGCACGAGATCGTGATGGGCTTCTTCTTGCTGATGGCTGCGGGGAACGACAGTACGAAGGCGACGTATTGCAGTGCGATGCGTGCTCTGCTGGAGAATCCCGACCAGCGTCGGCTGTTGTTGGAGGATCGCTCGTTGATCCCGGCGGCGGTCGAGGAGGCTTTGAGGATGTTCCCGGCGTTCGCGCATTTCCGGCGTACAGCGACGCGTGATGTCGAGCTTCAGGGCCAGAAGATCCGTGAGGGCGACAAGGTCGTGATGTGGTACGTGTCCTCGAATCGTGACGAGAGCCGTTATGAGGATCCCGATCGCTTCGACGTGACGCGCAACCCCGAGCATCAGGCGTTCGGTGCCGGCGGCCGCCACTTCTGCCTCGGGCGCCGCGCTCGCGCGCCTGGAACTGCGGATCCTGCTCGAAGAGACCCTCAACCGCTACCCCGACATGCAACTCAACGGGAGCACCGATTACGTGGCGTCCCCGTTCGTCAACCAGCTCAAGACGCTGCCGGTGCGGCTGGGCGTCTCGCCAACCGGCGGATAGCGAGCCGGACATGAGGTCCTGGCTCGCCAAGAAGATGCTGTCTCGCAACATGGCGAGCGTGAGGAACGGTGACTACGGACCGCTCCTTCGCCTCGACGCCGATGACATCCGATTCCGCTTTCCCGGCGACAGCTCCTGGGCGACCGAGCTTGAGGGCAAGGAGGAACTGGGCCGCTGGCTGCAGCGGTTCGTCGACGCCGGGCTTCAGATCTACCCGGACGAGGTCGTCGTCAAGGGCCCGCCCTGGAACATGACGCTCTGCGTTCGCGGCACCGACCACCTAGATGATCCCGACGGGCGGCGCGTATACGAGAACCGCTACGTGATCTGGGGGCGGATGGCCTGGGGCAAGCTCAAGGATTACGAGGTCTACGAGGACACCCAGAAGAGCAATGAGCTCGACGCCTACCTCGATGCGCGCGCCGACGCGCCGCGGGCTTCCTAGTTCAGCGCAGGAACTCCAGCAGGGCGTCATTCACTTCGCCGGGACGCTCCTGCTGGACCCAGTGGCCCGCGCCCTCGATGCTCACGACCCCGCGCAGGTCGGTCACGTGTCCCGTCATCGTCGCGGCGGGCATGAAGCGCGCCACCGGGTCGCGGCTGCCCGTGATGAAGAGGGCGGGCTGTTCGATCCGGCGGTCGTCGTACTGGGCCGTCAGATGCCAGTTGCGGTCGAGGTTCCGGTACCAGTTGAGACCGCCGCTGAAACCGCTGCGCTCGTAGGAGTCGACGTAGACCGCGAGGTCCTCCTCCGTGAACCAGCGTGGCGTCGGTGGGTCGTCGGTCCGCTGCGCCCACGCCGCGTCCCAGACCTCGCGCGTGGCGAGCGTGCGGCGCACGTCCCGGGCGAGCGCCGCATCCGCCACCCCGGGCTCCTGAAACCAGACGATGTAGAAGTCCTCGCCGAGGTGCTCGCGCATGAGCGCCAGCGGTGGAGCGGGCGCGCGCGGCACGAACGGAACGCTTATCCCGACGACCGCGGCGACCCGTTCGGGGTGGATGAGCGCGGTCTTCCAGGCGACGTCCGAGCCCCAGTCGTGACCGACCACGGTGGCGCGATCCAGATCCAGCGCGTCCAGCAGTGCGACCACGTCGCCGGTCAGCGCGAGGATGTCGTAGTCGTCGACGGCGGGGGGCGCCTGCGTTGCACCCATCCCGCGCATGTCAGGGGCGATCACCCGGTAGCCGTGCTCGGCGAGCGCGGGCAGCTGGTGGCGCCAGGAATGCGCGAGCTCCGGGAAGCCGTGCAGCAGCAGGACCGGCGGGCCGTCCGCGGGGCCGTGCGAGGTCACGTGCATCGCGAGCGCGCCGGCCTGGATCGTCTGATGCTCGAACGGGTCAGCGCTCATCGCCGCGGGACGCTACATCGTGACGGCGCCCGGGTACGCTGCGCGGATGACCGAGCAACGCGTCGTCGTCGAAATCGATGCCCACGTCGCCGAGGTCCGGCTTGCGCGCCCGGACAAGCACAACGCGCTCGACGGAGCGATGTTCGAGGCGATCGCGGCCGCAGCTGAGCGCCTGCGGACCGAGCCGGGGGTGCGCGCCGTGGTGCTGCACGGCGAGGGACCGAGCTTCTGCTCGGGGCTCGACATCGCGAGCTTCATGACCGGCCCTCTGTCCACCACCGACCTGCTCGCCCGCGGCAACGGCGACATCGCGAACCTGGCCCAGCGCGTCGCCTACGACTGGACCCGCGTACCGGCCCCGGTGATCGCGGCCGTGCACGGCGCCTGCTTCGGTGGAGGACTTCAGATCGCGCTCGGCGCCGACATCCGGATCGCGGCGCCGGACGCGCGCCTTTCGGTGATGGAGATCCGCTGGGGCCTGATCCCGGACATGGCGATCACCCAGACGCTGCCGCGCGTCGTGCGCAAGGACATCGCCAAGGAGCTGATCTTCACCGGGCGCCGGGTGAGCGGTGAGGAGGCAGGCGAGATCGGGCTCGTGACTCGCACGGAGCAGGATCCGCTCGCCGCCGCGCGCGCGCTCGCCGCCGACATCGCGACACGGTCGCCGCACGCGATCCGTTCGGGCAAGCGCCTGCTCGACGAGACCTGGTACGCCCCGGCCGAGACCGCATTGCTGCTGGAGAGCGAGCTCCAGACCGCGCTGCTCGGGTCGCCCAACCAGATCGCAGCGGTCACGGCTGGCATGGCCGACGAGCCGGCGGTCTTCGAGGATCCTGCCTGAGTCTCAGAGCGGCTCGAGGACGATCACCGTAATGCGCCGCGACCCCGTTCGCTCCGCGTAGACGTGTCGAGAGCAACGTTATCCGAGCTTCGGCGCGGTAGCCGGACGATCGGCCTCTCCCGCGCGAGGCTGCGCTACCTTCGCGAGATGAGACTGCGGGCCCTGTCAGCGGTGGTGCTCGGTTTGGCGCTGCTGTCCCCGGCCGGCCTCGCCGAGGGGAAGGGCAAGCCGGTCAAGCGGGCGCCCAAACTGCGCCTCGCGTCGTTCGACTCGTGCACGGACCTCGTCGGCTACGCGCGGGGCCAGGCGCTGCGCACTGGCGGCGGCTCGGGCGTGCCGCTGCGGGCGACCGGTCCGCAGACGACCTCGCTCGCCCCCGCACCTGTCGCGCGCACGCTCGACGGTGCCCCCGGCGCGCCCACCGCGGCGCCGCAGGCGGCAGTCCCGACGTCGGATGCCGGCGACTTCTCGGGCACCAACAACCAGGAGGCGGCGGTCGACGAGTCCGACATCGTGAAGACGGACGGCAAGCGCGCCTTCATCGTCTACGGCGAGCGCCTGCTGGCCGTCGACGTCACGGCGGACGTGCCGAAGCTCGTCGGGTCACTGGCACTGGAGGGGACCGTCCAGGAGATCCTGCTGCGCGGCGACCGCCTGCTGGCGATCGGGTACCAGCCGGCCTCAGTCGGCCCGGTGCCGAAGCCGCAGGCGACGGTGCGCCCGCTGGCGGCGCGCGCCGCGTCGTCGCTGCCCTACTTCGCGGCCGGGGTCAGGCTCACCGAGGTGGACGTCAGCAGCCCCGCCGCGATGAAGGTGGCGCGCACGCTGGACGTCGACGGCTCCTACGTCAGCGCGCGGCTCACGGGCGGAACGGCGCGCGTAGTCCTCAACACCCCTCCGCAGATCGTGGCTCAGACCGCCGCGCCCGTTGCCGCCCCCGTCGATGCGCCCGCGGTGAGCGGGCCGGCTCGTGCCGCTGCCACGCGCGACTCGATCCGCCGCGCCGGGCTGCGCGCGTTCGTTCCGCTGACCGTGCTGCGCAGCAGGATCTCCGGCCGGACGTTCAAGCGCTCCCTCGTCGGCTGTCGTCAGGTCCGCCACCCCGTCCGGTTCTCCGGCCTGGACCTGCTCACCGTCCTGACGGTCGACCTCGACCGCGGGCTGTTCAACGTCGACCGCGACGCCGTGATGGCCGGCGCCCAGGTCGTCTACGCGTCCGAGCGCAGCCTCTACGTCGCCAGCCAGCGTTTCGTCCCCGGCCTCGACACCCCGGGCGAGATACCCGCGACGATGCGGACCGAGATCCACCGCTTCGACGCGAGCCGTTCCGGTACGACGTCGTACCGCTCCACGGGACAGGTGAGCGGCTTCGTGCTGAACCAGTACTCGCTCGGTGAGCATCGCGGCGATCTGCGCGTGGCCAGTACTGAGGAGCCCCTGTGGATGGGCGCGGCGCAGCAGCGCGACAGCGAGAGCGCTGTGACGGTTCTGCGCGAGGGCGACGGACGGCTGCGCCAGGTCGGCCGGGTCGGCGGGCTGGGGCGCGGCGAGCGAATCTATGCGGCACGCTTCCTCGGGGACGTCGGCTATCTGGTCACCTTCCGCCAGGTCGATCCGCTCTACACGCTCGACCTCTCCGACCCGGCCGCACCGAAGGTTGCCGGTGAGCTGAAGATCACGGGCTACTCGGCCTACCTGCATCCGATCGGCGAGGACCTTCTGCTCGGGGTGGGGCAGGAGGCAACCGAGCAGGGGCGGCGCGCAGGCGCGCAGGTCTCGGTCTTCGACGTGTCGGACCCGGCCGCGCCCAAACGGCTGCACCAGCGCCCGCTCGGCGGCACGGGGTCGTCGACACAGGCCGAGTTCGACCCCCACGCCTTCCTCTGGTGGGGGCCGGCGAGCACCGCCGTTCTGCCGCTCCAGGACTACTCGCAGGGCAAGCAGTTCTCGGGCGCCGTCGGCCTGCGCGTTCGCAAGGCGCAGGGAATCGAGGAGATCGGCCGGATCACCCACGGCGACGATCCATACCCCGCGACGATCCGCCGCTCGCTCGTCGTGGACAAACGCGTCTACACGATCTCCGAGCGCGGAATCGCCGCGTCTGCGCTCGACGATCTCGCTCCGCTCGGCTTCCTCGCGTTCCCGGCCGCCGGCTGAACGAGAGACGATCGGCCACTAAGTAGGATCGGGCGAGAAAACCACCTCAAAGGACACGAATGACCCCCGTATTGGCCGAGTATCAGCTCGGCGACGCACTTCTGACGGTTCTCGCGATCTTCTTCGTTGTGATCTGGATCTGGATCCTGATCACCGTCATGGTCGATCTCTTCCGTGACCGCGAGCTCTCGGGCTGGTGGAAGGCCGTATGGGTCTTCTTCCTGATCTTCCTGCCGTTCCTGACGGTGTTCATCTACCTGATCGCCCGTGGAAACGGCATGCGCGACCGCGCGATCGAAGACCAGAAGGAGATGAAGGCCGCGACCGACGCGTACATCCGCGAGACGGCGGGCGTCTCGCCGGCCGACGAGATCGCGAAGCTCAGCGAGCTCAAGCGGTCCGGCGCCATCTCCGAGGCCGAGTTCGAGGCCCTCAAGGCAAAGGCCCTTTCGTAGACCTGCGGGGCGCGGCGACCCTCGCGGTCGCCGCGCTCTCGCCCCCTCGCCTGTCGTCGTCGAAGCGGGCCGCGCTATAGGCTTGACAGGGTGTCAGCCACGACGCCGGACATCCGCAGGATTCCGGACCCTCAGGAGCCGGTCCCACCGGTCGCGTGGCCCACGGCCGCGCTGTTCGTTGCCGGGTTGTCGCTGTTCGCCGGGTCTACCGCGATGGCCGTCGAAGGGGTCTGGCCGTGGCCGCTCAGCACGCTGCTGAGTGCTGTCGCCGCGTTCATCCTGTTCACCGTCTCGCACGAGGCCAGCCACCACTCCGCGTCGGCGAACAGCGCGCTCAACAGATGGCTGGGACGGCTCGCCACGCCGCTGTTCGCACCGCACGCGGGCTTCAGCTCCTGGCGCTTCGTGCACATGCAGCACCATCGCTTCACGAACGACGCGGAGGGGCGCGACCCCGACGACTACACCAACCGGGGACCAGCGTGGACGGCGCCGCTGCGCTGGCTGACCGTGGACCTCTGGTACATCGTGTTCTACGTACCGAAGCTGCGCACGCGGCCGCGCGGTGAGATCGTGGAGCTTGCCGTGACGCTCGCCGTCGTGATCGGCGCGTCGGTGGCGCTGATCGCCACAGGGCACCTCTTCTGGCTGCTCGTCCTCTTCTTCCTGCCGATCCGGATCTCGATCTTCGCGCTCGGCTTCGCCTTCGACTACCTGCCGCACCACGGACTTCACCACACCGCCGCTGAGAACCGCTTCCAGGCGACGCGCAACCGCATTGGCGCCGAGCGACTGCTGAGCCCGCTGCTGCTCTACCAGAACTACCACCTCGTCCATCATCTGCACCCGGTGATCCCCTTTTATCGGTACATCACGGTCTGGCGCCGGAACGAGGAGTCGTACCTGGCAAATGACCCCGCGCTGAGCACGGTGGGGGGCCGGGAGCTGACCCCCGATGAGTACCGGCGGCTGCGCGAGCTGGCCGACCACCACTGATTCCTGAAGGCCGTCCACAACAGCGAGATGAGGAACACCAGCCATGTCTGAAGCGGACTACGTCGTCGTCGGTGCCGGCTCGGCCGGTTGCGCGCTCGCGGCACGTCTATCGGAGGACGAAGCGTCGAACGTGCTGCTGATCGAGGCGGGCGGCAGCAACCGCCACATGAGCGTGACGATCCCGGCGGCCTTCGCGCAGCAGTTCCACACCAAGCGCGACTGGGACCTGGCGACCGAGCCCGAGCCCGGCTGCGACGGGCGCTCGCTCTTCATCCCGCGCGGGAAGGGCCTCGGCGGCTCGAGCTCGATGAACGCGATGCTCTATGTCCGCGGGCGTCCGCTGGACTACGACATGTGGGAGGCCGAGGGTGCCACCGGCTGGGGCTGGAAGGACGTGCGTCCCTACTTCCTGCGCGCGGAGGACAACTCCCGCGGCGCCTCCGAGGATCACGCCGTCGGCGGCCCGCTGCGTGTCGAGGACTCCCGTTCGCCGCGGGGGCTCACGAAGTCCTTCCTCGCCGGCGCGGAAGCAGCCGGCATCCCGTACATCCGCGACTACAACGGACCGGAGCAGGACGGGGCCGCGGCCGTGCAGGTGACCCAGCGCGGCGGCAAGCGCTGGAGCAGCGCCGATGCGTATCTGCGGCCGATCATGAAGAAGCGTCAGAACCTGAACGTGATCACCGACGCGCAGGTGCTGCGGGTCGAACTCGACGGAACCCGCGCGAGCGGCGTGCGCTACAGGGACAAGCGCGGCCACGAGCAGGTCGCCCGCGCGTCCCGCGAGGTCATCCTCGCGGCCGGAGCGATCGGCTCGCCGCAGCTTCTGCTGCTGTCGGGAATCGGGCCGACCGATCACCTGCGTGAGGTCGGTGTCGACGTTCGGGTCGACCTTCCCGGCGTCGGCCAGAACCTCCAGGATCATCCGTTCTACGTCTGCATCTGGGACGTGCCGGGCGGTGGCTCGCTCGCCGACGCGGAGAAGCCCAAGGCGCTGCTCGAGTGGGCGCTTCGCAAGACCGGGCCACTCACGTCATCCGTTGCTGAGGCGATGGCGTTCGTCCGCACCCGTCCGGGCCTGCCGGCTGCCGACGTTCAGTTCCACTTCGCACCGACGTACTTCGTCGAACATGGCGCGGCGGAATACGACGGGCATGCGCTGACAGTGGGTCCGACGCTGCTGACCCCGAAGGCGCGCGGGCGCCTGTGGCTGCGATCCGCCGACCCGTCGGACAAGCCGCGAATCCTCACCAACTCCCTCACCGAGCCGGAGGACGTCGCGTCGATGGTCGCCGGCGTCAAGATCGCGCGTGAGATCGCCGCGACCGGGCCGATGCGGGAGATCTGCGGGCGCGAGGTCTTCCCCGGCGACGGCGTCAAAGACGACGCCGACATCGAGGCCGACGTGCGGCGCCGCGTCGAACTCCTCTACCACCCGGTCGGCACGTGTCGCATGGGCTCCGACGACGCTTCCGTGGTCGACCCCGAGCTGCGGGTGCGCGGGGTCGAGAACCTGCGCGTGGCGGACGCGTCGGTGATGCCGATCATCACCGGCGGCAACACGAACGCGCCGGCGATCATGATCGGAGAGCGCGCAGCCGACCTGGTGCGCGGGCGCGTCGCGTCACCGTCAGGCTGAAGCCGGGCTCCTGCTCTCCGCGGCGGGGGGTGAAGAGGTCCCCGGCCGCTCGCGAACCAGCCCCCACAACCGAACGGTGCCCGCGCGGCCGCGAACGGGCATCTCTCCGAAGAGGACGACATCCTCGGGCTTATCCGACAGCGCGTCGTAAGTCGAATCGGACAGGAACACGGAGTGGGCGGTGCCCTTGGTCATGCCCTCGATGCGGGACGCCGTGTTCGTGGTGTCACCGATCGCCGCGTACTCGAGGCGGCGCTCGGAACCGACGTTGCCGCTGATGACCATTCCGGTGTTCAGGCCGACGCCCATCAGGAACGGCTCCGGATCCTCGGGCGTGCCCATCCGCACGTTGAAGCGTGCAAGGCGTGCGAGCATCTCGCGCGCGGCGGACAGCGCGCGGTCGGCGTGGTCGGGCTGGTCGAGCGGCGCCCCGAACACCGCCATGATCCCGTCGCCCATGTAGGAGACGAGCGTGCCTCCGGCATCCATGATCGCGTCGGTCATCTCCCCCAGGTAGGCATTGAGAACGCCGATGACCTCGTCCGGCGGGCGCGACTCGGAATACGTCGTGAAGCCGCGAAGGTCGCTGAACATCACGGTCGCGACACGATGCTCGCCACCGAGCCTGAGGTTCTCGTCGGCGTTTCTCACGACCTGGTCGACGACCGCCTCGGGAACGAAGTGCGCGAACAGGTCGTGGATTCGCCGCCGTTCGAACGCCTCGCTCAACACCACGACGACGAGCGTCGCCACGGCTGACAGCGCAAGCCCGATCAGCGGAGCGGCGATGGGGAGCATGAGGTCGTTGGCGAATGCGATCTGCGCTGCGAGCAGGTAGGCGAGCCCGAGCGCGATCGCCATGGCGAAGCTCGCGAGTGGAGGCACACGCTGCGGCGCACTCGCGATCAGCGGCGGAACCAGCGCGAACGCGACCATCAGCACGATCGCCAGCCAAGGGCCGGGGCCGCGCAGCGGGAAGCCGTCGATGATCGTCTGGATCGTCTCGGCCTGCAACTCGGGACCGGGCATCTGTCCGTCGCCCGATGTCGAGGTGGGCACGTTGTCCTGAAGCACCGGGGCGACGGCGCCCACGACGACGACCTTGTCACGAAACGTGCCGGGCTTGAAACGGTTGTAGTAGACGTCGGCGAACGAGAGCGATCGCGTCGTGCCCGGCGGGCCGCGGAATGCGATCCAGGCGCCGCCGTCCGGGAAGTCCCGCGGTGACGCCGGGCGCCCGAGCGCCCGCTCAGCGCTGACCACGGAGAACGATCGCAGCCCATCCTGCTCGAGCTGGACGCGTCGTACGACGCTGCCGCGGTCGCCGGGGGTGACCGCGTTCCCCACGCGAGCGCCGACGGCGTTCACGGTCGCGTCGCCCCCGAGGACTCGCGTGCCTCCCTTCGCGTCGACCTCGGTGGTCGCCAGTGCGACGCGGGTGCCCATCTCATCGGCGCGGGCGATCGCCTCGACCAGGGCCGCGTCCTGATCCTCCTGTCCGGGCGGCGACTGCTCTGTGAACTGGACGTCGTAGGCGATGACCTTCGCGCCGTCGCGCGTGAGCCGGCGGATCACCTGGGCGTGATAGCGGCGCGGGAACGGCCAGCGAACTCCGATCCCTCCGTCGCCGCGCCCGTCGAAGGTGCGGTCGTCGACGCCGACGACGATCACGTCCGGAGCGGCGGCACGCGTCCCGCGCACCTCGAAGCGGGCATCGACGGTCTGCAGTTCGATGCGCTCGATCGCTCCCGCGAGCTGCAACCCGACCGCGACCAGCAGCGCGGCCGCCGTCGCGGCCGCCAGCGTCAGCCTGCGACGTCGGCGGCGCGCGCGGCGGCTCAGCCGCGGGCCGGCGCTCACAGCTTGGGCGGCCCGCTGCGGCCAGGCCGCCGCACGGTGCAGGTCCGGTACTCGCGCGTACCCTCGAGCACGGCCCCGCTCGACAGCCGCAGGCGGATCCGAACGCGCACGCGCTGCTTCGACCGGCCGCGCAGGTTGATCTTCGCCACGAAGCGGGTGCTGCGGCGAACGCGCACGGCGCGGCCGTTGACACGAACGTAAGAACTCACGACACGCTCCCCGGAGGGGACGCGCAGCCGGATCGTGAACGAGCGGCGACTGCGGCACGGGACCCGCGCCAGGTAGCGCTGACCGGCACGCACGCGCACGCGCTTGCCCTTGGTGTAGTCGCTGACGTCGACCGAGCCCTCACGGGTCCGGAAGTACGTGCCGTCGCAGCGATCCTCCGTGAACCAGAAGGTGCCGCGCACGGCCGCCGCGCCGTGGTTGCCCGTCGTCCTGAACTTCCCGCGAGCATTGCCCCAGACGTACCGTCTCTTCGGCTTCTTCTTCGCCTTCTTCTTGGGCTTCTTGGCCGCCGTCCGGGCCGGCTTCGCACGGCCGTCGTCGCACAGCGGCTGGTCGCCGGTCAGCGCCACGTCGACGAGCGATGCCGTCCTCGACTGGAAGAACCTGAACTCGCCACCCCAGAACTCGCCTTCCTGGAATGGCCCGTAGCGGGCACGGTCGGCGGGCGCGGTGGCGAAGCGCAGGTGGATGCGCCCGTCGGTGACGTTGATCTCCGTGCCGACGGGCAGCCTGGTGCGCGCGACGAGTGTGCGGAAGCGCTTCTCGTCAGGCTCACGCACGAGCACGCGGCCGCTGACCGGCACCGCGACGGCGGCGCTGCCTAGTTCAGGCTCGGGCTCGGCCGGCGGTGGCGGTGGGGGCGGCGGCGGAGGCGGCGGAGGCGGCGGAGGCGGTGGGGGCGGAGGTAGGCAGGGCGGCGCGGGGAGCCCTGCCTCGCCGAAGACGTGGACAGGCTTGTCCGATCGGTCGAGGACGTAGACCGCGCCGCGGCAGTCGGTGGCGACGGCGGACGGCTTGTAGAGACGTTCGCCCGGCTCGGTCTCCGGCTCGTGTCCGGACCCGATGCTTCCGTCCGGCACGCCGGTCGCCGAGAAGCGCCGGACTACGTGGGCTCGCCAGTCGGTCGCGAGCACCGCACCGCCGGGTGCGACCGCGACGCCGATGACGTTGTCCGCGGCCCAGGAGTCCAGCAGCGCTCCGGCCGGCGAGAGGCGCAGCACGCGCTCCTTGCCGGTGTCGGCCACGAGCAGCGACCCGTCGTCGGCGCCGGCCACGCCGCGCGGGTGGTGAAGGTCGGCCTCACCCGGGCTGTCGCCCAGAACGCGCAGCAGGGTGCCGGACGTGTCGAAGATGCGGACGCGGCCGACGCAGCTGTCGGTGACCGCCACCGATCCGTCGGCCAGGATCGCGATTCCGCCGATCTCGCAGAAGTGCCTCGGCCACCAGCCGTGAGCGGACCACCGGGCCTTCAGCGTGCCGTCGGGCGAGAAGCGCTGGACCGACCACTCGTCCGCCGCGTACACGTCGCCGTCGAGCGCGACAGCCACTCCGACCAGGTCGTGGAAGCGGCCGGGACCGTGACCGTCTGAGCCCCAGCTCCGCAGCGGTGCACCGGAGCGAGAGAACACCGCGATCCGTGCGTTGGCGCGGTCTGCGACGTGGACTTCGCCGGCAGCGTTCACAGCGATCCCGGGCGCGCCGCGGCCGACGGCTCCGTCGGCCCCCCAATTGGCCAGCACGGCTCCGCTGGCGGCGACAGGCATCAGCGCGCATACGAGCGCAGCGGCGACCGCAGCCATCAGCGCTCTGTGTGCGCGGCGATCCATGACGCGTTCGCTCCGATCCATCAGACCTCTCCCCCAGGGTTGGCGGAGGTGGTTCCACCTCCGCTCCAGCCTCCGTGTGCGCATTCTCGCGGTTGGGAGGCTAGAGGGCAACCAGCAGTCGTCGGCCGTGCGCCGGCGAGCGGGTGGTTCGGGCGCTCGGTCGCGGCCGAACGGTCATGCTGCGGGGCTGCCACCGCCGGGGGCGGAACGTGCCTCGCCGCTGACGCTCGGACCCTGCGAAGCAGCCGGAGATGCGGCGACGTCTCGGTCGAGCTCGTCTCGTTCAGAGTCGGAGACCGCGCGCCGCGTCACGTCGGCGCCGTCGCCGATCAGCGCGAGCATCGCATCCACGTGATCGCCCTCCGCAAGCAGAACGATCGCGGACGATCCCTCGGGAACCGCCGCTCGCAGGTCGGCCGCAAGTCGCTCGGGCTCGGGTTCCACCTCGTCAGGGTGCCCAGCCGAGCCACCCACGGCGGCGCCCAGCACGACGCCCGGAGCCAGGCCGGCGGGGCCGGCGAGCAGCGTCCCGAGCAGCATGCCCGCCGCCGCGCCCTTCGCCGCACCGGGCTGGGAGAGGTGGTCCAGCTCATCCACGTCGACGAAATGGCCGGCGATCGTGCCGTGGATCACGAGCCGGTCGCGGCGGCGGTGCTCTACGAGCGCCACTTCGTGAGTCCATTCGGCGGCGCGACCCGCTCGCTCGCGCAGAGTCCCGAACGCCGACTCGGCGGCGCTCTGGCCGTGGTAGCGGACGACGGCGAACTCGAGGGCCATCAGGGCTCCTTTCCATTGAGCGAACAGTGAGTCTCCCACCCGCCCGCCCCCCGCGTCTAGTCTCCGCCTCGGTGCCCCGACCCCAGGCCGACGTCCCGCTCGCCCCGCTGACGACGCTGCGCATCGGCGGTCCCGCGCGACGTCTGGTGACCGCCGTGACCGAGGACGAGTTGGTCTCAGCGGTTCGCGCCGCCGACGCGGCCGGCGAGCAGGTCCTCGTGCTCGCGGGCGGCAGCAACGTCGTGATCGCCGATGCGGGCTGGGACGGAACTGCAGTGCGGGTCGCCACGCGCGGGGTCGAGATCGATGGCTCCGCTGACGCGAACGTGCGCGTCAGTGCGGCAGCCGGGGAGGACTGGGACGCGCTCGTCGAACGGCTCGTCGGCGAGGGATTGGCCGGGGCCGAGTGCCTGGCGGGGATTCCCGGCTCGGTCGGCGCGACGCCGATCCAGAACGTCGGCGCATATGGACAGGAGATCGCGACGTCGCTCGATTCGGTGCGCGCACTCGATCGCGTCACCGGCGAGGTGGGTGAGATGACGGCTGAAGCATGCGGGCTGCGCTATCGCTCCAGTGCCTTCAAGCGGTCCGACCGTCATCTCGTGCTCGCCGTCTCCTTCGTGTTCGAGCGCTCGCCTCGATCCCAACGGATCGCCTACCCCGAGCTTGCTCGTGCGCTGGGTGTCGCGATCGGGGATCGGGTCCCGCTTGCGGCATGCCGCGAAGCGGTCCTGGACCTTCGCCGCCGCAAGGGCATGGTGCTGGACGCCGGCGACCACGACACCTGGAGCGCGGGCTCGTTCTTCACCAATCCCGTGTTGGAGCCCGCCGAGTTCGCGGTGCTGGAGGCCCGGGTGCGGGAACGCCTCGGGGCCGAGTCGCAGCCGCCGCGGTTTCCCGGCGCCGATGGGGCGGTCAAGACCTCGGCGGCCTGGCTGATCGAGAGCTCCGGGTTCACCAGGGGCGACCGCCGTGGCGCCGTCGGCCTTTCGCGCAAGCACGCGCTTGCGCTCACCAACCGCGGCGGCGGCACCGCGCGCGAGCTGATCGCCTTCGCGCGCGAGATCGCCGAGGCCGTGCAGCTCGCGTTCGGTGTCGCGCTCGAGCCCGAGCCCGTTCTCGTCGGTCTTGAGTGGCCGGACGTTCGAACTGCGACAAAGCGGGCCGACGCGCGCTAACTTGCCGTTCGCATGGACGCCACGCGCATTCTTCTCGCCATGGCAGCCGCGACGTTGCTCGCTGCCCCGACCGCTGCCGCGCAGAGCACCCGGGTCGCGCCCGACGTCGAGAAACTGCGGGTCACGCCGAGCAAGGTGAGAGCGCTGTCGAGCGGTTCGCCGGTCGTCACCAGCGGTGGGTCGCTCGTCCGCTTTCGCCTGAAGGACGGCGCGCAGGTCCGGTTCACCTTCAGGAAGGTCAAGTTCGGCCGGCGTTCAGGCGGGAAGTGCAGGCCGGGCAAGGCGAAGAGCAGGCGTGCTCGCTGCGAGATCCTCACGATGGTCCCGGGCGGCTTCACGCTGGTCGGGATCAGTGCCGACAACGAGTTCCGTTTCGCCGGACGCGTCGGAAACAAGACCCTCAGCAACGGCACGTATCGGATGTTCGCCAAGGCCGAGGGCAGGGCCGCGCGCTCATCGTCAGCGCTCTTCAAGGTTGTCAGAGCGGTGCCGGTCATCCGCAAGCTCAAGGTCACTCCGACCTCGTTCAAGGTGCTGCCCGCCGGGCCTTCGGTCGTGGAGAAGGAGGAGGGCAAGAGCGTCGCCGAGAGCATCGCCGCCGGCGGTACGCTGGCCCGCTTCCAGCTCGACGAGGTAACTAAGGTCACTTTCACCGTGCGAACGGTCAAGATCGGCCGGCGCGTCGGCCGGTCTTGCAGGTCGGGCAAGGCGAACAGCAGGAAGACCCGCTGCGAGATCACCAAGAAGGTCGCCGGCTCGTTCTCGTTCCCGGGTAAGGCCGCAGCCAACGAGTTCGTCTTCTCGGGCCGGATCGGTGATGCGGCGCTCAAGCCGGGCACCTACAGGCTCTTCGGCAAGCCTCCGGGCAAGCGCGCACGCTCGGTGTCAGCTCCGTTCACGGTCCTCAACTAGTCACGCGCCGGCGCCGGCTCGCCGGGCCGCCTCGCTCGCACGGATCCGCTCGTGCGCATAGGATCGCGCGCGTGCGCCGCCTACATCTCGCCGTCCTGCTGCTGTCGCTCGCGGCGTCAGCGCTCGTCCTGACCGCCTGCGGAGGCGACGAACGCGACAGCGGGCCCGTCTCGACGATCGCGGCGGGCCCCGAGCTGGCGCTCACCGGTCAGTCGAGCACGATCGGCATCGACGGCATCACCGCCGGGGTCTACGCGAATGCCGGAGTGACTATCGAGGCGATCGAGCCCGCGAGGATCAGCAAGAAGGGCATCGTGCTGCCGATCGTCGGGGGCCAGATCAGGCGGGGGACGCTCGCGGGCAAGATCGAGCACGAGGGCGGGTTTGCGGTGGTGGTCGGTAATAAGCGCGTCGAGTACGTAGACCTCACGATCGACACGGCCGTGGGGCAGGTCTTCGCTGGAGCCGACGCGGGCACGCCGGTCTTCGACCTCGACATGCGTGTCATGTCGCGCAGTGACGGCGATGGCATGATCGTGATCCGCGGGATCGTGGCGCTGCTCGGAGCCGCAGCCGCAAGTGAGCTCAACGAAGGTCTGCAGGTGGCCGTCTTCGGTGCCAAGCAGACCGTGGGGCCGCTCACGATCCGCGCCGCCGGTTCCTGAGTCCCAGGGGAGATGCTGGCGCTCGACATCGCGCGCGGCGTCGCGCTGGCGTCGACCGCGCTGGCCGTCGGCGCAATCGTGTTCACGTCCGCGATCTGGCTGCCCGCGCTGAAGCGACTGCGCGTCGCAGCAGCATCCGGCGACGACGGTCCTGGCCTCGCATCTCAGGCCTTCTCTGCCCGCGTAGCCGCGATCGTCCTCGCGGCTGCCGGCATCGGTGTCGCCGGCAGCGCGGGTGTTCTCCTGCTGGCCGACAACCCGCCCAGCCGCGAGTCTGCGGTGTGGGCGATCGCGGCCGCGGCCTGGCTGGCTCTGGCGAGCGTCGCTTTCGCAGATCGCGCGGGCGCACTGACGGACCGCCGATCGTCGGCCCTGATCGTCGCGCTGGGGTGCGCAGGGGTTCTGACGCTGGTGCCCGGCCTCGCCGGCAACGCCGCCCGCGAGGGCCCTGCGGCATTGCTCGTTCCGTCCAACGCCGTGCACATGCTGGCGGCGAGTGTCTGGACCGGTGGGATCGCCTGCCTTCTGCTCGGCGTCCGGCCGGCGCTCGCAGTGCTTCCCAGCTCGGCGCAGACCGTCGTGCTCGTTGCCGTCGTGACGGCGTTCTCGGCGCTGGCGCTGCTCGCCGTCGTCGCGCTGGCGCTGACCGGGGTCGTTCAGGCAGTCGTGCTCGTCGGCCGGATCGATGCGCTCGTGACGACCGGCTACGGCCGGCTCGTGATGGTCAAGGGCGGGCTTCTATGCCTGCTCGCGCTCGCCGGCGTCGCACATCGCGCGCGGACCATTCCCGATCTGCGGGTCGCCGCCGCAAGCGGTCTGCCGCCCGCTGCTGCTGCTGCGGGGCTGCGTCGCCTGCTCACCGGCGAAGCGGTCCTGCTGACGCTCGTGTTCGCGGTGACGGCCGCGCTCGCCGGGAGCGTTCCCATGGCGGGCGACGATCGGCCCGTGAGCGTGGACGGCCGGCTCGGCGGGCTCGACGTCCGGCTGACGGCATCGCCCGGGAGTCCCGGCGCGAACACGCTGCGCGTCAGGTTGAGCGATCGGGTGGGAGCATCGTCCGAAGTGCCCGTCCGGCTCTCGGCGAGCGCCCGGCAGCGGCGTCTGGGGATCGGGCCGCTGCCGCTGCGCGCGGACCGCGTCACCGCCGGGCGCTTCGTCATCGAGGACGCGGCGCTCAGCACCCCGGGCACGTGGGAGATCACGCTCAGGACCCCGGCGGGCGCACGCACGGTTCTCCGCCTTCGCCTTCGCTGAAGCCCGGCATGCCGTCCGGGGAGACCCAATAGTGTCGGTCCCGATGATCGACGGGGAGGCGTAGGACATTCGGCTCGCAATGATCGGGCTCGGCCGCATGGGGTCGAACATGGTCCGCCGGCTCATGCGCGCGGGCCACGAGTGCGTGGTCTACGACCGCGACGCGGACGCTGTCGCCAGGATCGAGCAGGAAGGCGCGCGCGGCGCCGGATCGCCGGCCGACCTGGTCGCGATGCTCGATCGGCCGCGTGCGATCTGGATGATGCTTCCGGCCGCCGTGGTCGGCACTGCGGTCGCAGAGCTGCTGCCGCTGCTGGAACGGGACGACATCGTCATCGACGGCGGCAACACCCACTACGTCGACGACCGGACGCGCGCGCGGGATGTCGCGGAGCTCGGCGTCCACTACGTGGACTGCGGTGTCAGCGGGGGCGTCTGGGGCCTGGACAACGGCTACGGGCTGATGGTCGGCGGCGAGCAGGTGGCGGTCGAGCGGATCGAGCCCCTGCTGAAGGCGCTGGCGCCGGGAGTCGCCGCCGCGCCCCGTACGCCCGGCCGAGCGGGCCCCCCGGCTCCTGAGGAGGAGGGCTGGCTGCACTGCGGGCCCGCGGGCGCCGGGCACTTCGTGAAGATGGTCCACAACGGCATCGAGTACGGGCTGATGGAGGCGTACGCAGAGGGCCTGAATCTGCTGCGTCACGCGAACGCCGGAGCTGCCGCCGTCGCGCCCGACGCCGAGACTGCTCCGCTGGCCGATCCCGACCGCCTGCGCTACGAGATCGACGTGGCGAAGGTCGCAGAGGTATGGCGGCGCGGCACCGTCGTCCGCAGCTGGCTGCTGGATCTCGCTGCCGCGGCGCTGCGCGAGGACCCCGGTCTCGAGCGCTTCGCGGGGCGGGTGTCGGACTCCGGTGAGGGCCGCTGGACCGCGCTCGCGGCGATCGAGTCGGGCACGCCCACGCCGGTGCTGACCGCTGCCCTCTTCGCGCGCTTCAGCTCGCGCGGCGAGGACGACGAGGCCCACCGGCTGCTGTCCGCGATGCGTGCCCAGTTCGGCGGCCACGCGGAGCAGCAAGCGCCGTGAGCCGCGGATCGCGCGGCGACGCGCTCGTCTTCTTCGGCGCCACGGGCGACCTCGCCTTCAAGCAGATCTTCCCGGCGCTGCAGCGGATGGTCCAGTCGGGGGATCTCGACGTCCCGGTCGTAGGCGTCGCTCGCGAGCACTGGGACCTCGACAAGCTGCGCGAGCGCGCGCGCGCGAGCCTCGAAGCGAGCCCCGACGGCGTCGACCCGGCCGCCTGGGAGAGGCTGCGCGGCCTCATGCGCTACGCCGGCGGCACGTATGACGACGTTCGCACGTTCGTCAATCTCCGTGAGGCCCTCGACGGCTGCAGGCGGCCCGTGTTCTACCTGGCGATTCCTCCCGGTCTGTTCGCGACGGTCGTCGATCACATCGGAGCGATCGGTCTGGCCGAGCGCGGGCGGGTCGTCCTGGAGAAGCCGTTCGGGCGCGATCTCGCCTCTGCGCAGGCGCTGAACCTCGCGCTGCTGCGCGTGTTCCCCGAGGACCGCGTGTTCCGAATCGATCACTTCCTCGGCAAGTCGCCGGTCGAGAACATCCTCTTCTTCCGCTTCGCAAACGGCTTCCTGGAGCCGATCTGGAACCGCGACCACGTGCGTCAGATCCAGATCACGATGGCCGAGGACTTCGGCGTGTCGACACGCGGCGGGTTCTACGACGGAGTCGGCGCGATCCGCGACGTGATCGAGAACCATCTCTTCCAGGTGCTGACTCTGCTCGCAATGGATCCCTTCAGCGGCTCGTCGAGCGACGCGGTGCGCGAGGAGAAGGCGCGATTTCTGCGCGGCGTGCGCACGCTGCGGCCCAAGGACGTCGTGCGTGGCCAGTACCGCGGCTATCGCGAGACCGAAGGAGTCGACCCCGGAAGCAAGGTGGAGACGTTCGCGGCGATGCGCCTGAACGTCGACAGCTGGCGCTGGTCCGACGTGCCGATCCTCGTGCGCGCCGGGAAATGCCTCCCCGTCAAGGCGACCGAGATCACCGTCGAGCTCAAGCGCCCGCCCGAGCGCCTGTTTCCAAAGCAGCACCCGCACGGGAATCGCATGCGCTTCCAGATCGACCCGGATGTCGCGATCGGCATCGAGGTGCAGACGCGACGAGCCGAGACCGACGGCTTCGAGATCGAGGACGTCGAACTGCTGGCGATGCGTGAGACGGCGCGGCACGTGCCGCCGTACCAGCGCCTGCTCACAGCCGCCCTCGAGGGCGACTTCGACCTCTTCGCGAGCCAGGCGACGATCGAGGAGGCGTGGCGCATAGTCGATCCGATCCTGGGCGACGCGACCTCCGTGCACGTCTATGAGCCCGGTACCTGGGGCCCCGAAGAGGCCGACCGGCTTGCCGGCGCGGGAGGCTGGTGCGCGCCGCGCCTGCGCGGGCAGCAGAATCATCATCCCGCCGACACAGCAGGAGACCATCGATGACCTCCCCGACGACGGCCCTCAACGATGCGGGCCAGAGCCTGTGGCTCGACAACATCACACGCACGATGCTCGACGACGGAACGCTGGCGCGGTTCGTCGACGGGCTCGGCATCACCGGTCTGACATCGAACCCCTCGATCTTCGACAAGGCACTGGCAGAGGGTCACGCCTACGACGAGCAGGTGCGTGAGCTGCACGAGCGCGGGCTCGCCGACGAGGAGATCTTCTTCGAGGTCGCGATGAGCGATCTGCGGCGGGCCTGCGACCTGTTCCTGCCGGCCCACGAGCGCAGCGCCGGCTATGACGGCTGGGTCTCACTGGAGGTCTCCCCGGAGCTCGCCTATGACACCGACGCGTCGATCGCACAGGCGCGAAGCCTCCACGAGCGCATGGGTCGCTCGAACGTCTACATCAAGATCCCCGGGACGCGCCAGGGCCTGCCTGCGATCGAGGCTGCGATTCACGCAGGGATCCCGGTCAACGTGACGCTGCTTTTCGACCGGGACCAGTACCTGGACGCAGCCGACGCCTACCTGCGCGGGCTGGAGCGGCGTGTGTCCGACGGCCTGCCGCCGGACGTCTGCTCGGTCGCGTCGATCTTCGTGAGCCGCTGGGACGGCGCCGTTCAGGACACGGTCCCGGATGCCCTGCGCGGAAGGCTCGGCCTCGCCGTCGGAGGCCGCGCGTACCACGCCTACAGCGAGTTGCTGCGCTCCGAGCGGATGCAGCGGCTGATCAATGCGGGCGCGCGCCCCCAGCGTCTGCTCTGGGCGAGCACCAGCACCAAGGACCCGAGCCTTCCGGACACGCTCTACGTCGACGGGCTGTTCGCGCCGCTGACCGTCAACACGATGCCCGACGCGACGCTCCTCGCGGTCGCCGATCACGGCACGGTTCCCGGTCGCGCGCTGCCCGCCGATGGCATCGAGGCGGAGACCACGCTCGCCGCCTTCGAGCGTGCCGGCGTCGACGTGGACGCCCTGGCCGCCGAGCTTCAGGCCAAGGGGGCCGAGGCGTTCGTCAAGTCGTGGACCGGGCTGCTCGGGACGCTTGCGTCCAAGCGTGCGGCGCTCGCGGGCGCATCGTAGTGGGGAGCGGGCCGGTGCCGGCGTTGGACCGGTTGCCTGGATACGAGGCACTGAGAGCGCATGCCGCCACGCTGCGGGGCCGATCGCTGGCCCAGTTGTTCGCGGAGGATCCGTCGCGGCGGGAGAGCCTCAGCGCGGATGCCTGCGGTCTCTACCTCGACTTCGCCAAGCAGCACGTCACGCCGGACACGATGCGCCTGCTCGTCGCGCTGGCCGAGGATGTGGGTCTGCGCGGGCGGATCGATGCGATGTTCGCCGGCGAGCGCATCAACTCATCCGAAGGCCGCCCGGTCCTTCACGTCGCCCTGCGGGCCCCGCGCGGCGAGCGCATCGAGGTCGACGGCGCCGACGTCGTCGCCGGGGTTCACGAGGTGCTGGACCGAATGGGCGCATTCGCTGCGCGGGTCCGCCGCGGGGACTGGCGCGGCGCGACCGGCGAGCCGATCCGGGCGATCGTGAACATCGGCATCGGCGGCTCGCACCTCGGCCCCGAGATGGCGGTCGCCGCCCTCGCGGCCTACGCCCAGGAGGGCCTGAGCTTTCGCTTCGTGTCGAACGTGGACGGCAGCGACTTCGCGCGCGCGACGCGCGGCCTTGATCCGGCGACGACGCTCTTCGTCGTCGTCTCCAAGACCTTCTCGACGCTCGAGACGCTCGAGAACGCGCGCACGGCGCGCGACTGGCTCGTCGGCGCGCTCGGGGGCGAGGCGGTCGCCGATCACTTCGTCGCGGTGTCGACCAGCGAGCAGCGCGTGCGTGACTTCGGCATCGACACCCGCAACATGTTCGGCTTCTGGGACTGGGTCGGCGGCCGCTACTCGATGGGCTCGGCGGCGGGCCTCTCGATCATGCTCGCGGTGGGCCCCGAGCGCTTCGCCGAGATGCTCGGCGGCATGCGTGCGATCGACGAGCACCTGCGAGCGGCTCCGTTCGGCGAGAACCTCCCGGTGCTGCTCGGACTGCTCGGGTTCTGGAACGCGACGATCGAGGGTCATGCGACCAGCACGGTGCTCCCGTACGCCGCGGAGCTCGGCCGCTTCCCCGCCTACCTGCAGCAGCTTGCGATGGAGTCGAACGGAAAGCACGTGACGACCGACGGCGAGCCCGTGCGCTGGAGCACCGAGCCCGTTCTCTGGGGGGAGCCGGGAACCAACGGGCAGCACTCGTTCCACCAGCTCCTGCACCAGGGCGCGGCGATCGTGCCCGCCGAGTTCATCGGTTTCACGGAGCCGGCGCACCCGCTGGGGCGCCACCATGACCTGCTGCTCGCGAACATGCTGGCCCAGGCCCAGGCGCTGGCGTTCGGGCGCAGCGCGGACGAGCTCCGCGCGCAGGGGGCCGACGCCGGCGCAGATCCTGCATCGAGTATGCGAGGGCGATCGTCCCGTCGACCACGATTCTCGTGGACGGGCCGCTTACGCCGCGCGCGCTGGGCGCGCTCGTCGCGCTCTACGAACACCGCGTCCTGACCGAGGGTGTGCTCTGGGGGATCAATCCCTTCGATCAGTGGGGCGTCGAGCTCGGCAAGGAGCTCGCCGGCCGGCTCGCCGATGACCTGACCGCGGACGGACCGCCCGTGCTCGGACGCCTACGATGCGTCGACGGCGGAGCTGGTGCGTCGCGTGCGGTCGGCGCGCGGACGCTGACTGCGGTCGCCGTCAGGGGCTGATGGCCGCGTCGTAGCCCGTCGCCTGGGCAGAGCCGGACGCCCGGACGCGTTCGATCATGCCGGCGAGCACGCTTGACGGAACGGCGAAGCCGACACCGGCGCCGCCCGAATGCCCGTCGCCCGCGATGCGGCTGTTGACTCCGACGACGCGCCCGTGCGAGTCGAGCAGCGGCCCTCCCGAGTTGCCCGGGTTCGGCGCGGCGTCGGTCTGGATGGCGCCGTCGATGGGCGAACCGTCCAGGCCCTGGATACGACGGTTGACGGCCGAGACGATCCCGCTGGTGAGGGTCTGCGCAAGCCCGAACGGGCTGCCGATCGCGTAGACGGCGTCACCCACGCCGACGGCCGACGAGTCGGCCAGCTCGAGCGCCCGCGCCGTCCGTCCGCCCGTGTCGACGCGAAGCAGAGCCAGGTCGGTGGACGGGCTGGAGGCGAGAACGTCCGCGCTGCGCTGCGCTGCGTCCGAGCCGACGCGAACGGTGACGTTCGGCGCGTCGCCGACGACGTGTGCGTTCGTGACCGCAAGGCCGTCGCCGCTGATCAGGAAGCCTGAGCCGGTGGCCTGGCCGTGCGAGGTGTCGGCGGCGATGAAGACGACCGACGACCTGGCGCTGTCATAGACGGCCTTGGCCGATCCCACCGGCTCGTCGAGCGAGCTCGCGGGAGTCGGCCGCTGGAGATCCCATGCGGACGCTGAGGTGCGCGTCGCCGGGGTGCGCTCGCCCAGCCCACCGCCGAGCACGGCTACGGCGCTCGTTGCGGCGATCAGCGCGCCGGCGGCGAGGATCCTCCTTGACATCCGGCCGAAGGAAAGACGCTGAGCCTGGGACGGCTGTAACGACTTCCTAAAGACGAGTTAAGTGCGGAGCACTACCCGGCCCGCGCCTTTCGCGCCGCGCGGGTGCGGCCCACCTTGTCGAGCACCGCCTTGCGCATCCGGACCGCCGCGGGGGTCACCTCGACGGCCTCATCGGCGCGCAGGAACTCAAGTGCCTGGTCGAGTGAGAGCGCGCGCGCCGGCACCAGCCGTTCGAGCACGTCGCCTGTGGCCGAGCGCATGTTCGTCAGATGCTTCTCGCGCACCGCGTTGACGTCCAGATCCTCCGCGCGCGCGTTCTCGCCGACGATCATCCCCTCGTAGACCTCGTCTCCCGGCGCGATGAACAGCGATCCTCGCTCCTGCAGCGACGCGATCGCGAAGCCGGTCGCCTTGCCCGGCCGGTCGGCGACGAGCGAGCCGCTCGGCCTGGTTCGCAGCTCCCCGAACCACGGCTCCCAGCCGTCGAAGACGCTGTGCATCAACCCGGTGCCGCGCGTCTCGGTAAGGAACTCGGTGCGAAAGCCGATCAGCCCGCGCGCGGGCACGAGGTAGTCCATGCGCACCCAGCCCTGGCCGTGGTTGACCATCTGCTCGAGGCGCCCCTTGCGGAGCGCCAGGAGCTGGGTGATGACGCCGACGTAGTCGTCGGGCACGTCGATTGTCATCCGCTCGACCGGTTCGTGGCGGCGACCGTCGACGAGTCGCTCCAGGACGCGCGGCTGGCCGACCGTGAGCTCGAACCCCTCGCGGCGCATCAGCTCCACGAGCACGGCGAGCTGAAGCTCACCGCGACCCTGCACCTGCCACGTGTCCGGCCTGTCGGTCGTCTCGACGCGGATCGAGACGTTGCCGATCGTCTCGCGATCGAGGCGCGCCTTGATCAGCCGCGCCGTGAGTTTGTCGCCGTCCTTGCCGGACAGCGGCGACGTGTTGACCCCGACGGTCACCGAAAGTGAGGGCTCGTCGACGCGGATGACCGGCAGCGCGCGGGGATCGTCCGCGTCGGCGATCGTCTCACCGATCGTGACGTCGTCGAGGCCGGCGAGCGCGATGATGTCGCCGGGGCCGGCGTTCTCGGCGGGAACGCGATCCAGCGCCTGCGTGACGAACAGCTCGCCGACCGTCGCCGCCTGGACGCTGCCGTCGGCTCGGCACCAACCGATTCGCTGTCCGCGCGCGATCGTGCCGTGCCGGACCCGGCAGATCGCCAGCCGGCCCAGGTACGGAGATGCGTCGAGGTTCGTGACCTGCGCCTGCAGAGGGTGCCCGGGGTCGTACGTGGGCGCCGGCACGCGCTCGATCAGAAGGTCGAACAGCGGACGCAGATCCTCCCCGCGGGAGCTGGAGTCCAGTGACGCCCAGCCGCGTTTCGCGTCCGTGTAGATGATCGGGAACGCGAGCTGATCCTCGTGCGCGTCGAGGTCGAGGAACAGGTCCTCGACCATGTGCAGCACCTCACCGACGCGAGCGTCGGGCCGGTCGACCTTGTTGATGTCGAGGATCACGGGGAGCCGCGCCTCGAGCGCCTTTCGCAGGACGAAACGGGTCTGCGGCAGCGGCCCCTCGGCGGCGTCGACGAGCAGCAGGACGCCGTCGACCATCGCCAGGCTCCTCTCCACCTCGCCGCCGAAGTCGGCATGGCCGGGCGTGTCGACGATGTTGATCGTCGTGTCCTGCCAGGTCACCGCCGTGTTCTTGGCGAGGATCGTGATCCCGCGCTCGCGCTCGAGATCCATCGAGTCCATGACGCGAGTCTCGACGTCCTGGTGGGCCGCGAAGGCGCCACTCTGGTGCAGCAGCGCGTCGACCAGCGTCGTCTTGCCGTGATCTACGTGGGCGACGATTGCGACATTGCGCAGGTCGTCGCGTGTCGCAGTTGCGGGGCTGCTGCTCACTCGCCGCGCAGTTCGCGCAGCTTGCGCAGTTCGTCATCGAGGTCGATCGCGCGGATCTCGTGTTCGCCGGGCAGCTTGTCGAGCACCCCGCGAACGACCTCATGGACGTCGCGCTCATCGTGACCGAAGTCGTCGAAGTAGCTCTTGATCGCGTTGTAGGCGATCTTCAGTTCAGCCGCCGTGAGGTCGAGGCGATACACCGTCTCGTCAGCGGGAATGAGGTTGGACTCCTCGTCGGCCATGCTCGGAATGTAGCGCGCCAACCTGGCTCGGACAGAGCGGGCAGCGGCCATCGCGCGAGCGTTCCCGGCACCTCCGCCGGTAGGGTTGCCCGGTGCCGGATCGCGACGTCGACGTCCTGCTGATCGGCGGTGGCGTCGCCTCCGCCGCGTGCGCCCAGGCGCTGCGCGAGCAGGGTTTCGACGGCAGTGTCCTGCTCGTCGCACGGGAGCTGGACGCGCCGTACGACCGACCGCCGCTGACCAAGGAGTACCTGCGCGGGACGCAGGACCGGGCCGCAGCCCTCGTGCCTGAGGCGGGCTGGTTCGAGCGCGACGCGACCGAGCTGCTCCCGCGCACGAGCGTCGTGAAGCTCGACACCATCGCCAGAGAGGCGGCGCTCTCGACCAAGGTCACGGTCGGCTACGACCGCGCGCTGGTCGCGACCGGCGCCATGGTGCGCCGGCTCCAGGTGCCGGGCAGCGATCTCGACGGGCTGCACTACATCCGCACGTTCGGCAACAGCGACTCGATCCGCGGCGAACTGGAGGGCGTTCGCGAGGTCGTGTGCGTGGGCGGCTCGTATGTCGGCTGCGAGGTGGCGGCTTCGCTCACGGTGCTCGGCAAGTCGGTGACGATCGTGATGCTGGAGGATGAGCCCCTGGAGCGGGGATTCGGCCGGACGGCGGGGCGTTTCTTCCGCGAGGTGCTCGAGCAGCGCGGGGTCACGGTCGTCGGCGGCGATGAGGTCGATCGGTTCGAAGGTGTCGAGCGCGTCGAGCGGGTGGTGACCAAGGCCGGCGCCGAGATCCCGGCGCAGCTCGTGGTCTGCGGCGTCGGTGTCACGCCGGACGTGATGCTCGCGCGGGCCGCAGGCCTCGAACTGGGCGAGAGCGGCGGGATCCGCTGTGCTGCCGACCTCAGCACGAGCGCCGCGGGCGTCTGGGCGGCGGGCGACGTGTGCGAGTACGAGAGCGTGGTCCACGGCGGTCGGCGGATCCGCGTCGAGCACGCCGACCACGCGCGGAACCAGGGCGCTCACGCCGCGCGCGCGATGCTCGGCGGTGCGCAGCCGTATGACGTCGTGCCGTACTTCTTCAGCGATCTGGCCGACTGGGCTTCGCTCGAGTACGTCGGGCCCGCGTACGAATGGGACGAGGAGTCCGTGAGCGGCGATCTCGCCGCCGGGACCTTCGGCGTCTGGTACCTGCAGGACGGCCGCGTGCGGGGCGCCCTGTCGGTCGGTGGCGCGCTGGATCTCGATCGCGCTCGTGAACTGTTGCGCGGCGGCGCGCGGGTCGGCGCCGAGCAACTGAGCTAGCCGGCGCTCTCAGGCTTCGTGGCCGGGGATGCGGTGCTCTTCGAGGTAGCGCTGGTTGTCGCGACGCTCGGCGTACGCGCCCGCGCCGGCGACGCCGAGCAGTCCGTGAACGAGCAGCGGGAACAGCACGAAGAAGACACCGATCAGGCCGATGTCGATCTTCACGGCTTGGCTGAGCGCGAGAACCATGCCGGGGACGGTATCGCAGTAGCCTCGACGAACATGAACAGGTTGACGGCGGCCTTCTACGATCGGATTCTCAAGCGCAGCCAGACGGCGGGACTCGCCGATACCCGTCGCGAGGCGCTGAGAGAGGCCCGCGGTGACGTGCTCGAGATCGGCGCCGGCACCGGCCTCAACCTCGCCGCCTACCCGCGCGAGGGCATCACCCGTTTGGTGCTGACCGAGCCGAGCGCTGCGATGGGACGCCACATCGAGGACAAGCGCGCGCTCGCGCCGCTGGCCTTCGAGCTGGTCGAGGCGCCCGGTGAGCGGCTCCCGTTCGACGATGCGAGCTTCGACACGGTCGTCGGCACGCTGGTGCTCTGCGAGCCCGGCGACCCGGGTGCGGTCGTCGCCGAGGTGGCGCGCGTCCTGCGGCCCGGCGGGCGCTATCTCTTCGTGGAGCACGTGCGCAGCGAGGACCCGAGGCTCGCGCGCTCGCAGGATCGCTGGGCACCGGTCTGGCGCACCGTGAGCGGCGGCTGCAACTGCAACCGGCGCACGCTCGCGACGATCGAGAAGGCGGGCCTCGATGTCGAGCGGAAGCGACTCGGCGAGTTCCCCAAGTCGCCCAAGATCACACGCCCTCTGCTGGTCGGTTCTGCGGTTCGCGGCGACGTCCTCTGAGGTCGCTGCGGCTCGCGCAGCCCCCGGAGGCTTCTCCGACCTCGCTGGTAGGATTAGACCATGATCTTCACGACGAAGGCGGAGTACGGCGTGCGTCTCCTCGTCGAGTTGGGCAGGCAGGACAACGATTCGCCGGTCGCGCTCAAGGCGATCGCCGAGTCCGAGGGCCTGCCGCTCGCATACCTGGAGCGCATCGTCGCGCTACTCAAGAAGGCCGAGCTCGTGGAGAGTACGCGCGGCGCGCACGGCGGCTACCGCCTCGCGCGGGATCCGGCGTCGATAACGATGGATGAGGTCGTCCAGGCCCTCGAGGGCGTGGTCGCGCCGATGTCCTGCTTCGTCGATGATCGCGAGGAGGGGCGCGTACTCTGCTCGCACGTAGACGACGGGCACGCGTGTGCCACTCGCCTGCTCTGGACCAGGGTCCAGGGGGGCGTCACCCGTGCGCTCCAGCAGACCACGTTGCAGGAGCTCGTCGACTTCGCCGTCCGCGGTCCTGTCGTGCCCGCCCGTCCGACCACGTCGCAGTCCGCATCCGCGGCTGCCTGAACCCGGAACCGGAAACCAGATGCCCGATCTCGAGATCAAGAACCTTCACGTAAACGCCGGCGACAAGCCGATCCTCAAGGGCCTGGACCTGACGGTCGACTCCGGCGAGGTGCACGCCCTCATGGGTCCCAACGGCTCGGGCAAGTCGACGCTCGCCAACGTCATCATGGGGAACCCCGCGTTCGAGGTCGCCGAGGGCCAGATCCTGTTCAAGGGCCAGGACGTCACCGATGCCGACCCCGACGAACGTGCGCGGCTCGGTCTCTTCATGGCATTCCAGTACCCGGTCGCGATTCCGGGCGTCACGGTGACCAAGTACCTGCGCATGGTGATGAACGCCCATCGCGAGGCGCGCGGCGAGGACGAGATCTCCCTGAAGGAGTTCCGCCAGACGGTCGAGGCCGCCATGGAGCTGACGCAGGTCAAGCGGGAGTTCACGACGCGCTACCTCAACGACGGCTTCTCAGGGGGCGAGAAGAAGCGACTCGAGATCCTTCAGCTCGCGCTCCAGCAGCCGACGGTCGCGGTGCTGGACGAGACCGACTCCGGGCTCGACATCGATGCACTGAACGTCGTCGCCAACGGCGTCAACACCGTCGCTAAGGCGAGCGGGATGGGCGTCCTCATCATCACCCACTACCAGCGCATCCTGCACCTCGTCGAGCCGGACCGCGTCTCGATCCTGTTCGACGGCCGGATCATCAAGGATGGCGGCCCCGAGCTCGTCGAGCAGCTCGAGCGCGAGGGCTACGGCTGGGTCCAGGAACTGGCGGGCGCCTCCGCGTAGCGGACCGCAACCGATGGCGCTGCTCGCCGACACTCCGCTCGCCGCCGCCTTCCCGATCCTCGGACGGGAAGGCCTCGTCTACCTCGACAGCGCGTCGACCGCCCAGAAGCCGCGCGTGGTCGTCGATGCAATCGAGGATCTGCTCGTCCGGCACAACGCGAACGTCCACCGTGGCACGTATCCGCTCGCCGTCGAGGCGACCGAACTCTATGAGGGTGCTCGCGCTCGCGTGGCGGCCTTCACCGGGTCGTCCGCAGGCGAGACGATCTTCACGAAGAACGCGACCGAGGCGGTCAACCTGGTCGCCTACTCATGGGGCCGGCGCAACGTCCGCGAGGGCGACGCGATCGTCCTCACCAAGCTGGAGCACCATTCGAACATCGTCCCGTGGCAGCTGCTCTGCGAGGAGACCGGCGCCCACCTGCGCTACCTGGACCTCGATGACGAGGGCCGCATCTCGCTCGGCCAACTGGATGAGCATCTCGCTGATGGCCGCGTGCGACTCGTGGCGGTCGCCCACGTGTCGAACGTGGTGGGGACGATCCTGCCGGTCGACGAGATCGTCGCGCGCGCACATGCGGCCGGGGCACTGGTGCTGCTCGACGGCGCGCAGGCGGTGCCGCAGATGCCCGTGGACGTCGGTGCGATCGGCGCCGACTTCTACGCGTGGACCGGCCACAAGGCATACGGGCCGACCGGCGTGGGCGTTCTGCACGGCCGCGCGGAGTTGCTCGACGCGATGCCCCCGTTCCTCGGGGGCGGCTCGATGATCCGCACCGTCGAGCTGCATCACTCGACCTACGCCGACCCGCCGGCGAAGTTCGAGGCCGGCACGCCGCCGATCGCAGAGGCGGTCGCTCTGGGCACGGCGGTCGCGTTCCTGGCCGAGATCGGGATGGAGCGCGTGCGCGCCCACGAGCGTGACCTCACGGCCTACGCGCTCGAGCGCCTCGCGCAGGTTCCCGGGCTGGCGATCCACGGCCCGCACGACCCGGACGCGAGGGGGGCACTCGTCTCGTTCGCGCTTGAGGGTGTTCACCCGCACGACGTCTCGGAGATCCTCGGTCGGGAGGGGGTCTGCGTGCGCGCCGGCCACCATTGCGCGAAGCCGCTGATGCGCCTGCTCGGGGTGCCCGCCACGACGCGTGCCTCGTTCGCAGTGCACAACACCCGCGACGAGGTCGACCTGCTTGTCGGCGGGCTCGCGCGCGTGCGCGAGGTCTTCGGTGGGGAGTAGCCGGTCGATGGACGACAGCCTCTATCGCGAGGAGATCCTCGAGCACTACAAGCGGCCCCGGAACTGGGGCCCGATGGAGTCGCCCGACCTGGAGTTCGAGGACGTCAACCCGCTCTGTGGGGACGAACTGCGCGTGATGCTGCGCGTCGGCGACGATGGCGTCGTCGAGGACGTGCGATTCGACGGGCACGGCTGCGCGATCAGCCAGGCCGCGGCCTCGATGGTCTCCGGTGAGGTCAAGGGCATGAAGGTCGACGATCTCGTGCGGCTGGACCGAGACACCGTGTTGGACCTGCTCGGCATTCCGATCTCCGCCACCCGGATGAAGTGCGCGCTGCTCTCGCTGAAGGTCCTCAAGAGCGCGGCGCTCGGCGGCGCGGTGGACTGGGAGCCGGCGACGCCGGAGGCCGTGGCCCCGGCCGAGCGCGACGCAATCTGAAGCCGGCCGGCCGCCTCCTCTAAACACCGGTTAGCGGTGCGTTGCGTCATGGGGCGCCGAGGCACGCCCTCGCCGGTCGCAACGGGTGTCCAGCCAGGGCGCTCGTCGGTGGACGTTCGTTGCCGAGATCGCCGTCCAGCCGGGCTTCCTGACCGCCCGCCGTGCCGCCCCATCCGCCTGGACGTTTGTTCGATGGGGCCATTGCGGCCCGGACCGAAATCGAACACGTGAACACGGCTTGCCTGCGGATCGGTCCGCAGGCGGCGCGCCGGCTCGCCGGCCGCGCGGATCAGCCCGCCGCTTTCCGTCCCGGAGGTCTCTGTGCCGTCAAGAATCTCTGTACTCGCAGCTAGCCCGCGGCGCACCGTCGCGGCCCTGGCCGTGGTGCTCGCGTCCGTCGGCGTGGCAGTCGGGTCAAGCGCGAGCTTCACGGCGCAGTCGGCCTCGGCGACCCAGACCTTCGCCGCCGGGAACCTGAGCATCACAGGACCCGGTGCCTCCGCGATACTCGGTGCTTCCGACATGGTCCCGGGCGACGTTCGCACGGGCGTCGCCGACATTCAGAACAGCGGGTCGGTCCAGGGAGCCTTCGCGCTCGACGCGACCGACCAGCAGGGAAGCGGTCTGCTGCTCGCCCAGCTGAGCCTGAGCGTCAAGGACTGCGGCAAGTGGTCCGGCGTCACGCCCCCGACCTGCGACGCCGGCGACCCGACGCTTTACAGCGGGACCGTCGCGGGGCTGGTCGGCGCGCCGACCGGGCGAATCGACCTCGGAATCTGGCAGGCGGGCGAAAAGCATCGCTACGAGTTCGCGACGACGTTGCCGTCCGGTTCGGGCGATCAGTACCAGGGCCTCAGCGGCTCGGTGGTCTTCAACTGGTACTCGGTCGCGGGGAACTGAGACGCGATCGAGGGCGGCAGCGTGTCAACGCGCTGAGCGCCCGGTCCAGCCGCCATGGCCGCCTCCGCCCCCCCGATGAGCGTCTCGATTCCGGCGCCGCGCCGCCGGCCCGTCGCTGTGGGCGGTGCCGTTTCGTGGGCACTGACCCTGCTGGCGCTGGTGCTCGGCGGAGTGATGTTCGCGCCGGCGCTGCTGGGAATGGAGCGTTACGTCATCACCGGCGGCTCGATGAGCGGCACGTACGACCGCGGGTCCGTGGTGTTCGCCGACGTGGTGAGCCCCGCGGCGCTTCGCGTGGGCGACGTCATCACCTATGAGCCGCCGGCGGCCGAAGGGCCGGGCGGGCTCGTCACCCATCGCATTCACGCGATCCGCGAGCAGCACGGGACGCGCGTGTACCGCACGAAGGGTGACGCCAATGCCGTCGCCGACCCGTGGGAGTTCAAGCTGCCGCGTGACGGGCAGGCCCGGGTGCGCTTCGCCGTGCCGCTGATCGGCTACGCACTCGCCGCGCTCAGCGAGCGGGCGGTCCGCGCCGTAGTCATCGGCGTGCCCGCGCTGATGATCGCGCTGGCGGTTCTCGCCGGGCTCTGGCGCGACGCCGGCGTTGAGGCGCGACGTCGAAGCCGCGAAGGGCTGCTGAGCCGATGAGGTGCGGCGGGGCGTTGCGACAGGCGCTCACGGCGCTCGGACTCGCGGCGATCACCGCGGGTGCCGTATCGACTTCCTCCGCCACCTTCACGGCCGTCTCTCCGGTCGCGCAGAGCTTCAGCACCATGGCCGACTGGGTGACCCCGGAGCCGGCGATCACGAGGCCCGCCGACGGGGCGGTGACCTCCGACGCGACGCCGGCCGTGGAGGGCGTCGCCGGAACGGCCGCAGGCGATCAGTCGACGGTGCTCGTGAGCGTCTGGGAGGGCGCCGGCGCGTCCGGCCCGCCGCTGCGCTCGCTGAGCGCTGCGGTGAGCGCTGAAGGCTCGTGGTCGCTTACGCTCGAGACGCTTCCCGACGGGCGGTACACGGTGCGCGCCGAGCAGACCGATGCGCAGGGGAACACGGGCCGGTCCGCTGTGGTGACGTTCGTGATCGACAGCGAAGCGCCGCTGCCGACGATCGGCTCGCCGGCCGAGTGGGCGACGGTCGGGCCGATGCCGGAGCTGAGCGGATCGGCAGGAGCTTCGGAGGGCGATTCCGAGAGCCTCGAGGTGAGCCTCTGGAGCAACGCGACGGGCAGCGGAGCCCCGGAGCGCACGCTGGTGGCCCGGCGCCAGGGCACGGCCTGGAGCGTCGTCGCGGAGCCGGCCCTGGCGCCAGGCACGTGGAGCGCGCGCGTGGCTCAGCGGGATGCCGCGGGGAACAGCGGCGCGTCAAGCCTGCGCAGCTTCGTCGTAGGCGGCTCGGGACCCGCCGGCCTGGAGATCCGGCGCCCGGCGCCCGGCGCCTGGGTGCGCAGCGCGACGCCGCGCATCCGCGGCCGTGCGGGCAATGCCGCCGGCGACTCGGCGAAGGTGACCGTGAAGCTCTACACAGGCGATTCCGCCGGCGGTGAACCGCTGCGTACGTTGACGGCGCCGCGCAGGGGCCGCGCCTGGCGCGTCGTGGTGCGGCCCGGGCTGGGCGACGGCGACTACACCGCGCTCGCCGAGCAGGTCGATTCCGCAGGCGTCATCGCGCAGAGCAGCCCTCGCAGCTTTCACATCGACACGGCGCCGCCCGAGCCGGTCCTGCTCACTCCTGCCGACGGCGACCGCGTCGGAGCGAGCCCCGAGATATCCGGCCGCTACGGCACCGCGCCTGGCGACCGGGCCCGCGTCCGCGTGAACATCTACCGCGGGAAGGCGGCGACAGGCAGACCGGTTCAGGCTCTAACGGTCCGCCGCGACGACCCGGCGCAGGGCTGGGCCGTGAAGGCCCGCGCGCTTCGCCCCGGCGTATACACGATCCAGGCAGTGCAACGCGACAGGGCGGGTAACACCGGCGTCTCGAGCCCGGTGACCGTGATCGCGGGCCCGCTCACGGCGCTGGCCGCGACGTCGATCTCCGCGGAGAACGGTGGCGAGCGTCCCGGCGCGCCGGACCGCGGTGACGTGATCGCGTTCAGCTACAGCGCCGCGATGGAGCCTTCGTCGATGCTCGACGGCTGGGACGGATCACCGGCCGACGTGACCGTCCGCTTCTTCGACGCGGGCGGTCATGACTCGTTCACGCTGCTCGCAGCCGACGCCACCGCCGTCGTCGGGGTTACGGCGGGGAGCGCATCGAGCGGGGGTGTGAACACGAACGGGAACTACGTCAGGGGAACGGTCACATTCGCGGCGTCGATGCTGCTGTCGGCGGATGCCCGCACCGTGACCGTGACGCTCGGCTCGCCGGACTCGACTCTCGACATCCGCCGTCACCGCGTCGCCGCCCGCGACATGGACTGGTCCGTGAGCCCCTCCGCGACGGACGTCGACGGCAACACCGTCCGCGGCGGCACGCTCAGCGAGACCGATCACGACGGGGACTTCTGATGCACGAGCTGCGCCCACGCCTTCGCCGCCTGCTCCGCACGACCGCGGCGGCGTTCGTGGCCCTGCTCGCCTTGATGACCGGCGCATACGCGGCGACCGGCGAACTGCCCCTGACGGGGTCGATGCGTGACGCGCATCCCGCGCGGGCGGCGCTCAGCTCGAGCTCCGGCTTCCAGCTCACGGCTGCGAGCAGCGTCACGTGGGCCGCCTCCAACATGATTCCCGGCGACGTCGCGGCCGGCCAGATCACGGTCACCAACAGCGGCACGACCGCGGGCAGCTTCACGCTCACGCCCTCCGACCTCGCCGATGAGCCCGCGCCGCCCTCGCAGACGCTGTCATCTGCCCTCCGGCTCGAGGTCCGTGACGTGACCAGTCGCACCGCGCCGATCACGCTCTACAGCGGAACCGTCGCGAACCTCACGACTCTCCAGCTCGGGCGCTGGCAGCCCGGCGAGTCGCACGTCTACCGCTTCACGACGACCTTTCCACTGGGCCGCCCCGATGCGCTCGACAATCAGCTGCAGGACGCGACCACCACGATCCGCTACTCGTGGGACGGTCTCATGGACGACGAGTCCAAGCCGAACGCCTGAGACAGCAGGCGGCACGGCCGCGGCGACCCGGTAGAATTCCTGCCGAGGGCATCGGAATTCCGCTGCCATGACGCCAATGAGCCCGATCATCGACATCTGTCCGCTTGAAGAGCTGCCACCCGGCGAGCGCCGGATCGTGGAATGGGAGGACGTTGAGATCGGCGTCTTCAACTGCGGAGGTGCGCTGCTGGCGATCGAGGATCGTTGCTCACACGACGACGGCCCGCTGGCCGAGGGCGAGTTCGACAAGGACGCATGTACGGTCGAGTGCCCGCGGCATGGCGCGCTGTTCGATCTGCGCTCCGGCAAGCCGCTCACCCTGCCGGCGTACGTTCCCGTAGAGACCTTCCCCGTCCTCGTCGAGGACGGCCTGATCAGACTCGAGGTTGACTGATGGCCACGCCCGAAATCACCCGGCAGCCGCTTCTCACTGACGAGGAGGCGTCGCTCAAGGATCTCAACGCCGACTACACCGAGCGCTACGGCTTCCACGACGCCGAGAACTACCTGTACAAGGCGCCGAAGGGGCTGACCCGTGAACTCGTCGAGAAGATCTCCGAGTTCAAGAACGAGCCCCAGTGGATGCGCGACTTCCGCCTGAAGTCGCTGGATCACTTCCTCGCGCGGCCGATGCCGACGTGGGGCTCGCCGATGCTCGCCGAGGTCGACTTCGACAACATCCACTACTTCGTGCGGGCGTCGGAGAAGGCCGAGCGCTCGTGGGACGACGTCCCGGACGACGTGAAGAAGACATTCGACCGGCTTGGAATCCCAGAGGCCGAGCGCAAGTTCCTCGCCGGCGTCGGTGCGCAGTACGAGTCGGAGGTCGTCTACCACCAGGTCAACAAGGACCTCGAGGACCAGGGCGTGATCTTCCTGGACATGGACTCGGCGCTGCGCGACCACGAGGACATCGTGCGCGAGTACTTCGCGACGATCATCCCCGCGAACGACAACAAGCTCGCCGCGCTGAACAGCGCCGTCTGGTCAGGCGGCTCGTTCGTCTACGTGCCGCCGGGCGTGCACGTCGAGATGCCGCTTCAGGCCTACTTCCGCATCAACACGGAGAACATGGGCCAGTTCGAGCGCACGCTCATCATCGCTGACGAGGGGTCGTACGTTCACTACGTCGAGGGCTGCACCGCCCCGACGTACTCGAGCGACTCGCTGCACTCGGCGGTGGTCGAGCTGATCGCCAAGCCCGGAGCGCGGATCCGCTACACGACGGTGCAGAATTGGTCGCAGAACGTCTTCAACCTGGTCACCAAGCGCGCGGTGGCCCAAGAGCGGGCGACCGTGGAATGGGTCGACTGCAACCTGGGCTCGAAGCTCACGATGAAGTATCCGAGCGTCTACCTGATGGGCGAGGAGGCGCACGGCGAGATCCTCTCGATCGCCTTCGCGGGCAAGGGCCAGCATCAGGACGCAGGCGGCAAGATCGTCCACGCGGCGCCGCGTACGACCTCGAACATCTTCGCCAAGTCGATCAGCAAGGACGGCGGGCGCTCCAGCTATCGCGGCCTGCTCGAGGTCGCCAAGGGCGCCGGGGGGTCGCGCTCGAAGGTCGTCTGCGACGCGCTGCTGCTGGACGAGGACAGCCGCTCGGACACCTACCCGACGATCCGCATCGGCGAGGACGACGTCGACGTCGGCCACGAGGCGACCGTGTCGAAGGTCGGCGACGAGCAGCTCTTCTACCTCATGTCGCACGGCATCTCCGAGGAGGAGGCCGGAAAGCTGATCGTAAACGGCTTCATCGAGCCGATCGTCAAGGAGCTGCCGATGGAGTATGCGGTTGAGATGAACCGCCTCATCGAACTCCAAATGGAAGGCTCGATCGGCTGAGGTCGCGGATCTCGACGCCGCTGCCGGTGTCCTCGGTCGCTCGCGTGCGGGCGCACGCCACGCTCCCTGCGTCCTTGGCAGCGACGCCGATCTCTCGCTCCGGCCCGTGGCTGACGGGGTTTGCGGTCCGCCGGCTAGTGGTCCACGTTTCTGGCGGCGCCTCGGCCTCCCTCGCCCTGACCAGTCGCAGTTCTTCGACGCCAATTCCTCTCAACACCCACCAGGCATCCCCACATGACACCCACGCAGACTGCAGAGCCGGAGTTCCTGTCGAAGCGCCGTGAAGTGGCTGCCGCCGAGGCGGCGGGGCTGGCGCTGCCGGAGTTCAAGGGCGAGGCGGGTTGGGAGTTCACTCCGCTTGGGTCGCTCGACCTCGACGCGTACGCGGCGGCGCCGGGTGGTCCGCCGGACGGGGCCGAGCATGTACTCGACCTTGACCTCGATGTCGCCGTGCGCCCGCGCGCTGAGGAGGCTGTGTCGGAGGGGCCCGTCGTGATGCCGCTCGGCGTTGCGGCGGAGCGTCACCCCGACATCGTCGACCGCCACCTGGGAAGCGTCGTCACGGCACGTACCCGGCTGACTGCGGAGAACGACGCGCGCTGGAGCGATGGCGCGCTCGTCTACGTTCCGCGCGGCGTTCACGTCGAGGCTCCGATCGTTCTGACGACGGTGCATGAGAAGTCCGGAACCGCTCTTCACCACCGCACCCTGGTCGTGCTCGAGGAGGGCGCCCAGGCGGAGGTATGGCATCAGGCGCTGTCGAGCGACGCCGACGCCGACGGGCTCGTCAACGGCGTCGTGGAACTCGTAGTCGGCCAGAACGCCAACCTGCGCTTCGTGGATGCGCAGGCGCTCGCCGAGCGCACGCTCGTATTCGGCTCGCAGCGGGCCGTCGTCGAGCGCGACGGATCGCTCGACTGGATCACGCTCGGCTTCGGCTCGGCCAACGGCAAGGTGTTCCTCGAGACCAAGCTTGCGGGCCAGGGCTCGCGCGGGTCCGTCACCGGTGCATACGCGACGCGCGGGCGCCAGCACCTCGACTACGACACGCTCCAGGAGCACGCGGCGCCGGACACGACCTCGGACCTCGCCTTCCGCGGCATTCTGGGCGACCGGTCCAGCACCGTCTGGCGCGGGATGATCCAGGTCGACCGCGGCGCGCAGCGCACCGACGCCTTCCAGGAGTCGCGCAATCTGCTGCTCACCAAGAAGGCACATGCGGACGCCATCCCGGGGCTTGAGATCCTTGCCAACGACGTGCGCTGCACGCATGCCGCCGCGATCGCCCAGGTCGATCGCGAGCAGCTCTTCTACCTGCGCTCGCACGGCCTGCCGGAGCCACAGGCGCATCGGCTCGTGATCGAGGGCTTTCTCGAGGCGATCGTCGAGCGCTTCGAGCAGGGGGCCGTGCGCGATGCCGTCTCCGCTGCGATCGAGCGCCGCCTTGAAGCAGTTCTCGGCTCAGCGCCGGCCTGAGCGGGGCCTGGCGCCGCTTCGGGCGGCTCAGTAGCCCAGGCGGTCCAGAACCGATTCGTTCGGCTCCGGCTTGCTGGGCGCTTCGTCCTTTGCGCGGCGCTCGCGCTTCTCGTCGGTCACGAAGCGGATCGTCGCGCCGACGCGGCCATCGGTCGCCTTCGCCATGTCATCGCGACTGACGCGGTCGGCGCGGTTGGCCCGCTCGGCGGCGCGATCGGCTCGCTGCTTGTCACGCTGCTTGGCCTCGCGGATGCGCCCGAGCTTCTGCGCCGCCTGTTCCTTGTCGAGCAGGACGTTCCAGAGGTCCTCCTGCGGCGCCATCGAGACGATCGTCGCGGCCATCGCCTTGTCGATCCGCCCGGCGCCCAGTGAGCCGTTCGCGATGTTGCGCGCGCGCGGGCGATGGTCCTCATCTGCGGCGATCAGAACGTTCAGCTCCTGACGCTCTCGCGGGGCGAGGATGGTGAGCGAGTCGCGCAGCGCCTGACGCGCGCCGAACAGGTTCATGGTCGAGCGCGAGGCGTCGCGCAGCTCGTCGAGCGGAAGCGGTGCGCGCGTCTTCGGGAGGTCCGGCGCCGGTTTGCGACGCTCGCGCGGCTTGCGGCGGCGGGGCTTCTTGGCAGCCGCCTTCGGCTTCTTCTCGGCGGCGGCCGCACCTGCCTCGGCCGGCGCATCCGCATCCGCATCCGCGTCGGCGGTCGGAGGTTCGGGCGCGGCCGCCGTCGCGTTCGCCGGTTCGGGCGCGGTGGCCGCGGGCTCGGCCGGTTGCTGCGCGGCTGCGTCCTCGGTCGGCGAGTCAGGGGCGGCGGCGTCAGGGGCGGGCGGCTCGGGGGCGGGCGCGTCTCCGGCGGGCTGCGTCTGCTCCGCAGCCGCCGTCGCGTCGTCCTGACCTGGAGCGGCGACGGGTTCTGAGCCGGCGGCCTGGTCGTCCGGGCGCTCGTCAGCGTCGGTCGTCATCAACGCGCAGGCTACCGCGCGACGGCCAGGTAGGGTCGCGCTGTATGGGGATCGTCGACGGCCGTGAACCGCGCACGTTCGACGAGGAGCTGCTCGGAGCCGAGACGGCGATGGTCGCCACCGAGCGCACGGACGCCGAGCGCATCGCGGAGATCGCAAGAGAGCTTCGCGTCGGGTTCGCGGCGCTGGCCGGAGTCAGCTGCGGTGTCTCGATCTTCGGGTCGGCGCGTCTGGCGCAGGACGATGGCGCCTGCGTCGCCGCGCGTGAGACCGCGCGGCTGCTCGGCGAAGCCGGTTTCGCAATCATCACCGGTGGTGGCCCGGGGATCATGGAGGCGGGAAATCGCGGTGCTCGCGACGCCGGCGCGCTTTCGATCGGGCTCAATATCGAGCTTCCGCAGGAGCAGGAGCCGAACCCCTTCCAGGACATAGAGCTCGACTTCGAGCACTTCTTTGCCCGCAAGGTGATGTTCGTGCGCTACGCGACAGGCTTCGTGGTCTTCCCCGGCGGCTACGGGACGCTCGACGAGCTGTTCGAGGCTCTGAATCTGATCGTCACCGACAAGATTCACCACTTTCCGGTGATCCTCTTCGACGCCGCCTACTGGACGCCCCTGGTCGAGTGGCTGGGTGGCTCGGCGACGGCTCGCGGGATGCTGACCAGAGCCGAGGTCGACCGGCTCCGAGTCGTCGATGCGCCCCGTGAGGTGGTCACGATCATGTCCGAAGCCGCACTCGCCCAGGGACGCCTGCCGGTCGCCTGACACACGCCGGCGGAAGCTCGCCGCGGCTCCGCCGGCCAGGATGTGCGGCGGCCGCAGCGAATGGAGGCGTGAGCACCATGCCCGACTCCTGGATCGATGCGCACGCAGCGCCGATGGCCGCACGCGCCGAGCGCGACCTCGAGGCCCTCGTGGCCGTGTCCTCGCCGTCGGGCGACGTGATCGGAGCGGAGGAGGCCGTAGCCGTGGTCGGAGCGCTTGCGGCTGACGTCGCCGAGCCGCATCGCGTGGCGTGCTCGTCGCTGGAGCACGCGCCCGACCTCGAACTTCGCGTGACCGGCCCCGGCGCGCGGCGGATCCTGCTCGTGGGTCACCTGGACACCGTCGTCTCCCACGACGCTCACGTCGCTCCCGAGCGGCGCGGGAGTCGCATGCTGGGGTCCGGCACGATCGACATGAAGGGAGGCGTGGCGCTGTCGCTCGGGCTGCTGCGCGCTCTCGCCGAGCGTCCCGAGGTGGGCGAGGCGACGCTGCTTCTCGTCAACGACGAGGAGTGGCGTGTCGGGCCATTCGCGCACGGGCCGCGCTTCGCCGACTACGACGCGTGCTTGTGCTTCGAGGCCGGTGAGCGCGGCCCCCGGGGCGAGGACGCGGTGATCCTGCGCCGCAAGGCGGCGGGCACGATCCGCGCCACCGCGCACGGCCGTTCAGCTCATTCGGGCTCGGCCCCGGACAAGGGCGTCAACGCGCTGCTGGCGCTCGCTGACGTCGCTCGCCACGGCGCCGGCCGCAACGACCCGGCCGGCCCGGATCGCCTGACGGTTGTGCCGACGATCCTGCGCAGCGGCGAGGCTCTCAACGTCGTGCCCGCCGACGGTGAGCTGGTGTTCGACGTGCGCGCCGACCGACTCGAGGCGCTGCGAGCCGTACTCGACGCGATTCCCGCCGAAGTGGGCGGAGCGCGCGTGGAGGCCTTTATGCAGCGCGAATGGCCCGGAATGGACTCACGCGAAGCCGTCACACCGCTCCTGGCTGCAGCCGGAAACGCACTCGGGCGCCCCGTGGTCGCCGCCCAGCGCGGCGGTGCCTCTGACGCAAGTCACTTCCACGCGGCCGGGATCGAGCTGACGATCGACGGCCTGGGCCCGCGCGGAGGTCACGCCCACGCTCCCGGGGAGTTCGTCGATCTCGACTCGCTGCACACGCGCGCCGAGGTCGCGCTCGCGGTGGCCCTCACACTCCTGACCGGCGGCTGACGTAACCATTCGGAAGGAGATCGCTACTCTGTCGCGGAAGTAAGTGACCAGCCGAGTCCCCGGGCGTCAGTGATCCGGGGAACGGGGGACCCAGTGGCCACCACGGTGGCCGGGGGCGAATCGTCGCCTGAGAGCGACGTAGCGCGGCCCTTTTCGCGCGAGCCCGACAGCTAACCCCGTAGGCGCCAACCCAAAAGGGGATCACAACCCGTGTCCGCCTACCGCCTTTTCGCTGTGCCCATACTCGGCCTCGCGACGCTCACGTCGCCGGCCATCGCGACCGCTGAGACGACCGCGCCCACGAAGGCCGTCTCCGCTGCGACCTCGCAGGCGACCGCGACCAGCGCAGGCGCCGCGACGCCGCGCATCCGCGCGCGCGTACTGCGCCCCGGCTCGCGTGGAACGGACGTGCGCACCCTCCAGCGGCAGCTGACGGGCACCGGCATCAAGGTGCTGGTCACGGGCAGCTACCTCTACAAGACCTCACGCGCCGTCCAGCGCTTCCAGATCGCGGCAGGCATGAAGGCCAGCGGCATCGCCGGCCCCAAGACGATCAGCGCGCTGCGCGCCGCAGTCGGCGGGCCCCGGCTCGTGGACGCCGGCGGCGGGGTCGGCTTCGGTCGCAAGGTCATCGACACACGCCGTCTCGGCAGCCGGATACCGATCACCGCCGGCATGAGCGGGCGCGACGTGCGCCAGTTGCAGGACTACCTGCGCCGTGCCGGCGTCAGGAGCGCGCGCAAGCCGCACGGCGAGTTCGACAGTTCAACCGCACGCACCGTCCGCCGCTTCGAGTCGCGCACGAAGCGCCCGGTCGACGGCGAACTCGACGCCGGCGACATCTATGCGCTGATCAAGGCCGTGGGTGAGGATGCCCAGGCCGGCGACGCCGACGACCCGCTGCGCGGTCTGCCGGCGCCTTCGCTGGCACCGGGGGACAAGGCCAGGCTCGGCTCCAACGGACTGGCGATTGCGCCCGAGGGCGCACCCGAGGCCGTCAGGCAGATCATCGCCGCCGGCAACCGCATCGCCAAGAAGCCCTACAAGTGGGGCGGCGGCCACGGTCGCTGGAACGACTCCGGCTACGACTGCTCGGGCTCGGTTTCCTACGCGCTGCGCGGCGCAGACCTGCTCAAGAGCCCGCTCGCCTCGTACGACTTCTTCGGCTGGGCCGAATCCGGCAAGGGTCGCTGGGTCACGATCTACACGAACTCCGGCCACATGTACATGGTCGTCGCGGGTCTGCGTTTCGACACCAGCGGCCGCAGCGGCAAGGGCTCGCGCTGGCAGGCCGCGACTCGCGACCCCCGCGCCTTCCAGGTCCGGCACCCCGCCGGTCTCTGACTTCATCGCGGTCTCCAGGCCTCTCCCCCGGCCTAGGAGACCACTTCCGGCAAGCGGCCGCGCTCTGCGCGGCCGCTGGTCGTTCAGTCGTCGCCGCTCGGTCGCCGCCGGTCGCGCTTGCGCGCCGATCGCTCGCGCTTCGAACGCAGCCTCGCCTCCTTCGACCCCTTCGTGGGGCGCGTCGCGTGCCGCGGACGGCGCACGGCAAGCGCGTGCGCCAGGCGATCGCGGAGTCGCTCGAGGGCGAGCTCGCGATTACGCGCCTGACTGCGGGCGTCCTGCGCGACGGCACGAACGACCGGGCCGAGACGGCCGGCGACGCGCTCGCGCTGCGCGTCGCTCAGCGCGGTCGAGGAGCGGACGTCGAAGACCGCCTCGATTCGCGAGGAGGTCACGTTCGCGTGCTGGCCGCCCGGTCCGGACGATCGGCTTGCTCGCAGCTCGATCTCGGCAAGCGGGATCGCGACGTTTCGGGTGATGCGCATCGGGTCTTCCATGTCGCCGCATCCTCGCGCAACGGCGCCGCCGCCGGTCCGTGAAACTTCCGTCTCGCCTGCCCGCGTTCGCCTCAGGGTCTTGCTAGCGTTCGCGCGGTTAGGCCGGTTGAGCCGGCAAGTGACGTGCGGGTTCGAAGGCGGCAGAAGCTTCCTCGAGCAGCACCGATGTACCAGGAGGAAGTAGTCAGAATGCCCACCGGAACGGTGAAGTGGTTCAGCGACGAGAAGGGCTTCGGCTTTCTCACGCCCGATGAGGGCAGCCGCGACCTTTTCGTGCACCACACCGCCATCAACGGCGACGGTTACAAGACGCTCGCAGAAGGCGCTCGCGTGTCGTACGAGGAAGAGCCGAGCGACAAGGGCCCCAAGGCCGTCAACGTCACAAAGATCTGACTCGGGCACAGCCCGCACGAAGGGCCCCGCAAGGGGCCTTTCGTCGTTCCGGCCCCTCAGTGCTCGGCGACGCGGCCGTCCTCGGGCTCGAGTGGGCGGCCCTCATCGGCCCAGGCCTCGATCCCGCCCGCCAGTGAGCGGGCGTCGTAGCCGGCGGCGCGGAACGCCTGAGCGGCCATGATCGACCTTACGCCGAGCCGGCAGTGGAAGATCACGGGACGCTCCCGATCGATCGTGCCCGCCTGCGACGGCAGGCGCTCGAGTTCGATGTGGCGGGCACCTGCGATTCGGCCCGCCTCGTGCTCGTAGGGCTCGCGGACGTCGACGACCGTTGCGCTGCCGCTCTCCAGCGCCAGGGCGACGTCTGCGGGTGTGACTTCCAGGGCCGGGTCCATGAGCGGGTTGGTCATGCCTCAGGTCAAGTGTACGGGCGCGGGTCAGGCACGAGTGCCGCGCGCGACCGGGCCCAGATGTGCGTCGATCGCGACCAGCTCGTGTGCTCGCCGCGCCCAGCCGACGAGGATCGGCCTTGTGTCGCGCGGGTCGATGATCTCCTCGACAGAGAAGCGCTCGGCGGTGCGAAAGGGCGACAGCACGAGGTTGAGGCGTTGCTCGATCTCGGCACGCAGCGTTGCCGGGTCCTCCGCCGCCTCGAGCTCACGGCGGTAGGCGGCTTCGAGCCCGCCCGCGATCGGCAGCGAGCCCCAGGACCCCGAGGGCCACGCATAACGCAGGTTGAGTCGTGAGCCGTCGCCGTGTCCTGCGCCCGCGACGCCGTAGACCTTGCGCACGAGCACGCTGCACCAGGGCGTTCTGGCCTGCACCACGGCGCTCAGGGCGCGCGCGCCGTGGCGCACCGTTCCGCGCCGCTCCGCATCGGTGCCTATGACGAAGCCGGGCTGGTCGACGAAGTTGACGACCGGCAGCCGGAAGGCATCGCAGAGATCGACGAAGCGGGCCATCTTGTCGGAGGCGTCCGCCGTCAGCCCGCCGCCGTAGTGCTTGGGGTCGCTTGCGAGCACACCGACGGGCCTGCCGTCGAGTCGCGCGAGTGCGGTGATCAGCGGCGGGCCGAACCGCCGTCCGACCTCGAAGACCGAACCGCGGTCGAGGACCAGTTCGACGATGCGACGCATCTCGTACGGCTGCCGCTCGTCGCGCGGAACGATGTCGAGCAGTTCCGGCTCGCGTCTGACCGGGTCGTCGCCGGCTGAGATCAAGGGCGGCGGCTCCCACGCGCTGCCCGGCAGGTACGAGAGGAAGCGGCGCATCTGGTCGAGCGCGTCGTCCTCGTCCGTGGCCTCGTTGTCGACCGCGCCGGCGCGGGTCTGCGCCCGCGCTCCGCCGAGCGCCTCCTTGTCAGGGCTCTCGCCCATCGCCGCCGCCACGACGGGGGGCCCGGCGACGAACAGCTGCGCGCTGCCGCGGACGATCACCGAGAAGTGCGAAAGCGCGACGCGAACCGCGCCCAGTCCGGCGCAAGGGCCGAGCGCCGCTGCGACTACCGGGACGCGCGAGAGGTTCTCGACGGCGAGGTCGAACCCGGGCAGCGGAGGGACATAGGCGAAGCCCATCGACTCCAGCGACTTGACACTTCCGCCGCCCCCGGTTCCGTCGACGAGTCTGATCAGTGGCAGTCTGAGCTCGTGCGCCGCGCGCTCGGCCCAGACCATCTTCTGCCAGATCGCGGCATCGGCCGCGCCCCCGCGAACCGTGAAGTCGTCGCCCTGGACGACGACCCCGCGACCGTCGACGCGCCCGCGGCCGACGAGCATGTTCGCCGGCAGGAACCCCGTCAGCTGACCATCGCTGTCGTACTGGCCGCTGCCAGCGACGGATCCGGTCTCCTCGAAGGAGTCCGGGTCGAGCAGGCGCGTGAGCCGGTCGCGGACCGTGAGCTTGCCCGCGTCACGCTGCCGCGCCACGCGTTCGGCGCCGCCCATCTCCTGCGCAAGCGCCTGGCGCCGGCGCAGCTCGTCGAGCTCGGGCTGCCAGGTCATGGGGGCTGATCCTAAGCCCCTCGCCGGGACGTCGAGCGGGCGGCGCATCCGGTCTCGTCGGCGAACGCCGGTTGCGTACCCTTGGGGCATGTCAACGATCGTCACCGACGCCTATGAGATCCCGCGCGAGCATCTTGACTTCCGCGACACGATCCGCCAGATCGTCCAGGAGAAGGTCGCCCCCCGCGCGCACGACATCGACGCCGACGCCGAGTACCCCTGGGACATCCGCAAGCTGTTCGCCGAGAATGACATCCTCGGATTGCCGTTCAGCGAGGAGCACGGCGGTACCGGCACCGGGACGCTGATGCTGACGATCGCGATCGAGGAGATCGCCAAGGCGTGCGCGTCGTCGTCGCTGATCCTCATGGTGCAGGACCTCGGCACGCTTCCGATCCAGCTGTTCGGCAGCGACGAACTGAAGTCGCGCATCCTGCCGCGCTGCGCCAGCGGCGAGTGGTCGCCGGCCTTCTGCCTGTCCGAACCGGAGGCGGGGTCCGACCCGGCCGCGATGCGGACGACGGCGAAGCTCGACGGCGACGAGTGGGTGATCAACGGGCAGAAGAACTGGATCACCAACGCGGGTATCGCCGACTTCTACATCGTGATGGCGTCGACCGACCGCGAGAACCGCAAGACGACCGCGTTCATCGTCGAGAAGGACCGTGCGGGCCTTTCGCTGGGCAAGGTCGAGAAGAAGATGGGCATCAAGGGCTCGCCGACCGGCTCGCCGGTCTTCGACGACGTCCGAGTGCCTTCCGAGAATGTCGTCGGCGAGGTCGACGGGGGTCTTCCGCTCGCGCTCGGCACGCTGGAGCGCACGCGCCTCGGGGCCGCCGCCCAGGCGGTCGGGATCGCGCAGGGTGCGACCGACTACGCCAACGGCTACGCGAAGGAGCGCATCACGTTCGGCAAGCCGATCCACGAGCACCAGGCGATCGGCTTCAAACTCGCCGAGATGGAGGCCCGCACCGCCGCCGCCCGTGAGCTGACCTACCGGGCGTCGGCAGCCGCGGATCGCGGAGAGCGCGACCTCGGCAAGTGGACTTCGATGGCGAAGCTGATCGCCTCGGACACAGCCATGTGGGTCACGACCGAGGCCGTGCAGGTGCTGGGCGGCTACGGCTACGTCAGCGAGTACCCGGTCGAGCGGATGATGCGCGACGCGAAGATCACCCAGATCTACGAGGGCACGAACGAGATCCAGCGACTCGTGATCTCACGCCACATGCGGTAGCCGGTGATGAACCCGATCAACCCATTGCGCCGGCGCGCCGACGAGCCTGAGCCGCCGGCATGACTCCTCCGCTGCGCCGCATCGCGTTCGCCGCCGCGGTCGCTCTGTGCGCCGGACTCAGCGCCGCAGCGCTGCTGGGCGGGTTCAGCACCAACCCGCTCGTCAAGGCGATCCAGACGTTCGCGGTGATCGGGCTCGTCGCAGCGGTCATCTTCGGCGCTGCGATCGCCCTCGGGCTGCGTGTCGCAGGCTGGACGGACCCCGAATCCGAGGAGGACTTCGAGCGGATCGTCGTGCGCAGCGAACGGCTGGCGCGCGACGGACTCGCAGCCGAGCCCGATGAGACCGACTTCATGGACCTCGACCCGTACAGCGACACTGACTTCGAAGAGCTCGTTCGAGACGCGCTCGACGACCTTCCGGACCTGCTGCGTCAGGCACTCGATCGCAACGTCGCCGTCGTGATCTCCGACAAGGGCCGTCGCGCCCGGGCCTACGGCCTGTATCAGGGCGACGGCGCCTCGCACGACAACTACCCAGACCGCATCATCATCTTCCGCGACACGCTGCGGCGTGACTTCGGCCACGACGCCGATCTGCTGCGCGAGCAGGTCACGGTCACGGTCCGTCACGAGCTCGCACACCACATCGGCTTCGACGAACTGGGCGTCCGTGACCTGGGGCTCTAGGGGGCTGCCGGGCGCCAACCGGTGGCATAGCGCCTGACATCCGGCAATGATGCGCAGGATGAGGTCCGATTCGCTTCGTGCAACGGCGGGCCTGACCGCCGGCATTCTGCTGATCGCACTTGCTTGGGCGACCGCCGCCGCCTCCGCGGCGACGTACACCGTGTGGTCCTGCCGCGGGCCCGACGGCAAGCCTGCGTCCAGCGCAGGCATGGCTGGCCGGCGACGACGCCGAGGCGACGACCGACACGTGTTCTGACGGCGGAGTTCCTGCGCGCGCGGTTGTTGCCGTCTGACACCGCGCCGGGCAGCGCTCGCGGCTATCGCTTCCTGCTGCCTGCGGGAGGCGAGATCGCGGGCTACCGCGTTCATCTGTTCGCATGACGGCGAAGTCGCAGTTGCTGGAGGGGTTTGGCTTTCGCCCCGAGCCCGACAGACGGCCTCCAGGCGGGGCTCGACACCAACCCGGGGATCGGCGGTAACCGAGATCGACGAGGGCTGTGTCACCCCGGGTTGCGTGTTCGGCGTTCCCGAACCGCCGCTCGATCCAGCGAACCTGGTCGCCGGCGCCGAGCTGAAGGGCGACGGCCTCGCGGTCGCTGCTCGCTGTGGCGGGGGCTTCGGCTGCTATGGGCAGGAAGGCGAGAAGGAGCGCGCCGAGGTCCGCCTCTTCCGCTCGGAGATCGACATACGCGACGACTCCCCACCGCAGGTCGGTGCCGCGGACGGCAGTGTGCCGGGTGCTGGCAGAGCGATCTCGGGAGCGGCGACGATCGGAGCCGCTGTGAGCGACGAGGGCGGCGGGGTGGCATCGATGGCGCTGCTGATCGACGGAGCCCCCGTGGACCTCTGGCGCGCCGCGTGCAGTGAGCCGTACACCGCTCCCCGGCCGTGCCCCGAGCAGGTCGCGGCGACCTTCCCGGTCGACACCACGGCGCTCGCGGACGGTCAGCACAGCGCTGCGCTGCGTGCGACGGACGCGGCGGGCAACGTGACGACCGGCGAGGACGTGCCGTTCACGGTTGCGGCTCCGCCGCCCGCTCGCCGCCGGCACCGCCCGCTCCGGCGCCTCCGGCGCCGATCGTCATCGAGCGCGCCGTTCCGACGCCCTTCGCGGTTCCCGTCGAGCCCCGGCAGGTCGTCGTCCGCGCCGCACGCGAGCGGGTCGATCTCGTCGGCGGTGACGCGCGCGTCAGCGGAACCGTCCGGCTCGCCGACGGCTCACCCGCTGCAGGCGCGAAGGTGATCGTCAGCAGCCACCCGCTCGGTGTGCGGCGCAGTCCGTGGCGCGTCGAGCGGCGGCTCACGGCGGACGAAGCGGGCCGCTTCACGATGGCTGCGGGTCCGGTCTCGCGACTTCTGCAACTGGACGTCGATGACCGCGACCATCGCGCCGTTCGCCCGATCGAAGTCGAGCTGCTGAACCGGCTGCGCGTTCGCGTCGCCCGCAGCGGCAGCGGTCTTCGCAACGGCTCGCGCATGAAGCTGCGGGTCGACGTCGATGGCGCGGGCCGTGGCTCGTCGGGCAAGGTCGCCCTTGTGCAGGCGGTGGTCGGACGGCGATGGGCGACAGTCGATTCGCTGACTCTGAACTCCGCGGGGAGGGCCGTCTGGCGCTACCGCTTCCGCGGCACGACGCGGCGGGCCGTGTACAGGTTCCGCGTGCGAGTCGAGCGCGCAGGCGACGTCTGGCCATGGCCCACCACGGATTCGCGCGTTCTGCGGGTGCCGGTGAGGCCCTGATGGCCCCTGTCCTCGACCGCCGGCGTGCGCGCGCCGAGACCGTCCTCGGTCGTGAGTACTCGGAGCTGCGCACCGGCACGCTGACGGCGCTCCGGAGCAAGCTCGCAGCTCGTGGTGTGCGCTTCGACGACGCGGACCTCGAGGCCTTCTACAACCAGGCATGGCACGGTCTCTACCTGCGGCTGGCGCAGGGTGAGCAGATCGAGAATCACGCCGGCTTCCTGGTCAACGCGTGCTACTGCCGCGCGATCGAGGAACTCAGACGCCTGCACCTGGACCGGCGTGCCGAAGGGGCGGACATCGCGGGGATCGCGACCGAGCCCGACCTCGACGCGCAACTGGATGACCACACTCAGCTGATCCATTTCATGGAGGGGATGAAGGAGCGGCTCAGCGAACGTGAGCGCGAGGCCGCGACGCTCTGCTACATCCACGGCTGCACGAGGCCGCAGACCGCCGAGATGATGGGCGTCTCGCCCAAGCGGATGGAGAAGCTGATGGACGGTGTCTCGCGCAAGGTCGGCACTCTGGTCGCCGACATCCGCGGCGGTACCTGGTGTGAGAGCCGTGAGTCGCTGATGAAGGCCTATGCGTTCGGCGTGCTCGATCCCGACGGCGAGCGCTGGCAGATGGCCTCGGCGCATCTGGAGGAGTGCCCGGGATGCAGGCGCTACGTGCGCGGGTTGCGGGGCATCGCTTCGGTCGCGCCGCCGATCGGTCTGCCGCTGGCGGCGATGGCCGCCCTCGGTGCCGGCGCGGCGGCCGGGTCGCCTGCAGCGGCCGGCGGGGCAGCAGGTTCATCCGGCGGCGGAGCGGCCTCCTCCGCGGGTGCCGGATCAGGTGGAATCGGCGCGGCCGGCGCGGCGGTGGCGGCGACCGCGGTGATCGCCGTCGCCGGAGCCGGGGCTTTCGCACTGACTCGCGGTGGTGGCGAGGCCGCGCAGACGCCTGAGCCGCCGGCTGCCGTCGCGCCGGCGGTCCCGAGCGCGGCGCCTCCCGCCGCGGCGCAGCGTGCTCCCGCTCAGGGCGGACAGCCGGCCCCCAAGAAGCAGAGTGCTGCGACCGGTGCGCCCGCGGCTGCCGCCACGGCGACGGCCCCGCAGACCTCGCCGGCCCCGCAGCCCGCGCCCGCCGCTGCGCCCGCCGCTGCGCCCGCGCCCGCTGCTGCGCCATCGCCGGTTGAACGCGCGCCGACTGACGACGGCGCGCAGGAGTTCGGCTTCGAGAGGTAGGCCGCGACAACTCGAGGGGGGGGATTTCGTCCCGCGCCTCGACAAGGGGGTAACGCGAACCGAACCCGGGAGCCCCAACGTGGCCGAACGCCTTTCATCTGACGTCCTTCACCGCTCCGACGACGAACTCTTCGTCCGTCAGCTCTACATGGAACTCGCCGGCGCACGCGCTGCCAGGCTTGAGCAGGTCCTCTGGCAGGCGGCGGAGATGCCCGAGCCGATCGCCGAGACGCTGACGCTCGCTGCGGCCGGACTCGTCCACGTCGCGGACGCGACGTGCCCCGGACTCGGCGAGTTGGCACGCGCGGCGGACGTCTCGCGCAGGCTGATCGCGGAGGCGGGCCGCCACGATCCCCGTGCTGCGGCGCTCGCAGAGCAGGCACTGCTGGAGCTCGAGCACGTCACGGACATGGACTGCATCGAGCTTGCGCACGAGGCCGCCGAGTCGCTTGCCTGGGCGTGCGCCATGCTGCGCCGAGACGGGTGCCGGCTCGAGGACTCCGAGGACGGCAACGCCGACCAGCTCGAGCTGGCCTGGATGTGCCTGATCGAGGCCGCTGAACTTCTGATGGCCGCTGACCGCGCCGAGATCGAGGTGCGTGAGGCCGCAGGCTAGACCCGGGGGGGACAGGAGGCCGCAAGGACGCGGCATCGGCCTCCACAAGTGGGGGACGGACGAGATGTCGCCGGCGCCGTGGGAGAGCCCACGGATGGGGGCGCCGGCGGCTCTCGCCCGGCCTTCGCTCGACGGGAAGGACACCGCCGAGCGGCCGCCGTGATCTAGATTGGACGGCGATGATGATCGTGATGACGCCTCAGGCCGGCGAGCCCGAGGTCCAGGCGGTGGTCGCGCGGCTGGAGACGACCGGCGTGCACGTCGTGGTCATGCCCGGCGAGCTGACGACGGCGATCGGTGCGATCGGGGATCCCGAGGGCGTAGCCGAGCTCGGGCTCGAGGGGATGCCGGGCGTCGACCGCGTGGTGCCGATCTCACGGCCCTACAAGCTGGCGAGCAGCGAGCTCAGCCACAACGAGCCGAGTGCGTTCGACATCGCCGGCCGGCGCGTTGGCGGGGGTGAGACCTTCTGCCTGATCGCCGGTCCATGCACGGTCGAGTCGCGTGATCAGACGCTCGACGTCGCGCGGACCGTCGCCGCGGCGGGCGCATCGATGCTGCGCGGCGGGGCGTTCAAGCCGCGTACCTCACCGTTCGCCTTCAAGGGGCTCGGCGGCCCAGCGTTGGAGATCCTCGCTGAGGCTCGCACCGAGACCGGGTTGCCCGTCGTCACCGAACTGCTCGACGCGCAGCACGCCGACGTGATCGCCGAGCATGCCGACGTCGTTCAGATCGGCGCGAGAAACATGCAGAACTACGCGCTGCTCGAGGTCGCCGGCAGGCTCGGCAAGCCGGTGTTGCTGAAGCGTGGACTGTCGTCGAGCCTCGAGGAACTGCTGCAGGCGGCGGACTACGTACTCAAGGAGGGAACGGAGGCCGTGATCCTGTGCGAGCGCGGCATCCGCACCTTCGAGACGGCGACCCGCTTCACGCTCGATCTCGGGGCGATCCCATGGCTGAAGCTGCACACTCACCTGCCCGTCGTAGTGGATCCCAGCCACGCGGCCGGCGACCGGCGACTCGTCGAGCCGCTCTCGCGTGCCGCCGCCGCCGTCGGCGCCGACGGCCTGATCGTCGAGGTCCACCAGGATCCCGAGCATGCGCTGTGCGACGGTCCTCAGGCGCTGCACGCCGGTCATTTCGCGGACTTCGCCCGCGACGTGGCCGCACATGCAGCCCTCGCGGGACGCCGCCTCGCCTAGGTGCCTCGACCGGATACACCGGTTTCCGGCCGGCGCACCCGCAGCGATCGCGCGCGATCATGCGGGTGGATGAGACTCCGGAATCGCGTGTCCGGCGTTGCAGCCGTCGCCGGCCCGCTCGCGGCGACGATCGCGTTCGCCCCGGCGAGCGCGATGGCGCAGGCGCCTTCGCCGGACCCGGATGCCCAGGCGGCCGACACCCGCCCTCCGCGCCTGATGAGGGTCGCGCTCGGCCCGAAGGTGGCCAAGGCGCGCACCGGCACCGTGCTGAGATTCGAGCTTGACGAGGCCGCGCGCGTCGCAGGTGTCGTCACGATGCGTCGCAGAGGTGTGCGGACTCGCGGCCGGCGCTGCGTCCTGCGTACCCGCAAGCGGCGCGGGCCGTCATGCACGCTGCGCACGCGTGCCGGCAAGCTGTTGGCGGCGCAGGCTGCCAGCGGAAGGAACCGCGCGCGGCTCAACCTCCGTCGCCTGCGCCCGGGCGCCTACACGCTCACGCTGACGCCGACCGACGCCGCCGGGAACGTCGGTGCCGGCAAGGCTGTCGCGTTCCGCGTCAGGAAGCCCTGATAATCACTTCGGTGCCATGCGGATCGCCCCGTCGAGGCGGATCGTCTCGCCGTTGAGCATCGGATTCTCGACGATGTGCGCCGCCAGGCTCGCGAACTCTTCAGGCGTTCCCAGGCGACTCGGGAACGGCACCTGCGCTCCGAGCGCCGCGCGCTGATCCTCGGGGAGTGCTCCCAGCAGCGGCGTGTCGAACAGTCCCGGGGCGATCGTGCAGACCCGGATGCCCTTGTCGGCGAGGTCGCGAGCGGCGGTCAGTGTCATGCCGACGACGCCGCCCTTCGACGCCGAGTAGGCGATCTGGCCGATCTGTCCCTCGAACGCGGCCACCGACGCTGTGTTGACGAGTACACCGCGCTCGCCGTCGTCGCCAGGCTCGTTGTCCGAGAGCATCTTGAAGGCCGCGAGGCGCATCATGTTGAAGGTGCCGACGAGGTTGATGTCGAGGATCACCTTGAAGGCCTCGAGTGGATGCGGCCCACGGCTCGATGCGATCTTGATCGGGATGCCGGTGCCGGCGCACGAGATCGCGATTCGCAGTCCGCCCTCCGCCTCCGCGGCCTTGTCGACCGCCGCCTGGACCTGATCCTCCTCGCGCACGTCGCATTGGACGAACTGCACGCCGAGCTCCGCGGCGAGCGGCTCGCCGCGCTCCGGGTTGACGTCGGCGATGACGACCTTCGCGCCGGCGCCATGGAGGTGGCGGACCGTGGCGGCGCCGAGGCCGGATGCGCCGCCCGAGACGAGTGCGCCTGCTCCTTCGATGTTCATCGGATCGTTGACTCCCGTTGTGGATGCTTGGCCGCGAATCCTAGGGTTCTCGTGACGCAGGCGTCATCTTTGCTGCGGTGAAACCGCGTGTGTCGTAACCTGTTTGTGTCCGGCCGCATCGCCGGACACAAACGCCCCGTGGAGTGCGACCGCCGGGGGAACCGCCCGTGGAGTGCGACCGCCGGGCTCATCAACGAAAGGACACATCCCAATGCCCGAGGCCGTCATCGTCGACGCCGTCCGCACTCCGGTCGGCCGCGCCTTCAAGGGATCGCTCGCGTCGCTGCGACCCGACGAGACAACTGCGTTCGTCATCGATCAGCTGCTCGAGCGCAACCCCGATGTGGACCCCTCGACGGTCGAGGAGGTCATCGCCGGCTGCGGCCTGCCACAGGGCCTGCAGGCCAACAACATCGCGCGCATCGCCGTCCTGCTGAGCGAGAAGCTCGGCCACAACACGACAGGCAGCACCGTCTCGCGCTACTGCGCGTCCGGGCTCGACGCGATTCGCGGGGCGGCGAACGCCGTCGTCGCAGGGCAGGGCGATGTCTACATCGCCGCCGGCGTCGAGTTCGTCTCGCGCTACAACGCCGCCCAGGAGGCCGCTCACCCGGAGGACCAGAACGAGCAGCTGCAGGGCAAGGAGCCCGGTCAGCCGAACGCGTACATCGCGATGGGCCTGACGGCTGAGAACGTCGCTGAGAAGTACGGAGTCAGCCGCGCGGACCAGGATGCCTACGCACAGCGCTCGCAGGAGCGCGCGGTGGCGGCGCAGACCGGTGGCGTGTTCGAGCGCGAGATCGTCCCGGTGACGCTCGCCGACGGAACCGTCGTCAGCAAGGACGACGGGCCGCGAGCCGACTCGACGGTGGAGAAGCTGGGCTCGCTCAAGCCTGCCTTCAAGGAGGACGGCACCGTCACGGCCGGCAACTCGTGTCCGCTCAACGACGGCGCTGCCGCCGCGCTGATCATGAGCGCGGATCGCGCGCGGGAGCTGGGTCTCAAGCCGCGCGCACGCATCATCACGGCTGCGACCTGGGGCAACGAGCCCGAGTACATGGGCGTTGCGCCGATCGGAGCGATCGGCAAGGTGCTCGAGCGTTCCGGGATGACTATCGGCGACATCGACATCGTCGAGCTCAACGAGGCGTTCGCGGCGCAGGTGCTGCCGATCGCCGGCGAGTGCGGGATCGACCTCGACGACCTGAATCCGCACGGCGGGGCGATCGCCCTCGGGCATCCGTTCGGGATGACCGGCGTGCGCATCATGACGACCCTGCTCAACGACCTCGAGACGCTGGATAAGGGCGTCGGAATCGAGACGATGTGCGTCGCCCAGGGCCAGGGCGAGGCGATGATCGTCGAGCGCCTGAACTAGGTCGGCGCGAGCGGTGGGGCCCGGCACTCGCCGCGCCCCACCGCATCGCGGCCCCTGTGCGCCGTCAGTTCGCCGGAGTGGACAGCGACAGCGCGAAAAGCCCGCGGTCGTCGCTCAGCACGTGCTGCAGCTCCAAGCCGGCCGCCTCGAGATCGCCGGCTAGGCGCTCAGGCGTGAACTTGGCGCTGATCTCGGTGCGCAGCTCCTCGCGAGCGGCGAAGTCAACCGTCAGACCGACCGCCGGGATGCTGACCGATTGGCGTCGTTTCGAGCGCAGGCGCATCTCTATCCACTCGCGTTCGGTGTCGAAGAACGCCACGTGCTCGAACGCGTCGAGCTCGAAGTCCGCGCCGAGCTCCCGGTTCAGCACCCGCAGGACGTTGCGGTTGAATTCTGCGGTCACGCCTGCCGTGTCGTTGTAGGCGGCTTCCAGCACGCGCGTGTCCTTGACCAGGTCGGTGCCGAGCAGCAGGTGGTCGACGCCCGGCCTGAGCAGGCCGCGAACGCGGCGCAGGAAGCGGCGCCGCGCGCCCGGAGTGAAGTTCCCGATCGTCCCGCCGAGGAAGGCGACTATCCGTGGCCCGTCATCCGGCGCCGGGACGCGATCAAGGTGACGCTCGAAGTCGCCGACGATGCCGTGCACGCGCAGTCCGTCGTGGAGAGCCGTCATCTCGTCGGCGCAGCGCACGATCATCGCCTCGGTCACGTCCAGCGGGACGTAGCGCTTCAGCGTCCCGGCCGCCGCCAGCGCTGCGAGCAGGACCCGCGTCTTCTCTGCGGTTCCGGATCCGAGCTCGACGACCTCCGCCGCTTGGGTGACCTGGGCGATACGTGCTGCGCGCGACACCAGGATCGAGCGCTCGGTGCGCGTCGGGTAGTACTCCGGCAGCTCGCAGATGCGATCGAACAACTCGGCGCCGCGGGCGTCATAGAAGTGCTTTGGTGGCAGTTCCTTGAACGGGCGCGTCAGACCGTCGAGCACGTCGTCGGCGAGCGTGCGTTCGTCGCCGGGACGCAGGTAGGAGTGGATGACTATCGGGTCGACGGCGACTTCGGCGAGTCTGGTGGCGGTGCTCACGTCTGCTCCTCGTTCTTTGCAAGCCGGACGCCGGCGAATATCTGGCGGCGCTGTGGCAGGTCCCAGTTTCGGAAGGTGGGCGTGGCGACGCGAGCCTGCGTAGCCCATGAGCCGCCGCGCAGGACGCGGTAGCCGCTGCGAAAGAAGACCTCGGAGTACTCGCGGTAGGGGTGGGCCTCGAAGCCCGGGTAGCCGTCGAACTCGGTCGACGTCCACTCCCAGACGTTTCCGAGCATGTCGAGTGCGCCGCACGCGCTCGCGTTGTCCGGGAACGCGCCTGCGGGGGTCGTGTCGAACGCGAGCTGGCCGAGGTTCGCCCGGCCCAGCTGCGGTTGGTCCCAGGTCGCCGCCGCCTCCCACTCGGCCTCCGTGGGGAGCCGGGCGCCGTGCGCTCGCGCGATGGCGGCGGCCTCGAAGCAACTCACATGGGCGGCCGGCCGGTCGGGGTCCAGAGGGCGCGACCCGTGCACCGTGTGCTCGGTCCACGCGCCGTCGGGCCGGCGCGCCCAGTGAAGGGGATGGGTGAGGTCGTACTCCTCCTTCCACGCCCATGCCTCATCGGTCCACCACTCGCGGCGCTCGTATCCTCCGCCTTCGGCGAAGGCGAGCCAGGTCGCGTTGGTGACCGGGGTCCGGCCGATCTGGAAGGGCGCTACGACGGCGCGGTGACGGGGGCGCTCGTTGTCGTAGGAGAAACGACCGTCCGGCGCCCCGAGCTCGACCTCGCCCCCCTGCACCGCGACGAACTCGAGGCCGCTGTGCCGACGGTCTGCGCTCGGCGTCGGCCGGCGGTCCGGATGGTCGTATCCCGGCAGCCCGCTGAGCAGCAGTGTCTGGAGCATCGTCTCCGTGTGTTGCTGCTCGTGCCGGAGGACGAGCTCGTGAAGAACGGGGTCGACGCCGTGGCTTCGCACCGCTCTCAGCGTGCGCTCGCGAACGTCTGAGAGATAGTCGCGCGCGCCGGCGGCATCGAGCAACTCGATCTCGCCGCGTATCGTGCGCGGCGTCTCGAAGGCGTCGTAGCAGGCTGCGAGGTCCGCCTTCAGCAGCGGCTCACCGGCATGGCGATGCACGAGCCAGAGGTCCTCGTACGCGGCGATGTGGGCGAGGTCCCATACGAGCGGGGACATCAGCGGATCGATCTGCCGCTCGAGGTCGGCGTCGATGATCGGGTCCACAAGCGCGAGCGTGTGTGTGCGCGCGGCTTCGAGCTCCGCCACGATCCCCGACTGCTGCCGCCGTCTGTCGACGCTCACCGCCATACGCTGGGCGGTCCGTCTCCCCGCCCGTCGGGCACGTTACACATGTCCGACGTCCGGCCGCGCGGGGTGGCGGCGATCGGTGACGTCCAGCGGCGTCGAGGCAGGCCGCCGCGAGCGCGGCCTGCCGGACTGCGGCGGAGTGCCGCTGCGGCCTGCTCGTCGCCCAAGACGGGGGATAGCCCCACCGGCGAACGCTCGCTGCCCGTATTGGCGTGAGCGCCGTGCTGCAGAAGGCTTCCGGGACAAGTCCTTGACCCCCGAGAAACCTGGAGCGCACGAGAAGAATGCATGACACCTTTGCGGCCCGAGCAGGCCGATGGAGCACCAAACACCGTGGCGCCGCGATCGGCCTTTGGCTCGCCTTCGTCATCGCGGCCGTGGCCGCGGGCGGGGCAGCCGGCCTGGTCACCAACGGCGGGGACGGTGGCACCGGAGAGTCCGCGCACGCCGACCGCGCGATCGCGTCGGCGTTTCCCGACGATGCGGCAGAGAGCGTCCTGATCCAGGCCCCGCGCGGCGCGACCGTGAGCGACCCGCGCGTCCGAGCCGCGGTCGCCGACGTCATCGCGACCGTTCGCCGTCAGGAGCGCGTCGCCCGCGTCGTGTCGCCCTACTCGCCGCAGGGCGCGAAGAACGTCTCCGGGGATCGCCGGTCGGCGCTGGTCACGCTCAAGCTGCGCGGCGATGACGACCAGACCCAGGCCGCGGTCGGGCCGCTCGTGAAGCGCGTCAGGTCCGTCGCCGGCGAGCACCCGGCGGTCTTCATCGGGCAGTTCGGCGATGCCAGCGCGGATGCCGCAATCGGCGCCGCCGTCGATGAGGACTTCCAACGCGCCGAGGTGCTGTCGCTCCCGCTGACGCTGGCGATCCTGCTGCTCGCCTTCGGCTCGCTGATAGCCGCAGGCATTCCGCTGCTGCTCGGCATTACGTCGGTGATGGCGGCGCTCGGTGTGATCAACCTCGTGAGCCACGTCTTCCCGATGGTCGACGCGGTCTCCTCGGTGATTCTGCTGGTCGGCCTGGCCGTCGGTGTCGACTACTCGCTCTTCTACCTGCGTCGCGAACGGGAGGAACGCGCTCGCGGACGCAGCTCACGTGATGCGATCGCGATCGCGTCCGCGACGTCGGGCCGGGCCGTGATCGTCTCCGGGCTGACGGTGATGGTCGCCATGGCGGGGATGCTGCTCGCGGGAGACGTCGTCTTCACCTCGCTCGGCGTCGGCGCGATCATCGTCGTGGCGGTCGCCATGATCGGCTCCGTGACGGTGGTGCCGGCGACGCTCGCGGCGCTTGGCGACCGTGTCGAGCGCGGACGCATCCCGCTGCTCGGCAAGCGCCTCGCGCAGCGCCGCGACGACGGCCGGGGCGGACGCGCCTGGTCGGCGGTCGTCGGTGCCTCGCTGCGCCGGCCCCTGCTCGCCGCGGTGTTGAGCGCCGGCCTGCTGGTGGCCCTCGCGATCCCGGCCTTCTCGATGCACACGGCGCTGCCGGGAACCGATGACCTGCCCAGGGATCTCGAGGTGATGAGGGTCTATGACCGGATGCAGGCTGCGTTCCCGGGTGGGCAGATCCCCGCCGTAGTCGTGGTTCGCGCGCGTGACGTCGAGGCCGCCCCCGTGCGCGCCGCCATCGGCGAACTGGAACGCCGCGCCGTGGCCGGCGGCCACTTCGCGGGGCGCGCGGGGATCCGGGTCTCGGATTCGCGGCGCGTTGCGATCGTGTCGCTGCCGATACGCGGTGACGGCACCGACGCCCGTTCGGCTGCGGCGCTCGAGGCACTTCGCGCGGAGCTTCTGCCGGCGACGCTCGAGCGCGAGGCAGGCGTCACGGCCGACGTCACGGGGATGACGGCCGCCACGCGCGACTTCAACGAGCAGATGAAGGCGCGGGCGCCGCTCGTCTTCGCGTTCGTGCTGGGACTCGCGTTCCTGGTGCTGCTGGTCGGGTTCCGTTCGATCGTCGTGCCGATCAAGGCGATCATGCTGAACCTGCTGAGCGTCGCAGCCGCCTACGGGGTGCTCGTATGGGGCTTTCAGTACGGCAACCTCGAGCGGCCGCTGGGTTTCGAGTCGAGCGGCGCGATCGCGAGCTGGCTGCCGATGTTCCTCTTCGTGATCCTGTTCGGCCTGAGCATGGACTACCACGTGTTCATCCTCAGCCGCGTCAGGGAGCTCGTCGATCGCGGCTGGACGACACGGGACGCTGTGCGCGAGGGCGTGGTGTCGACCGCCGGAACCGTCACCAGCGCCGCGCTGGTCATGGTCGCCGTGTTCAGCGTATTCGCGACGCTCGGTCAGACCGAGCTCAAGCAGATGGGCGTCGGCCTGGCGACCGCGATCCTGATCGACGCGACGATCGTGCGCGGGGTGCTGCTGCCCGCCGCGATGCAGCTGCTCGGCGAGCGCAACTGGTACCTGCCGAGCTGGCTGGAGTGGCTGCCGAGGATCTCGTGGGAGGCGCAGGTCGGCCCTGCCGCTACGACCAGGCGCGCTCGCCGAGAGCGTCGCGCGAGGCCACGACCGTCAGGTGCTCCCGTGCAAGCAGCGACGCCGGCACCAGCGGCGAGGGCTCGGCCAGCGCGCCTGCCAGAGCCTGAGCCTTCTCAGGTCCGGTGACGAGCATGACGAGCAGGCGCGTGCCTGCGAGCGTGGGCAGCGTCAGCGAGACGCGGCCCTGGGGCGGCTTGGGCGCGTCGTGGACTCCCACGGCGCGCCCTCGTGCCCGCAGGGCCGGGTGGCCGGGAAACAGCGAGGCCGTGTGTCCGTCCTCGCCGATGCCGAGCAGCGCGGCGTCGAGCACGATGTCACCCAGTTCCCGTTCGTATGCGGCAGCCGCTGCGTCCGGCCCGCGTTCGCCGGCGACGCGATGCCACGTCGCCTCGGGTGCGCCGAGCGTCCTGCGCGCGAGCCGTAAGTTCGAGCGCTCGTCCTCGGGCGGCACGCAGCGCTCGTCGCAGAACCAGAGGTGGACCGGGCGCCAGTCCTCGACCAGCTTCGCCAGCAGCTCGTAGCAGCGCACGGGCGTCGATCCGCCCGAAAGCGCGAGATGCGCGGCGCCGCGCAACGACACGGCCTCGTGCAGAGCCACGGCGAGCAACTCCGCAGCGCTGCGTGACGCTGCCTGCGGGTCAGGCTCGGCGCAGACGTTCGGCCGAGTCACGATGTCGGCCGGCGGGCGTGGACCCGGCGTGCGGTCACATCTCGAGTCCGGTCTCGACCTTGCCGGGCGAGGGCGTGGCGGCGAGCAGCTCCTCCTCGGCGCGGACGAGCCGCATGACGGCGTTGATCAGCGAGAGGTGCGTGAAGGCCTGCGGGAAGTTGCCCAGATGACGGCCGGTGAGCGCGTCGATCTCCTCGGCGTAGAGGCCGAGCGGGCTCGCGTAGGCGAGCAGCTTCTCGCAGAGCTGGTGCGCGCGGTCCAGTTCGCCGATCTCCACCAGCGCACCGACGAGCCAGAACGAGCAGATCGCGAACGTGCCCTCCTCGGAGTTCAGGCCGTCGTCCGTCTCCTCGACCCGGTAGCGCAGAACGAGTCCGTCCTGCGTGAGCTCGTCGGCGATAGCGAAGACGGTGTTGCGCACGCGCTCGTCGTCGGCGGGCAGGAAATGGATCAGCGGCAGCAGCAGCAGAGAGGCGTCGAGCGCCGTCGTCTCGTAGTGCTGGACGAAGCGGTTTTGCTCGGGATCGATCCCGTTGCTGAGTACGTCCTCGCGGATCTCGTCGGCGACGCCCTGCCAGCGCTCGGCCCGCTCGTTGTCGGTGCGCAGCCGTGCGAGCCGCGCGCCACGGTCGCAGGCGAGCCAGCAGAAGACCTTCGAGGACGTGAAGTGCTGCGGCTCGCCACGGACCTCCCAGATGCCGCGATCACGCTCGCGCCAGTGCTCGATCGCCTGCTCGACCTGGCGCACGAGTATGGGCCAGGAGCTCTCCGGGAGCTGGTCGCGGTTCTGAGTGTGGATGTAGACCGAGTCCAGCAGCGTTCCCCAGACATCGTGCTGGTTCTGGTTGTAGGCGGCATTGCCGATCCGCACTGGCTGGGAGTTCTCGTAGCCCTCCAGGTGGGGAAGCTCGGATTCGTCGATCGTGCGCTCGCCGCCGATGCCGTAGAGAACCTGGAGGTCCCTGTCGCCTGAGGCGACGTCCTCGATGAAGTAGTAGTAGTCGCCGGCCTCCTGCGCGAAGCCGAGCGAGTGCAGTCCCCAGAGCATGAAGGCCGAGTCGCGGATCCAGCTGTAGCGGTAGTCCCAGTTGCGCTCGCCGCCCGGAGCCTCCGGGAGGGAGGTCGTGGCAGCAGCGCACATCGCGCCGGTGGGGGCGTAGGTCAGCCCCTTCAGTGTCAGCGCGCTGCGCTGCAGGAAGATCCGCCACGGATGGTCGGGGAACTCCCCATGGGCCAGCCAGTCGTGCCAGAAGTCGGCTGTGTAGCTCATCCGCCGGTAGGCGCCGTCGTAGCTCTTCGGCGCCCGGTGCTCGGTCCACGTGAGCGCTACGAAAGCCGTGTCGCCCTCGCGCAGGGTCGTCCGAGCGCGGGCGCGCCCGCGCTCGAAGCCGAGGCGCAGATCGGTCGTGAGACGAAGCTCCTGCTCGTTTCCTTCGGCCGTTCCGACGGCCGATGCCGTACCCGCCGTTGTCATAGGCCCAGCTCACCGGCGCGCGGCCGTAGTCGAGCTTCGGCTCGCACTCGACGTGCATCTCGACCTGGCCGTTGATGCAGCTCATCATCCGCAGCAGCACGTGGTCGGCGTCGCTGTCGGTCGGTGACCGGCGGTGAGTGGTGGAACGGTCGTCGTCGTGATGCCACGGCCCGATCAGCAGCAGGTCGAGCACGACGACCCAGCCGGTCCGGGTCGCCCAGGTGGTTTCGAGGATCATCGTGCCAGGCAGGTAGCGGCGCCCGATCGGCACGCGCTGGCCCATCGGTGCGACCTTGAACGAGCCGGCATCGCGGTCCAGGATCGCCCCGAAGATCGACGGTCCGTCCATCCGCGGTACGCACATCCATTCGACGTTTCCGCTCGGCGCTACGAGCGCGCTGACCTCGCAGTCGGAGAGGAACGCGTAGTCGGCGATCGGCGGGTAGGGACTCCCGGCGAAGGCGACATCAGGGCTGGAGGGCTGCATCACGAGATGTTTCGGGATTCCGGGCCCCGGAGTTGAGCGCGGCCTGCGCGCAGGACGCTAGCGCTGCGCGGGCGCCGGCGTATTCGCTGCACGATGGCGTGCGGCCCCGACTCAAAGGCCGAGTATGCGGTCCATCAGCCGATCCCACATGCGCACCGGCAGCAGTGCCTGGAGCGCGCCCATCGCATGCGCATCGCGCCCGACGGTGTCGTACGCGCGCGGCCGGCGGGCGAAGAGGGCGTGCTCGACGCGCCGCGCGACCGCGTCGGGTTCGAGGCCGGCGGTCGCTTGGCGGCCGACAACTGCGCCCATGCTGCGCATTCCGTCGCCGTAACGGGCGACGCCGTCGGGCGACATCCGCGCGATCGCCTCGCGGTTGGCGTCCAGGCCCTTGTCCCAGATCTCGGTCCTGATCGTGCCCGGCTCGATGCAGGTCACCCAGATGCCCCACGGGCGCAGCTCGCGCCTCAGCGTCGAGCTCATCAGGCGCAGAGCCCCTTTGGACCCGCAGTAGGCACCGGTGAACGGTTGCGCCACGCGGCCGCCGATCGAGCCGATGTTGACGATCCGGCCACCGCCTCGGCGCAGCGCCGGAAGCGCCGCCTGGGTGACGGCGACGCAGGCGATCGTGTTGACCTCGAACTGACGGCGCAGCTCATCGAGCGGCATCTCCTCGAGCGGCCCGGCAAGCGCGACGCCCGCGTTGTTGACCAGCCCGCGCAGCGCGACGCCTTCGAGTCGTGCGCGCAGAGCTTCGATCGCCTGCGGATCGGTCACGTCCAGCGCCGACGGCTCGACGCCCGGGATGCTCGCCAGCTCGTCGAGGTCGGCCTGCTTGCGTGCGCCCGCGAGGACCGGCACGCTGCCGGCCGCCAGACGCTCAACCGCCGCACGACCGATGCCCGTCGAAGCGCCGGTCACCAGAACGGGGCCGCTCATGACGGAGCGAGACCGCGGATGACTTCCTCGAGACGGTCGGGCCCGCACATCGGCGTGAGGATCGCGGTCGTTATCCCGCCGGCGGTGAACTCACGCAGGCGCTCGCGCTGCTCCTCGTACGAGCCGAAGATGAAGACGTCCCTCACGAGGTCCTCCGGCGCCAGATCGAGCGCCTTCGCGCGGTCGCCCGTCCTGCCAGGCCTCGATCATCGGGTCGAGCTGATCGGCCCAGCCGAGCCAGCGAAAGAACTCGGTGTAGACCGGAACGGTCGCGTATGCGGCGAACAGGAACTTCGCGGTCGCCAGGCCTTCGTCCGCGCTGCCCGGAACGCAGAAGAAGCGGCAGGCGAGTTCGACGCTGCCCGGTGCGCGTCCCGCGCCGGCCTCGCCGGCGCGCACCGCTTCAACGATCCGCGGCAACCCGCTGAGTGGGAGGAAGTTCGTGAAGGCACCGTCGGCCTGCGAAGCGGCGAGTTCGAGCATCTTGCCTCGCAGGGCGGCGAGCACGATCGGCACTCGAGCCTGCGGGGGGCTCTCGAGCTTGAAGCCCCCGGCGCCGCGTTCGCCGGCCAGGACCGGCCGCAGGAACTCCAGCGTCTCGCGCATCTTCGACAGGGGCTTCTCGAACGGGATCCCGTTCCAGCGCTCGACGATGACGTTCGAGGACGCGCCGAGCCCGAGCACGAAGCGCCCGTCCGAGGCGTCCGCCAGCGCGGCCGCGTGCTGCGCCAGCACGGCGCGGCCGCGCGTGAACGGGTTCACGATCCCGGTTGCGAGGCGGATCCGCTCAGTGTGCGCGGCCGCCAGCACCAGCGGCGTGAAGCCGTCGGGCCCCGCTGTGTCGCCGGTCCAGAGGTCGTCGTAGCCGAGTTCCTCGGCGAGGCGGAACATCGGGGCGTGATCGCGCAGCGCGAGGCCGGCGAACGGGAGCGTCAGCCCCCAGCGCGGATCGGTGGTCACAACGTCGCACCCTACCCAGCGGTGGTGGTGCGATGATCGCGAGCGCCGTGGAGCAGATGGAGGGCATCGCCGGCGCAGACGCGATCCTGGGGCGGCCGTTCCCCTTGCCTGCCCTCGCGCTTCCGCTTGCGCGATGGACGTCGGTCGGGCCGCTGGGCAGCGGCGCGGAGGTCGAGTGGAATCTCGACGACACGCGTCGCGGCTCGCCTGCGCGGGTGGCGCTCTACGCCGGCGTGAAGATGCCCCCGGTGCGGGACTTCCCCGGGCCGATAACCGAGCGCGACGCTGCGGTTCGGGGCGCTCCGGCTCGGCTGCGCTCGGCTCCGCTCGATGACGCGCAGGCCTCGCTGCGCCCCGTTCGCGAGCTTCTGTGGGAGCGGGGAGGGTTGATCCTGCGGCTCACCGCGCAGGGCCCGTGGGAGCTCGACGAGCTGTTCGCGCTGGCCGCCTCGATCGATCCGTAGCTCGCCGGGGGACATCGACGACGGGCCGTGGATAGCCTGCGGGCCCATGTCTCAGCACGCGCTTCCCGACCGCAACCTCGCTCTTGAACTCGTACGCGTCACGGAGGCGGGTGCGCTCGCCGCCGCCCGGCTCGTCGGCAGGGGCGACAAGGAGGCCGCCGACCAGGCCGCCGTCGACGCCATGCGCTTCGTCCTGGGCGGCGTGCAGATGGACGGAGTCGTCGTGATCGGCGAGGGCGAGAAGGACGAGGCTCCGATGCTCTTCAACGGAGAGCGCGTCGGCGACGGGTCGGCGCCCGAGGTCGACATCGCGGTGGACCCGCTCGAGGGAACGACGCTGACCGCCAAGGGGATGCCGAGTGCGCTGTCGGTGATCGCGATCGGCCCGCGCGGTTCGATGTTCGATCCCGGGCCCTGCGTCTACATGGAGAAGATCGCCGGCGGCAGCGACCTGGCGGGCCTGCTCGATCTCGATCGGCCGATCGGAGAGACCGTCGGCCTGGTCGCAGAGTGTCGCCACGTCGACGTCGGCGACGTCACGGTCGTCGTGCTCGACCGCCCCCGTCACGAGGCGGGAATCAAGGCGATCCGCGACGCGGGAGCACGCGTCCGGCTGATCAGCGACGGCGACGTGAGCGCTGCGTTGCTCGCTGTGAGCACGCGCTCGCCCGTCGACCTGCTCTGGGGTGTGGGCGGGACACCCGAGGGCGTGATCTCGGCTGCCGCGGTCAAGTCGATCGGCGGCGGTTTCGTCGGGCGTCTGTGGCCGCGTGACGACAGCGAACGCGAAGCCGCGGTCGCGGCCGGCTACGACCTCGAGCGACAGCTCACCCACGACGACCTGATCAAGGGCGACGACTGCTTCTTCTCGGCCACCGGCGTGACGGACGGGGATGTGCTGGAGGGTGTCCGCTACGAGGGTCGCGGCACGACGTCCACTGAGTCGATCGTGATGCGCGCGCGGACCGGCACCGTCCGCCGCGTCCAGGCCCGTCACAACCGCGAGAAGCTGCGCGCCATGACGGGCACGCGCTTCGGCTGACGAAGCTCGCCGCGCGGTCAGCTCCGCGGGCCCGATGTCCGCCGCGCCGCGCCGGCGGCCGCTCGCTCACTGGGCAGCGGCCCGCTCGGATCGGGAACGTCCTCGATCGCCGGCCGATCCGCTGCCCGCGCGAAGCGGCCGACCTTCGATGGCGCGAGGTTCAGTCGGGCGATCGAGCGCAGGAAGCCGTACGTCACGATCACGTGGATTCGCGACTGCGTCACCGCGTACGCCCACCGCGTCAGCGCCTGGGCGATGCGCGGGTAGTAGTTGGCGACCTCGACCTCGACATGGAGGTCGACGGTGCCATGCTCGGAGCTCTGCCGGCGGCGGACGTCGATCTCCAGGTATCCGTCGGCACCGACGCCCGGCGGGGCCACGAGAACGCCACGCTCGATCCGCCAGCGCACGACGCCGCGCTGACCGTCCATCTCATATTCCGGGCGGCCGAACGTGAGCAGCACCAGCGGGCTGTGGATCAGAACCACGGTGCGCGAGTCGTCCGCGTACTCGACGCGAATCAGTCCGAGCGTGCAGCGGCTCATGAAGCGCCAGTAGGTGCGCGCGAGGCGCTCGAGGTGAAGCGGCGACCAGATCGCGTCGATCGCGGCGACCGGCATCTTCATGTCGGCAGACTGCACCGAGTGCACCGCGCCGGAGGCGTCGATGCGCGTGTCGTCGTGAAGCGGGCCGATGACTGCTTCGCCGATACGGGTCGGGCGGCCCAGCGCTCGGGTCACTGCACGCGACGCGAGCGCGTAGGTCGCGGCGAGTCCTGCGAGGGTCAGGGCGATGGCGCGAAAGCGCACGGCGCCGCTGATCGTATTCGTCGCCTCCACCGCCCTAGAGCGAGATCAGCTCGACGGTCGCCCCCGCGTTCAGCGTTCCGTCCCCCCGCGGCACGAGCGCCAGCCCATCGGCGAGGGCCATCGACTGAAGCACGTGGGAACCCTGGGGCCCGGTCGCGAAGGCGGCGCCGCCCGCGATTCTCACGCGCACGCATTCGTCGCGATCGGGGTGCTGGGTCAGCGGCTCGCCGAGGACCACCTGTCCGCTCGCCATCGCGGGAGCTCCCTGGAGCGCGGCCAGCGCAGGACGCGCGAACAGCAGGAAGGTGACCATCGCCGACACCGGGTTGCCGGGCAGGCCGAAGACGATCGTGCGGTCGCGAATGCCGAACCAGGTGGGCTTGCCGGGGCGCAGCGCGACCCGCCAGAAGCGCTGCTCGACTCCGAGATCGGCGAGTGCGCCCTTGACGTGATCGTGAGGCCCGACGGAGACGCCGCCTGAGAGCAGGATCACGTCGGCGCTCTGGAGCGCCGCGGTCAGAGCTTCGATTGTCGCCACCGGATCGTCCGGGACGTGCATGGCGAGCCTCACGTCGGCGCCGTCGCGCATCGCGAGCGCGCGCAGCGTCACGAGGTTGGAGTCGTGCAGCTGACCGGGTCCGAGCGCCGATCCCGCGGGACGCAGCTCGTCGCCCGTCGCCAGCACGGCGACGCGCGGGCGCCGTGCGCAGCGCAGCTCGGCACGCCCGGCGTTGACCGCGACGCCGAGCTCGGCCGGCCCGAGACGTCGTCCCGGCTGCAGCACCCGGTCGCCCGCTCGCAGGTCCTCGCCGGGTTCGCGTACGTTGCGGCCCGCCGTGACGCTGTCGAGAAGCGTCACCGTGCCGTCGGACCGGTCGACCAGCTCCTGCTGAAGCACCGCGTCGGCGCCTTCGGGCAGCACCGCGCCCGTCGAGATCCGAACGGCCTCGCCTGTGTCCCACATCGACCTTGGCCGGCGCGCCGGCCCGTGACTCTCCGACGACCGCCAGTCGCCGATGTGACTCGCCGGCGCGAACGGCATAGCCGTCCATCGCGCTGCTGCGGAATGGCGGAACGTCGTTCGCTGCGTGGACTTCCTCCGCGATCACGCGTCCCAGCGCCTGCTCCACGGGCACGTTCTCGACCGGCAGCGGGACAACGGCGGCGAGCACGAGGTCGCGCGCCGCGGCGACGCTGAGCGGTGAGTCGGGCATCAGTTCGTGGCGGAGCCTATGGACACGGCGTGTCCGAGTCTGGTGGTATTCACCGGCAGATGCTCACGGGATCGCCATTTTCTCGCGCGGCGCGCCCCGTGGCGGACGTGCCCTTGGACGCGCTCGCCGACACCGAGGAGCTGGCAAAGGGCTGGCTTCTCCTGCTGCTCGCGCAGGCGCCGCTGTCGGCAGCCGCGTCGGTGCCGGCGGCCGATCTCGCTCGCGAGGCGCCGGACCTCTGCGGTGCGATGACGGCGGCGATCGCCTCCGATGCCGAACTGGATCGGCTGCGTCCTGCGGGAGACCGCGCCGTCCTCGCGGCGCGCGCCGGCGCGCTTGCGGGCGCGGTCGATCCGGCCGGCGCCGCGGCTGCGGTCAGCGCGCTGCGCGGGGTCCTCTGGTCCGCGTTGCTCGAGGGCCTCGTGCGCCCCGACCCGGAGCAGGTGGCCGCGCTCGCCGCACGGCTCGCGCTCGTGGCGGATGTGGTCATCGCGGCTGCGCTGGCGCCCGCCGACGTCGTCCAGGTACGAGGGCCTTCCAGCTACCCGCCGGTGACCACGTCGGAGCCACCGGCGACGGCACCGCCGCCCGACGACACTGAAGAGGTCGCCGCGCCGCAGCCACCCGAGGCGCGATCGGAGGCCGAGCAGCCGCCCGCGCCGCCGCCCGACGATCGTCCCGTCGCCGGCGAGGCGGCGGACGCGCGCTTGACGCCGCGCCTGATTCCGGTGCCCGACTCCGTCGCCGACGACGAGACGTGGGTGGTCGATCCTGGTCACGACCGACCGATCGTGCCGCCTGACGTCTTCCCCTCGGTGATCGCCGCCGCCGGCGACGAACGGCACGAGCCATGGGCCACGGCCGTGGTGAGACGACTCGGGCGGCTCGTCGCCGAGGGAGTGCCGTGTTCGGTGCTCGCGGTGGAGGTCGACGACGCCGACCGTCTGTTGGCCGCCGACCTGCATGGCGAGGCCCACGCCGTCCTGGACCGGATCGAGCGAGCGCTGCGCGACGAGCTGCGGCCCGGCGACGCCGCCGTGCGAGAGCGCGTCGGCCGTGTCTGGGTCGTCGCCCAGGCCGGTGGGATAGAGGGCGCCCGCGCGCTCGGCCGCCGCCTGGCCGATGCTGTCGCGGGTGCCGGGTCACTGCATGGGGCACCGCTGAGCGCGTCGATCGGGATCGCCGCCTGCCCTGACGATGGGGGTGACCCCACGTCGCTGGTGGCGCACGCAGACGAGGGTGTTTTCGCCGCCCGCGCCGCCGGCGTCACGATCGCCTGAGCCGTGGACCCGCACCCGCGGCGTCAGCCCGTGGGCGTCGTGAGGCCGCCGGTCACGTCCAGCGACGGCGGTATCGGGGCCAGCGGGAGCTTGGGCGTGCGCTCGGACTGCGGGAGCACGCCGACTCGCGCGCGTCCCCTGCGAACCAGTCCGAGCCGAGCCGCAGCGGCGACCGTGAAGTCATAGGCGACCCCGCGCACCGAAGGACCTCGGTCGACCACGGGGACGCTCAGCGTTCGTCCCCGGTAGGACACGGCTACGCGGCTCCCACAGCGCAGCGTGCGATGCGCAACGCCGATCGTGGCGCGGCGCAGCCTGATGCCGCAGGCGCTCGTGCGGCCGGAAAGGTCGTACCAGGTAGCCGTCGCGCCGCGGTAGACCGTCGCCACGGTCGTCGGCGTCGCGGCGAACCGGGCGGACAGGGCTCCGGAGGCGGGGACGGCGCGCGCGCTGAAGACGCCCGCCTGGCTCGTCTTCCAGGAGGTCGCGAATGCGCCGGACATGTCCGAGCGTGCGATCGCGACGCGGTGCCACGTACCACCGCGATCGCGCAACTGGACTTCGACCAGGCTGTCGCGCGAGTCCTCCAGCCGTCCGGTGAACTCGATCGGCTGTCCGACCAGCGCCGGGCCGGCGGCGAGCAGCGAAGTGCCCGCCGCGAGGCCTCCCGTCGGATCGGCGAGGGCCGTGCTCGGCGGTGCGGCGACCGCCAGGACGGCGGCGACGGGCAGGGCGTGTCGAAGGCGCGGGAGGATTGCGATCAGGTCGTCTCGTTCGGTTGCCTGCGGGGTGAGCTGACGGGCTCGCGCTGAACGACGGCGCTACGGACCGGACGGCCCGATTCGCCCCGGCGGACCGGCTGAGGCCCGCAGTGGTTCCCCCGCCCCGGACGCGCGAGACACGCCCGGGCTCGGCTGACTTGCGGGCAACCTATCTCATGACGCCGTGGGATCGGCGCTGGCTTCAGGTCAGAGCGGGAGACGCTTCAGCACGCTGCGCAGTGCGGCTGCGCCGGCCTCGGCAAGTCGCTCAACGGCGGCGCCGGGGTCGGCGGACCCGCGATCGCGCCGGCTCGCCGGCGTGGCGTACCCGGCCGGCGGGATCGCCCGCTTGGGCGGACGCACGCGGGGAAGGTCGGAGGGCCGCTTCGCGGATGGTGTGGGTCGCTTGGGTGCCGCTTTGGTGCTCTTGGCCGTGTCGGGGGTGCCGGTCGTCCTGGCCGCGGCAGTCGGCTTCGCGGCGGCCTTCGGCGTGGTCTTCGCAGCGGCCCCGGTCTTCTTCGCGGCGCCCTTCGCGCCGGCCGGCGCCTTGTCGCCCTTCGCGCTCGTCGATCCCTTGGCCGGGGCGCCTGAGCCCGCGCCGTCCTTTGCCGCTGCAGCGCCCGTGCGACGGGTCCTCGCCGCTTGGCGGCGCGCCGTCGGGCGCTGGCGCCGGCTGCGCGGCAGGCTCGAGAGAACCTCCTGCGGCTCGCGGCTGTCGTCGCCGTCGGTTGTGGACATGCGGCCATTCTGCCACTCACGAACTCGGAAGCGGTGCCTTGCCGGCCGATCATGGCGAAACAGGCGTCCGTCACGCCGGTCATAGCGACAGGAACCGGGTGCGCGCACGTCTTTTGACGGTCTGTTCAGGACGGCAGTACCCTGGGACCACGACATACGCTCGGCTGGCCTGCGGCCATGGCGGAGCGTCCATCAGCAGCAGGTCGGCTCACCGCCTACAGGTGCCGGCCACGAACGGATCATCAATGTCAGTAACCGACCTCCAGGAACTCGAAGAGATCAAGACGCTGGTCGCTCGCGGCCAGGTCAACGGCACGCTGACGCATGCCGAGATCGCCGAGGCGACGTCCGAACTGGACATCGATGACGCCGATCGCGAGGAGCTGACGCACTGGATCGAGGCGCAGGAGATCGAGTTGGTCGAGGACGACCCGGCCGCGCCGAACGCCCAGGCGGTCGAGCGTGCGCCGGACAAGCGCGGGCGCCGCGCCAAGAAGGCCACGGGTCTCGACCTGCGGCCGGACATGACGACCGACTCGCTGCAGCTGTTCCTGAAGGACATCGGCAAGGTCCGCCTGCTCACCGCTCAGGAGGAGGTCGATCTCGCCAAGCGCATCGAGCGAGGCGATCTGGACGCCAAGCAGAAGATGGTCGAGTCGAACCTGCGGCTCGTCGTCTCGATCGCGAAGAACTACCGCAACCAGGGCCTGCCCTTCCTGGATCTGATTCAGGAGGGAACCCTGGGTCTGGTTCGCGCCGCCGAGAAGTTCGACTATCGCAAGGGCTTCAAGTTCTCGACCTACGCGACCTGGTGGATCCGCCAGGCGATCGCACGCGCGCTCGCCGACAAGGCGCGCACGATCCGCATCCCGGTGCACGTCGTCGAGAAGCTCAACAAGATCGGCCGCGCAGAGCGCAAGCTCGTCACCGAGCTCGGCCGTGAGCCGACCGCGGAGGAGATCGCTCACGTCACGGGCATCGACCCCGAAGAGGTCGAGTCGATCAAGCGCTCCGCCCAGGCGCCGGTCTCCCTGGAGAAGCCGGTCGGCGACGAGGAGGAGTCGGAGTTCGGTCAGTTCATCGCCGATGAGCGCGCCGAGTCTCCGTACGAGCGAGCCGCCGAGATCCTCACGAAGGAAGCGCTGCGCGAGGCGCTGGAGAACCTCTCCTACCGCGAGCGCCGCGTGCTGGAACTGCGCTACGGCCTCGGCGGCGAGCACCCGCGCACGCTCGACGAGGTCGGCCGGACGTTCAACGTCACGCGCGAGCGCATCCGCCAGATCGAGAACCAGTCGCTGAAGAAGCTGCAGTCGCTCGCCGAAGCGCAGAAGCTGCGCGACGTGGCGTAGCCACGTCGACGCCCCCGCTGAACGTCCGCCGCTGGTCGCTATGGAGACCCGCGAGGGACGCTCGCCGACGAGCACAGCGCCAGCAGTCGCTCGGGGCGTTCATAGATGGCGTCGGTGGGGATGCGCCGCACGGTCCAGCCCGCGTGCTCCCAAACGGCCTGCCTGTCCGCATCGGCCCCCGCATCGAGATGGAACGGACCGCCGTCGACCTCGATGATGAGACGATGGGCCGGCCAGCTGAGGTCGGCCTCTGCGCCTGCGATGCGCACGTTCAGCCGGGGCATCGCCAGCCCGGCCTCTCGCAGGATCTCCATGGCCCGCACCTCGGCTCCGCTGCGGGCGCGCTCGAGCGGTAGGTCGGCGTACCGCGCGATTGCCGCGGCCAGCCGCGCCGCGCCGCGTCGTCCGCGGTGGTGGCCCAATCGGTTCGCGATCGCTTCGATCGTCGTTCGTTGCAGCCGTACACCCTCACGGACCGCCCGTGCCAGGGCGCGGCTGCTCACATACGTCGCCAGGTCCAGCAGAGTCCGAGTAACCGATGTGATCGGGATGCCGTTCAGCAAATCGCGATCGTCGTCGAGCGTCTGGCTGCGGTGGACCAGCACCCCGCCGAAACGTCGCGGCCCTCCGCACCCCCCGCGCGTCACGGTCTCGAAGTCGCGCGTCGTGGAGAGAAGATCCCAGGCCGCAGCCGCGCTCGCGTGGCTGAGCACGCTTCCCGGGGGTGGTCAGCGTGGCTCCCATCCATCGCCCCCACGGGTCGTGCTCGAGAACGGGTGCGATGGCGAACACGCCCTGCTCGACGAGGACCAGTCGCCCGGCGGCGACTCGATGTTTGATGGCGCCGGGGCTCATGCCGAGCGCGCCGAGTTGCCTGCGGGAGAGGCGGTTGTACTGTGCGGCCGCGAGCCGCGCTGCCTGAGCGTCCCTCATGGGTCTCCATAGCGACCGGCGTCGGACGTTCACCCCCGAGAGCCGGCGGCCGACCCGAACAATTGTCCACCCACGAGTCATGAGGCGGGCGGCGGCGGTCGATGCGACCACACGATGCCTCTCGATCTTCACGCTGCCCTGCACCACCTCGTCGAGGCCGGCGGCTCCGACCTCCACCTGAAGGCCGACAACAAGCCCAAGACCCGCATCGACGGTTCGATGTGCGTCATCGAGTCGATGGACGTGCTCACGCCTGAGGACACGGAAGGTGCCGTCCATCAGATGCTCCACGACCCCGTGAAGCTGCGCGAGTTCGCCGAGGAGAACGAGGTCGACTACTCGTACGCGATCGAGGGCCTCGCGCGCTTCCGCGTCAACGCGTTCCGCCAGCGCGGCTACGTCTCGGTGGTGATCCGGGCGATCCCGGTCTCGATCCGCACGATCGACGACCTCGCGCTTCCTCCGGTGATCCGTGACCTGTCCGAGGAGGAGCGGGGCATCGTCCTGCTGACGGGCACGACCGGCTCGGGCAAGTCGACGACGCTCGCGGCGATGGTCGATCACATCAACTCGACGCGCGCACGCCACATCGTGACGATCGAGGACCCGATCGAGTTCCTGCACCTCGACAAGAAGTCGCTGATCAACCAGCGCGAGGTCGGACAGGACACCGCTTCGTTCAAGCGCGCTCTGCGGCGCGTCCTGCGCCAGGACCCGGACGTGATCCTGATCGGAGAGATGCGCGACGAGGAGACCGTCCACACGGCACTGTCAGCCGCCGAGACCGGCCACCTCGTCTTCTCGACCGTCCACACGGTCGACGCCGCTGAGACGGTCAACCGCCTGATCGACTTCTTCCCGCCGCACATGCACCAGCAGGTGCGCGCGATGCTGGCCGGAACGCTCAAGGGCGTGATCTCACAGCGCCTGATCCCGTCGTCCAGCGGTGGTCGTGTCGCCGCCTGCGAGATCCTCAGGATGACCGGCCGGGTCCGCGACATGATCATGGATCACACGCAGACCGGGAAGATCCCCGAGGTCATCGAAGAGGGCGGCTACTACGGCATGCAGACCTTCGACCAGGCGCTGTTCCATCACCTCAAGGACGGGCGCATCACGATGGAGCAGGCGGTCGCCAACGCCTCGAGCCCGCACGACTTCAAGCTGCTCGTCGCCGCTGACGGCAAGAAGGGCACGACGATGGCCGATCTCGAGGACGCTGAGAAGCGCCGCGACGATCAGCTCGCAGCCTGAGCGCCCCCCGCCGCACATCGCTTCACTTGGTAAAGTGATGGTGTGCCAGTCGATTCCGCATGTCCGGTATGCCGCACCGCTGAGATCGTCTGCGCGAAGTGGACGCTGCTGATCGTGCGCGACCTCGCCGAGGGCCGCTCGCGCTTCTGTGAGCTCGAGCGCTCGCTGAGCGGGATCAGCCCCCGCACGCTCTCGCTCCGCCTGCGCGATCTCGAGGGTGCCGGCATCGTCGAGCGTCAGACGTATGCCGAAGTGCCGCCGCGTGTCGAGTACGTGCTCACCGAGAAGGGCCACGCGCTGCTGCCGATCATCGATGACATGCGCTCATTCGGTCGTCAGTGGCTGTGTGAGGGCGACGCCGCACGCGTCGTCGCAGCTGTCTGAGTCGAGCGCCGGCGCGCCCGGTCCTGCAATAGGACGACCATTGGGCCGCAACATGCGCCTCGCCGCGGAGTTCTTGCGACGATGACTGCGGCGCACGTGATGCGCGCCCCGACACCTCACGGATGGAGTCCCTACCCCGACACGCCGGCGCTCTGACGCGCCGCCGCGCGCTGGCCCTCGGAGCGGCCGCGGGCCTGGTATCGCTCGCCCACGGCGGCGCGGTGCCGATCGGCGCGCTCGCCGCGCCGCGGCGGCGCGGGTTCGACTTCGGGCCGGCGGCATTCGGTGCCGACGGCGTCAGCGGCACGCTGCGCGTGGCCGGCGGCTTCGTGCTCGTAGGGTTGCGCGACCCGCTCGCGGTCGGCGCGGACGTCGAGGTTCGCGCCCGTCGGCGCGGCCGCTCATGGGGCCCATGGACGCCGCTCAGGGCGCATCCCACCCACGCCCCGGATGGAAGCGCGCCGCCGCGCTCGACGGACCCGGTCTGGACCGGGCGCGCAGATGAGTTGCAGTTGCGCGCCTCGCGCCGTCCGAGGCGCGTCGTCCGGATCGACGTCGTGGCGGTATCGGCTTCAGCGCAGGCGATCGTCGGGGCGCGGGCGGCGACCGCGCAGGCCGGCGCGGCGCAGCTCGGCGGCAGGCCGGGAATCGTCCCGCGATCCGCATGGGGCGGCGATCGCGTCATTCCCCGTGCCCGCCCGTCGCTCGGGTCGGTCGAGGTCGCGTTCGTTCACCACACCGAGAACGCGAACAACTACGGCCCGAACGACTCCGCGGCGATCGTTCTGGCGATCGCCAAGTACCACCGCGACACCAAGGGCTGGAACGACATCGGCTACAACTTCGTCGTCGATCGCTTCGGCCGCATCTTCGAGGGGCGCGCCGGCGGCGTCGACCTCCCGGTCATCGGAGCTCACGCGCAGGGCTACAACTCGCGGTCGACGGGCATCGCGATCCTCGGATCGTTCACCGGCGAGCCGGCCCCCGCGGCCGCGCTCGACGCCGTCGCCCGGCTGATCGGCTGGAAGCTCCCGTGGCACGGCGCACCGGTCCTCGGCACTCACGTCGTGCGGTCCGGCGGCGGTGCGGCCAACCGGTTCCGCTACGGCACTCGGGTGAAGCTCCAGCGCATCAACGGACATCGCGATGCCAACAGCACCGCCTGCCCGGGGAACAGGCTTTACGCGCAGCTGCCGGCGCTGCGCGCCCGCGCGGCGGCGCTCGCCGGAGCACCGCTGGTGAGCACGCGCGTGACCCTGGATCAGCCGGACGTCACGCGCTACGGCGAGAACGCGATCTTCACCGGGCTCGTGACCGACGCCCGCAAGCGGGCGCAGCCCGGCGTGCCGGTTCGAATCGAGAAGCAGGGCCCGAGCGGCAAGTGGACGTCGATCGCGCGTTCGACGACCGGACCGGACGGCCGCTTCTCGGCCGACGGCGAAATGAGGCGCGCCGGGCTGGTTCGCGCGCTTGCTCTCAAGACGCCCTCGGCGCCGGTGACCGCGCTTGTCGTGCCGCTGCTCAAGGTTCGCGCCGAGCGCGAGCGGATCGCGTCCGGGTCGCGAGCCGTCCTGCGCGGGACGGTGCGTCCGTCCGAGCGCGTGACGGTGATCGTCGAGCGCCGCAGCGCGGGTCGCTGGAAGCGCGTCGCCAAGACCTCGACGCCGCGGGCACGAACCAGGTTCGCGCTCCGGCGCCGGCTCGTGAAGCCCGGTACCTACCGCCTGTACGGCGCGCGTGTCCTACGGCGGGCGCACGCTCAGGGCTGAGCCCGTGGTCGTGCGCGTCGGCGGCGGGCGCCGGTCCGGCGCCCGGTGGCGTTCCTGGCTGATCGCTCACGCAGCCCGCGTGGCGGGAACCTGTTGCGTGATGCAGTGCACGTTGCCGCCCCCGAGCAGGATCTCGCGGCCGGGGACGCCGACGATCTCGCAGCCGGGGAACAGCTCGGCCAGCGTCTCAGCGGCGGCTCCGTCCCAGCGTTCGTCCAGCAGCGGGAAGATGACGCGGCCGTTGGCCACGTAGAAGTTCACGTAGGACGCCGCCATCCGGTCACCGGCGCGGCGCGGCCGGGTGCCCTCGACCGCGTCGACCCCGCGGGCCTCCTCCTCGGTCAGCAGCAGCGGGCCGGGCTGGTGGATGCGACTGACCTTCAGCGGTCGGCCCCGCGCATCGGTCATCGCCAGCAGGCGGCGTTCGGCGGCGGCGGAGATGGCGTGTTGCGGGTCGGTCTCGTCGTCGGTCCAGGTCAGCGCCACGACGCCCGGGGCGGCGAAGCACGCGAGGTTGTCGACGTGCCCGGACGTCTCGTCGTTCAGGACGCCGTCGCCGAGCCACAGCACCTTCTCGGCGCCGAGGTGGCTGCACAGAAGCTGCTCGATCTCGCCGCGCGTGAGCTCGGGGTTTCGGCCCGGGCTCAGCAGGCACTGCTCTGTGGTCAGCACCGTCCCCTCGCCGTCGACGTGGATCGCGCCGCCCTCGAGCACCAGCGGCGCGCGGTAGCGGTCGGCCCGCTCGATCTCCAGGACCTTGCGTGCGGCCTCGTCGTCGCGCCGCCACGGGAAGTACAGGCCGTCGTGCAGGCCGCCCCAGGCATTGAAGACCCAGTCGACCCCGCGGCGTTGGTCTGCGTTGACGACGAAGGTCGGGCCGATGTCGCGCATCCAGGAATCGTCCGTGGTCAGCTCGACGATGCGCACCGCCGGCGGCAGCAACGAGCGAGCGTGATCGAACTGGGCCGGGGACACCGCCATGCTGACCGGCTCGACCTCCGCGATCGCGCCGGCGACGCGCGCGAACGCCTCCTGCGCCGGTTTGGCTCCCCAGCGCCAGTTGTCCGGGCGCTCGGGCCAGGCCATCCAGGTGCCTTCGTGCGCGGACCACTCCGCGGGCATCCGGAAGCCGTCGGCCGCGGGCGTGCTCTCGAGCGTTCGGCTCATCGAGCGGCGAGTCTACGTCGCGGGCGGGGTGCGCTCGATCGACTGCCTGACCGACAGTAACGAGAACGAGTCTCATTAGCGGTAGGCTGGCATCGTGCCGAGTCCCTTCGAGCTGCCCTTCTTCCAGGACGGCGTCATCGTCGTGCTGCTGCTCGCGATCGCATCCGGGCTGCTCGGCACGTGGGTCGTGCTGCGCGGCCTCGCGTTCTTCGCGCACGCCGCGGGCACGGCGACGTTCCCGGGCCTCGTCCTCGCCGATGGCCTCGGGTTCGCGGCGGTGCTCGGGGCATTCGGCAGCGCGCTGGCGGTCACGGGGCTGATCGCTGTCGCCGGCAGCCGCCGCGAGGACTCCCGCAACAGCGTCACCGCGATCGTGCTCGCCGCCTCGCTGGCGGTCGGAGCGATCCTCGCGAGCGATGTGTTCGGCTCACAGGCGAGCGTGGACAGGCTTCTGTTCGGAAGCCTGCTGGCGATCGACGCCGGCGATCAGGCTCTCGCGGCCCTGGCGGCGGCCGGCGCCGTGGCCGGTGTCCTGCTGCTGGGACCGCGTTGGCTTGCGACCGGATTCGAGGGCGAGGTGGCGAGCCGGGGCCGCCGCACCGACGCGGTGCTCGTGGCGCTCGTGGCGCTCGCGGCGGTGGCTGCGCTGTCCGCGGTCGGCGCGCTGCTTGCGACGACCCTGATCGTCGTGCCCGCCGCCACGGCACGGCTGGTGACCAGCTCGGATGTGGTCGTGGCAGGCGGCGAGCGTCGCGCTCGCCGCGGTCGAGGGGGTCGGCGGGCTGTGGCTCAGCTACGAACTCAACGCGCCGCCCGGTGCGGGGATCGCGGTGCTGGCCGGAGCCGTCTTCGCAGCGACGGCGATCGTGCGCGAGGCGGGACGGCGTCGCGTGCCGGTGGTCGCCGCGCTGACGATCGGCGCAGCCGTGCTGACCGTTTCCGCGTGTGGCTCGAGTTCGGGCGATCGTCCAGGCGGCGCGCGCGTCAGGGTCGTGGCGACGACGACGCAGCTCGCCGACCTGGCGCGTGAGGTCGGCGGTGCCGGCGCCGACGTCCGCGAGATCCTCGAGCCGGGCAGCGACGCACACTCGTATGAGCCGCGTCCGCGAGACGTCGGGGCGATCGCCGGTGCCGACGTCGTCCTGTTGAGCGGGCTCGGCCTCGACGACTGGGCTGGTGAGCTGATCGACGCATCGGGCAGCGAGGCCGAGGTCGTCGACGTCGGCGCTGCGCTTCCGCGGTTGCGCCGGGCAGCTGACGGCGCAACGGACCCCCATTGGTGGCACGACCCGCGCAACGCGATCGCCGCGACGGCGGCGCGTGGAGCGCGCGCTCGTGCGAGCCGGGAGCCCGCGCGCCGCGGTCGTCGCCGGCGCCCGGGCCTACCGTTCGCGACTTCGCCGCATCGACCGGCGGATCGAGCGCTGCATCGCGCGGGTCCCGGCGCGCGAGCGCAAGATCGTGAGCGACCACGATTCGATCGGGTACTTCACCGACCGCTACGGGATCAAGCTGGTCGGCGCGGTCTTCCCGGCGCAGTCGGTGCAGGCGCAGGCGTCGGCCGGCGCGGTGGCCGCGCTGGAACGGGTGATCGAGGCCGAGGGCGTCAAGGCGGTCTTTCCCGACGCCGCGCTCAACTCGAGGCTGGCCGAGCGCGTCGCGCAGGACACCGGGGCGTCGGCCGACCACAGGCTGTACGGCGACACACTCGGCCCGCACGGCTCGTCCGCCGGCACCTACACGGGCATGCTGACCTCGAACGCCGACTCGCTGGTGCGCGGCATGAGCGGGGGACGCGTGCGTTGCGAGGTGTCGCCATGAGCCGCCAACCGGGTGCGGATCCGGGGGCCGTTGCGGGCGGCGGGCTTCTCGCGGCGACCGATGCGCTGGCGACGATCTACACAGGCGCGCGGGTTCCAGCGCTCGCCAGCGTCACCTTCCAGATCCGCGCCGGCGAGCGGGTCGCCGTCCTGGGTGCCAACGGCGGCGGCAAGTCGACTCTGTTCCGCGTGCTCAGCGGGGAGCTGACCCCGTCGCACGGAACGCTCGAGATCCCCGCCGGTCGCGTGGCGCTGGTCCCGCAGACCGAGCGCTCTCGCCTCGACTTCCCGGTGAGCGCCCTCGACGTCGCTCTGATGGGTGCCGTGGCGCGGCTGCCCTGGTACCGGCGCCCTTCGCGCGTCGACCGCTCGCTCGCGCGCGAAGCGCTCGGGCGCGTCGGTCTGGCCGACAGCGCCGAAGCGTCGTTCGGCGACCTCTCCGGAGGGCAGCGCCAGCGTGTTCTGGTCGCCAGGGCGCTCGTGCAGGACGCTCCGCTGATGCTGCTCGACGAACCGTTCACCGGGCTCGACGTGCCCGGTGCCGAGCGCCTCCTGCGGCTCTTCGGAGAGCTTGCGGCCGAGGGGCGCGGGCTGATGATCGCGACGCACGACCTTGAGCACGCCCGCGCCGCCGACCTCGTTCTGTGCCTGAACCGCGTGCAGCTCGCGTTCGGACCCGCCCGGCCGGGTGCTGACCGCGGAGGTGATCGAGCGGACGTACGGATCGGAGATCGTCCCGCTCGATTCCGGGCGGGTCGCGCTTCCGCCCCATCACCACGATCGCCCGGGGCCATGATCGACTGGATCGTCAGCCCGCTCGAGAGCCAGATCGTCGTGCGAGCCCTGATCGAGCTCGTCCTGATCGGGGTGCTGTCGGGAGCGCTCGGCTGCTGGGTCGTGCTGCGGGGGATGTCGTACGGAGCCGAGTCGCTCGCGCACGGGATGCTGCCCGGGCTGGTGCTTGCCACGCTCGCCGGGGTCCCGCTCGTCGTGGGCGGGGCGGCGGGGCTGCTCGTCGCCGCGCTGGCGATCGCAGCGGTCGGGGCGCTGCGCCGCCTGGACATCCGACGTGGCGGTGTCGGTCGTCGTGACGTCGCTGCTCGGGCTCGGCGCGCTGCTGGCGTTGTCGCCGCGAACGCCGGCCGGGCTCGGCGAGTTGCTGTTCGGTGACGTGCTGGGCGTCACGAACGCCGACCTGCTGCTCACGGCGACAGCAGCGGCGCTGGTCACCGGGGTGCTTCTGGCACTGCACGGCAGCCTGCTCGTGTGCGTCTTCGATCCGTCGACGGCTCGTGCGCTCGGCCGTCGGCCCGCCGTCTACGACACCGTGCTCCTCGGGCTGCTCGCCCTAGCGACGCTTGCGGCCGTGCAGGCGCTGGGCAGCCTGCTGGTGGTGGCGATGCTCGTGGGACCGGCCGCGACCGCACGACTCGTGTGTCACCGCGTACCGGCGATGATGCTCGTGGCCGGCGGCTTCGCCGTGGCGGCGGCGGTCGCAGGCATGTACGTCTCCTTTCATGCGCAGACCGGAACGTCGGCGTCGGTGACCTGCGCCGTCGCCGCGCTCTACGTGATCGTGCTGGGGGCGCGGACCGTCGTCCCCGCAGGGGGTCGTCGTCTGGTTCGCGCACGCGTGACCGGAGCCTCCGCGTGAGCGGTCGCGCGGCTGCTCGCCGAAGCGCGCCCGCCGGCGCCGGCTCCTGGGCGCGGCGGGCGCTCGCGGTGCTCGCGGCGAACGGCCATCGCGCCGGTGCTGCGCGTGCTGCGGTCATCGATCGACTGGCGCGCGACGGTGGCTGCGTGACCGCTCGCGAACTCGCGGCGCGGATGTCCGCCGGACCCCGCCCGGTCGGGCTGGCGAGCGTCTACAGGGCACTCGCCGTGCTCGAGCAGGCCGGCCTCGTGCAGGCGAGTGAGCTGGGCGCCGGAGAGCGCCGCTTCGAGTTGGTGCACGATGACGGCAGTCACCACCATCACGTCGTCTGTGACGCCTGTGGCCGCACGGTGGCGTTCAGCGATGCCGCGCTCGAGCAGGCGATCGAGGGTGTGGCCGAGCGGCTCGGAGCGTCGATCCGCGCGCATCAGGTGCTGCTGCACGGCGAGTGCCGGCGCTGTGCCGAGCGCGGTTAGCGGCAGTGCGAGCAGGCTCCGTGGAGCACGATCTCGTGGCCGGCGACCTCGAAGTCGACGCGGCCTGACAGCGCGCTGATCGCACGCTCCAGCGGCTCGTCGTCGAACGGTATGACCTCGCCGCAGGTATCGCACACCAGATGGTGGTGATGGTGCTCCGGACGCCGCGGCTCATAGCGCGCGGTGCTCTGGCCCAGCTCGACCTTGGTCACGAGCCCGAGCTCGTCGAGCTCGTCGAGGATCCGGTAGATGCTGGCGCGGCCTGCTGAGCGCTCTCGGGTGCGCAGCGCGTCCTCGATCTCGTACGCGGTCAGGGCGCACGGCTGCGCGTCAAGCAGCTCGAGCACGGCCGCGCGGGCCCCGCCGCGCCGGTATCCCGCCTCAGCCAGGCGGCTGGCTGCGGCGCTGGCCCACGAACTGTCGATGCGCGGACGGGACATCGCACCGAGGGTAGCCGCGGTTCATGCGAGCTGTACGGGTCCGTGGTCGCAGCAGTGGCCGGCGTGCTGATGGTGCAGGTGCCCTGCGACCAGGTAGTCGACGTGGTCGCCGTGCGGCACCGCCTCGTGGCCGCAGCGGGGTCCGTGTACATGGGCGGCGTCGTGCTCGGCACAGCAGTCGCTGCCGCAGCACCCGTCGGGGTTCGCGGGGCTCACCGGCAGGACGTGCTCGTCGTGATGGTCGCCGTGCGGGCTGTGCAGATGCCCGTCGTGCAGGTAGTCGAGGTGGCCGTCATGGACGACGGCGACGTGGCCGCAGCCCGGGCCGTGAACGTGATCGTGGCCGCCTTCGTGTACGTGGTGTCCGGATGCCATGCCCGAAACCTAGGGGCAACGGGGGCGAGCGGCGAGCAGTCGCTGATGGGAATCAGTCGCAGGAGGCGCGCAGTCGGTGCTCACAGCCCGGCCGGATGGCGGACCCGGAAGCCCTTCGACGAGCGCGGCGCGGCCTGCCAGCGCGTGCCGGCCCGCTTCCTGCCCGACGTGTCGAACCGCAGACCCGCCACGACCATGTACATGTGGCTGCTGCGGGCGTAGATCGTCACCCAGCGGCCGGTCCCTCGCTCGCCCCAGCGCATGAACCCGCCGGAGGGCATCGACACCTCGAGCAGGCCCGCGCCGTGGAGGGCATAGCTGACCGACCCCGAGCAGTCGTAGCCGCGGTCCTCCCAGCGGGCGTGGCCTCCGCCCCAGCGATACCTGGCCCTCGCGATGCGGTTGCCGGCTGCGATGATCGCCGCGACCGCAGCGGGAGCACCGGCCGGCGCCACGGCGAGTCCGCTCGGCAGGACGCGCGCGGCCTCGCCCGGCAGAGGGCCGGGCACGACGTCACCGGTGCCGAGTGGTGTCGCCGGAAGGGGATCGGTCGGGGTCACGCCCCCGGGCACCGGAGCGGGGCTCACGCGCGCCGGTCCGTACTGCGCGCCGCCGGTGGTCGAGCTCGCGGCCTGCGCCGCGGGAGAGCTGAGCAGCACCGCGGCCACGACGAGGACGACAGCCGGTGCTGGCCGAAAGGTGCGGCGGCTCATGTCGATCTCGTCGGCCGCGCGCGCCCCCGGCGGGGTCGGATGGCGGCCCTGCACGGGTTGAGACGGGCGAAGCTGCAGGCGATCGGGCCGCTGCCGCATGCTGCAACGGGGGCTGCGCGGGGCAGGAGCGTGAACGGCCCCGGCGAACCGCGCCTGCATGCGCCTCAGTCAGCTTCGTTCCGCGCTCCACGACTTCTGCGAGGAGGCCGCGTGGCAACTCGCCTCTGACGCCGGCGACGGTCAGGAGATCCCCTTCGAGGTCGTCGCCGGCGGTCGGCGCGACTCGCCGCTGTACTGCTACCGGCCCCTGACCGGTGACTTCATCCGCGAGCGGTCGGGTGCGCTCTCGCTGCTTCAGACGCATCTCCCGGCGGCCCACGCGCTGATCGCGGGCGGTCGGCTCGACGCCTATCTCGACGCCCAGGGCGTCCGCGGCCTGCCGCCCGGGCGCGAGCGCGCAGAGGCCGCGCTGCACTGCTTCCTCGCGCGGGTCTTCGAGGACTCGACCGACTTCGTTTTCCACGAGCAGCGCTTCGACAGCGCGTTCCGCGAGCTGGAGGGCGTGGTCGGCGACGGCCGCTCGGAGAACGCCTGCGTGGTCGCGGTGCTCGGAGTCGAGCTTCAGTCGGATGAGGTCGCGCTCGGCGACGGTCTCTCACTTGCGCGAGGCGACGCATTCGCCGAGGCACCGGACGAGGCTCGCTGGGACTGCATCGATGGGCGCCCCAACACGCTCGCCGTGATGCGCTGGGAGCCGCTCGCCGGTGATCCCGCGCCGCGCGGTGAGGTGCGTGGGCGGCTGGCGCGCATGCTGACCGGGCTGCGCCTGTACGACACCGCGCGGGTCACGCTCTCGCCGCTCGCCTGGACGCGAACCGCCGGCGGTCCCTGGCAGCCGTTCGCGATCGGGCCGTCTCCCGCGCCGGAGACGCCGATGGTGATCTCCGCCGAGCAGGAGGACGAGTTGCGGGCGTTCATCAGCCTCGTGGCGAGACGAACGCCCAGGGGCGGCGAGGTCGCCTGGGCGCTGCGGCGCTTCGAGCTCTCGTTCGAGCGCTCGGACCCGGCCGACGCGCTGACCGAGGTGCTGCTTGCGCTGCGCGCCCTGCTCGAGCCCGAGGGGCCGCGCTCTGGACGCCTGGCCGGTCGCGTCGCCGCACTCTGCGCGGTCGCTCAGGACCGTGCCTGGCTCGCCGAGCGCGTGGCCCACGCCGTATCGCTGGAGCGAGCGATCATCGCCGGGCTCTCCGTGGACGTGAGGCTCGATCAGGTGACCGACGAGCTGACAGGTCACCTGCGAGCGCTGTTGCGCGACCTGCTGTGCGGCCACCTGGACCCGGATGTGCGCACTCTCGCCGACTCGATTCTCACCGAGGAGAGCGGCGCGGAGCAGCCGACGGCCGCATAACGATCAGCGTGCGCCGAACAGGTGCGCGTGGATCGCGATGAGCCCCTCCACGTCGTGCACGTCGCCGTCGAGCTCGGGCACGGTGACCGGCTCGCGCTCACCGGTCTCCTCGATCAGCCACTCGATCGCCGCCGCGTCGCGCTGGGCGATCGCGAGCGCCTCGCCGTAGGTGCGCGCGACCTTGGCCGCGAGCCCGTCTCCCAGCCGCGGACCCAGCTGAGCCGCCACGCGTGAAGGGTCGGGTAGACGCTCGCCCGGCCGGCCGAGCTCGTGCACGCGGTTGACGATCAGGCCGCCGAACTGCATCTTCGCCTCGCGCAGCTTGCCGGCGAAGAAGATCGCCTCCTCGACCGGCTCGCGCTCGGGTGACGTGATGACCATGAACGTCGTCGCCGGGTCACCCAGCAGGCGCTTGACGCCTTCGGCCCGTTCGCGGAAGCCGTCCACGAGGCCGCCGAGCGCACGGAAGAAGACACCCAGATCCTCCAGCAGGTCGACACCCGTGAGCCGCTGCAGCACGCCGAAGACGACGCCGGTCCCGCGGCCGACGACGCGCGCCGCCAGCCCGCTGGGCGCGAGGAAGACCTTCAGAGCGCGGCCCTCGAAGAAGCCGGTCAGGCGATCCGGGGCGTCGAGGAAGTCGAGCGCGTTGCGCGACGGTGGAGTGTCGAGGACGAGCACGTCGAACTGCCCGGACGCGTGCAGGTCGTAGAGCTTGGCGACCGCGGTGAACTCCTGTGACCCCGCGACCGCGCCCGAGAGCTGCTGATAGATGCGGTTGGTCAGGATCTCGTCGCGCGTCGCCTCGTCGGGAGCCAGACGCTCGATCAGCTCGTCGAACGTCCGCTTGGGGTCGAGCGTCATCGCCCAGAGCTCGCCCTCGATCTCCACACCCGCCGACGCGAATCGCCGCGGGTCGACCAGCGCGGGATCGTTGTGCAACTCGGCGAGGCCGAGCGCATCGGCCAGCCGCCTCGCCGGATCGATCGTCACGACCGCGACGCGGGCGCCGCCCGCCGCCAGACCCATGGCGATGGCGGCGGACGTGGTCGTCTTGCCGACGCCTCCTGAGCCCGCGCAGATCACGACGTGCATGCCCCTCAGTCGCTCGGCGAGCACGCTCACAGAACCCGCTCCATCCCGGATGCCAGCGTGGCGATCGAATCCGCGTCGAGCGCCGGCTTGAAGAGGTCGTGAAGGCTGACGACCGGGCAGTCCAGGCCGCGGCGCAGGCGTGCGACCTGGGCGTGCTGTGCGCGGGCACGGGCATCGCGCGTCAGGGCGGCGTCGATCACGGTTCCGTCCGGCAGTTCGGCGAGCGCAAGGGCGTCGGCGGTGCTGAAGCGCTTTGCGCTGACCCGGTTGGCGACCGCGAACGAAAGCTCCAGCCCGACCTCGCGCCGCAGCGACTGCTCGAGCTGAAGCGTCTCGTTGACCGCCATCTCCTCGGGTCGCGCGACGGCCACGACCGCGGTGCGGCGCGGATTGCTGACCATTTCGTCGATCGCCGCCGCCTGGCGCGCGACGCGTCCCAGGCGCGCGGTCCGCGCGAACGTACCCGGTGCTGTGAGCACCGCCAGGCCGTGCCCGGTGGCCGGAGCATCAAGGATCACGAGATCGTAGGGCCGGTCGCGCTTTCGCCGCCGAGTCTCCTGGGCCAGTTCCCAGACCTTGCCGACCGTGAGCAGTTCCCGCAGGCCCGGCGTCGCGGCCGCCAGGTAGGCGAACGCCCGGCTGGAGGCGAGCAGTTCGGCCAGCGGCGCCGGAAGCTGGTCGTCGAGATAGTCGCGGAGCGCGCCGTCCGGTTCGATCGACGTGTGGTGAACGCCGAAGGCGAGCTCCACCTCGCGGTCTCGGCGCTGGTCCTCAGTGCCCAGCGTTCGCGTGACGTCATCGCGTGCCGCCACCTCAGCGACGATCGTTCGAAGTCCGCGCCGCGAGGCGGCGACGCCCAGCGCCGCCGAGACAGTCGTCTTGCCGACGCCGCCCTTGCCGGTGACCACCAGCAGCTCATGGTCGAAGACGCTCTTCGCGCCGTGACGCCCGGCGGCGGCACGACCCGGCGTCACGCCTCGCCGTCCCAGTAGTCGACACGCTGAACTCGCGCGATCACGTCGAGTCCCCGGAACGAGAGCTTCTGCGAGCGCGGATAGAAGCAGACGTCGGCCGTGTCGCGGTGCCCGTACGCGAGCAGCCGCAGCTCGCTCGACGCTGCGCGGAAGGCGTGGGCGATGCCGCTTCCGGCGGGCCGCGAGACGACGTGACCGGCGCGCAGCGCGTGACGACCGGCGTCGGCGGCGCCGGCGTCCATCAGCTCGAGCATCCCGCCGCCCTCGAGCACCACAAAGAGCTCGTCCTCGGCGCTGTGGCAGTGCGGCGGACAGGACAGCCCGCCGGGCTCCACGAGGATCTCGCGCATGCCGCTGCGCCGTGAGCCGACCGCCGTCCCGAGGTCGCGCCAACGCTGGCGCACGTCGCCGTGGGCGCGCTCCTGGACGTCGACCTCCGCGCTCGCGGCGATCGTCGCCGGGCGCTCCGAGCTGACCGGGGGGACCGCGAGTGGCCCCGCCTCGGCCTCGGCGCGAAACGGGTTGGGCCCGTCGAGCGGGATCCAGCGCGGCCCCGCCCACATCACGTTGGGTCGCGGCAGCCATGTCATTCCGCCGGAGCCGCCCGAGCCGAAGGCCAGGACGTCGAGGCCACCGGAGCCGGCGACGACCGTGTGCGGCGATCCGCCGGGCGGGTAGCAGACGACGTCGCCTTCGCTGATCGCGTACGCCGCCTCGCCCTCGACGCTGACACCCGATCCGCCCAGCACGAAGAAGACCTCCTCCTCGTCGGCGTGCACGTGGACCGGCATGACGCGCTCGCCGGCCGCGATCTCGTAGCGGCTCAGGCCCAGCCGCGGCGCTTCGCAGGCGGATCCCAGGCGCCTGCGGCGGCCGCGCAGTTCGCCTCGGTCGACCACGGTCGCCTCGACGTCGTCCCAGTGGATCAGCACGCCGCGAACCCTAACCCTGGGCGAACGCTGGACATCGCGAGGGCGCTTGTCATCCCCCGTCGTGAAGGAATCGACCGAGCCCGTCCGAATACCGCCCAGGTACGGGCCCCACCCTACGACCGGAGCCACCCGTGGAGAGCCAGCAGCAGACAGGACCGAAGGTAATCGCCTTCGCCAATCAGAAGGGCGGCGTCGCCAAGACGACGACGGCCCTCAACCTAGCCGTGGCGTTCGCCGAGTCGGGACACCGGGTCCTGTGCGTCGACATGGACCCGCAGGGCAACCTGACGATGTCCCAGGGGATCGATCCCGACACGCTGCGCGAGTCGATGTACGACGTCCTGGTTCACCGGATGCCGCTCCGCCAGATCATTCGCAAGCGCGAGATCGACATTGCGCCGGCCTCGATCGACCTCGCGGGCGCGGAGATCGCGATGTCGACGATGATCGGCCGCGAGCGCACGCTCCAGAAGGCGCTCAGCGAGGTGGCTGACGATTACGACTTCGTCTGCATCGACACTCCGCCCAGCCTCGGGCTGCTCACGATCAACGCTCTGACGGCGGCCACGAAGGTGATCGTCCCCGTCCAGTGCGAGTATCTGTCGATGCGGGGGCTGATCCAGCTCCAGAACACGCTCCAGATGATCCGCGAGAACCTCAACCCCGACGTCGACATCGAAGGCATCCTGCCGACGCTGATGGACGCGCGGACGGTTCACGCCAAGGAGGCGATCGAGATTCTCGAGGAGAACTTCGGTGATCGCGTGTTCGCCTCGCGGATCAGGAAGACCATTCGCTTCGCCGAGGCGCCGGTGAAGGGGATGTCCGTTCTCAAGTACGACCCGGACGGCCTCGCCGCCCAGTCATATCGCGATCTCGCGAAGGAGGTCCTCTCACATGGCAAGCGGTAAGCGCGATCGGGCGAGCATGCGCGAAGGCCCGTTGGCGGAGCTCTTCCGTCGCACGGAGTCGAAGGCCGACAAGGCGGCGTCCGGCGCCGACGACAAGGCCGACAAGAAGGCTGCGGCCGCAGAGCCGGCACGCGCGCCCGACCCGCCGCCCGCGTCGACACCCGCGACGGCCGCCGGCCGCGGCGCGGACTATCCGCATCCCTCGCTGGGCGCCGACGCGCCCGCACCGGCCGACCGTGTGCCGGAGACGCCGAGTCCGCGTGAGCGCCTGCGCCACGCGTTCAGCTCCGACATCCCCGAGAACATCCTCGAGCGCGAGCCCGCTCCCCATCTCGGACGCCGGAAGGCCCCGGCCGAGCCGCAGAGCTACGAAGAGAACCCGTGGTCGGCCCCATCACAGGGCGGTTCACCGGTGATCCGCGTCGTCGGTGTCGGCGGCGCGGGCGTCAACGCAGTCAACCGGATGGTCGAGGCCGGCGTCGCGGGCGTGGAGTTCGTCGCGGTCAACACCGACATGCAGTCCTTGCAGCAGTCCGACGCCGACCTCACGATCCACATCGGCGAGAGCCTGACGCGCGGGCTCGGCGCCGGTGCCGACCCGGAGCTCGGGCGTGCCTCGGCGATGGAGGACTACGATCGCCTCAAGCACCTGCTCAAGGGCTCCGACATGGTGTTCATCACCGCCGGCGCCGGAGGTGGCACCGGAACCGGCGCCGCGCCGATCGTCGCGCGCATCGCCCGTGAGGTCGGAGCGCTCACCGTCGGCATCATCACCAAGCCGTTCGGCTTCGAGGGCACGAGGCGCGCATCGGCCGGGCAGGTCGGCATCGACGCTCTTGCGGACGAGGTCGACACGCTGATCGTCGTCCCCAACGACCGCCTGCTGAGCGTGCTCGACCAGCGCACGTCAATGGTGGAGGCCTTCCGCGTCGCCGACGACGTCCTTCGACAGGGAGTCCAGGGCGTGAGCGATCTGGTGACTCTGCCGGGAATCATCAACCTCGACTTCGCCGACGTGCGAACGATCATGTCGGAGGCCGGCAACGCGCTGCTCGGCATCGGCATGGGCTCAGGCGAGAACCGCGCTCTCCAGGCTGCCGAGCAGGCGGTCTCGTCTCCGCTGCTGGAGACGAGCATGGAAGGCGCGCGCTCGATCCTGCTGTCGATCACGGGCGGCAACGATCTGTCGCTGTGGGAGGTCAACGAGGCCGCCAAGGCCGTCAGCGAGGCCGCCCACCCCGAGGCGAACATCATCTTCGGCGCGATGGTCGACGAGTCGCTCGAGGACCAGGTCTGGGTGACAGTCGTCGCGACCCGCTACGGCGAGCAGGGGCGCGTCACGCGGCGGCGCTTCGAGGAGCCGGCGGGTGAGCCGCGCGTTCAGCGTCGTGCCCGCAGTGAGCACGGTGGCAGCACCGTGCGGACCGGGACAGGCGTGAACGAGCTCGACGTCCCCGAGTTCCTCCCCCGTTCCTGACGGGCATCACGGCGCCTGGCGGCGTCCTCGGTCGCTCCGTGCTGGCGCACGCCACGCTCCCTGCGTCCTGGCCAGGCATCCCTGATGTCTCGCCAGGAACGCGTTTGCCTGGGTTCGTCCGGCGTCGACGCTGTGGCGTCCGACCTGAGCCCTCGCGGTCATCGCGATCTAGAGTGGCGGACCGATGAGTGGCTCTTCCGGCATGGTCGCGGCTGGACATCCGCGGACAGCGGAGGTCGGTGCTCAGGTCCTTCGGGAGGGCGGCAACGCCGTTGATGCGGCGGTCGCTGCGGTGCTCGCTTCGTGGGTCTGCGAGCCGCAGCTGACCGGCCCCGGCGCGGGCGGCTACATGCTCGTGGCCGGTGGCGGCGAGGAGCCCGTACTGCTCGACTTCTTCGTTGCCGCCCCCGGCGCGGGGGGCGGTGTCGCGGAGCACGCGCCGCTTGAGCCCTTCGAGGTCGATTTCGGGGACACGACGCAGGTGTTCAATTGCGGCATCGCGTCGTGCGGCGTCCCCGGCAGCCCCGCCGGGCTGGCGACGGCAGTCGATCGCTGGGGCACCGTGCCGCTCGCCGACCTCGCTGCTCCGGCTGCACGGCTGGCGCGGGAGGGTGTACCACTCAACGGGCCCCAGGCCTTCGTCTTCGAGATCCTCGGGGAGATCCTCGTCCACACCCAGGAGTCGCGTGCAGAGTTCGCGCCGGAGGGACGGCCCCTGCGCGAGGGCGAGCCTTTCCGGTCACCGCTGCTCGCTGAGACGATTGATCGCCTGGGCGCCGATGGTGCCGCGCCGTTCGCGACCGGCGACCTCGCAGCGGCGATAGCCGATCATGCGAGTGCCGGCGGTGGATTGCTCACGACCGCCGATCTCGCCGGCTACCAGGCGATGACGCGTGAGCCGGCCCGCGCCACCTACCGGGGTCGCCGGGTGCTCACGAACCCGCCGCCCTCGGCCGGCGGCGTCCTCCTCGTGCTCGCCTTCGACGGGCTCGAGCGCCGCGCGGGCGCCGGCGCGCCGGATGCGGCCACGCTCGCCTCGGTGATGAGCGAGGTGCAGGCGCTTCGCACCCCGGATTTCGTTGCCGGCCTCGGCGAGGACGGGTTCCTGCAGCGCTTCCTGAGCGCGCAGCTCGGGTCCACGACCCATGTCTCGGTGCTCGACTCCGGCGGGCGCGCGTGCTCCGTGACGTGCACCAACGGCTCGGGGTCAGGGGTCGTGGTGCCCGGAACGGGAATCCACCTGAACAACATCATGGGCGAGCAGGACCTCAATCCGCTCGGATTCTTCGGCTTCCCGCCGGGGCGGCGCATGCCCTCGATGATGGCGCCGACAGTCGTTCTGGACGAGGCTGGCACCGTCGAACTGGTGGTCGGGAGCGCAGGTTCGAACCGGATCCGCTCGACGATTCTCCAGGTCGTCGTCAACGTCGTCGATCACCGCATGAGCGCAGGGGCCGCGATCGACGCGCCGCGCCTGCACGTCGACGGCGGGATCGTCTACGCCGAGCCGGGCGTCGATCTCTCGGCGATCGAGGCGGCCGGCCAGCGGACGGTCCGTTTTCGCGACCGCAACCTGTTCTTCGGAGGAGCCCAGGCGGTCGAGTGCGACCCGCGTACAGGCGTCGTATCCGGCGGCGGCGACCCGCGCCGCGGCGGGGCGGCGGTCGCCGCGTGAGGTGCCTCGGAGCGCTTGGCGCGGTCGTGGCCATCGCCATCACCGGATGCGGCGGTCCGCACGCGGACCTCTTCGTCGTCGAGCGCGACGGCGCGATACCGGGAGCCCGGCTGACGCTGCTCGTCAGCAACGGCGGGACGGCGCGCTGCAACCGCGGTGACGAGCGTGCGGTGACCAGCGCACAGCTGATCGACGCTCGCAAGATCGCCCGCGAGCTCAACGGAACCGACGAGCAGCGGGGGCCGGCCGACGATTCACTGCGACTCGAGCCCGGACCGGGCTCGATCCTGCGCTACGACGTGCGGTCGGAGGACGGCAGCGTCGTGTTCAGCGACACCTCGCGAGACCAGCCGGAGGTCTTCTACAGGCTCGCGAAGCTGACGCGCGACATCGCCAAGGAGATCTGCGGGCTGCCGCGATGAATCGCCCGGAGCAGGTGCAGCTGATCGCACCGACGAGCCGCGGTCGTCGGGCGCGGCTCACGGATCTGCGAGGCTGACCGTTCCAACGATGATGAGTCGCCGCGCCTGGATACTCATGGTCGCCCTCGCAGCGTTGTGGGGCGCCTCCTACATGTTCATCAGGATCGCGCTCGACGATGGGCTGAGCGCACCGGTCATCGTCTGGGTGCGTATCGCCTTGGGAGCGATCGCCCTCAGTCTCATGGCTCGTGGAGCGCTCGCGGCGTTGCGCGGTCACTGGCGGCTCGTATCGGCGATCGGGGTCGTGCAGGTGGCCGCGCCGTTCCTGCTGATCACGTTCGGCCAGCGCTGGATCCCGTCGTCGCTTGCGGCGATCCTCGTCGCCTCGGCGCCGATCTTCATCGTGCTGCTCGCACCGTTCATCGATCGCGCCGACATCATGAGGGGATGGGGGCTGGTCGGTGTGCTGGTCGGCATTCTCGGCGTCACGCTGCTCTTCGGTGTGGACCTGTCGGGGGAGGGCAAGCTCGCTCTCGGGGGCGCGATGGTGCTCGTGGCGAGCGTCGGCTACGCGCTCGGGGCGATCTGGGTGCGCCGCGATCTCGGTGGCCTGCCGCCCGTGGCCGTGGCCGCAGGGACGATGATCATCGCGTCGCTGGTGACGTTCCCGGCGGCGCTCGCGGACACGGGGAGCGCCGACGTGAGCCTCGGGACCGTCGCGGCGCTGCTCGTGCTCGGCGTCGGCGGCACGGGCATCGCGTTCTACGTCTTCTACTGGCTGATCGCCGACGTGGGCGCGAGCCGCGCATCGGTCGTGGCCTATCTTGCGCCGGGATTCGCGGTGACCTACGGCGCCCTGTTCCTCGGTGAGGTCATCACAGCCACGACACTCGCCGGGCTCGGCCTGATTCTTGCGGGGTCTTGGATCGCCGCCGAGGGGCGGCCCCCTTGGGAGCGTCCCGCGTTCGCGGTGGTTCCCGAACCGGCCGGCGAGGACCTCCTAGCCGAAGTGGACCTTTCCGTTGGAGCGGGCGCGGACCTGCGCACGCTCGACGAAGTCGAGGCGCTTGAGCGCGGCCCGGAAGAGGCGCGCGACGAGCCGCAGTCGCGCGTTCTCTGATCGCAGGTCGAGCAGCCCCTGCTTGGCTTCGAGGCCGAAATCGACGGTCGCGGCCATGTCGTAGGCGGACATGCTCGCCAGCTCGTCACCATCCGGCTCGTTGTCGGTCGCCTGTTCGACGAGGTCGCGGTAGACCTCGTGCGCAGCTTCGGCGTCCGGCTCGCTCGGCGCCTCGGGCCGGTCCTCCAGCCACTCGATCGTCCCGGCCGGGTAGGGGAGGTCGTGCTGCTCCTCTACGACCCGGAACGGGCGCGTTCCCTGCGTGAGGATGTTCATGCGCCCGTCGGGCAGCTCTTCGAGCACGCTGGTGATCTCCACAGCGCAGCCGACCGATCGCACGACGTCGTCGCCCGCCCAGACGATCCCGAACTCCCGCTCGTCTGTCAGGCACTCGGCGATCATCTCCCTGTAGCGCGGCTCGAAGATGTGCAACGGCACGACCTCGGACGGAAGTGCGACCAGCCCGAGCGGGAACAGCGGGAAGTCGTTGACCAATCGGTCGCCCATGTCCGGATTCTACGTACGGCGTGCGGCCGGAGAAGTCGCTTGTAGGTTGCGACGATGGCTTCCGCTGCGATCGTCTGGCTGCGCCGCGACCTGCGGCTTCACGATCACCCGGCGCTGTGGCAGGCCACGCGCGAGCACGACTGCGTCGTGCCCCTGTTCGTACTCGACGAGCGCCTGCTGCACGGCCGGTTCGAGAGCGGCCCGCGCAACGCCTTCCTGCTCGGGTGCCTGCGGGCGCTCGCGGAGGAGCTCGAGCAGCGTGGCGGCGGGCTCTGCATACGCTCCGGGCGCCCGGAGGTCGAGGTCGCGCGGATCGCCGTCGACCACGCAGCGGCGGCCGTGTACTGGACCAGCGACGTGTCGCCGTTTGCGCGTAGGCGCGACCGCGCCGTCACCGAGACGCTGCTCGCGGCGGGCGTCGCGGCCCGACCGTGCGCGGGGAACCACTGCGCCGACGTGTCGCTCCCCCGCACGCAGGCCGGCAGGCCGTTCGTCGTGTTCACGCCGTTCTGGCGCGCCTGGGGCGGTCTCGAACGACGGGCCGTACTCCCCGTTCCTCAGCGCGTGACACTGCCCGCCGGCACCGTCCGGGGTGACATCCCCGCGAATCCCGAGCTGCACGCGCAGCTCGACGAGCCGTTCTGCGAGCCGGGGGAGTCCGCCGCGCGCACCGCAGTCGAGCGCTGGCTCGACGGCCCGATCGACGACTATGCCGCGCGCCATGACGACCTCACAGGCGGCACCAGCGGCCTGTCGGCCTACCTGCGCTGGGGTTGCGTCTCATCGCGCGAGCTCGAGGCGCGCGCCGAGACACGTGGCGGCGCCGGAGCTGAGGCCTTCGTTCGCCAACTCGCCTGGCGCGATTTCTACGCCCACGTGCTGCTGCTCCACCCGGACAGCGCGCGCAACGAGTTCCAGGAGCGCATGCGCGACCTCAGCTGGGACACCGACGAGGATCTGCTCGCTGCCTGGAAGGAGGGGCGCACCGGATATCCACTCGTGGACGCCGCGATGCGCCAGCTGTCGGCGACGGGCTGGATGCACAACCGGGCGCGCATGGTCGCCGGCTCGTTTCTGACGAAGGACCTGCATCTCGACTGGCGCTGCGGCGAGCTCTGGTTCCAGCGGATGCTGCTGGACGGTGAGCAGTCGCAGAACAACGGAAACTGGCAGTGGATCGCGTCGACCGGTGTCGATCCGGCGCCGTACTTCCGCCGGATCTTCAACCCCGTCCTGCAGCAGCGGAAGTTCGACCCGCGCGGCGAATACGTGCGCCGCTGGGTGCCGGAGCTGCGCCGGGTCAGCGATCAGCGCCTCGCCGAGCCGTGGACGATGAGCGCCGGCGAGCAGGAGGCGGCCGGCTGCGTCATCGGCGCCGACTACCCCTCGCCGGTCGTCGATCACGCCGTGGAGCGGCGCGTCGCGATCGAGCGCTACCGCGCGGTTCGCTAGGTACGCCGCCGCGCTGACAGCAGCAGGTTGTAGAACAGCGCCGCGGGGAGCCGCGGCTCGAGCAGGGCACCGTCGACCTTCTGCAGCGCGAGATAGCCGTGGAACGCGTACTGCTTCCATGCCATCGGAACGTCCTCGGCGACCGCGGTCGTCTCGAGAGCGCGGTTGGTCCAGCCGAACCAGTTCGCGAGCAGCTCCTCGCCGCGCACGTTGACGTCTTCGAAGCCTGCTCGCCGGGCGTGTCGTGCGAGGTCACGGGGGGTGAACGCGTGAACGTCGACATGCTGCTCGAGTTCGTGGTTGAGCTCGCCGCCGTCGCTGTGCCCGGCCTGCGCCTTGCCGGCGCGGATCGCTGCGCGCCAGGCCGGTGCTGCGGCCGTTGCAACGCGTTTCGGGACGTTTGCGATGCGATCGCCGTAGCGCGACGGCTCGCCCGCGAAGACGATCCAGCCGCCGGGCCGGAGCACGCGGTGGAACTCCGCGAAGGCGCGGTCGAGGTCGGGCAGGTGATGCAGCACCGCGTGCCCGAGCACGAGATCGAACGTCCCGTCCTCGAACGGCAGCGCTTCGGCGTCGGCGACGCGGGCGTCGACATCGAGCCTCAGGCGCCGGGCGTTCGCGTTCAGGGCGTCGATCATGCCCGGCGAGATGTCGGTGCAGGTCGCGGCGAGCGTCACACCCGCCATCAGGAGGTGCAGCGAGAAGTAGCCCGTGCCGGCTCCGACTTCGAGCGAGCTCTCGAACAGCGGCGGGCTGGCACCGAGCGCCTTGCGGACCTTGCCGATCACCTGTTCGCGGCCGACCGCGCCCCAGTCGATCCCCCACTTCTGGTCGTAGTCGGCGGCTGCGCCGTCGTGGTAGCGCGCGTTGACCTGGCGGATCGCGTCGGGTGTGCCTGGTGCTGCCATCGCGCGGTCAGGGTAACGACAGGCCTTCGACGTCCGGGGGAGGCAGGCGAGCGTCACGGATCGCCAGCGTGATGTGCGTCACATTGGGGAACCAAGGTATGTGCCCTGTAGATGAGCATGGCAAGCAGACGCCCCACGGGGCTTATAACTCGCTCGCCCTAGCCGATGATGGGCCGGAAGTGGTCGATGATTGTGCTGACCTCACGGGCGATGTCGCGGAAGTCGTAGACGGTCATCGGCTTTTCCCGGTCACTAAGCGATATCTCGACCGCAGGGGCCGGGTCCACGCGCACGTCAGGTGGAACGGAGGTGGCACCACCAACGAGTGCGCCTCGCATGATCTCTGTGGGATCATCGCCTTTGGGTCTGCCAAGGATGGCGTAGGTGATGTTGCCGCTCATCAGCATGAACACCGCACTCGTAATCGCGGTGTCGGGGTTGTACGGTCGGCCGCCCCCAAGGATTCGGGGAACCACTTCGATGTCCCCGCCGGACGGGTGGACGACGATGCCTGGCTGTCCCCTGCGGTGGGGGAAGATGATTGCGCCCTCGGTGGGGGTATGCAGGCTGGCGGCTGCCGCGAACGCGGCATGAACGAACCGATGCTTGTCGATGTTGTTGAGATCGGCGAGAAGGGCGAGTGGGTGCCACGCCGCGTTCCTTCCCGCCTGGAACGGTCTGACGCCCCTTGATAAATGTCCGATCTTCGGTGCGTATGCCCGCGATCAGCGGCCCGGAGGAGTCATTCCAGGTTCCGCCTCTCTCCCCTGGCGCGTTGGCTTCCTTTTCGTAGATGGGGTACTGGGTCCGCATGCTTGGGACGGCGGCGCGGGCGAGCACGAGCTGCCACAGCATGTTGTCGAGCGCCGACCGGAGGGCGTGGGCGAACTCCCCGACGACGATCCCGAGGGACAGCGCCGGCTGCTCGCCGGGGGCGCATATGACGTATTCGCCGCTCTCCGTATCGAGGTGTCCGACTATGCGGTTTCCCTGGAATCTCGAGAAGGCGCGTGCGCTCGGACTCCAAGAGGCACAAGCACTCTTTTGCGCGACCGAGCTTTAATTCCACGCCAGCCAGTGGTGACCCCATGGCGCGGTACCCTCGCCTACATGGGCGATGAGAAGCAAGACGGCCCCACGCAGCAGACGCAGCCGCGCAAGAAGGGCGCGAAGCCAATCGAGATCCCCGTGCCTGAGCGCGAGGATGTCGAGCGCGTGCTGAGTAAGGCGGCGAAGCCGCTAGACCCCGCTCGCCGCGCGGGTAAGTAGCTGCTCGAACATCGACGCGGGCGAGCGCCGCGCGTTGTGGCGCCATGCGTACTCGTCCAAGTAGGACTGAAGCCAGCGCCGCGAGACGTGCTTGTACGCGCCGCGCATCCCAGTCTTGAGGTTCCCGAAGAACCCTTCGATCGTGTTCGTGTGCGTCGACCCGACGACGTACTGAGCCAGCCGAGTGGTTGATGACGCGATGGTCGGAGTACACGGTCCGCAGCGGCTTGTAGGACATCCAGTCGTCTGTGAACAGGATCGACGTTGGGTTGACGTTGGACCGGACCTCTCTACTAAGCGGCTCGCCGCGACGTGAGGGGATGACGCGCAGGCGGACCCGTCCGCCGCGCTCGACCATCCCGAGGACCGAGGGCTGCGCCTCGCGCCAGCGGGCAGCCTCAGAGCGCGTGCCCTTGACGCGCTTGCGGCCATGCACGCCCGTTTCGTCCACTTCGACTTCGCCTTCAAGCGGCGCGTCATCCGTGTCGTTCATCAGGTCGTTGCGGATCTTGTTCATCATGCGCCAAGCCGTCTTGTATGAGACGCCCAGTTCGCGCTCTAGCTGCTTGGCGGAGATCCCGCAGCGAGTGCTCGTCATCAGGTACATGGCGTAGAACCAAAGCTGAAGCGAGGTCGTGGACTTCTCGAAGATCGTTCCGGCCATCGGATGGATGTGCAGGCCGCACGAATCGCAGGTGTAGGACGCCCGCGTGCGAGTGCGATGGAAGCGACGCGGCTTCTCGCACTTCGGGCAGTCGGCCGTGTGCCCGTCCGGTGCGTAGCGGTCGCGCCACAGCCGGTCCAGGCAAGCGGAGTCATCGGGGTACGTCTGCATGAAACTCAACAAGCGAAATCTGCGAGTCCGACGACGGGCGGTTGACGTCGGGTGTATGCGGCCGTGCGGGCATCTGCTGGCCATGCCTACAGGTCTACATACTCTGATGACCCAATGGTGATGTGCGTCACACACGACGGGGAGGATCTCCGCGAGCGTCGCGGGATGAGCACGGCAACGAGTGCCCCGCCCGGTCCCCGCACGCTTCGGGCCGTCCAGACACTGCGCTTCACGCGCGACGAGTCGTCCTACCTGCAGGAGTTGCATGCGCGCTACGGCGATGCGTTCCGTGTCCACTGGGAGCGCCGGCCGTGGAACCTCCTGGCGCACCCTGACGCCATCAAGCAGGTCTTTCAGGCGCCGCCGTCGGTCGTCCACGCCGGTGATGCGAACGAGATCCTGCGAACGCCGCTCGGCCGGCACTCGGTGCTGGTGCTTGACGAGGACGAGCACATGCGCCAGCGGCGCCTGCTGCTGCCCGCCTTCCACGGCGACAGGCTGCGGGCCCAGCGTGAGGCGATGGAGCGCGTCGCGCGGGAGCACGTGGAGCGCCTGCCGAGGGGGCGCGCCTTCAGCCTTCGCCCGCACACCCAGGCGATCGCGCTCCAGGTGATCCTCGAGGTGGTGCTGGGGGTCAGGGCCTCCGATCGCGAGCGCCACGCCGCGCTCGCCGAGCCGCTCGATCGGTTCCTGGAATGGTTCGCCGACACCAAGCACCTGCTGTCAGCGATCGTCTTCGGCCCCGACCACCCGATCGTTCGCCGCCAGCACAGCCGGATCGCGGCGCCGGTCGACAGGCAGATCTATGAGCTGATCGGTGAGCGCCGCTCGATGACCGACCTCGAGCAGCGCGAAGACGTGCTTTCGATGCTCCTGCTCGCCCGTGACGAGAACGGCGCGCCGATGTCCGACGCCGAATTGCGCGACGAGCTCGTGACGCTGATCGTCGCCGGCCACGAGACGACCGCCACGGCGCTCGCATGGGCGTTCGAGCGGCTGACGCGCCACCCCGAGTCGCTGCGGCGCCTGGAGGACGAGTCACGCACGGATGAGACGGCCTACGCCGAAGCGGTCAGCAAGGAGGCGCTGCGCCTGCGCCCGGTGCTGATGAACGTTCTGCGGACGCTTCAGGAGCCGCTCGAGGTCGGCGAACACACGTACCCCGCCGGCAGCGTGCTTGCGCCGAGCATCTACCTGGTTCAGCGCCGCCCGGAGCTCTGGGGGGCCGACGCCGACCGGTTCCGACCCGGGCGCTTCCTCGAGGAGGACGTACCGGGCTACGCATGGATTCCCTTCGGTGGGGGTGTGAGGCGGTGCATCGGTGCGTCCTTCGCTCTGATGGAGATGGAGGTCGTGCTGCGGGCGATCGCCGGTGCCGTCCATCTGGAACCGGTCGGAGCCGACGAGAAGGCCGTCGCTCGCTTCATCACTTCCTCGCCTCAGCGCGGCGGCGAGGTGCGCGTCGGCCGCGACGCAGGACTCGCCGATGAGCGGGAACAGCTGGTCGCCGTCGCTGGCTGAGTGGTATTAGTCCGGTTCATGACACTCGCTGACAGCGCGGCCGAGGCACACCGCCCCGCCGGCCCCGCCGGTCGCCCGTCGATCGCCGTGGTCGGCGCGGGCTTCGGCGGCATCGGCGCCGCCGTGATGCTGCGCCGTGCCGGCTATCACGACGTGACCGTGTTCGAGCGCGGCGAGCGGGTCGGCGGCGTCTGGAACTTCAACAGCTACCCCGGGATCGCCTGCGACGTGCCGTCGCACCTCTACGAGTTCTCGTTCGCCCCGAACCCGGACTGGTCACGGCGCTACTCGCCCGGGCACGAGATCCAGGCGTACCTCGAGGACGTGGCCCGGCGCGAGGGCGTGCTGGATCGCGTGCGGCTGAACACCGAGGTGACGCGTGCGGTCTTCGACGAGGCGCGCGGGCGCTGGGTGCTGGAGACGAGTGCCGGGCGGCACGAGGTCGATGTGCTGCTCACCGCATGCGGCCAGCTCTCGCTGCCGGTCATCCCGCCGATCCCCGGTGTGGATGAATTCGATGGTCCGTCGTTCCACACCGCGCGCTGGCGCCACGATGTCGACCTGAATGGCAAGCGGGTTGCGCTGATCGGCACCGGTTGCAGCACGATCCAGGTCGCTCCCGCGATTCAGCCCTCGGTCGCCCAGCTCGACATCTACCAGCGCTCCCCCGGATGGACGATCCCGAAGATGGACCACGCCTACGGGCCGCGCGCGCGGCGCCTCTTCAGGCGCCTGCCTGCGCTGCAGCGGATCGACCGGATGGCGACGTTCGCCTTCATGGAGTTCGGCGCGGCGGCGATGACCGGCCGACGCTGGCTGCTGCGCCCGTTCGCGGCCGTCGGCCGCCGGCAGATCCGCAAGGCGATCGAGGACCCGGCGCTGCGCGACAAGGTCACGCCGCGCGACGAGATCGGCTGCAAGCGGATCATGCTCACCGACCACTGGTATCCGACGCTGACGCGCCCCAACGTCGACCTCGTGACCGATCGGATCGAGCGAATCACGCGGGACGGCGTGCAGACAGCGGGAGGGGAGACGCGCGCTGCTGACGTCATCGTGTTCGGAACAGGCTTCGAGTCGCACGCATTCGTCGCTCCGATGGAGGTCGTCGGTCGCGGTGGCGTCACGCTGACGGAGGCCTGGGACGGCGTCCCGAAGGCATACCTGGGGGTCACCGTCAGCGGTTTCCCCAACATGTTCCTTCTGTACGGGCCCAACACGAACGGGGGCACCGGGTCGGTCATCTATGTCGTCGAGGCAGCGGCCCAGCACGTGATCGCCGGGCTGCGAGAGCTCGAGCGCCGGCGTGCTCGCACGATCGAGCTGCGGGCGCAGGCGGCCGAGGCATTCGACCGCGAACTTCGCGCGGCGCTCGCCGGCACCGTCTGGCACACCGGCTGCACGAGCTGGTACCTCGACGAGAACGGCAACGACCCGAACCAGTGGCCGTGGCTGTGGAGCACGTACCGTCGCCGTGCTGCGAACCTCGACCCCACCGCGTACGAACTCAACTGACGCCGGTCGCGATCTGCGACCACGTGTCTACCCTCAGGCGCTCGCATGACCGACGCCGCCGCGCCCGAGCGCACAGATCCCGCCGCGCCGCGCATCTTCCAGAGCGGGCAGCCCGACGGTGTTCCGCCGCTCGAGCTCACCGGGGAGCGCACGTTGCCCGACGTGCCCGAGGAGAACTACTGGTTCCAGCGTCATCTGGTCGTCTACGAGTGGATCGCCGCGCGCGTCCGCGGTCTGCGCGTCGTCGACATGGCCTGCGGCGAGGGCTATGGGTCGGAGGTGCTCGCCGCGGGAGCGTCCTCCGTGGTCGGCGTCGACGCAAACCCGGAGGCTCACGCCCACGCGGCCGCCCGCTACCGCTCGGCGAACCTGAGCTTCGAGCGCGCGCTGATCGACGCCTACGTCGAGCCGTGCGACGCGGTCGTCTTTCTTCAGACGATCGAGCACGTCACGAACCCCGGCGAGGTGCTCGAGCACTTCAAGGCGCTCGCCGGGCCGTCGGGTGTGGTCTACGTCTCGACGCCGAACGTCCTGACGCTGGCGCCTGAGGGCGCGGCGCGCTCCGGGAACCCCTGGCACGTCCACGAATACCGCGCCGAGGAGTTCAGGTCGCTCTGCTCCGAGCATTTCGCATCGGTCGATCTGCTCGGTCTGTTCCACGCGCGCAAGCTGGCCCTTCATCAGGCCGCGATCGAACGTCTGGGTTGGGATGCGCTCCACACTGGGCTGCGCATCACCAAGCCCTTCTACGATCGCTTCACGCCGGCGCTCACGACGCGGGACTTCCGTCTGTCGCCCGGCGGCCTCGACAGCGCGCTGGACTTCCTGGCGGTCTGTCGCCCGTGAGCTCGCCGGGCCGCGTAGCGGTCGTTCTGCACACCCACATGCCCTACGTGGAGGGCTTTGGGACATGGCCGTTCGGCGAGGAGTGGCTGTGGGAGGCGACAGCGACGAGCTACCTGCCGGTGCTCGACGTCCTCGATTCCGGCGCGCCCTACACGCTGTCGCTGACCCCGGTGCTCTGCGATCAGCTCTCCGCCCCAGGTGCGCTGGAGCGCTGCGCCGCGTTTCTCCGCGACGTTCGCCCGGCCTCGCACCGGCTCGATGTCGATGCATGTCGCCAGGCCGGGAGGGAGGACCTCGCCGCAGAGCTCGAGCGCGCGTCCGGCCAGTACGAGCGGGCGCTCGCGCAGCTCGAGGCGCGCGGCGACCTGATCTCGCAGCTGGCGCCGCACGCGGCCTGGACGAGCACTGCGACACACGCGATCCTGCCGCTGCTGGCCACGGACGCGGGCGCTCGCCTACAGCTCCAGGCCGGCGTCTCCAGTCACCGCGAGCGTTTCGCACGCCAGTGGCGCGGCGGTTTCTGGCTACCCGAGTGCGCGCACGAGCCGTGGCTCGATCCGCTGCTGGAGGAGGCCGGCGTGCACGCCGCGTGCGTCGAGCTGACAAGCCTGTTCGGGCCCGGAGACCCCCGTCACCTGGTGCCGCTGCGGAGCCCTGCCGGGCCTCTGCTGGTGCCGATCGATCGCGAACTGGTCGATCTGGTCTGGGGGCAGGCGGGGTTCCCCTCGCGCGCCGCCTATCGCGACGATCATCACCGCACTGCGCGCGACCACAAGCCCTGGGCCAACGACGGCGCCGTCTACGACCCGCAGCGCGCGCTGGCGCAGGTGCGCGCCGACGCCGCCGAGCTGGTTGAGCGCTGCGCCGCGCGGACCGCCTCGGGAGGCCTCTGCACGCTTGCCTTCGACACCGAGCTGTTCGGACATCACTGGCATGAGGGGCCTGCCTTCCTCGCCGAGTTCGCGGCGGCATGCCGTGAGCGGGGCGTTGCGCTGGTGCACCTCGACGACGCGCTCGAGGACGTCGCGACCGCGCCGTGGCCTGCTGACTTCGACGAGCCCACGACGTGGGGCCAGCCGCCGACGCTCTGGACCTGGTCGGGGCCTCAGGTCCGGCAGATCGCCGTCGCCCAGCGCGAAGCGGAGCTTCGCGTGTTGGCGCGAGGGCCGCGGGTTCCGGTCCGCGCGGTCCGCGAGCTGCTGGCGCTTCAGGCCAGCGACTGGGCCTTCCTCGAGTCGCGCGAGCTCGCCGGTCCCTACGCGCTCGAGCGGATCGCAGGGCATCGCGCCGCCCTGGATGAGGCTCTCCACTCGATACGCTCCCCGGACCCGGCGGTGCGCAATCTGTCCCCGTTCCTCAGCGCTGCGCCGCTGCTTGAGCCGTGAGCCGCGTCCTCATCCTCTCGTGGGAGTACCCGCCGATCGTCGAAGGCGGTCTGGCTCGCCACGTCCGCAAGCTGTCGGAGGCGCTCGTCGCCATGGGCACCGAGGTCCACGTGCTGACGCGCGGCGACGAGACGATGCCCTCGGAGGAGCTGCGCGGTGGCGTCACCGTCCACCGCGTTCGCGAGCCGCGCCGGCCGCGCGACCTGAGCGAGTTCGTCGCCTGGATCGAGCACATGAACGCAGACATGCTCGCCGCGGGCGTCGAGCTCGGCGATCGCCTGGACTTCGATCTCGTCCACGGTCACGACTGGCTGGTCGCAGTCGCCGGTGACCATCTCGCCAAGCGCTTTCGCTGCCCGCTCGTCATGACGATCCACGCGACCGAGTACGGCCGCCACCAGGGCTGGGTCGACAAGCACCCGCAGAGTCACATCCACGGCACCGAGCGCTGGATGGCGCAGCGCGCCGAGCGCGTCATCACCTGCTCGTACTACATGCGCGAGCACGTCTGCGACATCTACGATCTCGATGAGCGGCAGGTGTCGGTGATCCCCAACGGGATCGACCCGATGGACCTCCAGCCGGTCGACGACCTCGACACCCTGCGCGGGCGCTTCGCGGCGCCGGACGAGAAGCTCGTGCTGCTGGTCGGCCGTCTCGTCTACGAGAAGGGGTTCCAGCTTGCGCTCGATGCGCTGCAACCGATCATCGAGGAACTGGGCAACGTCCGCTTCCTGGTCGCCGGCTCCGGCACGCACGAGGAGCAGCTCAAGGCTCAGGCGGAGGAGCTGGGGCTGCTCGAGCACGGCACGTTCCTCGGCTGGATCGGTGACGACGTGCTGCACTCGCTCTACCGGATCGCCGACCTCTGCGTGGTTCCGAGCATCTACGAGCCGTTCGGGCTCGTGGCGCTTGAGGCGATGGCCAGCGGTTGTCCCTGCATCGTCGCCGACACGGGCGGGCTGCGGGAGGTCGTTCCGGAGGGGGAGCGCGTCGGCCTGCGCTTCAACGGTGGTGACGCTGAGCACCTGGGCGTGATGATCGAGCGTCTGCTGACCGACGAGCCGCTGCGCGACCGGCTCGTGCTCGAGGCCGGGGAGCATGTGCTGCGCTTCGACTGGGCCGACGTCGCGCGGCAGACCGCTGCGCTCTACGCGGAGGTCCTCGGCGTGGCGGCCTCTGCGCGGTTCTGAGCGCGCGGGCCGGTCTGACGCCCGGATCAGGCCTTTGCGCCGATCCGTTCCCGCGCCTGCGACGCCGACCCGAGCCCGCGGTGCTCGCCGGCGTTCGCCAGCCCGAAGCGCGGCATGTTGCCGTAGACGGACTCGTACTCGCCGGCGCGGACCTGGAAGGTCTCGTGCCAGATGCCGACGTCTCCGCTGTTGACGCCGACGGCCTTGAAGTAGCTCTTCCACGGCTCGGTGTGAAGCATGTCCTCACGCGCGAAGCGCTCGAGGTCGTCGAAGCTTCGCCAGATCTGGATGATCAGCGGCTCACGCGGAGACATCAGCGCGACGCGTGTGTCGAGCACGCCGATGTCGGGGTTCTCCTCGTGGGCCTTGAGCATCGGCCTCATCGCGCTGAACACGGGCCACCAGAGCCGCAACTTCAGCGGCTTGTTGATCCGCATCCCGATCAGGAAGACGACGAAGTCGCCGTCCACGTCGGCCGTGTACCTGCCGGGGAATACCGTCGCCATGGGGTGACGCTACCGCGGCCGCCGCGTCGTCGCCGCTAGCCCGCGCTTCGCGACGGCCAGCCGGCTCGCGGGTTCGGGAGCGGCGTCAGCTCGCGCTCGGCCTGCGCGCGCAGGTGCTCGAAGGCGGGCGGCAGCGATATCCGCTCGCCCAGGTGCGCAGGATCCTCGTCGACCGCAAAGCCGGGCCCGATCGTCGCCAGCTCGAACAACACGCCGCTCGGCTCACGGAAGTACAGCGACTGGAAGTAGAAGCGGTCGATCTGCGGGGTGACCCGGGCGCCCGCGCGCAGGGCGCGCTCACGCCACCGCATCTGCTCCTCGAGCGTGCACGCCCACGCCACGTGGTGCACGCTTCCGGCGCCCTCGTTTCCCGGCTCGGCCGGTGGCGGGTCCAGCAGGTAGCGCCCGCCGCGGCGCTCGCCGCGCGCCTCCCAGCCCTTTTCGGATGCCTCGAACGCGAGCGCCTCGAGGAGTCCGCGGCTGCGCTCGGGGTCGGCGCTGTAGGCGCGGACGGCATCGAAGCCCTGCAGCGCCAGCTCGGCGGGGATCTCCGGGTGCTCGGCGATCAGCGGCGCGTCCGGCGTTTCGATCGCCGCGAGTTCGTGCTCCAGGCCCTCGGGGTCTGCAAAGCGGAGCCCGCCGGACTCGCGCTTTGTACCGACGCCCTCCGCCGAGAGGCGCTGCTGCCAGAAGTCGAGCGACTGCTCGGAGGCCACGCGCCAGACGATGCGGTGAACCATCCCGGCGCCCGCGCGGCCCATCCGCGCCCCGGGGAACTCGAAGAACGTCAGGTCCGAGCCGGGCTCGCCCCGCTCGTCGGCGTAGAAGAGGTGGTAGATCGACGGGTCGTCCTGGTTGACGGTCTTCTTGACGAGCCGGAGCCCGAGTACCCGCGCGTAGAAGTCGACGTTCCCGGGCGCGTCGCCGGTGATCGCCGTGATGTGGTGGATGCCTTCGAGCCGCATCGGTCGCTCCGTCAGGGTCGGGGATGTCAAGTGTCGCGCAGCGTCACTCCCAGCGGAGCCGGGTCGGCTCGTCGCGCATCCGCAGGATTCGCGCAGGGATTCCGCCCGCGACCGCGTTTGCCGGGAGGTCGCGCGTCACGACGGCGTTCGTCCCGATGATCGCGTTGTCGCCGACGGTGACGCCTCGCAGGAAGCACGCCCCATAGCCGATCCAGACGTTGTGGCCGATGTTCACGTCGCGCTTGTAGATGCCCTGCCGGCGGACGGGGGTCTCGACGTCCACGACCGCGTGGTCGAAGTCGATGAACATCGCGCGGTCGGCGACGATGCACTCGCGGCCTATCGATACGTGCTGGAAGGCGGAGATCGTGCACTCCTGTCCGAGGACGGTCTTGGCGCCGATCCTGACCTCTCCCTCGTGCGCGCGGATCTTGCAGCCATGGCCGATCCACGACCAACGCCCGAGGTGGACGACGGCGCCGCGGCCGATCTCGAACGTCACGCCGGGCCCGACGAACGCAACGCCGTCGCTGCGCAGGCGGCCCCGCCAGCGCAAACGCAGCCAGCCCCAGCGCGCGAGCAGCCGCGCGTACTTGAGGTTGAGCATCCCGTGCGCCCGAGCGAAGCGCAGGAATGTGAGCGGGCCGCCGTGAAGCGGCGCCGGCTCGCCTCTCGGCGTGCGCCCCGGCGGCGAGTGCTCCTGAATCTGTGCAGCCGGCTCCACCGGAGCGATTATCGCGAGAACGGCCCGCTACCCTCCGCGCCGGTGTCCGGAGCCCAGGCACAGCAGACCCTCGCCGAGCGGCTGCTTGCCGGCGATCAGCGTGCGCTTGCGCGGGCGATCACCCTCGTCGAGTCCGACGATCCTCGCGGCTGGGAGCTCGTACGCGAGGTCTATCCGCACACCGGCAAGGCGATGATCGTGGGCATCACCGGCGCCCCGGGCGCAGGCAAGTCGACGCTGATCGGCGCGCTGACGAAGGAGCGCCGGGCCCAGGGCAGGACCGTCGCCGTGCTGTCGATCGACCCGTCCTCGCCGTTCACGCACGGCGCTCTGCTGGGCGACCGCATCCGCCTCACCGACCACTTCCTCGACCCCGGGGTATTCATCCGCTCGATGGCGAACCGCGGTGCGCTCGGCGGCCTGAGCGAGGCTGCACTTCAGGCGGCCCTGCTGATGGACGCGGCCGGTCGCAGGGACGTCTTCCTCGAGACGGTCGGCGTGGGGCAGGCGGAGGTCGACGTCATCGATCACGCCGACACGGTCGTGCTCGTCCTGATGCCCGGCTCGGGCGACTCCATCCAGGCGCTGAAGGCGGGCATCATGGAGATCCCCGACGTGATCGTCGTCAACAAGGCCGACCACCCGCTGACGGACACGATGGTTCGCGAGATCCGCGGCGTGCTTTCGCTGGCTCCGGCGACCGGAGGCTGGACGGTGCCGATCGTGAAGACCGAGGCCGCTCGCGGTGAGGGCGTAGGCGAGCTGGTCGAGAAGCTCGACGCCCATCGCGCTCACATCGAGGCCGAAGGGACGTTGTCCGAACGCCGGCGCCGCAATCTCCGCAACGAGGTCCTGTCGATCTGCACGTTCCGTGTTCGGCATCGCCTCGAGGCACGTCTGAGTGAAGATGCCCGCTTTCAGGAGCTGCTCGACGATGTCGTCGCGCGCCGGCTCGACCCCGCGAGCGCTGCGACCGAGATCCTCGAGCGCTTCGACCCGCGCTGAGCGTCAGCGCAGGGCGTCGCCCTCGCCGAGGATGCTCCACGGAACTCCCTGGACCGGTGACACCGCCGACTGCTCTGCGACGCGAGCCCCGATCAGCATCGCTGCGGTGAGTGTCATGCCGACCAGCGCGAGTGCCAGTGCGAGCGATCGGTGCCGGCGCGCCGACCATGCACACAGCGCCGCGGCGCAGGGCAGCGCGACGACGAGCGGCTCGCCGGGGAATCGCCCGTCGAGCGTAGGCGTCAGCGCGACGGCCGTGAGCATCGTCGCCAGGCAGATCGCTGCGAGCAGCGCCGCGGCCACCTCGACACCGACCTCCGCCGGGAACGCCTGCGGCAGCCGGTCACGATGCCGGCGCCACAGCGACCACAGCGTGAGGCCGGCCAGTGCGGCGACAGGTGCGTAGAGCAGCACGCCGATCTGTGGGTCGATGAGGATCCCGGCGGCCCGCGGAAGGCGCTCGAAGTAGTCGCCGGCATCGGCGGCTCCGGTCAGGCCGTCGGTCTGCGTGGATGAGCTGTAGGGGGTCAGCCCGCCGAACAGATTGCGGTTGACGGTGACCCAGACGATCACCGACAGCAGGACGATCTCGATCGTCACCAGGCCGGTCCAGGTGCGCCGTCGGCGCCTCAGCCAGCGCACGAGGGCGGCGGCAACGACCGCCGCAGCGGGGATCGCAGGCGGCGCGACCCAGGGGATGGTGGCCAGCAGCGCCGCGCAGCCGGCCGCCGGGCGCGCGGCCGGCCAGTCCCTGACCCGCAGCGCGAGCAGCGCGGCCCCTGCGATCAGCGTCGCCGAGAGGCCAACGGGCGTGATCGTGGTCGCGGCGATCACCGCAGGCGGGCTCAAGCCGATCGCCAGCGCAGCCCATGAGGCCCACGGATCCGGAACGAGGCGGCGGCCGAGCGCTGCCGCGATCACGAAGCCGAGCGCCATGATCGCGGCGAGCAGGAGCTCGACGGCGATCCGTCCTCCGAGCGCGTACGCGGGGGCGAGAAGCGCCGGGAAGGCAAGACCCTGGACCTCCACCAGGCGCCCGTCGAGCGCCAGCGAGTTCGGTCGCAGCTCACCGCCGTAGAAGCTCGACCACGCGCGCCGGCGGTAGTCGTCGGTCAGCTCGAAGTCGCCGCCGGACACGAGCGACTCGGTCGTCAGCAGCACGTGTGCCTCGCTCGGACGCAGGTCCGAGCCCGGACGCGAGTGGAGTCCCGCGCCCGCCGCATAGACCGCGAACAGGACGACGAACAGCAGCAGCGCGGAGCGTCGCGGCGTGCCGCGGCGCATCCGGGCCAGGGCGGTGGGGGCAAGCGGCGGACGCCGCGCTGGACCCGAGCGGTTCTCGTCCCGGCTCCGGTCCGGGTCGGCGGCGGAGGAGTCCACTACGCGCCGAGAGCGCGTGCGATCACCATCTGCTGCACCTCATCGGTGCCCTCGCCGATCGTGAGGATCTTGGCGTCGCGATAGAAGCGGCAGACGGGGTATTCCTCGATGAAGCCGTACCCGCCGTGGATCTGCACCGCCTCTTCGGCGGCGCGAACCGCCAGGCGCCCGGTCTTGAGCTTCGCCTGCGCCGCGGTCAGCGTGAAGTTGCGGCCCTCGTCCTTCTCCCAGGCGGCCTTGTAGGTCAGCAGCCGTGCGGCTTCGATCTCCGTGGCCATGTCCGCGAGCTTGCTCTGGATCGCCTGGAACTTGCTGATCGGCTTGCCGAAGGCGCGGCGCTCCTTGGCGTAGGCGAGCGCTTCGTCGAGCGCGCCCTGCGCGAGCCCGACCCCCATCGCGGCGACACCGATCCGGCCGATGTCGAGGATGTGCAGGAACTGCTTGAAGCCGCCGCCGCGAGGACCGAGCAGGTTCTCCTCCGGGACGCGGCAGTCGGTGAAGGTCAGCGGCCGCGTGTCGGAGGCGTTCCAGCCCATCTTGCGGTACGGGGTGCCCTGTTCATACCCGGGCGTGCCGTTCTCGACGATCAGGTTCGATATCTCGTTCTCACCTGTCACGGCGGTGATCGCGACGTGACCTGAGATCTCGGTCCCCGCGTTGGTGATGAACTGCTTGGCCCCGTCGATGACCCATTCGCCGCCGTCCTGCCGTGCGCGCGTCTTGGTGTTGCCCGCGTCCGAGCCGGCCTCGGGCTCTGTCAGCCCGAACGCGCCGAGCTTGCGCCCGGCGCAGAGGTCGGGCAGCAGCCGCCGCTTCTGCTCGTCGGAGCCGAACAGGTAGATCGGCTGCGTGCCGAGCGACGTGTGGGCGCAGAGCGTGATCGCCACCGACGAGTCGGCGCGCGTCAGCTCCTCGACTGCGATCGCGTACTGCAGCGTGCTCCCGCCGGCGCCGCCGACCTCCTCGGGGAAGGGGATGCCCATCCAGCCGAGTGCGCCCATCTTCTTCACCAGCTCGTACGGGAACGACTTCGTGCGGTCGAGTTCCTCGGCGGCCGGCGCGACCTCCTGGACCGCGAAGTCACGCACCGTGCTCTGCAGCAGCCGGGTGTCGTCGGGCAGTTCGAAGATCATGGCGCGGAACCCTACGCTGGGCTCCCGGACGGCGTCCTGGCGGTCGCCGGGGCCCAGGCCGCCTGGGTCGCGCCGATGGCCGGAATCAGGTCGACCCTATGATTCGCAGACCCTTCCGGCGCCTCGCGCCCTGACCCACGGAGCCCGACCTCATGCCCAAGACCGTCATCCTCGGCAGCGCCCGTACTCCGATCGGAAAGATGGGCGGCGGACTGGCGTCGCTCAAGGCCACCGAGCTGGGCGCAATCGCCATCGAGGCCGCGCTGGACCGGGCCGGCGTCGAGCCCGGGCAGGTCCAGCACGTCGTCATGGGTCAGGTTCTGCAGGCCGGCCAGGGCCAGATTCCATCGCGTCAGGCGCAGATCGCGGCCGGGGTGCCCAAGGAGGTCTCCTCGGAGACGATCAACAAGGTCTGCGCTTCCGGTCTGCGCGCGTCGGTGCATCATCGACCAGGCGATCCGCGCCGGTGATCTCGAGGTCGGCGTCGGCGGCGGCATGGAGTCGATGTCGAACGCTCCCTACCTGCTGCCGGATGCGCGCTTCGGCTATCGGATGGGCGACGCCAAGACGCTCGACGCGATGGTTCAAGACGGCCTCACAAACCCGTTCTCAGGTCGCCAGATGTTCGACGAGGCGACGGAGATCGGCGACGAACTGGAGATCACGCGCCCCGACCTCGACCGCTGGGCTCTGCGCTCGCACGAGCTTGCGCTGAAGGCCACCGATGAGGGGCGCCTGCCCGAGGAGATCGTCTCGGTGACGGTCAAGGGCCGCAAGGGCGACACGGTCGTCGAGGTCGACGAAGGGCCGCGCCGGGGCTCGACGCTCGAGGCCCTCGCCAAGCTTCCGGGCCTGGTCGGCAAGGAGGGCTCGCATACGGCCGGCAACTCCCCGGGCGTCAACGACGGCGCGGGCGCGATCGTCCTCGCGTCCGACGAGTGGGCGGCCGCGAACGGCAAGGAGGCGCTTGCGGAGATCGTCGCCCATGCGCAGACGGCCAACGACTTCGCGTACCTGGCGACGACGCCTGCGCGCGCAGCTGAGAAGGCGCTCGAGAAGGCCGGCCTCAGCGCTCAGGACATCGACGTATGGGAGATCAACGAGGCGTTCGCGTCGGTCGCGCTGAACTCGATCCGCATGCTCGGCATCGACGAGGAGAAGGTCAACGTCAACGGCGGTGCCGTGGCGCTCGGTCACCCGATCGGGGCTTCGGGGGCCCGGATCATCGCGACGCTCGTCCATGAGCTCCGCCGCCGCGGCGGCGGCCTCGGCTGCGCGGCGATCTGCTCCGGCGGCGGACAGGGCGACGCGCTGATCGTTCGCGTGTGAGCGCAGCCGCCTTCTTCGATCTGGACCGCACTCTCGTCGCGGGGTCCTCGGGCTTCTACTGGGCGCGGGCCGCGATGGACGCCGGGATCATCTCGCGCAGGCGGATGGCCTCGATCGTCGCTGGAGAACGCGCGCTTCAGGATGAGCGGGTCGACGGATGCCTCTACGGACCGCGTGCGCGCGCAGATCGCGGAGATGATCGCCGGGCAGCGGGCGATCGACCTGCGCCGCATGATGCCCGAGGTGCTTGCGGGCGTGCTGCCGCGCGTGTATCCGCAGATGCTGCGCCTCGCCTACGACCACCAGGATTCGGGCAGGCGCGTCTACATCGCGACCGCCTCATCCCAGGAGATGGCCGACATGCTCGCGCACGTGCTCGGGTTCCACGGCGGGATCGGCTCACGCTCGGAGGTCGTCGACGGGCGCTTCACCGGGCGTGACTCGGACGTATTCACCTACCGCGACGGCAAGGCGCAGCGAATCAGCGCACTGGCCGTCGACGAGGGCATCGATCTCGCCGCCTCCTATGCGTATTCCGACTCGGAGTCCGACCTGCCGATGCTCCGGCTCGTCGGTCATCCGGTCGCCGTCAACCCCGACGCCGAGCTTGCACGAATCGCGGTTGAGGAGGGGTGGGAGATCCTTCGCTTCGAGCAGCTCGGCCGAAAGGTCAAGGCGCTCGCTGCGATCGCTGCGATGGGTCTCGTCGGCACTGCCGGCAAGGCCGTCGCGGCGCGGCGAGCCTCGGGCGTGCCGCCGGCGGCACCGCGGAGGCGGACCGGTTGAGCTAGTACATCCGTCCAGGTCAGGTGTTTTTCACAATGTTGCGGGCAATTCGCGTACAATCGCGCGCTTCCGGGGGGATTCCCGGTGACTGACGTCCTATTGGGGGGATTGCACTGATGCGCGGGTACCGGTCGTTCGTCGGCGTCGCTGGCGTCGTGGCTCTGTTGGCGATGCCGGGGGCTGCGGGTGCTGCCACTGCGCGAGACGCCGCCACGGCGTCGACTGTGTACACGTGTGTCGCCAAGAAGGGCGGTGCGCTGCGCGTCGTCAAGAAGTCGACCAAGTGCAAGACGTCCGAGCGCAAGCTCAGCTTCGCCCGCTCAGGAGCGAGGGGCTCGAGAGGTCCCGCGGGTCCCGCAGGCCCCGTCGGCGCGATCGGTCCCGCGGGTCCCGCAGGCCCGGCCGGCGCGACCGGTCCGGCCGGCTCGGCCGGCCCGGCTGGCGCGAGTGGTGCGGCTGGCGCTAATGGTGCGGCTGGTCCTGCTGGTCCTGCTGGTGCTGATGGCGCGCAGGGTCCGGCAGGTGCCGCGGGTCCCGCTGGTGCTGATGGTGCTACGGGTGCGCAGGGTCCGGCAGGTCCGGCTGGTCCGGCGGGTCCGGCTGGTCCGGTTGGTCCGGCTGGCGCTGACGGTGCGCCGGGCGCTGATGGCGCTCCGGGTCCGGCGGGCGCTGACGGTGTGGACGGTGAGAGGTGCTCCGGGTGCTGATGGCGCTCAGGGTCCGCGGGTCCGGCGGGTCCGGTTGGTCCTGCGGGTCCGGCTGGCGCTGACGGTGTGGACGGTGCTCCGGGCGCTGATGGTGCTCCGGGTGCTCAGGGTCCGGTTGGTCCTGCGGGTCCGGCGGGCGCTGACGGTGTAGACGGTGTGGACGGTGCGCCGGGCGCTCCGGGTGCTGATGGCGCTCAGGGTCCGGCTGGTCCGGCTGGTCCGGCTGGTCCGGTGGGTCCGGCTGGTGCTGACGGTGTAGATGGCGCTCCGGGTGCTGATGGCGCTCCGGGTGCTGATGGCGCTCCGGGCGCTCAGGGTCCGGCTGGTCCGGCTGGCGCTGACGGCGTGGACGGTGCTCCGGTGCCGATGGCGCTCCGGGTGCTGATGGCGCTCCGGGTGCTGATGGCGCTCCGGGTGCTGATGGCGCTCCGGGCGCTCAGGGTCCGGCTGGTCCGGCTGGCGCTGACGGTGTAGACGGTGCTCCGGGTGCTGATGGCGCTCCGGGTGCTGATGGCGCTCCGGGCGCTCAGGGTCCGGCTGGTCCGGCTGGTCCGGTTGGTCCGGCTGGCGCTGACGGTGTAGACGGTGCTCCGGGCGCTGATGGCGCTCCGGGTGCTGATGGCGCTCCGGGCGCTCAGGGTCCGGCTGGTCCGGCAGGCCCGGCTGGTCCGGCTGGCGCTGACGGCGCAGATGGTGCTCCGGGTGCTGATGGTGCTCCGGGCGCTCAGGGTCCGGCTGGTCCGGCAGGCCCGGCTGGTCCGGCTGGCGCTGACGGCGCAGATGGTGCTCCGGGTGCTGATGGTGCTCCGGGTGCTGATGGCGCTCCGGGTGCTCAGGGTCCGGCTGGTCCGGTTGGTCCGGCTGGTGCTGACGGTGTGGATGGTGCTCCGGGTGCTGATGGTGCTCCGGGTGCTCAGGGTCCGGCTGGTCCGGCTGGTCCGGTTGGTCCCGCTGGCGCTGACGGTGTAGACGGCGCTCCGGGCGCTGATGGCGCTCCGGGTGCTGATGGCGCTCCGGGCGCTCAGGGTCCGGCTGGTCCGGCAGGCGCTGACGGTGTGGACGGTGCTCCGGGTGCTGATGGCGCTCAGGGTCCGGTTGGTCCGGCTGGTCCGGCTGGCGCTGACGGTGCTGATGGCGCTCCGGGTCCGGTTGGTCCGGCTGGTGCTGACGGTGTGGACGGTGCTCCGGGTGCTGATGGTGCTCCGGGCGCTCAGGGTCCGGTTGGTCCGGCTGGTGCTGACGGTGTGGACGGTGCTCCGGGTGCTGATGGTGCTCCGGGTGCTGATGGTGCTCCGGGTGCTGATGGTGCTCCGGGCGCTCAGGGTCCGGCAGGCCCGGCTGGTCCGGTTGGTCCGGCTGGTGCTGATGGTGCGGACGGTGCTCCGGGTGCTGATGGTGCTCCGGGTGCGATGGCGCGCGGGTGCTGATGGCGCTCCGGGTGCTGATGGCGCTCCGGGTGCTGATGGCGCTCCGGGCGCTCAGGGTCCGGCTGGTCCGGCTGGCGCTGACGGCGCAGACGGTGCTCCGGGCGCTGACGGCGCTCAGGGTCCGGTTGGTCCGGCTGGTCCGGCTGGTGCTGACGGTGCTGACGGCGCTCCGGGTGCTGATGGTGCTCCGGGCGCTCAGGGTCCGGTTGGTCCGGCTGGTGCTGACGGTGTGGACGGTGCTCCGGGCGCTGATGGTGCTCCGGGCGCCGATGGGCGCCGGTGCTGATGGTGCGCCGGGTGCGCAGGGTCCGGCAGGTCCTCAGGGGCCGCAGGGCGACATCGGGCCGGCCGGTCCGGCGGGCGCTGACGGCGCCAATGGCGCTGACGGTGCGGTTGGCCCGCAGGGTCCCGCGGGCGCTGACGGCGCGGTCGGCCCACAGGTCCCGCGGGTGCTGACGGTGCGGTCGGCCCGCAGGGTCCCCCGGGCGCTGACGGAGCGGACGGCGCTGACGGTGCTCCAGGCCCCGCTGGTCCCGCTGGCGCTGACGGTGCGGTCGGCCCCGCTGGTCCCGCCGGCGCGCAGGGTCCCCAGGGCTTCTTCGCCGAGCCTGAGGTCGGCACTACGAGTTCGAACCTGAGCGGGTCGACCAACTCCGGTCAGTTCATCGCTCTGAACGGCTCGTCAGCGCCGAGCGCAACAACGACCAACGGGAACCTGACGGTCAATCAGTCGGCGACGCTGACGGACCTGCAGATCGTTCTGGGTACCAACCCGAGCGGCGGGGACTCGCGGGTCGTCACGGTGATGGTCGACGGAGTTGCGAGCGCGCTGAGCTGTACGGTCACCAGCGGCAACGGCAGTTGCGCTGCGGTGGACACCGATCTCGTACCTCTGACTGCCGGCCAGGTGGTCAACGTGCGGATCAGCAACGCTGGAAATGCGAATGCATCGTCGGCGACCGTCACGACCACCTACCGGAGCAGCACCAGGGCAATCGGGTAGGTCCTGGTAGGGCCTCCGAGGACGACGACTATCTGGGCGGGGGGCGGTACGCCCCCCGCCCTCGTCGTGAGAGGCCTGTGCGCTCCCTGCCCGACCCCTCAGCGCGCCGCTTCTATCCAGTCGAGCTTCCTGCCGCAGAGCCGGTCCGGCTCGGTCGCCGGAACCTCGATCAGCGTCTGCTCGTCGTCAGCGGGCACGAGGGCGACCGGCCCGATCGCGAACCGGTCAAGGCCATTGGTGCCCGGATGCAGTGCGCCGCCGCTCAGGCGCACGCTGACATCGTGCGGCCCGGCCGTCAGGTCGGTGGACCCGAACGGCACCATCTGGCCCGCATAGCTCAGCTCGTGCCGGGCGCTGCCCACTGACTGTCCGTCGACCGATACGTCCGCCCGTCCGCGGAAGCCGCCGCCGAGCCAGACCTCGTAGCGGCCGGCACGGGGCACGGTCACCGCCGTGCGCGCGGTCCCGGTGCCGTCGTCGTCGGGAACGAGCAGGCCGCCGGACAGCACCGTCCACGAACGCGGAGCCCCGTCGCCGCTCAGCCCGGCTACCGCAGGACGCTGTGGCGCCGCCGTCACCAGGACGCCCGTAGGACCGGCACTCCGCGCCAGGCGCCGGACGTCAACGCAGCGCGCGACCGCGCCGGGGTCGACGCCGTCACCGAGCCCGATGTGCTCGATCACCCGCCGCCCGCCGGGCCTGCGCACCCACACCTCGTACCAGCGCCCGCGCCAGGCGCGCTCGAACGAGGACGAAGGCCTGCTTGCGAGCGGTGACCTGCGCACAACCAGCGCGGGGTAGTCGGTCAGAGCGCCGAGCGCGAAGCGATCGATGTCTGCGCTCTCGCCCGGCTTGAGCGTTTCGCCTGTCGCGAGCGGAACGACCCGCCGCCGCAACTCCCCGGCGCCCTCGGGGTCGAGATCGCGCAGGAACCAGCGCGCCGCGTACGGCTCGTACTCGGGCAGCAGCGTCGGGCCCCGACCTGCGAATCGCCTGTTGATGTCGGCAAGCTCTTCGTGGCGTTCGTACGGCGTCAGCGTCGTGCCGCGGAAACCGAGCGCGTCCGACCACACCACCCCGGCGGCGATCGCGGCGAGCAGCGCGCCGCCGGCCAGTCGTTGCCGCGAACCTGCGCTCAGCAGGTTCGCGGCGCCGGCGCCGGCGAGCGCCAGCGGCACGGGCGAGGCGATCGCCAGGGCCTTGCCTTCCGCCCAGGCCCAGTCCGAGAGCGCGAGGACGGCGGCTGGCGCGACCAGGACGCTGCCGTATGCCAGCAGTCCCCAGTCGCGCATGGAGAGCGCCTGCGTAAGCGCCCAGGCGGCTCCCAGGACGACTGCGGCCAGCAGCAGTCCCGTCGGCAGGGCGGCGACCGCGTCGACACGGAAGTCCTCCGCCGGCCAGACGCCGAGCACCTGAAGAGCACTCAGCGGCTCGAGCAGCTTGCCGAGCCACTCGGTGCCTGAGGTCGGTGTCTGCGTCAGGCCGCGGACGAACGGCACCTGTCGTACGAGGGGGATCAGAGCGACCGCGCCGACCAGCGTTCCCAGCAGCGCAACCGGGACGAGCCGGCTGCGACCTCGCTGGACGGCGGCGCCCGCGCCCAGGACGGCGACCGCGGGCAGGACCCAGACGAGCCCGGCGACGCTGACCGCGCTGACGATCCCGGCGGCGGCGACGGCAATCGGCACGAGCCCGCGCGTGACCGCGACCGGCGTCCCGGCCCGTGTCGCCTCGATCGTCCATGGAACCAGCGCGGCTACGAGTGCCGCGAACGCCGCGGTCCACACTTCCTTGATCCCGCCCCAGAGTGCGAAACCGAAGAGCAGCGCGGACCCGGCCGCGAGGACAGCCGCGGGCACGCGCGAGCGGGGGTCGGGGGCGAGCGGGCGGAGAACGATCTCGATCGCCAGCGCGAGCAGCGCGCCGAGGGCCGCAATGAACGGCATCCAGAGCCACATCAGCTCCTGCCCGCTGAGGCGGCCGACGGCGACCAGTGGCAGCATGCTGCCCACCGGGTAGCCGCTCGCGAGGTAGAGCTGGAGCGTGGCCTCGTAGGTCGACGCCGGGAGCCCGCTGGTGCTGCGGCCGTGTTCGAAGACCCAGTCTCCGAGCGCCAGCAGGGTCGTCGTGTCGTCCAGCCGCAGGTAGCCCGAAACGGCCGGTGCGCCGGAGAGGACGACGGGTGCGGCGAACAGCGCGAACGCGGTGAGGGCGACCGCGGTGCTCGCGCCGTCGGGCCGCAATGACGCCAACCCCGCCCGCGGCCCGGTGCCGATCGCGCACAGGGTGAGGCCGGCGCCGGCGCCCGCGACGACCACGGGCAGGCCGAGGTCAGGCGCCGCTCTGGAGACGAGCGTGAGCAGTGCGCCGAGCGCCGCCAGGCCCAGCGCCGGCAGGAGCGCTCCGGGGATGCGCGTGCCGGCGGCCTGCTCGACGAGCAGGCCCCAGCCCGTCGCGACCAACGTCAGGAGCAGTGGGAATGCGACGAAGGCGCCTGCGAGCGCCACTGCTCAGCGCAGGCGTTCGACCTTGCCCTCGAGCACGAACCGCAGCGCGCGGCCATCGCGAGGGTCGTAGGTCTCGACCTGGAAGTTCTGGTCGGGGAATGCGAAGTAGACGCTCGTGGGCCGTTCCTTGTCGTAGACCACAAGAGCGCCCGACTGGGTCTCGATGCTCTCGAAGCCCTCCTTCTTCCCGACGGCCTCGAGCGCGGCGTAGGCCTTCGTGCCCGGGTACGTGCCGACCGTCAGGAAGCGCGGCTGCGCGTCGCCGACGTCCGCCTTCGGCGTCAGGTAGCGAACGAAGTAGCGCCCGCCGCTCGTTCGCGTCATCTCGTAGCGCCGGTTGGGCAGCGGGCCGGCCCAGTACACGGGCCTGCCCTGGGCGCGACCGAAAGCCCGCAGGTCAGCCTCGGGCATGACCGTCGGCACGCCTGTCTTGACGGTGACCGCCGACGACTTGTCGTCGTCGCCGCCCTTGGTCACGAGCCATGTGACGAGCCCGACGACGGCTATCAGTCCGACGATCAGCCATACCAGCCGCGCTGAGTTGGAGGACTTGCGGGGGCTCGCAGGCGGGGCGGGAGTGGTCGGCTCAGTGGTCATCGCGCGCGCACTCTATCCCGGCGCCCGGCGGATTCCGGGGCTGCGGCAGGGCCCGCGTGGGCGCCGCCGAACGGCGGTTTCCCCGCTTCGACGGGAAAAGCACGGGCGTCGGCGCAGCCGCGCGGCGTACTATTCGCGCATGGCGACGACCCCGCGCCGCGAGTCGATCGCGGCCGACCTCGACGAATGGCGCGCGGCCCACGGATCGGCCTCCGAGCGCGACGCGTCCTTCACGACGTTGTCGGGTGTCCCGGTCGCGCCGCTCTACAGCGAGCGTGATCTGCCCGAATCCGAGCAGATCGGCCTGCCCGGCTCGTATCCCTTCACGCGCGGCGTGTACCCGTCGATGTATCGCGGGCGGCTGTGGACGATGCGCCAGTTCGCCGGCTTCGGCACCGCGGAGGAGACCAACGAGCGTTTTCGCTACCTGCTCGATCACGGTCAGACCGGGCTCAGCACGGCGTTCGACATGCCGAGCCTGATGGGCCATGACTCCGACCATCCGCGCTCGCTCGGTGAGGTCGGCCGCGAGGGCGTCGCCGTCGACACGCTCGACGACATGGAGACGCTGTTCGGCGGGATCGACCTCGGCGACGTCAGCGTCTCGATGACGATCAACGCGCCTGCGGCGATCATGCTCGCCTACTACGTCGTCGCGGCTGAGCGCCAGGGGATACCCGCGGATCGGCTGGCCGGCACGATCCAGGCCGACATCCTCAAGGAGTACATCGCTCAGAAGGAGTGGTGCTTCCCGATCGACCCGGCGATGCGCCTGCTCGGGGACATGATCGAGTGGTGCTCGCAGCAGATGCCGCGCTGGCATCCCGTGAGCATCTCCGGCTACCACATCCGCGAGGCCGGATCGACGGCGGCCCAGGAACTCGCGTTCACGCTCAAGGACGGCTTCACGTACGTGGAGCAGGCGATCGATCGCGGCCTCGACGTCGACGACTTCGCGCCCGCGCCTGAGCTTCTTCTTCAACGCTCAGATCGATTTCTTCGAGGAGATCTGCAAGTACCGCGCGGCACGGCGCATCTGGGCACGGGAACTGCGCGAGCGCTACGGCGCCAAGGACCAGCGCTCCTGTCTGATGCGCTTCCACACCCAGACCGCGGGCGTCAGCCTCACCGCTCAGCAGCCGCTCAACAACATCACGCGGACGGCGATCGAGGCGCTCGCCGGCGTGCTCGGCGGCACGCAGTCGCTGCACACGAACAGCTACGACGAGGCGCTGGCGCTGCCCACGGAGTCGGCCGTGCGGATCGCCCTGCGCACGCAGCAGATCATCGCCCACGAGACGGGTGTGGCGAACACGATCGACCCGCTGGGAGGCAGCTACTTCGTCGAGGCGCTGACCGACGAGCTCGAGCGCCAGGCCTACGACTACTTCCGCCGCATCGACGAGCTCGGCGGGATGGTCGCCGCCGTCAAGCAGAACTTCCCGCAGCGCGAGATCGCCGATGCGAGCTATGAGCTGCAGCAGGAGATCGACGCCGACAGGCGCCTGGTCGTCGGAGTCAACGCCTTCACCGAGGGCGACGACGAGCTGACGCCGACACTGAAGATCGACCCTGCGCTGGAGCGCAAGCAGATCGACCGCCTCCACGGCGTTCGCGCGCGCCGTGAGGGCGCTGCCGTCGAGGCCCGTCTGGCCGAGCTGCGCGCGGCTGCGGCGGGGGAGGGCAACCTGATGCCGATTCTGCTCGACTGCGCACGCGCGCACGCCAGCGAAGGCGAGATCATCCACGCGCTGCAGCAGGTCTGGGGCGACTACACCGAGACGCCCGTCTTCTAGCGAGCGCCTCCGGGACCGGCGCCGCGCCGCGACGCGGGTGCTTCCATACGGCGGACATCGTCGGCACGCCGGTTCCGCAGCTGCTCGCCTTTGCTTCTCATGCACCGCACGCTGATCGCATCCGTCACGGTTCTCGCCGCCTCGCTGGCGCTCGCGCAGCCGGCGCCGGCCGCGCCGGCCGACGCGCCCACAGCGGCAGCGGCCCGCAAGGCCAAGCTGAAGCCCCGGACGGTGAAGCTGAAGGACTCCTACTTCTCACCCTCGTCGATCTCCGCGAAGAAGAAGGCGAAGCTGCGGTTCGTCTGGGCGGGCAGGCTGGCCCACAATCTCGTCGGCCGCAGCATCCCCAGCAGGTACGCGCGAGCGAGGGTGCGCCACCGGCGGATGACGAGGACCTACGGGCGCGGCATCTACAGGTTCAGCTGCACGATCCACCCGGGCATGGACTTCAAGCTGCGCGTCAGGTAGCAGGTCCGGCGGGCGCGGCGCGCGCCGAGCACCGACATGGCGGCCGCGCCGCACGTCGCTTCACTGCGTGACGGACTACCATTCCGCGCCGGCGACCTGGCGGCGACTCTCCGCGCCGGTGCCCGTCATCCATGACCACCGCTCCGACACAGAAGATCCGCGTCGTCGTCGCCAAGCCCGGCCTGGACGGCCACGATCGCGGCGCGAAGATCATCGCGCGCGCGCTGCGCGACGCCGGCATGGAGGTCATCTACACGGGCCTGCACCAGACCCCCGAGCAGATCGTCGAGACGGTGATCCAGGAGGATGCCGACGCCGTCGGCCTGTCGATCCTGTCCGGCGCGCACATGACGCTCGTCCCGCGCGTGGTCGAGTTGCTGCAAGCGAACAGGGGATCGAGGACGTGCTGATCACCGTCGGCGGCACGATCCCCGCTGACGACATCCCCGAGCTCGAGCGCCTGGGTGTCGCCGCGGTCTTCACGCCCGGCGCTCCCACGCAGGCCATCATCGACTTCATCCAGGGTGCGGTAGACCAGCGGGCACCCCGCTGAAACGCCGCAACCACCGCGAATCGCGGTGCCGCTGCAAGACTGCCTCGGTACCCGATTGACTAATCAGTCAACCACGTCGTTACACTCCGAACGTCCGTTTGCCACAGGAGGCCCGAAGTGAAGATCTGCGTCCTGGTCAAAGAGGTGCCAGACGCCGCAGTCCAGAAGCGCATCGACCCGTCGACGGGGCGCATGGACCGAAGCGGTGAGAAGAACCTCAACCCGTATGACACCCACGCCATCGAGGCGGCCATGCAGCTCAAGGAGAGCGGCGCGCTGCCCGTCGACGAGATCGTCGCCGTGTCGATGGGACCGGAGTCCGCGGTGCGCGCGCTCCACAAGGCCGTCTCGCTCGGCGCCGACCGCTCGGTCCACTTGACCGACGCGGCGCTCGCCGGCTCCGACGTCGCCGCCACCGGCTACGCGCTCGCGCAGACTCTGCGCCGCGAGAGCCCCGACCTCGTGCTGCTCGGTCAGCAGTCCGATGACGGCGAGTGCTACACGATCGGCGCCGTGGTGGCCGACCACCTGCGGATGCCGTCGCTGACGCAGGTCATCAAGATCGACGTCGAGGACGGCGCCCTGCGCGCCGAGCGACAGGCCGAGTACGGCTACGACACGGTCAAGGTGCAGTTGCCCGCCGTGATCTCGGTCGGCGACGCGATCAACGAGCCGCGCTACCCGTCGCTCAAGGCGATCATGGGCGCCAAGAAGAAGCCGCTCGACACCGTCGCGAGCGCCGACGTCGAGATCGACGCATCGAAGGTCGGCGGCGACAACTCCGCCGCGCAATGGGTCGGCTCCAAGCAGCCGCCCCAGAAGGCCCCGGGCCTCATCATCGAGGACGAGGACACTGCCGAGACGGTCGAGAAGATCGTCGCCTGGCTCGACGAGCGCAAGCTCATCTAGGCCCCCGGAAAGGACTGAAAGCAGCCATGGGCAACATCCTGGTCTACGCGCTCCACTACGAGGGCGCGATCAACAAGAACTCACTCGGCGCCGTCTCCGAGGGCGCAAGGCTCGCCTCGGCGATCGGCGGCGAATGCCACGCGATCCTCGTCGGCGAGGGCATCCCCGACGATCTCTGCTCCTCGCTGGGCGCATATGGCGCAGCCAAGACGCTGCGTGCCGCCGGGCCCGAAGGGCTCGCCCAGCCGGTCGTCGACGCGATGGCGGCGGCGATCGAGTCGGGCGGCTACGAATACGCGCTGTTCGGCGGCGGTCTGCTCGGGTTCGAGGTGGGCGCCGGTCTGGCGGCCCGCCTCGGCGCGGGCGTCGCGATGGAGGTCACCGCGGTCCGCGCCGAAGGCGGCAAGCTGGTGGCCGAGCGCCCGATACTCGGCGACTCGGCGATCTCTGAGATCAACTTCCGCAGCGCCGTCGGGATCATCATCGGCCGTCTCAACGCGTTCGAGATCCAGCAGGGCGGCTCGGGCACCGCGGCCGTCGAGGACCTCCCTGCTCGAGCTGGCCGACTTCTCGACCAAGGCGTCGATGATCCAGCGCGGCGAGCAGCGCGGCGCCGACGTGGACATCGAGGGTGCCGACGTGCTGATCGCCGGTGGGCGCGGACTGGGCGCTGCCGAGGGCTTCCAGCTCGCCGAGGATCTCGCCGCCGCGTTCGGCGGCAAGTCCGGCGTCGCGGCGACCCGCGCGGTCGTCGACGCGGGCTGGTTCCCCTACGCAGGCCAGATCGGCCAGACCGGCAAGACGGTCGCGCCGAAGCTCTACCTCGCAGTCGGCATCTCCGGCGCGATCCAGCACAAGGTCGGCATGCAGAACTCGGAGAACATCGTCGCGATCAACAAGGACTCGAACGCGCCGATCTTCGAGTTCAGCGATCTCGGCATCGTGGGCGATCTCCACAAGATCCTGCCCAAGCTGACCGAGGCCGTGAAGGCGAAGAAGGGCAGCTGAGCACGATGGCGTCAGCGAACGGCAACGGGCACGCCGTCCCGCGGGCGTTCCCGCCCCCGGTCGACTCGCCGGACGAGTTCGTCAAGCGCGAGCTCGACGCCGAGGACGACCGCATCGAAGTCGGCGTCGCGATCGTCGGAGGCGGCACCGCCGGGCTCGCCTGCGCCAACCGCCTTCTCCAGCTGCTGGCGGATGACCCCGAGACGCTGGAGCGTCTCGGGGAGGTTCCCGTCGCGGTGATCGAGAAGGCGAAGACCTGCGGCGGCCACAACCTCTCGGGTGCCGTCATGCGCCCCGGCGCGCTCGAGGAGCTGTTCCCCGAGCTGACGCGCGAGCAGTGGCGTGAGCAGGGCTTCGCCTACGGCGAGGTCGAGAAGGAGGCGATCTACCTGCTTCCGAACTCCAGGACGAAGGTCCGGATCCCGCCCCCGCCGCCGCAGAAGAACCACGGCAACGAGGTGATCTCGGTCGCAGCGCTGTGCCGCTACATGCAGGCCCAGGCCGAGGAGGCCGGCGCCTACGTGCTGACGGAGACCTCGGCGACCCAGCTGCTCGTCGAGGACGGCGTCGTGCGCGGCGTGCGCTCCGGTGACAAGGGCCGTGGCCGCGAGGGCGAGCCGCTCGGCAACTTCGAGCCCGGCGCAGACGTCACCGCTCAGGCGACGGTGCTGGCCGAAGGCTGCTGGGGCAGCCTCACGGGCGCCGCGATCCGCGAGTTCGACCTCGGCGACGACCGCGAGCCGCAGGTCTGGGAGCTCGGCGTGAAGGAGGTCTGGAAGGTCAAGAAGCCGCTCGACCGCGTGATCCACACGCTCGCCGGCTGGCCGCTCAAGATCTCTGCGAAGTACCACCAGATCGGGGATCGTGGATCTACCCGATGAAGGACGAGAAGACCGGTGACGACCTCGTCAGCATCGGCTTCGTCGTCGATCTCGACTACGCCGACGCGACCACCTCGGCGCACGACCTGCTCCAGCTCTTCAAGACGCACTCGATGGTCAAGAAGATCCTCGAGGGTGGCGAGCGCGTCGCATGGGGTGCGAAGGCGATCCCCGCCGGCGGCTACTGGGCGATGCCCAAGCTGTCGATGCCCGGCGCCGTGATCGTCGGCGATGCCGGCGGTCTCGTGAACCTCGCCGCGCTCAAGGGCGTCCACTACGCGATCAAGTCCGGGATGCTCGCCGCCGAGACGATCTACGAGTCGCTCAAGCGCGGCCGGCAGAGCCTCGAGCCCTACGAGGACGCCGTCGAGAGCTCGTTCATCGGCAAGGACCTCTACGAGGTGCGCAACACCCGCCAGCCGTTCTCCAAGGGCCTCATCAAGGGCGGCCCCCTGGTCAACCTGATGATCGCCACGAAGGGCCGTTTCCCCGGCGGGCGCTGGACGCTTCACCGCAACGACGATCAGCCGATGTTCGTCGGCAAGACCGCGGACTCGTACCCGAAGCCCGACGGCACGTACACGTTCGACAAGCTCTCGAGCGTCTACATCACCGGCAACCAGACACGCGACGACGCTCCCAACCACATCCGCGTCCAGAAGAACGTCCCGCGCGAGATCGCCGAGACCTGGAAGTGGATGTGCCCGGCCGGCGTCTACGAGATCCCGGATGACGCGCCGCAGACCGGCGACGTCGACGTGGTCGTCAACTACACGAACTGCGTGCAGTGCGGCGCCATCACGGCGAAGGGCGGCCGTCTCACCACCCCTGAGGGCGGCGACGGGCCGCTGTACCAGATCACCTGACCGGCGCGCAGAGCCGGGACTGCCGCCGAGGTCGTCCCGGCTCGCTACGGTTTGTGGCTGAATCTCGCGCGGGGGGCGCAACAACAGCGCTTGTCGCGTGTTCCTGAGGGTGATGAACCGCGCAAGGAAGCTGATCGTTCCGATTTCCGCTGCCGCTCTGCTGGCGGGCGTCGCCGGCGCCTGCGCTCGCAGCGCCGAGCGGGAGCGACGTGCCCGTCGCGCAGAGCTCCAAGAAGCCCAGGCTGGGCGCAAAGGTGGAGGCATGCGGCGCGGACGGCTACGCGACGTTCACCGGCACGATGCCCGCGCGCCGCGCGTCGCGACGGATGGAGATGCGCTTCGATCTCCAGCAGCGGGTGGAGCGCACGAACCGCAAGGGCCGCAAAGCCAAGCGCTGGGTCACCGTCAAGGGCGTACCGAGCTTCGGCGTCTGGGACAGCGCTGAGGCCGGCGTCCCCGGATTCATAGTCCGCAAGCGGGTCGGCGGCCTCGAGCCCGGGACCGTGATGCGCGCCGTCGTCCGCTTCCGCTGGCGCAATACGCGCGGGCGGATCGCGCGCCGCGCGAAGCGCACGACGAAGAAGTGCAGCCTGACCGAGAATCGCCCTGACCTGCGCATCGGCAATCCCGACGTGATCCGCGGAGCCGGAGAGAGCGCCCCGTGGACCTATCGCGTGCTCGTATCCAACAAGGGCAAGGGCGATGCCGGCGCGTTCGACGTCGCACTGACGCTCGGAGGGGTCGTGGTCGCCCGGCAGCGCGTCTCCGCGCTCGCCCCGCGTGCGCGTCTCGTGGTCGCGATGAGCGCTCCCCGCTGTGAGCCCGGCTCCGGCGTGCAGTTCACGGTCGACTCCGCCAACGAGGTCTCCGAATCGCGTGAGGGCAACAACGACCTCCAGCGTCGCTGCGCCCGCCGCTGAGCGGCGACCGCGGAACCATCCCGTCCTGACCCGCGCCCTGACCGTCGTCGACCCGGCTAGAATCGCGCTCAGCATGAAGACCGAGATTCATCCGGAGTACGTCGCGGCCCACGTGCGCTGCTCGTGCGGCAACGAATTCACGACGCGCTCGACACAGGACGAGATCCACGTCGAGATCTGCTCGAACTGCCACCCGTTCTACACCGGCAAGCAGAAGCTCGTCGACACCGGCGGCCGCGTCGAACGGTTCCGCCGCCGCGCCGCAAAGCGCCAGGCCGGCGCGTCGAGCTGACGGCCGACTTCTCGTGGCGACCGCCGAGCGTCCGCCGGACTCGCCGAACCTCGCAACCGTCGATGAGGCCGGGGGGTGGGTCGCCACCCGTGACGCGCCGGTAGGCGGTCAGGCGGTCCTCGAGGGCGTCATGATGCGCGGCGTCCGCAGCTGGGCGGTCGCGGTGCGCAAGCCGTCGCCCGATCAGCTCGACGGTGAGGGCGTGCGGGAGGACTTGAACGACCCGCCGCGCGGCGAGATCGCGGTGGAGACGTTCCCCGTCAAGACGGTGATGAAGCGCCACCGCGTGCTGCGCCTGCCGGTCATCCGGGGCGTCATCGCGCTGGGCGAATCACTGGGGATCGGATTCAAGGCGCTGGGCATCTCAGCCAACGCCCAGATGCCCGAGGAGGAGGAGCCGATCTCCGGAGGGGTGTGGATCGCCACGATCGTCTTCGCGCTCGCGCTCTCGGTCGGGCTGTTCTTCATCGTCCCGGTGACGCTCACGAACCTGATCAAGGACGAGCTCGGTTCCGCGGTCCTGTTCTGGATCGTCGAGGGCATCCTGCGGACGCTGATCTTCCTCGGTTATCTCGTGCTGATCTCGCGGTTGCGCGACCTGCGACGGGTCTTCGAGTACCACGGCGCCGAGCACAAGACGATCTCCTGCTACGAGGCCGGGCTCGACCTGACGCCCGAGAACGCGAAGCGCTTCTCGCGCCTGCATCCGCGCTGTGGCACCAGCTTCCTGCTGATCGTCATGATCGTGGCGATCTTCGTCTTCTCGCCACTCGGGCTGATGCCCTGGTGGGCACTGATCGTGAGCCGCATCGTCGGTATCCCGCTGATCATCGGCATCTCGTTCGAGCTGATCAAGCTCGCCGGCAAGCACCGCCGCAAGCGCTGGGTCAAGGCGCTGATCTGGCCCGGGATGAAGCTCCAGCTGCTCACCACCCGTGAGCCCGACCTCACCCAGCTCGCAGTCGCGATCGCCGCGATGGAGTCCGTCCTGGAGCAGGAGACGGACGAGTACTCCGACGAGGATCTCGTCGGAGTGGAGATCGCCGCCTGACCTCGGGCGATCTGAGCGGATCTCGCGGCGCCTGGCGGTGTCCTCGGTCGCTCGCGTGCTGGCGCACGCCACGCTCCCTGCGTCCTTGCCAGGCGCCACGATCTCTCGCTCGGCGGGCCTTCGAGGGCCAGCCGCTCGGGGCGTTCCGTGACGGGTACCCTCGACTGCTCTGATGATCGAGTCCCTGGTGGAGCAGATCGAGGCGAGGTTCGCCGAGCTCTCGGCTCAGATCGTCGATCCGGTGGTGATCGGGGACCGGCACCGCTACGCCGAGGCCGGGCGTGAGTACCGTCGCCTGGAGTCGGCGGCGAAGCTTGCGGAGGAGTGGCGGCGGGCGACCGATGACGCGGCCGGTGCCCAGGAGCTGATCGACGAGGGGGACGACGATCCCGAGGTGCGTGAGCTGCTCAGCGCGTCGCGCGAGCGGATCGAGGCGCTGGAGGAGGAGATCCGTCTCGCGATGGTCGAGACCGATCCGAACGACGACAAGAACGTCATCGTGGAGATCCAGGGCGGAGCCGGCGGCGAAGAGGCCGGGATCTGGGCCGGCGACCTCTACCGCATGCTCTCCAAGTACGCCGAGCGGCGTGGCCTGACTCCTGAGGCGCTCGAGGAGGGAGACGGCAAGTACACGCTCGCCATCAAGGGCGACGGCGCCTACTCGGTCTTCAAGTACGAGGGCGGGACCCACCGCGTTCAGCGCGTTCCGGTCACGGAGTCGCAGGGCCGCATCCACACGAGCACGGCGACCGTCGCGGTGCTGCCGGAGGCGGAGGACGTCGACATCCACATCGACCCGGGCGACCTCCAGATCGACGTATACCGTTCGTCGGGGCCCGGCGGGCAGTCCGTCAACACGACGGACTCTGCTGTGCGGATCACGCACAAGCCGAGCGGGGTCGTCGTCTCGATGCAGGACGAGAAGAGCCAGCTTCAGAACCGTGAGAAGGCGCTGCGCGTTCTGCGTGCGCGGCTCTACGAGCGCGCCCTCGCGGAGCAGCAGGCGGAGCTGGCCGCTGATCGCCGCGCGCAGGTCGGAACCGGCGATCGTGCCGAGAAGATCCGCACCTACAACTACCCCGAGCGCCGCGTGACCGACCACCGCGTGAAGGTCACCGTGCACGACCTCGAGCGGGTGCTCGAGGGCGATCTCGATGACTTCACGGCGGCGCTCGAGGCCGATGAGAAGCGCCGGCGGCTGCTCGCGCAGGCCGAGAAGGCCTGACAGATCATCCCGGATGGGGTGGCCCGGCCGATGAGTCCTCAAGAGGCCCGCAGCGTGGGCGTCCCGGTACGCGATGCGCTCGACTCGGCCCAGGTGGCGATCTCGGCATCGGGTAGCGCGACGCCGCGGCTCGACGCCGAGTTGCTGCTCGCGCACGCCCTCGGCGTCGGTCGCAGCGCGCTGTTCATGAATCCCGGCGCGATGGTCGAGGGGCCGGCGATCCGTGTCTACCAGCAACTCGTCCGGCGGCGCGCGGCCGATCACGAGCCCGTCGCCTACCTGCTCGGCCGCAAGGGCTTTCGCCACATCGAGCTGGCGGTCGACGCGCGCGTTCTGGTGCCGCGGCCCGAGACCGAGCTGCTCGTCGAGATCGGCCTGCGGCTGCCGTCGCGGGCGCGCGTGCTCGATCTCGGAACCGGCAGCGGGGCGGTCGCGCTCGCGCTCAAGCAGGAGCGGCCGGACCTTCAGGTGACCGGCGCCGACGTCGACGCAGAGGCCCTCGCTGTCGCGAAGCTGAACCGCGAGCGGCTGGGTCTCGACGTCGATCTGGTGCAGGCAGATCTGCTCGACGGGCTGGGCCGGGACTGGGACGCCGTGCTGTCCAACCCCCCGTACGTCGCGGAGCGCGACGCGCCGGCGCTGGCGCCGGACGTGCTGCGGCACGAGCCGCGCGGCGCGCTGTTCGCGGGCGCAGACGGGCTCGACCTGATCCGCCGGCTCGTTCCGGCGGTCGCCGCCGCCGGGGCCGAGCTGCTCGCGGTCGAGGTCGGGGAGGGGCAGGCGGCGGCGGTCTGCGATCTCATGGACGCATCCGGTTTCGGCGCCGCGGCACCGGAGCGCGACCTCGCCGGGATCGAGCGCGTAGTCGTCGGCAGGCGCGCTGCCGGCGTGAACGCGGTGGCGATCACGCCGGAGCAGGCCCGCGCCTTCGTGAGCTGCATCGACGCCGGGGGCGTGGTGCTGTTCCCTGCCGACACCGTCTACGGGCTCGGCTGCGACGCAGGCAGTGAGGCGGCGACCGAGCGGCTCTATGCGCTCAAGGGCCGCAGGCCCGACAAGCCGAGCGCCGTGCTGTTCTTCTCGCTCGCCCCCGCCCTCGAGGCCCTCCCCGAGCTCGGCGAGCGCACCCGCGCGGCGCTGGAGTCGCTGCTCCCGGGAGGCGTGACGTTGCTGCTGCCCAATCCCACTCGTCGCTTTCCGCTCGCCTGCGGTCCCGACCCGCTGACGCTCGGTCTGCGTGTTCCGGCGCTGCCTCCGTCGCTGCAGGCGCTGCACGCGGTTCGCCGGCCCGTCCTCCAGTCGAGCGCCAACCTCGCGGGGGGCGCCGACGCGCGACGCCTGGGCGACGTTGACGCTGCACTGCGCCGCGGCGCGGACCTCGTCCTCGATGGCGGCGAGCTGCCCGGGATCGCCTCGACCGTCGTCGATCTGCGCGAGTACGAGGATGGCGGCGGCTGGAGGGTCCTGCGCGAGGGCGCGGTGACGGCGGGCGAGGTCGCGCAGAGCGTCGAGTAGCGTTCTGCCGATGCAGGAGGCGGCATTCGTCACCGGGGGATCCGGCTTCATCGGCGGCGCGCTCGTGCACAGACTCGTCGCAGACGGCTGGCGTGTCAGCGCCCTGGCGCGCAGCGACGCCTCGGCGCGCGTCGTCGCCGGCCACGGCGCCGAGGTGGTGCGCGGCGATCTCGACGACGTCGCCGCGATGACCACCGGCATGCGCGGCTGCGAGCTCGTATTCCACTGCGCGGCGACGCTGGGGGCGTTCGGTGACCGCAAGTCGTTCGAGCGCGGAAACGTCGAGGGAACGCGCAACGTCCTGGGCGCGGCGAGGCGAGCGGGTGTGCGGCGTGTCGTGCACGTCGGCACAGAGGCGGCGCTGCTTGCCGGCGAGCCGCTCGTGAACGTCGATGAGAATGCGCCGCTGCGTCCCGATTCGCGCGCGCTGTACAGCTCGACGAAGGCGCAGGCCGAGCAGGCGGTGATCGCCGCTGCTGACGACACGCTGGAGACCGTCGTCGTCAGGCCGCGCCTGGTGTGGGGGCCGGGCGACACGACGATTGCTCCCGCACTGTTGGATCTCGTCCGCAAGGGGCGCTTCGCCTGGATCGGCGGCGGCCACCACCTGACGTCGACGACGCACGTCGACAACGTCGTCGAGGGGCTGGTGCTTGCGGCCGAGCGCGGCCGGAGCGGCACGGCCTACTTCGTGACGGACGGCGAGCCGATCGAGTTCCGCGAGTTCGTGACGCGCCTGCTGGCGACTCAGGGGGTGGCGCCGCCGGACCGCAACCTGAAGCCGCGGTTCGCGCGGATCGTGGCCGGTACCGGCGAGTTGCTCTGGTCGGCGCTCCCGCTGCCCGGCGAGCCGCCGATCACGCGGCTGGGGCTTTGGCTCTCCTCGCTGGAAACGACGATCGACATCTCGCGAGCACGCGAGCAGCTCGGATACGAGCCCGTGCGGTCGCTCGATCAGGGGATGGAGGACCTGGCGCGCGCAGAGGCCGGCGCGGGCGCTGTCGCATGAGAGCCGGAATCACACGGGGAGGCGCAGGGTCGTGAGAATCGCGGTCGGGTCGGATCACGCCGGTTTCGAGATCAAGCAGCACGTGAAGGCGACGCTTCAGGCCGCCGGCCACGAGGTCGTCGACGTCGGCACCGACTCGCCCGAGTCGGTCGACTACCCGGACTTCGCCGCTCAGGCGGCCGAGCTGGTCGCGCGCGGCGACGCCGACCGCGGCGTGCTCGCGTGCGGCTCGGGCAACGGCGTGGCGATCGTCGCCAACAAGGTTCACGGCATCCGCGCCGTCAACGCACACGACGTCGACGAGGCGGAGATGGCGCGTCGCCACAACAACGCCAACGTCGTGACCCTCGCCGGCACACGACTGGCCCCCGGTGACGCCGACGCGATCGTGGCCGCATTCCTTCAGGCCGAGTTCGAGGGCGGCCGTCATGCACGCCGTGTCGATCGGATCGGGCAGCTGGAGAACGGCTGAACGGCGCTCGCCGAGCGCCCGGCGCCCCGCGCGGGTTGCTACCGTCGCCCGCGATGCACGACCTACCCGCCGACTACTTCAACCGGCCGCTCGCCGACGTGGATCCGCAGATCGCGGAAGTGCTCGCGAAGGAGCTGGAGCGTCAGCAGCGGACGCTCGAGATGATCGCCTCGGAGAACTTCGTTCCGCAGTCGATCCTCGAGTGCCAGGGCAGCGTGCTCACCAACAAGTACGCCGAGGGCTACCCCGGCAGGCGCTACTACGGCGGATGCGAGTTCGTCGACATCGCCGAGGAACTGGCGATCGCCAGGGCGAAGGAGCTGTTCGGCGCCGAGCACGCCAACGTCCAGCCGCACGCCGGGGCGCAGACCAACTCCGCGGTCTACCACGCGCTGCTCGATCCGGGCGATCGCATCATGGGCCTGGCCCTGCCGCACGGCGGTCACCTCAGCCACGGCATGAAGCTCAACGTCTCGGGCAAGCTCTACGACGTCGTCGCCTACGAGGTCAGCCCCGACACGAACCTGATCGACATGGACGAGGTCGAGCGCGTCGCCAAGGAGACGCGGCCCAAGCTGATCATCGCCGGCTGGTCGGCCTATTCGCGCCATCTGGACTTCGCGCGCTTCCGCGAGATCTCCGACGAGGTCGGGGCGTACCTGCTCGTCGACATGGCGCACTTCGCCGGGCTCGTCGCGGGCGGCGTGCACCCCAATCCCGTGCCGCACGCCGACGTCGTCACGACGACGATCCACAAGACGCTCGGCGGTGCGCGCGGCGGGATGATCCTCTGCAAGGAGGAGTACGCCAAGAAGATCAACTCGGCGGTCTTCCCGGGGCAGCAGGGCGGGCCGCTGATGCACGTCATCGCGGGCAAGGCGGTGGCGCTCGGGATCGCGCAGACGGAGGCCTTCCGCGAGCGCCAGCGCCGCACCGTCGCGGGTGCCCAGGCGGTCGCTGCGGCGCTGCTGGACGCCGGTCACGGCGTCAACGTGCTCACCGGCGGCACCGATGTCCACCTCGCGCTCGTGGACCTGCGCGAGTCGGAGATCGACGGTCAGCAGTCGGAAGACCGACTGCACGACGTCGGGATCACCGTCAACCGCAACGCCGTCCCCTTCGATCCGCGCCCGCCGATGGTCACGAGCGGTCTGCGCGTGGGAACGAGCGCGCTGGCGACCAGAGGACTCCAGGTCGAGGACTTCGCCGAGGTCGGCGAGATCATCGCCACGGCGCTGACGCCGGACTTCGATGCGCGCCGCGGCGACCTGACCGAGCGCGTGACCGCGATAGCGGACCGCTTTCCGCTCTACGAGCACCTGTCGGCGCCCGCCGCCGTCTGACCCGGGTCGGGGCGCCGTTTCCCGTCGGGCGCGGCATTAGGCTCCGGCACGGATGGACGAGCAGGACGCGATCCTCGGATTCGCCACGGCGTTCGTGCTGGCGGCGTTGCTGACGCCCTTCGCGGCGCGGTTCGCGGTCGCCGTCGGTGCCGTCGACCGTCCCCGCGACCGGGGGCTGGCCACGGGCGAGACGCCGCTGCTGGGGGGGCTGGCGATCCTGGCCGGGGTGCTCGTGGCGAGCGCGCTCTTCCTCAACCTCGGCGGCGACATCGGGGAGCGCATGCAGGGGATCCTCGCCGGTGGCGTGCTGATCGTGCTGGTCGGTGCGCTGGACGATCGCTTCGACCTTGCGCCTGCGGTCAAGCTGCTCGGCCAGATCGCCGCCGCGGCGATTCCCGTCGCCGCGGGGGTCGAGGTCACGAACATCACGCTGCCGTTCGTCGGAGCAGTGGATCTGGGCGACGCGGGCGCGCCGCTCACCGTGCTCGGCCTCGTCTTCGTGATGAACGTCGTCAACTTCTCGGACGGAATCGATGGGCTGGCCGCGGGCGTCTGCGCGATCAGCGCGATCGCGTTCTCGGTCATCGCGTTCGACCTCGAGCGCGGGACCGCGGCGACGCTCGCGGCCATCACTGCCGGCGGTGCGGCCGGCTTCCTGGTCCACAACTTCCCGCCGGCGAAGGTCTTCATGGGTGACACCGGCGCCAACCTGCTCGGGCTGTTGCTGGGCTGCGTGGCCGTCGAGGGCGCGGTCAAGACGCAGGCGATCCTGGCGCTGGTCTTTCCCCTGGTGGTGCTCGCCGTGCCGTTCCTCGACACGGCGTTCGTCGTGTTGAAGCGGATGAAGTACGGGCGGCCCGTCTACATGGCCGACCAGAACCACTTCCACCACCGCTTCGACCGGATCGGGTTCAGCCGCCGGCGTACGGTCCGCTACCTCTACGCGTGGACGATCGGCGTCGCCGCGTTCGCGGTCGCCCTGCGCTTCGTGCCGTACTCGCGGGATGGCGGCGGGCTCAACCTCGGCTGGTCGATCGTGATGGTGCTGATCGGGCTGCTGGTTCTCGCGGCGAGCGTGTACCTGGTGTACGTGCTGGAGATCCTCAAGTTCAGGCGCCTGCGCGAGAGCCGCCTGCGCCGTGACCGCGACCACGTGACAGAGCGCGAGATCGACGCCGACGTCGAGCAGCGGCTCGAGACCGGCCAGTTCGACGCGATCCGGCCGGACGACCTGGCTCAGACGCCGCCGTAGACGGCACGAACCCAGATGCCGGTCAGCGAATCGACGAGATCGTCCTGCTCGATCGGTCCGTCCTGCACAAGCTGCTGATAGAGCGTGCGCTCGGTCATCCAGGTCAGCGCGAACGCGGTCGCGCGGGCGCCTGCGGCGACGGTGTGGCCGCCGGCCTGCTCCTGTTCGATGCGCTGTTGGGTCGCGTCCACGAAGCGACCGATGGTGGAGCGCCAGAACAGCGCCACCTCCTCGTCGTAGGTCGAGACCTCGACGACCGCGCGCAGCAGCACTCCGTGCTCCCGGTACAGGCCGGCGATGTTCGCCAGTGCCACGCGCAGCTCGCCCTCAGGGTCCTGCTCGCTGGAGAACCAGGCGTCGGCCTCCTCGAACAGCAGTGCGTTGACCTCCTCGGTCAGGCGCATCAGGAGCTCGCGCTTGTCGGCGAAGTAGAAGTAGAAGGCGGTGCGTGAGATCCCGGCGCGCGTGGCGATTCGCTCGACCCCCAGATCTGCGAACGAGGTCCCCTCCGCGAGCAGATTCTCGGTCGCGTGCAGCACGGCCTCTTGGACGGCCGCGCGCTTCGCGGTGGTCGGCTGCTCTCGCCGGTCGGTGGACGCCACGGGCGGCAGCCTACGCTCTCGCGCCGCGGTCTCGTCGTCGCGGGCGCCGATGCCGATAACGATCAGGTGACCGCTTGCTCCCGCAATTGGCACATGGAAACACCATTTGGGTGTACCTTTTGCAGAGGTTCGGGAGGGAGTACCAGTGATCTTTGAGGGTCCGCGTATGGGCGCCGAGGCGCTCTCGCTGCTGACGAGTCCGCTGTTCCGGGGACAGGAGGTCCCGCGCGGTGCCGGTCGCCCCGTGATGCTGGTGCCCGGCTTCATGGCCGGCGACAGCAGCCTCGCCGTGCTCAACGGCTGGCTGCGGCGCCAGGGCTTCCGCGTCCACGGCTCGGGGATCAGCCGCAACGTCGAGTGCTCGGAAAAGGCGATCGGGCGGCTCAGCGAGCGCGTGCAGGAACTTCACGAGCGCTACGAGCAGCCTGTGGCCGTGATCGGCCACAGCCGCGGCGGTACCTACGGCCGCGTGCTCGCCGTGAGGCACCCCGAGATCGTCGACCACGTCATAGCGCTCGGCTCGCCGCTGGTCGCCACGATGGATGACTTCCACCCGCTGCTGCGCTTCAACATCCGCACGCTTCAGACGCTGCAGAAGCTCGCCGGCGGCGGCCTCATCGCAACCGGCTGCGAGGAGAGCTGGGAAGCCCACAAGTTCGGCCTCGAGAACGTCGGCTGCTGCTACGAGTTCTGGGCCGACCTCGAGGACGAGATACCGGCCGGCGTCAGCTTCACGTCGATCTTCTCGCGCAGCGATGGCGTCGTGCAGTGGCGGGCCTGTCTGGATCCCGACGCCGCGCACCTGGAGATCGACGGGTCGCACTGCGGCATGGCGGTCAACGGGCGCGTCTTCCGCGCGATCGCCGAGCAGCTCGCGCCGGCCCAGGTGCGCGCCGTGGTCCCGTCCGCCGGCGTGGTCGTTTCGCCGGCAGGCGTCGTCGCCACAGGCTGAATTCCGTCCGGCGCGCGATCTCCGGCGTGGCGAGCACGCGCCACGCTGCGGCAAAACACTGTCGACGGGGAGCGCGGCCGTCGGTTTGAATCGGCGACGTGGAAGTCGGCCTGCTCATCGCCATCGCGCTCGCGCTGACGTTCGCGCTGACCAACGGCTTCCACGATGCCGCCAACGCGATCGCGACTCTCGTCGCCACGCGCGGCGCCACGCCGGGCCAGGCGATCGCTGTCTCGTCGGTCTTCAACATGGTCGGCGCAGTCGCGCTCGGCACAGCCGTCGCCGACACGATCGGGAAGATCGTCGAGGTCAGCCCCGACGAAGCCGTCGCGACGATCGGCGCGGGCCTGGCCGGCGCGACGGCCTGGAATCTGATCACCTGGTGGCGCGGTCTGCCCTCGAGCTCCGGGCAGGCGCTGGTCGGCGGGCTGGTCGGGGCTGGGGTCGCCGAGGGCGGCTGGGAGGCGATCAACATGGGCGGATTCGACGGCTGGCACCCGGTCGGCCTGATCGGGACGATCGTCGTGCTGCTGCTGTCGCCCGTGATCGGTTTCTTCTTCGGCTTTCTGCTGCTGCGCGCGCTGCGCCGCGTGAGCCGCCGTTTCACCCGCCGCTGGGACCGGCCGCTCGTCGCAACCGAGTGGTTCGCGGCGGCCGCGCTCAGCTACAGCCACGGATCGAACGACGCGCAGAAGTCGATGGGAGTGATCGCCGCCCTGCTCGTTGCGACCGGCGAGACCTCGTCGTTCACGATCCCGCTGTGGGTGAAGCTCGCCACCGGGCTGGCCGTCACGCTCGGAACGGCCCTCGGCGGCTGGCGCATCGTCAAGACGATCGGCACGAAGATCTTCGGTCTCAAGCCGGTGGACTCGCTGGCGAGCCAGTCGGCGTCGACCGCGGTGATCCTCGGCGCGTCGCTGCTCGGCGGGCCGGTCAGCACGACCCAGGTCGTCGCCTCGTCGGTGGTCGGCGTCGGCGGCGGGCGGCGGCGCTGGCGCCACGTGCGCTGGGGAGTCGTGCGCGACATCGGTCTGGCGTGGGTGACGACGATCCCGGCTGCCGCCATCCTTTCGGTTCTGGCCCTCTACGTATGGAAGGGAGTTGCTGCGCTGTGAGACGTGTAAAGGCTCGCTGGTTCCTGCCCGAGAACGGCGACGTGCTCGGCCTGCTCGGTGTGCAGATGCAGGTCACCCTGGGCGGTATGGAGGCCTTCGCACGATGGGGTGGCGGCGCGATCGCGGACGCCGACACCGTGCGGACCGCCGAACACGAGGCCGATGACTGCAGGCGCAGCCTGGCCGCAGCCGTGCGCGAGTCGTTCACGACGCCGCTCGAACCCGAGGACCTGTTCGAGCTGTCGCGCGGCCTCGACGACGTGATCAACGGTGCGAAGAACACGGTCCGCGAGGCGGACGCGCTCTCGATGCCTCCGAACGAGGCCATGGCCGAGATGTGCGCTGAGCTGGCGGAGGGCGTTCAGCGCCTCAGCGGCGCTTTCGCGGCGCTCGGCCATGACCCGGCTGCAGCGACCGTGGAGTCCACGGCCGCGATCAAGGCGCAGCGCAATCTCGAGCGCACGTACCGGGCGGCGATGTCCAAGCTCATCGACACGGACGACCTGCGCGAGGTGGCCGGTCGTCAGGAGCTCTACCGGCGCCTCGCGCGCATCTCGGACGCGATCGTCGGGGTCGCCGACCGCGTGATGTACGCGACGGTGAAGGAAGGCTGAGGCCGCCGCGCGGCCGCAGGCCCGGCCGATCATGGAGGATGCGTCCATGACCGCTCACGCACAGGACCCGGAACATGACGTCGTCGTCTTCGGCGCGACGGGATTCGTCGGGCGGCTGACAGCCGAGTATCTCGCTCGCCACGCTCCCGAGAACGCCCGCATCGCACTCGCCGCCCGCTCGCGCGACAAGCTCGAGCGAACCCGTGCGGGTCTCGGCGCGCGCGCGGCCGACTGGCCGCTCGTGGTCGCTGACAGCTCTGACGAGTCGGCGATGGCCGCGCTGGCCGGCTCGACCCGGGCGGTCGCGACGACCGTCGGACCGTACATGCGCTATGGGATGCCACTCGTGGCCGCATGCGCCGCTGCGGGTACCCACTACGCGGACCTGACCGGCGAGGTGCTGTTCGTTCGCCGCTCGATCGACACGTACGACGCGGCGGCCCGCGAGAGCGGGGCGCGCATCGTGCACGCCTGCGGCTTCGATTCGATCCCCTCCGATCTGGGTGTGCTGTCGCTGCACGCCCATGCGCGCGCGAACGGTCTCGGCGATCTCGAGGACACGACCCTCGTCGTGACCGCGATGCGCGGCGGCGTCAGCGGGGGGACGGTCGACTCGCTGCGCGGTCAGCTCGACGAGGCGCGGCGCGACCCCGCGGCGCGGCGGCTGATGACCGATCCCTATGCCATGAGTCCCGATCGCTCCGCCGAGCCCGATCTGGGGCCGGAGCGCGATCCCGTGTCCGTGGTCCACGACGCCGAACTGGGCGGCTACCTCGCGCCGTTCGTGATGGGGACGTACAACACGCGCGTCGTGCGGCGCAGCAACGCACTTCAGGGGTACGCCTACGGACGCCGGATGCGCTACCGCGAGCTGATGCTGACCGGCGGCCTGCCGCTCGGGCCGGTCAAGGCCGCTGCGATCGCCGGCGGGCTCGTCGCCCTCGTCGGCGGTCTGTCGCTCTCACCCACGCGCAAGCTGCTCGACCGGCTGCTGCCCGATCCCGGTGAGGGGCCGAGCGAGAAGGCTCGTGACCGCGGCTTCTTCAACTTCGACATCCACGCGCATACCAGCAGCGGTGCGCACATCGTCACGGAGATCAGGGCGACCGGGGACCCCGGCTACAAGGCGACGGCGGTGATGCTCGGTGAGAGCGCGCTCGCGCTCGCGCTCGACCGCGAGCGCCTGCCCGACGCAGCCGGCGTTCTGACCCCCGCGACGGCGATCGGCGAGGCGCTGGTGGAGCGGCTCTGCGCGGCGGGACAGAGCTACAGGACACGCGCGGGTTGAGGTTCTGCCCCGCCGCGGCGGGTCCCGGCCGCTGACTCAGCGCGCCGCGAGTGCCTTCCGCCAGTGGGGCGCTCCCGCCACCGGGCTCGTCATGCCGGCTCGATGTCGGCGAGCGCGCGGCGTGCCATGACGCGCCGGGGACGCGGCGCGAGGTCGTCGGTGACGGGGACGAAGCGCGGCCCGAAGTCGACTCGTCGCACGCCGCCGCGCGCGCCGCGCGCGTGATCGTTCGAGCCGGCGACGACGCTGAATCCGCTGCCAAGCTCATGCTCGGTCAGGTAGCGTCGGCGTCCGTGGCTGTCTCGCACGAGAACGCGTTGAGGAGTCCTCTCCAACACCCGCACAGTGCGCCCCGCACTGGCCCAGACCTGTCCTGGGTGAACTATGGCACTGCTCCGAGCGGTCATCACCGAACGTCGCGGACTCAGTGGTGGGCCGGCTGGAGCAGCTGCGTTGCCGCTCTGCTGACCATGACCTCGCCGGTCATCTCATCTGTCGGCTCGATCTCGTAGTCGGCGAGATCCTCGATCGCCCATTGCCCGGCGAGCTCGGTTGAGTGCTCGGCGTTCTCGAGCGTGTCGAAGAGGCTGATCGAAACGAGTGTGTCGTCGCCGCGGGCCACCGCCTGATGCCCGACGAATCCGGGTTCCCGGCTGAGCGCGTCGGCGAAGTCGCGGTCGACCCGGTGCATCAGGCCGTCCATCGAACCAGGGCGGAAGCGGTACGTGCGGATGCTCGCGAACATGGCTTGTCCTTTCGCTGGTGACCGCCCGAACCTGTCGCCGCTACATGAGCCCCAGGTAAACGGCCGTTATGGATCGGCAAACCTGGCGCGTTCGACGTGCGCGCCGGCCGTGGAGCCGCTCATCGCCGTTCGACGCAGCGCTCAGCGGCAGGCCCTCTGCGATGACCGGCGGCGCCTGAAAACACCAGTCGCGATCGGTGATCGCGGCATCCCATGGTTACTCGGCGTATGACCGATGCGGGGCATCTCGACGCTGTTCCGAAACCGGCCGCGAAGCTGAACAAACCACTTCGCCGAGCACGCGAAGGCCGGGCCTGCACAGAGGGTGGCCGCCGCCGGACGAGCGCTGTCGTCACAGCGCCGCTCGACTCACCGCCCCCAGCTGTGCGGCGGGCCCGGCGCTCCCCGTCCATCAACCACCCGCAGGTGACCATGACGCCGGACGTCCCAACGCCAGTCGCGGCCGAGATCGCGGCGCCGCCCCCACGCCCGCGGGCCGGCACCGCCCCGCCGCCCACTGGACCGGCGTGCAGCGCCACACGCTCTGACCCGATGAGCGCTCCAGGGCAACAGCGCAGACCGCGCCTGCTGGACCACGTGGCCCGCGTCGGCGCCGGCACGTATCTGGTGCTGCTGTTGCTGGCGGTGATCGTCTTCAAGGCGGTCTTCGTGGACATCCTGCTCGTCGATCCGGTGTTCGGCGCGTACGGGCTTGTGGTCTGCGCCTACATCGTCTCGCGCTTCGCCTTCTCGACGCTGTACCGGCCCAGCCGCGACCACGGGCTTCGTCCGCGTGTGGCGATCGTCATGCCGGCCTTCAACGAGCAGGAGGCGATCGCCGCGTCGCTCACGTCACTGCTGGACCTCGATTACCCGCCCGATCTGCTCGAGATCGTCGCCGTCAACGACGGCTCGACCGACGAGACGCTCGCGCGGATGGGCCGGGTCGCCGAGGCTGCGGGAGGGCGGGTCCGGGTGATCGACCTGGGTCGCAACCGTGGAAAGCGCGCCGCGATGGCGGCCGGGATCCGCGCCACCGACGCGGAGATCATCGCGTTCGTCGACTCCGACAGCGTGCTCGAGCCCGACGCCATGACACGACTCGTCCAAGGGTTTCATGAGCAGCGCGTGGGCGCGATCTGCGGCCATGCCGACGTTCTGAACCTCCACGACACCTGGCTGACGAAGATGCAGGGCGTCCGCTATTTCGTGGCCTTCAAGGTGGTGAAGTCGGCGGAGTCGCTGTTCGGCGCCGTCACGTGCTGCTCGGGGTGTTTCTCGGCCTATCGCCGTGCGGCCGTGATGCCGCATCTGGATTGGTGGGAGAACCAGCGCTTCCTCGGCGTCCAGTCGACGTTCGGTGATGACCGCTCGCTCACGAACTGCGTCCTGCGCCACTGGAAGGTGCGCTACGAGGCCACTGCGGTCTCCCGCACGATCGTGCCCGCTGACTTCAGCACGTTCATGACGCAGCAGGTCCGCTGGAAGCGGTCGTGGACGCGGGAGAGCCTGATCCTCGGCTCGTTCATGTTCCGCAAGAACCCGGTTGCGTCGATCTCGGCCTACGTGGGCATGCTGCTGCCGCTGATCGCTCCGATAGTGGCGCTGCGCGCGGTGCTGTTCGCGCCCGTCATCCAGGGGGCGCCGGCGCCGATCGTCTACGGCCTCGGCGTTTATGCGATGGCGGTCGCCTACGGCCTCTACTACGTCGTTCGCCGGCCGACCTACTCGTCGACCTGGATCTACGGGATCGTCTTCTGCTTCTTCTACCTGGTGTTCCTGCTCTGGCAGACCTACTACGCGATCCTCACCGCGCGCACGTCCTCGTGGGGCACGCGCCCGGCGACGGCCGGGCAGGCGCCGCCGGTCGAAGCCGCGGCGCTCCCGCGGTTCACGGCGACCCAGATCGACCTGTCGTGATCGCGCGGCTGCGCTCGATGATCGGCGGGGCGGGGGCGCTCGCGCTGCTGCCGATCTCAGCGATCCCGCTGCTGCTGGTGGGACCTTCGATCGTCTCTTCGCACGCCCGCTTCGACCGTAAGTACAAGTCTCCGCCGTACGCGGCGCCGCAGATCCATCTGAACGCTGCGGAGCTGCGGCGCTTCGAACCCGCCGCGCCGTTCACGGGAGCGGTGCCGGTGCTCGTCTATCACGGGATCAACGACGCGGACGACCATTATTCGGTCAGCCGGCAGGCATTCGCGCGCCAGATGGCGATGCTCGACCACGCCGGCTACGAGACGATCACGATCGCTCAGTACCTGCGCTTTCGCGCGGGAGACAGCAGCGGCCTTCCCCCGCGCCCGATTCTGATCACCTTCGACGACGGCCGACTCGACTCGTACCGCGGCGCTGACAGCGTGCTCGCGGAGCACGGCATGTCTGCCGTGATGTATGTGATCACGGCACCCGTCAAGGAGGGCAACCCGTTCCACCTCACCTGGCGCGAGCTTCACCGGATGAAGTCCTCCGGGCGCTGGGACATCCAGCCGCACGCGCACGCCGGCCACCGCCGCGTCGTCACGGACCCGACAGGCGGCACCGGTCCGTTCTATGCCGGCCGGCGGTACACGCAGAGCGACGGCGTGGAGACCTTCGCCGAGTACACCCAGCGCGTCGCGACCGACATCTACGCCGTCAAGGACGACTTCAGCGAGCAGGGTCTGGACGCCGAGAGCTTCGCTGTGCCGTTCGGCGAGTACGGCCAGAACGCGGATGACCCGCGAATCCGTGACTTCCTCGACGAACTGCTCGGAACGCAGTTCAGCGTCGTGTTCGTACAGGCGGACGGCAACGACCCGCGCTACACGCGGCCGACCGGGCCGGCACCTCGCTACGCGATGCACACGGCGACGACGGCCGATGACTGTACAGGTGGCTGCTGCGGCACAACCCGGGCGCGCGGAGGGCGGCGCGGGGAGCGGGTGCGCCCGCATGAGGTCGAATGCGCTCACAGCGCTGGGACTGGCAGTCGCCGTCACGATCGCCGCCGCGCCCGCACATGCCGCAGCGGCCACGGCCGCGAAACGCTCGAAGGCCCCGAGCTGCAGCACGATGAAGCCGCGCGCGCTGACGTTCAAGCGGCCGTTGGCCGGCACCGCGGGCATCCTGCGCTGGCGTCCGGCGGTCAGCCGCCGCCGGGGCGCCCCGCGCATCAGCTACCGGGTCTACCGGGGCCGGCTCGTCGTCGGACAGACCAAGCGCCGGACGATGCGCATCCGGGTGCGCGTCGGGCGCACGTACACGCTCACCGTCGCCGCGGTCGACGCACGCGGCCGAAGGACCCGTTGCCGCACACGGCTCGTCACACGCGACCGCCACCGCGGGCCCTCTACCCGCGCACAATGCCGCAGCCCGAAGCCGCGGGGCCTCAGTTTCGAGCGCCCGCGCGGAGCGACGTCGGGGGTTCTGCGCTGGCTTCCCGCCAAGACGCGCAGCCGCACTCGCAAGGTCCCCGTCTACCGCGTGTACCGCGGCGGACACGTCGTCGGGCAGACCAAGCGGCGCACGATGACGATCCGCGTGCGCGTGGGGCGTACCCACACGCTGACGGTCGCTGCGGTCGATGCGCGAGGGCGCGCCACGCGCTGCCGCGCGCGGCTGGTCGTCCGCGACAGCTATCGGGGGCCGTCGACGCCGCGGCTGGTCAGCGTGGGCGCGACCGACGGCGCGAGCACGACGATCTCATGGGCACCTTCGCAGCAGGGGGACAGCCCGATCACCGGCTATCGCGTGCAGCGCGATGGCGCCGTGTACCGGCAGACGCCGGGCCTCTCCGTGCCGGTGCCGTTGTCGTCCAACCGCTCGGCGAGCTTCACCGTCAGCGCCATCGACCGCCGCGGTGTGTACTCGGCTCCTTCGGATCCGGTCAGCATCACGACGGGCCACACCCCGCCGCCGACGCCGACAGGCCTGCGCGCAACCGAGGTGACGGACACGGCGGTCGCACTTCAGTGGCAACCGTCGGTACCCCAGCGCGGGCGGCTCGCGGGTTACCGGATCCTGCGTGACGGCAAGCCGCTGTTCCAGGTCAGCGCCGGTTCGGCGCGCGCGACGAACCTCTGGGCGAGCCGCGCGTATCGCTTCAGCGTGCAGGCGGTCGACACGCTCGGAAGCGCTTCGTCGCCGGCCGAGGAGATCACCGTCCGCACTCGCGATCCGGAGCCGACCGAAGGGCGCGTGCACGCGTTCCTGCTCGCGAGCACGGACCAGAGCTTCCATGACTTCCAGGCGCACTATCGCCAGATCGGGACCGTCTACCCGACCTACTACGACTGCACGACCAAGGCCGTGATGATCGGCAGCGACGACCCGCTGATCACGCGCTGGGCGCAGGCGCGGAGCGTCGAGGTGCTGCCGCGGTTCAACTGCCAGCGCACAGCGGTGCTGAACAGGATCCTCAACGAGCCGGTGCTGCGTCAGTCGTGGATCGATCAGGTCGCGCAGCGCGTGGCCGACAGCGGAGCCGACGGAGCGGCACTCGACTTCGAGGCCGGGCTTCACACCGATCGCGACGCGTACACGTCGTTCGTCACCGACCTGGCCGCGCGGCTGCACTCACAGGGCCAGCGGCTGACCGTCGCAGTGTCGGCGAAGATCGCCGATGTGCCGAGGCATCCGCGCTCGACCTTCTTCGACTACCGCGCACTCTCGGCGGCCGCCGATCATCTCTTCGTGATGGCCTGGGGCATCAAGTGGGCGACCTCGACCCCGGGGGCGCAGGACGACATCGCGTGGGTGAGCAAGGTCGCCGACTACGTGGCGACGATGCCCGACCCGCGGCGCTTCGTCATGGGAACCCAGCTGTACGCGATGGACTGGCCCAGCGGCGGGGGGCCGGCGCACCCGGCGGAGAGCTACGAGTACGAGGGCGCGCTCGCGCGTGCGGCGAGCGTCGGCGCGCTGCCGCGCCTGGACCTCGTGAAGGACAGCATGACCTTCAGCTACACCGACCCCGCAGGGGCGCCGCACGAGGTCTGGTTCCCCGACGCGACCACCGTCGGCAACCGTTTCGCCGTGGCCACATCGCGAGGAATGGGCATGGGTGTCTGGCGCCTGGGTCGCGAGGATCAGCGCCTGTGGGACAACCCGCTGCTCGCGCCCGTCCCGCCGGGCACCGCACCGTAGGACGGCGCTACGGGGGCCGTGGTGCTTGCCGGTCGCACGGGAACGTGACACGCTCGTGCGGGGCGGCTGATTCGGCGCCGCTCGTGGAGGAGAGATCCGATGAGTCAGACAGATGCTGCGGTGAACGTCGTCGACGAGGAGATCGTGCGCGGCATCTTCGCCCGCTTCAATGACCGCGCGACGTTCTTCGCCGACACGGCGGGAACATGGGTCGAGCGCCCGCACTACCGCGTGTTCCCGCAGGGTCTCGAGATGCACACCCGCGACGAGGTGCTCGCGTGGTTCAAGAGCTTCTTCGACGCCGTGCCCGATCTCCACATGGAGGTGGAGGACGTCGTCATTGCCGGCGCGCCCGGACGCGAGCGGGTCACGGTTCGCTGGCACATCACCGGGACGCATTCGGGTGCTGCCTGGATGGGCATCGAGCCGACCGGCCGCGCGCTCGACCTGCGGGGGATGGACCTCGTCGCCATCGAGGACGGCCGCGTCGCAGGCAACAACATCTACTTCGACTTGCTCGGCTTCGTCCGGCAGATCGGGATGCTGCCCCCGGAGGGCTCGCTCCGCGACCGGCTGATCACGGTCGCCTTCAACCTCAAGACGAAAGCGCGCATGAGGACCCGGAGGCGCGCTCCAGGATGAGCGGGATCCTGCCGCCGACCGCCTCGCTCCGGCGCTACCGACGGCTCAACAGGCGATCGACGTCCGGCAACCGCTCGAACCGCGAGAACGTCCCGTCTTCCGCGATCTCCTTGGCGGCGTCCAGGAACCCCGACCATGCGGCGCGCGCAAGCGTCCCGCCCACGCTGATCCGCCGTACTCCGAGGGCCGCCGCCTGCGAGACGGTCATGAACGGAGCGTTGATCAGCAGGTTCAGCGGCTTGGGCGAGACGGCGGCGACGAGAGCGGCGACCTGTTCTTCCGTCTCCACGCGCGGGGCGTAGAGGCAGTCGGCGCCGGCCTCGGCGAACGCGCTCAGCCTGCGGGTCGTCTCCCCGATGTCGGGCCGTCCGCACACGAAGCCCTCGGACCGTCCGGTCAGCACGATGCCGGTGCCGCTTTCGTCGATCGCCCGTCGCGCGGCCCGCACGCGCTCGACGGCCAGGTCGAGCTCGAAGAGCGGAGCTGCCTCATCGCCGGTGGAGTCCTCGATCGACAGCCCGGCGATCCCGGTGGACGCGGCGAGCTTCACGTTCGCGCCGACCTGCTGCGGATCGACCGCGAAGCCTCCCTCGAAGTCCGCGTTCACGGGCACGTCGACGGAGTCGACGACGACGCGGAGGTGCTCAAGGGCCTGTTCGAGCGTCACCTCGTTGTCCGCGCGACCGGCCGTCCACGCTAGGCCGGCACTCGTCGTCGCCAGCGCGCTGAAGCCCATCTGTTCCAGGGCGCGCGCGGTCCCCGCATCCCACGGGTTCGGCATCACGAAGCAGCCGGAGGTGTGCAGGCGGTGAAACGCTGCGACCCGTTCGTCCTGCGCATTCATGCCGCACCTCGTCGGATGGGACTGCGTTGCCCGGACCCTACCGACCCGCGCCCTCGTGGCACCCGCCACGAAGTGTCACAAAGCCGTCACAAAGTCCGGCGATGCAGTAGTCTGGCGCCCCGTCGAGAGCGCCCTGAGGGGCGCTCGTTCTGACACCAGGCCTGCGCCCCCGCGCGGGCGACGCCGCCCGACTCCGGACCGGCCGAGCATGCCCCATGCATCGATTCCCCGCCGCCAACGATCCGCAGTGCCATGAGCGAGCCCCCCGGGTCGCCGATGCGCGGCGCGGTGGCGGGGAGCCTGCTGATCGCGACGATCGTTCTGTGCGCGGCCGTCGGCTTCGGGATCGGTGCGCTGGTCGGCGCCGCCGTGCCGCTCGGTCTGCTCGGGCTCTTCATCGGTCCGGTCGCCGGGATCGCGCTCGTGCGCTCACGCTTTCGCGACCTCTAGGCGACCGACTGTGACGGCCGTCCGCTACCTCGATCTGATCGTGCTCGTCATCGCGCTGCCGGTCTTCATCCTCGCCGGCTGGCCGATGCTCGGCTACGCGGCGGGCGCGGTCGCCTGGCTCGCGCAGCGGGCGATCCAGGCCTACACCAACGCCAAGGCGATGGCCGCCACCGACCCGCGCGGCGTGGCCGGCTGGGTCACCGGGTCGATGATCGGACGCGGATGGCTCGTAGCCCTTACGATCTTCGCCGCGGGGATGGTGGAGAACGACGCAGGACTGGCGGCCGCGGTCCTCGTCATCGCCCTCTTCACCGTCTATTTCACCGTTAACATGATCCTGCGCCCCTTCGAGCAAGCCCCCACGGAGCAGCCCTCCTGATGCGTGCTCGCCTGTTCGCCCTGCTGACGCCGGTCGTGCTGCTGCTCGCGGCCCCGAGCGCTGCGCTCGCGCTCAACATCAACGAGGACTACAAGCCCCAGAACGAGTTCAAGCTCGATCCGTGGATCGAGATCAACATCGGCGGCATCGACCTGTCGATCAACAAGGCCGTCTTCTACGTGGTCATCGCCTGCACGCTGACCTGCGTCACGATGATCTACGCCGCCAAGCGCATGCAGATGAAGCCTGGCCGCCTTCAGGCCACGGTCGAGGGCTACTACGGCCTGATCGAGACGATCACCAAGGGCAACATGTCCGGTGCGATGGTCCGGCGCTGGTTCCCGTTCCTGGCATCCGTCTTCCTGTTCATCTGGTTCTCGAACATGCTCGGCTACCTGCCGTTGCCGACCAACACGGAGCACAAGGTCGACATCTTCGGCCTCGCCGTCCCCTCGTTCGCGCTCTATGCCGCGACCGCGAACATCTCGGTACCGCTGGTCCTGACGCTCGTCGTGGTCTTCAGCTACCACTTCGAGGGGATCCGCGCCAAGGGCTTCATCTCCTACATGAAGGGCTGGATCCCGGCCGGGGTCGAAGGGCCGGCACGCGCGCCGATCTTCCTGATCGAGGCGATCTCGCACTTCGTCCGGCTCGTCTCGCTCTCCGTACGACTCTTCGCGAACATCCTCGCGGGCCACCTGCTGATCCTGTTCATGGGCGGCGGGCTCGTCGTCCTGCTCAACCTCGCCGTATTCGGCTCGGTCATCCTCGGTCTGGTCACGGGGACGATGGCCGTCGCGTTCTTCATCTTCGAGGTCGGCCTGGTGGCCACCCTCCAGGCCTTCATCTTCACCACCCTCGCAGCCATCTATCTCGGCGGCGCCGTCGCCGAGCAGCACTAAGGAGCACGAACACCGTGGACCTGTCCATCATCACCCAGATCGCCCAGTCGGAGGTCACGTCCGAGGTCGCCCAGGAGTACGGGCGCAAGGCCGGCAAGGCGATCGCACTCGGCATCGGCGCCGGTCTGGGCACAATCGGCCCGGGCATCGGCGTCGGCTACATCTTCGGCAAGGTCATCGAGTCGGTGACGCGCCAGCCCGAGATGCGCGACGAGATCACGTCGATCCAGTGGCTCGGCTTCGCGCTGACCGAGGCGATCGTCTTCTACGCGTTCATCTTCGGCCTCATCGCCTTCTTCCTCGGCTAGGAGACCGGACCCCAGAGAGGTCACTGACGATGTTTTCCCTGATTCTGCCCCTGGCTGCCACAGAAGCGGCCGCCGACGAGAGCAGCAACTTCCTCGTGAGTCCCGACGTGGGGCTCATGATCTGGACGTTCCTCGCCTTCTTCGTGATGCTGATCATCCTGAACAAGTACGCGTTCCCGGTGATCAAGACCGCGCTCGACAAGCGCGTGGCGCTGATCGAGGACTCGATCGAATCGGCGGAGCGCTCGAAGGCGGAGTCCGAGGCGCTGCTGACCGAATACCGCGAGCGCCTCAAGGAAGCGCGCGAACAGGCGGACGACATCGTCGTTCGCGCGCGCAAGAACGCCGAAGTGTACGAGCGCGACTCCCAGGATCAGGCACGCCAGAAGCGCGAGGAGCTGCTCGAGCAGGCTCGGCAGGGACATCGCTGCCGAGACGCGTCGCGCGATCTCAGACATCCGCAGCGAGGTCGCCGACCTGACGATCCTGGCGACCGAGAAGGTCACCGGGCGGGTTCTGTCGGCCGAGGATCAGCGGCGTCTCGTCGAAGAGGCCGTCGGTGAGCTCGACTTCTCCACGCTGAGCGGCGAGCGGCGGAACTAGTCAGATGGAGCAGATCGCACAGGTCTACGCGCGCTCGCTCTTCGAGGTTGCTCGAGAGCATGGCAAGCTGGACGTCGTGCGCGAGCAGCTCGGACAGCTCGCCGCCGCGCTGGAGGACAATCGCGAGATGCGGCTCTTCCTGTTCTCGCCCTACTTCTCGACGGAGGAGAAGCGCGACGGCCTCAAGCGAGCGATCGAGGGCGGCGATCCGCTTGTCATGAACCTGCTCGACGTGCTGCTCGAGAACCACCGGCTGCCGGTGATCGCCCGGGTCGCGCGCGTCTACGACGAGTTGTGGGACCGCGAGAACGACCTGCTTCCCGTGACGGTCACCAGCGCCGTCGACCTGGACGAAGCCGTCGTCCAGCGGATCGGGGACGAGATCGGCCGCCAGACGGGCCGCCGCGTCGAGCTGGCAAGGAAGGTCGACCCGTCGATCCTCGGCGGCTTCGTAGTACGCGTCGGAAACGCGATTCTCGACGCCTCAATCAGCAACCGCCTAGAGCAACTTCGCAAGCAGGTCGCCCGCGCCTAGCGCGAGGGCATCCCCCAAGGAGCAAGAACAGACATGCAGATCAAGCCTGACGAGATCACCAGCATCCTCAAGTCCCGCATCGAGGGGCTGGAGGCCGGAAGCGCCGAGCTGACCGAGGTCGGCACCGTGCTGTCGATCGGCGACGGCATCGCCCGCCTGCACGGCCTGGAGAACTGCCAGGCGCTCGAGATGCTCGAGCTGCCGCACGGCGTCACCGGCCTCGCGCTGAATCTCGAGTCCGACAACGTCGGCGCCGTGCTGTTCGGCGACTGGCAGAAGATCGTCGAGGGCGACACGGTCAAGCGAACCGGCCGCCTGCTCGAGATCCCCGTCGGCGAAGCGCTGCTCGGCCGGATCGTCGACCCGCTCGGCAACCCGCTCGACGGTAAGGGCCCGATCGCGACGACCGAGACCCGGCCCGCGGAGTTCAAGGCCCCCGGCGTCGTCCAGCGCCAGCCGGTCACCGAGCCGATGCAGACCGGACTGAAGGCGATCGACTCGATGATCCCGATCGGCCGCGGCCAGCGCGAGCTGATCATCGGTGATCGTCAGACCGGCAAGACCTCTGTCGCGCTGGACACGATCATCAACAACAAGGACTCCGACCTCGTCTTCGTCTACGTCGCGATCGGCCAGCGCATGGCGACCGTCGTCCAGCTTGCCGAGACGCTCGCCGAGAACGGGGCGCTCGACAAGACGATCATCGTCGCCGCCTCGGCCGACGAGGCCGCGCCGATCAAGTACATGGCGCCGTACGCGGGATGTGCGATGGGCGAGTACTTCCTCTACAAGGGCGGCCACGTCGTCGCGATCTACGATGACCTCACCAAGCACGCCTTCGCCTACCGCCAGATGTCGCTGCTGCTGCGCCGCCCGCCCGGTCGCGAGGCCTACCCCGGCGACGTCTTCTACCTGCACAGCCGCCTGCTCGAGCGCGCGGTGAAGCTCAGCGACGACCTCGGCGGTGGCTCGCTGACCGCGCTCCCGATCATCGAGACGCAGGCCGGCGACGTCTCGGCCTACATCCCGACGAACGTGATCTCGATCACCGACGGCCAGATCTTCCTGGAGCCCAAGCTCTTCTACTCGGGCGTGCGCCCCGCCATCAACGTCGGCATCTCCGTGTCGCGCGTCGGCGGCAACGCGCAGATCAGCCCGATGAAGAAGATCGCCGGACGTCTGAAGATCGAGCTCTCGCAGTTCCGTGACCTCGAGGCGTTCGCGCAGTTCGGCTCCGACCTCGACGCCGACACGCAGCGCACGCTCGCGCGCGGTGAGCGGCTCGTCGCGACGCTCAACCAGGACGAGCGCAGCCCGTTGCCGGTCGCCGAGCAGGTCGCGCAGGTATACGCCGCGACCGCCGGCCACATGGATCGCATCAACACAGACCGCGTTTCCGACTTCCTCGAAGGCCTCGCCCAGCGCGTGCGCAGCGAGGCCGCTGCGACGCTCGACAAGATCGCCGGTGGCGACTGGTCTGATGAGACCCAGCAGGAGCTGGCCAAGGTCGTCTCAGGCTTCGCCGACGACTTCGGATACGACCTGGACGAGGAGGGCCAGCCGCTGCTCGAGTCCGGCGTCGGAGAGACATCGCGCGCAGCCGAGGGCCTGCGCGAGGTCGGCGCGGACGGCGGCGCCGCTGAGCAGGAGGAGGCCGCGGTCACCGCCTAGCGCGGGCCGCCCGAGAACTCATGTCGCAACGCGACGTCAAACAGCGGATCGATTCGGTCAAGAACATCCGCAAGATCACGAGCGCCATGCAGATGGTCGCCGCAGCGCGCCTGCGCCGTGCCGAGCAGCGCATCGCCGCGCTGCGCCCGTACGCAGGAGCGATCCGCCGTATGACGCGCCAGGCCTCGGAGGCGGCCGGCGGCGAGGTCGCCGGCAACCCGATCCTTCAGGAGCACGAGAGCGAGAAGACGATCGGCATCGTGCTGGTCACCGGCGACCGCGGGCTCGCCGGCGCCTTCAACTCGCAGATCATCCGTGCCGGGCTTCGCGCCGCCGCCGAGTTCCAGGCCGAGGGCAAGCAGGTGCGCTACTTCGCCTGTGGCCGTCGCGGCGTCGGCTCGCTGGTCTTTCGCAAGATCGAGCCCGCCGGCTCCTACGTCGGCTTCTCCGACCGGCCCGGCTACGCCAACGCGCGTGAGATCGCCGTGAAGGTGATGGCCGAGTACGTGGACGGCATGGTCGACCGCGTCGAGATCTTCTACAACGGCTACGTCTCGCCGCTGACGCAGGAGGTGCGCAGGGAGGTCCTGTTGCCGCTCCAGCGCGCGACGATCGACGAGGCGCTCGAGGAGCCCGATCACGAGGCGGGTGCATCGCATGCGCTCGTGGAGTACGAGCCGGACCCGGAGGTCATCCTTCAGCGCCTGATCCCGGACTACATCGAGATATCCGTCTTTCGGGCACTGCTCGAATCGACTGCCTCCGAGCACGGCGCGCGCATGACCGCGATGCGCAGCGCCTCGGACAACGCCGCCGAGGTCATCGAGGACCTCACGCTCGAGATGAACCGGGCCCGCCAGGCGGAGATCACCCAGGAAATCATGGAAGTCGTTGCCGGCGCCGAATCGCTGGTCTGAACCGAGGAAACAAATGGAAGCCGCAACAGCAACCAAGAACATCGGTCGCATCGAGGAGATCAAGGGCGTCGTCGTCGAGGCCTCGTTCCCCGACGCGCTGCCGCGGATCAACAACGCCCTCACCGTCCAACTGGGCGGCGGGACCCTCGTCTGCGAGGTCCAGCAGCTGCTCGGTGATGACCGCGTGCGCGCAGTCGCGATGGACAGCGCCGACGGCCTCGCCCGCGGTCAGGAGGTCATCGACACGGGCGAGCCGATCTCCGTCCCCGTGGGCGAGATGACGCTCGGACGCATCTTCAACCTGCTCGGCGAGACGATCGACGACGGCCCGGCGATCGAGGTCAAGGACCGCTGGCCGATTCACCGCCCTGCGCCGTCGGCGGAGAACCTGACGCCGACGACAGAGATGTTCGAGACCGGGATCAAGGTCGTCGACCTGCTCGCCCCCTACGCCAAGGGCGGCAAGGTCGGCCTGTTCGGCGGCGCCGGGGTCGGCAAGACCGTGCTGATCCAGGAGCTGATCCACAACCTCGCCAAGGAGCACGGCGGGCTGTCGGCCTTCTGCGGCGTCGGTGAGCGCTCACGCGAGGGCAACGACCTCTGGCTCGAGATGAAGGAATCGGGCGTCATCGACAAGACGATGCTCGTGTTCGGCCAGATGAACGAGCCGCCCGGGGCGCGTATGCGCGTCGCGCTGTCGGGCCTGACGATGGCCGAGTACTTCCGCGAGCAGGGCCAGGACGTGCTGCTGTTCATCGACAACATCTTCCGCTTCGTCCAGGCCGGCTCCGAGGTCTCGGCGCTGCTGGGCCGGATGCCCTCGCAGGTCGGCTACCAGCCGACGCTGGAGTCCGAGATGGGGCAGCTCCAGGAGCGCATCACCTCGACACGCCAGGGCTCGGTCACGTCGATTCAGGCGATCTACGTTCCCGCCGACGACCTCACCGACCCCGCGCCGGCATCGGTGTTCGCGCACCTCAACGCGACCACGACGCTGTCGCGCGCGATCTCCGAGAAGGGCATCTACCCGGCCGTCGACCCGCTCGACTCGACCTCGACGATCCTCAAGGCCGACATCGTCGGCCAGGAGCACTACGACGTCGCCCAGCGCGTCAAGGAGATCCTGCAGCGCTACAAGGAGCTTCAGGACATCATCGCGATCCTCGGAATCGACGAGCTCTCCGAGGAGGACAAGATCACGGTTCAGCGTGCCCGCAAGGTCGAGCGCTTCCTGTCGCAGCCCTTCCACGTGGCCGAGCAGTTCACCGGCACGTCAGGGCAGTACGTGCCGATCTCCGAGACGGTCCGCTCGTTCCGTGAGCTGATCGACGGCGAGCACGACGAGCTGCCCGAGTCCGCGTTCCTGCTCAAGGGCTCGATCGACCAGGTCGTCGAAGCCGCGAAGAAGTAGCGGCGGGACCACAGAACGATGGCGCGCAGCAAGTTCCAGGTCGAAGTCCTGACTCCCGAGGGAGAGGTCTTCAACGAGGAGGTCGAGATGCTCTCGACCCGGACCAACGTGGGCTCGATCGGTGTGCTCGCCAACCACACGCCGCTGCTCGGCATGCTCGAGCCGACGGAGTTGCGGCTGTACCGCAGCGAGACAGACGTCGTGCGCTACGCGCAGGGCGAGGGCTACATCCAGATCGGCGACAACAAGGCGCTCGTGCTCGTCGAGGACGCGCTGCGTCCCGAGGATCTCGACGTCGCCGAGCTGAACGACAAGCTGCAACGCGCCGAGGCCGAGGTCGCGGCAGCAGAGGCGAATTCCGAGGCTCAGCGCGTCGCACTGCGTGACAAGCGGCGCTGGGAGGCTTTCATCCGCGTCGCTGGCGACGGTTCCTGACCGCGTCTCGCGGCGCCTGAGGCCACCCGCGAGGTCGCGGCGTGCGGGTGCACAGCCGCTTTCCCGCGTTCGGCCTCAGCCATCCGCGAGTCGCTGGTCAGGAACCGTCGCCGCGTTCGTGGTCGTCGGGGCCAGGTGGAGGGTCGGGTGCCTACTCCATGACCCGCAGTGTCGATGCTATGTCCATCTGCCGCAGGCGGCGGCCGGTGAGCAGGGGTGTCAGTGCGCAGGCGGCTATCCCGATGACGGCTGCGGCGGCGAGGGTCGTCGGCGTGACCACGACGTTGAGCTCCAGTTCCGGGAAGGTCTCCGGCACGATCGAGCGCACGATCCAGCTCACGACGACGAGACCGAGCACGAGCCCCACGAGGCTCGCGAGCGCGCCGACGATGCCGCCCTCGGCGACGCTCTGGGCCAGCACCGTGCGGCGCGGCACGCCGTAGGCGAACATCGTCGCGTGCTCGCGGCGCCGCTCGTCAGCGTTGATCGCCGCCGAGTTGAACGCGACGAGCATCGCCAGCAGCAGCACGAAGACCTCCGTCGCATAGAGGTAGGCCAGAAAGGCGCCCATCGCCTCGTCGAGCGCCTCGAGCGGCGCCGCGACGGCCTGCACCGAGGCGACGCCGCGTTGGCCGAAGAGGGCGCGCGTCACCGCGTCGCGGTCGGCGCCGGCGGCGGGCGCCACCTCGATCTGGTTGCTGAGTCCGGCCAGGCCCGCCCGTTGGTCCCATCGCGCCTGTGCGCCGAGTGCGATCGATCGCAGCGTGCTGGAGTGCACGGCGTCGACGCGCAGGCGCGAGCGCACCAGTGAGGCACGTGCCGCCCCTTGGATGACGGGGTGGCGCACGACGATCTCGTCGCCGACCTCGACTCCGAGGTCGCGAGCCGCCTGGCGGGCCAGGACGATCCCGTCGGACTGCGCATCAAACGTCCCCTCGCGCAGCCGCGGCCGCCAGCCCGGGCGCGAAGGGTCGAAGATCGTGAGCCCCGCGTCGATCTTCTCGCCGCCGTGCTCGAGCGTCACGGCCAGCTCGTTCTGCGGGCGCGCCGTGCCGACGGAGGCGTTCTGCGTCACGGCGCGCACCTCGGGTCCCTCGATGTCGCGGAAGCGATCGAGGCTCACGTTCATCCGGTCGGGCGCGCCGCGCGTGGCTTCGATGCGCGCCCGGTCGAGCGGCTGGAGGAACGAGCCCACGAGTCCGCTGAAGGCCACGACCAACGCGACGATGACACCGATGCCGAGAACGGTCACCAGGGTCCTGCGGGGCGCCCGGGCGACGTTGCGTACGGGCATCTGGACGAGGGTGTTGCCGGGAGCCGGGACGCGCGCGAGCAGCGGCGCAAGGCCTCCGCCGCCCGCGGCGCGGTAGCCGATGCGGATCGCGTCGATCGGCCTCATACGGACGGCGCGCCAGACCGGGAGCAGCACGCCGAGGAACGGAATGATGATGCCGAGTCCCGCCCCGAGGGCGAACAGGCCCGGCTGGAACGGCGTCAGCAGAACGGGAAGCGGAAGCTGGTTCTCCAGCAGCGATCTGAAGAGAACCCTCAGCAGCAGGCCCACGCCGACGCCGAAGATGGCGCCCAGCAGCGCTATCTGGGCACCCATCAGCAGCGGTCGCAGTGCCAGACGCGACGGCGGCACGCCGATCGCCATCCCGATGCCGATCTCGCGCCTCTGCGCCTCGACGGTGCGACTGGTGAGGTTGTAGGCGGCGAGCGCCGCTCCCAGCAGCACCAGCATCGCCAGCACCCGCCAGACCTTCTCGTCGCCCTCGGCGTCGCGGTACAGCAGGCGGTACGACGGCTCGTCGGACCCGCGCGTGAACGTCACGCCGACGCCGGGCAGCACGCGATCGATGGCCGATCTCACGTCGCGCTCCAGCGTCGCCGAGGGGATGCCGGGGCGCCCGCGTACGACGAGCTGGTTGACCGATCGGCGACGACCGGCGATCCGCTGAGCTGTCCGCAGCGACGTGAAGATCGTCGCGAAGTCCGCGGCGCCGACGCCGACGTTCAGCCCGCCGGAGCCCGAGACGAAGTACTGCGGCTGGAAGGCCCAGCCGATCGACTTCAGCTCGCTGCCGCCGGCCAGCCGCAGCGTCGTCGTGGTGGGAAGCCCGCGGACGCTCGCGAAGCCGCGATCGATCATCGCGACCGGCTGCGCATCGTCTGCCGGGCGCAGCACTCGCCCGCGATCGGCGAACAGACCGTCGACGACCGGCTCACGGTCGATCGGCTGCCCGACCAGCAGGCCGGGAACGAGTACCGTCGACCCCGGCCGCGAGGCGTCGACCTGCGTCGGCAGCACGAGCTGCTCGCGCGCCGCGGCCACGCTTCCGACGCCTGCGACGCGAGCGGGCGAGCTCGCCGTCCGGCGCAAAGCCGCCGTCCGGGAGCGTCGCGCGCAGGTCGTGGTGGCGAAGCAGGGCGAAGCTCGCGTCGTTGGAATCGATCCGCCACGCCTTGATGCTGCTGAGTCCCGTCGAGATCCCGGTGCCGAGCGCGATGACGAGGGCGATCGCGATCACCTGGACCGGACGCCTGCGCAGGTCCCTCCAGGACCACCGCAGCCAGAGTCGCCGGTCCATGACTACCAGTGCAGGCCGGAGATGTCGGCCCTGCCGCCCTCGGGCGGTCCGTCGGAGACGATTTGACCGCTCGACAGCTCGATCACGCGGTCGGCAACGCGCGCGATCTCACGGTTGTGCGTGACGATCAGGACCGACGTGCCAAGCTCGTGCGTCTGGTCGTGGAGCAGCTGGAGGATCTGTACGCCGGTGTGGAAGTCCAGCTCGCCGGTCGGCTCGTCGGCGAGCAGGACGGGATTGCCGGTCGCGAGTGCCCGCGCGACCGCGACGCGTTGCTGCTCGCCGCCCGAGAGCTCGTGCGGGAAGTGCGCGACGCGCTCCGCGAGCCCGACCCGAGCGAGCGTGCTCTCGGCGACCTCGCGTCGTCCGGAGCGTCCCGCGACGTCGGCTCCGAACTCGACGTTCTCGATCGCGCTCAGCTCGGGGAACAGGTTGAACGTCTGGAATATGAACGAGACGGTGTGGCGGCGGAACTCGAACAGTTCCTTGCGCGAGGCCGCGGTGATGTCCCGGCCGGCGATCGCGATGCGGCCCTCGGTCGCGGAGTCGAGAGCTCCGATCAGGTTGAGGAGCGTGGTCTTGCCGCTGCCTGACGGCCCGAGCACGACGATGAACTCACCCCGACCGATCTCGAGCGAAACGTCTTCGAGCGCGGTGACGATGCCGCTCCCGACCTTGTAGCGCCTGCTCACCCCCTCGAGCAGGACGAGCGGACCGGTCGTGTCCGCGACGGCCCGCGCGGCGGCGGCGCGTCCCGGATGCTCGACGGCTGCCACGCCTCGTGAGCTTACGCGGCGCCGGCCGGAGCCCATCCGGGGCTACTACGGAACACGATCCGCAGAGGCCCGTGGCGAGCCGGCACCGGGAAGCCGCCTCAGGTCTGCGTCAGCCCGTACTCCGCGGCGGCGGACCGGAGCTCGTCCAGGCCGAAGCCGTCGACAGGCCCGAGCGCGCCACAGCCCTTCAGCCCGCCGGCGGCCGCGCGTTCGGCGCCCCATGCCAGGAAACCGGCGGTCAGGTCGTAGCCGTTCGGGCCCTCGAGGCGAACGCGGCTCAGCTCTCTGCCGTTGGCGTCGTGCACGCTGGCGACGATCAGCGACCGTGTGCCGGCGCGCGCCGCGTCGTCCGGCCCGCCGCTGCTGCCCTTGAGCAGCCGCCGCGCGACGGCGCCCAGCCCGGCCCGTACGCCCGGCACCTTGGTTGCGACCGCGGTCCCGGCCGAGACCGCCTGCATCGGCCGTGACGCGGGGCCGAACCAGCCCAGGTAGACCTCAACGTCCTCCAGCCCCTCCGAGAGGCGCGGCAGCGCGAAATGCTCGGACGACCCGACCGAGACGGCTGACTCGCTGCGCTCGTCGCGGGTCTCGAAGGTGGCGATGCGCTTCGCGCCTCGCTCGGTGACGAGGCGTCCGTCGCGGAAGGCGAACGAGGGATCGAGCAATGCGCCCGCCGCGCTGGCCCGCGTTCCGCCGCTCATCGCGCCGGCGATCGAGCCCTGCGTGCGCGTGGCGTGGAAGAAGTAGCCGATCTTCACGCGGCGGGCGCGCTTCCCGGCGTCCTCCAGCGCGATCGCCCCGGCGAGGTTGCCCGGGACCCAGTCGTAGCCCATCGCCGTCAGCAACCCGACTCCTCCGGCCCGGGCCCGCGGCCCTGCGTACTCGAAGACGCGCCGGATGAACGAGCCCTCGCCCGTCGAATCCAGGTAGTGCGCCCGCTTCGTGAGCGCCGCCTCGAGCGCCGGCTCGCCCCAGCGCGTGAACGGCCCGACGGTCGTCACCAGCACATCGCCCTCGCCGACCAGCGCGGCGACGCTGCCGGGATCGTCGACGTCCGCGATCGCGACCTCGAGCCCGCCGAGCTCGGAGGCCAGCCTCTCCAGCCGAGCCTGCCCACGCCCCGCGAGCACCGGGTTCATCCCGCGGCGCACCATCTCTCGTGCGGTGAGGTCGCCCGTGTAGCCGGTCGCGCCGTAGAGAACGATGCGCCCGCTCGGAGCCTGTGCGCTGGCCATGCCGTCACCCTATCCTCAGAGTCGTGGACGAGCGGGCCCTCGCAGAGCGATTGATCGCGTACGACACGTCGAAGCCCGATCGCCTGCACGCGGCGGCGGAGTTCGTGAAGGGATGGCTGGAGGCTCGTGACGTGGCCGTCCGCCACGTCGAGCATGGCGGGCTTCCGGTTCTCGTCGCAGAGGTCGGCCCCGCCGAGGGGCCGCTGGTCGTCCTGCACGGCCACCTCGACGTGGTCCCGGCCTTCGAGCAGCAGTTCACGCCGCGGATCGAGGGCGACCGGCTGATCGGGCGCGGCGCCTACGACATGAAGGGCGCGCTCGCCGCGATGATGTGCGCAACGCATGATGCGGCGGCCCAGCATGCCGTCCGGGTGTGCTTCGTCTGCGTGCCGGACGAGGAGTCCGAGGACGTCGAGGATCGCTCGACCGATCGGCTCGTTCGTGAAGAACTGGGCGGCGCCGACTTCGCCATCACCGGCGAGCCCACCGAGCTGCACATCGGGGTTCAGGCGAAGGGCGTGCTCGCGATCACGGTCGAGGTCTGCGGCGTCGCCGCTCACGGTTCGACGCCGTGGCTCGGTGACAACGCGATCCTCAAGGCGCACGATGTGTTCCGCCGCATCGAGACACTGCCGTTCAGCCGGGAATCCTCGGACCTCTTCGACCGACCTTCGATCAACCTTGCCCGGATCGACGGCGGCGACGCCTTCAACAAGGTGCCCGATCGCTGCCGCATGGACGTCGACATCCGCTACCTGCCGGGCCAGGATCGCGGAGCGATCATCGCGCAGATCCGCGAGATCGGCGATGTCGAGATCGTTCGCTGCTTCGAGCGTGCGCCGGCGATCGTCTCGCGCACGAACCCCTATGTGCTGGCGCTGCGCGACGCCGTCAGCAACTCCGTCGAGGGCGACGCCCTGTCGATCGGTCGCGACGGTGCGTCGGACGCGATCTCGTTCCTTGAGGCCGGCATCCCCGCGGTCGAGTTCGGGCCGATCGGCGCCGGCCATCACGGCCCCGGCGAGTGGGTGTCGCTGGCATCGCTGACGCGCTACCGGCAGGCGCTCGGCGACTTCGTGACGTGCCTGCCGGCACGGCTTGCGGATGGCGACGGCGGCTCGCTGCGGGCCGTCGGCGGCGGTCTGGCGTAGGCGCCGAACCGCTGCTGTCCGGCAGCCCCGCCCGCTACCCTGGGACGGCGCCCACTGCGTTGCGTCCCCCCGCGCAACGAGTGCCTCTGCGCGCTTACTCCCCGACGTGAGCCCTGATCCTGAAAAGCCCCCGCGTCCTGGCCGCGGTGTCCTGCAGAAGGGCTTCCTCGCAGGAGTGCTGATCCTGCTGCTCACGGCCGCGACGGTCTCATCCGCGGTTCTGCTGGAGGTCGACGAACTGGTCGACATCGTGCGTACGAAGAGCGAGGTGATCCCGGGCGTCCAGAACGTCCTCGACGACGTCGACGGCGGCGGGCCGCAGACGATCCTCGTGATCGGTTCCGACAAGCGCTATCAGGACGAGGTCGAGGGCAATCCGGCGCGCTCGGACACGCTGATCCTGGTTCGCCTCAACCCGAACCGCGCAGCGACTGCGCTGCTGTCGATCCCGCGCGACCTGCGCACGGAGATCCCCGGCTACGGCACGGAGCGGATCAACGCGGCCTATTCGGCGGGCGGGGCGAAGCTGACGCTACGGACCGTGCGCAAGCTGCTCGACGTCCCGATTCATCACATCGTCGAGGTCAATTTCGGCGGCTTTCGCCGCGCCGTCGACCGACTCGACTGCGTGTACACCGACATCGACCGGCGCTACTACCACTCCAACGAGGGCCTGCCCGCCTCCCAGCACTACGCCGAGATCAACATCAAGCCCGGCTATCAGAAGCTCTGCGGCACGCGGGCTCTGGAGTACGTGCGCTTCCGCCATACCGACTCGGACTTCGTGCGCGGAGCGCGGCAGCAGGAGTTCCTGGGCCAGGCAAAGAGCCAGTTCGGGCTCAGCGAGGTGCTCGGTGACCGCAAGAAGCTGGTGGAGATCTTCTCCCGCTACACGCGAACCGACATCCGCTCGAACGCGGCGATCCTGCGCCTGCTCAAGCTCGCGTTCCTCTCGTCGCGCAACCCGATCCAGGAGATCCGCTTCGACGGAGCACTGGACGCCGAGGCCGGCTACGTCACGATCTCACCGGAGCGGCTGGCGGACATGCGCGAGCAGTTCCTGAACGCGCGTGCCTCGTCGAAGGCTCCGCGCCAGACCGAGAGCACGGCGAAGGTCACGACGACCAAGAAGAAGGCCGCGAAGAAGAAGGCCAAGAAGAAGGCACGGAAGAAGAAGCGTGCGTCGCCGACGCTCGCACCCGGCCTGATCGACGCCAAGAAGGAGGGCGAGACGATCGCCGTGCAGGCCGCAAAGGAGATGCGCCTGCCCGTCTACTACCCGTCCGCACGGCTCGCTCGCGGCAACTACGCCTCGGGCGAGCGCGACTACCCGCCGGTGCGCGCCTACAAGATCCGCGACCGCTCGAAGAAGCGCTACGACGCGTACCGGATCGTCGCGTACGCAGGTGAGGCGGGCCAGTACTACGGCGTTCAGGGAACGAGCTGGAAATCGCCCCCGATCCTCGACAGTCCCACCGACACGACCAAGATGCGAGGGCGCAAGTACGAGCAGTTCTACGACGGCAAGCGGCTGCGGATGATCGCCTGGCGCACTCCGCGCGGCGCGTACTGGGTTTCGAACACGCTCTCCCAGAAGCTCACCAACGCCCAGATGCGGGCGTTGGCACGGTCGCTGACGAGGGTCGGCAGCTGACCGCAGCCGGTCGGCTCCGGACTCGACCGCACTACCCTCACGCGTCTCCATGAGCGAACGAGAGAACATCGGCGTAATCGGCACCGGCTACGTCGGCCTCGTCACCGCGGTCGGCTTCGCCGAGCTCGGCAGCGAGGTCTGGTGCATCGACATCGACGCGGCGAAGATCGACCGTCTGAAGCGCGGCGAGGTGCCGATCTACGAGCCGGGCCTCGAGGACGCGATCGAGCGCAACCGCGCTCGTCTGCACTTCTCCACAGACCTGTCGGACGCGCTCGACAACGCACGCCTGCTGTTCGTCGCGGTCGGTACCCCGCCGACCTATTCGGGCGACGCCGACCTCGGCGCGGTGCATGCCGTCGTCGGGGCGATGCCGCCGTCCGACACCCACGCGCTCGTGATGAAGTCGACCGTCCCGGTCGGCACTGGAGATGCCATCAGGCGCGTCTTCCGCGAGCAGGGGAAGGAGGGCTTTCGCTACGTCTCCTGCCCGGAGTTCCTCAAGGAGGGCTCTGCTCTCGCGGACTTCCTCGCGCCGGACCGCGTCGTGGTCGGCGATGACGGCGACTGGGCCGGCGACGCCGTCGTCGATCTCTATCGCCCGCTGCTTCACGAGGGTCATGGCGGGTCAGGTCCGGGCGAGCTGGTCCGCACCGACGTCAACAGCGCCGAGATGGTCAAGCTCGCCGCCAACGCGTTCCTCGCCACGAAGATCAGCTTCATCAACGAGATCGCCAACGTCTGCGAGGAGACCGGCGCCGACGTCGTCGAGGTCGCAAAGGGCATGGGGCTCGACCACCGCATCGGCCCGAAGTTCCTGATGGCGGGAATCGGCTTCGGCGGGAGCTGCTTTCCCAAGGACGTGAACGCGCTCAAGCAGCTCGCCGGCAACAGCGGCTACCACTTCCAGCTCCTGAACTCGGTCATCGAGGTCAACGAGCTTCAGAAGCGGCGCGTGATCGGCAAGCTCGAGAAGCATCTCGGCCCGCTCGTCGAGAAGCGGATCGCGCTGCTCGGCCTCGCGTTCAAGCCGAACACCGACGACATGCGCGAGGCCAGCTCGCTCGTGCTCGCCGCGCGCCTGCAGGCTGCGGGCGCGCAGGTCGTCGCCTACGACCCGGTCTCCGAAGGCGAGGCCCGGCACCTGATGCACGGCGTCGAGTTCGCGGACGACGCGATCGGTGCGGTCCGCGACGCCGACGCCGTCGTGCTCGTGACGGAGTGGGATGAGTTCCTCCAGCTCGACCTCGGTGAGCTCGCGGCCGCCATGCGCGGCGAACGTCCTGATCGATGGGCGCAACGCGCTGGAGCCGCTCGCGGCTGCGCAAGCGGGACTGCGCTACGAGGGCATCGGCCGCCCGACGCCGGCCGCCTGAGGTGCGCGCCGTCGTCCTCGTCGGCGGTGAGGGAACGCGGCTGCGGCCCCTGACCTCGTCGATCCCCAAGCCGGCCGTGACGCTCGTCGACCGCCCGTTCCTCGCCTACATGCTCGAATGGCTGGCGGGCGCGGGGATCGAGGAGGTCGTGCTGGCGTGCGGGTTCCTGCCGACGAAGCTGGAGCAGGCGCTCGGCGACGGCTCGCGCTGGGGCGTCCGGCTGACCTACGTGGCCGAGCCCGAGCCGCGCGGCACGGGCGGCGCCGTCCGCTTCGTCGACGACGAGATCGAAGGTGGACTGGGCGAGCGCTTCCTGGTCTTGAACGGTGACGTGCTGACGGACCTCGATCTGCGCGCTCAGATCGACCATCACGCGCGCGCCGGAACGCCCGGCACGCTTGCGCTCGTTCCGGTCGAGGATCCGAGCGCCTACGGGCTGGTGCGCGTTGATGAGGACGGCGTCGTGCTCGGCTTCCTCGAGAAACCGCGTCCGGAGGAGATCGACACCGACCTGATCAGTGCCGGTGCCTACGTACTCGAGCACTCCGTGCTCGACCTGATCGCGCCGGGCCGCAACGTCTCGATCGAGCGCGAGGTCTGGCCGCTGCTCGCCGAGCGCGGGCTGCACGGCTTCGCTCACCGCGACGCCTACTGGCTCGACATCGGCACGCCCGACCGATACCGGCAGGGCAGCGCCGACATCCTCTCGGGCCAGGTGCGCACGGCCGCGGGCGCGCGCCTCGACGGGCGCCGCGTGGCGGTCGGCGCGGACTGCGACATCGCCGGCGAGGTGCGCGGGCCCGCGCTGCTCGGCGATCGGACGCTGATCGGCGTGGACGCGGTCGTCGGGCCGTCGGTCGTCCTCGGCCCCGGCGTCGTCGTCGAGGACGGGGCGGTCGTCGAGCGCTCCGTGTTGCTGGACGGGGCGCGCGTGGGCGCGGGCGCGCAGGTTCGTGACGCGATCCTCGCGCCACGCGCATGCGTGGGCGCAGGCGCCGTCGTCGAGCGCGACGCTGTGATCGGCGAGGGCGTCGAGGTCGCCGCAGGCGCGGTTCTCGAGCCCGGTGCGCGGCTCTTCGCCGGCGACGCAACCGACTCAGGGTGCTGCCGCGTCCTGAGCCGGTACGGCAGACTCCACGACGATGTCGATGACCGAGCAGCCACCGGTGAACCTCGATCGCTCCACGCTCCAGCGGCTCGACCCCGGAGGCCTGCTGGCCGACGCGCTTGCCGTCCCCGAGCAACTGCGCGATGCCGTCTGGAAGGTCGAGTCCGCCGGGCTCAGCTCGTGGGAGAGCCCCGACGGGCTGATCGTCGCGGGGATGGGCGGGTCGGGCATCGGCGGCCGGATCGCGAGGGCGATCCTCGGCGATCAGGCGTCGCGCCCCGTGCTCGCCGTCGGCGAGTACGGGCTGCCGCCGTGGACGACCGCGCAGACCACGGTCCTCTGCGCGAGCTACTCCGGCGACACCGAGGAGACGCTGGCCTGCTTCGAGGCCGCCGGAGTGATCGGCGCGCGTCGCGTCGTCGCCACGTCGGGCGGCAGGCTGGCGGAGCTGGCGCGATCGGAGGGGGTCCCGGTGCTGCCGATCGCCGGTGGGCTCCAGCCGCGCGCGGCCGTCGCCTACGTGACCATCGCCGCGCTCGAGACCGCGGCGAAATGCGGTGCCGGGCCCGGCGTACACGCTGACATCGACGTCGCGGCCGGTCACCTTGAACAGCTCGTCGCGGCCTGGGGGCCGGATGCCGACGAGCAGTCGGAGGCCAAGGCGCTGGCGCGTGCTCTGCAAGGGACGGTCCCGGTGATCGTCGGCGCCGGGCTCACCGCGCCGCTCGCGTATCGCTGGAAGACCCAGATCAACGAGAACGCGAAGCAGCACGCGTTCTCGGGAACGCTTCCCGAGGTCGATCACAACGAGATCGTCGGGTGGCCGAGCGCGGAGCGCTTCGGCCGCTTCAGCGCCGTGTTCCTGAACGACAGCGACGTGACCCCGCGGGTCACGCAGCGGATCGCGCTGACTCGCGAGCTGATCGCCGATTCGGCGGCCGGGACGCACGTCGTTCCCTCGCGTGGGCAGACGAGCGTCGAGCGCGCCTTCTCGCTGGTCCTGCTCGGCGATCTCGTCTCTATCTACCTCGCCGCACTGAACGGCGAGAACCCGACCCCCGTCAAGCCGATCGAGTCGCTCAAGCGGCGTCTCGCCGACGACGAGCAGTCCTGAGCGCTCTGCTCGCCCTCGCGCCTAACCTTGACACGACTTTGGTAAGGTTTGGCGCCGATGGACGCGCTGACGATCAACGAGGCAGCGGAGACCACGGGCTGGTCGCCGCGAATGCTCCGCTACATCGAGCGCATCGGGCTGATCGAGCCCCTGCGCTCGCCGGCCGGCTACCGGATCTACGGTCCGGCTGAGCTTCAGCGCCTGCGCACGCTGCGAGAGCTGCTCGCGGCGCATCAGATCGGCCTCGGAGATGTCGCCTTCGCGTTGCGAATGCGCAGCGAGGACGAACTGAAGGAAGCAGTCGGCGGCTGGCTGGAAGCAGAGCCCGCCCGACCCGCCGGCGTCACCGCCGGCGACTGGCTGCGATGGGAGCAGCTCAAACATCAGAAGCTGCTCGCCGCAGCGATGCCAACCCCGCCACAGGAGAAGACAGCCGCATGACCACGAGCCCCGCGGTCCTGACCGCAGACGACTTCAAGGTCGCCGACCTCTCGCTCGCCGCCTACGGGCGCAAGGAGATCCAGCTCGCCGAGCACGAGATGCCCGGCCTGATGCAGACGCGCGCCGAGTACGCGGCGGCGCAGCCGCTCAGCGGCGCGCGCATCACCGGGTCGCTGCACATGACGATCCAGACGGCCGTGCTGATCGAGACGCTGGTCGCGCTCGGCGCCGAGGTCCGCTGGGCGTCCTGCAACATCTTCTCGACCCAGGACCACGCCGCCGCCGCGGTGGCCGTCGGTCCCGAGGGCACCCCGGAGGCGCCGCAGGGCGTTCCCGTCTTCGCCTGGAAGGGCGAGACGCTCGAGGAGTACTGGTGGTGCACCGAGCAGGCGCTGACCTGGGGCGACGTCGGCCCCAACATGATCCTCGACGACGGCGGCGACGCGACGATGCTCGTTCACAAGGGCAAGGAGTTCGAGGTCGCCGGCGCGGTGCCGGATCCCGCAGGCGCCGAGTCCGAGGAGTTCAGGGTCTTCCTGACGCTGCTTCAGGAGTCGCTCGACCGCGATCCGCACAAGTGGACGCAGATCTCCGCAGGCATCAAGGGCGTCACCGAGGAGACGACGACCGGCGTCAATCGCCTCTACCAGATGCAGCAGACCGGCGATCTCCTGTTCCCGGCGATCAACGTCAACGATTCGGTCACCAAGAGCAAGTTCGACAACCTCTACGGCTGCCGCCACTCGCTGGTCGACGGCATCAACCGCGCCGTCGACGTCATGCTCGCCGGCAAGCTCTGCGTCGTCGCCGGCTTCGGCGACGTCGGCAAGGGCTCAGCCGAGTCGCTGCGCGTGCAGGGCGCGCGTGTCGTCGTCACCGAGATCGACCCGATCTGCGCGCTCCAGGCCGCGATGCAGGGCTACGAGGTGCAGACGCTCGAGGACGTCATCGACAGGGCCGACGTCTTCATCACCACGACGGGCAACAAGGACATCATCACCGTCGATCACATGCAGCGCATGAAGCACCAGGCGATCGTCGGCAACATCGGCCACTTCGACAACGAGATCGACATGGCGGGGCTCGAGCAGCTCCCCGGCGTCGAGCGGATCAACATCAAGCCGCAGGTCGACGAGTGGGTGCTGCCCAACGGGCGCTCGATCATCGTCCTGTCGGAGGGACGCCTGCTCAACCTCGGCAACGCGACCGGCCACCCGTCGTTCGTGATGTCCAACTCGTTCACCAACCAGACGATCGCCCAGGTCGAGCTGTTCACCAAGAACGACGAGTACAAGAACGAGGTCTACGTGCTGTCCAAGAAGCTGGACGAGAAGGTCGCGCGCCTGCACCTCGACGCGGTCGGCGCGAAGCTCACGACGCTGCGCCCCGACCAGGCCGCGTACATCGGAGTTCCCGTCGAGGGGCCATACAAGCCCACCCACTACCGCTATTAGCCCGGCGGCGCCTCGCCGCGCGCTGAGGGTGTCCTCGGGGGTGGGATGGCCGCACGGCCTATCCCACCCCCTGCGTCCTACTCAGCGACGGCGATCCGCTCGCCGGTCGAATAGCGGTCCCTGCTGGGCTCCTCTGACCGATGCCCTCCCGCAAGCTGCCACCGCATGACGTAGCCGACCTCGGCCTCGCTGAGGCCGGGGCGGCGCGGATCGCGTGGGCGGGCGGGCTGATGCCGGTCCTGGGGCGGATCGGCGGGCGCTTCTCGGAGGAGCGCCCGCTGGAGGGCGTGCGGGTCGCGCTCTGCCTGCACGTGACCGCCGAGACGGCCAATCTGGCGCGCGTCCTGGCGGCGGGCGGGGCGACGGTGGCCCTCTGCTCGGCGAACCCGCTGTCCACGCAGGACGACGTGGCTGCCGCGCTGGTGGTCGACGACCGGCTCGAGGTCCATGCGGTGCACGGCGAGGACCTCGATGCCTACGCCGCTCACGTCGGCGCGCTCGTCGCCGGCGAGCCGCAGGTCACGCTGGACGACGGCGCCGACCTGATCAGCGTTCTCCACGAGGCGCGCCCTGAGGTCGTCGACGCGATGCTCGGGGCCACGGAGGAGACGACGACGGGACTCGTGCGACTGCGTGCGATGCACGCCGACGGACGGCTCGCGTGCCCTGTGCTGGCCGTCAACGAGGCGCGAACCGAGCGTGCCTTCAACGATCGCTACGGAACCGGGCAGTCGGCGATCGACGGGATCATCCGCGCGACCAACATCCTGCTGGCCGGCTCGACGGTCGTCGTGCTCGGCTACGGCTGGACCGGAACGGGCGTGGCCCTGCGCGCTCACGGCCTCGGCGCTCGCGTCATCGTCTGCGAGGTCGACCCGATCCGTGCGCTCGAGGCTCGGATGGCCGGCTTCGAGGTGTTGCCGGCGCTCGACGCAGCCGGCCGCGGCGACATCTTCATCACCGTCACCGGCGGCCGGGGAGCGCTTCGAGGTGAGCACTTCGAGCGCATGAAGGACGGCGCGATACTGGCCAACGCCGGCCACTTCGACGTCGAGATCGACCTCGAGGCGCTGCACGCGGCCGCCGACGACCACCGGCAGCTGCGCCCGCTCGTCGAGGAGTTCGACCTGGGGGGGCGGCGCCTGAACCTGCTGGCCAGCGGCCGCGTGGTCAACCTGGCAGCGGCCGAGGGTCACCCGCCCGCGGTGATGGACCTGTCGTTCGCCACCCAGGCGCTCGCCGTGGAGGAGCTGGTGCGCCGCGCCGGGGAACTGGAACCTGGGGTGCACCCGGTCCCGCCGATCTGGACCGCGAGGTCGCTCGCCTGAAGCTCGACGCGCTCGGCGTGCAGATCGACGAGCTGACGCCCGAGCAGGCCTCCTACCGCACCTCCTGGGTGCCGGCGCCGCACGAGGAGGCGTGAGACGCCGCTACTTCGCAGGCAGGCTCAGCGCGAATGCGACCCCGCGCTGCGCCCAGCGACTCAGGTCCTCGTCGTTCTCGATCCCCGCCGCATCGACGTAGACGAAGCCCTTCATCGGCCTGCCGGTGAAGTCCATCGGGTGCGCGTGCGGCTCGTCGAGCAGGTCCTCGTAGGCGTCGGGCCCGACCCGCACCATCAGCTTGTCATCGACGATGCCGACCGCCATGTTGCCCGCGACCATCAGCGCGAGCCCGCCGAACATCTTTCGCTCGCTGACATCGGTCCGGTCGGCGAGGACCTCGTACAGGCGCTCGCCGAGCGTCTCGTCGTAGGCCATGGGCGAACACTAGCCTGAGCCCGATGAGCCATGAACGCGGTCTTGAGGAGGCGGTCGACAAGCTTCGCCGCGACGGCGCGGGCGCTGCGACGGTGGCGGCCTTCGAGCACTATGCACGGCGCCTGGCGGACGGAGACCTCGGCCTGCTGCGCGAGCAGGACCTGCTGCCGGTGACGGACCTCCCGGACGCCGACGAGCTGCCGCCTCCCGGCGACGACGTCGCCGCCCTGCTGGATCAGACCGTCGTCATCAAGTTGAACGGTGGGCTCGGAACCAGCATGGGCATGACTCGCGCGAAGTCGCTGCTCGAGGTCAAGGACGGGCTCAGCTTCCTCGACGTGATCGCCAGGCAGCTGCTCGAACTGCGCGGGCGCCACCCGGACCGCACGCCGCGGCTCCCGCTGGTGCTGATGAACAGCTTCCACACACGCGCCGAGTCGCTCGCGGCGCTCGCCGCCTACGAGGAACTCGCCGCGGACCTGCCGGCCGACATGCTCCAGAGCCGCGTGCCGAAGCTGCTGGACGACGGGACGCTGCGGCCCGCGGGCGGCGCGGCAGACGCCGAGCTCGAGTGGGCGCCGCCGGGTCACGGCGACCTCTACACGGCGCTCCAGGCTTCGGGGCTGCTTGACGCGATGCTGGAGCGCGGCTACCGCTACGCCTTCGTCTCCAATGCGGACAACCTCGGTGCGGTGCTCGACCCGGCGATCCTGAGCTGGTTCGCCGGCAGCGGGGCGCCGTTCCTGATGGAGGTCGCCGACCGGACCGCCGCCGACCGCAAGGGCGGTCACCTCGCGCGCAGGGCGCACGGCGGGCTCGTCCTGCGTGAGGTCGCACAGACGGCCGAAGCCGACAGCGGCGCATTCCAGGACATCACGCGGCATCGCTACTTCAACACCAACACGATCTGGCTCGATCTCAAGGCGATCGCCGGCGTCCTCGAGCAGACGGGTTTCATCGATCTCCCGATGATCGTCAATCGCAAGACGCTCGACCCCTCACAGCCGGATTCGCCCGCTGTGATCCAGCTCGAGACCGCGATGGGCGCGGCGATCGACGCCTTCGATGGCGCGTTGGCGCTGCGCGTTCCGCGAACGCGCTTCCTGCCGGTGAAGACGACCGACGACCTGCTCGTGCTGCGCTCCGACGCATTCGTTCTCGATGAGCACTCACGCGTCGTGCTGGCGCCCGAGCGCGGCGGAGTGGCGCCGCTCGCCGATCTCGACAAGCGCTACTTCAAGCTGATCGGCGATTTCGACGCACGCTTCCCTGCGGGCCCGCCATCGCTCGTCGCGTGCGACACGCTTACCGTGCGCGGCGACGTCCGCTTCGGCCGTGGCGTGGTCGTTCGCGGCAGCGTGACGGTCGAGCAGACTGACGACGACCAGTTCCTGATCGCCGACGGCACCGCGCTCAGCGGCTGACGCGCGCCCGAACGCACCCGCGAGTTCGTTTCGGTCACCGCGACGTTCTCGCCGACGTCGACCGCCGGCGCCGGCGACCGTGCCCGCCGCGCCCTACCCCTGCGCCTCGCGCAGGTCCTCGAGCCGCTCGCGGCGCTGCTGCTCGCGCTCGCCCTGCTCCAGCGCCCTGATGAACAGATAGGCGAGCGCGATCCCCATCACGATCGACTGCTCGAGCGCCATGATCGCGCCGGCCAGCTCCTGGTCGCCGCCGGCCGAGAGGCCCCAGATCGGGGTGCGCTGCTCGTAGTAGCCGTAGAGCGGTTCCGGGGTGAACGTCAGGCCGATGCCGAGCATGCCCACGGCGAACTTCGTCGACAGCATGTAGACGACCGGCCCCATGATCCCGGAGCGCAGCCGCGAGCGGATCGGTGACAGCAGGTGCCACCAATAGAGGAGGCCCGCGCTCAGGAAGCAGACGTGCTCGAGGACATGCGTCGACGGGCGCTCGAGTGCGGCGTCGTAGAGCGCCGGTACGTGCCAGGCCCACATCACCGCGACATAGAGAACGACGGCGAACGCCGGGTGGGCGAGCGGTCCGGCCGCGCGTTCGAGCGCCCTGAGGCGTCTCGTCGCGGGGCGCAGCAGCACCTTCGTCAGGCCGAGCAGCAGGCAGATCGGTACGAGGTCGATCAGCAGCACGTGCTGGACCATGTGCATCGCGAACGCCTGCTCGGCGAGCGTGTCGATCGGGGAGACCAGTGCCGCGAGCAGCAGCACTAGCCCGGACAGAAAGCTGACCAGGCGCCACACCGGCGCCGCCTTCGCGCCGTTGACCTGCCGCACCCGCCACCAGCGCGGGACGTACAGCGCGCCGAGGATCGCGGCCATCAGCAGCGGGCCGGGGGCGAGCGTCCAGGACGCATCCACAGCAGCCTCGCCCGGCAGGCCCGAAGTCGTCCACGAAGCCGTTGCGATCACGCGCGGCGATCGTCGCAGACCGGGGGTGGTGGCGCAGGAACTTCGCGCGAGGCTACGTGCGTGCTGCGCGCTGCGCTCGACCTTCTCGTACCCGCTGCATGCTGGTCGTGCGGGGCGCGCGCGGCGGACGGCGGGCCGCTGTGCCCGGGCTGCGAGCGCGCGCTGCCCTGGCTCGGCGGCTCTCCGGCACTGGAGGGGATCGACGCCGTCTGGGCGCCGCTGGCGTTCCACGGGCCCGCGCGCGACCTCGTCCACGCGCTCAAGTTCCGCGCTGCTGCCGGCCTCGCGGGTGCGATGGCCGGACAGATCGTCGCAGGCGCCCCCGAGGGACTGCTCGCGCCGCCCTGCGCGATCGTCCCGGTGCCCGCCCACCCGTGGCGCCGCCGGCTGCGCGGCTTCGACCACGCCGAAGCCCTGGCCCACGCGATCGGCCGCGCGAGCGGGCGCCCGGTCGTGCCCGCCCTGAGGCGCTCCGGCGGCGCGCTCGCAACGGCAGCGCGGCCTCGGCAGGGCTGAGCGGCTGGCCGGAGCCCGCGTGACGATCGAGGCTCGCGGCGGCGCCGTCCCGCTCTCAGTCGTCCTCGCGGATGACGTTCGCACCACCGGGGCCACGCTCGCGGCGTGTGCGAGCGTGCTGCGCGCGGCCGGCGCGATGCGCGTGAAAGCGGTCACGTACGCGCATGCGGTGTGACCCGGCTGCTTTGATCGTTAGCATCGAAGTCACACGGCACCGGAGGGAAAGGGTCCCATGCGCATCGAGATCACAGGCCTGAACGTCGACATCACGGATGAGCTTCGCGAGCACGTCGACAAACGCTTCGAGAAGGTCGCTCGCATGGTCTCAGAGCTCGCAACCTGCGACGTGATCCTGTCCGAGGAGCGCAATCCGGCGATCGCCGACTCGCAGAAGGCCGAGGCGAACCTGCGCCTCAAGGGCGTGGTCCTGAACGCCAAGGAGCACGCGCCCGAGATGCGCACCGCGATCTCGCAGGTCGCCGACGAGATCGGTCGCCAGGTCGACAAGCACCGCGCTCGCACGCGCAACCACCGCAAGACGGGGACGCCGACCATCCGCCACCCGGAGACGGTCGAGGCGCCGGCGGAGGCCGAGGGATAGGCGGCGCACTCGCTCCTTCGCCGGCGCACCGGAGCCCTGCATTCGGCCCGTCCGCGGACCGCCGGATACGCGGCGGGCCGTGGCTAGACTCAAGACCATGGGTCTCCTCGACAGGGCGCTGAACATCGGCGAGAGCAAGCAATTCCGCATATACGAGAAGCGGGTTGCTGCGATCGGGGCTTTCGAGCCCGAGCTGGAGGAACTGGACGACAGCGCGCTGCGTGAGCGCATCGACGGGCTCCGAAGCGCCGTCCAGTCTGGTGAGAGCACGCTCGACGACGTGCTGCAGGAGTGCTTCGCGATCGTTCGCGAAGCGGGCCGGCGCACCATGGGAATGCGCCATTTCGACGTCCAGCTGGTCGGCGGGATGGTGCTGCACGGCGGCAACATCGCCGAGATGAAGACCGGTGAAGGGAAGACTCTCACCGCCACGCTCGCCGTCTGCCTCAACGCCCTCTGCCGGCAAGGGCGTTCACGTCGTCACCGTGAACGACTACCTGGCGCGCCGCGACGCCGAGTGGATGAGCCCGATCTACGACGTGCTCGGCTTCTCCTGGGGCGTCCTCCAGAACATGCAGGAGGCGGACGCGAAGATCGCCGCTTACGCAGCGGACATCACCTACGGCACGAACTCGGAGTTCGGCTTCGACTATCTGCGCGACAACATGGCGCAGGCGATCGAGGAGAAGGTCCAGCACGGCGGGCGCATCGGCGAGGACGGCCGTCCCCTCGCGATGCACAACTTCGCGATCGTCGACGAGGTCGACAACATCCTCATCGACGAGGCCCGCACGCCGCTGATCATCTCCGGCGCACCCGAGCAGGCCGCCGACTTCTACGTCAAGTTCGCCCGGCTCGCCACGCAGATGGAGTCCGGGAAGACGCCCGAGGGCATGGACCCGCGCGCCAAGAAGGACTTCGTCGCCGACTTCGACTACGAGTTCGACGAGAAGCACAAGACGGCGTCGGTCACCGAGCGCGGCGTCGCCAAGGCGGAGCGCTTCCTCGGCATCGACCATCTCTACCGCGCCGAGAACGGCCATCTCGTCAACCACCTGATCCAGGCGCTGAAGGCCGAGTCGCTCTACAAGCGCGACGTCGACTACGCGGTGGTCGACGACCAGGTGATGATCATCGACGAGTTCACCGGCCGCATCCTCGAAGGACGGCGCTGGTCGGAGGGCCTGCACCAGGCCGTCGAGGCCAAGGAGAACGTGCGCGTCCAGGAGGAGAACCAGACGCTCGCGACGATCACGCTCCAGAACTACTTCCGCCTCTACGACAAGCTCGCCGGCATGACGGGCACGGCCCTGACCGAGGCGACCGAGTTCAAGAAGATCTACAAGCTCGACGTGGTCCAGATCCCGACGAACCACCCGATGGTCCGCGATGACCGGAACGATCAGGTCTACAAGACGCGCGGCGGCAAGTGGCACGCCGTCGCAGCCGAGATCGCGGAGCGCAACGAGAAGAGCCAGCCGGTGCTCGTCGGCACGATCTCCGTCGAGGTCTCCGAGCTGCTCGCAGATCAGCTGAAGGTCAAGGGGATCGAGCACACCGTGCTCAACGCCAAGCCCGAATACGCCGAGCGCGAGGGCGACATCATCGCCCAGGCCGGTCGCCCCGGTGCGGTCACGATCGCGACCAACATGGCGGGCCGCGGCGTCGACATCAAGCTCGGCGGCAATCCGGAGCATCTCGCCGAGCTGGAGCTGAAGACGAAGCTGGGGCTGCAGCCCGGGGACCCCGACTACGAGGAGCGCTTCGCCGAGCTGCTGCCCACGTTCGAGGCGAAGGTCGAGACGCGACCGCGAGACCGTGCTCGAGGCCGGCGGTCTCTACATCTGCGGCACCGAGCGCCACGAGTCGCGCCGCATCGACAACCAGCTGCGTGGCCGTTCCGGCCGCCAGGGCGATCCCGGCGAGTCGCGCTTCTTCCTCAGCGCCGAGGACGACCTCGTGCGTCTGTTCGCCGGTGACCGCATCTACAAGATCCTCGACCGTCTCGGTGCCGTCGACGAGGAGGGCAACGAAGAGCCGATCGAGGCGGGGATGCTGACCAAGCAGATCGAGAAGGCTCAGCGCAAGGTCGAGGAGCAGAACTTCCTGATCCGCAAGCGCGTCCTCGAATACGACGACGTGATGAACGAGCAGCGCCGGATCATCTACGCCTACCGCGACGACGTCCTCGAGGGCAAGGACCTCGGCGACCAGGTGCGCCACGAGGTCGCCGGCGTCATGCAGCGCCTCATCGAGGAGTACGCAGGCGGCGACTACATCGAGGAGTGGGACCTGGCGGGCCTGTTCATCGCCCTCGGCGACCTCATCCCGGCCGACGTTCTCGAAGAGCCGCTCACGGCGGACGCGGTCAACGACGAGAACCTCGACCGCGACAGCCTGACCGAACGCCTCGAGCAGGAGGCGCTCACCGCCTACGCAGCCCGCGAGAAGACGTTCGGCGACGAGCTGATGAGGGAGCTCGAGCGCTACCTGCTGCTGCAGATCATCGACCAGCGCTGGCGCGAGCACCTCTACGACATGGACTACCTGCGCGAGGGCATCCACCTGCGCGGCTTCGCCCAGATCGACCCGCTGATCGCCTACAAGAACGAGGCGTTCACGCTCTTCACCGACCTGATGAACTCGATCTGGTCGGACTTCACGCGGATGATCTTCCACGTCGAGGTGGAGGTGGAGGTCGACGATCCCGCGGCGACGCAGTTCGGGGCTCCCGCCGGCAGCCAGACCCGCTCCGGGTCGGTCAGCTACTCAGGCGGAAGCGGCGCCGCAGCGGCCGGCGCACTCGCGGCGGCAGCGGCCGGCGGTTCCGAGTACGTGACCGTGTACGACGACGACGAGGAGCCCGTCGAGATGCTGCCGCACGTCGAGCAGCGCGTGCTCGCGGCAGATGAGCAGACCGGGCGGAACGATCCGTGTTGGTGCGGGTCGGGGAAGAAGTACAAGAAGTGCCACGGGGCCTAGGGCGCGGGTTGCCGTGGCGGGCGCGCTGAGGCCTGCTCGCGGATCTCGTCGCGCCTGACGCCGCCCGCGGCCCGGGCGGCGCACTGCCAGCCCGCTGCGTCGGCGCATCGATCGCGATCTCGCCGGTTACGCGCGCTCGGGCTCGGAGCGCCGGCGTGGGCCGCTGCGCTAGCTTGAACGCGGTGGCTGCTCCCCAGACATCCGAGCCGACTCCCCAGCGCGTGGCGGCGATCCGCGGCCAGCTCTCCGAGCTGCATGACTTCCTGGACCCCGAGGGTCTCGCGCGCCGCGTCGCCGAGCTGGAGGGCGCGATGGGTGCGCCGGGCTTCTGGGATGAGCAGGAGAGCGCGGCGAAGACGAGCGCGGAGCATGCGCGCGCCTCGCGCCGGCTCGAGACCTGGCAGGCGCTCGAGCGCGACGTCGACGATCTCGAGGCGCTGATCGAGCTGGCCGACGAGGACGAGTCGCTGGCCGACGAGGTCGGCGAGCAGCTCGGCGGGATCGAGGCGCGGCTCGGGGAGCTGGAGGAGGCGCGGCTCTTCTCGGGCCGCTACGACGCCGGCGATGCGCTCGTGACGGTCAACGCGGGCGCCGGCGGAACCGACGCGCAGGACTGGGCCGAGATGGTGCTTGCGCATGATGATGCGCTGGTCCGAGCGGCGCGGGTTCGGCGTCGAGCTGCTGGAGGCGAGCCCCGGTGAGGAGGCCGGCATCAAGTCCGCCACCTTCCGCGCCGAGGGCGAGAACGCCTACGGCCTGTTCTCGGCCGAGAAGGGCGTCCACCGGCTCGTGCGGCTGTCGCCGTTCGACTCCGCGAACCGCCGCCAGACCTCGTTCGCGGGAGTGGAGGTCGCTCCGGTCGTCGATGAGGTCGAGGACGTCGCGATCGACGACGACGACCTGCAGATCGACACCTACCGGGCGTCGGGCGCAGGCGGTCAGCACGTCAACAAGACCGACTCCGCGGTGCGCATCACGCATCGGCCCAGCGGCATCGTCGTGCAGTGCCAGAACGAGCGCTCGCAGACGGCCAACAAGGACACGGCGATGAAGATGCTGCGCGCCAAGCTGCTGGAGCTCGAGGAGCGCCGCCGGGCCGAGGAGATCGCCAAGGAGAAGGGTCAGGCGCAGGACGTCAACTTCGGCTCGCAGATCCGCTCCTACGTCCTGCACCCGTACACGATGGTCAAGGACCACCGCACGAACTTCGAGATGGGCGACGCCCAGCGGGTGCTCGACGGCGACCTCGACGGCTTCGTGCGCGCCGAACTGCTGCGCGGAGCCGCGAGGCCGGCGTGAGCGACCAGCCGACGGCGCCGTACCTGGACGCGGTCGCCGGCTACGGCTTCCGTGGTTCCGGGCGCTTCCACGTGCCGGGCCACAAGGGCGGTCCCGGAGCCGATCCCGGGCTGCGCCGCGCGCTGGGGGAGCCCGCGCTCGCACTCGACGTTCCGCAGGACATACACGGCATCGACGTGGGCCCGGCGCCGACGCCCTACGAGCGCGCCGAGCAGCTTGCGGCGGAGGCCTACGGCGCGCGGCGCTCGTGGTTCCTGACCAACGGGGCCACGCAGGGCAACCACGCTCTCTGTCTCGCGCTCGCCCCGCTCGGAGCGACCGTGGTCGCGCAGCGCAACGCGCACGCCTCGCTCGTCGACGGGCTCGTTCTGAGCGGCGGTGTCCCCGTCTTCGTCGCGCCCGAGTACGACTCGGGGCTCGGGATGGCGCACGGCGTCACTCCGCAGTCGCTGGCGGACGGTCTCGGCGCGGGCGCCGCAGGCGCGCGCCGCGTTCATCGTCTCGCCGACCTACTACGGGATGGCGGCCGACGTCGCCGCATGTGCGGCGGTGGCGCACGAAGCCGGCGCCGCGCTCGTCGTCGACCAGTCGTGGGGCCCGCACCTGGGGTTCCACGACGCGCTCCCGCCGAGCGCGCTCGACGCTGGGAGCGGACGCGGTGCTGACCAGCACCCACAAGCTGGCGGGCTCGCTGACGCAGAGCGCGATGCTGCACCTGGGGCCGTCGGACCGCATCGACGAGGTCGCGATCGCGGCGGGCGGTGCGGATCGTGCGCTCGACCAGCCCGAGCTCGCTGCTGCTCGCCTCGCTGGACGCCGCTCGCCGCCAGCTGGCGGTCCACGGCGAGCAGCTGCTGCACGAGACGCTCCAGGCGATCGGCCAGGCGCGCGAGAAGCTGCGCTCGGTCGAGGGCGTCGCGCTGATCGACGACGCGCTGGCCGGGCGCCCGGGCGTGGCGGCCTACGATCCCCTGCGGATCGTCCTCGACGTCCGCGAAAGCGGGCGCACCGGGGTCGAGATCGCGGCTGCGCTGCGCGAACGCTACGACGCGCACGTCGAGCTCGCGACGACTGCGACGATCGTGTTCGTCGTCGGGATCGCGGAGCGTCCTGAGACGCTGCTGCGCGTCGCCGGTGACGTCGAGGAGGTCGTCGGACGGCTGCGCCGTCCCAACGTGGAGACCGCGCCGATCCGTCAGCCCGAGGGCGCACCCGAGCTCGCGGTGGCCCCTCGCGACGCCTTCCTCGGCAACACCGAGGTCGTCGCACCGCGCGAAGCGATCGGCCGCGTCTCGAGCGAGTCGATCGCCGGCTACCCGCCGGGCATTCCGGCGATCCTGCCGGGCGAGCGCGTCAGCGCGGAGATCGTCGAGTACCTGCTGGAGAGCGTCGCGGCGGGCCTGCGGCTGCACGGAGCGAGCGACCCGGCGTTCAGCTCGATGCACGTCCTCGTCGAGAGCTGATCACGCCGCGCTAGCGTCCTGGTGTGCTCACGGCCTACCGGCGCAGCGGCGCCGACCTTCCGTTCGGTGACCCGCGCGGCTACCACGGGGTCGGCATGGAGGGCTACTTCTGGCGCGTGACCGACGCCCGCGCGGGTGTCGTCGCCGTCGTGCTCGTGGGAGTCAACCGCGACGAGCGCGGGCGATCCTGGGGCACCGTCGGACTCGCGTCCCATCCAAGCGGACGCCAGCGCGTGATCGTCGCCGCCCAGGCCGATGCCGCGCGGCACGGGGTGGGCGTGATCGCTCGCGACGATGGCCGCGTCGTCTGCGAGGCGACCGACGAGGCGCTGAGCGTCGACCTCGGCCCCGGTGCCCGGCTCCGGCTGACCGTCGACAGACCCGCCCGCTGGCCCAGGCGCGCCGCGTTCGGCGGCATCGGCGCAGCACAGATGATCCCGGGCCTGAGCCAGTACTGGCACCCGCACCTGCTCGGCGGGCGCGCCCGCGGCGTGCTCCAGCTGGGCGACGTCGAGACGCCGATCGACGGGACCGTCTACGGCGAGAAGAACTGGAGCCACGGAGGGTTTCCTCGCACCTGGTGGTGGGGTCAGGCCCACGGCTTCGAGGATCAGGACGTGAGCGTCGCCTTCGCCGGCGGGCGCGCCGGGGCGGCCGGTCTTCGGGTGACCGGGACGGCGCTCGTCGTCGGCCTCGGCGGCGACGTGCTGCGTTTCGTCCGCCCGTTCGTTCCGATCGGCATCGACGTGGGCGACGGCGGCTGGCGGCTGGCGGCTCGCGGGCCCGTTCACCGCGTGCTCGTAGAGGGTCACGCCAACGGAACCGCACCGCACATGCTGCCGGTTCCCGTCCCGGCCGAGCGGCGCAACCTCGAGGGCGCGGCGGCGCAGCACCTGGCGGGTCAGCTGCGGCTGCGCGTTCGGCGCGGTCGTCGTCTCGTATACGACGGGGTCTCCTCGCTTGCCGGGCTCGAACGCGGGCACGGCCCGAGAACGGGCTGATCAACGGCGCGCCGGTCTGCGGGACCGTATTCTGCGGCGGGATGGATGACCCGATGCGGCGCGAGCTGGAAGACGTGGTCTCGCGGGCGCTTGCAGAGGATGTGGGCGGCGGCGGCGACCTGACCAGCCTTGCGACGGTGCCGGAGGGCGCGCGGGCGCGGGCGACGATCGGTCAGAAGGACGCGGGCGTGGTCTTCGGGCTTGACGCCGCCGAGCACGTGTTCCGCTCGCTGGACCCGCAAGCGGACTTCGCGCGCCTGACGCCGGAGGGCGTCTGGCGCGAGCACGGTCCGGTGCTCGCGGTGGAGGGCGACGCCCGAGCGCTGCTGGCGGGAGAGCGCACCGCGCTGAACCTGCTCCAGCGCCTCAGCGGAGTGGCCACCCAGACGGCGCGCTTCGTTCGTGCCGTCGAGGGCACCGGCGCGCGAATCCTCGACACACGCAAGACGACTCCGGGGCTGCGGCTGCTGGAGAAGGCGGCGGTGCGGGCGGGCGGCGGACACAACCACCGGATCGGGCTGTGGGACGAGATCCTGATCAAGGAGAACCACGCGTTCATGGCAGGCGGCGTCGGCGCCGCCGTCGGGCGCGCACGCGCCGACTATCCGGACGTGCCGCTCGAGGTCGAGTGCCGGTCGAGCGATGACGTCGCCGAGGCACTGGATGCAGGTGCCACGCGGCTGCTGCTCGACAACATGACGCCCCAGCAGCTGAAAGCGGTGGTCGAGCAGGTCGGGGGGCGGGCGAAGCTCGAGGCCAGCGGCGGCGTGAGCCTGGAGACCGCCCGTGAGGTTGCGGCGACCGGCGTACAATTCGTGTCGGTGGGGGCGCTCACGCACTCGGCACGCGCCCTGGACCTCTCCCTGCTGCTGGAGCCTGTGCAATGAACCCGCTCTCTCTTCCGATGGCCGGGGTTCCGGAACCGGAGCCGATCGACATCCCCGCGATGCAGGAGGAGGTGCGCGAGCTGGCCGACCGTCGCGGCGCCGTCATCCTTGCGCACAACTACCAGGTGCCGGAGATCCAGGACGTCGCGCACTACGTCGGCGATTCGCTCGGCCTCTCGCAGCGCGCGGCTCAGGTCGACGCGTCGGTGATCGCCTTCTGCGGCGTCCATTTCATGGCCGAGACGGCCTCGATCCTGTGCCCGGACAAGACCGTCCTGCTGCCCGATCACGATGCCGGCTGTTCACTGGCGGACTCGATCACGCCCGCCGAGCTGACGGCCTGGCAGGCCGAGCACCCGGGCGCGATCACCGTCATGTACGTCAACACGACGGCGGCGATCAAGGCGATCACCGACTACTGCTGCACGTCGTCGAACGCCGTCAAGGTCGTCGAGCACATCGTGCGCGAGCACGGCCCCCAGACCGAGATCCTGTTCGGCCCGGACATGTTCCTCGGTGCGTACGTCGAGAAGACGACGGGACACACGATGCACGTCTGGAGCGGTGAATGTCATGTGCATGCGGGGATCCGCCCCAAGGACATCGCCGACGTTCGCGCGGAGCATCCGGGCGCCGACTTCCTGATCCACCCCGAGTGCGGCTGCGTCACGTCGGTCATGGAGTACGTAGCGGCCGGCGACGTCGACTCGACCGGGGTCCACATGCTGTCGACCGGCGGAATGGTCGACTACGCCGCGCGCGCTGAGAAATCCGCGCCGGGGACCGAGGTCATCGTCGCGACGGAGACCGGGATGCTCCATCCGATGCGCAAGGCCGCGCCGGACGTCACCTTCATCGCGGCCAACAGGGCCGCGTCATGTCGCTACATGAAGATGATCACGCTTCCCAAGCTGCGTGACACGCTGCGCGATGGAAGCGGCGAGGTGAAGGTCCCCGAGGATGTCGCCGCAAAGGCGCGCATCCCGATCGAGCGGATGGTCGCGATCAACGCGTGAGCCGTACTGCCGGCAGCGGTGCGCGGGGATGGTCGGCGCGGCATGTCGAGCCGGGAAGGGGAAAGGGCGCGGCCGTCTCGCTCAGCTACGAAACGACCGCGCACCGAAGACTTTCGCGCGCATTCCGGGGGGAGTTGCACTCCATGCGGCTCCCCCCGGAAACGAGCGCTAGCGATCCATCCGAGGAGTAATAACGCTATGGAAACGCCGTTGCCGGCGCGTCCATTTGGGGGTACGCAGCTAGAGACCGGCGCGCGCCGGAAACGTCACGCGGAGCTCAGGGTGCTGCGGGAGCTGGCGCGTCGGCGCTCGGCGCCACGGCCTGCGGAGCGGCGGGGTCAGCCGCCGGCGCCGGTGTCGCGGGCGCCTCTTCCGGATCAGGCAGGTTGACGACGACGCCCGAGTCCTCGCTCAGCCCGTCGAGCGGCACGTCGCGCTCGCCGATCGAGTAGTCGGGCGGATCCTCCTCGACGAGGATCCAGTCGTCCTCCTCGGCCGCCGGCTGGATGAAGCGCGGGTGTGAGGACGGAAGCTTGACCGCGTCGCGGCGCTCCTCGACTGCCGGGGGCGCCGGAACCGGGGCCGGCGCCGCGGCGGGGGCGGGGGCTGCGGCGACGACCGGGGCCGGCGCCGGAGCGGGCTTCGGCGCCGGCTTCGGCGCCTGCTTCTCGACGGCCTTGGGAGCGGCCGCGGGCACGCTTGCGCGCAGACGCGGCGAACGCAGCGCTGCCTTGCCGCTGCCGGCGAATGTTCCCGTCTTGGCGCTGGCGGCCGGCGCGACGCTCGAGGCGGCGGGCCCCGAGCTGAGCTTGGAGTCGACCGCCCGCACGGCGGGCGGGCCGGCGGTCGCGACGACGCCTGTGGCTGCGACCAGCGCGCCGGCCTTCAATACGCCGCCTGTGAGCAGACCCGCGCCGGCGCTGCCGCCGGCGGTTCCGCCGGCGCTTGCTGCCGTGGTGGTTGCGGCCCCGGCGCCGCCGGAGCCCTTCAGCCATGCCAGCAGAGGCCAGGGCGAGAAGGCGGCGGCGGCGGCGCGCACCGACGAGCGCGCGCGGTGGATCAGCATGCGCACCGCACCCTCGCTGACGCCGAGCTCCAGCCCGACATCGCGATGGCGGCGACCGTCAACGGCGACTGCGAGGAAGGCGTGGCGCTGCTGCTCGGGGAGCGAGGCGATCTCACCGAGAACCTCGCGCACGGCCTCACGGCGCTCGACCTCGGACTGGGAGTCGTCGCCGGTCGACATCGGGTTGTCGACGAGCAGCGGCAGATCGCGGGAGCTCGCGCGCTTCATGGCGTTGAGCGAGCCGTTGTGGACGATCCTGTAGAGCCAGGCCTTCAGCTCACGAACGTCCTCGCCGTCGTGGAGCTTGGTCCACGCGCTGACGAATGCGGCCTGAACGACATCGTCCGCGCGCGAGTCACCGATGATCCGCGTCGCATAGCGCAGCAGTGGCTGGCGATAGCGGTCGACGATCGCCTCGAAGGCGCGCTCGTTACCCGACGCGGCAAGACGAGCGAGGCGCTCGTCGCTCTGTGCACGCAACACGATCGTCGGAAATTGTGGGCTCATCTAATCCATTCCCCGCGCGTGTAGAAACAGCGGGAGCCGGTTTTCGTCACGCAATCGCCGTCCAGTTGGCGCGTTGCCGCTCTCGTGCTCGGTTGCACGGAGATCGCTTGTTGCGAACGATGGTACCGACCTTGGCCGTCCTGTCCACCCGGTTCGGTGGCTTTGGCGCACAGCCGCGGCGCCAGGATTCCGGTGTCTCGCGGATCGTCAGTCTGCGAGCAGATCCAGACCGCGTTCGGCGGCCCAGCGCACGACCAGCAGCGCTTCGCGCTTGCGCTCGAACTCGACCGGGGTGTAGCAGTGGACGTCGGCCTGGGCGCCCATCTCGGCCGCGTCCCAGAGGCTGCCCGCCTGATACACGCGCTCGAGCCACGGCACTCCGTCGAAGCCCTCGGACACGAGCACCACCACGAATTCCGCGCCCCGCTCACGCTGGGGAAGCACGCCGCGGGCGTCATCCACGCGCGCCCCCCCGACGATCAGCCTCATGAGTGGCCAGCGATCTCCGACGCGGCGCGCGTAGAGCGCGAGCTCACGCTCGTTGACGGCGTGGACGGCCTCCATGCGGGAATCATCGCGCACCGCGCGGGCGTTGCGCCGGGGAGGCCCGGCCGGCGGCGCCTCAGGCGAAGTCGCCGGCCTCGTGCGGGCCGACGCAGGCGACGGCGAGTTCCTCGGCGTTCACGCGTCGTGCGACGTCTGCGACCTCGTCGAACGTCACCGCGTCCACCTGTCGGATCGCGACATCCGGGTCGCAGCCCTCGCCGTGGACGATCGTGCGCCGTGCGGCGAAGCTCGCGACCGCGTTCGTGTTCTCGAACGCAAGAACGCGGCGGCCCGCCGCGTATGAGCGGGCGCGTTCGACCTCCTCCTCGCGTGGCCCGTCGCCTGCCAGTTCGCCGACGATCTCGCGCATGCGCGTGTAGGCCTCGACGCACTTCGTCGAGTCGAGCCCAGCGCCCAGCAGCAGCGCGCTGACGTCGGAGGCCACGTGCGAGGTCGCGAACACCGAGTAGGCCAGGCCGCGCTGCTCGCGGATCTCGTCGAACAGGCGGGAGCCCATCGAGCCGCCGAGCAGGGTCGCGTAGACGTCGAATGCGGCGCGCTGCGCCGGGTCCGCGGGCTCGACATCGGGCCTGTAGATCATCCGCAGGTGGGACTGGTTGGTGTCGCGCTGCTCGACCAGCGTCTGCGGCGCGAACGGGTCGACCGCCTCGGACGCTTCCGGCTCGGGCAGGTCGGGGAAGCGCGCCATCAGGTCGGCTACCGCACCGTTGTCCGGGACGTGGTCGAGGTTGCCGACGACGAAGGCCCCGCCCGCGTGGCCCGACCAGCGCCGCTCGCGGAAGGCCACGATCGCCTCGCGGCTGAAGCTGCGCAGGTGGTCTTCGGGGCCGAGCACCGTTCGCCCGAGCGGGTGATCGCCGAAGCCTGCGCGCTCGATCAGCTCACCCGCCACTGCGGCAGGCTGGTCCTTGTATCGCTGGATCTCCTGGATCACGACCCCGCGCTCCTTGTCCAGCTCGGCGGCGTCAATCCGCGGGCGCCCGACGAAATCGGTCAGCAGGTCCATGGCGGGCATCGCCGACTCGGCCCTGACGGTGATGTGGAACGCCACGAGGTCGTGGCTCGTGTAGGCGTTCAGCACGCCACCCATGCGCTCGGCGGTCTCGTTGACCTTGCGGTAGTCGTCGTAGAGCTCGCCGCCCTTGAAGACCAGGTGCTCGAGGAAGTGGGCCATGCCGTTCTCCTCGGCGCGCTCCGTGCGCGCGCCGGCGTCGAATGCCACGAGGATCGTCGTCGCGCGCGTCCCGGGCAGCGCGATGCGGTGGACGGGGAGGCCGTTGGGTGCCGTCGAACTGGAGATGTGAGGCATGCCGGCCACCGTAGCGGTCGCACGCCCGGGCTCCTCGGGTACTCGTCCCGACGGCGGCAACGAGTGTTGCAGGTGGCAGGAAACAGGGCGTTTCGGGGGTAACCTCGCTGGTAGCTGATGGCAGCACTCGAGGACGACCTGCGCGCCCGCGACACCGTCGCGGCACAGCGCGCCGCGCATGCCGGCACTTCGCCGGCTCGCCCCGGCGATCCCGCGAACGCGATCGAGCTGCGCGGCGTCACGAAGTCGTACGACGTGTCGGAGGCCGGGCTCCACTCGGCGACGTTCGCCGTGCGCCGCGGCGAGTTCGTGTTCCTCGTCGGTTCGACCGGCTCGGGCAAGTCGACGCTGATGCGCCTGCTGATCAAGGAGCTGGAGCCCGACGAGGGCCGCATCCTGGTGGCCGGTCGCGACATCGGCGCGCTGACCCACAAGCAGGTTCCGTATTACAGGCGCAACGTCGGCGTCGTGTTCCAGGACTTCAAGCTGCTTCCGAACCGCACCGTCCACGACAACGTCGCCTACGCGCTCCAGGTGACCGGCAGCTCGCGCAAGGAGATCCGCGCCAAGGTCCCGGACATCCTGCGCCTGACGGGGCTCTCGACGAAGCTGCACAACTACCCCGATCAGTTGTCGGGCGGTGAGCAGCAGCGCGTCAGCATCGCGCGCGCCTTTGTGAACCATCCGCCGCTGCTGCTGGCGGACGAGCCGACCGGCAACCTCGACCCCGACACCTCCGTGGGGATCATGCAGCTGCTCTACCGCATCAACCGCACCGGAACGACCGTCCTCGTCGCCACGCACGATCACTCGATGGTCGACCGCATGCGCCGTCGGGTGGTGGAGCTTGACGCGGGGCGGATCGTCCGCGACGAACTCGCCGGCCGCTACGCCCAGACGGACATCAGCACCGCCGAGTTCGGCGCGCTGATGAGTGAGCCGGCGCCTGAACCGCGCCGTTCCGGTCAGGACGCCGGACCGGCACAGGCGGGCGACGGGTTCGACTTCGACGACGCCTTCCGCGACTGATGAAGATCGGCTTCTTCCTGCGCGAGGCGATGCGCTCGATCAGTCGCAACGCCGTCCCGAGCTTCGCCGCCCTGGCATCGGTGCTGGTGACGCTGCTGGTGCTGGGTGTCTTCATCCCGATCGTGCAGGCCACGACAGGGGCCGCCAACGAGGTGCGCGGGCGGGTGCTCGTGAACGTCTACCTCCAGCCGAAGTCCGAGCAGGCCGCAATCGATCGCGTCCAGGCGCTGCTCAAGCGCACGGACGGCGTCAAGCGCGTGGAGTTCGTCAGCGCCGAGCGCGCGTACACCGAGGAGCGGCGCAAGAACCCCGAGGCCTACGAGCTGCTCGGCTCCAATCCGCTTCCTGACACGTTCCGCGTCACGCCCGACGACCCCGACAAGGCGCTGAACCTGGTCTCGACGCTTTCGCCGCAGACGCCCGGTGGCGGCCGCACGACGGTCGACCCGGCGATCGATGTCGTCAAGTCCTCGAAGGACGACACCGAGAAGATCCTCGTCGCGACGCAGGTCGTCAAGCTGACCACCGGCCTGCTCGCGGTGCTGCTCGTGATCGCCTCGGTGCTGCTGATCTCGAACACTGTGCGCCTGTCGGTCTTCTCGCGCCGGCGCGAGGTCCAGGTCATGAAGCTCGTCGGCGCGACCGACGGTTTCATCCGCTGGCCCTTCGTCATCGAGGGGATCGTGCTCGGCGCGCTCGGCGCGCTGCTGGCGGTACTGCTGCTGGCTGTGATGAAGGTCGCGCTCGTCGATCCGCTCGTCGACGACTTCGCGCTGCTGGCCGCGCCGGACACGATCAGCTTCGGCTTCCTGGTCACCGTGCTGGTCGCCACCGGCGTGCTCGTCAGCGCGCTCGGATCGGCGATCTCGCTGCGGCGCTTCCTGCAGGTCTGAGCGCCCTCACCGGACTTAGATCCCGCGAAGGTAGGCGCGACTACCCTTTGAGAAGCGGCCACGGCCGTGCTCCACGATGCCGACCCGCCCACGCCGCCGATCCCCGCTGCGCATCCTTCTGGCCCTGGCCGGTGCCGTGCTGCTGCTCGGTCTCGGAGCGTGGGTCGGCGCTCGTCATGTCGAGTCGCTCCCGGACCCGATCGCCGACGTGCTGGCCGGCGACGACTCCACGCGCGTCGTCAACGAGGCGCTCGACCGCATCGAGGCGCGCTACTACCGCAGCGTTCCGCGCGACCAGCTCGCCGACGATGCGATCGCCGGCGCGGTCGACAAGCTCGAGGATCGCTTCTCCAGCTACTTCACGCCCGCGGAGTACAGGCGCTTCCAGGAGTCTCAGAACAGCCGCTTCACGGGCATCGGCGTGACCGTCTCGCAGCACGCGCGCGGACTCAGGATCGAACAGGTCTTCGACCGGTCGCCTGCCAAGCGCGCCGGCGTCGTGCGCGGCGACCTGATCACGGCCGTCGGCGAGCGCTCGCTCAAGGGGATGACCAGCGAACGCTCGACGACGCTGGTCCGCGGGCCTGAGGGGACCGACGTGGCACTCACGATCTTCCACGCGCGGCAAACCCAAGAAGCTCACGCTCACGCGCAGCGCCGTCATCGTTCCCGTCGTCGCCTCGACACTGCGCGAGGTCTGCGGCAAGAAGGTCGGAGTCGTGAGGCTCTCGCAGTTCAGCTCGGGCGCCCACGGCGAGGTCTACTCGGCGCTGCGCCGCCTGGAGAAGCGCGGTGCTCAGGCCTACGTGTTCGACCTGCGCGGAAACGGCGGCGGTCTGGTCGACGAGGCACAGCTGATCGCCAGCGCCTTCCTCAAGGACGGGCCGATCGTCACCACACGCGGGCGCAGCGTCGCCGAGCAGACGCTTCGGGCCACGGGGGACCCCGTCGCGCCGAAGGCCCCGCTGGTCGTGCTCGTCGATCGCGGGACGGCGTCGGCCTCGGAGATCGTCGCCGGCGCACTGCAGGATCGCGGGCGCGCCAAGCTCGTCGGCTCGCGGACGTTCGGCAAGGGCGTCTTCCAGGAGGTTCTCGAGCTGTCCAACGGCGGCGCTCTCGACATCACGGCCGGCCAGTACTTCACGCCGAAGGGGCGCAACCTCGGCGGGCGCGGCGTTCGCACCGGCGCGGGGCTGACACCCGACGTCGCCGTGCCGCGACGATCCCAAGACGCAGGCCGATGAGGAGATCCGCACCGCCCTCGACACTGTCGCGCGCAAGGCGGGCTGCCGGCGCGACGCGACGTGAGTCGGCACCGCGCGCGCGGACGCCATGGCCGCGGCGAGTCGCGCGGACCCCGCGGGTCGCGTGACCCCGCGCTGGACCGCCCGGCGGTCGTCCTGCTCGAGGGCCGCGCCCGCTTTCTCGTCGGCGAGCGCTTCTTCGAGCGCGGGCGGCCGCGTGACGATCGGCCGCGCCCCGCGCGAGGCGAAGCCCGGCCTGCTCGCGCTCGTGCGGCCTGAGCCGGGCGGGAGCCGCGCGAGCATCGTACGCGTGCTCGGCTCGCCCGGCGTCGCACGGGACGTGATCGAGGCGCTGATGCTCGACCGCGGCCTGCAGCGCAGTTTCCCGACGGGCGTCGAGCGCGCGCGCCGCCGCGGCTCGTGAGCGGCCGACCGAGTCGGCCGGCAGGCGCGATCTGCGCGATCTCGCGACGTTCACGATCGACCCGGCGACGGCGCAGGACTTCGACGACGCGATCTCCGCGCAGGACCTCGGTGATGGGCGCACGCGGGTATGGGTCCACATCGCGGACGTCAGCGCGTTCGTGCGCCCCGGCGAGGCGATCGATCGCGAGGCGTACCGCCGCGGCACCAGCGTCTACGTGCCGGGAGCCGTCGAGCCGATGCTGCCGCAGGCGCTGTCGAACGACGCCTGCTCGCTGGTGCCGGGCGCGGACCGCCTCGCCGGTGACGCGGAACTCGAGTTCGACGGAGCCGAGCCGGGCAAGGCGAGCTTCTACCGCTCGCTGATCCGCTCGGACGAGCGACTGGACTACGACCGCGTCGACCGGATCTTCGCGGGGACGGAGACGGCGGCACGACCCCTGGGCCCAGCCCCTGGCGGCAGCACGCGCCGTGGCCGCCGAGCGTGACGAGGCACGCCGCAGCGGCGGAGCGGCGCTGGCGATCGAGTCCGTCGAGCCGGAGTTCGCCTTCGACGACCGCGGCGCCGTGACCGGTGCGGTCGGCACCGTGCAGACCGAGTCGCACCGGCTGATCGAGCATCTGATGATCGCGGCCAACGAGGCGGTCGCGCGGCTGCTCGCGCGAGCCACGGCACGCCGTCGCTGTACCGCGTCCACGAGCGCCCGGAGCCCGAGTCGGTCGAGCGCCTGCTCGCTCAGCTCGCGTCACTCGACGTGCCGACGCCGCCGGCCCCGGAGCGGCTCACGGCCGACGCAGGCCGCCGACGTCGTGGCGCAGGCATCCGCTGCTCGTCGATGAGCACGTGCGCCGCACCGGCCACGGGCGCATGGGGCTGACGTTCCTCGTGCTGCGCTCGCTGAAGCAGGCGCGCTACGACCCGCGCAACCTCGGCCATGCCGGGCTCGGCGCTGACCGCACTACTGCCACTTCACGTCGCCGATTCGCCGCTACCCGGACCTCGTCTGCCATCGCGCGCTGCTGTCGGCGGTCGGCGGGGGCGAGGAGGCGCCGCGCGGCCGACGTCGCTCGACGGAGGCTGCGGAGTGGTACAGCGCCAAGGAGCGCGAGGCGATGTCGATCGAGCGCTCGGCCGACGACATCGCCCAGTGCTTCCTGCTGGAGCGCGAGCTGACCGAGTGCGGCGGGACGAGACTGTCGAGGGCGAGGTGACGGGCTGATCGGGCCGGGGTCGTTCGTGACCTTCGGCGGCGAGGCGCTCCTGCCGTTCGGCGGCGGCTACGAGGGAATGCTGCCCGTGCGCCGGATGTCGGCGGCGACTGGTGGGACCTCAACGAGGAGGGCACGATCCTGCGCAGCGACGCCGGCGGGGTCGCTGCGGCTCGGCGACCCGCTGCGCGTCGGCGTCGAGCGCGTCGAGGCCGCCCGCGGCCGCGTCGACCTGGACGGGTCGTAGGCCACCCCCGATGACTCGACGTTGCTGAGCGCCGGCAGCGAAGCGTCGGGTAGCCGTCGGGCGCGACTACCCTGAGCGCTGCGCAGGCCAAGCGCAAGAAGCCAGCTCGCCTCAGGCGACGTCGCGACGCAACCGCCAGGCGCGGTACCGCTTCGAGCTGCTCGACAAGCTCGAGTGCGGGATGGTGCTGCTCGGAACCGAGGTCAAGGCGCTGCGCGAGGGCTCGGCCCAGATCAAGGACGCCTACGCCCAGGTCCGCGACGGCGAGCTGTGGCTGCACAACATGCACATCCCGCCCTACGGCCCCGCGGCGAGTGCGCAACCACGAGCCGGAGCGCCCGCGCAAGCTGCTCGCCAAGCGCAAGGAGATCGACCGGCTCGTCGGCCAGCAGCACGAGAAGGGCCTGACACTCGTCCCGACGCGGATCTACTTCAAGGGCCCGCACGCGAAGGTCGAGATCTCACTGGCGCGCGGCAAGGACCGCTTCGACAAGCGCCAGGCGATCAAGGAGCGCGACACGAAGCGCGAGATGCAGCGCGCGCTGCGCGAGGCCAACCGCTGAAGCAGGCGCGCACCGGACGCCCGCGCTCCGGTCTCGAACTCGTCTAGGGCGAGGTGAGCAGCGCTTCGAGCGCGCGCTGCCGGAGCTCGTCCGAGACGCTGCCCGCGTTGCCGGTGTCGAACGGCGGTTCGGGGTCGTACTCGATACCGAGCTGAATCGCCTCGGCGGTCTCGCGGCCGGCGATCCGCTCGGCGAGCATCAGCGCGAGGTCGATGCCGGCAGTGACGCCCGCAGCGGTCGCGATCTTCCCGGCGAAGACGACGCGGTCGCGAGTCGGGACGGCGCCGTACTGGGCGAGCGCGTCGATCGCCGCCCAGTGGCTGGTGGCCGCGACCCCCTCCATGATCCCCGCCGCGCCGAGCGCCAGCGAGCCGGTGCAGACCGAGGTGGTCCAGGTCGTGTGCTCGTGGGCGGCGGCGATCCAGGCCAGCAGCTCCGGGTCCTCGTCCTGGCTCGGGAAGCGCATCCCGCCCGGAATGAGCAGCACGTCCGGGCGCGGCACGTCCGCGAATGTCGCCTCCGCCTGAACGACGAGACCGGCATCGGCGCGCACGGGTCCGGCCTCGGTTGCGAGCCAGCTGACGCGAGCGCCGGGAAGCCGGCTCAGCACGTCGTAGGGACCGACGCAGTCCAGCGCCGTGAACTTGTCGTACAGGCCGATCGCGATCTCCATCGGGCGATCCTCTCAGGCTCAGCCGGTCGCCGTGTCTAGGTGGCGCCTGTGCGCTCGGCGAGGACCGCTTCGGCGGCGGCCTCGGCCGCCTCCAACTCAACGCGCACCAGCTGAAGCCCGCGCTGCCAGAACGCGGGGTCGCTGAGGTCCAGGCCGGCGATCGACGCGAGTTCCTCCGGGCTCCTCGACCCTCCTGCGGCGAGCATCTCGAGGTAGGCGGGCACGAACGCCTCGCCCTCCTCCTCGTAGCGCGCGTAGACGGACAACGCGAGCAGCTGGCCGTAGGCGTAGGCGTAGACGTAGCCCGGGGAGCCGATGAAGTGGGGGATGTAGGACCACCACGACCGGTAGCCGTCGGTGATCTCGACGGCGTCGCCGAGCAGGTCGGCCTGCGTGCCCGCCCAGAGATCGCCGAAGCGCTCCACGGAGAGCTCGCCCTCGTCCCGCCGTGCCGTGTGGACCGCGTTCTCGAAGCGGTTCATCGCGGCCTGGCGGAAGACCGTCGCGATCGTGTCCTCGATGTTCTCGGCCAGCAGCGGCAGTCGCGAGGCGGGCGAGTCGGCCGCTTCGAGCAGGCGGCGGAAGACCAGCGTCTCGCCGAACACCGACGCCGTCTCGCAGACGGTGAGCGGAGTGTGCTGCTCGAAGATCCCGCGGCCGGTCGCGAGGGCCGCGTGCACGCCGTGGCCGAGCTCGTGGGCCAGCGTCATCACGTCGCGGCGCCGCGAGGTCCAGTTGAGCATCAGGTACGGGTGGACCGTGGGAACCGTGTAGGCGCAGAACGCGCCGCCGCGCTTGCCCGGCCGCGCGGGCGCGTCGATCCAGCTCTCGTCGAAGAAGCGCTGCACGAGGTCGCCGAGCTGCGGCGAGAAGCTGCCGTAGGCGTCGAGCACCATCGTGCGGCCCTCGTCCCAGCCGACCTCCTCCTCGTCGGTGGCGATCGAGGCGGCTCGGTCGTAGTCCGCCAGGCGATCGAGGCCGAGCAGTCGCGCCTTCAGCCGGTACCAGCGCTGCGGCAGGTCGTAGGCCGACTCGACGACGCCGAGCAGCGCCTCAACCGACTCGTCGCTCGCCTCGTTGGACAGGTTCCGGCTCGAGAGCCAGGTCGGGTAGGAGCGCAGGCGGTCGTCGGTCGCCTTGTCCTGAAGCAGCGTGTTGAAGATGTACGCACGCGTGCGCAGCCCCGGCTCGAGCGCGGCGGTGACGGCGGTCGCCATCGATCTGCGCACCTCGCGGTCGGGCGAATGCATCCGGCTCAGCGCCGCATCGAGCGGCACCGGCTCGGGCTCGTCGGGCAGCGCTATTCGAAGCGCGCTGGTCAGCTCGCTGAAGAGCCGTGACCACGCCTCGCGCCCGGTCACGGCCTTCTCCGCCAGGAGCTTCTCCTCGGGCTCGCTGAGGAGGTGCGGGCGGTAGCGGCGCGCGGTGCGCAGATGGTGGCGAACGAGATCCAGCCCGTCCGCGGCCAGCAGCTCCTCGGCGCGGGCGTCGTCGAGCTCGGCCCACTCGAGGTCGAAGAAGAGGAGCTGCGTCTCGATCGCCGTCGCGCGCTCGTTGACCTTGGCGATCAGTGCGCCGTTCGCCGGGTCCTCGGTGTCGGCTGCGAATCGCAGGTGCGCGTAGTTGCCGGCCCTGCCGGCGAGTTCGGAGATCGTTCCCAGCTCGGCCATCGCGGCGGCGAGGCCGGGGCCGTCGAGCTGGTCGACGCGGCCGCTGTGCAGCTCTGCGAACGCCTTCGCGCGGGTGGTCGCCTCGTCGAGCAGGCGCTCGCAGCCGGCTGCTCCTTCCTCAACTAGGTGATCGAGGTTCCACAGGACGTCCTGGACGGCGGTCGCGGGCATCGCGCGAGCATATGGGAGGCGGGTTTTCGCCCGGCCTCTTCCGCGACTGACCGTTCAGTCAGCAGCCGGCGAGCCGATTTGCCGGAACTTGCGGGTTTGATGCGGGCCGAGAGGTTGACAGCGCGTCTGACGGGGGCGTACGTTCGGCCAAGACGCGGCGCCGAGTCGCAAAGAGCGACGGCCGTGGGGTGTGAGGCCACGCCTCCCGCCCGGGAGCGCCCTCGAAAGAGGCGCGAACCCGGTCGAGGGATCCCCGAGCGGCTCGGTCGCCGTGTCTCTGTTCGCCTGGGTGTCCCCCCGCCCGAACCCGAACACTCAGGTCCAGCGCGCCCCGTCTCCGCCGACGGGGCGCGCCGCTTTTCGGCTCGGCACCGTTCACCGGTGTTCTGGTCGGGAAACCGCGCCGGCCGGGTAGAATGGAGGGTCACCCCTGGGGACGACAGGCTTCGACGCGGTCGGTCCCGTCGGGGTGGTTGCGAGTCGAGGTTCCGGAGGCCTCGCTAAACACCGGAAAAAACCATACGTGCGGACTCTCACGAGTACGCCCTCGCCGCTTAGCAACTAGCTAAGTCGCGAGGTCCGGCTCCCCGCCTGCCGGCCGCGGGGAATGTCCGGATCAGACGCCGGCTCACCCGGGGCGACCTGCCTCCGCCAAACCGGGGAAATTTCAGGAGGCTGGCCCCCCGCGACCCAGCCCGCAAGGCGACCGGAGGGCGAGATTCAGAGCGCGGGCTACGCTCGTAGAAGCCACTCAGACGCGATCGCGGACGCGGGTTCGATTCCCGCCGTCTCCATAGCCTTATAGCCGGCCCGGCCCTCCGGCCGGGCCCTACGGCAGGCCGCGATCGCCGCGGTGAAGCCGCCGAGACGCCCCCCCTGCGGGCCGGATCCGCCCGTCGCGCCATCAGCACTTGACGGCGGCCGCCTCCGTAGTCGCCACGGATGCCCGGATGCCGGACGTCGGGCATCGTGAAGCGGGCATGCCGCTCCGCCGGGCCGGGGGCGCGGCTGCAAGCGATGCCGACCGCCTCGACGCATAAGCGCCGTGATGACGTTGCCGAGCAGCGTGCTCCGCGTGCGCTCGTAACGCTCGTCGGGCGCTTCGACCCGACGGTCTTCAGTGTCGGCGACGGGCGCGCCCGCGTGAGGCTCCGCGGGCCCGGGGTCGGCTCGTGGGACGTGGTGCTGCACGCCGACCAGGTGACGCTGGAGCCTGCGGATGAAGGACACCGTGCGGATGCCGTGATCGAGGCCGACGGGGCGACTTGGCTCGGCATCGTCCGCGATCCGGGCGGCGGCATGGAGGCGTTCAGGGAGGGGCGGCTCTCGGTTCGCCACGACCTGCATCTGGGCGTGGGGTTCCTGGCTGCGACCGCCCCGGCTGTCGGCGCCGAGGCGCTGCGCTACGTGCAGGTCCCGACCGATGTCGGGGAGATCTCGACCATGCAGGCCGGTGCCGGCGAACCGGTCGTGCTGCTCCACGGCCTCGGGGCGACGAAGGTGTCCTTCCTGCCGACGATCGGGGCGCTCGCCGGTCGTCACCGCGTCATCGCAATCGACCTGCCCGGCTTCGGCGACTCCGACAAGCCGCTCGGCGCGGCCTATGACGCCGCATTCTTCGCGCGCAGCGTCGTCGCGCTGCTCGACTCACTCGGGCTCGAGCGGGCGTCGCTGATCGGGAACAGCATGGGCGGGCGCGTCGCGCTGGAGACCGGCCTCGAGCATCCCGAGCGCGTCGACCGCCTGGTGCTGCTGGCCTCATCGCTCGCGTGGCTGCGCGACCGTCCGTTCACGCCGCTGCTGCGCCTCGTGCGGCCGGAGCTCGGGCTGCTTCAGATCGCTCCGCGCCCGCTGGTCGAACCGATCGTGCGCCGCGTGATCCCCGGCGCCGAGGAGGGCTGGACCGCGGCCGGCGTCGACGAGTTCCTGCGTTCGTTCCTCGTGCCGCGCGGGCGCGCCGCCTTCTATGCGGCTGCGCGCAACATCTACCTCGACGAGCCGCACGGGCCGCGCGGCTTCTGGACTCGCCTGCCCGGCCTGTCGGCGCCGAGCCTGTTCGTCTGGGGACGGCAGGATCGAGTCGTGCCGATCGCGTTCGCGCGGCACGTGCGCGCCGCGCTGCCCGCTGCGCGCCACCTCGAGCTCGACTGCGGGCACGTGCCGCAGTTCGAGCGGCCGATGCTCGTCCACGACGCGATCGCGGGCTTCCTTTCGACTCAGGCGGGATCGCGGGCCCGACGGGCGCGGTAGACCGGAACCGCCCCCTGCACCCCGCGCAGATGCCGCGCACCGACGCTCGACCAGCGGATCTCGGAGCCGGTCACGGCGTCGCGCACGTCGGCGGTCACGAGGACGCTCCCGGCCCGCGCAAGCGACGTGAGGCGGCTGGCCAGGTTCACGGGCCGGCCGAACCAGTCCCCGCTGCGACCGAGCACGGGACCGTAGGTCACGCCCGCGCGAAGCTGGGGAAACGCGGGCCCGGCGGCGTCGGCGGCGGCGACGAGATCGAGCATCGCGGTGAGCAGCGGCTCCGGCTCGGGGGAGACGAGCATCGCCGCGTCGCCGATCGTCTTGACGAACCTGACCGGCGGGTCCACGACCTCGCTGACGAGCACCGAGAGGCGATTCGCGACGCGTTCGAGCTCCTCGGCGTGCACCTCCTCGCCGAGCCTCGTGAACCCGACCAGGTCCGCGAAGGCGACCGCCATCGTGCGCGTCCCGGGCAGTCCTGCGGCGCCGCCGCCGAGCATCGCCGCGGTGGCGACGTCCTCGACCGCCTCACGCAGATGCGCTCGCATGCTCGCGTCGACGACCTTGCCGACCAGCGGCTCGAGCCGCGACAGCCACCGTGCGAGGCGGTCGGCGATCTCCAACTCGTCGAGCCCCGATGCATCGGCGAGCTCGAACAGCACGCCGCCCATCTGGTCGGCGATCTGTCGCGTCGCATGCCCCAGTACGCGTGCCGTCGCGAGCACCTGCTCCTCGCTGACGCCCGAGTCGAGGGCGGCGCTCACGAGATCGCCGATGTCGAGATCGGACTGACCGATGACGGGCGCCTCGGCGTCGAGCACCGGCACGCCGTTGGCGCGCCTCACGGCGAGCACGAAGTCGACGTCAAGGCCCGTCCGCTGCGCCACCTCGCTCGCCGAGTAGCTCGGAAGCCCGCCCAGCACCATCAGCGCAGGCAGGGCCGCGAGGCGGCTCTCGGCGACGGCGTGCCGCAGTTGCTCGACGTCACTCCGTCGGCGGCCAGCCTGTCCAGCAGCGCTGCCCGCGCGGTGCGCGCCTGGCCGTCGAGTTCATCGAGCAGGCCCTCTGACTCCCAGTCGATCTGCGCCGCGCTCACCGCTCGCAACCCTAGACGGACTGCCGAGCGGAGATGATGCGCGCATGATCGCCGACGGCGGGATGCATCGTGCCTGACCGGCTTCCGAGCGCGGCGGAGTTCGCGGCCGCCAGGGCGCTGCTCGCGCCCTGGCGCGTACTGACCGATCCGCGCATCGACGGCTTCGGCAATCTGCCGGCCGACGGGCGCTACCTGCTCGTCGCCAATCACACGACGCTCGGCGTCTTCGACGTTCCCTTCCTCGTGCTCGCGATCCACGAGCGGACCGGCGTGCTCGTGAGGTCGCTCGGCGAGCGCCAGCACTACCGCGTGCCGCTCTGGCGCGATCTGCTCAGCCGCTTCGGGACGGTCAGCGGAACGCGCGCGAACACGCGCCGGCTGCTCGAAGGCGGGCAGGCCGTCCTCGTCTTCCCGGGTGGCGGGCGTGAGGTCGCCCGGCGCCGCGGCGATCACTACCCGCTCGTCTGGCGCGAGCGGATCGGCTTTGCCCGGCTCGCGCTCGAGTACGGATACCCGGTCGTGCCGTGCTCGATGATCGGCGTCGACGACATGTGGGACGTCGTCGCGGACTCCGGCGACGCCCTCTACGCGCCGGCTCGGGCGCTCGCCCAGCGCATCGACGTCGATCCGGAGATGCTCGCCCCGATCGTCCGTGGCCTCGGCCCGACGCCGCTCCCTCGCCCGCAGCGGATCTACGGGCGAATCTCGGCGCCGATCGACGCTCGCGCCTTCGGTATGTCATGGGACGACGTGCGCGGCGCTGCGGCGCTGCGCGACGCGGTGCGCGACGGCGTCCGGCGAGGCATCGACGACCTCGAGCTGGAACGCGAGCGCGACCCAGCGCGTCACCTGGTCCCGCGCCTTCGCGGTGAGGCGCGCCGGCTCACGCGCGCTCAGGTCAGCGCGTTGCGCGGGCTCCTGCGCCTGTGAGCAGGCGTCCTGCGGTCCGGCTGCGCGGGGCCGGGCCTCATCCGCGCTGCCCCTGCGACAGCTGATCGAGCAGCCTGCGGCCGCGGCTTCGCATCGCCGGCGTGCCTGTCGCCGTGAGCTGTTCGATGATCGGCCGCACGCGCTCGCACAGAGCCTCGTCCTGGGCCGCGAGATCCGCGAGAGACTGCATGGCGAGGGTCCGCTCGATCGAGCTCTCGTCGTCGAGGTAGCGCTCCAGGATGGCGACGGCCCGCGCGCGCTGCTCCTGCGTGAGCGCCATCCGCGGCAGCATCTGGGCGACGTGCCAGCGGACCTCCTGCTGGGGTACGAGCGCGACCTCGTCGAGCAGCCGCGCCGTGTGCGGCTCCAGCAGGTCCGGGCGGCTGCGGGTCGCCTTCTCGGCCGCGTCGGCGGCTCTCATCCGGACAACCGCATCGGGCGACGTCATCGCATCGACGAGGGCTCCGAAGAGGGCCGGCCGGGCGAGCACGTCGCGCGCGACCTCGTCCGCTCTGCCGGTGGATCGCCGGTCGGTGCCCGAAAGCTTGTCGACGAGTTCGTCCGCGTTCACAGCCGCGGGCCGGGCGGTCGTCTCACGGTTTGCCCTCCTTCATTGGCGGCTGGCAACGTCGTGATACCGCTCGGGGTGCGCGGCGAAGCGCCGGGCGCATTCGAGCGAGCAGAAGTGGAACGTGCGCCCGCCGTGGCGCAGCATCCCGGTTGCCGCAGTGCGGTCGAGATTCATCTGGCAGACCGGGTCGGTGACGCGCACGGCCGACGCGTCCGAGTCTGGGGGGAACGCGTAGATCCTCACCGGCTGGGACACGTTCTTCAGGTTGAAGGGGCCACGATCGTCGAGGCTGTCGCGCTGCTCCTGCGGCAGCGCCGCGCGCACGGCCTCGGTCAGCAGGACGTCCCCGGCGGCCGCGACGGCGGCCACGCGCGCGGCGACGTTGACCGTCGTCCCGAACCAGTCCTCGCCCCGCCGCACCGCCGGTCCGCGGTTGATGCCGACGCGCACGCCGGGGTAGCCGTGGCGCGCGGCCATGCTGTTCGCCAGGTCCCGGCCGAGCTCGACGGCCTCGCCTGCGGAGCCCAGACGCAGCATCAGGGCGTCGCCGATCGACTTGACCAGCTCGCCGCTGCCGTCTGCCAGGCGGGATCGCACGTCCTCCGCGAAGGCGGTCATGAGATCGGCCGCGTGCTCGTCACCGTGGACCTCGGTCAGCGCGGTGAAACCTGCGATGTCGGCGAACACGAAGGTGCTGTCGCCCTCCGGCATCAGCTCACCGCGTCCGGCGCCGGCGTGCTGCGATGGCTGTCGAAGCGTCGCAGCCGCAGCGCGTTGGCGACCACGGATACGCTGGAGAAGGCCATCGCTGCGCCGGCGATGACCGGATTCAGCATTCCCATCGCGGCCAGCGGCAGGGCGGCGATGTTGTAGCCGAAGGCCCAGCCGAGGTTCTGCTTGACCGTCCGCAGCGTGGCGCGGCTGAGCCGGATCGCGTCGCCGGCTGCGCGCAGGTCGCCGCTTACGAGAGTCAGGTCGCTCGCCTCGATCGCCACGTCGGCGCCGGTGCCGATCGCCAGGCCGAGATCGGCCTGGGCGAGAGCGGGGGCGTCGTTGACGCCGTCGCCGACCATCGCGACGGCCCGCCCCTCGCGCTGGAGGCGCTTGACGACGTCGACCTTTTCGGACGGCAGCACCTCGGCGATGACCTCGTCGATCCCGACCTCGCCGGCGACGGCCCGGGCGGTCGTCTGGTTGTCGCCGGTGAGCAGGACCGGGCGCAGGCCGAGCGCACGGAGCTCGGCGATCGCCTCGGCGGAAGTCGGCTTCACGGTGTCGGACACGACGAGGACGGCACGCGCCTCACCGTCCCAGCCGGCGGCTATGGCCGTCTGTCCGCGCGCCTCCGCGGCGGACCTTGCGGCCTGCAGCCCGGCCGGGAGCGGCATCGCCCACTCGTCGAGCAGCGCCGGCCGGCCGACGACGAGCGCGTGGCCGTCGACGGTCCCCTGGACTCCGAGGCCCTCACGGCTGCTGAACCCTTCGACGGCGGGGAGGCTGTCGTTCTCGGCCCGCGCCGCGGCGGCTATCGCCTGGGCGATCGGATGCTCGGACGCGTCCTCCAGCGCGCCGATCAGGCGCAGCGCTTCGCGGCGATCAGCGTGCTCCGTCAGCGTGATGTCGGAGAGGCTCATCCGCCCGGCGGTGACCGTCCCGGTCTTGTCGAGCACGATCGTGTCGACGTGGCGCGTGGATTCGAGGATCTCCGGGCCCTTGATCAGCAGGCCGAGCTGCGCTCCCCGCCCGGTGCCGACCATCAGCGCGGTGGGCGTCGCGAGCCCGAGCGCGCAGGGGCAGGCGATGATCAGGACCGCGACGGCTGCCGTGAACGCGAAGCCGGCGCCCTCGCCGGCGGCAAGCCAGTAGACGAGCGTGCCGGCGGCTAGAAGGATCACGATCGGAACGAAGATCCCCGAGACGCGGTCGGCCAGGCGCTGGACGGGCGCCTTCCCCGTCTGCGCGTCGGTGACGAGCCTGGCGATCTGCGCCAGCGCGGTGTCGGCGCCGACCTTCGTAGCGCGCACGACGAGATGACCTCCGGCGTTGACGGTCGCGCCCACGACCTCCGAGCCGGGACCGACCTCAACGGGCACAGGCTCGCCGGTGAGCAGGCTCATGTCGACCGCGGAGCTGCCCTGCTCGACGACCCCGTCCGTGGCGATCTTCTCTCCAGGGCGCACCACGAAGCGCCGGCCCGCCTGAAGGTCATCGACGGGAATGCGCTGCTCGACGCCGCTGTCGTCGAGAATCGCGACGTCCTTCGCGCCGAGCTCGAGCAGCGCCCGCAGGGCGGCACCGGCGCGGCGCCTGGCGCGGGCCTCGAAGTAGCGCCCGAGCAGGATCAGCGTCGTGACGACGGATGCGACCTCGAGGTAGATCTCGCTCGTTCCGGCGCTGCGCTCGGGAACGAGCTCGAACGACATCTTCATTCCGGTCATCCCCGCGTCGCCGAAGAAGAGCGCGTAGACCGACCAGAGCCACGCGGCGAGCACGCCCATCGAGATCAGCGTGTCCATCGTCGCGACGCCGTGTTTGAGGTTGGCCCAGGCCGCACGGTGAAACGGCCAGGCACCCCAGATCACGACCGGCGTGGCGAGCTGCAGGCTCAGCCACTGCCAGTTGTCGAACTGAAGCGCCGGGATCATCGCCATCAGCAGAACGGGGAGCGACAGCGCTCCGCAGATCACGACGCGCCGGCGCAGCTCGGCGGTCTCGCGTTCGTCGGGGTCGCCGTGATCGTGGGTTGCGCCGTGATCGGCCCCGGAGGACGGAAGCTCGGCCTCGTAGCCCGCGGTCTCGACCGCCTTCAGGAGGTCGGCGGGGGCCACGATCAAAGGGTCGTAGTCGACAGCCGCCTTCTCGGTCGCGTAGTTGACCGTGGCCGAGACGGCATCCAGCTCGTTGAGCCTGCGCTCGACGCGGTTCGCGCACGACGCGCAGGTCATGCCCGTGATGGGAAGGTCGATGTGGTGCGTGGTGGCGGAGGCCATCGGTCGTCTCGAATAATACCCGATGGGGGTATCAATGGTCCAGGCGCGCGTGAGCCCCGCGGTCGCGGCGAGCCCGGCGACCGGGGCTGGAGGTCTAGCCTGCGGCAGGTCCTCCAACCACGGAGTTCCCATGGCCAAGGCACACTTTCATCAGAGCGGGGCACTCGGGGAGATCGTTCTCGCCTCACCGCCCCTGAACCTCGTCGACCTGGAGCTCGCTGCAGACATGCAGAGCGCGATGGCCGAGGCGGCGCAGGCCGACATCCGTGCGCTGCTCGTGCACGCCGAGGGCGACCACTTCTCCGGCGGGGCCAGCGTGGACATCTTCCTCGGCCGCGACGTGCAGTCGGCGCAGGAGCTGCTCAGTGGCTTTCTCGACGCCATCCGGCGCATGGAGGCGATGCCGATTCCCAGCGTCTGCGCGGTGCAGGGCCTCTGTCTCGCCGCCGGGCTCGAGGTTGCTCTCGCGTGCGACCTGATCTGGGCGGCCGAGGGCTCGCAGCTCGGTCTCGTAGAGGCGGTCATCGGTGCCACGCCGTTCGGCGGAGGTACCCAGCGGCTCGTCACGCGCGCAGGATCAGGGCGCGCGATGGAGGCCGTGCTCACCGGACGCCCGTACCCCGCCGCGACGATGCACGAGTGGGGCGTCGTCAACCGCGTTGTCGAGCCCGCCGAGCTGCTTCCCAAGGCTCGGGCGTTCACCGAGCGCCTCGCAGCGGGGCCGACGCTGGCCCACGGCGCGACCAAGCGGATCATCAGGACGACGATCGAGCAGGGCGTCGAGGCGGCGGACCGTCTGCTGCCCGCCGAGGGCGCGAAGGTGATGGCCAGCGAAGACCTCCAGGCGGGCGCGAAGTCACTGCTGGAGCACGGGCCCGGCCAGGCCACGTTCAGCGGCCGCTGACATGCAGGCGCCGGTACCGGAGGTGTTGCGCTATGCGGCGTTCACCGGCGACCCGCGCGGCGGCAACCCGGCCGGCGTCGTGCTCGAAGCCGCCGGTCTCGACGACGCCGAGCTGCTGGCGATCGCCGCCGATGTCGGCTACTCCGAAACGGCGTTCGTCACCGCGCACGGGTCGCAGAGCGACGATCTGGTGGTGCGTTACTTCAGCCCGCTCGCCGAGGTGCCGTTCTGCGGGCACGCGACGATTGCGACCGCCGTGGCGTGGGCCGATCGCCACGGTCACGGCCGCCTCCGGCTGAGGACGCGCAGCGGACCGGTCGAGATCGAGACCAGAGCGGGACCGGACGGCTCGGCCGCCACCCTGACCAGCGTCGCTCCGCGCGTGGCCCCGGTTTCAGAGGCCGACGTCGCCGAGCTGCTCGCGGCGCTGCGCTGGACTGCGGACGAGCTCGATCCGCTCCTCCCGCCACGGGTCGCGTTCGCGGGCGCCCATCACCCCGTGCTCGCCGCCGCCACGCGCGAGCGCCTCGCGCGACTCGACTATGACTTCGACCGGTTGGGAGCGCTCATGGCGGCGCGTGACTGGACGACGATCCAGCTCGTCTGGCGCGAGAGCGCCGACACCTTCCACGCCCGCGATCCGTTCCCGCCCGGCGGCATCGTGGAGGATCCCGCGACCGGAGCCGCGGCCGCCGCGTTCGGGGCCTATCTGCGCGCGCTCGATCTCGTCGACGCGCCGGCGCGGGTCACGATCCACCAGGGCCACGACCTTGGTCGCCCGAGCCTGCTGATCGTCGACATCCCTGCGGGCGCGGACGCGGGCATCTCGGTGACCGGAACGGCGGTCGCGCTGGCCTGAGCGGGGGCCGCTCGGCGTCAGCGGACGTGCATCAGACGTGGTCGACGAAAAGGTCGACCTGAGGCTCGGCGCCGGGGACGAAGCTGTAGGGCTCGAGGTCGGTGACACCTTCCTCCGCGAGGACGTCCTCGCACAGGTAGGTGTTGCCGGTGCACTCGCGGCTCGGGCGGTTCAGCACTGCGTACGCGGCGTCGGCGTAGATCTCCGGGCGCCGCGCCCTGGCCATCGCCTCGTCTCCGCCGAGCAGGTTCTGCACCGCGGCGGTGGCCACGAGCGTTCGCGGCCAGAGGGCGTTGGATGCGATGCCGGCCTCGGCGAACTCCGCCGCCCAGCCGAGCGCGAGCAGGCTCATGCCGTACTTGGCCAGCGTGTAGCCGATATGCGGCCCGAGCCACTCGGGGCGCAGACCGATCGGTGGCGACAGCGTGAGGATGTGCGGGTTCGTGCCAAGACGCAGATGCGGAACGCAGGCGCGCGTGACGGCGAACGAGCCGCGCACGTTGATGTCCTGCATCAGGTCGTAGCGCTTGAGCTCGAGCGCCTCGGTGCCGGCGAGGTTGATCGCCGACGCGTTGTTGACGCATATGTCGATCCCGCCGAAGCGCTCCACCGCGGCGTCGACGGCCGCCTGAACCTGAGCCTCGTCGCGGATGTCACCGACGATCGGAAGAGCGCCGCCACCGGCTGCCTCGATCTGCTCGGCGGCGGTGTAGACCGTGCCCTCCAGCTTCGGGTGAGGATCGCCTGTCTTGGCGATCAGCGCGACGTTGGCGCCGTCGCCGGCTGCGCGCAACGCTATCGCGAGCCCGATCCCGCGACTGGCGCCTGAGATGAAGAGGGTTCTGCCTGCGAGGCTCACCGCGCTCAACGCCCCGGCTTGGGCGGCATGAGCGCCCCGATGACCCAGAACACCGGAACGATGATCCCGATCAGGAACATCACCCAGTGCCCCTTGCGGATCGCCATGACCCCGAGCGTGAACAGGAGCACCAGGTAGAGCACGCCCAGCAGTACGATCGCTGGTGTGGAGGCGGCGAGCAGCATGACAACTTGGTCCTCTCAAGCGGGATGGGCGCCGGTGCGGAGCTGCTCCGGCGCTGGGCTGGACCGCATCATGTCATCGCGATGAGCTTCCCCGCCGCGCACGGGCGGCCTGCGTGAAGCCGGGCGCCGAAATGCCAGCCTCGATCGTCGGAGCGCTCACCGCGCGCCAGATGCCCTCGCCGCGGCGCGTGTTCGCGGTGTCATCGCTCGGCGTGATCGTTGCGCTCGTCGACGCCACGATCGTCAACATCGCCTTCCCGGACATCCAGAGCTCCTTCCCGGACGCCGGGCTCTCGAAGCTCTCCTGGGTGCTCAGCGGCTACAACATCGTCTTCGCCGCGTTCCTCGTCGCCGCCGGGCGGATGGCCGACCTCGTGGGCCGCAGGCGCACCTATCTGGTCGGCCTGTGGATCTTCACCCTGGCCTCGGGTCTCTGCGCGGTCGCGACTTCAGCGAATGCGCTGATAGCCGCCCGCCTGCTGCAGGCGCTCGGCGCCGCCCTGCTGATCCCCTCATCGCTGGGGCTCGTGCTGGAGGCGTTCAGCCACGAGCACCGGTCGCATGCCGTCGCTCTGCTGACGGCCGTCGGAGCGCTCGCCGCCGGGATCGGCCCGTCGCTCGGCGGATTCCTCGTGACGGTGTCGGACTGGCGCCTCGTCTTCCTCGTCAACATCCCCGTCGGGATCGTCGCGATCGTTCTCGCTCGACGCCATCTCATCGAGAGCCGCGAGCCCGGTCACAGACGGCTCCCCGATCTGCTCGGGTCGGTTCTCTCGGCGCTGGCGATCGGGCTGCTCGTGCTCGGCGTGGTCCAGGGCCCGGAGTGGGGCTGGTCCAGTGTGGGCGTGCTCGTGTCGTGGCTGGCAGCGGTGCTGCTGGGTGCGCTCGTCATCTGGCGCTGCACCTGGCACCGGTCGCCGATCTTCGACCTCTGCGCTGCTGCGGATCCGCGCTTTCACGGTCGCCAATGCGATGACGCTGCTCGCCTACGCTGCGTTCTTCGGCTACACGCTCGTCAACGTGCTGTTCCTGACCTCGGTCTGGGGGTACTCGGCGCTTGACGCCGGTCTGGCGCTGACGCCCGGACCGTTCGTCGCCGCCGCCGTCGCGGCACCCACCAGCCGCGTCGTCGAGCGCTTCGGCCCGCGCGTGATCCTCGTACCGGGAGGTCTCGTCTGGGGCGCCGCGCTGTTCTGGATGGTGACGCAGGTGGGGCTCACGCCGAACTTCGTGTCCGAGTGGCTGCCGGGGATGATTCTCCTGGGCATCGGGGCAGGGATGGTTCTGCCGCACGTCGCCAGCACAGCCGTGGTCGCCGCGCCCGGTGAGCGCTTTGCGACGGCGACGGGGCTGAACTCGGTTGCGCGCCAGGTCGGAGCTGCGCTCGGCGTGGCGGTGGTGGTGGCGATCCTCGAGACGCCGACGGCGGCGCAGGCCGCCGCAGCGTTCGATGACGCCTGGACGTTCTCGGCGATCACGCTGTTCGTCACGGGGCTCGGCTGCCTGGCGATCGGGCGACGGGCGAGCCTTCCCGGCGGCGCACGAGATGCCGTCCTTCGCGAGTGCGGCTCGTGAGTTCATGCGCGACGCGGGATCGGCCGAGCGTTCCGCGCTGGCGCCGCTGGCGCCGCATCCCCATCATCGCGCCGCCGCGAGCGCGGTGCCCGCGCGCGTCGAGTCCGTCGCCGACTTCCTCGGCGGGGTGCCGATGTTCGCCGGCCTATCCGAGCCGCTCCGCGACCAACTCGCCGCCAGTTCGCGTTCGGTTCGCGTCGCCGCCGGCGATTGGCTGTTCCGTGAGGGCGAGGACGCGACGTTCCTCTTCGTTGTGCGTGCGGGGCGGCTTGAGGTCGTCGCCGAGCAGCCGCCGGAGGCGCTGCTGCGCGTGCTCGGTCGCGGCGATGCGCTCGGTGAGCTTGCGCTGCTGACGTCGTCGCCGCGCTCGGCCTCGGTGCGAGCGGCACGTGACAGCGACCTCATCGCGATCGACCGCGAGCCGTTCGAGCGGCTGCTCGACGAGGCGCCCGAGCTGTCGCGCGGGGTCGCGCGCGCACTCGCCGCGCAGCTTCGCGTCAGCCGCGGCGCGGCCGAGGTCGCGCGGCCGCGGCCGGGCACGGTCGCCGTGCTCGCGCTCGACCGGGATCTGCCGCGTGACGGCGATCTCATTGCGGCTCGCGGATGCGCTGTCGCGTCACTGCGCAGTGGCGACGCTCGACGGAGAGGAGACGCCGCTTCCCGGCGGCGACGCCCCGCTCGCCGCCTACGGTCCGCTGCTCGACCGCGCTGAGCGAAGCAGCGACCTGGTCCTGCTGGCCGGCGGGACACCCGGCTGCGGGGACGCGTGGACGGACTTCTGTCTTCAGCAGGCGGACCGCGTGCTGGCGGTCACGCGGGGCGGGCCGATCCCGGACGCTGCTGCTGGACCGCCCTCATCTGCGGGCCTGTGAGCTCGTCGCCTACGACGTTGCGCCGGGCTCGGGTGCTCTCGCCGGCTGGGCCGAGGCAGCTCGATCCGATCGAGACGCACGCGATCTACCCACACGCCGGAGCACCCGACTCCTTCGCGCGCATGGCGCGACGCCTGACCGGCAAGTCGGTCGGCGTCGTGCTCTCCGGCGGCGGCGCGCGCGCCCTCTCGCACATCGGCGTGATCGAGGAGCTGGTCGGCCGCGGGAGTCACGATCGACCGCGTCGCCGGCGTGAGCATGGGCGCATACATCGGCGCCATGCTGGCCGCTGGCATGACGCCCGAGGAGATCGACGCGCGCTGCTACGAGGAGTGGGTGCGTCCGCAGCCCGCTGAGTGACTACACGCTGCCGCGCCACTCGCTGATCCGCGGCGAGCGGGTCGAGGCGATGCTCAGGCGGACGTTCGGAACGGTTGCGATCGAGGAGCTCTCACGCGGCTTCTTCTGCGCCAGCGGCGATCTGCGGCGCGCCGAGCTCGTCGTCCACCGCTGGGGCGAGCTCGTCGAGGGCGTCGGCCCGAGCCTCGCGATGCCGATCCTCGGCCCGCCGCAGGTTCGCGAGCGCCGGGTCCTGATCGATGGGTCGCTGGTCGACAACCTGCCGGTCGCGACGATGGCCGAACTCGGCGAAGGCCCGATCATCGCCGTCGACGTGAAGGCCACCGCCGCTCCGCGGGCGCGGTCTGAGCGCAGTGGCGGGGAGGCGGGCCGCGAGGACGCCGGGCACGCCGCGCAGGTTCGCCGGCGGAGGGGGTCGTCCGCCTGCGATCGGGGAGACGCTGACCCGTGTGCTTCTGCTCGGCAGCAGCAAGACGTCCGAGTCTGCGCGGCGCCACGCGGACCTCGTCATCAGCCCGCGCAACGACGGCGTCGGCCTGCTCGAGTTCCACCAGATCGATCGCGCGCGGGAGGCGGGCCGCGAGGCCGCGCGCGAGGCGCTGGACGGCGCGCCGGATCGCCTCTTCAGCTGACGCGCGCCCGCGTTGTTCCTGGCGCGAACGGCCGGCGCGTCACGCGGTCGCCGCGACCGGCCGCAGCTCCTCGAGTGACTCACCGAGCCAGCCCAGCACCTTCCACAGGTCCGGCATCTGGTCGCGGTCGGCGACGAGCCCGAAATCGAGGTTCCCGCGGTAGCTCATGACCGTGATGTTCAGGCCCATCCCGTCGGTGATCACGGAGAAGGGGTAGTGAGCCTCGAGCCGCGCTCCCGCGCAGTAGAGCGGGAACTGCGGGCCCGGAACGTTCGAGATCACGAGATTCCAGGCAGGCCGGCCCTGACTTGACGTCGACAGCCGGAACGTGAGCTGGGCCGCACGGGCGAACACGGCCGGCGGGATGAAGTGGTTGGCGTCCTGCAGCAACTCGGCGGGGAGCGCGCGATGGCGCTCCTTCATGTCGGCGAGCGCTTCGTGGGTGAGCCGCAGTCGGCTGACCGGGTCGGGCTCGTTGGTCAGCAGCGGTGCGCTCATCAGGAGAATGCGGTTGCCGAACGTGCCCACCTGATCGTCCGTGCGAACGGACACCGGCACCTGTGCGACCAGCGGATCGTCGGGCAGTTCCTCGTGCGCGAGCAGCCAGCGCCGCACCGCGCCCGCGCAGATCGCGACGACGACGTCGTTGACCGTGCAGCCATAGGCGTTCTTCACGGTCTTGACCTCGTCCAGTGAGAGACGCCCGAAGGCGAAACGACGATGTGGTGAGATGCGCGCGTTGAAGGAGGTCTTCGGCGCCGTCATGTGTCCGCGCGCCGGTGTGCCGTTCTGGCCGCCCCCGAGCGCCCGCTGGACGTGCCCTGCGACGGCGCCGACGGCGCCCGCGCCGGGCAGCGTGCTGAACGGTGTCTCCTCGATGTTGGGTACCGCCGAGGGCAGCGCGCGAATCATCCGCAGCGGGTAGCGCGGCAGCCCGAGCAGTGCGCGGGCGAGCATCTCGTTCGTGCCCGGCTCGCCCGCGTCGACCGGCTCGGCCTTGGGCAACTCGCGGCCCTCGGGCTCGAGGTCGAGCAGCAGGCCCATGATCTCGGCCCCCGACATGCCGTCGACCACCGAATGGTGGATCTTCGTCAGCATCCCCGTCAGGCCCGACTTGAGCCCGTGGATCACGTAGAGCTCCCAGAGCGGGCGGGCGCGGTCGAGCGGGCGCGACATGATCCGCGTGACCTGCTGGGCGAGCTGCGCGTCGCTTCCGGGCTTCGGCAGCGCCAGCTCGCGCACGTGGTAGTCGAGGTCGAAGTCCGAGTCGTCCACCCAATACGGATAATCGAGGCCGAACGGCACCTCCGCGAGGCGCCAGCGCATCGGCGGCAGCAGTGGCAGCCGCTCGGCGAGCAGCCTGCGCAGCGCCACGGCATCGATCTTCTCGCGCGGCGCCGTCGACGGGTCGAGGATCGCCAGTCCGCCCACGTGCCCGGTCTGGCGCTCGCTCTCCAGCGCGAGGAACTGCGCATCCAGACTGGTCAACTGCCGCATGTCGCCCTCTCTCACTCCGTTCCGCGCATTGCGGTTCAGGCCAACCCTAACGACCTAGACTCAATTCAACGTTGACTCATGAGGTCCACATACTCGCTTAAGGCGAGCGCGTCAGGCTGATCGACATGTCTTCCCCTCCGACGCTGTGGGCCGACCCGGCTGCGCGTGAACCTGAGCGTGCCTGGCTCGAGAGCGAACGACTCAATCTGCGGCCCGAGCGCCGAGCCCCGACCCCGGTTCCCGTCACGAGCCCCCGCGCCCCCGCCGCGGACTGCTGGTCGCCATGGTCGTCGCCGGCCTCGTGCTGGCCGGCGTGACCGGTGCGGCACTTGCAGGTGTGCTGACAGACGACGCAAAGGCTCCCGCCGCGATTCCGGCGGCCACAGGCGGGAACGTCCCGCAGGGGCGCATCGGGGCGATCTACTCGGCGGTTTCGGCGGGCGTCGTGCAGGTCCGCGTGAACGGCGGCTCCGGCACCGGTTTCGTCATCAAGGACGACGGCACGATCATCACCAACGCGCACGTCGTCGATGGCAAGAAGCAGGCCCAGGTCGTCTTCGACGACTCGGGCAAGCCCGTCGATGCTCGCGTCCTGGGCGCGGACCAGTCATCGGATCTCGCCGTGCTCAAGATCGACCCGGACGCCGCGCCGCGTCTGCGGCCACTGGCGCTCGCCGACTCCGACGGCGTCAAGGTCGGTGACGTGGCAGTTGCGATCGGCTACCCGCTCGGTCTCGACCGCACGGTGACCGCGGGGATCGTCTCCGGTCTCGGCCGCGAGATCGAGGCGCCCAACGGTTTCAGCATCGACAAGGTGATCCAGTCCGACGCGTCGATCAATCCGGGCAACTCCGGCGGCCCGCTGCTCGACGAGCAGGGTCGCGTGATCGGTGTCAACTCGCAGATCGCCACCACCGCAGGAAGCGCCGGCAGCGTGGGAATCGGCTTCGCGGTCCCGTCCAACACCGTCCGCCAGGTCGCTCCCAGGCTGGAGCTCGGACAGAAGATCGAACGCGCCTATCTCGGCGTGTCGACCTCCGAGTCGCCGAACGGCGGCGGTGCAGTGGTCCGCAAGGTCAACGAGGGCACGCCTGCAGCGCGCGCCGGCCTGCGCGCTTCCACCACGCCCAGCGGTGAGGGAGGCGACACGATCGTCGCCATCGACGGCAAGCCCGTCGCGTCACCCGACGACGTGATCGGCGCCGTCGGCGCCCGCAAGCCCGGTGACAAGATGACCGTCGCCGTCATCCGCGACGGACGCCAGCAGTCGCTGACCGTGACGCTCAGCACCCGCCCCGAGCGCGTTCCGTAGGCCGTCGTGAGCTTCGGCGCTCCACTCTGGCTGCTGGGCCTGCTCGTCGTCGCCGGCGGCGGCCGTCGTCTACGTGGTCGCCCAGCGCTCACGCGGGCACCACCGTGAGGCCTTCGCGAGCGCTGCGCTCGTTCCGGCCGTGGTGCCTCGTGCTCCCGGGTTCCGGCGTCACCTGGCGCCCGTCTTCTACGCGATTGCGGCAAGCGCGCTGGTGATCGCGCTGGCGCGGCCCCAGGCGACGGTCGCCGTGCCGATCGAGCAGGCCACGGTCGTGCTGGTCACCGATCACTCGCGTTCGATGCAGGCCGTCGACATCAAGCCCAGCCGGCTTGCCGCGGCGCGCTCCGCGGCCGAGCACTTCCTCGACGAGGTTCCCGATGACGTACGCGTCGGCGCGGTCGTCTTCAACCATCGCGCTCAGCTGCTCCAGGTGCCTGCCACCGACCGCCGGCTGATCGAGGAGGGGCTCGAGGAGCTGCGCGCCGAAGGCGGCACGGCGACCGGCGAGGGGCTGGCACTCGCGATCGCCGCGGCGCGCCAGCCGGCTCGTCCCGGTGAGAAGCCGCCGCCCGCTGCGATCGTCCTTCTGGCGGACGGCAAGTCCTCCAACGGCCGCGACGCGGTCGAGGTCGCCAAGGAGGCCGAGAAGTACGGCATCCCCGTTCACACCGTGGCACTCGGCACCGCGTCGGGCGCTCTGCCCGATGGCGGCACGGCCACCGCCGACGAGCAGTCACTGCGCGAGATAGCGGCGGTCTCGGGCGGGCGCTTCTCGACTGCGGAGAACGCCAAGGAGCTTCGGTCGGTCTACGAGGACCTCGGCTCGCGGGTGTCCAAGCGCGACGAGAAGCGCGAGGTCACCGCAGCTGCGGTCGGCGGCGGGCTGCTCTTGCTGCTGGCCGGCGGCGCCTTCTCGCTGTCCCTCTTCGGACGACTTCCCTGACGACCGTTCCCCCAACACACCGACCCTCGACCCCACACCATGCGATGACCGAGAACGACGCACCCACCCCGATCAACATCGCGCCCTCGGCGGCGACCGACATCGAGCCCGGCCTGGCGCCGGATCGCAACGCCGCGCTGGAGGCGGCTGCCGCGCTGGAGGAGGTGCTGCACGAGACCAAGCGCGTGGTGGTGGGCCAGGACGCGATGCTCGAGCGCGTGCTCGTCGCGCTCCTCGCGGGCGGTCACGTCCTGCTCGAGGGCGTGCCCGGGTTGGCCAAGACGCTGACAGTCAAGACGCTTGCACGGGTCCTGGGCGGCAAGTTCAGCCGCGTTCAGTTCACGCCCGACCTGGTTCCCGCCGACCTCGTCGGCACGCGCGTCTGGCGCCCTGACACCGGTGCCTTCGACACTGAGCTCGGCCCGGTCTTCGGCAACCTGCTGCTCGCCGACGAGATCAACCGCGCTCCCGCAAAGGTCCAGTCCGCACTGCTGGAGGTCATGCAGGAGCAGCAGGTCACGATCGGCGGGCAGACCTTCCCCGCGCCCAATCCGTTCCTCGTGCTCGCGACCCAGAATCCGATCGAGTCCGAGGGCACCTATCCGCTGCCGGAGGCGCAGCTCGACCGCTTCCTGCTGAAGATCCTCGTCGACTACCCCAGCGTCGAGGACGAGTCCGCCGTCGTCGCGCGGGTGATCGGTGGTGAACCCAAGGTTCGTACGGTGCTCGGCATCGACGACCTGCTGCGTTTCCGCGAGACGGTCCACTCGGTCGCCGTGGAGCGCCGCGACATGGCCTACGCCGTTGAACTGGCCGATGCGACCCGTCACCCGGAGCGCCATGGGCTCGCCGACCTCGCTCCGAGCATCGAGGTGGGCGCGAGCCCACGCGGGCCGATCGGCCTGGTGCAGAGCGCGCAGGCGCTCGCATTGCTGCGCGGCCGCGGCTACGTCACCTCGCGCGACATCCGCGACGTGGCGCCCGACGTTCTGCGCCACCGGCTCGTGCTGAGCTACGAGGCGCACGCCGACGGCGTCACCGCCGACGCGATTCTCGACCGCGTGATGGAGGCCGTCGAGGCGCCGGCGATGCGCAGCGAGGTCGCGTGAGCGAAGCGCTCGTCATCCCGCCCGGGCGCCAGGGCCCGGGTCCGATGCCGGCCGCGGCGATCGCGGCTCTGGATCTGGCACTCGTTCGCCGCACAGGCGGACGGCTGCCGGGTGAATACCGCGGCGTCGGCGTCGGCGTCGGCACCGAGCTGGCACAGCTGCGGCCATACCAGGTGGGCGACGACGTGCGGCAGATCGACCCGTCGGCAAGCGCCCGCACCGGCGTTCCGCACGTGCGCCAGCACGTTCCGGAGCGGGCGCTCACGACGTGGATCGCTCTTGACCTGTCGCCCTCGATGGCCTTCGGCAGCGAGCAGCGCCTGAAGAGCGACGTCGCTGAGGGAGTGACCTCGGTGATCTCGCGTATGGCGGTGCGCCGTGGCGGACGCCTCGGGCTCGTCGCGTGCGGCGCGCAGGCACTCCACGTCCTGCCTGCGATCGGCGGTCGCCGCGCGCTCGGCGGCGTCGACCGTCTGCTGGCCCGCGGCGTCGGCGCCGACGGTGACCACGAGCGCCACGGCCTCGCCGAGGCGCTCACCCGGGTGCGCGCCCTGGCACGGCAGCCGGGGCTGGTCGTGATCGCGTCCGATTTCCGCGATGAAGGGCCCTTGGGCGCGTGCACTGCGAAACCTGGTCGCGTCCGGTCAGCAGGTCGTGGCGGTGGAGGTGCTCGACCCGCGCGAGCTCGAGCTTCCCGACGCCGGCGTGCTGGTGCTCGTAGACCCGGAGACCGGCCGCCATGTTGAGGCGGACACGCGCAGCACGCGTCTGCGCGACGCGTTCGCCGCGCGCGAGGCCGCGCGGCGCGAGCGGCTCGCCGCCACGTTCAGGCGCTCCGGTGCGCGCCACGCCGTGGTGCGCACCGACCGCGACTGGCTTCTCGATCTCGGAAAGGCGATCGCGTGAGCCTCGCGTCGCCGGCCTTTCTCGCCGCTCTCGCGATCATCCCGCTCGGGCTGCTGGTGCTGCGGCTCGCACGGGACCGCCGCAGGCGCTATGCGCTGCGCTATCCGGCGACCGCCAGCGTGGCGGCCGTGCTCGAGCGCGGACCGCGCTGGCGCCGCGTTGTTCCGCCGGCACTCCTGCTGCTGTCCGCGACGGCGCTCGCACTCGCGCTGGCGCGGCCCGAGACGACGGTCGACGTTCCGGTCGAGGAAGCCAGCGTCGTACTCGTCAGCGACGCGTCGGGCTCGATGGCCGCGACCGACGTCGAGCCCTCCCGGCTGGACGCTGCGCGCGATGCCGCGCTCACCTTCCTGGACCGGGTGCCGAAGGAGCTGCGCGTCGGCCTCGTCGGCTTCTCGTCGTCGCCGCACACCGTCCTGCGTCCGACGCTCGACCGCGAGACGCTGCAGGTGACGCTGGGCGGGCTCGCGGCGGGAGGCGGCACGGCGACCGGCGATGCGCTCGAGGCCGCGCTCGGTACGGTCGGCCCGATCGATGTGGACGGCAAGCACCCGCCCGCTGCCGTCGTGCTGCTTTCGGACGGCAAGGTGACCGAGGGCAAGGACCCGATCGAGGTCGCGCGCGAGGCCGGCCGCCTTGACATCCCGGTCTACACGGTCGCGCTGGGAACGCCGGACGGTGTCGTTCCCGGAGGCCCCGCCGGTTACATCCCGGTGCCACCCGATCCCGAGACACTGCAGGAGATGGCGCGCGTGTCGCAGGGGAAGGCCTTCACGGCAGAGGACTCCGACCAGCTCCAGGGCGTCTACGAGCAGCTCGGTCGTCAGGTCGGCACGCGGCCGGAGCAGCGCGAGCTGACGGCGGGCTTCGCCGCGGCGGGACTGTTGTTGCTGCTGGCGGCCGTCGGCACCGGCGCCTGGTGGCGCGGCCGGGTCTGACACCGGCGGTAGTCGGTCACCGGGCGGCGCCGGCGCCGATCTCGGCTGACCTGCCGCGGTGGCGGCGGAACATCTCCATGACCCAGTCGGCGCCCGGCATCCCGGCAAGCTCGTCGGCGAACTCCTGCAGCGGAGGGACCTTGGGCACCTGCGGCGGGTACTGGCGTTCTGGGGGGAGCAGCAGGGGAGTGAACGATGTGGCCGCCGTCAGGTCGGCGACGCTGAACGAGCCGCCCACGAGGTAGCCGCTCGGCCCGATCTCCTGCTGTAAGCGTTCCATCGCGGCGATGATCTTGGCCCGGGCCATGACGGCGTTCTGCTGCGTGGCGCCGTACCGACGGCGAACGGCCGCCACCGTCAGCGGCGCGGTGGGGCGCATGACTGCGTAGAAGACGCGGCTGGAGCCGGGCACCGCGGTCCTCAGGAAGACCGCTGGGTCCTTCATCGTCTCGTACCAGGTGAGCAACCGAAGATAGGGCGCCAGCTGCTCGTCGAAGAAGTCCTCCAGCTCAAGCGCCCGGGCGCGCTCGATCGGCGTCCGCCGGGTAGAGCGGCGGCTCGGGGAATCGTCGTTCGATCGCTGCGATCACCGCCGTCGAGTCGCCGACCGTCTCACCCTCGAGTTGCAGCACCGGGAACGTTGCGCCGCGCGTCATCAGCCATGCGATCGGCAGCGTTCCGAAGAGCGGCAACGGGGCGCGCCGCCGGTGGGCTATGCCCTTGTAGTCAAGGGCCCAGCGCGCCTTTTCGTTGTAGTGCGAGACCTTGATGTGCCAGAGAACCGGTGGTCTGTTCTTCACGGCGTCGCTCCCGTTGGATCCCCGAACCGTAGTACGTGCGTCTAGCGGCGGCGCGGGCTTTGTCCGCGCACCGGAAAAAGGTCGATATCCACTGGGCTTTGCCGTTCCTCAACCTTCCAGCCGCTGACGCCGATGACAGCGCGATGCGCGCGGCCGACCACCAACCGACCTGGCTCTGCCCTGAGCCGGGCGATCGCGCGCGCATGCTCGACATGGAGCGCCGTCTCACGCCCGTGCGAGGCGTCACGTTCGCGATGCTCGCCTTCACGCTCATCACCTTCGGCCCAGAAATCGGATGGTGGCCGCTGCTCGTGCTCGCGCTCGCGGTCTGCGGCTTCGCGGTTCTCGGGCGTGGGCTGGAGCAGTCGGCTCGGCCGGAGTACCGTCTCGCCGCCGCCTGGTGCCTGGCACAGTTGCTGATTGCGATGAGCATCGCGCTGACCGGCGGCGCGAGCAGCCCTGCGCTGGCCTGGCTCGTGATCCCGGCAGTCACCCTGCCGGCCCGTTTCGGGCGTAGCGGTGTGGTTGCGGGCACGCTGGTCACGATCGGTGCCCTGCTGGCCGTGACCGTCGGACTCGACCCGCTCGCTGTCGCCGCAGACACCGCTCACACTGTTTCGACGCTCGCACTCGTCGTCTGCGTGCTGGTGCTCTCGACCGCGCTGATGCGTTCGGACCTCGACCACCGAGCCGAGGCGATAATCGACCCGCTGACCGGGATGCTCAACCGCACCGCGCTCGCCTCCCGCGTGGCCGAGCTCGAGCAGCAGGCGCGGCTCGCCGGCCAGCCGGTCGCGATGCTGATCGTCGACATCGACCGCTTCAAGCAGCTCAACGACGACCACGGGCACGCCGTCGGCGACGCCGTCCTCGTCGAGGTCGCCGCGCGCATCCGGGGAGAACTGCGTGCGTACGACGCCGCGTACAGGATCGGCGGCGACGAGTTCCTGGTGCTGCTCCCGGGCGCCGGAGCCCACTCCGCCGCTGAGCTGGGGCGGGCGCTGTGCAAGGCGGTGTCGCTGGACCCGTGCGCTGAGCTGGACGTCACCGTGTCGATCGGAGTGAGCGCGTCGGCAGGCGCCGTCTTCAGCTACGCAGAGGTCTTCGTGGCCGCCGACGAAGCGCTCTACGCGGCCAAGGCGGCGGGGCGCGACCGCGTGAGCGTCGTCGGTGAGGCCCCGTCGGGCGGCGAGGCGGCGATCGCCGCCTAGCTGCAACCCTGTGGTGATGCGCGGGCGCATCACCTTCGTGGGTCACGCGACGCTGATGATCGAGCTCGGCGGCACGCGCCTGCTGACCGATCCGATCCTGCGATCCCGGCTTGCGCATCTGCGCCGGCACTCCGCTCCGGTTGCGCCTGAGATCGTCGGCGACGTCGACGCCGTACTGATCTCCCACCTCCACTACGACCATTTCGACAGCGTCTCGCTGAAGCGCCTGCCGCCTCGGACTCCGGTACTGATACCCCGCGGCGGCGGCGATCTGGCTCGTCGCGCCGGCCTCGATGAAGTGGTGGAGGTCGAAGCGGGCGACTCGCTGGAGGTCGCGGGCGCGACGATCCACGTCACTGAGGCCGAGCACGACGACCGGCGCAGTCCTGCGGGTGGAGTGCGCGCCCGCCCGGTCGGGTACGTGGCCGAGCGAGGCGCGCGCGTCTACTTCGCCGGCGACACCGACCTCTTCGCCGGGATGTCCGAGATCGCGCCGCTCGACGTTGCGCTGCTGCCGGTCTGGGGGTGGGGCCCCTCGATCGGGCCGGGGCACATGGACCCGCGCGCGGCGGCCAATGCGCTCCCGCTGCTCCGCCCGCGGATCGCGATCCCGATGCACTGGGGCACGTTCTATCCGATCGCCCTGAAGCGCACCCGCCCCGGCCCGCTGAGCGAGCCGCCGCACGATTTCGCGCGCTTCGCTGGGGAGGTCGCACCGGAGGTCGACGTGCAGGTTCTTCAGCCGGGCGCGAGCTTCGACCTGGACCTGCGGGCGCCCTCGGCGGTAGCCGAACGCGGCATCAGCGACGCATCGCCGCGAGCGCCCAGGCGATGAACAGCCCCTGCAGCGGAAGCCTCGCGTAGAGCGCCGCCGCGCCCCCCGGCACCTCGGGATAGTCGTCGGGGTTGAGCGCCATGTGCAGGTTCGCCGGGTATACGCCGATCAGCGTGGCGACCGAGAACCAGCCTCCGGCGCGGCGGATGCGCGGGTGCCGTGACATGAGCGCGGCGCCGCCGGCGATCTCCGCTACACCGCTGGCGTTGACGAGCCAGCGGTGCGCGGGCAGCCACGGCGGCATGATCCGCAGGTAGAAGCCGGGCCTCAGGAAGTGCATCAGCCCGGCGCCGACGAAGACAGGCCCGAACAGGAAACGGATCGCGCGCATCGGCTCAGTCTGCCCGATCGGCCGCGGAGGGCAACTCGAACTCCTGCCTCGCCCAATGCGATCACCGCGGGCTCGCTCGCGCCCGCCCGCGCTGTCAGCGTGAGCGGCACGTCGGCGTCGGTGGTCTCGTAGACGGCCATTGCCACGTTGCGCCCGCCCAGCGCCTCGGCCAGTGCGCGCACGCTCTCTGCGAGATGGTCCAGGCCGCCGATCGTTCCGGTCACCTCGCCGCGCGCGGCGTCGACCTCGAAGGCGGGGAGCCGGCGGATCTCGGGCAGCGGGGCCGGCGTGACGTCCAGCTCGAGGTCGTGGGGGAGTTGCACGATCCGGTCGCCGAGGTCGACTTCGACCGGAGCGAAACGGCCGCACTCGACGACGGCGGCGGCGCCGCTCTCGCGTTCGACGAGCGCGACGACACGCAGGGCACCGGAGCGATGAAGGAAGTCGCGCAGCAATGCGACCGTCGCGTCGAGCGGCCCGACGGAGCTCACGACCTGCGCCGCCTCGTCGTCCGGGGCCATGCAACGACGCTAGCAACGGCGCCGAATGTCGCAGAACCGAAGTCGGGATCCACGCCGAACGGCGCGTATCGGCGGCCGAACGGCCGGCCCGCGCCCGGGCGCCGAAAACACGCTCAAGAGTCAGCGCGCGGCGCGCGATAGGACACGAACGGTGCGCCGCGCGGCGCACCGTTCCCAGATGAGCCACACGAACCCTCAGCCCGCCCCGGACCGCGACAGCGCTGCGCTCACGCTTGCGACGAGGCTGCTCGTGCTTCAGCACGCGCCGGGCCACGCGGAGCAGGTGCGAGCGCTGCTGGCAGCTGCCGGCGACACGCCGGAGGTCCTGCAGGCGCTGCGCGCGGCAGACGCTGCGGAACTCGTGCTGACGACACCGGTCGACGCCGTTGTGATGTTCGTCGAGGACGATCAGCAGGTCACGCTCGACGAGCTCGCTGAACTGCACGGTGTCGCACCGGAGCTGCCGGTCGTGTTCGTGGCCTCCGCCGAGGATCGCGAGTTCGCTCTGCGCGCCCTGCGCCGCGGCGCTCAGGACGTCCTCATGCGCCAGGGCCTCGACGGCGCGACGCTGTCAAGGGCGCTCCGCTTCGCGATCGAGCGCCGGAGCGTCGACACCGAACTGACCAGGCAGGCGCTGCACGATGCGCTGACCGGACTGCCCAACAGGGTCCTGCTCCTCGATCGCCTGACTCAGGCGCTGGGGCGGCTGTCACGTACCGAGGCCTCGGTCGCCCTGCTGGTTCTGGATCTCGATGGCTTCAAGGCGGTCAACGATCGTCATGGCCACGAAGCTGGTGATCGGCTGCTCGTCGAGGTGGCCAAGCGCGTCTCGGGCGTCCTGCGCACCGGCGACACGGCTGCGCGTTTCGGCGGCGACGAGTTCGTGGTGCTCTGCGAGGACGTGGCCAGCGATCACGAGGTCGTCGCCGTCGCCCAGCGCATCGCCGAGGCACTCGCCGAGCCCTTTCCGATCGCTGGCGACGAGCTCTACGTACGCGCGAGCATCGGTATCTCGATCGCCCGCGGGCCCGGCATGCGGCCCGAAGCGCTGCTCCGCGACGCCGACTCGGCGATGTACCGATGCAAGCAGCGCGGGGCGGACTACGAGGTGTTCGACGATGTCATGCGCGCGCGTGCGACCAAGCGCCTGGGTCTCGAGGAGGAGCTGCGGCAGGCGCTCGACGACGGTGAGTTCACGCTTCACTACCAGCCGGTGTTCGAGCTGACGTCGGGCTCGATCGAGTCGTGCGAGGCGCTGCTGCGCTGGGCCCATCCGCGGCTCGGCCTCGTGATGCCGGGTGAGTTCCTCAGTGTGGCCGAGGACGCAGGCCTGACCCTGGGAATCGGAGCCTGGGCGTTGGGGTCGGCGGCGCGCCAGGCGGCCCTGTGGGGGCTCGACCGCCCCGGCGGTAAGCCAGTCTGCGTCTCGGTCAACCTGTCCGTTCGCCAGGCGCAGCACGAGGACACGGTGAAGGCCGTGGCGCAGGCGGTCGAGCGCAGCGGTGCGCCCCCGGAGACGCTCTGCGTCGAGTTCACCGAGGCTGCCGTGCTGTCCGACGCGGCCCGCGTCGTGCGTGTGCTGCGTGGTCTCAAGGAGATCGGCGTCCAGCTCGCGATCGACGACTTCGGCACCGGTCAGTCCTCGCTGCGGCTGCTGGAACAGCTTCCGGTCGACATCGTGAAGATCGACCGCTCGTTCACGTCAGGGATGACCGAGAGCCGCGAGGAGGCTGCGATCGTGGCTGCGGTGATCGGCCTCGCACATGCGTTCGGGCTGAAGACGATCGCCGAGGGGGTCGAGACGCTCTCGCAGGTCGACAGGCTGCGCGCGCTCGGGTGCGACGCCGCCCAGGGCCACTACTTCGCGCCCGCCCAGCCGCCGGCCGAGCTGACCGGGCTGATCGTCGCGCTGGCCTGACGCGGGCTGCCGAGGCCGGCGCGGAGCCGCGCGCGCCGCTGCTTCGTCAGCGCGGCATCATGCGCCGGAACAGGAACGCGCAGACGCCGAGCACGGCGGCGGAGAGAAACGGCAGCCCCCAGCCGATTACGCCGACGACCGCCAACACCAGCCCGATCACGGCGACTGCGCCGGCGACGCCCCCGACCACGACGAGGCGAAAGCCGCGCTGCTCGCGTTGACTGCTGCTCAGGCCGGAGCCCGTTCGCGGTGAGAGATCGTCGCTCATACCGACAACGTACCGGCCTCGCTCAGCTTCACACTGCGCAGGCGGATTCGAGGCTCGCCTTGACGCGTGTCATCCGCCGGTGAGATGCTCGCCCCTCTTGCCCGCAACGGTGGGGGAAGGAGAAACCGATGGCTGGTCTCGAAGGAAAGAGCTTCGACGCGCCCGACGAGGTGCGTGAGTTCAAGGCCAACGGCCGCGTGGAGCTCGTCAACCTGTCGACGGGCCCCGTCGGACGCGGGACGTTCGAGCCGGGATGGCGCTGGTCGAACGACGTCAAGCCGCTCGCCGGCACCGAGAGCTGCCAGGTCGCACACGTCGGCTACGTCGTCTCCGGCCGCATGACGGTCCGGATGGACGGCGGGGCCGAGCACTCGTATGGACCGGGCGACGTCTTCAGCATGGCGCCCGGTCACGACGCTTGGATCGACGGCGACGAGGCATGCGTGCTGATCGACTTCGGCGGGCTGCACGGCTACGCCCAGGCAGCCTCCTGAACGCAGCGGGCCGGGCGCGCCTGCCGGAGGTGCTCAGCGCACGACGAACTGTGCGCGCTCGATCCGCTTTGCGACCACATCGCCCCAGGCCGCGCCGCGTGCGACCTCGCGGACGCGTCGGGCGGCGCTGGCGCGGTCGTAGCGCGTGCGGCGGTGCTCGATCCTCGCGTCCTCGTGAAGGATCGCCCAGGCTGCCCGAGGGTTGCCGTCAAACGGCATTCCGACGCTGCCCGGGTTGACCAGCGTCACGCCTGTCGCAGCGTCGGCGCGCGAGAACGGCAGGTGCGTGTGCCCGAAGACGAGGCGCGGCTCGGCGACGCCGGCCAGCAGTTCGGCATCGTCGGGGTGAGGATCGGGCAGGAAGGACCTCACGTCGGACAGCGGCGATCCGTGCCACGCGCGACTGCCGTCGGGCAGCAGCGCACTCTCAGGCAGCGCGGCGAGCGACGCGACGCGCGAGTCGCCGAGCAACGCCGCGGCGGCGCCGATCGCGCCCTGGACGATCGCGTCGTCCGGCGCCTGCGCCGGGTCCGCCGTCCAGCGCTCGCCGTTGCCGCGGATCCATGTGGCGTCAGGCAGCGTCTCCAGCAGCGCGACCGTCTCAGCGGGCCAGCCGCCGAACAGCGCGTAGTCACCGCCGAGCAGCCAGCGGTCCACGCCCGTGCTGTTCGCATCGGCGAGTACTGCTTCCAGCGCCGGAAGGTTCCCGTGCACGTCGTAGAGCAGACCCCGCATGCCGGCTGCGAATGTACCGGGCGTGGACGTAGCACCTGAGCAGATGCAATTCGCGCTTCACGGGCCGACGCTGACGTTGCGCCCCCCGGTCGCCGCGGACGCCGACGCGCTGCTCGCGCTCGCCGCTGACGCGGACGTGACGCGCTGGTTCTCGTGGGGTCCGTACACGAGCATCGAGCAGCCGCTGGCCTACATCGACGAGGCGGCAGGGCGCCGTGCGCGCGGCGAGCAGATCGACCTGCTGGTCGTGCACCGTGAGCGCGGCCCGGCGGGCATAACCGGGTTGTCCGAGGTCAGCCCGCGGGACAGGCGCTGCATCGTCGGAACGTGGTTCGGACGAGAGTTCTGGGGGACGGGGGCCAACCGCGAGTCGAAGGCGCTGATCGCGCATCTGGCCTTCGAGCTGCTCGGGATGAATCGGCTCGGCTCGTACTCCAACCCGCTCAATGAGCGCTCCACGCGCGCGCTGCTCGGGGTCGGCTTCAAGCACGAGGGGGTGCTGCGTCAGTGGCACCGCCACGCTGACGAGTACCTGGACGTCAACGTGTTCGGGATGCTGCGCGAGGAATGGCGGGCCGGTGACCTCGCCCGGGTTGAAGTGAGCGTCAGCGGTGCCCCGCCCGGCGCGTTCGCCTAGCGGGCCACCATCTCGCGCCGCCGCAGGTCGAAAGCCAGTTCGCGGCGGTCTTCGCGGATCGCATCGACGATCGCGTCAATCACCTCGTGGTGACTGACAGCGGCCGGCAGCTTGGGAGCGGCGCCCGCCAGCGCGCGCCGCTCGAGCCCCGTGTCGAGATGGGGAGGGCGCACATCGACGACCAGGAGCCCGTCGCGGCGGCGCTCGCGGCGCAGCGCGCTGAGGTAGGCCGACAGCGATGCCTTGCTGGCGGAGTACGCCGCCATTCCGGCCGTCGGATGCTCGGCGACGACGGCGCTGAGGGCGATCACCGCGCCGCGTGGCTCGATGTACTCCAGGGCCGACCTGATCAGCTCGATCGGGCCGACCGCGTTGACGGTGAACAGCTCTCGCAGGGTCGGCTCGCTGAGTTCCGGCTCGCTCCCGAAGGCGACAGCCCCGGTCGCGACCACGAGCGCGTCGAGCCCACCCTGTGCGGCGGTGACGGCCCCCAGGCACGAGCCGATCGTCGCCGGCTCGCTCAAGTCCAGGAAGGCCGTCGGCGCCGACAGCTCGTCTCCGAGAGCCTTGAGGCGGCCGGCGTTACGTCCGGCGAGTGCCAGATTCGCTCCCTCTTGCGCCAGGGCTCGCGCGAGGCCGCTGCCCAGCACGCCCGTCGCTCCGGCGACGAGGACGCTTGCGCCGTCAATTCTCATGCGGTGCCGCGATGGGCTCGCCTTGTCTGCGTTCAGCGGCCCTGCGCGAAGCGGCCTCCTCGTCGCGTCCATCGAGGACCGCCGCCCAGAGCAGTGGTACGAGCGCGATCGCGACCAGGATCGTGATGAACGTGCCGATCACGAAGATCTCGAGGTCACTCATGTCACTTGCCTCCTGCGGACGGGAACGACGACATCACGAACGCGCCGAGCGCGAGGATCGACGGCACCCACAGGCCCACGAACAGACCGTCGTCCTTGCTGTCCGAGAACCACAACGCGACTGACAGGACGAACGAGGCGAACGCTGCGCCGACGACCATTAGGACGACGCGGGATCTTTGGGACATCTTGGTCACCTCCGGGAACGGGCCGCGTGCGGTTCGGCGGCTCCTGATGACCTGGTTACGGATCTGACGCGACCGGCGGTTGGCGATCCGCTTCGCCCGGGGCGTCACCGCCTCAGTCGCGGCGTGCACTCCAAGTGAACCCGCGGATCGCGAGCACGACTCCCGCCGCCGTCCACAGCCCGAGCACGACAAGGTCCGCGACGTGATCGGAGAGGCCCTCACCCGTCACGAACGCTCCGGCGAGCCCGTCGATCACGTGCACCAGCGGCAGTGCCTCGGCGATGTCACGCAGCGCGTTGGGCACTTCGTCGACGTCGTAGAAGACGCCGGAGATGAAGAGCACCGGCAGGAACACGAGGTTGGTGTACGCCGGCGCCGCCTCGAAGTTGGGGATCACGTGCGAGAAGGCCACCCCCAGCGAGGCGAAGCAGGCGACGCCGAGCAGCGTGAACACGGCCAGCTCGACCCAGTCCTTCGGCCAGCCGAGGTCGAAGACCAGTCGCGAGGCGAGCACGATGATCAGGATCTGGATCACTGCATTGGTCGCCGCGTTGCCGAGGATGCCGGTCAGGTAGGCCTTGCCTGGCAGTGGCGTTCCGTGCATCCGCTTCAGCACTCCCTGCTCGCGCAGGAACGTCATCTGGTTGGCGAGCGCGTTGAAGGTCGTCGCCATCACGCTCAGTCCGGCGATCCCGGGCACGATCACCTCGAGCTGAGCGGGATCGTTGCTGAAGACGGCGCCGAACAGCGCGAGGAAGAGCAGCGGCAGCACGAAGCTGAAGAAGGCCGCGGTGGGATTGCGCCAGAACATGCGGCGCTCGAGGCGGTACTGGCGCCAGGCGAGGGTCGCGTCGTTCATTGAGCCGGCTCCGTCGTCATCGCGCCGCCCGGCTGTGCGGCGGCGCCGGTGTCGACATCGGCCGAGACGTCCTCGGAGGTGAGCTCGAGGTATACGTCCTCGAGGCTGGGACGTGCGACTGAGATGTCGCGCAGCGACTGACCGCGTGCCAGCGCAGCGCTCGTGAGCTGGTGCAGGAGCGCGGTCGGATCGCGCTCCTCACGCGTCCTCAGGTCGCCCCCGGCGTCGCGCCACGTGACGCGATAGCGCGCGGCGGCCGCGCCCAGCTCGGCGGGCGGCCCGTCTGCGAGGATCCTTCCGTTCTTGAGGATCGCGACGCGATCGCACAGCGCCTGTGCCTCGTCCAGGTAATGGGTCGTCAGCAGCACCGTCTTGCCGAGCTCCTGCAGGCGCCGGATCGTCTCCCACGCGGCGCGGCGCGCCGCAGGGTCGAAGCCGGTCGTGGGCTCGTCGAGAAACATCAGCTCGGGATCGCCGACCAGTGCGAGCGCGAGGTCCAGCCGCCTGAGCTGACCGCCGGAGAGCGTGCGGGAAAGCGCGTCCGCCTGGTTCTCGAGCCCGACGATTCGCAGCACCTCTTCGGGGTCGCGTGGGGCGGGGTAGAGGCCGGCCCAGTGGCGGACGGCCTCGCTCACCTTGAGGTGTCGGTACATCCCGGAGCTCTGGAGGACGATTCCGACGCGCTCGCGCAGCCCGCGCGGGCGCTCGCCGGGGTCGTACCCGAGCACCGAGACGATTCCGCCGCTGCGGCGGCGGTAGCCCTCGAGGATCTCGACTGTCGTCGTCTTCCCGGCGCCGTTCGGCCCGAGCAGGCCGAAGACCTCGCCGGCAGCGACCTCGAATTCGATGCCGGACACCGCCTCGAAGTCGCCGTAGGTCTTGCGCAGGTCGCGGACGAGGATTGCGGGCGCGCCGGCGGTCACGCCCGCGATGATCGCAGGACCGATGCCCGGCACGCCGCTCAGCGCGCCCGGCTGGCGTTTGGGTACAGGGTTGGATGTACTTGCGCTATCCGCGATAATGCAGGCAGATGGCGAAGGCGAGTGAGATCCCCGGGCTGGACGCCCGGATGACCTATGCGCAGGCCGCCGCGCGCACGATCGCGGTGCGCGGCGAGGACGTGTTCGCGCACAGTGAGGGTGTCCTCGACACGGGCGACATCGATCGTGTTCACGCGATGCGCGTCGCCACGCGGCGCCTGCGAGCGGTCATGGAGGTCTACGCCCCCTGCTTCCCGCAGCACGCCCTGCGTCCGGTGCTGCGTGACGTCAAGGTCCTCGCCGACGCGCTCGGCGCTCGCCGCGATCCGGACGTCGAGCTGCTGGCGCTCGAGCAGTTCCTGGTCTCCGTGGGACCCGACGAGCGCCCCGGGGTGGAGCTGTTCATCGACCGCACGCGTGCGGAGCAGGATGACGGTAACCGCCTGCTTGCACGCGTTCTCGACGATGTCGAGGCGAGCGACCTTCGCGGCCGTATCGCCGCTCTCGCGGCGCTCGCCGTTCCCCGCAGGACCGAGCCGCCCGCAGAAGTCGCGGCGCCGGGATCGCACGGCGAAGCGCCCGCCGGACCTCGCGCGCCTGCCACGAGGACGTGGCGGGTAAACGGGGGCGCCTGGTGAAGGCCGGGAAGGTACGCCACCTCGACCCGGACGGGACGCTGGCGGCCAACGCGGAGCGAATCGTGCGTGCGCGGCTCGCCGAGCTGTGCTCGTTCGCCCCGGCCGTGCTCCGACCCGAGGCCGTCAGCGAGCTGCACGACATGCGGATCGCCGCAAAGCGCCTTCGATACGTGCTGGAGGTGACCGCCCGGCCGTGCTTCGGTCCTTACGCCCGCACAGCCGGAAAGCGCGCCAGGGAGCTTCAGGATCTGCTCGGCGAGATCCATGACTGCGACGTTCAGCTTCCCCGCGTCGAGCGGCTCGTGACAACGCTGCGTGACGCTGACGCCGAGGAGCTGCGACGCCGCGCAGGCGACGCGGACGACCTCGACCCGGCGCTCGCGGCACGGCTCCCTCACGCCGATGCCTGGCGCGGCCTGGTCGCGCTCGAGACCTATCTGCGGGCTCGCCGCACGCTGCTCTACGACCGCTTCCGGATCTTATGGCGCGACCTCGAGCGCGAAGGGTTCAGCGCACGCCTTGAGTACGCGATCGGGGAGCGACCCGAGATCCCCGCCGAGGCCGCTCGGGCGCAAGGCCCCGCGCAGCCGCCCGAGTACGGTACGTCGCGGCGCGCCACCGATCTGCGGCCGCCAGGGCCCGCGGCGGTCTCCCCGGTTGACGGCGACGGTTCGCCGCCGGGCACCGCCGACCCGGCGGATCGCATCGCGGCCGCGATCCCGTCAATCGTCCCCGACGCCGCCCCTCGATCCCGATGACCGACGCAATCGCGCCGCTGGCGCCCACGGCTGAGGATCCCTTCCCGCCGCCGCGCACCTCGCTCGACCTCGCTGACCCCGAGCTGTCCTTCAACCGCGAGGTGTCCTGGATCGCCTTCAACGATCGCGTCCTGCAACTGGCGGAGGATCCGGGCCAGCCCCTCCTGGAGCGGCTGAAGTTCGCGGCGATCTTCACATCCAACCTCGACGAGTTCTTCATGATTCGCGTGGCGGGCCTCCACGATCAGGTCGATGCCGGGATCACCGACAAGGAACGCGCGGGCTTGAACCCCACGCAGACGATCGATGCGCTGCGTGCGGTGATCCAGCCGCAGGTCGACCGCCAGGCGAGGCTCGTCGCGGAGACGCTTCGGCCGGCGCTCGCCGAGCATGACATCCGCGTCGTCAGGCTCGCCGACGTCCACGACGATGAGCGGCCGGCGCTGCAGGAGCGGTTCAGGCGCCTCGTGTTGCCGATCCTGACGCCGCTCGCCGTCGGTCTCGGCCGTCCGTTTCCGTACATCTCGAACCTCTCACTGAGCCTGGCGGTGCTGGTGCGCGACCCGCAGACCGACCAGATCGTCTTTGCGCGCGTGAAGGTCCCGAAGGAGATGCTCCCGAGGTTCGTGCCCGTGGTCGAGGGTGAGACGAAGTTCGTGATGCTCGAGGACCTCATCGCAGAGAACCTCGGCGCGCTGTTCCCGGGCATGGAGATAGTCGATCACGGCCTGTTCCGGGTGACGCGCGACGCCGACTTCGAGATCGCCGACGAGGCTGACGACCTTCTTGAGGCCGTCGAGGCGGAGCTGCGGCGCCGTCCGTTCGGCGAGGTCGTGCGGCTCGAGATCCAGGCCGGGATCAGCCCTCGCCTGCGCGACGAGCTCGTCGACGCGATGCGTGCCGAGCAGCGCCAGGTGTACGACGTTCCGGGCATGCTCGACATGAACGACCTTCATCAGCTGGCGCGGCTTCCGGGCCACGCCGCACTGCGTGCCGAGCCCTGGACACCGGTGACGCAGCCGCGCATCCTCGAGGCGGAGGCCGCGGATCACGATCTGTTCTCGGTGATCCGCCAGGGCGACGTGCTCGTACATCACCCGTTCGACTCGTTCGGCACCTCCGTCGAGCGCTTCGTCGAGCAGGCGGTCAACGACCCGGACGTTCTCGCAATCAAGCAGACCGTGTACCGGACAAGCGATGACTCGCCGCTCGTGCCGGCTCTGATCCGCGCGACCGAGCGCGGCAAGCAGGCGGTCTGCCTGGTCGAGCTCAAGGCACGTTTCGACGAGCGCGCGAACATTGCGTGGGCGCGCAAGCTGGAGGAGGCGGGCGTGCACGTCGTCTACGGCATGCCGACGCTCAAGACGCACGCCAAGTGCCTGCTCGTGGTTCGACGTGAGGGCGACGGCGTGCGCCGTTACGTGCACGTCGGGACCGGCAACTACCACGCGACGACCGCGCGGCTCTACACCGACTTCGGCCTCTTCACCTGTGACGAGCGGCTCGGTGCCGACGTTGCGGACATGTTCAACTTCCTGACCGGTTACGCGCGGCCGCAGCGCTTTCGAGAGGCGCTCGTGGCGCCCAACTTCATGCTCGACCAGATGCTCGAGCGCATCGAACGCGTGATCGCGGCGCGCGAGGCCGGAGAGCACGCGCGGATCGCACTGAAGATGAACGCACTCGTCCATCCGCGGGTCATCGAGGCTCTCTACGCAGCCTCGCAGGCCGGTGTCCCCGTCGACCTGAACGTGCGCGGCATCTGCTGCCTGGTGCCCGGCATACCCGAGGTCTCCGAGAACATCCGCGTCGTGTCGGTCCTCGGCGACTTCCTCGAGCACTCGCGCATCTACACGTTCGAGTACGGCGACGAGACAGAAGTGCTGATCAGCTCGGCTGACCTGATGCCGCGAAATCTCGACAACCGCGTCGAGCTCTGCACACCGGTCAGGGACGCGGTGTGCAAGGCGGACCTGCTCGACACGCTCGAACGCTGCCTGGCGGACAACACGCACGCCTGGGAGCTGCGGCGGGACGGCGCGTGGGAACGCGTCAGCCCGGGCGACCACCCCCGAGACGTCCAGGCGGAGCTTCGCGAGATGCACCATCGCCGCGCCGTCGAAGCAGCCGGTCCCGCGTAACGCGGCGAATCGCAGCGTCGTCCCAGGGCCGGCGATCGCACCTGGGTAGGGTGGCTCGTCATGCCCGCCAACGACTCAGCCGGCCCAGACGACGGCGCCGTCGTCGCATCCGCTCTGGCCCGCACCTATCCCGGCGGGCTGCTCGCCGTCGACGGTGTCGACCTGTGCGTCGCCGAGGGTGAGATCTACGGATTCCTCGGGCCCAACGGGGCCGGCAAGTCGACGACGGTGCGGATTCTCACCACGCTGCTGCGCCCGACGGGCGGGCGAGCCTGGGTCGCCGGTCGCGACGTGGTCACAGAATCGAGCGCCGTGCGCCGTTCGATCGGCGTCGCACTTCAGGAGGCCGCCCTCGACCCGTTGATGACCGGTACGGAGCTGCTTCGCCTGCAGGGCGCGCTGCACGGCCTCAAGCGCCCCCAGGCCCGCGTGCGCGCCGATGAGCTGCTGGAAAGGGTCGACCTGGTGGAGGCCGCCGACCGGCGGCTCGCGACCTACTCCGGCGGCATGCGCCGCAGGCTCGACCTGGCGCTCGCGCTGGTGCACCGGCCGCGCGTCCTCTTCCTTGATGAGCCGACGACCGGGCTCGACCCGGCGAGCCGCGCCGCGCTGTGGCGTGAGGTGCGCCTGCTCAACGACGACGGGACGACGGTCTTCCTGACGACGCAGTACCTCGAAGAGGCCGAGCAGCTCGCCGACCGCGTCGGCATCATCGATCGCGGCCGGATCGTCGCCGAGGGCACGCCGGACGACCTCAAGGCCAAGGTCGGCGAGCCGGCGCTGCACGTGGAGCTGGTCGACCCCGCCCGCGCCGAAGCCGCGCGCGCGGTCCTGGGGGTGCACGGCACGTGCAGCGACAGGCGCGGAGGCGGCCTCGTGGTCCGCACAGCGGCGGGCGCGCGCGCGATCGCCCCGGTCATCCGGACGCTCGACGAGAGCGGCATCGAGGTGGAGACGGTCGAGGTCGAGACGCCGACGCTCGATGACGTCTTCCTCGCGGTGACCGGCCATACGGCGACGGAGGTCGAGCAGCACGAAGAGCCGGAGCCTGTGGCGTGAGCGGCGCGCGGGAGCGGGACCCGGCCGCGCAGAGCCGTGTCGTCGGCGCGCTGGCCGCGCGCGCGATCCGCGTGCAGTTCAGGCGCGCGCAGTTCTTGATCCCGGCATTCATGCTGCCGCTCGTGCTGCTCGCCGTGATCGCGAGCGGGACGTCGTCGGCACGCAACCTGCCGCTCTTCCCGGAGACCGGCGCCTACGTCGGCTTCGTCGTCGGCGGGACGCTGATGCAGGGGGCGCTGCTCGCCGGCCTGACCGCCGGGATCGCGCTCGCCGGCGACATCGAGGGCGGCTTCTTCGACCGGCTGCTGACGGCGCCGCTGCCGCGCGTCACGATCGTCCTCGGACGGGTCGTGGCGGCCTGCGCGCTCGGCGTCGTGCAGGGCTTCGTCTTCCTCGGCGTCGCGTTCATCTTCGGCGCGCGTTACTCCGGCGGCGTCGCCGGCGTGAGCATGGCGATCGTGCTCGGCGCCCTGACCGCGGGGATCCTGGCCGGCCTCGCGTCGGCGATCGCGCTGCGCACCGGGTCGCTCTCGCTGCTCCAGAACCTGTTCCCGCTGACGTTCGTGCTGCTGTTCACCGCGCCGGCGTTCTTCCCGCGCGAGTTGCTGGACCCGATCGCAGAGTCGATCGCCGCCTACAACCCGCTCGCCTACATCGTCGAAGGGATCCGCGCCGCGCTGTTCGACAACGCGAAGCTGGGTGACCCGTGGCTCGGCCTGGCGATCGCCCTCGCGATGGTCGCCGCCACGACGGCGCTGGCCGACCTCGCGATGCGCCGGAGGCTCGCGACACAATGACCGCGCTCGTCTACGCAGGCACGCTGAGCGGAGCGATGTGGCGCCGAGCGCTGCTCGAGGTCGCACGTGTGCGCGGGGCGATCCTGCCGACCACGCTCGCGCCGATTCTCTTCCTGCTGGGCACGACCGGGCAGTTCGGCAGCCTCACCGACCTCGACGGCTTCCCGACGACCTCCTACCTGGCGTGGCTCGTGCCACTCTCGTGCATGCAGGGCGCCGGCTTCGCGGGCGGTGCGGCGGGCGCCAACCTCGCACGCGACATCGAGCAGGGCTGGTTCGACCGCCTGCTCACGTCACCGGCCCCGCGGCCGCTGCTGCTCGCCGGGCCCGTGCTCGGCGCGATGACACGGGCGCTGATTCCGACGACGATCGTCCTCAGCACCGGACTCGCGCTGGGGGCGGGACTGCCGGGCGGTCTCCCGGGGCTGCTCGCGCTCTATGTCTCGGCGGTCTGGCTCTGCATGGTGATGGCCCTGTGGGGTTCGATGCTGGCGTTGCGCGCGCGCTCCCAGCAGGTCGGGCCGCTGATCCAGAACGGCGTCTTCCTCGCCGTGTTCCTGTCGACGGCCTACACGCCGCAGGTCCTGCTCGACGGCTGGCTCGGGACCTTCGCCGAGTACAACCCCGTCACCTACGTGCTTCAGATGGGGCGCCAGGCGACCGTTGCGGGCATCGAGCCAAGCTGGGCGAACACCTGGCCCGGCCTGCTCGCACTGACCGGCATGACGCTGTTCTTCGGTTTCTTCGCGCTGCGCGAACTGCGCAGGATGGGTCGCTGACCCCTACCAGTGCACGCCCTTCATCAGGTTCGCCATCGCGATCTGCTCCATGTTGGCCTTCTCGTCCTTGTCCTTCTCGCCCTTCGCGGCGGCTGAGTCGGGGAAGACCTTGTAGGCCATGTGCAGGATCTGGTCGACGGCCTTCGGGGCGAGCGAGTAGCTGACCTCGCCGAACGTGCCCAGACGCGTTCCGATGTGCTTGGGCCGGCGGCGAATCGCGTCGCAGACCAGGTCGCCCGCCTCCTCCGGAGACAGCGTCGGGATCGAGTCGTACATCTTGGTCGGCGCAATCATCGGCGTGCGCACGAGTGGCATGTGGATCGTCGTGAACGTGATGTTCTCGCCGATCAGCTCCGAACTGACGACGCGCGTCCACGCGTCAAGAGCCGCCTTCGAGGCGACGTAGGCGCTGAAGCGCGGCGGGTTGGTCTGGACGCCGATCGAACTGACGTTCACGATGTGACCGGAGCGCCGTTCCTTCATGTGCGGCAACAGCGCCATCACGAGGCGGATCGCCCCGAAGTAGTTGAGTTGCATCGTCCGCTCGAAGTCATGGAAGCGATCGAAGCTCAGCGAGATCGAGCGGCGGATCGAGCGGCCCGCGTTGTTGACGATCACGTCGATCGAGGCGTGGTCGGCGAGCATTCGCTGGGCCACGTCGTCGATCGCCTCCATCGACGAGAGGTCCGCGGAGTAGGTGAATGCCGTGCCGCCCGCCGCTTCGATCTCCGCCTTGACCTCGGCGAGCTTCTCCTCGCCGCGCGCGACGAGCAGCGGGATGCCGCCGGCGGCCGCGATCTTCAGTGCGGCCGAGCGACCGATCCCGCTCGACCCGCCGGTGATCACGACGGTGCGGCCGTTGATGGCAGCGCGCAGCGAGCGATCCTTGAAGAGCTCGGGGTCCAGGTTGCGCTCCCAGTAGTCCCAGAGCGTCGCGGCATAGGTGTCGAGGTCGGGCACCGCGATGCCGCTGCCCTCGAGCGCGCGTTCGGTGTCGCGCGTGTCGAACGTGCAGCGGAAGCCGCCGCTCGTGATGACCTCCTCCGGGATGCCGACGTCGGCGAGCAGCGACCGGCGGATGTCCTTGAGCTGAGGCAGCTGCATCAGCAGCGAGAAGACGCCCTTGGGCAGCGCGTCGGTGAGCCGCTTGTCGACGCGGACCGCGAGCTGCGGTGCATTCGCGGCACGGGCGAACGTGTTCATCGCGTCGCCCGAGGCCATCATCTTCGGCGCGGCCAGGTGGAAGGCCTGGCCGTCCAGGCCGTCCCGGTGGGCGATCTCGTCCATCGCGTCGGCGACGAAGTCGACCGGCACGATGTTCGTGTCGCCGATCTCCGGTCCGGCGAGCGGCACCCACTGCGGAAGCAGGTCACGCAGGCGCTGGATCACCTTGAAGAAGTAGTAGGGCCCGTCGATCTTGTCGATCTCGCCGGTGCGTGAGTCGCCGACGACGATCGCCGGCCGGTAGACGCGCCACGGCACCTGTGCCTGCTCGCGCACGATGCGCTCCGACTCGAACTTCGTGCGGTGGTAGGCCGACGGGAGCTTCTGTCCCTCGTCGAACTGGTCCTCGCGGAAGAGTCCCTTGTGCGCGCCCGCGACGGCGATCGAGGAGACGTGGTGGAGAGTCTTGGGCTTCAGCTCGTTGACGAGGGCGACGAGCTGGCGAGTGCCGCCGACGTTGAGGGTCTCGTTCACCTCGTCGGGCGCGGACATGTCGTAGATCGCCGCGAGGTGGAAGACGTGGTCGAAAGCGCCCTGGTTCTCGGCTATCCAGGAATCCTCGACGCCCAGCTTGGGTTGCTGGAGATCGCCGATCACGGGGTGCACGCGATCACGCGCTCCCCAGCCCTCGATCAGTTCCTCCATGCGCCCGCGCGAGCCCTCGCGCACGAGCACGTGGATCTCGGCGTCGTCGCGCTCCAGCAGCCGCTGAACGAGGTTGCGCCCGATGAATCCGGTCGCGCCCGTAACGAAGTACTTCATCCCTTTGTTCTCCTCTCAGGTGCCTGACCGGCAGGCCAACCCTACCGGCGCGCGCTCGGCCCGGGTCACACCCCCGCACCGGCTCCGCCGCGGCCCTCGCCGCCTGCGAAGCGCGCGGCGCCGGCGATTGCGTCGGCGAACACCTGGGGGCCGGCCTGCGCTTCGAACGCGAGGCCGTCCGCGAGCGACATTCCCTGCGCCTCGAGCGCGGCGCGCCGGTCGGCGAGCATCGTGGCCTGGGGGAACTCGGCAAGCCGCCGGGCGATGTCGAGCGCCCGGCTGAGGTGCTCTCCGGCCGGTACCACTTCGGTGAGCAGTCCCATCGCGAGCGCCTCGGTCGCCTCCACCATCCGCCCGGTCAGGATCAGATCCAGCGCACGCCCGAGCCCGACCACGCGCGGCAGGCGCTGCGTGCCGCCGTCGATCAGCGGTACGCCCCAGCGTCGCTCGGGGAAGCCGAGCGTCGAGCCCGCGGCTGCGACGCGCAGATCGCACCACAGCGCAAGCTCGAGCCCGCCGGCCAGGCACCAGCCGGAGATCGCCGCGATCGTCGGCTTGCTCGCCGGCAGTCGCGTGAAGCCGAACGGGCCCTCGGGCGCGTCGAGGCGGCCGGCGAACGACTCGATCGCCTTCAGGTCCGCTCCCGCGCAGAAGCTCACGTCACCCGCGCCTGTGACCACGAGCACGCGCGCGTCGTCGTCGGCCTCGAATTCACGAAAGCGCTGCAGCAGCAGGTCCGCCGTGGGGCCGTCGACGGCGTTTCGCCGCGCCGGACGGTCGATCGTGAGGACGGCGGTCGAGCCGCTCCTCTCGTAGCGAACCTCGTCGGCCATCATGGAGCCGCAGCGCCGCAGCGCGCCGCTACCAGCCGGACTGCCAGTCGGAGGCCGCGCCGGCGCGGAGCTTCTTGGCCGCGAGCTTGCTGCGTTCCTTGCGGCGCTCCAGCGCGGCCTGCAGCAGGCTCATCGCCAGCAGGAACAGCGGGATCGAGAAGATGATGATGAACCCGGCATTGGTGACGACGCGGTCGTCCGCCACGCCGTAGGTTCCCTCGCCGCTGACGGGCTCGAGGTTGTCCGCGAGCGCCGCGGGTGCCGTCAGCAGCAGCAGGGTGACGGCGGCGGGCAACATGGTCAGCAGGCGGCGCATGAGCACCGAATCGTAATAGAACACCGCACATGAACGCCGTCCAGCGCGAGCGCCGGGATGACGGGATCGAGATCGTACGCCTCGATCGTCCCGACGTTCGCAACGCCCTCGACACCGCGACGATCGGCGAACTTCGCGCTGCGCTGGCAGCAGCGGGCTCCGACCCCGAGCTGCGCGTGCTCGTGCTCTCGACGACGAGCCCGCGGGCGTTCTGTGCGGGAGCTGACGTCACGGAGCAGCTCGACGATGCGGGCGGCATCGCGCGGATGGAGGGCTTCGCCGCCCTCTACGCGGACCTCGACGCGTTTCCCGCGCCGGTCATCTGTGTCTGCGCGGGGAACGTCGTGGGCGCCGGAGCGGAGCTCGCGGCGGGCAGCGACCTGCGCGTCGGAGCCGACAATCTGAAGCTCGCCTGGGCCGGCGCGCGCCTCGGCGTGCCGGTGGGACCGGCCCGGCTCACGCCGCTCGTCGGCCTCTCCGCAGCCAAGGACCTGGTCTACACCGGCCGGGCGATCGGGATGGGCGAGGCGCGCGCGCTGGGTCTGATCCACCGCACGGCGCCCGCCGAGCGGGCGGAGGACGCGGCGATCGAGCTGGCGCAGGAGATCGCCGCGCACCCGCCGGCCGGAGTGCGCCGCCTGAAGGCGATGTTCCGCCACCAGCAGGGGACGGCGGCGCGCATCGCGAGCGAGAACGAGATGCTCATCGCCTTCCAGCGCGAGGGCACCGGGCTCCCCCAGGGCGACCCGCCACGCTGACCGGCCCGGCTGACCGCCTGCCCGCGCGGCGGCGCTCCGTCGCACGGGCGAGTGGCTAACTTGCGGATATGACCGGCACGTCGACCCTTGCGATCGAGGCCACCGGCCTCGTGAGGAGCTTCGGCGAGACACGGGCCGTCGACGGCGTCGACCTGGCTGTGCGCCGCGGCTCGGTCTACGGCGTTCTGGGTCCCAATGGCGCCGGGAAGACCACGACGATCCGGATGCTCGCGACGTTGATCCGGCCCGACGCCGGAAGCGCCCGTGTCCTTGGCCATGACATCGCGCAGGATCCCGATGCGGTGCGCGGTGCGGTCAGCCTGACCGGGCAGCTCGCGTCCGTGGACGACGACCTCACGGGTCGCGAGAACCTGATCCTGCTCGGGCGTCTCCTGGGGCTCGGGCGCCGGGCTGCCAGGCTGCGCTCCGCGGAGCTGCTCGAGGCCTTCGGCATCGCCGACGCAGCGGGCCGACTCGTCAAGAACTACTCGGGCGGCATGCGGCGCCGGCTGGACATCGCCGCCAGCGTCGTCGTCACTCCGGAGCTGATGTTCCTGGACGAGCCAACAACGGGCCTGGACCCGCGGTCGCGCAATCAGGTGTGGGACATCATCCGCGTGCTCGTCGCCGAAGGGACGACGATCCTGCTCTGCACCCAGTACCTGGAGGAGGCCGACCAGCTCGCCGAGGGAATCGCCGTGATCGACCACGGCAGGGTCATCGCCGAGGGAACGCCGGCGCAGCTCAAGGCGTCGGTGGGCTCCGGCGCGCTGCACGTGCGCCTCCTGCAGCCGGAGCAGCGCGCCGACGCAGAGCAGATCCTCGTGCGCAGGCTCGGCTCGGTCTCGCTGCTGCCGGACCCGGCCGCCCTGTCGGCGCCGTGTTCGGACGCCGCCAGTGCCGCGGACATCGTGGCCGAGATGGGCCGCTCCGGCGTCCGCGTCGCCGGTTTCTCGCTCGGCCAGCCGAGCCTCGATGAGGTCTTCCTCGCGCTCACCGGTCATCCGGCCGAGCAGGATCCGGCCGACGTCGACGTGGCGGTCGACGAGGGGCGGGTGGCATGAGCGTCGACCCCGTCGACGCGGTCAGCGCCCGCGGCCACGGCCGACGAGTCGGCGGTCCGGCAGGCGATCTCGTCGACCGCGCGCCCGCCCAGGCCGAGCGCGCTGACCGCCGACACTCGCCTTCGGCTGGCGAGGCATGTTGAAGGTCAAGCACGTCCCGGAGCAGCTCCTGGACGTGACGGTCACGCCTGTGATGTTCGTCCTCATGTTCACGTACCTCTTCGGAGGTGCGATCTCGGGATCGACGTCCGCCTACCTCGACTACATCCTCCCGGGAATCCTGGTGATGTCGGTGCTGTTCACGACGGTCTACTCGGGGGTCGCGCTCAACACCGACCTGACCAAGGGCGTCGTCGACCGGTTTCGCTCCCTGCCGATCTGGCGGCCCGCTCCGCTGGTCGGCTCGCTGCTCGGCGACAGCGTGCGTTACGTGGTCGCCGGAACGGTGATCATCGTGCTCGGGGTGATCCTCGGCTACCGCCCGGATGCCGGCATCGGAGGCGCCGCCGCGGCGCTCGGGCTGGTCGTCGTCTTCGCCTTCGGTCTCTCCTGGGTGTTCATGGCGCTCGGCCTGGTCATGCGCTCGCCGAACGCCGTCATGAACGCCGGCTTCATGGCCATCTTCCCGCTGACCTTCCTTTCGAATGTCTTCGTCGACCCGGCGACACTGCCTGCGGGACTGGAGGCATTCGTCGACCTCAACCCGGTCTCCACGTTGGCGACCGCCTCGCGGGGTCTGATGGAGGGGAACGCCGAAGCCGGCGACATCGCGATCGTGTTCGCGGTGGCGGCCGCGCTGACTGCGATCTTCTCTCCGCTGACGATGCGTCTCTACAGCCGGGCCTGAGCCGCGGCCGGCCCGCGCGGCGGACCCCGGCGCGGGGCCGCCTAGCATTGGGCCCGTGGCCGTTGTGATCAGCTCCGACCTGGCGAAGGACATCGCGGGTGAGCCGCTGCTGCGCGGCGTCTCGTTCAAGCTCGAACGCCGCGACCGCATGACGATCGCCGGCCGCAACGGCGCCGGCAAGACGACGCTGCTGCGGATGCTCTCGGGTCAGACCGGTGTGGATGGCGGCGAGCTGGTGCTGGCAAAGGGGACGCGCGTCGCATTGCACGACCAGCGTCCCCCGCGTGAGCGCGACCTGTCGCTGCGCGAATACGTGCTCAGCGGCTGCCGCGAGCCGCTTGAGCTCGAGGCCGAGCTGGGCCGCCTGGAGCAGGCGATGGCCGGCGGGGACGAGCGTGCGATCGAGCGCTACGCGGGCGTACAGGCGCGCTTCGAGGCCGCCGGCGGCTATACCTGGCGCGACCGCGCCGGGACCGTCATTCACGGCCTCGGCTTCGCGGAGGCTGATCTGGATCGCGCTTTGTCGACCTTCTCCGGCGGAGAGCTGACGCGCGGCTCGCTTGCGCGGGCTCTCGCCTCCAGCCCCGACCTGCTGCTGCTCGACGAGCCGACCAACCACCTGGACATCGAATCGCTCGAATGGCTGGAGCAGGCCCTCGTCGAACTCGACGCGGCCGTCGTGCTCGTAGCTCATGACCGCTGGTTCCTGGAGGCCGTCGGCACGTGCGTGCTGGAGATCGAGGCCGGCCGCACGCGCTTCTTCAAGGGTCCGTGGCACGCATGGCGCAAGGAGCAGGCTGCGCGCGAGATGGCGCTCGGCAAGGCGATCGGCAAGCAAGAGGCGGAGATCGAAAGGATGGAGCGCTTCGTCGAGCGCTTCCGTTTCAAGGCCTCGAAGGCGCGCCAGGCGCAGTCTCGAGTCAAGAAGCTCGACAAGATCGAGCGCATCACGCGGGACCCCAGAGATGGGCGTGAACTGGGTTTCAAGTTCAAGGCGCCCGAACGCTCGGGCCGCGTGATCTTCGAGCTGGAGGACGGGCGCCTGGAGGTGCCGGGCCGGACGCTCCTGCACGATGCCGAGCTCTGGCTCGAGCGCGGCGAGCACGTTTCTCTCGTCGGGCCCAACGGCGCGGGCAAGACGACGCTGGTCCGCGCGATCGCCGGTCAGGCCCCGCTCGCGGCGGGGAAGCTGCGCACGGGCCACAACGTGAAGGTCGGATACCTGTCGCAGCACGGCGAGGAGCTCGAGTTCGGCGGCGCGCGCACGGTGCTCGAGGCGGCGGTCAAGCGCACCGGACTGACACCGAACGAATCGCGCTCGCTGCTCGGCCGCTTCCTGTTCAGCGGCGATGAGGTGGAGAAGCCGCTCGACGGACTCAGCGGGGGCGAGCGCAAGCGCCTAGGTCTGGCGATCCTCGTCAGCGGCGGCGCGAACGTGCTGATCCTCGACGAGCCGACCAACCACCTCGACCTCGAGAGCCGCGAGGCGCTGGAGGACGCGCTTCAGTCGTTCGAGGGCTCGGTGCTGCTCGTCACGCACGACCGGGCGCTGCTCGACGCCGTCGGCACGCGCACGGTCGCAGTGGAGGATCACACCCTGCGCTCCTATCTCGGAGGTTGGCCCGAGTACTCGCGTGTGCGCGAGGAGCGCCGCGCGGCCGGCATCGCGCCGCCGCCGCCGCCACCGCCGCCGACCGGGGCGACCCCGGAAGCACCCGGGCCGTCGCCGCCCCGACGGGATGGCGGCCGATGGCGCCGGGCGTGCCGCGCGGTCCGCGTCTTGCCGAAGCTCCCGAGGGCCGCGGCGGGGGCAGCCCGCGGCCCGCCGAGAAGGGGCCGTCGAAGAACCGCCTGCGTGAGCAGGGTCGTCTGGAGGCGGTGGTCGCAGAGGCGGAGGCTTCACTCGCCGCGCTGGAGGACGAGCTTGCCGGCCCCGAGCGATGGGCCACTAAGTACGAGTCGGCGAAGTCGACCGCGCGCCACACCGCCGCCAAGCGCGCGGTCGAGGACGCCTACGAGACGCTCGCCGCGTTCGAAGCCGCTGCGCCTGAAGGCGCAGGGCAACGCCGGTAGGCCTATCCGCCGGAGTCGGCGGGCTCGGTCACCGGCTTCACGCACACGACCGTCGGGTCGCTCTGGCACAGCGAGTAGACGTCGCCCGCCTGCATCTGCGTACGGGCGGAGATGACGTACGGAACATCGCTCGACGGCCCCTCGGCCACCCGGATGACGTAGTGAAGTGAGGTGTCCCAGCTTGGTGAGTCCGCCGAGCGCCGCGCTTGCGCCCGCCGCCGTGCCCTCGCTCTCGCCCTGCTGTTTTCCCTTCTCGAAGCCGGCCTTCTCGCCCTCCGCCTCGCCCTGCTGCTGGCCGCTCGCCTCGCCGGCCGCGGCGCCCTTGGCCGCGCCGGCCTCGACGCCCTGCTTGTAGATGGCGTTGTAGCCGGGCTCACCCGCGCGTAGTTGTCGCGCTCGCTGCTCTGGCCCCTGTCGTAGCCCACCAGGTACCCGCCGACCAATGCGAGGATGGCGACGGCGACGGCACCGGCCCACCAGCCGCGGCTGGGCCTGCGCCCGGCGGGCGGATAGGTCTCGTATGCATCCTGAGGCGTCGGGATCGCGCCGCTCGACCCTGGACCCTGCGGCGGCGTCGATCCCGGCGGCGGCGGGGAACCGGCTTCCATGTAACAGCGACCTCCATCGAGGACTTCAGCACGTCTTGAGTGAAACCTAGTCCGGCTCTCGGACACGCGCGCTCGGAGCGCCCGTTCACGGAACGGTCACCGGAAGGCAGCGGGCTTTTCACAGATTGGACGCGGTTGCAGCCGAAACTCGTCTTCACGCGATGAATGAGCGACTGAGGGAACATCGATATGCGTTCTGAACTCGGGCTGTTCGAGGAGGCCCGTCGTCCGGCCCCGGCCGCGGTCGATTACGCGATGAGGTCCACGCGACGCACCGGTCGCTCACGGCCGCTGACCGTCGTCGACGTCGCGCTCCGCGCTCGGGATCATCGGCGCGGGACCCGCGAGTACATCGGCGCGAAGCGGGACTACGCGCGCGACAGCGGTGCGTTCGTGCATCACGCGGTCATTCCGGGCATCCGGGAACGTCACGGAGCGGGAGTGCACGAGTTGCCGGTCCTCGGAGGGATACTGCGCGCCGCTCGCCGCTCGCCGCCGGCTCTGCGAGGCCTTGACCGCACGCTCAGGGAGATCGGCCCGGATGTCGTGCTGCTCCACGAGCCGGACGGCGATCGTCCTGCGCTGGAGAGGATGTCCGAGCAGGCCGGGGCCACTCTGGTCGGCGTCGGCGATGGGGAAAGGGGTTCGATCCCACTGCGCCGAGGGCTCCACCGCGCGTTCCATCCAGGGCGCCACGCTTCCCGACGGCGCCACGTCCTCTACGCGGGCAGCCTCGATCGCGGCAAGGGAATCCCGAACCTGCTCGACGCGACCGCGCTCACACATGGCGCCTGGCCGCTGCGCATCGTGGGCGCCGGCCCGGAGCACAACCGGCTCAGGCGGAAGGTGCAGCGGCTCGGGCTCACCCGTCATGTCGTGTTCCTGCCGTACGTTCGCGATCGCGAACGCCTGGCGCGCATGTATGCAGAGGCCTCCTGCGTGGTCGTGCCCGGCGAGGCCGAGACTTTTGGCCTCGTGGCACTCGAGGCCGCTGCCTGCGGCACGCCCGTCGTGTGCTGCGACAGCGCCCCCGCGGTCGAGGCACTGGGAGAGCTCGCCGAGACCTTTCCAGCCGGCGACATCCCGGCGCTCGCCGCTGCGATCGACCGCGCCCGGGCGCGGCCGGTTGATCCTCTGGCCGCGGCCCGTCTCGTCGCCGGGTACTCGTGGGAGCGGGTCCTCGAGGCGGAGCTGCGAGATCTGGACGCGCTCGCGTGATCAGGATCTCGCGGCGATCGCCCGCGGACCCGGGCGTGATCGCCGTCGCGATCCACGACGTCGAGCCCGCGAACTTCGAGCGCTGCGCGCTGATTCGCGACTGGCTCGACGATCACGGCATCACCTGCGCCACGCTGCTCGTCGTCCCGGCTCCCGGCCTTCACCCGCGGTCGGACCGCTGCGGCGAGTTCGTCGACTGGCTCGACGAGCGGCGACGGGCAGGCGACTGGATCGCCCGGAACGGCTCTCCGGACGTCGCCGTGGATGCGTCGGGCCACTGCCGGCATGGCGCCGGTCTCGCTCTGCTGGACGTCGTACAGATGCGCCGCTCTGTCGAGCTCAGACATCGAAGCCCGCGCTTGGCGGGCATCCGGCCGAGCGGCCGGCGCTCGCCGTGGGTGATGCGGCGTCGCGCAGCCGGCGGCGCGACGGTTCTGCGGCTCGACCTGCACCCCGCGGATCTGGAGCGGCGTCAGAAAGTCGCAGCCGTCGAGGCGGTGTTGCGCAACGTGTCCGGCCGGCGCGCGGTGACGCTGGCCGAGATCGACGCGGCCGGCTGACCGCACCACGACGCTGCGGACAGACGCCGTCGGCGCGCCTCCCACCGCAGCCCAGCAGGTCGCGCTGACCGGTTCCAGGGAGGCACCACATGGCGTGCACGTGGCATCAGGCGCTCCCGCTGTGAGGAGGTGGCTGCGATGAGAGGCGTCGCCGACCGAGAGGCGTCACGAGATGCGACGGCCGAACTCATCGTGGCGCCTCAGCGCCGCCGTGGTGTGACGATCCGGAGAACGCTCGGCCGGCTCAGCGCGCCTTGCGCGACTTGAGCTTGACCTTGATCGAGTAGCGCGAGGGCTTGACCGGAACGGTCGGGTTCTGGATCGAGGACAGGCGCCCGATCAGACGGCTCCACTGCCCCGGCTTGATGATCGCGCCGAGGTTGCGCCCGGTTGCCGCGTTGGCTCCGTAGCGCGGCTGGAAGCCGAGGTGGATGTGGTCGTCATGGTCGCCCATGGCGTATGTGTTGTCGGTGCCCGCGTACTTCATCAGCGTGATGATCTGGGCGGGCCTCATCGAGCCCTGGAGGGTCAGCAGGCGGCGCACCGCGATGTCGGTGATCGAGCCCTCGCCCTGGTTTCCGAGAATCGGCGTGCCGTTGATCGCCGAGATGTCGACCGCGGAACCGAAGCTGTGGTGGGAGACGCTGCCGCTCTTGGTGTAGTAGCCGTGGCCGCAGCGCAGGCTCGTGACCGAGGGCTTGAGTCCGCTCGCAGCGAGGAACTCGAGGGCGGCGAGCACGCGGCGGTCGACGATCCCCGCGCGGATGTCCTGACGCCCGCAGCCGTAGACGTCGATCGCCGGGTTGGCCAGCACGCGGCGCTCGAGCAGCTCCTTGCTCATCAGCAGGATCTGGCCGATCGTCGCCGAGCCGTCCGCGCCGAGCATCGGGCTGGCGGAGCGGTAGACGTCCGTGGTGTCGAGCAGCTTCCAGCCGTCGAGCATCGGCGTCGGGTCGATGCGCGGCGCGCCCGATCCGGCCGGCCGGATCTCGAAGCGGAGGTGGGGGGCCTTTGTCGACGCCCAGCTTGGAGGCGGCGGCCGCGCTCGCGGAGCCACCCGCGTCACGAGCCAGCGACGCGTCGCCGATACGCCCGAGAATCGTGCCGGCGATTACGCGAGAGCCGTGACGCAGTCGCTGCAGTGCGACCTGCTCGCGGCGCAGCGCGTAGGGCGGGGCGAGGTAGAGCCCGAGCGAGTCCGGGTCGACCGCCTGCTGCTGGGCGGCCCCGCCCTGCTGTGCGCCTGCGATCTGCCGCTGCCCGCCCGCGTGGTAGGCGTTCGGGCGCTGCGGATCGGCGAACAGCCGCTCCTTGACCGGCTTGGGGCTCGGCGCCTGACTGCTCGTCGCCGCGGCGAGGCTCGCAGCTGCGGCGGAGGCGTTTCCGCGCGCTCCGGCGGTCGCGGCGTTCTTCGGGGCCGGGTCGTCGCCGGGCTGCCGGGACGCGGCCTTGTCCTGTGCCGACCGCTTGGGCACCGCGTGCATTTCGGCGATCGAGTCCAGGTGGCCGTAGGTGTAGGTGTTGCCGTAGGCGTCTCGCAGCTTGACGAAGCGACCGAGGCGCTTGCTGCTGCCGATGCGCACGACCTTGCCGTCCTGCACGGCGACGGCGGCCGCGCCGGTCTTGCCGTAGACGTTTGCCCCGCGGCGCGTGGCCGAGCCGGCGATCGCGACCGTCGCGTTGCCGTCCTGGGTGCCGGACTTCTCGCCGAAGCTCGTGCTGTCGGCGTAGGAGACCTTGCCGGTCACCGGCGGACGGCCCATCGTGAGTCCCGTCAGTGCGCCGACGACCTCGGTCGGCAGCGCAGAGAGTCCGCGCGCCCGCGCGAGCACGTCGTCCACGTACCACTGGGCGTGGTTGTAGGCGAAGATCGCGCGCTGCAGGTCCTCTCCGGCACCGGCCGCGCGCAGGTATCGCGCGGCGGCGAAGATCGCGTCGACGGGGTTGTAGGGGTCCTTGCGGCCGTCGCCGTTGGCGTCCACGCCGTAGCTCGCCCACGTCGCAGGCATGAACTGCATCCAGCCGACCGCTCCGGCAGAGCTCACGGACAGGTTGCGCCCGTAGTCGGTCTCGATCTCGTTGATCGCGGCGAGCACTTCCCAGCGGACCCCGTACTCGACGCCGGCCGCCTGGTACAGCGGCAGCAGGAACGGCGGGATCCGGAACTCGTCGATCAGGACGTTCGGTACGCCGGTCGCCGGCGGCGCCAGCAGCGGCGACGGGAGGTCGGCGAACGGGTCGTCCACCTGCGCGTCGCTCTCGGCGCTGTCCTGCTTCGGATTCTTCTTGCTGCGCTTGGTCGTGCTCTTGGCATCGCGCTTGGCGACCGGCGGCAGTCGCTTGACCTCAACCTCGAGCGTTCCCAGATCCGTGGGGGCGCTCGGCGCAGCCGGGGTGGTGGCCGTCGCCGGGTCCGGAGCGGGCGTGGCCGGTGCGGGCGTCGTGGACGCAGGCGCAGGCTGACCTGCCTGATCAGGCACGGCCGCCGCCGGTGTCTCGTCCTGGGCCGACGCCGGACCCGCCACGGCGGCAAACGCCGCCATGGCGGCCGCCGATGCGGCCGCTCCGCCCCTCCTGAACCTCACGATGCTCCCTCTTGTACACGAATCGGCCTCGCGGCGCACCTACCAACCGTCCGGCGGACCTGCGCGTCGAGCGCGTGGACGACTGGCCGGACGGTCATCCGCGCGCATCGAGTTCTGCGATCAGCTTGCCGACAAGGCGCCTCGATCTCGTCCCGTGTGGAGCGAACCTCCTGCAGCGATCGTCCCTGCGGGTCCGGCAGGTCCCAGTCCAGGTAGCGCGTTCCCGGGATGTACGGGCAGGCATCGCCGCAGCCCATCGTCACGACGACGTCGGCCCAGCGGGCGTGCGAGTCGGTCAGCTCCTTCGGGGCTCGGCCGGAGACGTCGATGCCGAGTTCACGCATCGCCTCGACGACCTCCGGATGCACGCGGTCGCCGGGTGTCGTGCCGGCGCAGTCGGCCTCGTGACGTCCCGCGGCGGCCCGTTCGAAGAGCGCCCGGCTCATCTGCGAGCGCCCCGCGTTGTGCAGGCAGACGAAGAGAACGTGGGCCATCAGGCGGAGCGAGGCGCGGGGCCTCGGACGAACTGATAGGCGAGCGCACCGGCTGCCGCGCCCACCAGCGGCCCTGCGACGTAGACCCAGAAGTCGGTCCAGGTGCCGGATGCGATCGCCGGCCCGAGCGAGCGGGCGGGATTCATCGAGGCGCCGGTGACGGGGCCTCCGAAAAGAGCGTCGAGACCGACCGCACCGCCGATCGCGATCGCGGCGGCTGTGCCGACTGCGCGCGTGTCGGTCGCCACGGCGACGATGACGAACATCAGGATCGCGGTCAGCACGCCCTCGTAGAGGAGCGCCTGGCTCACTCCCACCGAGGGTACGGTCGCTCCGAGGGAGGCGGGATCACCCTCCCACGCCGCACCGAGCACGAGTGCCGCGAGCACCGCGCCGGCAGACTGCGCGGCGATGTACGCCGCGGCTTCACGAGCGGGGAAGTGGCGGGTCAGCGTGAACGCGACCGTGACCGCCGGATTGATGTGTGCGCCCGACAGGTGACCGGTGGCGTAGACCATGACCATGATCACGAGTCCGAACGTGAGTGACACGCCGACGGTGCCGAGAGCGCCGCCGTACTCGGCGTCGGCGATGATCGCGCCGCAGCCCGCGAAGACGAGCGCGAACGTGGCGAGCGCCTCAGCGGCTGCGCGCCGGGAGAGGGTCAGCGCCCCGTCCACGAGCCAGGCGCCGCTGCGGAGGGTGGAGGTGGTCACGGGCGCGAACCCTATCGATTGACAAACGTCGCTTCAATCGATAAACATCGATGTGATGAGCATCGATCTCGACCTGGCTCCCAAACACAAGCGCGCGGCCGGCGAGCCGTGCTGCGAGCCGGTCGCCTACCCGGACGTCGACCGCGCCGAGGCCGAGCGAATGGCCGCGATCGCCAAGGCGCTCGGTGACCCCATCCGGCTGCAGGTCGTGGATGTGCTGCGCAGACACGCGGGCGAGGTCTGCGTATGCGAGCTCGTCCCGCTCTTCGACGTGGGGCAATCGACGCTCTCGCACCATCTGCGCAAGCTGCGCGAGGCGCGGATCGTCGATGCCGAGCGTCGCGGCCTCTGGGCCTACTACTACGTTCGACCCGACGCGCTGAAGGAGTTGGCGAGGTGGCTGAGCTGAGCGACGGGACCGGCATCCGCGAGCAGGTCCGTGCAGCGTTACGCGCGAGCGGCAGCGGCATCGAGCGGCAGTGGCCGCTGCCGAGCCGGCCGGCGGGCTGACCTCGGCCGGCCTTGTGGATGTCTCGATCCAAGAGACCCATCGTGTGCACGCGCACGCGTACTCGGCGATCGTCCGGGCACGCCGCCGCGCGTGAGCGACCGGTTAACGCGGCGGCTCAGTGGCGCCCGCGCTTGAGGGCGATGCCCTCGAGCAGGTGAGCGACGTGCTCGCAGGCGTCGATGCTCGACTCGAGCGACGCGAAGATGTCCTTCCAGCGAATGACGACCATCGGGTCGATGCCGGTGGCGAACAGCGACGCGACGGCCTCGCGGCTGATCCGGTCGCCCTCGTTCTCGAGGCGGTGGATCTCGATCAGCGCCGGGCCGGCGTCGGTGCCGGTGCGCAGCCCCCGCAACGCGACCGCCACCTGCTCGCCTGCGCCGACGAGCACGTCGCACATCTGGGTCGCCTGCTCCATGGGCGCCTCCACGTGGTAGATCCCGAGCGTGTCGGCGGTCTGCTCCGCATGGTCAACGATGTCGTCCAGTGCAGTCGCGAGCGCGTAACCGTCGGCGAAGTCGAACGGCGCCCGCACTCGCCGCGCGCCGAGGCGGTGGATGATGTCGTGCGTGATGCGGTCGCCGGCGTGTTCGCAGGTCACCAGCTCCCGGGCGAGCTCGGCATGCTCGGGGTAGTCGACGACCACGTCGCGCAACACCAACGCCGAGCGCTGGACGTTGCGCCCGGACTCCTCGTAGAGATCGAGCAGCGTCTGGTCATGTGGGCGGCGGAGCAGTGACACGGTTCTGCAAGCTAGAGCGAGCGCTGCAGGGTACGGTTTGAATTCACGATCGGTTCACACGAGATTCACCGTCGGGTAACCCGTCGCCGACCCTGCCCCTGATCGTATGCGCGCATGGACGTGGTCGACCGCGCGCCGCCGGGTGAAGCAGCCGACGTGCTGCGCGTCGGCGCGCTCGAGGTGCGCCCCAGCGAGGGGCTCGCGATGGCCGGCGGGCAGGCGCTTCGCCTCTCCGTGCGTGAACTGGGCCTGCTGTCGGAGCTCGCTCGCAACGATGGTCGCGTGGTGCGCCGCGAGGACCTTTACCGGGAGGTCTGGGGCCTTCCGCTGCGGCACGGCGACCGCACGATCGACGTTTACGTGCGCAGGCTTCGCGTAAAGCTCGAGCGGGTGCTTCCCGACTGGCGGTTCATCCACACGCACGTCGGGTTCGGCTATCGCTTCGCGCCGGAGCGTTCACAGGGTTTTCACACGGATGCCACCGCTCGATAACAGGCTTTCGAGCCTGTCCTGTGAGCCTTGCGGCCGAATGTCATCGATTCAGGAGATCTCATGAGAAACGCATTGCTCGCCGCAGCCACCTGCGGCGCGTTGGCCTTCGGTGTCGCCGCGTGCGGCGGCGACGACAGCGGCAGCTCGGGCAGCGGCGGCGCAGGCGATCTGTCGGGGCCCGTGGCGATTGACGGCTCCAGCACGGTCTTCCCGTTCGCACAGGCCGCTGCGGAGGGCTTCCAGGGCGAGAACCCGGACACGAAGGTCACCGTCGGCGAGTCCGGCACCGGGGGCGGCTTCGAGAAGTTCTGTGCAGGAGAGACGGACATCTCGGATGCCTCGCGGCCGATCGACGAGAAGGACGAGGTTCCGGTCTGCGAGAAGAACGGCGTCAAGTTCGCGCGGATCCAGGTCGCCAACGACGGCATCGCGGTCGTGTCGAACCCGTCGCTCAAGATCGGGTGCCTGACCACCGACCAGCTCAAGACCTTGTGGGGCAAGGGCTCGAGCATCACCAACTACTCGCAGCTCGGCGACGGAATCCCCAGCGGCAAGGTCTCGCTCTACGGTCCGGGAACCGACTCCGGCACGTTCGACTTCTTCACAGAGGAGGTCAACGGTGAGAAGGGCGACACCCGCACCGACTACCAGCCGTCCGAGGACGACAACGTGCTCGTTCAGGGCATCGAGGGCGACAAGACCGGTCTCGGGTACTTCGGGTTCTCCTACTACGAGGACAACGCCGACAAGCTCAACCTGATCGCCGTCGACAGCGGCTCCGGTTGCATCAAGCCGTCCAAGCAGACGATCCAGGACGGGAGCTACAAGCCGCTCGCGCGCCCGATCTTCATGTACCCCAACACTGGGGACTTCGACAGCAAGCCGCAGGTCAAGGGCTTCATCGACTACACCGTCGACAATGCGGTCGAGATCGCCGACACGGCGAACATCGTCCCGCTGACCGATGAACAGCTGACAAAGGCCAAGGCGGAGATCCCGGCCTCCTAGGTCGAGTACCCGTGGAAGGCGCTTCCACATCCGTCCGCGAGGTGGTGCCGAGTGCCGAGCAGGTGCTCGGCACCGCCCAGCGGCACATCGGCGAGAAGCTGATCCGTCTGCTGCTGCTGCTCGCCGCGGCGACGACGATTCTGGTGACGGTCGGCATCATCGCCTCGCTCGTCGGCGAAACGATCGCGTTCTTCGAGGACGAGAGCGTGACGGTCAAGCAGTTCCTGACCGGCGACACCTGGTCACCGCTGTTCGCCGACCCCGAGTTCGGGGTCCGCCCATTGATCCAGGGGACGCTGATCATCTCGCTGATCGGACTGCTGGTCGCCGTTCCGCTCGGGCTCGGCACGGCGATCTACCTGAGCGAATACGCACCCCAGCGCGTCCGTAAGACGGTCAAGCCCACGCTCGAGCTGCTGGCGGGAGTCCCGACCGTCGTATTCGGGTACTTCGCGCTCACCTTCTTCACTCCGCGCGTGCTCGGCGACCTGTTCGGTCTCGAGGTCACCGTCTTCAACGGACTCGCCGGCGGCATCATCGTGGGCGTCATGATCGTCCCGACGATCGCCTCGATCGCCGAGGACGCGATGACCGCCGTGCCGCACGGGCTGCGCGAGGGCGCGTTCGGCGTCGGGGCATCGCGGCGCCAGGTCTCGACGCGGGTCGTCTTCCCGGCGGCGCTCTCGGGAATCGTCGCGGCGATCGTGCTCGGCGCCTCGCGGGCCGTGGGCGAGACGATGATCGTGTTGATCGCGGCGGGGCAGGTGCCGACGACGTCGCTCGACCCGCGGCTGCCGATGGAGACGATGACCGCCTTCATCGGCGCGACCGGGAAGGGCGACATCCCCACCGGCTCGACCGGCTACAAGGCGATCTTCGCGGTCGGCTTCACGTTGTTCGTGATGACGCTTCTGCTCAACGCGGTCGCGATCCGCTTCGTGCGCCGCTACCGGCAGGTGTACGAATGAGCACGTTCGAACAGCGCGCTGCGCCCACGGCGCTCTCGCCTGAGGTTCCCGACGTGATCGGCTCGGCGCGACGGAGCACCGCGCTGCGCGATCGCGCTCTTCGTGCTGATGCTGATGTTGCTGACAAGCGTCGGCCTGATCGTGCTGGCGGTTCTGCTGGTCGACATGGGCGTCGACGGCATCCCGCAACTCGACCTCGACTTCCTGACCAGCTTCCCGTCGGCCTTCCCGCAGAAGGCCGGGATCGAGTCGGCGCTGATGGGGACGCTGTGGCTGATGGCGGTCGTCGCCGCGGTCATCATCCCGCTGGGCGTCGCGACCGCTCTCTACCTGGAGGAGTACGCCGACACGACCAAGTGGTGGAACCGCCTGATCGAGGTCAACATCCAGAACCTCGCGGCGGTCCCGTCGATCGTCTACGGGATCGTCGGCCTGGCCTACATCGTCCGCGGCCCGCTCGACCTCGGCCGCACCGTGCTGGCGGGAGGGCTGACGCTGTCGCTGGTGGTGCTCCCCGTGGTGATCGTCACCACGCGCGAGGCGATCCGCGCCGTCCCGCCGTCGATCAAGGAGGGCGCGCTCGCCCTCGGCTGCACGCAGTGGCAGGCCATCTGGAAGCAGGTGCTGCCCGCTTCGATCCCGGGCATCGCCACCGGGGTGATCCTCTCGCTGTCACGCGCGATAGGCGAGACGGCGCCGCTGATCCTCGTGGGCGCCGCAACCTTCGTCGCATTCAACCCGACCGGGCTGGACTCGGCCTTCACCGCGCTCCCGCTGCAGATCTTCTCGTGGATCTCGCAGCCGAAGGAGGAGTTCCAGGCGCTGGCCGCCGCCGCGATCGTGGTGCTGCTCGTCGTCCTGATCATGCTGAACGCCATCGCGATATGGCTGCGCAACCGCTACCAGAAACGCTGGTGATCAAGATGTCCTCGACCCCGCCCCGAACCGACACTATGGTGAGCGCCTTGTCAGAGCACGACTCCGACCCCACACAGCGAACCGCAGCCGACTCCCAGGCCACGGGGGAGTCGCCCGTCGCGGTCGAGGGGCTCCGCCGGCCCGCCGTCGACGCCCGCGCGGTGATCGACGACGAGATCGCCGATCCGGTCTTCGAGACGCGCGATCTCGCCGTTCGCTATGCCGGCAAGCCGGCCGTGCTCGACGTCTCGTTGCGCGTGCCGCAGAAGCAGATCACCGCGTTCATCGGCCCTTCGGGCTGCGGGAAGTCGACGATCCTGCGCTGTTTCGACCGCATGAACGACCTGATCCCGACGGCGCGGGTCGACGGCACGGTGCTCTATCACGGGCTCGATCTCTACGGCTCCGACATCGACCCGGTGCAGGTGCGCAAGCGGATCGGGATGGTCTTCCAGAAGCCCAACCCGTTCCCCAAGTCGGTCTACGACAACATCGCCTTCGGCCCGAAGGTCCTGGGTATGAAGGGCGACATGGACGAGATCGTCGAGACGGCGCTGCGCCGCGCGTCGCTGTGGGACGACGTCAAGGACCGCATGAAGGACAACGCATTCGGGATGTCCGGCGGTCAGCAGCAGCGACTGTGCATCGCCCGGGCGCTCGCGACCGATCCGGACGTGCTGCTGATGGACGAGCCGTGTTCGGCGCTGGACCCGATCTCGACGGGCCGCATCGAGGACCTGATGCACGAGCTGAAGCAGACCGTCTCGATCGTCATCGTCACGCACAACATGCAGCAGGCCGCTCGCGTCTCCGACCGCACGGCGTTCTTCATCGTCGACCTCAGCGACGGCGAGGACAGTCGCATCGGGCGACTCGTCGAGTACGGCCCGACACAGCGGATCTTCACGACCCCGCACGACCAGCGCACCGAGGACTACGTGTCCGGGAAGTTCGGTTAGCCGTGGCCGAACTTCCCCACGAGTGATCCCGCTGCTCGTCCGCAGGAGACGCGCCATCAGTACCGCGATCAGCTGGCGATTCTCGAGAACGGAGCGCTCGGGGCGCTCGACATCGTCGTGGAGCAGCTCGATCGAGCGCTCGAGGCGCTGGAGCAGCGCGACATCGAGCTTGCGACGTTCGTGATCGCCGACGACGATCGGATCGACGGGCGCTACCTGGAGGTCCATCAGGGAATCCTCTCGCTGCTGGCGCTGCAGGCGCCTGTCGCCGGCGATCTGCGTCTGCTGGCCTCGCTTCTGCACGTCATCAAGCACGCCGAGCGGATGGGCGATCAATGCGTGAACATCGCCAAGCTGATCCCGCTCGTGGGCAACGAGCCACCGGTGGTGCCGGAGCTGCTCGAGAAGGTGCTGCGCATGGGCACCGCCACGCGCGCCGAGGTGATCGAGGCGCGACTCGCGTTCAAGGATCGCGACGTCGACCTCGCGGCCGACCTCGCACGACAGGACCGCGAGGTCAACCGGCTCAACAAGGAGGTCTTCCACGGCGCCGTCGCCGCCGGGGATGACCCCGACCGCCGCGAATGGGCGATGGTGATGACGATGGTCGCGCGCGCGCTCGAGCGCGTCGGCGACAACGCGGTGGGCGTCGGCGAGCAGGTCATCTTCGTCGCGACGGGTCTCTTCCGGAAGTATCCGATCGAGCCGCTGGCCGAGATCTCGGGCTCCGACGCCGAGTTCGGCACGCAGTGACGCCGCGCGCCGGTGCGCGAACTTCCCGCTGCGAGCGATGTTCTGCTTGTGAAGAAGCAGTGAACCGGCAGCCCGATCGGGTTACGTGCCATCGAGGCGCCCGTCTACACTCCCGTCTGTCATGAGCACGAGGTCTGACGCTCGTCCCGAGACCGACGGTCCGGGCGCCCACGTGGGGTCGGCTCCGCTTCGCATCGCGGTGATCGACACCGACTCCGGTTTTCTTCAGGTGCTGACGAAGCGGCTCGACCGCCTCGACTGGGAGTACCGGATCCTCGGCGGCCCCGTGCCTGTCGACGAGGTCGTTTCGATGCGCCTCGGTGCCGTGGCGATCGACCTGACGACCCTTGGTACGCAGGCTTGGGACTACCTCGAGCGGCTCTGCAGCCAGATGCCCGGATTGGGCGTCGTCGTTTGCACGGGCCAGTCGACCGTGGCACAGCGCGTTCGCGGTCTGCGGATGGGAGCCGATGACTGGCTCACGAAGCCCTGCCACCCGGAAGAGCTGATCGCTCGCCTCGAGGCGGTCGCCCGCCGCCGTCGCCGCAGCGTGTCGCGCGCCGGGGCGCAGCCCGTGCTCGCGGGCGAGCTCAACATCCGCGCCGACCAGTTCCAGGCATTTGTCGGCAGTCGGTCGATCGATCTCACGCGGCGCGAGTTCGAGCTCATCGAGCTGCTCGCGGAGGCCCGCGGGCGTGTGCTCGAGCGCGAGGAGATCTACCAGCGCGTCTGGGGTTACGCGATGGCGCGCGGCGATCGCTCGGTCGACGTCTTCGTCCGCAAGCTTCGCACCAAGCTCGATCACGCCTCGCCGAACTGGCGCTACATACACACGCACTTCGGCGTCGGCTATCGCTTTGCTCCCGGAGCCGCTCGAGGGAGCGCTCGCGATCCCGGATGCGCCGCCGGTGCCTTCGCATCAGCCCGCGGCGCTCGATGCGCCCGCCGGTCATACGCTGTCGGCGTGACCACGGCCCGCAACGTCGCGATCGTCCTCGGCGTAGCCGCGGTCATCGCGTTCCTGCCGGGCGGCGGCGACGTCGCCGAGGTCGTCTCACGGACGCTGTCGCTCGCTTTCATCGGCGTGATCGTGTTCGGGATCACGTGGGCCTACCGGCGCGGGCGGATCGACATCGACTCGCTTCCGCTCGGTTTCCGAGCTCTGCTCTACGGCGCGGTCGGCACGATCGTCCTGGCGCTGGCGGCGTCGAGCCAGCTCACCGAAACCGCGGGCGGGGCGCTGCTGTTCATCCTGCTGCTGGTGGCCGCCGCGGGCGCGCTCGTCGCGGTCTGGCGCCAGTACCGCTCGTTCGTGTGAGGGTCGCGCCCCGGGGCGCGCGATGTCCGAGCGATTCGTGGGTTTCGTGACGATCGCGCGGTAGCGGCGTGACAGCGGGAGCGGCAGTCTCGCTCGCGTGTCGCCGCACCGCGATCAGTCCGGTCAGGCGAGCGTCGAGCTCGTCGCGCTGCTTCCGCTGCTCGCGGCCCTGACGATCGGCGCGTGGCAGCTCGTGGTCGCCGCGCAGACGTGGTGGCTGGCCGGAACGGCATCACGCGCGGCCGCTCGCGCAGCCGGTGTCGGCGGCGATCCACTGGCTCGCGGCACGCCGCGCGCTGCCCAGCGGCCGGGCCGGAACGCTGCGCGTGGTCCGCTCGGCCGACGGGGAGATCACGGTGCGGCTGGCGATCCCGGCCGTCGTCGGCGGAATCTCGCTCGGTGACGCGCAGCGCGACGCTGGGGCACGGCGGGCCGCCGCGTGAATCCGGGCAGCGCCCGTGAACGGCTCGACTGCCGGCGAGAGCGGCCAGGCCGGCGTCGAGCTGCTCGCAGGCGTCCCGCTCGTCCTGCTCGTGGTTCTCGCCGCTGCGCAGCTGCTCGCGGCGGGCGCGTGCCGGGAGTACGCGGCGCATGCCGCGAACGCGGGGGCGGTCGCGCTGCTTCAGGACTCGAGCCCCGCGCGCGCCGCGCGCGCTGCGGTGCCCGGCTGGTCGGCGCGAGCGTGCGGGTCACGGGCGGCGGGCGACGAGTCATCGTCCGCGTTCGCCCGCGTGCCGTGTTGCCGGGACTCGCAGGCCTGCTGGAAGCCGAGTCGTCCGCCGACGCCGGCCCGGCGACGTGAGCGTCTTCGATCTCGCCGTCCTCGGCCGGGGCGCGGAGACGCACGCGGCTGAGGGCGCGCTGCGGCTGATCGCCGCGCATCGGCGACCGGCGATCGTCGTGTCCGACGGTGCAGGCCCCGGCCCGCTGGCAGGCGCTGCCCGCGACCAGGTCGGCACGTCGGCTCTCGTCTTCGCTCGATGGGTGCGGGGTGCGCTCGGTCTGCCAGGGGCCGGCTCGCGTTCGTCAGCGCGGAGCGCGAGGTGCTGGTCTGCCGCCGCGCACAGGGTGACGCTCACGGCCGGCGCGGTGGTGGTCCTTGCGCTCGCCACGCCGCGCGACGAGGTCACCGACCTGCTTCTGGCGGAGAGCGCCGACGTGGTGGTTCTCGCGGAGCCCGGCGGTGCGGTTGCGTCGCTCGCGCTCTGGCAGCTCGATGAGCTGGGCGTCGTTGCGAGGGCGCTCTCGTCGGAGCAGCACGTCGGCACCTTGCTGGCCCGGTTCGGCTGGGCGGCCCCCGCCTGGGCCACGCGGTCGCCGAGAGGGACGTCGTGACGAGCGTCGGAACGGCGGGGGATCGCTCGATGGTTCACGCGCCGGGCACCGCCGCGACGGAGAGCGGCCAGGCACTGGTGCTTCTCGTGGGTGCGCTGATGGCGGTTCTCGCCGGAGCGGTCGTGCTCGGCTGGATCGCCGCGGGACTGGCGGCGGCGAGCGATCGTCAGCGGGCCGCAGACCTCGCCGCACTCGCCGGTGCCCGCGCACTGCTCGATGCGAGCCCTCGTGTGCTGGACACCGCCAGGGCGCGGGGGGCGGGGCTCACGCGGGCGGCCTATCTCGCCCTGGCTCGCCGGCGAGCGCGTGAGACCGCACGCCGAAATGGCGCGCAGCACGTCGAGGTTCGCTTTGCGGATGAGCGGGTGCCCGGCCAGGTGACGGTGACCGTGCGCGATCCGATCCGTGCGCCCGGCGGAGCGCGAATCGGCGGTAGCGCGGTGGCACAGGCCGAGGTGGCCGCGTGGGCGGCGACGTCCGCGAGATGGCGAGTACGCCGGGCCGCTCGCTCGCCGCCAGGGCAGGTCGATGCGTCCGGATGTCGCGCTGGCCTTCGACCGTCTCGAGGCCGCGGCCCGGGCGGCCGGGCACGTCATCGTCATCGCGAGCGCGTACAGGTCCCGCGCCGAGCAGGCGCGGCTGTTCGCGGCCAACCCCGACCCGAGATGGGTCGCGCCGCCGGGGAGTTCGCTCCATCGCCTCGGCACAGAACTCGATCTCGGCCCGCGAACCGCATACGCCTGGCTGGCGCGGAACGCCGCCCGCTTCGGCTTCGTCCTCAGGTACCCGTGGGAACCCTGGCACTTCGGCTTCTCGCGCAGCCCCGCGAGTGCGTCCGCCGGCTTCTCGCAGACGACCGCCTGGCGCGGGGCGCTGCCGGCGTGGGTGCCGGACGGCTACGCCGACCTGATCCGCGGCGCCGCTCGGCGACACGGCGTCGGGGCTGCACTGCTAGCTGCGCAGCTTCAACAGGAGTCCGGCTTCGACCCGCGTGCGGTCTCGCGGGCCGGTGCGCGGGGAATCGCGCAGTTCATGCCCGCGACGGCCCGCGCCTACGGTTTGCGTGACCCGTTCGACGCGTCAGCGGCGATCGCCGCGCAGGCGCGGCACATGAGCGACATGCTGCGTCGCTTCGGTTCGGTGCCGCTGGCGCTCGCCGCCTACAACGCGGGCGCCGGCCGGGTCGCCGCCTGCTGGTGCGTGCCGCCGTTCCCCGAAACACAGGCATACGTGCGGCGGATCGTCGCGCTCGCTCGCGGCGACCTCGGCCCTGACGGCGTTGACGGGGCGCCGGTCGTGCGACTCGTGCGCTGATGGTGCGGCAGACTCCGCGCGCGATGGCGCCGTTCACTCACAGCTTTCGCGTCCGCTACCACGAGTGCGACGCCCAGGGCCACGTCTTCAACGCCAACTACTTCACGTTCTTCGACGTGGCGATCACCGAGCTCTGGCGCGCAGCCTTTCCCGGCGGCTACAAGGAGATGCTCGAGGATCACGAGGTCGACATGGTGGTCGCGGAGGCCTCGGCCCGCTTTCTCGGCTCCGCGCGTTTCGACGAGCTCGTCGAGCTCGATGTCGAGCTGAAGCGAATCGGGACGACCGCAACGACGACGGCGTTCACCCTGCGGCGGGGGGAGGACGTGCTGGTCGAAGGCGAACTGCGACACGTATACGTCAGCGTCGAGAATTGGGAGAAGACGCCGATACCCGAAGCGATGCGGATCGCGCTCGCCCCCTACGCGCGGGCATGACCGGTGCGCGGAAACGCCTTCACCGCAGGGGAAACGCCCCGGCAGCGCGTGACGATCAGGGTTCTGGGTGTTCACAGTCTCGTGAGTCACTCCACCACTGCGCAGGCACGGCAGAGCCCGCTGCCCGCGGAACTGCATCGGGGCGCGTCGTCGCCTGGTACCTTCGATTCCCTTCGGGACGCGCACGGATCGCGCGTCCCGCTTAGTCGTTTGAAGGAGCTTTCGTGAGTCGGTCCACGCTGATCGCAACGCTCGCCGCGCTCGGGCTTCTGCCCGTGCTCGGCGCTGCGCCCGCAGCGGTCGCCAAGAACAAGGTCAAGACGACGACGTGCGACAACGTCGATCCGCGCTACTGCATGCTCCCGTGGCCGAACAACCACTTCACGGTCAGCAATGACAACACCGAGAGCGGCAAGCAGCTCCGCCTGCCGGCCTTCAGGCCGCAGAACGCGAGCGGCAAGCGGGTGGACCCCTTTCCGTACACGCTCAGCGACGGCTTCTCACCCGGCGGCCCGATCCTCACCCACGTGCCCGGCGTCGACCTCAAGGTCACCGGCGCGGTCCCGCTGACGGACCTGCGCAGCTACGACGAGCGCAACGCCCCGATCCTCCTGATCGATGCCGCGACCCGAAAGCGCCAGATGATCTGGGCGGAGCTCGACGCCGGCGCCGACCGGCCGAGTGAGCAGCTGCTGATGATCCACCTGGCCAAGAACCTGGTCGAAGGGCGGCGCTACATCGTCGCGCTGCGCAACATGCGCGGCTCGGACGGCAAGCTCCTCAAGGCCAGCAAGTCGTTCCTGGCCCTGAGGTCGGGTGCGCGGCGCAGCAAGCGCTACGCCAGCATCTTCCGGACGCTGGGCCAGCACCGCGTCGATCGGTCCTCGCTCTACCTCGCCTGGGACTTCACGGTCGCCAGCCAGCGCAACATCAGCGAGCGCGTCGCGTGGATTCGCGACAAGGCGTTCTCCGTGCTCGGCGACTCCAACCTCTTCGATCGAAAGATCAAGGGCAAGCCTCCGGCCTTCAGCATCGACTCCGTGCAGGACCTGGCGCCGTGCGGCGCCGACGGCTGCCAGCCGGGGGAGAACGACCTGCTGGCGCGGCAGGTTACGGGCACCCTCACAACGGCCTGCTACCTCGACAAGCCCGGCTGTCCGCCGGGATCCAAGTTCCGCTTCAGGAAACGGCGTGGCCGGTATGGCTTCGTATTCGTTCCGAATCGTCAGAAGCGCAACACGATGAAGACGACCTTCGTCTGCATCGTGCCGCGCGCGGCGCTGACCAAGCCGGCGCGCGCGTCGCTCTACGGCCACGACGTGTTCGGCAGCCCCGCCGAGGTCCTCGCGCCCGCCGTCCAGGCGATGGCGCAGGAATACAACATGGTGTTCTGCTCGACGCGGCAGAGCGGCATGTCCGATCAGGACAAGTCGTACTTCGAGTCGGCGCTCAGAGACGTGTCACGGTTCCCGGCCGTCGCCGACCGGCTGCAGCAGGGCCTGCTCAACAACCTGCTGCTCGGGCGTGCGATGGTCCACCCCGACGGGTTGGCCGCGCGGTCCGCGTTCCAGGCGCCCGGCGGCGCGCCGCTCTACGACATCAAGCGCCTGTACCACGACAGCAGCGGTCAGGGCGGCAACTTCGGAGCCGCGCTGACGGCGCTGGCCCCCGACTTCCAGCGCTCGGTCTTGGGGACCGCCGGCATGCGCTACAGCCTGATCATGCCGCGCAGCGTTGACTTCGACTCGTACAACGCGGTGCTCGCGTCCGCATATCCCGGCCGCATGCAGCGGATGGTCGTCCTGGCGATGATCCAGGGTCTCTGGGACCGCGGTGAGGCCAACGGCTACGCCGCCCGCATGGTCGGTGACCCGCCGCCGCGCACACCGATCCACAACGTCTTGATCCAGTCCGCGGTCGGTGACCCGCACACGCCGCAGATCAGCTCGGAGATCATGGCGCGGACGGCCGAGGCGACGATTCGCGAGCCTGCCTTCGACGACGGGCGTTTTGCCGACAAGATCCCCTTCTTCGGCTTCAACCCGATGCCCAGGCTCGAGCTCGGATCGGGAATCGTGATGTGGGACAGCGGGCCGGTCCGTCCCGGTGGCCTCGGGACCGACCTCGCGCCGGTCGAGAACGTGCCGCCGCGCAGCGGCCACGACCCGCATGGCCTCGTGCCGCTCTCACCGGCGGTGCGCAAGCAGAAGTCCGACTTCCTGGAACCGCTCGGGCGCGTCCGCGAAGTCTGCCTGACGCGGCGGGCCTGCCGCCTCGAGAGCTACCCGTACTGACCTGGGGGCGCTCAGGTGAGCGCGGGCGTGCGCGCCGGCGCCAGCTCCACGGGGATGCCGTTGAGCACGGCGGTTCCCGTGAGCGGTTCGACCTGGCCGGTGTCACCGAGCAGGTTGACGTTGGCGCCCGCGTGCCGGCTGGCGACGGACATCGCCACCCCGTCGAGATCGTGACCCCAGCCATGGGGAATCGAGACGACGCCGGGCATCATCGCGTCCGTCAGCTTCGCGGTGAGGCGGATCTCACCGCCGGCCGAGGAGACGACGGCCGGCTCTCCGTCGGCGATCTCGAGGCGCTCGGCATCCAGCGGGTTGACGAGCACGGTGCAGCCCTCGGGGCCGCTGACGAGCTTCGGCAGGTTGTGCATCCAGGAGTTGTTGGAGCGAAGCTGCCGGCGGCCGATCAGCACGAGGCCGCCGTTCCCGGGCGCGCTCTGCTCGAGCGTGGCGCGCAGGCGCGGCACGTCGGCGGTCAGCGGCTCGGGCGCAAGCTCGATCCTGCCGCTGGCGGTGCGCAGAACCTCGGGAATACGGGGCGACAGCGGACCGAGGTCGACGCCGTGTGGTGAGCGCTCGAGGACGTCCAGTGACAGGCCGTCATCCGTGGCTCCGAACCCGTCGCCGTAGGGTCCGGTCCGCAGCTGGATGTCGAGCAGGCGTTCGGGGCCGGTGCGCGGCGCGACCGCGGCGAGCAGCTCGTCCGGGTCGCGACCTGCCACCGTTGAGCGTGCGGTGCGCACCGCACGCCTGCAGAGCTCGCCGGCGACGAAGCTGTCCAGTGCGGCGATGTCGGCATCGGGTCCGGCGCCCGTGACGATCGCCGTGAGGCGAAGGAGGATCTCCCACTCGTCGAGCGCGCCGGGCTCGCGATCGAACACCGGCGGCGAGTAGTTGGCGACGTTGCGCACGGAGAGCGCGTAGAAGGCCGCGTCGTAGTGCGCGCGCTCGAGCGTGGACGGCGGCGGCAGGATCACATGCGCGTGGCGCGTCGTCTCGTTGATGTACGGGTCGATGCTGATGATCAGGTCGAGATCGTCGAGTGCGTCTGCGAGCCGGTCACCGTTGGGCGTCGACAGCACCGGGTTGCCGGCGAGCGTGATCAGCGCGCGGATCTGCCCGTCGCCGGGCGTCGTCATCTCCTCGTGCATGCTGACCGCCGGAAGCTCCCCGAAGACCTCGCCCAAGCCGCTGACGCGGGTCGTCCAGCGGTGCATCTGCAGGCCGCGGCCGCGGCCGGGCTCGCCGCTCGTGTTGCTGGTCCCGGTCGCCGGAAGCGTGAACATGGCTCCGCCCGGCCGATCGAGGTTGCCGGTCAGGACGTTGAGCACGTCGACCAGCCAGCTCGTCAGAGCGCCGAACGGCTGCGTCGTCGTCCCGATCCGCCCGTACACGGCAGCTGACGGCGCGCTCGCCAGTTCGCGCGCCATGCGCCGGATCTCGTCCGCGGCGATCCCCGTCGCCTCGGCGACGGCCTCGGGGGTGAAAGGCGCGGCCAGCGCGGGCAGCTCATCAAGCCCGGCGAGGTGCTCGGCGACCCCTTCCTGAGGCGCAGCGAGGTGCTCGTCGAACAGCACCTGCACGAGCGCGAACAGCAGCAGGGCGTCCGTTCCGGGGCGGATGAAGTGATGCTCATCCGCCTCGCCGGCGGTGCGCGAGCGGCGCGGGTCGACGACCACGATCTTGCCCCCGCGCGCGCGGATCGCGCGCAGCCGCCCACGGACGTCGGGAGCGGTCATCAGCGAGCCGTTGGAGACCATCGGGTCGGCGCCGAGAATCAGGAAGTGCTGCGTGCGGTCGATGTCGGGGATCGGCACGCTCAGGCCGGTGCCGAACATCAGCGCCGAGGCGAGCTGCTTCGGCGCCTGGTCGACGGTGCTGGCGGTGAAGACGTTGCGCGTCCCGAGCGCCTTCAGCAGGACGCGTCCGTAGAGCAGGGCGCCGATCGAGTGCGTCGAGGGGTTTCCGATGTAGGCGGAGAACGCCTGGCGGCCGTGCTCGGCGTCTACCGCGGCGACGCGCTCGGCGATCTCGGCGAACGCCTCATCCCACGAGACGGGCTCGAACGTGCCGTCTTCGCGGCGGCGGACCGGACCGCGCAGGCGGTCCGGGTCCTCGTGCAGCTCGTTCAGGCTCGCTCCCTTGGGGCAGATGAAGCCCTTGCTGAAGACGTCGTCGGCGTCGCCGCGCACACGCGTCACGCGATCGCCTTCGATCGTCAGCTCGAGGCCGCACGTCGCCTCGCAGAGCGGGCAGGTGCGGTACGCGGTGCGTGAGGCTTGGGCGACGCTCATCGTTCGCAGCCTACTCCCCGTCCGCGGCGCTCGGCCGGGCTGTCGGCTCGCCGGACCTATCCTCGGTTGCATGGCCGCGGGAGGCGATCCGGACACGCGCGAGCAGCGCCTGGGCGAGCAACGCCGCAAGCTGCCCGACGGCCCCGGCGTCTACCTCTTCCACGGTGCGGAGGGCGAGGTCCTCTACGTCGGCAAGGCGCGGTCGCTGAGGAAGCGCGTCGCGAGCCACTTCGCCAACCCCGTGACGCGCGGCGCCGTCGATCTCGTCAGTCAGACGGCCGACATCGAGTTCCTGCTGCTCGCCAGCGACGCCGAGGCGCTGCTGGCCGAGAACCGGCTGATCAAGCGGCACCAGCCGCGCTTCAACATCCGGCTGCGCGACGACAAGAGCTACCCGTACATCGCCATCTCGATGGACGAGAAGTTCCCGCGCGTCTACTTCACGCGCGAGCGCCATCGGCGCACACGTTCCTACTTCGGCCCGTACTCGAACGCGAAGCGCACGCGGGCGACGCTCGACGTGCTCAGCAAGGTCTTCCTGTTCCGCTCCTGCCAGGGCGCCGAGCCGGGTCGCAGATCCGGCTCGCCGTGCCTGGACTTCCACATCAACCGCTGCGGCGCACCGTGTGTGGACTACGTGACGCGCGAGCAGTACATGGAGGCGATCGACGGCGTCGTGGCGTTCCTCTCGGGGCGCTACAAGGAGATCGAGCGCGAGATCGAGCGGCGCATGAACGCCGCCGCGGCCGCCCAGGAGTACGAGCAGGCGGCGCTGGAGCGCAACCGCCTGCGCGCGGTTCGCTCGCTGCTGGAGCGTCAGCGTGTGGCAAACGACTCCGTCGGCTCGCTCGACACGATCGCCGTCGCGGTCGACGGGGTCGACGCGAACGCCCAGGTCTTCCAGGTGCGCGACGGCGTGCTCGCCGACCGTCAGTCGTTCTATCTCCAGAACGCGGGCGAGCTCGACCTGGGGGAGGTGGCCGTCGAGTTCATCGCCCAGTACTACGCCGATCGCCCCGGGATCCCGGCGCAGATCATCGTCCAGCAGGAGATCGACGAGGCACGAGCGCGCGACGCTCGGAGCCGCGCTCTCGGAGCGGCGCGGCGCGGGTGTCGAGGTCCGCGCCGCCGAGCGCGGCGACAAGCGCCGCATCCTCGAGCTCGCAGAGCGCAACGCGCTGCTGGCGCTCGATCAGGAGCGTCTGAAGGACGAGCGCCGGCGCCAGCAGCGCGTCGAGGCGCTCGACGAGCTTCAGTCTGCGCTCGGCCTCGAGGTCCTGCCGCTGCGCGTGGAGTGCTTCGACATCTCCAACCTGATGGGCACGCACACGGTCGCATCGATGGTCGTCTTCGAGGGCGGGGCGCCGAAGAAGAGCGATTACCGGCGCTTCACGATCCGCTCGCTGGACGACGGCGTGCCCGACGACTTCGCGGCGATGCGCGAGGTTCTGACGCGACGGATGCGCGCGTGGGAGAGCCAGCGTGAGCTGTCACCCGCACGACCCGGCATACAACGACTCGTTCGCCGCGCTGCCGAACGTGATCGTGATCGACGGCGGAAAGGGTCAGCTCACTGCGGGTCTCGACGTGCTCCAGGACTTCCGCGAGCGCGGCGTCGCGGTCGTGTCGCTCGCCAAGCGAATCGAGGAGGTCTTCGTGCCGGGGAGCACGGACCCGATCGTGCTCGAGCACGACACACACGCGCTGCAGCTTCTCCAGCGCGTCCGCGACGAGGCGCACCGCTTCGCGATCTCCCACCACCGGGCGCGGCGCGACAAGGCGATGACCGCCTCCGTGCTCGACGGCTTCCCTGGCGTCGGCCCGGCGCGCAAGAAGGCGCTGCTGGCTCATTTCGGTTCTCCCGATGCCGTCCTCGCCGCCAGCCGCGAGGACCTCGAGGGCGTACCCGGCCTGCCGCCCAAGGTCGCACGCGACCTGCACGCGTTCCTGCGGCGCCCGAGTGCGTAGCCGCACTGCGCTGCGGTCCCCGCCGACGGCACGCGTCAGCGCCGACGGACGCGAGGGCTGCGACCATGCACGCCATGTCGACGACGAGCCAGGAAGGGTCGGCCAAGGGCGCCGAGAGCAGGCCGCTCGAGGACCTGGTGATCATCACCGGGGTCTCGGGTGCCGGAAAGTCGACCGCGATGGACGTGTTCGAGGATGCCGGCTACTTCTGCGTCGACAACCTGCCGCCGGAGATGATCCGCGGCCTCGTCGACCTCTTCCTTCACGCGGGCTCGAAAGTGCAGCGCGCGGCGATCGTCTCGGACGCCCGCGGCGGCGCTTACTTCCCGCAGATGGCGGCGGTGCTCGACGAGTTGGCCGTCGCCGGCGTCGACAACCGCGTGCTCTTCCTCGACGCCAGCGAAGAGGCGATCGTGACGCGCTACAAGGAGACGCGGCGCCGTCATCCGCTCTCGCCCGAGGGAAGCGTGCCGCAGGGGATCGAGATCGAGCGCGAGCTCGTTGCGCCGCTGCGCGAGCGCGCTGACGTCGTCGTCGACTCGACCGGTCTGAAGGCCCAGGATCTGCGCCGCAAGCTCGCCGACGAGATGCTGCCACGGGCGAGCGAGACGCGGATGGCGCTGACGTTCGAGAGCTTCGGCTTCAAGCACGGGCCCGCGCGTGACGCGGACATCGTGCTCGACGTCCGCTTCCTGCCCAACCCGTACTACGTCGCCGGGCTGCGTCCGCTGACCGGCCGCGATCCGCGCGTAGTCGAGTACGTCGGGCGGGACGGCCACCTGGAGCGGTTCTACGCCCTGTTGCTGCCGCTGATCGAGTACCTGATCCCGCAATACGTCGGCGAAGGCAAGGCTCATCTGACGATCGCGATCGGCTGCACGGGCGGCCGGCACCGCAGCGTCGCCATCACCGAGTTCCTGAGCCGGCGGTACGCCGACCGCGAGGACATCGTCGTCGACCTGGTGCACCGTGACGCCGACCGCTGACGGGCCGTCGCTATGGCGCCCGGCGCAGCGCTCTGTCGTTCACTAGCCTTCAGGCCCGCGGGGCCACGGTTGCCTCGGCACCGCGTTGACCGCTGAAACCCCGTAGGAAGGACTGACTCTCCATGTCCGTACGCGTCGGCATCAACGGCTTCGGCCGCATCGGCCGCAACGTCGTCCGCGCCGCGAAGGCCGCCGGCGCCGAGATCGACTGGGTCGCCGTCAACGACCTCACCGATCGCGAGACGCTGGCCCACCTCTTCAAGTACGACTCGGTTCTCGGGCCGTACGGGGGCACCGTCGAGGTCACCGAATCGGGGATCGCGATCGACGGTGACGAGATCAAGGTCCTCGCCGAGCGCGACCCGGCAGCGCTGCCGTGGGGTGACCTGGGCGTCGACGTGGTGATCGAGTCGACAGGCTTCTTCACCAAGCGCGACGATGCCGCCAAGCACCTCGCGGGCGGCGCGAAGAAGGTCGTCATCTCGGCGCCGGCAAGCGGGGAGGACAAGTCGTTCGTGCTCGGCGTGAACTTCGACGAGTACGACAAAGACGTTCACGACATCATCTCGAACGCCTCGTGCACGACCAACTGCCTGGCGCCGTTCGCGAAGGTCGCCAACGACACCGTCGGCATCAAGCACGGCCTGATGACCACGATCCACGCGTACACCGGTGACCAGGCGCTGCAGGATGCGCCGCACAAGGACCTGCGCCGCGGCCGCGCTGCCGCGGTCAACCTCGTTCCGACCTCGACCGGTGCCGCGAAGGCGGTCAGTCTCGTTCTGCCGGAACTTCAGGGCAGGCTTCACGGATTCGCGATCCGCGCTCCCGTCATCACGGGATCGCTGGTCGACCTGACATTCGAGGCGGAGCGGGCGACCAGCGTCGAGGCGCTGAACGACGCGTTCAGGACCGCGGCGGATGGTCCGCTCAAGGGGATCCTTCAGTACACCGAGGACCCGATCGTCTCCTCCGACATCATCACGAACCCGCACAGCTCGATCGTCGACGGCCAGCTCACCGCGGTACTCGACGACACGCTCGTCAAGGTCGTCAGCTGGTACGACAACGAGTGGGGCTACTCGAACCGCCTGGTCGACGTCGTCCAGCGACTGCTCTAGAAGAGCTTGCGCACGCTTGACGATGTGGACGTGGCCGGCCTGCGGGTGCTCGTCCGCGTGGACTTCAACGTCCCGCTGGACGCCGAACGCCACGTCACCGACGACACGCGCATCCGTGCCGCGCTGCCGACGCTGGAGCGGCTGCGCGACCAGGGCTGCGCGCTCGTGCTCGCGGCGCATCTCGGCAGGCCAAAGGGGGTGGATCCGGCGCTCTCGCTGCGGCCGGCCGCCGACCGGCTCGCCGAGCTGACGCGATGGGACGTAACGCTCGCCCCCGGTGTCGTCGGCCGCGAGGTCGAGGCGCTCGCGGCGAACACGTTGCCGGGCGACGTGCTGATGCTCGAGAACGTGCGCTTCGAGGACGGTGAGACGAAGAACGATCAGGAGCTGGCCGCCGCCTATGGGCGCCTGGCGGAAGCCTACGTCGATGATGCGTTCGGCGTAGCGCATCGCGCTCACGCCTCGAACGTCGGGGTCGTCGGCCAGGTACGCGTCAGCGCCGCCGGGGAGCTGCTGCGGCGCGAGGTGGAGACGATCGGCGCGATCCTCTCCGATCCGCCCCGGCCGCTGGTCGCGATCGTCGGCGGCGCGAAGGTCAGCGACAAGATCGGCGTGCTGGACGCCTTTCTCGATCGCGCCGACGCCGTTCTGATCGGCGGGGCGATGTGCTTCCCCTTCCTGAAGGCCCAGGGTCACTCCGTCGGGGCCTCACTCTGCTCCGACGATGACTCCGAGCCGGCGCGCCGCGTCCTCGCCGACGCTGAGGCGCGCGGCAAGCGGCTGCTGCTGCCCGTCGACCTCGTCCTCGGCGACCGCTTCGCCGCAGATGCGGAGCTTCGGACGCTCGACGGTGTCGACGTTCCCGAGGGCTGGATGGGTCTCGACGTGGGCCCGCGCACCGCCGAGGCCTATGGCGCCGAGATCATGAGCGCCGGCAGCGTCTTCTGGAACGGGCCGATGGGCGCGTTCGAACTCGCCCCGTTCAGCGCGGGAACGCGCGCGGTCGCCGAGGCCGTCGCGGCCTGCGCGGGTACCACGGTCGTCGGCGGCGGTGACAGCGCGGCCGCGCTCGCGCAATTCGGGCTCGAGGAGCGCGTCAGCCACCTGTCGACCGGCGGCGGGGCGACGCTCGAGCTCGTGGAAGGAAAGACACTGCCGGGAGTGGAGGCGCTCAGCTGATGGCTCGCACGCCGTTCGTCGCAGGCAACTGGAAGATGTTCAAGACGGTCGGTGACGCCGAGATGTTCATCTCGGGGCTGCTGCCGCAGCTCTATTCGTCGGACGGTGTCGACGTCGCGATCTGCGTGCCGTTCACCGCTCTTCAGGCGATGGTCGACTCGACGCGCGGCTCGCGTGTGCAGGTCTTCGCGCAGAACATGCACGAGGCCGCCGACGGCGCCTTCACGGGGGAGGTGTCGGCGGCGATGCTGACCGACCTCGATGTTCACGGCGTCGTGCTCGGGCACTCCGAGCGGCGGCAGTACTTCGGCGAGACCGACGATGCACTGGCGGACAAGGTGCCGGCGGCGCTGGAGGCCGGGCTCGTGCCGATCCTCTGCGTCGGCGAGACCGAGGCTGAGCGCGACGCAGGTGAGACCGAGCGCAAGCTCCGCAATCAGGTCCAGCACGACCTCGCCGATGTGCCGCGTGAGCGGCTCGCCGATGTCGTGATCGCCTATGAGCCGATCTGGGCGATCGGCACCGGGAAGGTCGCGACGCCCGAGCAGGCTCAGGAGGCGTGTGCATTCGTCAGGGCGCTGGTCACCGACATCGACGCGGACGCGGGCGCCGCTCTGCGCGTGCAGTACGGCGGCAGCGTCAAGCCGGACAACGCAGCCGAGCTGATGGCTCTGCCGGACGTCGACGGCGCGCTCGTCGGCGGGGCGTCGCTCGATCCCAAGTCGTTCGCGCAGATCGTGGAGGCCGCACGGGCATGAGCCCGTCCGGCGTGGATCCCGCTCCGGGCGCGGCGCTCGTCGTCCTCGACGGCTGGGGGCTCGCTCCGCCCGGGCCGGGCAACGCGGTCGAGCTTGCCGAGACGCCGGTCTTCGACGCGCTGTGGGCGCGCCACCCGCACACGCGGCTGATCACGTGCGGGCGTGCCGTCGGCCTGCCGGACGGCCAGATGGGGAACAGCGAGGTCGGCCACCTGAACCTCGGTGCCGGTGCGGTGGTGCGTCAGGACCTGACGCGGATCGACGACGCGGTAGAGGACGGCGTGCTCGATGAGAACGCTGTCCTGCGCGAAGCGATGCGCGGCTCGGAGCGCGTGCATCTGATCGGGCTGCTCAGTGACGGCGGCGTTCATTCCGGCTGGAAGCACGTGCACGCGCTGATCCGCCTCGCGCGCGACCTCGACGTGCCGGACCTCGTGATCCACGCGTTCACGGACGGCCGCGACACGTCGCCGACCGGCGGCGAGCAGTACCTGGCGACCGTCGAGGGCTGGTGCTCCGAGGCCGGCGGCGCGCGGATCGGCAGCGTCATCGGGCGCTACTTCGCGATGGACCGGGACAGGCGCTGGGATCGCGTGCAGCAGGCATACGACCTGCTCGCCCACGGGACGGCTGCGCACCACGTCGCGGCGGCGCCCGCAGCCGCGCGCGACGCCTACGACCGCGACGAGACCGACGAGTTCATCGCCGCGACGACCGTCGGCGCGGAGGCATGCATCCGGCCCGGTGACAGCGTCGTCGCCTTCAACTTCCGGCCCGACCGCATGCGCGAGATCACGCGCGCGCTGGCCGAACCGGGCTTCGGCGAGATCGACCGGCGCGGCGCTGAGCCCATCGAGCGCTACGCGACACTCACCGAGTACGAAGCGGGCTGGCCGTACCCCGTCGCGTTTCCGCCTGAGCGCCCGAAGATCACGCTGCCGCAGGTGATCGCCCGCTCGGGCGGCCGGCAGCTGCATGTCGCCGAGACGGAGAAGTACCCGCACGTGACCTACTTCTTCGCGGGCGGGGAGGAGTCGCCGGAGGACGGCGAGCGGCGCGAGCTGGTCCCGAGTCCGCGCGACGTGCCGACATACGACCGCAAGCCGCGGATGAGTGCCGCCGAGGCGGCCGCGGCCTTCGTGCGCGCATGGCGCGAGGATTCACCCCGCTTCGGGGTCATCAACTTCGCCAATGCCGACATGGTCGGTCACACGGGCGTCATCCCCGCCGCGGTCGAGGCGGTCGAGACGGTCGACCGCTGCCTCGGCGAGGTGGTCGCAGCCGTCTCGCAGTCGGGCGGCGTGCTCCTGATCACCGCCGACCACGGCAACGCCGACCACATGCTCAACGACGACGGCACGCCGAACACCGCGCACTCGCTGAACCCGGTGCCGTGCATCGTGACTGCCGACGGAATCGCGCTGCGCGACGAGGGAGTGCTGGCCGACGTCGCCCCGACGATCCTCGAGCTGCTCGGGATCGAGCAGCCGGCCGGCATGACCGGGCGCTCGCTGATCGAAGCCCGCTAGCGCTGCTCGGCCGCGGCGCGCAGACGGTCCAGAAGCGCGCCGGCGTCCGCCGCCTCGAGGTGGGCGATCCGGGCACGGCGCCCGGCGCCGACGGCGAACCCAGCCGTGGCGAGGCCGGCACGACGCTGGAAGACGCTCGTGCTCAGCTCGGCGAGCTGTACCCGCGCGGCGCGGGCGATCAGCGTCGTGCGCGAAAGCCGGCGCGAGCGGATCGCCACGCGCGTGCCGTCGAGCGCCCAGCCGGCGTCGGCGAAGCGCAGCAGCCCGGCGAGTGCCCCGAGCAACGTGAGTACGGGGATCAGCGGCCACGCTGCCGGGACGGCGATGCTCGCCGCACAGGCGACGGCCAGCCCCAGCGCTGCCGGCGGAAGTGCGTAGCGCCGCCGCGATCGCGGCGGAGGGGAGAGCAGCAGGCCCTCAGGTGGAACCAGGCTCGGCAGGAGATCGCCGAGCACCGCGGCGAGGTCACGGCGACGGATCAGCGGCAGCAGCGTCTGCTCGGCGGCCTGCTGGCCGCCGTGGGCGACCGTCTCGACGTGGACGGCCACGAGCCCCAGCCCCTGTCGCAGCGGGTTCTCGACCAGGCGCAGTCCGTGGATGCGCGCCACAGGGATCGTCACGGCGCGCCGCTGGAGCAGCCCGCGGCGAACGCGCAGCAGGCGCCCTTCGCGGCGTACCTCGAACGCTCCGAAGGCGAGCAGCGCTCCGCCGACCGTGAGCGTGAGCAGCGCGAGTGCCAGCACGACCAGCAGGACCGTGATCTGCGTGGGGTCGCTGGGCAGGCTGTCGCGCAGATCGTCATCGCCGCCCAACTGGTTCACCTCCTGGAGCAGCGCGCCGACGCCTGCGGCGACCGGGATCAGCAGGCCGATCTGAGGTCCGGTGAGCGCAGTCGCCAGCAATCCGCGCGATGACAGCCGCCACAGCCCGTCGGCGGGGGCCGGGGCGCGGGCGTGCCCCAGTTCGGCTCGCAGAACGCTCGCCTCCTCAGGCGAAATGGCACGCAGCGCGATCTCAGCCTTTCCGCCGCCGCCGGCGGCCTGAATGTGCAGTTCGACGACGCCGAGCATCCTCTGGACAGGACCCTGAACCACGTCGACCGAAGAGATCCGCGTTCGCGGCACCAGGCGCTCGTCGGGCGAGAAGACACCGGACCGCAGGACGACGCGGTCGGGCGTGACGCGGTACGTCGTGGTGGCCCAGCGCACGATCCCCATCGCAAGGGCCGTGATCAGGCCGACCACGGCGAGCGCCAGGCCGTTCACCACGCTGCCGGAGCTGGCACCGAACACGATCAGTGCGCCGAGCGGCAGCAGCAGCTCGCGCAGTGAGCCCGCGGCCTCCAGCAGGACTGCGGACGGATGCTGGCGCCGATCGCCCTCCGGTGCGACCGGAGTGCCCGCCTCGGAAGGCGGCTCGCTCAGCTGCCCGTCAGGCTCGGTCGTCATCGTCGGGCGTGCGAGCGAGCTCTGCGATCTGGTCGCGCAGAGCTGCCGCCACCGGGTCGTCGAGCAGCGGGATTGCGACCGCTCCGGCGGCCGTGTGAAGCACTAGCGTGGCCGTCTGGAACACCTGCGAGAGGAACGTGCGGCGCGTCTCGACGTGCTGCACGCGCGCCATCGGCACGATCGTGCGCACGGTGGTGATCGCCCCGCGTTGCAGGTCGATCTCCTCGGCGCGGACCTCGTAGCGCCAGTGCCGACACCTGAGGTGAGGGATCAGACCGGCTCCGATGATCGCGAGAACGGCCGCGACCGGGACGAGCATCGCCCGGACCCACGCCGGGCCGTCCCAGCTCTCAAGGCCGATTCGCACGGCGATCGACGCCAGCAGCAGTGGCAGCGCCCACGCGAGCGCTGCGAGGACCCACTGGGTGCGCGCATGCCGTGAGAGCGTGCGTGTCGGAGCCGGGTGTGCCGGCGCGGCCGGCGTGGCGCCCGCTGCCGGCGCGGCGATCTCGGGCGACGTCACTCCTGGGTCATACCACGGGCCAGGGCGGTCTCGATCCACGTCGTTGCTCATGCAACCAGGCCGGCTATCATGCTGAGTGTCGACCCTCGCCCATGCCACCGCTTGTTCAGACAGCCGCCGCGGAGCGACTCACCGAACGCGAGATCCGCGCCTGGCGGGGGCTGCTTCGCGCCCACGCCTCGCTCACGAAGGAACTCGACGCACAGCTCGAGGACGCTCACGGGCTGCCGCTGGTCTCCTACGAGGTGCTGATGAGGGTTGCCGACGCCGCCGACGAGCGGATGCGCATGTGTGACCTGGCCGAGAGCGTGATCCTCAGTCGCAGCGGCCTGACGCGACTCGTTGACCGGCTCGCCGGCGAAGGGCTGATCGAGCGCGCCCAGTGCCCCAGCGACGCGCGCGGCTCGTACGCGGTCCTCACGCCGCTCGGGCGGGTGCGACTTGACGCTGCTCGCCAGACCCACCTGGCAGGTGTGCGCGAACGTCTCCTGTCGCGCCTGAGCGACGACGAGCAGCGGGCGCTCGGCGATGTCTGCGAGCGGATCGTGTCCGACGGCGACGGAATCTGCGTTCAGAGCGATCAGCAGACTTGATACGAGGGCGCTTCCGAGCCCGTGGAACGGGCCACGGAGTAGCCGCCCGCCGTTGCTCGCAGGAGCTCTCGCTCCGTCCGCCTGGGGCCGGTGAACCGGCCATCACCGGCCGCGGCGCGCCCTATCATCACGCGGACATCGTGTCCAAGGAGAACTCATGAGCAACCTCGGCCTGTATGCGGTGTGTCTCGGCATTCCGCTGCTCTTCGGCCTGTGGGCACAGCACCGCGTCAAGGCCACGTTCCATCAGTTCTCCGAGGTCTCCGAGGACAGCGGGATGACGGGCGCTGAAGTCGCGCGCCGGATCCTCGACGCCAACGGCCTTCATGGAGTCCCGGTGAACGGCGTTCCCGGCGAGCTCAGCGACCACTATGACCCGCGCTCACGCAGCGTGAACCTGTCCGAGCCGGTCTACGGCGAGGCGACGATCAGCTCGACTGCGGTCGCAGCGCACGAGGTCGGTCACGCGATTCAGCATGCGAAGGCGTACTTCCCGATGACCGTTCGCTCGGCACTGTGGCCGGCAACGGCGTTCGCGTCTAGCACCTGGATGATCCTGCTCTTCGCGGGTGCGCTGCTCGGAGCGTTCAACCTGGTCGTAGTCGCGATCGCGCTCTACGCGGCGGTGGTTCTGTTCCAGATCGTGACCCTGCCCGTCGAGTTCGACGCCTCGCGGCGCGCGGCGGTGCAGCTCAAGACGCTGGGGATCGCGAACCCTGACGAGAGTGTCGGCGTACGCAAGGTGCTGACCGCGGCCGCGCTGACCTACGTCGCCGGTGCACTCGCGGCGCTGAGCCAGCTCGCGTACTTCGTGATCACGTTCCTCGGCAACCGCTGACGCGGCCCGGGGCGACGCCCCGGTCGACCGTAGAGTGGTCGGCCGCGATGGCCGAGCCGTTCCAGATACTCGCCGCCGACGCCGCGACGCGGGCCCGCGCCGGGATTCTGCGCACGACGCACGGCGATGTTCGCACCCCGGCGTTCGTCCCCTTGGCAACGAAGGCGACCGTCCGCGGCCTTACGCCCGCCGAGGTCGCGGGGCTCGGCTACGACATGGTCCTGGGCAACACGTTCCACCTGCACCTGGAGCCCGGGGACGAGCTGATCGCCGCCCAGGGCGGCCTGCACCGGTTCATGCGCTGGGACGCCCCGATCGTCACCGACTCGGGCGGGTTCCAGGTCTTCTCGATGGGGCACGGCACCGTCGCCGACGAGGTCAAGGGCCGCGCGTCGCGGGGCAGTGAGCGGGCCGGCCGGATCCTCGCGATCGAGGAGGATGGTGTGCGCTACCGGTCCTATCTGGACGGCTCAGAGCGCTTCATGGGGCCTGAGACCTCGATGGAGATCCAGGCCAACCTGGGTTCCGACCTGGCACTCGTGTTCGACGAGTGCACGCCGTTCCACGTCAGCCGCGAGTACACCGCGCGCTCGACCGAGCGCACGCACCGCTGGCTGCAGCGCTGCCTCGACTGGCACGGGCAGCGCGGTCCTGAGGGCCAGGTCGTCTACGGAATCGTCCAGGGCGGCGTCTACGAGGAACTGCGCGTCGAGAGCGCGCAGGCGATCGCTGCGAGCGGCTGCGCCGGGATCGCGATCGGCGGGTCGCTGGGCGCCGAGAAGGCACAGATGTACGAGGTCGTCGGCTGGACGACCGCCGTGCTGCCGGATGACCGTCCGCGTCACCTGCTCGGCATCGGCGAGATCGACGACCTGATCGCGGGCGTCGAGCTGGGCATCGACACGTTCGACTGCGCGATGCCCACTCGCCTGGGCCGCCACGGGGTGGCGCTCGTCCCCGATCCGGCCGCACGCTGGCGCGTGGACCTGAGCAAGTCGGTCTGGCGCGACTCGCAGGAGCCGCTGATGGAGGGCTGTCCCTGCGCGGCCTGCGAGATCGGTTATACGCGCGGATACCTGCGCTACATGACGAAGGCCCGCGAGCTGACGGCGATGCGGCTCGTCACGCTTCACAACCTCGCGTTCGTGGAGCGGGTCATGCGGCGGCTGCGCGATGCGGTGGTCGCCGGCACGCTGGCGCAGACCGCCGCGCAGCTGCGCGCGGGCGCCGCGCCCTAGCGGGCGCTACCCGACTGCGAGGGGATGCCGCGTGACGTTCTGCCTCGCCGGCGTTCTTCGTTACGTGATCCTCGATGGAGTCGTGCTTCGTACGCGCTGCGCGTTCGTCAACCCAGGGCTGCTGGTCATCCTGGCGCTGGCGATCTCGACTTCGCGCTGATCAGCGCGTGTTCTGGCGGATGAGCTGCTGGAGCTCTCCGACGGTGCGATCGACGTTGTCGTAGACGACCTTCCTCAGCCGGACGTCGTCGCCCGACTGAGTCACCCAGGCCGCGCCCCCGAGGCCGATCGCGAGCAGCAGCAGCGGCAGCACCCAGCGCGCGCCTCGTCCGCGGCGACGTGCCCCGCGTGCCGCAGGCGCCGGTGCGGGCGGCGCTATCGCCGCCTGGTTTCGCGGTTGCGGGGGCGAGATCGGCTGCCGTTGCTGAACCGGCGTGTGGGGTCCGGGCTCGGCGCTGGTCGCGAGCGCCGTCGCGGCGGTCGCAGGAGCGACGACACGGGTCGCGCTCGTCGCCGTCTCGACGCCGCGCTCACCGTTCTCGAGCGCCGCACGCAGGTCATCGGCGCTGTCGTAGCGGTCCTCCGGCTCCAGCGCAAGGGCACGGTCGATGACGGCGGCCACGGCAGGCGTGACGTCCGGGTTCACCGCGTCGAGCAGCGGGGGCGCCTCACGCTGCTGCTTCAGCGCCAGCTCGGTCAGCGTCTGAGCCTCGTACGGCAGGCGCCCGGACAGGAGCTGGTACGCGACGACCCCCAGCGAGTAGATGTCCGAGCGCGCGGTCGCGGGCTGCCCGGTCGCCTGCTCGGGCGCGAGGTAGGAGGCCGTTCCGAGCACCGAGCCGACCTGCGTGATCGAGGACTCGTCGCTGACGGCCTTCGCGATGCCGAAGTCGGCGAGCTTCACGACGCCCTCGTCCGAGCGCAGCAGGTTGCCGGGTTTCACGTCGCGGTGGACGACGCCCATCCGGTGCGCGTGGTCCAGTCCGCGGCAGGACTGCTTGATGATGTCGAGCGCCTCGGCCGCCGGCAGCATTCCCTGCTCACGCAGGATCTCCGCCGCCGACTGCCCGTGCACGTGCTCCATGACGATGAACTGACGGCCGCTCGGCTCGTCGAGGCCGAAGTCGAAGACCTGGACGATGTTCGGGTGCACGAGCCGGGCCGCGGCGAGCGCCTCGCGGCGAAAACGCGACACGAACTGGCGATCGTCGGCGAGGTGCTCGGCCAGCAGCTTCACGGCGACGTGGCGCTCGAGGCGGCGGTCGAATGCAAGGACGACCGTCGACATGCCGCCCGTCCCGAGCCGCTCGCCCAGCTCATAGCGTTCGACGAGGGGTGAGCCGCTCATCCCGAGCCCCCCTGCTGTGCGGGTGCGCCACCCTCGTCGGGAGTGATCCCTCCCGGGTCGGGCTGGGTCTGCGTCGGGGTCGTCTGCGTCGGCGTCGTCTGAGTCGGGGTGGTCTCGGTGGGCGTCGTCTGGGTCGGGGTGGTCTCGGTGGGCGTCGTCTGGGTCGTCGTTTCCGTCGGTGCGGTCTGGGTCGTGGTCTCGGTCGGTGTCGTCTCGGTGGCGGTGCCGGGGTCGGTGCACTGCTCGGGCACGGTCTGGGTCAGCTGGGCGAGCCCGTCGGAGATGTTCTTGCGCAGCGCTGGTGAGACGCTGGCCGGGAGCCCGGCGAAGGCGTCCTGGGCTTCCGCGAGAGCAGCGCCGGCCGCCTGGCAGTCACCCGCGATCGTCGCGTCCGCGACCCGCTGGAGGGCGCCGTCCATCGCTGAGGCGTCGTCGGCGGGCAAGAGCTTCGCGGGGTCGCCGCAACCGGCCAGGGCCGCGAGCGTCAGGCCGATCGCCACGGCCGGGCAGATGCGCGATGACGATCGTGCTCGCATCGTCACTGACCGTACTCCAGGCGCTCGGCAAGCGAGTCGGGGAGCCGCGCGGCGCGAATCGCAGCGGCGGCGCCCGCGATGTCGTACTCCGTGCGCCGCCACGAGGCGGTGCCCTGCGTGATGTCGAGCAGCAGCCATGCCGCGCGGGGGTCGCCGTCACGCGGCTGGCCCACGCTGCCGGGGTTGAGCAGCCACAGTCCCTCGCTCACGTCCACGGTCTCACCATCGCGCCGCGCCGCCCCCGTGGCCACCTGGCCCTCCATCCGGCCGAACGACAGCGCTACGTGGCTGTGACCGATCAGCCCGATGCGCCCCTGCAGCCGGTCGAAGCAGAGCTCGGCGAGCAGCGCTCCGACGACGTACTCCCAGATCGGGTCGCGCGGGCTGCCGTGGTACAGGCCGATCTCACCGTCCGACGACTCGGGCCGCAGCGTCTTGAGGTAATCGAGCTGATCGGGCTCGATCACCTCCTGCGTCCAGCTCGCTGCGAGCGCCGCGCCGCGGGAGAAGTCGTCGAGCAGCAGCTCGCCTGTTACCGCAAGGTCATGGTTCCCGGCGATGCAGCGCGTCACGTTCTCGCGGATCAACGAAACGCAGTCGTTCGGGTCCGCGCCGTAGCCGACGAGGTCGCCGAGGCACCACATCTCGCGTGCGCCCGTGCGCGAGACGTCGTCGAGGACGGCCTCGAGCGCGTGACGGTTGGAATGGATGTCGGATAGGACGGCGACCTGCATTGGCGTGAGTACCCCTGCGCGACGGTAGCGTGACGCTCGTGCGCCGCCACGCCAGGCCGACATTGCACTCCGCGCCGTTCGCGGTTCTCGTTGCGGTCGTCGTCGCGGAGGTTGCGGTCATCGCGCTGTGGCCGCGCTCGGGTGTTCTCGACCCGTCGCCCGTGAGCGCCGCGCAGGAGTTCACCGCAGCGCAACTCGAGCGCGCGCGCGACTACCGCCGGCCGCAGCTCGGGCTGCTGGGGGGCACGCTGGTCGTTCAGGGCGCCGTGCTGGCGCTGTTCGTGCTGCGCCCGCCGCGGGCGCTCAGCCGGCGCCCGCGCATGCCGCTGGCGGCGGCCGCTGCAGCCGGCGCCGGGATCTCGCTTGCGCTCACCCTCGCGACGCTCCCGATCGACGCTGCCATGCGCCAGCGCTCGATCGACGTCGGGCTGTCGACGCGCTCCTGGGCCGGCTGGTCGTGGGACGTGGTCCGATCAGCGGCGATCTCGGCGTTGTTCGCCGGCATCGCGACGGCCGCGGCCATTGCGCTGATGCGCCGGTCCCCGCGCCGCTGGTGGATTCCCGCGTCGGGCCTCGTGGCCGCCGCGGGGGCTGCGCTGGTGTTTGCCGGGCCGCTCGTGATCGAGCCGATCTTCAATCGCTTCGAGAAGCTCCCGCCGGGGCCCACCCGCAGCGCGGTCGTCGAACTGGCCGATCGCGCCGGCGTCGAGGTCGGAGACGTCTTCGTGGTCGACGCGAGCAAGCGCACGACGGCCGCCAACGCGTATGTGACCGGACTCGGGGCCTCCAAGCGCGTTGTTCTGTACGACACGCTGCTGCGCGATTTCGATCAGGCAGAGACGCGTCTCGTCGTCGCCCATGAGCTGGCGCATGTTCGCCACCGCGACGTCCCTCGCGGGCTGCTTTTCCTGCTGCTCGTGGCCCCGCCCGCGATGTTCGCTGCGGCGCGCCTGACACGTGCGTGGGGACCCCGCGACGACGACCGGCCGGGCCCGGCGACCGTGCCCGCGCTGACGGCCGCCGTGGCGGTCGTCGCGTTGCTGCGTCGGAGTCGTCGCCGGCCAGCTCTCGCGCCGCGTGGAGGCGCGGGCCGACTCCTACTCCCTGGCGCTGACCGGCGACGCCCCGACGTTCGTCGCACAGCAGCGCCGGCTTGCGCTCCAGAACGTCTCGGACCCCGACCCGCCGTGGATCGTCAGTGCGCTGCTCGGTACGCACCCGACGACCGTCGAGCGCATCGGCGTCGGGCGCGCCTGGGAGGAGGGCCGCCGGCCCTAGCTCCGTTCAGTCGATCTCTCCGCGGCCCTCGGCCTCGGGAAGGTTCTTGATGCTCTCGCGTGCTCGCCAGCGCCCGAAGTTGTCCTCTGCGGCGTCGAGCAGTTCGCGCATGAAGCGCGGGGAGAGGTTGATGCGCGACACGACGACCCCCGGGATCTCGCCCTCCTCGATCTCGTGGTCCACGCGTGCGAACGTGATCGTGAACTCGTAGTCGGAGTGGCTCACGTTCGCGAAGTTGGCGTAATGCCCGCCCATCTTCTCGGGGTCGATGTGGATGTTGATGTGCCGGTCGGGGCCGGTCTGTTCCTCGTCCATGCACCTAGTATCCCGCCCCGTGGGGCTTGTTGAACCGTCTGGCCCGAACCGGTGAGGATTCTCGTCGTCGCGGTCGGGCGCCTGCGACCCCCGTTCGCGGATGACGTGCAGCACTATCAGCGGATGCTGGCGCGCCACGCGCGTCTGGAGCTGATCGAGGTTCGCGAGCAGGAGCGCGTGGAGAAGCGGATCCCCGAGCGCTCGTTCAAGGTGCTGCTCGACGCCGGCGGCGTCGAGTACGACAGCGTCGGTTTCAGCCGCTTTCTGGAGGAGCGGCGGATGGATGGCCGTGACCTGTGCTTCGTGGTGGGCGGGCCGTACGGGCTCGATTTCGCCGGCGCCGATCACCGCATGTCGCTCGGCAGGATGACGCTGCCGCACCAGCTCGCCCGCGTCGTGCTGCTGGAGCAGCTCTACCGGGGCCACAAGATCCTCGCGGGCGAGCCCTACCACCATTGACCGGCGGGCCGCGGCCGGCGCCGGTACGCTGGCGCAGCCATGAGTCAGCCGATCGCCGAGCTCCGCGCCGCCCTCGACAGGGCGATTGCCGACGTCGCGGACGGTACGACGCCGAAGAACGCGCCCTCGCTGGAGCGCCCGCGTCAGGCCGAGCACGGCGATTACGCGACGAACGCGGCGCTGTTGATCGCCAAACGGCTGGGAGCGCCGCCGCGCGAGGTCGCCGAGCGCCTGTCCGCGGCGCTGGGCGGGTGTCTGGGTGACGAGCTCGGGCGTGCCGACGTCGCGGGCCCCGGCTTCCTCAACCTGGTCCTGGCAGATCCGTGGTATCGCCGCGCGCTGCGCGCGATCATCGACGCCGGTGAGCGGTGGGGGGGAGGCGGCGCCGACCCGGCGCTCAGCGTGAACGTCGAGTTCGTCAGCGCCAACCCGACGGGGCCGATCCACGTCGGCGGCACGCGCAACGCGGCCTACGGAGACGCGCTCGCGCGGATCCTCGCCTTTGCCGGGCACCGGGTTCAGCGCGAGTTCTACGTGAACGACTACGGGACGCAGGTGCGCCTGCTCGGCGAGTCGATCCGCGCCCGGGCGCGCGCCGAGGAGCCGCCCGAGGGCGGCTATCTGGGCGACTACGTCTTCGAGCTCGCCGCCGACATCGAGGGCGCGGGGGACCTCAACGTCGACGATGTCGCGCGGCTCGGCGTCGAGATGATGGTCGCCCAATCCGAGCGCAGCCTGGCCCGCTTTCGCGTGATGTTCGACCGCTGGTTCAGCGAGCGCTCGCTGCACGAGGGCGAGCCGTCGGCGGTCGATCGCTCGTTCGAGCTGCTCGCAGCGCAGGGCCGCACCTATCGTCAGGACGGCGCGCTGTGGCTGCGTACGACGGACTTCGGCGACGACAAGGACCGCGTGATCGAACGTGCGAGCGGGGAGCACACCTACTTCGCGTCGGACATCGCGTACCACCAGGAGAAGCGCGAGCGCGGCTACGACCTGCTGATCGACGTCTGGGGCGCCGATCACCACGGCTACGTCCAGAGGATGCTCGCGGCGTTCGAGGCGCTCGGTGGTGCCGCGGGGCAGCTCGAACTCGCGATCATGCAGTTCGTGCACCTCGTCGAGGGCGGCGAGCGCGGCAAGATGAGCAAGCGTTCGGGCGAGTTCGTCACGCTGGACGACCTGCTCGACGACATCGGGGTGGACGCGGCCCGCTGGTTCCTGCTCGCCCGCTCTCACGACACCACGATCGATTTGGATCTCGAGCTTGCTCGCAGCGAGAGCAGCGAGAACCCCGTCTACTACGTGCAGTACGCGCACGCGCGGATCGCGTCGGTGCTGCGAAAGGCGGGAACGGACGGCGTCGCCGACGCGATCGCGGGCCTCGCCCACGCCGCTGACGGCCCCCCGCCCGCGGATCTGCATGCCAACGAGCGCGAGCTGATCCGCCGGCTGCTCGACCTCCCGGCCGAGGTCGATGAGGCGGCGCAGCGGCGCGCGCCGCATCGGATCGCCGCCTATGCGCTGGAGACGGCGCAGGCCTTCAGCGCGTTCTACCGCGATTGTCAGGTGGTCGGATCCGAGCCCCGGGTCGAGGCGTTCCGGCTCGCCCTCTGCGTGGCCACGGGGACGACGCTGGCTCGGGCGCTCGATCTGCTCGGGGTCGCGGCGCCCGACGAGATGTAGCCGGGGAGCGCGCGTCGTTCGCCGCGGCAGACCCCCTTCAGGCGACCGGCGCGTTCCTGTCGGCGGGTGCGTTCTCGGCGGCCGGTGCGTCCTCCGGGCGGAGGCTGCGCGCGAGGATGTCGCGTACCCGCTCGCGCCGCGTGACGCGGATCTGAGAGCCGGGCGGGTCGGCCTCCGGCGGCAGCCCCGCCCCGTCTCGCAGCACGCGCCAGGCGAGTACCGCGCCGGCGGCGCCGGCGGCGATCAGCAGCGGCAGGACGCGCAGGTTGTGGCGCGCCTGGGCGACGAAGACGGCCTGCACCAGCGTGCTCAGCAGGACCGGGATAAGCAGCAGCGTCAGCTCGGCGCGGCGGCGGCGGGCCAGCGTGAGGCCTGCGATGGCGCCTGCGAGGGTGAGCCCGAGCAGGGCGAGGTGCCAGGCATTGATCCACGTCCGCGGGTTGCGGGTCCCGCCGCGGTAGTAGCCGCCCCACATGCGCTTGACCTTGCCCAGCTCCATGGCGGCGAAGGCGAGCGGTTGGTGGCGCGCGTAGGTCTTGATGTTGCGACGCGCCTCGAAGCTCAGGGCCCGGCGTACGTCGGCGTCCGCCATCCCGCGGTACGGGCCGGGAACGATCTCGGGATGACGCTCACGGATGTAGGCGCGCAGTACGAACTCGCCCGGGACGTTCGAGATCCTGACGTCGGCGAGGTTCGACATGTTGCGCCGCACGTAGAGCTCGAGCTCGCGTCGGACGCCGCTCATCTTCCCGTCGCCCGGCAGGTAGGTGCCGACGAAGAGCGTGGACGGGCCGCTGCTTGCGACCGGTATCGCACGGCCCGCCTCGAGGCTTGCGTGGATGACCCACGGAGCGATGACGAGCAGTGAGACGATCACGATCGTCGTCGCCTGGCCCAAGGCGCGCAGCGTCCCGGCGCTGCGCCGCGCAAGCAGCAGCCACGCGCACCCGAGCACGAGCGGGAGCACGATCAGGTCGGCGCGCACGAGGATCGCCACACCGAGCGCCAGGCCGGTGAGCGCCAACCGGCCGGCGGTCGGTCGTCGCCAGGCGCCCAACAGGGCGAGCGCCGCGAGCGCCAGCGTCAGAGCGCCCAGCGGCTCGCTGACGAGGTCGCCGGTGGCGGCGACGAGCGGGGGGTAGGTGGCGACGGCGAACGCGGCGATCAGGCCCGCGGCCGGGCCGGCGAGGCCCGCCGCCAGCAGGTAGACGACGAGGATCAGCGCGGTGCCGACGGCGGCCTGCGCCCAGAAGGCGCTGCGCACGTCGCGGGAGCCGCCCGCGCCGTCCGCGCCGGGGGCGAGCAGGTGGGCGGCCGCGTAGAGGACCGGCGTGCCTGGAGCCCAGTGCCACGGGTCGTCGAGCCCTGCCGCCGCATAGCCGTCGCCGTGGGCGAGGCTGAGCGCGATTCGTGCGTAGGAGCGCTCGTCGCTCGACAGGTAGCGGCCCGGGTCGGCGGCCTGTGATGCCCGCAGCCCGGCGCCCAGCGCGACGATCGCGACGAGCGCCAGCAGTGTCCAGCGACGCGCGAGCAGTACGCGCAGCGCCGAGGCGAGGCCGAGGCGTCGCGGCGTGTCCGCTGACGAGTCAGCGGGCGCCTGCGACCCGCCCTCGCGCAGCGTCATGGGGCCTGGTTTCGGCGCGCCGCAGGCGTCTCCTCCCCCGCGGAGCGCTACCGGCCCGGACGAGCCCGCTCAGAGCCGGTAGATGAAGTCCAGGCCGAGCTTCTCGAGCAGTCGCTGCGCTTCGATGTTCAGCTGGGTCAGTTCGCCGGTCAGGATCAGCGCTCCCATCGCGATCAGGATCAGACCCGAGACGACGTTGATGATGACCCAGTGATCGCGCAGCCAGCGGAATGCGACTGTCGCCTTGTCGAATGCGACCGCCGTGAGCAGGAACGGGACGGCGAGCCCCAGGCTGTAGAACGCCAGCAGAACGCCGCCGCTCGCGACGTCATCGGCCGTCGCAGCGGCGGCGAGTATCGCGGCCAGCGTCGGCCCGACGCACGGCGTCCAGGCGATGGCGAAGGCGAGCCCGGCGACGATCGGCCCGCCCGTTCCGGCCTTGCGGATCAGCGTCTCCGGTCGCCAGTCGCGGTTCAGTTTCGCCACGAACGGCGTCAGCACGAAGAAGATGCCCATCGCGACGATCACGGTCCCGGAGATGCGGTCGAGTGTCTCCTTGTTGTCGCGCAGAGTCGAACCCAGGCTGGTCGCGGTCATGCCGAGCGCCACGAACATGACGGTGAACGACAGGCAGAAGATGATCGCCGGGGCGAGGATGTGCGACATCCGGTGCTCGCCGGCGCGGATGTCGGCGAGGCTGATCCCGGAGATCGCCGAGAGGTACCCCGGGACGAGCGGCAGCACGCACGGCGAGACGAACGACACGAAGCCGACCGCGAAGGCGGCGAAGACCGTCGTGTCGGCGGCCGCGAGCAGCATCAGTCAGCGCAGGTCGGGCGCCGGGCGCGCGTCAGCCCGCTCACCGGTCGTAGCGGGCGAGCTCGTCGGCGAGGCGGCGCTGGTCGTCGGCGCTCGCCTGCGGGGTCCCGCCGGGAGCCTCGAAGCCGGAGGCCAGGTCGGGGTCGGCGCCGCGGCGTCGCCAGCGCGGCAGCAGCACCGCCAACAGCGCCAGCAGCAGCGCGGCGAACGCGAGCGGCAGCAGGTAGGCCAGGAACCCGAGCCCGCTGCTGTCCGGCTGGGCGAGGATGTTCGGTCCGTAGGCCGCCTTGAGCTGGGCCTTGATCTGCGGCTTGGTCTTTCCCTCGGCGATCAGGTCGCGGATCTCGGCGCGCAGCTGGTCCGCTCGCGGCGACTCGGCGATGTACAGCGCGACGTTGCACGTGTCGCACATGATCTCGTCCTCGACGTCGGCGAAGTCCGCGCGCGGGGTGGCGGCGAGCGCCCCGCTTGTGCCGGTGAGTGCGAGCAGCGCGACCATGAGCACGCTCGCGGCCCGATTGCGCTGACGGGCGCGGCTCACTGCCGCTCCTTCAGCGCTTCGTCGATCGCGCGGTCGAGGAACGCGTAGTCCGTGATCTCACCGCGGGAGATCGCGACCACGCGGCCCGCACGGTCGATCACGAACGTCTCCGGCAGCCGGATCGTGCCGAACTCCGGTGCCAGGTCCAGCTTGTCGTCGCGCAGCGACGGGAACGTGTAGCCGGACTGCTTCGCGAAATCACGCGACGCGCTGGCGCGGTCCTTGTAGGTCACGCCGAGGACCGTGCCGCCATCGTTGCGCAGGCGCTTCTGGGCCTTCTCCAGCAGCGGCGCCTCGCTCTTGCAGGGGTCGCACCACGAAGCCCAGAAGTTGAGGACGACGACCTTGCCGCGCAGGTCGGCCAGTGACATGCGGCCCACTCCGTCGAGTCTGCGCAGCGCGACCGCGCTGCCGGGCGCCGCCGGCCGGCCGCCGCGCTTGACGGCGTCGTCGAGCGAGTCGTCGACGCCGGTGTTGATCACGCCGTAGACGAGCAGCGCGAGCAGCGCGACGGACAGGACGACGACGATCCACGAGACGGGGCCAAGGCGCTTCAAGGGGGCTCAGAGGGTAGAGCCGAGCCGACCGCGCAGCCGCCGGTGGCCGGCCCGGCGGCTACTTGACCGGCGGCTCGAGGAAGTCCTCGTCCGGCGGCCCGTCGCCCGGCTGCCTGCCCGACCCCAGGAAGGAGTCCCTGTGTCGCGGGCCCCAGACGCCGCTCGCGGCCGAGCCGGTGATCGTGGGTGAGGTCGGCAGACGGTCCTCGTCGCTGGTCGCCGCCGACGAGGGACCTCGCCGCATGCGATCACGCAACCGTCGCCACAGACCCATGCAGCATTAGTAGTCACGATCGCGGCCCCAGTCAACACGCGGTCGCGCGGCGGTGGCTATCGTCGCCCGATGGACGCTGCCACCGCACTCGTCGGGTACGACGGCTCCCGGCAAGCAGATCTCGCGATTGCGTCGGCCGCGGCGCTGCTGCCGCAGATGGACGCGATCGTCGTGAACGTGTGGCATCAGCCGTCGCCGACCTACGATCTGCTCGAGGAGCTGATCGGCGAGCGCCGCGACGCGACGTCCGAGGAGATCGCCGCACTCCTGGACGAGGTGGGTGAGGCTGCGGCCCGGCGAACGGCGGACAGGGGCGCAGCCCACGCGAGCGAGGCCGGTTGGACAGCTCGTCCGCTGATCCGCAGGAGCGAGCAGGGCGTCTGGTACGAGCTCTGCGCGCTGGCGAGGGAGGCGGAGGCGCGGATCACCGTGCTGGGTGCGGGCGGTGACGGCGGTCCGGGCCCGCTCGGCAGGGCTGCTGACGCCGTGGTCCGCCTCGCCGAACGTCCGGTGCTCGTCGTCCGCGACAGCGCAGGGGGGACGGCGCCGGACGCGCCGCTGGTGATCGGTTACGACGGATCGCCGCCGGCCGCGGCGGCGATCGACCGGGCCGCCTCGCTGTTCCCGGCGCGGCGGGCGATCGTCGTCCATGTCGGCTACCTGGACCTCGCCGAGGAGGGTGCGCGGATGGCGTCTGACGAGGGCCTGAAGGCCGAGGCGCTGACCGTGCCGGCACCGGCCCTGGACGTCGTCCGTCCCGAGGGCGCCGCCTGGCATCAGCTGTCCCGTGTCGCCGACGATGCCGACGCCGCTGCGATCGTCGTGGGCGCCCGCGGGACGAGCGCGCTGCGGCGCTTCGTGTTGGGCAGCGTCACCGGCGGGCTGCTGCACCACGCCCACCGGCCGGTGGTCGTGGTGCCCGAGCACGCCGCTGGGGAGGGGTCCGCATGACGACCCGGCACGCGATGGGCAGCGCGGACGCGGCGTGGCTCCACATGGACCGCCCGGAGAACCTGATGGTCATCAACGCGGTCATCTGGTTCGACGAGCCGGTCGACTGGGGCGAGTTCCGCAAGGTGATCGAGACTCGGCTCGTCGGCCCGTTTCCGCGCTTTCGCCAGCGTGTCTGCGAGCCGCGGCTGGGCGTCGGCGTTCCGCAGTGGGAGGACGACGAACGGTTCGACCTGGATCTGCATCTGCACAGCGTGGCGCTGCCGGTCCCGGGTGACCGCGGCGCGCTCCAGTCGTTCGTCGCCGATCGCATGGTCGTCGCACTGGATCGCGCACGACCGCTCTGGGAGTTCCACCTGATCGACGGCTATGGATCCGGGTCCGCGGTGCTGTGCCGCATGCACCACGCGATCGCAGACGGCATCGCTCTCGCGCGGGTTCTCTTCTCACTCACCGACGACCACTCCGATCCGGGGCTCGCGCCGGCTGCTGCCGATCATCCGTCAGGTTTGGTTGGCGCGGCGGGCGCAGTCCTGAAGTCGGCCGGCTCGGCCCTGCGCATCACGCGCGCCGGGGCCGGCGCGGTACTCCACGAGGGGCTTGAGTCGATCGTACATCCGCGTCACGTGGCCGATCTCGCGGCTCGTGCCGGCGAGGATGTGAAGACCGCAGCCAAGGTCGTGCTGGCGCGCCCGGACGCGGACTCGGTCCTGCGCGGCCGGGCCGGCATCGCCGAGCGCGTCGCATGGTCGGATCCGATCCCACTCGGCGCCGTGCGGGACATGGCTCACGCTCACGGGGCCACGATCAACGACCTGCTCGTGACCGCGCTCACCGGCGCGCTGCGCGCCTATCTGATTCAGCGCGAGAGCCTCGTGGACGAGATCCACGCCGTCGTCCCGTTCAACCTGCGTCCGCTCGATCAGCCGCTCCCGAGCGACCTCGGCAATCGCTTCGGCCTGGTCACGCTGCCCCTCCCCGTCGGTGAGCCCACACCCGCCGGTCGCCTCGCGAGGGTGATGCTCGAGATGTCGAAGATCAAGGGCTCGCGGGAGGGCCCGATCGCCTACGCGGTCCTCAGCGCAATCGGCTGGACGCCGGCGCAGCTCGAGGCCGCGCTGGTCGACATATTCAGCTCCGTCGGCAGCGCGGTCGTCACCAACGTCCCGGGTCCGAGGGACGCGGTGCGCCTCGCCGGAACTACGGTCCGCGGAGTCCTCGTGTGGGCGCCGGTCAGCGGGAACATGGGGATGAGCGTGTCGATCTTCAGCTACGCGGGCGACGTCACGCTCGGAGTGATGACGGACGCAGGGCTCGTGCCTGACCCAGAGCGGATCGTCGCGGCGTTCAGCGACGAACTGAGTCGCTCAGCCCCATTTGAGATCGCCGACGAGCCGGCGCGAGTTGAGGCCAGCGTGTGGGCCGTTATCGTGCGCACCGTGATCGGTCCGCCGTCACTGGTCGAGTTTCCCGCCGACGATCCCGCCCGCGCGCGGCGCTTCTGGTCGGGGCTGCTGGCGTTGACCTCGATGAGCGCAGCGAGACAGAGGGCGAGGGCTGGCAGACGCGCGCCGCAGGCCCGGCGGTCGGGATACACAGCCGCGGACGCGGTCCGGGCGACTCCTTCTCATTGCCCTACTTCTCGGTCGGCGACATTGACGGGGCGCTGCGCAGGGTCGAGGAACTCGGCGGCAGCGTGATCCATCCGGGCGAGGTCTGGCGCGATCTGCAGGGACTCGGAGGGAAGCCCGTTCGGGCTCGCCCTGGACGCGTGACGCGCGACGCCGGGACCGGCTGACGCGCTCGACTACACGAGCGAGTCCTTGTCGGCCCGTGGGTTGAGCACGAAGGCGTTCGCGGCGGTCGGCGGGTAGGTGGTTCCGAATCCCTCGAGGATCTGCTTGGAGGCGGCACTCGGGTCGCCCCAGCATCGGCACGTGACGGAGTCGCACGCGTCGAGGAGCGCGCCCAGCGGCGCCTTGGGTCGGCTCGGAAGTCGGACTCCCGGCCCTCCTTGACGTTCCAGTCGATCTTGAGCATGAAAGGCACCGGAAGCCTCCTTGGGACCGCTTGGCGGGGGGTCAGCCGACCATACGTGCACGGGCTGCGCCCCTGTGACGGGTCGTCGTTCCCGCGCGAATGACCGCCCAGGGTTAAGGGTTCGCTCGCTTCCGACGATGGGTCGCTCAGAGCCTCATGGACACCACCAGGACACTCGAGGAGGAGAACCGTGCCTAGCGCAAGGCGTCCGGCAGTCGTCGTGGCGCTCGTCGCGGCCGTGGCGATGGCGTTCTCGGCGTCGGCGGGCTCCGCGGGCGCGAACGAGATCTCCAAGAAGCAGAAGGCTGCCGTCGGCCAGCTTCTGCGTGAGCAGATCAAGAAGGACCCGCAGGTCGATTCGCAGCAGGAGCTTCCTGCGCCAGGCGGGCCTTGTCGACTTCCGTCTGCCGGTCACGATCCGCCTCCGCGGTGAGTGCCCGCTCGGCGCCGGTGGCGCGGGGCTCGTGCCCGGCCGGCGTGGGGAACACGGCCCTCGGCGAGCGTGGTCAGGCGGCGGCGAACGTCGACCTCGGCCCGTCGCTTCGTCAGCGTCCCGTGAACCTTTCCGGTTCGCTTGCCGCCGAGGTCACCTTCAAGGACGCGTATGACGGGGGCGCCCTGGGAAACGTGAGCATTGAGATCCTGCCGTCGGGCACGAAGACGATCAGCACCAACTCGGTTCCGCTGCTGTGGAACCCGGACGTCGACTCGCTGTCCTCGCGCGTCGATGCCAACTTCGCGCGGTCGGCGATCACCGCAGGATCGTCGGTTGGAGGCTTGCTCACGGCGAACGGCTGGGAGAGCAAGACGCAGGGCTGCACCGACTTTCGCAACGAGGCCGCTCTGAGCGCACACGTACGTCGCGGGCGCGAACTGCTGCAGCGCCCTCTGGTACGGATCGGACATCCGGGGGCCCAACGGCGGGTGTGCCTGGCTTCCCGGTGGTCGACCCGGGATTCAGCACGACGACGCCCGCGTACTACCTGCCGATCTCACCCGGCGTCGACTGGCTCGACAACCTGACGTACGGGGCGGCCTTCCGGCGTCCGGTGACCCGGGTAATTACCTCGGCTCTTCGCCGACGCCATTCCCGTACCCCGCCATCGATCCCGATCCGACCGCCGGTGATCCGGCGATCGCCGTCGACGCGCGTGACACGGTGCTTCGCACCAACGCGCCGTGCTCGTTAGGTATCGCCACGGCAGGCACGCAGGTGGACACCGCGACCGGTACGCCGATCGCACCGAACACCCTGCCGACTGCTGCAGGGCGGCCAGAGCGTCATCATCGGCAAGTCCGGTCGCGAGGCCAACCTGTTCGGGAACATCCCGGGCAAGGGCTACGGCATCGACGTGACAGTCGGCGCCCTGGCGACCAGGATCAACTCGATCTTCCGCATTCAGGACCAGGACACGTTCGACACACCGCTGGTTTCCGGCTCCCAGTACCCGGCAGGGATCTTGAACTGCCGCGGATCGATCTGGTCCGGTGCGGTGCAGAACTACATCCCGGTGTCCGTTCTGAAGGGCGACCTGCCGCATCTCGCCGGCCATCACCAAGGACGGTGCACCTGCGTATCGCGAAGGCGACGGTTTCCTCGCATGACGGCGAGGCCACACGTGTGGCCCTGTCGGCCTGCCTGATGCCCCTACCGCTCCGACAGCCCCGACAACCCCGGCGGTTACCGAGACCGCCGGCAACAGCGGCCAACGCCCGCTGCCCCGACGCTCGCGCAGGCCGGCCCGGACATCGCCGCCGGCCCCGCTCCGGCGTCAGGCCTGCTCCCGTACTCCAGCGGCCAACTGCCCGCAGACACGTCGGGGCGTGTCGCGACTCCGGGACTCGGTCCCGTGCAACGCGACTCCGACCCCGCTCGTCGAGGACAGCAGCCTTTACGGTTCCGTAGCGCCGATGGTCGGATGCAGCGGCAGCCGAACGGCTACACGACGACCTCCAGCGGAGCGCAGGCGAGCGTCGCGGGCGAGCATCACCGTCAGCGATCTGAAGGTCGACGTAATCGTCGGCGACCACTAGCCGAAGTACCTGAGCACGTTCCGCGCGCGACGTCTCAGAACGCGAAACCCCAGCGTCCATCGGGTTTCCCCAGAGCGGCGGACGAGAATCGAACTCGCGACCCTCAGCTTGGGAAGCTGATGCTCTACCAACTGAGCTACCGCCGCAGAGGGGCCAGCATATCGGCAACAGCGCGGCATTCGGCCGAGGTTGCGCGGGCGGCGAGGTTGCGCGTGTCAGCGCTTGGCGATGTTGTGGAGGGCGAGTGGCCGGCGTCACGTACGCTGGGGCGATGACTGCCTTCGAGAACCCCACCGACCTCAAGTTCAACCGGGGCGCAGTTCACCGATCCCGAGGCTTTCGGCAAGCGAAACCGGCGCCGCTTCCTGGCTGTTCCTGTGCGGCGAGGAATTCGCAGCGATGGAAGGTGGGATGTCATACGAGAGTGTCCGGGCGGCGGTCGCCGAATCGGCCAGGGTCATCTCCGATCCCCCTGTGGTGCTCGACATGGAGCTGGCGCGCCTGCACGTCGCCGCACTCGACGCACTACCTCGGCCGACGCTCGTCACGTGTCGCATGGGCCCGCGCTCGTCCGCCGTGGTCTACCTCTACGCCGGTCTCAGAGCGGGCGCCTCGGCTGTCGAGGTACTGGCGCGTGCCGAGTCCGACGAAGCGCCGTTCTGCCGCTCGGAGGATCTCCGAACCTGGGTGACGCGAGGCCTCGACGAACTCGCCTGATCCGGAACGGCGCATGCGCACCAGCGCGCCGTATCCGGCGAATTGGACTCGAGCGTCACCGCGAGCGCCAACTCCTCGATCGTCATCACTTCACCGACGTACGACCGCCATCCGAGGGAACTCCTGACCGCTGGCCCATCTACGCCGCCGAGCGATGGACGGCGTGCTCCCGCCGGCCGCGATCGCGCCTGACCACCGCCCTGCTAGGCTGACCTCGCGAATGCCCCGGCTGGCCGCCGCCGATAGCCCGCTGTTCTCGAACGTCGATGCGAGAGCGTTCCTGGTCATCGTGATCGCCGCGGCGCTGGCGTCATTCGTGGTCACGCTGATCGAGCCGCGCGTTGCGGTGCCCGTGGTAGCGGTCGAACTGATCCTCGGGATCATCATCGGGCGCAGATCCTGGGCATCGTCGAGCCCGACGGCTTCATTGAGTTCTTCGGCAACCTCGGCCTCGCATCTTGTTCTTCTTCGCCGGGTACGAGATCGACTTCGGGCGAATTCGCGGTCCTCGCTGCGGCTCGCGGCATGGGGGTGGCTGTTCTCCCTGGCTCTCGCGTACGGCATCGGGGGGGTGTTGGCGTGGGCGGGGGTCGTCGTGTCGCTGCTCTACACGGGCTCGGCGATGGCCACGACGGCCATCGGCACGTTGGTCCCGATCCTCGCCGACGCGGGTGAGATGCGAACGCGCTTCGGCACCTACCTGCTCGGCGCGGGCGCGGTCGGCGAGTTCGGTCCGATCCTTCTGATCACGCTTGCGCTCTCAACGACCCACCCGATCGAGGAGGCACTGATTCTCATCGCGTTCATCGTGCTCGCTGTCGCCGCGGCGCTCCTCGCGGTGCGGTCGCTTCCTCGCGGATGGAGTGCGCTGGAGCGCAGCATCGAGTCAAGCGGTCAGCTGGCTGTGCGCCTCGCGGTCGTGCTCGTCTTTGCACTCGTGGCACTGGCCACCGACCTCGGGCTCGACCTGCTGCTCGGTGGGTTCGCCGCAGGAGTCATCACGCGCCTGGCGCTGCGCGGCCGCGAGGTGGCTGTCTTGGAGTCCAAGCTGACTGCGATCGGCTACGGGTTCCTGATCCCGTTCTTCTTCATCCTCAGCGGATTGCAGTTCAACCTCAACGCTCTTACACAGAGCGCGTCAGGGGTACGCAATCTCTTCTTCTTCCTCGCCTTGTTCCTCGTCGTACGTGGGGCCCCGGCGCTGCTGCTGTATCGCGACGTTCTCGACGCGCGACCGGACAGCGCTCGCGTTCTTCGCATCGACGCAGCTCCCACTCGTCGTGGCGATCACCACGATTGCGATCAACGCCGGGGAGATCAGCGCCGCGACATCCGCTGAGATCGTCGGCGCCGCAATTCTCTCCACGCTCATCTTCCCGCTGATCGGGCTCCACCTACGCTCCGGACGCGCGGAGACGGACATCGACGAGTCCGTCGACCGAGGAGCTCCTCGCCGAGGGATTCGACGCAGGGTCGGCCACGGCCTGACCGTCTCGAGGCCGGCTTCGCGTCGGGTCCGCGCCTGCTCAGCTCGCACGCGTCAGGACGCCTCGCCTGAACGGGACTCAGAATCGATGCGCTGCATGGCCCAGTAGACGACCCCCGCCGTCCACGCGAATCCGATGACGCCGCCGAGGTACACGTTCATCGGACCATTGGGCGCAGTGAATCCCGACTTCCCGAAGACCGTGATCGTTTCGATGGCCTGCTCGACGAAGAAGATGGCGCTCAACCAGAGGAGCCAACGTGGGATCGAGTCGTGAGGCTCCGAGCCCGAGAGCGGCAATGGCCGCTGCCATGGTCGTGGTCGATCCGTTGACGAGCGGTCCCCAGTAGTTCGGTATGTCGAAGATGGTCGAGCGGCTCCAGCGTCGAGACCCTCCGGGTGGAGTGCCAGCCCCGCCCAGAACCAGGCCTGAACCTGTGCGGTTATGGCGAATCCCAGTACGCCGGCGAAGAAGATGTACCGATGCGGCTTGGGAAGCAACGCCGAGACCTGTCCACCGAAGATCCCGAGACCAAGTGAGACGAACGCCGCTGTCCAGGCGTAGATGCGGGCGTTCGAGCCGTTGGCCGTGAACCATTCGACGATCTCTGCCCCGGTCGACTCGGCGGTCGGATAACCGCTTCCCAGGGCTACGAAGCCGGCGATATAGAACAGGCCCGTTGCCAGGATCGTGATCAGGAGGACTCGCGAGGATCTCATACGCACCCGATGCGCCGCACCGGCGCCCCGTTCATGACTTCGGCCGGGCCATCATAAGTGGTGACCCGAGGCGGCGGCGGTGGCGCGACGGTGACGGGCCACCCTGGAGACGGCCCCGCCATCCCGCTGCGGACCGGTCGCTAGGTCGTGTGCGATGTCGGCGCGGCACCCGGCCGCGGCTCGGCGTCCTCCTCGATCGCCCCGCGCTGCGCGAGCGTGTAGAGCAGCGCCAGCGACGGCAGCACGAGCAGCGCTGCTACGCCGAACACGATCAGCACCGCGGCCAGGGTGGCGCTCGGAGCAGCCGCCTGGTCGATGGTCAGGTCGGTCGGCAACAGGTAGGGGTGCTGGGCGATCGCCCAGCCCCAGATCAGCGCGACGACGGCTCCGACCGTGAGCGGCGGGCGCCTCGGCGCGACCCGCGGCTGAGCAGGACGAGGACGGCCACCCCGCAGATGAGCGAGGCGATCACGAGCGGCAGTCCGTCGGTCGTCAGGCCGTCGTAGACGAACCGGGCATCGGAATGCAGCACGAGGATGCCTGCGGCCGCGAGCGCGCCGGCCGCGAGCCGCCGCGCCGAGCGCGCGGCGCCGGAAGTAGCGCTCGAGGTCCGGCGCGCCGGCACGTCGTGCGTCATTGACGAGGAACACGGCGGCGAGGTAGGCGCTGGTCGCAACGAACAGCGCCCCGATCAGCACCGAGAGTACGTTGAGCCAGCTCGTCACCGGGTTGCCGGCGGCGTTGCCGACCGGCACGTTGCCGGCGGCGATGGCGCCGATCGCTCGCCCCCATGAAGAACGGCGTCAGCACGCGATGCGAACCCGAATCTGAGCTCGGCGGTGCGCCTGCTGTCGAGCCGGCGGGCGCGTGGTGGAAGGCGAAGCCGGCGCCGCGCAGGACGATCCCCAGCGCGGCGAGGCTGAGTGGAATGAACAGCGTCGAGAAGACTGCCTCGAACGCGCTCGAGAACGCGGTCCAGAGCACCACCAGGACGAAGATCAGCCAGACGTGGTTGGCCTCCCAGACGGGGCCGATCGCCCAATCGACAAGATCGCGCGCTCGCCGGCCGCGCGCGCCCCGCGAGGCGACGAGGCTCCAGAACCCCGCCCCGAAGTCGGCGCCGCCGAACACGGCATACGCGCTGATGCCGACCACGAGCACCGCCGCGACCGCGTCGGCGGTGCTCATGATGGATCCTCCGGGGACACGATGTCGGGGACGCCGGGCGGGCCCGTAGGGGATGTCGGACAGCCCGTCGTCGGTCTCACGCCAGCGACGCGACATCGCGCGCAGCACGAGGACCGTCGCCACGCCCAGGGCGGTGTAGAGCAACACAACGGCGCCGAGCGTCACGCCGATGCCGCCCGAGTCGGTGACCGCCTCCTCCGTGCGCATCACGTTGTAGACGACCCAGGGCTGACGTCCGACCTCGGTGACGATCCAGCCGCATTCCAGCGCAACGATCGACGCCACGCCTGACACCGCGACGGCGCGCAGGAACCACTTCGTCTTCGGGATGTCGCGCCTGTCGCCACCAGCTCCAGCCGAGCCAGAGCCCAAGCAGGATCAGCACCGAGCAGATCCCGACCATCGCGTCGAAGGCCCAGTGCAGCATGGTGTTGGCGGGCGGCCGGTCCTCGGGCGGAACGGTGTCGAGACCGATGACCTCGGTGTCGGTGCTGAAGCCGACCAGCCAGGAGTTGAGCCCGGGTATCCCGATCCCGCCCTTGACGCCGTCAGACGTGCAGATCCCGCCGATGTACTCAGTGACGTGGGTCTGCGTCGTCTGCACGCATTCCATCGCCGCGAACTTGATCGGCTGGTCCTTCGCGATCGCGCGCGCCGCGACGTCCCCGACCATGAACTGGATCGGCGTCGCGATCGCTGCGACCGTGAGCGGGATCAGCAAGCCGACGCGGTGATAGCGATCGCGCCGGCCGCGCAGCATCCCGACCGCGTATACCGACGCCACCAGGAAACCCGTGACGAGGTAGGCCGCGAGGATCATGTGCGGGACCTCGTACGGCACCGCCGGGTTGAAGATCACCTTCACCGGATCGACGTCCGTGACCTGGCCGCTGGAGCCGAGCGTGTAGCCCTGCGGCTGGTTCATCCACGCGTTGACGGCGACGACGGAGAACGCCCCGCCCAGGCCCGTGAAGACGATCGGCACACCGGACCAGAAGTGCTGCCACGGAGACAGGCGCTCCCAGCCGAAGATGTAGATCGCGACGAAGATCGCCTCGAGGAAGAAGAAGATGCCCTCGACCGCGAACAGCACACCGAAGACCTTGCCCGATTGCCCGGTGAACGCCGGCCACAGCAGACCGAATTCGAACGAGAGCACGGTGCCCGTCACGGCACCGACCGCGAAGGTCACCGCCACGACCTTCGACCAGCGCCGCGCCAGCAGCATCGCGTCGGCGTCGTCGTGGCGCAGACCGCGGTAGTTGGCGATCAGCATCAGGGCCGGCATCGCCACGCCCAGGCACGCGAACACGATGTGGAAGCCCAGCGTGAAAGCCATCTGACTGCGCGCGGCACCCAGATCGGAGGCGGCGAGCAGGAGGTGGCTCATGTCGCCGTCGCTGCGATCGCGACGCCGCGGTGTCGGCGCTGCGCTCGCAATGTCCGAGGGGCATCCATCAGGCGTTGGTCCGCTGTGCGCTCCGGGCCGCGCGAGTATCGCCCAGCCGCAGGTTCAGGCGCTGCGGGTGTGCTGCGCGTAGCATCTGTTTCGCACGACCGGCCGCCGGGATCAAGTACGTTCTGGCCTCTGGCTTGCGTCGAGCGTACCGCTTGTGCTCGGCGGAATCGAGCGCGCGGGAGAAGCATTACGGTGACGGCCAAGTCCCCCCTCAGGGGCCGCACGACAGGCCCCGACGCGGGCGCGAGAGAGCCGCAACCAGCCGACGTGATGGTCGTGTTCGGAATCACCGGCGATCTCGCCAGGGTGATGACGTTCCGGTCGCTGTACCGGCTTGAACGGCGCGGCCTGCTCGACTGCCCGATCGTGGGCGTCGCGCTCGACGACTGGACGGTCGACGAGCTGCGAGGAGCGCGCGCGCGAGTCGATCGACGGCACCGGCGAGACCGTCGACGAGGCGGTGTTCGAGCGTCTTGCCGCGCGCCTCTCCTACGTCGCGGGCGACTTCGCCGACGACGCGACCTACGCGCCGTCGGCAACGCGATCGCCGGCACCCGCGACGCCCGTCTTCTACCTGGAGATCCCGCCGTTCCTGTTCGCGACGGGTCGTGCGAGGGCCTGCCGAGGCCGGGCTGACCGCCGCGCGACGGTCGTGCGTCGAGAAGCCGTTCGGCCACGACCTGGCCTCGGCACGCGAGCTGACGCCACCGAGCGCTACGATACGTCGAGGAATCGCAGCTCTACCGCATCGACCACTACCTCGGCAAGATGGGCATCGAGGAGATCCTCTACCTGCGCTTCGCCAACGCGATCCTCGAGCCGCTCTGGAACCGCAGCACGTCGCAGTGCGTGCAGATCACGATGGCGGAGGACTTCGGCGTCGAGGACCGCGGCCACTTCTACGACCCGGTCGGGCGCGCTGCGCGACGTCGTCGTCAACCACCTGATGCAGGTGCTCGCGGCGGCCACGATGGAGCCGCCGTCGCGCGGCGACGCCGAGACGCTCAAGGACGCCGGGGTCGACGGCTATTCCGCGGCGATGGAGCAGGCCGATCCCGACCAGCTACGTCCGCGGCCAGTACGACGGGTACCGCTCGACGTCGACGGCGTCGCGACCGACTCGACCGACCGAGACGTTCGCCGCGCTGCGGCTGGACATCGACAACTGGCGCTGGTCCGGCGTTCCGTTCTTCATCCGCACCGGTAAGCGGCTGCCGGTCGACCCAGACCGAGCTGCGGATCATCTTCAAGGAGCCGCCGCGCCTCGGCTTCGGCCAGCGTGGGACCACAGACCGGCGCCCGGTCAGCTCGTCGTCAGGCTCGGCCCGTCGACCGGCGTCCGGCTCCAGGTCGAAGCGCATCGAGGCGACACGCCGCCGGCCCGGGAGCCGATCACGCTCGGACATGGAGTTCGGCGGCAGGGCGGAGAGGGGCCGACGCCCTACGAGGTCCTGCTGCATGCGGCGATGATCGGCGACAGCACGCGCTTCGCGCACCAGGACGCGAATCGAGGAGGCGTGGCGGGTCATGCAGCCGCTGCTCGACACCCCGCACGCCGTCCATCCCTACGCGCCGGGGTCATCGGTCCCGGAGGCGCGAAGCGCTGGTCGCCGGCCACGGCGGCGGCACGAACCCTGGGTCGGCGTCATGAACACGGCCGGACCAACCGCACCGCGGCGAGCCGAGCGCAGCCGCGCCTTCGCCGTTCCCGCCGATCGCCGACTACGCGTTCATCTCCAACTGCCACACGGGCGCGCTCGTGGCCCCGACGGATCGATCGAATGGCTCTGCGTCCCGTCGTTCGACTGCCCCGAGCGTGTTCGGCAGCCTGCTTGACCGCGAGGCGGAACGTTTCCGGTTCGGGCCGTTCGGGATCAATCACCCGACGCGCGCGCCTACGAGCCGGGCACGAACGTCTCTGTGACGACCTGGAAGACGCCGTCCGGCTGGATCGTCGTGCGCGACGCGCTGACGATCGGCCCGTCCGGATCACGAGGACGAGGTCACCCGCACACGCGGCCCCCGCCGACGACGACGCCGACGCACATGCTCGCTGCGGAACGGTCGAGTGCTTCGAGGGAAGTGTCGAGGTCGAGTTGATCTGCGAGCCCGCGTTCGACTACGGACGCACGTCCGCGCAGTGGGACGCTCGTCGACGGCGACCGGCACGCGGCCGATGTCCAACGGCGCCAGGACAGACGATCCGCCTCGCGCACCGACCTGCGCATGGGCATCGAGGGCAACCGCGTGCGCGCGCGTCACGTGCTGGAGCGCGGCGACCGGGCGTACTGCGCGCTCTCACTGGGCCGAGGACCTCGCCGGGCCCACGACGTCGACGACGCACAGGCTCGCGTCATGCGGCCACTGTCGCTTCTGGCGTACCTGGCTCGGCGGCGCGCGGGTCCCGGACCATCGCTGCCGCGATCCGATCCAGCGCTCGGCGCTCGCGATCAAGGGCCTCACCGTACATGCCGACCGGCGCGGCGGTCGCGGCGTCTCACCACGTCGCCTCCCGGAGACCCCCGGGCGGAGAACGCAACTGGGACTACCGCTACACCTGGATGCGCGACGCGACCTTCACGCTGCAGGCGCTGCACTGGCTCGAACCTCGACTGGGAAGCCGACGAGTTCATGCAGTTCGTCGCCGACGTGGAGGCCACCGAGGACGGCTCGCTGCAGATCATGTACGGCATCGACGGGCGGCGCGACCTCACCGAGACGACGCGCGACGACCTCTCCGGGTATGCCGGCGCGCGCCCGGTACGGATCGGCAACGGCGCGTTCGACCAGCGCCAGAACGATGTCTTCGGCGCGGTGCTCGGACTCGATCCTGCTGCACGCGCACGAGCGAGCGCGTGCCGCGCCGGCCATGGCCGATCGTCGAGTCGCAGGCGGAGTGCGCCGCGGAGGTCTGGCGCGAGCCCGACCAGGGCATCTGGGAGGCCCGTGGCAAGCCGCAGCACTACGTGTCGTCGAAGCTGATGTGCTGGGTCGCGCTGGACCGCGCCGCGAAGCTGGCGGAGATCCGCGGCGCGCCCGACAAGCAGGCCAGGTGGCAGGCGATCGGCGGACGAGATCCGGAGCCGACATCCTCGCAGCACGGCGTCAGCGACCGCGGCAGTGCTCACGCAGCACTACGAGACAGACTCGCTCGACGCCTCGACGCTCCTGGCGGCGACTTCGGGTTTCCTGCCGCCCGATGACGATGCGCCTGCGCAACACCGTGCTCGCGATCGCCGACGAGCTGACCGAGAACGGCTTCGTCCTGCGCTATCGCACGGACGAGACCGACGACGGCCTTTCGGGCAAGGAGGGACCGTTCCTGATCTGCTCGTTCTGGCTCGTGTCGGCGCTCGCGATCGTCGGCGAGCTGCAGCGCGCGCGCGACCTGATGGAGCGGCTGCTGCGGATCGCCTCGCCGCTCGGCCTCTACGCCGAGGAGTTCGACGTCGGAACGGTACGCGCATCTGGGCAACTTCCCGCAGGCGTTCTCGCATCTCGCGCTGATCGAGGCGGCCGGGCGGCTCATCCTTCCCGAGGTGATGCAGGAGTTGTGAATCGGCGCGCGTGACGGCGCGCCCGTCGGCAGGGTGGGGCGCTGCCTGAACGAAGACTGGCAACCTGGCAGGTCGTCATGTTCCGAAGCCGCGGCCAGAATTGCACGAGCGACTCGACCGCGAAAGTGAGGCTCGTCGGCGCCCTGGCGGCCTGCTTCCTGTCGCTGACCGCGACGGCGGGCGCCGAGCCGGTCAGCGATTTCAACTTCCAGATCAAGGACGTCAAGAAGGGGGGCAGGTACACGATCGTGTTCAGCGCCAACGCGTACGACACGACCGGCCAGCAGCCGCCGCAGGTGACGTCGAGTTCGTTGCGCCTCGCGTCTGGAGTCACGATTCGCCGGCAGTTCCTGGGACGCAGATATCGCTGCGATGTGTCACGCATGCGCGATGTGCTCCTGGAGAACCCGGAGCCATCACGGGTGCGATCCGAGCGCTTCGCCGACCTTGCCGCGACGCTCGAGCGGATCCGCGGTCGACTGACTCGCGCCGAGGTGGCGATCATCGGAAGGTGCATACGGGCGCGGATCGGCGAGGGCGTCGCCGTCGCCGACACTCGGCCCTTCATCGCCGATCCGATCCCGGCCAAGCTCACCCTGTACCTGTCGAAGGCCACGGAGAAGGGCGCTATCGCCTCTTTGGGCGTGCTTGCGGCCCTCGACGAGACCTCGAAGGCGTACAGGGCGAAGCGCCTGCTTCGGCTTCTCGGGCCGCTCAGCTTCTACGCCAACGTCTTCGATGAACCGAGCGGCGACGGCCGCTACGGGTACCGCCTCGCGCTCCCAACCCCGCCTTCGGGGCTCGTGCTGGACATCAAGATGAGCCTTGCCGAGGTGCGCGTGACGGCGCCTGGGCTGACCGAGAAGAAGAGGGTCGTCACCTGCGTGCGCCGCTCCCGCGGCAGGTGCCGAAGGAAGAAGGTCACGATGAAGCGGACGTTCTGGCTCACCCAGCCGAGATGTCCTGCGACGAGCCGACTCGGATTCGAGACGAGTTACGCCTACGAGACCGGGATCCGGGTGACGAAGAAGGTCCAGGTGCCCTGCCCGCGCTTTCGGCGTTGAGACGGCGCGGGCGCCCTCGCAGTTCTGGTGTGGTCGGAAGCGCGGGGTCAGGTCCGCGAGCGGCGCAACGCGATCTCATAGCGCTCGACCTCGGTTCGCACCGCCCCGGCCTGGGTCATGGGCATCCGGCCGAGCGCCACTTCAGCGCGGTCCATGTCGTCCTCGCTGTCGAAGAGCGTCACGCTCAGCGCGCGGCCCTGCGCGCGATCCACGAGCACGAGGATCTCACGCAGGCCCGCGAGTTCCGGAGTGCCGAGATCGTGCTCGACGCGCTCGGCGAGGTGCGGCAGGAATGCGTCCAGGTCGTCTGATGTGGCTCCTCGGTACGTGGCGATGCGAGCGTGCACGGCTGGTTCCCCTTCCTGTTGGTCAGACGACCGTAGCCAGTGTGGGAGGGCACCACCAGCCGGCCGTGTAGCGTCCGTTGCGAGAGGTCCGTCCCGCAGACTGGAGATCCCCGATGACACACGGTTCGTGGCAGGAGTCGAAGCAGCGCGTCGAGATCCTCGGCCGCACGATGGCCTACGTCGAGCAGGGGGAAGGCCGGCCGATCGTCCTGCTGCACGGCAACCCGACCTCGTCGTTCCTGTGGCGGGATGTCATGACAGAGCTGACCGGGCTCGGCCGCTGCATCGCCCCTGACCTGATCGGCATGGGCGACTCGGACAAGCTGCCGGCCGACGACCCCGCCCGCTACACGTTCGTCCGCCATCGGGAGTTCCTCGACGCATTCCTGGATGCGGTGATCGAGCCCGACGAGGCCGTGGTGTTCGCCGTTCACGACTGGGGCAGCGCGCTCGGATTCGACTGGGCCCGCCGGCATCCCGATCGCGTGCGCGGCATCGCCTACATGGAGGCGATCGTGGCGCCGGTCCCCGGCTGGGACGCCTGGCCGGAGCAGGTGCGCTCGGTCTTCCAGGGCTTCCGCTCGCCCGCCGGCGAGGAGATGATCCTCGAGAACAACATGTTCGTGGAAGGGGTTCTGCCCGGGGCGATCATCCGCACGCTGAGCGACGAGGAGATGGCCGAGTATCGCCGCCCGTTCGCAAATCCCGGCGACGACCGGCTGCCGACCCTCACATGGCCGCGCCAGATCCCGATCGCCGGCGAGCCGGCCGACGTGCGGGAGATCGTCGAGGGGTACGGAGCGTGGCTCGCACAGACCGAGGGCATCCCGAAGCTGTTCGTCAACGCCGAGCCGGGCGCGATCCTTGCCGGCGCGGCCCGCGACTTCTGCCGCACGTGGCCGGACCAGACCGAGATCACGGTCCCGGGCATCCATTTCGTTCAGGAGGACTCGGGACCGGAGATCGGCCGCGCGATCGCGGCGTGGCTGCCCGCCTGACACGCAGCCCGCGTGGTGGTGGCGGCGGTCAGGCAGCGACCGGTTGCCGTTCGCGTGTCGGCGCCCAGTCGAGTTCGTAGTCCGAGGGGTCAAGTTGCCTGAGGCTGGCCGTGAACTCCCATGTCGTTCCCGGCCACAGCACTGAGGTTCCTCCGCGCTCGTTGAGGTACCAGGAGTTGCAGCCGCCCAGCAACCAGACGGTCCCCTGGAGCTTCTCTCGGATCGACTCCGAGAACGCATGCTGCATCTCCTTGCGGACCTCGATCGCCCGCGCGCCGTTGCGCTCGACGTGCTGCAGGCACTGCAGCACGTAATCGATCTGCGCCTCCGCGTACAGCAGGACCGACGTGTGGCCGGTTGCGGTGTTCGGGCCGACGAGCATGAAGTAGTTCGGGTAGCCGGCGACCGTCGTGCCGAGGTAGGCCTCGCGGTGCTCGGCCCAGCGCTCGCGGAGGGAGACGCCGTCGCGGCCGCGCAGTGGGTCGGCGATCGGCATGATCTCGTAGCCGGTTCCCAGGATCAGCGTGTCGACGGCATGGACGGTGCCGTCGGCGGTGACGACGCCCCCCGGCCTGACTTCGCTGATCGCGTCCGTGATGACGTCGACGTTGGGGCGTGTGAGCGCCGGGTACCAGTCGTCGGAGATGATGAGGCGCTTGCAGCCGGCGCGGTATGTCGGCGTCAGCTTGGCGCGCAGGACCGGGTCGCGGACCTGCCTCTTCAGGTGGGCCCCGCAGATCAGCTCGATGACCTTCGCCCGTCTCGGGGTCTTCAGCAGCAGGCCGAGCAACTCATGCCTGAACATCTGCTTGGCGCGCACCGCTCGCTGGATGGCGGGGAAACGCCGGTACGCGAATCGCTCGAGCTCGGTGATGTGACGGTTCATGCGCGGCAGGACCCACGCCGACGTGCGCTGGAAGACGAGCAGCTGCGCGACGCGAGGCGCGATCTCGGCGACGAACTGCGTCGCCGATGACCCGGTGCCGATCACAGCGACGCGCTCGCCGGTCAGGTCATGGTCGTGGTCCCAGTGCCCCGAGTGAAAGCACGTTCCGGAGAACGTCTCCAAGCCGGGGATATCCGGCGGCACCGGGTTGGTCAGCGGGCCCATGCCCGACACGAGGAACCGTGCGTCGACCGGCCCGGCTGAAGTCTGAACGTGCCACAGCCCCGCGTCGGCGTCCCAGTCGGCACCTATGACCTCGTGGCCGAGGCGCAGGTGCTCGCCGAGGTCATGCTCGTCCGCGAGCCGAAGCTGGTAGTCCCAGATCTCCCCCTGCGGCGAGTAGAGCTCCGTCCAGTTCGGATTGGGCGCGAAGGAGAACGAGTAGAGGTGCGACTCGACGTCCACGGCACAGCCGGGATAGGAGTTGTCGCGCCACGTGCCGCCGACCATGTCGGCGCGCTCGAGGATGGCGAAATCGTGCTCGCCCTCCTGCTTGAGGCGGATCGCCATGCCCAGACCGGCGAATCCCGCTCCGATGATCGCGATCTTCACCTGTGGGGCGCTCGACTCCATCAGGGCAAGCTAACGCCTGGCCGCCGTCGCGTCACGCCACGTGCGTCGAGTGCCGGGCAGACGCCGCGGCGTTCAGGCGGCTTGCGCGAGCGCCACCGGAGCGGCGAGACCGTCTGCCAGCGCCGCGCACGTCGCCGCCGTCGCGCGGCGGGCTTCGGGCTCGATCAGCAGGAGGTCGAAGCCGTGGGGGAGGTTCGTGAAGCGGTCGCACTGGACTGCCACGCCCGCTTCACGCAGACGCTCGGCGAACCGCTCGCCCTGGTCGCGCAGCGGGTCCATTCCGGCGGTGGCGATGTAAGTCGGCGGCATCCGCTCGAGTTCCTCGGAGTGGATGGGCGACAGCCGGGGGTCGCGCCTCATCGCCGGATCAGGCGCGTAGTGGCCGACCATGTCGAGCGCGTTGGCGCGGGAGAGCAGTGGGCCTCGGGCGAACAGCTGCGCCGAGTGCCAGGCGGTGAGGTCGGCGTCGACAAGCGGATAGATGAGCCAGGCGAAGCATGGCCGCGGCTCGTCCAGGTCGAGGCCTAGAGCGATCCCGGTGGCGAGGTTCCCGCCCGCGCTGTCGCCGCCGACCGCGATGCGCGACGGGTCGATCCCGAGTTCGCCGGCGTGGTCGACGGCCCAGCGGAACGCCGCGACGGAGTCGTCCAGCGCGGCGGGGAAGGGGTGCTCGGGCGCCTTGCGGTATCCGACGGCGAGGACCTTGCAGCCCGCGCGTCTGGCCGTGAAGCGGCACAGGTTCGAGTGTGAGGCGAGCGACCCGAGGATGAAGCCGCCGCCGTGCATGAACACGAGCAGGCCGGCGTCCGGACCGACGCCCTCCGGCTCGTAGAGGCGCGCGGGGATCGACGCCCCACCGGGGACGTCGATTGTCAGGTCGCGCATCGCGGCGTCGTTGCGATAGGGCAGCGACACGAGCGGAAACACCGTCTCGAGCACGCGCCGCATCGGCGGCGACGGTGATCGCGAGGCGATGTTCAGCGTCAGCGTCGACGGGCCGCACAACGCCGCCAGCGCGAGGCTCAGCCGCTGTCCGTCCGCCTTCTTCAGGCCGGTCATCGAGCTCATGCCCCGATATTGCCAGCAATCGGCCTCAGAACGGCGAGCCGGCGAAGCCGAAGAACCAGACCGCCAGGCAGAGACCCGCGAGCCCGACGCTCCAGATCATCACGACGTCGAGCACCTGATGCTCGCGGCCGCTGTCGCGCTCGCCCCGCATCGAGCGAAGCCACGGCGACGTGAGCCGGCGGGTCGTCGTCGGCGTCGTCCGCGTGATTCGCCCGTAGAGGCGGTTCAGCGACGACAGTCCCTTTCCCACCAGGACCATCGTCAGCGGTATGCAGACGATGAGCATCGCGTAGATCCCCATCCCGGGCTGCTGGGAGGGTGAGATCCGCGAGGCGAGCAGGATCCAGAGAGTCGGAACGCCGAGCCACATGAAGACCGAGCCCAGCGCCATCGCTGCCACGACAAGGCCGCCGACAAGCTGTCTGTGCGCCACGCTCAGAGACTACGGCCGCGCTGGCTTGCGCGGCTCAGCGCGGGTTCGCCGTCACCAGGTCTGCTCGTCGCCGCAGCGGGGGCAGTCGACGCTGGCGCAGACGTCCGCTTCGAAGACGTGGCCGCAGTCGCACGTGTAGAGCGCGTGATCCTCAGGGCCTCCCGCGGCCCTGGCTCGAAGGTGGTAGCTGGTGACTTCGTGCGTCGCCGGCGCGGCATGGCCGCGGGCGAAGCGCGGGCTGCGCGTCAGGCGGGCCATCGTGGCCGAGCGGATCGAGCTTCGGGGACGCATCGTGCGGTGTGTGGATGGAAACGCCATACGAGTGGTTTGGTTTCTACTTCGGTCGGCAACTCCCTGCGGTTCCCTTAGACCGTGTTCAGGTTGTGGCCGGACGACGTAGTCCGAGCCTCCGGTGGCCCGGCCTGCGATACTGCTGGGCGGCCATGGACCCAGCTCGGAAGCGCCGCATCCGGCTCGTGGTCGCGCTTACCGCCGCGCTCCTGCTTGCCGGCGCTCTCGCGTACACGAGCTTCTCCGCATCGTCGTCAGCCGTGACGCCGAGCCGCCTGCTCGCGTCCGCAAACGCAGATCAGAGCTACCAGCTCACGGGTAAGGTCGTGCAGGGATCGATCGAGCGCACCGCTGCCGGCATGGACTTCCGCGTGCGTGACCGCGACGGCGCCGCCTCGGTCCCCGTGAGCTACACGGGGACGGTCCCCGATCCGTTCAAGGAGGGGCGCGAGATCATCGTCACGGTCCGAAAGAACGGCGCGACCTACGTCGGCGAGAGGGACTCGCTGATCACCAAGTGCCCGTCGAAGTTCACCGAAGAGCGGCCGGCCGGCGGCGCCGCCAACTCCTGAGCGGGTAATGGGCGTCCTCGGCCAGGCCTGCCTGCTCACGGCGCTGGGCCTCTCGGTGTACGGGGCGGGCGCCTCGCTGTACGGCGCTGCGCCCGGGCGCGAGCGCTGGGTGGTCTCGGGACGGCGCGCGCTTTACGCCCTGTTCGCGGTCGTGGCGCTCGCGTTCGTGCTGCTCGAAGTCGCCTTCGTGACATCTGACTTCAGCTTCCCCGTCGTTGCTGGGCAGTCGTCGCTGACGACGCCCTGGTACTACCGGATCGCCGCGGCGTGGGCGACGCAGGAGGGGTCGTTGCTGCTGTGGCTGCTGATGCTCTCCGGAGCCTCGAGTCTCGCGGTCTACTCGGTCCGCGGCCGCATGCGCGACGTGACGCCGTACGCGACGGCGGTCCTGCTGGGCCTGGCGGCCTTCTTCGCGGCGCTGCTGTTCTTCACGGCATCCCCGTTCGAACGCGTCGCAGTCGGCCCGGCCGACGGGCTCGGACTCAACCCGCTGCTGCGCCACCCGAGCGTGCTCAGTCATCCGATCTTCCTCTACGGCGGGTACACGCTCTTCTCGGTTCCGTTCGCGTTCGCCGTCGGGGCGCTGATCGTGCGCCGTGTCGACGCCGAGTGGATCCGCGCCACCCGCATGTTCACGCTCGCCGCGTGGCTGCTCCTCGGTACCGGCATTCTGCTGGGCGCACGCTGGTCCTACGCGGAGCTGGGCTGGGGCGGCTACTGGGCCTGGGACCCCGTCGAGAACGCCTCGCTGCTTCCGTGGCTCACCGGAACGGCCTTCCTGCACTCGGCGATGATCCAGGAGCGGCGCGGGATGCTGAAGGTCTGGAACGCGTCGTTGATCCTCGCCACCGGCGTCCTCTGCATCCTCGGCACGTTCCTCGTGCGGTCCGGGATCCTCGACTCGATCCATGCCTTCGTCCAGGAGGGCAACACGATCGCCTGGGCGTTCACCGCTCTGATCGTGGCGATGACCGCGGGTTCGGTGTACCTGGTGACGACGCGCACCGGTGACGCGCTGCGCAGCGACGCGCGGATCGACTCGCTGCTCTCGCGTGAGTCGATGTTCCTGGCCAACAACGTCGCCTTCATGGGAATCGCGTTCGTCGTCTTCCTCGGCACGTTCTACCCGCTGATCACGGAGGCGCTCGGGGAGAAGCGGGCGCTCGGCCCGCCCTGGTTCGACGACTACATCGTGCCGTTCGTGCTGGTGCTCGTGTTGCTCTCGGGGATCGGGCCGGTGATCGCCTGGCGGCGTTCGACCGCATCGCGCCTTTGGCGCAGCCTGCGTGTGCCCGCCCTCGCCGGGATCGCGGTGCTCGTGCTCGCGCCGCTGCTGACGCGGGCCGGCGAGAGCCCGCTCTCGCTGGCGATGTTCGCGCTCGGGACCTTTGCGATCGGCATCGGCGTTCAGGAGCTGTGGCGCGGGATGCGTGCGCGCCAGGCGATGACCGGCGACCCGCCGCCGCAGGCGCTGGTGGGCGTCGTGCGCCGCAACCGGCGACGCTACGGCGGCTACCTGGTCCACATCGGCATCTCGGTGCTGTTCATCGGCGTCGCCGCGTCGTCGGCGTTCCAGTACGAGCGCGACGTGCGCCTCAGCCCCGGACAGACCGAACGCGTCGGGGGCTACGACTTCACCTACGTCAGGCCGACTGCTCGCATCGCCCAGCGCGCCGGCGAGCTCGAGCGGATCGCGCTCGGGTCACGCGTACGCGTGACGCGCGACGGCGACTACGTCGCGACGCTGACCCCGGAGCGCGCGTACTACCCGATCAACGCTCCGATGGTGGGCGCCCTGAGCCGGTACTTCGAAGGCAACGCCACGAGTGAGATCGGTTTGAAGGCCGGCATCCGCCGCGACCTGTGGATCGCCGAGCAGCCGGACATCGCTGCGCTGGAGCCGGTGATCAAGGAGGGTGACGCGGTGTTCGCCAAGGCGCGCGACAGCCTTACGGTGGACCAGCGCTCCGACTTTCTCGGCGCGGCGCTCGTCGGGCTCGTCGACCGCTACCGCAGCAGTGAGCCGCAGGCTCAGTTCAGGATCCTCGTGTCGCCGCTCGTCACCTTCCTCTGGCTAGGCGCGCTGATCGCGCTCGGCGGCGGCCTGATCGCGGCCTGGCCCGAACCGGGTGCGGTGCGTGGGCGCGTACGCGCCCGCTATGCGGCGCGAGTCGCTGAGGAGCTCGGCCGCGCGTAGCGTCCCGCGCTCGCTGGGATTCCGCCGCATGGACGTGCTCGCACCGATTCTCGTGATAGCGCTCGTAGCGCTCGTCGCCGCCTTCGTCGTGGCGCCCCTTCGTCAGGGCGTGAGCGAGCGGGCCCGCCTTGCCGACGAGGGGCGGCGTGCGGACCTCGAGGCGGACAAGCGGACCAAGTACCGCGAGATCGCCGATGCCGAGATGGACCGTCGTACCGGCAAGCTGTCGGATGAGGACTGGCGCGACCTCGACCGGCGCCTGCGCGCCGAGGCGATCGAGATCCTCCACGCGCTCGATGCGCTCGGTCCGCAGGACCCGTCAGCGGAGTCGGACCGCGAGCAGATCGCTACCATCGGGCGCCCATGACCACGATCATGTCAATCGTCTGCGTCGCCCTTTCGGTCGGGCTGATCTTCCTTGTGCTGATGCACTCCGGCAAGGACGCCGGCCTGTCCGGCGCCTTCGGAGTCGGCACCGGCTCCGGCACGCTCGGCGGCGGTTCGCTGGTCGAGCGCAACCTGAACCGCTGGACGGTCGCACTGGCGATCGTCTGGTTCATCGTGATCATTCTGCTCGTCAAGGAACCCTGGGCCTGATCTGAGCGGGTCTCGCCGCCGCGGGCGGCGTCCTCGGTTCGCTTGCGTGCTGGCGCACGCCACGCTCCCTGTGTCCTGGCCCGCGACGACGGTCCCTCGCTCAGATCGCGTTGGGGGCGGGAGCGAGTGTCGCGTCGCTCGCAGATCTGTCCGACCGTCGTGTGGGGGCGCTCACACAGGTTCTGCCGCCGAGGGCCGAGACTGGCGCGTCGATGTCCGATCTCGATCACGCCGCGCCGCTCGTCCGCCTCGGTGACCTGGCGGGTGAGTCGATCGCCCCGAGCGTCTACGTGCTGGTGCGCACCGGTGCGCAGCGGCGGCCGGAACTGGCCGCCGCGATGCGCGGCTCGATCCAGATGCGCTTCGGCGATGGCCACGCGCCCGTGCGGATCGATTTCCTCGGCGAGGTGATCGACGTGTCCGACGACGGGCACGGTGATGACCGCGCCTGCGACCTGGTCCTCACGGGCCGCCTGGCCGACGTCAATGCGCTGATCGTCGCGCCGCTCGCCGGCGGGCTTCCCAAGCCGACGACGCGCCGCGGCCGCGGGGCGATCGCGCGGCTCGCCGACGGTCGCGTGGACTTCGACGGGCCGCTCTCGCTCGGACGCGCGCTGCTGCGCCTGCTGGCGATCGACGCCGTGCCGGTGACACGGCGCCGGGCCGTCGAGGAAAGGGTCAGCTAGGCAGCGCGGTCACCACGCAGCGCGGTAGAGCTCGAGCAGCTCTGCGGCCGTCGCCGGAGGCGGCGTGAGCGCGAGCTCCGCGCGCCCGGCGGCAGCACGCGCGCAGTCCTCCAGCGCAGCCTCGTCCACGCCATCGTCGCGCAGCCGCGGGACTCCGGCCCGCCCGGCGATTCTGCGTGCGACGACCTCCACCGCTTCGCCGATCGCCTGATCCAGCTCGTCCAATGCATCAGCGTTGCGCTCGCGCAGCGCCGCGCTCGTCGTCGCCAGCAGCGCCGCGTTTGCCGCTCCGTGCGACGCGCCGGTCTCGCGCACCAGCGTCTGCGCCATCACGTGGTGCAGTCCGTACCAGGCGCTGTCGATCGCGTAGCCGGCGAGCAGCGCTCCGAGTGCCAGCTGCTCGCGGTCCGGCTCGCCGTCATCGGGCAGGCCGCGTGCCAGCCGGCGGGCCGCGTCGCGCGCGGCCAGCGACGGGACAGGGCTGGCTGCGGTCGTGGCTGTGCTCTCGACGGCATGCGCGAGGGCGTTGGCGGCGCTCGCCGCCAGCTCCGCTGTGGGCTGCGACGCACACAGGTCGGGATCGTTGATCACGAGCTGCGGGCGCACGTGAGGCGTCTGCGGATCGACGCCGCGGGCGTGGCGGTGGAGCCACGTCATCTCCGCGGCGCTCAGCGTCGTCGGCACCGCCGCAACGCGTGCTCCGCCACCGGAAGCGGCGGCGAGCGCCTTGGCGACGTCGATCACGCGGCCGCCGCCGAGCGCTACCAGTCGTGCGCCCGGCGCCGCGTGTGCGAGCAGGTCGCCGGCGACGTCGTCGACGCGGCCGCCCGGGACGTTGACGACGGCGCCGGCACGCTCGGCGATCGACGGCGCCGACGCGAGCGCCCGCTGCGTCGTCAACAGAACGTAGTCCTCGCCGAGCAGCGCCGTTGCGTCGCTGAGCGCGCCCCGGCCGAAGCGGATCGTGCGCTCCCCGTCGCGCCAGGTGAAGTCCTCGAGCATGACGGCAGCCTTGCACGAGCGAGTTTCGTGGTGCAACGCGGTCTACAATCGGCGGATGCTGGGTCGTGAGTACGCCGGGCAGCACTGCTCGATCGCCCGCACGCTCGAGGTCGTCGGCGAGCGCTGGACGCTGCTCGTTCTACGTGAGGCGCTCTCGGGCACGCGCCGCTTCGACGAGTTCCAGAAGCGGCTCGGGATCGCCCGCAACGTTCTCCAGTCGCGCCTCGAGCGCCTCGTCGAAGAGGACGTGCTGGTCCGCCGCCCCTACCAGGAGCGCCCGCCCCGCTACGAGTACGTGCTGACCCCGGCCGGCCGCGACCTGCTTTCGGTGATGATCGCGCTGATGCGCTGGGGCGACGCGCACCGCGCTCCCGACGGGCCCCCGACTCTGGTCACGCACGCGGGTTGCGGCGGTGACGTCAGCGCGGCGCTGACCTGCGAGCGCTGCGGTGACGACCTCACCGCCGCCGACCTGGACGTCAGCGAAGGCCCGGGGGCAGGGACAGAGGCTGTGCCGGCTCCGCGCGCCGCAGCCTGAGCCGGCGACGGCTTCTCGCGGGACCGCGCAGCAGCGTGGCGCGCGTCTCGAGCAGGGTTAGGAGTTCCGTCGTCGGGGCGAACGGGTCCGCGACCGAGCGGCCGCTGCTCAGTTCCAGCGCTGCCGAGATCTCCCCGTGACGCTCGGCGACGATGATCGCGCCGCGCAGCGGCACCGCGCTGTCGAGTTCCGCGAGCCTGCGCAGCGCGTCGGCGTCGCTGGTGATTGCGGGGCGCAGTACGACCGCGTCTTCTGCAGCGGTCCCGAAATGAGTATGTGTGGATGCAGTGGTCATGGGTCCAGGGTGCCACTGCCATCGCAGTAGTACAAATGAACTCTTGACGTACCTGATACAAGTACAGCTTATGCTTGATGTACGTCGGATGCGGGTCCTTCGAGAGGTCGCCGCGCGCGGCTCGTTCTCCGCCGCCGCGGAGGCTCTCGCCTACACGCAGTCAGCGGTCTCACAGCAGATCGCGGCGCTCGAACGCGAGACCGGGACGCGGCTCGTGGAGCGTGGTGCGCGCGGGGTGCACCTGACCGACGCAGGCCGTGCACTGGTCGCACACACCGATGCGATCGTGGCGCGCCTGTCGGATGCGGAGGCCGAGCTGGAGGCGATCGCGGGGCTCAGGGGCGGCCGTCTGCGTCTTGTCGCGTTTCCGAGTGTGGCCGCATCGCTGATGCCGCGGGCGATCGCCCGCTTTCGCGCGGAGCATCCCGGCGTCGAGCTGTCGCTCCGCCCGGCGGAGCCCGAGGACGGTATGGCGCTCGTCAAGGCGGGGGAGGCCGACATCGCGCTCGCGATCGAGATCCCGGACTCAGCGGAGCACGACGTCGCCGGCATCGAGCGGACCGTCCTGCTCGACGATCCGATGTACGCGCTGCTCGCGGCCGATCATCCGTTGGCGCGGCGCCGGCGCGTACGACTCGAGGACCTGGCGGGCGAGTCGTGGATCATGAGCTCCGACACGGGCACCTGCCCCGACGCTCGGATCCTGCTGCGGGCCTGCGCGCTGACCGGCTTCAGCCCCGACGTCGCCTTCCAGATCGACGACTACAACGCGATCCAGGGCTTCGTGGCGGCCGGGGTGGGCGTGTCGATGCTGCCGGACCTTGCGTGCGTGACGGTGCGCGACGACGTCGTGGTGCGCTCGCTCGGATCGGGCGCTCCCGCGCGCCGGATCGTCGCAGCCACAGCCTCGGAGTCGTGGGCATCGCCTGCGCGCGAGGCGATGCTCGAAGTGCTGGTCGCCGTCGGACGCGAGTGGGGCGAGCGGCGCCGCGATCTGCGGCTCGCGAGCTGACGCTCCAAGCTGTGCTGGAATGCGGCGGGTGATCGGCCGCCTTCTCATCTCCTGCCCCGACGGCCCCGGGATCGTCGCTGCCGTTTCGACGTTCCTCGCGGGTCGCGGCGCGAACATCCTCTCGTCCGACCAGTACACCACCGATCCCAAGGGCGGGCGCTTCTTCATGCGCATGGAGTTCGAGCTGGCGGCGGGGGATGCGGGGGAGCGGCTGGAGCACGACTTCGGCACCGAGGTCGCGCGGCGCTTCGAGATGGACTGGAGCGTCGCCTACCCCGACCGGCGCAAGCGCGTGGCGATCCTCGTCTCACGCGAGGAGCACTGCCTGCTCGACCTGCTCTGGCGCGCGCGCCGCGGCGAGCTTGACGGTGACGTGGGCCTGGTCATCTCCAACCACGACGTTGCGGCCGCTGACGTGACCGGGTTCGGCGTGCCCTTCGAGCACGTCCCGGTCACGCCCGATACCAAGCCGCGAGGCCGAACAGCGGATGCTCGAGCTGCTCGCCGGGCGCTTCGACCTGGTCGTGCTGGCGCGTTACATGCAGATCCTGTCCGGTGACTTCCTCGCCGGCCTCGGCGCACCGGTGATCAACATCCACCATTCGTTCCTGCCGGCCTTCGTCGGCGCCGAGCCCTATCGCCAGGCTCGCGAGCGCGGAGTCAAGATCATCGGGGCGACGGCCCACTACGTCACAGAGGAGCTCGACGCCGGGCCGATCATCGAGCAGGACGTCGTGCGCGTCTCGCACCGCGACGACATCACCGCGCTCGCGCGGATCGGCGGCGACGTCGAGCGCACGGTGCTGCGGCGCGCCGTCGAGGCGCACCTCCAGGACCGCACGATCGTGCACGCGGGCACGACCGTGGTGTTCTGAGCCGACGGCGCTCCGGGCACCGGGCTGCGGCGCCCCCCGGCTCCGCGGTCGGAGCCCGCAAACAGCAGACCCCGCCGGGGCGGGGTCTGCGGACAAGGCTGCTCACATCACATGCGCCGAAGAGGACTCGAACCTCCACCCGGTTATCCCGGACCAGGCCCTCAACCTGGCGCGTCTACCAATTCCGCCATCGGCGCGAGTGCGGCCCGCAGCGGCGCGGGGAGCGCGAGGATAGCAGTGGGTAGGCCCGTTTTCGTCACGTCCACCGGGCGTTTGCGTTCCGTCCATGTGCGGCGCTACTCTTACGAACACTTGTTCGATTGCGGACCTCGGCGGGAGACCAAATGGACCTCACGAAGCGCCAGCAGGAGATATTCGACTTCATCAAGCGCTACTCGGCGAAGCAGGGCTACCCGCCGACCGTGCGAGACATCGGGAAGGCCGTCGGTCTGACCTCCTCGTCGACGGTTCACGCCCACCTGGCGAATCTCGAGAAGCTGGGCCTGCTGCGGCGCGACCCGACCAAGCCGCGGGCGATCGAGCTGTTCGATCGCGTCGCCCGCGACACCGCCGAGGCGGTGCAGGGCGCGCTCGGCCGCGGGCGCCCCGGCTTGCCGCTCGTGGGAGCGGTAGCGGCCGGTCAGCCGATCCTCGCGGAGGAGAACATCGAGGAGTACCTGGAGGTCCCTTCCGTCGCGGGCGGTCAGGACGGCGAGTACGTGCTGCGCGTGCGCGGCGACTCGATGATCGATGCCGGCATCCTCGAAGGTGACTACGTGGTCGTGCGCCCTCAGGAGGTCGCCGACGACGGCGAGATCGTCGTCGCGCTCGTCGGTGAGGAGGCGACCGTCAAGCGCTTCTTCCGCGAGGGCGACCACGTGCGCCTTCAGCCCGAGAACGCTTCGCTCGAGCCGATCCGCTCCAAGGACGTAAGGGTCATGGGGCGCGTCGTGGGCCTGTTCAGGAGCGTTCGATGAACCGCGTGACCCGGTCGCCCGCGGTCGCACGCGCACGTGTTTCCGATCGTGGCGCGCGGCGCACCGCGTGCCCGGCGCCGACTCTTGAAACGGAAGCGCCGGTGCCGTTCGCGGCCGGCGCGGCGGAGCGCCGTGCGGCGCGGAGGCAGACGCTCGACGAGCTGCTCGTCGGCGCCTGGGAGGACCTCCGCACCGCATCGGCGACCGACTGCCCGGTCTGCGGTGGGACGATGCTGTCCCGCCGCGGCGCCGGGCCGGTGGTCGGCGAGTGCGCCGGCTGTCGTGCCGTGATGTCGTGAGGCCCTAGGCGCCGGGCCGATCGCGCGCTACCGTTGGTCTCGTGTGCCAGGCAGTCGCGGCGGGGGAGACAACCCGTCGAGGAAAGTCCGGACATCACAGGGCGCGGTGGTCGGGAGACCGACCCGGGGAAACCCGCGGGAAAGTGCCACAGAAATCACACCGCCGATGGCGGGGTGAGCTGGACGTCGGCTCACCTCGCACAGGCAAGGTTGAAATGGTGCGGTAAGAGCGCACCGGCGTCGTGGCGACACGGCGGCCAGGTAAACCCCACCGGATGCAAGGCCAAGCAGGACCGCTCGCAGGCTGCCCGCCGAGGTCCAGGTAGGCCGCACAGATGGATGACTGTCCACGACAGAATCCGGCTTATCGGCACGCTAAGGAAGAGGCCCCCTCGGGGGCCTCTTCTATTTGCGATCTGCGGTCCTAGTCTCTCTTGCACGTGAGCGTCGCCGATCTCCAGTTGCGAATGAACGACCGTGGCGCCCAGGCGTTCCGCTCTTTCGTCAGCCGCTCCGGCGACCGCCGTCTGGAATGGACGATCGGTTCGCGGCTCGGTCTTCGCCTCGTCTTCCGCCGGTTCGCAGAGCGCGTTCCCGGGTTCGCGGTCAGCTTCGCCGGCGAGCTCCAGTGCGACCTGCTTCGCACCGACGGGACGCTGCGGACCTGGACGATCGACACGCGCTCCGGGCGAGCGGTGGCGCGCTGCGGTCTCGCAGATGCTCCGGGCGTCACCGCGCAGCTCACGGTGGCCGACTTCGTGCGCATCGTCGGCGGCGAGCTCGACCCCGGGCGAGCGCTGCTCGACGGGCGCCTCGACCTCAAGGGCGACTTCGGGGTCGTCACCAGGCTGGGCGACGTCCTGGACCGCCTGAGCGGGGACTGATCGCCTCAGCGAGGCCGCGCGGCGTGCCCGGCGAGTCGCTGCGGAGAACGGCCACGCGCCCGGTCCTCCCAGATCCGGGCACGTGGCCTTGCATCTCGCGTAGGTCGGATGCGAACATGTGTTCGATTCGATGATCGTCTGCGTTCTCCTTCCGCGTTTCGAGCTTGCCATCGCAGCGGGCGGTCGCGCTGCGCTCGCGCAGGGGCCGATGGCGCTCGCGCCGGAGCCCGGGCGCGAACAGCAGGTCGGCGAGGTCTCGAGCGCTGCCGAGTCGCTCGGCGTCCATCCGGGGATGCGGCTGGGGGAGGCGCTGGCGCGCGCCCCGTCGCTGGCGCTGATCCCGCCCGACCCGGTCGGTGTCGCCGATGCCTGGGAGAAGGTGCTCGGGCGACTGGAGGCCGTCGGCGCGGCTGTCGAGAGCGAGCGAGCCGGATCGGCGTGCTTCGAGGCGCACGGACTGCGGCGCCTGCACGGCGGTTCGCTCGACGGCACCGTCAACGCCGTCCGCGCTGCGCTGCGTCTGCCCGCGCGGATCGGGGCCGGGCCTTCGCGGTTCTGCGCGCTGGCCGCAGCCGGCCGGGCGCGCACTCGTCGTGCGCAGCTGGTGAGCGGCGCGGAGGACCTGCGCGGTGAGCCGGTGGCGCTGCTTCGCCGCCGGCCGGAGGTCGCGCATCTGGCCGCTGAGCTGGAGCAGCTGGGGATCATGACGCTCGGCGGGCTTGCGGCCCTGCCGCGCGGCGATGTCGCCGATCGCTTCGGCCCGGCCGGCCTGCTGGCGCACGATCTCGCACATGGCCTGGACACGCCGCTGCGCCCGCGTGTTCCCGGCGAGCTGCTCGAGGAGACGCTGGAGCTGGAGGAGTCGGCCTCAGGCGCACAGCTCGAGCGTGCGCTCGAGCTGCTCGTCGATCGCCTGCTCGCTCGCAACGAGCGTCGTGGGCGCACGCTGCGCGCAGCCGTGCTCGCGGCGACGCTCGTGGAGGGCGGTACTTGGCGTGAGCGCGTCGTCTTCCGGGAGCCGCTCGCCGATTCGCTGCGGATGCGGCTCGCGCTCACCCAGCGCCTGCAGCTGTTGCCCGCGCCGGCGCAGACGCTGCGCCTGACGGCCGAGCGCTTCGGACCTCCGCACGCGGGTGCGCGTGCACTGTTCGAGGACAAGGCCGCGGAGCGCGCGGGGCGTCTGCGTGAGGCGGTGCGCCAGGTGCGCGCCGCCGCCGGTCCCGAGGCCGCGCTGCGCGTGCTCGCCGTGGATCCCGACTCGCGTGTCCCCGAGCGACGTGCGGTGCTGGCGCCGTTCGAGCGATGACGCCCGGCGCGCGTCGTGTCGGAGTGCCGCAGCCCGCCCAGGTGGACGCGGGCCGCGGCGGGCGGCCACTCGATGTCGACGGCCATGAGGTCGTCGGCGTTCGCGAGTCGTGGCTCGTCGAGGACCGCTGGTGGACGGCCCGTCCGCTGCGCCGCCGTTACTGGGAGGTGGTGACGGTCGACGGCCGCGATCTGATCGTGTTCCGCGACCTCGTCGCCGGCGCGTGGTTCCGACACCGCTGACGCGCTTGCGTGACCGTTCCGTCGTTGTCCCGTGACGCGCGCAGCGGCAGGTTGGCGGGATGCGCGCGCAGGCAGGGCAGTCGACGCTGGAGTACGCCGCGCTGCTGTTGCTCGCAGGCGTCGTGCTCGCCGCCGGAGCGCTGCTGGTCTCCGTTGGGGGAATCGCCGAGACCGTCGTCGCGCAGATGCAGCGCGCGATCTGCCTCGTGCGCGGCGGCGACTGCGGCGAGCGGGCGGGAGCGCCGTGCGTGACGCGCTCGCAGTCCGCGTCCACGGAGGCGAGCGTGCGCATAGCGGTCGTCAAGCTGGCGGGCGGCAGCACGCGGCTGCGCGAGAATCGCTCCGACGGCAGCGTCCTCGTGACGCTCGTCTCGCACGCGGGAGCCGGTATGCAGGTGGCTGTCGGGGCGCGCCTTGGCATCGGCGGTCTGTCGCTCGGCGGCTCGGTCGGTGGAACGGTCGAGGGACGGATCGGACGCGGGCGCGTGTGGCGTCTTCGCAGCGACGCCGAGGCCGACGCGCTCGTGCGCTCGCTGGCGGCACAGGCGGCGCGATCCGCTCCGCGCATGTCGGGAATAGCGCTGCGCGGCATGCATGCTCGCGGGCGACCGCGTGAGCCCGACGAGACCTTCGGTGAGCACGGGCTTGCGAGCAGCGTGAGCGCCCGTCTCGGCCGCGTCGGGATCGCGCTTGAGGCCGAGGACCTGCTCGGATCGCGACTCGACCGGGTCAACGGCGTGCGAACGCTGACGCTTCGTCGTCGCAACGAGCTCTCGGCGAGCGTCGCCACCCTGGGCGCCGGGGCAGAGGCGGCGGGTCGTCACGGCGAGCGCTACGCGCTCACGGTCGATGCCGCCGGACGCCCGCTCGAGCTGGTGGTCGTCGAGGCGCTGGGCGTGCAGGGCGGTACGGACCTGCCCGTGCCGTTGCGCGCTGCGCTGCACGGTGACAGCGCGCGCTCGCGAAGCGGGCGGCTGGCGGTGCTCGAGCGCCGGCTCGACCTGACCGAACCCGCGAACCTCGCGGCGTCCGCTGCGTTCGTGCGCGCCCTGCGCCGGCCGCGCCTGCGGGCCGGTGACGCCGTAGCCGTCTCGCGCGCGCTGCGAGAGCGGCTCGATGTCGCGGGCAGCGCCCGCGCGCTCGCCTACGAGATCGAGACGCGCCGCCGCGGCGCCCACGCCGAGGCATCGCTCGGCATCGGAATCGGTGGCGCGGGGAGCAGGGTGACGGAGTCGCTGCGGCTGGTGGCAGCCGGCACGCGCGAGGCGGGCGGCCCGTGGCGTGAGCGCGGCGACTGTCTGCCCGCTGCGCAGACGTCGTGAGCCCGGCACCCGGTCCGTCCCCTGGGTCATGCGAACATACGTTCGTGTCATCCTACGTCGAGCTTCACTGCCATTCGGCCTTCTCGTTCCTCGACGGGGCGACGCTCCCGGAGGAGCTTGTGGCGGCGGCTCTCGAGCGCGGTCATACGACGCTCGCGCTCACAGACCATGACGCGGTCTGCGGCTCGATGGAGTTCGCGCAGGCCGCGAAGGGTCTGGGGCTGCGGGCGATTCACGGGGCGGAGTTGCGCTTCCGCGACGACGGTGCGCCGCGCGAGGGCGAGCACCGCCATCTGACTCTGCTCGTGCGCGACGCGCGCGGCTGGGCGAACCTCTGCCGTCTGCTCACCCGTGCGCATGCTCACACTCGCGAGGCGGCGCGCCGCACGTGGGACGCGCCGAGCGTCACGCTCGCGGATGTCGAGGCACACGCCGAGGGGCTCGTCTGCCTGAGCGGCTGCGCGCGTCAGGGGGTGCGCGACGAGCCGACGATGCGCCGGCTGCTGGCGGCGTTCGGGCGCGACGCCTTCCGCGTCGAGCTGCAGCGCCCGTTCGCCCGTCACGACCGCACGCTGAATCGCGGGCTCGCGGCGCTCGCCGCACGCCTTGGCGTCAGCTGCGTGGCGACCGGCAACGTCCACGCGCACACGCCGCTGCGCGCACGGCTGCAGGACGCGTTCGTCGCCGTTCGCGAGCACGCGACGCTCGACTCGTCCGAGCCGCTGCGGCGCGGCAACCACGCGCACGTGCTCGCGACGCCCAAGGCGATGGCCGCGCGCTTCGAGGACCATCCCGACGCGGTCGCCGAGACTGCGCGGCTCGCCGAGACACTGACCTTCGACCTGGACCAGGACCTCGGCTATCGCTACCCGGGCGCCGAGGACGAGAGCGCAGGCCGCGATCTAGCGCATGCCTGCCATGCCAGCTTCGACGGCCGCTACCCGCCCGGCCATCGCCTGCGCGACGAGGCCGCCGCGCGCCTTCAGGAGGAGCTCGCGCTGATCGACGGCCTGGGACTGTCGGGCTTCTTCGTCCTGCACCGCGACATGCTCGAGCTCGCGCGCGAGGTGGCGGCCGAGGTGCGCGGACCGGACACCGTGCGCTCCTTGCTGCCGCCAGGGCGCGGGCGCGGGTCCTCCGTCTCGTCGATCGTCTGCTATCTGACCGGCCTCTCGCACGTCGACCCGGTCGCCAACAAGCTCTTCCTCGGGCGCTTCCTCAACGAGGAGATCGCGGCGCTGCCGGACATCGACCTCGACTTCCCGCGTGACGTGCGCGAACGGCTGATCCCGCGCGTGCACGAGCGTTACGGACGCGACCGTTCAGCGCTCGTGGCGGCATTTCCCACCTACCGCGCGCGCGGCGCCATCCGTGAACTGGGGAAGGCGCTCGGCCTGCCACCCGGGGAGATCGAGCGCGTCGCACGCGGTTCCGAGGGCTGGTCATCACGTGCGGTCGACAAGGACATCGAGTCCGCGCTCGGAGCGGACCGCCTTGCTGACGCCACGCCCAGCCGCTGGAGCCATCTGGCGCAGCTGGCGGGTGAGGCATACGGACTGCCGCGCCATCTCTCCCAGCACCCCGGCGGGATGATCGTCGCGACGCGCCCGCTCGTCGACTGCTGCCCCGTCGTGCCGGCGGCGATGGAGGGGCGCCAGATGGTCATGTGGGACAAGGACTCTTGCTCGGATGCGGGCTTCCTGAAGATCGACCTGCTCGGGCTCGGGATGCTCTCCGCCGTCGAGCGCTGCGTCGAGCAGATCGCCGCGCGCCGCAACGAACGGATCGACCTCTCGCGGATCTCCTACGACGACCCCGAGGTCTACGAGGCGATCCAGAACGCCGAGACGACCGGCGTCTTCCAGATCGAGAGTCGTGCGCAGATGGCCTCGCTGCGGCGCACGCGACCCGAGAACCTCGACGACATCACGATCCAGGTCGCGATCGTGCGCCCCGGCCCGATCCAGGGCGGTGCCGTCAACCCCTACATCGAGCGCCGCCAGCGCCTGCGCGCCGACCCCACCTACCAGGTGCCCTACGACCACCCGTCGCTCGAGCCCGTCCTGCGCGACACGCTCGGCACGATCATCTTCCAGGACCAGGTGATCGAGGTCGCGATGGCCTTCGCGGGCTTCTCGCCCGGCGAGGCGGAGGGACTGCGGCGCGCGATGAGCCGCAAACGCTCCGCCGCGGCGATCGAGGCCCACCACAGGTGCTTCGTCGAGGGCGCGATCGCGCGCTGGGACGATGTCGACGAGGATCTCGCCGAGCGCGTCTTCACGATGATCGTCGGCTTCTCGGGCTTCGGCTTCCCGAAGGCGCACGGCGCTGCCTTCGGCCTGCTCGCCTACCAGTCGACATGGCTGCGCGTGCACTACGGACCGGAGTTCCTCGCCGCGCTGCTCGACGAGCAGCCGATGGGCTTCTACCCGCCCGACGCGCTCGTCCACGAGGCGCAGCGTCGTGGCATCCCGGTCGAGCCCCCCGACGTCAACGACGAGCGCGGTCGGCGCAGCCGTCACCGCGCAGGGGGCCGTCCGTCTCGGCCTGGGCCACGTGCTCGGCGTGCGCGAGGACGAGGTCACCGCGATCGTCGCCGAACGCGAGGCCGGCGGTCCCTACCGCTCGCTCGAAGGGCTCGCCTCACGCGCCGGTGCAGGGCGCCCGGCGTTGACGAGGTTGGCGTGGGCCGGCGCATGCGACTCCCTTGCCGGCCGCGCCTCGTCGCCGCCGGCTGTGTCATCGGTCGCTCGCGTGCTGAAGCACGCCACGCTCCCTGCTTCCTTGCCGGGCGACGACGATGGATCGGCCGGGGTTCGTGGTGGACGGGGTGGCGGGACTTCGTTGGATGGCGACTCGCCCGGGACCGGTGGGGGACGGGATCGGTATGCGCGGCGGGAGGCTCTATGGCGTCTTGGTGTCGCTGTGCCGCCGGCGGCGGCGGGGGGTGGTGGGACGCAGCTGGCGCTGCCGCTCGGGTTGCCGCGGGCGCCGCGGCTGGCGGCGCTCGGTGACTGGGATGCGATGCTCGCCGACTATGCGACGACGGGCCTTACGACGGCGGCGCACCCGATCGCGCTGCTGCGCGATCGGCTCGCTGAGCGAGGGGCGGTTCCGAGCGACGGTCTCGGCCGGACCGCCCACGGCGTGCGGGTGCGGGTCGGCGGGATGGTCGTCGCGCGGCAGCGCCCGGGTACCGCGAGCGGCGTCGTCTTCATGCTGCTCGAGGATGAGTTCGGGACGATCAACCTGATCGTCCCGCCGCCCGTCTACGAACGCCACAGGCTGGTCGTCCGCACGGAGCCGCTCGTCGTCGCCGAGGGAAAGCTCGAGCGCTTCGCCTCAGGCGGCGGCGCCGTCAATGTCCTTGTCCGAAAGCTCACCGCGCTGGAGGCGCCGGGGGCCGCCGTCGCACATGTCCGGGAGATGACTCCGCCGGACGAGCGCGACAGTGAGTGGAGGCAGCGCGAAGGGGAGGACGCACAAGCTGTGGGCGCCGGGTTCCGCGCGGTGGCGCCGCCCGTGATGTCGTTCGCCCAGGGCAGAAGACGCTGAGCGCAGCGCCGCACACGCAGGCCTTCGGCGGCAATCCATCGGTCGCTGAACCCCCGCCGAACACGCATTCCGCGGGCTCCGCCGTGTAGGCTGCCGCGCCGGATGGTCGCCGTCACCGCACTGGTACTCGTCTTCGTCGCGATCGGCCTCGGCGTCGTCGCAGCGGCGTTCGCCGGGCGCCGCACGCCCGGCAACGCCCCGCCCTCGCGGGGCGCCAACCGCCTGATCTATGCGGGCATCACGATCGTCATCCTCGCGCTCGGCATCGGGATTCCGGCGATCCTCGCCGTCGACAACGCCGACAATGCCGAGACACAAGCGATCGGCGGCGTCGACCTGACCGCCACGCAGGCCGATGGACGTGAGCTGTTCGCTGCAAGCTGCTCGAACTGCCACACGCTGCGCGCCTCGAATGCGGTCGGCAAGATCGGCCCCAACCTGGACGTGCTCAGGCCGCCGGCGGGGCTCGTCGAGAACGCGGTCCTGATCGGCCGGGCACGAGGCAACGGCAATATGCCCGCCGGTCTGCTGACCGGCGAGGATGCCAAGGAAGTCTCGGACTACGTCGCCGCCGTCGCGGGCCGCTAGTTCAGCGCGCCCCGAAAGTGCCGATCGGCGCCGTCGCAACGGCTCCAGGTCGACTGCGGCGGCCCGCAGGATCGCGTGCAAGTACGCCGTTTGCACGGGTTCTTGCCGTGGGCGGACGGCCATCCCGGATTCGATACCGCTAGGATCCTGCATCAGATCAAACCGCTGAGTTCCCAGCGTGCTGCCGTGAACACACACGGAACGGCGCCGGGAAGCGGGGGACCCAATGCCTTTGGGGCGAATCGCCGGTGAATCCGGCGTAGCGCTGCTCTTTCTGCGCGAGCCCGTCAGCTAACCCCGTAAGCCGACGGAAGAGGATCGAAGCCCCGTGTCCAAGAACGAGGCCCGCGCATGGTGGGCCGATGTCGAACACCTCCGCGCGCACGGCGACGCGAGCGCCGACGAGCCTTCAGCGCGCCCGCGCCCACAGGCCGTCGCGGCGCCCTCGGCGCGGCGAACCGTGCTGATCACCGGCCGCGGCGCCCCAGCGGCGGTGCCGATGCCCCGCGCGCTTGTCGACGCGGAGCGTCGCCGCCCGACGCGCAGCGCAGAGGCTCGCAGCGCCGGCCGTCCGGACCGCGTCGCGATGTGGGCCGTCCTGCTCGGCTTTGCGCTGGTCCTGATCGCAGCGGCCAGCGCCCAGGCCGCGACGCGCCTCGGCGATCGCACGCTTCACGTCCCGATGAAGGGCCGCGATGTTCGCCAGCTGCAGAGTCAACTGAAGGATCGCGGGCTGCTGCCGGCGTCCGCGACGGCGCTGTACGGCCCGCTTACCCGGACTGCGGTTCGCCGCTACCAGCGCTCCCGCTGCCTTCCGGTCGACGGCATCGCCGGGCCCGCGACTATCACGGCGCTGCGCAGCAAGGCGCCGCGCTGCAAGCCCTCTGACACAGGTTCGGGTGGTGCGCCCTCGCGGTCGAACCTGCGCAGCCGCGTCGTCACCTGGTACGGGCCCGGCATGTATGGGCGCCGCACCGCGTGCGGCGACAAGCTGACCAGCCGCCTGCTCGGCGTCGCCCACAGGACGTTGCCGTGCGGGACCCGCGTGCGCTTCAAGCACGGGGGCCGCGAGGTCGTCGCCCGTGTGGTCGATCGGGGTCCGCACGTCGCGGGCGTCCACTACGACCTGACCTGGGCTGCTGCGCGGCGTCTCGGAGTACTCGCCGCGGGCCGCGCCGCGGTTCGCGCCTCGCGCTGAGCGTCACCACACCGCGAGCCACCCTGCGACGCGCGCGGACTTGGCGCGTCGGCGCCCAGCCGACCGTCCGGCGACTGGGTCTCGTGACGCTGAGCGCTTGAATCCCGCCGTGCTCCCGATACACTTACCTGTCGTAAGTCGGTTGCACGGACGAACAAGCTCGGCACGACGCCCCCAGACCCCTTCCGAGGCACGCAGATGACAGCGATCAGCCGCTTCCCGATCCATGACGAACTCAGCGCTCCTGAGGGCTCGGTGCCCGTGTTGCGCGGAGCGATCGCAACGGCCGGACAGCTTCCGAACTTCTTGGGCGTGCTCGCCGGTTCTCCTGCGGCACTGCGCGGCTACGCGCGGTTCCGCTCCGAGCTTCGGCAGGGCAGCCTCGACGCGGCCACGCTCGAGCGCATCTCGCTCGCCATCGCCGACCACCACGGGTCCGAGCCCGGCATCGCGACGCACACGCGCTCGGCGCGGCTTGCCGGACTGCGGCTCGACGAGATCGCCGCTGCGCGCAAGTTCGAGTCGCGAGATGAGCGCGAGGCGATGCTGCTGCGTTTCCTGAGGTCGCTCGTCGAGGAGCAGGGAAGGCCCCCCGCGCACCTGCACGAGGAGGCCCGTGAGGCGGGCTGGACCGACGAGCAACTGCTCGAGGCGATCGCATTCGTCGCGCTGGAGACGTTCACGGCGATGATCAACGTCGCCGGCGAGGTACCGGTCGACGGCTCGAGCGAACAGGGCCGACTGATGGCGGCGTGAGCGCGAGTACCGCTCAGGATGCTCACCACCCCGACGTGGCCGGCCGGGGTAGGGTTGGCCCGATGCTGAACCCCGAGCCTCAGCCGCCGCCGGTCGGCTCGGGCAGCGCCTGCTGTCCGCTGTACCACGAGGCCGTCGAACTGATCGGCCGCCGCTGGACGGGGGCGATCGTCGCCGTCCTGCTGGACCGCGAAGCGCTGCGCTTCTCCGAGGTCGCCGCCGCCGTGCCGCAGCTCTCCGACCGGCTGCTCTCGGAGCGGATGAAGGAGCTGGAGGCGCGCGGGCTGGTTGAGCGTGAGGTCGACGAGGGACCTCCCGTGCGTGTCCTCTACAGGCTCACGGACATGGGCCGCGCGCTCGCACCGACGATCGACGAGCTGCACTCGTGGGCGCGCGACTGGCTCGTCCGCATCTGAGCCCGCGCCCGCACGACGGCCCCCTCCGTGCTCTGCGGCCGCGTGCCGTCGCAGACCCACCGAGGTGGACTCGAACATCATCTAGGCTGACCCGATGTCTGAACCGAAACCGACCACGGCGGCTGACGTCAAGGCGCTCTGCGAGGAGCGCAGCATTCGCTTCATCCGTCTGTGGTTCACGGACATCCTCGGCCGGCTGAAGTCGTTCAGCATCGGCCGCGACGAGCTGGACGACGCCTTCGACGGGGGCATGGGCTTCGACGGCTCATCGATCACCGGATTCAACGCGATCGAGGAATCGGACATGATCGCGATGCCCGACGCGGCGACGTTCGCGGTGCTGCCCTGGCGCCCCGAGGAGCAGGGCGTCGGAAGGATGTTCTGCGACGTGCTGACCCCCGAGCGCACGCCCTACGAGGGAGATCCGCGCCACGTGCTGCGCCGCGCCCTTGAGCGAGCGAGGTCGATGGGGTTCGACACGTTCAACGTCGGACCCGAGCTCGAGTACTTCCTGTTCAAGGATCAGCACGGGACGGAGGTGCTGGACAGCGGCGGCTACTTCGACCTCACGACGCTCGACGCCGGGTCCGATGCCCGGCGCGACACGGTGCTCGCGCTCGAACAGCTCGGCATCCACGTCGAGTACAGCCATCACGAGGTCGGGCCCAGCCAGCACGAGGTCGACATGCGCTATGCGGACGCGCTGAAGATGGCCGACGACTGCATGACCTACCGCATCACGGTGAAGGAGTACGCGATGAAGTACGGCTGGCATGCGACGTTCATGCCCAAGCCGCTGTTCGGCGAGAACGGGTCGGGGATGCACACGCACCAGTCGCTCTTCAAGGACGGTGCCAACGCCTTCTTCGACGCCGATGACACCTACTTCCTCAGCGACGTCGGCAAGGCCTTCATCGCCGGGCAGCTGCGCCACGCGCGTGAGCTCAGCCTGATATTCGCGCAGTGGGTCAACTCCTACAAGCGGCTCGTCCCTGGCTACGAGGCGCCCGTCTACGTCGCCTGGTCACGGCGCAATCGCTCGGCGCTCGTCCGCGTCCCGCTGTACCACCCGGGCCGCGAGAAGGCGACGCGAATGGAGCTGCGCTGTCCTGACCCGGCCTGCAACCCGTATCTGACCTTCGCCACGCTGCTGCACGCTGGCCTCGAGGGGATCGAGAAGGGCTACGAGCTGCCCGAGCCGATGGAGCAGAATCTCTACCATCTGAGCGCTGACGAGCGCCGTCGCCTGGGGATCGAGCAGCTTCCCGAGACGCTGGGCGAGGCGGTCGAGCTGACCTCGGAGTCCGAGCTCGTGCTGCGGGCGCTGGGGGAGCACATGTTCAACCGCCTGATCGAGATCAAGCGGCAGGAGTGGGAGGACTACCGCGTGCAGGTCACGCAGTGGGAACTCGACCGCTACCTGCCGGTTCTCTGAGTCCCTGCGCGCCGGCCGCTGGGCGCGTCGCTAGCGGCGGAAGGTCCTGAAGACCGTCGTCGTCGAGGTCACGCGCGGCCTGGTCTTGCTGCTGTACTTGCGCTTGTAGTCGACCTGGACGAGCCATCTGCCCGTCCGCACCTTCTTGGCGGGGATTCCCGGGGCCCGCTTCTTGAGCGTTCCGCAGGACGTCTTCGGAACGCCGAAGCGGTAGTTCGCATAGGTCCGGCCGCCGCGGCGGAAGTGACCGTAGATCGGCTTGCCGGGCCGCTGCATGAAGCCGCTGAACTTCCAGGTCCGCTTCGAGCGCGGCGACTTCACGCCGCCGCTCGTCGCGAAGGTCAGGTTCGCGACCTTGAAGGAGACGCTGGCCGCATCACGGGTCGTCTGATCGGTCGCGGTGAGCGTGAACTTCTTGTAGCCGGGGGCGATGAACGATCCGAGGCTGGGCGCCTTGAGCACCGTCGAGAAGAGCCCGGCGCCGTCAGCCGGCGTCGACGCGAACATCTGCGGGCCCTCGATGAAGATCGGGTTACCTGGCCCGAAGCCCATGCCGGCCACGGCGATGTCGCTGCCCGCCACGTAGCACTTCGCGTTGGTGGCGAGCTGGGCCGCGGCTGCCGAACTCGCCGGAACGAGCGCGAGCACGAGCGCGCATGGAAGGGCACGGTGGATCCTCACGGCCGCTGAGGCTACCGGCGGCACCGGAGGTCAACCGGCGATTCGTCCAGGCTCGCGATGACGTCAGCCGACGCCGGCCGGCTCCGGCAGCTCGGTCCGTCTCCTCGCTCTCCTCGGCCGAGCGGCGCGAGTCTCGCCGGCCTCGCCCTCATGCGCCAGTCGCGAGGGCCACCAGATCTTCGGCCCGATGTCGAGCGCCAGGGCGGGCACCAGCGTCGAGCGAACGAGGAACGTGTCGAGCAGCACGCCAAACGCGATCGCAAAGCCGATCTCGGTGAGGAAGACGAGCGGCAGCAGCGCAAGGATCATGAACGTGCCGGCGAGCACGATCCCGGCCGAGGTGATCACGCCGCCGGTCACCGCAAGTCCACGCACCACTCCTCGCCGCGTGCCGTAGCTCAGCGCCTCCTCGCGCACTCGGGCCATCAGGAAGATGTTGAAGTCGATGCCGAGCGCGACGAGGAAGACGAAGGCGAAGAGCGGCAGGCTGGGGTCGCTTCCCGGGAACCCGAAGGCGACGTCGTAGACCACCGCGCTCACGCCGAGCGCCGCGGCGAACGACAGGATTACGCTCGCGATCAGCAGCAGCGGCGCTGCGATTGCTCGCAGCAGCACCACGAGGATCAGGAACACGACGGCGAGCACGAGCGGGATGATCTTGCGGTTGTCGCGCTCGGATGCCGCGCGCAGATCGCGCTCGATCGCCGTGGCGCCGCCGACCAGGGTCGTCTCGCCGCCCGCGCTCTTGGCGGCGCGGCGGATCTCGGGGATCAGGTCGTACGCGGCGGTGGAATAGGGGTCGCGTTCGAGCGTCGCCTGCAGGTACACGCCCGGTGAGCCCTCCGCGACGCGTCTGGTCGACGCCACCCCTGGCAGGTCGGCCACGGCTCGCTGAACCTTCGCGACGTCCCGGCCGGCGGGCACGACGATGTCGGTGGGGGCGTTGGCGCCGCTCGGAAAGGCCTTGGCGAGCAGCGCCTGGCCCTCGACGGCCTCGACGGAGTCGCGGAACTGGTTGCTCTGGGTCAGGCCGGTGCTGAAGCTGGCCAGCCCGGCCGTCATCACCAGCAGGACGACTGCGCTGCCGATCCAGATCGGGCGCGGGCGTCGCGCGATCGCGTCGCCCCAGCGTCGCCAGCCGCCGTGCATCACGTCGGTGCCGCTGTCACCGACGTGTGGGATTCGCGGCCAGAAGGCCCTGCGGCCGGTGATCGCGAGCAGCGCCGGGAGCAGCGTGAGCATCGAGACCATCGCGATGGCGATGCCGAGCGCGCCGATCGGGCCGAGGCCCGCGGTGCCGTTGACTTCGGCGATAGACAGGCAGATGAGCGCCAGCATCACCGTCAGGCCTGAGGCGATGATCGCCGGCCCGGTCGCGGTCAGCGCGGTCGCGAGTGCCGAGTGCTTGTCGGGTTCTCGGCGCAGTTCCTCGCGATACCGCGCGACCAGCAGCAGGCCGTAGTCGGTGCCGGCTCCCAGCACGAGCAGCGACAGGATCGACGACGACTGCCCGTTCACGGTCACGCCGGCCTCGGTCAGCGCGTAGCCGACCGCGCGGCTGGTGAGTTCCGCGGCACCCACGGCGAAGAGCGGAATCCAGATGAAGACCGGGCTGCGGTAGATCAGCGCGAGCAGGAACAGCAGCAGGATCACCGCGGCGAGCAGCAGAGTGCCGTTGATGCTCTCGAACACCTTGATCGCGTCGGCTGAGTAGCCGGCGGAGCCCGTGACCCTGACCTGGAGACCGCCGCGGTCGCCGCTGACCTTGCCGCGGACCTCCTCGACCGGACCGCGAATCGTCTCCGCCTCGCCGTCGGTGGCGATGTCGGCGACGACGATCGCCGAGCTGCCGTCGGGGCTGATCCGCGGCCTGGAGAAGTCCCCCGTCGCCGGCAGCGAGAGCGCCTGAAGTTCGGCCCGATCGGCGGCGATCCTGGCGCGGTCGGCCCTCGTCAGCCCGCCGTCGCGGCGATACACGATCACCATCGTCACGTTCTCGGCGCCCTGGATCTCCTCGGTCGCGTCGAGTGCCTTCGTCGACTCGGCGTCGCCAGGCAGGTAGGAGGCCGAGTCGTTGCGTTCAGCGTCCGCGAACTTCGCCGGAAGCTGTGCCGCCGACGCTCCGAACAGGGCGAGCAGCCACACCGCCAGCACGACCCACTTGGCACGGTGGCCCGACGGAATCTTGAGGAGCTTGGACATGATGACGAACGTCTTGCTGTCGATCGGTCATTGCGCCGGGGCCCCGCGGCGCAGCACAAGGCAGCCCAGGTTAGTGGCCATCCGGGAGCCTCCCCGGCTCGTGTGCGCGCTCTCACACGAGCCGCACGCGGGGCCTCGTGCAAGGACTCCGAAGAAGCGCCACCGCGACCGGCGACGTAGGTTTGTCTCCATATGCGTGACTAACCGTCATCGCGGTTGAGACGCGCGGCGCTCGTGCGACCGGCGACGTAGGTTTGTCTCCGTATGCGTGACAAACCTCCATCGCTGCGCGTGGCGTGGCGCGTGCGGCGCCGCGTGGCGTGGCGTGGCGCGTGCGGCGCCGGGCCCGGTCAGGCGAGCAGCGCGGCGAGCTCGTCGGGGTCGGTCACCGGCGCCTGGCATGCGAATCGCTCGCAGACGTAGGCGGCCGCGCGTCCCTCGACCGGGCTCCGCGCCTCGAGCAGGGGAACACGCGTGGGCGCCTCGCCGCCGTCTGCGGCGATCCGGCGACCCGCGAGCACGGTTCGCGCGCGCAGTCCTGAGCGCACGACGCGCTCGAGTGGCCTCAGGTCCTCACCTACGAGCGCGATCTCGCTGCGCCGGTCCGAGGTGCAGGTCGATCGCCTGAAGCGTGTGCCCGAATGCGTTGGCGTGGCGCGCGACGATCGGGTGGAGCAGTCGCAGGTGCCCGAGCGCGGCCTCCTCGTAGCGGCGCTCTCCTGTCAGCAGGCTGAGGCGCAGCAGGCCGAGGGCGGCGCTCGCGCCGCCTGACGGGATCGGCTGATCCTCGAGTTCCTTGCGGCGCGCCAGCAGCTGTTGCCCGTCGGTCGCCGTGGAGAAGAAGCCTCCGTGCTCTGCGTCGGCGAACAGCGCCATCAGGTCGTCGGCGATCGCTGACGCGGCCTCGAACCATTGCTCGTCGAAGGTCGCCTCGTAGAGCGTGATCAGGGCTTCGACCAGGAAGGCATGGTCCTCCAGGAACGCCGGCTGCTTCGCTCGCCCCTGGTTGTAGGTGCGCAGCAGTCGCCCGTCCGGGGTGCGCAGCTTCTCGAGCAGGAACGTCGCGGTATCGCGTGCCGCGCCGAGGTAGTCATCGCGCTCGAGCGCGGCCCCGGCCTCGGCGAGCGCGCCGACCAGAAGCGCGTTCCAGCTCGTGATGCGTTTGTCGTCGGTGCCCGGCCGGACACGCCGTGCGCGGACCTCGAGCAGTCGCGCCCTGATCCGGGTGCGGGTCTCGGCGTCAGGCTCCGGGCCGCGTCGACTCGAGCACGTTCGAGCCCTCCGGGCCCTCGTGGAAGTTGCCCTCGTCGCTCGCCCCGAGCCAGTCGAGCGCGGCCTCGGAGTCGGGGCCGAGTGCGCCGACGAGCTCCGCCACGGTCCATACGTAGAACTTGCCCTCGACGCCCTCGCTGTCGGCGTCGAGCGCGCTGAAGAAGCCTCCATCCGGCGCGCGCATCTCGCGCAGCGCCCAGTCGAGCGTCTCCTCGCAGGTGCGCCTGAGCAGCTCGTCGCCGCTTGCCAGCCAGCCGTGCAGGTACGCGCGCGCGAGCAGGGCGTTGTCGTAGAGCATCTTCTCGAAGTGCGGGACGGTCCAGGCCGCGTCGACGCTGTAGCGCGCGAAGCCGCCGCCGACCTGGTCGTTGATCCCGCCTGAGGCCATCGACCGCAGCGACTGCAGGCTCATCGCCAGCTCGCCCGCGCGCCAGCAGCAGCTCGATCGCGCTCGCAGCGGGGAACTTCGGCGCGCGGCCCCAGCCGCCGTTGACGGCGTCGAACGAGGAGCGCAGCGTCGTGAGCGCTTCGTCGAGCAGCTCGGGGGCGATCGGGTCGGGGCTCGGTCGCAGGAGGGCGCCGCCCTGAAGGCGCTCAGCGACGCCCGCGGCGTCATCGCGGATCTCGTCGCGCCGCTTGTCCCAGGCGTCGGAAACGGCCAGCAGGATCTGGCGCCACGACGGGCGCCCATGGCCGGGAGCCGGCGGGAAGTAGGTGCCGCCGTAGAAGGGGGCCTGATCGGGGGTGAGGAAGACGTTCAGCGGCCAGCCGCCCTGGCCGGTCATCGCCTGGACCGCCTCCATGTAGAGCGGCATCGACGTCCGGGCGCTCCTCGCGGTCGACCTTGACGCAGACGAAGTGCTCGTTCATGAGCGCTGCGATCTCGGCGTCCTCGAAGCTCTCATGCTCCATCACGTGGCACCAGTGGCAGGCTGAATAGCCGATCGAGACGAGCAGCGGCCGATCCTCCTCGCGTGCGCGGCGCAGGGCGTCGTCGCCCCACGGGACCCAGTCGACGGGGTTGTCGCGGTGCTGGAGCAGGTAGGGCGAGGTCTCGCGGGCGAGTGCGTTGGCCATCACGGCAGGCGCAGCGCCGTGTGGGGGAACCGCGGCTCGGGCCAGACGGTACGCGTCCGCGCGCTCGCGGCGGACGCGATCACGCTGACACGGCGCCCGCTGAGCGTCCCGGTCACACGGCCCTGCTCATCGATCGAGAGGCTCCCGCGCGCCGCACGCGAGCCCCGGACACGAACCTGCGTGGTCCCGGCGCCGAACGCGAAGTTCCCGGAGACGGTCACACCCGGAACGTACGAGACCTCGCGCAGGGTCGCGAAGCGGCCCTCGACGATCGCGACCCCGCCGCGCAGTCCACCGGTGCGTGACCCGACGGTGACCGGCCGCTGGGCGGCGATCGCGTCCCCGATCAGCTGGCGGCGAACGTCGGCGAGCGTCGCCAGCACCGCCGTCACCGTTCGGGCGTTCTTGGACCTGCCGCTCACGGCGGCGAGGCTCTTCGGCGGCGCCGGGGTCGGCTTGAACAGGTTGGCAGCGGGCTCGCAGGTGGCTGCGGTGCCCGACGCGAACGCGGCGATCTCGCGGGCCGCGCAGTCGCCGAGGTCGCTGCCGAGCACCGAGTGGCCGGTGTTGGCGACGATGGCGATCCGAGCGCCGGGAATCGAGGCGACCGCGTAACGCGCCTGCTCGGCCGACGTGCGCAGATCGGCCGACCCGTTCAGCACGAGCGTGGGGACCTGTGGCAGCGCGCCGGGGAGAGGCGACGCCGCGGAGACCGGCCACGCGATGCAGAGGTCGAATACCCCCGATGCCAGGGCGACGCCGCGCCCGAACGGGTGGAGGCTGGCTCGAGGAACCCGCTTCGCAGCGGCGTTCAACTGCTTCCGCCGCCCGCTCGGCCCGGATGTTCGCTTCCACGGGAACGGCGTCTCCTCGCAGCGCGTCGCCGCGAACAGCGTCTCGTTGAACTCGTCCGGTGACGACTGCAGGCGTCCGCTGCGCGCGACCGCGGTTCCGTTGAGCCCGTCAGCGCGGGCCGACAGGCGCAGAATCGGGGTGCGGTCGCCGCGGAGCATGGCGCGCATCGCGCCGGGCAGCTCGGCTCTCAGCGCGGGGTTGAGGTCACCGGCGAGCAGGACGCCCCACAGCGCGGCCGCGCCGAGCTGGACGCGAAGGCGCCTGCCGCTCGGGGCTGTGACCGACCCGCGCAGCGGACGGCGCTCGAGCTTCTGCACGGTGCGCCGCAGGTCGCGTGTCACGTTGCCCGTGGCCTTTGCGCAGGCTCGCGCGGCGCACAGCTCGCGCAGCACCCGTCCGGTCGCCCGGAACGCGCGCCGCGCGAACGGGTCTGGGCCGTCGAGCGGCACGACCGAGTCGAGCACGAGCGCCGCGACGCGGTCGGGATGCAGGGCGGCGTAGGCCAGCGCGACCTTCGTGCCGTAGGAGACGCCGTACAGGACGAGGCGCTCGTAGCCGCCCGCCACGCGCAGCGCCTCGATGTCCTGTGCGGTGTCGACGCTCCGGTAACGGCTGCGCGCCGGGCCGAGCTGCCGGGCGCATGCCGCTGCGCTCGAAGCACGGCGCGGCCAGCCGGACACCGAACACGAAAGCGGGCCCGATTCACCTACCCCGCGCTGGTCGAAGACGAGCAGATCGCGCGTCCGGCGCAGTGGCTCCAGCGCCTCGGCGAACGTAGGCGCGAGCGGCAGCGCCGCCTGCCCCGGGCCGCCCGCCAGCCCGACGACGGCCTCGCTGGCCGGCGCGGTGCCGGCCGGCAGGATCGAGAAGCTCAGGCTCACGGCTCCGCCGAGGCCGCCGGCACGATCGAGAGGGGCGGCGAGCTGCCCGCAGAGGAAGCCGCTCGGCCCGCAGGGAGCGGCGGGGAGTGCGGCGCTCGCGGTGGCGGTGGCGGTCAGCAGGGCGACGATGGCCACCGTCAACGCGGTCGCGAGCACGGCGGTGGGGCGGCGCGCGGCCATCCGGGTTCACGGTAGCGGACGTCTGCTGCCAGCTCGCCGGCAGCAGACGCGCGTTGTTGCCGGCGCCCACGATGCCTGCGAGGATCGGCCTGCCCTCAAGGTCCACCAGGAGAGCCGTGTCCGATCAACGCAGGACGGTCACTTCAGCGGGAGCCCCCGCAGCCATCGGCCCGTACAGCCACGGAGTGGTGTCCGGCGGCCTCCTGTTCTGCTCGGGGCAGATACCGCTCGACCCCGGAAGCGGGGAACTGGTCGGCGGCTCGGTCGCGGATCAGACGCGGCGCTGCATGGAGTCGCTGTCGGCGATATGCGTCGCCGCGGGCACCGAGCTGGGCGCCGCCGTCCGCTGCACCGTCTACCTGACGAACATCGCCGACTTTGCGACGGTCAACGACGCCTACGGCGAGTTCTTCGCGGACGACCCGCCGGCGCGCGTCGCCTACGCCGTCGCGGCGCTTCCGCGTGGCGCTGCGATCGAGATCGACGCCGTCGTCGCGATGCCGCGCTAATCCGCCGGGTCGCCGAGCGGCGTCACGTAGGCGCCCGAGATGCCGCCGTCGACCAGGAAGTTCGACGCGGTGATGAAGGAGGATTCGTCGGAGGCCAGGAACAGCACCGCCGCGGCCATCTCCTCGGCGCGCCCGAACCGTCCCATCGGAACATGGACCAGCCGCCGCGCAGCGCGCTCGGGATCCTTGGCGAAGAGCTCGCGCAGCAGCGGTGTGTCGACGGGACCGGGGGAGAGGGCGTTCACACGCACCCCCTGTCGCGCGAACTCGACGCCCATCTCGCGCGACATCGCGAGCACGCCGCCCTTGGAGGCCGTGTACGAGATCTGCGAGGTCGCGGCGCCGAGCGTCGCCACGAACGACGCGGTGTTGATGACCGAGCCGCCGCCGCTCTCCAGCAGGTGGGGGATCCCGTGACGGCAGCAGAGGAAGACGGACTTGAGGTTCACGTCCTGCACACGCTGCCAGGCCTCCAGACCGGTCACCAGGACCGAGTCGTCGTCCGTCGGCGAGATGCCGGCGTTGTTGAACAGCACGTGGATCGCGCCGAACTCCTCAAGCACGCGCGCGTACATGGCCCGGACGGCCTCGTCGTCGGTGACGTCGACGCACAGCGACAGATCCCCCGGGGCGCCGTCGAGCAGGTCGATGCCGGCGACCCGGGCGCCCTCGCGACGGAACGCTTCGACGGTGGCAGCCCCGATCCCGCCGCTCGCGCCGGTCACGACGCAGACCTTGCCCTCCAGACGCCCGGCCATGTCAGTCGCTCTCCTGGGTGCGGTAGTAGACGGTCTTGACCTCGGTATAGGCGTCGAGCGCGTGCGGCCCGAGCTCACGGCCGTAGCCGCTCTGCTTGAAGCCGCCGAACGGCGTGCTGACGCGAACCGAGCTGTTGGAGTTGATCGAGAGGTTGCCCGACTCGAGTGCTCGTGCGACACGCAGCGCCTTCGCGCCGTCGCGCGTCCACACCGAACCCGAGAGCCCGTAGATGGAGTCGTTGGCGATCCGGACCGCCTCCGCCTCGCTGTCGAACGGAAGTACGCAGGCGACCGGCCCGAATATCTCCTCGGTCATCGCTCGCGACGACTTATCCACCGGAAAGAGCACGGTCGGCTTGAACCAGTAGCCGGGACCGTCCGGCGCCTCGCCTTGGATCGCCAGCGTCTCGCCGGCGACGAACGAGGCGACGCTGTCGCGCTGGCCCGCGGAGATCAGCGGACCCATCTCGATGGTCTCGTCGAGCGGGTCGCCGACGCGGATCGCCTCGACTGCGCCCTGCATCGCGCGGAGGAATCGGTCGACGGCCCCGCGTTCGACGAGGATCCGCGAGCGTGCGCAGCAATCCTGGCCGGCGTTGTCGAACACGGCACCGGGCGCGGCTCGCGCTGCGGCCTCGACATCGGCGTCCGCGAACACGATGTTCGCCGACTTGCCGCCGAGTTCGAGCGTCACGCGCTTGATCGTGCCCGCCGCGGCGCGGGCGATCGAGGCGCCGACCTCGGTCGAGCCGGTGAACGCGATCTTCGCGATGTCGGGATGCTCGACGAGTCGCCGGCCGCAGCTTCTCCCGGGACCGACGACGACGTTGAGGACGCCGGCGGGCAGACCCGCCGAGAGCGCGATCTCGGCGAAGCGCAGCGCCGTCAGCGGCGTCAGCTCGGCCGGCTTGAGGACCACCGTGTTTCCTGCGGCGAGGGCCGGCCCGAGCTTCCAGGCGGCGATCGCCAGCGGGAAGTTCCAGGGCGTGATCAGCCCGACGACGCCGACGGGCTCGCGGAAGGTCATCGCCACGCCGCCTTCGACCGGGATCGTGTCACCCAGAAGCCGCTCGGGAGCGCCGGCGTAGTAGCGCAGCGTGTCGACCACCATCGCGATCTCCCCGCGGGCGGCGGTGATCGGCTTGCCGGCGTTGCGGGCCTCGAGTGTCGCCAGCTCCTCGTGCGCGTCCTGCACCGCGGCGGCGAGGTCTCGCATGGTCGCGGCGCGGCGCACCGGCGACAGTGCGCGCCACGCGGGCATCGCCTCACGCGCGCGGGCGACGGCCTCGTCGACGTGCCCGGGCCCGGCCCGCTCGACGGTCTGGAGGACCTGCTCGGTCGCGGGCTCGATGACGGCCAGCGTCTCGCTCATGACGCCCATTCTCGCAAAGGTGTGAGCGCCATGCCATATGGCTGACGCCCGCGGAACTTCGGCCGGCCCGCGGATCGGCGGGCCGGCCTGCCTGCGGTGCCGACCTACGGCGACTCCGGGAACGGCGGTGGCTCGCCGATCTCCTCCTCAAGCGACGTCGCCTCCGCCGCCATGTCCTCCGCCGGGCTGTGGAAGTGGTCCTTGCCTTTCAACGCCCAGAGGATCGCCGCGAAGACGATCACGACGATCACCGTCGCCGGGGCGTAGTTGAACGCCTCCCAGGAGAACGTGTCGTCCCAGGGGACGCCGGCGGACGAGAACGGCAGCGAGAAGATGATCACCGACAGGAAGACCCAGATGAACGCGATCGGGTTGAGCCAGCGGTACTTCCGGCCCAGTGTCCACGGCCCGTTCTCGAAGCTGTCACGCAGTCGCCACCTGAGGAAGACCGGGATGACGTACGCGATGTACAGCCCGATCACGGTGATCGACACGACCGCGAAGAACGCGAACGGGAAGCCCGCCTCGTTGCCCTTGAGCGCCGGAACCGTCACCAGCAGTGCCCAGAAGCCGATGAACAGGACGGCCATGTAGGGGACCCGGTGATGGTTCAGCCGCGTCCAGATCGTGTGTCCGGGGATCGCCCCGTCGCGTGAGAAGGCGTACGTCATGCGCGAAGCGCTGGTGACGCACGACATGCCGCAGAACAGCTGGCCGATAGTCGCGATCACGAGGATCATCTTGGCCGCCCACGAGTCGAGGAAGGTCTCGAAGATCGAGATCGAGGTACCGCCGGCCTCGTTGATCGGGCCCGCGTCGGAGACTGCGAAGGTGATCGCCAGCAGCACGGCCCAGCCGATCACCCCTGCCCAGAAGACCGAGCGCCAGACGCCCTTGGCCGCGGCCTCGGACGCGCCGTGGGTCTCCTCCGATACGTGCGCCGACGCGTCGTAGCCGGTCTGCGTGTACATCGTCAGCAGGAAGCCGAGCGGCAGCACGTAGAACCAGAAGAAGCCGCCGCTGGTCGCGCCGCCCTCGAAGCCGGAGTTGTTGATCCGCTCGGTGAACACGAAGTCGACGCTCGCGTGATCGTTCGGGACGAAGATCAGCAGGCCGATGATCACCGCGACGCCGAGTACGTGCCACCAGACCGAGATCGAGTTGAACCTCGCCACCAGTGGCGAGCTGAAGATGTTGATCCCGATGTGGAGCGTGAGGATCAGGCAGTAGAGGAAGAAGGTCTCGGCGAGGATGCTCGAGCTGTCGCCGAAGTCCATCCCGAATATCTCTACGCCGTATATCGCGAGCACAGCGTTGAGGAACGCCGCCGCGGCGTAGTCGACGGACGCCACGACGCCGATCAGCCCGATCAGGTTGAACCAGCCCGTGTACCAGCCCCACCTGCGTCCGCCGATCCGTGCGGACCACCAGTAGATCGCGCCCGCGGTCGGGTATGCCGACGCGAGCTCCGCCATCGAGAACGCGACGGTCAGGATCAGCAGGCAGATGATCGGCCAGCCCCATGAGATGGCGATCGGGCCGCCGTTGTTCCACGCCTGGCCGTAGGTGGTGAAGCAGCCGGCCAGAACCGAGATGATCGTGAACGAGATCGCGAAGTTCTGGAAGCTGCTCCAGCCGCGGTGCAGCGTCTGGTCGTACCCGAGTTCCTGCAGTCGTTGCTCGTCAGAGACGGGCGCCTGCTTGACGGTGCTCACTCGCTTTGCCTCCTCAGACAGATCGATGCCGGCCGCGGGGCGCGTGCGCGCAAAAGGTCTGCACTCCCGTCCTCTTGGCCGGGCGCGAATCTACGCCTGTCGTCGGATCGAAGTCAAGTGCTCAATCGCACGAGCTGCGCTCGTCAGGCATCGCGCAGCAGGCCGGCGATCACGTGCTCGGTTCCGTGCAGGTGGTCGGCCATGATCGCGACGGCACGAGCGGCGTTGCGCTCGTGCAGGGCGTTGAGCAGCTGCGCGTGCTGTTCGTTGGCGTGCGAGAGGATCTCCGGCGGGTGCGGGATGTGCGAGATCAGGTCCGTCATCTCGGCGTGCGACTGGGTCATCGCCGCGACGAGCCGGTCGCTGCCGGTCGCCTCGGCGAGCGTGATGTGCAGCCGGACGTCAGCCTGTCGGTATGCGTCGAAGTCTTCGAGCAGGTCGTCAAGCTGCTCGATCAGGTCGGCGATCGTCGCCAGCGCCCGGGGCGTCGCACGGTCCGAGGCGAGCGCCGCGGAGGCGAACTCGACCGCCAGCCTGGCATCGCATGCCTCGCGCCAGCTGGCGAGCAGCTCCGCCGACGGCGCGTCGGCAGGCGGAAGCGGGTCGGAGACGAATGTCCCTCCGCTGCGCCCGCGCACGGCGTACAGCAGGCCGCTCTCGGTCAGCGCCGTCAGCGCTTGGCGCAGGGTCGAACGGGCGATGCCGAGCTGGGAGCAGAGCTCGCGTTCGGGGGGAGCTGCGCCCCGGGAGCCAGCAGGCCGAGCTTGATCGCGGTCGCGAGCCGGTCGACCGTCTCCTCGAAGGCGGTCTGCGAGCGCACGACGGCGAAGATGCTGTCGGGCGGCGACTCGGCGCGGCGGCTCATCGCCCCTCTCGATCCCGTCGGCTCGCCGCGTCCGATCTCACAGCCGCTCGAACCCCCGTTCGCGCTCCCAGTCGGTGACGGCGGCGTCGAAGGCGCCGAGTTCGACGCGGGCGCAGTTGAGGTAGTGGTCGACGACATCGTCACCGAACGCGTGGCGCGCGACGGCGCTGCCGGCGAACAGGTCACGCGCGTCGCGCATCGTCGCCGGCACACGTGGACGTCCGGAGGCGTAGGCGTTGCCGGTCAGCTCCGGCTCGAGCTCGAGCGAAGCCTCCACGCCGTGCAGCCCGCCGGCGATCAGCGCGGCCAGGACGAGGTACGGGTTGACGTCGGCGCCGGGAAGCCGGCACTCGATCCGCTTAGCGGGTCCGGCACCGAGCACGCGGAAGGCGCAGGTGCGGTTATCGGCGCCCCAGGCGATCGTCGTCGGGGCGAACGAACCGGCTACGAAGCGCTTGTACGAGTTGACGTTCGGAGCGTGCAGCAGCGTCAGCTCGCCCAGCGTTGCGAGCTGGCCGGCGAGGAACGAGTCATGCGTCTCGGAATGCTCGGCGAAGACGGGGGCACCGGCCTCGTCACGCAGCGAGAGGTGGACGTGGCACGAGCTGCCCTCGCGCTCGTCGAACTTCGCCATGAACGAGATCGACATGCCCTCCTGGTCGGCGATCTCCTTGGCGCCGTTCTTGTAGACCGCGTGCTTGTCGGCCGTAGCCAGCACCTCGTCGTAGAGGAAGTTGATCTCGTGCTGGCCGAGGTTGCATTCGCCCTTGGAGTTCTCGACGGTCAACTCGGCAGCGAGCATCTCGTTGCGCACGCGGCGCAGTAGCGGCTCGACGCGCGAGGTTCCGAGAATCGAGTAGTCGACGTTGTAGAGATTGGCCGGATCCAGGTCCCGGTAACCGGCCAGCTGCGCGTCGCGGTAGGAGGTCCGGAAGAGCATGAACTCGAGCTCGGTCGCGGCGAGAGCGGACCAGCCCCGCTCGGCCAGGCGCTCCACCTGGCGACGCAGGATCTGACGTGGCGAGGCGGCTACCGGGGAGTGGTCGTGCCACTGCAGGTCGGCCAGCAGCAGCACAGTGCCGGGCAGCCATGGCGTGCGTCGCAGCGTCGCGAGGTCAGGAACCATCGCGAAGTCGCCGTAGCCGCGCTCCCAGGAGCTCATCGCGTAGCCGTCGACCGTGTTCATCTCGACGTCGACCGCGAGGAGGTAGTTGCACGCCTCGGCTCCGTGTTGCAGCACGGCCTCGAGGAAGTGGGACGCCGTGAATCGCTTCCCCTGGAGCCGGCCCTGCATGTCGGTGAGGGCGAGCACGACCGTGTCGATCTCACCAGCCGCGACCGCGCGGCGCAGCTCGTCAAGCGTCATGACGTCAAGGTATCCCGGTCGAGCCATTGTCGGCAACCGTGTTGATCGCGATCTGCCGAGATGCCCGCTGAGGCCGGGCGAGCGCGTGGCCCATGATGCTGCGGGCGTCGTCGCGGCGGTAACCTCGGCAGCAGCCCCGAACGCTCGACAAAGGCGATGAACGCATGGCCACCACCTCCTCGGACACCAAGATCGACCGTCAGCGCATCCGCGAGCTGACCGAGCGCGAGGAGGCCCGGCTCAACGAACGCACGCAGGCCTCCAAGGCGACGTTCGAGCGCGCCGCCAAGAGCCTCTCGGGCGGCGTCGCCTCGTCCTACCAGGCACGCGATCCGTGGCCCATCTACATGGAGCACGGCAAAGGCCCCAGGGTCTGGGACGTCGACGGCAACGAGATGTGGGACTTCCACAACGGCTTCGGCTCGATGGTCCAGGGACACGCCGATCCGGTGATCGGCGCGGCGATGTCGTCGCGCTACGCGCAGGGCACTCACTTCGCCGCCCCGACCGAGGATGCGATCGTCGTCGGCGAGGACCTCAAGAACCGCTGGGGACTGCCGCAGTGGCGCTACACCAACTCCGGCTCAGAGGCCACGATGGATGCGATCCGGATCGCGCGTGCTCACACCGGACGCGAGACGATCGTGAAGATCTTCGGCTCGTACCACGGCCATCACGACGGCGTGATGGTCTCGATCGGGGTTCCCTACGACGCGATCGGCGACCACGAGAACCTCGCCTCCCTGCCCTATGGCGCGGGCATCCCGCAGGCCGTCGTGGACCTGACGATCGCGGTGCCCTTCAATGACGCGGGTGCGATGGAGCGCCGCATCGAGCGCCTGATCGCGGAGGACCGCAAGCCTGCCTGCGTGATCATGGAGGCGGCGATGATGAACCTCGGCGTCGTGCTCCCTGAGCCCGGCTACCTGGAGGCGGTGCGCGAGATCACGAGCCGGCACGGGATCGTGCTGATCTTCGACGAGGTAAAGACGGGTATCTGCATCGCCGCCGGCGGCGCGACCGAGCGCTTCGGCGTCATGCCCGACCTCGTGACGCTCGCCAAGGCGCTCGGGGGCGGTTTCCCGGTCGGCGCGATCGGAGGCAGCGAGGACGTGATGGCGTGCGTGGCCGACGGCAGCGTCTACCAGGTCGGCACCTACAACGGCAACCCGCTCTGTATGGCCGCCGCGCGCGCGAACCTCGAGCAGGTCATGACGGCGGATGCATACGCGACGCTCGACCGGCTGAACGACCGCATCCTCACCGGTTGCTCCGAGGTCATCGCGCGTTACGGCCTGCCCGGCTACGCGGTCGGCATCGGATCCAAGGGCTGCGTCACGTTCTCGCCGACGAAGATCATCGACTACGAGACCTTCAAGGCCGGTCAGGACGCGGAGATGGCCGATCTCGCCTGGCTCTTCAACATGAACCGCGGCATCTTCATGACGCCCGGGCGCGAAGAGGAGTGGACGCTGTCGATCACCCATACCGACGAGGCCGTCGACCACTACGTCGCCGTCTTCGACGAGATGGCACGCGAACTGACCGCCTGAGCCCGGCCCGGCGAACCCCCGTCAGCCGACCTGCGCACGGCGCGAGCGCCGGTAGTACCGGCCCTGCAGCCGCGTGCGGTTGAGCGCGCCTGCCGCCGAGCGTCCTGCGGCGGCGACCGCGTCCCAGGCGGGAAGGCTCTGGACCGAGCCCGTCCCGACCTCGATCGCGTCGTTCGCGAAGCGCAGCTTGTAGCGCTGCGTTCCCTTGCCGAAGTCGATCACTCGCACGCCACGCCCGGGAGCGTCGAGCACGATCGCGCGCAGCAGGACGATGCCGGGCGACTGCTTGGCCCGCGCGGGGTCATGAGCGGGCATCCAGGAGTGCAGGACCGCGCCTGCCCGCAGGAACAGGTGCGCGCCGATCAGCTCGTCACCGTCGTAGAGGCAGGCGAGGGCGGCGGTCAGGTCGGGCTCGGCGGCCGCGTGGAGCCGGTCGACGAGTTCGCGGACCCACGTGTGCCCGAAGATGTCGTAGACACCTGTGCGCTCGTACTGGTCGCGCTTCCAGCGCACGAGCGTCGCAAGCGCGTCCGGGGCGGCCTCGTGCCAGACGAATCGCGGCTCGCCCTCGCGCTCGAGGCGCCGTACCTTGCGCGCGGCGTCAGACGGCATGTCCGCGTCGGGGTCGAAGCGCTCGAGCATCAGGACCGGCGAGCGCTCGACGAGCCGGGCGGACGAGCGCCACGGCGTCTGCGCGACGATCGCATGGTCGAACGCGTAGGACCGCAGCGAACAGGCGCGCACGAGCTCCCGCGGCGTCCACGTCAGCTCGCGCGGGGCCACGAGCGCCTGGTAGTCGCCGAGCGTTCGCCCGAGCGGCGATCCGACGCCTCCGCGACCGTGGTGAAACCCGAAGTACCCGCTACCGCCCTCGAGCACCGCGACGCGCGCGTCTGCGCGCACCGATCCCACCACACGCGCGAACGATGGTCCCAGGAACGGGCTTCCGAGCAGCGGGTCAGCCTCCTGCAGCCCACGCCAGCCGCTCACGTCGTCCGGCCCCAGTTCGCCTGGGTGAGCGAGATCGGCGCGCACCCCCTCAGTATCGCTGGCCGGGTAGGTTCGCGGTGATGAAGATCCTCGTCACCGGCGCCTCGGGCGCGGTCGGCTCACCTCTGGTCGACCGGCTGCTCTCGCTCGGCCACTCCCCGCGCGCAGGGTCGCGCCGGCCTGAGCAGCTGCGCGAGCGGCGGGCCGGACTCGATGTGGTCGAACTCGACGTGCTGCGTCCCGCGACTCTCACGCCGGCGCTCGCGGGCGTCGACGCGGCCTATTACCTCGTGCATTCGATGGAGCCCGGGGCGGTCGGCGACTTCGAGACCCGCGACGCCGACGGCGCACGCAACTTCGCCACCGCGGCGGCCGCCGCAGGCGTCGAGCGCGTGATCTATCTCGGCGGGCTCGGCGATGAGCGCGCCGGGCTGTCGGCCCACCTCGCGAGCCGTCAGACCACCGGACGGATTCTCGCCGAGAACGGGCCGCCGCTGCTGGAGTTCCGCGCGGCGATGGTCGTGGGGACCGACAGCGCCTCGTTCCGGATGCTCACAGACCTCGTCAACCGGCTCCCCGCGATGCTGGTGCCGCGATGGGTGGACACCCCGTCGCAGCCGATCGCGCTCGACGACGTGCTCGACTACCTGGTGGCCGGGCTCGAGACGAGGCTCGACGAGCAGCGGACGATCGTCGAGATCGGCGGTCCCGAGGTGATGAGCTACCGCGACATGATCAGGGCGGTCGCAGCGGAGCGTGGCCGGCAGCCGATCATCGTCGGCGTTCCGGTGCTGACGCCGCGGCTCTCGTCCTACTGGTGTGACCTCACGACCTCGGTCCCGGCCGCGCTGGCGCGGCCGCTGATCGAAGGGATGAGCGCTCCGCTGGTGATTCACGGCAACGAGGCCGCTGAGCGGTTCCCCGAGATCCGTCCGATGACCTTCCACGAGGCCCTGCTCCGGATAGCCGCGCAGACCTGACCGGTCAGTCGTCATCGCCGCGCAGCGCGGCGCGGCGTATCTTGCCGCTGCTCGTCTTCGGAAGCTGGTCGGCGAACTCGACGATTCGCGGGTACTTGTACGGCGCGGTCTGCGCCTTGACGTGGTCCTGGAGTTCGCGCGCGAGCGTGGTCGACGGCGCGTGACCCTCGCGCAGGACCACGATCGCCCGCACCACCGCCCCGCGCTCCTGATCCGGGGAGGCGACCGCCGCGGCGTCGGCGACCGCGGGGTGAGAGACGAGTGCGGACTCGACTTCGAACGGGCCGATCCGGTAGCCGGCCGAGATGATCACGTCGTCGGCGCGGCCCTCGAAATGCAGATACCCGGCGTCGTCCTCGCGGACGCGGTCGCCGGTTCGCCAGGTGCCCTGCTCGCGGCGGTCGTCGACCAGCCACGAGCCGTCGTCTGCCCGTAGGACCCCTTCATCCAGATAGCCGAGGAAGAAGGTCGGGTCGCTGCGCGGGTCCAGACACAGTTCGCCCTGCTCGACCCAGAGCCGCACACCGGGCAGCGGCAGGCCCATCGAGCCGGCCACCGGCTTGCGTCCGTCCGGCTGTCCGGTGGTCTGGCCGGTCTCCGTCTGGCCGTAGCCGTCACGGATCCAGAGCCCGGTGGCGACGTGGATCGCCTCCAACGCCGCGGGGTCGAGCGCCTCGCCGGCCGCGACGAGCGACCGCAGCGACGACAGCGGGCGCGGCTCGGTGCGCTTGGCGATCACGCGGAACTCGGTCGGTGCCATGCAGAGCACGCCCACCGCCTCGCGCTCGAGGATCTCCAGGCGCTCGTGGGGGTCGAAGCGAGCGTCGTGCAGGAGCGCGGGCGCGCTGCGCATCCACGGAGCGATGAAGACGTTGCGCGCCGACTTGCTCCATCCGCTCGCGGCCGTGCACCAGACCAGCTCACCGGGCCGCGCGCCGAGCCACGACTCGGCCTGCAGCGCCTGGCCGGCGAGGTAGCGCTGTCCGTGGACCACGGCCTTCGGCTCGCCCGCCGTACCGCTCGTGAAAGCGATCAGGCACGGCTCGTCATCCCGCAGATCGGCGAACGCGGGCGCGTCGCCTGCGCGCTCCGGATCCGTCAGCCCGGGGTCGGGGACGAGCAGGACCGGGCAGGGTGGCGCGGCCGCCTCCAGCTCGCCGCGGTTGCGCTCGTCGCAGACGATCGCCGCGGGCTTGGCAACCGAGACGCGCAGCGCCAGATCCTTTGCGCGCAGCTGCTCCGTGCAGGGCAGGACGACGTAGCCGGCCCGCATGCACGCGACCATCGTGCAGACCCATTCCGGGCGGTTGCCGACGAGCGTCATGACGACGTCTCCCCGCCGGACACCTTGCGAGTGAAGCGCTGCGGCGATCGCGGCGGATGCGCCGGCGACCTCGCCGAAGCTCCACTCCCGGCGAGATCCGTCGCGGGCCAGCTCGACGAGCGCGAGGGCGCCGGACGGCGCTGCGCCGACCACGTCGCGCGCGAAGTTCATCAGAGCATCGTGGCGGCGAGCACTATCGCGAGCGAGTCGAGCAGGACCAGCGCGTGGAGGAGCGGGTTGCGCCCGGCGCGCAGGTGCAGCACGACGAGCACCAGCGCGGCGGCGACGAGCGTCAGCTTGAGGTGCATCGCCGGCTCGTCCCAGACCTTGAAGTGCGACGCCATTGCGATCCCCGTCACCAGCGAGATGCCGATCGCGACCAGCGACGCCCAGCCGAAGCGCCGCGCGATCGGGCGCAGCCAGGTCGATTCGCCGCCGTCCGCGCGGTGGACCGGCACGACTGCGACCGCGAGGAAGAGCTGACCGCCGACGAACAGCGCCATCGCCAGCAGGTGGATCCAGAGGACGACGTCCCAGCCGGTGAGGCTCATTGCGCCAGCACCATCTGCGTGCAGACGAAGTTCGCGATCAGGCGCTCCTCGCGGAACATGCGCACCTCCCAGACGTGCGTGCGCCCGCCGACGTGGAGCGGCTCCGCCGTCGCAGTCAGGATGTCGCCGTCGCGCGCCGCAGCGAAGACGTTGGTCTTCATCTCGATCGTCGTGAAGCCCGCGCCCGCAGGCAGGTGGCGGAAGGTCCCCCATGCCGCGACCGAGTCGGCGAACGCGGTCCAGACGCCGCCGTGCACGTAGCCGCCGGGGTGCAGATGGCGGCCGTCGACGGTCATGCGCCCGTGCGTCAGCGTGTCCGTGATCTCGGTGATCTCGATGCCGAGATCGCCGGGGAACGTGCCTGGGAGGACCTCGCGACTGCGTTCAGGCGTGATGGCGGGGTTCGTGGACATCGTGGGCGCAGTCTATGAAGTCGCACCCCTTATCCTTCAGCGGACATCGGCGACGCCCGTTCTTCCGCGTTCGCCGCCAGACGAGTCCCTGAAGCCGCACGAGAGGTAGTCCAATGGCCATCGCCGTCCCCTTCGAGGAGAAGACCGACGAGCAGAAGGCGATCACCGAGATGGTGCGCCAGTTCGCCGACGAGCAGATCCTCCCCAACGCCGAGCACTACGACCACGAGGACGAGTTCCCGGAGCCGATCGTCGAGCAGATGAAGGAGCTGGGGCTGTTCGGGGTCACGATTCCCGAGGAGTACGGCGGGATGGGGCTTGACCTGACGACCTACGTGATGATCGTCGAGGAGCTGTCACGCGGGTGGATCTCGATCTCCGGCGTGATCAACACCCACTTCATCGGCAGCTACCTGCTGATGAAGTACGGCACCGACGAGCAGAGGCAGAAGTACCTGCCGCGGATGGCCACCGGAGAGATCCGCGCAGCCTTCTCGCTGTCCGAGCCGGAGATGGGCTCCGACGTCCAGGCGATCAAGACGAGCGCCAAGAAGGGCGATGACGGCCGCTACGAGATCAACGGCCAGAAGATGTGGGTCACGAACGGTCTGCGCTCGGACATCGTCTTCGTGCTCGTCAAGACCGACCCGGAGGCACAGCCGCGCCACAAGGGCTTCACGTGCTTCATCACCGAGAAGCAGGCCGGCGCCGGCGAGAACACCGGGGAGTACGCCGGGCTCACCGTCCCTCCGCAGATCAAGAAGCTCGGCTACAAGGGCGTCGAGTCGACGGAACTCGTCTACGACGGCTACAGGTGCCCGGCCGAGAACGTCCTCGGAGGGGAGGAGGCCGGCCTCAACAGGGGCTTCGCGCAGATGATGGACGCGCTCGAGGTCGGCCGTGCGAACGTCGCCGCACGCGGCGTCGGAATCGCGCAGCGTGCGCTGGAGTTGGCGCTTCGCTACAGCCAGGAGCGCAAGACGTTCGGCAAGCCGATCGCCGAGCACCAGGCGATCCAGTTCAAGCTCGCCGACATGGCGACGCAGGTCGAGGCGGCGCGTCTGCTGACGATTCGCGCCGCGCGGCTCAAGGACGCCGGCGAACGATCGGACATGGAGGCCGGGATGGCCAAGCTGTTCGCCTCCGAGGCCGGCCGCTTCTGCGTCGAGGAGTCCTTCCGCATCCACGGCGGCTACGGCTACTCCAAGGAGTACGAGATCGAGCGCCTGTACCGCGACGCGCCGCTCCTGCTGATCGGCGAGGGCACCTCCGAGATCCAGCGCATGGTGATCGGCAAGAAGCTGCTTCAGCGCCACAAGATCTGAGCGCGCCCCGCAGCGCCCCTCGAGCTTCGGGGCCCGCGCAGCCTAGTTCTGGTTCGATGCTCGGATGCGCGGGCCTCTGATCTCCCATCGCGAGGACCCGCGCCGGCTGTCGGCGGCGATCTACGGCCTGATCGTCGTCGTCTCGCTGCTCGCCGTCTACGACAACGACACCGGCAAGACGCTGGTTCAGATCGGGCTGGGGATCCTGGTGACGGCGTGGGTCTTCTGGCTCGCGCACGTCTACACGGAGGTCGTCGGACAGCGTCGCGAGCGTGGCCGCAGGCCGACGCTGCGGGAGATCCGCGAGGCGGCGGTCGAGATGTGGCCGCTCGTCAGCGCGACGCTGCTGCCGGTCGCGGTCCTTCTCCTGGGTGCCGCAGGCCTGCTCGATCGTGCCACGGCGATCGACGTCGCGACGGCAGTCTGCCTCGGCGAGCTGTTCCTGATCGGCGCGGCGCTCGAGCGCGACGAGGGCGGCACGCTGCGGCAGTCGCTGGTCAGCGGGCTGGTCAGCCTCAGCTTCGGGATCGTCGTGATCGCGCTCAAGGCGCTCGTGCACTGAACGGCGGGTAGGGTTGGCCGTGATGGCCGCGGACGCAAAGCTTCTGATCGCCAACACCGCGGGCGCGCTGCTTGACGAGGTCCCGGCGCTGAAGCCGCTCAAGCTGGTCGTCGGCATCGACCTGCATGGCCGTGGCGATACTCAGCAGTTCCGTCTGGTGCTGCCCGAGATGTCGGTGACCAAGGACATCGCGGCCGACGCGAAGGTCCGTCTCGACATGCGCCGCGAGGAGTTCAACCGGCTCGCCGAGCACCCGACGATCGGCGGCTGGCGCAGCGCGATCGAAAGCGGCCGCGTGAAGGTCAGCGGCATCGATCAGTACCTGAAGCTGATCGTTCAGGTCATCGAGAAGCACGACGAGCGCGCGCGGCTCAAGCGCGCGCGCCACTGACAGCGCGCGCACCGCCCCAGGTTCGCCGGCGCCGCTCCCCGCCGCCCGGTCGTCAGGCGGGGTCGCGCCACATCAGCCAGACGGGAGGACCCTTCGGCAGGGTCAGCTCGCCGGTGACGCGGAAGCCGTGGCGCGAGTAGAAGGCGACGTTGCGCTCTCTCGCGGTCTCCAGGAAAGCGGGGATGCCATCGTGGTCACAGAGCTCGAGTCCGGGCCGCAGCAGCGTCGACCCGACGCCGGAGCCCTGGCGGCCCGGATCGACGCCGAGCACCGCCAGGTACAGGTGGGGGGTCGACGGGTGCCGCCGCTCGAGCTTGGAGAGGCCGCGCAGCACGAGCGGCGCCCTCAGGCCCACGCTCGACGCGCTGATCGCCAGCAGGCTCAGCAGCTCGGTCGGTCGCTCCTTCCAGTTTCCCGGCAGCGCCCAGAGCGCCGCACCGTCGGCCGCCTCGGTGGTCCAGCTCACGTCCTGCCCGGTGAGCCGCTCGAGCTGCCACGCGAAGAAGCGCTCGGTCGCGCGCCGCCGGGCGCCGCCGTCGCCGTAGGCCCAGCGCGTCACCGGGTCGTCATCGAATGCGCGGGCGAGCACGCGCGCGAGCTGCGACCGATCGCTCTTGTTGACCGGACGGAGCTTCATCCGGCCGTGCCCGTTGGCTGGACGGGGGCTTCGCGTCGGCGCCCGCCCGTGCCTGGAACTAGCATCGGCGGCATGCCGGATGTGTACCCGATGGCCGGTCGGCGAGGCGGCGTCACCGTGGCGACGCGGGGCGGCCGCCGCCGATGAGCGACGTGGCACGCGCGATCACCGCCTTCCGGCACGAGGACTGCCTGGCGCACGACACCGGTCGTGGCCTGTTCGAAGCGGGCCCCTCAGGGCTGATCGCCGTTCCCGAGCAGCATCCCGAGAGCGCCGACCTGCTGCGCAACCTCTATTCGGTGCTCGACCGCGGCCCGCTCGCCGGCGACGTCGACTGGCGCGAGGCGCCGCGCGCCGGCGACGAGCAGTTGCTGAGGGTCCACACGGCCGAGCATGTCGCGCGCGTGGACGCGCTGGCGTCCGCGCGCGGCGTCGTCAACGTGGAGGGGCAGACGTGGGCATCGGCGACCACGCCGGAGGCTGCGCGCCGCTCCGCGGGCGCCGCTCTGGCCGCCGCTGATGCGGCCGCCTCCGCAGAGGCTCCACTCGCGCTCGCCATGACGCGGCCGCCCGGCCATCACTGCGCGCCGGACAAGATCGACGGCTACTGCTTCTACTCCAACGCCGCGCTCGCCGCGGCGCGCCTGCGCGACCTGGGCGCGGCGCGCGTCGCGGTCGTCGACTGGGACGTCCATCACGGCAACGGGACGGAGGCGTGCTTCTGGGAGGACGGAGACGTCCTGACGATCAGCGTTCACATGGATCACCGCGCCTGGGGCCACAACCACCGCCAGTCCGGTCAGGTCGGTGACCGAGGCGCGGGCCCGGGGCTCGGCGCGAATCTCAACGTGCCGCTGCCGTTCGGCTCGGGCGACCGCGCCTACGCGGCGGCGCTCGATCAGGTCGTGGCCCCCGCACTGCGCGCCTTCCGGCCGGAGGCGATCGTCTGTGCGCAGGGGGTCGACGCGAGCCAGTTCGACGCCAACGGGCGGATGTGCGTATCGATGGCCGGCTTCCACCGGATCGGCGCGAGCGTCGGCGAGGTCGCACGCGATCTTGGGGTCGCCGCGCCGGCGATCACGCGCGAGGGCGGCTACGCGCGCACATACTCGGCGCTGTGCCACCTCGCCTGTCTGCTCGGGCTGCTCGGCCGGCCGCTGGAGCTGGACGACCCGCTCGCCTACCTGCCGGACGAAGGCGAGGCCCACCGCCCGTACATCGAAGCCGCGCGCGCGGTTCTCTAGAGCTCCGCGCCGCCGTCGTAGAGCTTGAGAACGCGCACTTTGCCGGGCGCCGCGTCCAGGCACAGGCGGCAGAGCACGCATTCGTCGAGGTTCTGCTCGACGATCTGGAGCGAGCCGCCGTCGGCCGCGAAGATGTCGACGGGGCAGACCTCGGCGAGCTTCGCCGCCAGGGCGCCGTCGGCCGCGACCGCGTCGTCGACGTCGACGCCGATGAAGGTGCCGTCCTGCCTCATGCCGGGCTCCTCTCGAGGATCTTGCTCTGAATGATCGACGGGATCTCGGAGATCTCCTCGGCGACCGTGATGCCGGCCTCGGCGAGCCGCGCGATCTTCTCGGTGGCGGTGTCCTCCTTGCCCTCGACGATCGTGCCGGCGTGGCCGAAGCTCATCCCGGGCATCTCGTCCATGAAGCGGCCCGCCATGAACGCGACGATCGGAAGGCGCGAGCTGTTCTCGGTGACCCAGCGCGCGAGCTCGGCCTCCATTCGGCCGCCCGGCTCGGTGTAGATGACGATGCCCTGGGTCTGCTCGTCGGCCTCGAACAGCGGCATCAGCTCGGCGTACGAGCAGCCGATGATCGCGTCACCGCCGATCGAGACCGCCGTCGACTGGCCGAGACCCGCGGCCGTGAGCGTCGATGACATCTCGGTCGTCATGCCGCCGGAGCGGGAGATGACGCCGATCGGGCCGGGGGTGTAGGCCTTGGCCGCGTCCTTGGCGGGCCCGCCGATTCCGCCCATCTTGATCACGTCGGGGACGATGATCCCGAGGCAGTTCGGCCCGATGATCCGCGCGCCGTGCAGCGTGGCCAGTTCGACCATCTGCGCGACGTCGCGGCGCGGGATGCGCTCGGTGACGATCACGATCAGCTTGATGCCGTTCTCGAGCGCCTCGAAGACGGCGTCCTTGGTGAAGGCGGGAGGAACGGTCACGACGGAGCCGTAGATCGGCTCGCCGTGGTGCTCGACCGCCTGTGCGACGGTGTCGAACACCGGCACACCGTGGACCTCGCGACCCTTGCGGCCGGGCGTGACGCCGCCGACGATGCGTGCGCCGGCGCCGTAGTCGAGGCACTCGCGGGTGAGGTTGACGGCCTCGCGGCCGGTGATGCCCTGGACGATGAACGTCGTCTCTGCGTCTACGAGGATGCTCATGCCGCGGCTCCCTGGATCTTCTCGACGGCGCGCCGCGCCGCCTCGTGCATCGAAACTGTGCGGTCGGCGTACTCGACGCCGTACTTCTCGAGGATCTTGAAGCCCTCGTCCTCCCACGCGCCGGGGATGCGGAAGATCGCGATCTTGTCGGCTGGGTCGTGCCCCAGCTCCAGGCAGGCCTTCACCACGCCGCGCGCGACGATGTCGACGCGGGTGTTCGAGACGATCGACATCATCACGGCGATCTTGTCGACGCCCGGCTTCTCCAGTACGAGCTTGGCAAGCCCGCAGGCCTTGCGGACCGACGGGTTGCCGCCGATCTCGCAGTAGTTGGCCGGGTCGCCGCCGTGCGCGCGGACGGCGTCGAACAGCGTCAGTGAGCCGCCGCCGGCGCCGATCACGAGCCCGAGGTTGCCGTCGAATTCGGTGACGTTGCCGGCCACACCGCGGTGGTCCATGCCGTCGACCGCCTCGCCGGCGATCTCGAACGCCGTCGGCTCGCGGGCCTCGCGCGTCTCCTCGTCGCCGACGCCGAGGTCCTTCAGCAGCGCCTTGTGGCGCCCGCGGGCCTCGTTCTCCATGTCCATGTGCGCGTCCAGCGCCACGAACGAGCCGTCGGCGAGCTTTCCGAGCGGGTTGATCTCGGCGAGCGTCATGTCGTTCTCGACGAACAGGCGCGCGAGCTTCGTGACGATCGGGACGAGCTTGTTGAGGTCCGAGCCGGTGACGCCCGTCGAGGCGATGACCTCCTTGGCGGCGTAAGTCGCTGAGCGGCAGCAGGTTCGAGAAATGGCGGCGGCCGACCTTGTCGGGCTGCTCCTCGGCGACCTGCTCGATGTCGATGCCGCCGACCGGCGAGAAGATCATCACCGGCTGCTTCCTGATCCCGTCCCAGACGACGCCGGCGTAGAACTCCTGCGCGATGTCGGCCTTCGGATCGACCAGGACGCCGCGCGGCATCTGGCCGTTGATCTCCAGCTTCAGGACGTCGGCGGCGTGCGCCTGCGCCTCGTCGGGCGTGTCGGCGAACTGCACGCCGCCGGCCTTCATCCGGCCGCCGGACAGCACCTGCGACTTGATCACGGTCGGCCCGGCGATGCGCTCGGCGATCGTCCGCGCCTCCTGCGCATCGGTGGTGAACCCGTAGTCCGTAACGGGGATTCCGGCGCGTCTGACGATCTCGCGCGCCTCGTACTCGTAGAACCTCATCTGACCTGCCTCAGTGCCTGAAGGGGGGTTGCACGGCGGCCGAGGAGCCTAGTCGGTCGGGGCGGCGGCGAGTCTCGCGGCGCTAGGCCGCGGCCGCCGTGAAGCCGTAGGCCTCGGCCAGCTCGGGGTCCTTTGCGGCGAGCATCTCGGCGAGCTGCACCATCACCTGACACTGCTTCCAGGTGGCGTCGTCCTGCATCTTGCCGTCGATCATGTGGACGCCGCGGCCGTCGGGGATCGCCTCGATGACCTTCTTGGCGAAGAGGACCTCGTCGGGATCGGGCGAGAAGACCTTCTTGGCGATGTCGATCTGGACGGGGTGCAGCGACCACGACCCCACGCAGCCCATCAGGAAGGCGCTGCGGAACTGGGCCTCGCAGCCCGCGACGTCCTTGATGTCGCCGAACGGGCCGTAGAAGGGGAGGATCCCCGCGCTCGTGCAGGCGTCGACCATGCGGCCGATCGAGTAGTGCCAGAGGTCCTGCTGCGCGCTGTCGCGCGGCGCCTCCGGGGTCGTCTGCGTCGGGGTCCTCGATCACGCGGTATCCGGGGTGTCCGCCGCCGACGCGCGTCGTCTTCATGCGCCGCGAGGCCGCAAGATCCGCGGGGCCGAAGCTCATCCCCTGCATGCGCGGCGAGGCGTAGGCGATCTGCTCGACGTTCGCGACGCCGAGGGCCGTCTCGAGGATCGCGTGGATCAGGATCGGGCGCCGGACGCCCGCACGCGCCTCGAGCTGGGCCAGCAGGCGATCGACGTAGTGGATGTCCCAGGCGCCCTCGACCTTCGGCACCATGATCACGTCGAGCTTGTCGCCGATCTCCGTGACGAGCGTCGTCAGGTCGTCGAGCACCCAGGGCGACTCGAGCGAGTTGACGCGTGTCCAGAGCTGCGTCGTCCCGAGGTCGATCTCCTTGCCGACGGTGACCAGGCCGGCGCGCGCGGCCTCCTTGTTGTCGACCGGGACGGCATCCTCGAGGTTGCCGAGCAGGATGTCCGTCTTCTGCGCGATATCGGGCAGCTTGGCCCGCATCTTCTCGTTGCTCGCGTCGAAGAAGTGGATCATCCTCGAGGGTGGGAACGGGATCTCCGTGAGCGGGTCCGGGGCGCCGGTTGCGAGCGGCTTGAAGAAGTCACGGGGATGTCGCACGGCGGGGTCTCCTGGCGTCGGTCGGGCTTGAGCGGCTGACAGAGACGATATTCACCCGCAGATCGTGGTGGTCGTTGACTCGCGGGTCAACGCGCGCGCCGGTGCGGCACACTAGGGGGCCAACCGTCCCACCAGGAGCCGCTCTTTCGCATGTCAGACACCGCAACCGACACCTTCACGACCGACCAGCGCGAACGCGAGGCCTCAGGCGCTCACAGCTACGGCCGCTACCTCGAGGAGTTCGAGGTCGGAGACGTCTACAAGCACTGGCCCGCCAAGACCGTGACCGAGGCGGACGACCACCTGTTCTGTCTGATCACGATGAACCATCACCCGCTGCACATCAACGACGTCTACGCCGGCAAGTCCCAGCAGGGCCGCAACGTGGTGGTCGGGCCGCTCGTCTACTCGCTCGCTCTCGGCATGAGCGTCAGTGACGTCTCGGGCAAGGCGATCGCCAACCTCGCCACTGAGGAGCTTTCCCATCCGAACCCCGTCTTCCATGGCGACACGCTGTTCGTGGAGACGGAGGTGCTGGAGAAGAAGGAGTCCAAGAGCAAGCCGGATCGCGGCGTCGTGAAGGTCCACACGAAGGTGCTCAATCAGGATGGGCTGCTCGTCGCCGAGTTCAAGCGGATCGTCCTGGTGCCCCGCAAGAATCCGGGCGAACCGGAGGCGCCGGCGGGCAACGTCGAGTAGCGCCCCGCTCTGGCGCGATGCGGGGTTTCCGCATCGCTGACCGTGACAAGCCACAGTCATCGACAGGGCGGTAGCGGTACGCTTGCGGTGCCCTGGGGGCGAGCCCTGTCACTCGCCCCCATCGCCGTTTGCGGAGCAGTGTCTGCTCCGGATCCCCGATTCGTCCGTCGCCGCAGGAGGCCGCCCAGTCGTGTCCGAGGTCACCGTCCCCACCAAGAACGCGCGTCTCATCGAATGGGTCGATGAGGTCGCGGAGCTGACGAAGCCCGAGGCCGTCCACTGGTGCGACGGGTCCGCGGACGAGTACGACAGGCTGTGCCAGACGCTGGTGGACGCGGGGACGTTCCGCAAGCTGAGCGAGGCCAAGCGGCCGAACAGCTACCTCGCCTGGTCCGACCCGGGCGACGTGGCGCGGGTCGAGGACCGCACCTACATCTGCTCGGAGCGCGAGCAGGATGCCGGGCCGACGAACAACTGGGAGCAGCCTGCCGCGATGCGCGAGAAGCTGCGCGGGCTGTTCGACGGCGCGATGCGAGGGCGAACGCTCTACGTCGTGCCGTTCTCGATGGGCCCGGTCGGATCGGACAAGTCGTACGTCGGCGTGCAGCTCACCGATTCGCCCTACGTGGCGGTGTCGATGCGGATCATGACCCGCATGGGCCAGGCAGCGCTCGACGTGCTCGGCGAGGACGGGCCGTTCGTCCCCTGCCTGCACACGGTCGGCGCTCCGCTCGAGGACGGGCAGGACGACGTGCCGTGGCCGTGCAACTCGGAGAAGTACATCGTCCACTTCCCGGAGACGCGCGAGATCTGGTCTTACGGATCGGGCTACGGCGGCAACGCCCTGCTCGGCAAGAAGTGCTTCGCCCTTCGGATCGCCTCGGTCATGGCGCGCGACGAGGGCTGGCTCGCCGAGCACATGCTGATTCTCAAGCTGACCTCGCCCGAGGGTGTCGTCAAGTACCTGACGGCGGCCTTCCCGTCGGCGTGCGGCAAGACCAATCTCGCGATGCTGATCCCCACGCTCGAAGGCTGGACCGTCGAGACGATCGGCGACGACATCGCGTGGATGAAGTTCGGCGAGGACGGGCGGCTGTGGGCGATCAACCCCGAGTACGGGTTCTTCGGCGTTGCGCCGGGTACGGGTGAGGAGACGAACCCGAACGCGATGGCCACGATCCGCGAGAACACGCTCTTCACGAACTGCGCCCTGACCGACGATGGCGACGTCTGGTGGGAGGGGATGACGCGCGACGCGCCGTCCCACGCGCTCGACTGGCACGGTGCCCAGTGGACGCCCGAGTCCGAGAACCCGGCCGCACACCCGAACGCGCGCTTCACGACCCCGGCCGGCCAGGACCCGGCGATCGCGCCGGAGTGGGAGAGCCCGCAGGGCGTCCCGATCGACGCCTTCCTCTTCGGCGGCCGCCGCGCGAGCGTCATTCCGCTGGTCCGCGAGGCCTTCGACTGGTCACACGGTGTGTTCCTCGGGGCGACGATGAGCTCCGAGACGACCGCCGCTGCGGCGGGCGGGGTCGGGCAGCTGCGCTTCGACCCGATGGCGATGCTGCCGTTCTGCGGCTACAACATGGCCGACTACTTCGGCCACTGGCTGGCCGTCGGCAGGAAGGCCGACCCCGCCAAGCTGCCGAAGATCTTCTACGTCAACTGGTTCCGCAAGGATGCCGACGGAGCGTTCCTGTGGCCCGGTTACGGGGAGAACAGCCGCGTGCTGGAGTGGATCTTCCGGCGCTGCGAGGGCACCGCCGAGGGCGTGGAGACGCCGATCGGCTTCGTTCCCGCCGCACACGACCTCAAGCTCGATGGACTCGACATCAGTCCGTCTGCACTCGCCGACCTGTTGGCCGTCGATGAGGCCGCGGTGCGGGCCGAGATGCCGCAGGTCGAGGAGCACCTCGCGAAGTTCGGCGACGACCTGCCGCCCACGCTGCGCCAGGAGCTGGACAAGCTCGAGGCGCGGCTCGGCGCTTCGTGACCGTCAGCCCTTCGGGTTGACGCCGTAGTACTTCGCGTTGAACTTGTAGTTCTCGCACGCGGTCTTCGCCTTGTTCAGCGAGACCGTGCCGGTCAGCTTCTTGCTGCTGGAGAACCGGCCCTTGATGCTGACCTTCACGACCTTCTTGCCGCTTCCCACGTAGACCGTGGAGTTGCCCTTGTAGGAGAACGAGCCCTTCTTGGAGATCTTGAGGCGCTTCGTCCTCGGCAGCAGGAATCCGCCGTACTGCTGCAGCGTTCCGTCCGGGAGCTGGCGCTGGCACGGCCCGCTCATCGACTTCACCAGCTTCTGCTTCTTCTTCGTCTTCTTCGACGTCTTCGTGTACACGACGGTGTAGACCTGAAGCTTCGTGTCGATGTACGTGCCGCGCTTCGGCGTGCCGGCCGTCGCGGGTGCGGCGCACAGGGCGAGCGAGGTGAGAGCGAGCAGGGCTCCGAGACGACGCATGCGACTGATCCCCCGAGGAAGCTGAACGTGACCGTGGGCAACCTACCAGCGCTCTCGGCGCGTGTGCGCCGGCTAGCGCGTGACGCCGCGGGCGGCGCCGCTGAGCCCGTCGCGCGTCACGAGCTTCACGCGCGGACGTCCCTGGGGCTCGCCGGCGGCGCGCTCGACCTCGTCGATCGCCTGCCATCCGGCGAAGCTCACGTGATCCGGGCAGCGCGAGGCGAGCAGCTCCAGCAGTGAGTCCTCGTCGGCCGTGGGTGCGGGCAGACGACCGGCCTCGGCGTCCTCGAGCAGCGCCTTGGCGGTCTGGACGCCGTCCTGCTTGTTGGTTCCGATCACGCCGGACGGGCCTCGCTTGATCCAGCCGGCTACGTAGACGCCCGCGATCGGGGTGCCGTCGGAGTCGGTGACGCGGCCCTCGACGTTGGGCACGACGCCGCGCCCTTCGTCGAAGGGAAGCCCCTCGATCGGCAGGCCGCGGTAGCCGATCGAGCGGAAGACCAGGTCGACCGGGATCGTCTCGGTGACGCCCGTACCCTGGGCTGCGAGGCGCCCATCGCGCTCGACGATTTCGTTCCTCTCCAGTTCGATCGACTCGACGCGCGCGTCGCCGTGCAGCGCAACCGGCGAGCGCAGGAACAGGAAGCTGATCCTGCGCGGGGCGCCGCTGCTCGGCCGCTCGGCGTAGCGGGCGAGCGTCTCGACGTTGACGCGGCGGGTCTTGTCACCGTGCTCGCCAAGCCAGGCGCGGCTCAGCGGGTCGAGTGCGGCGTCGTCCGGGTCGACGCGCACGTCGGCGCCTTCGAGCTCGCCGAGCTCGAGCACCTCGGGATTGGTGAACGCGGCCTGCGCGGGCCCGCGGCGCCCGATGATCAGCACCTCGCGCACGCGCGAGGCGCGGAACGCATCCAGCGCATGGTCGGCGACGTCGGTCTTGACCAGCTCGGCCTCGGACAGCACGAGCATCCGCGCGAGGTCGATCGCGACGTTGCCGTTGCCGATCACCGCGACACGCTCGGCGGAGAGATCGAATTCGTGGCCCGAGTAGTCCGGGTGGCCGTTGTACCAGGCGACGAACTCGGTCGCCGGGTGCGAGCCGGGGAGATCCTCGCCGGGGATTCCCATCCGGCGGTCGGTGGCCGCGCCGACCGAGTAGATGACGGCGTCGTAGTGGGACGAGAGCTCGTCCGCCGTGATCGCCGAGCCGACCTCGACGTTCCCGAAGAAGCGAAAGCCCGGTTTGGCGGCCGTCTTGTCGAACACCCTCGTGACGCTCTTGATCTTCGGGTGGTCGGGCGCGACTCCCGCGCGGACCAGCCCGTAGGGCGTCGGCAGCAGGTCGAACATGTCGACCTGGGCACCGGCCCCGATCAGATGCCCTGCGGCGTAGAACCCCGCTGGACCCGCCCCGACGATCGCTGTCCGCAATTCAGATTCCTGTCAGTCGCTCGCTGAAACCCGAGGGACACCGCGCGGGCCTGCTCACAGACCCATCGAGCGACCGACGATCTCCTTCATGATCTCGGTCGTACCGCCGTAGATCCTGGTGATCCGGGCGTCGACGAACGCGCGCGCTATCGGGTACTCGAGCATGTAACCGTAGCCGCCATGGAGCTGGACGCAGCGGTCGACCACCCTGCCCTGGAGCTCCGTCGACCACCACTTGGCCATCGCGGCGTCCTCAGCCGACAGCTGACCGGCGTTCAGCGCGGTCACGGCCTTGTCGCAGTAGACGGTCGCCAGTTCGATCTCGGTCTTCATCTCGGCGAGCGCGAAGCGCGACGCCTGGAAGCTCCCGACCGGCTGCCCGAAGGCCTGGCGCTCCTTGACGTACTCGACCGTCCAATCGAGCGCGGCCTGCGCCGAGGCGACCGCCGAGACCGCGATCGACAGCCGCTCCTGGGCGAGGTTGCCGACGAGGTATCCGAACCCCTGCCCCTCGTCGCCGAGTCGGTTCTCGACCGGGACGACCACATCTGAGAAGAACAGCTCAGCGGTGTCCTGAGCGTGCATCCCGATCTTGTCGAGATTGCGGCCACGCTCGAACCCGCTCATGCCGCGCTCGATGATCAGCAGTGAGATCCCGCGGTGGCGCTCGCCCGGGTCGGTCTTGAGGGCGGTGATGACGAGGTCGGCGTTGACGCCGTTGGTGATGAAGGTCTTGGCGCCGTTGACCACGTAGTGGTCGCCTTCGAGCCGCGCCGTGCTGGTCATCGAGGCCAGGTCCGAGCCGATTCCCGGCTCGGTCATCGCGAGCGCCGTGATCAGGCTCCCGTCGGCTATGCCGGGCAGCCAGCGCTCACGCTGCTCGGGCGTGCAGTACTCGAGGAAGTACGGCAGGCTGATGTCGTTGTGAAGCGTCAGGCCGAGACCGGCGGCCGCGACGCCCGCGTAGGCGAGCTCCTCACCGAGGATCTGGTTGAAGCGGAAGTCGTCGACTCCCGATCCGCCGTGCTCCTCGCCCACGGCCATCGCGAGCATCCCCTTCTCGGCGGCCCTGGCGAACAGCTCGCGCGGGACGATGCCCTGCGCGCTCCCACTGCTCGTTGAACGGCACGATCTCCTCGGCGGTGAAGCGCCGCGCGCTCTCGCGGAAATCGGCGTGCTCGTGCTCGAAGATGTCGCGCTTCATCGCCCGCCGTCCGGCGTCTCAGTGCCCGGGCCCGCCGGGGTCGGCGGCGGGTGGGCGGGACTCCTCGGCGAGCGACGTGATCGCCAGGCGACCGCGCGCGGACGTCTCGAGCACCTCCGTCGCCTCGTCCAGCGGAGCGTGCGTAGAGCTCCACGAGGAGGTGGACGACGATCTTGTCGTCGTCGTGCTTGTGGAAGCGCACGTGCGTGAAGAACTCGCGCGTCCCGTGGTCGCCGAAGGCCGCGAAGGAGAGCGCGTCGCCGGCCTCCGGGCCCGAGCAGGACTCGACCTCGTCGGAATCGACCGTGACCGTGCACGATGCGACCCACGGTGTGCCGGCGATCATCCGCTCCCAGCGGTCCTCGATCGGCTCGACGCGGCCGTCGCGGAACCCCAGGTGGGGCTGGTCGTGCATGCAGTCCAGGCACTGGACGACGGCCTCCTGAAGCTCGTCGACGACCTCGGCGCGCTCACCGGTGTCCGGGTCGATGCGGTGGATGCCCTCGTAGTGGACCTGGACCTCGAGGTCGGTGGACCAGCAGCGGTAGCAGCGCAGCCATGCGAGTGTCTCGACGGATCGCTCCACTCCGTCCAGTCTAAGGGCCGCGCCCGCACGTCCGGTGCCCAGCCGCCGATCCGCACGGTCTCCGCCGGATATCGTCGGGCAATGCCAGACACCGTTCTCTACGAGACCTCCGGCGCGGTCGCGACGCTCACGCTGAATCGCCCCGACCGGCTCAACGCGATCACGGCGGAGCTGATCGCAGACCTGCGCGAGCAGCTCGACCGCGCCCAGCGGGACGACGCGGTGCGCGCGATTCGGCTGCGCGGCGGCGGGCGGGCCTTCTGCGCCGGCTACGACATCGGCTGGGGCGCCGAGCTCATGGAGCGAAGCGAGGCCGGCCGGCCTTGGGACCCGCTCGAGGATCAGCGCCTGATGTCGGCGTTCGTCGACGCCTACATGGCGCTGTGGCGCTCGCCGAAGCCGGTGATCGCGCAGGTTCACGGATTCTGCGTGGGCGGCGGCACGGATTTCGCGCTGTGCTCAGATCTGATCGTGTGCGGCGAGGACTGCCGCATCGGCTACCCGCCGGCGCGTGTCTGGGGCTCGCCGACGACGGCGATGTGGACCTATCGCCTGGGTCTGGAGCGCTCGAAGAGGCTGCTCCTGACCGGCGACGCGCTGGATGGCCGCCGGGCGGTCGAATGGGGGCTCGCCAGCGAGTGCCATCCGGATCCAGGAGCTGGACGCCGCAGCGCTGGCGCTTGCCACGCGGGTGGCGCGGCTGCCCGCCAACCAGCTCCAGGCGATGAAGCTGCTCGTCAACCACACGTACGAGCAGATGGGTCTCCAGACGACGCAGCTGATCGGGACGCTGCTCGACGGCGCGGCGCGTCATACGCCCGAGGGCGACGCGTTCACAAAGGCCGCGATGGTCGACGTGGGGGCAGGCCGTGCGAGAGCGCGACGCGCCCTTCGGCGACTACGGGCAGGGTACGCGATCGGTGTGAGCGACGGGCCGCAAGCCGGGCAGCCGCACGACCCCGTCGGCGTTGTGCTGGCCGGCGGCGCCGGCAGGCGGATGGGCGGTGCGAAGCCGGGTGCTCTGCTTGCCGGCCGGCCGCTCATCGACTACCCGGTGGCGGCGCTGTCGTCGGTCCTCAGCGATGTCGCGATCGTCGCCAAGGAGGACACCGAATTGCCCTTGCTCGCGGGTATCTCGGTCTGGCACGAGCCAGCCCAGCCGCGTCACCCGCTGGCCGGCATCGTCGAGGCGCTGCGCCGAGCGAAGGGTCGGCCGGTGGTCGTTCTGGCGTGCGACCTGCCGCTCGTCACCGGTGAACAGGTGGCTGCGCTGGTCAACGCGTCCTCCGGGGGCGCGGTCGTCGTCGCTGCGCAGGCGGGCGGGCGGCTTCAGCCGCTCTGCGCTCGCTACGAGCCGCGGGCACTGGGCCTGCTGGCCGGCTACGACCCGAACGGCCGCGTCGTCGAGCAGGTGGCGCGGCTCGAGCCCGCGACGATCGAGGTCGAGCCCGACGTGCTGCGCAACGTCAACGACCGCGCGGGCCTTGCGGAGGTCGAGCGGCTGCTGCGCGGGCCGGATCCGGCGCGTCGTCAGCCGCCTCAGCCGAACGTGAACGCGTAGCCGGAGACGCCGCGCTGCGGGCGCAGCTCGAGCCGGTGGCGCCCGACCTCGGCGCTGTGCACGAGGTGGTAGAGGCGCTGACGCGTGACGAGGACCGAGCCGCCGCTCACGTCGTCTCCCGCGAAGCGGGCCGCGATCGGCGCGCCGTCCAGCCGGACCTCGACGCGTGCGCGCCGCCCGCGAGGCGGCGCGAGAACGAGGTAGACGTCCTTGCCCTGGACGTTGGCGCTGATCGCCGCGCGGGCGCCGGCCGTCGCGCGCTCGCCGTCGGCGGTCCAGTCGCCCGCGAGGGCGAACTCGTTGAGCGCCAGCTGCGCGGGCGCGTCGGGATAGCTGTGCCTGCCGTCGAGCGGGGCGCGGCCGATCGCGAATCCGCGGGCGCGATCGGTTCCGAGGTATGTCTCAGGCGTCGCCAGGCGTGCGGTCTGCGGCGCGCGGTCGCGACGGGCGTCTGCGCCGAGCGGTGCCCCGTCGCGTTCGCGGAGCAGCGACCTGATCGCAGCCTCGGTCTGCTCGTACTCGCCCTCGCCGAAGTGCGTGTAACGGACCTGGCCGCGGGCGTCGATCAGGTACTTGGCGGGCCAGTACTGGTTGCCCCATGCGTTCCAGGTGGCGAGATCGTTGTCCTGGGCCACGGCGTAGCGGAGGCGGTTCTGCCTGATCGCAGAAGCGACGTTGGCGGCGTTCTTCTCGAAACCGAACTCCGGCGAATGGACCCCGACGATCGTCAGCCCGGCGCTCCGGTATCGCTCGTCCCATGCGCGCAGCGCGGGCAGCGTGCGAATGCAGTTGATGCAGGTGTAGGTCCAGAAGTCGACGAGCACGACGCGGCCGCGCAGCCGCGCCAGCGTCAGCGGGAGTCCGCCCGGTGTGTTGAACCAGCGCTGGTTGCCGGTGAAGTCCGGCGCGAGGCCGAGTCTCGGCAGTGCTGACGGGACTCCGCCGGCCGCGCCGCGGCCCGAGGCCGGGCGCGGCTGCGATCCCTCGGCGGACGCGAAGCGCGAAGGCCCGCGCAGCGCGTCGCAGCTCGCGCCGCACGCGCGCCGAGTCCTCGATCGAGCGCGTCGGGTTGACGACGCCTGCCGGCAGGTGGTCGGCGATCGCGGTCTGGAAGCGAACGTCGTAGTCGAATGCCATCGCGAACGCCGTCGCCAGCATCACGATGCCGAGCGCCCGCTGAAGCGCCGGCCCGCGCCCGGCCCGCCGCACGCGATCGGTGAGCGTCCTTCCGCCGAGCGTCAGCACGAGCAGGACGGCGGCCGAGCCCGCCGCGTACGCCAGCGCCACCGCGACGACGTCGCCCGAAGCCGAGCCGACGGTGATGACGGCGGCCAGGATCGGCCCCGCACACGGCGCATAGAGGAAGCCGAGCGCACCTCCGACCACGAGGCCGGACCAGAAGCCGGCTCCGCCGTCGCCGGGACCGAAGCGCGCCAGTCTCGACAGAGGCGCAGCGAGGCGGTCGCCGAGCGCCGGCACCAGCGTGACGACTCGCGAACGCGGCGAGCACCACGATCGCAAGCGTGCGCGTCGCCGATGCGCCGAGGCCGACGCCGTCGACGAGGCTCGCCAGCCCGACGATCGTCACCGTGAAGGTCAGCGACAGGCCGCAGGCGATCCCGATCGGCCGCCGCCGCCCACCGGTGGCCCCGGCGCTGAGCAGCGCCGGAAGCACGGGCAGCACGCACGGCGAGACCGCCGTGCCCGCGCCGGCGACGAATGCGAACAATGCCAGCACGATCACAGGCGGATTGTGGTCGAGTGACAGTGAACTTTGGATGAACTCGGCTCACGCACGTCTCATCTGCGCTGCCTACGGTTGCCGCACAACGTTCTCGGGCAAAGAGAGGAACTCGAAATGAGCAGAGGGACCAAGCGAGCGATCATGGCCGCCGCCGCGGTGGCGGCACTCGGCGCGGGGGGCGCGGCGATCGCCGTCGCCGCAGGCGGCGGCGACGACAAGCCGATCACGGGGGCAGCGCTCGGCAAGGCGAGCGCAGCGGCTCTGAATCACACCGGCGGCGGTCAGGTCACCGGCAGCGAGGTCGGCGACGAGGACAGCTACTACGAGGTGGAGGTCAAGCGCACCGACGGCAGCTCGGTCGACGTGCAACTCGATCGCGGCTTCAAGGTCGTCGGCTCGGCAGCTGACAAGCAGGAGAAGGGCGACAAGGACTCAGCCACCGATCGATGACATCGTGCGGGACGGCTGGATGAATCCGGGCTCGTTGACCTGGTGCTTGAGTTCCTTGCGCCAGACCGCGTCGCGGATCACCTGCACGAGCTCGTCGTCACCGGCGCCTGCGCGCATCGGCGCGCGCAGGTCGGTCTCGTTCAGCGAGAACAGGCACGTTCGGAGCCGCCCGTCGGCCGTCAGGCGGATCCTGTTGCAGTCGCCGCAGAACGGCTCGCTGACGGGGTTGATGAAACCGATCCGGCCGCGCCCGTCTGCGAAGCGGTAGACGCGCGCGGTCGCGCTCGGCTCGCGTGGCTCGGGCTCCAGCGGCCAGTGCTCGGCGATCGCGGCGCGGATCTCCTCGCCCGTGAGCACCTGCTCCGGCGTCCAGGCATGGTCGGCATCGAGCGGCATGAACTCGATGAAGCGGACCTCGAACGGTCGCTCGCGAGCAAAGCGCGCGAACGGCAGGATCTCCGTCTCGGTGAAGCCGCGCATCGCGACGGCGTTGACCTTGATCGGGTGTGCCTGCGGGAACGCCTCGAGCGCGGCGAGCCCGGCAAGGACGCGCGGCAGCGCGTCGCGTCGCGTCAGCTCGAAGAAACGGTCGCGCTGGAGCGCGTCGATCGACACGTTGAAGCGCTGCACGCCTGCGTCCACGAGGGCGGCCGCATCGCGCTCGAGCAGGTAGCCGTTGGTCGTGACTGAGAGATCGTGGACCTCGGGCAGGCGGGCGAGCATTCCGGCCAGCCGCGGGAAGTCGCGGCGCAGCAGCGGCTCGCCGCCGGTCAGCCGCACGTCGTGGACGCCGAGCTCGGACAGCAGGCCCACGAGGCGCTCGATCTCCTCGAACCTCAGGACCTCGTCGCGCTCGAGCCACGGCAGGCCCTCAGCGGGCATGCAGTACTGGCAGCGGAAGTTGCAGCGGTCGGTGACGGATATGCGCACGTCACCGATCTGCCTGCCGTGTCCGTCGACGAGGGGCTCGCGATCCATCACCGGACAGCGTACGGCACGGTGTCGCGGCGGACCTGCGGTCGCGGGGTTCTATCCGCCGAGCTCGCCCACGGCCTCGCCGAAGACGGCCGTGTGAGCGTCGACGTCGGCGATGTTCGTGGCCGGCGAGATCAGGGCCATGTTGTGGAACGGGGTGAGCATCACGCCGCGGTTGAGCGCGTGCAGATGCAGGTAGCGCTCCAGCTCACCATCGTGAGAGGCGTGGGCTCGCGTCCCGTCGCGCGCCGGCTCGGGCAGGAACTGGTATTCGGCCCGGCAGCCGAGCCGGGTCACGTTCCACGGCATGTCATGGGTCGCGATCACGTCCTGGACGCCCTGCGCGAAGCGGGCCGCGAGCGGAACGGTGTGCTCGAAGGCGGTGGCCGTCAGAACGTGCTCGAGCGTGGCGCGCATCGCGGCGCTCGACAGCGGGTTGCCGGCGAGCGTCCCGCCGACCCCGCCGGTGTCCTCGTAGTCGGCCTCGGCCTGCTCGAACATCCGCGTGGCCAGGTCGCCCGCGAGCCCGAGCGCCCCGCAGGGAACGCCGCCGCCGATCGCCTTGCCGATCGTCAGCATGTCCGGCTCCAGCGACCACGCCTGCGTGCAGCCCCCCGGCCCTGCGGAGAACGTGTGCGTCTCGTCGATGATCAGCAGCGTCCCGTGCTCACGAGTCAGCTCGCGCAGCGCCTCCAGGTAGCCCTCGTCGGGCAGGATGATGCCCATGTTCGTCATCGCGGGCTCGGCCAGGACGACTGCGATATCGCGGCTCGCGAGTGCCGCCTCGAGGGCCGGGATGTCGTTGAACTCGACCGCGACGGTCGTGGCCGAAGGGTCGACCGCAGGGCCCACGTTGCCCTCGCGGCTCACGGTCGCGCCGCCCCGGTTGACGGCGAACGCCTCGTCGACCGAGCCGTGGTAGCAGTAGCTGTAGACCAGCGTTCTGCTGCGGCCGGTCATCTGACGCGCGAGCCGCAGTGCCGTGCGGTTGGCATCGGTGGCCGTCAGCGTGAACAGCCAGGTCGCCATCCCGAAGCGCCGCGAAAGCTCCTCGGCGACCCAGACCGCATCCTCGGTCGGCAGCATCGTCGTGATGCCGTTCGCCGCCTGGCGAGACACGGCTTCGACGGTGGGGGGCGGGGCATGGCCCGCCATCGCGCCCGTGTCCCCGAGGGCGAGGTCGACGTACTCGTGGCCGTCCACATCGACGACGCGGGCCCCCTGCGCGTGTGCGGCAAACGTCGGATAGCCGCCGGCCCAGCGCATCATCCAGGGCATCGGAACGCCGCCGACGAGCGAACCGAGCGCGCGCTCGTAGAGTTCGCGTGAGCGGGGCGTGCGCCTGCGGAAGCTCTCGATCTCGCGCTCGAGCAGCCCGTCAAGTCGACTGCGGTTCAGGGCCATCGCGGCCGAGCCTACGCGAGGACCTGATGGTCGCGCCGCCGCGCCGGTCGTCAGCCGGAGGGCGCCGCAGCCCTCAGCGCGGCCTCGAAGTCGGTCTTCGGGATCGGCCCGACGCACGGCGAGGTGGCGCCGGCGTCGACGTAGCGCTGGACTCCGCCGCGGACCGCAGTCTCGTCACCGGCGGCCGTGAGCACGGAAAGGAAATCGTCGGAGATCGCTGCGCCCATCGCGGCGCCGTCGCCGGCTGCGGCGTCGTATCGCGCGATGTCGGCCTCGAAGCCCGAGCGCTCGAGCATGGCGCGGTAGAAGGGCAGGCCGAAGTACGGCAGCAGGTCCCTGCGCATGGCGTCGAACGCGCTCCCGACATCGTCGGTGCACGCCGCCGGGATCGCCGGCACGATGTCGAACCCGTCGAGGCTCTTGCCGGCCTTCTCGCGCCCCTCGCGCACGCAGGGAACGACGACGTCGCGGATGTAGTTCGGGTTGCATAGCCACAGCACGACACCGTCGGCGATCTCGCCGGCCAGGCGCAGCATGTTCGGGGACAGCGCGGCGATCAGGACCGGCAGGTCCGGAAAGGGACCGAGGCCGCTGAGCATGAACTGGCTCTGCCACTTCTCACCCGCCGGGGGCGATTCGCCACGCAGGATCGCTCGCACGATGCTGACGTACTCACGCATCTCCGTGACCGGCTTGCCGATCTTCTGGCCGTGCCAGAACTCCACCACGGGCTTGTGCGACACGCCCAGGCCGAGGTTGAAGCGCCCGCCCGAGAAGTCGGCGATCGTCGCCGACTCCTGAGCCATCGTCGCCGGCGTGCGCGAATAGATCGGCACGACGCCCGTCCCGAGTCGGATCCGCTCGGTGGCGGAGGCGTAGATCGCGCAGACCTGCAGCGAGTCGCGGCCGGCGAGGTGCGTGCAGTAGGCGGACTCGTAGCCGAGCGATTCGGCGAGGCGCACGCGCTCGATGGCGTCAGGCAACGAGCGCCCGCTGGAGATGAAGCATCCGGTCGACATGCTGCGAACCCTATCCGGGCGGCTCGGCGGCGCTCGCGCGATGCGGCGAGACCGTTCCGTTCCTGAAAAGCGGACGGCCCGCTTGCGCGGGCCGTCGCGTCCGGCGGAACTTCGCGGACCGCTTAGATCACTGCGACGTTGACGGCCTTGGGACCCTTGTCCCCGGCCTCGGCGTCGTAGGAGACCTTTGCGCCTTCGGCGAGCGTCTTGAAGCCCTCGCCGAGGATCGCCTGGTGGTGGACGAACAGGTCCTTGCCTGCCTCGTCCGGCGTGATGAAGCCGAAGCCCTTCTCATCGCTGAACCACTTCACGGTTCCTGTTGCCATCTTGCTCTTCTCCTCCTGTGCGGCGAAACGCGCAGGATGCTGATGAGCAACGACTGCGGACGCGTGCACTACTTGTTTGCCGGGCCTTGTGCCCAGCGCGTTCCCGAACTCTAGCTGTCCGGGTGGTCGTCGCGTCGGGAAGGGGGCCGTTTCGCCTGCGATTCGTCAGCCGCGCAGCAGGATTGCGACCAGCACTGCCGCGAAGGCGATCTGGCCGAACGTCATCGCGATCGCGGTGTTGTCGGCGCCCAGCAGCTCGGCCAGCAGTGTGCCGACGGCGAACGCTCCGAGCATCGCTGCGAACTTCAGCCAGTTGTTCATGCAGCGGCCAACCCCTCGAGTCCCTTGACGAGTGCGGGCACATCCGCATCGGCGGCCTGGCCTGCGAGCCACTGTTCGGCGGCACGGCGCCCTCCGAGCGCCCGCAGCCCGCGTTCTCCGTGCTCGGCGACGTAGTCCGCCAGCGCGGTAGCGCGTCGTGCGGCTCGGCGGCGCGCCTGCAGGTCCAGCCGCCCGCGATGGGCGTCGAGTGCCGCGACGAGTTCGTCGACGCCGCTGACGGGCGGGAGCGAGGAGACGGCGACGACCGCGGTCTCGCGTTCGCCGACCGAACGCAGCGCGGCGTGGAGGTCGCGGCGCGCACGCAGCGCGATCTCGCCCAGGTCGGCCTTCGTCACGACGAGCACATCGGGGATCTCCATGATGCCGGACTTCAGGAACTGCAGCGCGTCACCGGAGCCGGGCTGGACGATGACGGCGACGCTGTCGGCGACCTCGGCGACCTCGGTCTCGCTCTGGCCGACGCCGACCGTCTCGACGACGACGACGTCGAACGCAGCGCAGAGCGCGCATGCCGCCGCCCTCGTGGACGACGCGAGTCCGCCGAGGCGGTCGGCGGCCGCAGTCGATCGGATGAACACCTGCGAATCGGCCGGGTCGTAGGCGATGCGGGCGCGGTCCCCGAGCAGTGAGCCGCCGGTGCGCCTGGACGACGGGTCGACCGCCAGGACCGCGACCGAGCGCCCGTCGGCGCGCCAGGCTCGCACAAGCTCCGAAAGCAGCGTCGACTTGCCGGCGCCGGGTGGTCCGGTCACGCCGACGACGTGCCCGTGGGCCTCTCCTCCGAGCGCGAGCGGTGCGACCTCGCGCAGCAGCGCGGCGGTCTGCTCGCGTGCCGCGGGGCTGCGGTTCTCGACGAGGTTGAGCACCTCCGGCGCGGCCGTGAGGTCGCGCGCGCGAAGTCGCCGGCCGAGCGCCGTGCCGTCGGGAGGTGCCATTCGCGCCGGACGCTACCGCGCGTTGCGGTTCACGCAGCGGCCACGACGTCGTTGCGCTCGGCGACGAGCGCGACGATGTCGCGCATGATCTGCGAGATGTCGAAGTCCTTCGGCGTGTAGACGGCGGCCACACCCGCCGCCAGCAGCGGCTCGACGTCGGCCTCCGGGATGATCCCGCCGACGACGACGGGCACATCGATGCCGCGGCCGCGGAGCGCCTGGATGACCGATGGGATCAGCTCGAGGTGCGAGCCCGAGAGGATCGACAGCCCGATGACGTGCACGCCTTCCTGGTGCGCGCTCGCGGCGATCTGCTCCGGCGTCAGGCGGATGCCCTCGTAGACCACGTCCATGCCGCTGTCGCGCGCACGCACGGCGATCTGCTCGGCGCCGTTGGAGTGGCCGTCGAGACCGGGCTTGCCGACCAGGATCTTGATCCGGCGGCCGAGCGCCTCGCTGACGCGATCCACCTCGTCGCGCAGCGCTGCGGTCCCCTGGGACGTGTCGAGCGCGGCGGCCTCGCCGACGCCGGTCGGTGCGCGGAACTCGCCGAATGTGTCGCGCAGCGTTCTCGCCCACTCCCCGGTCGTGACTCCCGCGCGCGCAGCGGCGATCGTCGCGGGCATGATGTTCTCGTCGCCCTGCGCGACGCGCGCCAGCTCGGCGAGGGCGCCGTCGACGGCGCCCTGGTCGCGACCGGCGCGCCACCGCTCGAGCGACTCGCTCTGCTGGGCCTCGACCTGCGGGTCGACGGTCAGGATGCCGCCGTCTGCGCCTTGGAGCAGGGGAGACGGCTCGCTCTCCTTGAATGCGTTGAGCCCCACGACGATCTGCTCGCCGTCCTCGATGCGGCGCAGCCGCTCGCGGTGGGAGTCGACCAGCGCCGCCTTCATGTAGTCGACGCCGCGAACCGCCCCGCCGTGCTCGGCCACCACTGCCATCTCGGCGCGCGCTCCCTCGAGCAGCTCGGCGACGAGCTCGTCCATCACCTTCGACCCCTCGAAGATGTCCGGGTACTCGAGGATGTCCGTCTCGTTGGCCAGCACCTGCTGGATGCGCAGCGACCACTGCTGGTCCCACGGCCGCGGAAGGCCGAGCGCCTCGTTCCAGGCCGGGAGCTGGATCGCCCGCGCGCGGGCGTTGCGGCCGAGCGTGACCGCGAGCGCCTCGAGCACGATCCTCTGCACGTTGTTCTCGGGCTGGGACTCCGTCAGGCCGAGCGAGTTGACCTGCACGCCGTAGCGCAGGCGCAGGTGCTTGGGATCGGTGACGCCGTAGCGATCACGGCCCAGCTCCTCCCAGAGAACACCCATCGCCCGCAGCTTCGCGTGCTCCTCGATGAAGCGGACGCCGGCGTTGACGAAGAACGAGATCCGGCCGAAGACGGCGCTCATGCGCTCGGCGGGGACGCGCTCCCTGACCGCGTCGAGGACCGCGATCGCGTTGCTCATCGCGTAGGCGATCTCCTGGACCGGGGTGGCACCGGCCTCCTGCAGGTGGTAGCTGCAGATGTTGATCGGGTTCCACTTGGGCACCTGCTCGACCGTGTAGGCGATCATGTCGGCCGTCAGCCTCATCGACGGACCGGGCGGGAACGAGTACGTGCCGCGCGCGAGGAACTCCTTGATGATGTCGTTCTGGGTCGTCCCGGAAAGCGCCGCCTGCTCGCAGCCCTGGTCCTCCGCCGTCACGATGTAGAGCGCCAGCAGCCAGGCCGCCGTCGCGTTGATCGTCATCGACGTGTTCATCCGGTCGAGCGGGATGCCGTCGAGCAGTGCCGCCATGTCGCCGCGGTGGGCGACCGGCACGCCGACCTTCCCGACCTCGCCGCGCGCGAGCTCGTCGCCCGCGTCGTAGCCCGTCTGCGTCGGCAGGTCGAAGGCGATCGAAAGGCCGGTCTGGCCCTTAGCGAGGTTCGAGCGGTAGAGCTCGTTCGACTTCTGCGCAGTCGAGTGCCCCGCGTAGGTCCGCATCATCCACGGCTTGTCGCGCTCCGGCAGGCGATGGCTCATAGCCGGATTGTATGGTCCCGAAGCGGTGAGTCGATCGCTACCCAGCCGCGTCGCCGCCGCCGTTCGGCTCAGCGCGCGGGACCTGTCGGACACGGTTCGCCGGCGCCGCACCCCGTTCGCGCCGCCGCGGCGGATGTGGCCGGAGGGAATGACCGACTTCGGCGAGGAGGGCCGTGAGCAGGTCAACCTGATGATCGGGCTGGGCAAGCTGAGTCCCGAGGCCCGCGTCGTCGAGGTCGGCTGCGGCATCGGCCTGCGCGCTCGCTCGCTGACCGACTGGCTCGGCCCGGCCGCGCTCTATGACGGTCTGGACGCCGACGCCGCGTCGATCGCGTGGTGCGACGCCACCTACCGCCTGCGGATGGATTTCGAGTTCAGGCATCACCCCGAGCTGGACGCCGCACTGCCCTTCGCGGACGCCAGCAAGGACTTCGTTCTGTTCTGGGCGCTGTTCCCGCATCTGGAGCCCGCGCTCGCGGTGCACCTGCTGACGGAGGCCAGGCGGATCCTGCTGCCCGACGGCAGGCTGTTCGTCAGCACCTACCTGCTCGACGAGGCCGCTCGCAAGGCGGCCGCCGAGGGCCGTGCCGAGCTCTCGTTCGGCGAACATGACGTGACCGGTGCCGTCGCCCCGGACGGCACGCGGGCACAGGACGAGGACTGGCTTCTGGACAGGGTGGCCGAGGCCGGCTTCAAGACGGTCGGGATCCGTCACGGGACCTGGACCGGGCGTGCCGACGGGCGCTCGAACTTCGACATTCTCGTCGCGCGGACATGAGCGCGAGCGCGCGCCCCACGGGCCCGGTGCCGCCGGGCCTGGAGCTGATCGACGTACGCCACCTCGGCCGCGAGCGGGTCGTCTGCTGTGCACGGGTCGACGACGTGATCGTCGACCCCGGACCGGAGTCGTCAAGCGCGACGCTGCTCCGCGCGCTCGGCGACTGGGCTCCGCGGGCGATCCTGCTGACGCACATCCACTTCGATCACGCGGGTGCGACGGGCGCGCTGCTGCGGCGCTGGCCCGGCGCCGAGGTCTGGGTCCATGAGCGCGGAGCGCGCCACCTGATCGACCCGTCGAAGCTCGTCGCGAGCGCGCAGCGCATCTACGGCGACGACATGGAACGCCTGTGGGGGGAGGTCGTGCCGGTCCCCGAGGCGAACGTGCGGATCCTCCATGGGGGGGAGAGGCTCGGGCCCTGGCACGTCCGGTACACGCCCGGACACGCGCAGCATCACGTTGCGTACCTTCACGAACCGACCCGCACCGCGTTCTGCGGCGACATCGCCGGCGTGCGGATCGGCGACGGGCCGGTGCTGCCGCCGACTCCGCCGCCGGACATCGACCTCGAGCAGTGGCGCGCGTCGGTTGAGCTCGTCCGCGGCTGGGCGCCTGACCGGCTGGTGATCACGCACTTCGGCGCGATCGACGACCCTCCCGAACATCTGGACGCGCTGCTCGACAGTCTTTCGCGCCAGGCGGCGCGTGCGCGCGAGCTGGAGTCGGACGCGTTCGCGGACGTGGTTCGGGCTGAGATCGAGCGATCCGGCGATCCGGCGACGGTGGCCTCCTACCTGCAGGCGATGCCGCCGGAGACGCTCTGGGCCGGGCTGGACCGCTACTGGCGGCGAAAGGCGGGAGCCGGGAGTCACTCCGGTGGTTCTCGAGGGTGAGCGCGTCAGGCTGCGGTCGCTGAACGCTGACGATTGCGACTGGGTCCTGGCGATGCTGCGCGAACCTGCCGTCGCCGAGTGGTGGACGGCCTACGACGCGGACACGGTCCAGCGCGAGCTGATCGACGGCGCCGACGGTGAGTGGCTGGCGGTCGAGCTCGAGGACATGCGCATCGGCGTGGTCGGGTTCTGGGAGGAGCCGGAGCCCCGGTACCGCCATGCGGGAATCGACGTCTCGCTGCACCCGGATTGGCACGGCCGCGGTCTCGGCGCCGACGCGGTGAGCACGCTCGCGCGCTGGCTGCTGACGGAGCGTGCGCATCACCGGGTGACAATCGACCCTGCGGCGGACAACGCTCGAGCCATCCGCTGCTATGAGCGCGTCGGGTTCCGGCCGGTCGGAGTGATGCGCGGCTACGAGCGCCTGCCGGACGGTCAGCTCCGCAACGGCCTGCTGATGGAGATGCTCGCCGGGGAGGCCGAAAACCGGCTTTCGCGGCGGGCGCGCGGTCGCTAGCCTTCGAGTTCATGCCGTCGACCGTCGAACTTCCCCGCACCAGTGGGCCGGGCACCGGTCTCGGAGATGCCTGGCGAGTGATCGTCCGCAACGACGATCACAACACCTTCGACCATGTCGCCGCCGTCCTGGCGCGGTTCATCCCCGGGATCAGCCTGAACGCCGGTTATTCGCTCGCAGACCGCATCCACAACGCCGGCCAGGCGCTCGTCTGGAGCGGCCACCGCGAGCCCGCGGAGCTGTACTGGGAGCAGCTCTGCGACTCGGGCCTGACGATGGCTCCGCTCGAGCAGGGCTGAAGCGAGCCAGGGCTCAGGCCGCGGCGCCGGGCGCCGGAGCACCGGCCGGCGCGCTGTTCGCGCCGGCGTCCACGCCCCCCGAGCCGACGAGGTCGTGCCAGACGTAGAGCACGGGAACCTGCCACCAGCTCGACGTGATCACCCGGAAGTCGATCATCTCCTGCCCTGACCACCAGCGGTCGAAGTCGTCCTTGGAGTCGAAGGCGAGGATCTGGAGCAGGCGGTGGCGATCATCGCGACTGCGGTGCAGCTGCCACGACGTCGCTCCGTAGCGCGGCGCCGTGGCCGAGACGTCGAGCAGTGCGCGCTCGAGCTGGTCGCCGCGAAGGCCCGTCGCGTACCACGGGATGTGGACGAGCCCTGCCATCAGGCGCCGACCTCCGCGTGAATCGCGCCGGGGCCCTCGGCGGTGCGGCCCTGACCGGTTTCGGTCGCGCCGACGAGGACGGAGATCTTGCCCGCGTGCTTGTTCTCGTGCATCAGCTGGTGGGCCTCTGCGACCTGGTCGAACGCCATCGTCTTCCAGAGGACCGGCCGGATCAGCCCGTCGTCGATCAGGCGGTTGGCGAGCGTGCACTCCCAGGCGTTGGCGAAGTGCGAGCCGAGGATCTCCTTCTGGCGCATCCACAGGTAGCGCACGTCGAAGTCGAGCGTGTAGCCCGAGGTGGCCCCGCAGATGATCACCTTGCCGAACGGCTTGACGGTGAAGACCGAGGTCGGGAAGGTGGCCTGGCCGACGTGCTCGAAGACGATGTCGGGCGAGTCGCCGAGCAGCTGCTTGACGCGCTTGGCGAAGGCGCGCGTCACCTTGAAGCGCTCCTTCTCCTCCTCGGCCGTCTCGCCGCCGCGGCGCATCATCCCGGCGAACTCGTTGCGGTCGATGTAGTCCACCGCGCCGAGCTGCTTGACGAGCTCGCCCTTCTCGGGCGAGGAGACGACTCCGACGGCCTCTGCGCCGGCGGCCTTGACGAGCTGTGTGGCGAACACGCCGAGCCCGCCCGCGGCGCCCCAGATCAGGACGCGCTGGCCGGACTGAAGCTTGCCGCGGTTCATCAGCATGCGGTAGGCCGTGAAGTAGGTCAGGCCGTAGGAGGCCGCCTCCTCCCAGGCCAGCGCCTTGGGCTTGGGCAGAAGCTGCTGGGCCTGCACCTTCGTGAACTGCGCGAACGAACCCCACGTCGTCTCGTAGCCCCAGATCTTCTGCGACGGGGCTGCCATCGGATCGAGGCCGTGTACTTCGGGGTCCTCGTAGGAGGCCTGGTTGCAGTGCACCACGACTTCGTCGCCGACCTTCCAGCGCGTGACGCCGTCGCCGACCTTCCAGACGACGCCGGATGCGTCCGATCCGCCGATGTGATGGCCGTACTCGGGATGGTCGGCGTAGCCGAACACCGACACGGGCTCGCCGAGCGCCGCCCAGACGTTGTTGAAGTTCACGCCGGCCGCCATCACACGGACGATCACCTCGAAGGCTCCAGGCTCCGGTGTCTCGATCTCCTCGAGCTGGAAGGCGTCGATCGGCTCGCCCTCGCGCTCCTGGCGGATGACCCATGCGGTCATCGTCTTCGGCAGCTCTCCGGGCTCGGTTGCGACGGTGCTGATCTGCGACAGGTCGACGGCCATGATCTGAGTTCTGATCCTCGTTCGGGGACGGCGGCAGGGGCGGAAAGACTACCCACTGCGTTCGTGCGGGGACCGTTCGTCGTCAGGCTCGCGCGGGCTCACGGACCTCGGCCCCCTGCGCGGCGGGCGCCGGGGTGGCGGGGCCCGGCGAGAGCGCGTCGGCCTCGGCCGGGGACTGGGGGAGGGCGTCGGCGGCCGGCCGCTCCGCGCGGTCGCCGATCAGCAGCCAGGCGACGAGCGCTCCCGCCAGTGCGACCACGGCACCGAGCCTGAGGCTGGTGCTGAGCGCATCGAGGAACGCCTGCTGTACCGCCGCCGCCGTCTCGGGCGGCAACCCCCGGCCGCCGCCGGCGAGAACACCGGACAGCCTGTCGATCTGATCCGCGGAGGCAGCGGGCAGCGAGGACGTCAGTTGCGAGCGGCCGATCCCGATGATCAGCGCGCCGGTGACCGCGACGCCGAATGTGCCGCCGATCATCCTGAACATCGACAACACGCCCGACGCAACGCCGGCCTTTGCCGCCGGGACCGCGTTCATCGCCGCCGTGCTCATCGGCGACATCACAAGTCCCATGCCCATGCCCATCAGCACGAAAGCGCCGATCAGGAAGCTGTAGCTCGTGTCCACCTCGATGAAGCTCTGCCAGAAGAGCGAAGCCGAAGCCATGACGAGCCCGCTCACCATCAGCGGGCGCGGGCCGATCCGGTCGGACAGGCGGCCGGCGATCGGGCCGACCACGATGATCACGAGCGTCGATGGCAGGAAGCGGATGCCGGCCTCGAGCGGTGAGTACCCGAGGATGTTCTGCATGTAGAGCGCGATGAAGAAGAACATCGCGAGCATCGCGAAGCTGACGATGAACGCGACGACGTTCGCGCCCAGGAAGGATCGTGAGCGGAAGGTCGAGAAGTCGACCATCGGCGCCGGGCTGCGGCGCTCGATCGCGATGAAGGCGGGCAGGCTCGCCGCTGCGATCGTGAGCAGGGCGAGGATCGCCGGCGAGTCCCAGCCCCAGGCGTTGCCCTCGACGAGTGCGAGCACGAGCGCGGTGAGTCCGCTTGTGAGCGTCACCAGGCCGGGAATGTCGACGACGCGCGATGCGCTCTCGTCGCGCGATTCGCGGGTCGCCCAAAGCGTCACCACGATCGCGGCTGCGGCGACCGGGACGTTGATCAGGAAGATCGACTGCCACGAGACGTGCTCGACCAGGAACCCTCCGACGACGGGACCGATGGCGAGCGCCATCGCCGACACGCCGGCCCAGGTGCCGATCGCCTTGCCGCGCTCGTGCGCCGGAAAGGCGTTCGAGATGATCGAGAGCGTCGCGGGCATCATGAATGCCGCCCCTACGCCCTGGATCGCCCGCCCGGCGATCAGCCACTCGGCGGTCTGCGAGAACGCGATGAACAGGCTCGAGAGGCCGAAGATCACGACACCGGTGAGGAATGCGCGCCGCCGGCCGAAGATGTCGCCGAGTCGTCCTCCCGTCACGAGCAGCACCGCGAAGGTGAGCGTGTACGCGTTGACGGTCCACTCGAGGCCCGAGATCGAGACGTCGAGGTCGCGCTGGATCGACGGCAGCGCGACGTTCACGACGGTGTTGTCGAGCATGACCATGAACAGCGCGAAGCACATGGCTCCGAGCGTCCACCAGCGCCGGTTGTCCTCGTTCATCGCGGGCATCGGAAAGGCCATGATGCTCAGCGGTCCGCGGTCGGCGGGTCCGTGACTGAACGCAACGCGCTCGACAGCTCGGCACGCTGGGCGGGCTCGAGCGATGCCGCGAATCGCTCGAGGCCCTGAAGGCGCACGCCGTTGACGCGCGCGACCACATCGCGGCCGCCGGGCGTCACGCGGATTCGCTTGACGCGGCGGTCGTGCTCGTCCTCGCGGCGCTCCAGCCAGCCGCGCTGGAGCAGCGCCTCGACCGTCCGGCTTGCGCTGGGCAGCGAGAGGCCGAGGCGCTCGGACAGCTCCTTGACCGAGAGCTCCGAGTCGCAGCCGCTGACGACGTCCAGTGTCTTGATCTGGGTGATGCCGAGGTCAAGCTCCTCGAGCAACCCGAACAGCGCCCCGCTCGAGCCCTGCAGCACCTGATGCCAGAGGGCGAGGAGCTGCTCGGCGAGCTGGGTCGCGGAGGTCGGCGATGCGGAAGTTGCTTGCACGCACGAAAGTATTACGGGCGTGCAGTGGTTGCGTCAACTGTGAGTGTCGTCACATGCCGGTGCGGCGCAAGGGCGCCGGGCGCCGGCCTACGGCAGCAGGATGTCGTTCTGTGACGATTCGCGCGGGGGCCCGACCTCGATCGCCCCGGGGGCGATGTCGTCGCCCTCCACTCGCACGCTGTAACGGCCTGGGTCGACACTCGTCTTGAGCGTCGCGGTGCCGGCCGGTTCGATCGCAGGGGTGCTGGTGGTCGTGCCCGGGCCGCCGGTCCCGGGAGCGTCGGCGGACTCCAGGGTCACCGTCTGCGCGCTGCCCGTGACGTTCGCCACGACCAGCGAGAGCGGTCCCGCGCCGACCCGTGCCGGTGACACGGAGATCCGGGTGGGCGTGATCGAAGCGTTCACGACGATCGGAGAGGCCGGACGAAGGTCGTTGGCGTGCTGCTCGTTCTCGCCGCAGCCGGCGGCGAGCAGCGCGACGCCGGTCAGCGCGGCAGCGATCGTCCTTTTCGGCCTGGTGGTCATTCCCTCGCTTGCTCCTCGCAGCGTCATCGCCGCGGGCGGCACCCTACCCGAGCACGCGCGGCGCGGGAAGCGCTCGCCGCCGCGCGGGGCGAATGGCGGATCGGCCGCAGCGACTAGAAAGGCTCGTCGGCGGTGAGCGCGGCGATATCGGCCAGCTCGGCCTGCAGCGAGTCCCATGCCTCGCCCTCGGCGTTCTCGTAGACGCGGCCGGTCAGGTTGCGGAGTGTTTCCGCGTAGCGCTTCCAGGCGTCCAGCGTCAGCTCGTCGAGCGTTGCGTCCTGCTGTGGTGCGGCGGTGGTCACGGGATGCCTCCTGGTCCGATGGGCGAACTCTACTCCCGCTATCGGCCGTGACGCGCCACGTTACGCGCACGAGCCGTTGCAGTCCGTCGGGAACGGGCCTTAAACCACCGGAGATGGATCTCGACATCGAGCTGCGAACCGCCGAGTTCCTCGCCGTCGACACCGAGACGAACGGGCTCGGCGGCGATGCCTGCGAGCTGACGGAGGTCGGCGCGGTGCTGGTCGGGGGCGGCGAGCTGCACGAGCGCTGGGAGACGCTGATGCGCGTGGAGCGTCCGCTCTCGCGACGGATCCAGGGTTACACCGGGATCACCCAGGCGATGGTCGACCAGGCGCCGCCCGCCGCGGCCTCGCTGCCCGACCTGGCGGCGCTGCTGGAGGGGCGGGTGCTCGTCGCCCACAGCGCGGCCTTCGACCGGCGGGTGCTCGCGCAGGCGTTCACCCGCGCCGGGCTGCAGTGGCCGGATCCGCCGGCGATCTGCACCGTCGCGCTGGCCCGGCGCCTGCACCCGCTCGCCCGCCAGCGCAAGCTCGTGCTGCTCGCAGGCTCGCTCGGTATCGAGGTGGAGACAGCGCACCGGGCGCTCGCGGACGCCGAGACCTGTGCGCGCGTCTTCTGCGCGCTGTTCCCCAAACTCGCCGCGAACGCGTCGACGCTCGGCGAAGCCCTGGCGCTGCTCGCGCCGTCGCGTCCGCGCCGACGCCGCTCCGCGGCCACGGACGGTGGCGGGGTCGCCCCCGGCGCCCGGCGCCGCTCGCCGGACCTGCGCGGCGTACACGACTCGCCGGGGGTGTACGTCGTGCGCAACGAGGCGGGGCAGGTGCTCTACGTCGGCAAGTCGATGCGCGTGCGAACGCGCGTGCGGGCGCACTTCGCCCCCTCATCGCCCTCCGGTGGCTGGACGGCGCGCGCCGAGACGGTCGAGCATCACCGCACGGCCTCCGAGCTCGGGGCGCTGGTCCTCGAGCAGCGCCTGGTCGACGAGCTGCGCCCGCCGGGCAACGCGAAGCTGAAGGCCGTCGACGACTGGGTCTGGGTGCGCTGTCGTCTCGACATCGCGTTCCCCGTGCTCGAAGTGGCGCGTGAGCCCGCGGCGGGCCGAGCGGTCAACATCGGCCCGCTGCGCGGCCGTGCCACCGCCGCCGAGCTCGTCGAGCAGCTGACCTCACTGTTCGGGCTGCGTCACTGCGGCAGGCGGCTCGAGCGCCGTGCCCATCCGTCGGCGTTCGGGCAGATGGGCCGCTGCCTGTCACCTTGCCTGGGCGACCTCGATCCCAACCTCTACCGGCGCCGCTTGGACGGTGCGCTCGCGCTGCTCGGGCGGCGCGACCCGCGGCGCGCGATCCTGGCGCACGTCGACGGGCTGGTGCAGAGCGCGGCCGCCGAGCAGCGCTTCGAGCGTGCCGCCTGGCTGCGCCGGCGGCGCGAGCGGCTCGCCGTCCTGCTGCGACGCGCCGGGCGCGGCCTCGCCGTCACCCCGGGCAGGCCGCTGCTCGTGCTCGCAGACTCACCGGACGGGGATGCCTGGGAGGCGTTCTGGCTGGTCGGCGGGCGCGTCGCGGACTGGGGGGCGATGCCGGGCGTCGAGGGGCTCGCGGCGCGAACCGCGGCCGCGCTGAGCGGCGGCGATGCGCCGCTTCACCCGCAGGAGATCGCGCAGGCCCGTGTCGCAGCGGCATGGGTCGTGTCCAACGAGCCACACGCGCTGGAGCTCGAGCCGGCGCCCGACGAGGCGCGGATCGAGCGCTTCGTTCGCAGGGCCGGGGCGGACGTCGTCAGCGCGGTGGAGGAGCAGCCGGCCTGTCAGGGAGTCAGGCCGGCGGCACCGAGCAGCCCGGCTCCGTCGGCGACCTCGGCGGCCGGGGGCGCCTTGACGCTGATCTCGGTTCCGTAGTCCGACAGGTCGAGCTGCACGCCGACCGCGATGCTCTGGCCGGGCATCGACATCTTGATGGCCATGCGGCGAACGAGCTTGTCGTCGTCGATCCAGACGTCGGCCGGGATCGCCGAATCGCCGAGCGTGTCAAGGAGCTCGTCGAGCCCCTTCGCGGCGCCCGCGCCTTGCGAGCTGCGCTGCTCGTCCAGGATCTTGCGCACGTCGATCGTCGCCCGGTAGCGGGTCGTGTCGATGTCTTTCAGCCGCTCTCGGCCGACCTCCTCTACGTTGCCGCTGGCGCGCAGGAAGTCCAGGATCTTGGCCGGATCGCTGTACTGGGTCATCTGGTCGACATCGATGCCGAGCGACTTGCCGACCTCACGCGTGTCGAGCCTGATCCAGCGCTTCCCGCCGGGAAGCATCTGCGCGAGGAGCCCCATGCGCATGTAGAGGACCTTGTCGAGGACGCGCATCTCGATCTCGCGCTCGTTCGGCTCGCCGGCCTGCGCGGACGCGCCGAGCGCGTCGCCGAGCGCCCCCAGGTCGATCATCATCTGCATGTCGCCGTTGCGCGTGTCGATCTCACCGCGTGCGGTCATCTCGGCGCCGGCGGGGACGCCGGGAGCGGCGAAGCCGATCCGCATCTCGACCTTGGCCCCTCCGGCCTGCGCCGTCGTCGCCGCCGCCTCTGCGACCGGGTCGGCGGCGCCGCAGGCGCTCAGTGCTGCAGCGGCGCAGGCGAGTGAGACCAGCAACGCGAGCTGCATCAGGCCGTGACGAGCGCGACGAGTCATCAGAGCAGTGTCGGGCATTGAGCCTGCCGACTCCAGCGCGCGCTCACCGTCATCGACCGATATCGGACGGCCACCGCGACCAGCGCAGCCGTCCGCTCAGAACGGCAGTTCGACGACTTCGGCCGTGATGCCCCCGTCGCCGGCGGCCAGCAGCGCGCCCGGCTCGGCCTCGCGGCGCAGGATCGCCAGCCCGACAGGGCCCAGGCGCGGCGACTCGATCGAGCTCGTGAGCGTGCCGACCTGACGGCCCGAGAGCGCGAGTGGCGTCCCGGGCGCCGCGGGGGCGGAGAGCCGCAGGCCTCGCAGGTGCCGGTTGGGCTTGCCTCGGTAATGAAGTCGGGCGACGGTCTCCTGACCGACGTAACAGCCCTTCGTGAAGCTGACCGCGCGCTCGTTGATGCCCGCCTCCTGCGGAATCACCGAGTCGTCGAGGTCGACGCCGTAGCGCGGCCGCCCGGATTCCACGCGTGCGATCTCGGCGGCCTCCGGAGGCGCGGGCGTCGCCCCCGCGTCCACGAGCGCAGCGCTGACAGTCTCGACACCCTCGATGGCGCACAGCACGTCGACGCCGGTGTCGGTGCGGATCATGCGCGCCCTCGCGCCGCCGATCAGCTTCGCGCGGTGAGCGTGCTCGGCCGCGGGCAGATCGGCCGCACCGGCCCGTGCGGCCGCGTCCGGCCCGATCAGCGACAGCAGCCCGCACTGCAGCGTGCGCTTGTCGATCTCCGCCCGGTAGCCGATCAGGCCGTGCCGGAGCACGTCGAAGATCGCCTGCAGCGCCGTGCGCTCCATGTCGAGCAGCAGTTCGTCGCCGGCATCGAGGACGCGCAGGTCGCCGAGCATCTTGCCCTTCGGCGTGAGCACCGCCGCGTAGAGTCCGGTGCCCGTCTCGAGCGACTCGATGTCGTTGCTGACGAGCCCGTTCAGGGCGGCCTTGGCCTCGTCACCTGCGAGGGCCAGCTTGCCACGGTCGCTCCGGTCGACCAGCAGCACGGTGCCGGGGGTCTCCTGCGCAACGGTCATCGTCTCCGAGGATAGGCCGCGGCCCGCGGCGCCCGGTACGCTGCGCGCCGATGGGACTCGCCGACACCTTCCAGGATGTTCTCGACTCGCTGCCGGACGATTGGACCGACATCGAGCTGGATCTGCGGATCTCCGACGAGAGGCGCTACGTGGAGGCCGCGACGTTCATGGTGACCTGCAACGCCCAGCCCTACTCGAAGTCTGACTGGCACTGGCGCGTTCTCTGCGCCCATCGCTTCGGGCACGCCGCCGCCGCCCCGGCGGTCCGGCGATCGCTGCGCTTCCTCGACGAGACCGGGATCGACGGCGAGATCGCGATCCGCGAGGTCCGCACCGGCCGCGTGCCCGTCTTCAATGAGTGGGGGCGGCCGGAGTCGGTGCGCGAGGAGTTCCGCCGCCGCCACGCCCAGTAGGCCGTGGCCCGCGTCGTCGCGCTCGTCCCGGACCTGATGTTCGGGTCCAAGCTGCACGCGGCGCTGAGCGCACGTGGTCATCAGGTGACGCTCGTGCCGAACGCGCAGGCGGCGGCCGACGCGGCGGGGGGCGCGGACGCGCTGGTCGCCGATCTGGCCTCCGGCACGGTCGACGGCGCCGCGCTGATCGCCGCGCTGCCCGAGCCCGGGCTGCGGACCCTGGCCTGCTACTCGCACGTCGACGCGGCGGCGCGTGTCGCGGCCGAGGACGCCGGTTTCGACCTGGTCGTACCGCGCTCGCGGCTGCATCGCGAGGGCCCCGAACTGCTCGAGCGCCTGCTCGCATCGCCGGGGCCTCAACCACCCGGAGATCCTCAACCACCCGCCTGACCCGCCCCGGCGGTTGAGGTTCTCCTGCCAGGGCGGGGCAATCCGCAACGGCGCGGCGGCGGCACGCCGGCGGTTGAGGTTTCTCAGAGCGGTCGCAGCCTTCCTTGGCGGGCGCTTCGTGGCGTTCAGCGCCCGCCGGCGAAGTCGAAGCGGAACAGCCGCGACACGTCGGGCGGCTGATCGACGATGCCGAAGCGCGCCTCCCAGGCGGCCCAGCGCCGCAGCTCCCTGCGCCGCAGGTCGCCGAAGCGCCCGCCGGGGGGGACGAACGCGGGAGCGACGGCCAGAAGCTCCCTGCGCGCGGCCTCCGCATCGACTCCCGGGGCGCCCTCGGTCAGGGCTGCGATCGCCGCTTCGGGATCGGCCAGCGTCGCCTCGTACCCGCGGCGCAGCGCGGCGATCGCCGACTTCACGAGCCCGGGATCCCGCCGCAGCGTCTCTTGCCGCGCGACCAGAACGAGTTCCGGATAGGCCGGCGCCCCGAAGTCGTCGACGCGGAACTCGCGTGAATTCGGGCGCTTCTCGCGCAGCGCGAGGCCCTCGACGTTCCAGAATCCCGTGGCGGCGGCGGTGCGCCGGGCCACGAGCGCCGGGACCGCCTGGAAGCCGATGGTCACGATCCGAACGCGATCGGGGTCGCCGCCGTCACCCGCGACGATCGAGCGCAGGACCGCGACGTCGCTCGGCAGGCCGCTGACGCCGGCGCGGCGGCCCGCTAGGTCACGCGGCCGCCGGATCTCCGGCAGCGCGAGGACCGCCGCGAGCGGTCGCTGAACCAGTGCCATGACCGCAACGAGGTCGCCGGGCGCCTTGGCATCCGCGAGCGCCACGTCATGGATGTCCAGGTACGCGAGATCCGCCCGTCCGGTGCGCAGCAGCTTGACCGCGTCGGCCCCGCCGGCGGGGGCGCGGACACCCAGGCGGATGCCCTCCCGGAGGTCGTAGCCGCGCGTCGTCGTCAGGTAGGTACCGGCGTGCACGGCGTTGGGGTTGAAGTCCAGAACGAGCGTTGCTGGGCGCACGCGCTGTCCCGATCCCCTACCGTCATCGCCACCGCAGCCCCCGATCGCGACACCGACTGCTAGCAGGATGAGCAGTCGCGAGCGCGAAGGTGGGACGGTCATCTGCAGGCGCATTCTAGGATTCGCGCCGTTCAAACCTTGTCCCAAACCCTGAAAGGAGACTCCGTGGAGCAGAAAACAGCTCGGTCCTACGTTGCGGAGCTCGTAGGCACGTTCCTTCTCGTGCTGTTCATCACACTGGTCGTGTCGCTCACCTCACGTGAGGCTCTGGGCTTTACAGACTGGGCCGTCATCGGACTGGTGCACGCACTCGTCCTCGCGGTGCTCGTCGCCGCCCTGGCGGGCGTGAGCGGCGGTCACTTCAACCCGGCGGTCACGATCGGGCTGATGGCGATGCGCAAGATCCGCGGCAACGACGCCGCCGTCTACATCCTGATGCAGCTCGCGGGAGCGACGCTCGCCGCGCTGGTCACGAAGGCGGTGATCGAGGACGAGGGCAAGCCCGTCAACTACGGCGCCACACTCGTCTCGAAGGCGTTCCTCGCGGGCAACTTCAACGGCATGGTGCTGGAATTGATCGGCACGTTCCTGCTCGTGCTGACGATCGTCGCCACCGCAGTCATCGCCAAGAACAAGAGCGATCTGACGCCGCTCATGATCGGCGGCGCGCTCGGCGTGGCTGTCATGTGCATCGGCCCGCTGACCGGCGGCGGCTTCAACCCGGCGCGTGCGTTCGGCCCGCTGCTCGTCGCAGGCGAGCTGGGTGTCGGGGACTGGCTGGTCGTCTACACGCTCGGCCCGATCCTCGGTGCGCTGGCCGCGGTCGGATTCGTCCGTTACTTCTACCCGGGCGAGCTGGAGGAAGCGGAGGCGGTCACGCCGCCGCGTGAGGACATCATCGAAGTTCCGGCCAACTAGCGCCGACCGGCGTCGCCGCCTGATGGCGGCGGCGCCCCGGCCCCGGGCCGTCTGGCCCGGGGCGACGCGGTGGCGCATCCGTAGACTGCGGTCGGCCGATGCGCCGACGCGTCACGTTCTCGCGCAACTACACGCTCTCGCTGTCGCGAACGTGTCGCTGCTACTGCAAGTACTGCGCGTTCGCCACGCACAGGGCGCATCTCTACGCGCCCGAGGAGGTTGAGCAGCAGCTCGACCTTGCTCTGCGGCGCCGCGCCAAGGAGCTGCTGGTGCTGACCGGCGAGAAGCCGGAGGTCGACCCCGGCGTGGCCGCGCTGCTGGCCGAGTACGGACACGCGGACTTCACCTCGTATGTCGTCTGGGCGTGCGAGCGCGCACTCGAGCGCGGTCTGCTGCCGCACACCAACCTCGGAGTGCTCGGGCGCACGGACCTGGAGCGGCTGCGCGAGGTGACCGCCTCGCAGGGCCTGATGCTCGAGTCGGTCAGCGAGCGGCTGATGGAGACCGTCCACGCTGGCTCGCCGACCAAGCACCCGGCGCGCCGACTTCAGACGATCCGCGACGCGGGTTCGCTGAAGATCCCCTTCACGAGCGGGATCCTCGTCGGCATCGGCGAGACCTGGGATGAGCGTGTCGCGTCGCTGGAGGCGCTCGCCGAGGTGCATGGCGAACACGGGCACATCCAGGAGGTGATCCTCCAGAACTTCGTGCCGCACGAGCGCTACTACGGGCGCGAGCCTGCCCAGATCGCAGACGCAGCGGCTCGCCGCTACTGGGAGACGGGGATCGGCGATCAGCCCGACCTGCCGCTTCCCGGCTGGGCCTGCGAGGTCACGATCGACGACATGACGGCGCTGGTCGGCGAAGCGCGCCGGCTGCTGCCGGGCGTTGGGATCCAGGTCCCTCCGAACCTGGCCGACTGGTGGCCGCAGCTCGTCGCGGCAGGTGCGACCGATCTCGGCGGGCTGTCGGCGAACGGCGACCACATCTCGCCCGAGCACCCGTTCCCCAGCCCGCACCAGGTTCGCAAGCGGATGCACGGGGACGGGGTCGCGCTGACCGAACGGCTCTGCGTCTATCCCCAGTACATCGGCCGTGAGTGGGTCGCCCAGGGCGTGCTCGACACGATCCGCCAGCGCTTCTGGAGCTTCATCCCCAGGCCGCTGACGGGGGAGGCGGTGCGCAGCGATCCGCCGCGCCCGATCCGTCCCGATCTGGTCGCAGGCGCAATCGCTCGCGGTCGCGCGGGCGAGCGGCTGGGCGCCGACGAGCTGACGGCGCTGTTCGCGGAGACGCGGCCCGAGGCGATCGAGGACCTGCGGCAGGCCGCCGACGAGCTGCGCGCGGAGATCGCGGGCGAGACGGTCACCTTCGTCGTCAATCGCAACATCAACATCTCGAACGTCTGCACCGTCGGATGCGCGTTCTGCGGATTCGGTCAGGGCAAGCGCTCCCCGGACGCGTACGAGCATGACGAGGCCGAGTTCCGTGCCCGCGTCGGGCAGGCCGTCGACTACGGCGCGACCGAGCTCTGCATGCAGTCGGGGATTCACCCGGACTGGGGTCTGGACGACTACCTGCACTGGCTGGCCGTCGCCAGGGACCAGGCGCCGCAGCTGCACCTGCACGCCTACAGCCCGATGGAGATCGCGCACATGTGCGACATCTCGCAGCTGCCGCCGGACGCGGTCTTCGAGCGTCTGCGCGACGCCGGCCTCGGTTCGACGCCGGGCACGGCCGCGGAGGTCCTCGACGACGGCGTGCGCGAGCGCATCAGCCCCAACAAGCTCCCCGTCGCGCGCTGGGTCGAGATCATCGAGGCCAGCCACCGAGCGGGCCTGCGGTCGACCTCGACCGTCATGTTCGGGCACATCGAGGAACCGTGGGAGCTGGCCGAGCACATGCGGGTGATCCGCGAGCTCCAGGATCGGACAGGCGGGATCACCGAGTTCGTGCCGCTGTCGTTCATCCCGTTTCACACGCTCCTGGGGCGGACGCACGGGATCGAGGAGATCACGCCCGAGGACAACCTCAGGCACACCGCCGTCTTCCGGCTCGCGCTCGGGCACTCGGTCGCGAATCTCCAGGCGAGCTGGGTGAAGATGGGAATCGACGCCGCCACCGAGGCGCTGGCCTGGGGCGTGAACGACCTCGGCGGCACGCTCATGGAGGAGAGCATCAGCCGGCTTGCCGGCAGCTATCACGGCGTTCGCCTCGATCCGCCTGAGCTTGTCGCCGCTGCGCATCGTGCCGGGCGACCGGCGGCCGAGCGCACGACGCTGTACGAACTGCGCCGCCAGTACCCGGTCGGCGTGGTGCCGCAGCCGGCTTCCGCGGCGGCCGCCGTCGAGGGTGCTGCGGCGTAGCGTCGCGATCGGCGAGGATCACAGCATGGGCATGCCCGACCAGGATCAGGCGATCACGGCCGCCGGCCTCGAGGCTCTCGAAGCCGAACTCGAGCAGCTGGAGGGACCGGTGCGCGTTGAGCTAGCCAAGAAGATCAAGGCGGCGCGCGAGGAGGGCGATCTCAGCGAGAACGCCGAGTACCACGCGCTCAAGGATGAGCAGGCGCATCTCGAGACGAAGATCGCGCGGCTGCGCGGGCGCCGCCAGACGGCCGTGGTCGTGGAGATCGACGCCGGCTCGTCCGTCGTGAGCTTCGGGGCGACGGTCGCGGTGACCGACCTCGACGGAGGCCGCGCGCAGAGCTTCACGATCGTCGGCGCGACCGAGGCCGATCTCAAGGCGGGCAGGCTCTCCGCCGAGTCACCGCTTGCACAGGCGCTGCTCGGTTCGGCGCCGGGTGACGAGGTCGAGGTCGCCACTCCGGGCGGGACGCGGCGCTGGCGCGTCGACAAGCTCGACTCCTGAGCGGTTCTCGCGGGCGGGCGCAGCAGGCCGCGGGTAGCATGATGCAACCCGGCATCACATGTGGTGGCGCCACGTCCTCAGGAGACGAACATGGCTGAGTTCACGGTTGCGAAGATCGACGACATCGAGGGGATCTACGGCGGCGCCTTCAAACGGGCGCGCGCGGCTCTGGGCGTCTCCTCCTTCGGCTGTCAGGTCGTCGACATGCCGCCGAACGCCGACCAGTACCCCGAGCACGATCACAGTGCCGACGGCCAGGAAGAGGTCTACGTGACGCTTCGCGGCGCCGGTGAGATCGACATCGAGGGCGACAGGTTCCCGCTCGACTCCGACCACCTCGTCTCGGTCAAGGCCGGCACCAAGCGCAAGGTCTTCGCCGGCCCCGACGGCGTGCGCGTCCTCGTGATCGGAGGCGTCCCCGGGAAGGTCTACGAGGCCGCGCCGCTGACGGAGCTCGGCGGTCCCGAGTCCTTCTGAGGGCCCGCGCTCGCCGCGGCGCGACCGTGCCGGCGTGTTCGTTTCGGATGCCGGGACGTTCTCGCCGGGGTTGTTGCGTCAGGTGAACAGATCCTCGGCCGCCGCGCGCAACAGCGCGGCGGCTCCGGGTCCGTCGTCCGCGCTGACGTGGCGCCCCAGGCCGCGCACGATCGCCGCGGGAGTGCGCGAGGTCTTGTCGCGGACGAGGTCCGCCGCGGCGGCGGCCTCGTCCGCCACCGCTATCCAGGTCGCGTTCAGCCGATGGCCGGCGCTGTCGCTGCGACCGCGCCAGTCGTCGAGCGGGGCGAGCCCCGCGACCCCGATCGCGACGTCGCACTGCCCGTGGCGCCAGGCCCGTCCGAACGAGTCGGCGATCACGACGGCCGCCTCGCCGCCCAGCGCTTCGCGCAGCGCCCGCGCGCTCCCGTCAGGGTCGTTCGGCAGCGTCACGACGCGGTCCTCGCCGCCCGCGTTCGAGGCGTCCACGCCGGCGTTCGCGCAGACGAATCCGTGACGCGTGCGGCAGATCAGCACGCCGCGCTCGGCTCTCAGTATCGCTGCGCTCTCGTCGAGGACCACCTGCACGACGCGCGCATCCTTGCCGTGCTCCGAGGCCAGGAACTTCGCCCGCGCGGTCGGCTGAACACCGGCCAGATCGACGACGGCGCCCTCGGCCTTCGAGACGATCTTGTGCGCGATCACGAGGACGTCCGACGTGCCCAGGCCTCCGGCGTCGTCTGCGGCCGTCCTGATCAGAGCCGCAAGGTCATCGCCGAGCCGGATCTCGGGAAGCCCGTCGAGCGCTACGACCTCGACGCTCGTCATGGCCGCTGCATTTGGCTGAGCGCGTCCCGCGTGTAGAAAGCGTGCTCGTGCGGGGCGTGCTCCAGCCGGCCGGCGAGCATCGCCAGGTCCTCGGCCGTGTCCACGTCGAGCGCGAGCGAGGCCAGCTCGCATGAGCGGACGCATGCCCCCGCGTCGTGCGCCAGGCGCTCATGGCGCTCGCGGCTTCCGGGTCCGAAGCTCGGCTCGATCACATCCGGCGGCGTGAGAAGCAGTGCGTTGGTGCCGCTGCCGTGGCGGTCCGGGACGATCACGACGTCGGGCCCGTCCGCCAGCTTCTCGAGCACGCCGTCGATCTCGGCGCCGTCGATCTCGGGCGTGTCGCCGGCCAGCAGCAGAGCGTGGAAGGCGCCGTCGTCGACCGCCCAGCGGATGCCGCGCAGCGCCGCGCCGGAGTGCCCCTCGTCGGGGTCGTCGGCGATCACCTGGTTCCCGTACGTGCGGGCGAGCACCTCGACGCGCGGGTCGCTCGTCACGACGATGACGTCGTCGACGAGGCGCGCGTGATCGAGCGCTTCGAGGACGTCGGTCAGCATCCCGGTCGCCAGCGCGACACGCTCCGCGGGCAGGACCCCGCTGTCGGCCAGGCGCGTCTTCGCCCGGTCGAGCGCCTTGACGGGCAGTACGACGACGACGCTCATGAGCCGGAGGCCTCGGCGAGCGCGAGCGCCTCCGCGGCGACTCGGCGCCGCGCCGGCTGATCGGCCATCAGCGTGTCCGCGGCCCGGACCGGTACGGAGGCACCGGCGGCTTCGTCGTCGGCGAGGATCGCATCGAGCAGCCCACCGTCCGAGCGCGCGCCGTAGACGGTCGCGACGCCGTCCGCGTCGAGGGACAGGCCCGCCCAGTCCATGAAGGCCTCCGTCGGGCCCTTGAGCACGGCGCCGCCGACGATCGGTGAGACGGCCACGATCGGCGCGCGAGCGGCGCGCAGAGCGTCGGCGAGGCCCGGCACCGCGAGGATCGGGCCGATCGAGATCACCGGGTTCGACGGCCCGATCACGATCGCGCGGGCGGCGGCGACGGCGGCCAGCACTTCGGCGGTCGGGCGCGCGGCATCGATCCCCTCGAAGGCGACGTCATCCACCGGCCCCTCGGCGCGCAGCCGGATCATGAACTCCTGGAACGGGGTCCACGAGCCGTGCGCGAGGACGCGTGTTCGCACCTGTTCGTCGCACATCGGACAGACCTGCGCACGGACGCCGATCGCATCCGCGAGTGCCGCCAGCGCCTGCGTCGGCGTCTGTCCCTCGTCGAGCCGGCGGCGGCGCTCGACGCACCAGGCCAGGTCGCGGTCGCCGAGGTTGAACCACACGTCGGCGCCGAGCTCGCGCAGCGCCTCCATCACGGTGAAGCTGTCACCTGCCAGTCCCCACCCGCGGTCGTCGATGCGGTCGGCAAGCCAGAAGGTGACGAGGTCCGGGTCGGGCGAGACGTGCGCGCCGTAGACGTCCGCGTCGTCTGCGGTGTTCGCGATCACGACGAGGTCCTCGCCCACGAGGTCGAGCATCCCACGGGCGAGCTTCGCGCCGCCGGTGCCTCCGGCGAGCACCACGACGGGCGCTGTCATCAGACGCCCGTGAGGCGTACGCCGGCGTGCGTCTTGTGCTTGATGTTGACGGAGATCATCAGCGCGGTCAGCGACTCTGTGACGCGCGACAGCTCGAGGCGGCCGCAGTCGATCGCGCGCAGGCCGACGACCTTGTCGATCAGCTCGATCGCGGCCGCCTTGGGTTCCCTGCGATCGCCGCAGACGAGCACGTCCTCGTCCAGGGGTTGGCCGAGATCGACGAGCTTGGTGGCGCTGACCGTGTGCAGCGCGCTGACGAGGTCGACGCCGTCGGGCACCAGCTCGGCCGCCTGCTGGGCGGCCGACCCCTGCCAGACGCCGACGACGCGGGTCGGCTTGCCGCCGACCGCAGGCGCGAGTGGCACGGTCGCGTCGATCACGAGCTGGCCCGCGCGCAGCGCGTCGGCGATTCCCTTGTAGGTGGCGGCCTGGCCCGCGAAGGGAACCGACATCACGAGCGTCTCGTTCGCCGTCGCCGCGTCGGGGTTCTCGAGGCCTTCGGCGCTGCTGCCGGGAACCGCGGCGATGACGCGCTCAGCCGCCTCCCGCGCGCGGCCCGCGTCACGCGAGCCGATCGTGACAGCCACGCCGGCCGTGGCCCATCGAACGGCGAGCCCATAGCCGAGATCGCCCGTGGCACCGATGATCGAGACAGCCTGGGGCATGCGGCGGCGGAGTATATGGTTGCCCGCTCATGCGACTCGAGGGACGGACGGCGCTGATAACCGGCGGGGCGAGCGGCATCGGCGCGGCGACCGCGCGGCGGCTGGCCGCCGAGGGCGCGCGCGTGGCGATCGGCGACGTGCAGCTCGACCTCGCCGCGCAGGTCGCCGGCGAGATCGACGCGCTGGTCGTCGAACTGGACGTGACCAGCGTCGCGTCCGTCGACGCGGCGGTGGCACGGGTCGCCGCCGAGCTGGCTCCGGTCGACGTCCTGGTCAACAACGCCGGCACCGACCGCTTCTCGTTCTTCGTGCACAGCGACGAACAGCTCTGGGATTTCGTCCTCGGCGTAAACCTCAAGGGGGTGCTGGCGTGCACGAAGGCAGTGCTGCCCTCGATGCACGAGCGCGGCGGCTCGATCGTCAGCGTCGCCAGCGAGGCCGGCCGCGTCGGCTCGCAGGGCTCCGCGACCTACTCGGCTGCAAAGGCCGGCGTCATCGGCTTCACGAAGGCGATCGCCCGCGAGTCGGCTCGTTACGGCGTCCGCGCGAACGCGGTCGCCCCGGGCCCGATCGAGACGCCGCTGCTCAACGCCGCCCCGACCCAACTCGGTGAGATCGGAGAACGGCTCAAGCAGGGGATGGTCGACGCCACCGCCATGCGGCGCATCGGCGAGCCGGAGGAGGTCGCCGCGGCGATCGCATTCCTGGCCTCCGACGACGCCTCGTACGTCACCGGCCAGACGCTGAACGTCAGCGGCGGCCTTTCGATGTGGTGAGCGGGCACCACGTCATCGCCCGCGCCGACGGGGGCCTGCCCGGCGCCGTGCGGATCCGCGAGGTCGGGCCGCGCGACGGCTTTCAGAACGAGCCGGAGACCATCGACACCGCCGACAAGGTCCGGCTGATCGACGGACTCGCCCGCAGCGGCCTGCGCAGGATCGAGGTCACGAGCTTCGTGCGGCCCGACGTGATCCCGCAGCTCTCGGACGCAGCCGAGGTTCTGCGCTTGATCGATGTGCCGCCCGAGGTCGCGGTCTCGGTCCTGATCCCCAACGAACGGGGCCTCGACAATGCGCTCGCGCTGCGTGAAGCCGGCGGCTCCGGGCGCCCGGCATTCGACGAGGTCAACGTCTTTCTGAGCGCGAGCGAGTCGCACAACCGGGCGAACGTCAACCGCTCGGTCGAGGAGTCGCTTGATGGTCTCGAGTCGGTGCTTGCGCGTGCGCGCGCCGAAGACCTGCGCTGCGAGGCCGTCATCTCGGTGGCGTTCGGCTGTCCCTACGAAGGGCGCGTGGAGCCGGACGGTGTCTTTGAGATCGCCGAGCGCCTGGTGGCCGCAGGTGCTCAGGAGATCGGCTTCGGTGACACCACGGGAATGGCGAACCCGCTTCAGGTCGGCGACTTCTTCGCCGCCGCGGCTGATCGCCTCGCGGGCGACGCGGAGCTGACCGGCCACTTCCACAACACGCGCGGTCAGGGCCTGGCGAATGTGCTGGCGGCGCTCCAGGCCGGCTGCGAGAGCTTCGAGTCGAGCTTCGGTGAGCTTGGAGGCTGCCCCGTTCCTGCGGGAGCCACCGGCAACATCGCCACCGAGGACCTCGTCTCGATGCTTCACGAGATGGGCATTGCGACGGGCGTGAACCTCGACGCGCTGCTTCAGCAGGCGGCGGCGGTGCGCGAGGTCCTCGGCCGGCCGCTCGGCAGCCACACGCTGGTCGCCGGACCGGTCGCCTGGGACTGACGCGCCGGCGGATCGGGTGCCGCGCCGGCGCCGACCGGCGCGAAAAACTGGCCGAACGGTCAGTTGGGTCCGGAAACCTGCGCAATTTGTTCGCAGTTTGCGGCCAAACCTCCACGCAGGGATCGACGTCGGCGGCGGCGAATCACGTGCGGTAATGCTGCTGCCGAACCTATCGACGATGCTCGCCGCCAAAGCCGTAACAGCCGCTCCCGCTCGTGCGGGAGATCACTCGCGAGGAGCGCGACGAACTCGCTGACGTGCTCGCTGAGGGCGCTGTCGAGGCTGGATTCCAGCCGATCGTCGAACTCGCGACGCGCCGCGTGATCGGGTGGGAGGCGCTCGCGCGCGGGCCTCGCGGAAGCGGTCTGGAGACGCCCGACAAGCTCTTCGCCGCTGCGCGAGCCGCTCGTCGCCTGGACGAGCTCGACTGCCTCTGCCAGCGCGCCGCGCTGCGCGCCGCGATCAAAGCGGGCGTGCGCGCGCCGTGTGTGCTGTTCCTCAACATCGAGCCGGACACCACCGGCTTCCTGCCGCTCGACCTGCGCGACCTCTACGCGCGTGCCCGGGCGCAGATGACCGTCTGCGTCGAGGTCACCGAGCGCGCGCTGACCCAGCGCCCCGCGTCGCTTCTGGCGCACGTCGCCGACATGCGCGCGATGGGCGTCGCGGTGGCGCTCGACGACGTCGGAACCGACCCCGAGACGCTCGCGATGATGTCGCTGCTGGAGCCCGAGGTCATCAAGCTCGATCTGGCGCTCGTCCAGGACAGCCCTGACGCGGAGATCGCCGAGGTCGTGCACGCCGTCGCGGCGCAGGCCGAGCGCACCGGGGCTCGCGTGCTGGTCGAAGGCGTCGAGACGGAGGCACACGCTCGGACCGGCGATGCGCTCGGCGCGACGCTTGCGCAGGGCTGGCTCTACGGCCGGCGATCGACCACCGTGACGCTTCCGGAGCCGCCGACGGAGCCGGTCGTGATCACCGGTCGCCATGCGGATCCGCGCGACCTCGCGCCGTTCGCGCTCGCCACCGGCGATCAGCGGCCGCCTCGCCCCGCCAGCGCTCCGCTGCTGCTCGCGATGACGCAGCACCTGGAGGACCAGGCCGAGGCGCTCGGCCGGACCGCCGTGCTCGTCGCCGCATTCGACGACCGCGAGCGCCGCATCACGCCGGAGCTGCGCGACCGCTACGCCCAGCTGGGGCGCGAGCTCGCCTTCTGTGCGATCGTCGGCGACAGCCTTCCGCCGGAGCCCGCCCCGGGCGTTCACGGCGGTAGCGTCGCGCCCGGAGATCCGGTCGCCGGGGAGTGGACCGTCGCGGTCGTCGCGCCGCACTTCGCCGCCGCGCTCGTCGCGCACGAGCGCCGTGACCCCGGCCCTGACGGCGAGTTGCTGTACGACTACGTGCTCACGTACGAGCGTGAGACCGCGATCGCGGTCGCCGCAGCGCTGACGGCTCGCGTCGCCTGATCGCCGCGCTCGACTAGGGTTCGCCGCCGCACCGGACCGCCGATCGCGGTCCCTTGAGCGCGAAACCCCGGAGGAGAAGCGACAAATGGCGGACATCAAGACGGTCGGCGTGCTCGGCGCGGGCCTGATGGGACACGGCATCGCACAGGTGACGGCACAGGCCGGCTACGACGTCGTGCTGCGAGAGGTCGATGACGCGACTCTCGCCAAGGGCATCGGGCGGATCGAGAAGCAGCTCGCACGCGCGGTCGAGAAGGGCAAGAGCTCGCAGGAGGACGCCGACGCCGTGCGCGCGCGGATCAAGGGCACGGTTGACTACAGGGACCTCGCCGACTGCGATCTGGTGATCGAGGCGATCACGGAGAGCCTGCCGCTGAAGCTCGAGATGTGGCGCGAGATCGATCAGATCGTCAAGCCGGAGGCGATCTTCGCGACGAACACGTCGTCGCTGGCCGTGATCGACCAGGCTGCCGCCACGAGCCGTCCGGACCGGTTCCTCGGGCTGCACTACTTCAACCCCGCTCAGGTCATGAAGCTGACCGAGGTGATCCGCGCGGTCACGACCAGCGACGAGGCGTTCGAGGCCGGCCGCGAGTTCGCGGTCTCTCAGGGCAAGCTGGCGACGCCGACGCGCGACACCGCGGGATTCATCGTCAACCGCCTGCTGGTGCCCTACCTCCTGGATGCGATTCGCGCATACGAGGAGGGCGTCGGCTCGGTCACCGAGATCGACGAGGCGATGAAGGCCGGGGCGGGGCACCCGATGGGGCCGCTCGCGCTCTCGGACTTCGTCGGTCTCGACACCCTCGGAGCGATCTGCGACGTGCTGTGGGACGAGTTCCGCGAACGCCGCTTCGCGCAGCCGCCGACGCTGCGCAAGATGCTGAGCGCCGGCTGGTACGGGAAGAAGAGCGGGATGGGCTTCTACGACTACTCGGGCGAGCAGCCGGTCGCGAACCCGGGCGTGTGAGCGCGGCGTGAGCGACGTGCACGCAGCGGGCGAGCGTGCGCTCGCCGGCGGCCCGCCGCACCACCGCGAGAAGGCGGCGGCGCAGGGCAAGCTGCCGGTGCGCGAGCGCCTGGCGCTGCTGCTGGACGAGGGCTCTTTCGCCGAGGAGGCGCTGCTGGCCAACTGGGATCAGGACGGGCTCGGCGCCGATGGCGTCGTCACGGGGGTCGGCGAGGTCGACGGCCGGCCGGTCTGCGTGATGGCCAACGATCCGACCGTCAAGGCCGGGTCATGGGGGCCGAAGACGGTCGCGAAGATCATCCAGATCCAGGAACGCGCGATCGTCCTGCAGGTTCCGATGGTCTACCTCGTCGACTCGGCGGGCGCTCGGATCACCGACCAGGTGCTGATGTTCCCCGGGCGCCGCGGCGCGGGCCGCATCTTCCACAACGAGGTGAAGCTGTCGGGCGTCGTGCCGCAGGTCTGCGTGCTGTTCGGCCCGAGCGCCGCCGGCGGCGCGTACATCCCGGCGTTCTGCGACGTCGTGATCATGCGCGAGGGCAACGCCTCGATGTACCTCGGCTCGCCGCGCATGGCCGAGATGGTGATCGGCGAGAAGGTCACGCTCGACGAGATGGGCGGCGCGCGGATGCACACCGGGACCTCCGGCTGCGGGCACATGATCGTCAAGAGCGACGCCGAGGGAATCGATCTCGCGCGGCGCTACCTCAGCTACTTCCCGACGAGCTGGGAGCAGCGCTCCGCCCGCGCGCGAGCCGGTCGCGCCGGCCTCGACCACACCGCTCGGCGAGATCGTCCCGGAGGACGAGAACAAGCCGTTCGACATGCGCGAGCTGATCGACACGCTGATCGACGACGGTTCGCTGCTGGAGATCCATCCGCGCTGGGCGAAGGAGCTGATCGTCGCCTACGCGCGCATCGACGGGCAGGTCGTGGGGATCGTCGCCAACCAGCCGCGCCAGAAGGGCGGCGTGCTGTTCGTCGACTCCGCCGACAAGGCCGCGCGCTTCATCTGGACGTGCAACGCGTTCAACATCCCGCTGCTGTTCCTCGCCGACGTGCCGGGCTTCATGATCGGCACCCAGGTCGAGCGCCAGGGCATCATCCGCCACGGTGCCAAGATGATCAGCGCCGTCAGCTCGGCCACCGTTCCGAAGCTCTGCGTCGTCGTGCGCAAGGCGTACGGCGCCGGCCTCTACGCGATGGCCGGCCCGGCGTTCGAGCCCGACGCGACGATCGCGCTGCCGACGGCGTCGATCGCCGTGATGGGCCCGCAGGCCGCGATCAACGCTGTCTTCTACAACCAGCTTCAGGCGATCGACGACGACGACGAGCGCGCCGCGAAGACCGAGGAGCTGCGCCGCGAATACGCCGAGGACATCGACATCCTCCACCTCGCCAGTGAGCTGATCGTCGATGCCGTCGTCGAGTTCGACGACCTGCGCGCCGACATCGTCAGGCGCCTGTCGCACGCGGCGACCAAGCGCAGGGACTGGCCGGCGAAGCGCAACCCGGTCACGCCGGTCTAGCCCCGCTCGCGCGTGCAGGGGCGGTCAGGCGGCGCTCAGCGGTGGCGGCACGTGTAGGCGAACGCGCGGCCGCGGAACCGCCGCGATCTCCGTGACGTGGCCCTGCTCATCGACCGTCAGGCCGCCGTGGCCGGCGAGGAAGAGGCCGGCGCCGCCGGGTCCCGAAAGGACGGCGGCCTTGGCCAGGGCCTCCGCCAGAAGCGCCGTCGGGGCGAGCGCCGTCGCGGCGACGAGTCCGGTGAACGCGGGCTCGCCGGTCGACGGGTCGAGCAGGTGGTGGCGCGGCCGGCCGTCGCGCCCGGCCCAGATCCTCGATCGCAGCCCCGAGGTGGCGGCGGCTCCGTCGCGGACGCTGATGACGCGCAGCGTCCCGTTGCCGAACGGGTCCTCGACCTCGACCGCGCGCTGACGGCCGGCGGTGCCGCCGACGCGCACGTCGCCGCCGACGGCGACCGCCCAGGTCTCGTAGCCGTCGAGCAGCGCGGCTGCGAGGTCGGCCGCGTGCCCCTTCCCGCTCCCGCCGGTGTCGATCCGCAGGCCCGGCGGCCGCGTGATCGTCCCGGCCCGGTCGTCGACGTCGATGCCTCGCCATGTTGCGGGCGACCGCGGGCCCGCCGGTCGTCGGATGCAGCTCGCCTCGGCGAGTCCGGCGCGCAGGTCGATCCGGCGGGACGGGTCCCACGAGTCGCGGTAGCCGGCGTCCTCCAGTTCGGTGAGCAGCGTCGGGTCCGCCAGCCCGTCGCTTCGCCGCGCGGCCGTCAGGGCGGCGCCGACGGCACCTCGCAGCAGCGGAGAGGACGGAACGCTGGTGCGCCGGTCACCGTTGAGCGCGGACAGCTCGGAGCCGGCGCGGAAGCGTGAGAGGCGCATGTCGTAGTCCTCGAGGAACGCGACGACGCGGTCGGCCGCGACCTCGGGGTCGTCGACGCTCGGCCCGCGCCGGAGCGCCGACGAGCACGCGCACGTTCGTCCCCATGAGGCGCAGCGAGCGCTCGGCCTCGGCTGCTTCGCCGGGGCCCGCGGCCGCAGCCGCCGTGTCGCTCCCTGCGATCACGAGGTCGAGGTCTGGACGGGCGCGGGCTGGGGGGCCGGCGCGGGCTGAACGGGCTGGGGCGCGGGCGCGGGCTGCTGGGCGGGTGCGGGCTGGGGCGCCGGCGCGCTCTGTGCAGGCTGTGCCGGCGCGGCGGCCTGAGTGGGGGCCGGCGCGGGTGCCGCCTGCGTGGATGGAGCGGGGGCGGCCGGATGGATCGTCGTGATCCTGCGGGTGATCACGACCTTGCGCACCATCGCGTGCTGCGGCGGTGAGGACCCGGCTCCGAGTGCCGGGTCCTCACCGCCCGCCATCTGCGCCGCGAGCGCAGCGGTGACGACCGCGAACAGCGCAAGCGCCGTCGCGTAGACGGTGCCGGCCGTGCGACGCTTGGCGCGCGCGGCCTTCACCTGGCGCTCAGTCATCGCTCTGCTCGCTGCTGCCGGAGCCGTGGTCGTCGTCGTTGCTGTCGTCGACGCCGTGGTCGTCGTCGTTGCTGTCGTCGATGCCGTGGTCGTCGTCGTTGCTGTCGTCGATACCGTGGTCGTCGTCGTTCTGCGCGTCGGCGCCGTGTTCGTTCTGGTCGTCGCCGCTCTTGCTGGACCCGCTGCTGTCGTCCCTCTGGACGGCGGGCGCTCCGGTCTGAGGAGAGCCCGACTGGGCGGTCCTCGCCGGGACGGACTGCGCCGAGGCTGATCGCGACACTCCCGGTCCTGCTGTCGCGACCTCCCGCGATGTGTGTGCGGGCCGGGCGCGGCGCACCACGTTGACAGTGCGGTGCTCGACGACCGTCCTGATCTTCGAGGCACTGGGCCCGGTGTCGGCCTGGGCGGTGCCGGGGCCGCCGGAGCCTGCGGCGTAGGCGACGGCGCCGAGGGCGCCGAGCACGCCGATCGTTCCGGCGGCGGCGATGCGTGTTCTTGTGATGTTCATGGCGGCAGCGTGGCTCCTGGGCCCGAAACGCCGGTCCAAACGCGAGGAAAATGTCGGCAAAGGAGGTGAGTGGCCGGCAGCGACCCGGATACGCTCCGTGCGGTGGCGGGCCCGCGAATCCTCCTGGTCGAAGACGAGATGTCGATCGCCGAGCCGTTCGCGCGGCTGCTTGAGCGCGAGGGCTTTCGTCGCGACGATCGCGCCCAGCGTGGCAGCGCGCTCGATGCGGCCGCCTCGGCGCCACCGGACCTCGTCCTGCTCGACCTTCAGCTGCCCGATGGTGATGGGCGAGACGTCGCGCGAGAGCTGCGGCAAACCTCTGACGTGCCGATCATCATGCTCACCGCGCGCGGGACCGAGACCGACCGCGTGGTCGGTCTGGAGATCGGCGCCGATGACTACGTCGTCAAGCCGTTCTCTGCGGCCGAGGTCATCGCGCGGATCCGTGCCGTGTTGCGCCGAACCCGGGCACGGCGCGAGACCGAGGACGCGGCGGAGCCGATCGTCGTCGGCGAGCTGCGAATCGACCTGGCCTCGCGGCGGGTGTTCCTCGGGGCCGACGAGATCGACTTCAGTCGCAAGGAGTTCGACCTGCTAGTGGCGCTGGCGGCCCGCGCCGGTTCGGTCGTCACTCGCGAGGACCTGATGGCGCGCGTGTGGGATGAGAACTGGTTCGGCTCCACGAAGACCCTCGACGTGCACATCGGGTGGCTGCGCAAGAAGCTCGGCGACGACGCCTCGGAGCCCTACTGGATCGAGACGGTGCGTGGCGTGGGGTTTCGCTTCGCCGCGCCTCCCGGCGCCGGGGACGCCGCGTCATAAGCCTGCGAGCGGGTCTGCTGCTGGCGCTGGCCTATGTGCTGGTGCTGGCGATAGTGGCGCTGCTCGTGCCGCTCGGCATCAGCCTGCGCGATCGCGTCGACGCCGAGGTCCGCCTGCAGGCGCGCAGCGAGGCCGAGGTGGTGGCGGCGCGCGCGGGCCCGCTGATCCTCGACGGCGCGTCCCCGGCGCTCGAGGGGCTCGCCACGAGGGCTGCACGCGCCGTACGCGGACGCGTGCTGATCGTGGACGAGGAGGGGACGCTGCTCGCCGACTCGTCGCCCACGAGCAGGCCCGGAGCGGCGTACGCCAGCCGGCCGGAGATCGCGGCGGCGCTGCGCGGCGAGGTGACGCAGACGCGGCGCCGTTCGCAGACGCTCGGCACCGAGCTGCTCGCGACGGCCGCACCGGTCATCGAGCGGGGACGTGCGCGCGGCGCGGTTCGCGTTACGCAGGGCGTCACTTCGGTCAACCGCGCGGTCCGCAGGTCGTGGGTCGGTCTCGGCGCGATCGGTGGACTCGTGCTCGTGCTCGGCCTTGTGGCCGGTGCGCTGATCGCACGGCGGATCGCTCGCCCGATCGTGCGTCTGGAGCAGGCGGCCGGCAGCGTCGCGGCAGGGAATCTGGAGGTACGTGCGCGGGTCGAGGGATCGACCGAGCAGCGCGCGCTCGCGCGGACGTTCAACTCGATGACGGAGCGCCTGTCGACGTTGCTCGCGGCGCAGCGGGACTTCGTCGCCGACGCGTCCCACCAGCTCAGGACTCCGCTGTCCGGGATGCGCCTGCGCCTCGAGGAGGCGCGTGCGGACGCCGTCGAGCCCGGCCAGCGTGCTGAACTAGACGCGGCTCTGGTCGAAGCCGACCGGCTCGCCGAGATCGTCAACGACCTGCTCGAGCTGAGTCGCGCCGGGGAGGGCGGGCGTCCGGCGGCCACCACCGAACCGGAGGCCGCCGCGCGCCGCGCAGCCGCACGCTTCTCAGGCCCCGCCGAGGCGGCCGGTTGTGCCCTGAGCGTCGTGGTCAGCGCGGCAGATCCGCCCACGCCGGTCGTCGGTCACCCCGCCGACCTGGACCGGATCCTCGACGTCCTGATCGAGAACGCACTCGCCTACGCCCCCGGAGCCGGCATCGAGCTGACCGCGGCGGGCTGTGAGATCCGCGTTCGCGACCACGGCCCCGGGATCGAACCCTCTGAGAGCGAGACCGTCTTCGAGCGCTTTCATCGCGGCGCCGCTGGTCGCTCGGGACCTCCCGGCACCGGGCTGGGCCTGGCGATCGCGCGTGACCTTGCGCGGCGCTGGGGAGGCGACGTGACGCTCGAGCCGGCTCCTGGCGGCGGGGCGCACGCGGTGGTCCGGCTGCCAGCGGCCGGTTGAACCAGGGGCCGCTCTTTCCCGAAGCTTTGCCGTCGGCTGGGAAGGCGTTGGCCGGTGCGGACCTAGCGTTGCCTCCATGGAACCGATCGCACTGCGCAGCGCGACGTGAAGCGTCGCGCTGGGAGCGAGCGCGCGGACGCGGGCGATACGCTCGGAGCCGTGCGCGTGTCCCGCATCGGCGTCGTGGTCCTCGTCGCGCTGATGGGCCTCGTCCTCGCGGCCGCGATCTCCTACGCGGCGAGTCGGCTCGTGTCACAGCCGATCGGGCTGACCTCTGAGCCGGCCGGCGTCGGCGAGTCGCTGGCGCCGGTGGTCACGTCGGTGCCTGCGCGCACCACGACGACGCGCTCCACGACGCCGACCAAGGAGAAGAGCAGGACCAGCACGACCCCGGCAGCGGTGGCGCCGCCCGCGACGCAGGCACCGCCGTCGGTCACCCAGACCCCGCGGCCACCGGCTCAGACGGCGCCCGCGACCACGAGACCGCCCGTCACGACGACGGGTGACGACGACGACTCGCGATCTGAATCACACGACCGGAGCGGCCCTGACGGCCGCAGCGGCGACGGCGACCACGACGCGGACGACTAGGGCATCATGCGGGCTCAGGCGGCGTTGTCCGGTGGAGACGGCGGCCGGAAGTCACCGAGGGTGGGCGGCTGCGACGAGCCTGACGGTGGTGGGGCGACGGCAGGACCGGCCTCACTGCCGGGCGGCGCACCCGGCGGAGGGCTCGACGGCGCCGGCTCGAGTGCGGCGCGATCCTCTTCGACGGTGAACGAGGGCCAGTCCTCGGTCAGCAGCATGAAGTAGGGGATTGCCCGCTGCTGGTAGCTGACTCCCAGGCGCAGCATCTGGTAGACGCCCTGCGGCTGCTTACCGGTCACCACGATCGCAAACCACGAGATGATCGCCGCGATCTCGGCGACGATGTTCATCGCGTAGGTGATCAGGTAGACCGGGATCATCAGGAAGATCCGGAAGCCCACCTTCATCCGGCTGTAGAGCGGGAGCGGCGGCGGAACGCCGAGGCGAACCGGGTGCTCGACCTCCTTTGCGCCCGAGAAGCCGGGCCAGACATCGGTCCCCAGCAGCAGGTAGCCGTAGACGTGCGTGATGTAGCGCGCGAATGACGCGTGGAAGTCGTACAGCCCCTCCGGGTAGCGGCCTGTGAAGAGCAGCGCGAACCAGGAGATCGGGATGGTGACGATCAGGGCGATCGACCAGACCGCCGCCCACAGAAGCGGCGGGATCGCCGTGATGATGCGGAAGAAGGTCGTGAGCCTGCTGTGCCGCTCCTGCCACGGCATCGAGAACGACGGCTGACGGCTTGGCATGTCCTGCATGTTCTTACCCTCCTCGAGGGGCGGGGACCGTGACATTCAACCGCACGCGGCGGTCACGACCGCGATCAGCGCGCGACGATCGTCAGCGTAGCCGTCATCCCGGCCGCCGCGTGCGACTCCCCGGGCGTCCCCGGGGGCGTGCCGCCGAGCAGCGTGCAGTAGAGCGTGTAGCGGCCGGTCGTGAGCGTCACCTTCTTGGCGAGCACGCCGCCCGGGCCTCCCGGACCGAGCACCGGCCATGAGGCGAGCTCCGGGCCGTTCTCGCGCTGAATTCGCAGATCGTGCGGGTCCTCGCCGTAGTTCTGCGCCTCGATCGTGACCTGACCGGCGCACGCGGTCGCCCGCGTCAGCGTCACGTACCACTCGCCCTCGCGGGCGCCGACTGCCGTCCCGCAGCCGGATGGCGGCGGCGCAGGCGGCGGCGGAAGCGCGGGCGCGGGCGCGGGCGCGCCTAGTGGGGGGGCGCCGGGCGCGTCGGGCGCCGGTGCTGGAACGCCCGCTGCGGGCGCGGGGAGGCTGGCTGCGGCGGGGTTGAACGGGTAGGCGACGCGCAGCCATGCGGGCACGTGCCCCCATGAGCCGCGGCGGCGGGCGCGCTTGCGGACGCGCAGCGCGCGCGCGCGGTGCGTCTGCCGTTTCTTGCCCGCGGAACGCGCGTCCCGCTCCGCTGCGGTCGCATGCGGCTTGCCCTTCCGGGCCTGCGCCGGGCCGGTGATGCCGGCTGCCACCATGATCGCCACGGCCGCGAGCAGGGCCGGGCGCGCTGCGCGGGCCATCAGCTCAGGGGGCCTGGACGACCGGGTAGCGGGGCAGCGTGTCCGCCCCGGGGATGACCATCGCCGCATCGGTGTTCAGCCAGTCCTCGATCACCGAGCAGTAGACGCCGCGGAAGTCGGAGGTGGCGCGGACGTTTCCGTTGCGGTCGACGCCGGTCGAGTCGAGCGCCGGGAACTCCCCGATCGTCTGGCCGCTCGCCTTGGATCCGATCAGGAAGCCGACGCCCGCCGCACCGTGGTCGGTGCCGTTCGATTCGTTCTCCTCGGGCCGGCGACCGAACTCGCTCCACACGAAGGTGATGACGCGGTCGGCGATGCCCTCGGTCTCGAGGTGCTCCTGATATGCCTTCAGCGCGAGGCTGTTGGACTGAAGGTTGTTGCCGAAGCTGGAGTTCTGGCCCGAGTGCGTGTCGAAGCCGCCGTTGCCCTCGATCGCGCAGGCGCGAATCGGCAGGCCGGCCTTGAGCATCAGCACGAGGCTGCGGAGGTCGCGCGCCAGGCCGTTGTTGGTCGGGTACGTGACCGGGGACGTGCCGAGCGGGGTGGCGAGCTGCCCGCGCAGCGCCGCGGCGTTGCGCTGGGCCTGGCGCGCCTGGGCGAGGATCGGGTCGTCGGTGGCGGGGTTGCCGAGCTGGTCGAATCCGCCTGCCATGGCGGCCTTCACGTAGTTGTCGTAGACCCCGGGGCTCGGGAAGTCATATCCGGTCGGAGAGGTTGCCGCCGCGACCGCGACGCGCGCCGTCGCGAGCGCCGGGGAGAGCTGGCCGCCGAGGCTGAGCCCCTGGATCGGGTTGTTCTCCTGGCCGACGCCGGGCAGGTCGAGCCAGCGCCCGAGCCAGCCGGTGCTCGCGACCGGGTCCAGCGCTCCGACCTCGTAGAAGTGGCGCGAGGTGAAGTGCGACTGGTTGGGGTGGTCGTAGGAGATCGCCGGGAAGACGGTGACCTTGCCCGCGTCGTGCAGGTCCTTCAGCCCCTGGGCCTGCGGATGCCAGCGCAGCTCGCTGAGCCCGTTCATCGGCAGCGTGCCGGCCTCGTCGAGCCGCGTGGAGGTGCGCAGCGACTGGTAGTTGGAGTCGTAGACCGGGGCCAGCACGCTCATGCCGTCGACGCCGCCCGCAAGGAAGATGCTGACCACGACGGCGCCCTGCGGGCCGGCGAACGCCTCGGCGATCCCGGTCTCGAAGGCGTCGATGCCCATCTTGTCGGCGCCGTAGACGGTGAGGAACATGCCCGCCGAGCCGAGCAGCACCGCGCGACGCGTGAGGCCGGTTCCGGCCGGCGTCGGCATGCCGAACTCGATTGCGGGCAGGCCCTCGCCGGCCTTGGCGACGGAAGAGCGAAGGAATTGGGAGCGGGAGAAGTCGTTGCAGCAGCTCATCAGGAGGTCTGGAGGTCGGGGGAGGCGGCGAGCAGGTGACGCAGCGCGTTCTGCCGCTGGGCGCGCTGGTTGCGGGCGGTGCTTCCTGTCGCCAGCGGGTTGACGGCGGTGCCGGCGACACCGAGCAGGACCGATTTCGTCTCGGGCCGCAACAGTGGCCGGCCCCAGAAGATCAGCGCCTTTTCCAGCGCCTCCTGCGGGGTCTCGGTGAGGTCGTAGTTGTTGTCGCTCAGGACGTGCATGCCGTCGAGCGCGTCGTAGACCAGGCGCCAGCGGTTGAACAGCGTCGAGGTGTCGAGCCACGCGTTGTCCTTCCAGCCGGCGACGTTCGGCGGGTTGAAGAGGCGCTGGCCGGCGTTCTCGGCCCAGTACATGAGCGAGGTCGAGTCGACGGGCTTGTTCAGCGCGCGCAGCATGCCCGCGCTGTAGAGGACGGGGGACTTGACCATCGGCGGCCCGCTGTGCAGCGCCGGGTGCCGCAGGATCGCCTCGACGACCGCGCGGATCGACCAGTCGCTCTCGACGTAGAGCCTCTCGAGCGAGGCCTGCGTCGCCGGGTCGGGTGGCACGGGAACGAAGTAGCTCCACAGCTTCAGGACGAAGAAGGACCGGTGGTAGGGGCTGGCCATGCAGAGGTCGACGACATCGCGCCAGTCGAAGTTGCCGGTGCGCCCGAAGATCGTCTTGTTGCGGTTGTCGTGCCTGCCCGGGTCGTAGCGGAAGTTCGTCCAGCCGGTACCGCTGACGTAGTCGGCCTGCCAGCCGGTGAGCGCCCGCGCGGCTTCGCGGATGTCCGTCTCCGTGTAGGCGCCGCGATCGGCTCCCAGCGAGTAGAGCTCCATCACCTCGCGCCCGTAGTTCTCGTTGGGGTTGTTCTTGCTGCTGTTCGCGCCGTTGAGGAACAGCAGCATCGCGGGGTCCTTGGTGACCTCGAGCAGCAGGTCGCGGAACGACCCGAGGCCGTGCTTGCGGTAGAGGTCGATGTGGGCCATCACGAGGTCCATCTGCCCGACGTCGTCGCGGCGCAGGCCGAACCAGTCGTGGAAGATCAGCGCGATCCGTTCGATCAGCTGCTGGTCGGACCGCACCATCCGGTCCAGCCACCAAAGGTGGTCGTGTGCGTAGCGGTCTTCGGGTTCGAGCGGGTCGCCGTCGTCGCTGGGCTCAGGCCCGATCAGCGTCGCCGCGCCTGATGGGCGCGTCAGGGAACGGATCGCGCCGTCGAGGCCCTGGCCGGCGAGCTGGGCGGCCTGGCCGGCCTTAGGGCCGAAGCCCGCGCGCCAGAGCAGTCGCTCGGCTTGGGTGACGCCGAACTCCCCGGAGTAGACAAGTGGGTCGGGTGCCGGAGGCGGGACGGCAGGGGGAGTCGGCAGCGGTGCGGGCGGGGTCGTCGCCGGGGGAGCTGCCGCGGAGGGTCCGGGAACGGTGAGGACCGGCTTGGCGGCGGGCTTGCGGACTACGCGCTTGCGCTTCTTCCTGGGCTTCGTGCAGACGCGCTTCTTGACGACGCGTCCCTTGACGCGCTTCTTGACCGTGCGGCACTTCTTCTTGACCTTCTTCTTCTTCTTCTGCGCTTCGCCGCCGCCGAAGCGGCTTCGAGCAGGCTCATGTGTGCGTCCCCACACGCGGATGATCGGCCGCGCAGCGCCGCTCCTGAGCAGTTCGTGCAGGATTCTTCCCGCGATCCCGCCGTCCACCGGTGCAAAGGCTCCCCCGCGGCTGGGTGGAACGTCCAGCGTCAGGCGCGGTCGCCGACTTCGGCGTCGAGCTCGCGAACCAGAGCCTCTGCGAAGTCGACGTCGGGTCCGGCAGCGATCGCGGGCCAGCCGTCGGCGATCGCGATTCCCGCGGCTGTGGTGCCGGTGCCGCTCACGGCGTGGGCTCCTGGGGCTCCTGCTGCGGCGGCGCGGCGGGCGGCCGCGACGAGCTGCGGATGCAGGCGGTGGCCTACGACCGTGCCGTCACGCTCCCACCACACCGGGCCCTCACCTGCGTGGGGCTCGATGTGCAGGACCGCGAAGTCGCTCGGCTGGAGCCCGCGTCTGCGCCGGTCGCGCAGCCACGCCCTCAGGCCGGCCGCCTGAGCGGAGCCCGCGCCCGTGAGAGCGACCGCGACATCGAGGTTCTCGGGAGGTGCGCCGTCCAGCCGGCGAGCCAGCTCGAGTACGGCGTCCGGTGTTGCTGTGCCGGGAACGACGGCCCCGAGGCCCTCATCGAGCAGCAACGGGATCGCGGCGAGCAGGACGAGCGTCGGGACCAGCTGGACGAAGTCGAGCCAGCCGCCGGGGCTGGTGGCGACACGGAGCCCGAGCGCGGCCGTCAGCAGGGCGAGCGAGCCGATCAGGATCGCCGGCAGCCGCACGGGCAGCGCGGCCGTGCGGCTCTGCCGCCGGTCGTCGGTGGCGGCGCTCAGTATCAGCGTGACGGCGCGCGTTCCCGGGCGCGTGGGGGGCGGCGAGATGACGTTCTGCGTAGCCCTCGACCCGGTCAGTAGGCGCAGCAGCGGGCGCCTGGAGACTTCGAGCACGGCGAGCAGCAGCGCCGCTCCGGTGATCGCCAGGCCGACTGCGGGCTGGTCGACGCCCACGACGCTCGCTCCGACCCCGGCCGCCGCGCACAGTGTCTGCGCCGGCCACGATGCCGGACGCACCCACAGCGTCACGGTTCGCGCTTCGCGTCCCGCACCTGTGAGCGCTCTGGCCAGTTCCTGCGCGCGCCTGCGCTCAGCGTCGCTGCAGGCGGCGACGGCATCCTGCGGCTGGCGGGGCTCCTGCATGAGCCGGGCAGGGTAGATGAGTCACGGGGCGCGGCCGGCGGCAGCCGGGGAACGTGTCGCGGCGTGTCGCCGGATGTAGGCTGACGCGATGGACGCCACGGAACTCGCATACGCCGGTGCTTTGGAGCAGGCCCGGTTGATCCGCGAAGGAGAGGCATCCTCGCGCGAGGTCGTCGAAGCGACCCTGCGGCGCGTGGAGTCGCTGGATCCGGAACTGAACGCCTACCGGATCGTGCTCGCCGAACGCGCGCTCGCAGAGGCCGATCAGGCCGACGCGCGTCAGGCCGCCGGCCAGGAGCGGCCGCTGCTCGGCGTGCCGGTGGCGATCAAGGACGACGCCGACATCAAGGGTGAGCTCACGGCATTCGGGACCGGCGCCTACGGCGAGCCCAAGTCCGCCGACTCGGACGTCGTGGCTCGCCTGCGGGAAGCCGGCGCCGTCGTGATCGGCAAGACGAACGTGCCTGAGCTGACGATGTGGCCGTGGACGACGTCGGTCACCTGGGGGGCGGTCCGCAACCCCTGGAGCCGCGAACGCACGACCGGCGGATCGAGCGGTGGGAGCGCCGCGGCGGTCGCGGCGGGGATGTGCGGGGTCGCTCTCGGCTCCGATGGCGGCGGGTCGATTCGCTACCCGGCGGCATGCTGCGGGCTCTTCGGGATCAAGCCGCAGCGCGACCGCATCTCGCTCGGGCCCGATCACCACGACGGGTGGAACGGGCTGACCGTCTACGGTCCGCTCGCGCGGACGGTCGCCGACGCGGCCGCCTTCCTCGACGCGACGGCCGACGGTGCACCAGAGGGCGGCTACGTCGCGGCGCTTGAAGCGGCTGCGCCGCGGCTGCGCATCGCCGTGTCGATGAAGCCGCCGCAGGGATCGCTCGCGCGGCTCGGCGCCGAGCAGCGCGGAGCCGTGGAGGCGACCGCCGAACTGCTGCGCTCGCTCGGCCACGATGTGATCGAGCGCGAGGTCGACTTGCCGTTCACGCTGACGCCGAGCTTCATGGCGCGATACCTGAAGGGCCTGCATCAGGACGCGGGCACGATGGCGCGACCCGAACGCCTGGAGCGCAACACACGCGCGCTCGCAAAACTCGGTGAGCTGCTTCCGGCAGGCTGGCTGGAGAAGGCGCGTCGCTTCGAGCCCGGCTTCGCCGAGCGGCTCAACCGCGTCTTCGACGTCGCCGACGTCGTGCTCATGCCGGTGATGCCGGGTAAGCCGCCGAAGATCACCGACCTGACCGGGCGCGGGATCGTGTGGTCGCTCAACCGCGCGGCGACCGAGGTTGCCTACACCACGCCGTGGAACATCATCGGCCAGCCGGCCGCATCGGTCCCGGCGGGCTTCGACACGCAGGGGCTTCCGCTGGCCGTGCAGCTCTGTGGCCGCGCGGGCGACGAGGCCACGCTGCTCAGGCTCTCCGCACAGATTGAGGAGGCGCGGCCGTGGGTCGACCGGCGTCCGCCGGTCGACGCGCCGATGGCGATGGCCACGGCCTGAGCGCTCAGGCGAACGGGCTCGCGCAACGAGCGCGCTGCCGGACCTGGCTGCAGTCGACCACGCTGCTCACGCCGCCCGTCTTGCGCTCACCGGCCGTGGAGTGCTCAGGCGCGCGGTGGGGGCGCTCTCCAGCGGTCCGATCAGCTCGGCGCGTCGATCGGCGTCGACGGTGACTCCGCCGTGGAGCGCAAGGATGCTCCGAGCCCTCGAGGGGCCGGAGAGCAGCGCCGCCTTGGCGAGTGCCGCGGCCTGGGCGGCAGTCGGCGCGAGCGCCGTGACGGTGACGAGACCAGAGAACGCGGGCCTGCCTGTCGCCGGGTTGAGAATGTGGTGGGCGACGTGCCCGTTGTCATCGCGCCAGGTGCGCGCGCCGATTCCCGACGTCGCGAACGCTCCGTGGGTCGCTCTGAGCGTGAGCAGCGTCCCGCGGCGGAAAGGGTCGGCGATGCGGACCGCGCGCGCACGCCTCGCCTTGCCGCCGACGCGCAGGTCCTCGCCGCAGCCGACCGCCCACGTGGGTTCGTGTTCGAGCAGAGCCGCTGCGAGGTCTGCTGCGTGCCCCCTTCCGGTGCCGCCGATGTCGAGGCGAAGCCCCGGGGGACGCGAGATCGTCCCGTAGCGGGGATCGACACGGATGCTCCGCCAGCGCCCGTCGGGGCGAGGCGTCCCAGGCTCCGCCGGGGGCAGCTCGGCGAGCGCGCTGCTCAGCGGAACGCCTTGCTCGGCCGTCCACGAGGCTGAGTAGCCGGCGCCCTCCAGTTCGGGCAGCAGCGTCGGGTCGACGAGTCCGCATGTCCGCTCGGCGGCGGCGAGCGCGACCGCAACTGCATCGCCGAGCAGCGCGGAGACGGGGACCTTCTCGCGCGCGTCGGCGTTCAGCCTGCAGAGCTCGGAGCCCGGGCGAAAGCGCGACAGCCGCCGGTCGTAGTCGCGCAGCAGCGCCTCGACGGCGTCGGCGCCCGCACGCGAGGCGACGATCCTCACCTCGGTGCCCATCAGCTGGAGGCGTCGCTCTGCGGTCATGACCGCGTCTTGCTCATCTGCACATGGGTCGAACCGATCGAGCCCACCCAAGAAAGGCTTTCGTACATCAGGGTAGGGTCGCGGCCGTACCTGAACGGACCGGAAAGCGTTCCTGAGGAAACTCTGAGGAACGGCGTCGAGACGGCGGACTGCAGTGCGGCCGAGCATCTAGGGTCATGGCGATGATCGACGCCGAGTTGCTCGAGGTCGCCGAGCGCGCCGCCCGGGCCGCGGCCGCGGTGCTGGTCGACCACCGGGGGCGGCGCGACGGCGCGGGGATACAGACGAAGAGCTCACCGACCGATCTCGTCAGCGAGGCCGACATCGCGGCCGAGCGGGCGATTCGCGATGTGCTCGAGCGCGAGCGCCCGCGAGATGCGATCCTCGGCGAGGAGGGTGACGACAAGGCCGGAGACAGCGGGCTGCGCTGGATCGTCGATCCGCTCGACGGGACGATCAACTACCTGTTCGGGATACCCCAGTGGTGCGTCTCTATCGCCTGCGAGGACCGCGTCGGCCTGATCCTCGACCCCACGCGCGGAGAGTGCTTCCGGGTGCGCGCCGGCGAGGCCGCGACGCTGGACGGCGCCGTGCTGGCGGGGTCGACGAGCGCCGAGCTGCCGACCGCCCTGGTCGCCACGGGCTTCGGCTACGAGGAGAACGTGCGCCGGGCACAGGCAGAGCAGGTCGCGCGACTGCTTCCCCGCGTGCGCGACGTGCGCCGTCTCGGCAGCGCCGCGCTCGATCTTGCCTGGACCGCCGCAGGGCGCTACGACGCCTACTACGAGCGCGGGGTGCAGCGCTGGGACGTTGCGGCCGGGTTGCTCATGTGCTCGGCGTCGGGCCTTGAGGTTCGCCGGCTTGGGGCGCGCGGCGACCTGCCCGCGGGCGTGCTCGTCGCGCCGGCCACGCTCGCGGATCAGCTGGAGGCGCTCGTCGGCTGATGCGGCCCTTCGCGTCGCCGCTCGCATCGATGGTGGCCACCGGTAGCGTTCGGCCGCGATGACGCTCCTGCACTCGGCGACCGGCTGGTGGATCGATGAGGCAGGGGCACCCGAGCCGAAGCCGGCGCTGACCGGCTTCGAGGACGCCGACTTCGTCGTGATCGGCGGCGGCTACCTGGGGATGTGGAGCGCCTGGCACCTGCTGGAGCGCGAGCCGGGTGCCGATGTCGTGCTTCTGGAGGCCGGGCGCTGCGGCCACGGGCCGAGCGGGCGCAACGGCGGCTTCGTGAACGGCTACTGGGGTCACGCGCCGGCGGTCGCCGAGCGCTTCGGCACGGATCGGGCGATCGCGCTGGCCCGCGAGGCCGACGCTTCGATCAGGGCGATCGGCCAGTTCTGCAAGCGCCAGAAGGTCGACGCGTGGTATCGCGAGGCCGCACAGGTCGAGATCTCCACATCGCATGCGCAGGACGGCTCGTGGCGCGCGGCCGTCGACGGCGTGGGCTCGCTGGGTCACGCGGGCGCCTACGCGGAGTTGACGCTTGAGGAGGTCCAGGAGGTGTGCCGTTCACCGGCGTTTCGCGGCGGTGCCGTGCAGCCGACGGCGGCCACGATCCAGCCGGCGCGCCTCGCGTTCGGGCTGCGCGCCGCGCTGCTGCGCCGCGGCGTGCGCATCCATGAGGGGACCGAGGTGGCGGAGGTTCGCGCGCAAGGGGGCGACCGGGTGCTGGTGCGCACGCCTGACGGCTACGTGCGTGCTCGCGGCGCGATCCTCGCCGCCGGCTGGCGCACGCTCGCGTGGCCCGGGTTCGGCCGCGAACTGAGCGCCGCATCCAGCCACATCGTGCTGACCGAACCGGTGCCCGACGTGCTCAAGCAGGTCGGCTGGACCGGGGGAGAGGCGCTCGTCGACTGCCGTCGCATGCTGCACTACTTCCGCGCCACGAAGGACGGCCGGATCGCCTTCGGCTGGGGCGGGGGCCGGATGGCCTACGACGCACGGCCCGATGTGCGCCTGGAACTCGACATCGAGGTCGTCGACGGTGCCGCGGCGACGCTCAGGCGGTTTTTCCCGATGCTCGAGGACCGCGAGATCACACACGCCTGGGGCGGCCCGATCGACGTCGCGCCGAACAAGCTCCCCGTCTATCGCTCACGCGGGGCGCTGCACGCGGGCTGGGGGTTCAGCGGCCACGGCGTCGGGCCGTCGCATCTCGGCGGGCGCATCCTCTCCGGGCTCGCGCTGGGCATCCGCGACGAGGTCACGACGCTCCCGCTCGTCGCTCCGCCGGTCCGCCGGTTCCCGCCCGAGCCGGCTCGCTGGCTCGGCGGCTCGCTGGTGCGCCGCGCGCTGATCCGCAAGGACGCGCTCGACGAGCGCGGCGAGCCGGTCGACCCGCTCACCGGCGCTGTGGCGGGCCTGCCGAAGCTGCTCGGTATGAATCTGCCGCGTTAGCCCCCGGCGCGTACCATCAGCCGCGCCCGCCCGGGTGCTGGAACTGGAATACAGGGTCGACTCAAAATCGATTGCCCGAAAGGGATTGTGGGTTCGAATCCCACCCCGGGTATCAAATCAATCATCATCTGTTTCGCTGTGCCGCCAAGGATCGCGGTCGTCAGGCTTCGTTGGTGTCCATGCGCCGGTACAGGGGTGTGACCAGCATCCCGCCACCCGTATGGCAGAGCTGGGCAGCGACCGCCCGCGGGGCAGCGCCCTCGCTCACGGTCCGGCGCCTTGGGCCTCGGTGGCCGTCGGCTCGCGCTCGGCCACCTCGAGCCGCTCGACCCGAAGGCGGCCGACCTCGAGATCCTCGATCCGCAGTCGCCTCACGGCGCCGTGCCCAACCGCAAGCCTGCCGACTGCGAGCCTGCCGATCGCGAGCGCCCCGACGGCCCCGGCGCCGGCCGCAAGCGCCCCGATCGCCGCTGCCCGGACGGCGAGCCCGGCGAGTGCCGTGGGCTCGGCCGTTGCTCCCGGGCGCCGGCGCCCGCAGACCCGGCAACGACGGGCCCGACAGCGACAGCCGCGGCAGCCGCTTCCTGGGCTCTTTGAGTTGCGGTTCCGCGACATGGCCCTCATCTCCGCTTCTCGTCGAGGCGTGTCATCTGTTCCTCAACCTCCCGCTCGGTGATCGGTGAGGTCCCGTACGTGTCCCACGCATTGATCAGCACGCCCACGCCCCAGCCGCAGGTCACGAACACGGGCCAAGGAAAGCCAAACCCGTCGGCGACCCCGCCGACGACCCAGATGCCCCAGAGCAGGGCATTGACGAGCAGGTACACGACCAGGTGTGAGCGGAAGTTTCGTCGCTTCTTGATCTGCTTCAGCGCGACTTCGCGAAGATCCTCGGCGGCCTCCATCGAGCTCCCTTCTGAGGGTCGGGCGGCCAGCATCGTGCGCCGGGGCTCCGGTTTCATCCGGCCGATCTACGGCCGCGACTCCGCATAACCCCGCAGCCGGCCCGCAATCGCGCCGGCCGGTCGAGCGCTCAGCCCGCGCACTCCCAGGCGCCGGCTCCCGAGTCGGCCCAGATCAGGGCCGCGATCCTCGTCTGCTCCTCCGGTGAGGCCTCGTGCGGGGCCCTTGCCGCCGTAGAGCCTCCAGGTCGACGGGAGATCTGGTAGGCGCCGGAGCGCGGGTTCAGCGCATCGAAGTTGCCGCCGGACTCGCAGAGCAGGATCTGCTCGGGGATCGCCCACCCCTTGACCCAGTCGGCGACCTGCTGCTGGGCCTCCAGAGCTCAGTCGTGCCGACTAGGGGCGCGACTGCATTTGGGTGTGCCCGAAGCACTGCTGGTTTGCATGGGAGGCAGGGACGAGGTCCCTTGTTCCTAGACCTCGCAGACGGGCGACAACGGGGGCGTCGCGGCGTGCCTTCTCGGTTGCTGTACTGAGATCGCCGAGCGGGGAGTAGGTGACGCGGTCGGGGTCCAGGTCGAGCGCGGCGGCGTCGTCGGGCTCCAGACGTTCGATGAGGTCTCTTGAGGCGAGCGCGAGTCCGCCGCTCGCGCAGGCTTCGATGCGTGCGGCTTCGTTGACCTCATCGCCGAGGGCGGCGACCTCCGAACGCCCGGCGGTCTGGATCTGGCCGACGTAGAGGGTGGAGCCCCAGTGCAGACCGAACCGCAGGAGCCCATCCGGTTGTTCCTATCCCCAGCCCGACCATGACTGGGGACGGGGGTGGGCTCACGGCACCGGCGCCGAAGGGTCTGCGTGCGCGCCGCCCGTACCGCTTGGCAGGGGTACTCCCGGCGGCGCGCCCGCGAACACGACGACCGTACGCCCATTCGGCGCCGAGGGCAACTCCGGTCGGATCGCCGGCGGGCGCGGCTAGGCGCCGGAGGGCGCGGCGCCGGAGGGTGCGCCGTCCTCGTCGTGCTCCCAGTGCTCGAACTCCACGTTCCACGCCTGCGCGAAGCCCTGCATCGAGAACAACAGCAGCAGGAACTGGACGGGGACGAGGAGCGCGGTGAGCGTTCCGAGGATGTTCGCGTCGAGTGCGGGCTGCTCGAATCCGAAGGCGTCGCGGTCGAACCACGAGGGCACCGCGATCAGCGCGAAGATCGCCATGATGGTCGCGAGCGCGGCCACGACGGGCAGCACGCCGCGGTTCCAGCGCGCCACGTAGACGGCGAACCCGACGTAGAGCGCGGCCCAGGCCATGCAGATCAATGTCAGGCCCTGGATGACCTCCCAGCCGCCGATGGTGATCACGACGATCAGCGCGGCGGAGATCAGCAGCAGGACGACGACGACGAGTTTGGTCGTCTTGCTTGATGCCTTGTCCCTGTTGGGATGCTCGATCAGCGGCTCGCGCTCGAGTTCCTGAGCCATCGTGCCGCCGAGCCTACAATCCCGCGCGGCCCAGTGCCACCAGCGGGCGTGGTGGAATTGGCAGACACGTCGGCCTTAGGAGCCGGTGGCGCAAGCCGTGGGGGTTCGAGTCCCTCCGCCCGCATCGCCTCGCCTCGCATCGCATCGCATCACATCGCGAGGCATCGGGCCGGGTTCGGCGAGTCGCCGGAGGAACCGGTGTCCTCTGCCGCCGAGGGCTGTTAGCTTCGTGCTCCGGGCGTGCATTCCAGCGCCCGCGCTTTCCTGTTCTCCCCGAGAGGTGCCAGCTCGATGCCGACGTATTCGCCCGCACGCTGTCGCGTGCCCGCGCCCAACGCCGTTAGCCCCCGTGGACGGCGCAGCGCCCGTGCGCTGCTGATCTCCGCAGCGCTGCTGGTGGGGGCGCTCGCGCCCGCCAGCGCGCAGGCCGCCAAGGCCAAGCCGCTGGAGATCGCCGTCCAGGACGACGGTGTGCTGCTTCGCGGCAGCGACTTCCAGCGCGCTCAGGCATGGCAGCGCATCCAGGAGATGCGGGCCAGCTACGTGCGCGTGAACCTGTACTGGAACGACGTCGTGAACAACTCGACCTCGCGCAAGAGGCCCAAGAAGCTGCGCTACACGCTCGACGCGTATGACCGGCTCGTCAAGGAGGCCCGTCAGCACAAGGTCCGCGTGCAGATGACGCTCGGCACCTCGGCCCCGGCGTGGGCGACGAGCAACAAGAAGGTCGGCAAGACCAACCCGAACGCGAGGCTCTTCTCGCGCTTCGCCGGCGACATGGCCAAGCACTACAAGGGCAAGGTCGCGCGCTACTCGATCATGAACGAGCCGAACCTGATCTTCTGGCTCAAGCCGGTGAAGACGAGCGCCAAGCAGTACCGCCGCATCTACAAGCTCTCCTACAGCGCGATCAAGCGCAAGGACAAGCGCGCCAAGGTGTTCTTCGGCGAGACGGCGCCCTTCAGCCGCACGAAGAAGAACGGCACCGATCCGCTGCTCTGGATCAAGCAGGTGCTCCGGGGCGGCCGCCTCAAGACCGACGGCGTAGCCCACCACCCGTACGCGTTCAGGTCCTCGCCGCGCAAGGCCTACAGGGGCAAGAACACGATCACGATGGGCTCGCTCGGGCGCCTGGTCAAGCTGCTCAGGACGGCGGCCAAGAAGAAGCAGCTGCGCACGCCGAAGGGCGGCCGGCCGGGGATCTACCTGACCGAGCACGGCTACTTCGTGAACAATCCGGGGGCACCCAAGTACCGCAGCTCGCAGGCGCTCTCGGCCAAGACGCGTGCGAAGTACTGGAAGCAGTCGCTCGACATCGCGCGTAGGACGTCGACCGTTCGCCAGTTGCTGAGCTATCAGCTCTATCCGACCACGCCGGAGGCGACGTGGGATACGAGCGTCCTGGACCTCGCGGGCAACCCGACGGCGCCGTTCGACGCGATCACCAAGTGGGGCAAGCGCAAGGGCTACGTCGTCAAGCCGCGTTAGGGGTTTCGCTGCGCAAGAGGCTCCGCTGTCCGGCGGAGCCTCGGCGAGGGCCCCTCACCGCCGCTCGGCTTCGTACGGCTGACGGCCGTCGCGGACGACTTTCAGCGTGTGGGTTCCGCGCCCGCGGGCGCCACGCGCAGCTCGCCCCGGCGGCGCGCCGCGGCGACGATGCGCGGCGCCAGCCACATCAGGCCGGCGGCGAGCAGGAACGCGGCGCCGTCGAGCAGCGAGTAGCCGCCGACCGCACCTGACGGCGGGTTGGCCTCGCTAATGCCGAAGAGCGTGGGCGCCCAGGTCCACGTGCCCAGCGCCGTCCCGGCGATCTCCAGGTACGCCACGACGAGGCCGAGCATCGCGTAGAAGCGCTTGCCCTCGTCGGGCAGGACGAGCATGCCGATCAGGTACACCAGGCCCAGCAGCGCGCCGACCTCGTCGCCGCGGAACAGCAGGTTCAGGATGCAATAGGCGGCCTGCGCGCCGGCGGCGCTCCAGGCGAGCACGCGCGTCGGGATCCGCGCGGTGTCGATGGCGCGCAGCGCCGTCAGGAAGACGATCCCGTGAGCCGGCGGCACCCACGGGGGCACGTGGCCGAGCCGGTAGGTGTACCAGCCGAGCTCATGGCTGAGCCCGATCTCGGCGAGCGTGATGAGCGGCAGGAAGCAGACGAGCGCGAGCTGTCGGCGACGGGGCAGCTCGAGCATTCCGCCGAGCAGGATCGCCCACACGATGGCGGCCAGCAGCCACTGCTGGCCGCCGCTCAGCGGCAGCTTGGCGTCGATCGCGCAGGCGACCGGGATGGCGGTGAAGACCGCGACGAACCAGCGGCGCGGGTCGCTCCACAGCCAGCTGATGAGCGGCGTGCGAAACGGATCGCGCCGGGCCGCGGCGAAGCCACCGCGCTCCACCGGCCACGCGGCGCCGTGAGCGTACGCATGCGCCGGCTGCGCCCGGTTGTCATGCCCGCGTGACTGGGAGGCCGGTGTCTGCGAGATCGGCACGGCTGCACGGAACCTTCCCACAGCGGGCGACCGGCCCGGGCTGGGCGGGCGGTCAGTCGACGATGCAGCTCGTGGGCTTCTTGCCCTTGCCGCCGCTCGAGCAGCCGCCCTTGCCGCTGTTCGCGTCCTTGAGGGCCGTCGTGTCAGGCGTCACGTCGATCTTCTCGTCGCCCGTCCCGAAGGCGACGACGATGTTGTCGTTCTTCTTGATCGGGTGGGCGGCGGGGTTCTCGATCGGCGTGCCGTTGACGTAGGTGCGCAGCTTGCGCCCGTCGCCGTTCTCGAGCGACCCGATGTGGTCTGGACCGAACGCGAGGCCCCAGATCGCGAAGAGGTCGCCGAGCGTGACCTTGAACGGCGTGTCGGCTTCGAGGTGGAGGACGCCGGTGGCGTTGTGCGTGTGCAGCGAGGAGAAGACCTTGCGCTTGTTGTCGAGCCCGACCCCGGAGGGGACGGGGGTGAGCAGGCCATCGACGTAGACGCGAAGCTGGGCGTGCTGGTGGAACTTCTCCGAGCCGACCGGCGGCAGGCCGAGCAGGCGGATGCGCTGGGCCAGCTTGGTCTTGTCCGCCGGGAACGGAGGCGGCACCGCACGCACGCCGGGGCCGGTGACAACCTCGCCCTCGAGGCCCGAGGGGTCGTCTTTGGCGCAGCCGCCGGCCGCGGCCGCCATCAGCACGGCGACGGCGGGGAGAATGGCGAGGCGTGCGCGCGTCATCGGCGCGTCACGCTAGCGGCCCACTTGGAGGGCACGCGACGGTCGCAGCCGGTAGCCGGGGCGGCGACTATCCTGAGGCGCCGCTGGGGGACTGGTGTATCGGTAACACGGCGGTCTCCAAAACCGCAACGCCAGGTTCGATTCCTGGGTCCCCCGCTTGGTGGCGTGCCCGTCCGGCGCGATCGCGTCTCGGTCAGCGGATCGTCACCCTGCGCGAGACCCGGGCGGTCCGGAGCCCGGGTGCCCTCAAGGTCATTCGCAGCGTGGCGGCGACGCGCAGTGATCGGCTGCGCAGCCTGGACTTCAGCTTGTTGGCCGCCTTCAGTCGCAGCGCCAGCGGCCTGCCCGCCACACAGCGTCCTTTGGCGGTCGCGAGCGTGCGCGTGGTGCCCGGCAGCCGCAGCTTCCTGGCGACCTTGGCCGATACCCCGAGCGTCAGCGTCACGGTCGCCGCGCGCGTGCAGGCCAGCCTGACCGTCGCGCCCTTCTTCGACAGCAGCCCCGCTCGCGCCAGCCGTCCGCCGGGGGGCCGCTCGATCCGGCCTCCGAGCGTCGCGACTGCTGCCGATGATGGAGACCCGGCCGGACCCGGTGCGGTGGTCGGCGCCGTGCCCGGTACCGCCGGCGGAGCGGGCGCGGCCGCAGGCGGGCAGCCGTCGAGCGACCCGTTGCCGTCCGCGTCGGGGCACTTGTCGGCCGCTCCGAAGACGCCGTCCCCGTCGGGGTCGGCCTGGACGGCGGGCATGCAGCCGTCGGCGAGGGTTCCCTTCACCGCGGGGCAGGCGTCCGCGGCGTCGGCGACGCCGTCGCCGTCGCCGTCGGGTCCCGGCAGCGTGCGGAACGTCTGAGAGGCGTTGACGGGCGGGCCGGTGTTCGGCGTGAACGTCCAGGTGATCCGCATGTCCTGGCCCCACTCGCCGGGGGGGTCGTAGGCGAACGGCACGTAGCCGCCGCCGGGCCCGGTCGACTCGCCCGGCGCGGGCAGGACCTGGATGTAGTCGTTGCCCGCGGGCACGGTCCCGTTCCAGCCGGGAGCGGCGGCGCAGTTGGCGACGAGCCCGTTGGTCGAGACGTAGCGGATCTCGAAGCAGACGTTCCCGGCCTTCCCGGCCGTGTAGAAGTTCGCCCAGAACTCCACGCGATTGCGCTGGTCGGACGGCGAGGTCGCCCCGTCGGCCTTCCAGAAGGCGTTGGGGCTGCGCGTGAAGTAGACGAACGGGCCGGTCGGTGCGGCGCCGTCGAAGACCCACGTCCAGACCTGGCTCGCGCCGGGGTTCTCGTAGACGCCGGTCGCATCGGTCACCCAGACGATGCGGTCGGAGCTGCCCGAGCCGCTGAGCACCTGCGAGGACACGAGCGGGACGAAGACCCAGAACAGCTGCCCGCTGGCGAGCGGGCGAAAGCCGATCGACAGCGCACCCGCATGACGCGCGGAAGGGGCCGCGCTCGCCGGGCAGTACGGGCCGCTGGAGCCGAAGGCGCTCCAGTTGCCGCCGGTCAGCTCGATGATGTCGTTCGAGTCGCGCGGCTGGCCGAAGCAGCGGATCGGCGCGCTCGTATCGATCGTGGTGCCGCGCGGCAGGATCACGTCCGTCGCGATCGCCGAGGAACCTGGGCCGCACGGGTTGCCGGGCACCGAGAGCAGCAGTGAGGTCCAGTAGCGCTGCCCGACCTTGGCGACACCTCCGTCGGCGCCGCCGCCGTAGGAGGCGATCCCGGAGACCATCGTCTCGGTGTAGGGGCTTCCGAGGACCGAGCAGTTCTGCCCGATCTGCTGGATCAGGTCACCCGACGCCCACTTGCCGCCGGCCCCGGCGACGGTGACGTGCGGGTCGGTCGCGGCGGATGCGGTTCCTGTTGCGGCGGGCAGGCAGACGGAGATCGTCGCGAGGACGCAGGACAGCAGACGGGAGCGGCGCATCGGCGCATCCTATGTGCGGCTAAGGCGCCAGTTGGACGGGCGGCGACACCGCCATGCCACGCGGCTCGGCGAGCCTGTCGAGCATCAGGGCGGTGTCCGCGATCGGAACGCCCGTGAGGTGCTCGTCGCGCGCTGCGAAGTCGGCCATGATCGCCGCGATCACGTCGCGGTAGGCCAGGCCGTCACGGTCGGCCAGTGCCTGGATCCCGTCAGCGGCACGCCCGAACGGCTCGGTGCCCTCGCGCATGCCTTCGGTCAGCCGCGCGGCCGCTCCGTCGTCGCCGAGCACCAGCGCGGCGACCGCCAGAGCGTAGGCGGCGGGCGGCGAATCGGCGTCGAGGATCTGGGCGCGCACATAGCGTGCGGCCTCGTGCGCGTCACCGGCCAGGACCTGTGCCTTCAGCATGCCGATCAGGCGCCCAACACTGCGCGGCGGCGCGATTTCCCACGACGCGCGGTAGCGGGCTGCCGCGTCGCGAAACGCGGCTGCCGCGTCCGGTTCCCCGGCGATCAGCATGCGCTGTGCGGAAGCCTCGACGGCGATCGCGTCGCGCAGCAGGTCGAGGTGGGGGCCCTCTTCCATCGATCCGACCCTACGTCGCCGGGCGCACCCCGTGGGGCCGCGGCATATAGGGTCGTGCGCCGTTGCCGGCGACCAGTGAGATCTTCGCTCCGGGCCTGCTCGACGGGAGCGTCGCGCTCGTCACGGGCGGCGGCACGAATCTCGGTCTGCAGGCGGCGATCGAGCTGCATCGGGCGGGCGCCGGCGTGGCGATCGCCGGCCGCCGCGAGGAGGTGCTCGTCGAGGCGGCCGCGCGCGTCGGCGAGCGCTGCACGGTCGCGCCGGGCGACGTGCGCGACCCGCAGTCGGCCCGCTCGATCGTGGAGCGCGTGCTCGCAGATCACGGGCGCCTCGACGTGCTCGTCAACAACGCCGGCGGCCAGTACTTCGTCCCGGCCCAGGACATCGTCGCCAAGGGCTGGAGCGCGGTCTGGCGGCTGAACGTCGAGGGCACGCGCACGATGACGCTCGGCAGCGGTCGAGCGCGGCTTCGGCGAGCGCGGCGGCACCGTCATCAACATCACCGTCTCACCCCACCGCGGCTACCCGGGGCTGGCCCATACCGGCGCTGCACGGGCCGCGGTCGAGCAGATGACGCGCGAGCAGGCCGCGGCGTGGGCGGAGCGCGGGATCGCGGTCGTCGCCGCGGCGATCGGGCGCTTCGACACCGAGTCGCTGCGCAAGTACCCCGAGGTGGTCTGGAAGGGCTCCGCGGCGTCGGTGCCGATGCAGCGACTCGGCACGACCGAGGAGTTCGGCTGGCTCGTCACGATGCTCGCCTCGCCGCTCGGCCGCGACCTGTCCGGATCGGTCGTGACGCTCGACGGCGCGCTCGACAACTGGGACGGCCCGTGGCCGCGCGAGGAGATGCTCGACGACGCGGGCGAGGTGCCGACTGAGGAGCGGCGCGGCGCGCCCTAGCTTCGGCCGGACGCTCGCCGCGGCGAGCGATACCCTTCACGGCGCTGGCGGGCGAAGTGTTGTGGTTGCACAGGAGCCTTCCAAGCTTCTAGGGCGGGTTCGATTCCCGTCGCCCGCTTTTCTTGGGGCATGCAGGGCCACGGGGAGTGGCGCAGTCTGGTAGCGCACCCGGCTGGGGGCCGGGCGGTCGCAGGTTCAAATCCTGTCTCCCCGATGTGACGAGAGCCCCGTGGAGACGGGGCTCTCGGTGTCTCTGGGATCTCGCCGGGGTGCCGCGAGAGGCTCGTGGTACCGCCCGTGGTACCACGCGCCACGATCCCCGGTGTCGGGCGCGTGGATTGAGGTCGCCCCGGAGACCTGTGAGCGGCCGTCCCTCGCGTCCCGCGTCCCGTCATTACCCCGCCGTTCGGCGTGAGCCTGGTCAAAGAGAGGCACGAGCCGCCGCGGATGCGCAGCGGTCGCACGCATCGGGCGTAGTGCCGG
>CAVOZY010000004.1:0-703743 GCA_963701495.1 uncultured Actinomycetes bacterium
CCGGCTCGGTGTCGCCGTGCTCGCGCAGCGCATGACCGCCGCCCGACGCCGTCGACGGCCACCAGATGCGGTCGCCGAGAACCTCGACGGCGGCAGGGACCATGATCGTGCGCACCACGAACGTGTCGAGCAGGATGCCGACAGCGACCATGAAGCCGATGTTGAAGGCGAATGTCACCGGCAGCGTCATCAGCACGGAGAACGTGCCCGCGAGGATCACGCCTGCGCTGGTGATCACGGGGCCGGTGGCCGCGAGTGCGCGCAGCACACCCTCGCGCGTACCGTGCGTGCGCGCCTCCTCGCGCACGCGGCTCATCAGGAAGATCGTGTAGTCGACGCCGAGCGCCACGAGGAAGATGAAGGCGAACGTCGGCAATGACGCATCGACGCCCGCGTTCCCCTGAACCTCGATGAAGAACCAGATCGAGAGCCCGAGCGTGCCGAAGAACGACGCCATGACCGTGGCGATCAACACGATCGGGGCGACGACGGCCTGAAGCAGGACGCCGAGGATGATCGCGATCACGAGCAGCGCCGCGGGCACGATCACGCGCAGGTCGCGCTCTGCGGCGACGTTGAAGTCCTCCTGGACGGCACTGCCCGCACCGATCAGGGCCGAGGCTCCGCCGGGCAGGTCACTCAGTTCGTCGCGCAGCGTGTCGACACGCGCGAGCGCGGCCTCGGAGTACGGGTCATCGACGAACGTGACGTCCAGCCTGGCGATCGACCCGTCCTCGGACCGCTGCGGCGCGGCCACGGAAGAGACGCCGTCGATCCCCTGCACCCTCCTTCGGACCTCCGCGATGTCCGCGGTCGTGGCCGCCCCGCTGTCGCGGCGGATCAGGATCGCCGTCGGCCCGAGCGCACCCTCGGGGAACGACGCGCCGAGCGCCTCGAAGCCGTCGACGCTCTCGACGGACGTCTTGAAGAAGCCCCCGATCGAGTAGTCCTCCTGGTAGGCGACGAGCCCGAGCGTGAAGACGGCGAACAGGGCGGTCGTCGCGCCGAGCGCGAGCCCCGGCCGCTGGAGCACGCGGTCGCCGAAACGCCGCCACAGCCCGCGATGCTCGACGGGGTCGACGTCAGGCTGATAGGCGACGGCCGACCTGCGCGGCCAGAAGCCCCCGCGGCCTCCTGCGGTGAGCAGGGCCGGCAGCAGCGTCAGGCAACCCAGCAGGACCGCCGCGACGCCGATCGCCGACACCGGGCCGAGCGCGTTGGTCGAGCCCGCGTCCGCGAGCAGCAGGACGAGCATCGCGCTGATGACCGTCAGACCGCTGGCGAGCACGGCCGGACCGGCGCGGCGCAGGGCACGGGCCATCGCCTCGTGCTTGTCCTCGACGCGGTGCAGCTCCTCGCGATATCGGCTCACGAGCAGCAGGCAGTAGTCGGTGCCGACGCCGAACATCAGCACGACGAGGATGCTCGTCGCGTTCGTGTTGACCGTGTTGCCCGCGTCCGCGTACAGGTAGATGAACCCGCTGGCCACCTGGTACGAGAACGCGACGACGAAGATCGGGATGACCGCGATCAGCGGCGCGCGGTAGATGGCGCCCAGCAGGATCAGCACCAGTAGGACGGTCGCGGCGAGCAGCTTCGCATCGAGTTCGCCGAAGACCTCGTTGAAGTCCGCGAACAGCCCGAGATCGCCGGTCACGTAGACGTCGAGCCCGCCGGAGCCGGAGCCGATCTCCTCCCTGGCGGCCTTGCCCCAGTCGGGGATCTTCTTGAAGTCCAGCGGGACCGTGATGACCGTGTACGCGGCGTCACCGCGCTCCGAGACGAGGTCCGGCGGCGCGCCCGCCGCAAACGGCACCACCGCCGGCTGCGTCACGGGGATCGCCGCGTCGACCTTCTTCGCGTCGCTCGCGATCCGCGCCCGGTCGGCCGCGGTCAGGCCGCCGTCGCGCCGGTAGACGATCAGGCCGATGCTCGTCTCGCCGCCGGGAAAGCGCTCCTTGAGCAGTTCCTGGACCTTCGTCGACTCGGCCTGGGGCGGCAGGAAGCTCGCCGTCTCGTCGCGCGTGGCGTCGGCGAGCTTGGAGCCGAGCGGCGAGAGAGCGACGACGGCGACCACCCAGAGGGCGATGACGACCCACTTGGTGCGGCGCCCGGTGACGAAGGATGCGAGAACCGACATCGGCCGGTTTCATACCACGGCGCCCGGAGCGGCCCATTCGTCCTCGTCCTATAGGTTCACGGAGAGTGTCGTTCTCGGAGAAGGCGAAGGTGACGTGATGAAGCTCTACGTCTGCTGGGGCACGTTTCAGGTGCCGGGCGCGCGCTCGCATCCGTGCCGCAACGCCTATCAGGCGCTGCGCGACGCCGGGCATGAGCCTGAGCTCGTGAAGACCTACGGCTGGGGCGCGCTGCCCGACTTGACGAGCGGCCGCCGCGAGGTCAAGCGCCTGTCCGGTGAGTCATGGGTGCCGCTGCTGGTGACCGACGACGGTGAGGCGATCCAGGACAGCGAGCGCATCATCGCCTGGGCCGGGCAGAACCCAAACTCCGGGTGACGACGTGCGCAGCGATCGCAGCCGCTGGATCACCGCCCTGTCAGCGGGCCGGGTCGCGCTCGGCGCGGGCGCGCTGGCGAGCCCCAGCGCGATGACGCGCGCGTTCGGCCTGGCACCGCGCCCCGAGCTCGACTACATGACAAGGATCTTCGGGGCTCGCGCAATCGCGCTGGGCGCGGGCTACCTCGGTACGTCCGGACGCGACCGGCGCCTGCTGCAGCGACTCGCCTTTCTCGTCGACGTCGCCGACACGGTCGGGGGAATCGGCCACCTCAGGCGCGGAGACATGCCTAGGCACACGAGCGAGGGGCTGGTCGCGCTGACCGGCGTGTACGCGGCGATCGGGGCAACCCAGATCGTGCGGGACGTCGCACGCGGCCGCTGAAGCCTCACGGCCACCCCTCGGCCCTGGCGAGTACCTACATCGTGCCCGGGGGTTTGCGCATGCCGGTCGCGTGAAGCGCCTGGCGCTGAAAGCCGGCGGTGACGATCAGGATGCAGGCCAGGAGCGCCAGGTACCACCCGATCGCAAGCGACAGATCGATGTTCGGCTCGGGCTTGCCGAGGATGATGCCGTTGCACAGCACGAGTGTGACCCCGATCATCCCCGAGACCATCGTCACCTCGCCCGGGCGCCACGCCAGCTTGTACCCGCGAGCGACGATCCACGTGAGGATCACCGGCGCGATCGCAAGCAGCGCGAGCAGCCACGGCAGCGGCCCGGAGAACGCCTCCCATGCATTGGCGCTCTCGCCTGACGGAGTTCCGGACGACGCGATCACCGAGTTCTCGTTGTCGGGGTTGGTCGAGAACCACGGCAGCCACAGCGACACGAGAAGCACGGCGCCGGACACGTACCCCAGGCGCTCGTACATGGTGATCCGCGAGCGGCTCAGGTAGGCGGTGTCGTCGTCTTTCGGTTTCCCCTCGGCTGACATGGCGCAACCGTACCGATGCTCGCAGGTTTCGTGGGGAGCGCCGTTCAGGGTAGGCGCCTGCGTCATGCCATACTAGTTGCGTGAGCAATCACTCTCCCCGATCACCCGCCCGCGCGTCGCGCGCGCTTCCGGACGGGTTGCGCCTCGGCCCGATCGATCTCTCGGTCACCGACCTGGACCGCTCCGTCGCCTGGTATCAGGACGTGCTCGGCCTGCGGTTGATCGGGAGCGACAACGACGCGATCACGCTGGGCGCCGGCGAACAGGCCGGCCTCGTCGTGCTGCACGAGGATCCGGGAGCGCGGCGCGCAGGGCGACACGCCGGCCTGTTTCATCTTGCGCTGCTGCACCCCTCGCGGGAGGAGCTCGCGCACGCCGCGCTCCGGCTCGCCGCGACGAGCACGCCGATCGAGGGCACGGCCGACCACGGCGTGTCGGAGGCGCTGTACCTGTCGGACCCGGACGGCAACGGCATCGAGCTCTACGCCGACCGGCCGCGCGAGCAGTGGCCATCCGCGGCAGCGGGTGAGCGCGTGCGCATGTTCACGGCTCCGCTCGATCTGGACGGCCTGATCGGCGCAGTCAACGCTGAGAGGCCCCGACGGCATTCCGACGAGGAGCTGTCCGTCGGCCACGTGCACCTCCACGTCGGAGACATCGCCGAGGGACTCGGCTTCTACCGCGACGCGCTCGGCTTCGAGCTGATGGCGACGCTGCCCGGCGCGGCGTTCCTGTCGGCGGGCGGTTACCACCACCACCTCGGGATCAACGTCTGGCGCGGCGGCGGCGTGCCGCCCGCGCCACCCGGGACGGTCGGACTGCGGTGCTGGACCGTCGTGCTCCCCGCGGCCGCCGATATCGCCGCCGCAGGCGATCGCGTGCGCGCGGCCGGGTTCGCAGTCGACGCTCAGGACGACGAGCGAATCGTCACGCAGGACCCGTGGAACAACGCCCTGCTGCTGACCGTCCGGGCAGACGCGGCGGGGCCTTCCGCGCCTACAGCCAGCGAACGCGCTTGAAGTACGCGTAGAGCACGATCCCGGTCGCGACCATCAGCGCGAGTGCGAGCGGATAGCCGGCCGCCCAGCGCAGCTCGGGCATGTCCCTGAAGTTCATCCCGTAGATGCTCGCGATCATCGTCGGCACGGCGATGATCGCGGCCCACGCGGAGATCGTGCGGACGATCTCGCTCTGACGGCGGGTGATCAGGGCGACGCTGACGTCGAGCACGGACTGGAGCTGGTCACGCTGCGCGACCACCTCCTCCTGCACGCGCCGGACGTGATCGAGTATGTCGCGCAGGTACTCGCGCATCGGCGCGACGCGCTCGTTGCCGGGGGCGAGGGCCTCTTCGAGCGGCGCGAGAAGCGGATGCACGGCACGGTAGAAGTCGACGACCTCGCGCCTCAGGAAGTAGATCCGCTCGGTCGGGTCACCATCGCGGGCGAGCTGGAAGACCGACTCCTCGACTTCGAGGATGTCGTCCTCGAGCCCGGCGACGACCGGCTCGTAGTCGTCGACGACCCGGTCGAGCACCCCCCAAAGGACGGCTATCGGACCGTGCCTGAGCAGGTCCTCACGCGCCTCCAGCGCCGAACGCACGCGATCGAGCTCGCTGGCCGCGCCGTGCCGCACGGTCACGACGTAGCCGCTGCCGATGAAGACGTGGATCTCGCCGAACTCCACGCGCTCCTCGTCGTCGAGGTAGCGCGCGCTTCGCAGCGCTACGAACCAGTGCTCGTCGTACTCCTCGATCTTCGGACGCTGATGGGCCTTGCTCGCGTCCTCGACCGCCAGCTCGTGCAGCGACAGCTCGGCGGCCAGGTGCTCCAGCTCGTGCGGACTGGGGTCGGCGATGCCGACCCAGATGAAGCCCTCACCGCCGGCGCGGCAGGCGGCGGCCTCGGCGAGGCCGATCTGCCCCTCGTGACGGCGCACGCCGTCGATGTAATGGCCGCAGTCGACGATCACGAGGTCCCCGTCGATCGGGATTCCCCTCGGCGGGCCCTTGTCCTGCCCGTGAGGGTGTCGGAGATCAGATCCGGTCGCGCACCGGGCGGCCGGCCTGGCTTACCGGACCGCCCGCGAGCAGCCGTCTGCGATCCTCGCTCGGGTGCGTATCGCCCTGGCAGCCGTGACGGCCACGCTGATGCTGCTCGCCGCCGCCGGACCCGCGGCGGCGGTCACGCGCTGCTGGTCTGCGACGGCCCCTGCGAGCGGCGGGGAGTGGAACACGCCGGACAACTGGCGCGACGGCGTCGTTCCCGGCGACGCCGACACCGCCGTCTTCAACGTTGCCGGCGCCGGCTGCGGCGAGGCTTCGAGCGTCGTGCTCGCCGGCGTCGACGCCGAGGTCGCCCTGATCCAGCAGGCGACGACCACGATCATCGTCGACGGCGCGTCGCTGACCCTCAACGGGACCGCCAATGCCGCCCAGATCCTCGGCTCGGTCGATGTCAAGAACGGCGGCTCGCTGACGATCGCCGCGGGCGCGGAGGTGTACGCCGGAGGGACAGTGAAGCTCGGCAACCCGGGCACCGGCACCCTCACGGTCGACGGGCTTCTGCGTTCGTTCACCGGCACCCTGTCGATCACCGACGAGCCCTCCGGCGGCGGGCTTGTGACGATCTCGTCACCGGGATCGCTCGTCTACGACCCGTTCAACACGGGCGTCATCCGCGCCCGGCTCGAGAACGACGGCACGGTCGCGCTGACGCAGGCGGGGGGCTCTTCGCCTTCACAGCTGTTCGCCTACCCGTCCGCCGGCTCGCCGTCGAGCAACGGGACCTTCACCGTGTCGGCGCTCTCGACGCTCGCGCTGCGCCCGACGCGGGACTCGACGATGACGGTGGCGGGTTCGATCACGGGTGCCGGTCGCCTCGAGATCAACGAATCGAACGGACCCGGCGGCACGGGCACCGTGTCGATCCCGAACGATGACGCGCTGTCGATCGGCCGCCTGACGATCGGCGCGCCGTCGGCACTCAGCCTCGGCGGCAGTGGAACGGCGGCAGAGCTGCTGATGTCGGAGGGAGGCGGGCGCCACGGAGCCGGCACGCTGACCGCGGGCACGGCGTCGCTCGACGGCAGCCAGCTCTCGGGCGGCGTGACGAAGGTGAGCGGCGCGGCGACAATCGACGGAGGCACCTCGGCGGCGACGATCCGTGGCGGGGGGAAGTTGCGAACCGAGGGCGCAAGCGCCTGGTCGGGCGGAGCCGTCCTGCTGGGTGCGTTCAGTGAGGGCGGCACCTGGGAGAACGCCGGGACCCTGACGATCGACAATTCCGCAGCCGGTCCGGGCGACCCTCCGCTGCAGCTGGTCGCAGGCAGCGCGACCGGGGTGCTCCGAAACCTCGCCGGCGCGACGGTCCAGCGCGGCGCACCGGCTGGCACGATGTTCGGCACAGGACGGATCGAGAACGCCGGCACGATCAACGTGACCGCCGGGACGATGGGTTCCCCCGCGGCCGTCGACGCCGGTCAGCTGGTCCAGAGCGGCGGGCTGACGACGGTCTCGCAGGGCGCAGCCATCTCCATGGACGTGACGCTGAACGGCGGCACCCTGCGCGGCTCGGGCACCGTGCAGGCAGCTCTCCAACTCCGCCGGAACCGTCGAGCCGGGCGCGTCGCCCGGCACGCTGACGGTCATCAACGACTTCACACAGGGACCGGGCGGCACGCTTCGAGAGGAGATCGCAGGCATCGCCTACGCGGACTTCGACCGGCTCGTGGTCGGCGGGCTGGCGACGATCGGCGGCACGCTCGCGATCACCACCGACCCCGGCTTCACGCCGCCGCCCGGCAGCACCTACAGGTTCGTCGAGTCCGGATCGCGGGCCGGCTCCTTCCAGTCGCTGACCGGAGCGCAGGTCGGTGGATCGGCCTACCTGGTCAACCACCTGGCCGATGGCGCGCGGCTCTGTTTCGCGGCCTGTCCCGCCTCAACGCCTTCGCACTCGCTGACCGCGGCGATCTCGGGTGCCGGCACTGGCACCGTGACCAGCGACATCGGCGGTCTCGCGTGCCAGCCCACCTGCACGCAGAGCTATCCCGCCGACAGCGTCGTGACGCTGACCCCGACACCAGCGGGCGGATCGACGTTCATCGGCTGGGGCGGTGACTGTGAGGGCGTCGGCGCTTGTGTCCTGACGATGAGCGGCCCGCGCAGCGTCACTGCGACGTTCGCGCCTCCGCCGCCTCCGCCTCCGCCGCCTCCGCCGTCGCCGCCACCGGCTGCGCCCGCGACGCCTGCGCCGCCCTCCGTCGCCCCGCCCACCCAGGCGCCCGCGAAGAAGGCGAGCAGGAAGCGGCTGCCGAGGGTCAGGGCGTCGAAGGCGATCTCGCTGGTGTCCGCGCGGCGCTGCCTCACCCCGCGCAGGTTCCGTGTTCGGCTGCGGATGCCGCGCGGCGTCAGGGCGACCCGCGCGCGCGTGAAGATCAAGGGCAAGCAGGTCAAGGTCGTGCGCGGCAAGGGCCTGAAGAAGGCGATCAGGCTGCGCACCCTGCCCAGGAAGGGGCGCTTCAAGGTCGAGGTGCGCGTCAGCCTGGCCGACAAGCGCACGATCCGCAGGTCGCGGACCTACAGGGCCTGCAGGACCAGGCGCCGCTGAGGCAGGTCACGCAGGCCGGCATCTCACGACGGCGGGAGGGCCGTTCCACAGCGCGCGATCGCTTCCTCCAGCAGCTCGGCCATCGCGGCCCGCGCGCCTTCGTCTGATCGATCGATCACGGCGCCGGTGGAGCGGCTCACGAGGTTGCTCGCCTCGTACGGGTCGCGTTCCAGGTCGTAGAGCTCGTACTCCGGGGCGGCCGCGCCCGCGGGGTCCAGGTAGACGGCGTGCTTGTAGCGGGCGTCACGCACACAGCGCACGCGATTGGGCTGACCGGCGACGTTCTGGAGCGCCGTGCCCGCCTGATGGTCGTCGTAGGTGAAGTGGATCGAGTCCTGCACCGACTCGCCCGGCGTCGCGGCCTGCGTGAGCGCCGACAGGTCGACGCCGCAGGCAGTGAGCAGCTCGCGATCCACGTCGAGGTGTCGTGCCAGCACGGGCGAGAGGTCACGACCCCTCAGACCCAGCCCCTCCTGGGGCACGCCCGCAAGCGTCAGCATCGTCGGAAGCACGTCGACCAGCGAGGCGAGCGCGGCGGTGCGCGCGCCGCGCTTGAACAGCGCCGGGTGTGAGATCACGAGCGGAACCCGGATCGTCTCCTCGTAGGCGTTGAACATCTTCTGACGCAGCCCGCCGTGCGACAGCCCCATCTCACCGTGGTCAGAGACGCGCACGACGACCGTGCGGCTGCGCAGCGACGACGCGTCCTGCGCGTCGCCGAGAGCATCGAGCACGCGCCCGATCTTCGAGTCCACGAGACGGTGGAGGTGGGCATAGAAGCCGACGTAGTCGTGTCGCGCGCGGTGCGAGCCCAGCCCCCCGAGGTACGCCGCCTGGCCCATGCGCATCAGAGCGTGAACCGACGGCTTGTTCGAGAGGTCCTCGTCGACCGTGGGCGGCAGCGGCACGTCGAGGTCTCGCCAGTCGCCCGGGTCGTAGCCACCGGCCTCGTAGGTCGCGGGATAGCCCAGCACGTCGTGGGGGTTGACGAGCGAGACGATCAGGCAGAACGGCTCGGGGAGGTCCTCGCGGTCGAGCCAGCGCTCGACACTGCGCACGAAGTCCTCGTCGAAGCCCTCGCCGCTCGCGCCGGCGCCGCCACCGCCGAAGTGCTCGGCCTTGGCGTCCTCGCCGGCGTCGGGCGGTTCCCAGTCGCTGATCCCGAACTGCTCCTCGAGGCGGGCCGCGTCACGCTGCTCCCACTCCTCGCCGAGAGGCTTGGTGAGGTGCCACTTCCCCTTGAGCGCGACGTGATACCCGGCACCGCGCAGCAGATGCGCAAGCGTCGGCAGCGACGGCGACAGTTCCGGCTCGTCGCCGCTTCTGGGTCCCGAGCGGGCCGCTCCGCGCACGAAGGTCCGCGCCGCACGGCGGCGGTCGGCCTCGCCGCTCCGCAGCGCCGCCGCGAACGCCCGGACCACGCCCGGGAAGTTGCGCACGTCGGGCCAGAGGTCGCCGCGCGTGAGCGTGAGGGGCACGCCGTGCTGGGTCGGGTACAGACCGGTCAGCAGGGTCGCGCGGCTCGGCGAGCACATGCACGTGTTGCAGAACGCGTTGTCGAAGGCCAGGCCGCTGTCGGCCAGGCGACTGTCGTTCGGCATCAGCGACCGCAGCCAGCCCGGATCGTCCGGCCAGTGCTGCGCGGCGCGCTGCTGGTCGGTGATCAGCAGCACGAGGTTCGGGGGCGGCATCGGTGCAGACCGTACCCGGCGCGCCCGACCCCGGACGGTGCGGGATTTTCCAGCCGGAATCCGCCTTGCCCTCCGACCTGACCGGCGGGTAGGTTCGCGACTCCCAGTCCGAGGATCCCGAGGAGGAGTTCAAAGTGAAGCGATACGCCGCCCTGGCGGTCTTGTCCATGCTTGCGCTCGCCGCACCCGCGGCGGCTGACGGTCCGGGGGTCGGAACCCCCACCGTCGTGAGTGTCGGTGACTCGTACATCTCCGGCGAAGGCGGCCGCTGGGCCGGCAACACCAACCAGAGCTCGTCGAAGACGGACGCGCTCGGTTCAACGGCCTACTACGACAACGCGTCGAACACCGCCGAGACGATCAACCGTTGCCATCGCTCGAAGGCGGCGGAGGTCATCATCGGCGGCGGCGTCAACTCGAAGAACCTCGCATGCTCGGGGGCCAAGGTCGCGACGTTCACCGGCTCGGACGGTTACTTCAAGCCCGGTCTCGACTTCTACTCCAGTGGCTCCAACCAGGGTCAGGCGCGGATGCTGCAGAACTTCGCAGCGGCCAACAACGTGAAGATGATCACGCTGTCGATCGGCGGCAACGACTTCAACTTCGCGTCGATCGTCCAGACCTGCGTCACGAACTTCCTGACGTCGCCGTCGTGGTGGCCCAACTACTGCAACGACGACTCGTCGGTGACTTCGAACTTCAGCTCGTCCAACGTGACGGCGAAGACGACGGCGATCAAGAACGCGATCCTCAACATCAACACGGCGATGACGAACGCCGGCTACTCGTCCTCGCAGTTCGCGATCGTCGTTCAGGACTACATGTCGCCGGTGCCGACGAGCAGCGGATTCCGCTACTCGCAGTCCGGCTACACGCGCCAGAGCACCGGCGGGTGCGGGTTCTGGAACAACGACGCCAACTGGGCGAACAACACGGCGCTTCCGACGATCAACAACGCCGTCAAGAACGGCGCCGCCCAGACGGGCCTCAGCAACGTGAAGATCCTGGAGCTGCAGTCCACCTTCAACGGCCGGCGACTGTGCGAGAACACCGTCGGACTGCTCGAGGAGAAGGGGCTCGCCACGTGGCAGAGCTCGGGTGCCGCCGACCAGAGCGAGTGGATCGCGCAGATCCGCACGCTGTCGACGGTCTTCGGCGACTACTACGTGCAGGAGTCTCTGCACCCCAACTTCTGGGGTCAGAAGGCGCTGCGCAACTGCGTGCGCCAGGCGTACAACGCAGGCACGCCGCGCGGCGGCACCTGCACGCGCACGTCGAACGGGCTCAACGCCAACGGCGAGCCCAACATGACGCTGCAGTAGCACCACGGCGAACAGTCGGGGCGCGGGCCGGCACGCGGCCCGCGCCCCGCGTTCACGGCAATGGCACAGGGCAGTTAGGCTCGCAGCAACCGAGCTGAGGAGACGCCATGGCCGTCAAGCTGCACCGCTGCCCCTTCATGTTCCTGAAGACCGGTGGCCACGCCTGCCACAACGTTCAGCAGGCGCTGGAGGACCAGGAGATCGAGTACGAGGTCGTCAAGGCTCCGGTGCTGCCGCGCAGCAGGCGCAAGGAGGTGCAGCGGCTCAGCGGCCAGACGATGGTGCCGATGATCGAGTTCGAGGACGGGACCGCATACCGCGCCGAGTCCGCCGACATGGTGGCGCGGATCAGGGCCGGCGAGCTGGGCACGACGGCCTGACGTCTGCCGCCGCGCGTCAGGCCGCTCCGCCGGTGACGCCGACGCCGGCAGGGCAGCTGACGCCGGTCCCGCCGAGCCCGCAGTACCCGTGCGGCACCTTGTGCAGGTACTGCTGGTGGTAGTCCTCGGCGTAGTAGAACGGCGTCGTCGCACCGATCTCGGTCGTGATCTCACCCCAGCCGCTCGCGGTCAGGGCCGACTGGTATCGGTCCCGGGAGGCGCGAGCCTCGCCGAGCCGGTCCTCGTCGACGTAGATCGCCGAGCGATACTGGGTCCCCACGTCGTTGCCCTGGCGCATGCCCTGCGTCGGGTCATGCCCCTCCCAGAAGACCCGCAGCAGCGCGTCGAACGACACCTGCTCGGGGTCGTAGGCGACCAGCACGACCTCGGTGTGACCCGTGCGTCCCGAGCAGACCTCCTCGTACGTCGGGTTGGGGGTGCTGCCGCCCGCGTATCCGACGGCGGTGCTGAAGACGCCGGGCGTCTGCCAGAACAGGCGCTCGGCGCCCCAGAAGCAGCCGAGCGCGAAGATCGCCGTGCGGATGCCTTCGGGGAAGGGCGGGCGGATCGGGGTCCCGAGCACCTCATGGCGGTCGGGTATTCCGGCCAGCTCCTCGGCTCGGCCGGGAAGCGCGTCGAGCGGATCCGGTACACGCAGTCGGGTGGAGAAGCGGTCGAGGAAGGTCATCTGGTCTCGGTCCGTCGGATGCCCGTGAACGTTACGGGAGCGGGCCGCGGCGCTGGGTACTGTGAGGCCGATGGCCAGCACGAGCGGCTTCGACGCCGCGACCCTCGAACGCTTCGCCGACCTGCTCGTCGGCTTCGGCGCGAACGTCCAGCCCGGGCAGATCGTCGCCGTGTCCGGAGAGCTCGGAAAGGAAGAGGTCGTTCGCGCGCTCGCGGCGAGCGCCTACCGGCACGGAGCAAAGTTCGTCGACGCGACCTACTTCGATATTCACGTCAAGCGCCAGCGACTGCTGCATGCCGGCGACGAGACGCTCGACTTCGTCCCATCGTGGTTCGGCGAGCGGATGCTCGCGCTCGGCGACCAGCGCTGCGCCCGAATCGCGCTGAGCGGGCCGATCGCCCCCGGCCTGCTCGACGACATCGACCCCGCGCGAGCGGGCCGCGACTCGCTTCCCTCGATCAGGGAGAGCGGCCGGGTCGTCAACGCCCGCACGACGAACTGGAGCATCGGACCGTGTCCGAGCGCCGCGTGGGCACGGCTCGTCCATCCGGAACTCGGCGAGCATGAGGCGCTGGCGAAGCTCGTCGGCGAGCTCGTACACGTCTGCCGACTCGACGAGGAGGACCCCGTCGCCGCGTGGCGCGCGCGCGCCGACGCGCTCGTCGGCACCGCCGAGCGGATGACCGCGCGGCGCCTCGACGCACTGCACTTCGAGGGCCCGGGCACGGACCTCGTCGTCGGCCTGCTGCCGACGAGTCGCTTCATGGCCGCGCGCTTCGAGACCACCGACGGCATCGTGCACATGCCGAACATCCCCTCGGAGGAGATCTTCACCACGCCCGACCCGGCACGCACCGAGGGCGTCGTGCGATCCACGAAACCGCTGGTTGTCGGCGGCTCGATCATCAGGGACCTCGAGGTCGAGTTCCGCGGCGGGCGCGCCGTGCGCATCGACGCGAGCAAGAACGCCGACGTGCTGCGCGGCTACGCCGCCAAGGACGACGGCGCCGCCCGGCTCGGCGAGGTCGCCCTCGTTGACGGGGAGGGGCGGATCGGCGCGACCGGCACGACGTTCTTCGACACGCTTCTGGACGAGAACGCCGCCAGCCACATCGCCCTCGGCTCGGCCTACGCGTTCTGCCTCGACGGCGAGCATGACCTCCCCCGCATCAACGAGAGCGCGATCCACGTCGACTTCATGATCGGCTCAGACGAGGTGAGCGTCACCGGCGTGACATCGAGCGGCGATCACGTGCCGCTGCTCGTCCGTGGCGAATGGGCGCTCTGAGGCACGCGGCGATCGCGGGTTGAGCGCGCGGCCGCGCGGCATCCGGCCGCCGCTACCCTTCGCCGTCCGCCAAGCGGGCCAGGAGAGGTGCCGGAGCGGTTGAACGGGCACGACTGGAAATCGTGTGACGGGCGTAAGTTCGTCCGAGGGTTCGAATCCCTCCCTCTCCGCTCTGCTGCTGCCATCGCTGCTGTTCGGGGTGATACCGAGCATCAGGACGACTCTTGTCCGAGAGTCGGTCCGTTGGGCTCGGGCGTGGCCCCGGTGAACCACACACCGAACGTCCCGGACGACCCTGTATAGCGCCCAACGCCGGACGTTCGGCGAGCGGGTGCGTGTGGCTTCGCTTACTCGCTGGCTGCTGCTGCGCTCTGCGACTCCCGCTGCTCTGCCGCTTAACCCAGCGCGACTCGGCCGGCAGGCAACATGGTGTCGCCGCGATCGTGCACATCGCGCTCGGGCTGGCCCGCTGCGCTAGGGTCGCGCACCATGATCAGGAGCATCGCGGCGATCCTGGCGCTCGCCGCGCTGGCCGCTCCGGCGACCGCGGTCGCCGGGCCCGGCTGGGTCCCGGGATTCGACGAGGTCGCCCCCTCCGGGAACGTCCGCATGCCGGTGGCGCTGGTCACCCCGGGATTGCGGACGGCGGCGTTCTGGGTCGACTACCCGGGTATCAGCGCCGCGGTGCGCCCCCGCGGCGGGACGTTCGGCGAGCCCTTCCAGCTCGACGCGGGCGACTCGTCCTACGTCCCTCAGTCACTCGGTGCTGTCGCGTTGCCGGACGGCGAGGTCGTGGTGGCCTGGTCGGGCCCGGGAGACCAGGAACTGCGCGTCAAGTCCTTGCAGACCGACGGGACGATCGCCGACGCCCGGCCCGCCGAGCCGGGCGGCAGCCGCCCTGCGATAGCGACGAACAGCACGGGCATGGTTGCGGTCGCCTACTACTCGTTCAACCAGGTCTACCTGGCGATCCGGCCCGCGGGTGCCGCCGCCTTCGAGCCGTCGGTCCTGCTCCTGACGCTCGTCGGCAATGAGAAGCCGGCCGGCACCTCGGCGAACGCACCGACCGGCGCAGTGCTCGACGTCACCGTCCGCGACGACGGCCACGTCGCGATCGCGATCGGCACCGAGGTCCTCAACCCGCCGGGCGGTACCGCGCGGATGCTGATCGCCCGCCACGCTGGCGGGACGACGAGCGTGGAGACCGTTGACTACCGTGCGCTCACGCTGACCCCAGCCCCAGGCACGTCCTCGAGCGCCGTCTTCTTCGGCGCCATCGACCTGCTTCCCGACGGACGCCAGATGCTCGTGTACCGCGTGGAGACGGACACCAACGGCTCCATCGCACGCGAGCTGCGCAGCGGGCCACGGGACGGCAGCAGCCAGCCTGCGCCTCCGGTGCTCGAGTCGGTCGGCCCGAAGGCGCACGACCTGACCGTCGACGACGCCGGCCGCCCGTGGGTCTGGTGGCTCAGCGGGACGAACGAACTGCGCGTCCGCCAGGCCACCACGGCCGGTACGTTCTCCGCGCCGCCCCAGGTCCTCGCAGTCGCCGGTGTTCGGGACGGTGGACTCCGCGGTGTTCGGCGCTGGGCGCACCGGCGTGCTGTTCAGGCAAGAGGGGAAGGTGAAGGCGAGCATCAGTGATGACGGTGCTGCATTCGGCGTACCGGTCGAGGTCGCGACACCCGGCGCGGTGCCGCCGCCGCAGGGATCGGTCGCGCTCGCCGGGGCCGGCGAGGGCAGCGCGGTCGCCGTCTGGCCCGACGGACGCGACCTGCAGACCTCTGCACTCCACGCAACGCCGTTCGACGCGACGCCGCCGGTGCTGTCCGACCTCTCGGCGCCGGCGTCGCTGACCGCGGGCGTCCTCGGAGACTTCGCCGCGACCGCGCTCGACGACTGGAGCGCACCGAGCATCTCTTGGCTGTTCGGTGACGGCGCGCAGCTGCCCGGCGCCACCGTCCAGCAGGCCTTCTCGTCTGCCGGGTCGTTCACCGCGACCGCCACGGCTACCGACGGGGCCGGCAACACGGCGGCCCGCTCGCAGACCGTGACGGTCACCCCAGCCCCGGCGGCGCCTCCCGGCGCGCCACCTCCCGACGCAGCGCTCCCCGGCGCTCTGCCGCTGGCCGACACGCGCGCGCCTGTTCTCAGCGGTGTGCGGCTCCGGCCGAGCACGCTGCGGCGCGGTCGCCGAGCCACTACGTTGCACTTCCGGCTCGACGAGACGGCCACGGTCATCGCGCGACTCGATCGTGCCCGGCCGGGCTACCGCTCCGCCGGGCGCTGCATCGCGAGACGGCCTCGACGCGGAACGGCGAAGCGCTGTTTGCGCTACGTCCGCTCTGCCGCAGCGCTGCGGCGCGCTGCAGGAGCTGGAGCCGGCCGGCTGACGATCCGCCGCCCACGGTTCAGCGGCCGCTACCGCATCGGAGTTGACGCGCTCGACGCCGCAGGCAACCGCTCGCCTAGACAGCGGCGCACGCTCACGGTCCGATAGAGCGCGCTGCGCCGCGGCGCACCCCGCGGTGCTCTCCGGCGGTGCCGGCAGTAGGTTCCCTCGTCGTAAACAGCCCCGAGGAGTCACGCCGACAATGCGCCGCACCGCCCTGGCCCTCGTGGCCATTCTGATCGCCCTCTCCGCGCTGGCCGCCTGCGGCGACAGCGGGCCGACGAAGGCCGACTACAAGAAGCAGTTCGATCCGATCAACCAGCAGATCAAGGATCTCGGCAGCGCCGTCGGTGACGCCGTCGTCAACGCGAAGGCCAGGACCGACAGTGAGCTCGCCGCGCAGTTCGCCGGACTCAGCACGCAGACCCGGACGCAGGCCGACGAGCTGACCGAGCTGGAGACCCCGGACGAGGCGATTCAGACGAACCAGAACGCGCTCACGAGCGCGCTTCGCGACGCCGCTCGCGATCTGCGGTCGATCGCGGCCGCCGCATCCGCGGGCAACGGCAGCGCGGCGAAGGCCGCGACGGTCAAGCTCGGCAGCGTGACGTCACCGCAGATCAAGAAGGCCCGCGAGGCGATCGAGAAGCAACTCGCCGAGACATAGATGTCACCCGCAAGATGGCCCCGTCCTCGCCATAATCGAATGAAGGCAGACGACCGAGGGGACCGAAGAAGGCGCCATGGACAACTCCGCCAAGCTCGGAATCGCAAAGATCGCGCGCGCGCTCGTGTACGTCGTGTACGCGTTCGTCACCGTTGCGCTCGTCATCCTCGTGCTCGGATTCTTCCTGCTGCTGTTCGGCGCGAACACCGACGCCGCGTTCACCGAGTGGGTCTATCGCAGCCTCGACCGCGTGATGGCCCCGTTCCGCGGGATCTTCGAGAGCGTGCCGCTGAACGGCGACTCGGTACTCGACGTTTCGGTGTTGTTCGCGATGATCGTGTACTCGATCGTGGGCATGGCCCTGCACGGTCTGATCTCATGGCTCTCGCAGTCGGTCACTCGACTGGAGTACGGCCAGAGCACCGGGATAGGCGGCCGCCCGCGCCGCCACCCGCGCCGCCGCCGCGGACGCCGCCGGTCTAGCCGTTCGGGCCGGCGCCGGACCGGTTGCTGCCTGATATATACGAGGCGGTCTCGGGATCGGGAGGAGACGGTTTGCGTAGGACGTCGCTGGCGCTGTTGCTGCTCCCGATCCTCGCTGCGCTGAGCCCGGCGACGACGTTCGCCGCCGCTCCGCCGCCGCCTCCGCCGCCGAGGTGCTGATCGCCGCGGACGATCATGCGCGCCTGCCGGCGGGTTCGCGCCCGGTCGCGAGGATCGGAGGCATCCGCTTCGTCGCTGCCGCTGTTCCCGCAGGCTTCACGGCCGCCGCATACGCGGCCGCGCTCACGCGCCGCCCGGGCGTCGCAGGCGCGTCGCCCAACGGCGCGGTCCGCCGCCCGGCCACGGTCGCCGGGCGATGCGTGAACCCACCGTCCAACAGCGTGCTCGAGATCCCGTCGGTTTCGCACGCAGTGGAGTGGTGGCCGGCGCCGCGAAACACCCCGCCGATCGCCGTCCTCGACACCGGCGTCGATCCCACGGTGCCGGAGCTCGCTGGTCGCGTGTTGCCGCTGATCGACACGATCGGCGGCCAGCCGACGGGACTGCCGGACGATGACGGGCACGGCACGGGAGTCGCGTCCGCGGCTGCGGCCGCGCCCGGCCGGGTGGGCGGGATCTCACCCACCAGCCCGATCCTGCCGATCCGCATCGCCGCGGCCAACGAGCCGGCGACCGAGGAGTCGATCGTCCAGGGGCTCGAAGCCGCAGTCAAGCGCAAGGCGGTCGTAGCCGTGCTCGCCTACTCGTCACCACTGACCTCGACGCGCGAACCGACCGTGACCGCTGTGGAGACAGCCGTGAGCGCGGCGTTCGACAGCGGGGTCATCACGGTCGTGCCGTCCGGCAACGACGGCACGAACGACCGGGCCTTCCCCTCCGAGCTGGCTCAGGTGCTGACGGTCGGCTCGGCGGGCCAGTTCGCGGTACGGGAGCGGTTCTCGAACTTCGGTCCCTGGCTGGATCTCGTCGCCCCGGGCGCTGACCTCACGCTGCCGGCCCCCGCAGCGATCTGCTCCACCGGCTACGCCCAGTCGTCGGGCACCTCGTTCTCCGCCGGTGCGGTCGCGGGCGCCGTCGCCTGGCTCGCGGCGGCGCGCCCCCAGCTCGGGACCGCGCGCCTCTATGACCTGGTCCGGCGCTTCACCGCCAGCGACGCAGGCCCGGCCGGATGGGACGCCGACACCGGCTTCGGCGTCCTCAACATCGGAACCGGTCTCAGCGCCAAGAAACCGGACAACAACCCGCGCGAGGTCAACGACGACGTCTACTGGCTCAAGCGGCGACCCAAGGACTTCCCGACATATCTGCGCCGCACATCGAAGGTCTCGACCAGCGGCTCCCTGGTCGCGGGCAAGGACCCGCGCGACGCCTTCAAGGTCCGCCTGGAGAAGAACGAGATCCTGCGCGTCAGCGTTCAGGGCAAGGACAAGGAGGACCTGTTCTCGGCGACGATCTGGGACCGCCGCACCGGCTCGTTCGACATGAGGCTCGGGTCCGAGAGCAGGGAGCTGCGCAACAGCTCGGGCTTCACGCAGAGCCCACTGGTCAACTACCGGGCGAGACGCGCCGGCACCTACTACGCGGCCGTCTTCGCCCCTGACCTGGTGCTGCCGGGAGAGGAGTTCCTCACCGGCGACCCCGTCCCCCCGTACATGCGCTACACGGTCACCCTGCGGAAGCGCTGCTCCAGCTCGCGCAGGCTGCGCGTGCCGCTTGCACGACTGCGGCGACGCGGCGTTCAGATGACCGGCCTGCGCGTCTACGTCGACGCCAGGCCGAAGCTGCGACGGACCAGGAGCGGACTCGCGAGCCGGATCACGGTGAACGACCTCCGCAACGGACGCCACCGCATCGTCTTCAAGGCCAGCTTCGGCTCGAAGGCGCGCCGCAAGAGCCGCGCGACGAACGTCCGGACGCGCTGCTCGCTGAAGCTCGTGAAGTGAAAGGTCGTCCGAGCGCGTTTTGAGCTAGTGTCGCCCGCGCTCAACGGGAGGAGCGACCGGCGCCAGGTCATGTTGCCGGACGTGCCGACTTCCCGCCGTGCGTCAGCCGTCGACCAAGGAGCCGGGACCGTGAAGCTTGTGATCGGCATCGTCCGCCCCGAGAAGGCGAACGACGTCCTCGAGGCCCTATTTCGCGCCGATGTGCGCGGCTACTCGATGAGCCGCGTCCAAGGGCACGGTGGCGAGCTCGACCGGGTCGAGACCTACCGCGGGACGACCGTGAAGATGGGGCTCTCCGAGAAGGTCCGCTTCGAGATCGCTGTGTCGGACGCCTTCGTCCAGCCAACGATCGACGCGCTCTGCCATGGGGCGCGCACCGACGACGTCGGTGACGGCAAGATCTTCGTCGTGCCGCTGGAGCGGGTCGTCCGCATCCGCACCGGCGAGACCGACGACCTGGCCGTGACGCCGGTGGGCAAGTCATGAACGTCCTCAATCTGGCGGCAGCCGCCGAGGTGAACGCCGGAGACACGGCGTGGATGCTCATAGCGACCGCACTCGTGCTCCTGATGACGATCGGTCTCGGGCTCTTCTACGCCGGTCTCGTACGCGCGAAGAACACGCTCAACACCTTCATGATGTGCATCGCCGCGCTGGCGATCGCCACGATCACATGGGCGGCGGTCGGCTACTCGCTCGCCTTCGACGGCGACGGCGCGATCATCGGCGGCCTGAACCACGCCTTCCTCTCGGACGTGGCGTTCGAGCCGCGCGCAGGAACGGCGATCCCGCACCTGGTCTTCTTCGCCTTCCAGGCGACATTCTGCATCATCACGACGGCGCTCGTGTCGGGCGCGGTCGTCGAGCGGATGCGCTTCGGACCCTTCATGATCTTCGCGGCGCTGTGGTCGGTGCTGGTCTACGCGGTGCTAGCGCACTGGGCGTTCGGCGGCGGCTGGCTCCAGGCGAACGGAACGCTCGACTTCGCCGGTGGCGTGCCCGTGGAGATGGGGTCCGGTTTCTCGGCGCTGGCGGCTGCTCTCGTGGTCGGGGCCCGCAAGGACTACGGGCGCCAGGCGCTGCTGCCGCACAACGCCGTCTACGTGCTGCTCGGCGCCGGCCTGCTGTGGTTCGGCTGGTTCGGCTTCAACGGCGGAAGCGGCTTCTCGACCGGGAACGCCAGCGTTCTCGCGTTCACCAACACGCTGCTGACGCCGGCATGCACGCTGTTCGTCTGGTTCCTGCTCGATCTCGTGCGCGGGCGTCAGGTCACCGCGATCGGCGCCGCCACGGCGATCATCGTCGGCTGCGTCGCGATCACCCCGGCCGGCGGATTCATCAGCCCGGGCTGGGCGATGGCGCTCGGCGCGCTGGCCGCGCTGCCCAGCTACGGCGTCATCATGTGGCGAACGCGCACGCGGGTCGACGAGACGCTCGACGTGCTGGCGGCCCACGGCATCGCCGGCTTCACAGGCATCCTGTTCATCGGCTTCGTCGCGCAGGTCTCGTGGAACGACGTGGCGGACGGCCTCTTCTACGGCAACGCCGAGCTACTCGGCGACCAGGCGATCGCGGCACTCGCTGCGCCCGTCTACGCGTTCGTCGCAACCTACGTCCTGCTGCGCGTCATCGGGCTGTTCACGCCGCTGCGCGCGACCGAGCACCAGGAGGCCCTCGGTATGGATGTGGTCGCCCACGGCGAGGAGGCCTACGCGACGGGCGAGGGCGCGATCCTGATCCATCACGCGAGCGCGGCCGAGGCGGAGAAGGTGGTGGCGGACCGGGTCTGACCGGACAGCGGACGCCTCAGCCGACCCGATCGCCCTGCTTCGGGCGGTCCGGCTGCGCCGCCGTCCGTCCGGTAGGTTCCCGGACTTCGCCGCAACGCCACCGAACGAACTGGAAAGCCTCCGATGAGACGAGCAGTCACCCTCTTCGCACTCACGACTGCGCTCGTGGCCGCCGGCTGCGGCGACTCGGCCGAGACGCGGGCGCAGAACGACGTGTGCGACGCACGGGCGGACATCCAGAAGCAGATCGACGGCCTTCAGGCCCTGACGCCCGCGACGGTGACGGCCGACGCAGTCACCTCCAGCGTGGACGCGATCAAGGACGACCTCGGGAAGATCAAGGACGCCGAGGGCGAGCTGAGCGAGCAGCGCAGGTCGGAGCTCAAGGCGGCGAACGAGCAGTTCACCTCACAGGTCTCCGACGCCGTCAGCAACGTCCTCTCGAGCAAGTCGGTGAGTGAAGCCAAGGGGCAGCTTCAGACCGCCGTCAGTCAGCTCGTGGACAGCTACCAGCAGACCCTCGCCAGGTACGACTGCAGCAGCTGACGGTCAGCGACCCTCGGCGCGGTCGCGCAGCGTCAGCAACTGCTTGCGCATCATCACGAGGTCGCCCGGCGGCAGCACCAGCGACATCAGCGCGCCGTAGGGGCTGCTCCGGTAGCGGACGAGCATGCGCACGAAGATCCGGCTTTCAGCTTCGCGCCCGCGCTCCGCGAGGTAGGTGCAGGCGACGCGGCCGAACGCAGGGCCGTCATGCACCAGCGTCAGCGAGCGCTCGGGCTCGAAGGCCACCAGGGTGAAGATCGACATCACACGCTGCCCGACCTCCAGTTGCTCGAGGCCCGGCGTGAGCGAGCGCGGGCTGCAGCGCCCGCGGTTGTCTATCCAGTCGTAGCTGTACGGGGCTGCGCGGAGCTGGCAGAGCCAGCGGAAGACATCAGCGACCGATGCCTGGACGTCGACGGCTCGTACGAGCACCTGATGCGGAGCGGACAGATGATCGTCGCAGCCCAGCGTCCGGCAGCGGTCACGGGCGTCGGTCGCCCCCCAGGCACCGAACGGGCCCGTCCAGCTGCTCGCCCACATCGCCTGCACCACCTCCGAGGACGCCCGACGACGGCGGGCTATTACTGAGATCGGGTACGGCTGACGGCGGTTCCACCGCCGCAGCGCAGCATGTAGGTTCGCAGCAATGCTGACCGAGGACCGGCGCCGCGTCCGTGAGGGCATTGCCGCGCAGGAGAGCCGCGCCGCCGCGCCCGCAATCGAGACCACGGCGCTGACCAAGCGCTACGGCGAGGCACGCGGCATCGAGGACATGACCCTCAGCGTGCAGGTCGGCGAGATCTTCGGCTTCCTCGGCGCGAACGGCTCCGGAAAGACGACGCTGATCCGCACGCTGCTCGACCTGCAGCGCCCGAGCAGCGGGTCGGCGCGGCTGCTCGGCCTCGACAGCCGCAGTGATTCGCGGCGAATCCGCGCGCGCGTCGGCAATCTGCCCGGCGGGTTCGGCTTCGACGAGTCGATCTCGGGCCTCGACCTGCTCGTGTACCTCGCCCGGCTTCGGGGCATGACCGGTACCGGCCGCGCGCGCGAGCTCGCCAGCCGCTTTGAGGCCGACCTCGACCGACCGATCGGTGATCTCTCGCGCGGGAACCTGCAGAAGCTCGGGCTGATCCAGGCGATGTTCCACGCGCCGGAGCTGCTGATTCTCGACGAGCCGACCAGCGGGCTCGACCCGATCATGCAGGACAGGTTCCTCTCGCTCGCGACGGAGGAATCGGCCGCCGGGCGAACCGTCTTCCTCTCATCGCACAACCTGGCCGAGGTGCAGCGCATCTGCGACCGCGTCGCGATCATCCGCGACGGGCGCCTCGTGGCCGTCGAGACCGTTAGCGATCTGGCTCAGCGTGCGTACAGGAAGGTCAGCGTGAGGCTCCGGGATCCCGCGGAGACCCGCGTCTTCGCCTCGATCCCGGGTGTCCGCGAGTTCCGCGCGGACGGCGATGGGACGGCGCGATTCCTGGTCGGCGGCGACCTGGACCCCGTGCTGCGGGCCGTGGCCTCGAGGCACGTCGTCGACATGACGATCGAGCCGCCGGACCTGGAGGCCGTCTTCCTCGCTTACTACGACACGGGCGAGGGACGCTGATGGCGACCCGCACGCTGACCAGTCCCCCCTCGTCACTGGGCGCGGCAGCGGCCGTCGCCCGGTTCCGCGCGCGGCGCGCGCTGACGGGGGCCGCTGCGTGGGGGCTGGGTCTCGGCGCGATGAGCGGGCTGATCGTCGCCATCTACCCGACCTTCAGCGGCGAGTTCGCGACAGCGATCGAGTCTCTGCCGAGCAAGATGCGCGCAGCCTTCGGGATCGAGAGCTACGACACCGCGCGCACCTTCCTCGGCGGCGAGATGTACTCACTGCTGGTCCCGCTGGCCGTCGCCCTTTTCGGAATCCGCCAGGTCTCCCACGACCTCTCGACGCACGAGGAGCGAACCTGGCTGGACGTGGAGCTGACGACGCCCCTGGCGCGCCGAGCGCTGATACTCGGCAGCTACGCCGCGGCGCTCAGCGGCGTCGCCCTGGTGGCGAGCCTGGCGGGAGCAGGAGCCTGGCTCACAGGCCTGGTGGCCGGCGTCGACCTGCCGCTGAGCGCCGTCGCGGAGGGCACGCTCGCGGTCTGGCTGCTGGCGGCGGGGTTCGCGGCCGTCGCGCTTGCGCTCAGCGCCGTCAGCCATCGCTCCGGAGTCGTCGTCGGCGGCGCCACGGCCGCGCTGGTGGCGATGTACGTCGTTGACCTCGCGGGAACGCTCGTGGACGGGTTGCGGCCACTCCGCGCGATCAGCCCGTTCCACCACTACGGCACACCCGTCGCCAGCGGGCTGCCGCTCGGTTCAGTCGCCCTCATGGCGGCGACGGCGGCAGTGCTTGCCGCCGCCGCGGTCTGGCTCTTCGAACGTCACGACATACGCGGCTGATCGGCGGCTGCAGCCGTGGAAGTCGTCCTACTCGCGCTTGTCGCCGCCGGAACAGCCCTGGCGACGGGTCTCGGTACGCTGCCGGTGTTCTGGCTCGGAGTCCGCGTCATCGCGTGGGCGCCGGCACTGTGGGGGGTGGCCGGTGGAGTCATGACCGTCGCCTCGGTGGTCGGGCTGCTGCTCCCGGGCCTCGACGAGGGCGACGCGCTGGAGGTCGTCGGCGGCGTGGCGGTGGGGGCGATCGCTCTCGGCGCCGCCCGGGCGACCCTGCGCCGGCACGACGTCCACCTCGGACTGCTGGACGCAGATGCCTCCAGACGTGGGTGGCTGGTGACCGGGCACGCTCTTCGTGCACAGCCTGCCGGAAGGCCTGGCGATCGGCGCAGCGTGGGCGTCCGGCTCCGAGGTCGGCGTCTTCGTGGTGCTGGCGATCGCGATCCAGAACGTTCCGGAGGGCATGGTCACCGCGCTGCCGCTGCGTGAGGCCGGACTGTCGCGTACGCGGGTCTTCTGGGCGGCGGTGGCCACGAGCGCCCCACAGGTTCCAGGGGCGCTCGCCGCCTACTGGGCGGTGACCGCCGCCGACCGGATCCTCGGATTCTCGTTCGGCCTCGCGGCCGGCGCGATGCTCGCGCTCGTGATCATGGAGATCATCCCTGCGGCGGCCGCCCGTCCACGCGCGGGAGCGGTCGGCGCGCTGCGTGGGCACCGCCGCGATGCTCCTGCTGGCCGCTGCCATCGGGGCCTAGCAGCGCGCCGATGGCCACCGACCTGCTGATCGTCGCCGGCGTGGTCTACGCGGTCAACCTGCTGCCGGCGTTCGGGCCACCGACCTGGGCGGTGCTGGTCGTCTTGAGGCTGAACCTCGACGTCGCTGCCGTACCGCTCGTGCTCGTCGGGGCGACGGCAGCGGCTGCCGGCAGGTACACGCTCGCGCTGGGCGCGCGCGCATGGCGGGGACACCTGTCGGCGGAGCGCATCGCGAGCCTCGACGCACTGCGGGACGCCGCCGAGCGCCGGCGCAGCGGGACGATCGCCGGGCTGGCCCTGTTCGCGTCTCCCCGATCCCCTCGGCCCAGCTGTTCATCGCTGCCGGGATCACCGGCGTGCGACTCGTTCCCCTGACGCTTGCCTTCTTCAGCGGTCGGCTCGTCAGCTACTCGATCTACGTCGGCATCGCCACCGCCACGCGCGAGGCGCTGGGGCCGTTGCTGGCGGAGACGCTGCGCTCGCCACTGTCGATCGCAGTCCAGCTGCTGCTGCTCGCCGGGTTGGTCGCACTCGTCCGCGTCGACTGGCGCAAGGTGGTCGGACCGACCGGATCGGTGACAATGGGCGGGTGACGACGGACGCTTCGACGCTCGAGCCTGCGCGCCTGCGGCGCCTGATCGAGGTCGGGCGCGGGCTTCTCAGTGAGCTGCGCCTGGAGCAGGTGCTCGACATCCTGCTGGACACCGCACGGGAGCTGACCGGCGCGCGCTACGCGGCGATCGGGATTCTCGACGAGACCCGCACCGAGCTCGCGCGCTTCGTGGCCCGCGGGATCGACGCCGACACACGCGGCAGGATCGGGCCGCTGCCGCGCGGGCGCGGCGTGCTGGGGGTCCTGATCGAGGACCCCAGACCGCTCCGGCTCAGCGACGTCAGTGATCACCCGAAGTCGTACGGGTTCCCGTCCGGCCATCCGCCGATGAGCTCGTTCCTCGGTGTTCCCGTGATGATCCGCGGGCGCGCCTGGGGCAATCTCTACCTCACGGACAAGGCGGGCGGCGCGGACTTCGACGCAGCCGACGAGGAGGCGATCGTCGTCCTCTCCGACTGGGCGGCGATCGCGATCGACAACGCGAGACTCTACGAGCGGCTCGACACGCGGCGCAAGGAGCTCGAGCGCGCGGTTCGCGGGCTCGAGGCGACCTCCGCGATCGCTCAGGCCCTGGGCACTGAGACGGACCTGGATCGCGTGCTCGAGATGATCGTCAGGCGTGCACGCGCCCTCGTCGCCGCGCGCGGAGTGCATGTGCTGCTGGCCGACGGCGACGACCTGGTGATCGCCGCTGCGACCGGCCAGGTCACCCGCGCAGCGGAGCGCCTTTCGGTCGCCGAATCGCGGTGTGGTGACGTTCTGCGGACCGGCACGCCGCTGCGGATCGACGACGTTGACGCCGAGAACCGCCTCGACAGCTCGCTGCTGGGCGTGCCCGATGCGTCGACCGCCCTGCTCGTGCCACTGGTCTACCGCGGGCGCGGCCTCGGGCTGCTGTGCGCATTCGACCGCCTCCAGGACCGCATGACGTTCGACGATGACGACGAGGCGGTGCTGCGCGCCTTCGCGGCGAGCGCGGCGACCGCGGTCGCCACCGCACGCACGGTCGAGACCGACCGCCTGCGTTCCGCGCTCGCATCGGCTGAGGGCGAGCGCCGCCGCTGGGCGCGCGAGCTGCACGACGAGACCCTGCAGGGGCTCGCCGGCCTGAAGGTCGTGCTGTCCGGAGCCGCCCGCGCCGAGGCCCCGGACGACGTCCGCGCCGCGGTCCGCTCGGCGGCCGCCCAGGTATCCCAGGAGATCGACAACCTGCGGGCGCTGATCGCCGAGCTGCGCCCCGCCTCGCTCGACGAGCTCGGGCTCGCGTCCGGCACTGCAGACGCTCTGCGCGCGTTCGGCCACGGCGGACGGCCTGGAGGTCGACTCGCTGATCGACCTCGGCGACGACGATCAGCGGCTGCCGCCCGAGCTTGAGACCGCCGTCTATCGCGTCGCGCAGGAGGCGCTGACGAACGTCGCAAAGCACGCCCGTGCGACCCGCGTGCAGGTCACGGTCGAGCGCACCGACGGTGCCGTTCACCTGTCCGTTCGCGATGACGGCATCGGGTTCGACCCCGACGTTCCCACGCGCGGATTCGGCCTTGTCGGAATTCGCGAGCGAGTGGCCCTCGCCGGAGGCACGCTCTCCCTACGGCCGGCCGATCCGGGCAGCAGCCTTGACGCGACGTTCCCGCTCGGGACGCCCTGACGCGACGGAGAGACCGGCGCCGTCAGGCGCGGACGGCCCCTATGACGCCTGCGCCCCGCTCGGCATCGACCCGCTCAAGGTAGCGGCGCCAGCCATCGCGACGCGACCTTGCTCGGCGGCCACCAGAGCGGCTCCTCGCTGATCGCCGAGGTCGCATCGCGGTCGTCGAGCTCGGCACGAAGGTAGCGCGGCCCGCGCCGCGTGAGCAGGAGCCCGCGAAGCACGGGGCGAAGCGGTGCCGGCTGGATGTCGGCGCCGAGCCGAGAGGCGATGTGCGTCGCCACGGCATCCGCCTGCTGGGCCGCGAGACCTCCCTGCTTGACTGGGACGGTCGTTCCGTCGCCGGCTGCGTAGACGCCGGGAAGATCGGCCACGCGCCCGTGCTCGTCGACCGGGACGAAGCCGTGCTCGTCGCTCGGCACGCCGGCGACGGCGACCCCGGTCAGCAGCGGCAGCGAGACCACGCGACTGGCTTCGATCCACTCCCACCCGACACGCAGCGCCGTGGGAGTGGCGACCGTCGCACGCGCGCCCGTGCGAACGGTGATGCTCGCCTCGTCGAGGATGTCGGCGACGGCGCCGCTGGCCGCTGCACCGAACACCGCGAGCGGTGCGCTCTCGTGCGTCACGAGCATCACCTCGCTGCGCGGCGAATAGGCCGCCGTCAACAGCGCCAGCTCGTACGCGGCGAGCGACCACGTCGCGCCCTCGGGGACGACGACGGCGACGCGCTCCGCGAGGCCGCCGCCGGCGGCCGACAGCACTTCGTCGAAGTCCTCGGGAACCGCCTCGCGGTCGAAGACAGCGCCATGCTCGAAGGCCGGATATGTGCGCGCCCCGGCCGCCAGCACGAGGACGTCGTAGGCGATCTGCAAGTCGGCGACGGTCGTGACCGTCCGGGCGTCCGCGTCCACCGACACGACGCGATCGTGCACGAAGGAGGTGGCGAGCCCTGCGCACAGCTCGCCGAGTGGATACCGGCGACCGCGTCGCCGAGGCCGAAGGGCTCGCCCACCTGAAGGGGCCTGTAGGCGAAGTGGTCGGTGACCGAGACGACGACCGCATCCACGCGGCGCTGCGCCATCGTGCGCAGCGCGATCAGCGCCTCCAGAGCCGCAACGCCGCCGCCGACGATCACGACGCGAACGGGGTCGTGTCGAACGGATTGCGCGCGCATGACGAAACGGTCGCATCGCACACCGCCCGCGCCATCCGTGCGCGTCCGCTCGCCCGCTGCGGGGAAACCCTGACCCCCGCGCCGCGCCGCCCGTCAGGCGTCTTCCAGAAGCCCCCGGTCCAGTGCGTAGCGCACCAGTTCTGCACGCGAGCTGCGGCGCAGCTTCTGCTGCACGTGCGCGCGGTGCGACTCGACCGTTCGAACCGATAGGAAGAGCTGCTCCCCGATCTCGGCGTTTGTGTGCCCGAGCGCGATCAGCCGCAGGATCTCGACCTCGCGCTCCGTCAGGTCGTCGGGCGGCCCGTCGGGCGCCGGGGGCTCAGCGGCGAGCTGCGCCCCGAGGCGAGGGTTCAGGTAGACCTCGCCCGCCGCCGCCTGGCGGACCGCCTCGACCAGCTCCGCATCCGCGGACTCCTTCAGCACGTATGCCTTCGCGCCGACCCCGAGCGCCGAGCGGGCGAATTGCGGGTCGGACTGCATCGTCAGGATGACGACGGCGGTACCTGGAGACCCCTCGACGAGGTCGGGCAGCACGTCCAGGCTGGAGCTCGCCGAACCGCCCGGCATGTTGAGGTCGAGGACGAGCACCTGAGGGCGGTGTGCCCTCGTGAGCCGCACGGCATCGTCCGTGTTGCCGCACTCGGCGACGACCCGCATGCCTTCCTCGGCATCGAGCAGGAGTCGCAACCCGCTGCGCACGACCGCGTGGTCGTCGGCGAGCACGATCTTGATCTCATCATCTCCGGAGATCGCCGCATCGTACGGGGGCGACAGCCGCCCTGACGCCCGCTAGGCCGCGTCTGCCTCGGCGCGCAGCTCCGGCGCACCATCGCTCGCGGGAATCACGAGCACGATCTGGCGGCGCGAAACGGCGACGATGTCGTGCTTCGTTCCGCGGCCCTCGGCGCCGATCAGCTCGACGACGCAGTCCGTGAGGGGGATGAAGTCGCGCTCGGTCGCGTTGAGCACGTCCGACACACGACTGCGATAGCCGTCGCGTGCCAGCGTCAGCCACCCCGATATGCGGTGGCGCTGAGTCTCGACGTAGACGCGTTCCTGGCGGTGCTCCATCGCCAGGCAGACTACTCGTCGGACGGCAGCTCTTGGACCAGGCGCCGATCGTGCTCGTAGGACAGCAGCCGGGCCGCGTCCGCGCGTCGCACCCAGCGCAGCTCGTCGACCTCCTCATTGGCCGTGAACTCCCCGTCCACGACGACCATCCTCCAGTAGCGCACGGTCTTCGGGCGGCCGCGCTGATCCGTGTAGCGCACCTTCGGCAGCTCATCACCCAGCTTGCAGACGAGCCCCGTCTCCTCGGTGACCTCGCGCAGCGCGGCCTGCTCCCAGGTCTCGCCGCGGTCGAGCTTGCCCTTTGGCAGCGACCAGTCGTCGTAGCGTGGACGGTGGACGACGGCGACGCGCCCGTCTCGCTCGACGACTCCGCCGGCTGCGCGGATCTGGCGGACGACTCCGGTCACCGGATCGCCAGCAGCTCCCGTGGGCGCATCAGCACGATCAGCTCGCCGCGCGAACCGTCGAGCCGAACCCCGGCGATGCCGCCCTTCTTCAGGTCGATGCGAGCCCCGGTGAGGTCGTGCACGATCTGGCTGAAGTCCGGTTCGTGGCCGACGACGAGCACTCGCCCGTCGCCTTCGTCATCGCTGAGCGCCAGCTCGATCGCGCCATGCGAGTCGAACCCACCGGCCAGAGCGGCGTGCTCGACCGGCTCGACATCCAGCTCGCCACAGGCGATCCGCGCCGTGTCGCGGGCGCGCACCTTGGGACTTGTGAACACCACGGCGGGCCTGACCCCCAGCGCTCGCAGCGCCGCTCCCGCGGCGCGCGCCTGATCGGATCCGCGGTCGGTCAGCCTGCGATCGGCGTCGGGCCGCGTGCCGTGGGGCTCGGCATCGCCGTGTCGCAGGAACCAGAGCTGGCTTGCCATAGCGGGCGAGATTACCGTCAGGCGGGCGACAGCGGCACCGGAGCCGGCGCGCCTTCACGGCGCGCCAACTCGTACCTGGCGACGGCACGCAGATGCACTTCGTCGGGGCCGTCGGCGAGCCGCAGCGTACGGGCGCCCGCGTACATCGCGGCGAGCGGGAAGTCCCCGGAGACGCCCGCTCCGCCGAACGCCTGGATGGCGCGGTCGGTGACACGGCAGGCGAGCCGCGCGGCGATCACCTTGATCGCCGCGATCTCGCTCTGAGCGTGCTTGTTGCCGACGGTGTCCATCATCCACGCCGCCTTGAGCACGAGCAGGCGTGCCTGCTCGATCTCGATCCGCGACTCGGCGATCCACTCGCGCACAACCCCCTGCGCCGAGAGAGGCCTCCCGAACGCGGTACGGCCGGCCACGCGGTCGACCATCAGGTCGAGCGCGCGTTCACTGAGCCCGATCATCCGCATGCAGTGGTGAATCCGTCCCGGTCCCAGACGCGCCTGTGCGATCGCGAAGCCGCCGCCCTGCTGCCCGATCAGGTTGGCCGCAGGGACGCGCACACCGTCGAACGCGATCTCGGCATGTCCGTGCTGGTCGTGGTACCCAAACACGGTGAGGTCACGCTCGATCCTCACCCCCGCGCTGTCCAGCGGCACGAGGACCATCGAGTGCCGCGCGTAGCGCGGACCGTCCGGGTTGGTGACGCCCATCACGATCGCCACCTTGCAGCGAGCGTCCATCGCTCCGCTGCTCCACCACTTGCGGCCGTCGATCACGTAGTCGTCGCCGTCGCGCACCATCGCAGTGGCGATGTTGGTCGCATCGCTGCTCGCCACCTCGGGCTCCGTCATCGCGAAGCAAGAGCGGATCTCGCCCTCGAGCAGCGGAACCAGCCAGCGCTCCTGCTGCTCCGGCGTACCGAACATCGCGAGAACCTCCATGTTGCCGGTGTCGGGCGCCGCGCAGTTCAGCGCCTCCGGGGCGATCTCGATGCTGCGTCCGGTCATCTCGGCCAGCGGCGCGTACTCGAGGTTCGTCAGCCCGGCCCCCCAACGCTCGTCGGGCAGAAAGAGGTTCCACAGCCCGCGCTCGCGAGCCTGCTCCTTGAGCTCGTCGATCACCGGCGGCAGGTCGTGCGCCCCGCCGGCACGACGCTGCTCCGCATAGACCGCCTCCGCCGGATACACGCGCTCGTCCATGAATGCCTGCAGTCGCTGCTGCATCTCGAGCGCTCGCTCGCTGTGGGCGAAGTCCATGGTCCGTGCGTCCTTTCGTGGGCGGGCTTGGCGCGCAGTATCGCGCGCACGACAGCGCGCGCGCCGGGCGATACCTTTCCGCCCGGTGAGCATTCACGAGATCGCGCAGGACGACATCGTCCGCACCCGGAGCGAGGTCGATGACGGTGGGCGCGAACCGCTGCTCATCCTCGACCCGCTGCTCGGCTTTCTGGACGGGCACGCACTCGGCGAGGGGGAGCCCGAGATCGAGCCGATCGGCGACGGGCACTCCAACGTCACCTACGCGCTGACGCGCGGCGATGCGACCTTCGTCCTGCGCCGCCCGCCGCGAGGCCCGCTGCCGCCCAGCGCCCATGACGTGCTGCGCGAGGCCCGCGTGCTGGCCGCCCTGGAAGGACGCGCCCGCGTGCCGGCCGTGCTCGCCGTCTGCGCGGACACGGACGTCATCGGCGCACCCTTCTACTTGATGGAGCGCGTCGAGGGCCACGTCGTGACGACCTCGGTCCCCAGCGAGCTGGACAGCACGCCGGACCGCGGCCGCATGGGCGACGAGCTGGTCGACGCGCTCGTCGAGATCCACGCCGTCGACTGGCAGGCGGCGGGCCTCGAGGGCTTCGGCAAGCCGACCGGCTACCTGGAACGCCAGCTGCGCCGCTTCCTCGGCCTTTGGGAGATCAATCGCACGCGTGAGATCCCCGAGGTCGAGTCGGTCGGTCGATGGCTTGCGGACAACCGGCCGGAGTCGGGCGCGGCCACGATCGTGCACGGCGACTACCGCCTGGGGAACACGATGTTCGCGCCGCAGGCGCCGGCGCGGCTGGTCGCGGTCTTCGACTGGGAGATGGCGACGATCGGCGACCCGCTGGCCGACCTCGGCTACCTCTGCACCCTGTGGGTCGACCATGACGACCCGCCCGGCGGCCTGTTCGAGCTGAACGGCATCACGCGCGAGCCGGGTTTCCCCGGGCGGGCCGATCTGGTGGCTCGGTACGAGGAGCGGTCGGGCCGCTCGATGACAGATATCCGCTGGTACCAGACGCTCGCGCTGTGGAAGTCGATCGTCTTCATGGAGGGCAACTACAAGCGCGCCATCAGCGGCGCCACGGACGACCCGTTTCTGCAGCGCTTCGGCGAAGGCGTGAAGGAGCTCGCCGCCCGGGCGGAGGAGCTGGCGCGCGGTGGCTGACGTGCCGATCCGCGGCCTGCTCGTCGACTGGGGCGGCGTCCTGACGACGGACGTCTTTGCGTCCTTTGAGTCCTTCTGCCGGCGTGAAGGCCTGGACCCGCTGCTGGTGCGCGACGTCTTCCGCGGCGATCCCGAGGCCCGTCACGCGCTGTTCTCACTGGAGACCGGGCATCTGACGGAGCCCGAGTTCGAGGTGCTGTTCGCGCGGATCCTCGGCCTTCGCGAGGATCGGGCAGGCGGGCTGATCGACCGTCTCTTCGGCGGCATGAAGGAGGACCTCGTGATGTTCACGGCGGTTCGCAGCGCGAAGGCGCAGGGCGTGAGGACCGGCCTGCTGTCGAACTCGTGGGGTGTCGACCGCTACGACCGCAGTCACTTCCCGCAGCTGTTCGACGCCATCGTTATCAGCGGCGAGGAGGGCGTGCGCAAACCGGACCGCTCGATCTACGAGACCGCCATCGCCCGCATGGAGATCCCCGCCGGCGAGATCGTCTTCGTCGACGACCTGCCCGGCAACCTCGCGCCGGCCCGTGCCCTGGGGATGACCACGATCCATCACGCTTCCGGCGGCGAGACCGTGACCCAGCTCGAGCGACTCCTGGGACTGGCGCTCAGACAGATCTAGGCGGACCGGCGGGCGCCCGGTCGATGACGAGCATTCGAGCGCGGACGGATCTATCCGCCGGAAACTTGAGTGCTGATCCGGTCCCTCAGTTCCTGCGCGCGTCCGGCGGCCACCGCACGCCCGGCCCGCTCGTCGCTGAGCTCGACGCCGCGGTCGCGGGCGTACTCGACGAGTTGCTGGCGCTCATCCGTCTGGCGAGCGGCGCGCAGGAACAGCCAGCAGAGCAGCCCGAGCGTCACGAGCGAGCCCTCCACCATCATGATCGCGCCGGCCGTGACCTGGTCGCCGGCCGGTGAGATGTCCCAGCGCGCCTCACCCGGTGCGTAGACGCCGTACGCGTCACCGCCACCGAACACGAAGACGTTGCCGAGCACGCCCGCGGTGAGTCGCACCGCGACGACGTACCCGAGCATCGCGGCGTTGCCGAACCACGCCGGTTTGGGCAGCGGGCCGAGCAACGCCAGCCACATGTTCATGCCCAGTGCGATGAAGCAGAGGTGCTGGATCGCGTGCACCGTGTCATCGCGCACGGCAGCCTCGTGGAGGAAGGGCACGTGCCACGCGTACAGGTTCACGGCCCACAGCGAGAACGCCAGAACCGGGTGTGCAAGCACGCGGAGCGCACCCATTCCCGGCATCCGCAGGACGGGCGCCAGCAATGGTCCCGTCAGCCCGAGCACGAGCAGCAGCGTCGCCAGGTCACCGACCATCAGGTGCTCTGCCATATGCGCCCAGAACAGCTCGTCGGCCATCTGCGCGAGCGGCGACACCAGCGCCGCGGTCAGGAGCACCACTCCGCTCAGGAAACACGCCACGCGCCAGCCCGGAACGGCGCGCGGCGTTCCGCGCAGCCGCGCGCAGCCGCGCAGGTACAGCGCCGCCCAGGCGGCGGCTGCGAGGACGATCAGCGCGGCCTGCCCGAGCGGGACGCCGCGAAGCTCGGCGGCAAGGGTCACATCAGCAGCGTACGACTACCCGGCCGCTATCAGCGCAACGCCCAGCAGGGCCAGCACCACGCCGGCAGCCTGCACGCGACGCAGGCGCTCCCCGAGCACGCCACGCGCGAGCAGCACCGTGGTCACCGGATAGAGCGAGCCGACCACTGACACGACGCTCAACGAGCCGAGCGTCTGCGCAACGCCGTAGAGCCCCGTGGCGCTCACGTCGAGCACGCCGGCGCCGGTCACCAGCGCGCGGTCGCGTCCGCGCCGCGGCAGCGCCGTCCGCGTCAACGCGAGCAGCAGCGCCAGCACCGGCACGGCGACGATCCTCACGCAGACGAGCAGCCAGAGGATGCTCGCGTCGGCCGCCGGGTCTGACAGCGTGAAGTACCCGCCGAACCCGAGCGCGGCGCCCAGCGCCATGACGACGCTGAGGCGCGAGCGGCGCGTGTGGGCGCGCTCCTCCGCGGCCGTCGCCTCCAGCGAGGCGAGCACCACGCCGAGCATGGTCACTGCGAGACCGGTGGCGGCCAGGGCCGACAGCGCATCGCCGCTCAGCACCCCGACGAGCAGCGGGAGCGCCGCCCCGCTGGCGGAGATCGGCGCGACGATGCTCATCGTCCCGATGGCCAGCGCCGAGTAGAAGAGCCCCAGCGCCGACACCCCGGCGATGCCGGCGGCCAGCGAGAGCAGGATCGCCTCGCCGCCGGGAAGCGGTTCGCCCGTCAGCACGATGAGCGCCGCGACCAGCGCAAGCCCCGTTCCCTCGACGATCAGCAGCACGCCGATCACCGAGGCGCGCTTGGTCATCAGCCCCCCGGCGAAGTCGGCCGTGCCCCAGCACACCGACGCAACGAGCGACAGCAGGATCGCGGTCATCGAGGCACGGGCCGGCCGGCCATCAACGGCGACGGGGCGAGCGCCTTGGCCGCGCCCGCCCCGTCAGCCATCAAGGGCCATCTTGCCCTGACCGGTCAGCTCTTGGGTCCCCGCCCGTAGAGGAAGCCGAGCACCTTGCCGATCAGCTTGGTGCTCTTGGCGGAGTAGGGATACATGTGCAGTTCGCGCTTGGGGAAGTTGCGCGACACCATGATCGACTGCTGATGACAGAACTTGCGGATGCCGGGTGCGCCGTGCCGCCGGCCCAGGCCGGAGGTCTTGTGGCCTCCCATCGGCAGTTCGAGCGCCGAGTAGTTGATCACCGCGTCGTTGACGCAGACGGCGCCCGCCTCGATGCGCCTGGCCACCTGCTCGCCGCGGTCCAGGTCCTTGGTGAAGACCGAGCCGCCGAGCCCGAAGACACTGTCGTTGGCCATGCGGATCGCCTCCTCGGCGTCACGCACCTTCATGATCGGCAGCGTCGGACCGAACGTCTCCTCGGTCATCGCCTCCATCGTGTGGTCGACGTCGACGAGCACGGTCGGCTCGAAGAAGATGCCCTCACCCTCACGGCGGTGGCCGCCGACCAGCACCTTCGCGCCCTTGGCGACGGCGTCCTGAACGTGGCCTTCCACGATGTCCATCTGCGGCGCGAATGTCATCGAGCCGACGTCGGCTGTGCCCGGTCCGGCGGGGCGGCCCTGACGGAGCGCGCGGACCTTCTCGGTGACCTTGGCGACGAACTCGTCGTACACGGGCTCCTCGACGTAGACGCGCTCGATCGAGATGCAGGTCTGGCCGCCGTTGAGCATCGCGTAGTAGGTCGCGACGTTGGCGGCACGCTCGAGGTCGGCGTCGCGCAGGACGATCATCGGGTCCTTGCCACCGAGTTCCAGCGATGCCGGAATCAGCCGCTGGGCCGCTTCGACCGCGATCTTGCGACCGGTCCGCGTCGAGCCGGTGAACATGATCATGTCGACCTCGCCGATCAGCGCCGCGCCCGTGGCGCCCGCGCCGGTGGCGACCTGGAAGACGCCTGCGGGCATCCCGCACTCATCGAGCATCTCGGCCATCAGCAGCGCGGTCAGCGGTGTGACCTCGCTCGGCTTGAGGATCACCGCGTTGCCGGCGGCGAGCGCGGGGATGCAGTCGCCGAACGAGTTGGTGAGCGGGTAGTTCCAGGGGCCGATCACTCCGACGAGCCCGAGCGGGCGATAGCGCGAGACCAGCTTCTTGCCCTTGACGAACAGGTTCGCCGACTTGATCTTCTCGTCCGCGAGGTACTTCTCGGCGTTCTTGGCCCAGAACCCGAGCGCGCTCGCGCCGTACGAGTAGTCGGCGATCTGGGCATCCTCGAAGGTCTTGCCGGTCTCGGAGACGATCGTGTCGATGACGCGCTCGCGATTGTCGACGATCCAGCGCTGAGCGCGACGGAGGATCCTTCCCCGCGCATCGAAGCCGAGCGCGTCCCACGCCGGCTGCACGCGGCGCGCCGTCTCGGCGAGCCGGCGCACCTCGTCGGCGCTCATGTCGGGGACGGTCGCGATCACCTGTCCCGTCGCCGGGTTCTCTACGCGGATGCCCGCGTGGCCGTTGCTGCTCGCGGCATGCTGCTCGCTGGCGGTCTGTTCGACGCTCGCCATGTCCCTCTCCCGTAGCGGTGGACGCTGTGTCAGGACACAGCGTACCGGAGCGGCTGCCGACGGCCCCGCCGGTCCCGCGCAGGCAGCCTGCGAGCGTGCCCGCCGGCGCGTCAGGCGACTTCGACGGCGATCAGCCCGACCGGCTCGATCGGGGCGTCACGAGCGTCGGTGGTCACCGCTGAGATCGCATCGATGACTTCGATCCCGCCGGCCACCTGGCCGAACACCGTGTGCTTGCCGTCGAGCCACCCGCACTCCTCCGCGGTGACGATGAAGAACTGCGAGCCGTTGGTGTCGGGGCCGGAGTTCGCCATCGCGAGGGCCCCGCGCACGACCTTGTGCTGGTTGAACTCGTCCTCGAACGTGTAGCCGGGACCGCCGGTGCCGGTTCCCTGCGGGCACCCGCCCTGGATCATGAAGTCGGGAATGATGCGATGGAAGTTGAGGCCGTCGTAGAAGCCGTCCGCCGCAAGCTTGCGGAAGTTCTCGACGGTCTTGGGCGCGTCCTCGTCGAAGAGCTCGAAGGTGACGTCGCCCTCGCTCGTCTTCATCGTTGCAGTGCTCATCGCTGTGTAGCGCTCCTCGTGTCGCTGATCATCGAAGGTCTGAAGACGCGGGCCGGGCCCCGCGCCGCGCGGCCGCTACTGGAACAGCTTGATCTCGTTGAAGCGGACCGTCGGCCCGGCTCTCGGCTGGCGTGAGACCCACAGCAGGATGTAGCGGAAGGTGTCGCGCTGTTGCCGCAGGTCGAGACGCAGCCTGGTGTCGCCCGACTCGTCACCCACGGCGCGACGAATCGGGGGATCATCGACGCCTTCGACCGGGCCGAGGTCGACCGAGCCGGCCGCGGCCAGCACCGTCCAGTTCTCACTGCTCACCTTCTCGGGCGGCTTGGCCCCGCGAGCGCCGAGCACCTCGATCGTGAAGCCGGGCGTCTTGGTGATGAGCTGCAGGCGCTTGACCGTGGTCGACTCACCGAGGTCGACCAGGTAGCCGACGTCCATCTCCTGCTCGTTCGGAGTCGTTGCGAACCACGAGGTGCCGGTGTTGTCGTCGAGCGCCCGCTGCGGGTCACCGCTGGCCGTCGCGCGGCTGCTCGGGTCGTAGAGCGACCCTGCGCCGGCGGCCAGGGCGATCTGCGTGAACTCGGGCGGCTTGGGCTTGGGCTTCGGCTTCGGCTTGGGCTTCGGCTCGGCCACGGGCGCCGGCGTGACCGGCTGCGCCGGCGTCACCGGCGTCACCGGGGTGACCGGCTCGACAGGTTCGACGGGCTCGATGTCATCGGCCGGCGGCAGCGGCGCGACATCCTCGGGCGCCGGAGCCGGCTCGGCCGGGGGCGGCGGCGCCGGAGTGGCGACTGTCGTCACCTTGGTCTCTCTCGGGGGCGGCTCGTCGTTCAGGGCGGCATAGCTCGCCGCCACCGCGCCGCCTGTCAGCAGCAGCGCCAGCAGCGCCGGCCACACCAAGGCCGCGAAGTGCGGTGACCCGCCGCGGCCGGCGCGTGGCCGTTCCGCACTCAAGGCACCAGTCCTGGCCGGATGCCAGCACTGCGCCGCAGGCGCCGCACGCGGGGCCGGCCTCAACCTGCGGACCGTCCGGCGGTGCGCCCGCACCGGAGGACCCGTCCGCAGCCTGCGGCGTCTCGTCGGCAGGATCGCCTGCTGCCGCCTCGTGCGGCTCTGCGTCAGCGATGGTCATCGGCCGCAGCTTCTCAGATGGGAAGGCCGGGTACAAAGGGGAACCGTCATTCCTTCACCTGCTCGACGTGCAGAACCGCGCCGCCGGCTCGAACGCCGTTGACGCGCTCCAGCACGGCGGCGACCTCGTTCTCCGGCACGGCGAGGAAGGAAACGCGCTCGAGCACGCGCACGTCGCGAACCGCCTCGCCGTCCACGCCGGCCGCGGAGGTCACCGCGTGGACGAGATCCGCCGGCTCGAGTCCCTCGGCGCGCCCGGCACCCACGAGCAGCGTGCGCCAGGGCCCATCGTCAGTGCGCTTGACGTGCGGCTTGTCGTGACGCTTGGGGCGCTCGACGACGGGCGCAGGCTTGGCGCGGGCGCCCGCGCTCCATTGCCCGATCGACGTGCCGATGTGCTTCTCGATCGCTTCGAGCTCGCGCGCCTGCCGTGCCTCGACGAACGTGATCGCGCGCCCCGAACGACCGACGCGGCCGGTGCGGCCGATGCGGTGGACGTAGACGTCCGGCGACACGGGGACGTCGTAGTTGACGACGTGCGTGACGGTCGAGATGTCGAGTCCGCGTGCGGCGACGTCCGTCGCCACCAGGATCGGCACGCGTCCGCCCTTGAAGCCGAGCATCACTCCGTCACGCGCCCCCTGTGACATGTCGCCGTGCAGCGCCTTGACGTTCAGCCCTCGATCGCGCAGCGTGCGGTAGAGCTGGTCGCAGCGGATCTTGGTGCGCACGAACACGATCGCCTGCGTCGGCCGCTCTGCCTCGAGCACGTCGACCAGCTTCTGCGCCTTGTCCTTCTGCGCGACGTCGACCTGAAACTGCTCGACGCTGTCGACGGTGAGCGTCTTGGCTTCGACCTTGATCGTCACCGGGTCGTAGAGATAGCGCTCCGACAGCTTGCGGATCGGAGGCGGCATCGTGGCGCTGAAGAGCGCCGTCTGGCGGCCGCTGGGCGTGATCCCGAGGATCCGCTCGACGTCTTCCAGAAAGCCCAGGTCGAGCATCTCATCGGCCTCATCGAGCACGACGAAGCGGCAGTCGTGGAGGATCAGCGAGGCACGCTGAATCAGATCGAGCACGCGACCGACGGTGCCGACGACGATGTGGCCGCCCGCCCGCAGCTGCGCCTGCTGGGTGCGGATCGGAGCACCGCCGAAGACCGCGACGACATCGACGCCCTTGGGCTCACCGTAGGCACGCAGCGCCTGGGTGACTTGAATGCAGAGCTCCCGCGTCGGCGTCAACACGAGCGCCTGGACGTCCGAGACCTCGGGATCGACGTACTCGATGATCGGTATCCCGAACGCGGCGGTCTTGCCCGAGCCGGTCTGGGCCTGGCCGATCATGTCGTGGCCCGCGAGCAGCGGCGGGATGCCCTGCTCCTGGATCGGGCTGGGCTGCTCGTAGCCGACCGCCTCGAGGGCCTGAAGTAGCGGTGCGGACAGGCCTAGCTCGGCGAATGTCGTCATCTGCGCGTTGAGGGTAGCCCGCCCGCGGCGCTATCGGACGCTCAGGAGGATCTTGCCCGTCGTGTGCCGCTCAGCGAGGGCGTTTTGAGCGAGTGCGGCCTCCGCGAGCGGATACGTCGCCCCGACGACGGCCCGCAGCTCGCCCCGCCGCGCACGGGAGAACAGATCGGCCAGCGCAACGTCCAGAAGCTCCGGCCGGTCCAGGCAGTGGCGAAACCAGAAGCCGACGACCGCGCGCGAGCTGCGCATCAGGTGCCGCGTGTTCGGCGCGTTGGTGCTTCCGCCGGAGACTCCATACGTCACCAGTCGCCCGAACGGCGCAAGCGCTTCCAGCGACGCGTCGAAGACGGCTCCGCCGATCGCGTCGAGAACCACATCGACCGGAATACCGCCGTTCGCATCCAGTAGCCGCTCCGTAAGGCCCTCGGGTGCCGAGTCGACCGCCACGTCCGCGCCCAGCTCGAGCGCGAGGTCGCGTTTCTCCGGGGTCGACGCGGTGGCGATCACGCGCCCGGCGCCGAGCGGCCGCGCGAGCTGCGTCGCAAGCGAGCCCGTGCCTCCGGCCGCCGCGTGCACGACGACGCTTTCGCCGGCTCCGACGCGGCCCGCGGTTCGCAGCAGATGCCACGCCGTGACACCCTGGAGCAGCAGCGCCAGCGCGGTCCCGTCGTCGACGTCGTCCGGAACCGCGAACGTGTGCGCCAGCGGCGCGACGGCGAGCTCGGCGTAGCCGCCGCGGCCCCCTGTCAGGGCGACGACCCGTTCGCCGCTGTCGCAGCGCCGGCCGACGACCTCCGACCCCGGAACGAGTGGGAGCTCGGAGGCCGCCAGGTACTCGTTGCGCCGCTGATGAACGTCGGCGAAGTTGACGCCCGCGTGGGCGACGGCTATCAGGACCTCGCCGTCGCGGGGCTCGGGATCCGGGATGTCGACCAGCTCGAGGACCTCGGGCCCGCCGAACTCGCGCTGCTGGATCGCCCGCACGGGGGCGAGAGTAAAGATCGGCGCGCCTGTACCCTCCTCCGCCGCATGAGCCTCACAGTCGTCGGATCGATCGCCTATGACGCCGTCACGGCTCCCGCGGGAACGCGGGAGCGGATGCTCGGCGGCGCCGCAACGCACTTCGCGCTGTCAGCGTCGTTCTTCGACGAGGTGCGCGTTATCGGGCCCGTCGGGGACGACTTCGACGACGAGTCATGGCGTGCGCTCGGGACGCGCGGCACGATCACGGACGACGTCGAGCGCGTCGCCGGCGGCAAGACCTTCTTCTGGCGGGGCGAGTACCACTCGGGCCTGAACACGCGGGAGACGCATCAGACGGACCTCAACGTGTTCGAGACGTTCGAGCCCAAGCTCTCGCCGGCGGCGGCGCAGTGCGACGTGCTGTTCCTCGCGAACATCCAGCCCGACCTGCAGCGCGCCGTGCGCGAGCAGTGCGACTCGGCGCGCTTCGTGGCGATGGACTCGATGGACCTGTGGATCAACGTCGCGCGCGACTCGCTCGTCGAGACGATCAGCGGCGTCGACTGCCTGCTGCTGAACGACGAGGAGCTCGAGCTGCTGGCGGAGATCCCGAACTTCGTCGGCGCCGCGCGCGAGATCCTGACCTGGGGTCCGAGCGCGATCGTCGCGAAACAGGGCAAGTACGGAGCCGCGCTCTTCACGCGCGAGGGTTACTTCGCGCTGCCGGCGTACCCGCTTCAGCACGTCGTCGATCCGACCGGGGCGGGCGACACGTTCGCCGGCGGTTTCGTCGGCTCGATCGCGGCCCACCCGGGCGAGGCGATCGACCACGACGCTCTGGTCCGCGCAATGGTCTACGGAACTGCGCTGGCCTCGTTCAACGTAGAGGCGTTCGGGACCGAGCGGATGATCGACCTGCCTCCCGGCGACGTGGCCGGCCGCGTCGAGGAGCTGCGGCGCATGACGACCTTCGAGCACGCGCCGATCGCGCTGCGCGGCTGAACCGCCGTTCAGTGGTCGCCACCAACACGCGCGGCTAACATCGACCGCGGTGACCACCTGGACCTTCATCTACATGATGGTGATCCTCAAGATCCCGATCGTGCTGCTGCTTCTACATCGTGTGGTGGGCGGTGAAGCAGACGCCCGAGATGCCCGCGACCGGCGATGGCGGCGGCGGGAGCCGGCGACCGCACCCGCGCAACCGCCTGCCGAGGGGCCCACGGCGCGGTCCGCACGGCACGCCGGCGCCCGGCCCACCCCCGCGGGTGCGCGCCGTCGTCGCTCACGGGAGTCGCGCTCACGGCCACTGAGCGAGGGGCGCGCCACGCCGCGCGACGTCGCCACATCGTGCGACACTGGCCCTGATGATGCCGACGTCCGTCCTCTCCGATGGGACGATCCGCCGCCTGGTCGCGGAAGGCCGGATCCGGATCGATCCGTGGGATGAGGCCCTGGTTCAGCCCGCCAGCGTCGACCTGCGGCTCGGCCGACTCGTTCCGCGTCTTCCACAATCACCGCGTGACGGCGATCGACCTGCGCGAGCCGCCCAGCGATCTCACCGAACAGGTCGTGGTCGAGCCCGACGAGCCGTTCGTCATCCATCCCGGCGAGTTCTGCCTCGGGCGGACCGAGGAGTGGGTGGAGCTGCCCGACGACATCGTGGCGCGCATCGAGGGCAAGTCGTCACTCGGAAGGCTCGGCCTGATCGTGCACGCGACCGCCGGCTTCTGCGACCCGGGCTGGAAGGGCACGTTGACACTCGAGCTGAACAACCTCACGCGCGTGCCGATCAAGCTCTGGCCGGGGCTGCCGATCGCGCAGCTCTCGTTCATGACGCTCGATGCACCCGCGCAGAGGCCCTACGGCCATCCTGACCTCGGCAGCCACTACCACGGCCAGGTCGAGGCCACCGAGAGCCGCTACGAGGGCGGCCCGGCAACGGCGACGATGTCCGCCGGGGACGTCGTCGGGTAGGGTCCGCGCGCGATGATCCACGCCCTGTTCGTGCTCGCGTCCGAATCGGAGCGCAGCGAGACCCCCTTCTACGTCGCCGGAGTCGTGTTCGCCGCGTGGGCGGTCGGCGTCGGCGTGATCGGCCTCAGGTCCGAGTCGTTCCCGGCGAGCGCCGCCCAGGGCCGCATGATCGGCGTCGTCTCGGTCGTGCTCGCGGCGGCCTGTATGGCGCTCGCCGTCTACGTCACCAACTAGCCGGTCGCGCGCGGCCGCGACGCCAGCGGCGCTCACCGCCATAGGATGCACCGGACGGTCATCTGCGAGGGGAGCAACCGGACATGAGCACCGAGACCCAGACCAGCGCGAACGGCGGGACGGGGACGAGCGGCGACACGCTCACCGTCACCGACAACCGAACCGGCCAGACCTACGAGCTCCCGATCACCGACGGGACGATCCGCGGCGTCGACCTGCGCCAGATCAAGACCGACGACGAGGACTTCGGCCTGATGTCCTACGACCCGGCGTTCATGAACACCGCGTCGTGCCGCTCCTCGATCACGTACATCGACGGCGACAAGGGCATCCTCGAGTATCGCGGCTACCCGATCGACCAGCTCGCCGAGCAGGCGACCTACCTGGAGGTCGCCTATCTGCTGGTCCACGGCGAGCTTCCGACCGGCGCGGAGCTCGACGCCTGGGTCGAGGAGATCACGATCCACACGTTCGTGCACGAGAACGTCAAGGGCTTCATGCAGGGCTTCCGCCACGACGCCCACCCGATGGGAATGCTGCTGGGCGCGGTCGGCGCGCTGTCGACCTTCTACCCGGACGCCAAGGAGATCCAGGACGAGCAGAGCCGCAAGATCCAGACGATCCGCCTGATCGCCAAGATGCCGACGCTCGCCGCGTTCGCGTTCCGCCACTCGCGCGGGCAGCCGTACGTATACCCCGACAACGACCTCTCCTACTCGGGCAACTTCCTCGGGATGCTCTACAAGATGACCGAGCTGAAGTACCTGCCGGACCCGCGGCTGGAGCGGGCGCTCGACATCCTCTTCATCCTCCACGCCGACCACGAGCAGAACTGCTCGACGAGCGCAGTGCGCTCGGTGGGCTCTTCCGGTGTAGATCCCTACTCGGCGGTCGCCGCCGGGGTGGCCGCGCTCTACGGGCCCTCGCACGGCGGCGCCAACGAGGCCGTGCTGCGGATGCTGCGGCGGATCGAGCGGACCGAGAACATCCCCGGCTTCATCGAGGGCGTGAAGGCGGGCGACGAGCGCCTGATGGGCTTCGGCCACCGCGTCTACAAGAACTACGACCCGCGCGCGACGATCATCAAGAAGGCCTGCGAGGACGTGTTCGAGGTCACGGGCAAGAACCCGCTGCTCGAGATCGCCACCGAACTCGAGAAGATCGCGCTCGAGGATGACTACTTCGTATCGCGCAAGCTCTACCCGAACGTCGACTTCTACTCGGGCCTGATCTACGAGGCGCTCGGCCTGCCGGTCGAGGTGTTCCCGGTCATGTTCGCGATCGGCCGCACGAGCGGCTGGATCGCCCAGTGGCTCGAGATGCTCGACGACAAGGACCAGAAGATCGCCCGCCCACGTCAGATCTACACGGGCGCGCGGATGCGCGACTACGTGCCGATCGAGCAGCGCGGGTAGCGAGCAGGCCAGCGTCGCCGGGCCGCGGCGGCGCTGCCGCAGCGGCGCTGTGAGGACGCTCACAGCCGAATCAGGGGGGCGCGCCTACCGTCGATCGCGTGGACCTACGCCTCGATGATGGGACGGAACTCCTGATTCGCAGGATCCGCCCCGACGACAAGCCGCTGCTGGCCGCTGCGCTCGGCAGGCTCTCAGACGAATCGGTGCGGCGCCGCTTTCTCGTTGCCAGGCAGCGCTTCACCGGCGCCGAGCTGCGCTACCTGACCGAGGTCGACTTCACCGATCATTTCGCCGTCGTCGCGGTGCCGCGCGATCGCCCCGACGTGATCCTCGGTGTCGGCCGCTGGATCCGCCACCGCGATGACCCACTTCAGGCCGAGGCGGCGATCGTCGTGGCCGACCACCTGCACGGCCAGGGCCTTGGCCGCGCGCTCGGCGCGGTTCTGGCGGACTCAGCGCGCCAACGCGGCGTGCGCCGCTTCACGGCGACGATGCTCGCGGACAACGTCGCTGCGCAGCGCGTGTTCGCCTCGGTGTCCCAGCGCCTCGCGGTCAGCCACGCAGGGGCGCTGGACGAACTGGTCGCCGAGCTGGCGGCATAGCCCAGCGGATACGGTGGCCGGGTGGCGGCCCGCTACGTGCTGACCCTGCGCCGCGAGGGAGCGACCGAGAAGCAGCGCTTCGACACGCTGGCCGACGCCGTCGACGCGCTCGAACGCGAAGCGAGGGCGTTCGCCAACACGGAGCGGCGAGCGGCGCGAACGGTGCTCACGCGCACGTACGACTCGGTGCATCTCGTGCCGATGCGCGCCGCGCTCTCGGCGCGCGGGGTGCGCTGCGGAGTCGATGTGCGCGGCGACGGCTCGGCGGAGGCGTGGACCGGCCGGTGGCGTCGTGCCGTCGTGAACCAGCAGCCCGACGAATCTCCCTACGACGCGCTGCGCCGCGTTCTCGGCGTCTGACGGCCGCGCCCGGGTGAGCCCGGCCTACGGGGCGCTGTCGACCATCGCCGAGTACGGCCCGCGACCGGTCAGCACGCGTGCTCCGCAGGCGGCGCCCAGCGCCAGCGCATCCCCGAGGGGCCGGCCCGCGCCGAGGCCGAACGTCAGCCCTGCGGCGAAGGCGTCGCCGCAGCCGTAGGAGTCGGCAGGCGGTGCGGGCGGCGGGACGGCGCTCCAGCTGCCCGACGTGCCGTCACGCGCAGCCCAGCTGCCGCCACGTGCGCCGGCGGTCCGCACCACGAGCCGCGGCGCCGGCCGCAGTTCCGCCGGGTCGAGCGCCTCGCCGGCATCGACGGTGCTGGCGACCAGCACGTCGAGCTCGACACCGGCCTCACGCAGCACACCGGCCGCGCGGGCCGTGGCGACGAGTACGCGCGCGCGCCGCGCATGGCGGAGGGCCGCGACGTCGCCTCCGGTGAAGTAGGCCGCCTCGAGCTGCGCGCAGATCTCCCACGGCAGCGGGTCATCGCCGTGCGGCACGATGCGCGGATCGAGGATCGTGATCGTGCGCTCGTGATCGTCGTCGAGGTGCGTCCAGCCCCGCCGCGTGCGCCGACCAGGTCGCACCGCCGCGTGGATCTCCACCCCGCGTGAGCGCAATTCGGCGGCGGCGCGAGATCCGAGCTCGTCGTCGCCCAGCGCCGTCAGCAGAACGCTCGTCCCTGCCAGCCGGGCCAGCTGCGCCGCGGCGACGGCTCCGCCTCCGGCGGCGAGCTCAAGGCTCGTGCGTGCGTGCGCGATCTCCCCGGGCCGAGGAACGCGACCGACGACGGCGAAGCTGATCCACTCGACGTGCCCGACGACCCCGACGCGCGGGCGCGTATCGCTCACAGCTGCAGCGCCGCGCCGTTTCGCCGCAGCCAGTCGCGCGGCTCGCGATACCCGGGCACGTGGCGCTCGAGCAGCGACCAGAAGCGCGGCGAATGATCCATCACGACGAGATGGCAGGCCTCATGCCACACCACGTAGTCGAGCAGGTGCCCGGGACCGAGCAGCAGACGCCAGTTGATCGCGATGGCGCCGGTCGCCGAGCAGCTTCCCCAGCGCGTGCGCTGTCCGCGGATCGACAGGCGCTCGTAACCCGTCCCCAGCGCGGCGGCAGCCTGATCCAGCCGCGGCTCCACCTCGGCACGGGCGGCGCGCCTGTACCAGCGCTCGATCGCGGCTGCCTGCGACGGTCCCGCGGGTACGTGCAGAAGGTCGCCGTGGCGGTGCGCGCGGGTGCGCCGCGACTCCTCGCGCAGCCGCAGCAGACCGCCCATGTAGGGGACGCAACCGTGCGCGCGATGAATCGCCGCCCGGGCCGAGTCGACATCGGCCAGACGGCGCTCGATCCAAGGACGCAGCTCGCGAACGGCCGCTGCCGCTTCGCGCTCGCGCGCTCGTTGCGGAAGCGTGACCGCGATCTCGCCGGTGTGCTCAACGCGCACGCGCACGCTGCGCGCCCGACTCGAGCGGCGGACCGTGTAGTCGAGCGGCTGTTCCGCGGCCATCGCCCGCAGGCTACGGCGCGCGGCGGACCCGGCGGGCCGGATCGTCGGCGTCGGCCTTCGCGGTGCGATCATCACCCACCCGTGCCGCGTTCCGTCGTCAAGCTTCCCGCGGGCATCAGCCCGCCGTTCCAGGTATTCCTGAATGGCGTCCCCCAGACGCTCGGCTCCGACTACGAGATCGCCGGGGGGCAACTCGTGTTCCACAGGGAACTGCGCAAGGACAAGGTCAGCGGCTGGCGCTGGGCACTGGGCGCGTGGGGCGTCGGCACCTACCGGCAGGACGACTCGGTCGACGTGCGCTGGACACGGGCCGACGGCATGCCCGCCGTCGCCGAACGGCTCGAGATCGAACTGCTCGCGGACTAGCGGACGCGCGCGGCGCCCGCCGCGAGCGGCGATTCCCACGGGCGCAGCAGCTTCAGCGCGCTGAGGATCGCCCGCGTCGCCGGTGAGCGGTTGAGCGTGTAGAAGTGGATTCCGGGGGCACCGCCGGCCAGCAGCTCGGCGCACTGCAGCGTGGCGTAGGCCACGCCGAAGTCGGAGACCGCTTCGCCGTCGTCGGTGCGGGCATCGAGCTCGCGGCGCAGGCCTTCGGGCAGCGTGGACCCGCACAACGACGTGATCCGCTCGAGCTGCGCAACGTTGGTGATCGGCAGGATGCCCGGGATGATCGGCGCGTCGATCCCGATCGCCCGGGCGCGGGCGACGAAGTCGAAATAGGCGGCGTTGTCGAAGAAGAGCTGCGTGATCAGGAAGTCGACGCCGGCGTCGACCTTCGTCTTGAGATGACGCAGGTCATCCTCGGGGCTGGTGGCGTGGATGTGCGTCTCGGGGAATGCGGCAGCGCCGATCGCGAAGTCGTAGCCGCTGCGGATCAGCTCCACCAGCTCTGCCGAGTACTCCAGCCCGCCCTCGGTCTTCGTCCACTGCTCGGCGCCCGGCGGTGGGTCGCCGCGCAGGGCCAGCACGTTGTCGAAGCCGAGGGCGGCCATCTCGTCGAGCGTCGCGCGCAGTTCGCCCACGGTCGCGCCCACGCACGTGAAGTGGGCCATCGCCTCGAGCCCGTAGTCGTCACGGATGCGCGAGACGATCTCGAGCGTCTTGCCGCGCGTCGAGCCGCCGGCCCCGTAGGTGACCGAGACGTAGGCCGGATCGAGCGGCCGCAGCTGCTCGATCGCGGCGTAGAGGTTCTTCTCGCCCTCGGGCGTCTTGGGCGGGAAGAACTCGAACGAGAAGACGGGCCCGTCTCCGCTGGAAAGGATCTGGTCGATGCGCACTGGTTGATGATCCTATCGCGACCTTGACACGACTCTGTCAAGGTCGGGCTCACTCGGCGAGTTGCCAGCGCTCCGGCTCGCTGCCCTCCCCGGCGATGCGCTCGGCGCGGCCGGTCACCTCGAGGTGGCGCAGGTAGCAGAGCGTCTCTGACAGCCACCAGTTCGCGTTCTGCGGGGTGATCGACGCCCCGTGGACCCGCGGCACGGCATCGAATGCGGTGATCGGCCCGCTCTCGCCGAGCACGCGAACGCACCCCTCGAGCCGCTCGGCGACGACCAGGCGGTTCGCGGTGATGTGCGCAGCGACGTCGGTGAACGTGCGCCCGTGCCCGGACAGGCAGAGCCGCATGTCGAGATCCTCGACGACGTTGAGCGACCGCAGGAACTCGCCCGCAGGGTCCGGCGAGTAGCCGTAGTCGTAGTACAGCGAAACGCGCCCGAGGAGGTGGTCGCCGGAGATCAGGATCCGGCGCTCCTCTTGATACAGGCACACGTGAGACGGTGCGTGGCCGGGCGTCTCCACGACCTTCCAGACGCCGAGGTCCGTGGGGATCTCGACGCCGGGCAGCAGGTCGCGGTGCGGCTCGACGATGCCCGCGATGCCGTACCCCTGGCCCTTGCGCGACTCCTGGTACGCGCGCAGCGGAGCCTCCGGCACGCCGCTCTGGCGCGCGACCTCGATGCGCCGCGCGAGCGCCTGATCGGGATCCTGCGCGGCGCGTGTCATGTGCTCGTGATCGGGATGCATCCACAATTCGCAGCCCGTCCGCTCGATGATCGTCGCCGCCTGGCCGTAGTGGTCCGAATGAGCGTGCGTGCAGACGAGCAGCCGCACGTTCTCGACCCTCAGATTGACCATGCCCAGCGCGCGTTCGAGGTGAGCGAACGAACCTGGCTCGTGCATGCCTGTGTCAACGAGCACGATCCCGTCGCCGGCGGCGAGCGCCCAGGCGTTGCAGTGCGGAACGCCCGGCCAGGGGAGCGGTAGGCGCAGGCGCCAGACGCCGGGCAGCACGCGCTCGCCTCGGCCGAGCTCGCGCTTGCGGGTGGGCTCCGGCATGACGCCGCCCACCCTATGCGCTGCGTGCGGCGCGACGGGTATAGCCTGCCTCGCAGACGAGCGCGAGGAGAGGACCCCCGATGACGAACGTGCAGCAGGCACCACAGGCCACCCACGAGGGAGCGATCGACGCCGAGGAGACCGCGCGCGTCGCGACCGCCTACTTCGACGCGGTCGGCAGACGCGACCTCGATGCCGCGGTCGCGCTGTGGAAGCCGGGCGGACGCGAGAACGTCCGCGGCCAGGTCGACACGACCGCGCCCGACGGCGTGCGCGCCTTCCTCAGCGGGATCATGTCGCCCTTCCCCGACTTCGACTTCAGGGTCGTCGAGATGACCGTCCAGGACGACCGCGCGGCCGCGCGCTGGGAGATGCGCGGCACGTTCACCGGTGAGCCGTTCCAGGGCGTGGAGGCGACGGGGGCTCCGCTCTTCATCGAAGGCGCCGACGTACTGATCGTCCGCGACGGGCTGATCCTCGAGAACAACGCCTATGCCGACGGGATGACGGTCGCGCGGCAACTCGGCCTGATGCCGCCGGACGGATCACCCGCCGAAGTGGGCATGAAGCGGGCCTTCAACGTCAAGACGAAGGCCGCGCGCAGGCTCGGAGGGAAGGTCGAGGCGATAGCCGAAGGCGTCTGGCTGCTGCGCGGCGGCTTCCCGATCAAGACGATGAACGTCTACTTCGTTCGCGACGGTGCCGGGGTGCTCGTGTTCGACGCCGGCATCAGGGCGATGACGAACTCCGTCGCCGCCGCGGGCCTCGAGCTCGGCGGCATCACGCGGGTCGTTCTCGGTCACAGCCACGCGGACCACCGCGGCGCGGCGCCGGCGCTCGGCGTGCCGGTCTTCTGCCACTCCGCGGAGAAGGCCGACGCGGAGGGCGACGGCGGTGCCCACTACTTCCGCTTCGAGCGTCTGAGCGGACTGGGGAAGCTGCTCCTCCCGCGACTGCTTCCGACCTGGGACGGTGGCCCCGTCAAGATCGCCGGCACGCTCGAGGAGGGCGACGAGGTCGCAGGCTTCAAGGTCGTGCACCTGCCGGGCCATGCCCCCGGCCTGATCGGCCTGTGGCGCGAGTCCGACCGCCTCGCGCTGGTCAGCGACTGCTTCTACACGCTCGACCCGCAGACCGGCATCAAGGGAGGGGCGCGCACGCCGCACGCGGCATTCAACCAGGACACCGAGCAGGCGAAGGCGTCGATGCGCAAGCTCGCGGAACTGGACCCCGCGTCGGCGTGGCCGGGACACACGAACCCGCTTCAGGGCGACGTCAGGGGTCAGCTCCTGACCGCGGCGGCGGCGGCCTAGAGCGGCCGGCGACCCGGCGATGGGCAGGCGATCGCGCCGTCGCGAGCGCACCCCTCCGCCGCAGTCGCCGGCCGTGGAGCACGCCTCTGCCGACGGATCGCAGATCCTGACCCTGCGCAGCGTGATGACGGCGAAGACCCGCGCCGCCTATTCGCAGGCGCTGAGCGGGAGCCCGCTCTCGCAGGAGGACGCCTGGCAGCGCGCCGTCGAGTTCCTGTTCGAGCGCCTCGCGCTCACCTGGACGATCAACGACGTGGCAACGCAGGGGCAGCAGGCGCTGCTGCTGCGGCTGCGTGCCGCGTCAGCAGAGGAGCGCAGGTTCGTGCGTGACGCGCTGCGGACGCACTGCGCAGAGTGGTTCCCGGACGTGCAGGTGCCCTGAATGGCCCGCTCCGAACCGATCGACGCAGCCGCGACCGTCGCGGAGTTCCTCGACCCGGGGCCGCTCGCCGACCTGCTCGTCGGCTACTGCCTCAACGTGCAGCCGGGCCAGAAGGTCGTCGCGCGATCGACCGCGCTCGCCGGGCCGCTTCTGCTCGAGCTTCAACGCGCGATCCTCGAGCGCGAGGCCTGGCCGACGCTGCGGGTGGAGCTCCCGGGCGAGGCCGCGAACTACTACAGCCACGCGAGCGATCCACAGCTCGACGGAATCGACGAACTCGAGATGGCCCAGGCGAAGGGGCTCGATGCGCTGCTCGGGATCCAAGCGCCGCACGACCCGCGTGAACTGGCGGGCGTCGACCCCGCGCTGATCGCCCGCGTCGCACGCGCCCGGCGCCCTCTTCGGGAACGGACTCTGGACAAGCGCTGGTGCTCCACCCTGTGGCCGACGGCCGCCGGTGCAGAGCAGGCCGGGATGGCGCTCGACGAGTTCGCCGCCTTCGTGCGCCGGGCGATGTTCCTCGACCAGCCGGACCCCGTGCGCGCATGGCGCGGTCTGCGGGCTTTCCAGGCCGAGCTGATCGAGCGTCTCGGCGGCGCCCGAGAGCTGCGCATCGAGGCCGAGGGCACGGACCTGACGCTTTCGGTCAAGGGCCGGACCTGGGTCAACTCGGACGGCAGGCGCAACATGCCCAGCGGAGAGGTCTTCACCGGGCCGCGCGAGACGAGCGCCGAGGGCCGAGTCCGCTTCACGATCCGGTCGTCGCCGGCAGGGGTCGACGTCGACGGCGTCGAGCTCGAGTTCCGGGGCGGTGAGGTGACGCAGGCCTGCGCGACGGTCGGCGAGCAGTACCTGCGACACGCGCTCGAGACCGACGCGGGCGCGCGGCGGCTCGGTGAGGTGGGAATCGGGACGAACTTCGGGATCGCGCGGCCGATCGGCGCGATCCTGTTCGACGAGAAGATCGGCGGGACGGTCCATCTCGCGCTCGGTCGTTCCTACCCGGAGACCGGCGGCAGGAACGTGAGCGCGCTCCACTGGGACCTGATCTGCGACCTGCGCGCCAGCGGGCGCCTCAGCGCGGACGGTGAGACCGTCCTGCAGGACGGCCAGTTCGTCGATCCGCCGGGCGACGCGACCGCATGACACGCTCGCCACCGGTTGACGCGGCCCGCGGTGCCTGACAGCTTGCCTGCCATGCATCCATTCCGCGCTGCCGTAGAAGCCCGCGACCAGGAGGCCATGGTCGCTGCTCTCGCCCCCGACTGCCAGCTCTATTCACCCGTCGCGTTCAAGCCGTTCGACGGCCGCGAAGCCGTCGCCGAGCTGTTCTGGAACCTGTTCGAGGTGTTCGAGGACTTCACGTACGTAGACGAACTCGAGGGCGAGGACAGCCATGCGCTGATCTTCCGCGCGAGAGTCGGCGACAAGGCGATCCACGGTCTCGACCACCTGCACATCAACGACGACGGGCTGATCGACGAGTTCACGGTGATGATCCGCCCGCTGTCCGCGCTGGTGGCGCTCGGCGAGGCGATGAGCCCGCGCGTCGGCCACCTGCCCAAGGGCGAGGTGACCGTCTGAGCCGGCTCAGACGATGGCCCACACCGCCAGCGCCGGCAGGCCGATGCTGAGCGACAGGAACGAAAGCAGCCCGACGGCCATGTAGGCCGGGTGCTTCTTGATCTCGTTGCCCCATGCGAGCGGCGCGAACAGCAGCGGGTTGACGACGGTGCCGAACGCGATCATCGCGCGGATCCAGACCGGCATGTCCGGCGCGACGACCTGCAGCGCGATCTGGATCAGGCCCATCATCACCCAGTCCAGGTGCATCTGACGGAAACGGCCCGGTGCCGGGATTCCGTGCTCGCGAAACCACTCGGGTCGCTCTGTGACCGCGTAGACCAGCCAGCCGGAGATACCGGCGAGCGCGAGCGACACAAGACCGAGCGACGTGAGCAGGGGCATCGTGGCGAGCCACGCTAGCGCCGGCGGGTGCTCCGCACGATGCACTACGGTCAGCGGCGATGGAACGCCGCACCAAGATCGTCGCCACGATCGGCCCGGCTTCACGCGATCCCGAGACACTCGTGCGGATGGTCGACGCCGGGATGGATGTGGCTCGCCTGAACTTCAGCCACGGGTCGCGCGAGTCGCACGGTGAGACCGCGGCGATGGTCAGGGAGGCGGCCGGCCGCGCCGGCCGCCCCGTAGCGATCCTCCAGGACCTGCCGGGGCCGAAGATCCGCATCGGATTCCTCGACGACGACAAGGTCCTGCTGCGCGGCGGCGACACCGTCACGTTCGTCGCCGACGCCGACGGAGGTGTCGGCGACGCGCGACGCATGACCGTCAGCTGGCACGGGCTCGCCGCTGCCGTCGAGGTCGGCGAGTCCGTCTACCTCGCCGACGGTTCGGTGCGCCTGCGAGTTCTCGAGACCCGGCCCGACTCCGGGGAGTTCGACTGCGAGGTCGAGTTGGGCGGCGTCGTCGCCTCGCGCCAGGGGCTCAACATCCCGGGCCCGGCCGACGAACTCCCGGCGGTTCCCGAGGCGGACCTCGAACACCTGCGCGCCGGGGCCGAAATCGGCGTCGACCTCGTCGCGCTGAGCTTCGTGCGGCGGCCGGAGGACATCCTGCACGTACGCGAACACACGCGCACCCCCCTGATCGCGAAGATCGAGAAGCCGCAGGCCGTGGCACGCGCCGAGGACATCGTGCGCGTCGCGGACTGCATCATGGTGGCGCGCGGCGACCTCGGAATCGAGCTCCCGATCCAGGAAGTGCCGATGGTCCAGAAGCGCCTGCTGCGCTTGAGCGGCGAACTCGCGCGGCCCTCGATCACGGCCACTCAGATGCTCGAGTCGATGGTTCGCGCGGCGCGGCCCACGCGCGCAGAGGTCGCCGATGTGGCCAACGCGATCCTCGACGGCACCGACGCCGTGATGCTCTCGCAGGAGACGGCGATCGGCGCCTACCCGGTGGAGTCGGTCGCGATGATGGCCTCTGTCGCGCGCACGACCGAGCGCGAGGCGCCCTACCGGCGCTGGAACGAGACGCGCGTCGCGCGCGACGCGCGCGACCCCAGCTACACCGTGGCGCACAGCGCGGTCGAGGCCTCGCGCGAGCTCGAACTCGACGCGCTGATCGTGCCTACGCTCTCGGGCCGCTCGGCGCGGCTGGTCTCGGCCCATCGGCCGACCGTCCCGATCATCGCGCTGTCGCCGGGCAAGGAGACGGTGCGCCGCTGCGGCCTGATGTGGGGCGTGCGAGCTGCGTCGATGCGCCGCCACGAGGTGACGGAGGAGCTGATCGCCGATGCCGCGCGCCGCGTCATCGAGCTCGGCTGGTGCGAGCCCGGCCAGCGCGTGGGGATCACCGCCGGCCTGCCGAGCGGCCGCCCGGGAAGCACGAGCCTGTTCCAGGTCCAGCGGCTCGGCGACCCGCGCGAGCAGCGCCGCCTGCACGGCTGACGACACCGGGCACGATCGGCGGTTCAGCCTGCGGGCGAGGGGCCCGGGCGACGGCTCGGACTACGCGTCGGCGCTGCTGGGCTCGCGCACCAGGTCGGTGCTCTTGTCCGTGGCCGCCGACCGGGCGGCGGCACGCTCGCGCTCCAGGTCCCTGCGCGCGAAGAGCAGCCCGGTGACACCCATCCCGAAGAGCACTGCGAGCGCGATGATCGACTCCGGGGAGCCGAAATCCCCGAACGATCCGCCGAGCGCGACGTAGGCGAACGTCCGCGGCGCGGCTCCGATCGCGGTCGCCAGGGCGAAGGTCGCAATCGGGACGGTGGTCAGCCCGCAGGCGTAGTTGACGAGGTTGTAGGGCACGCCCGGGGCGAGCCGCGCGTACAGCACCGAGACGAAGCCGCGCCGCCCCACCCAGGCCGCCAGCGAACGCACTCGCGGGCCGCCGAGCTCGTCGACCGCGTCCCCGGCGACGAAGCGGGAGAGCGAGCAGGCAAGCGTCGCGCCGAGCGTCGCGCCGACGATCGCCGTCGGCATTCCGAGCGCTGTGCCGAACAGCAGGCCCGCCGCGCCTGCGAGCAGCGGACCCGGGAAGAAGCAGACCGTCAGCAGCGACGAGACCGCAATGAAGACGAGCGGGCCGGCCGGGCCGAAGTCGTCGACCCAGTCCTCGACCTGCTCGGTCGACAGCGATCCCGACAGCGCGACGATCGTGAACGCCGACAGCGCGCCGACCACGAGCATCGTCAGGCGCGCTCGCGGCCCGACGCCGCGCATCCGCGCCCTCACCGGCGTGCCGCGTAGTAGCGCGCCTCCATGCGACCGAGTTCGGTCACCGGTTCGTCGCCGTAGAGCCACTCGCGGGCGATCCGGTACCAGTTGCCGCGCGGGCGCAGCCGGCTCATCACGGCGAGGGTCATCATCTCCACGCGCCGCCCGAAGACGTGCTCCCCGGGAAGCGTCTCGTGGCGAACGCGACGGAACTGCTCGGCGGTGGGGTCCGCGAAATCGAGCACGATCCGCGTCGCCATCCCCGGATCGAGCTCGACGACCTCGTCCGTCGTGAACCACCACGTGTAGCCGCGGAACTGCGCCAGGGCGCCCTCAGGCGTCGCATGGTCAGGGTCGCGGAGCATCCCTGCGGCGGCCATCAGATCGATCAGCTCCTCGCCGCGACCCTCGATGCCGGCGCGCTGTATCGCCAGCTCGGTCTCCGCCGACTCGGCGCTGATCCGCTTGAAGAGCCCGAAGTCGAGAAACGCCATGCGCCCGTCGTCAAGCAGCAGCGAATTGCCGGGATGCGGATCGCCGGAGAACTGCCGGTGCCTGTACATCGACCCGAAGTAGCAGCGGAAGATCATCTCCGCGACACGGTCGCGCTCGGCCTGCCCGAGGAGCGCAATCTGCTCGTGCGTCCGGCCGCGGACGAAGTCCATCACGAGGACCCGCGCGCGGCAGAGCTCGGACACGACCTCGGGAACGACGATGAACGGGTGCCCGCGGTGTGTGCGGCCCATCGCGCGCGTGTTGTCGGCCTCGAGCTCGTAGTCGAGTTCCTCGTGCATGCGGTCGCGAACCTCGTCGGCGACCGCATCGACGTCGAGCCCCGGAATGATCTGCTTGGCGATCCGGAGCATCGGCCCGAGGTTCTGGAGGTCGGCACGAAGCGCCGCGTCGATGCCGGGGTACTGGACCTTGACGGCCACCTCACGGCCGTCCTGGAGCCGCGCGCGGTAGACCTGGCCGATCGACGCGGCAGCGACCGGCTGCCGGTCGAACTCGGAGAAGACGCGATCGATCGGCTCGCCGAGCTCGCGCTCGACCACGCGCCGCATCTCCTTGAACGACACAGCCGGGGCGGCGTCGTGCAGCGAGGACAGCGTCGCGCGGACCTCCTCGCGGTATGCCTCGGGAACGGCATCGAGATCGGCGACGGACAGCACCTGCCCGGCCTTCATCGCAGCACCCTTCATGCCGCCCAGGACGCGCACGATCTGACGGGCGGCGTCGACCTGCCGACGGCCGAGCGCCTCCGACGCGTCGTCGGGCGTTCGCGTGAGGTTCGCGGCACGCGTGCCGGCGTACTTGGCGGCCTCGGCGGCCGCCAGCCGTCCGAGCGCCGCGGTGCGCCAGAGACGAGAGGACGGAACCTCGCTGGCGTCGTCGTCTGCCATGGAGCCGCCCTTGCGGGCTCAGCCCTCGCGCTGGACCTGCGAGCCCGGAACGATGTCGTCGCGTCCGTCCGGCCAGCGCACCCACGCCTTGTGGCCGCCGTCGTAGTCGTCGCCGAGCAGCACGAGCGTCGCCTTCGCGCCCAGCGCCGTGCACGGCTCGTCACCCTCGGGGTCCAGGCCGCGCCAGACACGGACGAAGGAGTTGTTCTCGTACTCGTCGGCGATCGTCGAGGGGTCCGTATGCCCGGGGCGGATGACGGTCTGCGGCGGAAGCTCCATCAGCACGCCCATGATCGATTCGCGCAGATCCTCGTAGCTCGTGCTCCCCGGCGCCCGCACGCCTCCGACCGAGTTCTTGAAGAGCGTGTCCCCGGTGAAGACCTCGCCGTCGACGAGCAGCGCCAGCATGCCCGCGGTATGCCCCGGGGTGTGCAGCGGAGTCACCTCCAGCCCGCCGACGCTGACCACCTGACCGGGAGTCATCTCGCCCGTGACGCCCGCGACATCGGCGCGCTCCGCCGCGTGTATGAGCACAGCCATGCCGGGCCAGCGCTGCAGCAGCTTGTCGAGCTCGCAGACGTGGTCGTAGTGATGGTGGGTCAGCAGAACGTGCGTCGGCGTCATGCGGTGGCGATCGACCGCCTCGATCAGCGGCTCGACGGGGCCGCCGGCATCGACGAAGAACGCGTCGCCGCCCTCCTCTCCGACGAGGTAGGTGTTCGACAGGAACTGCGGGTGGAGGGAGCGCTCGACGACCATGCGCTGCAGGCTACGACACCGGCGCTGCGCTTCGAGCCCGGCCGCGGCGTTCTGTGACGGCAATCGATCTCGCGGCGCCGGCCGGGGTAGGCTCCACACATGGCCGAATTGATCCACACCTGCTATCGAATCGGTGACATCGATCGCTCTGTGGCCTTCTATGAGGCACTCGGGTTCGAGGAGATCGGCCGGCTGCCGATCCGCGACGAGGCGATCAACGTCTTCATGGGCCTGCCGGGCGACGGCCCGCGACTGGAGCTGACCTACAACTTCGGCGTCGACAGCTACGAGCTCGGCACCGGCTACAACCACATCGCGATGACCGCGCCGGCGCTCGACGAGACGCTCGAGCGACTCGCCGCCCAGGGGATCACCCCGGAGAAGCCGCCGTACACGGTGAGCGAGAACGGGCCACGGCTGTGCTTCGTCCGCGACCCGGACGGCTACCGCATCGAGCTCATCGAGCGTGCCGGCTGAGTCCCTGGGCGGCGGCGAGGACTCGCGGCTCGCGGTCGCCGACCTCGGGTCCAACTCGTTCCGGCTGGTCGTCTTCAGCGTCCATGCGCCGCGACCCGGCCTGCTGGGCGGGTGGTGGAAGCGCACCGATGAGATCTACGAGCCGGTGCGGATCGGCGCCGGAGTCGACGAGACCGGCGCGCTCGGCGACGCCGGGATCGCGCGCGCCATCGCCGCGACCGAGGTCTTCGCCCATTTCTGTCAGGCGTCCGGGCTGAGCGAGGGCGAAGTCGACGCCGTGGCCACGAGCGCGATCCGCGAGGCGACCAACTCGGAGGCGTTCCTCGAGCGCGTGCGCCTCGCGTCCGGCCTCGAGGTCCGCGTGCTCTCGCGCGAGCAGGAGGCGCGAGCCGGATACCTGGCAGCGGTCAACTCGACCGAGCTGCGCGACGGTGCGGTGCTCGACCTCGGCGGCGGCTCGATGCAGATCGTGGGCGTGGAAGGGCGTGCCGCGGCCGAGCTCGAGTCCTGGCGGCTCGGCGCCGTCCGGATGACCGAGCGCTTCCTCTCCGGCGATGGCCCAGCGACGTGCGAAGCAGGTCACACGGCTTCGCGACCACGTCGCCCGCAAGCTGGAGCGCGCACCCTGGCTGGGCTCGCGCGACCCCCGCATCGTCGGTGTGGGCGGGACGGTGCGCAACCTGGCCACGGCGATCCAGCGCGCGCTCGAGGTCCCCGAGTTCGGGGTCCAGGGCTTCGTGATCGAGCGCGGCCCGCTCGACGACCTCGTGGATCGCCTGTCCGAGATCACGCCCGCCGAACGCCGCCGCGTTCCGGGCATCAAGCCGGCGCGCGGCGACATCGTTCTGGCCGGCGCGATCGTCATCCAGTCCGTTCTCGAGGCGGGCGGGTTCAATGGCATCGAGGTGACCGAGGCGGGCCTGCGCGAGGGCATCTTCTTCGAGCGACTGCTCGGCGACGGGCGCGAGCCGCTGCTCGGGGACGTGCGGCGATCCAGCGTCTTCAATCTCGCCGCCCAGTACGACGCGACGCCGGCGCACACCCGGCATGTGGCGAGTCTCGCGCTGGGGCTGTTCGACGAACTCGCCGTCGCCGGTCTGCATGCGGGCGACGAAGCCGAGCGCGGTCTGCTCGAAGCGGCGTGCCTGCTCCACGACATCGGCGTAGCGGTCGACTACGACGACCACCACAAGCACTCGCGCTACCTCGTCTTCAATGCGGGTCTTCCCGGGTTCACACAGCGCGAGGTCGCGCTGATCGGCCAGATGGTGCGCTACCACCGCAAGGGGAACCCCGAGATCGGACCGTTCGGCGCGCTGACGCGAGACGGCGACGGCGCGCTGCTGGCTCGCTGTTCGGTGCTGCTGCGCCTCGCAGAGGATCTGGAACGCAGCCGCGACCAGGACGTGCGCGAAGCTCATGTGACGGTCAACGGCGACGGTGCCGTGCACCTCGATCTCGTCACCGGCGGCGACGCGCGCGTCGCGCGCTGGGCGGCGTCACGCGAGGTCGATCTGTTCGAGCGCGCGTTCGGTCGACGGCTCGAGGTCCCGGCGGGCTGAACGGCCTCCTGGACCGGCTCGCCCAGCGGGCGGTCTAGAGGTCCTCCGGGTCCTGACCGGGACCGGAGGGCACGACCATCGGGACGATCAGCGGCTGCTCGCGCGCGACCGCCTCAGCTGACCTCCTCCTCGATCCCGAACGCCGACCCGTCGCACTGGATGCGCACCCGCTTAGTGGGGACGCGCTCGTCGGAGATCACCGGCAGCCCCCACAGCTCGTCCCAGCCGATCAGCTCGTGGTCGACCGGATTGAGCAGGATCGCGTTGGCCGCAACCGGGCAGGAGTCGTTGTGCTGATCCAGCGCAGCGCGGATCGCGGCAAGGTTCTTGGATTCGAACTTGCTCACGCTCTCAGCGTACCGGCGACGGCTCAGACGTCGATCAGCACGCCCGGGTTGAGCAGCCCCGCAGGGTCGACCGCGGCCTTCGCACCGCGCAGAGCGGCGGCGAACGCATCCGGGCCGCTGGCGGTCGTACCAGGTCCGGTGATCTCTGCCGACGGCATGGTGGTGGGTGATCGTCCCCCCGCCGGCGATGATCGCGTCACTGGCCGCGCGCTTCATCTCGTGCCATTGCGCGATCTCGTCACCGCGGCGTGCCGGCGCGATCACGGTGAAGTACGGCGCCGGTCCGTCCGGGTAGACGTGCGTGAAGCGACAAGTGACGCGGCAGGGCCCCCCGAGCGCATCGCGCGTGGCCTCGGTGACCGCCTCGTGGAAGGCCGGAAGACGGTCCCAGGTGATCGCAGTCTCGAAGGTGTCGGCCAGGACACCGAGGCGAATCAGCATGTCGCGCATGTAGGGCATGCGGATGAACGCCTCGCGCCAGGCGCCGGCGCCACCGGCGCCACCGGCTGCCGGCTCCTCCCACGAGCCGCGGTGCTCGCGACACAGCGCGAGGCCCTGCTCGAGAGCGGCGTCGACCGGCCCGCTGGTCGACTCGAAGCCGAGCACGAGCACGGCGTGTGAGCCGTCGCCGGCGCCGGTCTGCGCAGCTTCGAGCTCGTCGATCAGCCGGCAGTTGGCGGGGTCGAGGCCGGACTGTGCGAGCGCCCGCACGGCCTCGGCTCCACCGAGGAAGGAGTCGAAGCGCACGGTGCGCACCGCGCGGTGCGCGGGGCGCGGCTGCACGCGCACCCAGGCGCGCGTGATCACGCCGAGCGCTCCCTCGGAGCCGAGCAGCATCCGGTCCGGGCTCGGCCCCGCCCCGGACCCCGGAAGCCGCCGCGACTCCCATTCGCCGGTCGGCGTGATCGCGCGCACGCTCTCGACCAGGTCGTCGACGTGCGTCAGCCGCGTTGCGAAGTGCCCGCCCGCGCGTGTCGCGACCCAGCCGCCGAGCGTCGACAGCTCGAAGGACTGCGGGAAGAAGCGCATCGTCATGCCGTGCGCGCCGAGCAGCCGCTCGACCTGCGGGCCGGCCGCTCCTGCGCCGATCAGCGCAGCGCGCGAGACGTCGTCGAGCTCGTGCAGCGCGTCGAGTGCACCGAGATCGAGACACACCGCACCGCCGAAGCGCGCGGGGATGCGCGCCTCGACTCCGCCTACGACGCTCGTGCCGCCGCCGTAGGGGATCACGGCGGCGTTGACGCCCGCCGCCCACTCGAGCACGGCCTCGACCTCGTGCTCGTCGCGCGGCCGGGCCACGACGTCGGGGGCATGTTCGTAGACGCCGCGGAAGGCACGGATCGTGTCCAGGTAGGACTTCCCGTAAGCGTGGCCCGCGCGCTCTTCAGCGGACTGTGAACAGATCTCGCCGAGAGGTCCCGCGGGAAGTGCCAGTCGCACGGCCGGCAGCGCGGCATCGGCGAGCTCGACGGGCTCCTCCGGGTCGCCGGCGGCGAACCCGAACGTCGCCGGCAGATGCTCGGCGGCGCCCGCCGCCTCGGCGGCGCCGACCATCGCGTCCTCGAAGCCCCACCCCCATCTGTTGCGCGTGCGGCCGCTCACGAGCCGCGATCCTATGGTGGTGTTCCCACGTGCCGTGCCGCGCCCCCGGCGGACGGGGCCGGCCGACGACGCTCGCCCGTACCCTTAGACCCGATGCGCGACGCTCCCGGCATCCTCGCTCGCGGACCATGGTCACCCGACCAGGTCACCGCCCGCTGGATGAGCGACGCCTTCGCGCCGGAACCGGCGCTCACTACAGCGGCCGACGCAGCCGTCGCAGCACTCGCCGAGCGCGGGTCGCCCAGCCATGACGGCGTCGCCGCGCGCCTCGTCAGCCACTCGGTCGGCACGGGCGGCGAGCTGGTCATGGAGCTTCAGCCCGCGCGCTGGTCGCTGCGACTGGTCGACGGTGACGCGTGCCGCTCGGTCGCGGCCCTGTGCGCGGTGCGCGACACCGATGGGCGCTGGCTCGCGGGACGGCGCGCCACCTGGCTGGCCTCATGGCCGGGACGCTGGGCGCTCGGCGCCGGCGGCGCGGTCGACGAGCTCGAGAACCCGGTCGACACGCTCGCACGCGAGCTGCGCGAGGAGTGGTCGGTGGAGGCGGAGCAGGTGCGCGGCGAAGCGCTGGTGCTGCTTCCCCACCACATGGTGATGTTCGTAGGGCAGGCCTGGCTCCCGCCGGGCGCGCAGGTCACGCCTGACCATGAGCACGACGAGCATGCATGGTGGCCGGCTGACGTGGACGCCTGGCCGTCCGAGGCCGACGAGCCGCTGCGCCGGATGGCGCGACTGCTCGACGGAGCCGCGTGAGCGCCGATCGCCGGGCCGCTCCCCTTCCCCAGCGCGGCTGGAGCCTCTCGCTGGGCGCCCTCAAACGGCTCTCTCTGACCCATTCGACGGTCTACGCATGCCTGCTCACCGTCTGGCTGATACCCGGCATGGCGCCGGCGGAGGCCGTGTTCGGCATGACGCACGGGCTGGGCTGGATCGCGATGGTGCTGCTGATTCTCGTGGCGCTGCGCGCGCGGGTCGTCTCGATGCGCTCCGCGGTCGCGGTCGCGGTGCTCGGGGGCATCGGGCCGTTCTTCGGGTCCTACGAGCTGACCCGCGAGCAGCGTCAGCGTGCGCAGGAGGGGGACCCACCCGCGCACCGCGAGAACCCACGCTCAACGCCCGTGCAATCCGCACGGTAGAGTCAGCCAGCGAGCCGGCGTACTACCAGATGGCGATCTCCACCACAGTCCAGGTCACGCTGCCCGCGATGGGCGAGTCGGTGAGCGAAGGGACCGTCCTCGAGTGGCACGGGTCCGAGGGCGATCACATCGACGCCGACGAGACCCTGGTCGAGATATCGACCGACAAGGTCGACGCCGAGGTGCCGGCCTCGGTGACGGGAACGATCGTGAAGGTCCACTTCGCCGAAGGGGACACCGTGCAGGTCGGCGCCGTCCTGGCGGAGATCCAGCCTGACGACTCGGGCGCGCCGGCAGCCGCCGATTCGAACGGCGGCTCGGCCGTCAGCGGTGCCTCGGCGATGGAGAGCCAGACGGCCCCGGCCGAGGGCGGGCCGACAGCGGCGACCGAGGCCGGCGAGATCATCGACATCGTCACCCCGGCCGCAGGCGAGTCCGTCACCGAGGGGACGCTGCTGGAGTGGCACGTCGAGGTCGGCAAACAGGTCAGCGACGGCGACACGATCGTCGAGATCTCGACCGACAAGGTCGACGTCGAACTGCCCGCGCCGGCGACCGGCGTGATCACCGAACTGCTCGCCGCCGAAGGCGACACCGTGACCGTCGGGCAGGTGATCGCGCGCATGGAGGCGACCACCGCCGGTTCAACCGCACGGGCCCCCGCCGCCTCGGATGCCGCGACCGCGGCGGCCGGCACCGCCCCGGCGGCCGCTCCGGATGGCGTCAGCGCCTCGCCCGTCGCTGCGCGCGTCGCCGCCGCCCACGGCGTCGACCTCGCCTCGGTCAGCGGCAGCGGGGCGCGCGGACGCATTACGAAGGCCGACGTTCTCGCGGCCGTCGACGGCGCGGGAGCCCCGGCGGCCGGCGCCGGAGAGGCCAAGCCGATCCGCGGCGGCGCGGCGATGCTCGCCAAGTACATGGACGAGAGCCGCTCGATCCCTACGGCGACCTCGTTCCGCACGATGACCGTCACGGCGATGGACGGGCGCCGCAAACAGCTCAAGGAAGCCGGCCAGAAGGTCTCCTTCACCCACCTGATCGCCTACGCGATCTCCAAGGCCGGCACCGACCAGCTGCCCGTCATGGCGCATCACTTCGAGGAGCGCGACGGCAAACCACATCGCATCGACGACGGCGCGGTCAACCTGGGCATCGCGGTCGACGTCGAGAAGAAGGACGGCTCGCGCACGCTGATGGTGCCGGTGATCCATGACGCGGGCCGGCTGTCGTTCGCGGATTTCAAGGCCGCGTTCGACGCGCTGATCGACAAGGCGCGCACGAACACGCTCTCGGCCGATGACCTGGTCGGCGCGAACATCACGCTGACGAACCCGGGCGGCATCGGCACGATCGCCTCGGTGCCGCGGCTGATGGTGAGCCAGGGCACGATCGTCGCCACCGGCTCGATCGCGTTCCCGGTCGGACTGGGCAACGTCGGCTCGCAGATCGGCGCCGAGAAGGTCATGACGATGACCTCGACCTACGACCACCGCATCATCCAGGGTGCCGAGTCGGGGCGCTTCCTGCAGGCGATCGAGTCCTACCTTCAGGGCGAGAACGCGTTCTACGAGGAGGTCTTCGGGTCGCTCGGTGCGACACCCGGCCCGGCGCCCGAGGCGCCGCAGCCGCAACTCGCCGCAGCCGATGCGGCGCCCGGAGCGGCTGTCACCGCCGCGCCCGAGGACATCACCGAACTGCTTCAGGCGGTGCAGGCGGCGACTTCGCTCATCAAGGCATTTCGAACTCATGGCCACCTCGCCGCAACGCTCGACCCGCTGGGCCAGGAGCCCGTCGGCGACCCGGCACTGGATCCGGACACGGTCCATCTGACCAAGGAGCTGATGCGGCGGATCCCATCGAAGATCCTGCGGATCTCCGTGCCCGGCGAGAACCTCGAGGAGGCGCTCCCGCATCTGCGCGCCACGTACTGCGGGACGATCGCCTACGAGATCGAGCACATCTCCAGTCACCGCCAGCGCGTGTGGCTGCGCGACAAGATCGAGACCGGGTGCTATCGCGGGGCGATGCAGCCCGAGGAGCAGCGACGCCTGCTTCGACGCCTGATCGCCGTCGACTCGCTGGAGCGCTTCCTTCACAAGGCCTACCTGGGCCAGAAGCAGTTCTCGATCGAGGGTCTCGACATGACGGTGCCGATGCTCGACGAGGCGATCGAGCTGTCGGCCGCCGACGGCGCGACCGAGGTCATCATCGGAATGGCCCACCGCGGGCGCCTCAACGTGCTCGCCCACAACCTAGGCCGCTCGTACCAGACGATCTTCGGCGAGTTCGAAGGCACGTCGACGCTCGAGGTCGTCAAGGCCGTCACGGAGATTCCCCAGGGCGGCACCGGAGACGTCAAGTACCACCACGGCCACACGCGCCGGTACAAGCTGCGCGAGGGCGGCGACATCCTCGTCAACCTGGAGGCCAACCCGAGCCATCTCGAGTTCGTCGACCCCGTCGTGCTCGGCGCCGCCCGCGCAGCCCAGACCCAGCGCAAGGGAGCGACGCCCGAGCGCGACCCGCATGCCGCCGTGCCGATCATGCTTCACGGCGACGCGGCGTTCCCCGGTCAGGGCGTCGTCGCCGAGACGCTCAACCTGCAGGGCCTTGACGGGTACAAGGTCGGCGGCGCGCTGCACCTCGTGCAGAACAACCAGATCGGCTTCACGACCGACTTCGAGGACTCGCGCTCCACCACATGGGCGTCCGACCTCGCGAAGGGCTTCGACGTTCCGATTATCCACGTGAACGCCGACGACGTCGAAGCATGCGTCTCGGCGGTGCGCCTGGCGATGGCCTTCCGCAGCGAGTTCGGCCACGACGTCCTGATCGACTTGATCGGGTACCGGCGCTTCGGCCACAACGAGGCGGACGAGCCGGCGTACACGCAGCCCGAGATGTACGCGCAGATCAAGCTCCACGAGCGCGCGTCGGAGCTCTATGCGGCGAAGCTCACCGAGGCGGGGACGGTCACCAAGGAGGAGGTCGACGGCTGGCAGCAGGAGAGCTGGGACGAGCTGACCCGCCTGCACCAGGACATCAAGGCCGCGATCAAGGCCGCGCAGGAGGCCGGGGGCGTCGATCAGCCGACCGGCGAGTACCTGCTCGACCGCTCCGCCAGCCCGACGGTCTCGACTGCGGTTCCCGCCGACACGCTGATCGACCTCAACACCGAGCTGCTGACCGTTCCCGAGGGCTTCACGATCCATCCCAAGCTCGTCAAGCAGCTCGAGCGGCGCGCGGTCGCCCTCGGCGCCGACGGCGGTATCGACTGGGCGCACGCCGAGACGCTGGCGTTCGCCTCGCTGCTCACCGAGGGTGTGCCGGTCCGGCTGACCGGGCAGGACGTCGAGCGCGGGACGTTCAGCCAGCGCCACCTCGTCCTGCACGACGCGAAGACCGGTCAGACGTACTCGCCGATCCAGCGGCTGGCAGGCGCACAGGCGCCGATGGAGCTTCACAACAGCCCGCTGTCGGAGATCGCCTGCCTCGGCTTCGAGTACGGCTACTCGCAGGAGGCGCCCGAGACGCTCGTGCTCTGGGAGGCGCAGTTCGGCGACTTCGCCAACGGCGCGCAGGTGATCATCGACCAGTTCATCGCCAGCGGCCTCGCCAAGTGGGGCCTCAGCTCGCGCCTGACGCTGCTGCTGCCGCACGGTTACGAGGGCTCCGGCCCCGAGCACTCGACCGCCCGGCTGGAGCGCTTCCTCCAGCTCGCCGCCGAGGGCAACATCCGCGTCGCCAACCTGTCGACGCCTGCGCAGTACTTCCACCTGCTCCGCCGCCAGGCGCTGATCGCCAAGCAGCGGCCGCTGGTGATCATGTCGCCCAAGTCGCTGCTGCGCCTGCCGCAGGCGACGAACCGCATCGAGCATCTCGCGGACACTCGCTTCTACCCCGTGCTCGGCGAGCCGCGCGTGCCGCTGGAGAAGGTCACCCGGCTCGTGCTCTGCACCGGCAAGATCTACTACGACCTGATCGGACACGAGCAGCGCCAGGACAACGAGTCGGTCGCCGTCGGTCGCGTCGAGCTGCTCTACCCGTTCCCCGAGCAGGACATCATCGAGCTGATCGACAGCTACCCGAACCTCAAGGAGGTTCTCTGGGTGCAGGAGGAGCCGCGCAACATGGGCGCCCGCGCACACATGTTCCCGCGCCTGATGCAGATCATGCCCGAGAAGCTCGACTTCGGATTCGTCGGCCGGCCGGAGCGAGCTTCGCCGGGCGAGGGCTACCCGGCCGCTCACAACGCAGAGCAGCACCGCATCCTGAGCACCGCGCTGGACACCGGCATTCCGGTCAGCGCGTACCCGCGCAAGACGCCCGGCGAGCGCTGACCGCTCAGCGGCGGTCCAGTTCCTCTCGCACCGCTCGCGCCGACGGAGCGATGTCCGGCTCCAGCCTGTCGAGCAGCTCGCGCCACGCGGGCCGCAGCGTCGATCGCGCCACGCACGCGCTCGAGCGCCCGCTCCATGTCACCGGCCTGCGCAGCGGCGAGGCCCTGACCAGAACAGGAGCTCCGCGTTGCCCGGCGCCAGCGCGCTCGCGCGCTCGTAGCGAGCTCCCCGCCTCGTCGTGGCGCCCGGCGCCCGCGAGGTCGTCGCCCTCGCCCGCCAGCTCGTAGGCGTCGGCCAGGTCGAGCAGGCGCTCGATTTCGGCGAGCGGCTCGCCGTGATCCTCCACGCGCAGGTCGCGCACCGTCTCCCAGCCCTGGCCCTCAGCGGGAACGACGAGCAGCGCAGCCGATTGCCGGCCGCGCACGTCGCCTCCGGCCTCCTCGGCGGCGCGAAGCGCGGCCATCAGCCGTCGCGCGAGCGGCCCGGTTGCGGCCTCGAACGCGCTCGCCATCGCCGGCCCACGTCCGCGCGAGGCCATCATGTTCGCCTGCGCGCAGAAAGCCTCGCCCGCCGGCGTGACCTGCGAAGGCGATGCAGCCCGCACCGGTGTGAACCGCGCGAGCGCCCCTGAGCGTCGATCACGGCCACCTGACGGTAGGCGGCCTGGTCGTCGGCGCCCAGCAGCTCGGCGAGCGCGGCGTCCGGCGTCTGGCCGCGCTCGATGCGATCGAGCATCCGCGGTCCGTAGGCGGGCTCTGCGATCGACTGCGTCGCGACGGCACCGACGCCCGCGCTCGCCCACGGCACTATCGGTCCGACCGAGAACCAGTGCGACTGGACGGCGACACCGAGGTCGCCGGTGGACGGATCCCGCGCGACGATCGAATAGGTGCCGCGCCGCATCACCGGCGACGCTACCAGCGGCGGAGCACGCGATCAGGCAGGGTTGCGACATGCCGCACCAGGCCGAGGAGCAACCGAGCGCTCGCGAGCGCGAGGTGCTCGCCCGCGTCGCGGCGATCCCGGAAGGGTTTGTCCGGACCTACGGCGACGTCTCACCGGGAGCCCCGCGCTTCAGCGGTTCGGTGCTCTCGGCCTACGGCGACCGTGTTCCCTGGCACCGCGTCGTGCGCGCGGACGGCTCGCTCGCCAGGGGCGAGCGCCAGCGCGCCCTGCTGGATGCCGAGGGAGTCCCCCTGCTCGGCGACCGCGTCGACCTGCGCGTGGCACGATTGCCTGCGGATGTGGATCCAGCGTGAGATCGTCCTCGCGCCGCGGGAGCGCGGCTGCCACCTTGTCACCGGCGAGGTTCTCGCCGCGCTGCCGGAGCTGGAGCACCTCGGCGTGGGGCTCTGTCATCTGCTGCTCCAGCACACCTCGGCCTCGCTCACGCTGAACGAGAACGCCTCACCCGAGGTGCGCCGGGACCTGCGGTCGTGGCTCGACGCCGCCGTTCCGGAGAGCTTTCCCTGGCTTCACACGCTCGAAGGCCCGGATGACATGCCCGCCCACGTCAAGGCGACGATCACCGGGCCCTCGCTGACCCTGCCGGTCGGCGCGGGCCGGCTCGCGCTCGGGTACGTGGCAGGGCATCTACCTGTGCGAGCACCGCGACCGCGGCGGGGCACGCACGCTGCTCGCGACGCTGTGGGGACAACCGGGTTCAGCGGGTGCCCGCGATGCCTAGCGCCCCTGCCATACCGGCTCGCGCTTCTCGCTGAACGCGACCGCGCCCTCGCGCGCGTCCTGCGAGACGAAGACGGGGCCCGAGATCTCACCCTGCCGGTGCCAGAACTCCTCGTCGCTCCAGTCCCACTGAGCGTCCATGATCTGCTTCGTCGCCGCTAGCGCCAGCGGGCCGTTCTTCGCGATCTGGGCAGCCAGCTCAAGCGCCACGTCGACGGCGCTGCCCGGCTCGGCGACGCGGTTGACCAGCCCGAGCTCGTAGCCCCGCTCGGCGCTGATCGGGTCGCCGGTCAGCGCGAGCTCCATCGCGATGCCGGCTGGGAGCCTGCGCGGCAGGCGCCTGAGCGCGCCGCCGGCAGCCACGAGCGAGCGCTTGACCTCGGGCACGCCGAGCTTCGCTCCGCCGGCCACGACGAGCAGGTCGCACGCCAGCGCGACCTCGAGCCCGCCGGCGACCGCGAAGCCCTCGACCGCTGCGATGATCGGCTTGTTCGGGGGTTGCTTGACGATCCCCGCAAAGCCGCGCGTGTCATGCCAAGGCGTCTCTCCGGCGGCGAAGGCCTTGAGGTCCATGCCGGCGCAGAAGCCTCCGCCGGCTCCGGTCAGCACGCCGATCGAGAGCGCATCGTCTGCGTCGAGCTCGTCGAGCGCCGACGCCACGCCGTCGGCCAGCGCCTTGTTGACCGCGTTGCGGACCTCGGGCCGGTTGAGGGTGATGACGAGCACGTTGCCGCGGCGCTCGGTGATGACGGGGGAGCTGTTCTGTTCGGACATGGCGGGCACTCTATGACGCCTGCGTCACCTTCGCGGGCCGGTGTAGGCTGGCGCGATGCAGCAGCTCGCCGAGGACATCTGGCAGATCGCGCTCGCCCCGCGCAACCTCATCAACGCCTATCTGATCGGCGACGTGCTCGTCGACGCGGGCATGAAGCCGCAGGGCAGGAAGGTCGTCAAGGAGGTCAGCGGGCGGCGCGTGACGAGCCACGTGCTGACACACGTCCACAACGACCATGCCGGCGGCACCAAGCACGTGAAGGAGACGCTCGGCGTCCCCGTCCTCGTCGGCGCCGGTGACGCGGAGGCGCTGCGCAGCGGCAAGGTGATCCCGCCGCCGAGCCTCCCGGGCGGGTCGATGCTCGGGTCGGCGCTCGGGTCACCGGCCGTCGAGCCCGACCGCGAGCTGAGCGAGGGCGATGATCTCGGACACGGCTTCGCCGTCCTCGAGACGCCGGGCCACAGCCCCGGCCATCTCTCGTTCTGGCGTGAGTCCGATCGCACGCTGGTCTGCGGCGACGTCTTCTTCAACATGAACGTCACGACGACGCGCTACGGCCTGCGGCAGCCGATCGGGACATTCACCTACGACCAGCCGCTCAACCGCCGCAGCGAGCGGCGCCTGGCCGCGCTGGAGCCGAAGCTCGTGCTGTTCGGGCACGGACCGCCGCTGCGCGACACGTCTGCGCTGAAGGCGTTTGCCGACGCGCTGCCCTCGGAGTGACGCGCCCTACCCGGCGAACAGCGTCAGCTCCGGCTCACGCTCACCGCGCAGTACGGCCAGGTCGATCTCCACACATGAGAGGCCGCGGCTCTCCGCGAGCGTGCGCGCCTGCGGCTTGACCTGCTGGGCTGCGAGCACACCGCGGCACGAGCCCATCGCGGGGTCGCGGCGGATGAACTCCAGATAGCGCGTCAACTGCTCGACCGCGTCGATCGTCGCGACGCGCTTGATCTCGACCGCTATCCAGTCGTCGTCCTCGTCCCGGCACATCAGGTCGACGGGGCCGATGTCCGTGGGCCACTCGCGGCGCACGAGCCGAAATCCCTCGCCGCAGAACTGAGGTGCGTCGGCGAGCGCCTCCTGAATGTGACGCTCGACGCCGTCCTTCTCGAGGTCAGCCGCCTCGCCCATGTCGTGCGTCACGTCGGACAGCACCTCGGCGATCCGAATCTCGAGGCGATCCTCGGTCTTGCCCGCTCGCTTGCGGACCACGAGCAGGTCGGCATCCTCTTCGATGACCGTCGGAGGCGTCATCCAGTTCTGCGGCTTGAACCCACCGGTGTCCGCATGGACCATCACGGACCCGTCGGACTTGATCATCAGCAGCCGCAGCGCCTCGGGCAGGACAGCCGTCAGCCGACCGGTGTAGATGACCTCACAGCGGGCGACGACCAGGCGCATGGCTCCACGGTACTTCGCGCCCCTGACGGTCCAGATGCGGACGAGGCGGCGAAGCGGGGCGCTCAGCGAGCGCGGAACGACGGCAGTGCCTTGCGAGCGGGCCTGAACGGGGCACCGCCGCGGTAGCGGGCGACGACGCGCCAACGACCCTTCGTTCGCAGCCGCTGCGAGTGACGGAACCCGCGCCCCACCTTGCTGCTGCGCTTGTACCGCGTGACCCAGCGCCCACCGCGGCGGTGCTGCCACGAGATCACGACCCGGCCGCGAGGCTGACGCTTCGAATAGGGCGAGCTGACACGGCCGCGAACTGCTCGTACGCGCCCTCGGCCGGTGAGTCGCAAGGCGACCCGCGCCGCCGGTCGCGCGCGGAAGGACCGCAGAGCGGTGCGCGAGCGCTTGAACGGTGCCGCGCCGCGGTAGTCGGCGACGACACGCCAGCGGCCCTTATTGCGCAGGAGCTGCTTGTAGCGGAAGCTGCGGCCTGCGTTCTTGCTGCGCTTGTGCAGCGTCACCCAGCGCCCGCGACGCCGGTACTGCCAGGAGATCACGACCTTGCCCTTGGGCTGGAGGGCGGCACCGGGCGCACTGACCCGGCCGCGCACGGTTCTCACGAGGCCGCGGCCCGAGAGCCGCAGCGAGACCCTTGCGGCCCGCGGCGGCATCGCAGCCGGATCGACCCTCGTCACGGGGATCGCCCGCCGCGTCGTGTTTCCGAACTCGTCGAGCGCTTCGACCGTCACATCCACCGGCCCGTAGGGCAGATTGCGGGCACCCATCCATTCGATCTCGACCGGCTCGTCGTTGCGAAGGCCGTCGGTGAAGCTGCGAATCTTGTGCCCGCCGGCGTAGAGCGTGATGCGCCCGAGCTTGCTTTGCTCGTCGCGTGCGGCCACACGGATCTTCAGCGAGCGGTCGTACATCGCACCCGCGGACGGCGAGTGCACGCTGACCTGGGGCGCCGTGAAGTCGCCGCAGTCGCCGGCTCCCGGCCCGTTGCGCGCGACGGAGGCCAGCGCGTCCCACGCCGGGCGATGTGATCCGTCCCAGCGCATCAGGCCGTATCGGCCCAGCTCGCTGTCATGCGCGCTCACGTCGCGCGCACTGAACCACAGCGCGGCGCGGACGTAGGGATAGAAGCTCAGGCAGCGGTAGGCGAGCCTCAGGTACGCGGCCTGCTGCGCCTCGCTGACGCCCGCCGCCTTCTTGCCCGCGCTCGCTCCCCGCTCGCAGGGAAGGCGCGTGGCCGACCAGCCGATCTCGGTGAGGAAGATCGGGCGGTCGCCGTGACCGTGGGAGGCGAGAACGGCGTGCGTCTCACGGAAGCCGAGGAAGCTGAAGCGGCCGACGCGGCCGTTCTCCCGGTAGTACACGTCGGGCGACGTGATCAGGCAGGCCGTGTCGGTGTGTGAGGCGACGCCGTCGAAGGACTCACCGGCACCCGCGGCGTAGAGATCCTCCAGGAACGGGTAGTCGTTCCCCGTCGACGCCGCTGCGAGAACGAGCGCCGCCGGGTCCGCATCCTTGATCGAGTGGTGGGCGGAACGCAGCAGCGGCGCATAGGCGGCGGCGCTCACGTGCCCGTGCCAGAACTGGGCGTCGTCGGGCTCGTTCCAGATCTCCCAGGCAGCGATGCGTCCCTTGTAGCGAGCGGCCATCGCACCGAGGAAGCGACCGAAGTCAGACGGGTCGCGGGGCGGAACGAACGCGTCGGACGAGCCGTTGGCCCAGGAGGGCGCCCCCAGGACCACGACCAGGACCTTGACGTTGCGGGCGCGGGCGGTGTCGACGAGATCGTCGATCGCGCTGATCTGCCCCGCGTCCCAGCGGCCTGGACCCGCGGGCTCGATCTGGTCCCAGCGCACGAAGGAGCGCACCCATCCGACCCCGAGCGTCGAGGCCTGCTCGGCTGCGGGGCCGCCCCATGTGCCGACGGCGTTGATGCCCGCTTCGGTGGCGTGCGCGGGCGCCGCGCCCGAGGCGGACAGGCAGGCGCAGGCGAGCCCGGTGAGCAGCGCGAGGCGGAGACGGTGCCGGATGACAGGCGGCGAAGTCACTGCCCGTCCCTTCGGCAGGTAACTCGGCGTCCTGCAGCGACCTGGCCGAACGGCGGACCCGGCGTGGACGCTCAGGCTGCGGGCAGTACACGCGGCAGGGAGGCGCGCAGGCGCTGGAGCAGCTCCGCCAACTCCTCATCGCCGGCCTCGAGGTCCAGCGCGCGCTCCGCTGCGGCGATCGCGTCGCTCACGCGATCGGTCCGCGCAAGCGCGTGGGCGTAGCGCGTCCACGCCTGCGCCGACCCGCCGTCGACGAAGGTCGCCTGCTCGCAGGCGGTCACCTCGCCGCCGAGGTCACCCGCCAGGTGGCGGGCAAGCGCCAGGTCGAGCAGACCGTCGACGCTGGGGCCCAGGCGCCGCGCGCGCTCGAGCGCGTCCAGCGCGGCGCCGCGATCCATCAGCCGAAGCCGCAGGCGGCCGACGCGCTCCCACGCATCAGCGTCCTGCGGCGCACGCTGGGCGGCGCGCTCGGCAGCCTGCGCCGCAAGGTCGACCGCTCCCATGTCCTCGTAGATCCGCGCCGCGAAGCGATGCGGCGCGGGCCGCTCGCCCTCGACACGTGCCCAGTCGCGCACGGCGCGTCCGGCGGCGGGCAGGTCACCGCCCTGCCAGAACGCGAGCGTCATGAGGCGCAGCACCGCGGCGTTCCGTGGGTCGGCATCGCGCGCGTAGACGAGGCGCTTGGCGGCGAGCGGGAAGTTCCCCTCCGCCATCGCGTGCTGTGCCGCCGTCATGAAGCGCTGAACCCGCTCGGCGCCGGGGTCCGGCTTGCTGAAGTCGACGAACTGGAGCGAGCCCGCCGGCACGGTGCGCACGCCGGGCTGGAAGCGCACGCGCGCCCACTGCTGGACGTCATCGCCCTCGCCCGTGAAGTAGATCCCGCTGACCGTCCCGACGCCCCATTCCGGGTACGACAGGCAGCGCGCGTAACGATGGACGACCGAGTGATCCGGGACGCGCGCGCCGAACGGGTCATTGGCGGCGCGGTCGACCGCGGAGGCGCGCGCGCGCTGCTCGGCCTCGTAGGCGCGGCGGCCGGCCTCCTCGCGCGCGGCCCGCGCCGCGGCGGCGCTGACCTTGACCGCGTTGCGCGTCACCCTGCCGCCGCGCGACGTCGCGGCGATGCGCTCGAGCTCGTCGGCGGCCTCGTTGATCGCCTTCAGATGACGCTCGTGCGCGACCTGCTTCCCGGGCGGCGCGAGGTCCGGGTGCCAGACCTTCGCCTGACGCCGGCGCGCGAGCTGAACGTCGCGCTTCTCGAACGGCGGATCAAGCTCCAGGAGGAGCAGCGCCTGCTCGACGTCGAGGATCTTCGCCACGATGCCGAGGGTATCGGCAGCGAGCGGCGGAGAAAGGAGGTCCGCGAGCCGGACCCTAGTCCACGAGCTTGCGGTTCATCGCGCGGATCCCGGCGCGCCACATGAGCAGGCCGAAGGCGATGATGTAGGACCAGTGCCAGAGCTCGGTCAGCGCGTCGCCCCACCCGAAGACCGCATGCCGCACGAGCTCGACGACGTGGTACAGCGGGTTGATCTGGGCAAGCACCTGCACCCACTGCGGAAGCTGTGAGAGCGGGAAGAACGTTCCGGCGACGAGGAACAGCGGCGTGATCACCGCGCTGGTCACGTAGTTGAAGTTCTCGATCCCCTTGAGGCGGCCGGCGATCGTGATCCCTGCGCAGGCGAAGCCGAAGCCCGCGACGAAGTTGATGATCGGGACGGTCAGCATTCCCCAGCTCGCGTCGAGCCCGAAGACCATCGCGACGAGCATCGGCGTACAGCCGTAGACGGACGCCCGCATCGCCAGCCACAGCGCCTCGCCGGTGACCAGCTCCTCGGTGTCGACCGGGGCCGCGAGGATCGCGTCATACGTGCGCTGGAACTGGTACTTGACGAACGTCCCGAACATCGCGGGGAAGATGCTCGAGAAGAGGACCGCGGTCGCGACGGTCCCGGTTCCGACGAACTGCACGTAGTCGTAGCCGGCGACCGTCGAGACGATCGAGCCGAAACCGAAACCGAAGGCCAGCAGGTAGATCGTCGGCTCGACGGTCGACGAGAAGGTCGTCGAGCGCCAGTAGGAGCTGAAGTTGATGATCTCGCGAGCGAGCACGCCCGCGAGCGCCGAGCGCTCCAGGCGGCCGGGCTCCTCATGCGAGCGCCCGCCGGGCGACACGCCGGCCTGCGCATCCGCGTGGGCGCTCACGCGATCTCCTCACCGGTCAGCAGGACGAACACGTCCTCGAGGTTGGCCGGCCGCCGCTCACCCTCCGGCGAGTCGCCGTTGCCGGCGCCCAGCACCGCGACCGATGTCCCGGTTCGCCTGGTGCTCAGGCCCAGTGAAGCCATCTCCCGCTCGACCTCGGCCAGCTTCGCCGGCGGCCCGTAGATCTCGACCGCCTCGCCGCCCGTGTAGCGCTCGATCAGATCGCGCGGCGGCCCGACGGCCACGGCCTGCCCGTGCGAGACGATCGTGACGGTGTCGCAGAGGCGCTCGGCCTCCTCGATGTAGTGCGTCGACATCAGGATCGAGGTCCCCTCGCTGCGCAGACGGTCGATCAGCGCCCACAGCTCCTGCCGGACCTGCGGGTCGAGACCGACGGTCGGCTCGTCGAGCAGCACGAGCCGCGGACGGTGGATCAGCGCCCGCCCGATCAGCAGGCGCCTGCGCATGCCGCCGGACAGCTCGTCGACCTTCGCGTCGCGTCGGTCCTTGAGGTTCGCGATCGCGAGGACGCGCTCGATCGCCTCCTGGCGCTCGGCGCCCGGGACCCGGTACAGGTACGAGAAGACGACGAGGTTCTGCTCGACGGTCAGTGTCGTGTCGAGATTGTCGAGCTGGGGCACAACCCCCATCTCCGCGCGCGCAGCCTTGGAGCGGCTCGGCAGCGGGTAGCCGAGGACGGTTACCTCGCCCTCGTCGGCGATCGACTGCGCCGTCAGCACGCGCATCGTCGTCGACTTCCCCGCGCCGTTGGGACCGAGCAGACCGACGCACTCGCCATCCGGCACATCCAGGTCGAGCCCGTTCACGGCGATTATCTGGCCATAGCGCTTGACGATGCCGCGCAGGCGAATGGCGAGTCCTTCGGTTCCCACGGCGGGACAGCATCGCAGGCGCTCTATCGTGGCGCCCATGGCCCACCAGTACATCTTCACGATGCACCAGCTGTCCAAGCACTACCCACCGGACAAGACCGTCCTCAAGGACGTCACGCTGGCCTTCCTGCCCGGTGCCAAGATCGGCGTGCTGGGCTACAACGGCGCCGGCAAGTCGAGCGTTCTGAAGATCATGGCCGGGGTCGACACCGACTACCGCGGCGACGCCCAGCTCGCCCCGGAGGCCAGCGTCGGGCTGCTGGAGCAGGAGCCCCAGCTCGACGACGCCAAGGACGTGAAGGGCAACGTCGAGGAGGGCGTAGCCGCGACCAAGGCGCTGCTGGACCGCTTCAACGAACTCGCCGCCAACTACTCGGAGGAGACCGCCGAGGAGTTCGCTGACCTGCAGTCGAAGATCGACGCGGCCGACGCGTGGAACCTCGACACGCAGCTCGAATACGCGATGGACGCGCTGCGCCTGCCGCCCGGGGACGCCGACGTCACGAAGCTCTCGGGCGGTGAGCGGCGGCGCGTCGCGCTCTGCCGGCTGCTGCTTCAGCGACCTGACCTCCTGCTGCTCGACGAGCCGACCAACCACCTGGATGCCGAGTCCGTGGCCTGGCTGGAGCGGCATCTCGCCGAGTACGCGGGCACGATCGTCGCGGTGACCCACGATCGTTACTTCCTGGACAACGTCGCCGGCTGGATTCTCGAGCTCGACCGTGGCCGCGGCATCCCCTACGAGGGCAACTACTCGAGCTGGCTCGAGCAGAAGCAGGCACGCCTCGCACTCGAGGAGAAGCAGGAGGTCGCGCGCCAGAGGACGATCGCCGCCGAGCTCGACTGGGTGCGCCAGAACCCCAAGGGCCGCCAGAAGAAGCAGAAGGCGCGCCTGTCCAACTACGACGCGCTGCTGGCCGAGGAGGCGAGCGTCAAGCTCGACCAGGTCCAGATCCACATCCCGGCCGGGCCCCGGCTCGGCGACGTCGTGGTCGAGGCCGAGGGCCTGCGCAAGGGCTTCGGCGACCGCCTGCTGATCGAGGACCTCTCGTTCTCGCTGCCGCGCGGCGGCATCGTCGGCATCATCGGCGCCAACGGCGCCGGCAAGACGACGCTCTTCCGGATGATCACCGGCCAGGAGGAGCCCGACGCGGGCACGCTGCGCGTCGGCGAGACGGTCGAGCTCGCATACGTCGATCAGAGCCGTGACGCGCTCGAGGCCGAGAAGACCGTCTGGGAGGAGATCTCCGGCGGGATGGACCAGATCAAGGTCGGCGAGAACTGGATGAACTCACGCCAGTACACGTCGTCGTTCAACTTCAAGGGCTCGGACCAGCAGAAGAAGGTCGGCAAGCTCTCAGGCGGCGAGCGCAACCGCCTGCACCTCGCGAAGCTGCTGCGCGCGGGCGGCAACGTCCTGCTGCTCGACGAGCCGACCAACGACCTCGACGTCGACACGCTGCGCGCGCTCGAGGAGGCCGTCCTGAGCTTCGCCGGATGCGCGGTGATCATCTCCCACGATCGCTGGTTCCTGGACCGCGTCGCGACGCACGTGCTCGCCTTCGAGGGCGACTCGCAGGTGACGTGGTTCGAGGGCAACTTCGATGCCTACGAGGAGCACCGCCGCGAGCTGCTCGGCGCCGAGGCCGACCGGCCGCACCGCCTGACCTACAAGCGCCTGACGCGCAGCTGAGCTGCCGTGGTCGTCCGTGACGCGCGTGCCGGCGAGCTGCGCGACGCGGGCGAGATGACCGTCGAGGCCTACGGCGAGCTCGCCTCTGGGCGCTACGCGGAGGTACTGCGCGACACACCGGCGCGCGCGCGCGACGCTCGGCTGCTCGTGTGCGTCGTCGACGACGACCTGCTGGGGACGGCGACGTTCATCGCGGGACCGGGTCCGCTGCACGAGGTCGCCGGCGCTGACGAAGCCGAATTCAGAATGCTCGCCGTCGCTCCTCACGCGCGCGGACGGGGCGTAGGCAAGGCGCTGATAGGGCACATGCTCCAACTGACCCGGGACCTCGGGCGCCGCAGGCTCGTCTGCTCCAGCGCCCAGGGAATGGTCGCGGCGCACCACCTCTACGAGCGCCTCGGCTTCACGCGCTCACCGGAGCGCGACTGGTCACCGATGCAGGACGTGCAGCTGCTGGTGTTCACGCGCGAACTGGACGGCGCGCGGCGGCCGACTGGTCCCCACAGAGCTCCTAGCGCAGCGGCGCCGGGCCGATCTCGTCGGGGTCAGGCGAGCGCGGTGAGCGCGTCCGGCAGCTCGGCGAGGCTGCCGATCACGGCGTCGGCGCCGCTGAGGTCGCCCGCCGCGAACGGGCCGGTCGTGACTGCGACGACGTGCGCTCCGTCGGCGCGCGCGCAGGCTATGTCGCGCGGCGTGTCGCCGACGACGACCGTGCGCTCGCTCGGCCAGGGATCGCCGCCGTTCCAGACCGCAGCGCGCGTGCGGGCGATCGGCGGAAGGTCACTGCGGTCCTCGGAGTCGGAGCCGAAGCCGCCCTGACCGGACTCGAAGTGCCGTCCGATTCCCGCGCTGGAGAGCTTGAGCCGCGCCACAGGCTCCAGATTCCCGGTCACCAGCGACAGCCGAAAGCCGCTTGCGTCGGCCAGCCCGGTCAGAACGCTCGCCGCATGGGGAGCGACGCGATTCGAGAGATCATCGGGGACGAGGCTGGAATAGCGACGCACCGCGGCCGCGCGAAAGTCCCCGAGCCGTGTGTCGATCGCGCGCGCGTCCACGCCGCAGAGCAGCAGGATCTCGCGGGCGATCTCGCTGTCGGTGCGCCCGGCCGCCTCCACCCGCAGCTCGTCGCCGGGCGCGACGCCCCAGACCTCCTCGATCGCCTCGAGCACGGCCAGCGCGTGCTCGGTCGCAGCCTTCAGCAGCAGTGTCCCGTCGATGTCGAACAGGACGAGCACTCGGACCCCTAGCGCTGGAACGAGACGTCGGCCGGCAACCGCCGAGCGAACGCCGCGATCAGCTTCGCGGCGTTCTCGACGTCGTCCAGCTGCACCATCTCGACCGGCGAGTGCATGTAGCGCAGCGGCAGCGACACGAGCCCCGTCGGCACACCGTCGCGAGCGATGAAGATGGCGTCGGCGTCCGTGCCGGTCCGGCGCGCCGACGCCGAGAGTGTGTAGGGGATCTGCTCGGCCTCCGCCGCCTCGATCAGCAGCTCGGTGACCTTCGGATGGATCGTCGTGCCGCGCTCGATCACCGGGCCGGAGCCGAAGTGGTGCCGGCCGATCTCCGTCTCGTCGATACCGGGCGCGTCGGTCGCGTGCGTGACGTCCACGGCGACGGCGACACCCGGGCGCAGGCGATGGGCGATCGTCCGCGCGCCGTTCAGGCCGGTCTCCTCCTGGGCGGCGGCGACCGCGACGACGTCTCCGGCCGCATCTCCGGCCTCGGCGACGAGACGGGCGGCCTCGAAGGCCACGTAGCAGCCGAGCCTGTTGTCCATCGAACGCGAGACGACACGCCCGTTCGGGAGCTCGACCGGTTCGCCGTCGATCACGGCGACGTCGCCGATCCGCACCAGCGAGCGCGCCTCGTCGCCGTCCTTGGCGCCGATGTCGATGTGCAGGTCCTTGAGCTCAGGCACCTTCTTGCGGTCGTCGGGCTGGAGCAGGTGGATCGGCTTCTTGCCGATGACACCGTCCAGCGGGCCCGCCTTCGTCGCGATCACGACGCGCTGGCCGATCAGGATCTGCGTGTCCCACCCGCCGACCGCGCCGACCCGCAGGTAGCCAGAGTCCTCGACGTGCGTGACGATCAGTCCGATCTCGTCGATGTGCCCGACGACCATCAGCGACGGGCCGCCGCCCGTCCCGGCGACGCGAGCGGTCGAGCTGCCCATCACGTCCCCTGAGACGTCGTCGGCGAAAGCGCCGGCCGCATCGCGCCAGACCTCGGCCGGGGCGGCCTCGTATCCGGACGGCCCGTGGGCGGTCAGCAGCGAGCGAAGCAGAGGCGGGAGAGTCATCTGGGCGACCCTATAAGGGCCGGGCGCCGGATCGACGACCGGCCGGCGGCTCAGTCGAACGTCAGGACCGTCCGGATCCCGTCCTGATGATGCATCAGGTCGAACGCCTCGTTGACACGCTCCAGCGGCAGATGGTGCGAGATGAAGCGGTCGAGCGGGAGCTTGCCGTCGAGGTACAGCTGCGCGAGCTCCGGCACGTTGTCGCGCCCGCGCGCGCCGCCGAACGACGCGCCCGCGACGCGACGGCCGGTGATCAGGAAGCGCGGGACGATGTCGAGCGTCTCGCCGCGGCCCGCGACGCCGGCGATCACGCACTGGCCCCAGCCCATGCGCGCGGACTCGACCGCCTGGCGCATCACGGCGACCAGGCCCGTGGCCTCGAACGTGTAGTCGGCGCCGAATCCGCGCGTCAGCTCGAGAATCTGCTCGACGACGCCGTCGCCGCCCGGCAGATCGTCCGTCGCGCCGAGATCACGCGCCTGAGCGCGGCGTCCCTCGCTCGGATCGACGACGATGATCCGCTCTGCGCCGGCGAGCTTGCAGCCCGCGACGGCGCCGAGGCCGACGAGGCCGGCGCCGAAGACCGCGCAGGTCGATCCGGGCTCGACCTGCGCGATGTAGATCGCGGCGCCGATTCCGGTGGTCGCGCCGCACGCCAGCGTGCAGAGCACGTCGAGCGGCGCCTCCCGGGGAACCTTCGCGAGCGCGACCTCCGGCATGACGGTCGCCTCCGCGAACGTGCTCGTGCCCATGAAGTGGCGGATCCGCTCCTCGCCGCGATGCAGCCGCGTGGTTCCGTCGGGCAGGTAGCCGAGGTTCTGCTGCTCGCGGATCGCCAGGCAGATGTTCGTCTTGCCCGATGTGCAGTGCTCGCAGCTGCGGCACTGGGGCGAGAACAGCGTCAGCACGTGGTCGCCGGGGGCGAGCGACGAGACGCCCTCGCCGACCGCCTCGACGACTCCGGCCCCCTCGTGGCCGAGCACGGTCGGCGCGTAGCCGGACGGATCGACGCCGCTGGCCGTGTACATGTCGGTGTGGCAGACGCCGCAGGCCTTGACGCGGACGAGCACCTCCCCCGCCTTCGGCCCGTCGAGCCCGACGTCCTGAACGACGAGTGGGCTGCCGAACTCCTCGAGCACTGCGGCGCGGATCTGCATGGCCCCGACGCTATCCGCGCGCGCGGCGGGCGTCCACCCGCAGGCGGGGTACGCTGCCCCGTGCAGGCAGGCGCCGCGATCGAGGTCCGCGGGCTGCGGGTCCGGCGAGGCGACAACCTCGTTCTTCCCGGCCTCGACGTCACGGTGCCCGCCGGCCGCATCACGGGGCTCGTCGGTCCCAGCGGCAGCGGCAAGACGACGCTGATGCGCGCCGTCGTCGGGGTTCAGCTCGTGGAGAGCGGGATCGGTGACGGTCCTCGGGCTGCCCGCGGGCACGCCGGCACTGCGCAGGCGCGTCGCCTACGTCACGCAGTCGGGCTCCGTCTACGGCGATCTGACGGTTCGCGAGAACGTCGCCTACGTGGCGCGGATGCTCGGCACCGGTGCCGAGGAGATCGAGCGGCGCGATCACCACGGTCGACCTCGACGGCTTCGCCGGCCGCCGCGTCTCCCGCCTGTCCGGTGGCCAGCGCCACCGCGTGTCACTCGCGTGCGCCCTGCTCGGCTCGCCCGAGCTCCTCGTGCTCGACGAGCCGACCGTCGGGCTCGACCCGCTACTGCGGCGCGATCTGTGGGCCCTGTTCGAGCGACTTCGCGACGGCGGCGCCACGCTGCTGCTCTCAACCCATGTGCTCGATGAGGCGTCGCACTGCGACGACGTGCTGCTGCTGCGCGACGGCCGGCTGCTCGCCGCCGAGACGCCCGCCGGGCTGCGCCGGGCCACCGGCACCGACGACCTCGACGAGGCGTTCGTCCGGCTGATCTCGAGTTCGGGCGACAGCGCGTGAGCGCGACGCTGGCCACCGCTCGGCGCCTGCTGGCCCAGCTGCGCGGCGACCCGCGGACGATCGCGTTGCTGCTCGTTGTGCCGCTCGTGCTGCTCGGCCTGCTGAAGCTCCTGCTGGCCGAGGACGAGCAGACATTCCAGCGCGTGGGGGCGCCGCTGCTCGGGATCTTCCCGCTCGTCGTGATGTTCCTGGTGACGTCCGTGACGATGTTGCGGGAGCGCACGAGCGGAACGCTCGAACGGCTCATGACGCTGCCTCTCCGGCGTGGCGACCTGATAGGCGGCTACGCGCTCGCCTTCGCGCTGGTCGCAGCCGTGCAGGCGACACTGGCATCCGCCTTTGCGCTGATCGTGTTGGGGCTCGAGGTCGACGGCTCCTCCGCGGCGCTGATCGGGATCGCGATCATCAACGCCGAGCTCGGCATGGCGTTCGGTCTGGGGCTGTCCTCTTTCGCCACGACGGAGTTCCAGGCCGTTCAGTTCATGCCGGCCTTCATCCTGCCCCAGTTCCTGCTGTGCGGCCTGCTCGTTCCCCGCGACAGCATGGATCCGGCGCTGCGCCTGATCTCGGACCTGTTGCCGATGACCTACGCCTACCAGGCGCTCGCGGACCTCTCCGCGGGTGACGGGTCCGGCGCGGCCGCCAACGCGGCCGTCACGCTCGGGTTCTGCGTGCTGGGGCTGGCGCTCGGCGCGCTGACGCTTCGACGGCGCACGCCGTGACCGCCGCCGCGGCGCCTAAGCGGCATGCACCAACTGGCGCAGCACGTAGGGCAGGATCCCGCCGTGCCGGAAGTAGTCCGCCTCCTTCGGCGTGTCGATCCGCACGACGGCCTGGAACTCGACGTTGCCCGCGTTGACGGTCGCGTGACGCGGCAGGTCCCCGGCGTTGAGCGGTGCGGCGAGGCCGGTGATCTCGAAGATCTCGCTGCCGCTCAGGCCGAGCGACGCCGCGTTCTGCCCGTCCACGAACTGCAGCGGCAGAACGCCCATCCCGACGAGGTTGGAGCGGTGGATGCGCTCGAAGCTCTCGGCGAGCACCGCGGACACCCCGAGCAGCCGGGTCCCCTTTGCCGCCCAGTCCCGTGAGGACCCCGACCCGTACTCCTTCCCGCCGAGCACGATGAGCGCCGTGCCCTCTGCCTGGTAGCGCATCGAGGCGTCGTAGATCGACATCGGCTCACCGCTGGGCAGGTGCCTCGTCACGCCGCCCTCGGTACCGGGAGCGAGCAGATTGCGCAGGCGGATGTTCGCGAAGGTGCCGCGCATCATCACCTCGTGATTGCCGCGCCGCGATCCGTAGGAGTTGAAGTCGCCGGGGGCGATGTCGTGCTCGGACAGGTAGCGGCCGGCCGGGCTGTCGCGCTTGATCGCCCCGGCCGGTGAGATGTGATCGGTGGTGACGCTGTCGCCGAGCTTCGCGAGAACGCGCGCACCGAGGATGTCCTCGACCGGCACGGGCTGCGCAGGCATGCCGTCGAAGTAGGGCGGCTGCCTGACGTACGTGGAGGAGCCGTCCCAGGCGAAGCGGTCCCCGGTCGGCACGTCGAGGGAGTTCCAGTTGACGTCGCCGTCGAAGACCTGCGAGTAGCTCTTGCGGAACATGTCCGACTGCACCGCAGTCTCGACCGTCTGGGCGATCTCGTGGCCGCTGGGCCAGATGTCGCTCAGGTACACGTCGGCGCCGCTCTCGTCCTGGCCGAGCGGGTCGTTCGCGAGGTCGATGTCCATCGTGCCGGCGATCGCGTAGGCGACCACCAGCGGCGGCGAGGCCAGGTAGTTCATCTTCACGTCGGGATTGATGCGGCCCTCGAAGTTGCGATTGCCCGACAGGACGGAGCAGACGGCCAGGTCCGCCCTCTGCACGCCCTCGGAGACCGCCTCGGGCAGCGGGCCTGAGTTCCCGATGCACGTCGTGCAGCCGTAGCCGACGAGATTGAAGCCGAGCGCGTCGAGGTCGTCCTGAAGCTCGGCTCGCAGCAGGTAGTCGGTGACGACCTTCGACCCCGGGGCCAGCGACGTCTTGACCCACGGCTTGCTGGACAGCCCGCGTGCCCGCGCGTTGCGGGCGAGCAGGCCGGCTCCGAGCATCACGGACGGGTTGGAGGTGTTCGTGCAGCTCGTGATCGCGGCGATCACGACATGACCGTGGTCGAGATACGTCTCGGTCCCATCGGCCATCGTCACCGGAACGCGGGCGCGCTCCGCCGCCACGATCGGCGACGGCGCGTTCGCGGCGTGCTGCGGCGGCGTGCTGCCGGGCTCCGCCGAGGCCGGTGGATCGCTGGCCGGGAAGCTCTCGTCGACCTCCTCGTCGAGCGCCTCGCACTCCGGCGCGTAGCCCTTCAGCTCCTCGAGGAACGCGGCCTTCGCGCCCGACAGCGCGACACGGTCCTGCGGGCGGCGCGGACCCGCTATCGAGGGCACCACGTCGCCCAGGTCCAGCGCGACGGTGTCCGAGAACGTCGGCTCGTCACTGCTCTCGTCGTGCCAGAGGCCCTGCTCCTTGGCGTACGCCTCGGTCAGCTCGATGAGTTCGGCCGGACGACCGGTGAACTCCATGTAGCGAAGCGTCTCGGCATCGATCGGGAAGATCGCGCAGGTCGAGCCGAACTCCGGGCTCATGTTCCCGAGCGTCGCCCGGTCCGCGAGCGGCAGACGTGAGACGCCGGGGCCGTAGAACTCGATGAACTTCCCGACGACGCCCCTGCTGCGCAGCATCTCGGTGACGGTGAGCACGAGGTCGGTCGCCGTCGCACCCTCGGGCAGCTCTCCGTCGAGCCGGACGCCGATCACGTTGGGGATCAGCATCGGCATCGGCTGACCGAGCATCGCCGCCTCGGCCTCGATGCCGCCGACGCCCCAGCCCAGCACGCCGAGGCCGTTGATCATCGTCGTGTGAGAGTCGGTTCCGACGAGCGTGTCGGGGTACGCCCGGCCGGACGCGTCGTCGACGAAGACGACGCGCGCCAGGTACTCGAGGTTGACCTGGTGGACGATCCCGGTGCCGGGCGGCACGACCTTGAACGTCCCGAAGGCGTCCTGGCCCCAGCGCAGGAACTGGTAGCGCTCGCGGTTGCGCTCGAACTCACGCGCGGTGTTGATCGCGAGCGCGTCGGCCGTGCCGAAGGCGTCGACCTGGACCGAGTGGTCGATGACGAGCTCCGCTGGGACGAGCGGCTCGATCTTCGCCGGATCGCCGCCGAGAGCGGCCATCGCGTCGCGCATCACCGCAAGGTCCACCACCGCCGGGACGCCGGTGAAGTCCTGCATCACCACGCGCGCCGGCGTGAATGCGATCTCGCGGCTCGGCGGTGCCTTGGCATCCCAGGCGGCGAGCCCCTCGATGTCGGCCGCCGTGACCGAACCGTTGCCCTCCGTGCGCAGCAGGTTCTCGAGCAGGACCTTCAGCGAGAACGGAAGCCGCGCCACGTCGAACTTCGACTGCAGCGCGTCCAACCGGAAGATCTCGAACTCGCGCCCTCCTGCTGAGAGCGTGGCCCTGGCATCGAAGCTGTCGGTCGACATCGGGTTTCAGACTCCTGGTCTCGTCGGGAGTCCGATCCTCTCACGTCGGCTCGGCGAAGGGCCGGGCCGCGGCGCCGGGCCCGGCCGCGGGCCGGCGTCTACTTCGCCAGCTCGTCGATGATCGCTTCGAAGCTGGCCTCGTCGTCGAGGCTCACGTCGAGCTTCTCGTACGGCCCGCCCGACTCGCCGACGACGAACGACGGCGTGCTGACCACGCCGTACTCCTCGGCGGCGCTCTGGCCCTCCTTCAGCTCGTCGCGCGACGCCGACTTCTTGCGAAACGCGTTTGCCTTCGCCTTGTCGACGCCCGCGGCGTCGTAGAGCTTGTCGATGAACTCGTCGGTGACGTAGCCCGCGTTCTCCTGGCCCTGATTCCAATAGAAGAGCGAGGTGAACGCCGCCTCCTTGTTCTGCTGGGCCGCCGCCGAGGCTGCGCGGGCGGCCTTCTCCGAGTCCGGGCCGATGAACGCGAGCGGCCGCGTCACGATCTTCAGCTTCCCGTCGCGCACGGCCTTGTCGACGATCTTCGGATAGGTGGTGAGCGCGAACTCCTTGCAGAACGGGCACTGGTAGTCGAGGAACTCGAACATCGTGACCGGCGCATCGGGCGAGCCGAGCGTGTTGCCCTTCTGCGGGATCCCGGCGAACAGGGCCTTCGTCTCGGCCGTCCCCTTGACTGCGGCCGCGGAGGTCGTCTTCGTCGTCGAGTCGTCGTCGCCGCCGGAAGTGATCAATGCGATGGCGGCGCCGGCCACGATCACCGCCACCACCACGGCGACGATCACGTTGCGGCGCGACTTGTTCTCGGCGCCCGACGACGCGGACTGACCGGGCTTGTTCTTGGGCTGTTTTGAGCTCATCGCGGCGCATTCTGGCAGCCGCTGCCGCGGAAGCGCGCTGCCGGCTCAGATGGCGGCAGGTTCAGCAGCGCCGATCGAAGGCGCGCAGCGTTCCATGAGCGATCCGCGCACATGCGGCGACCGAATCCCAGTCGACGTGCTCGGGGACGTCCGTCGGGTGGTGGTAGTGCGGGTAGTAGCCGGGTCCGATCGACAGCATCGAGATCGCCGGGATCCCGGCGACCAGGGCGATCAGCGGGTCGGTCCAGCCGCCGATGCGCCAGCGCTGAGGGGCGGGCTCGCCCGCGAGAGCCGCACCCTCGTCGGCCAGCGCGAGGTCGCGGTCGCGGTAGCGATGGGTCGCGACGGCACCCTCGGCGGCGGCCAGGATCGGCGTGCCCGAGCCGAGCGTGTCGAGGCTCAGCACGAGCGTCGAGGCGGCTGGCAGCCGATCGCGCCGCGCGGCGAGAAAGGCGTGCATGCCGCCCATGCCGGTCTCCTCGCAGCCGACCAGCGCGGGCAGCACCTCGACGTGCCGGAGCGGCTCCGCGCTGAGCGCGCGGGCGAGGTCGAGCACCGCGGCCACGCCGGTCGCGTTGTCGTTCGCACCGGGAACGACCGGTGAGCGCGCGATGTCGAGGTTCAGGACCGTCGCCGCGCCGTTGAGGCCTGCTGCGAGCAAGCCCAGCCCGCGGCGCGGGCGCGATCCGCGGGGCAGGACGGACGAGACCGCCGCGGCGAGAAGCCCCAGCGCCTGAAGCCCCATCACAGGGTCAACGCGCCGCGTGCGCAGATGACGGGCGGCGCCGTGCTCGTTGAGTCGCGGATGCCAGGCGAGACCGGTCTTCGCGGCGTCGACGTGCGCGACCAGCACGACCGTCGCGCGGCGCTCGCCCGCCGGGGCGATCCGCGCGACGGCGTTCGCCCCCCCGCCTCCGGCGAGAGCGGGCCGCCGCCGCCACGGCCGGCGCCCACTCGCGTCACGCTCGAGCGAGGCCAGCGTCGCGAGCGCCAGCGCCGCGCCGCGGGCGCCTCCCAGACGCTGCGCCGCAAGCCCGGCGACGCCGTGGGCGGCGAAGCTCCAGGAGTTCGTCCGCCGGCCGCGGAAGCGCTCTACGCAGGCGCCCGACGCGCCGAGAGCGGCGAGTCGCGCGCTCGGCCCACGTCGCCGCCGCGAGCTCACCCGGCGCCGGCCGAGTCGCGGGTGATCGCGCAGAGCGCGTCGACGTCGGCGCGCAGCGTCTCCAGGTCCGGCTCATACGGGTTCACAGCAGCCCCATCACGTCGCGTGCCGCCTGCTCGCCGGAGCGCACGGCGCCGTCCATGTAGCCGCTCCAGACCGTCGCGTACTCGGCGCCCGCCCACAGGACCCGTCCGGCAGGGCGGCGCAGCCAGTGGCCGTGCGCGGTCCACGCGCCGGGCGCCAGGTAACAGCCGTAACAGCCGCGCGTGTAGACCTCGTCGGCCCAGCGCTGCTCGATGTACTCCAGCGGCTCGGCGGCACGCGGCCCGAACGTCCGCGTGAAGCCTCCGAGCACGGCGCGGCGCCGCGCCTGCGGCTCCCACTCCCCGAGGTCCCGTGCCGACCGCCCCTCAAGGAAACCCAGCAGGACGCCGCGCTCACCGTCGGGCGGCGAGTTGTCGAACATGACCCGTGTCGGCCCCTCGACGCTGAGTGCCTGCCCGCTGAGACCCTGCTCGCGCCAGAAGGGCGTCTCGTAGACGGCCATGCACTTGGTGACGGTCCCCTGTGCGGTGCGCTGGATCAGCTGGTCGCGCTGCGCGGGCAGCGCGGGATGCCAGTCGATCCGCGCCGTCAGGGTCGGCGGCAGCGCCACCACCGCGGCGCGGGCCGTGACGACGTGATCGTCGGCCGTGACTCGTACGCCCGCGTCATCCTGCTCGACGCGGCGCACCGGTGCCTCCAGGACGAGCGGCCCGCGCTGGCGCTCGGCGAGGCGCAGCGACACGAGCTGGCTGCCGCCGTGGAAACGGTCCTGCTGAGCGCCGCCGTCCGTTCCGATCAGCTTCTCGAACGAGCCCGCCGAAGCCGTGTAGAAGAGGACGTGCAGCAGCGACAGGTCCGCGGGCTCGGCGGCCCACACGGCCTGGATCGCGATCTCGAGCAGGGTCGCGGCACCTCTCGTGACCGTGTTTCGGCGCAGCCACGTGTCGAACGTCATCGCATCCCAGGCCGGTGCATGGCGCGCCGCCCACGGCGCCTGCGGATCGACCTGGCGCGCCATCCGCTCCAGCCGCGCCTGGGCCTGCGCGGTGTCGGCGAGAACGGCCGGGCTGATCCTCGGGATCGAGCCCCGGTAGCGGATGTGGCGTCCGCCCCAGTCGACGATGTTGTCGCCCTGCGAGTGGGTCGGGTAGGTGCTCACGCCCAGTTCACGTGCCAGCGCGATGATCCGGTCCTGCGTCGGGCCGACCCACTGGCCGCCGATCTCGACGACGTCGTCGGTCCCGGAGATCGGGTGGTTGAGGGTTCGCCCGCCGACGCGATCGCGGGCCTCCAGAACGACCACCGTCCGCCCCGCCGCCTCGATGCCGCGAGCGGCGGAGAGCCCGGCCAGCCCCGCGCCGACGACTACGACGTCCGCATCGTGCTCGCTCATGGCGAGGTTCTTACCAGGGGGGACGCGCGGGTGGAGCGCCGCAGCTTGCGGAGCCCCACCTCGGCGGCACCGGCCCGCCTGCCCGGCCGGCGATCGCCCATGAGCGCTCAGAGGACTCTCCGATCGCGGGGTCGCTCTCGAGCGGATGACGGACAGGGCGTACTGCGCAACCTCGACGGCATGGACTCGCTGCTCTCGATCGCTCAGATGCCGAGCGGTGTTCCGGGGCGACCGTCGCGATCGACGCGGGCGCACGCGGCTGCTCGCCGCCCGAATCCTGGCGATCGGCGAGTCAGATCTCACGAGCGCCGTCGAACGCGCTCGCCACGAGCTCGCGGAAGCCGCGCACGCAAAGGACGAGCGCGTCCGCAACCTGACGACACCCTGACGTAAAACGCACGGGAGCACCGATGCTCGCTGACAAGCGCCTGACAATCACCGGGACGCGATCGGGCGGCGAGATCGCGGAGCAGGCCGGTCTTCGGTTTCGCGGGCAGCCGCATCGCCACCGTTCTGGTTCTCGCGTTGACGGCGTAGCGCCGTCCGCCCGCTGTGAGCGTCGCCGGAACGGTGGTGGCGATCCTCAGCTTCATGGTCTTCGCGCCGCGCCTGACACGCGGAGAGACGCCGATCGTGCGGATCTTCAGGACCGTGGGCGTCAGCGTGATCCGGCGAGTGGCGGTGTCGACACGCCCCTGGCGATCACGCGCGACGAGGCGAAGGGTCACGGTGCCCGGCTTCAACTTCGCGCTCAGACGCTCGCCCGTGCCCAGCCTCTTCGAGCCGGCGAACCACGTGAGCGCGCGTCCGCTGAGCTTGCGCCGGTGATCGTCAGTCCCGCGGCCGATCAGGCGCACGCGGCCCGTCTGCTGCCTGTCGCCGACGTGCGGCAGGACGATCGTCGCCGTGGGGCGCGACCCAGCGGCGCGGAAGTCTCGCGACTGTGCGGCGGCGTTGCGGAAACCGTCGTTGACGGTCACGCGGACGCGTCCGCGTCTGCTGCTCTCGAGGTAGGCGCCCCGGAACGTCGCGCGGCCGGTGTCCGGGCCCTGGAACACGTGACGCCAGGTCCTGCCGGCGTCGGGTGAGTACTCGACGGTAGCCAGCAGCGCGTCGCTGTCGGGATCGCTCGCAGCCCAGCTGACGCGCACGTCACGGGCCACTCGCACGTCGCGCAACCTGACCGTCGGGGGACGCGACCTCTGCTTCGTGTCCACCACTGCGCCACCGGAGACGAGCTGGACCGACGCTGCCGACGCCGGGAAGCCGACCGCGAAGCTGCCGATCGCCGAGTCGGCATCGGTGACCGGGCTCAGCCGAACCCCGGTCTCACTGAGCAGAGCGCCGGTCGCCGACAGCGCGCGCAGCCTCAGCGGCGAGGCCGGATCGGGAGGATCCGGGAGGTTCTCCCGATCGCCGGGCAGGACGCGCACGACCCGGGCGCCGGCCGGACCGAAGACACCGACGGCCATCGCCTGGGCCGCCTGCGCCGCGCGGGCCTGGCGCGTCCGCGCCCGCGGCACCGCGACTGCGCAGAGTGGCGCTGAAGTCGCGCAGTTCCTTGAAGGTCCGGTTCCAGTTGCGGGCTGACAGCCAGGAGTCCGGGTCGCCCGCACCGGTGCTGGAGTTGGCGCAATACGACATGAGGTCGAACAGGGGAGTCGGCGTCCCGTCAACCCGTGTCGTCAGCCGGCTGCGCAGCAGCACGACCTTCTGCTCGCCGGTGATGCCCTGCAGCCGTCCCGTGTCGTCCGTCTGCCAGGGCTCGCCCTGCTGAGGGTTGCCGACGCGGGTGCCGTTGCAGTTCTGGCCGGCATGCGGGAGCGTCAACGCGTGACCGTACTCGTGCGCCGCCGCGGTCAGCGGACGATTGAGGCTTCCGTCGTTGATCTGCAGGGTCGGCATCTCGCCCGGAGTCGTGAGGACGGTGCTGCCGCGCTTTGACCCTGGCTCGGTGCCGCCGTTACCCGTCGGGTAGCGGTGCACCGCGAGCAGCATGTTGTAGCCCGAGCGGTTCTGAGCGTCGCTCAGCCACCACTGATCCAGCGCCGCCGCAACGCCGGCGATGCGGCAGGAGCGCGTGTTCTGACCTGTTGTCTGCGTCGGGTCCCGGAAGTTGGTGCAGGCGACGTCGGTCAGCACGAAGCGACGCAGCAGAGCTGATGTCGACCGTCCCGCTGTAGGGAGCACGTTGACCCGATCGCCGCCGGGGTAGATCTCCAGCGCCTTCGCCAACACCTGCCCCGGCGGGTTGAGCGGTCTGCGCCCCGTTCAGCAGTTGCAGGCTGCGAATCGTCAGGTCCGGGAAGTCGTCGAAGACGGGGAGGCCATCGACGCGGAAGTGGTTGTCGCGGCCGCAGTTCACGTTGAGCACCAGATTGCACTCGACGAGGGCACCAGCTCCCGCGCCGGCCGGGAGCGAGACGCTGGCCTCGAGATCGAGCCGGTCGCCGCTCAGCACGGCTGACGCCAGCCAGGAGGCCGGCACCGAGAAGCTGACCGCAAAGCTCGTGGTACCGCGCTCCCCTGAAGAAACCCAGCGCGACGCGGCCACCGGCGGATTACGGATCGTCCGCGTGATCGCGCCGCTGAGCCGCCGGCCGCCGAGGCGCGCGCTGAGGGTGACGTCGAGCGCCTGCGCGGCATCCGTCGCGGGAGCGCTCGCCATTCCGACGTAGACGAGCGCGCTGGTGCGCTTGCGCTGGTCGAGCGGAACGCCCGCGTACGGGACGCGCTGAAGGTCCCGGCCGGCACTCGTGCAGTCCCTGAAGACAGCCCTGAACGCCGTCGGCGCACCGCCGCCGCAGAACAGGGTGAAACGAGCGTCGGGAAGGTATCCGAACATCGCCGCGCCGCTCGTCGGCTGCACGACCTGGACGACGTCGATTCCGCGGATGCGGAAGTCGCCGTACTCGCGCGCCCTCAGGAGTATCGGCAGAGCGAGAGCACCCTCGAACGCCCCGGTCAGGACGGACGTCGGGCTGGTTGCCGAGAGCAGGGCGCCCGAACCCCCGCGCGCCTGTACCGCGCAATAGAACTTCTTGCCGACGTCGGCGGCCGCGAGGCTGTATGTGGGCCCGGTCCCGACCCTTCTGCTCAAGGGACCGGCGACCCCAGGACCGCATCGAATCTGATCAGGTCGTTCACCTGCCACCAGGTGAACTGGAAGCCGGGTGCAGCGGCCAGCCCCTCCCACGTCCCGGTGCTGCACGCGTATTGGGCCCTGCCGGCGACGCGGCCGCTGAAGCTGACCTGCGGCGCGGTGAGGTTGCGCTCCGTCGGGGGCGGGGGCGTCGCCGCGGGCGGAGGCGTCGGCGGGACCGGAGGCGGCGCGGGAAGCGGCTCAGCGGCGTCGACCAGCCGGATGCGGTTGTTGAATACGTCCGCTACCAGGTAGTCGCCCTCGGCGGTCACGCCGACCCCGAACGGCTGATTGAGATCAGCGGAGGTCGCGAGGATGCCGTCGCCGTTGTAGCCGGCGGTCCCCGTGCCGGCGACCGTCGAGATGCCGCCCGGCCGCGTCCACCTTTCGCACGCGGTGGTTGAAGCGGTCGGCTACGAGGAAACCGCCGTCCGGTGTGACGGCGACGCGCACCGGCGAGTCGAAGGTCGACGAGGTTGCGGGGCCGCCATCGCCCTCGAAGCCCGCGACGCCGTTGCCGGCGACGGTCGTGACCGCGCCGTTCAGCACCTTGCGCACGCGCTGGTTGTTCGTGTCGGCGACGAGGAACCCGCCGTCAGGGGTGACGGCGATGCTCGACGGCTTGTTCAGCTGCACCGAGCCGACGGGGCCGTCGCCGTTGAACCCGGCTGCCCCCGTGCCGGCGACGGTGGTGATGACGCCGCCGAGCACCTTGCGGATCCGGTGGTTGTCGACGTCGGCGATCAGGAAGCCGCCGTCGGGGGTGACGGCGACGTCCGCGGGGAACGAGAGCTTCGCCGAGCCGGCCGCGATGTTGTCACCGTTGTAACCGGCGCCGCTTCCGCCTGCGACCGTCGTGATCGTCCCGCCGGCGCTGACGAGACGCACTGCGTTGTTGTTCGAGTCGGCGATCAGAATGCCGTTGTCGACCGTCATCGCAACACCGGACGGCGCGTCGAGCTGAGCATCGAGCGCCGACCCGCCGTCACCGCTGAAGCCGACGCCGCCGGAGCCCGCCACGGTCGTCATGAAGCCGGCGGACGTCACACGGCGTATGCGGTAGTTGATCTGGTCGGCGATCAGAAAGCCGCCGTCGGGCAGGCCCACCACCGAGATCGGGATGCTCAGCTGAGCCGCCGGCGCGGCAGCTCCGTCTCCGCTGAAGCCCGGTACGCCGGTTCCTGCGACCGTCGAGATCAGGTTCGTCTGTGCGGCGGCTACGGGCGCCGTACCGAGGACGAGAGCTGTGACCACGATGGCGACGCGAATCGCCGGGGTACCCAGCCTCCTGCTCGTACCGCAGGGCACAAGACCAGCAGGAGCACGGAGCAGCGAGCGCAGGGTTGCGAACGTACTCCAGCGACAGGTTTCCGGTCAAACGGGTCACGGCACCCGCTGCCGGCGCGCAGTCGCTCAGCGCTCGACCGTGACGGTCCCGGACTGCGACTTGCCGTGGATCGTGCAGTAGTAGGTCAGCTTGCCCGCTGTCGAGGGCTTCAGCGCGTAGGCGCCACGCGGCTCGAGCGTGCCGGAGTCGAACTTGACCGTGCTGCCGCTGTCGGACGTGACGGTGTGGGCGACCGCACCGCCGTTGCGCCAGCTGATCGACTGCCCGCGCTTGATCGTGATGTTCGCCGGCTCGTAGAAGTTGTCGCCGATCGAGACGTTCACGACGGCCGGAACCGTCTCCTGCTGGGTCGTCGTCGCGGGCGCGGTCGTCGTGGCGGGCGCGCTCGTCGTCGCAGGCTTGTCCCCGTCGTCGTTCCCCGTGACGAGCACGGCGACCAGGACGACCGTCGCGGCGATCGCGATCACTGCCAGCAGCGCTCTCATCCGTCCCACCTCCGCTCGACGAAACGTCCAGGCTGGACGCCGTGCGCCGTACGTCTCAGCGTCAGCTGAGCGGGAGCGACGGGACTCGAACCCGCGACCTCCGGCGTGACAGGCCGGCGCTCTAACCAACTGAGCTACGCCCCCGGGCGCGCGTCCAGTAAAGCAAACGGGAACGCGGGCCCGTTGGCCGCAGCGCAACTCTTCCGGCGCAGTCGTGTTCCTGCGCCCAGAAACCGATCGCAAACCGATGCCTGGGAGGCAAAGGACGAACATGCGCACCCCCCGATTCACCCTCTCGCTCGCAGCCATCATCGCGCTGCTGGCGATCACCGCCACAGCCGCGTTCGCCGCGGTCATCACCGGTGACGACGGCAACAACAAGCTCGTCGGCACCAACGATGCCGACACGATCACCGCGCTCGGCGGAAATGACCGTGTCAGGGCGCTCGACGGCGACGACTCGATCGACGGCGGCACCGGCAACGACCGCATCAACGCCGGCAAGGGCAAGGACACCGTGCAGGGCGGCGCCGATCACGACCGCATCAACGGCGGCGACGACAACGACACGGTCGACGGCGGCACCGGCAACGACCGCATCAACGGCGGCGACGGCGACGACAACCTCTCAGGCAACGACGACCGCGACCGGATCAACGGCGGCGACGGCAACGACACCTCCAACGGCGACGGCGGCGACGACCGCATGAGCGGCGGCAAGGGTGACGACACGCAGAACGGCGGCGACGGCAACGACGTCATCTACGCCAACGTCGGCGTCGACACGTCGTACGGCGGCGACGGCAACGACCGCCTGTGGGCGCTCGCGAAGGCCGACGTGGCATCGATGGGCGACCCCGTCGGGCGACACGCTCGACGGCGGCAAGGGCGACGACGTCTTCCGCACGCGCGACGGCGAGGTCGACAAGATCACGTGCGGCGAGGGCAACGACAAGGCGATCCTCGACACCTACGACCAGATCACCGACGCCACGCCGAGAACCCCGCCGGATCGTGCGAGCGCGTCGAGCGCCGCGACCCGCCCGCGCCCGCGGTCACGTACGGCCACGGCAAGAAGAAGGGCCACGGCCACAGGCGCGGCCACGGCAACAGGCGCGGCCACGGCAACAGGCACGGCCAGGCGAAGGCGTCCCACCGCGGCAACAAGAAGTGCCGCAACGGTGGCAAGCGCCGCGGTCACCGCGGCGAGCGCAACAAGCACAAGGTCGACGACCAGTCGCCGGTCGAGAACGAGGACGCAAGAAGGGCAAGGGCTGGCGCTGGCACGGCGGCGACAAGCCGGCGATGCCGGAGACCGCACAGCCCTCCCTGAACCTCGGGCTCACAGACGCGCGCTCGCGCGCTTGAGCCGACCAAGCGACGAGACCCCGCGAACGCGGGGTCTCGCTCGTTCTGGTGACGTCTGCGCGCTTAGATGACGCAGGCGTCACCTTCAGTATTCTCGTCCGCGATGCCAGAGCGACCGCCTGCCCCTACGGCCAACCCGCTCGCGGTGCTGCTCGACGACGTACGGCGGACCGCGCGGCGACGACGCCGTTCCCCCCGGGTGAGACGTCGTTCAGCCTGGAGCGAACGAACCGTTTCATTCGTGATCCGCTGGGCGTGCTGCTGGAGGCCTACGGTCGCTACGGCCCGGTCTTCACGCTGAAGATCCTCCACCACAACGTCGTCTTCGTCCTGGGCCCGCAGGCCAACCACCACGTGCTCGTCGCGAACGCGGCGAACTTCTCGTGGCGCGACGGCCACTTCCGCGACCTGATCCCGCTGATGGGCGACGGGCTGCTGACGACCGACGGCGACTACCACCGCGTACACCGCAAGATGATGCTGCCGGCGTTCCACAAGCCCCGGATCAGGGCGGCCATGAGGGTCATGGAGGACGAGATCGACGCCGCGCTGACGGCGTTCGTGCCGGGCGCCGTGATCGACGTCTACGACTGGACGCGCAACGTCGCCCTCAGGGTCGCGATGCGCGCGCTGTTCGGGATCGACCCCGACGCGGCGCAGGCCGGCGGCATCGACGCCGCGGACGAGTTCGAGTCGGCCCTGGCCTACCACTCGCGCGGCTTTGCGATGCAGCTTCTGCGCGGTCCCGGCTCCCCCTACGACCGCCTGCGGCGATCGCGGCGGCGGCTCGACACGTTGATCTTCGCCGAGATCGACGGGCGCCGCGCGTCCGGGCGCCGCGGGCCCGACATCCTCTCGATGCTGCTCGATGCGACCGACGACGACGGCAGGCCGCTGCCGCGCGACCAGATCCGCGACGAGGTCATGACGCTGCTGTTCGCCGGGCACGACACGACGACCTCGACGGTCTCGTTCCTGTTCTACGAGCTCGCGCTGAACCCGGAACTGCTCGACGATCCGCAGATCACCGTCGAGATGCTGATCGACGAGACGCTGCGCAAGTACCCGCCCGCCTACACCGGGCCGCGGCGCTCGCTGGCCGCCTTCGAGATCGCCGGTCAGAAGGTGCCCGCCGGGGTTCACGTCCACTACTCGTCGTGGGCCAGCCACCACCTGCCGGACGTCTTCGCCGACCCCGAGCGCTTCGACCCTCGCCGCTTCACCGACGAGGGCAGGGCCGCGCTCCCGAAGGGCGCCTACGTCCCGTTCGGCGGCGGTTCGCGCACCTGCATCGGGATGCGCTTCGGCCAGGCGGAGATAGCGCTGATCGCGCGCAAGGTCCTCAGCCGCTTCCGGCTGGAACTCGTTCCGGGGTACCGGCTGAGGATCCGCCACGCGCCGACGATCTCGCCGCGCGGGGGACTGGCGATGACCGTGCGCTCGGCGTCGCCGGCTCGCGTGATCGACGCAGACGCGGCGCGGCTCGCGGCGTAGGGCCGGTCGCCACTGGGGCGCCGCCGAGAGAGACCCGCGCGGGACTACTCGTCGGGCTTCTTCCAGCCCGGCGGCGGAACGCTCTGACCGGGCTCAGGCGGCTGGAAGGCCGGCGGCTCCGGCTGGGAGACCGGCGGCTCCGGCTTCTCCTCGGGGTCGCCCGACGGCTGCCCGAAGGGATCACGCTGCGGCTCGTCGGCGGCCGTGCCGAACGCGTCCACGGCGCTCGCACGGTCGTCGGCGCCCGCCTCCGGGTCCGGCTGGACGGTCGGGGCAGGCTCCTCGAGGACCGCCGCATCTTCGTCGGCCCCCACCTGCGCCCCGGGGGCCGTCGGAGGTTCGGGGGGCGGCGTGACCGCGGGCTCCGGGACATCGGGGGCACCGGCGGGACGAAGCCACCGCGCAGCACTCCGGTGGGCTGGGCCAGCGCGGAGTCCCCATGCGCCTCACGCAGCGCGAAGTAGAGGATCGACGCTGCGAGCGCCCAGATCGGCGCCACGATCAGCGACTGGACGAGCTGAAGCAGCACGTTCCAGGCGACCGAGTCGCCGATCGCGCCGATCGCGCTGAGGACGACGGAGAGCATGAACTGGATCGCGAAGACCGCGACGATCACGCCGAACACCTGCCAGCCGTTGCCTCGCACGAGTTCGCGGCTGCGCCCGAAGGCAGCACCGACCCCGACCCTCTCGATGACGATCGCCGGCGCCAGAACGGCCCAGATCGTCAGCAGGTAGAGACCCGGCACGATCAGCAGCAGGAAGCCGACGAGCACCCCGGCCACGGCGAGCAGACCGGCTCCGAGCAGGGTTCCGAGCACGGGCGTGACCGATGCGAAGAGCTGCCCGACGCTGCTGTCGAGCCGGCCGTCCTGCACGTCACGAACCGTCTCGACGACCATCCCCTGGTACCAGATCGAGCCGAGGACGATCAGTCCCATCAGCACGATCGCGAGCCCGGCGCTGTCACTCGCCGCCACGATGCCGCCCAGCAGCGCGATCGGCGCGAACAGGATCAGCGCGCCGAGGATCAGCACGCGCCAGTGCTCGGCATACGTGCGCAGCACGCGCTCGAACACCGCTCCGACGTCGATCGTCCCTGCCTGCTGGCTGGTCATGATCTGGTGGTTCGGGCGTCGGCGGCGGTGTCCTTCAGGCCGACGGCCCTCACAACCTGAAGCCCAGATCCGCCTCGATCTCCGCGACGTCCATCTGCGCCTTCTGGAGGCGCCCCGAATGGTCCCAGTTCATCGACTGCCAGCGCGTGAACTGGTCGAGCACCCAGACCCCGGACTGGCGCGAGCCGTTTCCCGAACGCCCGTTGCCACCGAACGGGAGGTGTGCCTCGGCGCCGGAGGTCGAGTTGTTGATGCTGACCATCCCGGCACCGACCTGCTCGCGAAAGCGGAACGCGTGCTCAGGGCTGCGCGTGTAGATCGCGGACGAGAGCCCGTACCCGTGCCCGTTGGCGAGGGTCATCGCCTCCTCCCAGTCCGCGAAGCGGGCGACGCCGATCAGCGGCCCGAAGGTCTCGGTGCACGCAAGCTCGTCATCCGCCCGCACCCCGCTGACGATCGTCGGGTGGGCGAAGAGGCCGCGCTCGGGATCCCCGACGAAGCCGGCGCGCGGCTTTGCGGCGCTGATGCGCCCGGTCGCGGTCGAGCCGTGCAGCGAATGGTGGCTTCGGACCAGGCCGAGATGCCCGTCCTCGAAGCGGCGCAGGAAGCGCTCGCCGAGCATCGGCCCGTAGAGGACGTCCGCGGTCGGGTCGCCGATCGGCGCCTGCTCGACGGTCTCGGTCAGGCGCCGCAGGAACTCATCGTGAACCGCTTCATGGACGATCGCCGTGCCGAGCGACGTGCAGCGCTGGCCTGCCGTGCCGAATCCGCTGAAAAGGGCTCCCTCGACAGCAAGCTCCAGGTCGGCGTCGTCCATCACGACGAGCGGGTTCTTGCCACCCAGCTCGAGACAGGGCGACTGGAGATGGCGTCCGCAGAGCGCTCCGATCCGCCTGCCGACCGCGGTCGAGCCGGTGAAGCCGACCTTGTCGACTAGGCCCGCGTCGAGCGCGTCCCCGAGGCCCTGCTCGGTCTGGTCGCCGCCGGCGAGCACGAGCTGAAGCGCGCCCGGCGGGATCCCCGCCTTCAGCACCAGGCGAGCGAGCGCCTCGGCGCTCGCGGCGGCGTAGTCGGCGGGCTTCCAGACGACGGTGTTGCCGCACAGCAGCGCGGGCACGACGTACCAGCTGGGGACGGCGACGGGGAAGTTCCCGGCGGTGATGATCGCGGCGACGCCGACCGGGACCCGGAAGGTGAAGAGATGCTTGTCGGGCATCTCGCTGGGAACCGTCCGGCCGTAGAGACGGCGCCCCTCCCCGAGGAAGAAACGGCAGGTGTCGACCACCTCCTGAACCTCACCGAGCGCCTCGCCGAAGGGCTTTCCGATCTCGCGCGTCACCAGCTTGGCGAGCGCCTCCTTGTTGTCCTCGACGAGACGCGACAGATTGGCGATCGCCTCCCCGCGGACCGGCGCCGGAACCGCCGACCAGTCCGCCTGCGCTGCACGCGCAGCGGCGCAGGCGCTGACGAACGTTCCCGCATCGCCGAGCCGCACGTGGGCGACGAGGTCTTCGAGGTCGGCAGGATTGCGCGCCTCGATCTCGCCACCCGGGGCGTCGGGATATGCCGTGCCGTGAAGCAGTGACGTGATCGTCGGGGCCGTGGCGGTCATCGGTTCTCCTCGGATGCGCTCTTCGTCATGCGGGTTCGGGGCGGGCTGTGCGGTACCAGCGGGGCGAGGTCGTCGGAGGCGGGCGCAGCGCCGCCTCGAGCACCAGCATCGCCGGTTCGGGGGTGGCGATGGCGGCCGCGAGCGCCTCATCCAGCCGCTCGACGGTCACGCGCTCGGCGGCCACGCCGAACGAGCGCGTCAGAGCGGCGAAGTCGGGGGAGGCGAGGTCGACGCCGAAGCTCGGCGCGCCGGCGCGCTGCTGGTCGAAGCGCAGCATGCCGTAGCCGCCGTCCTCCACCAGCAGGATCGTCAGCGCGACTTGCTCCTGCGCCGCCGTCGCAAGCTCGCCGCAGGCCATCAGGAAGCCGCCGTCGCCGCAGATGCAGAGCGTCGGCCCATCGTGGGCGAGCGCGGAGCCGAGCGCCGCGGGCAGCGCGAAGCCGAGCGTCCCCCAGCCGACCGGGTAGGCGAGCCTCCGGGGGGCGGGCACGGGATGGAAGCCGGCGACCCAGTAGCCGGGTATGCACATGTCGGCGACGATCACGGTCTCCGCCGGCAACCCGCTCCGCAGCGCGCCGAGCAGGGCCTCGGCCTGCGGTTCATCCGCCGCCACGCGTCCGCGAACGGCCTCCGCCAGACCATCCAGGCGACCTGTGCGTGGAGCCCCCGGAGCTGCGTCACCCAGTTCGCTCACCAGCGCCTCCACCCCCAGCCGCGCGTCGGCCGCCACCGTCACGTCCGGAGCCCAGTTCTTGGCCGCGTCGTCCGCATCGACGTTCACGGCGACCAGGCGGGGCGGGCGCGGCATCCGCCAGTTCTGCGTCATCATCCCGTCGAGGTCGCTGCCGACGATGAGCACGACGTCCGCCTCATCCCACAGCGCTCCGATCTCGGGAACGTGGACCGGGCCGGGCACCGCCCACGGATGGCCGGGCGGGATCAGCCCACGGCCCTGGTAGGTGGTGAGCACCGGCGCCGCGAGCCGCTCGGCGAGCGCGGCGAGCGCGGGGCCGGCATCGGCATGGACGGCGCCCCCGCCGGCCCAGATCAGCGGTCGCTGCGCGCCCGCCGGCAGCGCCGCGGCCGCCGCCGCGGCCCCCTCGGCCGGCGCCACCGACCCGGCATCGGCGATCGCGAGCCGCGATCCCGCGCCCGCCCCGCATCCGCATCGCGGCGATGGACAGGCGCATCCAGCAGGTCCGCGGGAATGCCGACGTACACGGGGCCGGCCGGCGCGGTCAGCGCGATGGCGGCGGCGCGGTCGATCGTCGCCGCGATCTCGTGGGCGCTCCCGACCTCGAGCGCCGCCTTCGCGATCGGCGCGAACAGCGCCGCCTGGTCGCGCGACTCGTGCAGCAGGCCGCGCACGACGCCCGGGCGGCGCAGCGACACCGGAACGTCGGTGGCGATCACGATGACCGGCGAATGCGACGCGCTCGCCTCGCCGACCGCGGCGAGCGTGTTGGCCGCGCCGGGGCCGGTGGTCACGAGCGCCACGCCGAGGCGGCCGGACGCTCGCGCGTACCCGTCGGCCGCGTAGGCGGCGGTCTGCTCGTGGCGTACGCCGAGCACGCGTATGGCGCTGCCGTGAAGCTCGCGCCAGAGGGCGAGGTTGTGAACGCCCGGCAGCCCGAATGCGACCTCGACGCCGACCAGAGAGAGAGCCTCGACGACCGCTCGCGCGCCGCTGGGCCTGTCCCTCTGCGCGTCGGCCGCCATCTCGGCCGGACTCTTGCACGTCGGAGACAGCAGCAGGTCCCGCCGGCACTGGGCCGACGGGACCTGACTGCGTGCTGTCTAGGGCGTGGCGCGCTGCGATCACGCCCGACCTTCAGTGCTGTCTACGGCGTGAGCGTTGCGACCACGCCCGCATGGTCGGAGGGCCAGAGGCCGCCCGGCGTGCGGTTGTCCGAGTCGAGCCCGGTCGTCACCGACTTCGTGACGCCGACACCGCCGCGCGCCATGATGTGGTCGATGCGCGAGTCGATGCTCGACGTGTCCGAGTCGTTGACGAACTCGCTGAAGCCCGACGTATCGCCCGGCTCCGCGAGACTGCTCGACGTCGTCGGCGGGTTGACCGCCAGCCACGTGTCCGAGTAGCCGGCCGAGAACCGGATGATGTTGTACGCCAGTGTTGTTCGGCGTGGGATCCGGCGGCGATGCCGACCCGTTGGACGGATCGGAGTTCAGATCGCCGACGAGAACCACCTTCTGCGTGACGGTGCTCGCCGGGCCGCTCGTCACGAGCTGCTGAGCCTGCAGCGCACGGAACCCGGCGCTGAACGCCTCCAGGTGCGTGTTGACGAACCGGAACGACCGCTTGTTGACGGTGCAGTCGGCGGACACGAACCCGCGCGTGCTCGTCACCGCGTTCGGGATGCCGAGCAGCGGGAACGACAGGTTGTTGGCGTAGTTGCCCTGGATCACGTTGCCGCAGCTGGCTTCGCCCGCGTCGACCGCGTTCTTCTTGACCAGGATGACGTCGCGCTGGAGCAGGCGGATGTCGAACCCGGAGGCCGTGATGCCCTCGATGTTCGCCTCGTTCTGGCTTGCGACGACGTTGTACGGCGCGCCGATGGCCGCCAGTTCAGCCTGGAGGATGTCCAGGAAGTTGATGGCCGACGTCGTCGCCGGAGTGGCCCCCGGGGTCAGTCCCGGGATTCCGTCGGGCGCACCAGTGAACCAGTGAGCGGCCTCCTGGAGCCCGATCAGGTCCGGGTCGGCGTTCTGTATCTCCTTGGCGATCACCTTGGCGCGCGCCGGGAAGTCGGTTGCCTGGACCGTGTTCCAGATCTGAGTGCCCGCGGCGGCGAGCGCCGGGAATGCTTCCGGCAGCGATCGCCGGGGTCAGATCGGCGCCCAGATAGAGGTTCTGGGTCATCACCTTGACCGGACGCTCCTTAGCCGCCTGAGCGACCCCGGGTCCGACGATCGCGAGGGCTGCGAGCGCCCCTCCTGCCAGCACCGCGACCATGCGGCGGCGGCTTGCTGAATACAGCACGTTGCTTCCTCCTTGTTGGTTTCCCTGCCCGTTGCCCTTCCCCCTTATGTCACCCTTTCAGGCTCCTGACCCGCGAGTCAAGGTGAGTTTTCTACTGGCACCGAGCTGGGCACCTCGGCACTCAGGTCGCCGCTCGGGTGATCGCACCCGGGATGGCGACATCACAAGGCTGGCCGTGTCGGCCGCAGATCAGTAGGCCTGCGCCGCGGCGAACAGACCCGCCGCATCGCTGCCCTGCTGGGGCCCGAACATCACGTCCGGGTAGCTGGAGTAGCCGAAGCTGTTGACCGACACGACCTCGCCGGCGTCGTTGAGCCACGCACCGCCGCTCGAGCCACCGGTCATGTTGCAGCCGACGCCGATCGGCTTGGGTTCCGCGGAGTACGGGTCGAACAGGCCGAACGGTGATGCGCAGCCGCGCAGCGTCCGACCGTCGAACGGACTGCCCTGCGGGTAGCCGTACAGCGTGTAGCTCGCGCGCACCGAGGCGCCGGCGCGCAGCGTGCGGCCCCCACCGACGGCGGTCGTGAGATCGAGAGCGGAGGTGTCCGACGTGCTCACGGCTGCGGCGCCCAGGTCATAGCGGAAGTCACCGGCGCCGACCCAGCCGGAAGTCGAGAACAGCTTCGAAGCCGTGAACCTGCCGTACGGCGCGGAGCCGTCCAGATACGCAGGCACGAACATCCAGTTCGTGTGGAAGGCGCCGGACGAGTTCCGGCGCCCCGGTCCCGCGTGTGACGCAGTGTCCGGCGGTCCATACGACACTCTTGTTCGTGCTCGTCAGCGCAGTCCCCGAGCAGACGTAGTTCTTGCGGCCCTGCGTGAAGTAGACCTTGCCGTTCGTGTTCGTCGGCGACGACGTGTAGGCGACGGCGGCGTCAGCGCAGCGTACGGGTAGCTGGGTGTCGACCCTCCGGGCTTGCCGCTGCCCCCGCCGGGCTTGCCCTTGGCGGGGTTGGCCACCCGCTCGACCGGGACGCCCCCTTCATCCGTGCGTCCGACCAGTAACGCACGACGTCAGCGCGAGTTGTCCGGTGCTTGCCCACCGGGTCCGCCTTGGCGACCGAAGTGAAGGCGAGCGTGATGAGTACGACCAGCGGGACAGAACTGATAGGCGCTTCACGTCGGATCCTTCCGTAATGGGCAGGCCTGGCGGCGAGTATTGCGAACGACGACCCGCCACCAGGGTCGCCGCGGCCGTGCGCGACTCGCTCGAACTCAGCGCCGTCCGGCCGCGAGGATCGTGAACCCGGTCCGCCGCGTGGTCGAGGCATTGCCGGCCGCGTCGCGTGCCACGACGACCAGGCGGTACCTGCCCGCAGGCAGCGCCCGCCGTAGCCGCCCCGAGAACCCGACGACATTGCGGCCCGCGCTCAGCTTCAGCGCCACGGACCCGCCGCTCGGCGTCACGCGCTGGCACGCGGCGCGGCCGCGGTTGCGGCGCGTCCGCGCTACGCAGCGGCTGCCGGCACGGCGCCCGGAGCGCAGCCGCTGCGCCTTGAAGGTGACGGTCGCCGGCTCGCTCAGCGTGAGTTGGATGCGCGCCCTCGGCTTGGACGCGGCGATGCGCGCGAGCCTGCGCGAAGAGCGCCTGAAGCGTGAGGGCCTGATCCGCAGGCCGGTCACGCGCGGGGCCGTCGTGTCGGCGATCGTCGGCGGCGCGGGCGCGGGCGCAGTGACCGGCGCGGGGCCGGGCGTCGCGGGATCCGGCGGGGTGACCGGCGGGGTGACCGGCGGGGGCGGTGGGTCGACACCCGTCACGCGCGCGACCTTCTTCGTCAGTTCAAGCGACACCCACAGCGTGTTCCCCGGCCCGCTTGTGATCTCGCGCGGATCGTTCGCCGGGAGACCGCCGAGCGTCGTGACGGCGCCGTCGGTGCTCACGCGAGCGAGGCCGCCTGCCGCGAACTCGGCCACCCAGTACGCGCCGTCCGGGCCGAACGTGATGCCGAACGGGTCGGCCTGCGGCCGGTCGATCGTCTGCGGAAGCCCGCCCGCCACGAGGCGCCCGACCTGCTGTGGCAGTGCGCCCGGGTTCGCGTAGAGCACCTGACCGTTCGGGCCGCCCGCGACCTCCTGCGGGCCGCCGCCGACCGCGTGAGGCGTCTGGACGCCTGCCGTCGTCATGCTCACGATCGATCCGCCGAAGTCGACGATCCACAGCAGGCCGCCGGAGCTGGTGATGCCGCGGGCGCTCGGCGAGGCGGTGCTGGTCAGCGTGAAGAGCGTCGGGTTGGCGGGGTCCGCAAGAGTGACCTTGAGGACCTTGTCGGCGCTCGCGGTCCAGAGGTTCCCGTCCGGGCCGGTGACGATCGCCTGCGGCGTGATCACGTCGTTGACGGTGAACGAGGTCAGCCCGGCCGGGTTCGCGGGCGGCACCCGGACGATCTTCGTCGACGCCGTCAGCCAGAGGTTCCCGTCCGGGCCGCTGGTGATTCCCTTCGCTCCCGTGACGCCGGTCAGCGGAAACTCCTGCTTGGTTCCGTCGGCGGCGAAGCGGGCGAGCGTGTTGCCGCCGACGACGACCCAGACGTTCCCGTCGGATCCCTGAACGAGCTTCGACGGCGTGTCACTGACGTCATAGATGCCGTTGACGGCGGGAACGGCAGCGGCGCCCGCCGCCAGCGCGGCGCACAGCGCGCCGACGACGGCCAGCGCGCAGGCGAGCCGGGACGCGCGCTGCTCAGCGATCAGGACCCGGCGGTGGGCTGCATCTCTGGCCATCGGCGAGCAGCATGACGCACCATGGCCCGCCGCGCGAGAAACCGCTGACGCCGGCTCGGGGGCGAGGTACGGGAAGCATGCGGAGCCGTCCAGCTGCGAAGCTCCCGGAGGCGAGCAACATGACGTCCCCGACGATCACCCACGGAGCCGCCGCCTGCGGGCGGCCCGCCGCCCCGGCGGCCTGAGCGCGGCGCGGCGCGACGTGCGGGTCTGGGTCGACATGACGAACACCGCGCACGTGCTCGTGCTGCGGCCGCTCGTCGAGCGGATGGAGGCCGAGGGGCACGGCGTGACGATCACCGCGCGACCGCTCTCCCACACGCTCGAACTGCTCGACGACTGGGGCCACCCCTACACGACGCTCGGCCACCACGGCGGGGGCGCGGCGGATCGAGAAGGCGCGCGCCGCGGTGGGGCGGGCGCGGCAGATGATCCGCTTCGGACGCGGGCGCGGCTTCGACCTCGCGCTCGCGCACGGGTCGACCGACCTGCCGGTGGCCGCCCGCGCGCTGCGGATCCCGAACACGACGATGTTCGATTACGAGTGGGCGATGGCTCAGCACCACGTGAACTGCCGGCTCGCGAACCGCGTGCTCGTGCCCGAGGCGATCCCGCCCGAGCGGCTGCGGCGCTACGGGGCGCGAGCGCCGAAGCTCGTCCGGTACCCGGGCCTCAAGGAGGAGTACTACCTGGCCGGCTTTCGCCCCGACCGCGAGCTGCCGGGCCGGCTGGGCGTCGACCCGGCGAGCGTGCTGTGCGTCGTACGCACCGCGCCCTCGTACGCGCTCTACCTCGGCGGCTCGGAGAACGAGCTGCTGCCGCGGATCCTGCGCCGGCTCGCCGCCGACGCGCGCGTGCAGGCCGTCGTGCTCTCGCGCACCCCCGAGCAGGCCGACGCGATCGAGGCGCTCAGGCTCGAGCGGGTCATCGTGCCGCGGCGGGCGGAGGACGGGCGCAGCCTCGTCGCGTTCGCCGACCTGCTCGTCTCCGCCGGGGGGACGATGAACCGCGAGGCGGCGGTGCTCGGGACGCCGGTCTGGTCGATCTTCGAGGGACGCCCCGGCGCCGTCGACGAGCTGCTCATCCGCGAGGGGCGCCTGCGGCGGCTCAGCGGACCCGAGGACCTGGTGCTCGAGAAGAAGCCGCGCGTTCCCGAGACGATCGAGGGCCGCGACCCGCGCGCGCTGCTGCGCCTGGCGCTGCCGCAGCTCGGCTGACGGCGCCTCAGCCGCGGCCGGCGACGACCTCGGGCGGGGCGGCGACCTCGTCCTCGTCCACGGGCTCGACCGCCTGGACCCGAATGCCGAGCGCCTGCAGGTGCCGGGCCTTGAGGATCTCGAGCGTGTAGACGATCCAGACAGAGACGGCGAGCACGAACACGCCCGCGACGGTGCAGATCAACGCGTTGCCCGGATCCCAGTCGCCCCCCGGCCGTGGGGGCACGAATCGCAGCAGCAGGGCATAGCCGGACATCAGCGCCGCCCAGCCGTGCAGGTATGCCGCGGTGCGCGGCTGCGAGAACCCGATCCGCATGAACCGGTGGTAGAAGTGGTTCTGGTCGGCGCCGAACGGCGGGCGCCGGTAGCGCAACCGCTTGAGCACGACGAACGAGGTGTCGAGCAACGGCACCGCAAGCACGAGCAGCGGCGCGGCCAGGGCGATCGTGGCGGCGCCCTTCAGGACGCCCTCGACCGCGAGGCTCCCGACGACGAACCCGAGCGTCAGCGCGCCGGTGTCGCCCATGAAGATCTTCGCCGGATGGTAGTTGTGGCGCAGGAAGCCGACCGTCGCGCCGCAAACGATCACCGACATCGCCGCCACCTCGACGCGGCCGAAGGAGATCGCGAGGATCGCGAACGTCGCGGTGGCGATCGCGACGATTCCCGCCGCCAGCGCGTCCATGCCGTCGACGAGGTTGATGAGGTTCGCGACCAGCGCGATCCAGAGCACGGCGAGCGGGTAGGAGGCCCACCCGAACTCGATCGTGCCGACGACCGGCAGGCCGATCTCCTGGACGCGGATGTCGTATCCGACGACCGGGATCAGCGCGATGGCGAGAACCGCCAGCAGCTTGACGCGCGGGGTCAGACCGCGCAGGTCGTCGGCGAAGCCCACCGCGGCGATCAGCGGGATGCCGATCACGATGCCCGCCATCGGCCCGTCGAGGTCGACGAGCACGAGCGCGGGCACGAGGATGCCGGCGACGATCGCCAGGCCGCCGATCCGCGGCACCGGGGTCCGGTGCACGCGCGGCCGATCCCCGCCGCGATCGATCGCGCCGATGCGCACGGCAAACCGGACGACGAGCGGCGTGAGCGCGAGCACGGTCGCCAGCGCCAGCGCGAAGCCCCAGGTCACGGCGCCCTCGTGGAGCAGCGCGTCGAGTGCCTCCGGGAAGGACATGCCCCGTCGGTTATAGGGCACGCGACGGCGCAGCGGGTCGCCGGCGCCCGAAATCAGGCGGCGCGTGGTTGGTAGCCTGCGGCCGTCGTGTACCCGCCGCGGACACCGGCGCGGGTCGCCGGACCCCGTTGACCTCGCTGCTCGTCCTCGGCGCCGGCTACATCGGTGCCGTGCTCGCGGAGACGGCCCTGGGGGCGGGCGACGACGTCACGCTCGCCGACAACTGGTATGCGACCGACCGCTCGCAGCTCGCGGGGCTCCAGCGGCGCGGCGCACAGGTCGTCGACGCCGACATCCGCGACCGCGCCGCCCTCGACGCGCTGCTCGCCGAGCGCCCGGACCGCGTCTACCTGCTCGCCGCCCAGGCGAGCCGCCCAATCTCCGAACGCGACCCCGACTACACCGAGCAGACGAACCTCGTCGGCGTGCGCCGCGTAGCCCAGGCGGTCGCCGACGCGGGCGGGCCGCCGCTCGTCTTCGGCAGCTCGCTGCACGTCTACGGGGCCGGGCTCTCCGGCGAGATCGGCCCCGACCACCCGCACGGGGAGCAGAGCGACCTGGCGCACCTCTCGAAGGTCTACGGCGAGCTGTGCCTGCGCATGTTCGCGCGCCGTGCGCCGTTCGACCTCGTGCTCGCGCGGCTCGGCGTGACCTACGGCCCGAGCCCGGCCGAGCACGACCGGCCCGAGTCCCAGACCGTCGTCGACCGCTTCCGGCGCCTGGCCGCCGAGGGGCGCGAGCTGCCGCTCGACGACGGCGGGCGGGCGACGATCGGCGTCGTCCACGTCGAGGACGCCGCCCGCGCCCTGCACGAGCTGCCCGCCGAGCCGGGAATCAGCGCGGTCAACATCGTCGCCGACACGCTGACGGTCGCCGACGTTGCCGCGGCGGCGCGCGGCGAGGAGCCCGCCGGCGGGAGCGCCTGCCACTACGCGAGCTCGTTCCCCTACCGTCACTCGGTGGCGTCGTACCTGCGACCGTGAGACTGCTCGTCACCGGAGCCACCGGGTTCCTCGGCTGGCGCACGACGACCCTGCTGCGCGAGCGGGGTCACGACGTGCTGGCGCTCGCACGCCCCGGCGGCGCCGAGCGCGCCGCCGCCCGGGGCCTCGAGGCCGTCGAGCTCGACGCCGGCGACCCGGCGGCGCGTGAGCTGATCCGCGGGCGCACGGCAGTGCTGCACCTCGCCGGCGTCCCGGATCCGGCCCGGGCGCGCGCCGATCCGGCGCGCGCGGTGCGCGAGAACGCCGGCACGACGCTGAACCTCCTCGAGGGCTGCCGCGAACACGACGCCGGGCTCGTGTACGCGTCCTCGATCCGGGTCGCCGACGACCCGGGACGCGACCCATACGCGACCTCGAAGTGGCTCGGCGAGGAGTCCTGCCGCGCACATCGCGCCCGCGCGACCGTGCTTCGCCTCTCGTCGGTGTTCGGCCCCGGCCAGGTCGCGTGGGAGGGCGCAACCGGTGCGATCGCCGCGTTCGCGGCGCGCGCGCTCGAGCAGCGGCCGATCGTCATCCCGGGAGACCCGGGACGCACCCGGGACTTCCTCTACGTCGATGATCTCGTCGGCGGCCTCGAGCGGCCTGCTCGAGGACGACCGCTGGGACCAGACGCTCGTGGCCGCCTCCGGCACGGAGACGAGCCTGCGCGATGCCGCCGAGCTCGTCCGCCGGGCGGCGGACGCCGACATCCCGATCGAGCTTCCGGGCGGCGTCCTGCCGCCCGGCGAGAACGACAGCTACCCCGTGGGCGCCGCGCAGCCGAGGCTCGGCTTCCCGGTCCGCCCGCTCTCTGAGACGGTTCCCCACTATGTCGACTGGCTCACCAACCACCCTGCTGCTCAAGGCCGCACCCGAGCCTGAGCAGATCGCCGACCGGCTCGGCCCAGGCCCCTGGCAGGGCCTTCGAGCTGTGCCTCGCGGCGGCACACGTCGCGAGCCAGGACGCGCTCGACCAGGCGATCGACGCCGTCCGGGGGCAGATCCCCGACGGCACCGCCGTGACCGCCGAGGCGCCCGTCGCCTGGCCGAGCGGCGCATTCGTGCGCGTCGACCGCCTCGACAAGGAGGCCCGCACCGGCATCGAGCGCAGCGCGCGGTTCGCCGCTGCGATCGGCTCGCCGGTGCTCACGATCCACCTGTTCATCCCGATGACGCCGCAGGAGTTCCGCCACGCAGCGCCGCTGCACGAGCCGAACATCGAGGAGTTCCTGCAGTTCTTCGCGGGAACCTGCCTGGACCGCGGCGTAACGCCGCTGATCGAGAACGTCCCGCCGGTGCTGCGCATGCGCAGCGGCGGCTTCTTCCTGTCACCGATCGGGGGGCACTGGCGCGACCTGCTCGCATGGGGAGAGCGGGTGGTCGAGCTCGGCTTCACGCTCGACACCTCGCACGCGGCGCTCTTCGGAACTTCGCAGCGTCCTACCCGACGCTGTTCGGGCTGCACTCGGACGAGGGTCTGGAGCTCGGGCGGTACGTCGAGGAGCTCGGACCGCGCAGCGACGTCGCTCACGTGTCCGACGCCGCAGGCCTGTTGGGGGAGGGCCTGAGCTACGGTGCCGGCGAGCTCGACCTCGACCCGGTCGTGCGCCGGCTCGCCGAGCTCGTTCCGTACATCGTCGCGGAGATCAACGAGCCCGACCACCGGCGCTCGCCGAACATGAAGGCGGGCTGCGCCGCGATCGAGCGCGCCCTCCGGGAGCCGGCCGTTCCCTGGCGGCCGCGGATCCTCCCGCCGGCCCCCGAGCCCTTTGACTGGCAGTCGGTCATCGGGCGGCGCGATCCCGTCCCGGCGGTGCTTCGAGCTCGAGCAGCGCTTCGCCGGGCGGCGCATCGTCATCACCGGGGGCGGCGGCTCGATCGGGCGGCACCTCGCGGCCCTGCTGGACGGCCTGCGTCCCGAGCGCGTCACCCTGCTGGACTCCTACGAGGCGTCACTCGTCGCCGACCACCGCGCGCGGGACGCGCGCACACTGTCGCGGATGGACCACGTGCTCTGCGACGTGCGCGACGGTGCGCGTCTGCGCGCCGAGCTCGAGCGCGCCGCGCCGGACGCGATCTTCCACCTCGCCGCCTACAAGCACGTCGACTGGGCCGAGCGCTACCCCGAGGAGTTCGTGGCGACGAACCTCGACGGGAGCTGGAACGTGCTCCGAGCGGCCGAGCAGGCGGGGGTGCGGACCGTCATCGTCGCCTCGACCGACAAGGCGGCGCTCGCGACGAGCCTCTACGGCCGCACGAAGCGGACGATGGAGGCGTTCACGGCGCTGTCGGCCGAGCGCAGCGGCGGCGAGCGGGTCGCCGTGCGGCTGGTCAACGTGCTGGGCAGCGCGGGCAGCGCATCGGACCTGTTCCTGCGCCAAGCGCGCGCCGGTGGACCGCTGTACGGTGACCGCAGCACCGGCATGGAGCGCTTCTGGATCACCATGGCGCACGCCGCGACCCTGCTCGCACACGGCGCGCTGCTGGGCGGCGGCGCCGTGCGGCTCGTGAGCGCCGCCGATCCCATCACGATGACCGTCGGCGAGCTGGCGGCACGGATCTGGCGCCAGACCGGGCACGCCGACGACCCGGCGATCACACTCGTGGGTGTGCGCCCCGGCGAGGTGATGCGGGAGGTCATCACCGGACCGCACGAGCGTCTCGGCGAGGAGCTGCTCCAGGGCTGCGCGGCGATCGAGGGTCCGTCGCCGCTCGAGGAGACCAGGGCGCTGGTCGCGGACCTGGAGCAGGCACGCGACGTCGAAGAGCGCCGGGCGCTGCTGTTGTCCGCCCTGCGCCGGCCCGAGGCGTTCCCCACCCCCGCGGGCTGCGCCACCGGCATGCGCATCCTGCTCGTCTCCCAGTTCTACCCCGGGCCACACGACCCCGACCTCGGCGCTTTCGTAGCGCAGATGGCCGGTGCCCTCGAGCGCCGCGGCCACGAGCTGGAGTACGTGGTGATCGACCGGCGCGGCGGCAGCCGCATCCGCCACGCGCGGCTGGGCACCGACGCGGTGCGCGCCGCGCGGCGCTTTCGGCCCGACGTCGTCTATGCGCACTTCCTCGTGCCCGCGGGCGCGATGGCCGCGCTCGCGTCACTCGCGGCCCGCGTGCCGCTCGTGCTGACCGCGCACGGCCAGGACGTGCGCAACCTCGGCACCATCCGCGGCGTGCGCGCGGTCACGGCCGCGGCCGTGCGGCGGGCGAGCGCGGTGATCGTCGTCTCCGATCACCTGCGCGCCGAGCTGGAGCGCCACGTCCCCCGGGCGGCGGGTCTGACCCACGTGATCGACTGCGGCGTGGATCTGCGGCGCTTCGCGCCGGCTGACCAGGAGCGGGCCCGGCAGGCGCTCGGCTGGGAGGGCGACGGTCCCCGCTTCCTGTTCGTCGGGGCGCTCAACGAGAACAAGAACGTGCGGCGACTCGTCGAGGCATTCCGGCGCGCCGGCCGGGGCACGCTGGTGCTCGTCGGCGACGGGCCGCTGCGCGCCGACATCGAGGGCCGGCCGGACGTGCGGCTGATCGGCCGGATCGCGCACGAGCGCGTGGCGGACTGGATGCACGCCTGCGACGTGCTCTGCCAGCCGAGCCGGAGCGAGGCCTTCGGCCAGGCGCTGCTCGAGGCGATGGCCTGCGAGCGATCGGTGGTCGCCACGCGCGTCGGCGGCCCGCCGGAGTTCGTCACCCCGGAGACCGGCGTCCTCGTCGACCCGGAGGACGTCGGCTCGATCACCTCGGGGATGGTCGCCGCAGCGGCGCTGCCGTCGCCGAACCCGGCGGCCCGGCGGGTCGCCGCCGCGCACGACCTCGAGCTCCAGGCCGAGCGGGTCGAAGCCGTGCTGCTGGACGCGCTGCGGTAGCCGCCGCTCAGATGAGGCGCACCGACGGTCCGCCCGGAACCGCGTTGCGGGTGTCCACCACCAGGCGCGCCGCAGACCAGACATCGGGATCGTTCGAACGCGCGATGGGCGGTCAGCAGCACGACGCAGTCCGCCGCGCCCACCTCCTCCGCCGACCACTCGACACCCTCATGACGAACGTCGTCCAGCTGAATCTCAGGCACGTGCGGGTCGGAGTAGCGGATATCGCCGCCGCGCTTGAGCAGCTGTCGCATGATCTCGAGGCTCGGCGACTCGCGCGTGTCCGATACCTCGGGCTTGTAAGGCGACACCCGCGAGCAGGATCCTTCGAGCCGCTGATCGGGAGGCGACGTCGTTGAGCGCATCCCCCACCTTCTGGATCACGTGCAGCGGCATCGTGGCATTGATCTCGTGGGCGGCCCGGATCAGCTGCGCCGAGTAGCCGAGTTCGCGCATGCGCCATGCCAGGAAATGCGGGACCACGGGGATGCAGTCCCCACCGAGCCCCGGGCCGGGGTAGTGCGGCAGGAAGCCGAACGGCTTGGTGGACGCGGCATCGATGACCTCCCAGGCGGAGATCTCCGAGTCGGTCGGCACATCAGGGCGAGCTTCGTTGGCGAGCGCGATGTTCACGGCCCTGAAGGTGTTCTCGTGCAGCTTCGCCATCTCCGCGACCGCGGTGCTGGAGGTGGTGACGATCGAGTCGACGATCTCGCCGTACAGGAGGGCGGTGCGCTTCAGGCATTCGTCCGTCACTCCGGCCACCAGCTTCGGCGTCGTGCGGATCGTGAAGTCCGCATTCCCGGGATCGACGCGCTCGGGCGCGTAACCGAGGAAGAAGTCCTGCCCTACGCGGCCACGTTCACGCTCGAAGATCGGCCGGACAACATCGGCGGTCGTGCCGGGGTGCGTCGTCGACTGCAGGACGACGAGCTGCCCGGGCCGCCCGTGCGCGCCACGGCCTCGGCGGCGCTGACCACGTACGACAGGTCGGGGCTGTGGGTCTTCGACAACGGCGTCGGGACGCAGATCGTGACAGCGTCGAGGTCGGCGACCGACTCGAAGCCGGCCGTCGCGACGAGCTGACCCTCGGTCGCCGGGTAGCGGTCCGGGCGGGACATCCACGAGGTACGAGCGTCTGGCGTTGACGTCGGCGACGCGCTGCTCGTTGAGGTCTACCCCGACCACGTTGAAACCCGCGTCGCAGAACGCGAGCGCCGGCGGGAGGCCCGCATACCCGAGCCCGATGATCCCGACCTTCGCTTCGCGCGTGGCCACGAGTTGCCCGAAGTCCTGACTCGGCGACGCCGACGTGATTGCATGGGAGGTCATAGATGGGCCCCTTGGTCTCGAGAATGCCCGGCTGTGGTTCCCCGTGCGGGCGCGCTTGCCGATCGGTCAACCACGAATCGCTCTCCGAGTCGTAGCCGCCAGGTGGCCAGCGTACAGGTGTCAATAGGTGACTGGACGCGATACCGATCACCGCCCGCTCCCTGACGGCGGGCCTGGACGGCGGGTAGTCCGCGTCGCCGCCGCGCCTGTCAGGGGGCAGCCACGTCGGTGCTCACTCCAGCGTACGTCGCCTCCCCGTTCGAGCGTCCGACCGTCCCTTGACCGGTCGGGTTCGGCCTGACAGGTTGTCGCTTGGTGCGCGCGACCGTCGTGATCGACGAGCGCTTCTGCGGTCCTGCAGACAGCGCGAATGGTGGGTACGCCTGTTCGATGGCTGCCCGCTGGATCGACGGTCCAGCCGAAGTGACGCTCCGCGTGCCGCCGCCGCTGGGCCGGGTGCTCACGGTCGAGCGCGGCGATGACCACGTGTCGCTGCTCGACGAAGACGTCGTCGTGGCAGGCGCGCCCGGCGACGCTGGCGGTCGAGGTCCCCGACGCGGTGTCGTTGGCCGACGCGGAGCGCGCCGCTTCGCGCTACCCCTGGCGCGACAGGCACCCGTACCCGACCTGCTTCGTCTGCGGGCCACAGCGGGAACCTGGCGACGGGCTCTGCATCTTCCCGGGGCCGGTCGAGGGGCGCGCGATCTACGCCGCTCCGTGGACGCCGGACGCCTCGCTCGCCGACGGAGCCGGCAGCGTGCGCGACGAGTTCGTCTGGGGAGCGCTGGACTGCCCGAGCGGCATCGTCACCGATCTCTTCGGCGACGTCGGCCTGATCCTGCTCGGACGACTGGCTGCCGAGCTGCGAGCGCCGTGCGGGCGACGTGCCGCACGTGGTCCAGGCCTGGCCGATCACCCGCGACGGCGCGCAAGCTCGAGACGGCCAGCGCCGTGTTCACCGCCGACGGATCGCTCTGTGCAGTTGCTCGCGCGGTGTGGATCGAGGTAAGCGCAGAAAGCTGAGCGTCACGCAGTGGCAGTCGGCAGAGCAGTAGTAGGTGGTAGTGGGCGGTCCCGGGCTCGAACCGGGGACCTCCTGCTTGTAAGGCAGGCGCTCTGACCAGCTGAGCTAACCGCCCGCGCGCGCATGGTAGAGGTCGCTCGTCGCCGCTCGTGCGAGGATGCCGTGATGCCCGTCGACACGTCGCTCGCGCTGCGCGCCGCCCTCGTCCAGGCTCTCGCGGTACTGGTGCTGGGCCTCGCGACCGGCCTTGCGCTGTCGCATGAGTTCTTCGAGGACTGGGGCTGGCTCGTCGGGCCGGCTGCCTGGATGCTTGCCGCGGCGGTGACCGCGGCGGCGCTGAGCCTGCCGTTTGGGCGGGCGCTGCTCGGGGCGGCGCTGGCGGGCATACCAAGCGCACTGGCCACCGTCGCCGGGCTTCACTGGCTCGGGGCGGCGCTGGCGATAGTGCTGTTCGCGCTGTGGTGCGGCGGGCCGGCTGCCCGCGGCCTGACCGGGAGGACTGCGTAATGGATCTTGGCCTGAAGGGGCGCGTGGCGCTCGTGACCGGCGCGTCGAAGGGATTGGGGCTGGGGATCGCCAAGGCGCTGATCGACGAGGGTGCCGGCGTCGCGATCACGTCGCGCTCGCAGGAGCGCATCGACGACGCGGCTGCCGCGATCGGTGCGACCGGTTTCGCCCACGACTCCGCCAACACGGACGGGATCGGCGTGCTCGTGCACGAGGTCGAGCACCACCTCGGCCCGATCGAGATCCTCGTCACGAACACCGGCGGCCCACCGACGTCGCCTGATCCGCTCAGCTTCACCCCGGACGAGTGGCGCATCGCCTTCGAGCAGCTCGTGCTCGGACCGCTCGCCTTCGCCCAGACCGTGCTGCCGGAGATGCGCCACCGTCGCTGGGGCCGGATCCTCAACGTCGGATCGACGGCCGTGCGCGAGCCGATCCCGGACCTGATCCTCAGCAACGCCAACCGCTCGGCCGTGCTGGCGACGTGGAAGACGATCGCCCACCAGGCCGCGAAGTCAGGCGTGACCATGAACACGCTGCTTCCGGGGCGGATCGCCACCGACCGCCTCTACGAGCTGTACGGCTCACGCGACGCCGCCGACGAGGTCGCGCGCCACGAGATACCGGCCGGCCGGCTGGGATCGGTGGACGAGTTCGCGGCGGCGGCAGCCTTCCTGTGCTCGAACCAGGCGAGCTACATCACGGGTACGACGCTGGTGGTCGACGGCGGGATGATGCGCGGCGTCTGACGCCGCGATCAGACCGACTCGTACTCGAACCGCCAGCGCCTGTAACAGCTGCTGGCCCGGCGCTTGGCGCGCTGCTTCTTCTTCCAGCACTTGAGCGTGGCGCGCCGCCCGTCGAAGCGCATCGCGATCGAGCCGTCGTCGTTGCCGCTGAGCCGCATGCTGCCGTTGTAGCGGTACTTCTTCTTGTCGGTCCACGACACGGTGCAGAAGACGACGAGAATGCTGCCGGAGCCGCGGCGCGAGCATCTGCGCTTGATTCCGCGGGCGCGCCGCTTCGTGCGCTTGAGGATGATCCGCGGGATCTCGGACCTGGCCAGTGCGATCGTGAGGATCTCCGAGTCCTCGGGGATCTCGGCGTAGATGTCCGCACCAGGCGCGGGCGGAGCGACGTTGACGACGATCGCGCGGACCGGGCTGACGCGCGGCACGTCGTAGACGTCGGTGCACTTGTGGATCGTCTGCGCCAGCCAGTAGTAGGTGCCCGGCGTCTGCAGCCACTGCGCGCCGGTCGACCCGTCGTAGACGCCCGGGCTCGTCTCGGTCAGCGTGAAGTAGTCCTTGCGTGCGGTGTCGATCAGCGTGTCGTCGGGACCGAAGACGTTCTCGCTGGCGACCTCGATGTGGACCGCAGCTCCGGGGCAGTCGCGCGAGACGACCTTGAAGCTCATCGGTCCCGGGCCGGCCGTGAAGTTCAGGCTCTGCTCGGGAACGGTCTGCGCAGGGTCGTATGGAAACGACCCTGCCGCGCCGACCGTCGCCGGCGCAGCGGCCGTCACCAGCAGCGCCAGCAGCGCCGCGGCCGACACCATCGAGGTCCTGACCCGTGTCACCATCCGCTCTCCTCACCGCGTGATGCGTCGTTGCACCACCGGTGTCCGGACGGTACCGCCGCACCACGGCCGGGGCAAGCGCGCTCTCGCGTCCATGCAGCACGGGCGCGGGCTGCGTAGGGTGCGGCCATGAGCCGACCCGACACGACTTTCGCGATCGTCGCCGCCTACAGCGACCTGGGCCTCGCGCACGAGGACTTCGCCGCGATCGAGGATCTGGCCACCGCACACGAAGTGCACCTCGACGACGCCGCACTGCTGCGCAACGAGGGCGAGGGCCACGTCGCGGTGGTGCGCCATGACGCGCGCTCGCTCTCGCGCGGCGCAGAGGGCGGCGTCATCGTCGGGGCGCTCATCGGGCTGTTGTTCCCACCGGCGCTCGTCGGGATGCTCGTGGGGGCGACTGCGGCGGGCATCATCGGAGCGGCTGCCGGGAACCTCTGGCACGGGCTCTCGCGCCCCGAGCTGGCAGAACTCGGAGCCGCCGTCGAAGAGGGCGAGGCCGCGATCGTCGCGATCGGGTCGCAGGCGTTCACGGGTGAGGTCGAGCAGGCGCTCGCGAACGCCACGCGCATCGTCCGCCACAGCGTGGGAATCGACCGCGCCAAGCTGCGCGAAGCCGCGGTCGGGCCCGACGTGAGGCCGGTCGCAGCAGTACCCCCAGGGGGAATCGAACCCCCGCTACCAGCGTGAAAGGCTGGCGTGCTGACCGCTACACCATGGGGGCGGGCAGGCGCCTTCAGTCTAGATGCGTTGCGGCGGCAACCGCGCAGACCCGGGCGGCGAGAGCGCCGCGTCAGCAGCGCCGCGGGGGAGTAGCCTGAGCCGCCGAGCGGGCCGCTAGCTCAATGGCCAGAGCACGCGCCTTTTAAGCGTTGAGATCCGGGTTCGAATCCCGGGCGGCCCATCACGTCCATCCGGCTGGATGCGAACATGCGTTCGTGTCCGATCAGACCCCCTCTCCGCGGCGGATCGTCCGTCGGACTGGCCGCCCACCGAGCGCCGTGGCTTCGGAGATGGGGAGGTGCAGGCGCCACGGGCTGGTGCCACACGGCCGATACTCGCAAGGTGACGGCAAGACGCGACTGCGCTGCAAACGGTGTGTGGCGGACGCGGTCACTCGACGACAGCGACTCGTCAAGCGGACGCTTGTCGAGGAAGCTGGTGGGTGCTGCGCAGTCTGCGGCTACGCGCGAACGGTCAACAACCTGCACTTCCACCATGTCGACCCCAGCACGAAGTCCTTTGGGATGTCGATGGCCGCCGGCAAGGCGCTCGACACGTATCGCGGCGAGGCGACGAAGTGCGTCCTCGTGTGCGCGAACTGCCATGGCGAGATCGAGGCGGGCGTGATCGTCTCACCGCCGCGGCAGCAGGTTTGTCGACGCTCGGCCAGGCCGAAGTCATCGTCGCCACCGCCGATCGGTAAATTTCCTAATCCCGATCGGGATTTGCTAGTTTGCGGGAATGCTGCTGCCCACGGCGACCGTCGAAGAACGCGCGACGACGGAGACGCTGCGCTCGGTGAGCCGGCGCTGGCGTGCGCGGCGTGCGCGGCGCGTCACGCTCGACCCGGACAACCCACCGGACCTCGAGGCGCTCAGCGCGGAGCAGGTCATCGCGTGGGCACTCGACCGCTTCCACCCGGGCGTGGCGCTGGCCTGCTCCTTCCAGCAGGAGGAGAGCGTTCTCGTTGACCTGCTCGCAGCCGAGCGCGCCGACGCGCGGCTCTTCGCGCTCGACACGCATGTCCTGTTTCCGGAGACCTACGCGGTCTGGGAGGAGTTCGAGCGGCGCTTCGGCGTCAGCGTCGAGCGTGTCGAGGGTCCGACGCTCGCCGAGCAGGCCGCCGAGCACGGCGACGAGCTGTGGCTGCGCGAGCCTGATCGCTGCTGCGCGATACGCAAGGTCGAGCCACTCGGCCGGGCGCTGTCGGGCCTGGACGCCTGGATCACCGGAGTGCGCCGCGAGCAGTCGCCGACGCGCGCGGGCGCCCGCAAGCTCGAGTGGGACGCGCGCCACGGCCTCTGGAAGCTGAACCCGCTCGCCGACTGGACCGAGAAGGACGTCTGGCGGCGGATCCACGAGCGCGAACTGCCCTACCACCCGCTGCACGACCGCGGCTACGCCTCGATCGGCTGCGTTCCCTGCACGCGCAAGGGCAGCGGACGCGACGGGCGCTGGGCCGGTACCGGCAAGACCGAGTGCGGCCTGCACGCCTGATGGACCCGATCATCGTCATCTTCGGGCTCGGTGTCGGCGTCCTCGTCGGTACGACCGGCATGGGCGGCGGCTCGATCATGACGCCGCTGCTGATCCTCGTCGTGGGTGTCAATCCGGCTCTCGCCATCGGCACCGACCTCGCGTACGCCGCGATCACGAAGACCGTGGGCGGCTGGCGGCACCTGCTCGCCAAGACGGTCGACCTGCGGCTTTGCATGTGGCTCGCCATCGGATCGCTGCCCGGAGCGCTCGTGGGCGTGTGGCTCCTGGGCCAGCTCGAGCGGTCGCTCGGGGCGAGCTTCGACGACACCATCATGATCGTGCTCGCCGCCACGCTGCTGCTGACCGCGGTCGCAGTGCTCGCCCGATCCCTCTTCTCACGCGATGCCGCGGGCCGCGAGCGCGAGAGCGCGACGCTGACCGAATCGGGGCCGCGGGCCGGGACGATCGCCTTCGGCTTCGTCGTCGGCATCGTGCTGGGCACGACCTCGGCGGGCAGCGGCGCGCTGATCGCGCTCGGGCTGATCGTCTTCTTCCGGCTGTCGCCGCGCCGCGTCGTCGGCACCGATGTCGCGCATGCCGCACTGCTTCTCTGGGTCGCCGCCGCCGGGCACATGGTCGCCGGCAACGTCGACCTCGCGCTGGCCGCCAACATCCTCGTCGGATCGGTTCCGGGAGTCTGGCTCGGCGTGCACTTCGCGACGCGGCTGCCGGAGCAGGGTCTGCGACCGCTGCTCGGCGTGGTCCTGCTCGGCGCCGGACTCGGCCTGCTGGCGAAGGCCGGCGCCGGCGTGCCGCCCGCGGCGATCCTGGGCGTACCCGCCGGCGCCGGGCTCGCCGCCCTGGTCGTGCACCAGCTTCGCGTGCGCACCGCTCCCGAGCCCGCGCCCCAGACCAGCGCCTGAACCCGCTGCTCAGCGCCGCGTGAGCGCGCGAAGCAGCAACTCGCAAGAGCGCTCCAGCTGGTCCAGCGTCGCGTCGCCCACGCGGATGACCACGGTCTCGCGATTCAGCCACGAGTTGATCTCCGCGTGGCTGCGCCGGTCGCGGCGCGACAACTCGCCGACGAGGCGCTTGCGCTTGTCGCGCAGCAGGGCGCGCCGCTCGAACGCCGGCATGTCCACCGCACGACCTGCCTTCGGAGCCTTCGCGGCGGACCGCGGTGCGCTGGTCGACGGCAGCCGCGGGCGACCCGAACAGAGCCATCTGCGGCGCCACGTCCGCGGCGACCGGTGTGAAGTCGGGCGCGGCGTCACGCTCGCTCCGGCGGCTCACCGCGATGTCATCGAGTCCGTCCTCGTCGTACTCCGACGGCGGGCGCATGACGTGGCGCAGCTCGTTCTCGACGTCCGCGGCATGAGCCTGCAGGACCGGGTCGGCCGGAAGGTAGACCCAGCTCGGCTCCAGCGTGCGTCCGGCGATCGTCCGCACGAAACGCCCCACGATCTGACGGAAGACCAGTGGCGTCTTGGCGGCCGTGGCGTATACGCCGACCCGCAGGCGCGGTATGTCGACGCCTTCGCTGACCATGTTGACCGCGACGATCCAGGGATCGCGGGACCTCGTGAAGGCCGCAAGCTTCTGCGCGGCGCGTGCGTCCGTGTGGAGCACGACGACGGGCGCCTTTGCGGTCACGTCGCGCAGGACCTTCGCGATCGCGCGCGCGTGCTCCCCATCGGCGGCGACGACAAGGCCACCCGCGTCGCGGTGACCGCCCTCGCGCAGCTCGTGAAGTCGCTCATGTGCCTCGCTGAGGATCCGCGGCAGGCCATCGGGCAGCTCGACGGAGATCGCCGTGCGATAGCGCCTGCCCGCCTCACGGCCGGTCAGCTCGTCCGAGAACGACGCCTCGACGACGTCATCGCCGCTGCGCCACTGAAGGCGCCCGTCGTACGGGATGAACGTCACCGGCCGGCAGACGCCGTCTCGCACGGCGTCGGCATACGAGTACGACACGTCGGGCTCGGCTACGCCGTCGGCGTCGTAGCGAACGCCCGGAATCGAGCACTGGTCGGAGCGGAACGGAGTGCCGGACAGCAGCAGCCAGCGGTCGCGGACCGCACCGAAGGCCCCTTCGAAGCCCGAACCCCAGGCGAGCTCGTCGCCGAGGTGATGGGCCTCGTCGGCGATCACGAGCGTGTCGCTCGCCACGCCGCGCGCCCAGCGAGCTCCGGCCTGCGCGACGCGCGCATAGGTGACGGCGATCCCGTCGAAGTCGTCCGGGGGCCGTGGGTCCTCGGCGTCGGGCTGAAGGTGCAGGCCGAGCGTCGCCGCGACGCCCGCCCACTGGCGCGTCAGGGGCGCGGTCGGGCAGACCGCGACGACACGGCGAACCGCTCCGCTCGCGAGTTGCTCGCAAGCGAACTCGAGAGCGGGCCGCGTCTTGCCGGCGCCCGGGGCCGCCGCGATCAGGAAGGGCCCCGCATTCCACGTGCGCATCGCCACGAGCGCCCGCTCCTGCCAGCCCCTCAACGATGAGGCGGCGGATGGGCTGGGGCGGGGCGGCACGAGCGCGGCATCCTGCGCGACGGGCCGGACGGATCGCGGCCCGCTCACTCGGCGAGCCCGGGAACGGCTGCGTCAGACGCGCTCGGGCCGGGCGACGAACGCCTCGGCCTCGATCTCCACGAGCATCCGCGGGTCGACGAGCGCCGACACCTCCACCAGCGTCATCACCGGCCTGTCATCGGCGAAGACCTCGCCGTGGGCGCGGGCGACCTCCTCCCAGCGGCTGATGTCCGTCACGTAGACGCAGGTGCGAACGACGTCCGCCATCGTGCCGCCGACCTTCGCCAGCGCGGTTTCGATGTTCGACAGCGCCTGCCTGGCCTGCGCGCCGGGATCGCCGATCCCCGCGATCACACCGTCCTCGGTGGTCGCCGTGGTGCCCGCCACCAGCGTGCGCTCGCCGACCTGAACCACGCGGCTGTATCCCGCCAGCGGCTCCCACGTCCCGCCCGAACCATGGCGTTCGATCTGCGTCATGGCGCGCCGCGGACCTCAGTGCCGGAAGTGCCGGCGCCGGGTGAAGACCATCGTCGCCCCCTGCGCATTTGCAGCGGCGATCACCTCGCTGTCGCGGATCGACCCGCCGGGCTGGATCAGCGCGCTGACGCCGCCCGCCATCGCGGTCTCGGGGCCGTCAGGGAACGGGAAGAACGCGTCCGACGCCATCGCGAGCCCGGAGCGCTCCTCGATCCACGGCCTGTCGACGGCGATCTTGACGCTGTCGACGCGGCTCATCTGACCGGCGCCGATGCCGAGCGTGGCCTCGTTGCGGGCGATCACGATCGCGTTCGACTTGACGTGCCGGCAGATCCGCCATGCGAACAGCAGGTCGCGCCACTCCTGGTCGGTCGGCTCGCGCTCGGTGACGACCTCCATCTGATCGCGATCGGAGACCGATGCGTCGCGATCCTGCACAAGCAGGCCACCCTCGACCTGGCGGACGTCGGACTCGCGGTTGGGGTCGCGACGGCGCTCCTCGTCCTCGAGCAGTCGTACGTTCGGCTTCTCCATCAGCAGCGCAAGCGCGTCCTCGTCGTAGGACGGAGCGAACAGCACCTCGATGAACTGCTCCGACAGCGCCGTTGCGACCTCGACGTCCACGTTGCGGTTGAGCACGATGATCCCGCCGAATGCGCTGACCGGATCGCCCGCGAACGCCTCGCGATAGGCGCTCAGGACATCGTCGGCCAGCGCGGCGCCGCAGGGGTTGTTGTGCTTGACGATCACGCACGACGCGCGCTCGTCGCCGAGCTCGGCGGACACCGCACGCGCGCCGTCGAGGTCGAGCACGTTGTTGAAGGAGAGCTGCTTGCCGTGAAGCTGACGCACCCGGGAAAGCACGCCGCGGCGCGCGCCCACCTGCGTGTAGAAGGCCGCCCGCTGGTGCGGGTTCTCGCCGTACGGGAGGTCCATCGCCTTCTCGTACGCGCGCACGAACAGGTCAGGGAAGTCGTCGCTGCGCTCGGCGAACCAGCGTGCGATCGCCGTGTCGTAGCGCGCCGTGTAGGAGAACGCCTCGGCGGCCAGCGACTCGCGCGTGGGAAGCGACAGTGTGCCGGCGGCGACCCGCAGCTCGTCCAGCACCGCGTCATAGGACTCCGGGCTCGTCACGATCGCGGCGAACGCGAAGTTCTTGGCGGCGGCGCGGATCATCGTCGGGCCGCCGATGTCGATGTTCTCGATCGCCTCGGCTTCGTCGACCCCGGCGCGAGCGACGGTTCGCTCGAACGGGTAGAGGTTGACGCAGACCAGATCGACGAACTCGATGTCGTGCTCGGCCGCCTGGGCCATGTGCTCCTCGTTGTCGCGGAGCGCCAGCAGTCCCGCGTAGAGACGCGGATTGAGGGTCTTTACGCGCCCGTCCATGATCTCGGGGAACCCGGTGAGGTCGTCGATCGGGCGGACCTCGAGGCCCGCTTCGCGCAGCGTCGTCGCCGTCCCACCGGTCGACACGATCTCCACGCCGAGCTCGACGAGGCCGCGGGCGAAGTCGGCGACGCCGCGCTTGTCCGACACGGAGATCAGCGCTCGGCGCACCCGAACAGCGCCGGGATCGGTCATCGGCTCGTGCGAGGTCGAGGCAGGTTCGGACACGCAGCGAGGCTACCGGAGCTAGCTGTCGACAAGCAGTCGCCGCGGGTTGTGGGGGTCGCGCCGCACCGCACCGCTCGCCAACAGCCTCACGGCCTCCGGGAGAAGCTCGTGCTCGACCGCCTGCAGACGCGCGTGGAGCTCGACCGGATCAGTGACCTCGGGCATCTCCACAGCGCGCTGCAGCAGGATCGGGCCGGTGTCCATCCCCTCGTCGACGAGATGAACCGTCACGCCGTAGATGTGGACGCCGTACTCCAGTGCCTGCTCGACCGCCCGCATACCGGGAAACGCCGGCAGCAGCGACGGATGGATGTTGACGATCCGGTCGCGAAAGCGCGCGACGAAGTCGCCGTCCAGCAGCGCCATGTAGCCCGCGAGGACGACGAGTTCCGCGCCGCGGTCGCTGAGCCAGCCGGCCATCGCAGTGTCGCGCGCCGCGCGGTCGGGATAGTCGTCGCGCTCAAAGACGCGGACGGTGATGTTCGCCGCGCGTGCACGACGAAGCGCGGGGGCGTCGGCCTGGTCCGAGCCGACGGCGACGATCTGGATCTCGTCGCCGTCGAACGCGTCGATCAGAGCCTGCAGGTTCGTGCCGCGCCCGGATGCGAGCACCGCGATCTTCATAGCGCCTCCCCGTCCATCAAGCGGCCTCCCGGCCGAGCGCCAGCTTGGGAAACCGTCCGCCGGTCGAAACCAGCCGGCCCGCGTCCAGCAGCTCGTCGACCCGCCCGAGCACGTCGTCAGCATGCAGCGCGGCGAACGTCCCGTACACCGGCAGCTCGTCGTAGCCGTTCTGCTCGACGATCTTCGACCGGCCGCCCCGCAGTATCTGAACGGCGCGCGTGCGGCCGACGGCAGGCTGGGCCGAGCCGACCACGTCGAGAATCGCGTCGTCGAGCCGGCCTCGCGCGTCACCCGTGATCGCCGCGCGCTCGGGTCGCGCGCCGCCACCGGCAGAGGCACGACCGCGGCGGCTCGCCCTGGTGCCGCTGCGAGGCGAGCGCCCGCCGCCGCGCTCGCGTCCCTTCGCCGCGGAGCGGGGCGCCTCGGCGGCGGCCACATCGGCGATCACGGCGGCGTCGCAGGCGTCGCAGCAGGCTACCTCCGGCGCGGGCGCGGCCGCGTCTCCGAAGTGGTGCAGCACCGCCGCACGACGGCAGGCGTCGGACTCGACGAACGCCCAGATCGAGCGGTACTGGCGCCAGCGCGCCCGCGTCGCGTCGGCGGCCGAGGAGCGGCACACGGCCCGGGCGCGCCCGTCATACGCCTCCTCGAGACGACCTCGCAGGCGGTCCATCGGCGCCGGTGACGGCCGCAGCACCCCGGCACGGACCAGGTGGCCGACGATCGCACGGATCTGGTCCGGCTCGTCGCCGAGGTCGCGAATCGCGAGATCGACGCGGCCGTCGACGGCTCCGCGCTCGATCACGGCCGCGACACGGTCGATCTCGGCGCCCTCCACCTCAGCGCGCTCGATGAAGAAGACGTGAAGGCCCTTGTCGCGCGCCTGGGCCAGCAGAAGCGCACGCGCGGGACCACCGTCGCGCCCGGCGCGTCCGGCCTCCTGGTACCAGCCCTCGAGCGAGGACGGGACCGAGACGTGAGCGACCGTGCGCACGTCCGCCTTGTCGACGCCCATGCCGAAGGCATTCGTGGCGACGACGACCTCGGACTCCCCTGACATGAACCGCCGCTGCACCTCGGCGCGGCGATCACGACTGAGGCCGGCGTGGTAGACGAGGACCTCGATCCCGAGGTCCTCGGCGAGATCCGTCGGCGACCTGCTCGCTCTGGGCGCGCGTTCCTGCGTAGACGATCGCCGGGCGCTCACCCGCAGACGACAACGCGGCGTGCAGCTTCGCGCGCGAATCGGCGATCGACCGCGACGGCGCGACGGCGAACGTGAGGTTGGGCCGGTCGAAGCCGGTGGCCACGCGAACCGGATCGTGGAGCCCGAGGCGCCGCTCGACGTCAGCCGCGACCTGCGGCGTCGCGGTCGCGGTCGACGCGATGATCGCCTTCGCGCCCAGCCAGCGTGCCGCGTCGGCGAGCCGGAAGTAGTCAGGCCGGAAGTCGTGACCCCACTGCGAGACGCAGTGAGCCTCGTCGACGGCGAACAATCCGATCGGGACGTCGCGCAGCGCTTCGAGGAAGCCGGGCGATGCGAACCGCTCAGGCGCGACGTAGAGCAGGCGCAGATCTCCCCGGCGTGCGCGCTCCAGCACCTCACGATTCTCGCCCGCGTCGCGCTGCGCATTGACGAGCGCGACGGCGCCGGGCGCGCGCCGTTCGAGCGCCTCGACCTGGTCCTGCATCAGCGAGACGAGCGGCGAGACGACGACCGACAGCTCCGGCCGGAGCAGCGCGGGAAGCTGATAGCAGAGCGACTTCCCCGCGCCGGTGGGCATCACGACGAGCACGTCGCGGCCATCGAGGGCCCCGCACACCGCGGCCTCCTGGCCGGGGCGGAAATCGTCGAAGCCGAAGATGTCGCGCAGCGCGTCGCGGGGGTCGAGCATCAGCACCGGCGAGGGTACCCGCGGCTCCGGCGCGAGCCGGCCCGCGCGCGTGCTGTCGTGCGTCCTGCGCGCCGGCGCGCGTCAGCAGAGCGCCCGTGCGGCGCTCCATCATTCGCATGCGACCCAGGACGCGGTACCCGAGCCGCTCGTAGACGGGCTCGCCGAGCGCCGACCCTTCGAGCGTCGTCGTCGTGGCGCCCGCCTTGCTTCGCACGGCGCAGGCCCTCACGCATCAGCTCCGCGGCGATGCCGCGCCCGCGGGCCTCCGGCAGCGTCGCGACGAACTCGACCGCGCAGTCCCCGCCTGCGACGTGGAACGACGCGCACGCGACCGGCTCGCCGTCGAGGCGCGCGATCAGCGGCTCCATCACCTCCAGGTCGAGCCCGGCGAGCGGGGTGCTCAACGATCCGGGCGGCAGGCCGTATGCGCGATCGTTGATGGCGCCGGCCAGAGCCCACGTGGCGTTCGGGTCGAGGTCGAGTGACTTCTGCGGTTCCAGGTTCAGCGCCGCCAGCTCGGCCCCCATGATCGCCGGCGTGCCGTCCAGCCGGTGGCCTCGGCGTTCGAGCTCGGCGACCAGCTCATCGTCGCCCGGCCGCGCCCACACCGTCCAGGCCTCGATTCCGGCGGTCTTGTACAGCTCAATCAGCTCGTCGTGAACGGCGATGATCGCCGCAGGATCCTCGTAGACGACACCGTTGGGAAGCGAGCGCTGTGGGCTGATCGGGACGACCGTCGCCTGAACGCCCCCATCCAGATCGGCCACGGTCGAACTCGGATGGCCTCCTGCGAGGAGGCGGTAGTACCCAGCCTGGCTGCGCCGCTCTCGCTCCAGCAGCTCCGAGTCGTCGATCCGCACGGCCGTCGCGAGCTCCGGTCAGCCGGCGACCACCGGGAGCGACGAATGCTCCAGCGCGAACTTCCCCTGTGCCTCCTCGGTGCCGTCGAGCGGGTACTCGCCGGAGAAGCAGGCATCGCAGTGGCGGCCGCGATCGCCCTCGATCGCCTCGTAGACGCCGGCGAGCGAGATGTATGCGAGCGAGTCGGCGCCGAGGTGTTCGGCGACCTCTTCGACCGTTCGCTCGTGGGCCACCATCTCGTCGCGCGTGTGCATGTCGATGCCGTAGAAGCACGGATTGCGGATCGGCGGAGCACTGATCCGCAGATGGACCTCCAGCGCCCCGGCGTCGCGCAGCATCTGGATGATCTGGCGGGTCGTGTTGCCGCGGACGATCGAGTCGTCGACGACCACGAGCCGCTTGCCTCCGACGATCTCCGGCAGCGGGTTGAACTTCAGGCGCAGACCGTGCTTGCGCAGTTCCTGGCCGGGCTGGATGAACGTTCTCGCGACGTAGCGGTTCTTGACGAAGCCGTCGTCCTGCGTGATGCCGCTCGCGCGGGCGTAGCCGCGTGCCGCCGCGTTGCCGGAGTCTGGCACCGCGATCACCAGATCGGCGTCGGCCGGCGCCTCCCGCGCGAGGACCTCGCCCATCCGCCCGCGGGCGGCCTGCAGGACCGTGCCGCCCATCTTCGAGTCCGGACGCGCGAAGTAGATGTACTCGAATACGCAGAACGCCTCACGAGCGCCTTCGACGACCTGGCGCGCGCGGATCCCGTCGTCGCCGATCGACACGAGCTCGCCCGGCTGCACGTCGCGAAGGTGCTTTGCGCCGATGATGTCCAGCGCACAGGACTCGCTCGCCAGGCAGTAGCGCTCGCCCAGTTGCCCGAGCACGAGCGGACGCACGCCGGCCGGGTCGCGAAACCCGTAGACGCGGTCCTTGGTCATCACGACGGTGGAGAACGCGCCGTGCAGCCGCGGCAGGACGTCGGCGATCGCTTCCTCGATCGTCGGCGCCTCGTGCGTGGCGAGCAGCGCCGCGATGATCTCCGAGTCGGAGGTCGACGAGAAGCCGATCCCGCGGTCGCGCATCTCGGCGTGCAGCTCGACCGCGTTGATCAGGTTGCCGTTGTGCGCGAGCGCGAGCTCGCGGCGGTTGCCGCCCGAGCCCGCGGAACGGTGAACAGGCTGCGAGTTCTCCCACTCGTTCGAGCCCGTCGTCGAGTAGCGCACGTGACCGATCGCAAGCTCACCGCCCAGCGCGCGAAGGTCATGTTCCTTGAATACCTGGCTGACGAGCCCCAGCGCGCGCTGCGTGATGATGTAGCCGTCGCGGTCGGCCGCTGCGATGCCCGCCGACTCCTGGCCCCGGTGCTGAAGCGCGTAGAGCGCGAAGTAGGCCAGCCGCGCCACGTCATGACCGGGCGCGTATATGCCGAAGACGCCGCATTCGTCTCGCGGGCCGTCACGCTGGTCGAGCATGGCTGGATGCTCCGTCATGAGTGGCCCTCGGCGCGGTGCACCAGGGCGAAAGCGAGCGTAGCACCGGGGACGGCGCGGGAAGGGGCACTTTCGCACTACGGCCTCGCCCCGCGGTGGGACGACGGCGGAGTTGGCGAGGCGGACGAGCCGCCGCGTTGACTGGACGGCGTCGGGCGCGACGGGCAGTCCGCGACGCGCCGGCGCACAGTCCAAGCGAGCCCCGCAACACGCGCAGTGCGAGCGTCCGCGGATGCCATCAAGGACCGCGCCGCTCGAGGCCCGCAAGCGAGCGAAGACGCACAACGCCTGGGCACTCGCCGAGGCCAGCGCCCGCGCGCAACGCAGGCGAGAACGTTCCGCAGTACGCGAAACCAACTCGCCGCCGCTGACGCCCGCGCGCAACGCAGGCGAGAACATTCCGCAGACCGAAACGAACTCGCCGGAGCCGTCGTGACGCCGCATGAGCGACGCGAGCGGCGCGTCGCCGTCCTCGCGGCCGGACAGCACGGGACCGTCGCAAGCTGGCAGCTTCTCGATGCAGGGCTGTCGCGCGCAGCGATCAGCCGGCGCGTGCGGCAGGGGCGGCTTCACCGCATCCACCGCGGTGTGTACTCGGTCGGCCATCCGCTGTTGAGCGCCCAGGGAGTCCGCATGTCGGCCATCCTGGCCTGCGGACCCGACGCGGTACTCAGTCACACGAGCGCCGCCGGCGCCTGGGGCCTTCTCGCCGGCAACAGTGCGGTGACACACGTGACCGTCCCGAATCGCGACGGGAGCCGCGGCAGCGCCGGTGTGCGCGTTCACCGCAAGACGACGCTGGCGCTCGACGAACGAACGGTCATCGAGGGGCTGCCTGTGACAACGGTCTCGCGGACCCTCGTCGATCTGGGAGACGTCGTCCCCGCAGCTCAGGTCCGGCGTGCGTTCATCAACGCCGAGCAGGCTCGGTTGCTCGACATGCGCACGGTCGAAACTGCTCTGGGCCGAGCGCTCCGCCTGCCCGGCGCCCGCGCTCTCCGGGAGATCCTCAAGTGCTACGACCCGCAGTGGCAGATGACGAGATCGACGCTCGAGCTGATGATGCTCGATCTGCTGTCGGCGGCGGGCCTGCCGGCTCCGGTCGTCAACGAATTGGTCGGAGGCCGCTTCATGGTCGACTTCCTGTGGCGCGAGCGGGCGCTCGTCGTCGAGACCGACGGCGAGCGCGTCCACGGAACGGCGACCGCGCGGCGCGAGGACGCCCGTCGCGACCGCGATCTGTCGCGACTGGGCTACCGCGTGGTGCGGTTCTCCTACGCCGAAGTCCACAACGCTCGCCGCAGGCGGTCGCCGCGAAGGTGGCCGCCGCCCTCTTCGAGCGCGCAGGCTGACGACGACCCCGGCGAAAACGTTCCGCAAAGCGAAACGAACACGCCGCCATCGACGCTGCGCGGCCGACCCCGGCGAGAACGTTCCGCAAACCGAAACGAACACGCCGCAGTGGGCGTGGCGGGGGCTTCAGCCGAAGAGACGGCCCAGCGAGCCGTGAGCCTCGCGCAGCTCGTCCAGCGACGCATCGATCGACTCGTCGGCGATCGTGACACTCAGCGAGTCACCGCCGACGACGCCGACGACATCGAGTGAGACCCGCTCCGCGAGGCGGGCCAGAGCCTCGGGGTGACCGGACACCACGAAGCCGCCGGGGCCCTCGCCGTACAGGTCGGACCAGGGGTCCTCGGAGCCCGCCAGCTCCAGCCGCGCGCCGATCCCCCCGGCCAGGCAGCACTCAGCGACGGCGACGGCGAAGCCGCCCTCGGCGATGTCGTGTGCGCTGGACAGCAGACCCTCCCGCACGGCCTCACGGATCGCGGCCTGGGCCCCGATCACCTCTGTCAGCTCGACGTCGGGCAGGCCATCGGGCAACGGCTCCCCGCGCAGCTTCGCCAGCTCACTCGCCGCCAGCGACGGGTGGAAGTGCCCCGCGAGCGCGACCGCGTCGCCTTCCTGGAGGAAGCCGAGACGTCCAGCGCGGTGAGCATCGGGCAGCGTGCCGACCATCCCGATGACCGGCGTCGGGTAGATCGGTCCGGCGGCGGCGCCCTCGTTATAGAGCGAGACGTTGCCGCCGACGATCGGCGCGGCGAGCGCGCGGCACGCGTCGCCGAGCCCGCGCACGGCCTCGGTCAGCTGCCACGCGATGTGCGGCTTCTCGGGGTTGCCGAAGTTGAGGTTGTTGGTCGTGCCGAGCGGCTCGGCTCCGGCGCAGGCAAGATTGGAGGCGCACTCGAGCGCGACGCCGACAGTCCCGCGATAGGGGTCGGCAGCCACGCGCCGCCCGTTGCCGTCGATGCTCGCGGCGAGCGCACCCCCGTCGGGCATCACCAGGACCGCCGCATCGGATTCCTCTGGCCTGCGCACGGTGCGCGACTGGACGATCGAGTCGTACTGCTCGAACAGCGGCCGTCGCGACGCGATGTTCGGGCTCGCGATCAGCTCCAGCAGTGCGAGGTGCGCGGTCGCATCGACCGACAGCGTCGCCTCCGGCGCGGGGTAGATGGGCTCGGCCGGTCTTGCGGGGGCGAGGTCGTACAGCGGGCAGTCGTCGACGAGCGCCGCCACCGGCATCTCGCCGACCAGTTCGTCGCCCACGAAGACCCGCATCGCCCCCGTGTCGGTGACCTCCCCGATCGCCGTGCCGTGGACCTCCCAGCGGTCGGTCACCTCGATCACCTCGTCGAGCCGCTGCGGATCGACGACGCAGAGCATCCGCTCCTGCGACTCGCTGACCATGATCTCGAACGGCTCCATCCCGGGCTCACGCAGCGGCACCTTGGCGACGTCGATGTCGATGCCCACGCCGCCCTTGGACGCCATCTCCGAGGCACTCGAGGTGAGGCCCGCGGCACCGAGATCCTGAAGCGCGACGAGAAGCCCGCGACCCTGCAGCTCCAGCGAGCACTCGAGCAGCTTCTTCTCCTCGAAGGGATCGCCGACCTGGACTGTCGGGCGCTTGTCCTCGTCGGCCTCGCCGAGCTCGGCGGAGGCCAGCACCGATGCCCCGCCGATGCCGTCACGACCAGTCGATGCTCCGAACAGGACGAGCACGTTGCCGACGCCCGCGGCGGCGCTGCGTATCAGCCGCTCACGCTCGGCGAGCCCGAGCGCCATCGCGTTCACCAGGCAGTTCTGCTCGTACGGCCCCTCGAAGTAGACCTCGCCGCCGACGGTCGGCACACCGATCGAGTTGCCGTAGTGGCCGATCCCGCTGACCGCTCCGGCGAGCAGGTAGCGCGAGCGCTCGCTGTTCTCAGGCTGGCCGAAACGCAGCGAGTCGAGCACTGCGATCGGCCGCGCGCCGAGCGCGAAGATGTCGCGAAGGATCCCGCCGACGCCCGTCGCCGCGCCCTGGAAGGGCTCGACGGCGCTCGGATGATTGTGCGACTCGACCTTGAAGGCGCAGACGAGCCCGTTCCCGATGTCGACGGCGCCTGCGTTCTCGCCCGGCCCCATCACCACAGCGGGCCCCTCTGTCGGCAGCGTCGCAAGCAGCTTCTTCGAATGCTTGTAGGCGCAGTGCTCGCTCCAGAGCAGCGAGAACATCGCGAGCTCGACCTGGTTCGGCAGACGGTCGAGCTTGTGCGCGATCAGCTCGTACTCGGCGACCGTCAGCCCGAGCGCGATCGCCTCCGCCTGCGTGGGCAGCGTGGCCTCAGGCATGCGCGCCGTGGACGCTGAGCGCCATCGACTCGAAGATCCGAAGGCCATCGGTCGATCCGGTCAGCGCGTCGACCGCGTGCTCAGGGTGCGGCATCAGCCCGAAGACGTTGCCGGCCTCGTTGCGAACGCCCGCGATGTCACGCAGCGAGCCGTTGAAGTTCTGCCCCGGCAGGTATCGCAGCACGACCTGTCCGCGGTCCTCCAGTTCGTCGAGCATCTCGTCCGGCGCGTAGTAGCGGCCGGACTCGTGCTTGGCCGGGATGCTCAGCGTCTCGCCGTGCTCACAGGCGCGTGTGAACGCAGTGTCCGTCTGCACGACCTCGAGGTCGACCTGCCTGAACGTGAAGCGGCGGTTGGCGTTGGGCAGCAGCGCGCCGGGCAGCAGACCCGCCTCGCACAGCACCTGGAAACCGTTGCAGATGCCGAGCACCAGCCCGCCGGACCGCGCGAAGTCGATCACCGACTCCATGATCGGCGAGAAGCGCGCAATCGCGCCCGCTCGCAGGTAGTCGCCGTACGAGAAGCCGCCGGGCACGACGATGGCGTCGACGCCATGAAGCTCGCGCTCCTGGTGCCAGAGGATTCGCGCCTCTCCGACGTGGGCTGCCGCAAGCTGCGCGTCGACCTCGTCGCACGAGCCGGGGAAGCGCAGAACGCCGAAGTTCACGACGCGATGACGGACTGGCCGTCGGTGAGCTGCACCTCGTAATCCTCGACAAGCGGGTTGGCGAGCAGCTTGCGGCACATCTCGTCGAGCTGGGCCGGGTCGTCGACGTCAAGCTCGACGAGCCGGCCGACATGCACGTTCGTGACGCCCGAGAAGCCGAGCGCCGGTAGAGCCTGCTCGACGGCGATGCCCTGCGGGTCGAGGATTCCCGCCTTCGGGCGGACGAGGACGCGCGCGCGCATCAGGCGTCCTCGGCGCTGCTGCGATCAAGCCACGCCTGGAACGGCTCGCCTGTGATCAGCTCGTATGCCTCGACGTAACGGGCGCGCGTGCCTGCGACGACATCGTCGGGGATCGCAGGCGCAGGCGGAGTCTTGTCCCAGTCGCTCGCCGAGGCCCAGTCGCGCACGTACTGCTTGTCGAAGCTCGGCTGCCCATGCCCGGGCTCATAGCCGTCCACCGGCCAGTAGCGCGAGGAGTCCGGCGTCAGCACCTCGTCGCCGACGACGAGCCGGCCGCTCGGGTCGAGCCCGAACTCGAACTTGGTGTCGGCGAGGATCACGCCGCGCTCACGCGCGTGGGCGGCGGCGAACGCGTAGAGGTCGAGCGAGGCGTTGCGGACGCGCTCCATCAGATCCCTGTCGCCGACGAGCTCGGCGGCCTGATCGAAGTCGATCGCCTCGTCGTGTCCGACCTCGGCCTTCGTGCTCGGCGTGAAGATCGGCTCGGGGATCTGCTCGGACTCCTGAAGTCCGGCCGGCAGCTTGATCCCCGAGACCGAGCCCGTCGCCTGATAGTCCTTCCAGCCGGAGCCCGTGATGTAGCCGCGCACCACGCACTCGACCGGCAGCATCTCGAGCTTCTGCACGACGAGCGCGCTGCCGCGCTGCTCGGCGGGCACGTCCTCGACCGCCGAGATCAGGTGATTGGGGACGATCTGCTCGGTCAGCCCGAACCAGAACACGGAAAGGCCGGTCAGCACCTTTCCCTTGTCCGGGATCGGCGTCGGATGGACCGCGTCGTAGGTCGAGATCCGGTCGCTTGCGACCATCAGGAGACGGTCGCCGAGGTCGTACATCTCGCGGACCTTCCCGCGAGCGACGAGGGGCAGGTCAGCTAGTGAGGTCACGGATCGCAGGCTAGTACATGCAGGCGATGGGAGAGCGCCGCGCACGGGGCGTGCGGCGCTCGTGCGAGGATCCCGTCGGTGTCTGACGAGCTCTCGCGCGCAGACCGGTCATCGCTCGCCGCCGAGCGAGGGCCCGTCAACATGTCGATGCTCGGCGCTCTCGTCCTGGAACCGGGCGCGTCGGTCACGCGCGAGGACCTGTGCCACCGCATCGAGGAGCGCATCCACCTGCTGCCGCGGTATCGCCAGCGCCTCGAGCAGCCCGGCCTCGGCCTCGCCGCTCCGGTCTGGGTCGACGACGAGGACTTCGACGTGCGCTGGCACGTCCGCAGTGCGACCGCGCGAAGCCCGGGAGCGACGAGCGACCTCGCCGCATACATCGGCGACGAGGCCTCGCGTCGCATGGACCGCTCACGCCCGCTGTGGGAGCTTCACCTCGTCGAGGGCCTTTCGCGCGAGCGGGTTGCGGTCGTGCCGAAGATGCACCACGCCCTGCTCGACGGAATGGCCGCGCTCGGTGTCGGGATGATTCTGCTCGACCCGAGCCGCGACCCGCTGCCGGTCGACGCTCCCCCGGAGCCGTGGGCGCCGCGCCGGCATCCGATGCCTCGCCAGCTCGCGCGGATGGCGACGCGGCCCCTCACGCGAGCGCAGCGGGTCACGATCGACGCGACGATGCGGGTGCTCGAAGCGTCGCCGCGCAGCACGGCGAACGACTTCTGGCGCGCCGCGGAGACGCTTTCGGAGCTCGGGCGGCTCAGCCTGCCGGCGCCTGACCTGCCGATCAACAGGCCGATCTCGGCGAGCCGATCGTTCGCGATGGCGCGCGCGCCGCTGGTCGGCGTCAAGGCGGCGGCGCGCGCGGCCGGCGCGACGGTGAACGATGTCGTCCTCGCCGCCGTCGCCGGCATGCTGGCGGGGTACCTCGGCGAGGCGGGCGTGGACGTTCAGGCGCTCTCCCGCGACCCGGTCGCGCTCGTTCCGGTGAGCGTGCGCGACGAGGGCGGCGGGACACTCGGGAACCGCTTCTCGCTCGTGTTCGTCGACCTGCCCGTCGGCGAGACCGACGCCGGCAGAAGGATCGTGGCGCTGAACGAGCGCACCAGCGCCGCCAAACGGTCCGGCCGCGTCGCGGCCGGGTCGCTGATCGTCGAGGCCGCGGGGTTCGGTCCACCGCTGGTGGCCTCGCTGCTCGCTCGGGCGAGCGGCGACCGGTCACCTTTCAACATCGTCGTCTCCAACATTCCCGGCCCGCAGTTCCCGCTCTACATGTCCGGCGCCCGCGTTCTCTCCGCGCATCCGGTCATCCCGCTGAACCCGGCGACGCAGGGTCTCAGCGTCGGCGTCCTCTCATACGACGGCACGCTCTGCTTCGGCCTCACCGCAGACCGTGACCTCGACCCGCCGGTCGAGCGGGCCGCCGCCTCACTTGAGCTGGCACTGCGCGGGATCCTCGCGCTGCGCTGACGCCCGCGGGTTCAGCAGATCGCGTCCAGCCGGCTGACGATCTCGTCGGAGAAGCGCGTGTAGTGAGCGAGATCGAAGACCTCGTCTAGGTCGAGGCCGAGATCGCGGGTCGCCAGCAATTCGCGCAGCGGCGTGCCGCTGTCCCATGCACGCTGAGCATCCTCCTGGACGATTCGGTAGGCGTCGTCGCGGGTCATGCCCGAAGCGACGAGGGCGAGCAGCACGCGCTGGCTGAACAGCGCGCCGTGTGTCAGGTCGAGATTTGCGCGCATGCGCTCCTCGTGGACCACGAGACCGCTCACCACGCGCACGGCGAGTGCCTGTACGTAGTCGAGCAGGATCGTCGAGTCGGGCAGGATCACTCGCTCGGCACCGGAGTGGCTGATGTCGCGCTCGTGCCACAGGGCGACGTTCTCGACCGCGGCCTGCGCGTTCCCGCGCAGCACGCGCGCCAGCCCCGTGATGCGCTCGGTCGTGATCGGGTTGCGCTTGTGCGGCATCGCGCTCGAGCCCTTCTGCGAGCCGGAGCGGAACGGCTCCTCGGCCTCGCGAACCTCGGTTCGCTGGAGCTGGCGGATCTCCGTCGCGAGCCGTTCCAGGCCCGCGCCTGCCAGCGCCGTCGCCTGAAGCAACTCGGCGTGGCGGTCGCGCGGGACGACCTGCGTCGAGACGTCCTCGGCGGCGAGACCGAGGCGGTCCAGCACCCGGCGCTCGAAGTCCGGCGCGGTCGCCGAGTACGTGCCGACGGCACCGCTCAGCGCGCCGACGCTCGCCTGCTCGAATGCGTGCTCGAGGCGCTCGCGATTGCGATGCGCCTCGAACGCGAAGCCGGCGAGCTTGATCCCGAACGTCGTCGGCTCAGCGTGAACGCCGTGGGTGCGGCCGGTGCAGACCGTGTGAACGTGCGCCCGCGCCTGCGCGGCTAGCGCCGCGACCACCTCGCCGGCGCCGCGCAGAACGATGTCGCCGGCGCCGCGCAGTTGCAGCGCGAGTGCGGTGTCGAGCACGTCCGACGACGTCAGCCCATAGTGGATCCAGCGACCGGCCTGCGCTCCCGCGCTCTCGGAGAGGACATCGACGAACGCGGCGACGTCATGGTCGGTGATCCGCTCGCGCTCCTTGACCGCGTCGACGGTGAAGGCGGCGGCGCGGATCGCTTCGAGATCGGAGGGCGATGGTCCCTCCATCTCCTCGCAGGCGGCGACCTCCACGCGACGCCAGGCCTCCATCCGCGCCTCGTCCGTCCAGATCGCGCCGATCTCCGGGCGCGTGTAGCGGTCGATCACGGCGCTGAGGCTATTCGAGCCGCCGTCCGGGTGCCGGCAACCGGGGGACGGGTCCGGCAGGCGCAGGGACGCGGCATCCTCACCAGTCGCTCTGGGGGCCCGCGATCCTGTCAGCGCCGTCGCGGACTCCCGCGAGCGCCTGCTCGCGCACGCGCAGCTTGGTCGCGGCGTGCGCCGCCAGGTCCACACGGGCGAGCGCGCGAGCCGCCACCTGCGCCGCGGCCGGCAGCTCGTCGGGAGCCACGACGCGGTCCAGGAAGCCGGCGACGCGTGCCTCGTCGGGATCGAGCAGCTCACCGGTGATCGTGCAGCGGTCGTAGTAGGGACGGGCCAGGCGATGACGGGCGATCGCAAGGCCGAAGTACGGAACGGTCATCCCGATCGCGACCTCGTTGAGCCCGATCTTGAAGGCACCCGCCGACCCGATGCGGTGATCGGCGGACAGCAGGACGAAGCCGCCCATCGCGATCGCGTTGCCGTTGCACGCGACGACGACCGGGGCCGGGAAGGACATGATCCGCTCGGCGAGGCGAGCCCCGCCGACGAGCATCGCGGGCCACCCTTCCGGCTCGCAGCGCAGGTCGAACCCTGCCGAGAAGGTCTGCTCGCGACCGGTCAGAACGACGACCGCCCCGTCGGCCTCGGCCCGGTCCAGCGCGCCGGACAGCTCTCCGAGCATCGCGCTCGACAGCGCGTTGACCTTGCCGTCGTCCATCGTGATCGTCGCGACGCCGTCGTCGAGGACGTAGTTGGTCAGTTCCGACATGCTCATCAGCCTCGATTCGCGGTGGTGGGCGCCTGACGGGTGACTCAGGCCGACAGGATGCGCGCCGCCAGGTGCCCGGCGTTCTTCGCATTGTCCAGTCCGACGGCGGCGACCGGCACGCCGGGCGGCATCTGCACGACGGACAGGATCGAGTCGAGACCGCCGGCAGCGCTCAGCTGACTCGAAAGCGGCACCCCGATGACGGGCAGGTCGCTGTGCGCCGCCGCGACACCGGGGAGCGCCGCCGACAGGCCTGCTCCGGCGATGATCACGCGCAGGCCGCGCATGCGCGCGTTGGAGCAGTAGTCGGCGACCGTCTCCGGATCACGGTGCGCCGACATGACGCGGATCTCGAAGCTGATGCCCTTCTCGGTGAGCACGGCGCCGGCCTTCTCCATGACGGGCAGGTCGCTCTTGGAGCCCATGATGATCCCGACTCGCGGCGCATCGACCTCGAGGTCGGCGAACGCTGACTCCGGCTCGGTCTGCGCGATGCCCGGCTGCTGCTGCTCCGTCATTCAGTGCGCTCCACAGCGCGCGCCGCGATGTCACGCCGCAGCTGACGCCCCTCGAACTTGACCTTGTCCGCGGCAGCATATGCCTCGTCGCGGGCGGAAGCGGGACCGGCTCCGAGCGCGGTCAGGCTGAGCACACGGCCGCCCGCCGTGACGACGCGCAGCCCGTCGCGAGCGGTGCCCGCGTGCGTCAGCTCAACGCTCTCAGGAAGCTCGTCGAGCCCGTGGATCTCGTCACCGGTCCGCGGCTGCCCGGGGTACCCGGCGGCGGCGAGCACGACCGTGACGGCGTAGCGCTCATCCCATTCCAGGCTCACGTCCGCGAGCCCGCCGGGGCGCACCGCGGCCTCGAGCAGCCCGAGCAGGTCGCTGCGCAGCCGCGGCAGGACCGCCTGGGTCTCGGGGTCGCCGAAGCGCGTGTTGAACTCGAGCACGCTGGGCCCCTTCGCGGTCATCATCAGTCCCGCGTAGAGGACGCCGTGGAACGGCGTGCCGCGGCGCGCAAGCTCATCGACGACCGGCTGGTGCACGGCGGCGACGATCGCCTCCAGCTGGGCCGCGTCGACGCCGGGCACCGGGGAGTACGAGCCCATTCCGCCCGTGTTGGGGCCCTCGTCGCCGTCGAAGATGCGCTTGTAGTCCTGTGCCGGCGCCATCGCGACGGCACGCTCGCCGTCACAGAGTGCCAGCAGCGACAGCTCCTCGCCCTCCAGATGCTCCTCCACCACCACTCTGCCCGCGCCGTAGCGGCGCTCGACGAGGAACGCCTCGAGCGCCTCGCGCGCCTCGCGCTCATCGCCGGCGATCACGACACCCTTGCCGGCTGCGAGCCCGTCGAACTTGAGCACCACCGGGTAGCGCTCGATCGCCGCCATTCCCTCCGCCACGCCATCGACTGCGCTCCACGCGGCGGTCGGGACGCCGGCGACCGCCATCACCTCCTTGGCGTAGGCCTTCGAACCCTCGAGCCGTGCGGCCCCGGCCACGGGCCCGAACGCTGCCACGCCGCGCTCGGCGAGCGCGTCGACGAGCCCCGCGACGAGCGGAACCTCCGGGCCGACGACGACGAGGTCGACCGCCTCGGCGACGGCGAGCGTCGACCAGTCCGGCGATGTCATCGGCTGCGACCGCCGCGATCCGCGCCTGCTGCTCGATCCCCGGATTCCCCGGAGCGCACAGGATCTCCGGGCCCCGCGGCGAGCGCGCGAGCGCGCGCACGATCGCATGCTCGCGCCCACCCGACCCGACGACCAGGACCCTCACGCGCGGCCGGCGGGACGGTCCGTCACAGAGAAGCGATGAAGTCGTCGATGGGAATCGCGGACAGCGTCTCGTACTGGGCGGTGCCGCGCGAGCCCAGTTCGAGCGAGACGCGCGCCATCGTCGAATCGTCCGGCGCCTCGACGACGTTGATGAAGTCGAAGCGGCCGAGCGTCGCCCACTGCGCCTTGACGCTGGCGCCGAGCTGCTCGAGCTCGCGGTTGACCTCGCGGATGCGCTGCGGATTGTTCTTGATCGTCGCCACGCCCTCGGGCGTCAGCTTCGACAACATGACGTATGTGGGCACTTCGGCCTCCGTGATCGCTTGCGAAGGGTTCTACCCGATCCGGCGCGAGTCTGTCCGGCGCGTGATCGCGAGGCATGCGTCATCCTGATGGAGATGCGAGCGCGGGCGGCACGGACGACGATCGCGGCAGCGGCCAGCGGCGCGCTGCTGATTGCCGGTTCGGCACAGGCGGCCCAGGTCCGCGTGGACCGTGCCTGCTATCCGGGCGACGGCGACGTGCCGGTCAAGATCAGCGGCGACGGCTACCTGCCGAACACCGACTACCTCCTGCTGCTCGACAACGGCGTGGTCGGCTCCGGCACCGCGGACGCCCAGGGACGCGTCACGACCGAGACGGCGGCGCCCTCTCCGCCGGAGAGCGGCTCACGCGCGCACGACCGGGGACACAAGGTCGAGATCCGGCAGGGTTCCCTGCGAGCGAGCGCCGGGTTCCGCTCCGCACGCATCTTCGGCGACTTCAACCCCGGCGACGGCGACCCGGCGAAGCTGCGCGTGCGGTTCTCGGTCTTCGGCTTCGGAATCGAGACGCGGCCGGGCGAGAAGCAGCCGCGTGTATACGTGCACTACGTGGACCGCAAGGGCAAGTCGCGGAAGACCGTGGCGCTCGGACAGGGCAAGGGCTCGTGTGGATCGATCCGCCGCACGCGCAAGCGCAAGCTGTTCCCGTTCCGGCCGTCGAGCGGCACGTGGTCACTGCAGTTCGACACGCGCAAGCGCTACGTCAAGGGCACCTCGCGCAGCACGTTCGCCTGGGATCGCCTGACGCTGAAGATCAGCAAGCAGGAAGAAGAAGAAGAAGAAGCGCCGCTGACCCGCGCCCGGGTCACGCTGAGACCAGCTGCGGGCTCGCGGCCTTGGTGAGCGTCAGTTCGCCGTCCGCCGCATCGACGAGCACGCCGTCGCCCTCCTCGAAGGTGCCGTCGAGGATGCGCAGCGCGAGCGGATCGACCAGCCGCTTCTGGATCACGCGCTTGAGCGGACGCGCGCCGTAGGTCGGGTCGTATCCCAGGTTGCCGATCAGCGTGCGGGCGTCATCGGTCAGTTCGAGCGCGATTCCGCGCTGTGCGACGCGCACGATCACGCGCTCGACCTGGAGATCGACGATCTGCCCGATCTGCTCGCGCGTCAGGCGCTCGAACGTCACGATGTCGTCGAGCCGGTTGATGAACTCAGGCTTGAAGCCCGCATGGATCGCGGCCTCGTAGTCGCCGGTCTGAGAGCCGACGTTGGAGGTCATGATCAGGACGGTGTTCTTGAAGTCGACCGTGCGGCCCTGTCCGTCGGTCAGGCGCCCGTCGTCGAGCACCTGTAGAAGCGTGTTGAAGACGTCGGCGTGCGCCTTCTCGAGCTCATCGAGCAGCACGACGCTGTAGGGGCGACGCCGGACGGCCTCGGTCAGCTGGCCGCCCTCCTCGTAGCCGACGTAGCCGGGGGGTGCACCGACGAGCCGCGAGACAGTGTGCTTCTCGCCGTACTCGGACATGTCGATGCGGACCATCGCGTCCTGGCTGTCGAAGAGGAATTCAGCGAGCGCCCGCGCCAGCTCGGTCTTACCGACACCGGTCGGTCCGGCGAACAGGAACGAGCCGATCGGGCGATCGGGGTCCTGAAGGCCGGCCCGCGAGCGGCGGATCGCGTTTGCGACGGCGTCGACGGCTTCGTCCTGGCCGACGACGCGCTCGTGCAGGCGCTCCTCCAGCTGGACGAGCTTGGCCGTCTCAGACTCCTCGATGCGGCTGACCGGGATCCCGGTCCAGCGCGCGACGATCTCGGCGACATCATCGCTGTCGACGTGCTCCTTGAAGAAGCCCACGGGATTGCCGTCGTCACCGGCCTCCGCCGCCTGGGCCTCTGCGAGGCGAAGCTCCAGCTCGGGGATCTCTCCGTGACGGAGCTGCGCGGCGCGCTCGAGGTCGCTCTCGCGCGTCGCGCGCTCCAGTTCGCGGTGGGCTTCGCCCAGCCTGCCGCGGACCTCGTCCGCGCCCGCGATGCGCTCCTTCTCGGCCTGCCAGTCGGCCTTCATGCCGGCGGCGCGCTCCTGCAGGTCGGCGAGCTCGCGCTCGAGCCCCTCCAGGCGCTCCTTGGACGGCTCGTCCTGCTCCTTGGCGAGCGAGGTCCGCTCGATCTCCAGCTGGAGGATCCGGCGCTCGACCTCATCGATCTCCTCGGGCACGGAGTCGATCTCGATGCGCACGCGCGACGCGGACTCGTCGATCAGGTCGATCGCCTTGTCGGGCAGGAAGCGGTCCGCGATGTAGCGATCGGACAGCGTCGCCGCGGCGATCAGCGCCGAGTCCTGGATCGTGACGTTGTGGTGCTCCTCGTAGCGCTCGCGCAGGCCTCGGAGGATCGCGATCGTGTCGTCTACGCTGGGCTCGGCGACCATCACCGGCTGGAAGCGGCGCTCGAGCGCAGCGTCCTTCTCGATGTGCTTGCGGTACTCGTCGAGCGTCGTTGCGCCGACCGCGCGCAGCTCGCCGCGGGCGAGCATCGGCTTGAGCAGGTTGGCCGCGTCGACCGCGCCCTCGGCCGCGCCCGCGCCGACGATCGTGTGCAGCTCGTCGATGAAGAGGATGACCTCTCCGCGTGCGTCCGAGATCTCCTTGAGGACCGCCTTCAGCCGGTCCTCGAACTCGCCGCGGTACTTGGCGCCCGCGATCATCGCGCCGATGTCCAGCGACAGCACACGGCGGTCGCGAAGCGATTCGGGTACGTCGCCGTCGACGATCCGCTGCGCAAGGCCCTCGGCGATCGCCGTCTTGCCGACGCCGGGCTCGCCGATCAGGACGGGGTTGTTCTTGGTCCGGCGGCTGAGGACCTGGATCACGCGGCGGATCTCGTCGTCGCGCCCGATGACGGGGTCGAGGCGGCCCTCGGCGGCGCGCTCGGTGAGGTCGATGCTGAAGCGATTTAGCGCCTCGAAGCGCTCCTCGGCGTTCGGATCACCGACCCCGTGCGGACCTACAACCGCCAGCACCGCCTGCTTCAGCGCCTCAGGAGTCGCGCCGGCCGCGCGGAGGATCTCGGCGGTCCTGGACCCGGCCTGCTCGGCGAGCGCGAGGAGGACGTGGTGCACGGAGACGTACTGGTGGCCGAGGTCGCGCATGACGCCCTCGGCACGCTGAAGCGCCTGTACGAATTCACTGGACGCCTGCGAGGCCTCCGCCCCGGCGCCCATCGTCGGCAGGGCCGCGATCGCCGTCTCCAGGTCACGGCGGATCAGCGACTCGTCCGCCCCCGCCTTGCGCAGCACACCGCCGACCGCGCCCTGCTCCTGGTCGAGCAGCGCGGACAGCAGATGCTCCGGCAGCGCCTGCGGGTTGCGGCGCTGCGCGGCGAGCGATACGGCCGCCTGGACGGCCTCCTGGGTCTTGACGGTGAAGCGGTCTGCGTTCATATGGATCTAAGTCTAGTCGACTTAGATTTTAGGGTCAAGGGGCCGGGCCAGCGCGGCTGCGCGTCTCGCAGTCACGGCGACGGGCTCGCGTTCCAGCTGACGCCACGTCACGCGCATCACACGGTATCCGGAGGCGATGAGCACGGCGTCGCGCGAGCGGTCGCGCTCGAAGGCCGACCGGGTGCGATGAAACGTGAATCCGTCGACCTCGACTATCAGCCTCGCGGCTGGCCACAGCAGATCGACTTCGTGGCCGCACACGAGGCGGTTCGCCTGAGGGGGCGCGAGCCGCGCCTTCGCGATCAGCGCCAGCATGCGGCGCTCGGCCTCCGAGCGCGTCAGGCCCACAGGCCGCGTGCGCGAGAGCAGAACGCGCAGGGCGGCAGCTCCCCGCGCTCCGGGCGAGCGAGCGAGCGCATCCAGCAGATCGGCATCGCTGAGAAGGCGCTGCACGCGAGCCTCCTCGACGACGCGCGCTAGGCCCGCCGGCCGCAGGCTCGCGGCCAGCGCGATCACGGTGCGTGCCGGCGTCGTCACTGCCAGCCCCTCGCGCGACGTGACGTCGACCGGATCAAGCACCCGCCCGCGGTGGAACACGATGCCGGGCCGGGGACGCAGGCAACGCGCGCCGACGTGGACGTGAATGACGGAGGGTGGCTGGATCCGCATTCCCCAGACAGCAGCCGCCGACGACTCGAAGAGGACGGACTGCGGCCCCATCGCGAGCAGCGCCGCGACCTCCCGCGCAAGCGGCGCGGGAGGTCGTGTCCGGCGAGGTACACGCCGCGGAACACCCGGTGGAGCCTTGCCGTCGCGACGCGGTGCTCGACTGCGCCACGGCTGATCCCCGCAGCGCGCAACTGGCGCAGCGCCACGACCCCACGCTGGCGGGCCGCGATCGCCGCGATGACACGGATCCGGCGAGTCCGGTCGGCGGCGCCCAGCCGCGCCCCGGAGAACCTCAACCACCGGAGCTCCCACGTCGCCCGGTTGACGTTCCGCTTCCATGGCGCGGGGAACCTCAACGAGCTTGGTGGATCTCGCGGGTCGTCGAGTTTGCCCCGGTTCGGTGCGGCGGCTCGTCAGGCCGGGATCTTCGCTGTTGCCGCTGGCTCTCATTGCGACAGCCTCCAGCGCCCGCGCAGGCAGCCTCAGCGAACCGGGGCAGGCCGTGCGCGTGAGACGCACCCGCCGTGACATTCCGTGCGGCGCACGTGCGATTCCGGTCTCGCTCCGCGCACGCCCCCCGGCCGAAGCCGGTGCAAGCGCCGGTCAGCTCCGCGGGCGGCGCAACGGGCGCACGTCGGCGGCGCGAACCATCGCGGTCGAGTGACGCACCGGAACGAGGTCGGCGCGCAGCGAGCGCCGGACGGCATCCATCTCGGCCTCCAGCTCGGCGCGCATCGCGCGGCTGCGAGCCTCGAGCTGCTCGAGGCGATGCTGTGCCCGCTCGAGCTGCTGTTCGAGTTCCAGTACGCGCTCGACGCCTGCGAGGTTGAGGCCCAGCTCGGTCGTCATCTCCTGAATGCGGCGCAGTCGGTCAACGTCGGCCTGCGAGTAGAGCCGCGTCCCCTTCGGTGAGCGCTGGGGATTGATCAGGCCGCGCTGTTCGTACATCCGCAGCGTCTGCGGATGCATCTCGGCCAGTTCGGCGGCGACGGAGATCATGAAGACCCCGCGTCGCGAGTCGACCGTGATCCGGGTCACGCGGCGGCCGACGTTCACGGGTGACCTCCGCCTGCCCGGGCGAACAGCGCTGCGCGCGGATCGTTGCCGTTCATCGTCGCCGAGAGCTTGTCGATCAGCTCGGACTGCTCGGCGTCGAGGTCGGCCGGCACATCGATCAGGAAGCGGTAGTGGATGTCGCCGTTGCCCTTGGAGCCGAGCCGCGGCGGCCCCTCGCCGCGCAGGCGCTGAAGCGTGCCGTGCCGGGTGCCCGCGGGAACCCGCAGGGTCTTGCGACCGGTGAGCGTGGGCACCTCGACCTCGGCCCCGCGAAGCGCCTCGGGAATCGTGATCGGCACCTCGATCTCGACGTTGTCGCCCTTGCGGCGGAAGATCGGAGAGGGCTCGACGCGAGTGACGACGTAGAGGTCGCCGCTCGGCCCGCCGTTGCGACCCGCCTCCCCCTTGCCGGCGATCCGCACGCGCGAGCCGTCGCGCACACCGGCCGGGATGTTGACCTTGAGCCGGCGCTCCTTCTGCACCTGGCCGGAGCCCCGGCAGGTCGCGCACGGGTCCTCGATCACGGTGCCGGTACCGCTGCACAGCGAACACGGCTGAGAGATCGAGAAGAGACCCTGCCCCTGCGACTCGATCCCGCGCCCGCTGCAGCGCGGGCACACCTTCGGCGTCGTCCCCGGCCTGGCACCGGTGCCGTGGCAGGTGGCACACGAGACGAAGGCGCTCAGCGTGACCGGGACCTGGACGCCGCGCAGCGACTGGTCGAAGCTCAGCCGCACATCGGCCTCCACGTCGCGACCGCGCTCCGCGCGCGGAGCCCCGCGCCCACCGCCCGCTCCGCCACCGCCGCCTCCGAAGAGGTTCGAGAGGATGTCGCCGAACGCGCTCGGGTCGAAGCCCGCGCCGGCACCGCCGGCGCCGCCCTGCCCGGCGAACGGACCGAACATCCCGCCGCGGTCGTACTGCTTGCGCTTGTCGGCGTCGGAGAGGACGTCGTAGGCGTGCTGGACCTCCTTGAAGCGCTCCTCGGCCTTCGCGTCGTCCGGGTTGCGATCGGGGTGATACTGGCGCGCGAGCTTGCGGTACGCCCGCTTGACCTCGTCGGCCGAGGCCTTCTTGTCGACCCCGAGTGCCTTGTAGAGATCCTTCTGCGCCATTGCCCGATGCGGTCACGGCCTAGGCCGCGACCACCACCTTGGCCGCACGCACGACCTCGTCGCCGAGCCGGTAACCGGCCTGATAGACGTCGACCACCGTTCCGCTCGCGGTGCCCTCGACCGGCTGCTGGGCGACCGCCTCGTGGCGGTGCGGGTCGAACGGCTCGCCCTTGGGCGAGTCGGGCACGATCCCGACGCCCTCGAGCGCCGCGAGCATCTCGGTCTGCACGAGCCGGATCCCGTCGGTGAGGTGGTGATCGGCGTTCTCCGGCTGGCCCTCGGCCGCGGCGAGCGCGCGATCGAGGTTGTCGATCGACGGCAGCAGCGCGCGCGCCAGACGCACCACGCCGCGCGTCTCGGCGAGCCCTGCGTCGCGGCGTGCGCGCTTGCGCACGTTCTCCAGTTCGGCAGCGGCGCGCAGCCAGCGGTCGTGGTAGTCGGGCTGCTCGACGGCGGCCGGCACGTCTGTCGACGGATCCTCGGCGCCCGGCGGGCGTGCCGGCGGCTCCACCGGCGGCGTCCTCGACAGCGGAGCTTGCGCCGTCCGGCTGGTCGCCGGCCGGCGCGGGCTCCTCCGCGAGTTCGCCGCGGATGCCCTCCTCGGCGTCGCTCATCACTTGCCCTCGTCGACGACCTCGGCGTCGACGACCTCCTCGTCGGCAGCCTCGTCACCGTCCGCAGAAGCGCCGTTGCCCGACGCGGCAGCGTCCTGCTGGGCGCGCTCGTACATCGCCTCGGAGACCTTGTGGAAGGCCACCTGGAGCGCCTCGGCCTTGGCGTTGATCTCGGCTGCGTCATCGCTCTCGAGCGAGTCGCGGACGTCCTTGATCGCGGCCTCGATCTCGGCCTTCGACGACTCGTCCACCTGATCGGCGAGCTCATTGAGCTGGCGCTCTGACTGGTAGGCGGCGTTCTCGCCGTTGTTGCGCGCCTCTGCGAGCTCGCGCGCCTTGCGGTCGTCCTCGGCGTGCGCCTCGGCGTCCTGGACCATCTGCTTGATCTCTTCTTCCGCGAGCCCGGAGCCGGCCTTGATCTCGATCTTCTGCTCCTTGCCCGTACCGAGGTCCTTGGCGGAGACGGCGAGGATGCCGTTGGCGTCGATGTCGAATGCGACCTCGACCTGCGGCACGCCGCGCGGCGCGGGCGGGATCCCGGTGAGCTGGAACTTGCCCAGCGACTTGTTGTTCTGAGCCATCTCGCGCTCGCCCTGCAGCACGTGGATCTCGACCGACGGCTGGTTGTCCTCCGCAGTCGAGAAGACCTCCGACTTCCTAGTCGGGATCGTGGTGTTGCGCTCGATCAGCTTGGTCATGACGCCGCCCTTGGTCTCGATGCCGAGCGTCAGCGGAGTCACGTCGAGCAGCAGCACGTCCTTGACGTCCCCGGCGAGAACGCCGGCCTGGATCGCGGCGCCGACGGCGACGACCTCGTCCGGGTTGACGCCGCGGTGCGGCTCCTTGCCGGTCAGCTCCTTGACCTTCTCCTGCACGGCGGGCATCCGCGTCATGCCGCCGACGAGCACGACGTGGTCGATCGCCGAAGCGCCCTTGTCCTTGGCGTCGTCGAGCGCCTGGCGCACGGGCGCCACCACGCGGTCCAGCAGGTCACCGGTCAGCTCCGCGAGCTTGCTGCGGGTGAGGCGCATGTCGAGGTGCTTGGGGCCCGACGCGTCGGCGGTGATGAAGGGCAGGTTGATCTGCGACTCCTGCGCCGTCGACAGTTCGATCTTGGCCTTCTCCGCAGCCTCGTAGAGACGCTGCAGGGCCATCGGGTCGGCCGTCAGGTCGATGCCCTGATCCTTGCGGAACTCGCCCGCGAGCCAGTCGACGATCGCCTTGTCGAAGTTGTCGCCGCCGAGGTGGTTGTCGCCGGCGGTCGCCTTGACCTCGAAGACGCCGTCACCGATCTCGAGCACGGACACGTCGAACGTGCCGCCGCCCAGGTCGAAGACGAGGATCGTCTGCTCGCTCTCCTTGTCGAGTCCGTAGGCCAGCGAGGCCGCAGTCGGCTCGTTGATGATGCGCTTGATGTCGAGACCGGCGATCTTCCCGGCGTCCTTGGTCGCCTGGCGCTGGTCGTCGTTGAAGTAGGCGGGCACCGTCACGACGGCGCCGTCGACGGTCTCGCCGAGATAGGCCTCGGCGTCCGCCTTGAGCTTCGCCAGGATCATCGCGCTGATCTCCGGCGGGCTGTACTCCGAGCCGCCGGCATCCACGCGCGCGTCGCCGTTCTTGCCGGCGATCACCTTGTAGGGGACGATCGCCTCCTCCTCGCGCACCTCGGCCTCCTTGCGGCCCATGAAGCGCTTGATCGAGAACACCGTGTTCGTCGGGTTGGTGACGGCCTGACGCTTGGCGACGGTGCCGACGAGACGCTCGCCCGAGGGCGAGAAGGCGACGACCGACGGCGTCGTTCGGCCGCCCTCGGCGTTCTCGACGACGGTCGGCTCACCGCCCTCCAGGACGGCCATGCACGAGTTCGTCGTGCCGAGGTCGATGCCGATGATCTTGCCCATGTGTTCAGGTGCTCCTTCGAGTGCGGGGTCGTCGCGCGCAAGCTAGCGCCTCATGGCGCACGCCGCGCAAAATCTAAGTGGCAGTGTAGTAGATCGTCGACGGTCTCTCAAGACCGCGGGAGCAACCCGGCGAGCACCGCGGCGAACCGCTCCGCAGCGCCGGAGTCGGTGCTGAGAAAGAGCGAGGGCTCGGCCAGTTCGACCTCGAGCACGAGATGTCCCCCGAGCGCCGGCAGCAGATCCACGCGGGCGTAGGGCAGCACGCCGAAGCGGACGGTCACATGCTCCATCACCGCGTCGGCGACCGCGCGCTCGGCGGCGCTCGGCACCCGCGTGACGATCTGCTCGTCCACGAACAGCCCGTGACGCACGACCTGCCCGGCGCCGAGCATCGGGCCCTTGTGGACCGCGTGGGAGAAGACGCCGCCCATGTAGACGAGAGCCGTCTCGCCGTGGCCCTCCACTCCGGTCACATACGGCTGGACCATCACCGTCCGGCCGCTGAGGTGGATCCGCGTTGCGAGCGTCGCCGCGTCCTTCTCGGACTCCGGTCCGTGGCGCTCGGTGTCACGCGACCCCCCCGACTCGCTCGGCTTGACGACGACGTCGCCCTCGAGAACGGGGAACCGCCCCCCGGGCTCGATGAACATCGTCGGAACGACCGGCAGCCCGGCGGTGCGCAGTTCCTCCAGGTAGCGCTTGTCGGTCGACCACGCCAGTACGCCCGGCGGGTTGACGACGCGGCCCGCGCGGCCGGCCCAGGCGAGGAACTCCTCACGACGGCCGACGTAGTCCCACGTGTTGCGCACGACGACGAGGTCGTAGGCACCCCAGTCGGCGAACGGCTCGTCCCAGACGATCGGGACGGCCTCGACCCCGATCGCCGCGAGCGCGGGCACGAGCGTACGGTCGTCGTCGTCGAGTTCGGGCAGCTGGGCGCAGGTCGCGAGCGCGATCCGGCTCACGACGGGCGCCCCGGGCACATGCGCCGCAGCGCACAGGCGGCGCATTCCGGCGTGCGGGCGTGACAGGTGCGCCTCCCGTGGCGCAGCAGGTTCACGTGGAGCTCGAGTTCGGCGCCCGGCGGCGTGAGACGCAGCATCTCGTCGTGCTGCTCGCCCGAGGGCGCTCCCGGCCGCAGCAGCCCCAGCCGGGTGCCCACACGCGCGACGTGCGTGTCGACCGGGACGTCGCGGCGGTCGTATGAGAACAGCAGCACGCACGCGGCCGTCTTCCTGCCGACACCCGGAAGCGCGCACAGGAAGTCGCGCGCCTGCGCCACCGGGGCCTCACTCATCCAGCTCAGGTCGAGATCGGCGGGCAGCGCTTCGAGGATCTCCTTGATCCGCCGCGACTTCTGAACGTGCAGGCCGCCCGGGCGGATCGCCTCCTCGATCTCCTCGACCGGCGCATCGCGCACCTGCTCCCAGGCGGGGAAGCGCTCACGCAGGCGCAGAAACGCGACATCGCGGTTGCGGTCATTGGTCGACTGCGAGAGAACCGTCAGCACGAGTTCCGCGAGTGGATCGCCGTGAGGCGCCATCACGGGCCTTCCGTAGACCTGGCGCAGACGCTCGCGAACCCTGCTCACGCGCCGCGCGTCCGGCGCGCTCCAACGCTCGCGCGGGACCGTCTCGCGCGCGACGTCGCGCCGCGCCGAGACCGGCTCGGATGACGCGGCGGCGCGCTCGGCAGGGCGGGGGCACACGGCGGCGGACGGTATCGTGCGCTCGCCGATGCAGCCGATCGTCGAGCACACCGAGGAGATCGACGGCCAGCAGGTCCATTGGCGCAGCGCCGGCGACTCCGACACCCCCGTGCTCTACCTGCACGGGGTCCCGACCAGCGGCGCCGACTGGAAGCGCTTCCTCGCCCGCACGGGCGGCATCGCGCCGGACCTTCCCGGCTTCGGGCGCAGCGGCAAGCGCATCGACGGCGACTACACGATGGAGGGCTACGACAGCTTCATCGAGCGCTTCGTCGATCACCTCGGGCTCGAGCGCGTGCGGCTCGTCGTCCACGACTGGGGCGCGGTCGGGCTGCTGTGGGCTCAGCGATTCCCCGAGCGCGTCGAGCGCGTCGCGGTGGTCAACTGCGTGCCGCTGCTCCCCGGCTACCGCTGGCACAGGATCGCGCGCGCCTGGCGCACCCGCGGCGTCGGCGAACTCCTGATGGGGACCACATCGCGGTTCGGCGTCAAGCACCTCACGCGCAACTCCAACGCGACACCCGGACCGATGCCCGACGAGTGGATCGATGAGGTGCTCCCGCTCCTGGACCATGGCACGCAGCGGGCGATCCTGCGGCTGTATCGCTCCAGCCCGCCGGCGAAGCTCGCCGCGGCCGGAACGGGGCTGGGCGAGCTGACCTGCCCCGCGCTGGTCGTCTGGGGCGATCGCGATCCATACATCCCGCAGCGCTTCGGCGATGACTTCGCCGACGCGCTCGGCGGGCCGGTCGAACTCGCTGCACCTGCCCGACGCGGGCCACTGGCCGTGGCTCGACCGGCCCGATCTCATCGAGAAGATCGCGACATTCCTCGACGCCGGCGCGGCCACGCGGCCCGGTTGACGGCCGTGTCCGCGACCGCGGCCGCCCCGGCGGTCAGCTCGCCGGAGAGCACAACCGCCCTCAGCGCCGGAGGCGCCGCGCTGGTGCACGCGCGCCTGTGGCTGATCACGGCGCTCGGCGCGCTCGTCTGGCTGGCGATCGACCCGGCGACGCCGGACCTCGCCGCGCACGAGTACCGCGCGGAGCTCGTCGACCGCGCCGGCTTCGGGATCTGGGAGCACGGCTGGTACGGCGGTCATCACCTCCCTGGCTACAGCGTCCTGTTCCCGCTCTTCAGCGCGCTGCTCACGCCGCAGCTCGTCGCAGCGGCCTGCGCGGTGGTCGCGGCATGGTGCTTCGAGCGACTTGCGCGCGGCTGGTGGCCGGACACTGCGGCCACCGCAGCGAGCGCGTGGTTCGCGGTGGGCATCCTCTCGACGCTCGTAGGGGGTCAGCTCGCATTCGCGGCCGGGCTGGCGCCGGCGCTCGGCGCGCTGCTGGCAGCGTCCCGCGGGCGCCTATGGCCGGCGGCCGCGCTCGGAGCGCTGACCACGCTCACGAGCCCGGTGGTGGCGGCCTTCCTCGTGCTCGCGGCCACCGCCTGGTGGCTGGGGTCGCGCTCGCGGCAGGCGATCGCCCCCGCCGCCGGAGCGATCGTCCCGGGCCTGTTGATCGCGCTGGCCTTCCCGCAGGGCGGGATGCAGCCGTTCGCGTTCTCGTCCTTCGCCTGGTCGTTCGCCGCCGCGATCGCGCTCGTGCTCGTGCTTCCGGCACGTGAGCGCGTGCTGCGGGTCGGCGCCGCGCTGTACGCCGGCGCGCTGCTCGCAGGCGTCGTGATCGACACTCCGCTCGGCGGCAATCTCGTGCGGCTGGCGGCCGTCTTCGGCGGCCCGATCGCGGCCGGCGCCCTGTGGCAGCAGCGCCGCGTCGCGCTCGCGCTGCTCGCGCTGCCGCTGCTCTACTGGCAGTGGCTGGCGCCGGTGCGCTCGGTGATCCGCGGCTCAGGCGATCCGTCGAGCCGGTCCGCCTACCACCGGCCGCTGATAGCCGAACTCGACCGGCGCGCCGCGGCGGAGGGCCCGTTCAGGACCGAGATCCCGTTCACGGCCAACCACTGGGAGACGCGCTACGTGGCGCCCGGCCGGCCGCTCGCGCGTGGCTGGGAGCGCCAGCTCGACGTCAAGCTCAACGGCCTCTTCTACGACGACACGCCGCTGACCGGCGAGCGCTACCGCCGCTGGCTCCAGGATCTGGCCGTGGGCTACGTGGCACTTCCCGGCGTGGAACTCGATCCGGCGGGCGCCGACGAGGGTGCGCTCGTGCGCTCGGGACGCGTCCCCGGGCTGACCGAGGTCTGGCGCGGAGGCGACTGGCGCCTCTACCGCGTCAGCGGCGCGCGGCCACTGGCGGAGTTGCCCGCGCGCGTCGTCAGCGTGGGGGTGGACGAGCTGACGCTCTCCACGCCGCGGACGGCCACCGTCGACGTGCGTGTCCGCTTCACTCCGTACTGGGCGCTTCTGAGTGGAGCCGGCTGCGTGAGCGAGGCCCCGGGCGGATGGACTCGCGTCCGGCTCGACCGGGCGGGCCCGGCACGGCTGGGGATCAGCTTCAGCCCCGGGCGCATCCGGGCGAGCGGCACGCGCTGCTCACGGATGAGATCGGCGCGCCCGATAGGATGCTCCGCTTGATGGTCGCCCGCGTCCGGTCGCTCTACGGGCGCCTTCTGCCGAACGGGCTTCTCGATGTCCTCGTGCAGGTGGCGCTCATGCAGGTCACCTATATGGCCTACCGCCTCGTGCGCGGCTGGATCGACGACCCCCAGGGCGCCGCGATCGCCTTCGAGAACGGCCGCAACATCATCGGCATCGAGCGCTCGATGGGCCTGTTCTTCGAGCCTGCGCTGCAGGACTTCGTCGGTCCGACGAGCCTGATCGGCGACCTCTCGTCGTGGATCTACCTGAATGCACAGGTGACGGTCACGCTCGGCGCGCTGGTCTACCTGTACGTGCGCCACAACGGCAGCTTCTACTTCGTGCGCAACATGTTCATCGTCTCGTGGTTCGTGGCGCTGGTCGGCTACGCGCTGTTCCCGACGGCGCCGCCGCGGTTCTTCCCGGAATGGGGCTTCGTCGACAGCGTCGCCGAGTTCACCGGAGTCGCGCCCGACAGCGCGACCGCGAACGCGCTCTTCAACCCGTACGCGGCGATCCCGTCGATGCACATCGCTTTCGCGCTGATGATCGCCGTGCCGCTCGCCTCGCTGGCACGCCACCGCGCGACCAAGTGGTTCTGGTCGGTCTACCCGCTGATCGTCACGTTCGTGATCGTCGTGACCGCCAACCACTTCATCCTCGACGCGATCCTCGGGGCGCTGACCGCCGGAATCGCATACGCGGCCGCGCTGCAGCTCGCGCGCGTGCGACCCGCGTGGAACTTCGCCCCGGTCGGCGTGCGCGTCACCGCCTGATGGCCGGCGCGCGCCAGGCGGGCGAGCGCCGCGACTACGTGCGCAACGCCCTGATCGAGTCCCGCCTCACGCCCAACGCGATCTCGATGACCGGGCTCGCGCTGTGCCTGGTCGCGGCGGTGCTGATCTGGGAGGAGCAGTGGGTCCTCGGCGGGCTCGCCTTCATCGTCGGCTCGGTCTGCGACACGCTCGACGGGCGTTACTCGCGGATGTCGGGCAAGGGCACGCCGTTCGGCGCGTTCCTCGACTCGACGCTCGACCGCATCGAGGAGGGCATCGTGCTCGCCGCGGTCGCCTACACGTTCGCGAAGGACGGGCAGGACGTCGAGGCTGCGGTCTGCGTGCTCGCCGTGCTCGCGTCGCTGATGGTCAGCTACACGCGAGCGCGCGCCGAGGCCCTGGGCGTGGAATGCAAGGTCGGGATCGGAAGCCGCGCCGTGCGCGTCGTCGTGCTCTCGGCCGGCCTGCTGTTCGCCGACGGACTCGGCCTCGGCGACTTCTCGCTGCTGGCGGCGTCGGTGTACGTCCTGGCAGCGATGGGCATCATCACGGTCGGCCAGCGGATCCTTCACGTGCGCGCCGCGCTGAACGCCCGGATCGCGGGCGCGGGCGACCTGTAACCCGTCCACCCGGGCGGGGTCTTTCCCCCGAACAGAACTTGAAGAAGGGAACCCTCCAGTGAGCACCATCCGCAACGGCGCGGCCGCGAAGGCCGGCGCCGCGACGAACGGCAAGGCGCGCTACCAGCGCGACAAGGTCAGGGTCGCGATCATCGGCGTCGGCAACTGCGCGAGCGCGTTCGTGCAGGGCGTCGAGCACTACAAGACGGCAGACGCCAACGAGGCCGTCCCGGGCCTCATGCACGTCGATCTCGGCGGCTACCACGTCAACGACATCGAGTTCACCTGCGCGTTCGACATCAACGAGACCAAGGTCGGCAAGGACCTCGGCCAGGCGATCTGGGCCAAGCCCAACAACACGATGAAGTTCGCCAAGACCCCCTCGGAGATCGGGGCGACGGTACACCGTGGAATGACGCACGACGGCCTCGGGAAGTACCTCAAGGAGGTCATCACCAAGGCTCCCGGCGAGACCGCGGACATCGTCTCGATCCTGCGCGAGACGAACACCGATGTCGTCGTGTCCTATCTGCCGGTCGGCTCGGAGGCTGCAACCCGCTGGTACGTCGAGCAGATCCTCGAGGCCGGCTGCGGCTTCGTGAACTGCATCCCGGTCTTCATCGCCAGCGAGGACTACTGGGATCGCAAGTTCATCAAGGCCGGCCTTCCGATCGTCGGCGACGACATCAAGTCCCAGGTCGGCGCGACGATCGTTCACCGCACGCTCGCCCGCCTCTTCCACGACCGCGGCGTCAAGATGCTGCGCACGTCACAGCTCAACGTCGGCGGCAACATGGACTTCTACAACATGCTCGAGCGCGAGCGTCTGGAGTCCAAGAAGGTCTCCAAGACGCAGGCCGTGACCTCGATCATGGGCCACGAGCTTCCGCCGGACGACGTCTACATCGGCCCGTCGGACTACGTGCCGTGGCTCACCGACCGCAAGTGGGCGCACATCCGCGTCGAGGGGCAGGCCTTCGGCGACGTCCCGCTGAACCTCGAGATGAAGCTCGAGGTCTGGGACTCACCGAACTCGGCGGGCATCGTCATCGACGCCGTGCGCCTGTGCAAGCTCGCTCTGAACCACGGCATCGGCGGCCAGCTCGACGGCCCCAGCTCCTACCTCATGAAGTCGCCGAAGAACCAGCGTCCCGACGACCAGGCACGCGAGGACACGGACGCGTTCATCGCCAAGTACGGCGGCAAGCACGGGCCGAAGTCCCGCCCGAAGGGCCGGACGGCGCCGAAGGCCAAGAAGGCCGCCGCCAAGAAGCCGGCAGCGACCAAGTCCTAGCGTCGCCGAGCGCCCATCCGTTCCCGGCGCCCCGCCTCCGCGGGGCGCCGCCCGTCCCTGGCGCATCAGGCCCCTGGCTATTCTCGGCCCCGTGACCCAGCCGCTGGCGATCGCCCATGTGACGCCGTTCCCCTGGGAGCGCGCACACGAGGTCAACGACGCCGTACGCGAGGTCAGCGGCGAACTGGCCACGCGCGGGCATCGTGTCCTGATCGTCGCGCCGTCGTCGTCTGCGACGCTCGTGCGGGAGAGCCGCAAGCTCGTGCGCAGCGGTGGACCTGAGCTGCTGGCCCGTGCTGATGGCGCGCCGCTCGTCGTCGCCGTGGGTGAGGCCGCACTGCCGCATGCCGGACGCGGAAGAGCGACGCTGCCGCTCGACGTCACGCGGACGCTCGGTGACCTCTTCGAGCGCACCGCCTTCGACGTCTGCCACGTCCACGAGCCGTTCGCGCCCAGCGTGTCAGCCGCAGCCCTGCGGTCGTCTCGCGCGCTGAACGTCGGCTCGTTCCATGTCCCGCAGGAACGCGTCGTGGCGACACAGGTCGCGCGCAAGGTCGTGCAGCTCGTGCTCGGCCGTCTCGACGCCCGAACCGCGAGCTACGCGACGACGCGGGCACTGATGGAGCGCCACTTCCCGGCCCGATACGAGCTGCTCGCCCCGGGCTCACCCGCGGTCGAGCGCGAAGCCCGGCCGGGTAAGCAGCCGACCCGGATCGCCTTCACCGAGGACGAGGAACGCCCCGCGCTGCGGCTGCTGCTGCGCGCGCTGCGCCAGATCGACGCCGAGCAGCCATGGGAGCTCGTCGTGCGCACGACCCAGGGGCCGTCGTCGACACCGCTGCGGGCCGACCTGCGCGAGCGCGTGCACTACGTCGACGCCGCTGAAACGACCTTCGAGGAGCTGCTCGCCGGTGCCGACGTCTTCGTCTGCGCATCGGCCGGCGCCGACCCGCAGCCGGCGCTGCTGGCGCGCGCCGCCGCCGCCGGCGTCGTACCGGTCGCCTCCCGGCTGCCCGCCTACGAGGAGGTTCTCGCGGCCGGCGAGCGAGGTCTGCTGTTCAACCCCCGCGACACCGCCGTGCTCGCCGCCCAGCTGACACGCCTGATCGATGATGAGGGCCTGCGCGAGCGCCTGAGGTCCGCTTCCGCGCCGCGGTCGTGGACCGCTGTCGCCGACCAGGTCGAGGACCTCTACACGCGGCTCGCCGGACGTCGCAAGCAGGACCACACGCAGCCCGAGGTTCGCCGCAGGCTCGCCAGCCGCGTCGACGATCGACGTCGACCTTCACATGCACACCGATCACAGCCACGACTGCGCGACTCCGGTCGAGGTGCTGCTCGCCACGGCGCGTGAACGCGGGCTCGGCGCGATCGCGGTCACCGACCACAACGAGGTCTCGGGCGCCTTCGAAGCGCAGGCCAAGTCCGCGGAGTACGGCGTCAAGGTGATCGTCGCCGAGGAGGTCAAGACGGCGAGCCAGGGCGAGGTCATCGGCCTCTTCCTGAAGGAGAAGATCGAGCGTGGGATGACGCTCCAGGAGACCGTCGCCGAGATCAAGCGCCAGGGCGGGCTCGTCTACGTGCCGCATCCGTTCGACCGCATGCACGCCGTTCCGGACTACGAGCATCTCCTCGACATCGTGGAGTCGATCGACCTCATGGAGATCTTCAACCCGCGCGTGGCGATCGGCTCCTTCAACGAGGAGGCTGCGCGCTTCGCCGCCAAGTACCGGATCCCGGCCGGGGCCGGATCGGATGCGCACGTCGCCCAGGGCCTGGGCACGGCGCGGGTGCGGATGCGCGACTTCGACGGGCCCGAGGAGTTCCTGGCGTCGATTCGCGACGCCGAGATCATCACGACGCCGACCAACTACGTCTACGTCCAGGCGCTGAAGTTCTTCGAGACGCGGGCCACGCCCGCGGGCGCGCGCCGAGCCGTGCGCGAACGGCGCGTCAAGCGGGCGGCGCGCAAGGCCTGATGCAGGGCGAGGGAAACGCTCCGGGACCGCCGAATCCCGGAGCACCCGTGCCTGCCACCGATGACGACATCCGCGAGAAGTACCTGGAGCGCGCGATCCGCGAGATCAACGCGCTGACCCGAGACCTCCAGGCCTGCAGGCATTGCCCGCGCGGCAGCCTGATGCCCGTGCTCGGGTCCGGCCACCCTCAGGCCGACGTGTTCCTGCTCAAGTACGCCCCGCAGGTCGCAGAGATCGAGGAGGGCGTCGCCTTCTACGGGCGCGCCGGTGCAGCACTGCGCAAGTCGCTCGGGCGACTCGACATCGATCCGCTCGCGGTCTACGGAACGCTCTGCGTCAAGTGCCCGGTCGGTGACGGCTCGCTCGCCGACCCGGCCTGCATGTCGCGCCTGGTCGAGGAGATCGCGATCGTCCAGCCGCGAATCGTGGTCGTCATGGGCGAGGACGCGCTGGGCGCACTCAACGATCTCGAGCTTCCGCTGTCGGAGCAGGTTGAGTGGCTGCCGGGCGAGATTCAGCGGCTGACTCCTTCGATCGAGGTGCTCGTCACCCCCGACATCGACGAGTCGCTCGACGAGGACGGCGCGAAGCGCGCCTTCTGGCAGGCGTTCCGCGCGCTGGGCGCGTGGTGGGCCGAGCTGCCCCCGTATTGACAGCACGATCGCGCCGCCATGTGAGCGGCTCAGATGTCGGGCGACTCGTCCTCCTCAACGGGCACGACCTCGTGCTCATCGACGCGCCGCAGGAACTCAGCCTCGGGGCCGTCGGGCGACAGCACCTCGTCCAGCTCTTCGTCCTCGAGCTCCAGCTCCTCGAGCGCGAGCTCCTCCGGATCGGCCTCGGGATGCTCGAACATCGTCCGATCGTATGCCCCCGGTCGTGACGATGTCCAGTCCACCCGCGCCGACGGTTCCCGCTCACAGCTCGTCGAGAATGCTTCCCTCGCCGCGCAGGATCCAGGTCTCCTCGATGACCTCGATCAGGCCCTCGCGCAGCTCGTAGAAGCCGGTGCACAGCAGCGTCCCGCTGGGCCGTCGAACGGTCGCGGCGACCGCGAGTTCGAGCCCGCGGCCGCGGACGGCGCGCTCGACCGAGGTGGTCGCGTTGTGATGAAGAAGTCGCAGCAGGGCGGCGAACTCGTCGCGACCCAGTTCGCGGTCCTCGTGCATCAGGTGAATCCGCACCCCGGGGCGCAGCTGGGCTGCGATCGAGTCCCACTCTCCGCTGCGGCGCGCTCGCCAGAGTCGGTCGACGGCGTTCACGGCGCGAGCTCCAGCACGATCTTGCCGAGCTTGGAGCCGGCCGCGAAGCGCTCGTAGGCGGCGGCGACGTCGTCAAGCGGGAAGGTCGCGGCCACGGGAACTCGCAGCGCCCCGCTCTCGAGCAGCGGCAGCACGTGACGCTCCATGGCGCGTGCCGTCTGAGCCTTCTCCTCGAGCGGACGCGCGCGCAGCGTCGAGCCGCCGATGCGCAATCGGGCGCCCATGACCGCGAGCAGGTTCACCTCGGCCTTGAATCCTGCGCCGACACCGATCACGACCGCCCGCCCGTGAGGAGCGAGCGCACGCAGGTTGGCCTCGAGGTTCGGTGCGCCGACGAGCTCCAGCAGCACGTCGTAGGGGCCCGACCCGGGCGTGTCCTCGGGGTCGAGGACGGCGTGCGCTCCGAGCGCCGCGACCCCCTCCCTCAGCTGCTCGCTGCGCACGGACGCGGTCACATGCGCCCCGGCCGCCGCCGCGAGCTGAACCGCGGCGGTCCCGACCCCACCGGCGGCGCCGCTGACGAGCACGCGCTCGCCGATCGCGAGCCCCGCCTGCGTGAAGAGCGCATCGTGCGCGGTAGTGAACACCTCCGGCACGCCTCCGGCGCCGGGCCAGTCCAGGCTCTCCGGCACCGGCATGAGCTGGCGCTCGTGGACGACGCACAGCTCAGCCTGCCCCCCGCCGCCGGTGATCGCCATCACACGGTCGCCGACCGCGAACCGCGCGGCGCCGGGCCCCGCGGCGGCGACCTCACCCGCCAGCTCCAGCCCCGGGATGTCCGCCGGCGAGCCGGGCGGCGCGGGGTAGGCCCCGCGCTTCTGAAGCTGGTCGGCCCCGTTCAGGCCGGCGGCACGAACCCGGACCAGCAGCTCACCGGCTCCGGGCTCAGGATCGGGGTGTTCGGCGACGAGCACCTCACCGTCGCGGATCGTCGCAGCGCGCATGGCGCGGCAGTCTAGATCGCAGGCCGTCTACGCTCCCTCGGCATGGATCTCACGCCCCAGGAACAGCGCGTCCTCGGGTGCCTGCTCGAGAAGCAGCGGACCACCCCCGACCAGTACCCGCTGACGCTCAACACGCTGCGGCTGGCCTGCAACCAGGCGACGAACCGCGACCCGGTCGTCGACTACGACGATGCAACGCTGCGCGAGGCACTCGAACGGCTCAGCCGCCGCCGCTACGTGCGTTACGCGAGCAGCCAGGGAAGCCGCGCGCCGAAATACCGCCACCTCGTGGACGAGGCGCTCGGCGTCGGCTCCGGCGAGCAGGCCGTTCTGACCGTGCTGCTGCTGCGCGGCCCGCAGACGCCCGGCGAGCTGAGGCAGCGAACCGAGCGTCTGCACCGCTTCGAGGACCACGGCGACCTGAACGCCGTGCTCGAGCGCCTCGCCGAGCGCGGACTGGCGCGCTGCGGCGGCCGGCGGGCGGGGCAGAAGGAGGACCGCTGGGAGCATCTGCTCGGCGGCGACGGCACGATCGACATGGCGGACGCATCGCCCTACCGCGAGACGACGCCGCCGCCGTCCGCCGCCTACGCGGCCGGTGAGGCCTCAGACGTCGGCCGCGCCGGCACGGAGGCGAGCCGAATCGCATCGCTCGAGGCGCAGGTGCGCGTCCTGCGTGACGAACTCGACGCGCTGCGGGCAGCCGTCGAGCGGCTCAGCGGCTGACGGCCGGCTCACGCCATCGTCAGGCCGCCGCTGACCGACAGCGTCTGCCCGGTGATGAAGCCGGCCTCCTCGGAGGAGAAGAACGCCACGGCGGCGGCGACGTCACGGGGCCGCCCCAGTCGCTTCATCGGAACGGCCCGAGTCATCGCAGCGATCACCTTGGCCCCGCGATCGTCGTGGCCGACCATGCCGGACAGCAGTGGGGTGTCGGTCGGCCCAGGGCAGACGACGTTGGCCGTCACGCCGGAGGTCGCGAGCTCGCGGGCGATCGACTTGGTGAACCCGATCATCCCCGCCTTCGCGCCCGCATAGATCGACTCCAGCGACGAGCCGACGCGCGCCGCGTCGGAGCTGATCGTCACCACGCGTCCCCACCCGCGCTCGACCATCTCCGGCACGAACTCGCGCGTCACGCGCAGCGAGCCGACGTAGTTGACGTCGACGACGCGGTTCCAGAAGGGCTCCTCAGTCTCCAGAAACGGATGCAGCTCGTCCCATCCGGCGTTGTTGACGATGATGTCGACCGGCCCCAGCCGCTCGCGCACGGTGCCGGCGCCCGCGGCGACGGAACCTCCGTCTGTCACGTCGAGCGCGACGCCGATCGCGACGAATCCCGCGGCGCGCAGGTCCGCGGCCGCACGCTCTGCATCGTCGCCGCGCAGGTCGCAGACCGCCACCCTGCCTCCGCGCGCTGCAAGCGCCTCGGCTATCGCCAGTCCGATGCCACCGGCCCCGCCGGTGACGACGGCGGTACGGGCCTGGTCCGGTTCTCTGTTCTCCATGGTAACGATCGTTACAGTACCGTCCGTGACCGGTAACGGCAAGCCGCGTTCGGATCGATGACGGCCTGAACATGGACCGCGCCCAGACCATCCTCGACGCCGCGCTGGAGCTGTTCAGCGAACGTGGCTTCGCTGCCGTGAGCGTCGACGCGATCGGCGAACGAGCCGGGATTCCGGGACCGCACATCTACCGTCACTTCAGCGGCAAGGCGGAGCTGCTGGCGACGCTCACCGACCAGGCGATGGACCGCCTGCTCAGCCTGACCGCCGCCGCAGCGGCCGCCGACGCCGATCCCTTTGATGCGGTCGAGCGACTCGTGCACGGGCATGTTCAATTCGCGCTGAACGACAGGCTGCTGCTGGCGGTCTACGCCCAGGAGGCGCGCTCGCTGCCCGCGGCCGACCGGCGCAGGGCGCGGCGTCGCCAGCGCGCGTACGTCGAACGCTGGGTCGCGACACTCCGCGACTGCCACCCATCGACGCCGGAGGTCGAGCTGAGAGCGGCCGCGCACGGGGCGATCGGCCACATCCAGTCCGTGATCGGCTGGCCCGCGCCGGTGCTCGCGGCAGGCGGCATCGACGAGACCATCCGGCGTCACGCGCTGCGCGGTCTGGCCGCGCTCGGCGAGCCCGCGGGCTGACGGGCGCCTCAGACCGACGCCGCGCCCCGGAACGGCGCGAAGTCGGCGGGCCGCTTGGCCTGGAACGCCGCCAGCCCCTCGGCCGCCTCCGGCGACTCGACGAACTGGTGCAGGCCGCTGAATGCGAGGCTCGCCACGCCGCCGATCTGCTCACTGTCGGCATTGAACGACTGTTTGAGGAAACGCAGAGCGGTGGGGGACATGGCCAGCATCTCGTCGGCCCAGCGCCGCACCTCGGGACGAAGCTCGGCGAGCGGCACGACACGGTTGACGAGGCCCCACCGCTCTGCGGTCTGCGCGTCGTAGCGCCGGCACAGGAACCAGATCTCCCGCGCGCGCTTCTCGCCGACGACCCGCGCCAGATAGCTGGTGCCGAAACCGGCATCGAACGACCCGACCCGCGGGCCGTTCTGCCCGAAGATCGCATGGTCCGCCGCGATCGTCAGGTCCGCAAGGACATGCAGCACCTGCCCGCCGCCGATGGCGACGCCGTTGACCGCCGCGATCACCGGCTTGGGAATGGCGCGGATCATGCGGTGAAGCTGCTCGACCTCGAACAGGCCGTAGTCCGATGGCCCGTAGTCACCGGTCTCGGCACGCTGCTTCTGGTCTCCGCCGGCGCAGAACGCCTTGTCGCCCTCGCCGGTCAGTACCGCGACCCCGACCTCGGCATCGGCCCAGGCGAGCTTGAAGCAGTGGATCAGCTCATCGACGGTCTGGCTGCGAAACGCGTTGTAGCGCTCGGGACGGGAGATCGTTATCCACGCCACCCCGCCCTCGACCTCATAGCTGACGTCCTCCAGCACTCGCTGCGCCGCGTTTCCCATGGGAACTCCCTCGTCGATTGCCGCGAGGGTAACGCTCGTTACTGCCACTGGCAACAGGCTCGCCGCCGCAGCCCGCCGCGCGGACGCGCCGGTCCCGCCAAGGTCAGGCGAACGCGTCCACCGCCACCGCGGTGTTCATGAAGTCTCGAAAGCGCGACCACTTGCCGTCGGTCACGGTGATGACGTGCACGAAGTCCGACTCGATCTCCCGGCCCGTGGACTTGGCGACGAGGTGCAGGCGACCGGTCGTCACCACCTTGTCGCGGGCGCTGATCATCTCCTGCGGCTCGAAGACCTTGACATCGACCGAGGAGTAGATCGTCTCCAGCCAACGCGAGACCTCATCGTGGCCGCGCCAGGTTCCCGCATACGGGATCACGCTCGGCCCGTAGAACTCGATCTGCACGTCGGGCTGGAGGTACTCCAGCATGCCCGCGATGTCGCCCGCCCCGAAGCGCTCGTAGGCGGCCTGGACGACCTGCTCAGTGCTGAGTTCCTGCTGTTCTGTGGTCATCTCTCAGTTCTCCTGCTCGTGGAACACGACGGGGATGTGGGTGCGGCTGTGCTGAAGCAGCGTCGCCGTCTGCGGCAGCGGCGGTGACGCGCCGCGCTCCATGCGCGGGAAGCGGTCGAAGATCGCGTCGACCAGGCACTCCATCTCGAGTGTCGCCAGCGGCGCCCCGAGGCAGTAGTGGATGCCGATCCCGTACGTCAGGTGCCGGCCCGCGTTTTCGCGGTCCAGGCGGAACTCGCGAGGCTGCGGAAAGACGTCGGGGTCGTGATTGGCTGCCGCGAAGAACAGCGCGACCCAGTCGCCTTCGCGGATCTGCGCGTCGCCGACCTGAACGTCGCGGGTGGCGATGCGGAACAGGCGCTGCGGCGGCCCGGTGAGCCGGAGGGTCTCGTTGAGGAAGGCACCGATCAGCCCTCGGTCCGCCCGCACGGCCGCGGCCTCCACGGGATGGTCGAGCAGCGCGTCGATGACGTTTGCGCCGAAGTACATGCTCGTCTCGCTGCCGGCGACCACCAGCGTGATGCAGAAGCGCACGATCTCCTCGAACTCGAGACGCTCGCCATCGGCCTCCGCAGTGAGCAGCGCGTCGATCAGCCCTTCGCCGGGCTCCTCGCCGGCTGCCAGGGCTTCCGCCCGCGCGCGGCACAGCTCGACGAAGTAGCCACCGAGCTCGAGGTTCGAAGCGTTGCGCTCCTCGCCGCTCAGGTCCGCCGAGAGCATGAACGCATTCGCCCAGCGCTCGTAGTTGTCCGCGTCCTCGTCGGGCGCGCCGAAGAAGCGGCACATGACGATCGCCGGCACCTGCGCGCACAGGCCGTGGACGACCTCGAACTCCTCGCCGGCCGGCAGTTCGGCCACGACTTCGGCGACGCGCCTGCGCATCCACGGCCGCAGCGCCTCGACGCGCCCCCGCGTGAAGACCTTGTTGACGATCTTGCGGTGGATCGTGTGCAGCGGCTGGTCGGTGTTGACCAGCATCAGCGTCGGAGCATCGGACGCCTCCTGCAGCGGATCGCGCGAGGAGAACGTGGCGTGGTCGCGCGCGGCGGCGATCACGTGCTCATGGCGCAGCAGCGCCCAGGCGGTGACCGGCTCATCGACGCCGGGCACGGTTCCGGGCGGGTAGTCGACGTAGCCGGGCAGCGGCGACGCGTCGCGCAGCGCCTCGTACGCGGGGTACGGGTCGGCGATGACCTCCGGCGTGGCCAGCGTGGCCGCCGAGAACGTCTGAGTCGGCATACCTCTCCCTCGGTGGTTGCGAGAGCACCGTAAGCGCGCCGGGGTGCCGCGCCGCTATCCCCCGGGTAGCGATGCGCGGCGCGGGGTTGTCGCCGCAGGGGCGTCAGTCCGATTCGAGCAGGCGACGCACGACGAGCGCCGCCTCGACCGCCGACCGCCTGCCCGCGAGCGGCCGCCCGAGCGCCTCCTCGGCCCGGCGCACGCGGCTGACGACGGTCTTCTCGTGAACGCCCAGCCGCAACGCGGCCCGCTTGTGGCTGGCGCCCTCGGCGAGATAGACCTCGAGCGTCTCGCGAAGACCCGCCGCCGCATCCGTGTCGGCGTCGAGGCCGCCGAGTTCAGCGGTCGCGAAGCGCCGCGCCGCGCCGCGATCGGCGAGCAGCGCCGACGCGAGACCGACCTGGGCGAACGCGACGAGCGAGCCGCGCGCCGCGCGAAGCGCCTGCTGCGCCTGCAGGTGCGACTCCCGGAACCCTTCGGCGCCATGCCCGGGGTCGCCGATCGCTCCGCTGCAGCCCGGCGGCAGCAACACCGCGGCCGCACCCGCCAGCGCCTCCGGGGCCGGCTCGTCGAACGACGAAGCCCAGCTGTAGACCGAGCCGCCCGACGCGCGCATCAGCAGCGGCGCCCCGGCCCCGAGCGCATCTGCGATCGCCGCAGCAGCGGACTCGAGCTGCGCGAGATGGAGTCCCGGCTCGGCGGCGGGATCGGGGTGCAGCACCGCGGCAACGTGATGGCGGCGAAGCTCATGACGCAGGCGCCGGCTCGCATCGTCGACGTCGGCGGGCGGCCCGGCCAGCAGGTCTCGGATCGCACCCTCGCGCATGGCGTCACGGCTGCGCTCCCAGGTCGCACGCTCATCCTCGTACGCGATCACGACCCGCTCTCGGACGGCGTCCAGGTAACTGGAGATGAAGTCGGTCGACCACGTGACGAGCGCCTTCAGCTCATCCGGGTCGTGAACATCGGTGAAGGCGACGTCCATCCACTGGTTCCAGAGCTTCGCCTGGCCGACGTGGTAGCAGCGCAGGAGCGTCGGCAGCCCGACGCCGCGGTGGACCATCATGCGCGCGAAGTCGGTCGCCTGCGCCGGAGCCTCGATGCCCTGCGGCGGGATGCCGAAGCGCAGCAGCGCGGCCATCGCCCCGATGTGCGCGATCGCGTTCACCTCGGTCGCCTTGCGCATCTCCGGGTCGTCCGGGAGCTCCGGGACGGCGGCCATGATGTGACGCGACAGTTCTGGCCCGAGGGCGTCCAGCTGCTGCGCCATGCGCTCAGCCAGCGACGCGATCTCAGTCCCGAGAACCACCGCGTGGGAGCTTACGGACGGCTCAGCGCCCTGTCAGCCGGTGGTGTGTTCTGACCGGGCCGCACGGGATAGGGTCGGTTGATGGATTCGCAGGAGTCGCACCCACTGCCGGACGACCCGGCACTCGCGCAGGTCGCGTCCGTGATGAACGATGCCGAGCACTGGGCCTGGGTCGTCGACGAGCGCTGGCGGCTGGTCCACATGACCGACGCCCTGCGCCTGTCGTTCGGCGACGGATTGACGCCGGTGCCGATCGCCATCGGCTGCCACCTCTTCGGGCCGGAGGCACAGGAGATCAGCCGCGGCTGGCGTTTCGGCCCCAATTCGCCGGAGCGCCAGGCCGTCCTTCTGAAGGGGATCGGCGGCTGGCTGCTCGCGGACACCCCGGGCGGCGTCGAGGAACTGCGGACCGTGGTGGACCCATCCCTTCACGGGATACTGGACGAGCTGAAGCCTGCCGGCGGGGAGACGATCGGCTTCACGATTCAGAGCGCCTCGTTGTTCGAAGCGATGGACATCCGGTTCGTCGGGTTGCGTGTACGACGACGCCGGATGGCCGGCTGGCCGGCACCGTCCTGATCAACAAGCCCGCGGCGAGCATGACGACGCTCGGCTCGCTGGCAACGATGGGCGACCTACGGCACTTCGAGCTGATGCAACGCGTCTCCCGGGCTGCTCGGAGACCGGCTGCGATCCTGTTCGCCGACCTCGAGGGCTCGTCGCCGCTGTCGCGCCGCTTGTCGACCGCGAGCTACTTCGCGCTCGGGCGGCGACTGGTCGCCGCGGCCGACCGGTGCATCATCGACGCGGGCGGCCTGGTCGGCAGACACGTCGGCGACGGCGTCGTGGCTTTCTTTCTCGCGGAGAGCGCCGGATCGGAGTCCGCCGCCGCTCGGGCGTGCATCACCGCCGCGCGCACGCTGCGCGAGGCCGTCAGCGACGTCGCCGCCAGAAGCGACCTGCAGCCCGAGGACGTGACGCTGCGCTTCGGCCTCCACTGGGGCTCGACGCTCTACGTCGGCAACATCACGACCGCCGGTCGCTCTGAGGTCACGGCACTCGGCGATGAGGTCAATGAGGCTGCCCGCGTCGAAGCCTGCGCCAGCGGCGGGCTGGCACTCGCCTCGAAGGCCCTGATCGAGCGTCTCGAACCCGACGACGCCGCTGCGCTCGGCCTGGACCCCGACCACGTCACCTACACCCCGCTCGCAGACCTGAGCACCGCCACCGAGAAGGCCCGCCGCGACGCCCCGGCGATCGCGGTCTGCGAGGTCTGAGCCCGGCGCGGACCCGTCCACACCGTTAGGTTGCCGTCATGGCGGACTCAGTCCTGGTGACCGGCGGCACGGGTTTCCTCGGAGGCCACTGCATCGCCCAGCTGCTCGAGCGCGGGTACGACGTGCGCACGACGGTCCGCGACGCGGCCCGCGAGCCGGCCGTGCGGGCGACGCTCGATGCGGCCGGAGTCGATGCGGGGTCACGTCTGACCGTCGCCGTCGCGAACCTCGAGTCCGACGACGGATGGGCCACGGCGGTCTCCGGCTGCCGCTACGTCCTGCACGTCGCCTCGCCGTTCCCGCCGGTCCAGCCGGCCGATGCCGACGAGCTGATCGTCCCTGCCCGCGACGGAGCGTTGCGGGTGCTGGGAGCCGCGCTCGAAGGCGGTGTCGAGCGGGTCGTGCTGACGTCGTCGATCGCGGCGGTCCGGCCGGACCGCGATTCGTCCGCCGCGGCTCCGTACACCGAGGCCGATTGGACGGACCCGTCGAACACCGGCCGCACGCCGTACGTGCGCTCGAAGACGATCGCCGAGCAGGCGGCCTGGTCGCTGGCCCGCGAGTCGGGCGCCGAGGACCGCCTCGCGACCGTCAACCCCGGAGCGATCATCGGCCCTGCGCTCAACGACGACCACTCCTACTCGCTGCAGGCGATCTCGCGGCTGCTCGGCGGCATGCCCGCGGTGCCGCGCCTCGGCTTCACGTTCGTCGACGTGCGTGATGTCGCGGACCTCCACATCCTCGCGATGACCGAACGCGGCCGCCGGCGGCGAGCGCTTCGTTGCGACCGACCGCTTCCTCTGGATGGCCGAGGTCGCCGCGGTCCTGCGCGAGCGCCTCGGCGATGCGGCCTCGCAAGGTGCCGACACGAACCGCGCCGAATCTGCTGATTCGCGCGATGGCGCTCTTCGACGCGAGCATCCGGCCCGTCGTCAGCGACCTGGGCAGGCGGTCCTGGTATTCCAGCGACAAGGCGCGGACCGCGCTCGGCTGGACGCACGCGCCCCGTCGAGGACTCGATCACGGACTGCGCGCGCAGCCTGCTCGCGTGACGCGGCCGATGCCGTTCGCGTTGGCACCGACCATCCGGATCGAGGCCCGGCGCAGGATCGAAGGTTGCGGTCTGCGGCGAGGAGCGCGAGACTCGTCCCATGACCACCACGCCGTCGAGTGTTGCCGCCGAGTTCGTGACGGCTCTCGCGGAGCGCGATCTTCTCGGCGCGGCTGCGCTGCTGCATCCGGAGATCAGCTTTCGTGCCATGACCCCGAACCGTGTCTGGGAGGCGACGACGCCGGGAGAGGTCGAGGCGGTGCTGCGGCAGTGGTTCGAGGATCCTGGTGAGGAGGTCGAGCGGGTCGACGCGACGGACGCGGTGTCGGTCGAGGACGTGGCCCGCGTGGGCTGGCTCGTTCGGATCAGCAATGCCGAGGGCCCGTTCGTGTTCGAGCAGCAGGCCTACGCGCGTGAGCGCGATGGGCAGATCGACTGGATGCGTGTGATCTGCAGCGGCTGGCGCCCGCGCACCGATCTGCCGGTCGCGTAGGCCGCCTCGTCCGGGCCGGCCTGCGGACGCCCTGCCTCAGGCGTACAGCTGCTCGATCTCGCTCGCGTACTTCTCGGCGATCGGCTTGCGCTTCAGCTTCATCGTCGGCGTGAGCTCGTCCCCGCCGGGCTGCCATTCGCCGGGGATGATCGCGAACCTCTTGATCTGCTCGACGCGGCTGAGCTGGCTGTTGGCCAGCTCGACGGCCTGCTCGATGCTCGCGCGAGTCTCGCGGCTCGCCGGATCGTGACCGGCGGCGCCGTCCGGGTCGAGAGCGATGAGGGCGACGTTGTAGGGACGCGCGTCGCCGATGCAGACGGCCTGGCCGATCAGCGGTGAGGCGGCCTTGATACGCGCCTCGATGTTCGCCGGTGACATGTTCTTGCCGGCCGCGTTGATGATCAGCTCCTTCTTGCGGTCGACGATCCTCACGAAGCCATCCGCGTCGATCTCGCCGATGTCGCCGGTCGCGAGCCAGCCGTCTTCGGACAGGCACTCGGCCGTCTTCTCAGGCTGGCTGCGGTAGCCCTTCATGACGTTCGGGCCCTTGACGAGAACCTCGCCGTCCTCCGCGATGCGCAGCTCGACGCCGGGGATCGGCTTGCCGACGGTTCCCAGGCGGATGTCGTCAGGGGTGTTGAACGTCGATATGCAGGAGGTCTCGCTCATCCCCCAGACCTCGCACGGCGGCAGGCCGATGGCGGCGAAGAACTCCAGCACCTCGAGCGGCGTGGGCGCCGCGCCGACGACGTTCCAGCGCACGTTCTCCAGCCCGAGCCTCGCACGCAGCGGCGCGAACAGCTGCTGCTCGGCCTGCGCGACGCCTGCGGCCAGCTCGGCCGAAACGGGCTCGCCGGCCTGCTCGAGCCGCACCTTCCGGATGGCGGCGTCGATCGCGCCCTCCATCTTGGCCTTGACGGCCGGATCCTCCTGACCGGCGATCATCGCGTCGATGCCGGCCTTGAGCTTCTCCCAGATCCGCGGGACTCCGCCGAAGAACGTCGGCTTGACCTGCCCGACGACCTGCATCAGGTTCTTGGCGTCGGCACACGTGGTGACCGTGTACCCGTAGGTCATCATGCCGGCGTAGTAGAAGCCCCAGCGGTCCGCGATGTGCGCGGACGGGAGGAACGAGACGCAGCTCCCCTGCTCGGGCCAGGCGTAGGCCCGGTGCATCCCGCCGATCATGCTGAGCATGTTCGCGTGGGTCAGCATCACGCCCTTCGGCGGCCCTGTCGTGCCGGACGTGTAGATCAGCGTCAGCACGTCGCCGGGCTCGACCGCGGCGACGGACGCCTCGATATCGAAGTCCGGGCCGGCGGCCGCCTCGGCCTGCGCGAGCGAGATCACGCCGCCGGGAAGCTGCTCCCCCGGCTCGGCGTCGAGCAGGATGATCGTCTCGAGCCGGGTGCCCGCGTCACGCGCGGCGAGCACGCGCTCGATGAACTGGCGCTCGACGAGCGCGATGCGCGTCTCAGCGTTACCGAACAGGTACTCGATCTGCTCCGGGGCGGAGGTGTTGTAGATCGAGAACGGCGTCGCGCCCAAGTGCAGGGCGGCGAGATCCGCAACGTGGAACTCGGGCCGGTTGACGAGCATGAGCCCGAAGGTGTCGCCGCGCCGGAGCCCAAGGCCGTGCAGCCCGGCGGCCAGCCGCTCCGCCCGCTCGCGCAGCTCGGAATAGGTGTGGGACACACTGTCGTCGGGCGTGCGCACCGCAACCCGATCGGGATGGGCGTCGGAGGTGAGACGGAACGCCTCGAGCATGGTGCGAGCGTCGAGGGCAGGGGGCCGAGCGGTGCTGGTGTCGGCGCGGTTCTCGGTCGTCGTCATGGTGCGGTCCGCCTCTCCTGATCGGTCGTCGCGTTCCTGGAACTGCTGGCACCGTACATGCGTCGGGATGCACAGTGCGGTGATTGCCTGGCGCGTGAACGCTCACCTTCCCGGCATCGCCTCGCTCGCGTGGCATTCTCGCGCGCGCCCACCGAACGCCCCGAGCGGCCCCGGGCCGTCGTGCCGGTGCCGACTCGCTCCCGGCGCTCGGCCAGGCCTAGGGCCTAGCAGCGCCACGCACTCGATGTAGCGGCCGAACCGTTCCACCCGAGGCGTTATCGGGGTCTCGGTTTCGCTCCGTGTCGCTCCGTAGCGCCGGGGCCGGCAGCCGCCGGGCCGGCTCGCCTGCCTGCGCGAGCCCGGCCTCAGAGGCGGTTGCAAGGTGAGGGTTTTCGGAACGACGAAGGCCCCGGGGCTAGCCCCGGGGCCTTCGCTTGAGTTTCTGCTAGTCGAACGAGTAGGTGCTCGCCCAGGTGACGTCGGCGATCTTCGCCTGACCAGCCAACGACGGGTGGAAGTAGTCCGCCGTCGAGTTGGCGTTGCCCGGGCCGAAGATCGGCAGGACGTTGAACGGGAACGCGTTCAGGCCGGTCGTGTTGGTGACGTTCGAAACGTCGCTCCTGGTGAACGACGTGTTGTACGCCGCGCCGCCGTCGTACAAGCAGCGCTTCGCAGGGGTGCAGACATCGGCAAGGACGTCGTTGTATGCGATCACCTGCGCCTGGAAATCCGCGCGCCGCTGAACGTCAGCCGGTGCCGTCGACAACGGGTTTGCGAGCAGCGCCTGGCAGACGCCGAACGCGGACCAGCGCGTCAGCGCGTTCGGGTCCGGAGCCGGGGTCGTGAAGACCGTGTGCAGGTTGTTGATGTTGGGAACGCTCGCCACGAAGATCCAGGCCTTCGGCAGCCCGCTCGTGATCGTGTCGATGCCCGCCTCGAACTGCGCCCGATAGGTCGCAGTCGGAGTCTGCTGAGCAATCGTCGGCTTGCAGGCGTCGTTGCCGCCCATCTCGATCGTCACGTAGTCCGCGCCCTGGCTGACGGCATTAGCGGCCTGTGCCTGCAGGTGCTCCATCCGCGCGCCCGAAACCGCGTCGTTGAAAGCCACAGGATTACGACCGGGGTCGATCGCCTGGATGCGCAGGAACTGGCTGTTGACCGCGGGGTTGTCACCGGTCGACCACGAGTTCCCCGGGTTGTCGCCGAAGTTCGGGGCATTGAACGCTCGCGTGATCGAATCGCCGAGCGATGCCATCGTCTTCGGCGGCTTGACAGCCGAGGCCGATGAGACGCCGATCGCGAGCACCAGGAGCGCGGCGACCATGCTCGCCACGGTAATCCTGACGGGGCGGTGCTTGAGAGACTGAGACACGACACTCTCCTCTGTTAGTCCGGCGGACGAGAGCGCGAACGTCGACGGCCAATCGCTCGGCGGCGGCGAACACGAACCCTCCCCCCGGAAGGAACGGTTGGCTTACCATAACCAGAGCGGCCTGCGGCCTGCGCCGCGGCCGCTGAAAACAGTGTCTAGGTGTAGTTCCCAGGAGCGTTGGTCAGTCGTGAGCCGGGTGGTTTGTGGCTGAGGCTGCCGTGGGGTCGTTTGAAGTTGTAGTGCATCAGCCAGTTGTCGAGTGCCTGGGTGCGTTCAGCGCTGGAGGCGTAGGTGCGGCCGTGGGCCCAGCGGCGGGTGAGTGTTTGGATGAAGCGTTCGGCTTTGCCGTTGGTGCGTGGCCGGTAGGGCCGGGTGCGTAGGTGGCGGATCTGCAGCTGCTGGCAGGCGTGGCGGTGGGCGTGGCTGGTGTAGCCCGGGCCGTTGTCGGTCATGACGCGTTGAACGGTGATGCCGTGCGCGGTGTAGAACGCGACTGCTCGCTGCAGGAACCCGACGGCGGTCTGGGCCTTCTCGTCGGCGAGGACTTCGACGTAGGCAAGGCGGCTGTAGTCGTCGACGGCGACATGCACGAACTCCCAGCCGGCCACGCCGACCCGGCGCCCGTCAGCGGTCCTCACGCGCCGCTGATTGCGCCTGTTGCCGGTGATGCGGTGCCCGGGGCCGTTGTGGATGCGCCCGAGCTTCTTGATGTCGATGTGGATCAGCTCACCGGGCGCTTTGCGCTCGTAACGGTTCGGTGGCTCGGGCGGTTCCAGGCGACTGCGCTTGCCGAGCCCTTCGCGCAGCAGCACCGCTGAGACCGTCGAGAGCGGCATCCCCAAACGCTCGGCGATCTCCGCGCCCGTCAGGCGATGCTGACGCAGCTCGCAGATCGCGCTGACCCGGTCCGCCGGGGTCTTGCGCGGGATCCGCCTGGGAGCTGAGGGGCGATCAAGCAGCCCGGTCGGCCCCTCGGCGCGCCAGCGCGCCAGCCAACGACGAGCGGTGCGGTCGGTGATTCCGGCGGCCTCGGCCGCCTCCATCACCGACCACCCCGCACCCAACACCCGATCAACGAGCAACTGCCTGCTCTTCGGACAGGTCCTGGCGTTAGCGTGCAACTTCATCCGGTGTCCTCCTTGAGGCTGGTGGCTTCGACACCAATCAGCCTTCAAGGGGCACCGGATGAACAACCGGACCAACGCCCTCAGGAACTACATCTAGGCGGCTCTCTCGAGCAGCGCCACGCACTCGATGTGCGGCGTCTGCGGGAACATGTCGACCGGCCGCACCCGTGCGAGCCGGTAGCCCGCCTCGGTGAGCTGAGCGGCGTTGGGGGCGAGCGTGGTGGGGTTGCACGACACGTAGACGATGCGCTTCGGCGAGGACTCGGCGATGCGGGCCACGACCTTGCGCGACAGGCCCGCGCGCGGCGGGTCCACCACGACCACGTCGGGCCGGTCGCGGCGCTCGATCAGGTCCTTGAGCACGGGCCGAACGTCGCCGGCGACGAAGTGCGCGTTGGCGATCTCGTTGGCGCGGGCGTTGGCGACGGCGTCCTCGACGGCGTCCTCGACGATCTCGACCCCGAGCACCTCGGCGGCGCGCGGCGCGAGCGTCAGGCCGATCGTGCCGATGCCGCAGCAGAGGTCGTAGACGCGCTCCCAGCCCTTCAGCGCGGCGTACGTCATGCGCGACTCCGTAGAGGCGCTCGGCCATTTCCGTGTTGGTCTGGAAGAAGGCCTCGGAGCTGAGCGAGAAGCGCAGCCCGCAGAGCTCCTCCTCGATCCGCGGTGAGCCGGCGAGCAGCTCGTCACGACCGCCCGCGGTCGTCTCGCCGACGCCGGCGGCCTGCGTCCAGATCAGCGACTCGACGTCGGGCAGTGCCGCGACCAGCGCGTCCCGCGTCGAACTCGCCGGGTGAGGTGACGAGGCGGACCTGGAACTGCCCGGTGCGGCGACCCTCCCTGATCACGAGATTCCTCAGGAACCCGGTCTGCGCGCGGCGGTCGTACGCGCCGAGGCCGAGCGCGCGACACGTCTCCAGCGTGCGGCGGCGCAGTTCGTTGCCGCGCTCGGAGGCCAGCAGGCAGTCCTCGACGGACTCGATCCGCTCCCATGACCCTGGGGTGTGGAAGCCGCACACGAGCGTCGCCGTCGTCGCCGGAGCCGAACGAGTACTCGAGCTTGTTGCGGTAGCGCCACTGCTCGACCGCCGGAACGATCTCCTCCATCTCGAAGCCGTCAAGGCGCCCGAGCCGGCGCAGCGCGTCCTCGACCTGCTCCGCCTTGACGGCGAGCTGGCGCTCGTAGGGCAGGATCTGCCACGGCGCCCCGGGATGGTCGGCGACGGGTGCTATGCGGTCCGGACCCGGCTCGATGACCTCGATCGTGCGTGCCTCGGCGTAGTCGCGCTTGCGCTTGGTCACGACCGCTCGCACGCGATCGCCGGGAAGCGCGTCACGCACGAACACGACGTAGGAGCGCTCGCCGAGCGGCAGACGGGCGACCCCGTTGCCACCGAATGCGAGTGACTCGACTCGCAGCTCGAGTTCCTGCCCCTTGTCGGGCTTGCGATCTGCGGCCTGTTGCGTCGTCACCCGGTGAGGATGACAGCCTCGCGGTGCCCTACTTCTTGGACGCGCGCAGCTTCTCGAGCTCGGTGAAGAGATCTTCGAGCTGGCGACGACCCGCCTGCGCGATGCGCTGACCGAGATCCTGGGCGTCGGTCGGCATGATGCTGCCGTGGCGCACGGCGTCGTCGAGCGCGTCCTGAAGGCGTTCGACGGTGAGGACGACGTGCTCGGCGAGCAGGTCGCGAAGCGTGCCGAGGTTGTCGAACAGCGCGACGTCGCGCGCCGCCTCCTGGCCGGAGCGCGCGGCCGAGGTGCGCTTGCTGCGCCGCTGGGCGGGTGTGGTCTTCACGCGCGGTGCCGCCTTGGCGGACGCGCGCTTGGGCTTCGCGGACGCCGCCTTCGGCTTCGCCGCCGCCTTGGGCTTGGTGGAGGCGCGCTTGCCCTTTGCGGGCGCCGCCTTGACGGGCCTTGGCCTTCGCCGCCTTCGGCTTCGGCGCGGCAGCCGCCTTCGGTTTCGCACCGCCTCCACGTGCTGCAGTTGTCTTGCGCTCGGCCATCTCCCACCTCAGTTCGCTTCGAGCAACCACTCGAGCAGTGCCTTCTGGGCGTGCCTGCGGTTCTCGGCCTGGTCCCAGATCCGCTGGCGCGCACCGTAGAGCACCTCGGCCGTGATCTCCTCGCCGGGGTGCGCGGGCAGGCAGTGCAGCGCGACGGCGCCGGGGGCCGCCCGGTCGAGCAGCGCATCGTCGATGCGGTAGGGCGCCAGCGCCGAGCGCCGTTCGGCCGCCGTCTCCTCATCGCCCATCGAGACCCACACGTCCGTATATACCGCGTTGGCACCGGCGACGGCCTCAGCGGGATCGCTCGTGCGCGTGCCGCCGCAGTCGGGCTCGAGCTCGAAGCCCGGTGGCGAGGCGACCGCCACGTCGACGCCCGCGATCGCGCCGAGCAGCGCCAGCGAGCGCGCGACGTTGTTGCCGTCGCCGACGTAGGCGAGCTTCAGCTGCTCGAGGGGCTCGCCCGGAAACGCCTCGCGCAGCGTCATCAGGTCGGCGAGCGCCTGTGACGGGTGATGGCCGGCGGTCAGCATGTTGAAGACCGGCACCGAGCCCTCGGCGGCGAGCTCCTCGAGCAACTGGTCAGGCCCGGTGCGCACGCCGATCGCGTGGACGTGCGAGGAGAGGATGCGCGCCGTGTCCTTGACGGACTCCCCGCGAGCGAGCTGCATCTCGTCCGGGCGCAGCAGCAGCGGGTGTCCGCCGAGCTCGACGACGCCCACCTCGTACGAGAGCCGCGTGCGCGTGCTCGGCTTCTGGAAGATCAGTGCGACGCTCTTGCCGGCGAGCGCCCGTGAGGAGAGCGGAGCGGCCTTCAGCTCCAGCGCGCGGTCGAGCAGCGTCTGGAGTCCGTCCCGGGACAGCTCGGTCCCGGTGAGCAGGTGCCGCGGCAAGCGCGGGAAGATAGGGCATCTCGCGCGGGCGTCCAAGCCCGTCGCGACTCCCGGCGATGCTGCGCGTACTCACATGGAACCTCTTCCACGGACGATCGGTTCCCGATGCTGCGCGTCCGCTCGCACGCGAGTTCGCGGCGACGCTCGCAGCATGGGAATGGGACCTGGCGCTGCTCCAGGAGTGCCCGCCGTGGTGGCCGCTCCCGCTCGGCCGCGCAACCGGCGCACACGCCTACCGCGCGCTGACGAGCCGCAACCAACTGCTGCCGCTGCTAGCCCCGCTGGCATCGCGCCGCCCCGATGTCGTGAAGTCATGGGGCGGCGGCTGCAACGCGATTCTCGTCCGGGGCGCGCCGGCCACCGCTCACGCGCGGCGACGCCTGCGCCTGCGCCCTGAGCGGCGCGTGATGCACGCCGTCAGCCTGCCCTGCGGCATCTGGGCCGGCAACGTGCACGCGCAGGCGCATCGCACCGAATGGGCACAGGCGGACCTCGACGAGTCGGCGGCGGCGCTGTTGCGCTGGAGCCGCAACGGACCCACCCTGCTGGGCGGCGACTTCAACACACGCACGCCCGCCCTGCCGGGCTTCGAGAGTGCCGGCGGGCACGTGCTCGACCATGTCTTCGTTCACGGACTGACGGCCTGCGGGCCGGCCCGGTTGCTGGACCGCGGCGGACTCTCGGATCACGTCCCGGTGCTGACCGAGATCGAGTGCCCGTGACGGGCTTGCGGCGGCGCTCCGACGACCTAACATCACGGTATGTGCCGCAACATCAGAACACTCCACAACTTCGACCCGCCGGCGACCGAGGCCGAGGTTCGCGACGCCGCACTGCAGTACGTGCGCAAGATCAGCGGCTCGACCAAGCCCTCGCAGGCCAACGCCGAGGCCTTCGAGCGGGCCGTCGACGAGGTCGCGCACACCACGCGCCAACTGCTCGGCGAGCTCGTGACCTCGGCGCCGCCCAAGAACCGCGAGGCGGAGGCCGCCAAGGCCCGTGAGCGGGCCCAGAAGCGCTTCGCCGCGTAGCGTCAGACCCAGCGCCGCAGGCCGAACCCGCGCGCGACCATCAGCGCCCGCTCACCCAGCGAGCCGCGCTTCGGCAGCAGCCCCACCTGGACGGCCGTGTCGTAGCCGTCGAGAAAGACGCGCACCCGCCAGAGCTTCTCGCCGGGCGGGTCGAGCTCGCAGTAGAGGACGGCGTGGACGAGCACGAAGCGGCCGCTCGCCGTGACCCCTTCGAGCTCGCCGAGATGCGTGCCGCCGAGCTTGACCGGCGCCGCGATGAAACGCCCCTCGGCCAGCCGCGCGCCCGCCGTCTCGACCTTCGCGTCGGGGAAGGCCTCCCAGAGCTGCGCCGCGTGCTCGGCGAGCGCGTCGGGCCCGTGGAGCGGCTCGGCGCAGAACGGATCCTCCCAGTGGACGTCCGCTGCGCACATCTCCCGGAAGGCACCGCGGCGGCGGCCCGTCCACGCGCCCTGCAGTGCGTCCAGCAGCGCGTCGGCGATCGGCGGCGGCGCCTCGGAGGCCTCGTCGTGAACCGGCTCGCTCATGTCGCGGGCAGTCCGAGATCCGGGAGCCCGTCGAAGGACGTCGATGCCTCGGCATGGAGTCGCCGCGGGATCCGGCCCGCGCGCCGCGCCAGGCGGCCGCCCTCGACCCCTGCCCTGATCGCGCGCGCCATCGCGACCGGGTCCTCCGCGCGCGAGATCGCGCTCGCGCAGAGGACCGCGTCACAGCCGATCTCCATCGCCAGCGCCGCGTCGGAGGCCGTGCCGACCCCGGCGTCGAGCACCACGGGGACACCGGCCTGTTCGACGATCAGCGTCAGGTTGTACGGGTTGCGTATGCCCATGCCCGAGCCGATCGGCGATCCCAGCGGCATCACGGCCGCGCAGCCGACGTCCTCGAGGCGACGAGCGAGGACGGGGTCATCGGTCGTGTAGGGAAGGACGACGAAGCCGTCCGCCACGAGCCGCTCGCAGGCGACGAGCAGCTCGGGCCCGTCCGGCAGCAGCGTGCGCTCGTCGCCTATCACCTCGACCTTGATCCAGTCGGTCTCGAAAGCCTCGCGCGCGAGCTTCGCCGTCGTGATCGCATCGCGCGCCGTGAAGCAGCCGGCGGTGTTCGGCAGCAGATCGACGCCGCAGTCGTCGAGCACGCTGACCAGTGACCCGCGCTGCGCGGTCTCGATTCGCCTGAGGGCGACGGTCACCATGCCGGTCCCGCTGGCACGAATCGCCTCCGAGAGCGTTTCCAGCCGCGGGAAGCCTCCTGTTCCGAGGATCAGGCGCGAGCGCAGTTCGCGCCCGCCGATCGCCAGCGGGTCGGACGACGGCGCACTCGCCTGCGACTTGCTGTGGGGCTCCACGCCCGTCACCCGCCCTGCATCGCGGTCAGCGCTTCGACGCTCGAGCCTTCCGGCACTTGGTGAGCCTCCCACTGCGCGCGCGGAACCACCTCACCGTCGACGGCCACGGCGACGCCGCGTGCCCCGGACTCGACCCCCAGGTCAGCGAGCAGCTGCGCGACGGTGCTCCCGTCGCGGCCCTCGATCTCGCGGCCGTTGACGATGATCATGCGCGCACCTCGGCGAAGCGATCCGGCGAGAACGCGGCCGGCACGTCGGCCTCGCCGGTGAGCTGCGCGGCGAGCAGGTCGCCGGTCGCGGGCGCGAGCAGGATCCCGTTGCGGTGATGGCCGGTCGCCCAGACGAGACCCGCCAGCGCACTGCTGCGACCGAGCACCGGCGCGTTGTCCGGCGTCCCCGGACGGAGCCCCGCCTGCATCTCCTCGAGCTCGAGCTCGAGCACTCCGGGAACGAGTTCCTGCGCATCGCGCAGCAGCTCGTAGACGCCGAGGCCGCTCATCGTCGTGTCGAAGCCGAGCTCCTCCTGGGTGGCGCCGAGCACGTAACGCCCGTCGCCGCGCGGCACCAGGTAGCCGCCCTCGTAGCGCAGCACGCGCTCCAGCAGCCCCGGCCCGGCGCGATCGCGCAGGCGCAGAAGCTGGCCCTTGACCGGGCGCACCGGAACCCGCGCATCGGCGGGAAGGCCATCGATGGCCCCGCTCCAGGCGCCCGCCGCGATCAGGAGCTGCTCCGCAGCGACACGCTCACCGCCGGTCAGCTCCAGCCCCGCCACCCGGCCGCCCTCGACGACCACGCGCGAGACCTCGCCGCCGGCGCGCAGGATCACGCCTGAGCGCTCGGCCGCCGCGGCGAGGGCCGCGGCGAGCGAGCGCGGATCGACGCTGTGGTCGCCGGGGATCTCCAGCGCAGCACGCAGCGTCGGCGCGAGTGAGGTCTCCAGCGTGCGCGCCTCAGAGGGCATCAGGCGGTTGGCGGGCAGCCCCAGGCGCTCGCGCAGCGCCAGCTCGCGATCGAGCGCGTGTGCCTCGTCGGCGTCTCGCGCGACGACGAGCGTTCCGGTCTCGCGATACCCGACGTCGATCCCGGTCACGTCGTGCAGCTCGCTCGCGAACATCGGCCAGCGACGCGCGCTCTCCAGCCCGAGCGCCAGCAGCGGCCGCTCGCCGGCGTCCGCCTCGGTGACCGGCGCGAGCATTCCCGCAGCGACGTGCGTCGCGCCACCGCCGAGCGCGCCGCGATCGAAGACGACGACGGACATGCCGCGGGCGCGTGCGCGCCACGCGGCCACGAGCCCGCACACGCCGCCACCGACGACGGCGACGTCGTAGCTCGTGTGCTTTGGATCGACCACGTTGGCTCCTCGCTTCGCCGGCATGACCCGGATCAGCTGTTGACGGTCGGCTACGGCGTGTCGCCCTCTCAGCCCCCGACGGTCCCGGGGCTCCCGTGCTGCTGACAGCGTACCCCGGCGTGCGAGACTGCGACCCGATGCTCAGCGGGTCCGAACGCCGCAGGCGCCTGGAGACGGCGCGCCTCTACCTGGTCGCCGGCCTCCGCCCGGGCGGGCGTGCGCTCGAAGATGTCCTGGCGCCGGCGCTTGCGGGGGGCGTCGACATCTTCCAGCTGCGCGCCAAGGAGGCCGCCGACGCGGACGTGCTCGCCGCCGCCGCCGCCGCGCGCGAGCTGTGCGATGCGGCCGGAGCGCTGCTGATCGTCAACGACCGGCCCGACCTGGCGCGCGCCGCAGGCGCCGACGGCGTTCACGTGGGCCAGGACGATGCATCGGTGGCGCAGGCGAGGGAGCAGGCGGGCGGCGAACTGCTCGTGGGCCTGTCGACGCACTCGCCGGCGCAGGTCGACGCGGGCCACGCGGCGCGCGCCGACTACCTCGGTGTCGGACCGGTTCACGCGACGCCGACGAAGCCCGGGCGCGAGCCGGTGGGACTCGAGCTGGTCACCTACGCAGCCGGCGCCGCGACGCTGCCGTGGTTTGCGATCGGCGGTGTCGACAGCTCGAACGCGGGCGACGTCGTCGCCGCCGGGGCTGCGCGGATCGCGGTCGTCCGAGCGATCGGCGAGAGCCTGGACCCGCGCGCGGCGGCGGCCGGCCTGCGGGCGATCACCGGGCACGCGTCGCTCGGACCCGTACCGGTGGCGGCCGCGGAGAACCATGGGACGCCGTAGCCGCAAGCGATCGATCGGCGAGACCGGCGTCGCGGCGCCCCCGACGACCAGGTCGGCCGCGGACGCTCCCCCGGCCGCGGCTGCTCCGCGGCGCCTCAGCAGCGAGGAACGCAACGAACGGCTGCGCGCCAGGCTCACTCCGCTCGCCCCGGGCGAGCGACCGCTGCCGCTGCTCGTCGCCGCCTTCGTCGCCGCACTGTTCGCCGTCCTCAACGTCGCGCTCTGGGCCGTCGGGTTCGAGGTCCAGGGCGAGGAGCCGGCGCTTGCCGGCGTCCTGCTGTTCGCCGCGATCATGCTCGTCGCGGCGTGGGGGATCTGGACGCAGCGCTACTGGGCCGTGCTCGGCTTCCAGTCGCTGCTGGCGATCACGCTCGTCGTCGCCGCGCTGTCGCTGCTCGTCGCGTCGAACGTCGCCGCGGTCGTGCTGTGCGTCGCCGTCCTCGCCGCGGGCGGCTGGCTGTTCTGGGCTCTGATCCGGGTCCTCGGCCGGATGAAGGTCCCGCGCCCTCACGGGCTCGACTGATCGCCGCTCGCGCCGCCGAAGATCGGCCGATGCGATCTGCATAGACTCGCGGCATGGCTACCGCTTCGTACGACTGCATCGTCATCGGCTCCGGGCCGGGCGGCTACGTGACCGCGATTCGCGCCGCCCAGCTGGGCATGAAGACGGCATGCGTGGAGAAGGACCAGATCGGCGGGCGCTGCCTGAACTACGCGTGCATTCCGGCGAAGGCGGTGCTGCGCTCCGCCGACATCGTGCAGGAGATCCGCGACGCGGGGGAGTTCGGCGTGAAGGTCGGCGAGCCCGAAGTCGACTTCCCGGCCGTGATGGCGCGCCGCGGCGAGGTGGTCTCGACCCTGACCGGCGGGGTCGGCTCGCTGCTCAAGAAGCACGGCGTCGACGTCTACGAGGGGTTCGGCGCGCTCACGGCGAACGGAACGGTCACGGTCGGCGACCAGGAGCTCGAGGCGGGCAAGGCGATCGTGATCGCGACCGGCTCGGTCAAGCGCCCGATTCCCGGAACCGAGTTCGGCGGCCGCGTGATCGGCACCGAAGAGGCCTGGGCGCTGAACGAACTGCCCGGATCGCTGGCCGTCGTCGGCGCCGGAGCCTCGGGTACCGAGATCGCCAGCGCCTACGTGCGGCTGGGATCGAGCGTGCAGCTCTTCGAGGGCCTGGACCGGGTGCTGCCCGTCGAGGACGCCGACGTTTCGAAGATCGCCGCGCGCGGCTTCAAGAAGCAGGGCCTCGACGTCCACACCAAGACGTTCGTCACCGACGTGAAGTCGACCGGCGACAAGGTCACCTTCAAGTACGGCGAAGCCGACGGCGAGGCCGACTGGCTCGTGATCGCGGCCGGGCGCGGGCCGGACGTCGAGGGGCTGGGGCTCGACGTCGCCGGCGTGAAGCTGCGCGAGGACGGCCTGATCGACGTCGACGGCCAGATGCTCACCAGCGTGCCGAAGGTCTACGCGATCGGCGACGTCGTCCATGGACCGGCGCTGGCGCACAAGGCCAGCGAGGAGGGCGTGATCGCGATCGAGCACGCCGCCGGCCTCAGTCCGCACCCACTCGACTACGCCAACATCCCCGGGGCGACCTTCTGCCAGCCGAACGTCGGGAGCTTCGGCCTCACCGAGGCGCAGGCGAAGGAGCAGGGCTACGACGTGGCAGTCGGCAAGGTGCCCTACGGCGTCGCCGGCGCGACCACCGTTTACGGCGACCGCACCGGGATGGTCAAGATCGTGGGCGACAAGCAGTACGGCGAGATCCTCGGCGGGCACGTCGTCGGCTCGAAGGCGACGGACCTGATCCAGGAACTCGTCAACGCCAAGCTTCTGGAGGGCGGCTACCCCGACATCGCCCGCATGATCCACGGGCACCCGACCTTCTCCGAGGCGATCCTCGAGGCGGCGCGCGCCGCCGACGGCTGGCTGATCCACGGGTGAGCGAGCCGCTGGAGGTCCACCGGTCCGCGCCGCGGCCCGCAGAGGCGCCGGCGTTCTACTTCGACTTCGCGTTTCCCGACGCGTACCTCGCCGCCGAGCGCATACTTGCGCTGATGCCGGTGGCGACGGAGTGGCTTCCGGTTCTCGGCGCCCAGTTCGGCGCCGCAGACGGCACTGCGCCCGAGCGGGTCGAGGCGCGCGCGGCCGAGCGCGGCCTGCAGCGCTTCGTCTGGCCCGAGCCGTTCCCGTTCGACAGCGAACTGGCGATGCGTGCCGCGACCTACGCCCGGGGGATCGGCCGCGTCGTCGCCTTCTCGCTCGCTGCGTTCCGCCAGTGCTACGCGGGCGGGCGATCGCTGGAGTCCGTCGACAACGTCGTGATCGCCGCATCCGCGTGCGAGATGCACCCCGCCGCGGTCATCAAGGGCTGCGACCTGCGCTCCACCCGGTCATCGCTGGCCGCCGTCACGTCGCTGGCGGCCGAACGCGGCGTCCACACGCTTCCCGCGGTCTACGTACCCGCAACGGCGGGAGTGCCGGAACGCGTCTACCACGGAGACGACGAGCTGGAGCAGGCGGCGCAGGCCCTGTCGGCGAGAGCGGCGTGACGCGCATGCAGGCGCGCTCCGCATACCGGCTGATCGTCACGCGCACGGGACGCGGTCCATCCTTCCTCTCGGCGCCGGATCGCGTCGACCACATCGAGATCGTCAGCGTCGAGGACGGCGAGGTCGTCCTCTTCTGGGACGTCGCCGGCCGCGAGACCGCGCGCGTCGAGGCTGCACTGCGCGCCGACCTGGAGGGACTCGACGCGGACGCCTTCCTCGAGCGGTGGTCGGCCTTCAGCCCCGGCGCCGAGCCACAGGAATAGGGTCCGCACGCTGATGATCGTGCTCGTCATGCCGCGCCTCGCCGACTCGATGGACGAGGGAACGATCGTCCGCTGGCTGAAGGCCGACGGTGACCAGGTGTCAGCGGGCGAGGCACTGCTGGAGATCGAGACCGACAAGGCGACCGAGACCCACGAGTCCGAGCATGCGGGCGTTCTGCGGATCGTGGCCCGTGCCGGCCAGACGCTGCCCGTCGGCGCGACGATCGCCGAGTTCGCCGAGCCGGGGACGGACGAGGCGCCGGCGGCCGCCGAGGGCGAGCCGGACGACCTGCAGGCGACCGAGGCCGGGGCGCAGGTGCCGCCGTCGCCGGCCGAGTCCACCGCGGCGACCCAGACGCCTGCGCCCGCGCGCGCCGCCGAGGCGAGCACGGCGAAGGGCGAGGTGACGGTCACCGAGCTGACGCGCGCGCAGCAGCTGATCGCGCGGCGGATGGCCGAGTCGCGTGCCACGGTGCCCGCGTTCACGCTGCGGGCCAGCGTCGACATGCGCGCCTGCGTCGAGCTGCGCGCGAGCCTGCGCGAATCCCGCGCGCGAGGTCGTCCCGACGTTCAACGATCTCGTCGTGAAGGCCTGCGCGAGCGCCCTGGCCGAGCATCCGAGCGCAAACGGCGCGTATCGCGACGGACGCTTCGAGCGTTACTCGCGCGTCAACGTCGGCATCGCCGTCGCCGCGAGCGACACGCTCGTCGTGCCGACGATCTTCGACGCCGACGGGAAGGGCCTCGAGCAGATCGCGCGCGAATCGATCGCGCTGACCGGGCGCGTGCGCTCCGGTGAGATCACGCCGCCGGAGCTTGCCGGCGGGACGTTCACCGTCAGCAATCTCGGGATGTTCGGCGTCCGCAGCTTCGAGGCTGTGATCAACCCGCCGCAGGCGGCGGTCCTCGCGGTCGGCGCGATCGAGCCCCGGCCCGTCGCCCGCGACGGGGGGGTCGTCACCCGCGAGCAGATGGACGTCGAGCTGGCGTGTGACCACCGCATCCTCTACGGGGCACAGGCAGCCGAGCTTCCTCGCGCACATCCGCGCACTGCTCGAGGAGCCTCTGCGGATGGCGCTCTGATCGCCGCTAGGGCTCGATGACGTTGCGCGGGTCGGGCTGCTCGCCGGGCGGCGCCTGCGAGTAGTCGGCGAACGGCCCGTCGCGTTCGGCCACGACCGCGCCGACGCCGTCGGTCTCCGCGATCTCGATGAAGCGCCGTGCGTCGGGCGTGTTGCGCATCAGGCCGTCGAGGATCACACCGAGCGTCTGCGTCGACGCGAGGCCCATGTTCTCGTAGGCCTGATTGACGACGAGCTTCATCGCCGCCAGCTGCGAGGACGGGATCGCGGCCAGCCGGTCAGCCTGCGCGCGCACCTCCTCCTCCAGTCGCTCGAACGGCACCGCCGCGTTGACCAGGCCGCACGAGGCCGCCTCGACACCGGACAGCGGCCGGCCCGTGAGCGCGTACTCCTTGGCGCGCGTCAGGCCCAGGCGGTAGAGCCACATGCCCGAGAGGTAGGCCCCCCACATCCGCGAGTAGGGCGTGCCGATACGCGCGTCCTCGCTTGCGATCACGAGGTCGGCGCACAGCGCGAAGTCGCTCCCGCCCCCGACGCACCAGCCGTGAACCTGAGCGATGACCGGCTTGGGCGAGCGCCATACGCTCATGAACTTCTGCGTCGGGGCGAGGCTCGGCGCGGTCGCCCCGACGAAGTCCTTGCCGGGGTCCCACGCACCGTCGGTCGTGATCCCGTCGTCCCAGTGGTGAAATCCGCCGGAGAAGTCGTAGCCGGCACAGAACGCCCGGCCCGCGCCGCGGAGGACGATCACCTTCACCTGCTCGTCGGCCACCGCACGCTCGACTGCGGCCTCGACTTCATCGGGCATCGGGGGCACGATCGTGTTCAGCGACGACGGGCGGTTCAGCGTGATCGTCGCGATCGCACCGGCAGCCGCGTAGAGGATCGTCTCGTAGGACCGCGGCTCGGAGCTCATCACAGGATCCTACGCGCGCTGCGCGCCGCTCAGCGAACGCCGATGACCTGCCCGTACGGCCCCGCCACCACGCTGTTCGGCTCCTGGCTCGTGTCGAGGGTGACCCCTGGCGGGGACTGGTCGGTCGTCACGTAGACGCACAGTTCGCGTCCCGGACGCGGGCCGCGAACGCACGTGCGGTAGAGGTCCTCACCCGCCTTCCAGGTGGTCATCTCCGGCAGCGTCGCGCGATAGCCGGCAGGCGCGTGACGCTGGAAATAGCCACGCGCCGCGAGCGCCTGCGCGCGCAGGTCGTCCTCCTCGCCGGCCACGAACGGGCGATGGATCAGCCCGGCTGCGAGAACCAGCGCGAACATCCCGGCCAGCGCGAGGACGCTCGCGCGGTCGCGCGCTGCGAACGCCGGGCGGTCCGGACTTCGACGTCGCAGCCAGATGCCCAGCAGCGGGCCGACGACGGCCACGACGAAGAGGTTCAGAAAGGCCGCCAGCAGAAGCGCGCCGACATAACCCGGGCCGCTGTCCCCGGCGAGCGGCAGCAGTTCGAGCACGAGCGCGTCGGCGATCGTGAAGAGCACGAAGGCGGGCGCCTGCCATGCACCGCGCAGCCTCCAGCGCGCGCGCCGCAGCCACGACCAGCGCTCGCGTCCGGCGTCCACCCGGCGAGCGTACGACGCCCGGTCGCTCGGAGCGACGGCCCGCGGGCGGGACGAGGATGAGATGGCGCCCGGAGTGTGCGACGCTGACGCTGTGAGCGAGGTCTGGGTCTGTCACCTCGGGCGCGTCCCCTACCGCGACGCGCTGGCTCTTCAGGAGCGCGCGCGCGATGCTCGCGAGGCGGGGCGCGTGCCGGACCTGCTGCTGCTGCTCGAGCACCCGGCCGTCTACACGCGCGGGCGGCGCAGCGATCCGTCGGAACTGATGTTCGGCGAGCGCTGGTACGCGGAGCGCGGAATCGAGATCGTCGACGTCGACCGCGGCGGCAAGGTCACCTACCACGGCCTCGGCCAGCTCGTCGGGTATCCGATCGCCGCCGTAGCCGACATCGTCGGCCACGTGCGCGCGATGGAGCGGGCGCTGATCAGCGCACTGGGGCAGGAGGGCGTCGCAGCCCGCGCGCGCGTCGACGACGGCCCCGACTACACGGGCGTCTGGACCGCAGAGCGCAAGATCGCGTCGATCGGAGTCCACGTGCGCCGCGGGGTGGCCACGCACGGCTTCGCCGTCAACGTCGACAACGACCTCGAACCGTTCTCGTGGGTGGTTCCGTGCGGCCTTCGCCTGCCGATGACGTCGCTCGCCGAGGAGACCGGCCGCGCCGGCCTGCTGCCGTGCTTTCGCAGACGGATCGCCCACGCTTGGGCGCAGGAGACCGGGGCGCGCCAGCGACTCGTCGCGCCCGCGCGGCTGGAGCGCCTGCTCGCCGCTGACGCTGCGATCGCCTAGCCACGGGCCGCGGCCCAGGCGCTATCGTCGGATCGTGGCCGCCGAGCCCCGCGAGCACCGGACCCGGTCCCGCTCCAACCCGGGCGGCATGGACGTCCTGCAGGTACTCGGGCCCGACGTTCGCCCGATCCGTGAGCGCAAGCCGCCGTGGTTCAAGGTGCCGCTGCCGAGCGGGCCGCGCTATCAGGCGCTGTCGCAGCTGATCAAGGACGAGAACCTCCACACGGTCTGCCAGGAGGCGGCCTGCCCGAACGTCGGCGAGTGCTGGGATCGCGGCACGGCGACGTTCATGATCCTCGGCGACACGTGCACGCGGCGCTGCGGGTTCTGCAACGTGACGACGGGCAAGCCGACCTGGAACGACCCGCTCGAACCCGCCCGCGTCGCGCGCACGATCGCGCGGATGGGCCTGCGCCATGCGGTGATCACCAGCGTCGACCGCGACGACCTGCCCGACTACGGCGCGGGGATCTGGGCGGCGACGATCCGCATGTGCCGCCGTCAGGCGCCGCGCTGCCAGGTGGAGGTGCTGACGCCCGACTTCCGTGGGCAGGAGATGCCGCTGGCGCGCGTGCTCGCCGAGCGCCCGGATGTCTTCAACCACAACCTCGAGGTCGTGCCGCGCCTGTATCCGCTGGCGCGGCGCGGTTCTCGCTGGGAACGCTCACTGCGCGTTCTGCGCAACGCGAGGGCGCTCGGCGAGGGCGAGGTGGTCACCAAGTCGGGGCTGATGGTCGGACTGGGCGAGACGCACGACGAGATGGTGGCGGCGTTCGAGGATCTGCGCGCAGCCGGGGTGCAGGTGCTCACGGTCGGCCAGTACCTGCGCCCGACCGCGCGCCATCTGCCGGTCGTGCGCTACTGGCACCCGGACGAGTTCGCCGCACTGGAGCAGGCCGGCTATGCACTCGGCTTCGACCACATCGCTGCGGGCCCGCTGGTGCGCAGCAGTTACCACGCCGACCAGCACGTCCCGCAGCCGCGCCCGGGCGTCGGACCGCTGGGCGCGCTCGCCGCGACCGCCCGGTGACGCAGCTCGCGCAGGTCAACGTCGCGCTGCCCGTCGAACCCCTCGAGAGCGATGCCCTCGCCGGCTTCACGTCGATGCTCGAGACCGTCAACGCTCGTGCCGACCGCGCGCCCGGGTTCGTCTGGCGCCTACAGGACGACGGCGGCGACGCGACCGGCTTTCGCGTGCTGGGCGACGACCGCCTGATCGTCAACTTCAGCGTCTGGGAGAGCCTCGATGCGCTGCGCGACTTCGTCTACCGCGACCGCGAGCACCTCGCCGCCCTGCGCCGGCGCCGCGAGTGGTTCGCCAAGCTCGACCTGACGCTCGCGATGTGGTGGGTGCCGCACGGGCACATCCCCGACCTGCCCGAAGCCGAGCGGCGACTGCGGCTGCTCGGCGAGCGCGGACCCACCGCCGACGCGTTCACCTTCCAGACGCCGTTCGACGCGCCGAGCGCCGCGGCGCTCGGGCGCGCGACGCGGCGGTAGCCTGCGCGACTCCGTGATCCCGCTCGCCGACGACGTCTCGCGCACACGCACGCCGCTCGTGACGCTCGTGACATGGGTCGCAGCCGACATCGCGGCGCTGGTCGCGCTGCTCAGCGGCGAGGGCGTCTGGACCGCGCTGCTGCTGCTCGCGTGCGGGCTGTGGATCTGGGTGTTCGGGCGCAGCGTCGAGGACCGGATCGGGCCGCTCTGGCTCGGCCTGCTCGCGCTGGCCGGCGGCGCCGGCGCCGCGATGCTCGGCATCGCCGCCGGGATGGACGACCGCCTCGCCGCGGCAGCCGCGACGGGCATCGCCTTCGAGGTCGTCGCTGCCCACCGGATCCGCTTTCCGCAGGCGCGAATACTGTCGCTCTCGCTCGTGCCCCACTACGCAGGCCTCGTCATGACGCCCGCCTGGCTCTGGGCGCTGCTCGGCGCTGCGCTCGGCGCTGCGCTCGGCGCCGCAGGCGCGTTCGGAGGCTGAGCGATGCGCGCCGCGATCTTCGCCGTCACCCTGGTCTTCCTGGGGGCGTTCCTCGCCGGCGACCATCGCCGCCGCGATCGACCGCGGCTTCACGGTCGCTCTCCGTGGTCTCGCTGCTGATCATCGTCCTGCTGGGCATCGGGATCATCGGATCGATGCTCCACGACCACGGCGACGAGGACTGACCCCGGGGCCTCGCGGCGGCCGAGGGGACCGCCTCCGTATCATCGGAGCCGGTCTTCGACTGGCTGGTCAGCCAAAGGGGTTAGACGATGGATCTCAATGACAGTCCCGAGCAGGCGGCCTATCGCGCGCAGGTCCGATCGTGGCTCGACGAGCACAAGGCGCAGGCTCCCGTCCTGCGCGGTGAGGGCGCGCTGACCGACCCGGACGAGATCCTCGCCGCACGGCGCGCCTGGCAGGGCCGGCTTGCGGAGGGCGGCTGGCGGGCGTCACGTGGCCGCCGGAGTACGGCGGACAGGGACGCGGCCCGATCGAGCAGGTCATCGTCGGCCAGGAGATGCGCGCGGCGCAGGTGCCGGGCATCCTCGACGTCATCGGCGTCGGCATGCTCGGCCCGACGATCATCGCCCATGGCAGCGAGGAGCAGAAGTCGCGCTACCTGGGACCGATGCTGCACGGCGACGAGATCTGGTGCCAGATGTTCTCGGAGCCCGCCGCCGGGTCGGACCTGGCCGCAGTGCAGACACGCGCCCGGCTGGAGGACGACGGCACCTGGACGCTCAACGGGCAGAAGGTCTGGACGACGAACGCCCAGTTCTCCGCGTTCGGGCTGTTGCTGGCGCGCACGAACCCCGACGTGACCAAGCACAAGGGCATGACGATGTTCGTCGTTCCGATGGACGCGGCGGGCGTGTCCGTTCGCGGACTTCGGCAGATCTCGGGCGAGGCGGAGTTCAACGAGGTCTTCTTCGACGACGTGAAACTGGACGCCGGCGCAGTCGTCGGGCCGGTCGACGGCGGCTGGGGGGTCGGCCTCACGACCCTGATGTTCGAGCGCCTGACGATCGGCCTCGGGTCGGAGGGGTTCGGCTACAACGGGGCGCGCTTCGCGGCGGCGCTGGCGGCGGACTCCGGCTGCCGTGGGCGACACCGACGTCCGCCATCAGCTCGGAGAGCTGAGCGCCGAGCTCGAGGCCATCCGCTGGACCGGCTACCGCTCCATCAGCGCGCTCCAGAGCGGCCAGATACCGGGCCCGGAATTCGGCCTGGCCAAGGTCACGACCGTCAACTGCGCGGTCCGGGCCGGCGACCTGATCGCTGACGTGCTCGGCCCGGAGGCACTGGACGAGGAAAGCGAATGGGCGTACATGATCTCGTTCCTGCCGGGCCTGAAGTCGGCAGGCGGCACCGAGGAGATCCTGCGAAACACGATCGGTGAGCGCGTACTCGGGTTGCCGCCCGAGCCACGACTCGACAAGGGGATCCCCTTCAGCGAACTGCGTGCCAAGGAGAAGGAGGCGGCGACCGCATGAACCTCGAGCTCTCGGACGAGCAGGGCTTCCTGCGCGAGGCGGCGCAGAGCGCCTTCTCGCGCGTCAAGACGATCGAGGCCGCGCGCAGCGCGCTCGAGGACGACCAGGCGAGCCTGCCCGACCTGTGGCCGACCGCCGTCGAGGCCGGCTGGCCCGGGCTGTTCGTCAGCGAGTCCGGCGGCGGCGCCGAGCTCGGCGCCTACGAGGCGATGCTCGTCGCCCAGGAGGCCGGTCGCGTCCTGGCGGGGGCCCCGCTGCTCGGCGTGCTGCCCGCCGCCATGCTGCTCGACCGCGGAGGCTCTGAGCACGCGGCGGCCGCCGCCGCGGGCGAACTGCGTGTGGCCTGGCTGCCCGCGCGCCCCCCGAGCGAGCACGAGCCGGGCTGGACCGTCGACCCGGCGAGCGGAAAGGCGCGCACGCCGGCCCCGTCGGCGTCGGTCGACGGCGACACCGTCACGCTCGACGGCACCGTCTGCTGGGTTCCCGACGCCGGCGAGGCACAGCTGCTCGTCGCCGTCGGAACGGACGGCGACGGCGACCCCGTCGCGGCCGTCGTCGACGCGAGCGCGGCAGGCGTGAGCGTCGAGTCGACCTGGCGCTACGACTCCACGCGGCGGCTTGCGAACGTCACTCTCTCGCAGGCGAAGGGAACCCGACTCGACGTCTCGCAGGACGACGTGCAGCAGGCCTGGTACCTCGTCCAGTGCCTGATCGCGGCCGAGTCGGTCGGAACCGTCGAGGCGGCGCTCGAGGTCTCCGTCGAGTACGCCAAGGAGCGCTTCACGTTCGGCCGTGCGATCGGCTCCTACCAGGCGATCAAGCACTCGCTCGTCGAGGTGCTGCGCCGGCTGGAGAACGCCCGCTCGCTGCTCATCTACGCCGGCTTCGCCTTCTCCGAGAAACCGTCGGAGTTCGCCTACGCGGCCAGCGCCGCGCGCTCGGTGGCAGGCGGAGCGCTCGACTTCGCGGCTCGTCAGCTGATCGCGACCCACGGCGGGATCGGCGCCACGTGGGAGCACGACGCACCGCTCACCTTCCGGCGGGCACAGCTCTCGCGCCGCCTGGTCGGCGGCACCGGAGATGCGACCGATCGCGTCGCCGAGGAACTGCTGGCCGGGCGCGGGCCCGGCCTGGCGGCGTAGCGGCGGGCCGCGTCAGCCGCTCGCCGGCCCGGCGAGCGGCGCGTCCTCAAGCGCCGGCGTCGAGGCGCCGCCGCCTCGTCCGCGCAGCCAGCGCGGAACCCAGAACGTGCGGTCGCCGAACAGCTTGACCAGCGCCGGCAGCAGCACGAGCCGTACGACCGTCGCGTCGAGCAGCACGGCGACGGTGGCACCGACTCCGAACTGTCGCGTGTTCATCACGGGCGAGATCGCGAACGCGAGGAATACGGCGGCCATGATGAAGGCGGCGCCCGTGATGACGCGCGCCGTCTTCTCGATGCTGTGGCGGATCGCGCCGTCGGTGGTTCCCGTGAGCCGGCGGCCCTCGAGCATTCGGCTGATGATGAACACCTCGTAGTCGATCGACAGCCCGAAGACGATCGCGAAGACCCCCATCAGCGAGATCGCATCGAGTTCTCCCGATCCTCCGAGCAGCGGGTTGTCACCCTGGAAGAGGATCACGAGAACCCCGATCGAGGCCCCGACCGTCACGAGGTTGAGGAGCACCGCCAACAGCGCAAGAAGCGGTGCGCGGAACGCGGCCAGCAGCACGAGGAAGGTCACCACCGAGAGCAGCAGCGCAAGCGGCACGTAACGCGACTCGGTCGCGCGATCGAAGTCGTTGAGGATCACCGCAGGCCCGCCGACGACGCCCTCCGCTCCGAGCTTGCGCGCGCTGCGCGCCGTCTCACGCTCGAGCTTCGGACGCAGTGCCGCGTTGCGCGAGTCGAACGGCCCGTTGCGCGGCACGACGATCACGCGCGCCGTCGTACCGCCGCCGGCCGTGTTCGTGGCGAACGCGGCGTTGGTCTGCGTCTGCTTCTGAGCGCCTTCGACCGCGGCGAGGACGAAGTAGCCCGAGCGCGCAGCCTTCTCCAGGTCGGTCCCGTTGCGCTTCAGCGACGCCTGGCGCCGGTCGTCCTTGGCGCGCACCTTCACGACGCTGTCGAGCATCGTCTTGACGGCGCGCCCGAGCTGGTTGGTGCCGTCGACGGCCTGCCCGAGGCCGGTCGCCAGTCCCTTTGCGCCGGTCTTGCCATCGGGGCCGGTCAGGAGTGTCGACAGGCCCCCGCTGAGCGCCGCGGTCCCGGCGCTGAGCTGGTCGACCCCGGACGCGGCCGACTCGGCCCGGGACGCTGCCTGCGTCAGCCCGCTGTCGAGCTGGCCGCTTCCGTCGGTCAGCTGCTCGAGCGCGTCGACGAGCTCGATCGACGCCGCGTGCGATCTCCTTCGACGCCGCCGCGTTGGCGTTGAGCTCGGTCGTCAGGTTCGTGACGTTGGTCTTGAGCGGGCCGAGCGCGGCGAGCGCTTTCGCCAGGTCCTGCTTGGCCTTCTGCACGCCCGGGTCGGCCGCGACCGCTGGATCGGTGACCCCGCCCAGCGCGCGCAGCGCGGACTGCACCGCCGACTGCGTGTTCGCCATCGGAGTCGTGAGGTTCTTCTCGGAGCTGGAGTCCGCCGCGACCAGCGAATCGCGCAGCACGTCGACGTTCGGCTTCAGCTTCTTGGTGCCGTCGCGCGCCTGCGTGAGGCCGCCGGTGATCCTGCTTCGAGCCGTCCTGCGCGCGCTTCGCGCCGCTCACCAGGCTCTTGATCTCGGGGGCCGCGGCGTTCGTCGCCCCGGCGAGCTGCTGCGAACCCTGCGCGGCCTGCCCCAGCCCGTCCGCGAGCTGGGCCGCGCCGGTGGCGCCCGCGGCAAGGCCGTCGCGCAGCTGGCCGGTGCCCTTGCGAGTGCTGCCGAGCCCCTTCTCCAGTCTCCTGACGTCGCGCCTGCCGTCGATGACGTCGCGCGTCACCTGGCGCAGCACCTTGGTGCGGTCGAGCAGCGCGGCCGGGCCGATCACCGCCTCGACCTGGGGCAGTTCCGCGACACGCTTCTGAAAGCGCCCGATCTCACTCAGCCGCTTGGTCGTCGTGACCGGACCCGGCGTGCGGAAGACGACCTCGTACGGGGTCGACCAGCCGGCGCCGCGATCGCGCTCGAACGACTCGTAGCTCATGCGCGCCGCGTTGTCCGGCGGCAGGTTGGCGACGTTCGGCGGCCCGGTGTTGAGCGCCAGCGCCGGTGCAGCGAGCAGCGCAAGCGGAAGCAGCACGAATCCGGTCGCCGCGGCCGGGTGGCGCAGCGTGCGCTCGGACAGCCGCGCCCAGGCCAGCCCGGTGCCCGGGCGAGCGCAGCTGCCAGCGATTTATCCCGGTCCCCAGAACCGCCAGGACGGCGGGCATCGCGAACACCGCGACGACCACCGCGACGACCGTGACGACGACGACGCCGATCGTCGCCGACACGAGCAGCGAGCCCGGCGCGATCACCAGCGCGCACAGCATCCCGATCGACAGCGCCGCGCCGGCCAGCAGGACGGTGCGCCCGGCACGCCCGATCGACAGCTCGACGGCGCGCTCGACGCTCGGCTCGTTCTCGAGCTCCTCGCGAAAGCGCGACACGACCAGCAGCGCATAGTCGACGCCGAGCGCCAGACCGACCATCGTCACGAGGTTCAGCGCGAGCGCGTCGATCGCGACCTGATCGGCGATCGGGCCCATCAGCGCGATGCCGACGCGCGTGACGAGCAGCCCGCAGAGCGCAGGCACGAGCGCCGCGACGGGACTTCGGAAGATCAGCAGCAGCATCAGGAACAGCACGGGCAGCGCGATCAGCTCGCCGCGGTGGAGCGAATCGAGCGAGGACTCGTTCAGCGCCCGGACGAGCGGCGCCAACCCGGTGATCTCGGCCCGCAGCGGTTCCTTGACCTCACGCGCGAGCACGGCCTCCACCGCCGGCGTCGTCTCCTCGGACACCTGCTCGAAGGGCTTCTTGACCTGGAGCGCGAGCAGCGCCTGGCCGCTGGGCTCCTTGAGGACCCGCGAGCCGCCGATCGCCCACGGGCTGAGAACCTGGACGCCGTCGATCTCCTGCAACTCGCGGACGAGCCTGGGGCCGCGCTTCTCGACCTCGGCCGCCGGCCCCTTCAGCAGGACCGCCATGCTTACGGTGCCGCCGAACTCACGCGAGGAGAGGCTGTCGGCGCGCTCCGCGTCACTGCCCGGGATCGTCAGGCTCGGCTGCCTGATGTGCTCGCGCGTGTCCGCACCGGCGACGAGCGCGAGGCCGAGCACGAGCGCCCAGGCCGCCAGCACGAACCAGCGTCGCCGTACGATGAAGCGGGCGATCGCACTCACGGCAGCGCCGTCCGTGCGTCGAATGGGCTGTGTCGCCAGGGCATCGCCGCCCGGGTGCGGCGCGTGACCTGGCCCATGCCTGGCAATCTACACGTCGTCGTCTCGGTTGGCGCCGGGCGAATCAACCGCCGACGACCACCTTCACATGACCTCGATCAGCCATTTTCGACCCTTGCGAAGCCTCCCGGCGATGCGGGCTATTTGCTTCGGCGGTTCTGCTCGCATTCCTGGCATTCCCGGCCGCCGCCGAGCGCCGAGCCCGTCCAGGAGTTCAACGTCCAGCTCACGGACATCAAGCCCGACGGCCGCTACACGATCGTCTTCACGGCGAACTCGTACGACACCACCGGCGAGCAGCCGCCGCTGGTCACCGCCAACACGCTGAGGGTCGCGGCGGGCGTGAGGATCCAGCCCGACTTCCTGACCAAGAGCTACCAGTGCAAGGTCGATGACGTTCGCCAGTCGCTGCTCACCCCGGACGGCGGCAGGAACTACACGAAGCGGCTGAACAACCTTCCGGCCAGCCTCAAGCGCACCAAGAAGAAGATGCCGAAGAAGCTCGCCGCGGGCGTCAGGACGTGCGCCCGCGCTCAGGTCGGGAAGGGCAACGTCGTCGCCGACGTGCGCCCGGTCTTCAAGAACCCGGTGCCCGCCAACTTCTACGTCTACCTCGCGAAGCCGACCAAGAAGAAGGCCGACGCCGCGTTCTCGGTTCTCGTGGTGCTCGACGAGAACGGCTGGCTGTGGAAGGAGAGCCCGCTGCTGAGGACCTTCCGGCTCGCCTTCACGATCAATCTCTTCTACGAGCCGACGGCCGACGGTCGCTACGGCTACCGCGCGGAACTGCCCGGCGGCGGTACGGGAGGAGTGCGCGCGAGCATCGTGGATCTGCGCGTCACGACGCCGGGCGTCTCGAAGACGAAGCGGACCGTCAGGTGCCTGCGCAAGAAGAAGGGCAAGTGCACGAAGCGGAAGGTCACCAAGAAGCGGATCTTCTGGCTGAACAAGCCGAAGTGCCCGAAGTCCGGCCGACTCGAGTTCAAGTCCGACTACGAGTACGAGACCGGCCTGAAGGAGACCAAGGCGATCGAGCTTCCCTGTCCCCGATTCACGAACTGAGTCATGAAGAGGATCTTCGCCGCGACGGTCGTGCTCGCACTCCTGGGTCTCGCCTCCGTCGCCCAGGCGGAGCCGGTCCAGGAGTTCAACTTCCAGATCAAGAACATCAAGAAGGACGGCCGCTACACGCTCGTCTTCCGCTCGAACTCGTTCGACACGACGGGTGAGCCGCCGCCGCTGGTGACCGACAACACGGTGCGGCTCGCGGCCGGCGTGAAGATCCGGCGCGAGTTCCTGAAGAAGAACTACCAGTGCAAGGTCGACAGGGTGCGAGATGCGCTGCTCGCCCCCGACGGGAACAGGTCCTACACGAAGCGGCTCACGAACCTCGCGGCGACGCTCAAGCGCACGCGCAAGAAGATCCGCAAGGGGCTGGAGCCGGGCATCAAGACCTGCATACGGGCGCAGGTCGGCAGGGGCAGGGTGCTGGCGGACGTGCGGCCGACCTTCGCCGACCCCGCCGCGGCCGACCTCTTCCTCTATCTCGCCAAGCCGACCAAGAAGGGCGCGGTCGCGGCGATGGGGGTGCTCGTCGTGCTCGACGAGAACTCGATCTTCGTCAAGAACAACCCGTTCTTCAAGACGCTGCGCCTGACGTTCACCGTCAACATCTTCAACGACCCGACGCCGGACGGCCGATTCGGCTACCGGCTGGACCTGCCGGGCGGCGGGGCCGCCGGCGTGCGCGTCAGCCTCGCCGAGGTGGAGGTCACGACGCCGGGCATCACGCGCGTCAAGCGGACGGTGAAGTGCCTGCGCAGGAAGAAGGGCAAGTGCGTCAAGAAGAAGGTGCTCAAGAAGCAGAACATCTTCTGGATCACCCAGCCGACGTGCCCCGCGTCGAGCCTGCTCGACTTCGAGGCCTTCTACAAGTACGAGACCGGCCAGGAGACGACCAAGACCGCGCAGCTGCCCTGCCCGCGTTTCGAGAAGTGAGTTCGCCGGACCGTTAGCATCGGCTCATGACTGCGGCCGTCGGCTCCGAAGTCATGGGATCGAGGCGGGCCTCGGCGCCCTCGGGTGTCGCCGCGCTGATCGCGCCGCTCGTCGGCCGCTTCGACGAGCGGGCACCGTCGCAACGCGGGTTCGGCCTGCGCTTCTGGGACGGCAGTGAACTGCCCGCGACGACCGCTGAACACTCCCCGCCGTGGCTCGTCGTGCGTCATCCGAATGCTCTGCGGCGAATCGTCGCAGCGCCGGGCGAACTCGGGCTCAGCCGAGCCTGGGTCGCAGGCGACCTCGACGTGGACGGAGATCTGCGGCTCGCGATGTCGCTGACCGAGGACTATCGCCACATACGCGCCGAGCCCTCCGACGCGGTTCTCGCGCTGCGGGTCGCGCGGCGGCTGGGGCTGCTGAGGCACCGCCCGCCCCCGCCGCCGTCCGCGGAGGCCCGCCTGACCGGCCGGATGCACTCCACGCGGCGCGACCGCGCGGCGATCAGCCACCACTACGACATCTCCAACGAGATGTACCGGGCGATGCTCGGCCCGACGATGGTCTACTCGTGCGCCTACTACGCCGGTGACGAGGACACGCTCGACGCGGCGCAGACGCGCAAGCTGGACCTCGTCTGCCGCAAGCTCGAACTGGGGCCGGGGGACCGTCTGCTCGACATCGGCTGCGGCTGGGGCTCGCTGCTGCTGCACGCCGCACGTGAGTACGGCGCGCGCGGCGTCGGGGTGACGATCTCCGAACAACAGGCCGAGCTCGCCCGGCGGCGCGTGCGCGATGCCGGCCTCGGCGACCAGATCGAGGTGCGTCTTCAGGACTACCGCGACGTGTCGGACGGCCCCTACGACAAGATCGCCAGCGTCGGCATGTTCGAGCACGTCGGCCGCGACAACCTGGCGCGTTACTTCTCCGGCGTGTGCGCCCTGCTCGCAGACGACGGGCTGTTCCTCAACCACGGGATAGTGCGAACCAGCCCGCAGCCGCCGAGTGACCGCAGCTTCAGCCGCCGCTACGTCTTCCCGGACGGCGAGCTGCATACGCAGGGCGTCGTGATCGGCGCCCTGGAGGACGCCGGTTTCGAGGTCCGCGACGACGAGTCGCTGCGCCCTCACTACGCGCGGACGCTGCGCGACTGGGGCGAGAACCTCGACGCCTGGCGCGAGCAGGCGACCGCCGAGGTCGGACCTGAGCGAGAGCGCGTCTGGCGCCTGCACAACGCGGGCGCCTCGCTCGCGTTTGAGCGCGGCGCGCTGTCCGTGCACCAGGTCATCGCGGCCCCGCTCGGCGTCGGCGCGAGCGCCGCTCCACTGCGCGTCCGCGCCTACCCCGTCTAGCGCTCGCGGGCCTCCGGCGGCGCGCGGCGCGCGGCGCCCGCGGCGGGTGGCCGTGCGATCACCTCGCTGACGGAGTGAACGGGCGCATCAGCGTGACTCCCGGAGCTTTCGCAGCGGCGCGAAGCCGACGTGGATGTGATCGTCGTGATCGGCCATCGCGAAGGCATTTGACGCGCCGGTGAACGACATCAGACTGATGATCTGGTGCGGCCGCAGCCCCCCACGGAGCTCGAGCAGAGCGCGGATCGTCTCGTCCGTCACCGAGCCCTCACCCTGGTGTCCCAGAATCGGCGTGCCGTTGATGCGGGCGATGTCCATCGCCGCGCCGTGGGAGTGCTCGGAGACCGAGCCCGCCGACGTGTAGTAGCCGTGCCCGCAACGCAGCGAGGTGACCGCCGGGCGCAGTCCGCGACTGGAAAGGTAGGCCAGCGTCTCGAGCACGCGGCGATCGACGACCCCGGAGGCGATGTCCTCGCGCCCGCAGCCGTACACCTCAACGCGCTCATCGGCCAGCACCAGGTCACGGAGCCGCTCATCGTCGAGCAGCAGGATGCGGCCGATCGTACGCGGCCTGTGCGCCGGATCCAGTAGACCCGGCGAACCGGTGAAGCGGCGGATCACGTCCGCTCGCTCGCGGCCCTCGGCGACGAGCGTCGCGAGCAGGTCCTCGGGCAGATCGCCGATCGCCTTGGCGCGGGCGAGGACTCGCTCGACGTACCAGTTCGCGTGGTTGTAGGCGAAGATCGCGCGCGGAAGGTCGGCCGCCGCACCGGAAGCGCGCAGGTAGCGCGCGGCGGAGAAGATCGCGTCGACGGGATCGTGCGGGTTCTTCTGTCCATCGCGGTTGGCGTCGACGCCGAAGGCCGACCACGTCGCCGGCATGAACTGCATCCAGCCGAGCGCCCCCGCGCTCGAGACGCCGACGTTGGACCCGAAGCCGGTCTCGATCTCGTTGATCGCGGCGAGCACCTCCCAGGGGATCCCGTACTGGACCGACGCGGCCTGGTAGATCGGGAGCAGGAAGAGCGGCCCGGGGAAGCGGGTCGCCTCACCGGAGCCGAAGGCCGGAGGTGCGAGCGGCGTCAGCGACAGCCAGTCGATGCTGACGGGCGGGAAGTAGACCTGCTCGCGCGACTTCGTGCGCCCGCGGTCGGCCGCGGCACGGCGCTCGCGCCGGGCTGAACGCGGCGCTTGCGCGCTCCGGCGGCGCTGCTCCGCGGCGGGTGCGGCTTCCGCCGCGGAGGGCGTGGGGGCGCCCGATGGTCCCGCCGGCGGCTCCTGTGCCCCGGTATCCGTCTCGGGTGCCTGAACCGCGGGCGCAGCGCTGTGCGCCGGGTCGGTGGCGGGGGCCGCAGGGGCGGGGGCGGGGGGCTCCTCCGCGCCGGTCGGCTGAGCGGCCGGGAGGCTCTTGCCGGGATCCGGTTCGGGCTGCGCCTTCGACGGATCCCCGCCGTCAGGCGTCTCGTCCGTCTGTGAATCGGCAGGGGCGACAGGTTCGGCGTCCTGCTCGCCGTCGGCGTCGTGCTCGCAGTCATCCTCCTGAGGCTGCGTCTGCTCGGGTCCGATGGCCTGCTGCGTCTCCGTCTCGCACTCCGCCGCCACTGCGTCGGGCGCTCCGCCCGGAGGGTTGTCGGTCGCGGCCAGCGGCGCCGTTCCGGCGGCGGCCAGGGCGACGAGCGCCGTGATCAGCGACGGCCAAAGCCGCGAACGGACACGCGCAACCGCCGGGTGATCCTCAGTGAACCCCATCTCAACCCCTCCCCATCGTCTCGGCGAGACCGATCGCCGCAGGCCCGAGCAGCACCACGAACATCGCCGGGAAGATCAGGAAGACGAGCGGGAAGAGCATCTTCACCGGCGCCTTCTGAGCGATCTCCTCGGCCTTCGCCCTGCGGCGCTTGCGCATCTCCTCGGCGAGGCTGCGCATCATCTGTCCGATCGAGACGCCGAGCCGCTCGCCCTGCACGATCGTGCGCACGAACGAGCGCGTCGCCGGCGTGTCGCATCGGTCGAGCATGTGCGTGAGCGACTCGGTCATCGCCGCGCCGAGGCTCTGCTCACGCAGCATGAGCTTCAGCTCATCGCCGAGCGGCCCCTTCGTGCGCAGCGCGGCCGCGCGCATCGCGCCGGCAAGCCCCATGCCACTCTCGACGCCCACGACGAGCAGGTCGACGAGTTCGGGCATCGCGCGGTCGATGCGCTCGAGGCGCAACCGCCCGCGCCGGGCGACGACGGCTCTCGGCAGGAGCCATCCCCAAACGACTCCCGCGACGGCGGAGAGGATGACCACCGCCGGCGACTGGCCGCCGGCGTCCGCGACGTACACCGCCATCAGCGGGAAGCCGACGACGCTCAGAGCGCGGTACCCGAGGTACTCCTCGGCGCTCGTGGTGAACATCCCGGCTCCGTGCAGCTCGTTGCGGATCGCAGCCAGCCGCTCGCGCCCGAGACGCCCGGCGATCAGGGCGCCGATCGCTTCGACGGCGCTGCGCCGCTCGCGCGTGGCCGCCGGGTCGGCTGCCGGAGCCGCGAAGCCGTATGCGTCGATCTGCGCAATCCGGTCTGCGGCACGCGCTCGCGGCGCGAGAACCGTTCGCGCGACAAGCAGCGCCGAGCCTGCGAACAGCGCGAGCGCGATCAGGACTAGAGGGGTCATTCGAGCGCTCCTTGCTCAGACTTCGATCTTGACGATCTTGTTGATGACGAGTGATCCGGCGACGATGAACGTGCCGCCGAGCACGACGAGGACGTTTCCGATGGTCGTGTCCCAGAGGGGCTCCGAATAGCCCGGCGAGACGACCGAGATGATCAGCAGCAGGGCGACCGGCATCGCGGTCAGGATCCAGCGGCTGAGTTGTCCCTGTGCCGTGAGCGAGCGCACCAGCCGGCGCACCTCCTCGCGGCCGCGAAGGTTCTCGACCACGCGATCGAGCGCCTCCGCGCCGTTGCCGCCGGTCTCGCGCTGAAGAACCGCCACCAGCGCGACCTGCTCGAGGTCGGAGTTGTCCATCCGGCGGATCGTCTCCCGCAGCGCATCCTCGAGTGGGACCCCGAGGCGCTCGTCGGCGATGACGCGCCCGAACTCGATGCGCGTCCGCTCACCGGCGTCCTCGCTCATCACGGCCAGCGCGCCGGCGAAGCTGTGCCCTGCGCGCATCGCGGACGCGACGGCCTGAAGTGAGTCGGCGAGCTCGTCGGCGAACTCCGCGCGCTGCTTGGCCACCCGTGCCGCCACAAGGGCGCGCCCGGCCACCGGGGCCAGCACCAGCCCCACCGGGGCCAGCAGCCAGATGCCGGAGATCGCGACCAGCAGCCATGCGAGCAGAACCCCGCCGGCGGCCACGGCCCCCAGAAAGCGCGCCGGCGTCACGTCGAGGCCGGCCAGCTCGAGCGACTCGGCCAGGGCCTCGAGACGCGCGGACCCGGCCGCAGCCGAGCGCTCACCAGGCGTCGTCGAGGCTGAGCCCGGGCTCGCCGCCGACTCGCCGTAGGCGTCGACGCGCTCGCGAACGGTCGGCCTGCGTGAGCCGTAGGCGAGCAGGTTGGTCACGAGCAGGAAGACGGCGAGGAGGATGCTCACCGCGACGATCGCGATGCCGGGCGTCGTCGCCAGGAAGGGCTTGTCGTGACGTGGTCCGGCGGCGACCGTCAGCGTCGGAGCCTCGTAGCGGGCCGCTGCGCTGAGTCCGGCGGCACGTGCCACCACGCGAACCGGCGAACCCGCCGCCGCCCGCGACGTGTAGTGCAGGATGTAGGCGTTCGCGAGCTGCCCTCCGAGCGCGCGGTAGACGCTGCTCAGCGAGTTGCCGGACGCGGCGCCGAGGTACTCCCCCTGCGTCGCGGTCGCGAGCGTCTTGAGTGTCGCTCCGTCGTAGGAACGCGACTTCGCTCCGATCGTGAAGATGCGGGCGTTCGACTTCGCCGCGGCTGCCGCAACCGCGGCGGCCGTCGCGACGCTTCCGCTGTCTGCGCCGTCTGACAGCACCACGACGGCGCCTGCCGAGCTTCCGCTGCGCTTGAGGAGCTCGAGTCCCGCCGAGGCGGCGTCGTAGAGATTCGTTCCGGGCGCCGGCTTCGGCGTCGCAGCGAGCGCGGCCTCGATCGCGGCCGCATCGGTCGTCGGCTTCAGGAGGGTCGACGTCGTGCGGTTGAAGGTGACGAGTCCGAGTCGGCTGTGCGGCCGGGCGCTGGGTCGCGAACGCGCGGGCCGCCGACATTGCGTCGCGCAGCGGGGCCCCGCCCATGCTGCTGCTCGTGTCGATGGCGAGAACCACGCCGAAATCGGAGCGGTCGCCGTAGGGCTCGGCTCGCAGATCGGCCACGGGCGCGCCGTTCTCGGCGACCGCGATGTCCGCCGGATCCGGGGTGACGCCCGCCGGCAGCGTCAGCACGTAGGCGCGGTCGGGGAAGTCGGGGCTGCCGAGCTGCGTCAGGCCGGCCTGCGCGGCGTGCGCAGGCGTGGCCGCGAGCAGCACCGCCATCATCGCGCAGGCCGCCAGCGTCATCAGGTCCCGCGGGGAGATCATGCCGACACCGCCCGCGGGTACGAGAAGAGGTCGCTGGGAAGCTCGAGTCCGTGCTTCAGGAACTTGTGCGTGAACGCGGGCCGCAGGCCGGTCGGCTGAAGCCGCCCGCGCACGTTTCCGTCGTCGTCGACGCCGTCGACCTTGAACTCGTACAGGTCCTGCAGCGTGATCACGTCGGACTCCATGCCGCTGGACCTCGGTGATCGCGGTGACGCGGCGCACGCCGTCCTGCATGCGCTCCAGATGAACGATCAGGTCGAGCGCCGCGGCGACCTGCTGGCGGATCGCGCGGACCGGCAGGTCGTAGCCGGCCATCAGCACCATCGTCTCCACGCGGGCGAGCGCGTCGCGCGGCGTGTTGGCGTGGAGCGTCGTCAGCGAGCCGTCGTGGCCGGTGTTCATGGCCTGCAACATGTCGAGCGCCTCCTCGCCGCGAACCTCGCCGACGATGATGCGGTCGGGGCGCATGCGCAGCGAGTTGCGCACGAGGTCGCGGATCGTCACCGAGCCGTCGCCCTCGATGTTCGCGGGGCGCGATTCCAGGCGCAGGACGTGGCGCTGATTGAGCAGCAGCTCGGCCGCGTCCTCGATCGTGACGATGCGTTCGTCGTCCGGGATCGCCGTCGACAGGGCGTTCAGCAGCGTCGTCTTGCCCGAGCCGGTGCCGCCCGAGACGAGGATGTTGAGCTGCGCGCGAACGCAGCGGTCGAGGAACTCGATCGCCTCCGCGCGTCAGCGTCCCCAGCTCGATGAAGGCATCGAGCTCGAGCCGGTTCTTGGTGAACTTGCGGACCGTGAGCAGCGGGCCGCTCAGCGACAGCGGCGGGATGATCGCGTTCACGCGACTGCCGTCGGGCAGCCGGGCGTCGACCATCGGCGAGGCCTCGTCGATGCGGCGCCCGATCTGGGCGACCATCTTGTTGATGATCCGCCGCAGGTGGGACTCGTCGTTGAAGCGGATCTGCGCGTCGTGCAGCCGGCCTCCGCGCTCGACCCAGACCTCGTTGGCCCCGTTGACCATGATCTCCGTGACCTCGGGATCGGCGAGCAGGCGCTCGATCGGGCCGTGGGCCAGCGTGTCGTCGGCGATCTCGGCGATCAGCCGCTCGCGGTCGTCCCGCGACAGACCCGCCTCGCCGTCGAGCTCGGCGCGGATCGCGGCGATGGCGCGGTCGCGCAGCGTCGCCGGGTCGAGGTCCCTGGCATAGAGCTGGGGACCGAGCTCGCTGATCACCGACTGGTGGACGCGGTTCTTCAGCTCTGCGAACGCGTCCTCCGCGTCCGCGCCGCCGATACCGAGTCGCTCATGCAGTTCCATTGTCAGGCCGCCTTTCCGCGGCGCAGCAGCGAGCGGCGCCCGCTGCTGTCCGAGGTCGAGTTGATGTGTTCCACGGACGCCGGGCAGATCGCCTCGGCGAGCGAGCGGAACGCCCTGCCCGCGTCCGACCCGGCGGCGCCGGCGACGATCGGCGTCGCCTCGTTGACCGAACGTGTGATGTCGCGACTGCTGGGCACCAGCACATCGGGCGTGCGGCCGAGCAGCGCCGCCGCGTCCTCGGTGGTCACGCCGACCTTGCTGTCAGCACGGTTGAGCACGACGTGGATCGCGTCCTCCCGCACGTGCATGCGCTCCAGCGTCTCCAGCGCGAGCCGGGTGTTCTTGAGCGACAGCGCGTCCAGCATCGCGACGACGCAGACGTCGTCGGAGCGGTCGATCGAGGCGATCACCTCCGGCGTGAAGCTCGGCGGCGTGTCGACCACGACGTGATCGGTCATCGCCGTGAGGGCGTCGAACAGCCCGCACAGGAAGTCGACCTTGATCGCGCTCGCCTGGTCGGGACGCCGCGGCGCCATCGAGAACCCTCAGCCCTGAGGTGTGGACCGCGAGGAAGTCCTCCAGCTTCTCCCTGTCGAGCGACCCACCGGAGGTCGCGAGCTCGTAGAGCGTGCGCTCGGGGTGCAGGCCCAGCGCCAGGCCGACGTCGCCGAACTGCAGGTCGAGGTCGACCAGCACGACTCGCCGGCCGCGCCCGGCGAGCGCGACCGAGAGGTTGCACGCCGTCAGCGTCTTGCCCGTGCCCCCCTTGGGGCCGAGCACCGTCGTGATCGCTCCGGGAATCGCCGCCGCCGAGCCCCCGCCCGCGCGGCGCGCGATCGCCTTCTCGAGCGCGAACGCGACCTGCGCGCCCGCGTCGCCCGCCGGCTCGAGGCACGACGTCCTGGACGAGGTCGTCGGCGCCGGCATCGATCGCCGCCCGGACGAAGCCGTTCGCGGTGCCCTCATAGAGGACCACCACCGGCCGGGACGGCCGCTCGGCGACAGCCGCGCGGATGAAGGCGAGCGCATCCTCGCCATCGCCGCCGCAGGCGACGATCAGCGCGTCGCCGCGAGCCGCCTCGGGGCGCCCCAGGCTCTCGGGGCTCAGCCTCGACGAGCCCCGTGAGCGAGATCGCCGGCTGGGCGGCGCACAGCGCCTCGACGAACCCCGCGGTCGATCGACTCGGCGTGCGCGACGGTTGTGCGGATCGCGGGGGTCATCGACTGCCCTCTCCGACCGGCGTCACGCCGACGAGCAGACTGCTCGCGGAGACCACCTGGGAGCTGGCGGGGCGGGTGCTGCCCGGCGCGCGGAGAACGACCCAGACCTTTCCGTTGTCTGCTGCGAACGCGATCCGCGACGCATGCGAGCTGCGGACCTTCAGCGTTATGACGCCGTTCTGGCCGGAGCCGCCTGCGGCCGACGCGGACTTCGGCGCCTTGAGGACCACCACGTTGCTGGCGATCGGCTTGAGAACCGGCTGCGAGCGACCGGTGTCACGCTCGAGGTTGAAGCCGGCGAGCACGTCGACGCGGTCGCCCGCGCGCACCTCGCCGACCAGCCCGTGAGCCGTGTCGACCGGGACCGCGAGCGCGCGCTCGTTGCGGGCGAGCTTCGTCGCGAGTGCCCCGTCGCCCGAGGCGAAGTCGGCCGTCGTGACCTGCTGGCCGGGGTAGATGTCCTTGGTGGCGACCTTGTCGCGCACCTGCGAGATGTCGGTCACCGCACCGGCCACGACCGCGCTCGAGCGCACGTCGGAGATGCGGAACGACTGCTCGGAGGCGATCGCCTCGCCCGAGCTGCCCTTCGCGATCAGGCGGTCGGCCACGACCACCGACGACGTTGCGCCGGCCGCTGCGCCGGCGTCCTTCTTGGCGTCGTTGATCGCCGAGACCACCAGGATCCCGGCCACGATCGCTGCCACCGCTGCGGCGGCGAGCGACCAAGTGCGTGACGACGTGCCGCGCAGTGGTGTTCTTGACGTGAGTTCCATGATGCTGCTGCCCCCCCTAACGGGTCAGTTCGGTTACACAGACCCCGAGCGCGTTGGAGGACAGGTCGCACGGCTGACCGCCGCTCTCCCGCTCCACCGCTCGAGATCTGGACGTACTTGATGAAGTGGCCGACGACCTCGCCTCTTTCAGCGTGGTCGTCGCCGTTGCCCTGGCACGGGTTGTCGAAGCCCGGGTTGCCCTGCCACCCGGTCACGTAGAAGGCCGCGAACTCCGCGACCGGGAACGCCTGGTTGCCGCTGCCCGTGAACGACTCGTACGGCGTCAGGATGATGAAGACGATGCGCGGGTCTCCGCGGTCGAACTTCGGGAAGGCCGACCACCTGTTGGGGCTGGTGCAGGCCGACGGCTTGCGGTCTCCCAGGATCCGGCGGTTCATGCCCTTGCCGACCTGCGACTGCGACGCGCCGGTCTGGGTGACCGCGCACGGCGACGGGATCGGGCATCGCGCCGGGGTTGTTGTAGCCCGCGCAGGACTGCCCGGTGTTGATGACGTAGTCCGGGCTCGTTGCAGCCGACGCGCGAACTCGTCCTCGAGGTTCGAGAGGTTCTCGTCGCAGTCCAGCGCCTGCGTCTGGCTGCTCTGGTCGAGCACGCGCATGCGGTAGAGCGGATCGCCGACCGACTGCGCGTTCTCGAGCGTTCCGGGCACCGCGATCTTCACGCCCGAGCGACCGCGTGCAGAGCGAGTTGCCGCTGTCGCACTGGCGGAACGAGTTGACGCCGTAGCCGCCGGCCTCCCAGAGCTGCGCGATCTCGATCGGTCCGGAGGCGGACGACGAGGACGAGAAGGCGCGCTGGACGACGCCGAACGAACCGGTGCACGGAGCCGGCTTGTTGCCCTTTCCGGTGCCGCAGGTCTTGCCGCCGATCTTTCCCTTCTCGGCGCGCCAGTCGAGCGTCACGCTGCGCGCGCCCGCGCCGGGCGGCAAGCGACAGCGTCCCGGTCCACAGGCCGCCCGACAGCGTCAGCGGCACGGCGGTCCCGCCCGCGATCTGCGCGGTCACCGTGCCGTCGTAGGTCGCGGCCGGGTCGGCCACGCCCCAGTCGACGTCGGCCTGCACGGTGACCGTGCAGGCGCTTCCCGACCGCGTCGCGGTCGTCGTGAACGCCGCGTCGGCGCACGTGCCGGCGATCAGCCGGACGTCGCGCGCCTGCGGGGCACCGCCGGCCGTCACGGCGGGGGCTCCCTGGTAGCCGCGCGCGAACAGGACGTCGTCGTAGCAGCGCACGCCCGCGTCCCCGCAGGTCGTGGAGCTGTTCGTGCTGATCGCGACGCGCGCCGTGACACGGTCGACGCCCGCGGAGAAGCGTGATCGGCAGGTCGTTCTCGCGTGCCGAGGACCGACGAGCCCGGAGCCGTTGACGCCCTGCTTGACGAGCGCCCGGCGGCCGAGCTCCGCGGGCTGCCCGGGCTGCGGGCTCTCGTTGATGAACGTGACCTCGCCGCGCTCCCAGCGCTGGTCGATCACCGACACCGGGAGGAAGTTCTCGAGCTGGGTCGCGCGGTTGATCTCGACGCGCGCGTGCGCGTTGATGTGGTCGACCGACGCGAGCCGGAAGAAGTACGGCAGATCGCGTCTCGGTGAGCTTGACGTCGATCATGCTGGCGCTGCACGGCTCGCCGGTGCGCACGTCGGGATCGACCGGCGCGGCCTGCCCGGACCAGGTCGGCGAGTTGAACACCGAGGAGACGTTCGCCGCGGGCGTGTCGCCGATCTGGACGTTGTACGGCCCGGCGCCGTCGAGCGAGGCCAGGCCGCCGTACTGAGCGGCGCGGGCCTTGATCGTCGCGTCGTCACACGGGTAGGTGACGTCGGCCGCCGCCGCGAGGACGGCCGCGTCGGCCTGCATCTGAAGGTGGCGCCGATGCTCGAACCAGTTGCCGACGTCGATCACGAGCGTCGCGAGCAGGACGACGAGGGGCAGCACGATCGCTGTCGTCACCATGATTCCGCCGTGCTCCTCGCGCCCGAGCGCGCCGCGCGATCAGGCGCGCGCTCACGAGGCGCACCCCGCGATCGACGCGTCCGGTCGCCGTTCCAGGCGCATGTTCGCCTCGCCGGTGATCTTCACCGGGAGCACGTTCATGAACGGCAGGAAGTGGTAGGTCGTGGTCGCGCGCACCCGCACCGGGTCGCCGGCGGCGCTGGTGCCGCTGGGATAGTCGATGCAGACCTGAAGCGGGTCCACGGATGCAGAGCCGTCGCGCAGCTCCGATGTCGAACCCTTGTCGGCGAGCGTCTGCGCGAGGGAGCCGCCGGGACCGGGGTTGCGGTTGACGGCGGCATAGCGCGCGCCCTCGTTGGCGAGGTGCGTGCTGTCGATCCAGTAGTGCACCGCGCGACCGAACTCGAGCACGCCGAAGACCAGCAGAAGCAGCAGCGGCAGGACGAGCGCGTACTCGACGAGCGCCTGGCCGCTCTGACCGCGGCCTGCTGATATGCGAGATGAGTGGGTCACGGTGCGCACGGGCTCGTGGCGGATCGGCTCGCCCCCGCACGCGCTGTGCGTGGGGGGCGACCGCATCCGTCTTGCGCCTTAGACGATCGCGTCCGCGACGTCCTGGAACACGCCGGTCACGTCCGTGCCGACGAGGCCGAGCGTGACGATCGCCACGACCGACACGAGGAACAGGATGAGCGAGTACTCGACCATCGTCTGACCCTCCTCGCGGCGCGCGTCAACGCGACCGACGAGACCCTGCAGGAACTTGGTCCACATGAGGTGGCCCCCCTTGTTGGTGTTTGCTTTCACCGGCCGCCTCCGCCTTCTCCCGATCCGTGGGGGTCATGCGGCCACACCGGCTGTCAACGGGGCGGAATCTAGGCTTCGCACGGGCCGGGCACACCCCCTGGAAGTCCAGTCTTCTCCTATACCTCGGGGGGGCGCCCGGAACGGTTCGAAGCGCGAGAATCCCCGGCATGCCCCTGTCCGCCGGCCGTCAGACCGAGCCTGCGCGCGTACTGCTCGTGCGCACCCTCGATGGAGTCACGGTCTGCGAGCGCTGCCACGTCGCGGACACACCGCTGCGGCGTCTGCGCGGGCTGCTCGGGCGCTCTGGGCTCGCGCCGGGCGAGGGGCTGGTGATCCGGCCCACGCACGCGATTCACATGTGGTTCATGCGCTTCCCGATCGACGCCGTGTTCGTCGGCGAGGGCGGTGCCGTTCTGCGCGTCGCGGAAGACCTGCGGCCCTGGCGGATGGCGGCCAGGCGCGGCGCCCGCTGCGTGATCGAGCTCGGTGCCGGCGAGTGCGCGCGGCGCGGCCTCGCCACAGGCGACGTGCTCGTGTTCGCTCCCGCCGACGCCTGAAGGCCGGCACGATCGCGGCACATCGCACCGGTTTCCCGGCCGCCGGGCGGGGTACAGTGCGCAGCCGATGGCGATCCGCACGATCATCGCCGATGATCACCAGCTGGTGCTGAGCTCGCTGCGCACGGCACTCGAGGCGGATGGCGGCTTCGAGGTCGTCGGCGAGACGGACTCCGGTGCGCACGTGGCGCCGCTCGTCTCGCGGCTCAACCCCGAGCTGGTGCTGCTGGACCTGCACATGCCGGGAATGGACGGCCTCACCTGCCTCGACCTGCTCCGCAGGCGCCACCCGGAGATCAAGGTCGTGATGGTCTCGGCCTCGGACGAGGAGGCCGACATCCAATCCGCGCTGCGGCGCGGAGCCGTCGGCTACATCCTCAAGTCGATCAACCCCGATGAGCTTGCGATCGCGCTGCGGCATGCGATCAGCGGCACTGCGTTCCATGCGGTCGGGGGCGGGGATACGCCTGAGCAGCACATCTCCCGCACGGTCGGGCTCACGGACCGCGAGCTCACGATCCTCAAGGCGCTGACGCGGGGACTCTCAAACAAGGAGATCAGTCAGGAGAACTGGGTGACCGAGCAGACGGTGAAGTTCCACCTGAGCAACATCTACCGCAAGCTGGACGTCTCGAACCGCGCCGAGGCCGTTCGCTACGCGATGCAGAACGGCATCGCCGGCGAGACACGCGACAAGAGCTGAGGCCGCGCGCAATCAGGCGGCGCGGCGCGCCGCGGCCGCCCACGCGGGGAGCGCAGGAACCGGGCCGGCCGTGCCCGGTGAGGGGAAGTAGCGGGCGAAGCTGACCGTGACCGCCGTGCCCTGCCCGGGACTGCTCCTGATTCTGCAGACGCCACCGAGCAGCCGTACGCGCTCGATCATCCCGGCCAGACCGATGCTGCCACGCTCAAGGCTGTCAGCCAGCTTCTGGTTCAGGTCGAAGCCACAGCCGTCGTCGGCCACCAACGCGGTGACGCTGTCGCGGCCGACGTTCACCGATATCTGGATCGACTCGGCGGCGCCGTGTTCGCGCGCATTGGCGAGCGCCTCGCCGATGACGCGCACCAGCGTGCCGCGCTCCATCCTGGTGAGGCCCTCGGCATCCCCCTGCAGGGTCAGATCGGGCTCGATCCCGGTCCTGAGCGAGAGCGAGCGCACGATCCCCCTGAGCGACTCATCGAGCGGCCTGGTCATGAGGCTGGTGGACTCCAGGGAACGGGCGAGCTCGCGCAGGTCGGCCTCCGTCGCCTCCGCGATCGCCAGAAGATCCTCCACCTTCGCGAGCAGCCTCTCGGCACATTCCGGCGCAGTTCGCGAAGAGTCATCAGGGTCGATTCCGGACAGGCATCCGCGAAGCGCGCTCAGCTCTCCCCGAAGCAGCGCGATGTCCTGCAGCGGCCCGTCGTGGAGGTCCAGGCCGACGCGACTGAGCCGTCGCTCCGCCCAGCCCGCCTGATCGGCCGCGCCGGGCCCTGCGCGCCCCGTGCGCTCGACCTTCGCGTCCTGCCCATCCGGTGTCATGCAGTCCATTGCATCCCCGCTTCGCTTCCTTGCCCGAACCCGTCGGCTTCCCCCGCGCTGCTCCTCGCGGGCTGAACGTCTGCAGTCCGTCATCGGCGAATCGCGGCCATATCTTGCGCCAGGCGGCGTCATTTCTGCGATAAGCGGACGCATGTCCGAGCCAAGGGGCCACGAGGACGAAGGTCGAAGGTTCTCGCCAAGTTGCGCATAGTCTGCGCGCCGCTCTGCGTGGGAGGCCGGAATGCCGAGGCCTCCCAGATGCGTCTCCTCGTCCTAGCGCTCTCGCTCGCATGCCTTGTCGCCGGCCTCGTCGCGCCGGCCGCAGGCGCACGGCCGAAGGCGACGCTCGCAATCGCCGACCAGCACGGCGAGACCTTCGCGGATCCGATGTTCACCGCCCTCGGCGTCAAGCACGCGCGGCTCAACTTCGCCTGGGACGCGCTCGACTACGACTGGCAGGTCGTCGAGATCGACAAGTGGATGGCCAACGCACAGGCCGCAGGCGTCACCCCGCTGGTGATCTTCAGCCAGTCACGGGTACAGGGGCGCACCCGCCTGCTTCCATCCCCCGGCGAGTTCGCGCGTGTCGTGGACGCCCTGCGGGCGCGGTACCCGTTCGTACGCGAGTTCACCGCCTGGAATGAGGCCAACCACGCCGGCCAACCCAGCTACAAGCACCCCGCCGCGATCGCGCGGTTCTACAAGATCCTGCGCCAGAAGTGCCGCGGCTGCAACGTGCTTCCCGCGTCGCTGCTCGACAACCCGAATCTCGTGCCGTGGACCCGCAAGCTGCGCCGGGCGATCCGCAGGCTGAAGCAGCCCGAACCGCGCCTGTGGGGTCTTCACAACTACTCCGACGTGAACCGGCTGCGCGACACCTCGACGCGCAAGCTGCTGCGTGCGGTGAAGGGCAAGGTGTGGATCACGGAGTCCGGCGGCGTCGTCGCCGCGACCAGCCCGACCGCCTCGAAGTTCCCCCAGGGCGCCGACTACGCGGCGCGCGTCGCGCGCTACATCACGGGTCCGCTCCTGAGGCGCAACCCGCGGATCGCCCGCGTCTACCTGTACGACTGGAAGGCGCAGCCCGGCCCCGTCAGCTGGGACTCCGGGCTCATGAGCGCCGACGGCGTGCCGCGGCCCGCGTACTACGTGCTCCAGCGGTTCACGGTCGGCTAGCTCAGGGCGACTCGGGCGCTGACTCTCAGGCGCTCCGCGGCATCTGTCCCCAGGGCGGGACTACGATGCCGGCATGAAGGCCGTCTCCTGCAGCAACGCGCAGCTCAGGGTCGTCGACCGGCCGACGCCGACGCCGGGCGACGGCCAGGTGCTGATCGACGTCGTGCGCTGCGGGATCTGCGGCTCGGACCTGCACGCGCGACACCACTGCGACGAGCTGGCCGACGTCCTGAGCGAGACCGGGTATGACGACTTCATGCGCTCGGGTCAGGAGGTCGTGCTCGGGCATGAGTTCTGCGGAGAGATCGTCGACCACGGTCCCCGCTGCCGCAAGAAGTCGCCGACCGGAACGCCGGTGGTGGCGATGCCGTTGCTGCGGCGCGGCAAGTCGATCCACGCGATCGGCCTGTCCACGCAGGCTCCGGGGCCTACGCCGAGCAGGTACTGGTCGAGGAGTCGCTCGCCGTGCCGGTGCCCAACGGCCTGGCGCCCGACGTGGCGACGCTGACCGAGCCGATGGCCGTCGGCTGGCATGCCGTCCGCCGCGGCGAGGTCAAGAAGCGCACGGTGGCGGTCGTGATCGGCTGCGGGCCCGTCGGCCTGGCCGTGATCTGCCTGCTGAAGTCGCAGGGTGTGCGCACAGTGGTCGCCAGCGACTACTCGCCCAGGCGCCGTGCGCTGGCGACCGCCTGCGGAGCCGATGCGGTCGTCGACCCGGCCGAGGGTTCGCCCTTCGCGGCGATCGGCGGCCACGGACACCTCGACACCGTGCCCGCGGCACTCGACCTCGCGGTCGGAACGATGGAGAAGCTGCGGCGGCTGCCCGTCCCCTGGTGGCAGATATGGCGCGCGGCGGAGGCCGTCGGCGCCGCCAAGCCGAGGAGCCCGGTGATCTTCGAGTGCGTCGGCGTCCCCGGCGTGATCGACGACATCATCTCGACGGCTCCGCTGTTCTCTCGTGTCGTCGTGGTCGGCGTCTGCATGGGCGACGACCGGATCCGCCCGTCGATGGCGATCAACAAGGAGATCGACCTGCGCTTCGTCGTCGGATACACGCCGCTCGAGTTCCGCGACACCCTCCACATGCTCGCCGAGGGCAAGGTGAACCCGGCGCCGATGGTCACCGGGGTCGTCGGTCTCGATGGCGTTGACGAGGCGTTCAGCGCGCTCGGCAATCCCGAGGCGCACGCCAAGATCCTGATCGATCCCGAAGAGCAGCGCGGCGCAACCGGCGCGGCCCTGAGAAGGACGGCCGGCGCCGCGATGACTGTCGAGGTCTTCCGGGCGCGGTCGGAGCGGGAACGCGAAGAGCTGTTCCGCTTTCGCTACGCGGTCTACGTCGAGGAACTGGGCCGCTACCGCCGCGTCGGCCGATCACACCGGTCGCCGGCTCGTCGAGCCCGAGGACGGTCACAGCGTTCTCTACGGGGCCCGCGAGGCCCGGCAGGTGGTCGGCGACGTCGCGGCTGACCTTCGGCGCCGACGGATTCTCCGCACGCCAGATCGACCAGTACGGGCTGAGCCCGTTCCTGTCCGAGGCACCGGCCCGGCTGATGGCCGTCGGCGAGCGGCTGATGGTCGCGCCCCACCTCCGGGGCTCGCCGGTCGCGTCGCAGCTGCGCGATCTCGCGCTCGAGGACGTCGAAGCCGCCGGCGTTCGGCTCATCTTCGGCAACTGCGAGCCCCACCTGCTGTCGCTGTACCTCTCGTCCGGAGGGCGGACGTACGCCGAGCACAACATCAACAGCGAGGAGGCGGGCTACCTGATCCCGCTGGTGTGGCCGGTCGGGGAGACGGATGACCTGGCAGCGGCGATCGGCGGCCTGGACGGGCAGGACCGTCCCTGCCTGCCACGCTCGATCGCAGCCGCGCTGGCCCGCGGCGACGCCGTCCAGTCGGCTTCCGTCGTCGCCCCCGCTGAGTACCTGGCTCACCTCGAGGCCGCGCTCGAACGGGTCGCCCTCGAGGGACTCCATGCCTTCGACGGGCTCGACCCCGAGGAGACGAGGGAATGCATCGCTCGCAGCAACATCATCGAATGCGACGCCGGCGACCGCGTGCTCAAACAGGGCGGTTCGTCGCACAACCTGTTCCTCGTGCTCGACGGAACTCTCGAGGTTCGCCACGACGGCAGGTTCATCAACGTCCTCGGACCCGGAGACGTCTTCGGCGAGATGGCCTTCCTGCTCGATCTGCCACGCCAGTCCGACGTCTACGCGGCCACCGGCGGGCGTGAGGATCCTGTCGCTCTCCGACGGAACGCTGAACAAGCTGATGGCCGACGAGCCGACGATCGCCTCGAAGCTGCTGCTCAACATCTCGCGGATGCTGTGCGGACGGCTGATCAAGGCCAACGTCGTCGCCGACATCTGAATGGCAGGTGCCGAAGTGGCGGCGACGACGTTGAGGTGAGAGCGATCGCTCCCGCCGACGCGCAGGGAGTCTCGGACTGCATCGTGCGCTGTTACGGCGACGCGTACCCGAAGCGCGTCATGTACCGGCCGGACGAGCTGGCCACGCTGATCGGGTCGCGCGCCTACAACGGCGTGGTGGCGACCGCGGGGCCGGGCGTCGTGGGACACATCGGGTTCACGTGGCCGACGAGCGAGTCGACCGTGGTGGAGGCCGGCACGACGGTCGTCGATCCGAGTTGTCGTGGGATGGGCCTCATGGGCCGGCTGGCGCTGGCGCTGGTTGAGCTGTTGGCGACGGAGGGCGCCGCCGGGTTCATTCACTTCCCCACGACGGCGCATCCGGTGATGCAGCGCGCTTCGCTCAGCGCGGGCGGTCGCGAGACCGGGGTGATGGTCGCGTATCTGCCGGCAGCGACCCGGGATCTCGCGATGGGAGCGCTCACCGAGGAACGCGTCGCGGTGACGGTCGTCTACCAGCCCGTGCTCAACGCTCCAGCTCAGAGCATCCACCTGCCGAGGCGCTACAGCGCGATGATCCTCGGCTTCGCTGACGGCCTCGGGCTCAGCCGCAGCGCGGCCCCGGACGTCGCGGCCGCCGACCGGCGAGAGCCGGATCGAACGCGCCCACGACCCTTTCCGCGGGCTCGAGCGGATCTCGGTCGATCGCATCGGAGCGGACATCGCCACGCAGGTCGCCGCGGCGGTGGCCAGCAGCGCGGCGTCGCTGGTGCATGTGGACCTCCCGATGAACGACCCCGGGATCGACGACGCCGTCGAGCTTCTCCACCGGTCGTCCTTCGCGTTCGCCGCATGGTTGCCGGGCTGGGCGGGCCATGACGTGCTCCGGCTGCAACACGTGGCGACACCGTCGGAGGCCGAGCTGTCGCCGACCCTCTTCTCCTCGGACGCCGGGGTTCTGATGACCATGATCCGAGCGGAGTTGCTCGGCACCGCATGAGAACCGACACCGTGCTGACGTGCTGACGTGTCGAGGAGCAGTAGTGGAGGCAACCCGGATCGAGCCGGTGAGGCGGACCGCCGAGCTCGAAGACCATGACCTCGAGGCGGCTTTGATCGAGGCCTTTGATCTCGATGCTCCGCCCGAGAACCCCGAAGGTCTGACCGACCTGAAAGTCGTCTCTCACGAGCCCCCAGAACTGCGCGAGTTCTGACGAAGTCCGCGCTCGCTCCTGCTGCGAGCTGGTCTGAGTTTCTGGCGCGCGCCGGGGCTTGAGTCGTTTCTTGGGTGGTGCTTTGGGTCTGGTGTGGGTAGCGTTCTTTGGCGTGGGGCGGCCCAGCCCCGCGGTGAATCGGGGGGAGTGCGTGATGAAGGCATTGGTGGTGCTGGGTGCTGTCTCGGCGTTGATGTTGGGTGTGGTGTCGTCGAGCGCGCCGGCGTTCTCCGGTGGGAAGGGTCTTTCGCGGGTCTTGGCTGGTCGGAGACGAACGCCGGACACGGCATGGACGGAGCGCGCGGGCCTGCAGGCCGTCGAGCTGCGCAACCGTCTGTATGTGATGGGTGGTCGTACGCCGCTGAACCCGCAGGTCGTGCCTGTTCCCGGGGCGAGCACGATCTGGAGTGACGTGTGGCGCAGCGGCGACAAAGGCGTGTCCTGGGAGAAGACCGCCGAGGGCCAGTGGCCGGCGCGAGCCTACTTCCAGGCGGTCACCCTCCGTGATCGCATGTACGTGATTGGCGGCCAGGACTTCAACGTCATCCCGAATCCCGGGTGCGCGGCGCCGCGCGGGTGCCCGCCCGCGGCCGTCGCAGATCCCCGTCTCGCAGTTCTTCAACGATGTCTGGTCGAGCCGCGACGGCGCGAGTTGGACGTGCGAGATCGCGGCGGGGACCGGGCGCCGATCGTTGGGACGGTCGAGCAGGCCTGAGCGCGGTGGCGTTCAAGGGCCGCCTCTACGTCTTCGGTGGTTCGCGCAACGACGACTCGGCGATCGTCGGGCCCGGCGGACCCGCGCGGATCTACTACAACGACGTGTGGTCCTCGCCCGACGGCCGCAGCTGGACTCGCGAGGCTGAGCACGCTCCGTGGGCGCCTCGCGCGGGCGCGGCCGCGGTCGTCAAGGACGGCTACATATACATGCTCGGTGGCGAGGACGGCTTCATCTGCACGCCGCAGACCCCGCGCTGCCCGCCGTACTACAACGATGTGTGGCGCACACGCGACGGCCGCGACTGGGAGCAGGTCACCGCGGCTGCGCAGTGGTCGCCGCGGCCGGGTCATCAGTGCGTTGTCGTCGTCGATCGGATTGTCTGCTTCGGCGGATTCGGGCTGCCCGTCAACCCCATGGACATGTGGTCCAGCCACGACGGCGAGCGGTGGACGCAGCTGCCCGACACGCCGTGGAGCGCGACGTCGCCCGACCAGGTGAAGTACGACTTCGACGCGCTCGCGGTGCGGGCCGGTGGGCTGCGCCCGTCGATCCTGACCTTCGGCGGCGATCGCGAGACGTTCGACTTCACCGACCCAACGAACTACCTGCGGGTGGACGGCGACGTCTGGCGATACGGACCGCAGCGGCACAGGCCGTGATCGCCAGGCGGCTGCGGGTGGGCCAAGGTCGCCGCCGCCCAAGCCCTGTGGTACGCGTGATCGATCGCGGACCATTGGCGGAGTTCAGCAGCCTGGAAGAGTGAGGCGCCAGCGGTGTCTGAGGTACTCTGACGTCCCCCAACCTTCGAGTCTGGGTCAGCGGGGCTTGCAGCGCTGGGCGGGCCGCGCGGATCGCTACGGTCGCGGGCGTGGCCGCGCACCTCCTGATGGGACCTCACTGGGATCTTCCGGTGGCGCCGGGCTGATGTTCCTGGCTCTCCGCGAGATGCGCCGCGCGAAGTTGCGGTTCGGTCTGTTGATCGTCGCGGTCGGTCTGTTGGTCTTTCTGATCCTCGCGCAGGCGGCGATCCAGAGCGGCCTGCTCACGTCGTTTGTTGGAGCGATAGAGCGGCAGTCGGCGCCGGTTCTGGTGTACAGCGTCGATGGGCAGCGCACACTGCAGGGAAGCGTCATCCCGCCGCCGCTGGAGCGGCAGGTGCGCGCAGTCACGGGCGTCGCGGGCGCCGGGCGCATCGGTCAGGGCACCTTCACGGTCCGCGCCGACGGCAGCACGGAGGATTCTGACGCCGCGGTGATCGGCTATGAGCGCGCCGACCTCGGCGCCCCGGACAGACTCGGCGCCGGCCGGCTCCCGCGGGCGGCCGGCGAAGCGGTAGCGAGTGCCGCGGATTTCGCGGTCGGCGACCGGGTGCGCGTGGCGGCCGGGGCGACCGGGCGGCGGCGCCGGGACCAGAGCTGACCGTCGTCGGCCTCGCGCAGGACGCGCAGCTGCAGGTGACGCCGACGCTGTTCGTCGGCTGGGACGACTACGCGGCGGCGGTCAGGGCCTCCAACCCCGACGCGCGCACGGTGCTGCCGAGCGCGGTGGGCGTGCGCCCGGTCGACGGCCTTTCGCCGGCGGCGCTCGCGAGCCGGATCAACGACGCGAGCGACGATGCGGACGCGCTGACGCGCAGGCGCGCGGCGCAGGAGTCGCCGGGCGTCGCGCAGGTGCGGCAGTCCTTTCAGGTGATCTTCCTGCTGTACGCACTCGTCGTGCCGCTCGTGACCGGCCTGTTCTTCTTGATCATCACGTTCCAGAAGGCCGGGGCGCTGACGCTGCTGCGGGCGATCGGCGCTCGCTCGGGAGTGCTCGTGCGCTCGCTGCTCGTGCAGGTCTTTCTGGTGATCGGCGGCGGCCTGGTGCTGGGCGTCGCGCTGTACGCACCGCTCACGCAGATCACACTCGGCGACCTCGCGCTGCGCTTCGACGCGACGGCGGTCCTGTTCTGGGCCGTCCTGCTGCTCGTGCTCGGCTTGCTCAGCGCGGTCGTCGCCGCACGCCGGGTGCTCGCCATCGATCCGATCGAGGCGACGACCGGGGACGGAGGACGATGAGGCTCGCGCTGCGCGAACTGATGCGCAGGCCCGGACGCTTCGCGGTCGCGACCGCGATCCTCACGCTGATCGCGGCGCTGCTCATGTTCCTCGGCGGCCTGCTCGACGGCCTGGTGGCGGGGAGCACGGGCGCCCTGCGCGCACAGCGCGCGGACCTGATCGTGTTCTCTGCTTCCGCGCAGGACTCACTGGTCCGCAGCCGCATCGACCCAGCCGTGCGCCGGCAGGTCACGTCGGCTCCCGGCGTGCAGCGGGTCGGCGGCCTGGGCAGCGTGCAGCTCGGCGGCCGCGTCACGGGCCGCGGCCCGCGCGACCTCGTGCCGGTCGTCCTGTTCGGCTACGAGCTCGCGCCCAGGGGGATACCCGCCACGCCCCCCGGACCCGGCGAGGCCTTCGCCGACGACTCGCTGCGCGCAGAGGGGATCAAGCAGGGCACGGTCGTGCGGCTGGGGCCCGAGCGCACGCCGATCAAGGTCGTCGGGTTCGTCAACGACACGCAGTACTCCGGGCAGGGCACGCTCTGGGGATCGCTGGACTCCTGGCGAACCGTGCTCAACGCCAACCGTCCCGCCGGCCGGGTCGACCCCGGCGTCACTCAGGCACTCGTCGTCAACGGCGACGGCGACGGCCTCGCATCCGCAATCGACCAGAGCACACGGGGCGCGACCAAGAGCCTGACGATCTCCGAAGCGATCGACGCGCTGCCCGGCGTCTCACAACAACAGCGCGTCTTCAACCAGATCATCGCCGTCACGATCGTCATCGCGATCATCGTCGTCGCCCTGTTCTTCGCGCTCATCACCATCGAACGGACCGCCCTCTATGGCGTGCTCAAGGCGATCGGCGCCAGCTCGGGCACCCTGTTCGCCGGAGTGCTGCTGCAGGCGGTCGCCGTCACGCTCGTCGCCAGCCTGATCGGCGCACTCGCCGCACTCGCGCTCGACGCCGTGATCCCCGCCGGCGGTATCCCGTTTGTCGCGACGCTCGGGCGCATCCTGAGCAGCGTCGCCTTCCTGCTGCTGGCCGCCGCCGTCGGCTGCGCATTCTCGCTGCGCCGCGTCCTGCGGATCGATCCGGCCACCGCGATCGGCGGCGCCCAATGACCCCTCCCGACCCCGACACCACGGAGCACCCGATGACCGACCCGACGACTCCACCGGGGCTGCAGATGAAGGGTGTGCGCAAGACCTACGCGGTCGGCGACGACGAGGTCGTCGCGCTCGACGACGCCGACCTCACCGTCGGAGCCGACGAGATCGTGGCACTCGTCGGGCCCTCCGGGTCGGGCAAGACGACGCTCTGCTCGATCGCCGGCGGCATCCTCGCACCCACCGACGGCAAGGTCGTTGTCGGCGGCCGGGACATCACGGGCTACTCCCCCAAGCAGCTCACCGACTTTCGCCGCGAGATGGTCGGATTCGTCTTTCAGACCGTGAACCTCATCCCGTTCCTCACCGCCCGCGAGAACCTGCTGATCGTCGACGAGATCGGCCCCCGGACCGGTCGACGCGCCCGTGAGCGAGCCGACCAGCTGCTCGAGGAACTCGGACTGACCGACCGCGCCGGCAACCTGCCCGCGCAGCTATCAGGCGGTCAGAAACAGCGCGTCGCGATCGGCCGCGCACTCATGAACGAGCCGGCGCTGGTGCTCTTCGACGAACCGACCTCCGCCCTGGACACCAAGCTCGGCGACCAGGTCGTCCGGCTCATCCGCGAGGAGATGAAGAGCCGCGGAACCGCCGCCATCATCGTCACCCACGACGACCGCATCACCCACTACGCCGACCGCACTGTCCACATACTCGACGGTCGGATCGATGCACCAGCCTGATCACCAGTGACACCGGGCCTTGGCGAGGCTTGCCTCTGCGGCTGCTCCCGCTCCGGGCCCGTCAGCCCCACCACCCGTCAGAACCGACACGATGCCGATGCGTCGGCGACGGCCGGCAGGATCAGGCTTGCCGAGAGGGCCGCGCCGACCTACCGGACCGCCCCGACCAGCCGACGAAACATCAGCATCACCGAGAGCACGATCGAAGGCTCGCACCGAACCCAGACAGAGCACGCACGGGCCCGCCGACGGTGCACGGCTGATGGGTGGTCAGATCGGGAGGGTTGTCGGGGTGCTCGGCGAACGATGCCCTCATGTCCGTGTCCGTTGAGCGGCGTGCGTCTGCCGGAGCACAGATGGCGCGCTGGAGCGCCAAGGCGTTGCTGATCACCGCCGGGGTGTTCCTGGTTGGCGGGGCGGTCTGGTACGCGCGGGCAGCGACGGTGCCGCTGATCGTGGCCGCCCTGGTGAGCACGCAGCTGGTGCCGCTCATCGGCTGGGCGGGCCGGCGTGGCGTCTCGCGCGGCCTTGCGGTCGCCGGGTGCATGTTGCTCGTCGTGGCGGTCGTCGCGGGCCTGGCGTGGGTGTTCGGCCACTCGCTGTTCGGCAACCTGGGCGCTGTCGGTCAGGGAATCGGTTCCGGCGTGGACGATGCGGTCGCGTGGCTGCGCGACAACAACGACTGGGTCCGGCAGAACGAGGACGCGATCAGAAGCTTCCTCAAGGGCATCCTCCCCGCCGCCAAGGGCGCGGCGAGCGGCCTGACAGGCGGAGTCCTGGGCGGCCTGGGCCTCGCCGCCCAGATGGTGAGCGGTGCGTTGCTGATGTTCGTGTTCCTGCTGTACCTGCTCACCGGTGGAGACGCGATCTGGGACTGGATCAAGGACCGCTTTGACCCCGCGCGTCGCGAACAGGTCGCCGGCGCGGGAGCGGCCGCCTGGAGCGCGGCGAGCGGGTACGTCCGCGGGATCGCGCTCATCGCGCTCATCGACACCATCGTGATCACGATCGGCATGCTCGTGGTCGGCACCCCGCAAGCCGGAACGCTGGCGCTCTTGAGCTTCGTCTTACTGTTCATCCCGATCCTCGGCGCCTGGGTTTCCGGGGCGGTCATCGTCCTGGTCACACTCGGCGCCCAGGGCTCCGGCGCCGCAGTCGCCATGGCAGCGGTCATCCTCATCGCCCAGCAGCTGGACAGCATGTTCGTCACCCCGCTCGTCTACCAGCAGACAGTCAATCTCAACCCGATCGTCACGCTCACCGCCGTCATCGTCGGCTCACAGCTGATCGGCATCATCGGCGCGTTCCTCGCCGTCCCCCTGGTCGCCGTCGGCTGGGCCGTCTACAACGCCCTCGAACAGCCGACACCACTGAACACCCCCCCTGCTCCAGTACCCGAAAGCACCTAGACCGCCGCCGCGTCCCGCCACGCGTCCCGCCAGGACCATGCGCCAAGGGACGTGGCGTCCGCACGCACGACGGAGAACCCGGGCGGACGGCGTCAGTCAGACGTGGCGCACTCCGACGGCGGCGTCGAAGTGCTCGGCGACACCGCGCATGGTCGCCGTTTCGCCTACTGCGAAGCCACATCGATCTTGGTGAGCTCAGCATCGACAAGCTCCCCGTCGTCCGTGAGGGACGGGTACGCCGTCTGCTTCAAGCATGTGACCCCCAGAACCCGCACGAGGCGCAGCGTAGAGACCTGCGGCGCGAGTACGCAAACGGACCCAATCGGACCCGAGCCCCCTCCTTCACCGAGCGCGGCTCGTGTCGGCCTCGCGCACGGACCACATTCATTGCAGGCAATTCGTGCAGTGGAGCCAACCGGGATCGAACCCCTGACCTCCTGCTTGCAAAGCCGGAACATGCGTCCCTCTAACACCGGGAATTCGAGGCCCCGACGGGGAATCCGGCGAAACGGATGTGCTCGGATGTGCTCGGATGTATCCGAATATGGGCACCAGAAACGCTTTGGTGCCCAATGGCCGAAGCTCGGGTCGAACGGCGAGAGGAGCCTCAGAAGGCGGGCTGCTCCGCTTCTGCTTTTCGTCTCTATGAAAGAGGACGGGTTGTCAACTGTGGTTGGTGGTGTCGGTGGTTCTCCTTGGTGTTGTGGGTGGAGCGGCGCTCATGTCTCTATCGCCCCGTCGGTGCGGGGACCAGGTGAGATGGGAGGCCGGCCGCGGGGGCGCAAATCCGAAAGGGCCGTCAGGCGACCAGACGAAAAGCGGCGCCTCCCGCAGCAGGAGCTGGGTTGAAGGGTTCATTTCGGGTGAGCATGTGCCAGAGCGCTTCGGTGAGTTTGCGAGCGATATCGATCTGCGCGACCTTCGCGCCGCGCTGCTTGCCCAGCCGGCGCTTGTTGCGCTGGTAGCGCTCGGCGTAGGCGGGGTGCCGCAGCGCATGCATCGTGGCCTCGAGCATCGCCCAGCGCAGATACCTCGGGCCGGCCTTGGTCAAGTGCCCGCGGCGGTCCTTCTCACCGGACTGGTAGACGCGCGGACACAATCCGGTGTAGCCGACGAGCTTCGTCGGCGAGCTGAACCTGTCGATCTCGCCGATCTCCGCAGCGATCGTGAACGCGAGCACCCAGCCGATCCCCGGTGCGCTCATCAGCAACGGCACGTAGGGGTGGTCAGCGCCGCCGGAGCGCAGCTGCGCGTTGATCAGCGCGATCTGACGCTCAAGGTCGTCGATCAGCAGCACGCTCGCATCGACCGTTCCGCGCCAGGGCTCCGGGAAGTCGAGCCCGGCAAGCATGTTGCGACCGGCGACCCCGAACAGATCGGTGACGGTGCACGGACGCCCGAACGTCATCAACGTCGAGTGGATGCGCTGCTTGAGCATCGACTTGTGCTTGACCAGATGCAACCTGAAGCGCGCCTGCTCACGCTCCCGCCTGACCCGCGGATCCGGAAGCCAGATCTCCGGGATCAGATCACGCTGCGAGAGCACCGCAAGAACACGCGCGTCGATCCGGTCGGTCTTGCACGCAAGCGGCGCCAAACCCTTGACCTTCTGCGCGTCAGCGATCAACACATCCCAACCAAGCTGCTCCAGCGTGTCGTGCACAAACCGCGCGCCGGTCATCGACTCGATCACCGCGCGCACCGCCACCCCAAGGTCCATCACGCGCCGATTCAGGCCGCGCAAACCGTCAGCGTCGGCGGGCACCGCGAACTCTCCGGCCACCTCCCCCTCGTCGCTCAGCAAGCACACGTCGATCTTCTTGCGACTGAGATCCAGCCCAGCGTGCATCATGAGTACGGGCCTCCTCGACTCGTTTCTCGGTGTCACGCGAAGCGTCCCACCGAGGAGGTCCACCTTTCATCACAGTCCGAAGCGAGCGTGGCTACCAGAACGGGGTCACGCTGCGTCGAGTGCAGCGACGTCGGCCCGAAAGACCTGGCACTCGCGGGGAACGCCCTTGAGGACGTGCGCGCCGCGCGGCCTAAACGCGATCTTGGAGCCAGCGACGAGATCCTTGACGGTTGAGAAGACGAGCACCTCACCCGTACCGGCGAGCGCCGCTATCCGCGCACCGATATGGACCGCCATGTCGGCCACGTCGTCGCCGAGCAACTCACGCTCGCCGGTGTGGATACCTGCGCGGACCTCGATGCCGTCGCGTTCGAGATCCCCGATGAGCCGCCGGCACAGGGATCGCTTGCGCGAATGGGCTGGCAGACGCTGCGGGAACTGATGCCGCCGCGCAATTGGGCAGCGACGGGATGCGGATCGCGGACGCATATGCCGCTCGGGCGCGTGTACTTGCGCCCGGGGCTGGTGGGCGCATAAGGTCGTCGCATGCGTCGTTCCGTCATCCGGGCGGCGACGAGTGGGGCGTTGCTCGCCGTCGTTGTCCTCGCCACCGCGGTCGCCGCCCCGGTGGGAATCCCGGTGCAGGTCTCGGACATTGGGCCAGCGGGGGATGTGACGTTCCGGGCCGAGAACCCGCAGCTCGCCTTCGGACCCGGCGGTGGGCTCGCGCTGTACGGCGGGATGCCGACCGCGGGCGAGGAGGAGCTCTACACGCGGGCGCTGAACGTGGCCGGTGAGCCGGTCGGCGAGCAGCGACGTGTGACGTTCGTCGGGACCGACGGCAACAGCGCGCAAGAGGCGCGTGGCGGGCGCCTCGCGCGCAACGAGACTACGGGCGAGCACCTGGCCGTCTGGAGCGACGCGCCGAGCGGCGATGAGCAGATTAAGGGTCGGCGCCTGTCCGCTGCCGGCGAGCCGCTCGGCGGCGTGCTTGCGATCTCGGAGCACCTGGTGAACGGCGAGGGCAATAATCAGCGTGCCGCGGTCACGTATTCCGCCGCGACGAACGAGTACCTCGTCGTTTGGCGTAGCAACGGTGACGACGACGTCTTCGGACAGCGGCTGGACGGCTCGACCGGGGCGGAGGTGGGGCCGAGCGACTTCCTGATCTCCGCTGGCCCCAACACCGAGGCCGAGCGCGTCGGGGTTGCGTGGAACCCCACCGCGGGTGAGTTTCTCGTCGTTTGGGGCGACGGTCCGGACGGGGCTGGCCAGGAGATCTTCGCCCGCCGGCTTAGCCCGTCGGGCGGCCTGCTCGCCGAGGAGTTGCAGCTCTCCGAGCACGGCCTCGGTGACGGCAAGGACGCCGAGTCGCCGTCCGTCGCTCACTCCCCTGCGACGGGCGAATGGCTCGTCGCATGGCACGCCGACACGCCCTCTGAAGGGGACGAGATCTTCGCGCAGCGCGTGAGCAGCGCCGGCCAGGAGCTCGGCGACGACCGCCGGGTCACGACGCTCGGTCCCTCGACGGACTCCGGCTGGCACGCGGAGGCGCCGTCCGTGGCGTGGGACGCGCTCGCCGGTCAGTGGGTCGTGGGCTTCGAGGGCCAGGTCTTCCGCGACACGAACACAAACGAGCTTGAGAAGGAGGCGCACATCCTGCGCCTTGACGCTTCAGGTGCACCGGCCGGACCTGCGCTCCGGCTAACGCATCAGGGCCCCGACCTGGACACGCGCTTCAGCGCAGGCGGCGTCAGCGCCTCTTTCAGCCCAGGCGCGTCGCGCGTGGTGGTGGCGTGGGAGGGAACGAAGAGTCTCAGCGGCAGCGACCCGGAGGACGAGATCTTCTCGATCGGCGACCAGGGGCCCGCGCCGCCCGCCGCACCCGCGCCGCCCGCCGCACCCGCGCCGCCCGCGCCCGCGCCGGTCTCGCCGGCCCCGCCGGCCCCGCCGAAGCGCGTGTCGGTCACGTCGGTCGCGTCTCTGGTCGCCTCGAAAGTGTGTTTCAGTCGCCGTTCGTTCCCGATCCGGCTGCGTCGTGTGAAGGCGGGCAAGATCGTCAAGGCGCAAATCAAGCTCAACGGCAAACAGGTACGCACCGTCACAGGTAAGGCCCTGGGGCTGCCGATCAATCTGCGCGGACTGCCGAAGGGGAAGTTCGTCGTTGAGATCGTCACGACCGACGCCAAGAACAAGAGGATCGTCGGCAAGCGCACCTATCGCACCTGCACGCTCAAACAGCTCGCCGGCCTGATCAGGCAGCAGATCGCCGCGTCGGGGAAGGCGGGCAGGATTCGGACGCTGCTCAAGCGCAAGGGCTTCGCGCGCTCGTTCAGGGCACCGGCAAACGGCAGCATCGTGATCAGCTGGTACCAGCTGCCGCGCGGCGCCCGGTTGTCCAAACGCGCCAGGCCAAAGCCCGTTCTAGTCGCGCGTGGAACGCTGAAGCGGGCCGTAGCGGGCAAGACGAAGACCGTGCAGATCAAGCTCACCAAGGCCGGCACGCGCCTACTGCGACGCTCCAAGAGGGTCACGCTGACCGCACACGGCGTATTCCGCGAGACCGGCAAGAAACGCGTCACCGCAACCAAGAAGTTCACGCTACGACGCTAGACCGCCAACACGCGGCGTACACCCGGCCTGCTGGGTGCAGCAGTGCCCGGCGTTCACCACCGGCCACACCCGCTCCCCATGCGAAGGAGGCGCGAGGGTGACTGGTGCGTCGGCGTAGGCTGGCCGGGTGGACGGGATGCGCCTTGCTGATATCTCGTGGCCGGTGCTGCGCCGGGCGATCGCCGGTCACGCGCTCGTGTACCGAGCGAGCGGCGGACTCGTCGGCCATCGCCTTCCCGGTTCGCCGCCGATGCTGCTGCTCGACCATGTGGGCGCCAGGAGCGGGACCCGGCGGACCACGCCGCTGGTCTACGTGCAGGATGGGCGCGACTTGGTGATCGTGGCCTCGAAGGGCGGCCACGTCAGGCACCCCGCCTGGTACCACAACCTGTGTGCGCATCCCGACACCACCGTGCAGATCGGGCGGGAGCGACGAGCGGTCCACGCACGGATCGCCGGCCCCGAGGAACGCGCGCGCCTCTGGCCGATGGCCGTCACGACCTACGGCGGCTACCAGCAGCGAACGGATCGCGAAATCCCGCTCGTCATCCTGGAACCGCGCATCTGACGGCGCGCGGCCATTCTTGGGGTTCGCACGTCGTCCAAACAGTTCCCCGCGGCGGGGGTGCCGATTTCGCCTTGGGAGAGCCCCAGACGTCCCCTTTGGGGATCACCAGCGGAGAGACCGGGACGCGACGTGCGAACACTCAGCCACTCGATGAGCTGATCCGGCTGCTGATCGCCGGCGATCGGAAGCTTGGCCTCTTAGCGTGTGGACCGTCCGCGGCGAGAGCTGAGTGCGCGTGTCGGCGCGATCCGGCCTAGGAGGACGCTATGGCGGGCGCGCCCGGCGAGGCGGCGTGGTGATCGGCTGCCCCGCCGAGCGCAATGCGGCAGGGCCTGCCCGTCACCCCGCGACCGGTTCGCTGATGCCCGTGATCAGGGTCGTGATCCGGCAGCCGTCGGCGGTGAGCTATTCGAAGGCGGTGAACGACAGCAGCCGGTTCGTGGCCGGGTTGTAGACCTGCCCGTCCTCGAGCAGCATCTGTGCCTGCATTGGGATGTGGTTCGGGTCCGGGTTCGTCTCCTGCAGCCCTGCCCCCAACACCGGAATCCTGCTGGTTTCCCCTGGCGGGATCGGCGCGCCCGTCGGGTTCCCGTCGAAGAGCGGGTCATTCGTGGTGTTCTTCAGTCGAGCCGTGCCAGAGCCGAACCCGTCGTAGGACGACTGCCAGTACCAGGTGTTGTTCAACGGAAACTTGCAGCGGATTGCGTGAGGCCACCAGGAGGGGAGCGCCGCACGGGGAACAGGTCGTGAGGAGCGGTGTGGCGTCGATCAGACGGCAGGTGCGGCATATGCGGGCGAGAGGCTGCGCCATCGGACTGGCACCTCGATCACATCATCCCTCTCGTCGGTGGAGGCGCCCACTCATAAGCGAACACACGGGTCATGCGGTTCAGCCTGGTTTGTACGCACTCGAACTGCTCGACGGTGATGGCCAGTATATTCCGTCAAGCACATCGCAGCAGGGAGGGCAGTCAGTGACCGCCGAAGGGCCTCGTCGTACATCGATTTCCTCGTGGTCAGGCGCTGTGATCGCCCTGCTCGCAGCCGTGTTTGCTATGGCCCTTGTTCCGGCGGCTGCCTCCGCTGCCCCGCAGGGCCCCTGGCAGGTTCCGGCGACTGACCTCTCCGCGCCCGCAGAAGAAGCGATCGCCAGTACCGTGAGAATCGGCCCCGATGGCAGCGCCATCGCTGTCTGGCAGATCGATGACGGCGCAACGAATGTCATCCAGGCCGCGACCAGGCCGCCAGGGGGCTCGTTCGGCACACCGTTCAATCTCTCCGAGCCAACCGAGAACGCCGTGAATCCGAACGTCGCGATCGGCTCCGATGGCTCCGCTGCAGTTACCTGGCTGCGGGTAGACACTACCAACCTCATCGTCCGAGCAATGACCCGTCCCCCGGGAGGTTCATTCGGCGAACCGGTGGATCTTTCAGAGGCCGGCCAAGACGCCTTTGGTCCCAGGATCGGGGTCGGTCCTGATGGCACGATCACCGCGGTCTGGAGTCGCAACAGCATCATCCAGGCCTCGACCCGTCTCCCCGGCAGTTCGTTCGGCGCACCGGTGGACATCTCGGAGACCGGAGCGGACACCGGTGAGGAGATCGCGATTGGTCCCGACGGAGCCGCCACCGTTGTCTGGGAGCGCGCCGGGATCATCCAGGCCTCAACCCGAGCCCCCGGCGGTTCGTTCGGCACACCGGAGGATCTCTCCGAGAGCGGCCAGAGCGCTATTGGGCCCTCGATTGCGATCGGATCCGATAAGACCACCATTGTCTCCTGGCGTCGCGGAGGATGCGACAGCGGGCCTTCTTGCGTCATCCAGTCTGCGACCCGCCCTCCTGAGGGCGCGTTCGGCACGCCGGAGAACCTCTCCGACGCCGGCCAGCGTTCCAGAGGACAGCAGATCGTGATCGAGCCCGATGGGGCGGCCACGGCCGTCTGGCAATTGTTCGACGGCTCCTGGTGGGTCGTCCAAACCGCAGACCGCCCTCCAGGTGGACCGTTCGGAGCGCCGGTAGACCTGACCGAGATTGGCAATTACTCCACTGGCCCCAGAATCGCGATCGGCCCTGATGGCACGACGACTGTCGTATATCAACTCAGCACCCCTGGGGACCCGCCACCGTTTTCGCCCGGGGTCATCCAGTCGGTAACCCGGCCACCTGGTGGCTCTTTTGGCGCAGCCGCAGACCTTTCCGCAAGTGGCCAGGACGCAGCCGGCCCGACGATCGCGATCGGTCCCGACGGCACGGCCACCTCGGTCTGGAGCCGCACCGATGGCACCAACGAAGTCATCCAGACTGCGTCCACCGCCGCACCGTTGTACGCCCTGGGTGTTGAAAGGAGCGGCTCAGGCCAGGGAACGGTCACCTCGAGTCCCGGCGGGATCGACTGCGCGGACAAATGCGTAGAGGTCTTCAGCTCCCTGACCGAGGTAACACTCACCGCTGCTGCCGACGCTGTAAGCAACTTCGCCGGATGGAGTGGGCCTTGCTCGGGAACCGGCAGCTGCGTGGTCACCATGGACCAGGCCCGTTCGGTCTCAGCGACCTTCGAGCTTCAGCAGCGCGCTCTCACGGTCACAAAGAACGGCAACGGCACAGGCTCGGTGACCTCGGCCCCGGCTGGCATCGACTGCGGCCCTAGATGCTCGTCCGACTTCGGCTACGGCACCGGGGTCACTCTGACCGCCACTGCCCCTGCAGGCTCCACCTTCGCCGGATGGAGCGGGGCCTGCTCGGGAACTGGCAGCTGCGTGGTCACCATGGACCAGGCCCGTTCGGTTTCGGCGACCTTCGCGCTTCAGAAAAGCCCTCTCGCCGTGGCGAAGCTCAGCAAAGTGAAGGTCACGGGCCCCGCCAAGGTCAAGAGGGGCAAGAAGGCCACCTACAAGGTCAAGATCACCAACTCCGGCAACAAGACCGCCACCGGCGTGAGGCTCAAGGTCAATGGCAGGGGCGTCAGCTTCAACACGTCGGTCGGCCAGATCGGCGCGAAGAAGACCAAGACGGTCAAGATCAGGCTCAAGGCGAAGAAGCCCGGCAAGGTCAAGGTCTCCTTCAAGGTGACGTCGACGAACGCCGGCGGCAGGACCGTGAAGAAGACGATCACCGTCAGGAAGTAGCGCGGCTCCAGGAGCTGTGGACGGAGAGGGTCCCGGCAGCCATCGACGCGCTCCGCGGTTTCCCCCCAAACCTTCGAGTGCAGGCGCCGGGACCCTCACGCTTCCGTCGGCTACAACGGCCACGAGCATGAGCCACGTTCTCAGCTCTCCTGCACTGGGGCTCGACGTCGCGTTCGCCTCGAGCGAGATGGCCACCCGGCGCCCGGTTGGCGAAGGACTCGTCCCGAATCGCCGTCGCACGATGACTGCCCTCCCCGCGGTCGTGACCCTATCCGCTCCGCCTGCCGGGGTGGTGTCGGCCTCACGACAACGAGCGCCTGAGCGACGGGTGTCAGGGGCAGCGCATCGCCAACCCAACGGGCACCATTGGGCACCAGGCGGGCAGTGGCGCTGCTACCGACCCACCGCCACCGTCGCGCCAGACACAAGAAACCGCGAACTTCCGGGCGATTCCTAGAGTGGAGCCAAGGGGGATCGAACCCCTGACCTCCTGCTTGCAAAGCGGGAACGAGCACTGCTCAAACACTGGGCATTCCAGGTCCCGACGGGGAATCGGGCCAGACGGATGTGCTCGGATGTGCTCGGATGTATGCGGATATGGGCACCAGAAACGGTTTGGTGCCCAATGACCGATGCGCGGGGCAAACGGCTAGAGGAGCGTCAGCACACAGGCCGCTCCGCTCACGCTTGTCGTCCAGAGCAAGAGATCGGTGATTGCACTGAGCTGGCCCGGTCAGGCGGCGCTGCGCATGTTGGTGTGTTTGGCGCAGCGGAAGCCGATGTGACTCATGCCGGTGTCGGTCGCTTGGGGTCGTCGTGAGGCTGGCCGGTAGCGTTTGCAGTAGCTGTCGGCGCAGAGAAATGATCCGCCTTTGATCACTCGTCGGGGGACCTGGAACTGGGGCTGGGCGGGGTCGCGGCTGCGCTCGCGAGTGCCGCCGCGCGGGTTGCGGGGCACGCAGCACGTTGTGGTGCCCGCCGGGCGCCGTTCGTCGTACCAGTCGGCGGTCCATTCCCAGACGTTCCCGGCGGTGTCGGCCAGGCCGTACCCGTTCTCGGGGTACGAGGACACGGCGGTCGTGCCGCCGTACCCGGGGGCGGCGCGCCAGGGAAAGTCGCCGTGCCAATAGTTGGCAAGTCGTTGGCCGGGCTGCTCGGGCTCGTCGCCCCAGGCGTAGGCCGCCGCGGCGAGTCCGCCGCGGGCGGCGCGCTCCCACTCGGCCTCCGTCGGGAGCGCGCGCCCGATCCAGATGGCGTAGGCCTCGGCGTCCTCACCTGCGACATGCACGACCGGGTGATCACCGCGTCCTTCTAGGTCGCTGCGCGGCCCTTCGGGCCGCCTCCAAGACGCTCCCGGCGTCCACGTCCACCACTGACTGAGATGCCGCAGGTCGACGGGTCCCGACGTGCCCGTGAACACCATCGAACCGGGCACGAGGTTCTCGGCAGGCGCGCCCGGGAAGTCCGCCGGGTCGAGCGGGCGCTCAGCCACCGTGACGTACCCGGTCGCCGCCACGAACGTCTCGTACTCGGCATTGGTGACCGGGCAGCGGTCGATCCAGAAGCCGTCGATGTGGACCCTGCGTGCCGGACCCTCTTCTGGGTAGTGCTCGTCGGATCCCATGACGAACTCACCGCCGGGGATCCACACCTGGGCGACATCGCTCGCCGGCACAGGACGCTGCTGCGCGGTCACACGCTGGGAACGCCTGTCTGGAGCTTTTCGAGAACCTGCTCGAGGCTGAAGCTCGCCGGCTTCTGACGCGGCGGGAACTCGGCCAGGCTCTGCATCATCTGCGAGACGAACGCCTGCATGGGAACGCAGAGCCAGGCGTGGTCTAGCAGCCAGTCGTAGTAGGTGTTCGACGTGATGTCTGCGCGCTCGTAGGGGTCGGTGCGCAGGTTGAACATCTTCGGGACGCGGAGCTGGACAAACGGCTCGGCCCAGACCTGGAGGGTTCCCGGGGCACGCTGTTCGAGGAACACGAGCTTCCAGTTGTCGAAGCGCACCGCGGTGAGGTCACCGTCGTCGGAGACGTAGAAGAAGTGCTGGCGCGGGCTCTCATCCACCTCGCCCGTGAAGTACGGAAGCTGGTTGTGGCCGTCGAGGTGCACCTTGTAGCTCGTGCCGTTCAAGTCGACGCCCGCCTTGAGCTGCTCGGCGATGTCCGGCACACCCGCAGCGGCCAATAGCGTCGGAAACCAATCGTTGTGGGAGATGATCCCGTTGCGCACCTGCCCGGGACCGATCCGGCGAGGCCACCGCACCAGCTCGGGCACGCGATAGGCGCCCTCCCAGTTGGAGTTCTTCTCACCGCGAAACGGCGTCATCCCGGCGTCCGGCCAGGAGTTCATGTGCGGCCCGTTGTCGGTCGAGTACACGACGATCGTGTCCTCCGCGAGACCCAGCTCGTCCAGCAGGTCAAGCAGCTCGCCCACAAGGTCGTCGTGATCGAGCATCGTGTCGTGGTAGTCAGACTGCCAACGGCCCGCCCGTCCCTTGCTCGCGGGCTTGGGGTGCGTGCGGAAGTGCATGTGCGTCGAGTTGAACCACACGAAGAACGGCGTATCCGCGTCGGCCTGGCGCTTGATGAAGTCAAAGGCCGCGTCGCGGAACTCCTCATCAACGGTCTCCATCCGCTTCTTCGTGAGCGGCCCGGTGTCCTCGATGCGCTGCGTTCCATCCTCACCGGCCCAAGAGTGGATCACGCCGCGCGGCCCAAACCGCTCACGGAAGCTGGGGAAGTCCTCCTCGGTCGGGTAGTCGTCAAGCTCTGGTTCCTCCTCGGCGTTGAGGTGGTACAGGTTGCCGAAGAACTCGTCGAAGCCGTGCGCCGTCGGTAGGAACTCGTCGCGGTCGCCGAGATGGTTCTTGCCGAACTGGCCAGTCGCGTACCCGTGGGCCTTCAGCGCCGTGGCGATCGTCGGATCCTCGGGCTGGAGCCCGACCGTCGCGCCGGGCATCCCCACCTTCGTCAGGCCCGTGCGGATCGGGTTCTGCCCGCAGATAAACGCTGCGCGACCGGCGGTGCAGCTCTGCTCACCGTACGAGTCGGTGAAGCGGATGCCCTCTGCGGCGATCCGGTCGATGTTCGGCGTTCGATAGCCCATCACTCCGTCGCCATAACAGCTCAGATTGCTGATCCCGATGTCGTCACCCCAGATCACCAGGATGTTCGGCTGAGCGTCAGACACGGCGTGGGACCTCCATCGGCAGAAGGACGAGTGCGCGCCGAGGCCAGGTCGCCCCGAACACCGACCTCAACAACACTAACGGCACCCGCCGCCGCGCGCAGCCGGTCAGCGACGCTGCCGCGCGCGGAAGCGAACGAAGACGCCCGCAAACGGCAGCAGGATCATCACGCCGATGATCGCACCGACGATGCCGCCGAGATCGAACACGTCGGTGTCGCCGATCCCGATCCACACGGTGAAGATCAGATACCCCAGCAGTGCCCCGGCGAGACCGAGCACGAGCGAGAACAACCAGGAACTGGGGCCGCTCAGCCCACTCCACATGTCCGGCACCAGCAGCCGTCCGACCGTCCCAGCGATCAGGCCCAGCAAGAGTGCACCGATCATCTACCGCTCCTCATGCGCCCAGCCGACCCAACGCACTGTGCTGCGCTCGTTCCACACATGCCGCCAGCACGCTAACCGGTGCCCAACACCCGCGCAACACTCACTGTCAGGACCGCGCTCCGACTTCCCGTGCAATCCGGCAGCAGCGCGAAGACCGGGGGCCGCAAGACGAGCTGATGCGCTCTTGCCTTGTCGCATATAGCGGGAGCTGGTGAGTCAGGCTTGCGGGCGGAGCATCGGGAGTAGTGTCTCGCGTGCGAATGCCGCGACGGCTTGGGGGTCGTCGGCGTCTATAAGGGTGCTCGGCGTGAGGACGAGCGACATGGCCATCCGCGCGATTGCCTCTGCCGCCCACTCGAGGTTGGGAGGGTCGATCTCGCCCTTGCGCTGCATCTCGGCTAGGCGCTCCCCTGCGAGTGACCGGTAGAGATCGAGGAACGCCCGTCCGTCGATGGTGAGTTGCGGCAGCAGGGTTTCCGGTTCACGTCGCAGCAGCGTGTCGAAGAGCGGGTGTTCGCGGACGAAGCTCACGAGAAACGCGAACGACCGCTCGAGCACCTCGGCGGGTGAGCCGGCTCCCGCGACAGCGGTGTCGAGTTCGGTCATCGCGCGGCGCGTCTCGCCGCTGAGGACGAGCGTCACCAGGGCATCCTTGCCGCCGACGTGGCGGTAGACCGTCACACGCGCGACCCCGGCCCGGCGCGCGACATCCTCGACGCTGGTTCGCCGGATGCCGGTTTCGGTGAACTGCTCGAGCGCGGCACGCTCGATTCGGTCAACAAGAGTCACGAGCAGCACAACCTAGGATCAGCGACGGATGAGAGGCAGAGATACGAACAGTGTATCTCTGTACCATGTTGTCGATGCGACTGGATCCCTCCATCTCCGCGCTCCCCCGCGAGCGCCTGCCCGCGATCGCCAACGCCGCCCGCTACTGGCTGGACATCGGCGGCTTCATCGACCGCCTCGAGCACCTGGGCGACCGCTTCGTCGTCACGATGCCCGGGTCCGGACCGTGGGTCTGCCTGACGCACCCACGCGACATCGAGGTCCTCTTCAGATCAGATTCCGAAGCGGCCTACTTCGGCGAGGCGCTGCGGATGCTCTCCCCGCACGAGCTCGTCCTCGGACCCGCCAACCTCACGTCACTCGACGGGGCTGAGCACCTGGCCAAGCGGCGACTGCTCCTACCCGCCTTCCACGGACAGGCACTCAAGCGCTACGAGGCGGCCATCGAGGAGAAGGCGCGGGAAGCCGCGGCCCGCTGGCCGGTCGGCCCCCCGTCCGAGTCGATGCCCGAAACCGCCCGCGTCACCCTCGAGATCATCATGGCGGCGATCTTCGGGGTCACGCAGCAAACGCGCCTTGACCGGCTACGCGACGCCGTCAGCGCCCTCAACGACGAGATCGGCTCGCGGCGGTTCCTCTTGCAAACCGCGATCGCGACCGCCCGCAACGACGGGTTCTCGCGGCCGTTCCGGCAGATCCAGGCGCGCAAGGCCGCTGTCGACGCGATCGTCCTGGAAGAGATCGCCGAGCGGCGCGCCGGCCCGCCGCGCGAACATCAGGACGTCCTCGCAAGCCTCCTGACCGTCCGCGACGACGACGACCAGGGACTCGGGGACGCAGAGACCTGCGACCAGATGCGCCTGATGCTCATCGGCGGACACGACACCACCGCAGCGACGATCTCCTGGATCATCGACCTGATCACGCACCACCCTGCCGCCCTGCACCAGCTCGAGGACAGCGTGCGCGCCGGAAGCGACGAGTACCTGACAGCGGTCGTCCAGGAGAGTCTGCGCCTGCGACCCGTTTTCCCGTTCACCGTCCGGCTCGCCAAGCAACCACTCGAGTTCGACGGTCTCACCATCCCCCCAGGCACGCTCGTCGTGCCGTTCATCGCGCTTGTCCACCGACGCCCCGACATCTACCCCAACCCACTCGCCTTCAAGCCCGAACGCTTCCTCGGCACCCGACCCGGCAGCTACTCCTGGATCCCGTTCGGAGGCGGCATGCGCCGCTGCATCGGCGCCGCAATGGCACAACTCGAAGCAACGATCATCATCCGCGCGCTCGTCCAAGAACTCGACCTACGCCCAGCGCACCCTCGCAGCGAACGCCTCGGCCGCCACTCCGTCCTCACCGTGCCCGCGGACGGCGGCACCACAATCGCCACCCGACGAGCACCCGCCGCTCCGATTGCGTGATCTTGTTGGCGCACTCGCGCGCTGCGCCAAGTCGGTTGCCGTGAAGTCGTCGGCGTGCGCCCCTCGTCCACTCGTGATCGTTCGGCGCTCGTGATCGTTCGGCGCTCAGTATGCCAGCGCGGCACCCCTCCCAACGGATCAGGCGGCTGTGTCTTGCCGCCTCCATTGGGCACCAAGCCGCCGAATTGCTCTGCTGCCTCACTGCCGTGAGGCTCGGAAGACGATATAACCCCAGCATTACCAGGGGTTCTGTTGATGGAGCCAGCCGGTCTCGAACCGGCGACCTCCTGCTTGCAAAGCCGGAACGCGCACCGCTCTACCACTGGGAATTCGAGCCCCCGAGCGGGGATCGGGCGAAACGGATGTGCTCGGATGTGCTCGGATGTAGCCGGATATGGGAACCAGAAACGCTTTGGTGCCCAATGACCCCTCGGGTATGGTCGCCTCGATCGACGTTCGTACCCGTGATCACGTGGACTGTCCAGCCTGCGGCCATCCCAACCCGGCGGAGGCGCGCTTCTGCGGAAGCTGCGCGACGTCGTTGCTCGCCGCGGCGCCCTGCCAGAGCTGCGGGGTCGAGAACCCCGACGGCCAGCGGTTCTGTAATGGCTGCGGGCAGGAGCTGACGCCGGCCGGCGTCAGCTCGCCGAGTGCCGCCGCGCACGGGCGCCCGCACATCCCTGATCACCTGGCCGAGCGGATCCGTGCCGGCCGCGACGCAGTCGAAGGCGAGCGCAAGCACGTCACCGTGTTGTTCGCCGACGTCATGGGCTCGATGGATCTCGCCGAGTCGCAGGATCCGGAGGCGTGGCGGCAGGTCATGGACCGGTTCTTCGCAATCCTCTGCGAGGGCGTCCATAAGTTCGATGGCACGGTGGACAAGTTCACCGGCGACGGCATCATGGCGTTGTTCGGCGCGCCGATCGCACACGAGGACCATGCCCAGCGCGCGTGCTACGCGGCGCTGCATCTCCACGATGAGCTCTCGGGGTACGCGGCGGAACTCCGGCGCGAGCAGGGACTGAGCTTCTCCGTTCGCATCGGAATCAACTCGGGCGAGGTTGTCGTCGGCACGATCGGTGAGGACCTCGGGATGAACTACACCGCGATTGGCCACACGGTCGGCCTGGCCCAGCGGATGGAGCAGCTCGCCGAGCCCGGGAAGGCATACCTCACCGCGAACACCGGGACGCTGGTGGAGGGGTACCTCGCGCTCATTGACCTCGGTGATTTCCAGGTCAAGGGTTCCAGCGAGCCGCTGCGCGTGTACGAGCTGACCGGAGTCGGCGCCGCGCGCGGGCGCCTCGACGTCTCGCGCGCCCGGGGCTTCTCGCGGTTCGTCGGCCGCGACGACGAGTTGCACGTGCTGGAAGGCGCCCTGGAGGACGCTGGCGCCGGGCGGCCGCACGTTATCGGGATCGTCGCCGATGCCGGCGTCGGCAAGAGCCGCCTGTGCGACACGTTCGCCAGCCGCTGCAGGGCACGTGGGCTTCCGGTCTACCACGCTTCCGGACAGGCCCACGCGACGTCGATCCCGCTGCTGCCGGTGCTAGAGATCATGCGCACCTACTTCGACGTGACCGAACTGGACAGCGACCAGACGGCGCGTGAGCGGATCGCCGGGAAGCTCCTGCTCCTGGATGCGGGCTTCGCTGATGACCTGCCGCTGATGTTCGACTTCCTCGCGGTGCCCGACCCCGAGCGCCCGCCACCACGCATGGACCCCGAAGCGCGCCAGCGGCGGCTGCTGGAGGTCGCGAAGCGCCTCATCCACGCGCAGAGCGCCCGCGAGCCGGGCGTTACGGTGTTCGAGGATCTCCATTGGTGGGACCCGGCCAGCGAGGTGTTCCTGGCAAACCACATCGAGGCGTCGCAGGGGACCCGCGGCCTGACTGTCGTCAACTTCCGTCCCGAGTACCACGCGGCATGGATGTCCAAGTCCTACTACCACCAGATCCCGCTGGCCCCGCTCGGGCCGAAGGAGATCCAGGCGCTGCTGCGTGACCTGCTCGGCAACGATTCGTCGCTCGACGGGCTTGAGGGCATCATCCGGGAGCGGACTTTGGGCAACCCATTCTTCATCGAGGAGATCGTTCGGTCGCTGGTCGACGCCGGGAACCTCGACGGCGAGCGCGGCGCCCACCGCCTCGTGAGGCCGGTCGAGGAGGCCGCGGTGCCCGCAAGCGTGCAGGGAGTCTTGGCGGCCCGGATCGACCGGCTCGACGAGCGCGAGAAGACGGTGCTCCAGGCGGCGGCGGTGATCGGCAAGGAGTTTTCGGGGCCCGTCCTGTCGAGCGTCGTGGAGCTGGAGGCGGGAACGCTCGAGAGTGCGCTCCGGGACCTCGTCACCGGCGAGTTCATCTTCGAGCAGGAGCTCTACCCGGAGGCGATCTTCGCGTTCACCCATCCGTTGACCCAGGAGGTCGCCTACCGCTCGCAGCTCGGGGAGCGCCGGGCCGCGATGCACGCGGCGGTCGCCCGCGCGCTCACGGAGGAGCACCCGGAGCGCCTCGACGAGCTCGCCGCGCTGCTGGCCCAGCACTGGGAGAGCGCGGGCGAGGCACTCGACGCGGCGCGCTGGCACGCGCGCGCCGGCGCTTGGGCGGGGACGCGCGACCCGACGGCGTCGCTGCGCCATTGGCGCAAAGTGCGCGAGCTGACGGACGCACTGACGGACTCGGACGAGGCGCTCGCGCTCGGCCTGTCGGCGCGCATCTTCTCGCTCAGCTACGGCTGGCGACTGGGCATGTCACAGGAAGAGACGCAGTCACTCTTCAGCGAGGCCGAGCGCATGGCATCGCGCAGCCAGGACATGTGGTCGCGGGCGATCCTCCTCGCGGTCTACAGCACCATCAGGTGCGTCGCCGACGGGAACTTCGAGGAGGCGGCCACGCTGGGGCGCCAAGCGATCGCGCTCGCCGAGGAGTCCGGTGACCCCGCGCTCTACGTGGTCGTGTCGGGCGCGCAGTATCCGATTTTCGTGATCGGAGAGCTCGAGGAGTCCCAAGCGATCCTCGACCGTGCGATCGAGCTGGCGGACGGTGACCCGACGATCGGAGCGGGCATCAGCAACGATTGCCCGCTCGCCTACTCGTACGTGTTCAAGGGCGGCATCCTGCTTAACATGGGCCGGCTCCAGAAGGGACGCGAACTGATCGAGCGCGGCATGAAGCTCGCAGCCGAACGGGACGCCATCGAGACCGTCGGGTGGGGACACCTGTGGTCGGTCATCCATGCGGGGTTCTGCGGTGACTCGGAGAGAGTGGTCGTGCACGCCCAGCAGGCGCTGGAGATCGCTGAACGGATCGGCGACTCGTTCTCGCGCGCGTGGGCGTGGAACAGAATGGGCTTCGCCGCCTGCGGGCAGGGGGACTGGCGCGGCGCAATCGAGGCCGTGGAGCGATCGCAGGCAATCGCCACCGAGCACCGGACGGCATCGGATGCGGGCATCTGGCACCTCATGACGCTGGGCGAGGCGCATCTCGGGCTCGGAGACGCGGCGCGAGCCACGCGCCTGCTCCGCGAGGCGGTGGAGCTCGCGGACCGCCGAGGCGAGCTCACGAACGCGGCGACCGCCAACGTCGTGCTCGCCAGGGTCCTCCTGGCCGCGGAGGGCGTCGGCGCCCGCGAGGAGACCGAGGCGGCGCTCGTCCGCGCGCGCGCGCTGACCGGCCGCGTCGGAACACGATCCATCGTTCCCACGATCCACGTCGAACTCGCCGAGCTCGCCCGCCAGACGGGTGACGCGGCCGGGCACGAGCGCGAGCTGCGCGAGGCGCACCGCCTGTTCACCGAGATGGATGCGACCGGCCACGCCGAGCGCCTGGCCGCCGAGCTGGCAGCGCTCGGTGAGCAAGTCCGGTAGGGACCCGAGAGAGTGGAGCCAACCGGGATCGAACCGGTGACCTCCTGCTTGCAAAGCAGGCGCTCTCCCAGCTGAGCTATGGCCCCTTGCTGAGGCGAGTGTAGCCCGGCGCGGAACGCACTCGAGCGGCTCGGCATCACGGCGGCGGGTGCGCCTCGGGCCTTGCGGCGCGAGGCGCACCCGCAGCGTCCTTGCCCTCCAGTGGCAAGTGCCGTGTTGCGCGCCGCGCGTTCCCCGACGGAGCGGCGCGCGTCTCGTGATGCACGGTGGGTGTCGGTACGCGCCCTGCCCTGCCTGAGCATCGGGGCGGGCTGCTGGACGCAAGTTTTCCGGTGTGCTGCGCCGCCGCGAGCCGGCCTCAGAAGTCGAAGTCGCGCGGAGGCTTCTGCTCGAACCAGAGCCGGTCGTGCTCCGGCGTCTCCTGGAGGAAGTCCGGCGTCTCCTCGAGTTCGTCGTGGACCTCCTCGTCCTCGGACGGCACGGGCTGCGTCTGTTCCCGCGGTGGCGGGCGCTCGGCGTCCTCGCGCTCGAGCGCCGTGAACTGGCGTGTCTGCTGGCCCGCGTCGACGGCCGACTCGGAAGCTTCGCGGTCGTCGGGCACGTCCGCGGCCGACGTGAACGCCCGGATCGCTCTCGGCCACCGGCTGGAGATCTGCTTGCGGCTCGGAATCGTCGTCTCTCGTCGGCGGACTGCTCGGGCACGTCGGTTTGCTCGCCGAACACCTCGTCCTCCTGGCGCGCTACATCGCCGGGGTCAGCGCCGCTGCGGCGCTTCAGCTCGAGGTGCTCGCGGATCGCGTCATCCAGGAGTCCCATGTCGGGGAAACCCTACTCCGCAGGGGCGCCCGCGGCCGCACCGGCCAGCTCTGCCCGGTTCTTGCCCAGGTGCTTGGCGCGATAGAGCGCCTCGTCCGCCGCGGCCACCAGCGAGCGTGCCTCCTCGGGGCCGTGGCCGAGCGCGGCGGCCCCGACGCTCACGGTCACGCGGAGCGGGTCGACCGCCCGCCCCGTCGACGGAGATCTCGCGGGCCTCGATCGCAGCGCGCACGCGCTCGGCGACCTGACCGGCCCCCTCCAGCCCCGCCCCGGGAAGGATCAGCGCGAACTCCTCACCCCCGTAGCGAGCTGCGAGGTCGATCTCGCGGGCCGTCTCGCCGAGAACGGCGGCGACCTCACGCAGCACGGCGTCGCCTGCGACGTGCCCGTGAACGTCGTTGACCCGCTTGAAGTTGTCGATGTCCAGCATCAGCAGCCCTGCCGGCTCGCGCGAGCGGCGCGAGCGCTCGACCTCCTCGACCAGTCGCTCCTCGAAGTGGCGGCGGTTCGCCAGTCCGGTGAGAGCATCCGTGACGGCCTGTTCTTCGGCGCGCTCGTGCAGCGCAACGTTCTCGATCGACGTCGCGGCCTGCGCGGCCAGGTACTCGACGAGCTCGCGCTCGTCGGTCGTGAACCTGGGACCCACCCGGGCGATCGCCACGGCAGCAGCGGTACCGCCGGTTCGCAGGCGCAGCGGAAGCGCCAGCAGCGCCACACCATCGACGTGGTCCTCGACGGCATCGCCGCTCATCAGGGCGCGCGCCTCTACGTCGCCGATCGCGCGGCCGAGCTCGCGCAGGTCGCCCGCTGCGGCGACGGTCACCAGCGGAGCGCCCGGCCCGCTGCGCACGGTTGCGCGCCCCGCATCCGCGCCGACGCCGTCCGTCGATGCGCTGACGACCACCTGGAGCAGCCCGTCGCGATCGAGATTGGACGCGATCGCAACGCCGATCCTGCGCATCGCGCTGCGCAGGCGCTCGCGCTCGATCCGCAGATCCTCCAGGCGGCTCTCGAGCTGCTCGGACATCTTGTTGAACTCCTCGCCGAGCGCAGCGAAGTCGTCGCTCCCGGTCGTCGGCACGCGCTCGGAGAAGTCGCCCTCGCCGATCCGCCGCGCAGCGACGAGGAAGCGCTCCATCTGCCCGTGCAGCGAGCGAGCCACGAACCACGCCAGGGTGATGGCCACGATCAGGAAGCCGAGCAGCAGCGCGGCGATCAGCAACCGGCTCTGCCGGCGATCGCCGTCGACCACGGCCGCCGGTTCGAGCACCGTGACCCGGGCCACCTGGCCGTCGAAGCCCGGGGACTCGTAGCTTGCGGCGTGCAGGCTCGCGTCCGAGCGCCGTCGCGACGCCCTCGGCCTGCGGCAGCGAATCGGCCTCCACGCCGGGAACCGTGCTCGCCGCGAGCCGGCCGTCGATCGCCACCGCCGCGCCGAGTCCCGTGACGCTCGCCACGCGCTCGGCGAAGCGCCTGGCCTCGCTGGTCGAGACCTGGACCGTTCCCTGAGTCCTTCCCGCCGAGTCGCGAAGCTCGCGGAACGTCGGGAAGACCGCGTCGCGCCCGCCGGTGTCGGCGAGCGGGACGCGCTTGCTGACGATCGCGATGCGCTTGGCGCCCTCACGGTCGCGCAGCTCACGCAGGCGCCGCGCGAGACGCGGCGCGTCGCGGGCACGAATCGCCGCGGCGACCGCCGGGTCCTCGCCGACCCTGATCGCGATCAGATCCGCGCGCTCGCGCACGTCGCGAGCGAGGTTCACGGCGACCGCCTGGCGACTGGCGAGGCGCGCTTCCGCCTTGCCGGTCTCGTTGTCGCCGATCAGGTTGAACAGCACGAAAGCGACGCTCAGCATCGGCACCAGCACGACCAGCACGAAGAACGAGATCAGCTTCGTCCGGAAGCTCATGGCAGAAACCGTCCGGGTACACTCAGCCGTCCTGCGGGGCTATAGCTCAGTTGGGAGAGCGCCTGGATCGCACCCAGGAGGTCGGGGGTTCGAGTCCCCCTAGCTCCACTCGACGCGTTCGCATCGCGTCGGGCCGGCCCGCTCGCAGCGAACGCCGGAGCACGACCCGGGTGGCGGCGTGCAGAGAAGAGCAGCCTGGCCTGGGGGCACGGGCGGCTGCGCGGTCGAAGGGGAGTCCCCACCCTCGTCCTATCGGCAGACGTACGAGCGATCCGTAGCGTTCTCGTGCATCTGGCGCCGTCGGCCGAAGGTCACTGTTCATGCGCTCGCGCCTGCTCATCGTCGCCGTGCTCGCGTCGCTCGCGCCGGCCTGCGCCGCATCCGCGCAGGAGCCGGCACCGGCGACGCCGGAGGCCGCCACGCCATCTCCGGGCGCCGCGCCAACTCCGGGCGCCGCGCCCGCCGACCCGGCCGCCGGGCTCCGCGCCGGCGAGCGGATCGCGCGCCGCTACGGCGCCGTGCGCAAGCGGATCCGCTTCGTGATCTCGGCCGCCGGCATCCCTGACGGCGTCGACTCCGAGCGCTTCACGGCGCTGGCCGAGACCCAGGGCTCCCGCTGGGGCCACCGGCCGGACGGCATCACGCTCGACGCGGTGAGCGTGCGCAACGGACGCACGGAGGTCGGCTTCTCGCGGCGGGTGCCCGCAGGCTCGCTCGGCATCACCTCCGTTCGCTACCTCGTGCGCTACCGCCGCACGGTCCGCTGCCGCGTCTCGCCGAGCGGTGCCCGCTCCGGCTGCGTGACGATCGGCGTGCGCCGCCTCGGCGTCGTCGTGACCGACCGCGACATCCTGCTGCGCCGCAACGCCCGCTGGGAGGCCGGCCCGCAGCTGCCCGACGACGAGGAGTACGACCTGCAGAGCGTTCTGCTCCACGAGTTCGGCCACCTCGCGGGCAACGAGGGTCACGCCCGGGGCTGCGCCGTCGCCCCGATGACGCCGGCGCTGGCGCCGGGCGATTGGTGGCGCTCGACGCTCGACCACCGCCTGGTCTGCCGCGCGGGAGCGCAGGCGGCGTCCCGCAGGTCGCGGGCACTGCGATTCGGCCGGCGCACGATCGTCGACCACCGCTACGAGACCGTCGTCATCTCGGATCGTCGTGCCGGGCCGTAGCCCGCGCCGCGTCAGACGATCAGCGCGCGAACCCGCTCGGCGACGGCCTCGGCGGTGATTCCGAACTGCTCGAGCAGCTGCGCCCCCGGAGCCGACGCGCCGAAACGATCGATCCCGACAGCCGAATCCACCCAGCGCTCCCAGCCCATCGTGATCCCGGCCTCGACCGAGACCGACGGCAGCTCAGGCGGGAGCACCTGCTCGCGGTAGGCGTCGTCCTGCGCGGCGAAGAGCTCCCAGCTCGGCATCGACACGACACTCGCCGCGACGCCGTCGGCCGCCAGCAGGTCCGCGGCGGCGAGCGCGACGTGCACCTCCGCCCCCGTGCCGACGATGACCGCGACCGGATCGGCCGCGGCACGCAGCACGTATGCGCCCCGGGCGACGCCCACCGGCGTCGCGCTTGAGGACCGGCAGGCCCTGGCGACTGAGCGCCAGCGCGACGGGCCCGTCGACGTCCTCGATCGTCACCCCCCAGGCCTCCGCGGTCTCCGTGGCGTCAGCGGGCCGGATCACGGTGAGACCGGGAATCGCGCGCAGCGACGCGAGGTGCTCGACCGGCTGGTGGGTCGGACCGTCCTCCCCGAGCGCGACGGAGTCGTGCGTGAAGACCCACGCCACCGACAGGTTCATCAGCGCCGACAGGCGGATCGCGCCGCGCATGTAGTCGGCGAACTGGAGGAAGGTCGAGCCGTAGGGCCGAACGATCCCGCCGTGCGCGGCCATGCCGTTGACAGCGGCGCCCATCGCGTGCTCGCGCACTCCGAAGTAGACGTTGCGACCGGCCCGGCGCTCGCTGTAGAGCTCGTCGTCGCCGCCGGGGAATGCGGTGTTCGTCGATGAGCTGAGGTCGGCGGCGCCGCCGACCATGGTCGGCACGTACGCCGAGAAGGCCGCCATCGCCGTCTTGCCGGCGACGCGCGTTGCGAGCGCGTCCTTGCCCGCGAAGAGGCCCGGGTCACGCAGGGCGTCGGCGAGGCCGGGGAGCGACCGCCCGGCCCACGCGGCGTCCCACTCCGCGGCAAGCTCCGGGCTCCCGCGCGCGCCACGCGGACATCTGCGAGTTCCACTCGGCCTGCAGCGCGGCGCCGCGAGCGAGCTGGCTCATGTGCTCGCGAACCGCATCCGGCACGTGGAACGTGAGGTCCGGGTCCAGGCCCATCGCTTCCTTGGTGACTCGAACCTCGTCCTCGCCGAGCGGGGCGCCGTGGGCACCGCTGGTGCCCTGCTTGTTCGGTGACGGGTAGCCGATCACCGAGCGCACGCGCACGAGCGACGGTCGCTCGTCCTCGTTCACGGCACGGTCGATCGCGACCTCGAGCGCCCCGAGGTCGTTTACGTCGGCGACCTCCTCGACGTGCCATCCATACGCCTCGAAGCGGCCCGTGACGTCCTCGCTGTAGGTCAGCGACGTCGGGCCGTCGAGCGAGATGTCGTTGTCGTCGTACAGATAGACGAGACGACTCAGGGCCAGATGCCCGGCCAGCGACGCCGCCTCGGCGGCCACGCCCTCCATGAGGTCCCCGTCGGAGACGATCGCGTAGATGTGATGGTGCTGCACGTCGCGCCCGTAGCGCTGCCTGAGGAAGCGCTCGGCGATCGCCATGCCGACGCCGTTCGCGAAGCCCTGTCCGAGCGGGCCGGTCGTGACCTCCACGCCCGGCGTCTCGTGCAGGCGGTCGCGCTCGGGGTGCCCGGGCGTGATCGACCCCCATTGACGGAACGCCTTGAGGTCGTCGAGCGTGACGGCGTATCCGCTGAGGTGGAGCATCGCGTAGATCAGCGCCGATCCGTGACCCGCGCTGAGGATGAACCGGTCGCGGTCCGGCCATCCCGGATCGGCCGGGTTGTGGCGCATGATCCGCTGGTAGAGCAGGTATGCGGCCGGGGCCATCCCCATCGGCAACCCGGGGTGTCCCGAGTTGGCCCGCTGGACCGTGTCCATGGACAGGGCGCGGATCGTGTTGATCGAGTCGCGGGCGATGTCGTCGGTCACAGGGCCGTAGTATCGCCGAGGCCGATGATGACCCACTGCTTCGTCGAGATCCCCAAGGGCTCACGCAACAAGTACGAGTGGGACGATGAGCTCCAGGCGCTGAAGCTCGATCGCTTCCTCTTCTCCTCCGTCGTCTACCCGACCGACTACGGCTTCATCCCCGACACGCTCGGGGAGGACGGCGATCCGCTCGACGCGATGGTCTGCGTCAGCGAGGCCACCTTCCCCGGCTGCATGATCCCGGTGAAGGTGATCGCGCTGTTCAGGATGCGCGACGACAAGGGCGTCGACGACAAGGTCTGCTGCGTTCCGCTCGACGATCCCAACTGGAACAAGATGGAGACGCTCGACGACCTGCCGCAGCCACTGCGCGACGAGATCTCGCACTTCTACTCCATCTACAAGCAACCGGAGGGCAAGCACGTGATGGTCGACGGGTGGTTTTCACGCGAGGCGGCGCTGCGCGCGATCGACGAGGCGCGCGATCGGCACAAGGCGAACCGGGCATGACCGCCGCCTACCGAACGCCCGACGAGCGATTCGAGGCGCTCCCCGGCTGGGCGTACGAGCCCTCCTACCGGGAGTGGGAGGGCCTGCGACTGGCTCACTACGACGTCGGCCCCGCGGACGCCCCCACGGTCGTGCTCTTCCACGGCGAGCCGACGTGGTCGTTCCTCTATCGCAAGGTCATGGGGCCGCTGCTGGAGGCCGGCCACCGCTGCGTGCTCCAGGACCAGCCCGGGTTCGGGCGCTCGGACAAGCCGACTGACGTCGACTGGTACAGCTACGACCGTCAGACCGCAGCCGCGGCCGACCTCGTCGAGCACCTGGGGATTCGCGACGCGACCTTCGTGGTTCAGGACTGGGGCGGCCCGATCGGGCTGCGCGTGGCGATCGAGCAGCCGGGAAGCGCCGCGCGCCTTGTGATCCTCGACACGGGCCTCTTCACCGGAGAGCAGCACATGAGCGACGCATGGCTCGCGTTCCGCGACTTCGTGCAGCGCACAGAGGACCTGCCGATCCAGGTTCTCATCAAGGGCGCCTGCGCGATCGACCACGGCGACGAGATCTGGCGCGGCTACGAGGCGCCGTTCCCGACGCCCGAGAGCAAGGCCGGGGCTCGCAGTTTCCCGCTGATGCTTCCCACCGCGCCGGACATGACAGGCGCCGCGGCGGGCCGGGCCGTGCTCGCGAGCCTGCGCGAGAGCGACCTGCCCGCGCTCGTCCTGTGGGCTGATCGGGACCCCGTGCTGACACTCGATACCGGGCGCCGCTTCGCCGCCGCGATCGGCGCGCCCGAGCCGGAGGTAATCGAGAACGCCTCGCACTTCCTCCAGGAGGACCAGGGTGACGTGATCGGCCGGCGGATCGCCGACTGGCTCGCCGAACAGGCGGCCTGATCAGCCGGCCGAGTTCTCCTCGAGCGCCTTCTGCTCGTCGGCCGGCTCCAGGCCGGGACCGGAATTCGAGGCTCGAAGCTCGTAGTTCTTGCGTGCGCCGAGGTCTGCGCCGGAGAGCACGCGGTCGGCCTTCATCGCACGCGCCATGCCCTCGCGCGCGCGGCGCGGCAAGGCGCTGGAGAAGTGCGTGAGCGGCCCCACCGATCGCGGTACGTACACGTCGAAGCGCCCGTCCTTGAGCGCCGCGACGATCTCCGCCGCGACGTCCTCGGGCTCCACCTGCTTCACACCGCGGGCGCTACTGAGCCCTGTCCCGAGTTCGGTGTGGACGACAACCGGCATGACGACCGAGACATCCACGCCGGTTCCGCGCAGTTCGGCGCGCAGGCCCTCGCTCATTCCGACGACGTAGTGCTTGGTGCCGGAGTAGCTGACGCCTCCCGCGAGCGCCAGCTTGCCGACCATCGACGCGACGTTCACGAGGTGACCGCGGCCGCGCGGCACGAACCGCTGGAGCGCGATCTGCGATCCGTGGTGGACGCCGTAGATGTTGATGTCGATCATCCGGCGCGTGGTGCGCTCGTCCTCTTCGAGGAAGGGGCCCAACTGCATGATTCCCGCGTTGTTGATGAGGATGTCGACCGGGCCCAGCTGAGCCTCGGCCTCGTCCATGAACCGCTCGAAGGACTCGCGGTCGGTGACGTTGAGCTCGAGCGCGATCGTGTCGCCCCCGACCTCCTCGGCGGCCTCGCGAGCCGTCTCGATGTCGAGATCGCCGATCGCGACGCGCACGCCCTCGCGCACGAGCGCGCGGGCGGTCTCCTTGCCGATCCCGCGAGCGCCGCCGGTGATCGCGGCGACCTGGCCGACGATGATTCTTGACTGCTTGGCCATCTTGGGCGTGCCCTCCTGGGATTGACTTGAGCCCTGACGAGTGAGCGAACCGTACCAGCGAACATGACGCAGGCGTCACCTTCGCGATGCGGCCTTGCGTCCGGCGTGGGTGCGCTGCGAGACTCGCCGCGTCGGCGAAGGAGGACAGGATGACAGGTGCCGGGCACAGCGGACTGACGATCTGCGAGCCCTCAGACGTCGAGCGGGCCGGCTCATGGCTGCTGCTGCGGCGCTCGCTCGGGCTGAATCGTTCGGGCTCAATGCCGTCGAGATCGCTCCGGGCGACGCGATTCCCGAACACGACGAGACCGGCCGCGATCAGGAGGAGGTCTTCCTGGCCATGTTCGGGGACGTGGTGCTCGTCGTCGACGGCGACGAGCAGCGGCTGAAGCAGGGCGCGTTCGCACGACTCGACCCGCACCTGCGGCGCACGGTCCGCAATGACGGACCTGTGACGGCGACCGTTCTGATCGCCTCCGCGCCGCGCACCAGCGGCTATGAACCGATGGAGTGGGCATGACCGCCGCGCCCGACTCGCCGGACGCCCTCGAGCGGACGATCGGCCTCTACAACGATGCCTGGAACGCGCACGACCTCGACGCGATCTGCGCGCTTCACGCTCCCGGAATGGTGTTCGAGAACCACACCGCGGGAGAGCATGCCGAGGGCCCGGCGGTCCGGGAACACATCGCTTCGATCTTCGACGGCTGGCCCGACCTGGGATTCGAGACGCGCAGGCTCTACGTGCGGGACGCGCTCGTCGTCCAGGAGTGGACAGCACACGCAACGCACACGAGGGCGCTCAGCCGAGGAGACCTCGTGGCCGAGCCGTCCGGCAACGAGCTGTCGTGGAAGGGCATGGACGTGATCCCTTTCGAGAACGGGCTGATCACGCGCAAGGACGTGTACTCGGACTCGGTCGGGATCCTGCAGCAGGTCGGCCTGCTCTAGCAACGTAGACTCCGGCGCGCCCGAAGCGGCGTCCACGACATCACGGAGGCGATCAGCTGCCATGGCCGTAACAGTCGTCCTTTCAGAGGTTCAGCGAGCAGCGCTCGAAGCGCTCTGCGACACGTTCGTCCCCTCGATCGAGCGCGACGACGACCCGACCGGCTTCTGGGCGCGCAGCGCCTGCGACCTCGCCATCCCAACGGTGATCGAGGAGCAGCTGGCTGCGGGACTCGTACCCGAGGATCATCTGGATGGACTGCGCGAGCTGCTCGATGCACTCGCCGCAGAGGGGCTCGCAGAGGCGCCGCAGGATGCGCGCGAACAGATCGTGCACGCCTTCATGGCGTCGGGTCCCGAGGCCCTGGGAGGCCTCGCAGGCCTGCGCGGGCTCACCCACCTGCTGTTCTACGCGATGCCCGATCCGCAGACCGGCCGCAACCCCAACTGGGAGGCCATCGGCTACCCAGGGCCGCGCAGCGCGCCGCCGTCTCCGGACCAGGCGCCGAAGACGATCGACGTGACACGGCCGCAGGCGCCCGACCTCGAGCTCACGGCCGAGGTCGTCGTCGTCGGCTCGGGCGCTGGCGGCGGCGTCATCGCGGGTCACCTCGCGACCGCCGGCAGGGACGTCGTCGTGCTCGAGGCGGGCGGTTACTACAACGAGGCCGACTTCAACCAGCTCGAGCTGTGGTCCTACGAGAAGCTCTACCGCGCCGGCGGGATAGCGGCGACAGCCGACGGGCGCGTCGCGCTGATGACCGGCTCGAACCTCGGCGGCGGAACGACCGTCAACTGGACCAACTGCCTGCGGCCGTACCAGTGGGTACGTGAGGAGTGGGAGCACGAGCACGGCCTGGAGGGGGTCGCCGGTCCCGACTTCGATCGCATCCTCGACGCGGTGAGCGAGCGTGCCGGGGTGAACGACCGCTGCTCGGACTACAACCCGGCGACGCAGACGCTGGAGCGCGCGTGCAGGGAGTCGGGCTTCTCCTGGCAGCGGATCACTCGCAACTCCGACGAGCGAAGCTACGATCCCGACGACGCCGGACTGATGGGCTTCGGCGACCAGTCGGGCGCGAAGCTCGGGACGCTCAAGACATGGCTGCAGGACGCAGCTGACGCGGGTGCCCGCTTCGTCGTGGACTGCCACGTCGATCGCGTCCTCGTCGAGGACGGCCGCGCCGCAGGCGTCCAGGGGACCTATCGCGCGGAAGACGGGACGACCGCGAGGGTGGTGGTGCGCGCATCCACGGTCGTCGTCGCCGCGGGCGCGCTCGACACGCCGGCCCTGCTGCTGCGCTCGGGAATCGGCGGGCCGGCCGCGGGCGACTACCTGCGCCTGCATCCGGCGACCGGCGTCTTCGGCTTCTACGGCGCGCCGCAGAAGGGCTGGTGGGGGGCTCCGCAGACCGGTCTCAGCGCAGAGTTCGCCGACGTCGAGGAGGGCTACGGCTTCCTCGTCGAGACCTCACACGCATCGCCGGGCGTGAACGCGACGGCGGTTCCGTGGGCTTCCGGCGAGCAGCACAAGGACGCGATGGCGCGCAGTGGTTCGGCGGCCGGCTTCGTGCTGTTGACCCGCGATCGCGGTCACGGGCGCGTGACCATCGATGAGGCGGGGAACCCCGTCCACCACTACGCGATGGACGACGACCTGGACCAGCGGGTGTTCCGGCGCGGGCTCGTCGAACTCGTGAAGCTGCACGAGACGGCGGGCGCCGAAGAGATCGTGACCTGCCACCGCACGCTCGGCTCATGGCGACGCGACTCCGGCGAGCCGATCGAGCAGTTCGCCGAACGCGTGCAGGCGGCATCGCTCGATCCGCATGAGCATGCGACCTTCTCGCTGCATCACATGGGGTCCGCGCGGATGGGCACCGACCCGCAGACGAGCGTCGCGAACCCTTGGGGCGAGCTGCACGACACGCCCGGGGTCTGGATCGGCGACGCGAGCGGCTTTCCCACGGCGAGCGGAACAAACCCGATGCTGACCACGATGGCGCTCGCCCTGCGCACGGCCGAAGCGATCGCGGCAGGCTGAGCAGACCGCTCGCCTGAGGATCGCGGGGCGGCCGCGAGCCCGCCGCGCCGGACTCTCCCGCGCGCCCGGCGGCGGCACTGCGCGGACAGGCGGCCGGCGCCGCGCGCCAGGAGGGGCGACACGCACCGCTCGGGCCGTTCGTCCCGTCAAAGCGGCGCTTCGGCGCAGGCCGATCGTGTTGTGTCCATGCGGGGTTGCGCTGCCGGATCGGCGTCGCACAGGTTGCTCATCCAACGAGTGACATTTCTGCAGTTCGCCTCCCACTGAGCGGAGCCGGAACCGACGGGTACCTGACCCCAGGGAAAGGCCGCTCCATTGATCAGTCAGCACGGTCACGGGCGAGTGCGCATCGCGACACTCGCATCGACCCGCCGTCTCCAGTTCCTACCGATCGTCCTCGTCATCGCTGCGCTGCTCCTCGCGGCACTCGCAGCACCGGCCGCGAGCAGCGCGGCCACCTACACGTTCACCCCGGTCGCGGACAGCTACACGCGCTCCGACAACGCCGCGGCCAACTACGGCACGACCAGCCGGATGTCGGTCCGCAACAACGACCGGCAGCTGCGCCACTCGTACCTCCGCTTCAACGTCGCGATGCTCCCCGCCGAGGCGGTCACGGGCGCGACGCTCGTGCTCTACTCGGCGACCGGAGGCAGCAGCATCTCGCTGCGCGACGTGTCGAGCGACACCTGGAGCGAGACCGGGCTCACCTGGAACAGCGCGCCCGTCTTCAGCAGCGACATCGCGTCGACCGTGGCGTCGGTTGCGAAGGGCAGGACCGCCTCGTTCGACGCCGGCGACCTCGTGACGGGCGCGGGCTTCGCGAGCATGGCGCTGACGACGACGTCGAAGTCGGCGATCAGCTTCCACACGCGCGAGTCGTCGACGAAGTATCGCCCGCGGCTCATCGTCCAGACCGGACTTGAGGCGCCCGACCCCGGCATACCTGCGCCGCCCGCGGCCGACACGACTGCTCCGGAGACCGTCATCACGTCGGCTCCCGAGACGCCGACGACAGCCACGTCCGCCAACTTCAGCTTCACGGGAGCGGACGATTCGACCGCACCCGGATCGCTGAGCTTCGAGTGCTCCGCGGACGGCTCGGCGTACGCCCCGTGCGCGCCGATCAAGACCTACACCCCGGTCGACGTCGGCGACCACTCGTTCGCGGTGCGGGCGATCGACGACGCCGGGAACACCGACCCGACCCCCGCGCAGGAGTCCTGGGCGGTGACGCCGCAGCCGGACACGACCCCGCCCAGCGCACCGGCCGGCCTCACCGCGTCGGCGGGCGACTCCCAGGTCGCCCTCTCGTGGAACGCCGCGAGCGACAACGTCGCCGTCACCGGCTACCGCGTGTACCGGGACGGCATTCAGGTGGCGACTCCGACCGGGACGACCTACACGGACACCGGCCGCGTCAACGGCACCAGCTACTCGTACACCGTCAGGGCCGTCGATGCCGCCGGGAACGTGTCGACGTCGTCGAACACCGCGAGCGCGACACCGACCGCGACGCCACCGCCTGGGCCTCCGCCCGCCCGCCGCCGCCGCCTCCTCCTCCGCCTCCGCCTTCGGACTGCCCGCTGTTCGGGCCATACACGACTGCGACCGTTCCCGGGGCCTGCTGGCGGCCGTACGCGGCGGCGTCACCGTTCAACCGCCCCGTGCCCGCCAACCCGCCGCTCTACAGCGACTCGGCGCGCAACACGAACTCAGCGAAGGTGATCTCGCGGCTGATGAGCTGGGGGACCGGACAGTCCTTCATCGCCGGCCAGACCGGTTCCAGCGACTGGTGGCACCCGCTGTACTACTCGAAAGCCACCGATCCGCTGTACACGATCCGCTGCACACAGTGGACCAGCTCCTGCGAGCTCGAAGGCCGTCAGGTGCGCATCCCCGCCGGGGCCAAGCCGGCGGGCGGCGGCGACGGGCACATGACCGTCATCGACCAGGCCACGGGCACCGAGTACGACATGTGGCAGGCCGCGACCCCGTCGGGGTCGGGCGGAACGCTGAACGTGTCGCACGGAGGAATCACGCAGATCGACGGTGACGGGCTGGGCTCCAATGCCACGGCGGCCCACTTCGGCCTTGCCGCCGGGCCGATCCGCGGCGCCGAGATGCAGGCTGGGAACATCCCGCACGCGCTGTTCTCACAGATCAAGTGCTCCGGCGGCTACGCCGTGTACCCGGCCGCGCCGGGAACCAGCGCCGCCCCCTGCACGAACTTCGGCCTGTCAAACCAGGACGCCCCTCCGATGGGGGCGCGTCTGTGGCTCGACTACACGCCGGCGCAGATCGACGCGATGAACCTGCCGGCCTGGAAGAAGGTGATCCTCAAGGCGATGAACGCCTACGGGATCATCATCGGCGACACCAACGGCGGCAACCAGTCGTGGGGTATCCAAGCGGAGTCCGAGCAGGGTTACGCGTCGTTCGGCCGCACCTCCTACTGGAAGACGCTCGGCCAGCAGACCGGCGCCGGCGGCTACGGCGGCGGCTACGTCTTCGACCTCATGTCCGGGGTCGACTGGGCCGGGCACCTGCGCGTGCTCGACCCGTGCGTGTCGCAGGGCAGTTGCTCGTAGTCGATTCCTTCAGCGCGCCCCGGCCGAGCCGGGGCGCGCCGAACCGTCGCTCCCGGCGCCCGCCCCCAGCCGACGGAAGCGACTGTATGCTTGCCGCGTTCGGCCACTGATCCTCTCCTACCACGCGGTCAGCGACGACTGGTCGTCCGCGCTCGCGGTGCCCCGGGCGGTGCTCGAGCACCAGCTGACGGGCCTGCACGCCCGAGGCTACGTCGGCTTGACGTTCGCAGCCGCCGAGCGTGCTCGGCGGGCGTCGACGCTTCCGTCACGGACGGTGGTGGTCACGTTCGACGACGGTTACACGTCGACGCTGCTCGCCAAGCCGCTCCTCGACTCACTGGGATGGCCCGCGACGGTGTTCGCAGTGAGCGGCTTCGTCGAGAGTGGCCGTGCACTCCAGTGGCCCGGAATCGAGGAATGGGCGGGCGGACCACACCACGCCGAGCTGGCGCCGCTGCGGTGGGACGCCCTGGCCGGGCTGCGAGACGCAGGATGGGAGATCGGGAGCCACACGGTCTCCCATCCGCGCCTTCCGGAACTCGACGATGCGCAGCTGGAAGCCGAGCTGAGCCTGTCCCGAAACGCCATCGCCGACCACCTGGGCGAGTGCGAGACGATCGCCTACCCGTACGGCGCCGCCGACCGCCGAGTCGCGAGAGCGAGCGCCGCAGCCGGCTATCTCGCGGCATGCACGCTGCCGATCGCCCTGAGAACCGACGAGCCTCAACTGCGCCCCCGCGTCGGGCTCTATTCCAACGACGTCGGCAGACGCCTCTGGCTCAAGACGGCGCGTCCGGCGCTCGCCCTGCGCCGTTCGCGCCTGCTCGCGGCGCTCGCCCGCCGCTGACGGCGCTCACCGCCGCTTCGATCGGCGGGCCGAAGCGAACACAACCGGCCAGGAACCCCGCTCCCCACGCGAGATGCATGGTCGCGAAGACGGCCGGCAGCGCGGCCGCGTCGCGCAGGCCCGCCCGCGAGGCGAGACGGCCGCTCGTCCCCAGCACCGCCGCCAGGTATGCGGCAGCCCCGAGCCTTGCGGGTCGGCGCAGCTTCGCGGGGCCGACCCCGGCGATCGCGAGCGTCACGAGCAGTCCCGGCGGAAGGAGGTTCGACCGGCGCAGCCCATGTGGATGGAGGCGGCTCGTTCGCGCCCGGTAGAGCCCGTAGCGGAAGTACTGCACGCGGAGCGCTCCGAGGCTGTCGCGCGGGATGTAGCGAGCGGCCATCTCCGGGATGCAGACGATGCGACCGCCCGACGCACGCAGGCGCGCGGCGAGTTCCGCGTCCTCGTTGACGAGCGACTCCTCGTCCCATCCGCCGAGGCGCTCGAGAGTCGTCCGCTCGAGGATGCCGGTGAACCCGGTGTCGGTCTCGACCTCTGACGTGGCACGGCGGAATGTCGCGCCGCCCACGCCGAGCGGGGTCTCGAGCGCCAGCGCGACGCGACGCGACCACTTCCCTCGGCCCAGCGGCAGCGCCGGGCCGCTGACCCAGTCGGCGTCGCCGGCCTCGATCCGGCGCAGACCGCTCTCGAGGTAGGCACTCGGGTAGACCGTGTGGGCATCCATCCGCGCCACGAACCGAGCACTCGAACTCCGCAGGCCGACGTTCAGCGCGCTCGGTATCCGCCGCGCCGGATTGTCGAGCAGCCGGAATCGGGGATCCGCGGCGGCCACGCGCTCCAGGTGCTCGCGTGTTCCATCGGTCGATCCACCGTCGATCAGGAGGAACTCGACGGGAACGCTCAGCTGCTGCGCAGCCAACCCTTCGAGCATCCCCTCGACGTGCTGGATCTCATTCAGCACGGGGACGAGAACGGACACGGCGTTAGGCTCGCCACGTGTCGGACCTCCCGCGCTCATCGAGTCATCTTCGCATCGGCGTCTACATCGACTTCGTCTACCACTCCGACGGCGAAGGGCTGTCGGCGGACCAGGCGGTCGTCAAGTTCATAACCGATCTCGCCCCTCGAGTCGGCGAGGTGGTCCTGTTCGGCCGCTTCTCCGAGGACGGGATGCGCGCGCCCTACCCGATCCCCGCCGACCGCGTCAGGTTCATCGCACTGCCGCACTACGAGTCTGTTGCGCATGCGGGTGCCATGCTGCGCTCCATGCGGCGCGCACGGAGCGTCTTCGCGAGCGAGATGGACTCGATCGACGTCGCCTGGCTTTTCGGGCCGCACCCGCTCTCGATCGCCTTCGCGCGGACCGCCCGCCGGCGCGGCGTGCCGGTGATGCTCGGCGTTCGTCAGGACTTCCCCCGGTACATCGCGGGCCGCGTGTCGGGCTTCAACCGCGTATGGGCCATGCCGGTCGCCTGGGCGCACGAGCTGGCCTACAGAGCCATGGCGCGAAACGCGCCGACCGTCGTCGTCGGCGCAGACCTGGCTCGTCACTACGGCACCGCGCGCCGCAACCACGTCCGTGCGGTCGGGATATCGCTGGTGGGCGATGAGGACATCGTCGGCCGCGACGACGCACACAACCGCGACTGGACGTCGGGTGAACTGCGAATCCTCAGCGTCGGCCGACTTGACCCCGAGAAGAACCCGCTGCTGCTCATCGACGTGCTCGGGGCGCTGCATGCGCGCGATGCACGCTGGCGCCTTGACGTGGTGGGAGACGGCCCGATGACGGAGGCCATGGCGGAACGCTCGCGGCAGGCCGATCTCGAGGATGTAATCCGGATGCATGGGCACGTAGCCAACGGGCAGGCACTGAACTCGATGTACAGGAGCGCGCACGCGTTTCTTCACGTCTCGTTCACCGAGGGCCTGCCACAGGTGCTGTTCGAAGCCGCCGCGGCCGGCCTGCCGATCGTGGGCACGGACGTGGGCGGCGTCCGGGCCGCTCTCGGCGACGGCCGCGCGGGCCTGCTGATCGAGCCCGCGAGCGCGCAGGCAGCGGTGAACGCGCTCGAGCGGATTCGCGACGACGAAGCGCTGCGCGGATCACTGATCGAAAACGTACTCGACGTTGCGCGCTCCGGGACGATGCAGCGGTCGCACGACGTGATCCTCGACCTGATCGAGGATCACGTTCCGTTGGACGACCGGCACGCGAAAGACTGATCAGGGCTCGACGCGCCGGCACCGCGCGGCTGCTCACCGCAGCCGTTCCGTCAGGAGCGGCCGCTCGAGATTGTCACGGAGCCATGCCGGACGCGCGCGCCGGTCGGGGTAGTCGCGGACCGTCAGCGCGGTTCGCCGCGCCCACCATGCCCAGGCGAGCGCCTCGAGTCCGGCGTGATCGCTGGGCGCGCCGACCGCTCGGCAGTGATCCGCCAAGCGCTCGTCACCGGCTCGCACCTGCGGCAGCAGATGATCGACCAGGCGCGGACCGAACGTCGTCCAGCGAACTCCGGGACGGGCGAACGGAAGGAGATCGAGCGCGTCGAGCGCAGGAAGCTCCCGCGAGTCAGCCGTGTCCCAGTCCAGCACACAGTCGAGTTCGCCCCCGCGGATGACGAGATTGTCGGGCCAGAAGTCACCATGGGCCCAGCCGAGGCGGACGCCCGCGAGGCGGTTCCCGACCACGCCCGCGACCTGTTCCAGCCGACGCCGGGCGTCGTCGGACAGCAGCGGTTCAAGCGTCTCGACATCCGCCGCGATCACGTCCGCTCCGGCGACCGCGGCCGCGGACGGCACAGAGCGAAGTCCCTCCAGGAACTCACGGCAGGAGCTCCACAGCCGACCGTCGACCGACCTGGGGTGCTCGCCCTCGGCCCACTCCTCGGCGGCGAAGACCACGGCGCCGGAGCGGCCGGTCGCGATGACCCTCGGCATCAACCGGCGCACGGACGCGGGAGCATCGGCGGCCGAGAGCGCAGCGATGGCGCCCACGGCCCGATCGATGATCGCGCCGGCAGACCCGCCGCCGACCCGGACCACCGCGCCCGCAGCGCCGGCCTCACCCGCCAGGGGAACGATGACCTTGCCACTCTCGACGACGCTCGGCACACCGGCCGCGAGCAGACGTCCATCGGCCGCGCGAGCCGCGCCGAGAGCCACGTCGAGTGCGCTCGGGGCGGCCGGCCGCCGGGAGCCGGTGACTACGCAGCCCGCCCGCGGTCTCCGTGGCCCGCCCGTTCCGAGCAGGTACGGGCGGGCGCGGTCGGTCGTAGCGATGACGGAGACCTCTCGCCCCGCGGCGCGGGCTGCCCGCTCCAGCGGGCGGCCGCGACGGGCGGCCCCCGCCGCCCGCAGATTGCCCCACGCCAGCTCTGCGAGCCGCCGCGCGCGGTTCACTCGCTCCGACACGCTGTCGGCGCCGCCGCCGAGCGCCACAGCGATGACGGGGACATCGGCGCGCGCCCACGCCCCCTCGGGGAGGCTCTCGGCGCCGTCCACGAGAACCGCATCGAGGTCATGTCCACCAGGGGAGGACACCTGCAGACCGGCGGCTGCGAGCGTGGCCGGCAGCGAGCCGCCGACAGCACCGACGCGCTGGGCGGCAGCAGGCAGCAGGGGCCACGCCCATCCATCGCGAAGCGGTCGCGCGCCGCTCGCCGGGTCGGCGCCGGGCGCGTACATCGTGATGCTCAACACCGGCCGCGCGAGACGCACGGATCGACCACGTGAAGATGGCGCGCCCAGTCGACTCCCCCGCCAAGTTCGAGGGCGAGTAGTAGCCGTCGCTCGACGTGGGGGAGGTCCGGGCAAACGACGCCATGGATCACGCTCACCGAAGCTCGGTGTAGCTCGACCCGGACTCGGCACGAGTCCCCACGATCCGTTTCCGCTCGTCGTGTCGCCGATGAGCATTCCGTACCGGTTCAGCGCCGTGAGAATCGTCTTTCGCCACGGGGGAACCCGTCAGGCGCTGATCTGCGCCGGCGATAGGTCTAGCCAGATCCGAGCTCCTATCGGCGGGGCATCCGCGCCGTCCAGCCCGAGGGCACGGCAGAGCGAGCCTGACGTTCCCGACCGCGCCGGATAGACCGAACGCCCAGAGGTGCACCTGGTCACGGCGAACAGCGCATGGTCGACACGGCCCGCCCACATCTCAACACCACGAATCACGCCCGCGGCCACGCCGAAACCGGCAGCGGTTGCGTCGGCGCCCAGGCCCTGTCCCGCGATTCGCGTTCGGCCGCCGTACGACACCACCAACGTGCCGCCGCCGCTAGGCTTCTCCGGGCACCTGCCAGAAGTCGTATTCGAATCCGCTGCGCACATCGATGACGGCGATGTGTCCGTCGTCGCCGCCGGCCGGGCGTGCAGCATCCGGTATCCGAATGACGTGCCCCTCGAGCGGGCAACGTCCGTAATGGGTGCAGTGGATCCGGAACTTCGGATCGTCACGCCGCGACCAGTAGATCGGGTGGAAGTAGTCGGCTCGAGTGTCAGCGTGTCCGGCGAGAATCCGCTGCGGCGGGCCCCCAACTCGTCAGGCGCCGGACTATTGCCCGCGAGCCGCGCAGCAGGCGCGGTTTAGCGGGGATCCGTCGGTTGAATGGGCTCTTTGTCGAGTATGGTTTCCAGCACGCTGTTGGGTACGGACCAGCGCTGAGCCGCCCACGTCGGGCGGGGCAACTGCCCTCCACCTCAGCGGCTGCAGGACCCGCCGATGAAGCGTGCTCCTCCTCCTTGCCAGCATTGAAGAAGGAGGCCAGGGCGACGGCGACCGCGGCGAGCGCGAGTAGTGCAAGCAGCACTTTGGTCACAACCGCCCCGGCGAGCGCGACAGCCGTGATGTAGGGCGCGCACCGACCACACCAGCGGGCGCGAAGTTGCCGGGCTCACCCGTCACGCGGCGCGACACCCTCGATAGCGCGACCGTCAAGGCCATCAGTACCCACAGCCGTTTGTCGGCAGCGTTGGGAAGGAAGACGGCGGTAGTCAGCACTCCGCTTAGCGCGACCAGCGCCGTTCGTGACAGCCTTGACATCCCATACATCGTTGCGGCTTCGTAGCGGCGCGATGCCGCCATGGCTGCGCGAAGGCAGAAGAGCGGCACCCCCAAGAACAGCAAGAGACCCAATGGGCCGACCTCGACGACCATCCCGAGGTAGACGTTGTGCAGTTCCTGCCCGCGCAGGATCCCTCGAACGTGCTTATCGCCCGGGCTCCGTGATATATGACGGCGATACAATGGCGAAGTTGTCGAGTCCAACGCCGACGATCGGGTGGTCACGCGCGACGCGACTTCCAACAAGCCACAGATCGTCCCGTCCGCTTCCCCCATACTCGTCATGTGTGACGCGCTCCATGCAGCTGGGTTAGCCACAAAGTAGGTGGCGCCAACGCTCGCGACAGCGCACACGCACAGCAGAATCGTCCACCGCTCGCGCGGAAACACGACCAGCGCCACGACCGCCATTACAACTGCGGCAACCATGCCGCCGCGCGACTGGCTCGCCGCAACTCCCATCACGAGGGGCAGGACCGCAGCCAGTGACCAGTAGCGCCCGGCACGGGTCGCTGCTGCGCTCGCCATCCCGAGCGTCAACGCGACCGCCGGCATCAACGCAGCTGCGAGGTAATTCGGATCGCCTGCGGCTCCCGAGAGGCGCCCTTCCGCCTCGACCGGCTGAGTGCCGCGGAGCAACCCGACCGAACCGATGGCAACGGAAACCACCGCCCCCGCTACGAACATGGCAACGAACAACTTGACCGTGTCGGTGTCTCGCGGCACCGTCGCGATGATGACTAGAAAGATCGCGACCTCGGCGAAGTACCACAGGTAGCCTGCCGCAACGGACGCGTCATAGGCCCATACGAGCGAGAACGCAAACCACGTCAGCATCGCGCACAGCGCCAATAGAAGTCCACGCTCGCCAGCGAGCGCGCCGCGTAGAGACCCGACCTTCAGGGCGGCCACCCATCCGACACCCACAAACAGCCCGAACAACTCCGGGAGCGAGCCGGGAACCAGGCACACCCTCGACAAACATCAGCGGAATCCACAGCGCGACGGCAAGCGGCAGCCGGTACAGCGCCAATGCAGCGGCCAACGGCGCCAACACCACGCCCGCTGCCACAAGAGGTTGGCTGGCTACCAGGACTCCTACCGTCGTGCCCGCAACGAGTGCGGCGACGACCGTCTGGGCCTGCGGCGCGACGACGAGTCGGGCCGATGAACCGCGCTCATCCGGGGCGATCGTTATGCCCGAGCTTCCTTCGACGGTTCCTCCGGTTCCGTAGGGATAGCCGGACGTCGCGCCGATCTGTCCGCCCACCACGACAATTCCGGACGCGGGATGTCCGGAGCGCTCAAGCAGATCGCGTGTGCGCTCGAAGCCCGCCAGCGAAGTGTGGTCGGGCCGCGCCACGATTAGAATCTCGTCGGCCTGCGCGGCGATTCGTAACGCATCGCTGACCTCACCGAGTGGAGGGGTATCCACAACGACCACGTCGACATCGCGGCTCATCTCGTCGATCAGCGACGCTGCGTTCCGCAGGCTCGTCTCGAGGCCCGAGACTTGTCAACGGCTCGTGCGGAAGGCGAGTACGGCGAGCCCCGGCGCCGATTCGATCTCCACGAGCCACGGCCTCATGCGAGACTCGCCCGCCCGAGATGCGTGGCCGGACACGCGTGACGACGCCGGAATGTGAAGGAGATCGCCGATCCCGGGACTTCGCAGGTCGAAGTCGACGAGCGCGACGCGCAGCCCCGAGGCCGCGGCGACCATCGCCAGTCCGACGGCGACGTGCGTCTTGCCGTCGTCCTGCGACGCGCTCGTGACGAATAGCGTGCTGCGCTCACGGGTGTGCACCTGCGCAGCACCGACCGGTAGGCCTCGGCCGCCTGCGGTGTCGGCTCGACGGGATTCGAGATGGCAAGACGCATCGTTCGATTCCGCGCCGGAAGCGGCACTTGCGCCAGCATCGGCAGCGGGTAGGTCGCCAGCAGCTCGCCGTGCGTCGCCGCTCGTCGCCGCGTTGCGTCAGCCCAGATCGCCACGCCCACCCCGGCAACCAATCCAACGAGCAGCGCCATGACCAGCAAGAGCGCGGCTGCCACGTTGCTGTCACCGTCTGGTGGCGATCGCCGGTTGGCCGACCGCAAGGCTTGGATCGACGCCGTTCCGAACTGCGATCAACTGCGGAAGCCGTGCGCGTAGGTCGGCCTGCCGCCCCGGAGTCGGTCGGCAGGGTCTTGAGTTGCTGGCGGACGTCTTGATCGCCGTGGCGACCTGTTGTCGGATACGCTCGCGCCGCAGCCCAAAGCGCAGCGTTCACATACTCATTCGCCAAGTGGCGGCGCCCGGCGGCCGTGTCGGCCTCAGCGGTGACGTCGATGATGTTCGTCTGTCCGACCAGGCGCGATCGCGACACGATCCTGGACGTCCTGGATCGTGAGGCCATCACCGATCGCCTTGGCGGTCCGCTCGGCAGCCTCATGCGTGTCGAGCAATGCAGCCGCCGTCTGGATCGTGCGGGTCGCGTCGGCAGACTCGCGCAACACATCGATGCCGATGAAGGTCTCGTTGGTCGCTGGAAGCGGTGCAGCCAGCAGCGATGCGGTCGACTCGTACTTCGACGACCTGATCGCCGTCCACGCGAAAGCGGCGGTGACGGCGGCTACGACCACGATGAGCACGAGCTTCCACTGCCGGCTAACCGCGCCACGATAGGCCTCGAACCCAGACTCGGAAGACGGCCCGGACGTTCGATCGTGGCGCTCCACGTAGGTCACTTTACCGGCGTGCACGCCACGATGACGGGCTCTAGTCGACTGTTGTGTGTTCATGGCTTCCTTGCTCGTTCACGGCTGGCGGGCGGCCTGCCCTGCCGCGCTTGTCAATGGCAGTTGGTGCTGCCCGTGTCCGTGTAGTCCGACCCCGCGACCGCGTGAAAGCGCCAGTCGTAGGACCCGTCGCGCAGGGTGAGACGCAGCAATCCGTGCGTGCCCGCCCTGCGTTCCTCGCTGAGCGGCAGCGTGCGGCCGAACTTGTAGAGGTAATACCCGCCCGTGCCGACCGTGAACTGGCGAATCCCATGGTCGACGTCCGACAGGCCGTTCGGCGTCTGCGGTGCGAACCGCTCGTATACGTGGTCATCACCTGACAGGACGACATCGACCCCATTGTCGTACAGCGCCTTCCACAGATCCTCGTACCTGGCCGAAGATCCATGCACCTCGCCGGAGCTGAAGCGCGGGCCACCGACGACGGCCAGTGAACACTGGCGCGGATTCGACGCGAGATCCTGGCGCAGCCACTCCTCCTGTGGGCTCCCAGCGTCACAGCCACCCGGAACGACGTGGCAGACCGAGTTTGTCACGGCGATGCGCCACGTCCCCAGGTCGTACGAGTAGTAGCCCTTCTTCGGGTCGCCGGCCGCCTTCCCGAAGTACGCGAAGTAGGGCTTTGCGTCGCCGAGGTCGTACTCGTGGTCGCCGAGTGAGGGATGAATTCGCGACTTGAAACGCCCCCAGCTCGCGTCGAAGCACCTGAAGTCCTCGGTTGACCCCTTCGGATAGGCGTTGTCGCCGATCGTCTGGATTTCCCCGGTCAGCTTGGCGAGCAGGGCCGCGGTCTTGTCATCGCCCGTCGATCCGCAGTCGGCGATGTCGCCGGCCGCGATCAGCGCCGGGGCGTCGCCCACCTCGCGCGGCGGGTCGACGGTGAACGTCACCGCATCGGACAGCCCGGCGTCGCCGGCGCGGTCGGTCTGCGCCGCCTGCGCGGTGTACGTGCCGGGTGCCAGCGGCGTCCCATCCTCCAGGCTCCACTTCCCGTCGCGTCCGGCGATGATCTGCGAGCGTCGCAGCGGAGCGCCCGAGACCTCAGAGCCCTTGTAGACGCGGACCTTCACCGTCGGGACGTCGCCTGACGCGGTCTCGACGGTGCCGGCGAACGTCGGCGTCGAATCCGTGGTCGCCGACCCGTCCACCGGCTCGTCGAGCACCGGCGCCGGCGCGCCGGCATTCGAGGTCGGCATCTTCTTGTCCTGGGACGAACAGCCGACCAGCCAGACGGCGGTCGTCGCCATGGCGGCCGCCCAGGTGGCGTGAAAGCGCAACCGAGGCTGGATCTGAAGTGACTTTCCGATGTTCATGGCGTCCGTGCTTCTTCTAGGCCGACGTGGGAATTCCCGCGCGTCATGCGCCGGCCGTCTTTCTCCTGCGTCAGTGGCAGTCGGCGCTGCCCGTGTCGGTGTAGGTCGAGCCGGCGACCGAATGGAAGCGCCAGTCGTAGGACCCGGCGGAACAAGGCGAAGCACGCCGTGCGACCCTGTCTGGCTATCCGCGCTGAGCGCCTGTCGGGCCGCCAAGTCGTACATGTAGTAGCCGCCGGTCCCGACGGTGGACTGACGGATGCCGTTCTGACGGTCGGACAGGCCGCTCGGCGCCTGCGGCGCGAACCGCTCAGCAGCCGACGGAACGTTCGCGACGAGCAGCGTCAGGCCTGCCGCCGGCAGCGCGGTCAGACCGGAACCCCTCACCACGCGCACTGCTAGCTGGCTTCGCTGATCGCCGGCTCGTCGGGAAGCACGAACGAGAGCCCGTTCTGTGCCGCGACGTATTGCCGGTCGAAGAACAGCGTTCGCACGGTCTCGGTGAGGATCATCAGATCCAGGAACGCGGACCGGTGGCGAAGGTAATAGAGATCGTGAGACAGCTTCCAGGCCGAGCCGGACTCGGACCCCGAGTAGCCGCAGTGGACCTGGGCCCAGCCCGTAACCCCGGGCCGAGTGAGGTGCCGGCGCGCGTAGAACGGAATCGTTCGCTCGAGTTGCTCGACGATCTCCGGCTGCTCGGGGCGCGGACCGACGATGCTCATCTCGCCGCGCAGCACGTTGACGAGCTGCGGGATCTCGTCGACATGCGTCTTGCGCATGAAGCGCCCCACTGCCGTCACGCGCGAATCGGAGGCCGACGACCAGGTCGCGGGCGATCCGGTCTCGACGCGCATCGACCGAAGCTTGTACATCTGGAAGGGCCTTCCGCCCTCCCCGATGCGGACCTGGCGGTAGAGGACCGGCCCGCCATCGCGACGAATCAGCAGCGCCAGCACGACCATCAGAGGCGCCGCGATGACCGCCACCGCGAGCGCGATCAGGACATCCCAGATTCGGCCTGCGCGGGACGTCCGAGCCCAGTTCGGGTGCATCACGCACTGGAACCAGGCGTCGTTGATCGCGCCGATCGGCACGTGGCCGAGCGTGTTCTCGTAGAACGCCGTCAATTCGAGCACGCGTGCCGAGCTGCCCAGGCAGCTGTCCGACAGGGCCCGGAAGATATCGATGCGCGGCGCCGAAGATGACACCAGCAGAAGGTCGGGCTCGTGCTCGGATATGAGGTGTTCCAGATCCTCGAGCGGGCCCAGCCGCCGACCCACCGATCGATCGCCATGCGAGCCGCAATCGACGAACCCGATCACCTCGACCCCGGTGCAGCCGGCGAGCTGAAGCTCGCCCGAGAGGTTGGCCGCCTCGCGCGCGCAGCCGATCACGACCACGCGCTTGCACCGCGCCGCGGCAACTCTCGCCTCGGCGAACGCCGCGACGATCCCGCCCAGCGCGGCCGCAGACGCGATCGTCAACGCGGTCGCCGTTCCCAGGCCATCGATGACCCCGCTCGCGCCGGCAAGCGCGAGGACGACGCCGATCGCGAGCGCAGGGACGATATGAAGCAGCGGCGCCACGAACGGGAGCAGGCCTCGAGGCGGAGCGAGCGCTCGTACGCCGTGAGCGGTCAGTGCAAGTGCCGACCATACGAGCAACCCGAACGCCACCGAACTCATGCCGTCGGGGGCAACCAGGGCCGCTGCGAGCCCGCCCGCCAGTGCCGGCAGTGCGCGCACTGTGATGAGCGCAGCCCAGTCACGCGCACCGCTGACGCGGCGGCCCACACGTTCGATCGCTCGACTCTGCTGGACGCGAGGTGCGGATTCCTCAACCGCGGCACGAAGCGGCGCCCCCTCAGCTTGCCCAGCAACAGATTCAGAACCACATCCATGGTCCACGAACTGCTCCAACACGTCGGCCCCCCGATCGCTTTCCCGACGCTCACCTCCTGTCAGCGTCGCGTACTCATCGTAAGGACCTGTCGAGGCGTGGCGTGGAAAGTCCTGAGGGTGGGTGGTGACTACCAGCCCCCAGAGGGTGGGGGAGATTTCTCCCCCACCGAAGCCACGCTGGTGCAGCGGCTACCCTGATGCGCTGCGTCACTGATTCGCACAGCCCTGGTCAGGTCACGCTCGGTTCCCCTCCCGAGGCCCTGGCGTGGCGCGCGTCGCATGGCCGGGATACCCGGCGAGCCCCAGCGGCCCGCCTTCGGTCGCCCGATCGTGGCCACTTCGCACCGGGCGCGAAAGGACCGAGATGCCCCACTCCGCACCGTCGCCCTCACTTGTGAACCGAGCGTGCGCCATCGCCACGATGACGGTCCTGCTCGTGCTCGTTGCAGCCACGGCGGCAAACGCCGCCGGCCGGCCACAGGCCCCCCAGAAGCTCCGCGCCAATGCGAGCGGCGGCAGCATCACGCTGACCTGGCGGATCGCCGGCGGCGGCCCCGCGATCAAGCGGGTACGGATCTACAGGCGCTCCGGCACGCGGTGGCCGCGCCGCCCGATCGCGACCGTCTCCGCGACGTCGCGAAGCTTCATCGACCGCGGCCTGCGCAACGGGCGCTCCTACGTCTACCGGCTCAGAGCCGTCGCGAGGTCCGGACGCTACAGCCGGCAATCGCGCACCGTCCGGGCAAAGCCGCGAAAGCTGATCCGCCCCAGGCCGCCGATCGGGCTTCGGGCCGGCGCCCGTGACGGCAGCATCACGCTGACCTGGCGGATCGCCGGCGGCGGCCCCGCGATCAAGCGGGTACGGATCTACAGGCGCTCCGGCACGCGGTGGCCGCGCCGCCCGATCGCGACCGTCTCCGCGACGTCGCGAAGCTTCATCGACCGCGGCCTGCGCAACGGGCGCTCCTACGTCTACCGGCTCAGAGCCGTCGCGAGGTCCGGACGCTACAGCCGGCAATCGCGCACCGTCCGGGCAAAGCCGCGACGAGGGGCAGGCTCGCGGCCCGTGACCGCGCCGCTCGGCGGGCCGCCGTCATCGACCGGAGCCCCGGGACCACCGCAGGCGAACGCCGGTGGGATCGCCCCCGATCCGGGCCCCGGCGGCGGCGCTCCACCGACCGGGGGTGGTGCTCCGCCCGGGACGGCGGGTTGCACCCTTTACGGGCCGTATCACGCCGGTAATCGGCCGCCTGCGTGCTGGAAGCCGTATGCGGCGACGAGTCCTTTCAACAGGCCGATCCCGAGCACGCCGCGCGTGCATCCCAACTCGTCGGCGATCGTCAGCCGGTTGTTGTCGTGGGGCGATCCGCAGACCATGCTGGCCGGTCACTCGACGACCAACGACGATTACTTCCACCCGCTGTACTACTCGCGCGCCGGCGACCCGCTGTTCACGGTGAAGTGCGCCGTGGCTGCATCCGGCTGCAAGGTCAACGGCGACCAGGTCCGGATTCCCGATGCCGCTCGCGCAGCGGGCGGCGGTGATGGTCATCTGGCGGTGATCGACCAGGCCACCGGCTGGGAATACGACTTCTGGCAGGTGCGCTCCAAGCCCGCCGGCGGCGGCACCCTCACCGTCAGCCACGGCGGCAAGACACGCATCGACGGTGACGGCCTGGGCTCCAACGCGACCGCCGCATGGTTCGGACTGGCCGCCGGCATCATCCGCGGCCCCGAAATGCAGGCGGGCACCATCGACCACGCCCTGTTCGCAGCGATCAAGTGCACCGCCGGCGTCAGCGTCTACCCCGCCCAGCCCGGCACGACCGCCAACAGATGCTCGGACTTCGGCCTGTCGAACACCAACGCCCCACCACTCGGAGCCCGACTGCAACTCGCGATGAGCGACGCCGAGATCAACGCGCTCGCAATCCCTGAATACCGCAAGATCATCCTGCGCGCACTCGCCCGCTACGGCCTGATCGTCGGCGACACCAACGGCGGCAACGCCGCCTGGGGCATCCAAGTCGAATCCGGAGCGGCTACACCAGCTTCGGAGACCCCGACCCCTTCGTCGCGATCGCCCAGAACGCAGGCCTCTCACCATTCAACGGCATGTACGGCTTCGACATCACAACCGGCGTCGACTGGACACGCTTCCGCGTCCTCGACGCCTGCGTCTCCGACAACACCTGCTGAACCACAACACGCGCGCGAGCGCGGTTGACCGTCGCTGACGCTGTTATGTACCCTCCGCGATGTGTCGGCCCCGGGACGTTTCGCCCGAGGGTTTCCTGTTGGCGCGTTCCGCGGCTTTGGCGCCGGGGCAACGGAAGATGCTCCTCAGGGTGACCCTCGCCACGCTGATCATGACGATCTCGGCGCTGTTCGCCACGCCCGCCGCAGGGATCTTCGACCCAACCCCAGCTCGGGCGGCTGACTCCAGGGAAGTCTGAGAAGGCCAAGCCCGCACGGCCGAGCAAGCCACGCGGACTGACCGTCCGCAAGCGCTCGCGCACGACGATGCTCCTGCGCTGGGGACGCCCGCGGGGCAGACGCCCCGCGCGATACCTCGTGTACGTCGCGCGCAAGCGAAAGGTGTCCACCCGCCGAACGTCCGCACGCGTGCGAGGACTGCGCTGCGGCAAGCGCTACCGGTTCGGGGTGATCGCGGTCTCCTCGTCCGGTCGACGCTCCCGGCGCGCTGCCACTGTGCGCTCGACCACCCGTTGCTCACGCAGCAGATCGCTCAACGCGCCACTGGCGCGGGCGGCCGCTGACACCGCTGCGCCGGTGATCGTGTTGTGGTCACCGCAGGTCAGCTCCGACCGAAGCGCTCTGCTCAGCGGCTTGGCGGGCGTGGACACCGGCGACTCACTTCTGGTCACCGTTCGCCTCTACGCAGGATCGACCGCATCTGGCGCTCCGGTGCAGTCGATCACCTCGGCGCGGACGTTCGGCATGTACACCGTTCAAAGCCTTTCGCTCTCGCCTGGCACCTACACCGCACGCGCTGAACAGAGGCGACAGCGCGCGGCAACACCGGCTACAGCCCGCCGGTCACGTTCACCGTGGCGGGCGGTGGTGGCGACACGACGGCACCGGTGGTGTCGCTGAACGCGCCGCCTTCGTCGTCGACGAACTCGACGCCGACGCTCTCGGGAACGGCGGGAGCGCTCACCGGGGACTCCAGCTCGGTCACGGTGCGCGTGCACGCGGGCACGAGCGTCAGCGGCGCCCTCGTGCAGTCGCTCACGACGACACGATCCTCCAGCGGCTCGTACTCGGTCAACGCCACACCACTCGCCGCCGGCACCTACACCGCACGCGCCGAACAAGGCGACAGCGCCGGCAACACCGGCTACAGCCCGCCGGTCACGTTCACCGTGGCGAGCGGTGGTGGTGACACGACGGCACCGGTGGTGTCGCTGAGCGCGCCGCCTTCGTCGTCGACGAACACGACGCCGACGTTCTCGGGAACGGCGGGAGCGCTCACCGGCGACTCCAGCTCGGTCACGGTGCGCGTGCACGCAGGCACGAGCGTCAGCGGCGCCCTCGTGCAGTCGCTCACCACGACACGATCCTCCAGCGGCTCGTACTCGGTCAACGCCACACCACTCGCCGCCGGCACCTACACCGCACGCGCTGAACAGAGGCGACAGTGGCGGCAACACCGGCTACAGCCCGACACGCACCTTCACGATCACCACGGCGGCTGACACGTCGGCTCCGGCGATCGTGTTGTGGTCACCGCCGATCAGCTCGGACGGAAGCGCGATGCTCAGCGGCCTGGCGGGCGTCGACACCGGCGACTCACTGCTGGTCACCGTTCGCCTCTACGCAGGATCGACCGTATCGGGCTCTGCGGTGCAGTCGATGGTGACAACGCGAACGTTCGGCATGTACACCGTTCAGAGCGCCCCGCTCTCACCCGGCACCTACACCGCGCGCGCCGAGCAGGGCGACAGCGCCGGCAACACCGGCTACAGCCGCGCGGTCGACGTTCACCGTGGCGAGCAGCGGCGGCACAGGCGGTGGTGGCGGCACAGGCGGTGGCACAGGCGGCGGCACAGGTGGTGGTGACACGACGGCACCGGTGGTGTCGCTGATCGCGCCGCCTTCGACGTCGACGAACACGACGCCGACGTTCTCGGGAACGGCGGGAGCGCTCACCGGGGACTCCAGCTCGGTCACGGTGCGCGTGCACGCGGGCACGAGCGTCAGCGGCGCCCTCGTGCAGTCGCTCACGACGACACGATCCTCCAGCGGCTCGTACTCGGTCAACGCCACACCACTCGCCGCCGGCACCTACACCGCACGCGCTGAACAAGGCGACAGTGGCGGCAACACCGGCTACAGCCCGACACGCACCTTCACGATCACCACGGCGGCTGACACGTCGGCTCCGGCGATCGTGTTGTGGTCACCGCCGATCAGCTCGGACGGAAGCGCGATGCTCAGCGGCCTGGCGGGCGTCGACACCGGCGACTCACTGCTGGTCACCGTTCGCCTCTACGCAGGATCGACCGTATCGGGCTCTGCGGTGCAGTCGATGGTGACAACGCGAACGTTCGGCATGTACACCGTTCAGAGCGCCCCGCTCTCACCCGGCACCTACACCGCGCGCGCCGAGCAGGGCGACAGCGCCGGCAACACCGGCTACAGCCCCCCGGTCGACGTTCACCGTGGCGAGCGGCGGCGGCAAGGCGGTGGTGGTGGCACAGGCGGTGGCAGGCGGGGCACAGGTGGTGGTGACACGACGGCACCGGTGGTGTCGCTGATCGCGCCGCCTTCGACGTCGACGAACACGACGCCGACCTTCTCGGGAACGGCGGGAGCGCTCACCGGGGACTCCAGCTCGGTCACGGTGCGCGTGCACGCGGGCACGAGCGTCAGCGGCGCCCTCGTGCAGTCGCTCACGACGACACGATCCTCCAGCGGCTCGTACTCGGTCAACGCCACACCACTCGCCGCCGGCACCTACACCGCACGCGCTGAACAAGGCGACAGTGGCGGCAACACCGGCTACAGCCCGACACGCACCTTCACGATCACCACAAGCGGTGGTGGAGGTGGTGGTGCTCCGCCTGGGACGGCGGGTTGCACCCTTTACGGGCCGTATCACGCCGGTAATCGGCCGCCTGCGTGCTGGAAGCCGTATGCGGCGACGAGTCCTTTCAACAGGCCGATCCCGAGCACGCCGCGCGTGCATCCCAACTCGTCGGCGATCGTCAGCCGGTTGTTGTCGTGGGGCGATCCGCAGACCATGCTGGCCGGTCACTCGACGACCAACGACGATTACTTCCACCCGCTGTACTACTCGCGCGCCAGCGATCCGCTGTTCACGGTGGAGTGCAGGGTCGCGGTCTCATCTTGTGACGTTCACGGCGACCAGGTCCGGATTCCCGACGCAGCGAAGGCCGCATCGGCCGGTGATGGTCATCTGGCGGTGATCGACCAGGCCACCGGCTGGGAATACGACTTCTGGCAGGTGCGCTCCAAGCCCGCCGGCGGCGGCACCCTCACCGTCAGCCACGGCGGCAAGACACGCATCGACGGTGACGGCCTGGGCTCCAACGCGACCGCCGCGTGGTTCGGACTGGCCGCCGGCATCATCCGCGGCCCCGAAATGCAAGCGGGCACGATCGACCACGCCCTGTTCGCAGCGATCAAGTGCACCGCCGGCGTCAGCGTCTACCCCGCCCAGCCCGGCACGACCGCCAACAAGTGCTCGGACTTCGGCCTGTCGAACACCAACGCCCCACCACTCGGAGCCCGGCTGCAACTCGCGATGAGCGACGCCGAGATCAACGCGCTCGCAATCCCTGAATACCGCAAGATCATCCTGCGCGCACTCGCCCGCTACGGCCTGATCGTCGGCGACACCAACGGCGGCAACGCAGCCTGGGGCATCCAAGTCGAATCCGGAGCGAGCTACACAAGCTTCGGAGACCCCGACCCCTTCGTCGCGATCGCCCAGAACGCAGGCCTCTCACCATTCAACGGCATGTACGGCTTCGACATCACAACCGGCGTCGACTGGACACGCTTCCGCGTCCTCGACGCCTGCGTCTCCGACAACACCTGCTGAACCACAACAACACGTGCCGTCAGTAGCCGCGGCGCTTGATCCGCTCGGCCAAGTCGCGAGCATGGCCGATGATCGGAACGCGCGACCTGCGGAACAGCGGCACCGTGATGTGGCGCGGTCGGATCGTGCTCGGCGGTAAGGGGCTCTACCGCGAGGACGGCCCAGCGTGGCGCGGGCGATCGCCCGACGACTAAGGCGAATCGCCGAGCAGGTCGTCGGGCCCGAGCACGGACAGTTCGCCGTGCTCGTCCGGCGGTTCCATCACCCAGCGCGCGATTCCCGCGGCCACCCGCTCGGTCGGCACCGCGTCGACCCTCGCCAGCGGCGTGTTCGTGCTGTCGCTCAGCATCAGCGGAGCGCGGACGACGAGCACGCGTGCGCCCGTGTGCCGTGAGCAGTAGCCGGCCGCCCCTTCCAGTGCCGCCTTGGCGATCAAGTACTGCGGCCAGCCCGCGGGGGGATCGTCGAGGGCAGAAGATGACACCACGACGAGCCACGCATCTGGCGCGAGAAGCTGAACGGCCTCTGCGAGCGGCACCAGTGCCATCGCCATGCTCGCTCCGAGAAATCGAAGCGTGCCGTCGATGGCGTCGGGATGAACCGCCGTCTCGTACAGCGCCGGCGCGGCGCACAGGACGACGCCGTCGAGAGCGCCCGCCTCGGTGCGCAGCACGTCGAATGCCCCTCGCGCCTGTTCGGGGCTCGACGCGTCGAACTCGAGCAGCCGCAGGCGCTCGCCGCCGAACTCGTCGCGAAGCTCGGCAGCCTGCTCCGCGCTCTCAGCGAACCCTGCCCAAACGGTTGCTCCCTGCGTCGCGAACGCGCCAGACAGCGAGGCGCCGAGCCCGCGGCTCCCGCCGACGACGAGGATCTTGCGACCCTCGAGCTCGGCTGACGGCAACAGGTAGCGGCTGACGGTCGCGCGGTCGGGCCGCGGCACCGGCGATCGGAGGAAGGTCTGCAGCGTCATCTGCGCGGACGACGCGCCTCGCTCGAGCACCGCGTCGACCATGACAAGCCCGGTGCGATCGTCGGCGAGCGCGACCGACGCCGTCAGGCCCCTGCGCCGGGCGAGGTTGAGCGAGCGAGCTTCGCGCCCACGAAGAGCGCGTCGCGGCCGGGGACGAGCATCCCGACCGTGTAGCTCGCCGCCGCGAGCCAAACCAGGATGCCGTCCGGCACCTGCGCCGCGCCGAGATCCGCAGCGAGCGCGCGCAACATCGCGAGGTCGCAGGCGTATGGCTCGCTGAGCGAAAGACCGGGGTGCACCAGCTCGTCGATCGTTTGATGCCGTGCTGCGCTCTCCCCGACGGCAGCCCCGTCCACGTCCTCCGGGAGCGTGAGATCGCCACCGCCGGGATCGCTGCGAACGACGACGCTGGCCGCGACCTGGCCCGCGGCGACCTCGATCCGTGTCCGGTCGCCGTCTGAGGCCACGAGCGCGACGCTGTGGTCCTCGTCCGGGAAGACCGGATGCCGGAACTTGAGGTCGATCGTCCGGGCGGCGCGCAGCGCAGCAGGGTCAGCGGCGCCCAGCGCCGCGATGGTGACGAGTGCGCCCTGCGCTACACAGCGGCCGTGCGGCGTATGACGCGCATACAACTGGTCAACGTGGAGCGGGTTCTGATCGCCGCTCGCGTCCGCGAACCGTCGCAGGTGCTCGTCGAGTAGCCGAAGCGTGAAGCTCACGCCGCAACCGCCCCGCCGCGATGGTGTGCGCCAGCGGCCGTCACTGGCTCATCTTGGAGGCGATGAGCTCCACGAACTCACCGACGTCGGCCGCGTTGAGGATCTCGCTGCTCTCGAACCTGATGCCGAACTCGGTCTCCGTCGCGAGGATCAGGATCACGTGTGCGATCGAGTCCCACTCCTCGATGTCGGCCGCCGTCGTATCGGCCTGGAGCTCGACCGGCCGGTCGAAGACCTCCTCAAATATGGCTCGCAGCCTGTCCCAGGTCTCCTGGTGATCCGAGCTCAAGCGTCCCCCTCTCGATAGGAGCTCCCGAAGGTACGTGGTCGGCGACGCTCAGTTCCCAAGTCGTGCTCCCACCGTCCTGCTCGTCGGCGTGCCGGAACCCGAGCCGCTCGTAGTGTCCGGCCACGAGGCCGTTCTTCGCCGTCGGGACATAACGACCTCTGAGCCGGTGGATGCCGACCTCGCGCGCCAGCTCCACCAGCCGGTCGAGCACGAACTCCTCAAGCCGGCGTGCTACGACGCGGCAGCTCATCAGCCAGGTCACGATGTCCAGCAGGTCGCGCTCGCGCCTCGCGATCACGACCGAGATCAGCCCGCTGTCGCCGAACTTGTCCGCCAGCGTGACGTAGCGGGAGACGATCGCCGGATCGTCGGCGAATTGCCTGATCTCCTCCGCCGAATGGCGGATCGTCGTCAGGTTGAACTGGTTCGTGCGCTGCACCAGCTGGGTTATGCGTGGGAGGTGCATGGCGTCGAAGGGCTCGAATGTCGCCTGCATGCTCAGACTCTCGAGGTACTGATCGACGGATGTGAACCTAGTCGCTTCGCTTTCGCGCTCCGACTCCGCGCGGTAGAAGTCCGCCCGCTTACGGTCCTCGGCGCTGAACTGCGTCGCCTCGAACAGGTTGAGCGATTCCAGGTACGGCACGAAGTCGGCCGGCTCGGATGGCAACTCCGGCACACACACCTCCGGCGCGAGCTCGCGCACGAGGTTGCGCTCGAACGGCGAGTCGTCCAGGAAGAGCAGGGCGTCCGCCCCGATGTTGAGCTGCGCTGCGATCCGGCGCAGGTTGCCGGCCTTGTCCTCCCAGTTGGCGATGAAGCAGCCGATGTCGTCCTCGGTCAGGACCATGTCGGCGTGCTTGCGAAACGGCTCGCGTGCCCGCTCGTCGTCGTTCTTGCTACACACAGCGAGCAGGATCCCGCGGGCCCGCAGCTCCCTGAGCCACAGCTGAAAGCGGACGTACGCCTCGCCCTCGCCGAGCTCACCCAGCCGGATCCCTTCGAGTCCGTCCTCGCCGATGGTCCCGCCCCAGAGGACGTTGTCGAGATCGAGTGCGATGCACTTGACGGCCGCGCCCCGGACCGCTCGGAAGATGTCGATCGCCTGACCGGCGACCTGCGGAAGCGCGTCGGGGTGACAGAAGCTCTTGCTGTAGCACCACAGGCGCTCGTCGAACCAGGCCTTCTTGCCGAGCCACGAGGCGATGTGGTCACAGTCGACCGTATGCACGTTCGGAAGCTCGCCGGCGATCTGCCGCAGACCATCGTTGATGCGCCGCACCGTGCTCGCGGGCGCATTCGCGAGATGAGCGCTGAAGTTGCCCCAGGGCCGCTCATAAGGGACGACGAACTCGTTCACCACAACGGTGACGCCGGGGATCTGGCTGGCGCGCACGCATACCGAGCGAAGGCTCTCCAGCTCGTGCTCGGCGACCTCCTGGTGCTTTCCGGCGTCCGCGCCCAGCAGCGCGGTCCGCAGTCCCTGGACCGCGGTCAGGATCACGACGAAATCGGGGCTGAATGAGTACAGCGGCGACTGCGGATCGAGCAAGGTCTGGTGGACCGTGTTGTACTCGGGCTCGTATGTCGTGATCGGAAAGCCGGTGGCCGCTCCGATCCCGCGCAGCACGGCCGAGTAGTACTCGGTCGTGCAGAAGCCGAGCACCGCCACGCGAGCCGCGTGCTCGTCCACGCCCGCAGCGCGCCGGCCAAGCGCCATCAGCCGTACGAAGTTGAGGTCATCCGCCAGGTACATGCCACCACACCGCGCGAGGCTGGCCAGCATCAGCGCCGAGCTCGGTTCTTCCCGCGGCGCGCCCAGGCTCGGGGTCTCGTCTACAAATTAGTCGGCCCCTCGCCGTCGCCGCGATTCAGATGCGCGTGCCGATGCCAGTCATCGGCGGACGCGAGCCGGCTGTCCAGCTCCTTCGAGTAGAAGAATAACATGTTGCTCGGTCCTTGCTGGTAGCCCGCAGCCTCCAAGGCGCCGCACCAGCTCACGTGCAGTTGATTCGACAACACGAGGTCGACGCCTCGCCGCGTGAGGAAGTCGTCGGCCGCAGCGACAACCGCCACTGCGGCGTCGGGCGCAGCGAAGCAGTCGACGAGCGACCCGACCCGCATGTCGCCGAAATACTTGTCGTCTCGCATCGCCGTATCGAGTAGCAGGCACCAGCCGAGCGGTGCGCCGTTCTTCTCTACGACGATGCGGATGTAGCGGTCCGCGTCGTCTGGGTAGAGATACTCGAGCGCCTCGGCGCGGCGATCGCCCACGAACGAGTACGCGTCGGCGTGGGCCGCGAACAGATCATCCGCGAGCGGCCCGAAGGCGTCCACCTCCCGCACGCGCTCGAACGTGCGGCCGTCGGCTCGGGACCGCCGCCGCGATTTCATCATCTGCCGAGCGCGAAACGCCGGCCCCGCCAGGCGAGCGCTCCCCAGCGTCCTCAGCAGCTTCTGAGCCCGCTCCTTGCCGGCAGGCAGCCGAATGTTCCGTGCGAACGTGTTCGCCGACTTCACGCTGAAGAGAACGGCACCGGCAGGTGCCGCCACCCGCCGGCGGCCAGGAGGCGTGCGAAATCGGTCGACTCCGAGCCGAGGCCCAGGCTGTACGCCAGCGGGGAGCGGCGCATGACGTCGAACAGCAAGGCGACCGAGACGTTCGAGTACGAGCTGTCGAGGTGTCCCAGCGAGATCGGCATCTGCAGGCTTCCGACATCGCGCAGATCCCCGTGGATCAGGAATCGCTGATGCTTGAGCACGTAGCCACCAAAGACCTCATCGCCGCCTATCGCGACGAAGCTCTCCGTCCAAACCGGGAGCACGTCGGCGGTGCCGGGACGCTCCTCGGCCGGGAAGCGCCATTCGCTGCCGGCAGCCGACAGCTTCGCGTTCAGCCGCTCCACTGCCGCCCCGTGAGCGGCGGCCGAGTAAGGCATCATCTCCACGCCGCGACCTAGCCGTTCCCTGGCCCGACGACGCCTACGGACCTGCTGTCACCCATGTGGCTCTCCCGAGCGCCGACGTCGCGACGCGGTAGTGAGACCGACAAGGTAAACCACCGGGAGCAGGAAGTTCCCGCTCGAGGGCCTCGACGTACGCGCGCAGCGTCGATTCCGATGCGCAATCGACGTAGTGGCGAATCGCCTCGATCCACGGGCCGTACGGAATCGCGAGCTCCTCCTCAGCGCGCCCGTAGAGGACGACTGCGGCCTCGGACCGGGCCGCCAGCGCAGCGTGAGTCGCGAGGCGGGTCTTGCCGATGCCGGGCTCGCCCGGGAGGAGCACGACCCGGCGGTTGCCTGCGCCCGCCTCTGCGAGCAGCTCACTCAGACGCTCCCGCTCCACCGCACGGCCGACGAAGCTCCCCGTTGGCAGCTCCTGAAGCCGTGGCGGCAGCGGCAGCGATGTCTCGTCGATCTCAAGCGGCGCCCACGCGACCGCCGAACGCGCGAGCATCGATGAGTTCCTCGTCCTCGGCGACCTCGTCGGCTACGGATCGCAGCCCAACGAGTGCGTTGAGGTCGTCGCGTCGCTGAACGCCGCGGCGGTCGCGGGGAACCACGACCCGATCGCGATCGGGCGCCTGTCCGATGAGCGCTGCATCCCGATCGCCCGCGACAGCCTGCGCTGGACGCGCAGCGTTCTCGCGCCCTCGACGCGCGTCTACCTGGAGTCACTTCCCATCAGGGCGGCGGCGCCCTCTGGGATCGTGCTCGCTCACGGCTCACTGGACGATCCGCAGGCGTACACGGCGTTGCCGGACCAGGCCGCCCGGCAACTGAGGCGACTGAAGGACTCCGACGCGCACGCCGAGTTGCTGCTGCTGGGTCACACGAACCGCCCGCTCGCCCACAGCCTCCGGCGCGGGCGTCTTCGGCCATCCGGCGACGTCAGCCTCGACGTGGGCGATCTGACGCTCCTGAACCCGGGGGCGGTCGGGCAGTCCCGCGAGCTTGGCCTGCGCGGGCGCCTCGTCATCGTCGACTCGAGCGCGCGGCGGGCCAGCTTCCTTCGCCTCGGTTACGACACCCGCAGCGCACGAAGGTCGCTCGCCCAGGCTGGGTTGTCCACGCGCGGGATTCACCTGCGACCCGGACCCAGAAGGCTGGCCGGTCGTCTGCGCACCGAGGCTCTCGAACTCGGGCGCAGGGTCAGCGGTCGCGCAGCCTGAGCAGCACCTTGCGCGCGCGCAGGTAGCCGCCGCCGCTGAGTCGCTTCGCGGGGCGCAGCGCCATGCGCGTCGCGCGGCGCTGAACGCGGGGGAGCGGATTGCCCGCCGCCAGCTGCGCAGCGGTTCGAGCGCGCGACCCACCCAGTAGTGCGAACCGGCCGGCCACGAGGCACCCGTCCACCACCTGAATCCCCCGAACCGGCTCCGATGTATAGAGCACGCGCACCCCGGCCGCGGCCGCAGCACGCGCGACCTCGGGCGAGTACCAGCCGCCGGGCACCGCAGCGATCTGCGGCCGCCTCCCCGAGCAGCTCCTCCAGTCTGTCGGCGCTGGCAAGCCACTCCTGAGCCATCTCCCCGGGGGAGCACGCTGACATCCGCTGCGGATGGGTGTGCGAGTGGGACCCGACGACGTGGCCTGATCGATCGAGCTGACGAATCGCGTCGCCGTCGACGAAACCGGGCGTGCCGATCCGGCCGGTCGTGACGAAGAATTGACCACGCCAGCCGCGGCCCTCGAGATCCTCAGCGATCGACAACCGGCGCTTGCGCCACCGTCATCGAACGTGAGCGACCACGAACTGCCGGCGGGCACGTCACCACAGAGCAGGTCAGATCCCGTCACCGGTGGTGCGGTCACCGCCGCGGCGATCGCATCGAGATGGTCGCGGAAGGTGTCGCGGTCGAGCTTGTAGCGACCGGCGTCCAGCCCCGGCGAAGCCGCTCGAGTCCGGCGCGCCCGCCGGAACGACGTCGTGATAGGCGAGCGTCGTGATGGCTGATCGGCTTCCGCGGCTCATATAGATGGCGCCGCGCAGTCCGCGGCCTCCTGGGCCGCGACATCTTGCCACCAGTCGATGGCCGCCAGGGCCGTGGCCGCAGGATTGACGTCGTGGGAACGCGGTGGTCGGCGTCTGTACTGTCGCCCAAGTGACGACGCAGCCGGGGTCACTCCCGAGTGCCGGGGCGGGCGGCGATGACCGGAGGCCGCCTCGAGGATGCGACCACGGCTTGTGGCACTGGTCGCGGTTCTCGCGTTCGGGGTTCTCGCCGCTACCGCCACGCACGACCCGGTGCGTCACGCCGACAGGGAGCTGTTCAGCCGCCTCTACAGCGGGGATTGGCTTCGGCCCGGCATCGGCGGGGCCGATGGCGGCGCGCTGGATTCGATGCTGCCGCTCTTCAATCGCGCGGCCGACCTGCGGACGCTCGCCGCGGGGTGCATGCTGATCGCGATCGTGCTTCTGCTGCGGCGTGACGTGCGCGCTCTGATCTTCCTGGCGCTCGCCGTGATCCCCGTCGCGCTCGCGAGCCTCGCTCTGGAGAGGGTGTTCGACAGGGCCGCTCCATACCCGAGCGACGGCCCCGGTTCGTTTCCGAGCGGACACGCGATGCTGTCGATGGCGATCGTCGTCGCCGCCGTGTGCTTGATGCGAAGAGCACGCGACAAGTCGCTCGTCGCGCTCGCGGGAGCCGCGTTCGCGGCCGGCGTCGGCGTAGCGGTGATCGCCGACGGCGGGCACTGGCCGTCTGACGTAGTGGCGGGATGGCTGCTTGCGATCGCCTGGGTCGCCGCGCTGTGCAGCCTGTTTCGACCGCGTCGGTCTACCTACGCACAGCTTTGATCACCTGCCGTGCTAATGCCCGGCGGCGGCACGCCGCCGACGCATCACGACGCGGCCCGTCCGCCAGATCTCCCCGAGGTCGCTCGGGCGTGGGATGAGGTCGGGCAGGCGCGCGCCCAGCGAGCGAGCGAACACGACCGCAATGACGATGCCGCCGAGCGTGTATGCGACGGACGAGGCGACGGCCGCACCCAGAGCTCCGTGCTCAGGGATCAGCAGCAGATCCAGCGCGATCGTGATCACGAACGCCGCCCCGATCGACAGGCTCGCCTCCAGCGGGCGGTCGCGGCCCGGTCAGGGAGTTGCCGAGTTGCTTGAGAGCTACGACTCCGAAGGCGCCGGCGGCGAGCACTCTCAGATCGGTGACGGAGTCCTGGAACTCCTCACCGAAGATCGTCACGCACAGGACCGGCGCCAGGATCACGAGGGCCAGGGCGAAGACCAGCGTAATCAGCACAGAGAGTCGGAAGACCCGCTCGGTGATCCGGACCGCCTCGCGGGGCGACGCGCGAACGACCGCGGGCCGCTGCACCGCAGCCAGCGCCGTCGGCAGCAGGAAGAGACCCTCGGCCCAGGCGACGGCGACGCTGTACTGGCCGAGCTGCTTGGTTCCCGCGATCGCTCCGAGCAGCCACTGATCCACGCGGTAGTTCGCGAGCAGCATTATCCGACCGACGTGGCTCTTGACTCCCGAACCGGAGAGTGCGGCGCGCGAGGGCTGGCGTCCGGCCTGCCGAATCCGCCCGTGCGGCGCAGCACGTACCAGACGAGCAGGGCGGTCGCAGCGGTCTGCCCCGCGATCCACGTGAAGACGGCCAACCCGACCGTGAGAACTCCCAGCGCGGCTAGGGTCGCGTTGACGCCGACGTTGACGACCGACGGCATGACCCAGGCGAAGTTGGTCACGCCGAAGCCGTAGTCACCCTGGATCAGGAAGCGCAGGTACGCAGTTGAGCACCAGCATCGGGAGCGACGCGAACACCATCCACAGAAGCTGCTCGCTGATTCCGGCGCCGGTGGAGGGGAAGAGCGCGAGGATCGCGGCCATCAGGAGGCCCCCCATACCACCGAACAGAAGCGACAGGATCAGCGAATTGGTCGCGAGCGAACGGCGTGTCGACGGTTCGGAGCCGGCGAGGTTCACGTTCGCCTCCTGCACGCCCAGCGTCCAGATGTTGGCGCCGAGAAAGGCCGTCACGGTGAGGAACGCCACTTCGCCGCGACCCTGAGCGCCGAGCGTTCGGGCCACGATCAGCGCATTGACGAGCGAGAGCCCCGCCATCGCGACCTGCGATCCGTAGGTCTGCAGCGCCGCCGGGAACATCGCGCGAGACGGCGATGCTCCTCCGGATGCGCCTCTGTCGTCCGTCTTCGCCGGCCTGTCCGGCGGCGCCGCCGGAGATCTCACCCGGCAAGTCACCCTCCGCAGTCGGAGTCGCCATCGCCGGACCCGCCGTCGCCCGGGGAGCCCTCGCGCGGCCGGGCGGCCGCCGCTCGCCCGACGCGGAGTGCGGACGATCCCCGGCGCGCGAGGATCCGGCGTGCTCGGCCCGGGGTGGGTGACGGTCGGCGGCGGAACGATGGGCCGCAGCCTCTCTGCTGCGGCCGCCGGCACCACCAGCGCGGCCGGATCGGCGAGGCCGAAGCGCCTGCGCAGTTGCTCATCGATGACGTCACGAGGTGCTCCCCCGACGGCGAGATCGATCGCGAGGGCTCGCGCGCGGGCGCGGTCCGTCGGCCCGAAGCTCCGGGATGAAACGCCCGCAACTCCGGCGAGCCGCTCCGTAACGCTTGCGAGCCCGTCGAGCTCGCGTTGAGCTCGCTCAACGCGCAGGCCGACTTCCGCCGCCGCGTCCAGCAGTCGCGCCGGGGCGGTCGGGTCGCGCGCTGGCGGTCCCGACGGCGGGATGCGCGCGTCGGCCATGGCGGTGCGACCCTACTCAGCGAGCCGGACTGACCGGCCAAGCTCGCGCGGAGCCGCTGCGACAGCCCGCCTGGTTCGCGTGACGCCACGCAGATCCACGGTCGGAACACGCTCCGCGACGGCACTGAAGTCGATCCCCGGGTGGGCCGTGACGATGACTGCGATGTGGGCGCCCTCGAGCGCCTCGTCGAGCGAAACGCCGCGCAGCTCGAACCCGTCCAGTTCCTGCACGTAGTCGTCGTGGTAGACGATCTCGGCCCCGAGGTCCCGGAGACGGCGGATGATCTTCAGCGCGGGGGATTCGCGGACGTCACCGACGCCGGGCTTGTAGCTGACGCCGAGGATGGCGATGCGCGACCCCTTCACGGGCCGCTCGAGGTCGTTCAGCGCCTCCTCGACACGGGTTGCGCAGTAGTAGGGCATCTGCTGGTTGACCTTGCCGGCGAGCTCGATGAACTCGGTCGTGAGGTCGTACTCGCGCGCCTTCCAGCTCAGGTAGAACGGATCGACGGGAAGGCAGTGGCCGCCCATCCCCGGACCCGGATCGAAGCGCATGAAGCCGAACGGCTTCGTCGCCGCCGCATCGACGACCTCGTACATGTCGATCCCCATTCGGTCGGCGAGGACCGCCATCTCGTTCACGAGCGCGATGTTCACCGAGCGGAAGACGTTCTCCAGCAGCTTCGCCATCTCGGCCGCATCAGGGCTGCTCACGCGAACGACGCTGTCGCAGACGCGGGCGTAGAGCGCCTCGGCGGCGTCGCCGCAGGCCTCGGTGTGGCCGCCGATGATCTTCGGCGTGGTGCGCAGCGTGTAGTCGGTGCGCCCGGGGTCGACGCGCTCGGGTGAGAACGCGAGGTGGAAGTCGGTTCCGGCCTCGAGGCCCGACTCCTCGAGCGCCGGGAGCAGGCGGTCGCGCGTCGTGCCGGGGTAGGTCGTCGACTCGAGGACGATCAGCTGCCCGCGCTGGATCAGGCCCCCGAGCGCCTGGGCGGCGGTGATCAGCGGGCCCAGGTCGGGCTCGCGGTTGGCGGTGAGCGGCGTCGGGACGCAGACGATGATCGCGTCGGCGAGCGCGAGACTGGACATCCGGGTCGTGACCTGGAGGCGGTCGCCGATCTCCCGGATCGCCGCGGACGGCACATCCTCGATGTAGGACTCGCCCGCACGCAGGCTCGCCACACGCGCGTCGTCGATGTCGACACCGACGACGCTGTCACCGGCCTGCGCGAACTCCACGGCCAGGGGCAGCCCGACGTAACCGAGACCGACGATGCCGACTGTCCTTCGATCACTCATGCGGCTCTCCTCGGCGCGGCCGCCATGCAGCCGCGCCATCGTGCGGGCGCACAAGGTACCCGGGACCGCCCCGGCTGTCGCCGCGGCTGCAGCGTCACGATCCCCCCGCCGCCGAGGCCGCGGCGAGCACGCCGTCCAGCAGTTCCGACGGGTCGGCGCTCTTGGCGACCACCGTCACGCCCAGGCCGGCCAGCTCGCCGGCAGGCCAGCCGGAATAGACGACGATCCGCGGCGCGGACGCGACGTGCTGAAGCCGGATGATCGTCTCGCCGACCGGGATCCCCGGCATCGTGACGTCGAGGACCACGACATCGGGGTCGAGCTGCTCGGCGAGCTGGACGGCGCCTGCGCCGTCGTGCGCCTCCGCCACGACTTCCACGCCCGCGCGCTCCAGGTAGGAGCGCATGACGTCACGCAGGTCGGCGCTGTCGTCGGCGAGCACGACGCGGGCCACAGGCCGCGTCATGGGCCGCTCGCCGCCGGAAGCTCGAACTCCGCAACGAGCCCACGATCGCCAGGGCGAACGCGAGGACTCCGCCGTGCCCGGCGACGATACGCCGGGCCGCGGGGCCGCTCACGCCGGCGCCGAGCAGCGGACCGCCACCGTCAGGGCGGGCGAACGCGAGCAGACGCCGCCGGGCGTCCGCATCGCTCGGCGCGCCGCCGTCATCCTCGAGTTCGATCAGGACGCGCCCGTCGCCCGTCTCACAGACGCGAAGCTCGAACGCGACCCCGGAGCGCGACGCGGCGACCGACGGTCGCATGAGATGGCCCAACAGCGCCCGCAACAGCCCTTGGTCTGCGGCGACCTCGAGCACTGCTGTGCCCACCTCCACGGCGACGCGCCGGCCGGACTCGTCGAGTTCCGCTGCCACGCGCTCGGCCTCCGCGCCCAGGTCGAGCGACTCGGGTCGTCCCGACCGCGGCCGAGAGGTCGTTCAGGTCCGCGACCATGCGCGTGAGACGGGCCTGCCAGCCGATCGAGCGCGGCCGGCGATGCCCCGCGCGGCACCCGCCAGCAGTGCCAGCTCGCTCGAGCTGATGAGCGAGGAACCCCCCGTAGGCGTCGAGTGCCCGCTCGAGCACGGCTTCGACGGCGGCGAGCCGGCGGGCCGTCGCGTCCGTCAAGATGCCGACCGGGCGACGGGCTCCTCGGCGACCATGCCGGCGCGCAGGCGCTGGGTCGCCTCGATCGCCTCCTGACGGGACTTCACGCCGAGCTTGCGCAGAACGCTCTTCACATGCGAGCGCACCGTTTCGACCGACACCACCAGCTCGTCGGCGATCTCGTCGGTCGAGCGCCCCTTGCACATGTGATCGAGCACCTCCCACTCGCGCGAGCTCAGCGGGCTGCGCACCGGACGCAGCCCGGCGCCATCCTCGCGGATGCCGGCGAAAGCCGTGGACGAGCCTCATCGTCAAGCGGCGAGAGACGATCGGCTCTCCCTGGTGCGCTGCACGCAGGGCACGCGGCAGGGCCTCGAGCCCGATCGTCTTCGACATGAAGCCGACGGCCCCGGCGCGCAGGCTGAGGATGCCGAGATCGTCGTCGTCGGTCGAGCTGAGCACGACGATCCGGCACTCCGGATGCTCCTTCAGGATCCGCTTGGTCGCGTTGAGACCATCGGTACCCGGCATGACCAGGTCCATCACGACTACGTCGGGCCGGTAGTAGAGCGCCAGCTCCGCACCCTCACGACCGTCGCCCGCCTCGGCGATGACCGTTATCCCGGCGTCCTGCAGCGTGTCGCGGACGACCCGCCGCGCGAGCGGATCATCGTCCACGACGATCACGCGCAGCCGCTCGCCGGCGTCGCTCGTCGTCTCTGTCGTTCCCTCGACCTTCACGGCATCCCCCCGGATACGCCCGCAGTTGGTCCTGCGTGGGGCAGGAAGATACCCGCACCGAGAGGGAAATTCCAGCCCCGCGGGTCCAACGCTTGTCCAGCCGCTTCCGGCCTGCGGCGTCGGCGCCTCGCGGCGGGCGGCCCCCAGGGGGGACGATCGGGAGCCGCCCGCCAGTGCGGCGGGGCCGCCCTCTTGGCGAACCTCCGTCGACGGCAACACTTACCTGCGGCGCAGTTGCCGTGACGGTGACGAAGGCACGTCTGTGCGGGTGATCCTCATTTCGTCCAGTGGGGGAGGAATCTCACCCGCACGCATGCGCAGCCCTCTAGTTGACTAGTCGCGCAAGTTGGATCAGGAACGCCAGTCGTTCCGAGATAGTCCGGGGGGACAGCAGTGCCAGGGATACGGACATCCGTCCGGCCGCGCAGCGGCGGACACATGGGGTCGGCAGCGTTCCAAGAGACCGCGCGCGCCGGCTCGGGGGCAAGATCTGACGGCACCCGAGACGGCGCGCCGGCCGACGCGACCGCGACAGCGGCGCATGACCTCCAGACTCCGGCGGCGATCATTCTCGGGCTCTGCTCGAGAATCGAGGACGGCGGCCTCACGGCAGAACAGGCGGCGGACCTGGAGCGCGTTCGCCTGCAGGCCGCGGCGGTGTCGCGCACCGCGCTGGAGTTGCTCGAGACGACGCCAGCGACTCCGCCCGCGGCCCGGCGCCAGGAGATAGACGTCGCCGCGGTCGCCCGTGCCGTGGCGGATGAGGTCGCCGTGCTCGCTCACGCGCGTGGCGCGATCGTGCTCGTCTCGGCGGAGGCGCCCGCGATGGTGCGGGCCGAGGAGGGCGAACTGAACTCCGCCATCACCAACCTCGTCACCAACGCCGTGCGACAGGTCGAGAGCGGCGGCTGTGTCCGCTGCTCGGTGAGACGCTCAGACGACGGCGTGGAGATCGAGGTCGCCGACAGCGGCCCGGGCATCCCCGAGAGCGAGCGCGACGCGCTGCTCGACCCGTTTACGCAGGGAACGGGAGCCCGCGGCAAGACGGGTCTGGGCCTGGCGATCGTGCGCGAAACGGCGGCGCGCCTCGACGGCTCGATCGCCGTCGGCGACGCGCCGGAGGGCGGCGCCGCGTTCACGCTGACGCTTCCGGAGGTCCGCCGGCCGACTCGGCCGGGGCGCCGGCGCCGGCGCGCCGGGCAGCCTGGCTGACCCGCGGCGGCGCCTGTGTCCGGCTTGCCCTGGATGCTTCAGCACCCCGAAGCGACGCTGCGGGTCTGCGCACCCGCCTGAACCGAGGTCCCATGCCCGTATCCAAGACCCGCTACTTCACCCACGAGGGGCACCGTCTGGCCTACTCCGAGACGGGCTCGGGTGGGCGGCTGGTCGTTCTCCTCCACGGCCTGCTGCTGTCGAAGCGCATGCATCGCGACCTCGCACGCGAACTCGCCGATCGAGGCTATCGGGTCGTCTCGCTCGACCTGCTCGGGCATGGCGAGTCCGACCGGCCGACCGACATGACGCAGCACTCCATGCAGCTCTACGCGACGCAGGCGCTCGGTCTGCTCGACCACCTCGGCGCGGAGGAGGCGGTCTTCCTCGGGACGTCGCTGGGCGCGAACACGACGCTCGAGATCGCGGTGGTCGCTCCCGAGCGCGTGCGCGGAATGGTCATCGAAATGCCGGTCCTCGACAGCGCGATCGTCGCTGCGGGAGTCGCCTTCCTGCCGCCGATGGTGGCGATGCGGTTCGCGGCGCCCGTCCTGCAGGCGAGCTCGGCGCTCGCGAGGCGCGTGCCGACCGGCAGACTCGGCCTCGTCGACACCGTGTTCGACTGGGCACGTCTCGAACCTGCGCCGGCGCTGGCCGTTCTGCAAGGGCTCTTCTTCGGCCGCATCGCGCCGCCGAAGAGCGTGCGGCGAACGCTTACGCCACAGGCGCTCGTCATCGGACACCCGAACGACCCCGTCCACCCGTTCGCCGATGCCGGCGAGCTGGTCGAGGAACTCCCGAACGCGCGACTGCTGGAGGCCGAGTCGATCCTCGAGCTGCGCCTCAAGCCCAAGCGCCTCACGGCCGAGATCGCCGACTTCACCGACGAGTGCTGGACCGCGAGCGGCGCCGGGCGCACGCCCGGCCGCGCCGGCCCTTCCGGCAAGCGCAGGTCACGCCGGACCGCCGCCGCCTGACCGGCGGATACGGAGCCTCAGGGGCCGGACGGGTCGCGCCACGCCGGCGTCTCGCCACGGTAGAGCCCCTTCCCGCCGAGGACGATCCGCAGCGTCCGCCAGAGGATCAGCGCGTCCAGCTTCATCGAGCGGTGCTCGATGTACCAGAGGTCCAGCTCGATGCGCCGGTCCCAGGGAAGCTCCGTGCGGCCGTTGACCTGGGCCCACCCGGTGATGCCGGGCCGGGCCGCGAGCCGCCCGCGCTGCCGCGGCGTGTACTGCTCGACCTGAACCGGCACGGTCGGTCGCGGACCTACGATCGCCATCTCGCCGCGGAGGACGTTGACGAGATTGGGAAGCTCGTCCAACGACGTCCGGCGCAGCAGCCGGCCGACCCGCGTGATCCGCACGTCGTTCTCGCTGACGGCCAGTCCGGCGCCGAGGTGCTCCGCGCCACTGACCATCGTGCGCAGCTTCAGCACGTCGAACTCGCGGCCCTCGCGGCCGACGCGGCGCTGGCGGTAGAGCGCGCCGCCGCGCGACTCGACGCGGATGGCGAGCATCGCCGCGAGCAGCAGCGGCGAGGACACGAGCAGGACGCTCGCGGCGACGACCACGTCGAACGCGCGCCTCACCGCGTCCCCTCCGGCGGCGCCCAGCCGGCCGGCGTGCCGTGGCGCAGGTAGTCGAACAGGCCGGCCGCCACCGACAGCGTGGTCAGCACGTAGTAGCGCGCGACGAGCAACGGGCGCAGGCGCAACCGGGCGCCCAGCGCGGCCGCGGTCAGCAGTGCCACCTGCAGGCCGAACGTGACCACGTACAGGGTGCCCTCGCCGAGCAGTGCGGCATTGGCCGCCAGCGCGGCCAGATGGAGCAAGGGCGCCGCATAGCGAAGCAGGCGGTGCGAGGCGATCATCAGTGCGTAGAGCGGCGGGTAGCCGCGCGGCGAGAGCATCCCGCCGCGCAGGACGATCGGCCACGCGTGACTCATCATTCGCCGCTTGCGGGCGAACTCGCCCTCGATCGTCGGCACCATCTTCTCCGTTGCGCACGCTGCCGGTGCGTAGAGCGCACGGCGGCCGCGCTTGACGAAGTTGAACGGGAAGGACAGATCGTGGCCCATCACCGGATCCACGACCATGTAGTCGTCTCGGCGCACGGCGTAGATCGCGCCGTTCCCCGCCGTCACCGAAGCCAGGTCGGACTCACGCTCGCGCAGCCACATCTCGTAGCGCCAGTAGAGACCCTCCTGGTTGCTGCCGTCGCCAGGGTTGACGAAACGCACCTGTCCGCACACGTACCCGGCGCGATCTGCGCGCAATCTCGCGACCAGTGCGCGCAGCGCGTCCGGCTCCCACGACGAGTTCGCGTCGGAGAACGCGATCACCGTGCTGCGCGGATCCGCCGCGGCGACGGCGCTGTCCTGGGCCACGACCTTCCCGCCCCACGGCAGTTCCAGCACGACATCGGCCCCCGCCTCACGCGCGCGGCGCGCCGTGTCGTCGGGGGATCCGTCGCATGCCACGATGACTTCCAGCCGATCGGCGGGCCAGTCGAGGGCGCGTGCGTTCGCGACCTTGTCAGCGATCACCGCGCCCTCGCGATGCGCTGCCACGACAAGCGAGACGAACGGCTCGTCCTCGCCGCGGACGGCGCCCTCGGCCGCGCGCTCCGGTCGGCCGCCGGCCGCCACGAGCAGCGCGAGCAGGAGCGGGTAGCCGAGCTGCGTGTAGACCAGCAGGCCCGCTGAGACCCAGAACACGAATTCGGCGATGCTCACGTCGAGTCCCCCGTCAGGCGCCGGTAGAGGTCGAGATGAGCCCTCGCTATCGGCTGCCAGCCATATCGCTCGCGCGCGGCGCGGGCGGCTCGCGCGGCGAGCGCCTCGCGCGCGGCGTCGTCGGCCAGAAGCCTGGTGACGGCCGCGCGCAGGGCGACGGCGTCCCCGGGCGGCACCAGCTCGGCTGCCCCGGCTGCCGCCACCTCAGGGAATCCGCCGACGTCGCTCAGGACGAGCGGCGTGCCGAAGGCGAGCGCCGTGAACAGCACACCGGACTGATCGATCTTGCGGTAGGGCAGGACGGCGAGGTCCGCGCGCCCGAAGAGAGCGGGCAGCTCGCGATCATCGACGAAGCGCTCGACGAAGCGCACACCCTCCGGTGCCGACGCCCGCAGCGAAGCGGTGTCGAAACGAGGCATTCCGACGACCCAGAGCTCGGCGTCGTCGATCTCCCGCCAGGCCTCGACGGCGACGTCGATGCCCTTGTAGGGCCGCATCAGCCCGAACAGCAGCACGACCGGCTTCTCGACCGCCGCCAGGTCCGGCGGGAGGGGAAGCGCATCTGAAGCATCCAGCAGGTGCGTGAACGCGCCGTGCGGAATCACGTTCACCTTCGCCTCGTCGACCGCCAGTTCGCCGACCAGCCGGTCACGGCCATGAGCCGAGTGCACGACGACCGCGTCCACCTTCTCGTACAGACGGCGCTGCGCGTCGTGCTGCCCGATGCGCGGCTCCTTCGGAAGCACGTCGTGGGCGGTCAGCACCAGCGGGCGGCCTCGCGGCAGCAGCGCGGTGTCGAGCTGCTGCACCGAAAGCCACTGGAAATGCACGACATCGGCCTGGGCGGCGCGCCTGCGGTAGCGCAGCATGTCCGGAACGTGCTGCGCGAGCCGGATCGCGCTCCTCGCCCGCCCGGGCCTCGGCGGCACGTGCCGGTAGAAGCACTCGTCGACGCCGTAGCCGTCGCCACGCGGCACGCGGCCGTAGGCGAAGCGACTCGTCAGGAGCGTGACATCCACGCCTTCCCTCGCCAGCGCCGAGCACAGGGCGTGGTCGTAGGGAGGCGTGTAGGCGGGAGGGTCGACGACGTGAACACGCACCGGCGAGCACAATAGGAGGCGGTGGCGGACGTCGAAGTGACCTACTGCGTAGTGAACACGCAGCAGCGCGAGCTGCTCGTGCGCGGGCTCGACGCGATCGCGCGAGAGCGCGCGCAGCTGCCGTTCGCGGTCGAGGTGCTGGTGCTGGACAACGCATCGACCGACGGGTCTGCGGGCGCCGCGCGACGTCATCCGGCGGTTGACGAGGTGATCGCCATCGAGCAGCGGCGCGGCAAGGCGGAGAATGACACCGCACTTCTTCAGCGCGCACGGGGGCGCTACGCGCTGCTGCTCAACGAGGACTCTGAACTCCTCCCCGGGGCGACCTCGGCGCTCCGCGACGCCCTCGATGCGAGTCCCCGCGCGGGCGCCGCGGGCGCACGTCTGCTGCGCCCGGACGGCCGCGTTCAGCCGAGTGCGTGGAAATTCCCGGGCCCCGCAGCCGCGCTGGCGGCTGCGCTCTTCATCCACGGCTGGACGACGGTCCAGAGCCGCGGGGAGCAGACCCGGCCGGTCGACTGGGCACAGAGCGCGGCGCTGCTCGTACGCGTGCAGGCCGCGCGCGAGATCGGCTGGCTGGACCCCCGCTTCTTCGTCTACTCCGACGAGGTCGATTTCTGCAAGCGCCTCTCGGCGGCGGGTTGGCAGACGCTCTATGTGCCCGACGCGGTCGCCGTCCACCACGAGCAGCTGTCCACCGATGCCGTACCGGAGCGGCGAATCGTCGAGCTCTCGCGCAACCGCGACCGCTACATGCGAAAGCACCATTCCGCTGCCGCGGCGGCGCTCGTGCGTTGGCTCACCGCCTGGACCTACGCCGTCCGCGCACTCGCCGCCACGGTTCTGCCGGGGCACCAGCCGAGGCGCTACTGGCGCCATGTCAGCGCCACGCTTCACCCGGAACGCGGTGAGGGTCTGCGCGAGGCGGCGGCCGACCACAATCGAGGCGGGCCTCGGCTCTGACCGCTGCCGGGCTGTGACGGAACGTCACCCCCCGCGGCGGGCGAGGCTCCGCGCCGCCGTCCCCAGCGCTTGCAGCTCGCCGCGCTTCACCACGCCGAGCGCGACCAGCGCAGGCACGATCGCGATCCATACGGCGAGGCGTGCGGCGAAACCGTCGGCGCCCGCGGTCGGCAGCAGCAGGTTGCCGCCTACTGCGAGGCCACCCGCGACGAGCGTGAGACCGGCGATACGGGCCCACTCGAACGGGACGGTGAACAGGCGACGGGTGAGCACGTGCAGGACGACGAGCATCGCCACGTATGACCCGCAGAGCGCGATCGCCGCGCCCTCTATCCCGAGCGGCGGCACCAGCGTGACCAGCAGCCCGACGTTCACGACGACGCCGGCCAGCGCCGCGGGCAGCGTGCGTATCGTGACGCGCACACGGCCGGCGACGGTCACCAGCACCAGGTACAGGCCGTACAGAGCCCAGCCGAGAGCCAGCCACGGCAGCGCCTCGTGAGCCTGAAAGAACTCCGGTGCCGTCAGCAGACGCACGACCCAGCGCCCGAGCAGCTCGAATCCGGCGACGGCGAGCGCCGCGACCACGAGGTAGGCGCTGGTGACGCGCGCGTAGACGCGCGCCGCCTCGTCGTCGTCGGCAAGCGAATAGGCCAGCGGCGGCCAGGCCAGCTGGAAGCCGCGCACGGCGATGATCACAGCGGTCGCCAGCTTCACCGCGACGGCGTAGAGCCCGGCCGCCGCTGGGCTTTCTACGCGGAGCAGATAGGTGCGATCGACGGCGTTGAGCAGGAAGACGGCGGCGTCCGCCGGGACCGTCGGCGCCCCGTATCGCAGCAGGGGCGCGAGCGGAGCGCGGGTCTGGGGAAGCCCGACGTGGTCCCGCACGGCCGTCACCCAGAGGGCGATCAGCACTGCTCCGGATGCTGCGTAGTTGCCGAGCACGTAGCCGCGTGCACCCTGGTCGAGGATGACGACCAGGACCACTGTCAATCCCACCGTCAGCACGACGTTGCAGACGGACGCGCGCAGGTAGGCCCGCCGCCGTTCCTCGACCCGCAGCAGCGCGTAGGCCATCTCCAGATTCGTGAACGTCCAGATCCCGAGCACGCCGAACGCCATGAGCGTCGCGTCGTGCGTCCCCAGCACGAGTTCGGAGAGCGGCCCGGCGAGCAGCACCCCGGCGACGAGCGCGACCGTCGTGGTCAACAGCACGAACGTCGTCGTCGTGCGCGCGAGCCGCTGCCGGCTGCCCTCCGGCTCGTCGTGCCAGTGACGCACGAAGGCCTCGCCCATCCCAGCCCGCAGAAGTATGCTCGTGAGGATCACGAGCGTGAGCAACGTCTCCGCGTAGCCGAACTCGGCGCGGGTCAGGTGACGCGTGTAGAGCGGAAGCGTGAAGAGGGCGAGCAGTCCGGCGAGCAGGCTCGCGGCCTGGTAGGCCAGACCCGACCTGGCCAGGCGACTTAGGTAGCCCTCCATCGGGTCCGCACGGTACTGACGGCGGTGGCCGCCACGAGCGCGCTGCGGGGACTAGGGTGCTCGCCCGTGAGCCCGGCACCGAAGGAGCGCCCGCCCATCTGCGTCCTCATGCTGCCCCGCGACCTGGAGTCGTTCGTCCAGCGCGAACAGGCGCGCGACCTTCTCCGCGCGCCGGGTGTCGTCGCCGTCGATCCGCCGCGGCTGCCGTACGGGGCGTTTGCGCGCATGCCGCGCGGACTGGCCGACCGAGTGGCCGCGACTCAGGCGCGGCGACTCGTGCGCACGCTCAGGCGCACGCGCGGCGAGCCGCGCGCGATCGTGATCTTCCACCCCCTCCAGTACCCGGTGGCACGTGCGGCGCTCGGCAGCTGCCCGGGATCGGAGCTCTGGTACGGGCGCTGGGATCGTTACGAGTGCGCCTATGACGCGCCGCGCGCGGATGCGCGAGCGCCTGCAGGAGCTTCACGCGCTCGCCGCCGAGCGCTCGGCGCTGACGTTCGTGGTCTCGGACGAGCTGGTCAGGCTGGAGAACGAGGCCGGTCGCAGCGCGGTGCTGGCGCCCAGCTCGGCCGACGCGTTTCCGGCTCCCGACCCGGAGGGGATCGTCATCGCCGTGTCACTGGGGCATCTGGGACACCGCAACGACTGGAGTCTCCTGCGGTCCGTCGCCGACGAACTCGGAGACCGCCTCGTCCTGCTCCTGATCGGCCAGTGGTACGACTCCGAATGCGGCGACGACCCGGACTATGTCGCGTGTCGCGCCCACCCGAGCCTGGTCTGGCTCGGTCGGCGCAGCGACGCCGAGGCCGCGCGACTGATCCTCGCCGCGGACGTGGGAATCGTGCCGTTCGGGCGCGAGCCTTTCAACGACGCGGGACTTCCCACCCGGATCCTCAAGTACGCGCGACTGGGCCGGCGCACCGTGAGCCTCGACCTCGCGGGGGCGCGGACCTGGGGCCGTGCCGTGACGCTGGTCGATGACGCCCCCTCGTTTGCGCGCGCGCTCGCCGAGCACGCGGGGGCGCGTCTGCGACCCGACGTTGAGTTGCGCGAGTGGGCGCTGACGCAGAGCGCTGCGACGCAGAACGGTCCGCTCTGGGAGCGGCTTGAGAGCCTTGGGATCGGCAGGCGCGCATGAGCACCGGCAGACGCTCTCCTACGGCTGCGCCGGACAAGCCACGTAGACCGTCACGCGACCGTGCCGGGAAGCTCGCACGAATCCGGGATCGGGAGCGTTGGTGCTCGGACTCGCGCCGTCGGCGAAGCCGTAGCGGCGCAGCGTCTTGCGGTCCGCGTAGACCAGCGCGACCCCTGCGGCACGCCGCCGCGCCGAGCGCGCGCCGACATCCTCGCGCGGTGCGTCGAGGATCCAGCGGGCGTCCGGAACCAGCCTGTAGTTCGGAAGCGTCACGGGCCCACAGCGCCGGCCGGCCGCCACGGCCGGGCTCTCAAGCGCCGCGACCAGGTCATCGTGCACGCCGGTCACGAAACGCAGCTCGTTGGTGAACCGCTCGACGACCGAGAGGCGTCCGACGACGAACGCGACGCCCACCACGGCCATTGCGACGACGACCATCGACCAGCGGCGGCGGAGCGGGGAGGCGCCCGGCAGAGCGGACCAGCCGGCGAGCGCGTAGCCCGCGAAGATCGCCAGCGCGATCGCGGGGACGGTCAGGTAGCGCGGCAGGATCGAAAGGCCGGCGGCTCCCGACGCGACGAACGTCACGATCCCGGACGCCAGCAGGGCGATCGGGACGTGCAGCGAACGTCCCTCCCGACGCCGCCAGGCGAGCGCGATTCCGGCGAGCGCCGCCAGCAGCACGGGCACGCGCAGCGTGTCGGCCATGAACTTGACGAGCGCACCCGGAACCTCCCCGATGCCACGGCGCCGGCCGAGCTCGTCGGCGAGGTCGCTGGTCGCGTTGAGCGAGTGCAGGGCATCGCCGGTGACCCAGAAGTCCACGAGCGCCCAGAGCGCCGGGGCCAGCAGCGCGAGCGCCAGCAGGCGCGGTCGGAGGTTCCGCCGCCGAGCCTCTGACGGCGCGCCGCCGCGCAGCGGCCAGACGCACCAGATCCAGTACGCACCGGCCAGAACCCAGGCCTCGGGTCGAAGAAGTCCCGCGAGCGTGAGCAGAACCATGACCGGGGTGCCGCGGCGCGGCCGCTCGGCCTCGAGCACCGCTGCCCACATGACCAGGGCAAGGAACGGCACGTCGACGTACGCGCGCGCCGCGTAGAGCAGCAACGCGATGCTCGAACCGGTCAGCAGCGCAGCGACGAGGCCGGGCCAGGTGCCGAAGACGGCGCGGCCCACCCGGAATACCGCCCACACCAGCCCGACGAGCGAGAGCGCCGAGAGCAGCACCAGCCAACGGTCCGCTTCCCCACCTGCGAGCGCCGCCAGCACGGCGGCGACGACGAGATAGAGCGGGTGCTGAGTCGGCGCCTGGTACGCCTCGAAGGTCGGCTTGTGCCCGTCGAGCAGCTCCCGTCCCCAGACGAGGTGGTAGTAGGCGTCGTAGTTGGGATAGGTGCGGACGAGCAGCCACACGATCACCGCAGCGACCGCGAGCAGCGCCACGACAGCGAGCTCGCGCCCTGGAGCCCGGCCGGCCCTCACGGAACCTCCGTCGAGGCAACCGGCGCGCGAGCGTCCGATGCAGCGAGCGCAGTCCCGACCGCGAGCAGCGCCCAGGTGAGCGGGTCCTCGAGAAACGCCGCGTAGAGCAGGGTGTGGACCACGAGCGCTGCGAACGCCGCCGCCACGCCGGCTCGGGCGGCGGTCGTGTGAGCGCCGCGAAGCAGCCTCTGAAAGGCGAACCAGAGCAGCGCGAGGTACGCAGCCAGGCCGAGCAGCCCCTGTTCTGCCGCGACGGTCACCGGAATCGTGTGGGAGGCCGACGTCGCCCGCTCGGCCGAGACGTCCTCGGCGCGTCGGTACTCGCGCGCGAACGACCCGGAGCCAAGGCCCGTTAACGGCCGTTCACCCGCGAGTCTCACTCCGCCCTCGACGAGCTGATAGCGGCCGCTCGTGGCGTCGTTGGCCGACGTCGAGCTCGAGAGGTCGGCGGCGGCGAGGAAGACTCCCCCCGCGGCCACCAGCCCGAGCAGGGCGGCAAGGACGGCACGGCGCGGGTTCCAGCGCAACCCGCCGAGCACCGCCAGCCCGGCCAGCAGCGCGGCGAAGCTCGACTGCGAGAGCGTTAGCACCAGACCGCCGAACAGCACCGCGGCCAGCAGCGCGGCGAACGCCACGTCGCGCGGACGTGCGCGCCACAGCATCCACGCGACCAGCAGAACCAGCACGACCGCGAGGAAGCGGCCGTAGATGTTGGGGTCGAAGAAGAGCGAATTGACGCGGAAGTAGTCCTCGACCTGGTTCGAGGCGATCACCTTCGGGTTGAGCAGCAGATGTCGTGTCGCGTACTCGACGTATCCGACGACCGCGAGCGCCGTGGCCAGTCCCGCGAGCACGCCGAGACTCGCCGTCGTGACGCGCGGAGTCCACTGCAGCCTCGAGAGCAGCGCGAAGAGGACCGCAAAGGGCACGAAGAAGAAGACGACGTTCTCGAGAGCGCGGTCGGCATCGCCAGACCAGGCGCTGCCGAGGGCGTAGAGCGCCAGAACGATCGCGAGCGACCACTCGAGTCCGCCCGGGTGCAGCCCGTCCCCGGCCGCATCGACGCGCTGCGAGCGGCCGCTGAGCCGCGGCACAGCCCACGCAAGTGCGCCGCCGGCGATCACGAGGTAGAGCGGCAGAAGCAGGCTGGCGCTCGAACTCCCTATCGACAGCGGAATCCGGAACGGGATCGTCGCCACCGCCGCCAGCGCGAGGGCACTGGGGAAACGCGCGAACAAGAGCGCGAGCGCCGCGAGCGCACCAAGGCCCACCGCGACGCCGGCCAGCGCAAGTGTGGTGCGGTCGGAGAGCGACTTGACCTGGTCGGCGTCCGACGCGTGCACGGCGAGCACGGTCGCCGCTCCGAGAAGCGCGCCGAGCAGCAGCCATGCACGTGCACGATCACTGCGCACGACGAGCGCTGCAGCCGCCAGCGTGGAACACGCGATCAGCGCGAGAGCAGGTCCCACGTGCGCTCCATCAGTGCCTGGATCTCGGCGTCGTCGCGCAGACGACCCGGCAGCTCGGGCAGCCCGAAGCGGATGACGGTGCCGCGGCCGACGCGCAGCGCGACGATCACCGCCCCGCCGTCCGCCGCGACCGCCGACGAGCGCAGTCGAGCGCTGCCCGGCGCAGTCGTCACTTCGCCTGCACTGAAGCCGGGGAAGCGGCCCTCCGTGCCCTCGAACAGGCCGATCTCGTCGTCCTGGCTGGTCAGGTCGAACGCGCCGCTGCGCAGCGGCGCCACCGTCGAGCCCCAGAGGTCCGAGCTCGCGGGCGGCGTCGGTTCGACCAGCCGAAGCCGCCGCGTGAGTCGTGCCTGCCGCTGAAACGAACCGACACCCATGGCGGCGAGCGTGCCGCCCCGGCTGACGAAGCTGCGCAGCCGTCGCTGAAGCTCGCGCGGGAGCCACGCGGCGTCTCCGGCGACGATCACGCCGGAGTGACCGGCGATTCGCGGACCGCGCCGCAGCGTGAGCGCGATGTCGGTGGTGACGTCATAGCGATGACGCTCTCTGTCCAGATGAATCAGCAGCGGGGCCTCACGCTCACCGAACCCTGACGGAAGAGGCCGTGCCAGCACGCGCGCGAGTTTCACTCCGCGGCCCGCGGTGAGCGTGTTGGGGAGTCCGTCGCCGTCGTCGTCAACCGGGTTGCGGCCCTGCCAGGTCATCAGCGGCAGGACGACGAGCACGCGATGGCGCGCGATGTCGTCGACGGCGAAGGGCACGGTCGCGGCCCGGGAGCCGCGCCGGGCCTCGAAGAGGTACACACCGCTGTCGCGTCCCGGTGGCTTGAGCGAGACCTGGGGGCGGACGGCTCGCCCGCGGCGGACGGTCGCCCCACCGACGCGGCGCGCGGACCAGTCGTACGCGCGACCGCGCGCGTCCACGAAGATCCCGATTCGCGCACCGCCGACCCGGCCGGGGTGAAGCGGAGGCTGGGCAGCCAGGCGGCGGACCGTGATTCCTCCGCGCCCCGGCGCGCGGCGCCCGTACACGCTCTGCGGCAGGCCCCTGACATCGAGCGGGACCGACGTGCCGATGTTCCCGGCCGCATCGCGCAGCTCCGCGACCGCCATGTACGTGCCGGGCGCAGCAGGCCGACCTCGATCGTCAGTGCCGTTCCAGTTGACGCGGTCGGCTCCGCGCAGGATCGCGCGTGTCGCCGTCAGGCGGGCGGGCAGGACGTCCGTGCGAAAGACCAGCAGCCTGCCACGGCCGTTTCGCGCGGGAGCGTTGAGCGTGACCTGTGCGGGGGCGCCGGCCGGGTTGGGCAGAAGCTCGGGGCCCGGCTCGCGGCGCGGGCCGACCGAGACCACACGAACCTCCGGAGGTGTTGTGTCGACGCGAAAGGCATCGGGCACCACCACGTTGCGGCCCTGCTCGCGGAGCGTTATCCGAACACGGTAGACCCCGTCCGGAGCTGGTTCGCCACGGTCGTTCGTGCCATCCCAGGCCGGCGTCGCGATCGGGTAGCGATACGCCTGGAGCTGTCCACCGGAGACGATCTCACGAACCTCGTCGCCCGCGTCGTCGACGATCGCGACGTCGATGGTGTCGGCCTTCTTGAGACGAAACCTGACCCTCTGGACATCGTTGCGCGAGTCGGCATTCGGGGAGATCACCGGCCAGCGCAGCTGGAAGTCCTGGATCACCGACGGTTGCGACTTGAGCTCCTGGGCTGCGAAGAACGCAGCCAGGGAAGCCACCACCAGCGCGCCGAAGACGACCTGCGACAGCCGTGTCACAGCGCCACGAAGCTCCCGTTTGCGGGGCGCTCGTCCAGCTTCGAACCAGGACGCAGCGCCGCAAGCGCCAGTCGGATCGTGTTTCCGTGACAGACCACGAGCACTGGATGCGTCGACTCACGACGGCGCCAGTCCTCGACCGCTGCGAGCACCCGCTTCTGCTGATCCGCGAATCGCTCCCCACCGGGAAAGCCCCACCCGGGGTCGAGGGCCGCGAAGCGGGCGAACCCCTCGGCATCCTCGGCGATGACGTCGGCGAACGCCCGATCGGTCCAGTCCCCGGCATCGGTCTCGGCGAAGCGCTCGTCGATCACGGGCTCGAGGCCGATACGGGCTCCGACCACGCGCGCCGTCTCCCGCGCCCGCTCTATGTGGCTGCTGACGAGCGTCGCGGGGCCGAGCCCGACTGCGTCCTGCGCGAGGGCCGCTGCCTGCGCGCGGCCTGTCTGGTCGAGCGGAACGGGCAGCCAGCCTTGGAAGCGACCCGCGGCGTTGTACGCGGTCTGCCCGTGCCGGGCGAGATAGATCATGAGCGCCTACTGGGCGCGATCGGCGCCGATGATCACGACGACCGGCGCATCGGCGCCGAGAACACGGGCGTTCTGGTCCATCGAGCGCAGCGCGTCTCGGCCGACCCCGATGATCTTGGCGACGTCGAGCGCCTGCCGGCGGCTTCCCTGCGCATAGTGAACGACGCTTTTCTGCACCGTCTGATCCGTGTTGGTGACGACGATCCCCTCGCGGTAGCCACGCTCGAGGACGCGGTTCATGGCGCCGCGGGCCAGTCCGGTGACCGTCGTGCCGTTGAGTACGGAGACGGTCGTCTCGGCGCGATCGAGGGGCGCGGCCGGGGTACCGCTCGCGTCAGATCCCTCCTCGCTCGCCTGGCCGACGGTGTTCGGCTTCGGTGGCGGGCCTTCGTCGCCGCCGAAGACCTGCGTGACCAGCAGCGCTGCGATCGCAACCAGCGCGACTCCGCCGAAGACCATTGCGAACACGTTGCGACGACCGTGGGCAGCCGGCGCCTCCGGAGCCGGACGGCGCGATCGCACTGGGCCGCCTGCCGCCGCGACGGTGGCGCGGGCGGGCCCTGGCGCGGCGCGCGGGCGCGGAGGGGCTGCTGACGCCACGTGGGGCTGACCCGGAGCGGCGGCCGCGGGCGTGGACGGCGCCACGGGGGCGGGCGTGCCGGGCGCTGCAGGCGGCGTCGTGCCCGGCGCCGGAGCCTTCGCAGGAGGTGCCGTACCCGGCGCTGCTGGGGGCGTCGTGCCCGCGGCCGGAGGTTTCGCAGGAGGTGCCGTACCCGGCGCTGCAGGCGACGTCGTGCCCGCGGCCGGAGGTTTCGCAGGAGGTGCCGTCCCCGGCGCTGCAGGCGCTGCAGGCGGCGGCGTGCCCGGCGCCGCAGGCTTCGCAGGAGGTGCCGTGCCCGGAGCCGCAGGCGCTGCAGGGGGCGGCGTGCCCGCGGCCGGAGGCTTCGCGCCTGGCTGCGTGGCCGCAGGCGCAGATCCCGCCGCCGCCGCCGGGGTCTTCGTCGGCACCTGCGCGGCGGCGCTGACCGTCGTCGGGGCGGCGGCAGGGGGCGGTACCGGCTTGCCGGCGCCCGACGCTGCGACCGCGGCGGTCGCCGGCACGGGCAGCGCCGGGCGAGCGGCGGGCGGCGCTGCAGGAGGGGTTGCGGCCGTGCCCGCGGCCGCAGCTGCCGTCGCAGGCTGCGCCGGCCCCCCCGTTCCGGGCGCCCCGGAACGAGTCTGGGCCTCGGCCATGACACGCTGTTGGAGTTCCGAGTCCCGCTCGGGGGCGCGACCCGCCCACTCCCTCAGCCGCTTCACCTCGCGTGCCTGGGCGAAGTAGAGCAGCGACAGCACGCCGAGACCGACGACCGCCGCGAGCCCCGCGTAGGCGCCGTACTTCTCGATCTGGTCGGTCAGGGAAAGGGCAGCCAGGACGGCCGTCATGAGGTGCGCATGCTAGATGGTCAACCGGAGTCAGCGATCGCGGGGCACAGTGCCCGGAGTGGGCTGGGCGGGGGCTCCGGTGGTGGTGGCGGCCTGCTCGCCACTGCCCGGGCGGGTGAGCTCGGAGACCTTGTCGGCCAGCCCCGCGGCGTCACCTTCCAGCGCCAGAAGCGCGATCTCGTCGAACCACGCGGCTACGTCGTCGGCGTCACGGGCCGGTCGTGCCGCCACGAGGATCTTCTCGGCCGGCGTCGGCAGCGGGCGCTCGTCCGGGTTGAAGAGCTCCTCGTGGAGCTTCTCGCCGGGCCTTCGTCCCACGACCTCGATCGCGATGTCCGTTTCAGGCTCCAGCCCGGAGAGCTCGATCATGTCGCGGGCGAGTTGCATGATCGGCACCGGCTCCCCCATCTCCAGGACGAAGATCTCCCCGCCCTCGCCGAGCGAACCCGACCGGATGATCAGCTGAACCGCCTCCGGGATCGTCATGAAGTACCGCGTCATGCGCTCGTCGGTCACCGTGACCGGCCCACCGCGCGCGATTTGACGGCGGAAGATCGGCACGACCGATCCGGACGAGCCGAGGACGTTGCCGAAGCGGACCGTCGCAAAGCGCGTCCTCGGGTAGCGCACACTCATCTCCTCGGCCGCGAACTCGGCCAGCGCTTTGGAGGCGCCCATCACCGTGGCCGGGGTGACGGCCTTGTCAGTGGAGACCAGCACGAAGGTCTTGATGCCCTGCTCGCCGGCGAGGCGCGCCACGAGACGGGTCGCCAGCGCGTTGTTGCGCACCGCCTCGACCGGGTTGGCCTCCATCAGCCCCACGTGCTTGTAGGCCGCGGCATGGAAGATCACCGTGGGACGGTGTTGTGCCAGCACCTCGCGCATGCGCTCGCCCTCCTTGCAGTCCGCGAGCACCGCGGTCAGAGAGGAGGGATGCACGTGCCGATCGTCCTCCAGCTCGCGCTGGATCGCGAAGAGGTTGTCCTCGGCGTGGTCCAGCAGGATGAGCTTGCGCGGCGCAACGCGGGCGATCTGACGGCAGAGCTCGGACCCGACCGATCCGCCCGCGCCGGTGATCATCACGACCTCGCCCGACAGGTACGCACCGACGCGATCGAGTTCCATCCTCACCGGCTCGCGGCCGAGCACGTCCTCGACCTGGACCTCACGAACCTGGCGCACGACCGCGCCTGAGCCGGCCTGCAGCAGCTCGAACACGGTGGGCAGCGTGCGCACGGGCACGCCGCGTTCGCGGGCGGCTCGCACGACGCGCGCGCGAAGCGTGCCGGGCGCCGACGGGATCGCGATCAGGATCTCGTCGGGCTCGGCCTCGTCGAGGATCCGCGTCAGCGCAGCGGTCCCGCCGAGCACCCGCACGCCGTCGACCCGCGTGCCGCGCTTCAGCGGGTCGTCGTCGACGAAGCCGACGGGATTGAGATCGAGCTGCGGGTTGCGCAGAACCTCGCGCAGAGTCAGCCTTCCGCCCTCCCCCGCGCCGACGATCAGCACGCGGCGGGCGTTCTTGCTGGCACGGAAGCCCGGAAGCGCGCGATCGTGGACGGCACGCGCGATGAATCGCACTCCTCCGGCGAACAGCAGCGACAACAACGCGAACAGCGCGAGCACACCCGTCGGGATCGAGAGGTTGAACTCCCCGCTGGGCGAGCTGACGGTCTCCGGCTGAGCGAGCTCCACGAACGCAACGAGTCCCAGCGTCAGCAGCACAACGGCCTGCACGACGCCGCCGTAGTCGCGCTGGGTCAGGTAGCGCCACTGTTTCTGCTCGAGCCGCAGCAGCGTGAACACGACGAGCGCGAGCACGACGACCCATGGGAGCGTCGACTCGAACAGGCGCTGGTAACGATCGGGAACGCCGATCGACTGATCGAAGCGCAGCCTGTACGCAAGGAAGTACGCGAGGGCGACGAGTCCCGCATCGGCCGCGAGCTGGGCAAGCGAGTGCCGGTGAAGCGGGAGTGCCGTCGTTCGAATGCGACGACGCATCGGGGCCGGATTCTAGCCGTGACCCGGCGGCACGGCACGGCTCGACGGGAGGCTTGCAGCGTCCCCGAGCGCGGTCAGCAGGAGATCGACGAGTACGGCGGGGTCGCGGCGCGTGCGCTCTGCCGCGACGCCCCGCTCACGCCTGGCCAGCGTCACGTCCTGCGCGCGCTCGATCCGGCGCAGCCGACCCTCGGCGATCAGCCGCTCGTCGACCGCGCCCAGTCGACCTTCGAACGTCGTCCATACGGGAGTGCCAAGCGCGACGGCTTCGCGGTTCATCGTCCCCCCGGCACTCACGACCAGGTCCGCCAGCGCGACCAGCGAGGGGGCGTCGATCGCCTGTTCGGGCACGATGAAGCGGGGGTCGTCCGCCAGTTCGAGGCGCTGCTCGGCGGTCCGCGGGAGAACAACGACCTGCCCCTGCTCGGCCAGGCGCGTGAGGATCGATCCGAACAGGTCGTGCTCGAAGCGGTGGTACAGGGAGACGACCGGAGGCGTTCGCACGACCGCTATCGGCTCTGCTTCGTTCAGTCCCAACTCGACGAGTACGGCCTTGTCAGGCTCGAGATCCGCGAGGTAGTACTCCTCCTTCAGCCCGGCATAGGCACGGATCTTGCCCGCCGCGCCGTAGCGACGCAGACGCTCCGGCGGGATCGCCTCGGGGACGACTACGGTCCGCGCGAGGCGGCAGTTGACGTTGTGCTGGACCGTCGCCCACTCGTAGTCGAACATCGTGGCGCTGGGAATCCGCAGCATGCGGGCGGCGACGGTGACGTCGTTGGAGCCATGGCCGATCGCGATGTCCACGCCGCGACCGCGCGCCCAGCGCCGCAGCGCCAGCGAGCGGTCCACGAGACCGATTGCCTTCGCCCCGACACGGCCCCCGCGGTGCCGGCCGATGACCTCGGCGTCGATTCCGTGGCGCTCGCACAGTGCGACCGTCTGCGCAAAGTCGCGCGCCGTCACCAGTACGTCGGCGCCGCCCTCCCGCAGCCGCTCGATCACCGGGCGCATGACGAGCACGTGCGGGCTGTTGGTGAGGTCGATCCAGACTCGCATCAGCCGAGTACGGCGCGCACGCCGGCGATGACCTCGGCGACCTGGTCGGCGGTGATCACGGCGCTGATCGGAAGCGCCACGTGCGTCCGTGCCGCCTCGTCCGTGGCGGGGAGTTCCGCGCCCGCACCGTAAGGGGCCATCGCCTGCTGCCGGTGCACCGGCGTGCGGTAGTACGAGCGGGCCTCCACCCCGCGCTCGCCGAGCCCCGCGAGCAGGGCCTCGGCGCGCTCGTGCCGCACCACGTAGAGATGCCAGGCCGGCGCGCTCGCCGGGGTCGGCTGCGGCAGCGTCACCAGGTCTCCGAGCCCCTGCTCCTCGTACCAGGAGCCGACCACGTGGCGATGTGCCGCCCAGTGATCGAGCTCGGGAAGCATGACGCGCAGGACCGCGGCCTGGATCTCGTCGAGACGCGAGTTGTAGCCGACCTGCTCGTAGGTGACCTTGTCGCGCGAACCGTGAAACCGCAGCGTCCGCACGCGCTCCGCAAGCGCCTCGTCGCTGGTCGCGATCGCACCGCCGTCGCCGAAGCAGCCCAGGTTCTTCGACGGGTAGAACGAGAAGGTGGCGATCGTGCCGATCGCGCCCGGGCGTCCATCGGGACCGATCGTCCCCGCAGCCTGGGCCGCATCCTCGACCACGGGGAAACCGAGGGCGGCGATCTCGCGCACCGGCGCGACGTTGCCGAAGAGATGCACGGCGATGACCGCCTTGGTCCGAGGCGTCACCACGGCCCGCACGGTCTCCGCCGTCGCGAGCAGCGTGCTCGGTTCGATGTCGCAGAAGACCGGCGTCGCGCCCGTCGGCGGTATCGCCTCCGCACTCGCGTAGAACGTAAACGACGGAACGATCACCTCGTCGCCCGGCCCGATCCCGAGTGCGCGCAGCGCGATCGTCAGCGCCTCGGTGCCGTTGGCGACGCCGATCGCATGCGAGGCGCCGAGCGATGCGGCGAACTCGTGCTCGAAGGCTTCGACGTTCGGGCCGAGGATGAAGCGCCCTTCGTCGAGCACGCCCAGCACGGCCGCCTCGATCCGCTCGCGCAGCGGCGCCAGCGGAGTGCGGGAATCGAACAGCGGAACGCCCATCGCGGCGAGACGCTACCGCTACCCTGCTTGCGGATGCCGTTGTCGACGCTGCTGGTGCTCGCTTCGGTCACCGACACCCTCGCCGACTGGGTCACCGGCGTGGTCGGCGACCTCGGGTTGCCGGGGATCTTCGTGCTCATGACGCTCGAGAGCATGTGCATCCCGGTTCCGTCCGAGCCGACGATGCTGTTCGCGGGATTCAACGTGAGCGAAGGGACCTACGGCTTCTGGGCGGTCGTGGCGGTCGCGGTCGGCGCCAACGTCGTCGGCTCGTGGATCGCCTACGCGGCCGGCTACTTCGGGCGGCTCGAGCTCGTCGAACGCCACGGCAACAAGCTGCACATCAAGGCCTCGCATCTCGAGTGGGCCGACCGCTGGTTCGAGCGGTACGGCGACGCGGCGGTCTTCTTCAGCCGGATGCTGCCGATCATCCGGACCTTCATCTCGTTGCCGGCCGGCGTCGCGCGGATGCCCTTCTGGCGCTTCACGGTGTTGACGACGCTCGGCTGCATCCCCTGGATGGCCGGCCTCACGCTCGCCGGCAAGTCCGCCGCCGACAACTGGGACGAGCTCAAGGACAAGCTCCACTACTTCGACTACGCCGTCGCCGCCGCGATCATCGTCGGGTGCGTGTGGCTGTTCGTGCGCTGGCGACGCGCGCGCGCACTGCGCACTGCCGCGGCCGATGCCCCCGCCAACTGACCGGCTCGGGGCGCGTCACGCCGTCGCTCTCGGACTCCTTCACGGCCCAGCCGAGCTGCTGCCCGTCTCATCGTCCGGCCACACCACGCTCGTCCCGTGGCTGCTCGGGCTGGCCGTACCCCGATCTCGAACCCGAACTGCGCAAGGCCTTCGAAGTCGCGCTCCACGCCGGGACGGCGGCCGGCCTACTGCTCGCGCTGCGCCATGAGGTCGCCGAGGCGAAGGGAGACCTCGACGTCCGGCGCATCGCGCTGCTCGCCGGCTCGTTCGCGCCGCCCGCCGTCGCGGGACTGGCATTCGAGCGCGTCATCGAGCGGCGCCTGGGCACGCCGGCGTCGATCGCATGGGGGCTCGTCATCGGAGCTGTCGCGATGGCCGCCGCCGACGGCTACGGCGGGCAGGACCGCAGACAGGGCGACCGCCGGCGCCGGCGATGCGCTGCTGCTCGGCCTTGCGCAGGCCAGCGCGCTGATCCCGGGCATCTCTCGCGGAGGGATGACGCTCGCCGCGATGCGCGCACGCGGCTTCGCGCGCGCCGACGCAAGCGCCCTCTCGCGTCACGTCGCCCTGCCCGTGATCGCCGGCGCGAGCGTGCTGAAGGGCGTCCGGCTCGCGCGGCGTGGCGTGCCGCCCGGGTTCTCCGGCAGGCTCGCGCTCGGGGCCGGAGCATCGTTCGCCTCGACGCTCGTGGCAGCCCGACTGGTCCCGGTCGAGCGCGTCGGCTCGCTGTTGCCGTATGCCGCCTACAGGGTCGGCATCGCCGGACTCGTCGCGCGGAGGCTCCGTGCCGCCCGCAGCGCGGCCGCAGCTCGGGGCGCGCGCCCCCGCCGCGACCCCGCATGGGAGAATCGTCGACGATGAGCGACGCCTACGCCGCCGCAGGGGTGGACACGAGCCAGGCCGACCGCGCCGTCGACGCGCTCGTCGGCGTCCTGCGGAAGATCGACCTCGGCCGCCCGTCACGCTCGATCGTGCCCTCCGGCCACTACGCCAGCGTGCTGCGCGTCAGCGATGACCTCGGGATCGCGATCTCGACCGACGGCGTGGGCTCGAAGCTGGTGATCGCGGAGCAGGCCGGCAGGCTCGACACCGTCGGAATCGACTGCATCGCCATGAACGTGAACGACCTGATCTGCGTGGGCGCCGAACCGATCGCACTGCTCGACTACCTGGCCGTCGAGCAGGCCGACCCGATCGCGCTGACCCAGATCGCCGAGGGCCTGCGCGTGGGCGCGATGGACGCGGGAATCGAGATCCCCGGCGGCGAGCTCGCGGTGATCCCTGAGCTGATCCGCGGTCACCCATCGCCCGGCGGCTTCGACCTCTGCGGCACTGCGATCGGCACCGTCGCGCTCGACGCGCTCGTGCTCGGCGACGCGATCCGGCCCGGCGACGCCCTTGTCGGGATCCCGTCGAGCGGCGTGCATTCCAATGGCTACACGCTCGCGCGGCGCGTTCTCGTGGAGGACGGCCCGGGTCTCGACGCACGTCCGCCCGAATTGCTCGGAGCGAGCGTCGCCGATGCGCTGCTCGAGCCGACCGTGATCTACGTACGCGCAGTCCTCGACCTGCTGCGCTCGGGGGTACCGGTCCATGGGCTGGCCCACATCACCGGCGGCGGGCTCACGAACCTCCGGCGGCTGGCGCCAGGCCGCGTCGGCTACGCGATCCAGACGCCGCTGCGGGCCGCCGCCCGTATTCGGCCTGATCGCGGAACTCGGCGAGGTCCCCGCCGCGGAGATGTGGGAGGTCTTCAACATGGGTTGCGGCTTCGTGGCGGTCGTTCCCGACGACCACGCCGGAGAGGCCACCGCGATCCTCGCCGAGCGCCACCCCGGAACCGCCACGATCGGGACCGTGACCGACCGCCCGGATGAGACGCTCGCACCCGGCGGCGTGCTCGTCGGCTGACACGCACGTTCGATCGCTCATCGCGACGCTCGTAAGCTGGAGGCAGAAACCCGCCCAGGACGTAGGTGACGCGCCCGGATCGCCGAACACCGTCGACAGGCCGGAGGCAGCGCCGCCCATGACCGACGGGTGCCCGTTCACCGGCCACGACACATGAATGCCGTCCACGTCGCCGACATACGCACGATGAGCGCGCCCGCGGGCACGACGGTGAGCGGGCGCTACCGGGTCGAGGAGACGATCGGCCGCGGGGGGATGTCGACCGTCTACAAGGGCTTCGACACGACGCTCGAGCGACCGGTCGCGATCAAGGTCATGCACCGCGATGTCGCACGTGACGCCGACCACCTCGAGCGGTTCCGGCGTGAGGCGCGGGCGGTTGCCAAGCTGTCCAGCCCCTACGTGGTCGGCGTGATCGACGCCGGCGAGGACGGCGACGGGACGCCGTTCATCGTGCTCGAGTACATCGACGGCGAGACGCTGAAGGACAGGATCAGGCGACTCGGCCGGCTGCCGATCACCGAGGCCGTCGCCTACGCGATCGAGGTCGCGCGTGGCCTCCAAGCGGCCCACGAGCGCGACATCGTGCACAGAGACGTCAAGCCGCAGAACGTCCTGCTCGACGAGCACGGCGCCGCACGCGTCACCGACTTCGGGATCGCGCGCTCGCTGCGCGACGACGGCCTGACCGCCGACGGGCGCGTTCTCGGGACGACCGACTACGTCAGCCCTGAGCAGGCGCTCGGACACCAGGTCACACCGCAGTCGGACCTCTACTCGCTGGGCGTCGTCCTGTACGAGATGCTCACCGGGGAAGTCCCGTTCCACGGCGAGACCCAGATCTCGGTCGCGATGCACCACGTGCGCGACGAGCTGCCCGACGTTCAGCGGGGCCGGCCGGAGGTCTCGAGCGCGCTGGCCGCGATCGTCGACGACGCGACGGCCAAGGACCTGAGCGCGCGCTACGCCACCGTGAGCGACCTGATCGCCGACCTCGAGGACGCGCTCGCGATCGAGTCGGCGCGCGCCGGAGCGATGAGCGGCGAGGCCACGACGGTGTTCCAGTCGCTGCCACCCACGAAGCGCCGGCGCGTCTCGGACCGCGTGGTGCATCCCTCGCGCTGGATCGCAGCGCTCGTCGCCGTGGCGGCGGTGGTGGTCGTCGCGGCGGTCCTGCTCGCGGATCGCGCCCAGCGCGGCACCGGGACGTCGGGGGCAAGCGCTCAACCGGGATTCACGGCGGTGCCTCTCGGTCAGAGCAGCGTCGAGGACTACGACCCCGAGGGCGGCGACGGCGAGCACGGCGACGCAGCCGGCGCGGTGCTCGACCGCGACCCGCGCAGCGCCTGGGACACGGAGACCTACACGGGCGGCAACCTCAACAAGGCCGGAGTGGGAATCGCCGTCGACGCCAAGCCGCGCGTCGCCGCCCGGCAGATCAGGGTCGACACGGCGACGCCGGGGTGGTCCGGGGCCGTGTACGCGGCGGCGGGCGGCAGTTCTCCCCCGAAGTGCGATCGACGACGCAGCGTGGACCAAGGTCGGGTCGATCGACGCGGCCGAGCGCCGGACGCTCGTCAACCTCGACACGGCCGGCAACTCGTTCCGCTGGTACCTGGTCTGGATCGAGCAGTTCGCGCCAGGGCAGGAGAAGGTCGCGATCAGCGAGATCTTCCTCTACCGGTAGACGTCAGAACCGCAGCGCGCGCTGCGCTGCGTGGCGCTCGCACGCGATCCTCACCAGCCGGTCGCACAGGTCCGGGTAGCCGAGGCCGGAGGCCTCCCACAGCTTCCCGTACACACTCGTCGTCGTGAAGCCCGGCATCGTGTTCAGCTCATTCAGCAGCACGTCGTCGCCGGCGACGAAGAAATCCGCCCGTGCCAGCCCGCTGCAGCCGGCGGCACGGAAGGCGGTCGTCGCCAGATCGCGCACACGATCACGAGCGAGCGGCGAGATTCGCGCCGGGACCACCAGATCCATCCCGCCGGGCGTGTACTTCGCGGCGTGGTCGTACCAGTCCGAATCTCCGAGCAGCACGATCTCGCCCGGTTCGCTTGCGGCGGGAGCAGCCGTGGTGCCGAGGACGGCGCATTCGACCTCGACCCCGGGCGCGGTCGCCTCGACGATCACGCGGGAGTCGTGCAGCGTCGCAGCGGCGATCGCGGCGTCCAGGTCTGCGCCGTCGCGAGCGCGGGCGATCCCCACCGACGACCCCAGGCGGGCCGGCTTGACCCAGCAGGGGAAGCCAAGCGCGCCGAGATCGGCCACCGGCTCACCGTCGAGCACCAGCCGGTAGGCGACCTGCGGCAGGCCGGCCTGGGCCATCAGATCCTTGAATACCACCTTGTCCATGCAGGCGGCCGATGCGAGCACACCCGAGCCGACGTAGGCGACGTCGAGGATCTCGAGCAGGCCCTGGACGGTTCCGTCCTCGCCGAACGGCCCGTGGAGTACGGGAAAGACGGCGTCAGCGTGCAGCAGTCCGCCGCCCGGCGTCAGCGTCAGCGCCTCACCGCCGAGGTACCAGGAGCCGTCGCGGCCCAGCTGCACGAGCTCCGTCTCGTGGCCGGCGAGCGCGAGGCCGGCCATCACCGAGGCGCCGCTCGCCAGTGAGACGTCGTGCTCCGAGGAGCGCCCACCGGCCAGTACGACGACCTTCATGGCGTGCCGGTCCCGTCGGCGGGTGCCGTGCCCCCGGGGTCCGCGCCCGGATCGGGCGGTGGCGTGAAGCTCCCGACCCCGATCGTCACCGTGCTTCCGCGTGTCGCCTTTCCACCGCCCGCCGGGTCCTGGCTGATCACGAGCCCATCCTCGTCGTCGCTCGAGACGTCGACGGTCTTGCGGCGCACCCTGAAGCCGGCGCCGGAGAGCCGCTCGATCGCCGCGCTCTCATCGTCACCCACCGTGTCCGGCACGGACACCTGTGCCGGAGCGGTGGCGACGACGATCGTCACCGTCGAGCCCTTGGCGGTCTGCGTGCCGCCGTCCGGCGACTGACGCTTCACCGTCCCGGGCTCGGCGTCGGCGTCCTCATCCTCGGTCACGACGACCGCGAAACCCGCGTCGCGAAGCGTCCGCTCCGCGTCGGCGCGCTGCCTGCCGACGACGTCCGGCACCTTGAGCTGCTCCTTCCCGGTCGAGACGAGCAGGGTGACCGTGCCGCCGCGGTCGACAGGCGTGCCCGCGCCGGGCTCGGTGCCGATCGCGTCGCCCTTCTCGACCTCGTCGGAGGCCTCGTTGCGGACGCGCACCTCGAAGCCGGCATCCTCGAGCCTCTTCTGCGCCGCGGACTTCGACAGGCCGTCGACCGACGGCACCTGGACGCTTCCCGGGCCGCTGGAGACGGTCAGGACGACGGTGGAGCCCTCGTCGGCCTGCGTCCCTCCTTCCGGATTCTGGCCGATGACCCGGCCGGTCGGCCGGCCGGAGGTGCGCTCCACCCGATCGACCTCGAAGCCCTCACGCTCGAGCGCCGCCCGCGCCGCGGCCACGTCGCTGCCGACCACCGCCGGGACGGTGACCTGATCCTTTCCGCGTGAGCAGCAGCGCGGCGACCACCACGCCGGCGACCGCGAGTGCCGCCAACGCAAACCACCACCAGCGACGACCGCGGCGATCGTCGTCCGAAGGGAGCGCCTGCCCATGGTGCGCCGCGGCCGCTTCGGTGGGCACGACAGCGGGTACGCCCACGATCGTCGCCGAGGTCGCGGGGCCCGCCGTCGCGGGGTGCGCAAGACCTCCACGAGCGGCCTCCAGCGCAGCGATCAGCTCGTCCGCGCTCGCGTGCCGCAGCGCCGGGTCCTTCTGGAGCGCGGACATCACGACCTGCTCCAAGGCCGGTGTCACGGCGGGGTTCAGGGCGCTCGGCGGGAGCGGCGCCTCGCTGACCTGCTTGAGGGCGATCGCGACGGCGCTGTCGCCCTCGAACGGGACGCGCCCGGTCAGCATCTCGTAGAGGATGATCCCCACGGAGTAGAGATCCGACTGGGCGCTGACGGCGTGCCCCTGGGCCTGCTCGGGCGAGAGGTACTGCGCGGTGCCCATGATCGAACCCGTCTGCGTCATGTCGGAGGCGCCCGATCGGGCGATCCCGAAGTCGGTGACCGTCGCGAGACCCTCGGAGTCGACGATGACGTTCTGAGGCTTGAGGTCTCTGTGGATGATGCCGCGCCGATGCGCGAACCGAGCCGCCGTGAGGATCTGAATCGTGAGGTCGACCGCGCGGTCGGGATCCAGCGGCGCCTCCTGATGGATCAGCGCCTTCAGCGAGCGCCCCTCGAGGTACTCCATGGCGATGTAGTACGTCCCGTCCCAGGCCCCGCGGTCGTAGACGGACACGACGTGCCGGTGCTGAAGACCCGCCGCCGCCGATGCTTCGCGACGGAATCGCTCGACGAACTCCCCGTCCTGTGCGTAGCGGTGGTACAGGACCTTGAGCGCGACCCGCCGCCCGAGCTGAAGGTCGGTGGCGCAGTAGACGTCCGCCATGCCGCCCGAGCCGAGCCGGTGCTCGATCCGATAGCGCCCGTCGACGATCGTCTGTGGCTCGAGGCGGTCGGTCATCTGAGCAGGGACTCCATCACGGCCTTGGCGATCGGTGCGGCGTCGGTCCCGCCGAAGCCCCCGACCGTCCGCTCGATCGTCACCGCGATCGCGACGCGCGGGGCCTCCGCTGGGGCGAAGGCGATGAACCACGGTTGTGTGATGTTGCGGGAGATGTCGCGCTCGGCGGTGCCGGTCTTGCCGGCCACGTCAATACCGGACAGCGCGGCGGCTGTTCCCGAGCCCTCCTGCACGACGCGGGTCATCATCGCCGTCAGGTCGTCGGCCGTCGACGCCTTCATCACCACCGACATCTGCTCGGGCTGGATTCTCCAACGTCGTGCGCCCGTCCTCGGCGATCGCGCGCGTCACGATCACGGGCCGCATCAGCCGGCCGCCGTTGGCGACCGAGGCGGCCACCATCGCCATCTGGAGCGGCGTCGCGAGCAGGACGTCCTGGCCGATCGCCGCACGGCCGATGTCGACGCAGTCGTCGGTCGCGGGCACGAGCACCAGATCGCCGTCCTCGCGACAGTAGGTCCCGCTCGCCAGGCGTTCGTCGGCGGGCAGGTCGACCTCGGCCTTGCGGAAGAAGCCCAGGCGCTCCATGTAGCGCTCCATCGTCTGCTTGCCGAGGCGCTCGCCGACCTGAGCCCAGACGGTGTTGACCGAGTTGGTGAGCGCGGCCGTGAGGTCGATCGGCCCGAAGTCAGTGCCGCCGGCGTTGGCGAGCGGCACGCCGGAGATCTTGGCGCCGCTGTCTCCGTTGAGGGTCGAGCCAGGCTGGAAGCGACCACTGTCCAGTGCGGCGATCGCCGTGACGACCTTCATCGTCGATCCCGGCGGATAGAGACCCGCGGTGGTGCGGTTGAGCAGCGGGGCTCCGGCGGCGCGATTGAGCCGCGCCTGCGCATCGGAGCTGCGCAGGACGTTCGGGTCGTACGAGGGAACCGACGCTGCGACCTTGACGCGTCCGCTGCGCGGGTCGAGCGCGACCACCGCGCCGGCACGTCCGCCGAGAGCGTCGAGCGCGACCTGCTGGGCCTGCGGATCGAGCGCGGTGCGCAGGTCGTTGCCCCGCTCCTCCCGACCCTGAAGGCGGCGGAGAGCGCGGTCGAGCCCTCCGTCGCGCCCCAGCAGCTCCCCGTTGTAGCGGCGCTCCAGACCAGCGTTACCCGGATTCAGATAGGAGTAGCCGACCGTCTGCGCGAACCGCCCGTCCTGCGGGTAGCGCCGCGCGTAGGTCTCGTCACGCAGGCGAATCGACCGTGCGAGCGTCGAGCCGTCGGCGGCGATGATCGCCCCGCGCGCGACACGCTGCTGCTCGAGCAGCGCCCGTTTGTTTCGGGGGTTGTCCTGCAGGTCATCGCGCTCCAGGACCGTCCAGCGCGTGGTGAAGAGGACGAGCACGCCGAACAGCACGAGCACGACAGCGAACACGCGCACGATCGGCGCGTTCACGAACGTGCCTCTCGCCGAGCCCTGTCGGAGATCAGCAGCAGCAGCGCGATGATCACGAAGTTCGCGACGATCGATGATCCACCGTAGGAGACGAACGGGAGCGTGACGCCCGTCAGCGGGATCACTCGCGTCACGCCGCCGACGATCACGAACACCTGGAGTGCGACGACCGTGGTGAGCCCGGCCGCGAGCAGCTTCGAGAAGCCGTCGCGCGCCAGCACGGCGATGCGCATCCCACGCTCGACGAGCAGCAGGTAGACGAGCAGCAGCGCGCAGGCACCGATCAGGCCCGCCTCGTTCACGATCACCGCGTAGATCAGGTCGGTCTGCGCCGCCGGCAGGATCGGCGCGTCGCCGACGCGCAGGAGGGCCTCGCCGAAGCCGCGCCCCCACACCCCGCCGTCGGCCTGCGCGAACAGCGACTGCGCGATCTGGAAGCTGCCGCCGACCTGGTCGTAGAGCGTCGCGTCGAACGGGTCGCGCCAGGCGTCGATCCGGCTCGCCACGTGCCCGACCGTGCTGGCGAAGAACCAGGCTCCCAGTGCGAACAGGCTCAGCCCGGCGATCGGGAACGCCACGCGGTTCGTCGCCACGTAGAGCATCGCCAGGAACCCGCCGAAGAACATCAGCGAGGAACCGAGATCGCGGATCACGACGAGCATCACCATCGCCAGCCCCCACACGACCAGCAGCGGGCCCGCGTGCTTGAGCTGCGGCAACGGCAGCCCCGCGACCGTCCGGGCGACGAGCATCTGGCGCGTGTCGCGCAGGTAGCTCGCGAGGAAGACGATGATCCCGATCTTCGCGAACTCCGCAGGCTGGAACGCGAGCGGACCCATGTCGATCCCGAGGTAGGCACCGTTGATCTGCGATCCGATGCCGGGCACCCGCGGCAGCAGCAGGAGCAGCAGGCTGGCCGCCGCGATCAGGTACCTGTATCGCTCGAGAGTCCTGTAGTCGCGCAGCACGATCAGCGTCAGCGTGAAGAGCGCGAGCCCGACGACGAACCACTGCGCCTGTTCGCGCGCCAGGTCGTCGTTGATGCGGTAGATGACGACCAGGCCGATGCCGGCGAGCACGGCGACGATCGGGAAGACATACGGATCGGCGTCCGGCAGGCGCACACGGATCACGAGATGCGCCACGAGACAGAGGCCAAGGAACACGAGGCCGTAGGTCAGCGACGCGTCGGCCACCACATCGCGTCGCTCGATGAAGACGGCACCGAATCCCGCCATCACGAGCAGCGAGGCCGGCAGGAGCCCGATCAGCTCACGGTTGCGGGCGCTCACTCGGCGCCGACCCTGCCGAGCTCGAGCTGGCGGACCAGATCGTCAGCGTCCTCGCGTGAGCGCAGGTCGTGACCGAGGGTGTTCTGCCGCTGCCGCTCCGAGAGCTGCGCGGCGCTGACACCCGAGATGTAGACGGGGTTGTAGAGCCTCATTCCGAGAACGTCGTACGGCACGCCGCGATAGACGGTCACGAAGCCGTCATCGTCGGCGCCCACGAAGTAGACGGCCTGGGTCGCCAGGTAACCCCCGGCGAACACGATCGCCCCGATCACGAGCACGGCCACCAGCGGCGCCGGCACGTGGCGGCGGCGCTGCGCGCTGGGCGCGGGGGGAAGCGGCACGCGCCGCTGAACCGCCCGCTGCGACGGCGCGGTCCTCGTGGATGCAGCGGGCGGTCCGTCGTGCTCTGCAGCGGCGGCGGCACGGCGCACGTCGTCCGCCCGCAAGGCTCCCCCGACCTGCGTGTGCGCGTCGTGTCCGTGTGCGCCGTCGACCTCCTCGAGGCGCAGGGCCAACACCGTGATGTTGTCGCGACCGCCGGCGGCGTTCGCCAGCTCGACCAGCCGCACGACGGCCGCGCGGAGGCTGTCCTCGTCGCGCAGGGTGGCGGCGATCGTGGCCTCGTCGACCATCGACGTCAGCCCGTCGCTGCACAGCAGCAGCACGTCCCCGTCGCGCCCGGAGAAGGTGTGCGAGTCGACGCGGACGAGCGCCTCGGGCCCGAGGACGCGCGTCACGACGGACCTCTGTGGATGGTCGCCGACCTGGTCAGGACGGAGCTGTCCCTGCCGGACCAGCTCCTCCACGAGCGTGTGGTCGACCGTCAGGCGCTCGAGCTCCCCGTCACGCATCCGGTAACAGCGCGAGTCACCGACATGCGCCACGGTGATCTCGCGCTCGCCGACGTGAACGGCGGTGAGCGTGGTGCCCATCCCGGCCCGATCCTCGTCGGCCAGCGACAGCGCGTGGATCTGGTCGTTCGCGCTCTGAACCACGGCCCGCAGGCGGTCCTCGACGCTGCCGTCGCCGCCGGGGACGCCATCGCCGATCACCTCGACGGCGGTCCGCGAGGCGACCTCCCCGGCCTGCGCCCCGCCCATGCCGTCGGCGACGACGAACAGCGGTGAGCGTGCGAAGAACGCGTCCTCGTTGGACCGGCGATGACGACCCGTGTCCGTACGCTCGGCGTGCTCGGCGACTCTCAGCATTACGTCACCGGTCCACGTAGGTGAACTCGCTGTCGCCGATTCGCACCCGATCTCCGCGGTGCAGCGGCTGCGGACCGGTCACGAGCTCCTCGTTGAGATAGGTGCCGTTGGTCGATCCGAGATCCTCCAGCACGACGATCCCGCCGTGCTGGATGAGCTGTGCGTGGCGGCCGGATGCGAACGGATCCTCGAGGCGGATCTCGGCCTGGTCACCGCGTCCGAGGACGGCGCCCGCGCCGATCTCGTACTCCATCCCTGGCGCGTGGCCGGGCGCGCGCTCCACTATCAGCCGCGGCTCGACGGCGGGTGTTCCCGCGTGCGTGGCGCTCGGAGCCGGGACTCGCAGGCGGCACGACGACGGCGCGCGCTGCGTCGGGGCGCCGCAGATCGCGGAGTGCCGACCGTGCGACCCAGAAGATGAACAGGTAGAGCACTGCGAGAAAGGCCGCCTGCAGGCCGACTGCCGTGGGCGCGAGCATCACTCGACCTCGAAGCGGGCGCGGACGGTGCCCAGGTCGACGCGGTCACCGGAGCGCAGGACATGCGGAGCGCGGATTCGCGACCCGTTGACCAGAACGCCGTTGGTCGAGGCGAGGTCCTCGATCGCCCAATCACCGTCGCCGGTGAAGACCATGCGCGCGTGGTGGCGCGAGACGTTGGAGTCCTCGAGTGTGATGTCGCAGTCCCGGCTGCGGCCGATGAGCGCCCCCGCCGGTCCGACCACGAAGCGCTTGCCCTCCGCGGCCAGGATCGCGCGGCCGGGACGCGCGGCCTTCGCCTCGGCCAGCTCGCCCTGGACCCGCTCGGACGATGAGAAGACCATCGTCCTGCCGTCCGCCGCAGGCTCCGGCGCCGACGCCGACGGACTGTCCTGCTCCGTGTCCACGCGGGCGAGGCGCGTCTCGATCCCGAACTCGCCGAGCCCGAGCCGCTCGTCGGTGCGGAACCCGATGACCGGCCGGGCCGCGAGCGCCAGCCGTCTCCGCGCGCGCGTGCTCGAGCAGGTAGGCCGAGAGCTCGTCGGCCACCTCATGCTCGATCGCCGCGTAACGCTCACGATCGGGCGGCGAGAGGTACACGAGGTACTCGTTCGGCGCGTAGGTGCGGGCGAGCGACACCGTGCTGTGCTCGTCCATCTCCTTCGCGAGCCTGCGCGCGAGTTCGACAGGGCGGACCTCGGCGCGGAACATACGACCGAAGCCGCCCTCCACGAGGTCGGCGAGCTTGCTCTCGAGGTTGCGCAGGACGCTCATGGGGGGTTGCAGTCTCTGCCGCTCCGAAGGTCGGTGCAGCGGCTCCATGCTACGGAAGGTCGGCGTCGCTCCGTGGCGCTCGCAGGGCGGCCGCCAGCAGGGCGATCACCGCCGCGGCCAGCGCCCCGGACACCGTCCCGTGCGCGTCGGCCGGCCCTCCGGGCCACGCGATCGTCGCGGCGATGGTCGAGGTCGCGACCGCGAGGCCAGCGGCCCACGCACTCACGGCGACGATGTCGGCAGCCAGCCAGCGACCCCGCACGAGCAGCGGAAGAGCCGCCGCGGCCGACGGCCCACGGCAGCGCGAGCAGCGGAGCACCCGACTGGACCAGGGGCCAGAGGACCTCACGCAGGGCGTCATCCGCCGAGCCCTGCCAGACGGACACCTGCGGTGCCCCGGGGAGGGCGCCGAGCAGCAGCGTGCGCCCACTTGTCTGCTCGGCGAGCAGACACCACCAGAGACCCAGGCCGCCGAGCGCCGCGCGGACCCTGACCGTCGCGGCCTGTCCCGCCAGCGAAGGCCACGCGAGCGCCGCGCCGGCGATCGCGATCAGCGGCGCGCCGGCAGGGGCAGACCAGAGCCGCTCGTCGCGAGGCAGCAGCAGCGCCGTGGGCGCGGTCGCCGCCAGGCCGAGCAGCGCCAGCCCGCTGAGTCCGGACGCCGCCAGCGCCGCCATCAGGCCGGCGGCCGCCGCCATCCAGCCGGCGCGCGGAAGCGCGGCGATGAGCAGCCCGGCGGCCGCCGCCGAGAGCGCCACCACGCCCGGCGAGGGGCTCGGAGCGACGGGCGCGAGCATCAACGTGGCCGCGCAGAGCGCGGCACCCGCAGCACCCGCGCGCACCCGCGGCGTCGCGGTTCGAGCGGCCCGCGGGGACGCGTGTCTCGCGGCGCTGCAACCCCACCCACCGCGCGGCCGGCTCGCTCACGCGATGACTCCAGGGCGACGCGGAAGTCCCGGAGCGTGCCGCGACCCGCGGCGTCGGGGAGCAGAGCGCGGTCGATCGCTGCGACCAGCGGAGCAGGGAGGTCGGGCCGCTGCCTGCCGAGTGACGGCAGGCGCGTGCCGAGTCTGCGGACGGTCGCCGCGGCACCAGCAGCCCGTACCGGGTTGACGCCGGTGAGCGCTTCGTAGAGCACGAGGGCGAGGCTGTAGAGGTCGGCCGCTCCGGTCACCCCGCCACCGTCGGCCTGCTCGGGTGCCATGTAGGCCAGCGTTCCGACGACGTCGCCGGTGCGCGTCAGACCACCGTCGCCGGTGATCGCCGCCACTCCGAAGTCGGTCAGCTTGGCGATCGACGATTCGCCCGCCGGCTGCTCGGGGACGATGATGTTGGCCGGCTTGACGTCGCGATGCACGATCCCGCGAGCGTGAGCATGCTCGAGCGCATCGCTGAGCGCCACGCCGATCCGAACGACGTCGCGATCGGAGAGCGCGCCGGCCTCGACGAGGTCGGCGAGCGTCGGACCGCGAACGAGTTCCGATACGAGGTGAACCGCGTGCTCATCGCGGCCGGCCTCGTGCAGCGTCACGACCGCGGGGTGGCTGAGCCGCGCCGCCGCGAGCGCCTCACGTTCGGCTCGGGCTGCGACGTGCTCGTCATGAACCTCGATCCGCTTGACCGCCACCATCCGGTCGAGGTGCTCGTCGTGCGCGAGCCAGACCACACCGAACGCACCGTGGCCGAGGCGCCTGACGAGTCGGTAGCGACCGAGCGCGCGCCCCTCCGGCTGAGCCATCTCGGTCGTTCGATCCGCGGTCTGCACCACCTCCATCGTTCGCGGGACGAACCCTGCGATCCTTCCCGTCAGAGCAGGAGATTCACCCATGACGGCAAAGCTGCAACCTAGCGTCGCGGCGCGTCAGCGGCGATACTGCGCGATTCTGCCCGTAGGGCGGTGACATCGAGATGTCTTTCTTCGACGACGACGAACCCACGCGCGTGACCTCGGGCCCGCGACGTCCGGCCGAGCCGCGACGTCCGGATGCCGGCACCGCGACAGCCGGCGGGACGCCGCCCGATCACCGCACGGCGCGCACGCGCCAGCTCGTCGCGGTCGGCGTCGGCATCGCCGTGCTGCTCGTCATGGCCCTTGCGATCAAGGGCTGCGCGGACAGCCGCAAGGAGCGCGCGCTGAAGGACTACAACCGTGACGTCGCGACGATCATGGCGGCCTCCGACGACGAGGTCGCGACTCCGTTCTTCGAGCTGCTCAGCTCCGGCAGCGTGAGCGACAGCGACCTGGCGGTGCAGGTCAACCAGCTCAGGCTGAACGCGGCGGAGAACGCGAAGCGGGCGGACGAGCTGAACGTACCCGGAGACATGCAGCAGGCACACCGCAACGTGATGCTGGCGCTCAACCTTCGTTCCGGCGCGCTCACCAAGATCGCCTCCAAGCTCGACGCCGCCCAGGGCCGAGGGCAGCAGGCCGAGAAGGCGACGAATGAGATCGCCGGGCAGATGCAGTCGTTCCTGGCATCCGACGTGGTGTGGTCGCAGCGCGCGGCTCCGCTCATCCTCGAGGCGCTCGACGGCGCCAACATCAGCGGGCAGACGATCGCCAAGAGCCAGTTCCTTCCGGGCTACACCTGGCTCGCCCCGCAGACCGTCGCCAAGGCGATCGGCGGGCAGGCGGGCAGTGGCGCGGACGGTGCCGTCGCACCCGGCCTCCACGGTCACGGGATCATCCGCACGCAGATAGGCGACAAGGTGCTCGAGCCGGCGCCGGCGTCAACGACGATCCCCGCGAAGGCGCCCGCCACCGTCACAGTCACGTTCCAGAACCAGGGCGAGAGCGTCGAGCGCGATGTCCGGGTGCAGGTCCGGCTCACCGCCCCGGGAACGAAGACCGCGACCGCCACGAAGACGGTCAACACAACCCAGCCGGGCGCCGAGGCTGAGGTCGCGATCCCGCTTACCAAGATCCCCAGCGCAGGAACCGCCGCCGAGCTGACGGTCACCGTGGTCGCCGTCCCGGGCGAGAAGAACACCGACAACAACAAGCAGACTTACACGGTCCTCTTCGGCTCGTAGTCCCGCGGCTCGCACCGTTCGCCTCCGCGACCGGGCCTATGCTCCCGGTTGGTGGACGACCTCACGAGCACCGTCGGAATCGTCGCGCTGATCGCGCTCGCGCTCGCGCTGATCGCGCTCGTTGCAGGCGCTCTGGTTCTGCGCCGCCTACGCCGCATGCACGCCGACCAGCGTGTGGTGCTCGGCGATGGCGAGCAGGACCTCGTCGCGCACGCTGCAGACCTGCAGCGCCAGTTCGCTTCGCTGCACGAGTACGTGGTCGATGTCGTCACTCGGCTGGAGGGACGGCTGGAGGCGTCTGAACGTCGTCTGGACGGAGCGATCGCCCACCGCGCCATCGTGCGCTACGACGCCTACAACGAGATGTCGGGGCGCCAGTCGACGACGATCGCGCTGCTCGACGATCACCGTTCGGGCATCGTCCTCTCCTCGATCCATCATCGTGACCAGGCGCGCCTCTACGCCAAGCAGGTCGTTGCAGGCCAGGGAGCGGTCCCGCTCTCCCCCGAGGAGGAGGAGGCGCTGCGAGCCGCGCTGGCAGGCGAGGTTCCGGACTCCGAGCAGCAGAGCTGATGTCCGTCCGGCGACCAGACTCGGGGGCATGATGGCGATGCGGGTCGGCTTCCTGGGCCCGGCTGGCACCTTCAGCGAAGAGGCCCTCTGCCGGTCGTCCGCCTCGCTCGGCGTGCCGCAGGACGCCGAGCGCGTCGCGCTGCCGACGATTCGCGACGTTGTCCTTGCGGCGGCATCCGGCGATGTCGACCGCGCCGTCGTGCCGATCGAGAACTCGCTGGAGGGGTCGGTCGACGAGGCTCTCGACACCCTGCTCCACGACGCTCCGCGGGCGCGGATCGTGGGCGAGGTCGTCCTTCCGGTTCGCTACGCCCTGATCGCGCGGTCAGGAGTCGCACAGGATCAGGCCGAGGTCGTTCTGTCGCATCCCCAGGCACTCGCCCAGTGCTCGCGGTTCCTCCGCGAGCAGATGCCGTCGGCGCGCGCCGAGGCGACGGCGTCGACGGCCGAAGCGGTCCGCGCCGCGGTCGCTTCGAAGCGACCGGCCTGCGCGCTCGGGACGCCGCTGGCCGCGTCTCTCTACGGCGGCAGCGTGCTGCGCGAGGGCATCGAGGACGAGGATGCGAACTTCACCCGCTTCGTCTGGCTCAGTGCCGGCCAACACTGCGTCGAGCCGACCGAAGGGCACGCGGGGGACGCCGACGAAGGGTGGAAGAGCTCGGTGGTCTTCTCCGGAGACGGGGACGGAACACCGGGCTGGCTCGTCGCCTGCCTTTCGGAGTTCGCTTCGCGCGGGGTCAACCTCAGTCGCATCGAGTCGCGGCCGGCAAGGCGGCACCTGGGTCACTACGTCTTTCTCGTTGATGTGGAGGGGCACGCGGGTCGCGGCGGACCGGCGGCACAGGCGCTCGCTGCGCTCGCAAGCCACTGCGGTGACGTACGGCTGCTCGGCGCCTACCGCGCCGCAGACGCGGCAGGACGGTGAGCGGCGAAACCCTGCCGCCCGCGTCCGCACCGTGGTTACACTGCGCCGCAGAGCGAGGATGGGCACGGCAACTCCACCAGCCCCAGCAGGGTCCGCGCCGGTCACCGAGCACCGGCCGCGCGGACGTGCGTCTGGCCGGGTGCTCGTGCTGAACGCGACGTACGAGCCGATCAACGTCTGCACCGTGCGCCGTGCGGCGATCCTGCTGCTCAAGGAGAAGGCCGAGTTGGTGGAGCGGTCGCTCTGGGAGCTGCGCTCGGAGCACACCGCACTGCCGCGTCCCGTCGTGATCCGCCTGGTCAGCTACGTCAACGTCCCCCGCGACACCGGCCGGCGCAAGATCACGCGCCGAGCCGTATTCGCACGCGACGGCTGGTCGTGCCAGTACTGCGGCACCAAGTCGTCGCTGACCGTCGACCATGTCATCCCGAGGTCGAAGGGCGGGGACTCCAGCTGGGAGAACATCGTCGCCTCGTGCGCGCCGTGCAACCGGCGCAAGGGCGACCGCCTGCCTTCCCAGGCGGACATGCACCCGCGCCAGACGCCGCGCGCGCCGAGCGCGCACGTCTTCATCACCGTCGCCGCGCCGACGATTCCGGTCGCCTGGCGCCAGTGGCTGCCGACGGGCGCGACCGCCTGACGTCTCGCACGAGCTGCCACCTGAAGCGCGCGTCGTCCGGGGCGCGGGATCGAAACGACCGCGGGCGCCGGCAGAAAGCCGGCGCCCGCGTACAACCTGACTGGATGAAGCCGGCACACCGAGTCCTGCACCGGGGGAACCACATCCCGGCCGGTCTGCCGGCGGTGTCCCGGTTGGGATTCCGCCAGTGGGATCCAGCCAACCGCGTCTAGCGGCCGGGCACCTCCAGGGTCCCGCAAGAACTGGAACTATCGATACGGACCACCTCCTTCCTCTGGTCCCGAAAATGTACCAGCGTTCGGGGACGGGGCTCGACGGCCGGAACGCCGGCTCCGGGCATGCTCAGACGGAGTCGTCTCCGGCCACCTCGGCATCCGACGGAGCCTCCTCGGACGAAGGCGCGTCCTCCGACGAAGGCGCGTCCTCGGTATCGCCGTCGATCGGTGCGGTGGCGTCCACTCCTGAGTCGGCGACGAGCGCGACGGCGCTGACGACGTCGTCCTCGCGCATGTTCATCACCTTCACACCCTGCGACGCGCGGCCGTAGCGGTTGATGCCCTGCGCGCTCGTGCGCTGCACCATTCCCTCGCGGGAGATGAAGACCAGCTCGTCGTGCTCACGCACCACGAGCGCACCGGCGAGGCCGCCCTTGCGATCGGTCAGGGCGATGGTCTTCACGCCCATGGTCCCGCGCCCCTTCACGGGGTAGTCGTCGATCGCGGTGCGCTTGCCGAAGCCGTTCTCGGTCACGACGAGAAGGTCCTGGCTGGGCCTCGCCACGTCCATCGCAAGGACCGCGTTGCCCTTCTGGCTCACGTTCATGCCGCGCACGCCGCTCGTGTCGCGGCCCATCGCGCGGACCCTCGACTCCTCGAAACGCGCCGCCTGTCCGGATCGCGACACCACGAGAACGGTCTCGCCCGGATCGACGTTGCGAACGGCGACGAGCTCGTCCTCGTCGCGGATGTTGATGGCGATGATGCCGTCCGCCTTGATCGGCGTGTTGTAAGCCTTCAGCTCGGTCTTCTTCACCATTCCGCCTCGCGTCGCGAACACGAGGTACTTCGTCTCGCCGAAGTCGCGGGTCGAGAGCACGGACTCGATCCGCTCGCCCTCACGAAGCGGCAGGACGTTGACGAGCGCGCGACCCTTCGCGGTCCGCGATGCCTCGGGCAGTTCGTACACCTTCGAGCGGTAGATCTTTCCGCGGTTGGAGAAGAACAGCAGGTAGTCGTGCGACGAGCAGATGAAGAGGTGCTCGATGTAGTCGCCGTCCTTCATGTCCATCCCGGTCACGCCGCGGCCGCCGCGCTGCTGCTGGCGATAGGTGGCGAGCGGCAGCGACTTGATGTAGCCGGACTGCGTGATCGTGATCACCATCTGCTGGTCGGGGATCAGGTCCTCGATGCTCAGGTCGTCCTCGCTCGCGGTGATCGCGGTGCGGCGGTCGTCGCCGAAGCGCTCGCCGATCTCGGCGAGCTCCTCCTTGATGAGGGCCATCACGTTGCCCTCGTCGCCGAGCAGCTCACGTAGCTCACGGATCCGCTCGCGGACATCCTCGTGCTCGCGCTTGATCGAATCCGCCTCGAGTGCGGTCAGCTGCGCGAGCCGCAGGTCGAGGATCGCCGTCGCCTGAATCTGGCTGAGCCCGAAGCGCACCATCAGCTCGGCGCGGGCGGCATCCCGATCCGCCGACCCCCTGATCAGCTCGATAATCGCATCGAGGTTCTCGAGCGCGATCAGCAGACCCTCGAGAACGTGGGCGCGAGCCTCCTTGAGGCGCAGCTCGTGCTTGGCACGCCGCACCACGACCTCGCGCTGGTGATCGACGTACGCGGCGATCACCTCGCGCAGCGAAAGCGTCTTGGGAACGCCGTCCACGAGCGCGACCATGTTCACGCCGAACGTCGACTGCATCGACGTGTGCTTGTAGAGCTGATTGAGCACGACCTCGGGGATCGCGTCGCGCTTCAGCTCGATCACGAGTCGCATCCCGTGACGGTCGGACTCGTCGCGCAGGTCGGTGATGTCGGTGATCTTCTTGTCGTGGACGAGGTCGGCCATCTTCTGGATCAGGCCGCCGTCGCCGCCCTTCTTGACCATGTAGGGCAGCTCGGTGACGACGAGCGCCTCCTTGCCCTGGCTGAGCGGCTCGGTGTGCGCTCGGGCACGCACCCGGACCTTGCCGCGGCCGGTCTCGTACGCTGAGCGGATCCCCTGCAGCCCGAGGATCGTTCCGCCCGTCGGGAAGTCGGGGCCGGGAATGTGCTTGAACAGCTCGTCGTCGGAGATCGCCGTGTCGTCGATGTACGCGAGCACGCCCGCGATCACCTCGCGCAGGTTGTGCGGCGGGATGTTGGTCGCCATCCCGACCGCGATGCCGGTCGCTCCGTTGACGAGCAGGTTCGGGAATCGTGCCGGCATGACGAGCGGCTCCTGCGTACGCCCGTCGTAGTTGGGCACGAAGTCGACGGTGTCCATGTCGAGATCGCGCAGCATCTCCATCGCCAAGCGCGTCAGGCGGGCTTCGGTGTACCTCATCGCAGCTGCCGGATCGTCGTCGACGGAGCCGAAGTTGCCCTGCCCGTCGACAAGCTGGTAACGCATCGAGAAGTCCTGCGCGAGGCGCACGAGCGCGTCGTAGATCGCCGAGTCGCCGTGCGGGTGGTAGTTGCCCATCACCTCGCCGACGATGCGGGCGCACTTGGCGTAGCCACGCGTCGGTCCGAGTCCGAGCTCCGACATCCCGTAGAGCACGCGCCGGTGCACCGGCTTCAGCCCGTCTCGAACGTCCGGAAGCGCACGCCCGACGATCACCGACATGGCGTAGTCGAGGTACGCCGTCTTCATCTCGTCTTCGAGCGCGCGGGGCTCGAAGCGGTCTGTCAGAACGTCTGCGGTTGCCATCGGGTAGTTCCTCCTGCGGCCGTCAGACGTCGAGGTTTACGACGTCGCGGGCGTTGTCCTCGATGAAGTTGCGGCGGGGCTCCACGAGGTCGCCCATCAGCATCGAGAAGATCTGGTCGGCCGCTGTCGCATCCTCGATCGTGACCTTCTGCAGCGTGCGTGACGCGGGATCCATCGTCGTCTCGCGCAGCTGCTCGGCGTTCATCTCGCCGAGGCCCTTGAAGCGGCTCAGCTGAACGCCCTTGGAGGCCACGCCGATGACCGCGCTGCGAAGCGCCTCGAATGACGCGGCCGTGTCGCTGCGCTCACCGAGCGAGACCGTGAACGGCGGCGTGCCGGCGAGCTTGACGAGATCCTGATGGACTTTGACGAAGGCGCGGTACTCGGGGGCAGTCAACAGGTCAACCGGCACGCGGTGCGTGCGCGCCAGGCCGCTGTCGCGCTCGACCGCGCGCACAACCAGCGCCTCGTCGTCGTGCGCGAGCAGCTCGGTCTCCAGGTACTCGCCCTCGTGATCCTCGCCGCCAAGGAGCTTGGCGGCGGCGTCTGCGTCGATGACGGCGTCGTCGAGCAGTGAGGACTCCTCGAGGAATCGGACCAGTTCGTGGCCATGGCGCGCTCGCAGCGCGGCCGCCAGCTGCTCGTATCGCCTCATGCTGCGGCGGTAGGTCTGCCAGCGCGCTTCCGTCACCTTGAACTGCCGCTGCTCGCGGTCGGCGACCTCGAGCTTCTCGTACTTGTCGGCCAGCAGGACCTCCTCGAGCTCGGACTCCTTCTCGATGTAGCGCTCCTGGCTGGACGCCTTGAGCTTGTAGAGCGGCGGCTTGGCGATGTAGACGTAGCCGGCGTCGATCAGCTCCTGCATCTCACGGAAGAGCAGCGTGAGCACGAGCGTCCGGATGTGCGCGCCATCGACGTCGGCGTCGGTCATCAGGATCACCTTGTGATAGCGGGCCCGCTCGATGTCGAACTCGTCGCGCACGCCGGTGCCGATCGCAGTTATCAGCGCCTGAACCTCGTTGTTCTGCAGGACCTTGTCGATGCGCGCCTTCTCGACGTTGAGGATCTTGCCTCGCAGCGGCAGCACCGCCTGGGTGTGGCGGTCGCGGCCCTGCTTTGCCGAGCCGCCTGCGGAGTCACCCTCGACCACGAAGATCTCCGCGAGCGAGGGGTCCTTGACCGAGCAGTCGGCGAGCTTGCCCGGCAGGCGCGAGTTCTCCAGCGCGCTCTTTCGCCTCGTCAGGTCACGAGCCTTGCGCGCAGCCGCACGGGCCTGCGACGCCTGCACGGCCTTGCGAATGACGGAACGCGCCTCCTGGGGATTCTCCTCGAGGAACTCGGCGAGCTTTGCGTTGACTATCGACTCGACGAAACCCTGCATCCCCGGGTTGCCCAGCTTGGTCTTCGTCTGACCCTCGAACTGGGGGTCGGAGAGCTTGGCGGAGATCACCGCCGTCAGTCCCTCGCGAACGTCCTCGCCGGAGAGGTTGTCGTCCTTCTCCTTCAGCTCTCCCTTGTCGCGCGCGTACTTGTTGAGCGTCCGCGTCAGAGCAGAGCGGAAGCCCGAGAGGTGCGAACCGCCCTCGTGCGTGTTGATGTTGTTGGCGAACGAGAAGACGGACTCCTGGTACGAGCCGTTCCACTGCATCGCAACCTCGACGGCGCCCTCGCTGCCCTCGTCCTCGAAGTAGATGACCTTCTTCTGGATCGGCTCCTTGTTCTCGTTGAGATAGGAGACGAAGTCCTCGATTCCACCCTCGTACTGGAACTCGACCGTCTGACCCTCGCCACGCTCGTCCGTGAGCACGATCTTCAGGCTGCGCGTGAGAAAGGCCGTCTCGCGCAGGCGCTGCTCGAGAATCGAGAAGTCGAAGACGGTCTCCTCGAAGATCTCGGCGTCCGGAACGAACGTGATCGACGTCCCGGTCTCCGAGGTCTTCTCCCCCTTCGCGAGCGCGGTCTGAGGAGCGCCACGCGAATAACGCTGGGTGTGCAGATGACCGTCGCGGCGCACCTCGACATCCAGCTCCTCGCTCAACGCGTTCACGACCGAGACGCCGACACCGTGCAGACCGCCGGACACCTTGTAGCCGCCGCCGTCGCCGAACTTGCCGCCGGCGTGCAGAACCGTCAGGACGACCTCCAGCGCGGGCCTGCCCTCCTTCTCGTGCATCGCCACGGGAATGCCTCGCCCGTCGTCCTCGACCGTGATCGAGTTGTCCGCGTGAACGACGACGACGACGCGCGAGCAGTGGCCGGCGAGTGCCTCGTCCACCGAGTTGTCGACGACCTCGTAGACAAGGTGGTGAAGGCCGCGGATGCCCGTCGAGCCGATGTACATGCCCGGGCGCTTGCGCACCGCCTCGAGGCCCTCGAGGACGGTGATGTCCTGGGCATCGTACGAACCGGTCGATTCGGTCTTCCGGGCGCTGTCCTGGTCCTTCGCCATGTGCCTCCGCTGACGTGAAAAAACCCCGGACGCGATTCAGGCTCCGCGTGGCCGGGGCATGCCCATTCGGTTGACAGAATAATAGCAAACCCAGGCTTGGGACGGCCCGGCGCCCGGGCACGCAAAAAGGCTGCAAAACAGGGGTTTTTGTAGTGCTGATCAACCCGTTTGGCGCCATCCACGCGCAGGCACCGTCTGGCAGCGCAGCGAGCGCACCAGCTCAGCGCCCAACGCCGCGTTCAGGCGAGCGGTGACAGTGGGGGCCATCAGGTCGAGTTCCTGCGCCCACGCGGCACTCGAGCACGTCACCGTGACGACGCCCTGAGCCTCACCCGTGGGGCGCGCCTGCGTCGCCAGGGCGGCACCCACCGCATCGTCCCAGACCCGCTGGACCGCGGCCAGGCCCGTTGCCGGAGCGACACGCTCGGTCAGCGCGCGGACGGCGTGCGAGGCGCTGCGCGGGGCGCTGCGCCTCAAGCCGCCACCGCCTCGGCGGACCGACGCGTCGTCGACTTCGAGCACGAGGACCGGGACTCCGTCAGCCACCGGCACATGCTCCCGGTCGGCAGTCGTGACGACACACTGACCATCGCGGGTGACGCGGGCGATCAAGGCCGAGCGTCGGTCGGGGTCGAGCTCGCTCATGACGTCGTCGAGCAACAGCAGCGGGGCCTGGCCGCGCTCGGCACTGAGAGCTTCGCGCTCCGCGATCAGCAGCGTGAGAAGGGCCAGACGCTGCTCTCCCTGCGATCCGTAGGTGCGCAGTTCGCGACCATCACGCAGCAACATCAGGTCGTCGCGATGCGGGCCGTGGCCCGTGAAGCCCCGTTCCAGATCGCCGTGCAGGCGATCGGCGAGCTCGTCGGCGAACTGTTCCGGCGAGCCTGCCGTTGATCGCGGGCGATAGCGGATCTCCACGTCGCCGCACAGGCCGACATCGCGCGCAAGCGATGCCGCGCCGGGAGCTACGAGCGCGGCGGCGCGTTCGCGGTCGGCGCGCAGCGCCAGCGCGTGGCGACCGAGCTCGAGGTCCCAGGTGCGCAGGTCAGCGGCCGACGCGCCGGCACGGACGCGCGCCAGCAGCGCATTGCGCTGCTGGAGAGCCTGGGCGTACGCGCGGCGTGTCGCCGCCCGGGCCGGCCACAGGGCCGCGACGAACCGGTCGAGATGGGAGCGCCGGAGCGCCGGAGCGCCCTTCACCAGATCGAGCCGGTCCGGCAGGAATACGCATACGAGCGGCCTGAAGGGGACTTCCAGCAGCCGCTCGACGGGTGCCCCGTCGGCCGTCATCCGCTTCGACTCCCCCGGCTCATAGCCGACGGCGATCGTGTGCTCGCCGTCCGACCGCGTGCAACTCGAGCTCGACGCGCGTCGCCCCCGCGCCGAAGCGCACGAGCTCGCGCTCGTTGCGCGTGCGGCAGGAGCGGCCCGTGCAACCGAAGTACAGGGCCTCCACCAGATTCGTCTTGCCGGCACCGTTCGGGCCGTGGATCACGGTCAGGCGGTCACCTATGTCGATCTGTGCGTCTGCGTAGGCGCGGAAGTCCCGGAGCCGCAGCCGACCGACCGACGGCATCAGACGTTGAGTCGGATGGGCATTATGAGATAGAGGAAGTGGCTGTCGTCCGCGCTCTCGAGGAGTCCGGGCCGCAGCGGGCTGATCAGCTTCAGGACCACGTCCGCCGCGCCCGCGCTCTCCAGCCCGGCGATCAGGAACTCCGGATTGAAGCCGATCTCGAATGGTTCGCCCGCGAACGGAACGGGCAGGGCGTCGCTCGCCTCGCCCACATCGGGAGTCTGCGCCGAGACGGTCAATTCGCCCTCGGCAAACGCGAGGCGCAGTGGGGCGTTCTTCTGCGCCATCAGGCTGATCCGGCGTACGACGGTCAGGAGCTCTTCGGTGTTCAGGGTCAGTTCGTGTTCGAACTGATCGGGCAGCAACTGACGATAGTTGGGGAACTGGCCGTCGATCAGCCGTGAGGACAGGGTCGCCGCGCCCACCGAGAAGACGACCTGGTTGGTCCGCACGCCGATGCTGATCTGCTCAGTCTCGGCCGTGACGAGGCGCCCGAGTTCCTCAAGCGCGCGTGCCGGGACGTTCGCCTCGAAGCCCTCCGTCAGGCTCTGCTCGAGCGGAGTCTCCTTGACACTCAAGCGATACGAATCGGTCGCGACCATCCGCAGTTCGCCGCCCTCGGCCGAAACGAGGATGCCGGTGAGAATCGGTCGTGTCTCGTCACGGGAGGCTGAGCGGGAGACGCGCGCGATCGTCTCGGAGAACGCCTGCGCCGGCATCATCACCTCGCGGTCACCGCCGCGGTCGGGGAGCACCGGGAAGTCATCAGCGCGCAGAGTGCGGACGTGAAAGCGAGCCGTGCCTGCGACTATCTCGACATCCTGCTGCTCGGGGCGAAGCTCGAGCGACACCGTCTCGCCTGACAACTGGCGAACGATTTCCAGAAGCAGCCGGGCGGGAAGCACGACGTCACCCGGTCGGACGACGTCGGCCTGCAGAGGAACACGCAGGCCGATCTCCATATCGGTCGCGCGCAACTCGACCCCAGCGTCGCCCGCAACCATCTGCACGCCCGACAGAGCCTGGATCGCACTACGGGTCGAGGCGACTCGAGCGACCGTCTGCAGGTCGGAGAGAAGTGCAGCTGTTGCGGTGGCGATCTTCATTACGAAAGAACCTTCTACAGATGATCAGGAGTTGTAGGTGCTGTGCAAATGTGAGTAGCTGGTGAAACTGCCGCACGTAGCGGGCTGGAGATGCACAATCGAATGCTTCGCCCGGCTGCGCAGTCTGTCACTAAGCCCGGTCGTCCTGGCGCCCGAGCAGGCGTGTCGACAACTCGTCGACAAGTGCGGAAGCCTCAGGATCGGAGGCGACCTTCTGCCGCGTTCGCCGGCAGGCGTGGAGGACCGTGGTGTGCCCGCGCCCACCAAATCGTTGACCTATCGCCGGGAGGCTCTCGCCCGTGTGCTCTCTTGCCAGGTACATCGCGAGTTGCCGCGGCCAGGCGAGCCTGGCCTGCTTGCTCGGTGAGACGAGTTCCTCGCGAGTGATCCCGAATGCGCTGCAGGCCGCATCCTGCACGGAGTCGATCGTGACGCGTGGCGCTGACGCAGCTGGCCGCTGCTCGGGGAGAAGTTCGTCGAGGACCTCGCGCGCGAGGTTCTCGTCGGCCGGGCGTCCTGTGAGCGAGGAGAATGCGACGATGCGGATCAGCGCTCCCTCGAGCGCCCGCAGGTTGCCGGTCACGCGCTCGGCGATCACCTCCAGTACGGAGTCCGCGGGAAGGGGAAGGTCGTCGTGAGCCGCACGCTTGCGGAGCACGGCGAAGCGCGTGGCGCTGTCGGGCGCACCGATCTGCGCTACGAGTCCGGACTCGAAGCGATCTCGCAGGCGTTGCTGGAGGTTCGCCAGGTCTCGTGGGGCCCGGTCGGAGGTCAACATGACCTGCGCGCCGCCGTCGCGGAGAGCGTTGAAGGTGTGGAAGAACTCCTCTTCGGTGTGCGTCTTGGACATGAGGAACTGCACGTCGTCGACGAGCAGCACATCGTTGAATCGGTAGCGGCTCTTGAACGCCTGTGTGTGGCCGGTCCTGACGGCCGCGACGAACTCGTTGACGAAGCCCTCGGCGGTTGTCAGCCGGACTCGCAGCGATGGCTCGTGACGCTTGAGGTAGTCGGCGACCGAGTGCAGCAGGTGGGTCTTCCCTACGCCGGGCGGGCCGCAGAGGAAGAGCGGGTTGTAGGCGGTGCCGGGGTTCTCCGCGACAGCCAGGGCGCACGCATGGGCGAACCGGTTGGCCGGGCCGAGGACGAACTGATCGAAGGAGAACTTCGGGTTGAGGACGTCCTCGACGGGCTCGGGGTCTGCTCCGGCGTCGGGTCCCCCGCTCGCAACCGGAGCGCTCGTTATCCGGGTGACGACACCGTGCCCGAGCACGGCCTCCGCGCTGGCCTGCAGCACGCGGCCAAAGCGGTCGGCGGCCCATGTCCCGCTGGCGCGTGGCGCACTCAGAAGCAGTTCGCGCCCGTCGAACGAGACCGGCGTCAGCGGGGCTATCCAGACGTCGTAGGTGGGCTCCCCGATCGCGTCGCGCACATCTGCAGCGATGCGCAGCCAAATGGTCTCGAGGTCGGGGGGGGTCACGGGTCGGTTGGTGTTCGCAGCACCCCGGAAAGCACATCCGGAACGAGCGGCGGCCCCTCCACGGGGCCGGCGAGGCCACGCTAGCAGAGGGGTTTGGTCGCGTCGCGAGCGTGCCGATGCGGCCTGCCATCCACGTCGCAAATCGCGGGGAATCGATTGCGACCGGGTGTTCACAGGTTGTCAGCGCCGGCCTGTGGCTATCATCTCCGGCCCCTCGATCCCGGATCGGTCCCGTCCATGAAGCGCACGTATCAGCCCAAGAAGCGCAAGCGCGCCCGCACGCACGGTTTCCGTGAGCGCATGAGCAGTCGCGCAGGTCGCGCAGTCCTCAAGCGCCGCCGCGACAAGGGTCGCAAGCGGCTGACCGTCTGACGGTGGACGCTCCGGGGCGCGCGCCGGCGCGAAGCGCCCGCCGTGGGCGCATCTCGCGAAGCGCAGAGTTCGAGCGGGTCTACCGGCACGGTCGCTCCTACGGAAATCGCTACTTCGTGCTCCACGCCTTCGAGCGCGGAGAGGGATCCGAGCTCCGCGAAGGCCCGCGACTGGGCCTCAGCGTGTCGCGCAAGGTCGGCGGCGCGGTGGAGCGCAATGCCGTCAAGCGACTCGTCCGCGAGGCGTTCCCCCATGTCAGCTCGGGGCTGCCGTCGGGCTGCGACGTCGTGGTCGTGGCGCGAACCGACGCACGCGAGCTCGCGGATCGCGAAGGCCTTCAGGGCGTCGTCGTCGCCCTGAAGGAGCTCGCTGCGAAGGCGGCGGAGGGGCAGCGGCCATGATCCGATCAGTGCGCGAGTTCGCCGTCTTCCCGATCACCGTGTACCGGCAGCTGATCTCACCCGCGATCCCGCGCCGATGCAAGTACGAACCATCGTGCTCGAACTACGCCGCGCAGGCGATCCGGCGGTACGGCATACTGCGCGGGCTCGTGCTCGGCGGTTGGCGGCTGCTGCGCTGCAATCCGTTCAGCCACGGCGGCTTCGACCCGGTTGAGGACCAGAAGCTCTTTCGACGCCGCCATGCCACCGACCCGGATCCCGCTCGCTGACCGGCGATGACCCCCGTACTCGGAAACATCTTCCAGCCGCTGATCGACGTGTTCGATCAGGTGATCCTGTTCTTCCACGACACCGTGGGGCTCAGCTGGGGGATGTCGATCATCGCGCTCACCGTGGCGGTGCGCACGGTGCTGATGCCGCTGACGTTCAAGCAGTTCAAGTCGATGGGCCGCCTCCAGCAGCTTGCGCCGGAGGTGAAGGCGCTGCAGGAGAAGTACAAGGACGACAAGCAGCGCCTGAACCAGGAGATGATGAAGTTCTACCGGGAGAACAAGGTCAACCCGCTCGGGTCCTGCCTCCCGCTGGTACTTCAGATCCCGGTCTTCATCGCGCTGTTCTACATGCTGCGCGAGGACCTGAAGGTCGACATCTGTGGACCCGAGAGCGCGATTCGCGCGACCGCCGTGAAGAACGGCACGGACATTGCCCACACCTACTGCGACCAGGTGGTCTCGGGCTCAGCGTCATTCTGGTTCATCCCGGACCTGACCGCCCCGGCGACGGGTGGCGTGCTCGCGGTTCTGCTGGTCCTCTACGTCGGGTCGCAGCTGCTGTCCAGTGTCTTGATGGCGGTCACCGCCGACAAGACGCAGCGCACGATCATGATCGCGCTGCCTTTCATGTTCGTCTTCTTCATCCGTACCTTCCCCGCCGGCCTGCTCGTCTACTGGATCACCACGAACTTCTGGACCGTGGGCCAGCAGCTGTTCGTGCGCAAGGCTCTCGATCAGCCGATGCCATGGGTCGCGAGGCGTGAGGCGGTCGCAGCCAAGGCGGAGGGCAAGCCGCCTCCGGTGCCGACGTTTCGGGGGTCGTCCCCGGTCAAGGCCGCTGCGCCGGCGGCGACGCCTCCGCCTCCACCTCGGCGCAAGAAGAAGCGATCGGGACGTCGCAGATGAGCGCACAGGACCGGATGCGGGAATTGCTGGAGCTTGTGGTGGACGCGCTCGACCTCGACGCGGACGTGGTCGTCGAGGACGATGGCGAGACGCTCACCGGTGTCGTCGAGGGCGAGTCGCTCGGCCTGTTCCTCGGACACCACGGGCAGACGATCGACGCGGTGCAGCACCTCGCGACGCGTGTGGTCATGCGGGATGGCGACGAGGAGCGTCGCCGCGTCGTCGTCGACGCGGACGGGTACCGCGAGCGGCGCCGAGAGGCGCTCGAGCACCAGGCCGATGACGCCGCCGATGACGCCGTTCGCGGAGGGCGCGCGGTCGCGCTCGACCCGATGAGCCCCGCGGAGCGGCGGATCGTGCATGAGTACCTGCGTGATCGCGAGGACGTCGCGACGGAGAGTGAAGGGGAGGGCGCGGAGCGCCGCCTGGTCGTGTCGCCGGTGGACTGAGGCCTGCCGGTTGGTGTTTCACGGGAAACGGGGTGGCTCTCGTTTCCGCCTCCGCGGCTTGGCGTTGTCAACGAAACTGGACGACGTCGGTGGTGGCCCAGCGGGTCGCGAGGCCCGGTTCGGGAACAACGGTGGCCGGGCTCGCTGTTGCGGGCGCGCGCCGTTGGGTTCACCAACTGTTCCCGCCCCGGGCTCGCGCCCCGCTGGGATGAACCAGGCTGTTTCCCGTGAAACGCGAGTGGGCGGCGGCAGGTTCGCCGATGGCGCTGATGGGGGCTCGCCCGCCTTGGGGCTTAGGATCGCTCGTGTGGATGTCGCGGATCGGTTGGAGGAGCTTTCCGGGCTTTACGATCTCCCGGCGCACGCTGCTGATCGCCTCGGTCGGTTGCTGGGCCTGGTTGCGGCTGCGCCGATCTCGATAACTTCGGTTCGCAGCGTCGACGAGGCTGTGGAGGTTCATGTAGCCGACTCGCTCACGGGACTGCTCGTGCCTGCGCTTCGCGATGCCGGCAGCGTTGCGGACTTGGGCTCCGGCGGCGGGTTTCCGGGCCTTGTGCTTGCCGTCGCTCTGCCCCGCGCGAAGGTGACGCTCGTTGAGAGCGTCGTCAAGAAGGCGGCTTTCATGGAGCGCGCAGCTCACGAGCTCGGCCTTCGCAACGTCGCGACGTTGCCCGTGCGTGCCGAGGATTGGGCGGCTGGCGGGGGAACACAGGACATCGTCACGGCGCGGGCTCTTGCGCCGCTTGCGACGCTGGTCGAGTACGCGGCCCCGCTACTGAGCGACGAAGGCACGCTCGTGGCGTGGAAGGGCCCGGGTGGCGACTCGGAAGAGGCCGGCGGTCGTGCCGCCGCTGAGGTCCTCGGGATGTCGCCCCCCGAGCTGCTCGAGGTGCCGCGATCGTCGGTTCGCGGTGGGGGGGAGCGTCGCCTGTACGTCAGCTCGAAGGTGAGCCGGACCCCGACGGGGTACCCGCGCCGCGCCGGAATGGCCCGCAAGCGGCCGATACGAGCGTCCACCGAAGCCTGAGGGTTGGTTCGTACCCGAACCGCGGGACCGCTCGGAGGCGAACGAGACCGGTTCTCCGACCGCACCCGCAGGTAGCGTGGGTCGCGATGGGCACGATCTACGCGATCGCCAACCAGAAGGGTGGCGTCGGCAAGACCACGACCACCGTCAACGTTGCCGCGTGCATCGCCGAGGCGGGCTACGCAACGATCCTCGTCGATGCCGATCCCCAGGCGAACGCCACGGTGGGCCTCGGTCTGCCGAAGCTCGGCGAGCCGAGCCTCTACGACGTACTGGCCGGCACGGTCGGGGCATCCGAGGCGCTTGTCGCGACCGCGATCCCCGGGCTCAGGGTCCTCCCGGCGCATCCCGATCTCGCGGCGGCATCGGTCGAACTGCCCCGGCAGGCGGGATCCGAGGTGCGGCTGCGCGAGGCGCTTGCGCCACTGCGCGACGAGGCGTCCTACATTCTCGTCGACTGCCCACCGTCGCTCGGGCCGCTGACGATCAACGCCCTCGTCGCCGCCGACCGTGTGATCGTCCCGGTTCAGACCGAGTACTTCGCGCTGGAGGGCCTCGCGGGGCTGCTGGACACGCTCGCCCTCGTCCAGCGAGAACTGAACCCGCGGTTGGTTGTGGCGGGCATGCTGCTGACGATGCACGATGGCCGGACCCGGCTTGCGCGCGACGTCGAGGAGGAGGTCCGCAAGCATTTCCCGGAGCTCGTGTTCGACACCGTGATACCGAGAAACGTTCGCGTCGGCGAAGCCCCGAGCTTCGGTCGGCCCGTGATCCACCACGACCCGCACTGCGCGGGCGCAGATGCATACTTCGAGCTTGCCAAGGAGGTCGCCGCTCGTGGCTGACAAGGGAATGGGCCGCGGTCTGGCGGCGATACTTCAGGTCTCCGGCCAGCACGGTGACCGGCCGGAGCTGCGCGACATCGCGATCGAGCTGGTCGAGCCGAACCCGAATCAGCCCAGACGGCGCTTCGACGAGCCGGCGCTGGAGGCCCTCGCGGGCTCGCTCGGGGAGCACGGCGTTCTTCAGCCGCTGCTCGTTCGCCCGCGGAGCGGTGGCCGCTACGAGCTGGTCGCGGGCGAGCGTCGTTGGCGGGCCGCCCAGATCGCGGGCCTGGCGGTCGTTCCCGCGATCGTAGAGCGCCGCGACGACTCGTCATCGCTCGAAGCGGCGATCGTCGAGAACATGGTGCGCGAAGACCTCAATCCGGTCGAGGAGGCGCGCGCGGTGGCCGCGCTCGTCGAGGAGCTCGGTCTGACGCGGCAGGAGGTGGGCGTGCGCGTAGGTCGCAGCCGCGTAGCGGTCTCGAACCTGCTGCGGATCCTCGACCTGCCCGACGAAGTGCTCGCGCTGCTGGAGGACGGCAGCCTCAGCGAGGGTCACGGTCGCGCACTGCTGCTCGCCGAGGAGCATGCTGATCGCCGCCGTCTCGCGCGTGATGCGGTGCGGGGCGACTGGTCGGTGCGTGTCACCGAGGATCGCGCTCGCGCGGCGAACGCCGCCGCGGGTCTCTCGACCCGCTCGCGGGGCGTGCGTCCGACGGGCGCCGCGGCGCTGCATGCCGATCAGGAGGCCGCATGCGCCGAGATAGCCGAGGTCTTCGCCGAGGCGCTCGGGAGGCCGGTCAAGGTGCGCCCGCGCGGCACTGCCTACAAGGTCGAGCTGCTCGTCGACGACGCCACCGATGCCGCCGGCCTCGTCAGGCGATCGGCCGCCGCCGCGGCCGCCTGAGCGGGCTTCGCGAGCACCTCCGAGCGATCGCGCCAAGCCCGTCGCCCGCGCTAGACTCCGCGGCCGCAAGGGGCGATTAGCTCAGTCGGTTAGAGCGCTTCTCTGATAAGGAAGAGGTCCCAGGTTCGAGTCCTGGATCGCCCACTCGGCAGAGGCCCTGCTCCAGCGGGGTCAGGCCGGAGGGGCGCCTGTGGTGAAGGCCCGGAGGCGCGCGCGTTTTGGCGGTGCTCTCAAAGCACCCCCGCCGTGCTTCGTCGTCTTGTACGGGCGCGTCCGCAGGCGTCGAGCGGCCGGCGCATTTCCGCTTTCCGGTGCGTAACGTTTCTCGTGCGCCGTCGTGTCCAGATCCCCCCGGATGGACGACCACGACGGTGGGCCCTGGGAGGCTCTGGGGGTGAGGGGCCCAGCAGTGTGGGGGACCGTCCTGCAGCCACGGTGGGCGCGGGACGGTCCCTCTCCTGTGGCCAAGCCGCCGCCCCCTGGTTTCGCCGCCCGCGGCACGCATGCAGGAAGCGCGCCGTCCGCGGGGTATCCTCAGCCGAGAACCACCCGCGGCCCCCGAGGGAGCAGCTTCGTGCAGGAGATGGTCATCTACGGCGTGAGCTTCGACATGGTCGGCAAGCAGCCGATCGTGCTCCTGAAGACCGCCGACAGCAACAAGTTCCTGCCGATCTGGATCGGCCATCCCGAGGCCGCCGCGATCCTCATGCGACTGCAGGGCGCTTCGACCCCGCGCCCGATGACCCATGACCTGATGGTCGACGTCCTCGGTGAGCTGGAGGTCAAGTGCGTGCAGGTGGCCGTCACCGAATTGCGCGACAACACGTTCTTCGCCTCGATCACGCTCGCCGTCAACGGCCGTGAGATCGAGGTCGACTCGCGGCCGAGCGATGCGCTGGCGCTCGCGGTGCGCGCCGGTGCGCCGATCTTCGCCGCCGAGGAGGTGATCGCCGAGTCGGCGATCGAGTTCGAGCACGATGTCGAGGACACAGAGCAGGTCGTCGACCGGTTCAAGGAGTTCCTCGACGAGGTCACGCCCGAGGACTTCGCGTCTGACTCCTAGCCCGCGAGCGCCAGCTCCAGCGCCGTCGCCACGAACGCATCGAAGCCCAGGCCCGCCGCGTCCGCCGCGAGCGGCAGGAGGCTCGTCTCCGTCAGACCGGGAATCGAATTGGCCTCGAGCACCTGCAGCTCGTCGGTCTGCCGGTCGAGGAGCAGGTCGACGCGCGCGAAGCCTTCGAGCCCCAGCGCACGCCCGCTGCGCAGGGCGAGTTCCTGCGCTCGCTCCGCGACGCCCGCCGGAAGCTCCGCCGGGCAGGTGGTAGCTGGTGCGGCCGATCGTGTAGCGCGCCTCGAAGTCGTAGAAGTCCTCCTCGTGGGGCTCGGCCTCGACGACCGGCAGCGCTTCGTCGCCGAGCAGTGACACCGCGAGCTCGCGACCGTGGACGTAGCGCTCGATGAGGACCTTCTCCGAGTAGCTGAACGCGGCTATCAGCGCCCCGGGAATCTCAGCTGCCGACGCTGCGAAGCGCACGCCGAGCGCGCTCCCCTGGCAGGCTGGCTTCACGACGACCGGAAACCCGAGGCGGGCGTCGATGACGTCGAGCGCGTCAGCGGCCCCGAGCTCCTTCACCGCGCTCTCGCCGAACACGAGCGCATCGGGCGTCGGCACGTCCGCCGCCCGCAGCAGCTCCTTGGCGAGCACCTTGTCCCAGGAGAGCGCGCAGGCAGCCGGCCGCGAACCGGTGTAGCGGAGGCCGAGGGCCTCGAGCAGCTCCTGCACGGTGCCGTCCTCGCCGTCGCGGCCGTGCAGCACCACGAACACGACATCGGGCGCGCAATCACGCAGCCGCCGGACCAGATCGTGGCCGACGTCGATGCGCGTCGGCGCATGGCCGAGCCGCGCCAGGGCGTCCTCCACGCGCGCGCCGGACACGAGCGAGACCTGGCGTTCGAGCGACCGGCCGCCGGCGAGCACGGCGACCCGCAGTGCAGCGCTCATTTCGCGTCGCGCTCGCGACCGGGTTCACCGCGGCGCGGAAGCGTGAGGACGTCGGCCAGCTCCGGGTCCGGGGCAGGCGCTGGGGGATCGGCGTCGGACGCGTGCCGGGTGTCCCGTCAATGCGCCGTAGAGCCCCACCTGCTCTCGGACGATCGCTCCGATCCGCCGAACGCCCTCGCGGATGTCGTCTTCGCCCGAGCCTGAGAAGTTCAGGCGAAGCGATGAGCCGCCGCGACCGTCGAGGAACGCAGCGCGACCTGGGACGAAGGCGACGTTACGGGACAGCGCCAGCGCCAGGAGATCGGTGGTGTCGAGGTAGTCCGGCAGTGTCGCCCAGACGAAGAGGCCACCCTGTGGGCGCGTCCAGGTCGCCTCGGCGGGCAGATGAGCGGCGAGCGCCTCGAGCATCACGTCGCGGCGGCGGCGGTACAGCTCGCGCAGCTCGACCATGTAGGTCTCCCAGTGCCCGGTGGCGAAGTAGCTCGAGACGAACAGCTGCGTGAACGGTGACGGGCAGAGCGTCGTTCCCTGGGCGCTGACGTTCAGCTTCTCCAGCACCGGCCTCGGGGCCACGGCCCAGCCAAGGCGGACGCCCGGTGAGAGGATCTTCGAGAACGTCCCCGCGTAGACGACGAAATGCCCGCCGTCGAGTTCGTAGAGCGTCGGTAGCGGCTCGCCCTCGAAGCGCAGCGCGCTGTACGGATCGTCCTCCAGGACGAGGATCTCGTGCTGGTGGGCGACCTCGACGAGCCGTCGCCTGCGGGCAAGCGACAAGGTCACGCCGGCCGGATTCTGGAAGGTCGGCACCGTGTAGATGAACTTCGGGCGGCGCCCCTGCCGCTCAAGGTCGGCAAGTGTCGCCTCGAGCTCGTCCACGAGCATTCCGTCGTCATCCATCCCGATCTGCACGACATCGGCCTGGTAGGCGGAGAAGGTCGGAACCGCACCCGGATATGTCGGCCCCTCGGCCAAGATCACGTCGCCCGGGTCGATCAGCGTCTTGCATACGAGGTCGATCACCTGTTGGCCGCCGACCGTCACGATCACGTCACCGGGGTCCACATCCGCGCCGCTCGCGGCCATCACGCGCGCGACGGTCTCGCGCGTCTGGAGCAGTCCCTCGGTCGGCCCGTACTGGAGAGCGCGCGCCGAGGACTGCGCCGCCACGCCCGCCATGACGGCGGTGAGAACCTCTGCCGGGAACGTGGTCGTGTCAGGCAGCCCTCCGGCGAGCGAGATCACCTCGGGCCGCTCGGTGATCGCCATCAGATCACGCATTGCCGACGATGTCATCTGGCGCGTCCGATCGGCGAAGAGTCCCGCGTAGCGCTCGAGGTCGCGTGCGCTCGAGTTGGCGGCGCGGCCGCCGCCCTGGCCTATGGCCTGTGGCCTCGCTGCGGGCCGCTGCTCGTCGCCGGCCGCGCGGCCACCGTCCTCTACAGTCATCCGGCCCCGCACGGTACCGGACCAGTGACTCTCTTCCTCGACATCTGCCTCGGCCTCGGGCTCGCTCAGGCGGCCGGTCTGCGGCCGTTCCTGCCGGCCTTCGCCGCCGGAGCGTTCGCCGGCCGCGACGTCCTGATCGACTTCGGGGGGACGGACTTCGCGTTCCTCGAGGAGAGCTGGTGGCTGTTCCTGATGGTCGCTCTCGCGATAGCCGCCCTGATCCTCCGCAACGAGATCTACCGCCGGCCGGCGCTCACCGCAGCGCAACACGGGATCGGGATGGGGATCGGGGCACTGCTGTTCTGCGCGGTGCTCGCCGACGACGGCTATGCATGGTGGCCGGGAGTCGCGGCCGGCGTCGCGGCCGCATGGTTGTCGGGCACGGCCGCACGCGATCTTCTCACCCGTGCCGCTGGGCGACTTGACGACGAGGCCCGCGCCCACCTCCCCGTCTACGCGGAGGGCGTGGCGCTCGCCCTGGCGCTGTTGTCGGTGCTCGCGCCGCCGGTAGGCCTGGTCGCGCTCGCCTTCTTCAGCTGGCTGCTGATCGGGTCGCGGCGGCGGTCGGGCGAGAAGCATGCGGGCCTGCGCGTGCTGCGCTGAGCGACGCGCTGCTGCTGCGCGCGCCCGCGACCCGCCGCCGACTCGATGATCTAGCCTGACTCCCGATGACAGAGGATGCGGCAGCCGTTCAGGTCGTTGCACCCGCGCGCCCCGTTCGCCAGCGTGTGCGCGCCGGCCTGCGACGACCGGCATCGTGGATGCAACTCGTGCGCTTCGCGCTCGTCGGCGCGAGCGGGTACGTGGTCAACCTCGTCGTCTTCGCCGCTGCAGTGCACGTCGCCGCGCTCGCCTACCCGGCAGCGGCGACGCTCGCGTTCCTCGTCGCGGTGTCCAACAACTTCCTCTGGCACCGTCGCTGGACCTTCCGCGCCCACGCCGGCCGGGCACGCAACCAGGCCGCCCGCTTCCTGATCGTAAGCGTCACGGCGTTCCTGGCGGGCCTCGCGATATTGACGGCGCTGATCGAACTGCTCGGGATGCCCGAGGTCCCGGCTCAGGCGTGCGCGATCGTGGCTGTGACGCCACTGAGCTTCGTCGCCAACAAGCTGTGGACCTTCGGGCGCTGAGGGGCGCGGCGGCCGCGCCGCTCATCCTCGTCGTCCTGGCACTGGCCTGCCTGCCCTCCGCTGCAGCAGCCCAGTCGCCGATCTCGGCGCCCGACCCCGGAACGAAGGTCACCGCCGCCGATGCCCAGGCGACGGCGATCCGCGTACCCGAGATTGCTCGTGTTCGCCGGGCGAATCCGGGCTCCACGACGACGGCGCGGATGAAGGACGGGTCCTGGATCGTCGACATCAACGCGCCGTCGCGGCCGGGCGAACCGGTCCGGGGCATCGGACAGGTCTACGTCGACCCGTCGACGGGGCTCGTGACGGAGTCGTGGACCGGCTTCCAGGTCGCCTGGACGATGGCCCGCGGATACCCAGGTGCCTTCGGCCGCTCGGTCAACTCGCCGTGGATCTGGGTGACGCTGAGTGTCCTCTTCGTCCTTCCGTTCATCGATCTGCGCAGGCCGTTTCGCTGGCTCCATGCAGACCTGCTCGCGCTGCTGGGCTTCAGTGCCTCGCTGGCGTTCTTCAACGACGCCCAACTGGACCTGTCCGTCCCGCTCGCCTACCCGCTGCTCGCCTATCTGCTCGTTCGCCTGCTCTGGGTCGGCCTGAGCCGGACGCCGCGCCCGGCGGCACCGCTGCGCCTGAACGTTCCCTGGCGCTGGCTCGCAGTGGCGGCGCTGTTCCTGCTCGGATTCCGCATCGGGCTCAACGTCGCCGATGGCAACGTCATCGACGTGGGCTACTCGGGTGTCATCGGCGCGGACAGGCTGGCTCACGGTCGCGAGATCTGGGGCGCGTTCCCGAGCGACAACGAACACGGCGACACGTATGGGCCGCTGCTGTACCTGGCGTACGTTCCGTTCGAGTTGATCTGGCCTTGGGCGGGCAGCTGGGACGAGCTTCCCGCAGCGCACGCCGCGGCGGCGACCTTCGACGTGGCGTGCGTAGTGCTGCTCTTCCTGCTCGGCCGGCGGATCGCCGGGCCCGCCCTGGGCGTCGTCCTGTCGTACGCCTGGCTGACCTTCCCGTTCACCCTCTACGCCACCAACTCGGGAACCAACGACGCGCTGCCGGCCGCGCTCATGCTCGCCGCTCTGCTGGCCCACGCACATCCGTTGCGCCGCGGTGCGCTCATGGCCACAGCCGGGCTGACGAAATTCGCCCCGCTGGCGCTGCTGCCGCTGATGGCCGCGCATGATCTCGGGCCGCCGGGGGGCCGCACCAGACGCCTGGCCCGCTTCGTCATCGGCGCCGCGCTCGTGCTCGGCGCCGCGGCCGCGCTCGTGGCCTACAGCTCAGATCCCGCGACGTTCTGGGAGCGCACGATCGACTTCCAGGCGGGCCGCGACGCGCCCTTCTCTGTCTGGGGGTTCTACGGCGGGGGCTGGGAGATCGCCCAGCGGGCCGTGCAGGCCGGCGCGGTGCTGCTCGCAGTTGCGCTGGCGTTCGTCCCGCGCCGCGACGACGTGATCGGATTGGCTGCGCTGAGCGGCGCGGTACTCGTCGCGTTTCAGCTCGCGACCACGTACTGGTTCTACCTCTACCTAGTGTGGGTCGCGCCGCTCGCCCTGATCGCATTCCTCGCGCGGCTGCCGCAGACGCAGGTCACGCCGGCGCCGCAACCAGCAGCTGCTCGATCGCGTCAGCCCGCAGTCTCTCTGAGCAGCGGATGACCACTCCGTTGAGCCAGGGGTCGCCCTCGGCGGTGTCGAATCGCACGTGCATCTGGGTCACGAGAGCTTCGATCGCCATCTCCTTCTTGACGCCGATGACACCGTCCCGCGGGCCCGTCATGCCGACATCGCTGATGTAGGCGGTTCCGCCGGGGAGAACCCGCGCGTCAGCCGTCGGAACATGGGTGTGCGTTCCGACGACCGCCGTGACCCGCCCGTCCAGGTGCCAGCCCATGGCGACCTTCTCGCTCGTGACCTCGGCGTGCATGTCGACCAGCACGTGATCGCAGCGTCGGCGCTCGAAGTCGTCGAGGATCGTCTCGATCTCGGAGAACGCAGGCCGCGCAGCTCGCAGGAACACGTTGCCGGAGAGATTCGCGACCCCCAGGCGCAGCCCGTCGCGCTCGACTATGCAGGTCCCGTGGCCCGGCTGGGCGTGCAGGTAGTTGGCGGGGCGGACGATGTGCTCCTGCTCGTCGAGGTAGCGGAAGACCTCGCGCCTGTGGTAGGCGTGGTTGCCGAGCGTGATCGCGTCGACGCCGGCAGCGAACATCTCGTCGGCGATCGCCGGAGTGATGCCGAGGCCGCCGGCCGCGTTCTCGCCGTTGACGACCACGAACGTCGGTGAATGGGTCTCGCGCAGCTGGGGCAACAACGTCAGCAGCGCCCGGCGCCCGGCGCCGCCCACGACATCGCCGACGAACAGGATGGTCGCGGGAGCTTGCGGCACGCCGCGCAGTCTCCCAAAGTAGGGTGCGCGCGGTGCACGCGGTGCCCGACACCGCCGCGCCCGTCGTGCTGCGGGCCAGCGGCCTGAGCAAGCGTTACGGCGATCGCACGGCGTTGGGCGGCGTGGACATCGCGATCGCCGAGGGCGAGGTGGTCGCGGTGATCGGACCCAACGGTGCGGGCAAGACGACGCTGCTCGAGATCCTCGCATCGGCCCAGCGCGCCGACGGCGGATCGATCGACCCGCCGGAGCGCGGCATCGGATGGGTTCCGCAGCAGCTGGCCGTTCACCCTCGGCTCACGGTTGACGAGAACCTGCGGCTGTTCGCCCGGCTGGAGCGAGTCGACGATGTCGATGGGAGCGTCGACGCGATGCTCGACGACGCCGGGCTGCGGGAGCGTGCGCACGATCTCGTCGAGAGCCTGTCCGGCGGCTTTCGGCAGCGCGTGAACGTCGCGGTCGGCCTGCTCGGAGCGCCCGCTGTCGTCCTCCTCGATGAGCCCTCGGCGTCACTCGATCCGCGTCAGCGCGAGCGGCTCTGGTCCTTTCTCGAGCGGCGTGCCGCGGCGGGCACCGCGCTGCTCGTGACGACGCACGACGTCGCCGAGGCGTGGCGGCACGCGGACCGCGTGCTGATCCTCGCCGACGGCGACGCGCTGTTCGACGGACCGCCGAGCGACCTGCCCCGGGCCGGTGACGAAGCCGACTTCGAGGCGGCGCTCGTCCGCTTCCTCGAGGAACGCGGGCACTGATGCGCTGGCTGGCCCTGAAGGACCTTCGCATCCTCGGCCGATCGCCGCTGCTCGTCGCCACGCTGATCCTCTACCCGGCGATCGTGGCTTTGCTGATCGGCCTGTCGCTGTCCCGCGCACCGGAGGCGCCGAGGGTCGCGGTCCTCAACGAGATACCGGCCGAGGACCGCACGATCAGCGTCGGATCGGCCGAGTTCGACACGCAGCGCTACGTCGACGAGCTGGTCCGGGCCGTCGACGCCGTACCCGTGAAGTCACGTGAAGAGGCACGCGCAAAGGTCGAGGACGGCGAGGCGCTCGCAGCGGTCATCCTGCCCGAGGACCTGACCAGCCGCCTGGAGGCGGCGGTCAACCTGGGTGGCGGTGAGCCGCCGAAGATCGACGTGCTCTACAACGCCGGCGATCCGCTGAAGGCGCGCTACGTCAAGTCGCTGATCGAGAGCAGGGTCGCCGATGCCAACCGCGCTCTGTCTCGTCGCCTGACGGAGGTGTCCGCCGGTTACCTCGACATCCTGTTGGACGGCGGCAACTTCAACGTTCTCGGCAGCGGTTTCAACGTCCTCGGCCTCAAGCGCTCCAAGCAGGTCATCGATGCCTCGCTCGGTGCGCTTCCGCCGGATTCGTCCCAGCGCGCAGAGCTGCGCGAGGTCTCGCAGTTCGCGCAGCTTGCGATCGACAACCTGGACCTCTCGGACCAGGTTCTCGCGGCGGTCGCCGAGCCGCTCGGAATCAACCGTGAGGTGCTCGACGGCCGCGACACTCCGCTCGAGACGTTCGCGGTCGGCGTCGCGGCGATCGTCTCGCTGATGCTCGTGACGATGCTGCTCGCCTCGGGTCTGCTGGCCCTGGAGCGCCAGGACAACACGCTCAGGCGCCTGGTCCGCGGCCTCGTCAGCCCGACGGCTCTGCTGGCGGAGAAGGCCCTCATCGCGGGAGCCTGCGGCACGGTCGTCGCTCTCGTGCTGCTGGCCGTCGTGGGCATATTCGTTCCCCTGCCCTGGTCCCGTGCGGGCCTGTGGGCGCTGGCGCTGGCGGGGGGCGCCGTCGCGTTCGGGGCGCTCGGTGTCACGCTCGGCGTAGTCGCGCGCGAGGTGCAGGCCTCAAGCCTGCTCGCGTTCGTACTCGCGCTGCCGCTGGCGTTCCTGGCGGTCGTGCCCGAGGGCTCGGTCTCGGCCGGCCTCTACGACGTGATCAGCACGATCTCGGCGGCCTTCCCCTTCAAGCCGGCACTCGACGCCCTTGCCGCCGCGCTCGACCAGGGCGGGATGGGGCAGCCACTGCTGCATCTTGCGCTGCTCGCCGCGGTCTACGGCCTGCTCGCCCGACTCGCGCTGCGCCGCGCGACCTGACGCCGGCCCGCCACGGCATCGGCTCGATCTTCCCGCGCGGAGGTTGAGAGCGGCGCCATGGGCCTAACATCAGGCGTCTGATGGCCTTTCCCGCAACACGCCTGCGCCGCCTGCGCCGCACGCCGTCGCTGCGCGACCTGGTTCGCGAGACGCGTCTGGCAGCGGGAGACCTCGTGATGCCGATGTTCGTCGACGAGACGCTCGACTCAGCAGCGCCGGTCAATGCGATGCCGGGCATCGAGCGCCTGCCGACGACGTCGGTCGCTGCCGAGGCCGCCGATATCGCGGCGCTCGGAATCCCGGCGGTCCTGCTGTTCGGCGTGCCGGCCGACAAGGACGCTGAGGGTTCGGGCGCGTGGGACGACGAAGGTGTCGTGCAGACGGCGACCCGCGCCATCAAGGCCGCCCACCCGGACCTGCTGGTGATCGCCGACCTCTGTCTCTGCGAGTACACGAGCCACGGCCACTGCGGGCTGCTCGGCGAGGACGGCGGTGTCGACAACGACCTGACGATCGAGTCGCTGGCTCGCGTGGCGGTCAGCCAGGCGCGCGCCGGAGCCGACGTGATCGCCCCGAGCGACATGATGGACGGGCGCGTGGGCACGATCCGCGCCGCGCTCGACGACGAGGGCTTCAGCGACGTTCCGATCCTCGCCTACAGCGCTAAGTTCGCCAGCGCTTTCTACGGACCGTTCCGGGAGGCGGCGGGTTCAGCCCCGGCCGTAGGTGATCGTCGCGGGTACCAGATGGACCCCGGCAACGCGCGCGAGGCCCTGCGCGAGGCCCTGCTCGACATCGAGGAGGGCGCGGACATCGTGATGGTCAAGCCGGCGCTCCCGTATCTCGACGTGATCCGGCGCATCGCCGATGCCACCGTGCTGCCTGTGGCGGCCTACAACGTCAGCGGCGAGTATGCGATGGTGAAGGCCGCCTGCGCCGCCGGCTGGATGGACGAGCGCGCCGCTGTCCTCGAGACGCTCACCGCGATCCGGCGATCCGGCGCGGACATCGTGATCAGCTACCACGCGAAGGACGCAGCCCGATGGCTTCAAGCGACGTGACCGCAACACCGAAGCTGCGCAGCCGCACCCACGGCGCCGCGGTGCCGCTCAGCGAGGGCGACCGCGGGCTCTTGAACCTGATGCAGGGGAGCTTTCCGCTGGACCCGCGTCCGTACGCCCGCGTCGCAGAGCAGGCGGGCATGACCGAGGAGCAGGTGCTCGCCGACGTGCAGCGCCTGCTCGATGACCGGATCATCCGTCAGGTGACTCCGATCTTCGACACGCGCGCACTCGGCTACGGCTCGATGCTCGTCGCTGCCAAGGTCGATCCGGAGAACCCCTGGCGTGCGGCGAAGGTGGTCAATTCGCATCCGGGCGTCTCGCACAACTACCTGCGCAATCATGAGTTCAACATGTGGTTCACGCTGGCGGTCGAGGAGGATTCGGCGCTCGGTCTGCAGGGGACGCTGGACGTACTTCAGAACCTCACGGGCGCCGAGTCGATTCGTCAGCTGCCGACGCTCAAGCTCTTCAAGATCCGCATGGATCTGGAGATGCAGGGCGACACCAAGGCGCTGTCATCGGCCGGCGAGGCGGTGGAGCCGATCGATCTCGAGAAGCAGCCCTACGACGAGCTGGACCGCGATGTCATTCGTGCCACGCAGGGCGATCTGCCTGTGACGACCGAGCCCTGGGCGCCGGCCGCCGACCGACTCGGCGTCGACGTCGGCGAGCTGCTCGAGCATCTGGGCGGCATGACGGAGCGGGGACTGCTGCGTCGTGTCGCGGCGATCCTCTTCCATCGTCGCGCCGGGTTCAGCGCCAACGGCATGGGCGTCTGGCAGGTTCCCTCCGACCGCATTCATGAGATCGGGCCTCGGATGGCGGCGTTTCGCGGCATCTCGCACTGCTACGAGCGCCCGACCTATGCCGACTGGAAGTACCAGATCTTCACGATGGCGCACGGGCGCTCGAAGGAGGAGTGCGACGCGATCCTTGACGCGATCGCCGCCGAGTTCCCGGAGATCGAGGACCGCGCCACGCTCTATTCCAGCACTGAATTCAAGAAGATCCGGCTGCTGTACTTCCTTGACGACTTCCGCGAGTGGGAGCGCGAGCACGCGGGCGTCTGAGCCCCGCGTGCGGCCGCCGGTGAGCGTTTCGCTGCGCGACACCCGTTCTGAGGAGCTCTACGCCCGCGCGCGGCGGTACCTGCCGGGCGGCGTCAACTCTCCGGTTCGCGCGATGCGCGCGATCGGACGCGATCCCCTGTTCGTGGAGCGCGGCGAGGGCGCGGAGATAACGGACGTCGACGGCAACACGTACGTCGACTACGTCTGCTCCTGGGGCCCGCTGATCCTCGGCCACGCGAACCCGGCCGTGGTCGCGGCGATCCAGGCGGCTGCGCGCGCCGGGACAAGCTTCGGTGCCCCGACGCTCGCCGAGGTGGACCTGGCCGAGGAGGTGTCGCGGCGCGTCCCGGGCATCGAGATGCTGCGCATGACGGCCTCGGGCACGGAGGCGGCGATGAGCGCGGTGCGGCTTGCTCGCGCGGCGACGGGTCGCGAGAAGCTGCTCAAGTTCGCAGGCGCGTATCACGGTCATGTCGACGGTCTGCTCGCCGAGTCGGGCAGCGGCGTGGCGACGCAGGCGATCCCGGCCAGCGCCGGCGTCCCTGCGACCGCGACCGCGAGCACCGTGGTCGTGCCGTGGAACGACCCGGATGCGGTCGTCGCGGCGACCGCCGAGAACGACTTCGCCGCGATCCTCGTCGAGCCCTACGCGGCGAACATGGGGCTCGTGCTGCCGGCGGACGGATTCCTCGACCTGCTGCGCGACCGGTCCCGGCGCACCGGCGCCCTGCTGATCTTCGATGAGGTGATCACCGGTCTGCGCGTGGCACCCGGGGGGGCGCAGGAGCTGACCGGCGTGATCCCGGACATCACGCTCCTGGGCAAGGTCTTCGGCGGCGGGCTGCCCGCCGCCGCATACGGAGGCAGCCGAGAGCTGCTGGAGCGAGTGGCGCCGGTCGGCGACGTCTACCAGGCCGGCACGCTGAGCGGCAATCCGATCGCGATGGCGGCCGGCCTGGCGACGCTCGCGCAGCTCGACGAGCAGGCCTACCTGCGTCTCCAGGCGACGACGGAGGGGCTTGCCGCCGGCCTGCGCGAGGCTGCGGCAGGCGTGCCGGTCCAGGTGACGAGCGCGACCGGGCTGCTGACGGTCTTCTTCTCCTCGGAGCCGGTCACCGACTATGCGACCGCCCAGCGTTGTGACCTCGAGCGCCACGCGGCGTGGTGCAGGGCGCTTCTCGCGCGCGGCGTGTACCCGCCGCCGTCCCAGTTCGAGGCATGGTTCCCATCGCTCGCCCACACGCCTGAGCACATCAGCCGGACGCTCGAGGCGGCGACGGCCGCGTTTCACGAGGTCGCGTGACGGCGGCGACGCTCGAGCGCGTGGCCGGCCTGCTGCTCGAGGACGGCGGCCTGCTGGCGAGCGCTCTGCTGCCCGGCGGGCCGGTCGTCGGCGACGAGGATCCGGCGCTCGGCGAGCTCGCCGCGAGCGGCCCGGGCGCGGCGACCAACGCCGAGAGCATCGCGCTGGCCGTCGAGGCGGCCTACGAGGGGCATCTGCTGCATCGCGGGCACTCGCGGCTGCTCGACGCGACCGACCGCGATCTGGCGCTGCTGGCCGGCGATCGCCTGTACGCACTGAGTCTCGCGACGCTCGCCCAGGCACGGGAGATCGCGGCGGTCCGAGAGCTGGCCGACGCCATCTCACTGTGCGCGCAGGCTCACGCCGACGGCATCGACGGCCTCGAACCTGCTGCCTGGGAGGCGACCGTGACCGCGATCGGATGGGGCTGCAGCGAGCAGCTCGCCGAGGCGAAGAGCGCCGCCCGGGCCGGCCGTCCCGGCGCGGGCGAGGCGCTGCTGCGCGCCGCTCGCCGGCTGCGCCGCCCCACGCCGCGAGCTCACTGAAGATCGGGCCGCGCCCGCCCGGCCACCGCATAGGATTCGCGGTCGCTAAGGTTCCGCCCGCAGCGAGCGGGAACCCCGGCCCGCCGCATCACGCTGGAGCCCCCGTGGCCGATCGCACGAACGCCAAGCAGAATTCAACTCTCGACCGCCAGATCCCAGGCGCGTTCGAGGGCGAGACCGTCACCCGCCGCCGCTTCATGACCGGGACGGCGCACACCGCGGGAGGAATCGCCGCGGCCGCGTTCGTGCTGCCCGCGCTCGGCTTCGCCGTCGGGCCGATCTTCGAGGAGAAGGACCAGCCCTGGCAGGCGGTGGGCGTCACGGGCGACTTCTCGCGTGACACGTACCAGCCGCGCACGATCACGATCGAGCCGGAGATCGGCGACGTCGGCAAGTCGACGGTGTTCGTACGGCAGTACAACCCGGCGGTCGACGAGCAGCCGCGCAACGAGTACAACGCCTTCATAGCGATATCGACGCTCTGCATGCACCTCGGCTGCCCCGTGAACTTCGTCCAGGCGGCGCAGCGGTTCATCTGCCCGTGTCACGGCGGCGTCTACGACTTCGTCGGCAAGGTGACCGGCGGACCGCCGGTCAGGCCGCTCGACCGCTTCTACACGCGTGTCGTCGAGGACACCGTCTACATCGGCCCGCGCTACTCCGTCAACAGCGAGCTGCGGATCTTCTCGCCGCGCGACCCGGGCGAGCCGCTCGACGGCGTCGGTCAGTACCTGTACCCGTCACGTCCGACGATGCGCAAGATCGAGGGGACCTGAGCGATGGCCAAGCTGCCCGCGCCGCCTCTCCCGAAGAAGGCTCAGCCCGCACCCAAGCGGCCCGGCAAGACCTACGGTCCGCAGACCAAGACAGAGCACGCCCAGGAAGCCGGAACGTCAGCCGTCGGCTGGATCGACGAGCGGACCTCGCTGTCGGGCTTCGGCCGCTGGGCGATGTTCCGCAAGGTCCCGAAGGGCACCAACTGGTTCTACACGCTCGGCTCGGCGACGATGTTCGCGTTCCTCAGCCAGGCGGTGACGGGCGTCTTCCTGGCGATGTACTACGAGCCGTCGGCGACGCGCGCCTACGAGTCGATCCGGCACATCAACAACGAGGTCTTCCTCGGCGAGTTCGTCCACGCGATGCACAAGTGGGGCTCGACGGTGATGGTCGTCCTCATCTTCCTGCACATGGGCCGCACCTACTTCTTCGGCGCCTACAAGTACCCGCGCGAGCTCAACTGGGTGATCGGCGTCGTCCTGCTGATCCTGACGATGACGATGTCCTTCACCGGGTACCTGCTGCCATTCGACCAGCGCTCCTACTGGGCCACGATCGTCGGCGTGAACATCAACGGGACCGGGCCGCTGGTCGGTCCGTATCTCAGTGACTTCCTGCGCGCCGGACCGGACTTCGGTGCCACCACGCTCCAGCGCTTCTACGCGATCCACATGATGCTCGTGCCGGGCGCGATCGCGGCGCTGATCGGGTTCCACCTGTACCTCGTCACGAAACTCGGCACCACGGCGCCGCCGTGGGTCCAGGCGAAGGCGCCGGAGTCGGTGCGCGAGGAGCGCGTCGAAGCATGAACAAGCAGGAGAAGGAGCAGTACCTCCGCGACTACGGGATCCTGAAGTCGCAGGGCAAGCCGTTCTTCCCGTACGCGGTCGCCAAGGACGGGGCGATGGCGATCGTGGTGATGGCGATCATCATCGCGATGTCGATCATCCTCGGCGCCGAACTCGGGCCGAAGGCGGATCCGACGACGACCACGTACACGCCGCGCCCGGAGTGGTACTTCTTCTTCCTGTTCGAGTTGTTGCGCGTGATCAAGCCGCCCGCGCTGGTTCCGCTGGCGACGATCGGCGTGCCGACGATCTGCATGATCCTGCTGTTCCTGTTGCCGTTCTACGACCGCAACCCCGAGCGGCGGCCGGAGCGGCGGCCGATCGCGACGACGGCGGGCGTCCTGACGATCGTCGCGATGGGTTACCTGACCTACCTGGGAGCGGCCGCCGGACCGCCGTCGGAGGTCGAGATCGATCCGCCTCGGAACGTCGTCGCAGCGGGACCCCAGGCGATCGAGGAGTTCGAGAAGGGCGGTCAGGTGGTCGCCCAGTCGGGTTGCCTGGCCTGTCACAAGATCGGCGAGAACGGCAACGACGGGCCGGGCCCGGAGTTGACGGACATCGGCGCACGCCTGCCGACCCAGGCCATCCAGCGCACGCTGATCAGCCCGACCGCGCCGATGCCCTCGTTCCAGAGCCTCTCGGAGACCTCGCCGCAGCAGTTCGAGCAGATGGTCGCGTTCCTCTCCGAGCTGAAGTAGGCATCCTTCCGGGCATGTCAACGGGGCCCCGGCCGTCGAGCGGCACGCTCGAAGAGCCGCAGGTGCGCGCGATGTTCGACCGCATCGCCGGCGTGTACGACGTCATGAACTCGGTCATGACGGCAGGCCTGCATCACAGGTGGCGCGACCGCGCAGCCGACATGGCAGAGGTCGGGAGCGGCGACGACGTGCTCGACGTCGCAACGGGCACCGGGGACCTGGCGGTCGAGCTCGCGGCTCGCGTCGGACCCACCGGGGCGGTGATCGGATCGGACTTCTCGCACGAGATGCTCGAGCGGGCCCGCCGCAAAGCGCCCGGACTGCGGTGGGAGTGGGGAAACGCGCTGGAGCTGCCTTACGACAGTGGCCGCTTCGATGCCGTGACGGTCGGCTTCGGCGCCCGCAACTTCTCCGACCTCGACCAGGGCCTGCGCGAGATGACGCGGGTGACCAGGCCGGGAGGGAGGGTCGTGGTGCTCGAGATCACGACGCCGACCGACCCGCCGCTGTCGACGTTCTTCAGCGCATGGTTCGATCACGCCGTTCCGTTGATCGGGCGGCTCGCCGGCGACGAGGCACGCGTACGCCTATCTCCCGAGTTCGGTGAAGCGGTTTCCCGGACCCCATCAGCTCGCGCAGCGACTCGACGCGGCGGGACTCGTGGACATCCGGTACCTGTTGACGGCCGGCGGCATAATCGCGATCCACTGTGGTCGCAGGCGATGACGATCGCGCCGGAGACCGCGGAGCTGGTGCGCGCGGGCGGTCAGCACGTGCCCGGCCTGCTGGAGCGGATCGAGGATCTGCTGCGGCGCAGCGCGGCCGGGCACGGCGATCTGCTCGGGCGTCATGCCGGCACGACGATCGCCGCGGGCGGGAAGCGGTTGCGGCCGCTGCTCGTGCTGCTGGCGGCGGGCGTCCCTCGCGACGACGAAGCGGCGACGGCGCTCGTCCGCGCCGGCGCAGCGGTTGAGCTGGTTCACAGCGCCACGCTGGTGCACGACGACGTGCTCGACGGGGCGAGACTGCGGCGCGGCAACCCGACGGTCTTCGCGTCCGCCGGCCGCGAGATGGCGACCGCGGCGGGAGATCTGCTGTTCTCGCGCGCCTTCGCACTGCTGGCGGCGCCGGAGACGCCGTCTTCGCAGCGCGCCGAGACCGCGGCGACGGCGGTCCGAATCCTGGGCGACGCGTGTTCGGCGCTCGCACGCGGCGAATTGCTTCAGCGCGCTGACGCCTGGGACGCCGCCGTCACGCGCGATCGCTACCTGCAGCGCTGTGAACTCAAGACCGCGCGGCTGTTCCAGGCCAGTTGCGAGCTCGGGGAGCTCTCGGCGACGCCGCCGCGACAGGGCCTCGGTGGCTTCGGCCGCGGGATCGGCCTCGCCTTCCAGATGCTCGACGACGTGCTCGACGTCTCCGGTCCGGCGTCTGCGACGGGCAAGCATCGCGGCACGGACCTGCTGGACGGCACGGTGACGCTGCCGTTCATCATCGCCCGTGAGCGCGACCCGGAGCTGGCGGAAGTCGAGCCTCGCTCGATCAGGACACCGGAAGCCGCCGAGGGCGTCTGCGACAGGATCGCGTCGAGCGGCGCACTGGAGGAGGTCCGGCGCCTGGCGCTCGCTCACGTCATCGAGGCCAAGGCAGGCCTGCCGGCGGAGCTCGGCGAGACGCGCCGCGCGGCCCTCGAACTCGTCGCGGACGGCGTCGTCGCGCGCTACAGCTGATCGCCGCAGCCGCGCGGGAGACGAAAGCGCCTAGAAGTCTTCGGGCAGCAGGTGACCGCCGTCCAGCGCGTCACGCAGACGGGCGACCTGCTCGTCGATGCTGCTCTCGACGAGTTCGTGCAGTGTCCGGGCGAGGTCTGCGGCGCCACGCTCGAGCACGATGTCGTAGTGGTCTACGACCTCGTCCTCGACCACCACGGTGCCGGTCTGCTCGCAGTTCGGGCAGCGCAGCGTGAGGCGCCAATGACGTGAGCCGGCCTCGTCCCAGTCGACCGGTTGCACGAAGCCGCAGCCGCAGGCTCCGCAGGACGTGAGGTCGTGAGCGACCTCGAGCAGCGAGCTGTCCGCCTGTGCCGCGTCGCGCATGTCGCCCAGTGCCGCCGCGCGTCCATCGAGATACACGATCTCGATGGCACGGCCCGACGGCAGGACGACCTGTCGGACCTGGGTTTCGCTGCTGTTGCGCATCAGGTGTCGGAATGGAAGCCGCATCCGACTCAGGCATCGGCGTGCGCGTCCGACCTCTTGAACACGACTGGACGCTCAAAGGTGCGCTGACCGAACCACAGCGCCGGATCGCCGGCGCGGCCAGGACAGCCACCGGCGCCGGTACGCTGTCAGGGATGCCCTCCATCGGCCCCCTCGAGCTGGCGATCGTCCTGGTCATCGTGTTGCTCATCTTCGGCCCCAAGCGCCTGCCCGGCCTCGGCAGGCAACTCGGCTCGGGCATGCGCGAGTTCAAGGACTCGATCACCGGCAGGGGCGATGATGACGAGGCGGACGAGGCGCCGCTCGAGCAGCCCGCCGTGACCGCCCCTTCGGATGACACGGCGACGACGGATCCCGCCGGTGAGCAGCCCGCGGCCGTCGCCACCGAGCCGCGCCCGCAGGACGCGCCGCGCGCCGAGGGTTGATGGTCGATCCGGCGGGATCGACCCGCTAGCGGGAGCGATCGACCGTGGGAGTAGTGCGGCCGATCGGGCACGAGGACCGGCTCAGCATCGTCGATCATCTCGACGAGCTGCGCAACCGCCTGATCCTGTGCCTGGTCGTCTTCAGCGCGGCCTTCGCCTTCTGCTACTGGCAGAACGCGAAGGTGCTGGAGATCGTCAACGAGCCGCTGGCGCAGTCGCAGCACGGCGGCGGCAACGACCCGCTCGAGCAGGCGGCAGAGTTCGACGAGGCGATCGAGCGGCTCCTGCGCAAGCTGAGGCCCGCGCTGAGGGGCACCTCGACGGCGCTGACCGACCTCGCGGCGACGCGCGGCGTACCGTCGTCCACGCGCGACAGCGTCGCGCAGGCGTCGGCCGCTCTGGATGCGGCGACGCGCGAGCTGAACCGCACGATCGCGCAGGTGCCGGAGAATCGCGGGCGGCGCCCGGTCACGCTCGGCGTCGCCGAGCCCTTCGTGACGACCTTCACAGTCGCCGCCTACGCCGCGCTGCTGCTCGTCCTGCCGTTCATCCTCTGGCAGGCGTATGCGTTCGTGCTCCCCGCATTCGCTCCGAGGGAGCGGCGCGTGGCCCTGCCGCTGATGGCGCTGGTGCCGGTCCTGTTCTTCGCGGGAGTGCTGTTCGCCTACTACGTGGCACTGCCGCGCGCGGTCGACTTCCTGCAGAACTTCAACGACGACGAGTTCGACATCCTCCTGCAGGCGCGGGACTACTACCGCTTCGTGATCGTCTTCATGGGGCTGATGGGATTGGTTTTCCAGATCCCCGTCGGCGTATTGGCGCTGACGCGCACCGGCGTCGTGACCGCCCGCGGGCTCTGGGAGCGGCAGGGATACGTGATCCTCGGGATCTCGGTCCTCGCCGCCGTGGCGACGCCGACGCCGGACCCGGTCACGATGCTGGTGACGATGCTGCCGCTCGTCCTCCTCTACTGGCTGAGCATCGGTCTCGCCTGGCTATTCCGCCCGCGCGGCGGATCCGGACGCGGCCGCTGGGACGAATTGTGGGACGAGGAGGACGAGGAGGACGAGCAGCGGGACGACGACCCGCCTGACGGCGGCGCGGCATCTGACGCCTCCGGCGATCCGGCCCGCGTATCCTGAGTGCATGCTGTTTGACCTTCGTGGCCGCGGACGCCGGCGCACCATCCAAGCCATCTACCTGTCGCTGGCCATCCTGATGGGCGGAGGTCTCGTGCTGTTCGGGATCGGCGGGGCGACGTCCGGCGGCCTCGTCGATGCGATCAGCGGCAGCGACGGATCGAGCTCCGACACCGGGATTTATGAGAAGCGGATCGAGAAGCTCCAGACGGAGCTCAAGGCCAACCCCAAGAAGGCTCAGGCATGGGCTGATCTCGCCCGCGCACAGATCCAGCAGGCGTCGATCACGGGCTACGACCAGAACACCGGCACATACGATCGGGAGGGCATCGCCGGGCTCCAGGCGGCCGGCCGTTCGTGGGAGCGTTATCTGGCGCTGAACCCGGAGAAGCCGGACGGCGGGGTCGCGGCCCTGATGGTCTCGGCGTATGGCGCAGCGGCGCTCAACGAGCCGCAGCAGGCCGCGCGCGCACTGGATGTCGTCATCGGCACGCGGGCCGAGCGCCGCGCTCTACACGCAGCTCGCGCTGCTTCACTACGCCGCCGGCGACGTGCGCCGCAGCGTGCTCGCCGAGAACCAGGCGCTCAAGCGGACACCCGAGAAGCGGCGCAAGCTCGCAAAGGCGCGGCTGACCGCCCAGCGCAAGCAGGTCGACTCGACGAGGCTCTCCGAGGCGACGGGATCGGAGGGCGGCGACATCCAGATCGACCCGAAGACCACGAAGTAGCGAGCGGCTACCATCACGCCCCGCGCGCCGCGGGGTCGTGGCGTGCCGGCAGGCCCCGCCCCTGTAGCTCAACTGGCAGAGCAGCGGACTCTTAATCCGAAGGTTCCAGGTTCGATTCCTGGCGGGGGCATCGTCGCAGGCTTGCTGGAGAGAACGACCGGCGGGGGCTGCCGAGGCCGGAGACCGACATTGCGCTCGGGTCGGTCTTCTACAGTCTGTCGGCGATGCTGCCGGAGTTGCTCGCCGTCTCTGCCGTCGCGAGCGACGTCCTGCAGACGAGCAGCGGCGCGCGACCGGCGGGCTCTCAGTAGCCGACGCCCGTCTTGACACGTCTGCGGTCGATCTCATGAAGGCCGCCCTTCTTCTTCAGGGTCTCGCATGCCTGGACGATGTCATCGGCGAGCGTGTCGGCGAGCGACCGGCCGAGTGAGAGCTTGACGAGGGCACGCATGATCGTCACGTGCTCGGCGTTCGGGGGGAGCGTGTACGCCGGCACCATCCAGCCGCGCTCCGCTGCGAGCTGCGACGCGACGTCGAACTCGTCGTAGTCGCGCTCCTCGGCCAGCTGGAACGCCACGAGCGGGAGCTGCTCCTCGTCCTTCTCGCCGATCAGCCTGAAGTCGCCGGTGGCGGCGATCCGCTCCGCGAGCGCGCGGGTGTTCTCCTTCATCGTCTCGATGATGTAGCGGTAGCCGTCATGCCCGAAGCGCACGAAGTTGTAGTACTGGGCGAGGACCATCGCCGAGCCCGTCGAGAAGTTCAGAGTGAACGTCGCGTCGGTCTTGCCGAGATAGTTCTCGTAGAAGACGAGGTCCTCGGCGAGGTCGCTCTTCTCGCGGAAGATCAGCCAGCCGATGCCCGGGTAGACGAGGCCGAACTTGTGGCCAGAGACGTTGATCGAGCGCACCTGCTCGAGGCGGAAGTCCCACTTCGAGTCGGGGTAGAGGAACGGCCAGACGAAGCCGCCGCTCGCGGCGTCGACGTGGAGCGGGACGTCGAGCCCGCGCTCGTTCTTCAGCGAGAGGAGCAGTTCGTTGATCCCGACGATGTCGTCCGCGTGCCCGGTGAAGGTCGTTCCGAGCACCGCCGCGACGCCGATCGTGTTCTCGTCGACATGCGGCTCCACGTCCGCCGGCCCGATCGTGTACTTGTCCCTGTGCAGGGGGATGATTCGGGGCTCGACGTCGAAGTAGCGGCAGAACTTCTCCCACACGACGTGGACGTCGCCGCCGAAGACTAGGTTCGGGCGGGTCGTGTCCTTGCCCGCCTGCTCGCGCCGCGTGCGCCAATTCCACTTCAGCGACAGGGCTCCGAGCATGATCGCCTCAGACGATCCCTGGCAGCGCGCGCCCGTCGTCTCGCCGGGTGCGTTGAACAGGTCGGCGAGCATGCGGATGCAGCGCTGCTCGATCTCCGCGGTCTGCGGGTACTCGGCGTGATCGATGAAGTTGCGGTGAAGGTTCTCGGCGATCAGCCGTTGAGCCTCCGGCTCCATCCAGGTCGTCACGAAGGTCGCCAGATTGCGCATCGGGATGCCGTCGAGCACCAGCTCCTCCCCGATCAGCCTCATTGCGTCGCCGGCGCTCATGCCCTGTTGCGGGCAGGCGCAGGTCCGGTGCGGATTCGTGCAGGAAGCGGTTTCCGTAGCGACCGGCGAGCGCGTCGAGGTCCGCAATCATCGCGGACACGGCTGCGTGGGCGACGGCACGGCGGGGACGTCGGTCGGCAGGCACTGGCGGCTCCTTCTTGCGGCTCTTCGGTTGCAGGCCTGCGGGCGCAGCTTTCCAGATCCCGGCTCTGGTTGAATCGCCCCATGCTCGCAAGCCTGAACGGCAAGATCCTGCCCGCCGCGGAGGCGTTCGTCCCGATAACCGACGACGGGCTGCTGCGCGGTGACGGCGTCTTCGAGGTCGTGCGCCTCTACGAGGGGCGTGCCGTACGCGCTCCGCGAGCACGTGGAGCGGATGGCGACGTCGGCACGCAACCTGCGGTTGCCGTTCGACACCGCGGCATTCGAGTCCGAGGCGCTGGCGCTCCTCGACGCGGCGGCGCCCGGCGACGACATGCTGCGGATGGTCTGCACGCGCGGCGGCGCCCGGATCATCACCGTCGAGCCGCTGCCGGAGGTATCGGAGACGCTGGCGCTGGTCAGCGTGCGCTACGCGCCGACGCATGTGATGGACGGCATCAAGTCGCTGTCCTATGGCGCGAACATGCTGACGAGCCGCATCGCCAGGGAGCAGGGCGCGGATGAGGCTCTGCTGGTCACTCCGCACGGCCGCGTCCTCGAGGGCCCACGCCAGTCGTTCGTCGCATCACTCGACGGCGAGGGGCTGGTCACGCCTGCCGCTCGACGACCACGTGCTCGATTCGATCACCCGGCGCCGTCTGATCGAGTCGGGGCTCGTCAGCGAGCGGCCGATCGCCGCCGATGAGTTGCCCTTCGCGTCGGAGGCCTTCCTCGCGTCCACGCTGCGCGAGGTGCACGCAGTCCACTCGATCGACGGCGTTGCGCTGCCTGCAGCGCCCGGACCGCTGACCCAGCGCGCCGCGAAGGCCGTGCACGAGGTGATCGCAGCCGCGGTGCTGAAGCGCGCGGCATGAGGGTCGTCACGGTCATCGGGAACCGGCCCCAGTTCGTCAAGGCCGCGGCCGTCTCGCGGCTGCTGCGCGAGAATCATGAGGAGCTGCTGGTTCACACCGGGCAGCACTACGACGACGAGCTGTCCGCGGTCTTCGTCCGCGAGCTCGGGGTCCCCTCGCCGGAGCGCGAGCTGGGGATCGGAGGCGGCTCGAACACCGAGCAGACGGCGCGCATGCTGGCCGAGCTCGGTCCGCTGCTGGCCGAGGCCGAACCGGACGCCGTGCTCGTCTACGGCGACACCAACTCGACGCTCGCGGGGGCGCTCGCCGCGGCGCAGCTGCGCGTCCCGGTGGCGCACGTCGAGGCCGGAATGCGCTCGTTCGACCGCGCGATGCCGGAGGAGCTCAATCGCGTGCTGACCGATCACGCCTCGGACCTGCTGCTGTGTCCGTCCGCGACGGCGGTGGCCAACCTCGCGAACGAGGGTGTGGCCGGCCAGGTGGAGCTCGTCGGCGACGTGATGGTCGATGTCGCCGAACTGGTGCGGCCCAGAGCGATCGCCGACGACGGACCGCTCCAGCGCCGCAGGAGTCCGGCCCGGCGAGTACGTACTGGTGACGGCGCATCGCGCCGGGAACGTCGACGATCCGGTGCGCCTGGGCCTGCTCGCTGACCTGCTGCTGGCGCTGCCCGCGCCGGTGGTGTTCCCGATGCATCCCCGCACACGCGCGAGACTTGATGCGGCCGGGCTGCTCGACGGGATCGAGGCGGGTGTCCGGGTGCTGCCGCCGCTCGGCTATGTGCCGTTCACGGCCCTGCTCACGCGTGCCCGCGCCGTGCTGACCGATTCCGGAGGCGTCCAGAAGGAGGCCTATCTGGCGGGCGTGCGCTGCGTCACGCTGCGCGACACGACCGAGTGGGTCGAGACGGTGCAGAGCGGCTGGAACGAGCTCGTCGACCTGGACGCCGATGCGGCGCGCGCGGCACTCGAGCGCCCGCTCCCGCCCGATCGCGCGGCGCTCTACGGCGACGGGCGGGCAGGTGCCCGGGTCGTCGCTGCGCTGGAGACCCTGGCGCGCTGAATCGGTCAGGCGTCCGGACGGCCCAGGCGCCGCACCGTGATGCCCGCATCGGCGAACCGAGCGACATCGAGGATCCCGCGGCCGTCGAGGATCGCCCGCGCGCCCGGAAGGTCGGCGGGTCCCAGTCGCCGCGTACTCCGGATGGTCGGCCTGCACGATCGCCGCGTCGAGCGTCGAGCCGTTCCATGGATCGAATCCGAGCGCGCTCAGCTCCGCGGGCGAGTAGAGCGGATCGCGCGGCGAGCGGCACCGCCCCCACGGCACGCAGCGCGTCGCGGACCGCGAACGCGCCGCTGAAGGCGGTCTCCTTGACGGAGCCTCGGTAGGCGACGCCGAGGATCAGCACGCGCGCGCCGCGCAGGTCGCCTGCAAGCTGCGCGAGGCGCGTCACGGCGTATGCGGGCATCGCCTCGTTGACCGCACGTCCTGCGGCGGGCGTGGCGGCAGTGGGGTCGCCGTCGAGGTAGAAGCGCGGATAGACCGGGATGCAGTGCCCGCCGACGGCGATCCCCGGACGATGGATGTGGCTGAAGGGCTGGCTGTTGGATGCGTCGATCACGCGGTCGACATCGATCCCGGCGCCGTCGGCGAAGCGGGCGAGCTCGTTGGCGAATGCGATGTTCAGGTCGCGGTAGGTCGTCTCGGCGAGCTTTGCGAGCTCCGCGGCCTCGGCGCCGCCCATCGGCCAGATCTCGGCGTCGAGGAACGACTCGTAGATACGGCAGCCGCGATCCTCTCCCGGCCCGCTGAGCCCGCCGACGAGCTTGGGGTAGTCCGCCAGGTCGCGGAAGATGCGGCCGCTGTACACGCGTTCGGGACTGAACACGGTGAAGAAGTCCTGCTCCGCGCGCAGGCCGCTGGCCGCCTCGAGCGCCGGCGCGATCCGCGAGCGGGTCGTGCCGACGGGCACGGTCGTCTCGACGCTCACGGTCGTACCCGGCGTCAGGCCCCGCCCGATGTCGGCCAGCACTGCATCGAGGATCCGCCAGTCGGGGCGCGCGTGCTCGTCGACGATCAGCGGCGGCACGGCGAGCACGAACTCGGCGCCGTCGGCGACGGCGGCCGCGGTGTCCACCTGCGCGCGCAGCCGTCCCGCGGCGACGAGCTCGGCCAGCGTCTCGTCGAGTCCCGCCTCGCCCGGGAACGGCGAGCGGCCGGAGTTGACGCGTGCGACGACGTCCTCGTCGACGTCGCAGCCGACGACCTCGTGTCCCGCGCGCGCGACCTGGGCGGCGAGCGGCAGCCCGATCTTGCCCAGCGCTACGACGACGACCCGCATCAGGGCGTCGTGCCGGCCGGCGACGTGTGCGGCGACACCGCTTCGCCGGACGCGGCGCTCGCGAGGACGGCCTCGGCCGTGGCGACGATCCCGGTGCCCTCCTCGAGCGTGACGATCCCGTGGTCCGGGCCGCCCTCGAGCAGGTCGAGGAAGGCCTCGAGCTGGGCCAGCAGCGGCTCGCGGCGGCTCAGCGCGTAGCGCGTCATGTCGCCCTCGCTGACGCCGCGCATCGACTGGGTGGCGCTCCACTCCGAGCCGATGACACCGTTCTCGAAGAACGTCAGGTCGGAGGTCAGCGTGTCGGCGAGCAGCATCCCGCGCTCCCCGAGGATCCGCGTGCGGCGGACCTTCGTCGGCGACACCCAGTCGACGACGGCGTTGAAGCTGACGCCGCTGGCGAGCCGGCCGGTCACGAGCACGAGGTCCTCGTGTTCGCGGCCCATGCGGTGCTGCGTCTGCGCGGCCAGCCGATCGACCGGCGAGGAGCCGAGCCAGCGCACGAGATCGAGGTCGTGGGTCGCCAGATCCTTGACCACGCCGACGTCGCGAACGCGATCGGGGAACGGCCCGACGCGCTCGGTCGCGATCAGGAACACCTCGCCGAGCTGCCCCGCCTGGACCCGGCGTCGCAGCTCGAGCAGCGCAGGGTTGAATCGCTCCACGTGGCCGACTGCGCCGCGCACGCCGGCGCGCTCGCACAGGGACGTCAGCTCGCGCGCCTCCGCGCTGCTGGCCGCCAGCGGCTTCTCCACCAGGACGTGAACTCCCTGTTCAACCATCGCGCGCGCCGCGGAGAGGTGCTCCTCGGTGGGCACCGCGACGATCGCGAAGTCCGGTACGCCCTCCCGCAGCAGGGCGTCGATCGACGGGAACACCAGGCGCTGATCGCGAATCGCCGCGTGCACGTCGCCGGCAGGGTCGACCGCGCCGGCGAACTCGACCCGCTCGGTCGATTGCAGCAGTCGCGCGTGATGCCGGCCGATCATCCCGAGGCCCAGCACCGCGCCGCGATGTGGCGGTCTGTCGGTCGTCACGCGCGGAGTAGGGTAGCCGCCATGAGCGGATCGCGGGCCCCCGGGCTCGTTCTCAGCGACGCGGCGACCGTCGGCAGGAACGTGGTCTTCGGGGCCAACGTCGTCGTACACGGCAACGTGGTCATCGGCGATGACGTGCTGGTTCAGGATGGTGTGATTCTCGGCAAGCCGTCGTCGCTCTCCCCGCGGTCGAGCGCTGCGCCGGGCGCTGGGGAGCCTCTGATCATCGCGGCGGGCGCGCGGGTCCTCGCGCAGGCGATCGTGTTCGCGGGGGCGAGGATCGGTGAGCGCGCGATCATCGGCGACCAGTCGTACGTGCGTGAGCGAGCGGCGATCGGCGCTGACAGCGTGATCGGTCGCGGCGCCTGCGTCGACAACGACGTGGTCGTCGGGGCGCGGGTGCGCATCCAGACCAACGTGTACGTCACGGCGCATTCGGTCGTCGAGGACGATGTCTTCATCGGCCCGGCGGCGATGACGACCAACGATCAGACGATGGCCCGCCCCGGTGGCGATCTTCGCGGCGCGACGCTGCGACGCGCCTGTCGCGTCGGCGGGGGCGCCGTTCTGCTTCCGGGCGTGGAGGTGGGCGAGGAGGCGTTCGTCGCCGCGGCGGCCGTGGTCACGCGGGACGTGCCCCCGCGTACCGTGGTCATGGGCTCTCCGGCGCGCGTCATGCGCGAGGTCCCGGAGCGCGAGCTGCTGCCTCGCGCCTAGGCTGGGACATCGCCCGAGCGGTTTGCTCAGGCGGCGCCGGCGAAGACGGCAGAGCGCTCGCCGAGCCACACGATCTGATCGCGCGCAGGCCCGACGCCCAGCAGCGTCACCGGAACGCCGACGAAGTCCTCGATGAACCGCAGGTAGTCGCGCGCCGCCTGGGGCAGCTCGTCCCCGCTGCGGCAGCCGGTGACGTCCTCGCTCCAGCCCGGCAGTTCCTCGTAGACCGGAAGCGCGTGGTGAAGCACGGTCTGGTGGTACGGGAAGCTCTCGAAGCTCGCGCCGTCCGGGCTCTGGTAGCTCGTGCAGACGCGCAGCGTCTCCAGCCCGCTCAGGACGTCGAGCTTGGTGATCACGAGCGAGGTCATCCCGTTGATGCGCGCGGCGTAGCGCAGCGCCACGAGGTCGGTCCAGCCGGTCCGCCGCGGACGGCCCGTCGTCGTCCCGAACTCGCCGCCGCGGGTGCGGATCTCCGCGCCGAGGTCGTCGTGCAGCTCCGTCGGGAACGGGCCCGCGCCGACGCGGGTCGCGTACGCCTTGGCCACGCCCCATACCTCGGTGATGTCGCGCGGTCCGACCCCGGCGCCGACGCATGCCGCACCTGCGACGGGATTGGAGGAGGTCACGAACGGGTAGGTGCCGTGGTCGATGTCCAGCAGCGCAGCCTGCGCTCCCTCGAAGATCACGAGCTTGTCGTCGTCGAGCGTTCGGTGCAGCAGCGAGGCCGTGTCCGCGATGTGCTGCTCGAGTCGGTGCCCGTGGGTCAGGTACTGCTCGGTCATCGACTGGAGGTCGAGCGCGGGATCGCGCTCGAACGGCCGCAGCATGAGCTTCTTGGGCTCCAGGGCGGCCATGATCTTCTGCTTGAGGATCTTCTCGTCCAGCAGGTCCTGCACCCTGATCCCCAGGCGGGCGGCCTTGTCGGCGTAGCAGGGTCCGATCCCGCGCTTGGTCGTGCCGATCTCGAGCTTGCCGAGCTTGGCCTCCCCGGCGTGATCGAGCATCAGGTGGTACGGCATGATCAGGTGGGCGTTCGCGCTGACGCGAAGGTTGCGAACGTCGACGCCGCGCTGGCGCAGGCCGTCGATCTCAGCGGTCAGGACGGCCGGGTCGACGACGACTCCGTTGCCGATGACGCAGGTCGTGTCCGGGTAGAGGATCCCCGATGGGATCAGGTGGAACTTGAAGGTCTCGTTCCCGCGGACGATCGTGTGCCCCGCGTTGTTGCCGCCCTGGAAGCGGACGACCGCGGCCGCGCGCTCGGCGAGCAGGTCGACGACCTTGCCCTTGCCCTCGTCGCCCCACTGGGCGCCCACGATCGCGATGCTCGGCATGACGGGGACGCAGTGTAGGGCGGGGCCTCAGGCGAGCCGCAGGTCTGAGCCCGCCGGGCACGGTGCGCGCCGCGTCGTCGCCGAGCCGGCGGTCGACCGCCTCGAAGCGCCGGTGGTCGCGGCCGAACAGCGGGCAGACCTCGCACATCTCCTCGAGCCGTGAGACGGTGCGCTCACCGATCTGCTCGGCGAGCGCGTCGCGGTCGAGGTTCGTGGTGATGACCACGGCGCGCTCCGCCTCGTAGCGGTCGTTGACGATCGCGTAGAGCTGCTCGAGCACCCAGGGGCTCGTCTTCTCGGCGCCGAGGTCGTCGAGGTGCAGCAGGTCGACCTCGGCGAGCCTGCTGAGGAACTCGGTGTAGGCACCGGGGGTGGGATCGTCGAACGTCGAGCGGATCTCCGCGAGCAGGCGGGGCAGCGAGTAGATCGCGACGCTGCGCCCTCGATCCAGCGCCTCGCGCGAGACGAGCATCGCGAGCGTCGTCTTGCCGGTTCCGACATCGCCGAAGAACCACAGTCCACGGCCCTCGGCGAGTCGCTCGTCCAGTGCGCGCACGTAGCGCCGCACCACGTCGACCTGAGGGCCGGGCATGTCGGTCACGGGCGGGGCGTCGAACGACACGCCCCTGTATCGACGAGGTATCACGGCCGACAGCGAGCGAGCGCGGCGGTTCGCGACGAGCTGCGCCCGGCAGGCGCACCGGCGCACGCCACGAGCGTCCTCGTCGTCGATCCAGCCGGAGCCGTCGCAGCGGTCGAGCGGGCAGGCGTCGTTCATGCGGCGTCGCGGAGCTGGTTGCGAAAGCGCGGGTACTCGTGCTGGAACGTCAGCTTCACGTCACCGAGGCCGCCGTTGCGGTGCTTGGCGATGATGATCTCGCTCGTCCCGGGGTCCTCGGACTCCTCGCGCTTGTAGTACTCGTCCCGGTAGATGAACATGACGAGGTCCGCGTCCTGCTCGATCTGGCCCGACTCGCGCAGGTCGGACAGCATCGGCCGCGGTGGGTTGCGGTCCTCCACCTTGCGCGAGAGCTGCGACAGCGCGATCACGGGGACGGCCAACTCGCGGGCGAGGATCTTCAGGCCGCGGCTCATCTCACCGACCTGCTGGACGCGGCTGTCGTAGCGCCCGTCGGCGCGCATCAGCTGTAGGTAGTCGACGATGATCAGGCCGAGGCCGCCCCGGTCGGCGAGCTGCTGGTGAAGGCGGCGCGCCTTGGCGCGGATGTCGAGCAGGCCGATGTCCGAGGAGTCGTCCACGTACAGGTCGGCCTCCTCGTAGTCACCGGCCGCGCGCAGCACGCGAGTCCACTTGTCGTCGCGGACGCGGCCCTTGCGCAGGTCGTCCCCCTTGATCGACGCCTGGGAGGCGATGAAACGCTGGGCCAGCTCCCCCTCGGACATCTCCAGCGAGAACAATGCGACCGGCTGCGGGCGGTCCTTCGACAGCGCGACGTTCTCGGCGATGTTGGTCACCAGCGCCGACTTCCCCATCGAGGGCCGCGCCGCGATGATGATCAGGTTGCCGGGCTGAAAGCCGCCGGTGATCGCGTCGAGATCCGCGAATCCGGACGCGACGCCGGTCAGCGACCTGCCTTCACGCGAGAGCGCGTCCCAGCGCGTCAGCTCCTCGTGGAGGATCTCGTTGGCGCGGCGGAACTCCTGCTGGCCGCCGCCCATGCGGATGTCGAGGATCGTCCGCTCCGCCGCATCGACGATGTCGCGAGCCTCGCCCTCGCGCGCAAAGACGCTCTGCTGGATCCTGTACGAGGCGTCGAGCAGCTGACGCAGATGCGAGGTCTGCTTGACGATCTCCGCGTAGCGTCTGATGTTGCCGACGGCCGGCACGGCGGTGACGAGCTCGCCGACCGACTCGGGGCCGCCCGCCTCGGTGAGCGTCCCCATCGTCTTGAGCTGCTCGACGACGCTGAGCGCGTCGAGCTGTCCGCCGCTCTCGAAGAGCGTGAGCATCGCCTCGAAGATCGGGCGGTGGCGGCGCACGTAGAAGTCGCTCGGCTTCAGCGCCTCCTCGACCACGAACGCGTAGTGGGCCTTCTCGGACAGCAGGATCGCGCCGAGGACGGCCTGCTCGGCGTCGACCGAGTGCGGTGGCACGGTCGCGCCGCCCGAGCCGTTGGCCGGGACGGGGGCTGCTGCGACGGTGCCTTCGAAGCTCGCCATGGACGCACTCGAACGTACCAACGGCCCCCGCTGTCACGGTCACCGACATGCCGCAACCTCGGGTCGTTCTTCGGCGATCCGGCGCGAGGGCGTTTCAATGGCGCGCCGGGAAGGCGACGGGCACCCGATGGGCGCCCGTTCGGTGCAGGTGCCGGGCTGGCTCTACTGCTCGACGACCATCGTCTTGACGGTCGCCGGCACGCCGCCCTCGAGCTCCAGCTCGATCTGGTACGTCCCGATGTGCTTGAGCGGCTCGTCGAGGTGGATCTTGCGACGGTCGACGTCGACCCCTCGGGCCTCCTTGATCGCCTCTGCGATGTCCTGGTTGGTCACCGAGCCGAACAGGCGGCCGTCCTCGCCGGCCTGTCGCGCGACCGTCAACACCGTCTTGGCGAGCAGTTCGGCGAGTTCCTGCGACTGCGCGAGCGCCTGCTCCTGCGCGCGGGCGGCCGTCGCGGCGAGCTGGGCGGCGGCGGCAAGGCCGGCCTTCGTCGCCGGCTGGGCGAGCCGGCGCGGGACCAGGAAGTTGCGCAGGTAGCCCTTGGAGACGTCGACCACGGAGCCTCTCGGCCCCAAGGTTCTCGACGTCCTGAAGGAGGATGACCTCAGGCATCAGTCGCGATCACGATCACGATCACGGTCACGACGTCCGCGTCCGACGCCCTCGTTGGCGGGCTCTGCGGCGTACGGGACGAGCGCGAGCTCACGGGCGCGCTTGACGGCGCCGGCGAGTTGACTCTGGTGCCTGCGGCACAGGCCGGTGATGCGGCGCGAGCGGATCTTGCCGCGCTCGGAGGTGAAGCGGCGGAGCGTCGTCACGTCCTTGTAGTCGACGTACTCGATCTTGTCCTTGCAGAACAGGCAGGGCTTGCGCCGGCCACTGCCGGGTCCGCCCTTCTTGTCCCGTCTACGAGATGTCGGCTTGGTACGACGCTGCTTCGCCACGGTGGTCCCTCAGGTTCGGTGCTACTGCGTGGAAACGCGCGCCGGAGAGCGACGCGCGAACCCACAGTATGACAAAGCCGGGCCGCCCGACGGTCAGAACGGGATGTCGTCGTCGGCTGCCGCCGACTGCGACTGACCGCCGCCGACCGGTGCCGCGGCCGGCTGGAAGTCGCTCGTGTCGACGGATACGTCCGAGCGCGGCGTGAAACCGCCGCCGGACTCGTCGCGGCCGCCGCCGAGGAACTGGACGCTGTCGGCGACGATGTCAACCGCCTGGCGCTTGTTGCCGTCCGGCGACTCCCACTCGCGCCATTCGAGCCTTCCGTCGATGGCGACGCCACGTCCCTTGGCCAGGTAGCGCGCGCAGTTCTCGCCCTGTGCGCCCCAGACCGTCACGTCGAAGTAGTTGGGCTTGTCGACCCACTCGCCGCTCGCGCTGTCCTTGCGCCGGGTGTTGCAGGCGACACGCAGCTTGCAGACCGACGAGCCGCTGGAGAGCGCGCGCAGTTCAGGGTCGGACGTGAGATTGCCGGTGATGATCACCCGGTTGATGTTCGAGGCAGCCATCTGGCGCGCTCCTTTCGGGGGCGAACGATGTCGCGAGGTAGGTCGTCTTGTGCTCTGGCGAGTCTAGACCCGGGATCGGCGGCGCAGGCGCGCTCGACGCCGCATTTTGCGCACGTCCGTGACGTCCGGATGTCGATGTGGTGGCGTGACGGCGCAGACTGCCGGCGAGGGGCCTGCGGCCGACGGCCGCAGTCGCTCAGGAGGCGACGGCTTCGTCGGGCTCTGCGACGTGCTCGGGCTCGGCGCCCTGGCGCAGGTCGGGCGCATCCGGGGTGCCGGGCCGAACCTTGATGATCCGAAACCGGACCACACCGTCCGTGATCTGGAGCGCGCGCTGAAGCCGGTCGAGCAGCGAAGGCGGCCCCTGGAACTGCAGGAGATCGTAGTCCGCCTCACCCTCGTGACCGATCTCATAGGCGAGCTTGCGCGTCCCGTACGAGGCCTCATTGAGGATCGTTCCGTCTGCCTCGACCATCTGCCTGACATCGGCGCGGATCCTGCCCTGCGCAGCCTCGTCGGCCTTCGGGTCGAGCATCATCATCAGGTCGTAGTTCGGCGCTGGGGCGGCCATGAGGACGGTCGAAGATAGCAGGGGCTGCGCCGCCGGCAGAGCCCTTGCCGGACGTGCCGATCGATCCGCCGGCCCACCGCAGTCGGCGCCCCGACGGCGCCCTCAGGCGAGGCTCGCGGCGGCCTTCTCGCGGATGTCGTCGAGCTGGTCGTCGATCCAGTCGCCGGGGGAGCGGCCCGTGACGATCCGCTTCAGCCCTTCGATTCGCCGCCGGCGCTCCTGCGGCGTCATCGTGAGAGCCGCGTGGATCGAGTCGGCGAGCTCCTGGATGTCGAACGGGTTCACGCTGAGCGCGAACTCGCCCAGCTCCTCGTGGGCGCCCGTGTTCTCGGACAGAATCGATACGCCCGCGTGCTCGTTGACGAGCGGCCCCTCCTTGGCGACGAGGTTCATGCCGTCGAACATCGCGTTCACGAGCAGCACGTCGTAGTGCTTGTAGGCCGCCATCGCCTCCTCGAGGTCGTCGCGCAGCTTGAGGTTGATCGGCATCCAGTCCGGGGTGCCGTGACGATGGTTGACCACTGCGACGAGCGCCTCGATCCGCTCCAGGTACTCCGCGTACTCCGGCACGTCGGTTCGCGATGGCATGAGCTGGGCGATGAAGGTCACGCGCTCGCGGAACTCGGGGTGTTGCTCGAGGAACAGGTCGAACGCGGTGAAGCCGCGCAGCACGTTCTTGGAGAGGTCGGCGCGGTCGACGCGCAGGATCAGATGCTCACGGCGTCTGCGCTCGAGCTCGATCTCGAACTCGGCGGTCCGGGGCGAGGCGGCGACGGACAGCGTCGCGAGCGCGTCGATCGGCAGGGGGTAGCTGCGCACCCAGACCTCGCGGCCGTCGTGCTGGACCGTCCCGCGGCCGAAATCGACCTCCAGGTCGAGCAGGTCGCGGCAGCACTGAAGGAAGTTGCGTCGATAGGCGTGGGTGTGGAAGCCGATGATGTCGTTGGCGAGCAGGCCGTGGAAGAGCTCCTCGCGGATGTGGCCGGGGAGGACCCGCCACGCGTCCGACTGGGTCCACGGAATGTGCACGAAGTGATGCAGGAAGACGTCGGGGCGGGCTCGGCGGACGAGCGCCGGCAGCGTGTAGAGGTGATAGTCGTGGACCATCACGACCGGCTCGGGCTGTCCGGCGATCTCCTCGATCACCGCCTGCGCCAGGTCCTCGTTGACGACGTTGTAGCCGTATTCGAACGCCTCGATCTCATTGCGGCGGATGTCCGGAGCGTTCGACAGGTCCCACAGGTAGTGCTGTATGAACCACAGGATCGGGTTCGCGAACACGTTGTAGAAACGGTCGTATGCGCCCGCCTCGCTGGACACCAGCCGGACGTCGTATTCGCCGCCCGTCGGCGAGCGCACCGTGAATGCTCGCGCCCCCTCCTGCTCGGCCTTGCGCGCGTCGGCCTCGGTCATCGCACTGGCGACCCAGACCGCGCGCCGGTGAGAGACGAGCCCGGTGAGCGCGGTCACGAGCCCGCCGGTGCCGCGGCGGACGGTCCCGTCGTCCTCGAAGGTCACCGGCCCGCGGTTGGAGACGAGCACAAAAGGTGCTTTGGCGTCGTCATGACGCGACTGCTCTGCTTCGGCGCTCACCCCGCCCAGCCTACCGGCCGTCTGGTCGATTCCGGCGAGGCCGCCGCGGCGCGGTCAGCGTCCGGGCAGATCTCCGACGGGGCGCTCACCGAGCGTCACGTCGAGCTCCAGCCGTTTGTTCCCGCGGACGATCGTGAGCTGCACGCGCTCGCCCGGCTCGCGCCTGGCCACGAGCGCCGCCAGCGCGCTCTCGGTGAGCACCCGCCGCCCGTCGACGGCGACGATCACGTCGCCTCCCTGCGCGTAGGTGCGCGCCTGGAAGCGCGTCGCACCCGCGCCCGGCCTGAGCCGCGCCCTGGCGGCCGGGCCGTCTGCGGTGACCTCCTGAACCCAGGCCCCGGAGGTGCTCCCGAGCGAGAACCGCCTCGCCAGCTGGGGAAAGACCGGTGCCGTCGCCACGCCGAGATAGGCGTAGCTCACCTTGCCGTCGGCGCGCAGCTGGCGCACAGAGCGGCGCACGGTGTCGACGGCGACCGCGAAGCCGACCCCGGTGCCGTCGCCGCTGCGGGTCTCGATCTGGGAGTTGATTCCCAGCACGCGGCCTCGTGCGTCCAGCAGCGGCCCGCCGGAGTTGCCCTGGTTGATGGCGGCATCGGTCTGGATGGCGCCCGGAATCGCAAAGCCGGTCAGCGACTTGATCGAGCGGTCGAGCGCCGATATGACGCCGATCGAGAGCGAGCGGTCCTCGCCGAACGGGCTGCCGATCGCGGCGACCGGCGCGCCGACCTTCAGGTCGCGCGCAGGATCCGAGCGCGAGCGACCGCAGCCGCAGTCCGGCCGGCTCCACCTTCAGCAGCGCGATGTCCGAGAAGGGATCGAAGCCGACGATCCGTGCCGACACCTCGTCGCCGCCCTCGAAGCCGACGTAGACCTCACGCGCCCTTCGGATCGACGCGCCCTCGCCGCTCGTCACGACGTGCGCGTTGGTGACGATCTCCCCGTTGCCGGCCAGCACGAAGCCCGAGCCGACGCCGCCGCCTGCGTCGCCCTTGTCGTAGCCGGTCGCGATCACCGTGACGACGCCCGGCGATGCACGCCTGTAGATCGCCTCGGGGTTGAAGTCCCCGTCCTCGCCGAGCTTGCTGACGACCTCGACGCGCGTTCGCTCCACCGTCGTCGTCCGGGCCTTGGCGGCGGCATCGTCGCCGTCTCCGCGCTCGGCGCACCCGCCGGTGCCGCTCGCGACGGTCAGCGCGGCGGCCGCGATCGAGCGCGCGACGGGTCGTCATGCCCCGGCCGGGGGCGCCGCCGGGATCCGCAGCGAGAAGGAGGTGCGCCCGGGGCGCGACTCGACGCCCAGCGTGCCGCCCATGCGCTCGGCGAGCTCGCGGGCGATCGTCAGGCCGAGCCCGGAGCCACGGGTGCCGTCGGACGTGAAGTACGGATCGAAGACGCGCGGCAGGTCTGCACGCGGAATACCGCCCCCGGCATCCGTGACGGTGATCGTCACACGTCCGTCGTCCAGCGAGGTGGATACCTGGACCGTCGTTCCCTCCGGTGTGTGTGTGAGCGCGTTGTCGATGAGGATCCGCATTATCTGAGCGACGCGGTCAGGGTCGCACACCGCGGTCACGGGCTCGCCGGGCGCGTCGACCTGAAGCGTGGAGTCGCGCTCATCGAGCGCCGGCAGGAACTCGTCGGTGACGTCACGAGCGAGCTCGTCGATGTCCGTGCCCGCGAAACGCAGCTCGACCGAGCCCGCGTCGAGGCGCGAGAGGTCGAGCAGGTCGGTCGTGAGCTTGCGAAGCCGGCTGGTCTGCTCGCGAACCTGGTCCAGGAAACGCGCACGCGTCTCGTCGTCGAGGTCCTCGTCCTCGAGCAGCTCAAGGAAGCCGCCGAGCGAGAAGACCGGCGTGCGCAGCTCGTGCGAGGCGGTCGCGATGAACCTGCGCCGCGAGGAGTCGAGCGCAGCGAGCTGCCGCTGCATCTGGTCGAGCGTCTGCGCCAGCCGCCCGAGCTCGTCATCGCCGTCATACGGGAAGCGGGCGGAGAAGTCGCCGATCGCCACCCGCTCGGCCACGTGCTGGAGGCGCGCGACCCTGCGGCCGAGTGACTGGGCCACAAGGTAGGCGGCGAGCACCGCGAGCGCGAGCGCGATGACGGCCGCGATGATGATCCGGGATCGGACCAGGTCCACGCTGCGCTCCACGTCACCCAGCGGCGCGGAGTAGACGATCACGAAACCGAGCGTGCGCCCGCCCGATTCCGAGTCGCGGAAGAACAGTGGCCGTGCCGCCTGAACCACCCGTCCGCTCGCGGCCGACTCGGTTCCGGTCGCTTCCCGCCGAGCCTCGACCGCCTCGGCGGCGGCCGGGAAGTCCAGGTCGCCGATGTCGGCACGTGCGTTGGAGTCCGAGCGCACGAGCGGCCGCTCGCCGAGCCCGCCGGGCCCGACGCTGAGCAGCGTGACGCGCGCGTTCGCCTGATCGGCCGCGTTGCGCACGACCTGATCGAGCTCGCGCTGCGTGACGCCGCCGGTGATGGCGCGTGCGATCGCGCCCGCATCGCGCTGCGCGGCGGCTCGCAGACTGTCGCCGCGCTCATCGACGAGGCTGGATCGAAGCGTCGGTACGACGCCGACGTAGACGATCGCGATCACGCCGAGGGTGATCAGCAGGAAGATCAACGCCAGCCGGTTCGCGAGTGACTTCACGGCGCGCAGCTCACGTTGACGAGCGGTCGCGGAAGCGGTAGCCCACGCCGCGGACCGTGAAGATGTACTCGGGCTCGCGCGGGTCGCGCTCGATCTTCTCGCGGAGGTGGCGGATGTGAACGTCGACAGTGCGCGGGTCTCGGTAGGAGCTGTCGCCCCAAACGCCGGTGAGCAGCTGCTCCCTTGACCAGACGCGGCCGGGCCGACCGGCGAGCGCGAGCAGGATCTCGAACTCCACGAAAGTCAGCCGGACGTCCGTCCCGCGCACTGTGACGCTGCGGCGCGACGGGTCGATGCGCAGCTCGTGATGCTCAATCGGCTCTTCGCCAGCGACGACCTCCTCGCGTGTGATCGCGGCGCGGCGCAGGGCGGCCTTGACGCGGCTGCGGAACTCGCGGACGGAGAAGGGCTTCGTGATGTAGTCGTCCGCACCCAGCTCGAGGCCGACGATGGTGTCGACCTCGTCGGACTTCGCGGTGAGCATGATGATCGGCACCGAGCTCCGGGCACGGAGCCGGCGGCAGACCTCGAGCCCGTCGAGCACGGGCATCATCACGTCCAGCACGACGAGGTCGAAGCTCGGATTCGTCAAAGCGCTTCAGGGCCTGCTCGCCGTCGCCGGCCAGCACCACCTCGTAACCGTCCTTGCGCAGGGGGAAGGACAACAGCGTCTGGATCGACTCCTCGTCGTCCACCAGCAGGATCCGCGGGGCGCGATCGGCCATGTCGTACGCCCAAGGTTAGGGCCAGCGGCGCCGGATCCGCGGCGCTCGGGCCCTTCGTCGACCATCTACAGTCCCCAGCCGCCGATGCTTGACGCGCGCATCTACCGGGCGTCACTACTGCCAGTGCTGTTGGTGCTGATCGTCGTGGCGTTCTCGCTCGAGGACCGCCCGGGTCCGCTGCGCTCGTCCTTCGCCCCGGACGCCTTCGAGGGCGCTCGCGCAGCGCGGCTGCTGGACCGGCTGGAACGCGAGTACCCGTCGCGGCGTGCGGGAAGCGCCGGTGATCAGGCCCTCGCCGGCGCCGTCGCGAGCGAACTGCGCCGTGCGCTGCCAGGTCGCGTCGCGGTCCGGCAGGCGACCTTCCGGGGCGATACGCTCGATGGCGAGCGGGATCTCGTCAGCGTCACGGCGCAGACGCCCGGGAGCACGCCGCGATCGCAGGTCGTGCTCGTCGCTCAGCGTGACGCGGCTGCGCGGGGAGCGAAGGCGGACCTGTCGGGGACGGCCGCGCTGGTCGAGATCGCAAGGGTTCTCGCGGCATCGCGCCCGGCGCGCTCGGTCACCGTCGCCTCGGTCAGCGGCGCGAGCGGTGGGCAGGCCGGGATGCGAGACCTGGTCCGCCGCCTGCCCAGGCCCGTCGACGCGGTGATCGAGATCGGCGATCTGGCGGGTGAGCCGAGCGGGGCGCCTGTCGTCGTCGCCTGGGGCGAGTCCGGCGGCACGGCGTCGATCCGTCTCCAGCGCACGGTCGCGCTCGCCGTCCGTCGTGAGGTCGGAGCGGCGCCCGGTTTCCCGCTGGCACGAACTCAGCTCGTGCGACTTGCTCTTCCCGTCTCGGTGAGCGGCCAGGGGGTGGCACTCGACGCCGGGCTCGCCGCCGTCCGGCTGTCGCTCGGCGGGGAGCTGCCGTCGAGACCCGACGCGGCGGTCTCGACCGAGCGCCTGGCGGCCTACGGGCAGGCGGCGGTGCGCGTGCTCGACGCCCTCGACGGTCCGCTGACCGCCGAGGGCGCGACAGACGACCTGGTGATCGCCAAGAAGGTTCTCCCGGCGTGGGCGGTCAGGCTGCTCGCAGCGGGGCTGCTGCTGCCGGCTGCCCTGACGATCCTCGACGGACTGCTGCGCCAGCGCAGGCGTGGAAGCCCGCTGCTGGGCCGGGTGGTGTGGGTGCTGGCCCTGGCGCTGCCGTTCGTGACCGCGGCGCTTCTCGCGCGCGCCCTCGGCCTGGCGCACGCCGTGCCGGAGCTGAAGCCCCCTGCTCCGCCAGGGGCGGTGCCGCTCGATGCCGGGGCGTGGACGGCGATCGGATGCGTGCTCGTGGCGCTCGCGCTCGTGGCGCTCGTGGCGCGGCCGTGGGTGCTCCGGCGAGCAGGCGTCAAGGGCGCCCCGCACGAGCCGGCGGCTGGCCTGGCGGTGCTGCTAGTGACGCTGGTGCTGGCGATCGCGGCGTGGTCCGTGAACCCCTACGCGGCGCTGCTGCTGGTGCTCCCGCTCAATGCCTGGCTCCTGCTGGTCGACCGCGAGATCGCCATCCGGCGCGGGTTCGCGCTCGCGCTGCTGGTGGCGAGCCTGGCCCCTGTCGCCCTCGTCTTCGCTGTCTATGCGGACGAGCTCTCGATGAGCGTGACCGAGGTGCCGTGGTTCTGGCTGCTCGCATTCGCGGGCGGCGAGCTTGGGCCGCTCACCGCGATCGGCTGGAGCCTCGCGGCGGGGCGACGGTCGGAGCGCTGAGGATCGTCATGCGCGGCGGGGGCGAGGACGATGCGCGGCCGGTGACCGTGCGCGGGCCGCGCACCTACGCGGGCCCCGGCTCGCTGGGGGGAACAGACTCGGCGATGCGTCGCTGAGCACGCCGTTCGTCGCTCCAGAGGCCCGGTCACGGTGGTAGGACGTCCGCCTATCCGGGCTGCGCTGCACCGTGCTGCGCGCCGATGTGGAGTGCTACGGCCCGGACGGCCGCCGCGCGGGCCACCGAACGCCCACCGCGTGTCCGGCCTACTCCGACCGTGGAAAAGGACGACGCCCGCATGCTCCGACTCGCCGACCTTCGCAACCGCATCTCCTGCGGCGCCTACGTGGTGGAGCCGGCGTTGATCGCGGACGCGATGCTGCGCCGGCTTCACGCCTGCGCCGCGCCGGCCGATCTCGGTCCCGAGGCGCCTCAGACGGGGTGCTCGTAGCCGCGCAGCACCCGACGCGGCTCGTCAGCGCGGTCGAAGACGGCGCCCGGTTCCCCCTCGGCGACCGTCCCGATCCTGACCCAGCCTGAGCCGGCCCGCGCGGGCGGCAGGCACGCGCACAGCTCGTAGTCCTCGCCGCCGGTCGCCGCCAGGATCGCCGGGTCGAGCCCGAGCTCGGCCGCCACGTCGCTCACCCCGTCGGCCAGCGGCAGTGCGTCCAGGTCGATGACCAGGCAGGCGCCGCTGCGCCGGCCCAGGTGGGCCGCGTCGGTGGCCAGGCCATCGGAGAGGTCGATCAGCGCGCGCGCTCCGTCGCGCGCGAGTGCCTTGCCTTCGGCCAGGCGCGGGAACGGGCGCAGGTGAGCATCGACGAGCGCCTGCGGGCCGTGGGCGCGCTGCTCGACGATCTCGAGTCCCGCGGCCGCAGCGCCGAGCGGGCCGGTCACGACGACCGCGTCGCCCGGGCGTGCGCCGTCGCGCCCGACGAGGTCTTCCTCGTGGTCCGCCCAGCCGACGACGGTGATGGCGATCATCAGCACCGGCGCGGCGACGAGGTCGCCGCCTGCGACCGTCGTTCCCGTGGCCCGCGCGAGCGACTCGATGCCGTCGGCGAGGTCCAGGATGTCCGTGTCATCCAGCTTCGGGGGCACACCGAGAGCGATATACGCCTCGCCCGGGTCGGCGGCCATCGCGGCAAGATCGGAGAGGGCGGCCGCGAGCGCACGGTGCCCGACGTCCCGCAGTGTGCGGTGCTGCCCGCCGAGACGGAAGTGGACCCCTTCGACCATCGCATCCACGCTCGTGACGGCCAGCGGCCGCGATCGCACCACTGCCGCGTCGTCGCCGACCCAGCGAACCACTCGCTCCCGATCGCGGCGTCATCAGCCGCTCGAACGCATCGATCAGCGACAGCTCGCCCATCAGGCGGCCGCGCGGGCCATCGGCTAGCGGTGGCGGTAGACGATCCGGGCGCGGTCGAGGTCGTAGGGCGAGACCTCGACGCGAACGCGATCGCCGGGAAGGATGCGAATCCGGTAGCGCCGCATCTTGCCGGCAACATGGCCCAAGACGTTGTGGCCGTTGTCGAGTTCGACGCGGAACATCGCGTTGGGGAGTGCCTCCACGACCTCGCCCTCGAACTCGACCTTTTCTTCCTTGGCCATGCGCCGGGGACGGTAGCAGCAGTTCGCCCGGATATCGGCGCAGCGACAGGCCGCGGGCCCGCTCTACGGCGGCTCCAGAGTGACGCGGTCAGCCGGTCGGCGCAACGCCGCCGACCTCGTCACCGGCCGGAGCCGGAGCGGGCGTCGTCTGGGGCGCGGGCTGCGGCGGCGCCTCGTACTGGCTCGGCGGGTACTTCTTGTCCTTGTCCTGCTCCTTCTTGTCCTTCTTGTCCTTCTTGTCCTTCTCGTCGTCCTTGTCGAGCGCATCGTCCTTGACGGCGAGCGGGTCCACGCCACCGCCCGGCGCGCCGGTGGTCGCGTACTCGCCGAAGAAGGGCGCTGACACGAACGGCTCCTTGGGCTCCGGGAAGGGGTCGCACTTGCGGTTCTTCATCGCGGTCGCCATGAAGTCGTGCCAGATCAGCGCCGGCGCCTTGCCGCCGAACATCGCTCCGTAGCCCGCGACGGCGTTCATCGAGCGCGAAGCATCCGGGTAGCCGACCCATACGGTGGTGTTCAGGGCGGTCGTGAATCCCCCGAACCAGGCGTCGACGTAGTCGTTGGTCGTTCCCGTCTTGCCGGCGATCGGACAACCGATCTGCGCGGCGGTGCCGGTGCCGCGCTGGGCGTTCGCCTCCATCGCCTTGACGGCCTCCGCGGTCTGACCGTCGGAGAACACCTTGGTGCGTCTGGGCTTGCCGAGCGATGTGTCGACCTTCCCGTCCGGGAAGACCACCTTGGTCACCGCGATCGGCTTGAGCCGCGAGCCGCCGTTGTTCACGGTGGCGAAGGCGCGAGTCATCTCGAGCGGCGAGACTCCGCGCGTCAGACCGCCCAGACCCTCGGCCGGATAGGCGTCGAGCTTGCTGGTGATGCCCATGTCGTACGCCGTCTGGCGAACAGCCTCGGGTCCCATGTCGAGGTCGAGCTGCTGGTAGACGGTGTTGTCCGACGCGACGAGGCCGTCGAAGATCGAGACGCTGCCGCGGTAGCGATGATCGTCGGTGTTGACCTCGATCTTCGTGCCCGTCTTCTTGTCGAAGAAGTTCAACGGCTTGGAGTCGTAGGTCGTGCGCTTGATGTCGACGTTCTCGCGCAGTGCCGTCATCAGGACCATGACCTTGAAGGTCGACCCGGGTTGGCGGCGGCCCTGGGCGGCGAGGTTGAACTTCGACGCCGAGTAGTCGCTCGAGGACGCCATCGCCTTGATGTAGCCGGTCTTCGGGTCCATCGAGACGAGCGCGGCAGACGGGTCACCGGGGTTCGGGAGCCGCTCTGTGATCCGCTGCCTGGCCTCGTGCTGGAGCTTCAGGTCGACCGTGGTGTAGACCTTCAGGCCACCCTGCCGCACGCGCCCCACGCCGTACTCGTCGATGAGCTGCTGCTTGACGAAGTCGAAGAAGTAGCTCTCGCGGCGCTTGGCGTAGTACTCGCCCTTCTTGACGCCCAGCGGAGCCGCCTGGGCACGCTGCGAGGTCTCCTGCGAGATGTACCCCTCGTCGGCCATCCTGCGCAGCACCTGGTTGCGACGCTCGGTGGCGGCGGCGGCGTCGAGGAACGGGTTGTAGCGGGATGGCGCCTGGGGAAGCCCCGCGAGCAGAGCGGCCTCGTGCAGGCGAAGCCGACGCGCGGGCTTGTCGAAGAAGATCCGCGACGCGGCCTCGATGCCGACGGCGGTCTGCCCGCCGACGGTGCCATAGGGCACGTTGTTCAGGTAGCTGGTGAGAATCCACTCCTTGCCGCTCGGGCCGGGATGGCGCTCTTCGAGCTCGGAGGCCAGCTTCGCCTCGCGAACCTTGCGCTTGTAGCCCTCGACGCCGGTGCGGGCGCGGTTCTCGGTATAGAGGTTGCGGACCAGCTGCATCGTCAGGGTCGAGCCGCCTTCGACGGTCTCGCCGCTGGAGATGTTCTTGAGGGCGGCGCGTACGACGCCCTCGAAGTCGACCCCTCCGTGTTTGTAGAAGCGCCGGTCCTCGATCGACACCGTCGCCTGCCGCACGCTCGCGGGGATCCGCTTGGAGCTGACCGGGGTCCGCAGCACGTCCCCCTGGATGAAGCCGAGCCTCTGCTTGTCGGCGGCGTATACGACGGACGTGGCCCCTTGGTCCACCGGCTTGAGCTCCGAGATGTCGGGCGAGGTCGCCGCGACGCTGACCACGTAGCCGATCCCCGCGAAGCCCGCGACGACAATCGTCGCGGCGATGGTCCCGAGCAGGACGAAGACCGCGCGGCTCGGACCACGCTGGCTGCGGCGGCGTCGGATCTGTCGGGCGCGACGGGACATCTCGTCGGAGGTTCCAGCTTGGTGGCGCCGGTCCTGCCGGGACAGCGGCGGAGCGCCTGACGTCTCCCCGAGTCTAGCCCGCGCTGGGGCGCGCCACGCCGGCTCGGCGCAGCGTCGCAAGCGCTCGTTCGCGAAGTGCCATCTCGGCAGCGGCGCGCATCTCCGCGGGGCCGCCGTCCTGGGCGACGCGCAGGCGCACGCCCTCAGCGGTGACCTCATCGACACCGACCGCGCTCACGCCGTCGATCGCTCTCAATGCGTCGAGGGCCGCCGTCTCGTCGGCATCGCCGGCGATCCAGACGAACGCGGCCGGCACGATCTCGTCATCGACGAGCGTGTCGTTGCGCAGTGGCTGCGTCATCAGCAGCTCGTTGGGCAGTGCCACTCGCCGTCCGTCGACGGTGCGCAGCCACGTGAACGTGAGGGTCATGTCCTCGACGCGTCCGCGGGCGTCACCGATCTCGACCGCGTCGCCCACGCGGATCGGCTGCGTCAGTGCGAGTGTCACGCCCGCGATCACGTTCGCGAGCGACTCGCGGGCCGCCAGTCCTGCGATCGCGCCGACCACGGCGCTGGACGCGAGCACCGCGCCGGCGAGCTTGTCGAACGAGTCGAACTGCAGCAGCGCCACGAGTACCCCGGCTCCGATGATCGCCGCGAACGAGAGCCTGCGCACGAGTCGCAGGCGCGTCTTGCCGGCGGGGTCGAGCGTCAGCAGGCCCTCGCGCTCGGCGAGCGCGCTGCTCGGTCGCGCGCAGCGTCCGGCTGACTATCCAGGCCAACATCAGGGACACGAGGATCGACACGGCCGCCGCGGTGGCGTCGGTGCCCAGTGCGGCGGTCTGCGGGAGGATGGCCTCCATGAGGCCGCACGGTAGTCCCGGGTCCGGTCAGTTCCCTCGCGCCGTGCTGCTCGATGCGCTCGGGACTCTGGTGGAGCTCGATGACCCGTGGGGGGCACTGGCGCGCGAGCTGCGCGGGCGCGGCGCGGCGGTGACGGCCGAGGACGCGCGCAATGCGCTGCAGGAGGAGATGGCCTACTACCGCGCCCACCACGACGAGGCCGCCGACGCCGAGGGCCTGGAGTCGCTGCGAGACCGCTGCACCCTCGTGCTGCGCGACTCGCTCCCGTCGCCCGCGTGCGACCTGCCGCATAAGGTCCTGCGCGAGGCGCTTCTGGCCGCTCTGCGGTTCCGTGCGTTCCCCGATGCCGCTCCGGCGCTCGCGGCGCTGCGCTCAAGGGGCTGCCGCCTCGGAGTGGTCAGCAACTGGGACGTGTCGCTGCACGAAGTGCTGCGCTCGACCGGCCTTGCCGAAAGCGTCGACGTCGTTCTGACCTCGGCGCAGGAGGGAGTCGCCAAGCCGGACCCGGAGATCTTCGTGCGCGCGCTGCGCCGGCTCGGAGGCGTCGAGCCGGCGGCGGCGCTGCATGTCGGGGACGAGCTCGGGTCGGATGTCCGGGGCGCGCTGGCCGCGGGTCTTGACGCCGTCCTGATCGACCGCGACGGCACGGCGGGCGAGCCGCCCGGAGTGAAGGTTGTGCGGTCACTGGCCGATCATCGTGCCCGTGCGCCGCTAACGTCCCACGCCGCCGCACCGCTCCCGTGACCACCGCTCCCCCCGGATACCCCACCGCGCCGCCGCACCCGGAGCCGCCGCGGCGGCCTGAGCTGCCCGCTGGAGTCGAGCCGACGCCGCTCGGCCCCGACTGGAAGGCGTGGATGGCGTTCGTGGCACTGGTCGCCGGGTTCGCCGCCGCCGTCGTGGGCGCGCTGCTGATCGCGATCACCGCGGTCGCCGCCGGCGCGTCCTTCAGCGATCCGCCGCCGTCCGTCAACATCCTCGCGCTGGTCGCCCAGGACGTCTGTCTCGTCGGCGCCGCGATCGCGCTGGCCCGACTTGGCGGCAGCGCCAGGCCCTGGGACTTCGGCCTGCGCCCCACGCGCTTTTGGCGCGCGGTCGGCTGGAGCATCCTGACCTGGGTCGGATTCCTGGTCGTCACCGCCGTCTGGGTCGCGGTGACGGGGGCGCAGAGCGCCGACGACAGCCTGCCGGAGAGCCTGGGGGTGGATGAGAGCGACGTCGCGCTGGTCGCGGTGATCGTGCTCGTATGCGTCGGCGCTCCGATCGTCGAGGAGTTCTTCTTCCGGGGCTTCTTCTTCACGGCGCTGCGCTCGTGGCGCGGCATGTGGCCGGCCGCGATCGTCACCGGACTCGTGTTCGGCGCGATTCACGCGGGCTCGTCGGAGCCCGTCTTCCTGCTGCCGCTCGCGGTGTTCGGCTTCGCCCTCTGCCTGCTGTACGTCAAGACGCGGTCCCTATATCCGTGTATAGGCACCCACGCGCTCAACAACTCGCTCGCGTTCGGTGCGTCGCAGGACTGGACATGGCAGATACTGCCGGTGCTCGGCGGTTCGCTGGCGCTGATCGCGCTGATCCTCGTGACGGTTCGGATCGTCGCCGGACGGGCGCCCGTGGACGTATAGCCGACAGACCGTGACGGCTGCGGTGATTACGATCCAGCCCGATGGGGTTGCGGCACGTATTGGGGGGTTGTGTCGTCACAGCGCTGCTGGGCGCGATGGCGCCGCACGCGCTCGCCCAGCAGCCGGCACCGGCGCCGGCCCAGCCGCCGGCGCCCAGCGGCAGCGCCCCGCCGCCGGCTGACGCGCCCGCGCCACCCAAGGTGGGCAGGCTGAGGCTCTCGGTGGAGCGCACGCAGGCGCGCCGCGTCCTGGCGGGGGATCGCTGGATCGTGCGCGGCAGCCTGCGCCCGTACGTGCCGGGGCAGCAGGCGGTCGTGCGCTTCTACCGCGGCGGCAGGAAGATCTCCGCGCGCCGCGTGCGGATTGCGCGGGCCGGCACCTCCGCCGGGCGTTTCCGGCTCGGCTTCAGCACTCGCAGGCCCGGCCGGATCACCGTGAAGGCCAGTCACCGCGCGACCGCTGAACTGGCCACCGCCGTGGCTCCCGCGGTGCGCGTGGAGGTCGTCGCGCGACGGGCATCGCCCGGCGCACGCGGGCTGGCCGTCCGGGTTCTTCAGGCGCGCCTCGCACGCCTGGGCTACGTGGTCGGACGGCGCGGCCTCTACGACGACCGGACCGCGCGCGCGGTCATGGCGTTCCGCAAGCTCACCGGGATGGCGCGAGCGTTCGACGCAAGCGAGGAGGTGTTCGCGCGTCTGGCTCGCGGGCAGGGCGCCTTCCGCGTGCGTCACCCGCGCCATGGCCGCCACGTGGAGGCCGACATCCGTCGTCAGGTACTCGCTCTGATCGACCGTGGCAGGGCGGTCCGGATCTACCCGACCAGCTCCGGAGCGCCGGCGACGCCGACGATCCTGGGTTCGTTTCGCGTCTACCTGAAGACCTTCGGGACCAACGCCAAGGGCATGGTCCACTCGAGCTACTTCATCCGCGGCTACGCGATCCACGGCTACGCCAGCGTTCCGCCCTTCCCGGCGAGCCACGGCTGCCTGCGGGTGCCGGTACCGGACGCCGCCTCGATCTTCTCGTGGGTGCGGCACGGGACGATCGTCGACACCTACTACGGGTAGGCGAGCCGTCAGCCGCTGCGGCCCTGCGCGTACCGCGCGAGGAACCCGAGGCCGACTCCGAAGCACAGCAGCGCGAGCACGCCGGGCACCGCTCGCCGCACCCAGACGTTGTCGTCTGCGCCGACGAGGCCGGCGAAGGGCGTCACGATCACGTCGTTCGCATCGTCGATCCTGCGGCGAACCTCGCTGCGCCTGCTCTCGCGCACGTTCTCGGCGATCGTGGCGCGGCCGGGGTCCTTCTGGGCGTCGTTCTCGGCGATCTCGGCACGCGTCGTCGCGGATGCCGTGCGTGTCTCCTCGATCGCGAACAGCGTGAAGCTGAGCACGACGATCGCACTCGTGATCAGAGCGACATAGCGGATTGACTTCTCGATCACGGGGATAGGATCGGCAGTGAAATGGAATCTCGTGAGGTCCTGATCAGCGAGTTGCGCACGCACGCCCTGGTGATCGGGCGTGTGACGCTGACCAGCGGCGCCGAGGCCGACTACTACGTGGACGCCAAGCGCGCCATTCTCCGGCCCCGCGGATTCCTCGCGCTGTCGGCGCTCGTCGCCGCGCGAGCCCGCGACCTGGGCGCGACCGCGGTCGGCGGAATGACGATGGGCGCAGATCCCGTCGCCTGCGCCGCGCTCGCCGGAGGCGCCGACGTCAAGGCGTTCTTCGTGCGCAAGGACGCCAAGCAACACGGTCTGGCACGTCGCGTCGAGGGGCCGCTGCTCGACGCCGGGGACCGCTGCCTCGTGGTCGAGGACGTCGTGACGACGGGCGGCTCCACGCTGCGGGCGATCGAGGCCCTTCAGGCCGAGGGCCGGGCGATCGTCGGCGTCGTCTCGGTGCTCGACCGGCTGGCCGGCGGCGGCGAACGGATCGAGGCGATGGCCGCGGCGCCCTACGTGGCGCTTGCGACGATCGACGACGTCTACCCGGACCGGCCGGACCGCTGACGCCGCCGCCGCACGGCGGCAGGCTGATGCCCCGACCTGGATTCGAACCAGGGGCCTGCTCCTTAGGAGGGAGCCGCTCTATCCAGCTGAGCTATCGGGGCCGGATTCGCGCACAGCGTAGTCGCCGCTGTGGCCCGGGTCACGCGCTGATCATGCCGATGCCGCTCGCGCTCAGAGCGGGCGCCGGCTCGCCTCATGCCGAGCGGCGGGCAGGAGTGGCACCCCCGGGCGGCGAACATCTGCCGACGAGGCGCGTTGGACGTCGTCTACCGTCTTCAACTGCGTTCCGTGGCCCCGACGGGCACCGCCGGAGCTGTTCCGATCTTCAGACCCACTCCCAAAGAGCTGATCAGCGCGTGAGCCCGCGTGGTCAGGAGCTGCTCGTCGACGAGACGGGCGAGACGGGAGATCTCCGCGCCGCGGTCCCGACGGCCGTCATCGCCGCGCGCTCGCCGTGGCAGCTCTTCTGGCGCCGCATACGCGGCGACAAGGTGACCTTGGCCGCCGCGTCGCTTCATCGTCCTGCTCACGCTGATGGCGATCTTCGCCGGGCAGATCGTGGACCTGCTCGGAGCGCGCCCGCCGAACGAGCAGTCGACCAAGTACCTCGACGAGTTCGGTTCAGCCGCCGGCCCCAGCTCGGAGAACCTCTTCGGGACCGACGGGCTCGGGCGCGACGTCTTCAGCCGGACGCTCTATGGCGCGCGCATCTCGCTCGAGGTCGCGGTGGTCAGCACCGTGCTGACCGTGCTGATCGGGGTCGTCATCGGCATCATCGCCGGGTACTTCCGCGGCTGGGCCGACACCGGGCTCTCGCGGCTCATGGACGTGATGCTGGCGTTCCCCGTGCTGCTGCTGGCGCTCGGTCTCGGCGCGGCGTGCTCGTTCGGCGGCGGCTGCAGCGTGCGCGGCTCCCCCGTCGGCTGGCTGCTGGTCGTGGTGTCGCTGGCATCGGCCGCGATCGTGGTGCTTTCGGCGATCGCGGTGCGACGGCGCGGGCGGAGCGTCTCGTGGGACACGATGCGCGCCCGCCTGTGGTTCCCCGCGGCGCTGACGGTCCTCGGGCTGGTGCTGGCGTTCGCGGCCGGCGACAGCCGCATCTTCACGATCTCGCCGGGGCTGCCCGTCGTGATCTTCGTGATCGTGCTGGCGAGCTGGCCCTACATCGCGCGGATCATCCGCGGGCAGACTCTGTCGCTGCGCGAAAAGGAGTTCGTCGAGGCATCGCGCGCGCTCGGCAGCTCGGACAGCCGGATCATGTTCCGTCACATCCTGCCGAACCTCGTCGCGACGATCATCGTCTACACGACGCTCGTGATCCCGACGACGATCCTCTTCGAGGCGGCGCTCTCGTTCCTGGGCGTCGGAGTGGAACCGCCGACGGCGAGTTGGGGGGCGATGATCTCGGATGCGACCTCGATCTTCGACAGCGCGTGGTGGTACATGACCTTCCCGGGACTTGCGCTCGTTCTGACCGTGCTCGCCTTCAACCTCGTCGGCGACGGCATGCAGGACGCGCTCAACCCCAAGACGTCGGGGCGCTAGGCGCGTCCCAAGCAAGCAACCAGGAGAAGAAAGTGCACAACGAGATGAGAGGACAACGCATGAGCAGCAAGATTCTGCGCCTGGCGTTCCTGGCCTGTCTGATGGCGACGTTCGCGTTCGCCATCGCGTCCTGCGGTGACGACGACAAGTCGAGCACCACGGGCGGTGACGCGACCAAGAGCGTTCCCGAGGGCAAGAAGGGCGGCGCGGTGACGGTGCTCGCGTCGGGCGACGTCGACTACATGGACCCGGGCCAGTCGTACTACACGTTCGGGTACCAGGTTCTCTACTCGGTCCAGCGCTCGCTCTACTACTTCTCGCCGGAGAATCCCGAGAAGCAGATTCCCGACCTCGCCGAGGCGATCCTGAGATCGCGGAGGACGGCAAGAGCCTGACGGTCAAGCTCAAGAGCGGCGTCAAGTTCTCGCCGCCGGTCAATCGTGAGGTCACCGCAGCGGACGTCAAGTACGCGATGGAGCGCTCGTTCAGCGTCAACGTGCCGAACGCCTACGCGACGGCCTACTTCGGCGACATCGTCGGCGCCCCGGAGCAAGCCGACGACCGGCGTCAAGAGCATCTCCGGCATCACGGCGGTCGACGACACGACGCTCAAGGTCGACCTCAAGTCGGCATCGGCCGGAACCCTCGCCGCGGCGCTCGTGATGCCGATCACGGTCCCGGTCCCCGAGGAGTACGCGAAGTCGTTCGACGCCAAGAACCCGTCGACGTACAACGAGAACGTCGTCTTCACCGGCCCGTACATGGTCAAGAACGACTCCGCCGGCAAGCTCACCGGCTGGAAGCCGGGCAAGTCGATCTCCGTCGTCCGCAACCCGAACTGGGACGAGTCGACGGACTTCCGTCCCGCCTACCTCGATTCCTGGGAGGTTCAGGAGGGCAACGACGACACCGCCGTGGCGAGCCGCCGCATCCTGCAGGGCCAGAGCCTGGTTCAGGGCGACGGCGCGCCGCCGGCGTCGATTCTCAAGCTCGCCACCCAGCAGTACAAGGATCAGCTCGTGTTCTCGCCGTCGGGCGGAACGCGCTACGTGGCGGTCAACACGACGCAGAAGCCGTTCGACGACATCAACGTCCGCAAGGCGCTGATCGCGGTGTTCGATCGCAACGCCATGCGCCTCACGCGCGGCGGCGCCACGGTCGGCGACATCGCGTGGAGCTTCCTGCCACCGGGCTTCCCCGGGTTCGAGGAGTCCGGCGGGCTCCAGCCTCCGGCGGAGTTCGACTACCTGCAGAAGCCCGAGGGCGACCTGGCGCTCGCTCAGGAGTACATGAAGAAGGCGGGCTACGCCTCGGGCAAGTACGACGGCTCGGAGAAGGTCCTGACGATCGCCACAAACGCCGATCCGGGCAAGAAGTCCGCCGAGGTCGCGATCGATCAGTTCCAGAAGCTCGGCTTCAAGCTGAACGTCCGCATCGTCCCGCAGGACACGCTGTACACGAAGTTCTGCGGTGTGCCGAAGTCGAACTACGGCATCTGCCCGAACGTCGGCTTCTTCAAGGACTTCCTTGACGGGCAGGCTCTGCTCGACCCGACGTTCAACGGTGACGCGATCATCCCGGCCAACAACACGAACTGGCCGCTGATCGACGACCCGAAGATCAACGACCTGATCGAGAAGGCGAAGGCGCTGCCCGCGGGCGACGAGCGCACGCAGGCATGGGCCGACGCCAACCTGGAGATCGTGCGCCAGGCCGTCGCGATCCCCTGGGTCTGGGACAAGTTGCCGCTGCTGTTCAGCGACAACGTCAACTTCGCCCAGGACGACTACTCCAACTCGGCGTTCATGGCTTTCCTCTCGCTGAAGTAGGCCAGAGGAGACGACAGACCGAGAGACCGGGCACTCACGGGGCCCCGCCATCGCGGCGGGGCCCCGGCCCGCTCGGACAACCGATGACCGCAGCAGAAGCCAGCTGATGGGCCCCTATATCGCCAGGCGGCTGCTCTGGATGCTGGTGCTGCTGATCGTCATCAGCTTCATCACCTTCGTCATCTTCTTCCAGCTTCCGTCGGCCGACCCGGTCCTGCTCCGCGCCGGCCGCAACGCCAGCCCCGAGCTGGTCGAGGCGCTGCGCGTCCAGCTCGGGCTCGACAAGGGGTTCTGGGCCCAGTACTGGAACTACTTCAGGGACCTCTTCTTCCACTTCGACCTGGGCTACAGCTATCAGAACAACATCTCGGTCAAGCAGCAGATCTTCGATCGCATCGCCGCGACCGCGACGCTGTCGATCGGCGCGATGTTCGTCTGGCTGGCCATCGGGATCCCGATCGGGATCCTCGCCGCGCTGAAGCGCGGGCGCTGGCCCGACAAGCTGGCGATGGGAGCCGCGCTGGTCGCGATCTCGGCGCCCGTCTACTGGCTCGGGCTGGTGTCGCTCTACCTGTTCTCGAAGGAGATCGGCGTCTTCCCGATCTTCGAGGGCTCCGGCTCGTATCCGACCGACGGCAACATCTTCACGGAGCCGCAGGAGGTGATCAGCTCGCTGCTGCTGCCGTGGCTGGTGCTGGCGGCATCGTTCGCGGCGATCTACGCGCGCTTCCTGCGCGGCAACCTCAGCGAGGTGCTCGGCGAGGACTACATCCGCACGGCCCGCGCGAAGGGCCTCGGCGAGCGGCGCGTCGTCTTCCGCCACGGCGTCCGATCCGCGATCACGCCGATCGTGACGATCCTCGGGCTCGATCTCGGCATCCTGCTCGGCGGGGCGATCCTCACGGAGACGGTGTTCAACATCCCCGGGGTGGGGCGCCTGGCCTTCGACTCGATCCAGAAGAGCGACCTGCCGACGGTCCAGGGAACGGTGCTGCTCGGCGCGTTCTTCATCATCGCCCTGAACCTCGTCGTCGACATCGTCTACGCCTTCCTGGACCCGAGGGTGCGCTACTGATGGCGCTGCTCGAGGTCCGCGACCTGACGGTCTCGTTCGAGACGGAGGACGGCGTCGTGCAGGCGGTGGACGGCGTGTCCTACAGCGTCGATCGCGGGCAGGCGCTCGGCATCGTCGGGGAGTCCGGCTCGGGCAAGAGCGTCTCGTCGCTGACCGTGATGGGGCTCACGCGCTTCGACGGCAACGCGCGGATCTCCGGTGAGGTCCTGCTGGACGGCCGGAACCTCCTGACCGCCGGCGACGACGAACTCCGTCGCCTGCGCGGCGACGAAGTCGCGATGATCTTCCAGGACCCGCTCTCGTCGCTGCATCCGTTCTACAAGATCGGAGATCAGCTCGTCGAGGCCGTGCGCGCCCACCGCGACGTGTCCAAGGCGCAGGCGCTCGACCGCGCCGTCGAGATGCTCGGCCACGTCGGGATCCCGGATCCGCGACGCGGCGTGGACAGCTACCCGCACGAGTTCTCCGGAGGGATGCGCCAGCGCGTGATGATCGCGATGGGGCTGATCAACGACCCCAAGCTGCTGATCGCGGACGAGCCCACGACCGCCCTCGACGTGACGGTGCAGGCCCAGATCCTCGAGCTGATCGAACAGCTCCAGCACGACCTCGGCACTGCGATCGTGCTGATCACGCACGATCTCGGCGTCGTGGCGGAGGTCGCCGACCAGGTCGCCGTGATGTACGCAGGCAGGATCGTCGAGCAGGGCCCGCGCGACGAGATCTTCGCGGCGCCTCAGCATCCGTACACGTGGGGCCTGCTGCGGTCGATCCCGCGCCTGGATCTGCCGCGCGACGCCGCCCTCGTGCCGATCCCCGGCCGGCCGCCGTCGCTGATCACGCGTCCTCCGGGCTGCGCCTTCCATCCGCGCTGTCCCTACGTGCAGGATGAGCACAGGCGCGTGGTGCCCTCGCTCCAGTCCGTCTCGGGTCGCGGTGCCCCACGAGGTGGCCTGCCTGCTGCCGGAGGACCAGCGACGCAGGCTGTGGGCCGCCCTGGCCGCCGGCGCGAGCCCCGACGAGGCGCGCGAGCGTGCAGGCGTCGACCAGTCCCGGCCCGCCGCGCGCCGCCGAGGGGATGGAGGCGGGATGAGCACCGCACGGCAGCCGCTCGTGGAGGTGCGCGACCTGAAGATGCACTTCGCGATCAGGAGCGGGGTGATTCGTCAGCGCGCCGTCGGGGCGGTGCGCGCGATCGACGGGATCAGCTTCGACGTCCGCGAAGGTGAGACGCTCGGCCTGGTCGGCGAGTCGGGCTGCGGGAAGTCGACGACCGCGCGGCTGCTCATGCGGCTGCTGGAGCCCACAGCGGGCACCGTCAGCTTCATGGGGCAGGACATCACGCACCTGACGCGCCGCGAACTGCTGCCGCTGCGGCGCGAGATGCAGATGATCTTCCAGGACCCCTACTCCTCGCTCGACCCGCGTCAGACCGTCGGGATCCGTGATCGGCGAGCCGTTCGTGATCCACGGGATCGAGCGTGACGAGGCCAAGCGAAAGCGACTGGTCCAGGAGCTGATGGAGCAGGTCGGGCTCAACCCGGAGCACTACAACCGCCTGCCGCACCAGTTCTCCGGCGGCCAGCGCCAGCGCATCGGCGTCGCGCGCGCGATCGCGCTGAAGCCGAGGCTCGTGATCGCGGACGAGCCGGTGTCGGCGCTCGACGTCTCGATCCAGGCGCAGATCATCAACCTGCTGAGCGACCTGCAGCGCGATCTCGGGCTGACGCTCGTGTTCATCGCCCACGACCTCAGCGTCGTGCGCCACGTCTGCGACCGGGTGGCCGTGATGTACATGGGCAAGATCGTCGAAGTCGCGGACTCGGACGATCTCTTCGCGCACCCGCGCCACCCCTATACGGGCGCGCTGCTGAGCGCGGTGCCGGTGCCCGACCCGCAGCTCGCCCGGACTCGAAAGCGTCGCCTGCTGACAGGCGACGTGCCCTCGCCGACGGCGCCGCCCGAGGCGTGCCGTTTCCATACGCGCTGCCCGAAGGCGCAGGGCCGCTGCTCGATCGACGAGCCGCAACTCGAGGAGAAGCAGGGAGGCGGCCTCGCGGCCTGCCACTTCCCGCTGACCGACGCCGAGCTCGCCGACAGCCTGCCGACACGCGCAGCGTGAGCGCGCCGGCCGATCGTCTTGCCCGTGCGCTGCGGGCCGCCGGTATCGAGCCCGACGTTCACGACTTCCCGCAGGGGACGCGCACCGCCGCCGACGCCGCGGCGGCCATCGGCTGTGACGTGGCGCAGATCTGCAAGTCGCTGGTGTTCGTGGTCGAGCCCGGCGGGGAGCCCCTGCTGGTGATCACCAGCGGGGCCAACCGCGTCGACGAGGCGCTCGTCGGGGAACTCGTCGGCGGCACGCTCGCCAAGGCGGGCGCGGACTTCGTTCGCCGGCGGACCGGCTACTCGATCGGCGGGGTCCCGCCGGCCGGGCACGCGACCCGCCTCGACGTGGTGATCGACGAGGATCTGCTCGGCTTCGACACGGTGTGGGCCGCTGCGGGCACGCCGACGAGCGTCCTGCCGTTGACGCCCGGCCAGCTCCTCACTCTGACCGCGGGGCGGACGGCGACCGTCGCGCGGCGCTGAGCCCGGCGGCGCGGGGACCGCTCACTTGCGCTTCTTCGACTTCTTCTTCGACTTCTTCTTGAACTTGCACTGCGTGTAGGTGCGCGAGCCCTTCATGACGCGTCCGGTCGAGAGCACGGCGCGCACGCTGATCTTCACGCGGCGGCGCTTGGGCAGGTTGCGCAGGTTGATCGTCTTCTTGAGTCCGCGTCCCGTCACCGTCCGCTTCTTCTTGCGCTTGATCCGGAACTCGGCGAGGATCATCCGCGTGCCGCTCGGGGGACGCAGGCGCAGGCGCACCTTGCGGCCCTTCACGCAGCGGCGTGTCGACGGCAGCCTGACGACCTTGGAGAACTTGACCGCCGCCTTGGCCTTCGGCTTCGGGGCCGCGGCCTTTGCCGCGGGCACCGGCGCCGGGGCGGGCGGGGGCGCCGCGGCCGGCGGTCCGGCGATCTCCCACGTGCGCGACGCCGGCCGCCCGACGTCCTGGCCGAGCCGCGCGCGGACCCTGAACTGGTGGGCGACGCCGGCCTCGAGCGGGCCGACGGTCGTCGGGGACGTGCAGGGTGCGAACGCGCCGTCGTCGAGCGAGCACTCGAAGGTCGCTCCGGGTGAGGGCGTGGTGAAGGTGAAGGTCGCGCTGGTCTCCGCGACGGTCCCGGCAGGCCCGCCGGTGATGACCGCGACGGGCAGGTCAGAGGCACGCGTGACGGTGCGGAACGGGACGTACTCCGACGAGCCCGCGGCCGTCGTCTGCGACGCCGCCACCTTCTGCTCCTCGGGCAGCCTCTCGGCGAAGGCCAACGACCACCTGCCGTCGCCGCCCGCCGTCGTCTGACCGGGGGTCGTCGGCAGCGTGTAGCCGTGCAGGTAGGGCTCCTTCACGCCGTCCTGGTCGTTCGGGTCGGCGCGCCACTGCTGGAGAATGCGCACGATCGCACCCGGATTCGCCGTGCCGGCGATCCCGGCGGTCGTCGCGCCGTCGATGACCGGTGGCTGGATCCCGCCGTTGACAGCGCCGCTGCTGCCCGGACCGGGCAGCCGGCAGCAGGTCGGTGAACAGCGAGTCGAGGCTCTTGCCCGGGCCGAAGTCGTTCACCGCATGGCCCTCGTTCTCGGCCACGACGACGCCCGATGCGCTCGCCGGACACCTCGATCGCCGGGCCCGTGGTCCGGATCATGGTGTTCCGGTGGGCCTCGTCGTCCTCGCCGATCTGGCCGCCCGATGTCGTCGCCCCGCTCGGGCCGTCGGTGATCCTGATCGACGGCCCGGTCAGGGGAGGCAGGAAGCACGTCAGGCCGCCGAAGCAGTTGGAGACGACCCGCACGTCGTCGGCGCCCTTGACGAGGATCGCGGGCACGCCGGGAGCCGTGCCTCCGAAGAGGTTCGTGCCGCCGGAGACATGCGAACCGATGCGCGCGCCGCCGCCGCCGGGTTCGACGACGAGCGCCGCCGTCGAGTATGAGCCGGTGCCTCCGGGCGGCGTGAAGAAGTTGCCGAGCACGTCCGGCGCCGCGCCGGTGAGCACGAGCCCTGCGGCGGTCGAGCCGAATGTGTTCCCCTGTACGAAGGCGTTGTCGCCCACCCTGCCCCCGACCGTCGCGTTGGTGCCGGCGTTGGGCAGTGAGGTCTCGTGGTCGGGCGACAGGCCGAAGACGTTGTAGGTCATCACCATGAAGCCGGTGCCGCCGGCCTGGTCGATGCCCGACCCGTTGTCCGAGATCAGGTTTCCGTAGCCGCTGGTGAGGCCGCCGATCCACGGGATCGGCGTCGCCGACGACGATCGGCTTCGCGTTGCCCGCCGGGTTGCCGAAGGGGTCGACCCCGATCCAGTTGCCGAAGATCGTCGTGTTGACGGAGGGCGCGTCGCTGCCCCGAGGCTGGGCGCGACCTCCCTCCAGGTCGATCCCCGCGATCGTCGAGTGCGCGATCACGTTGCAGTCGCCGAAGCACGCCTGCGCCTCGTCGTCGGTGGCGGTGGACTGCCCGCCGATCAGGTTGTCGACCGCCTCCTCGACGAGGAACGTTGCCGAGACGCGCGAGGCTCGTGACCCTGATCGCGCGGCCGTTCGCCGCCGCGGTGACGCCGTCCCGCTTGACGCCGAACCAGTTGCCCTGGACGGCCGAGGTGTCGCCACCCCAGATCCTCACGCCGTCGCCGTTCCCGGCGAAGACGTTGCGATCCGCCGCGGCGCTGCCGCCGACCCGTGCGCCGCTGGACAGGACCAGCAGCTCCGGTGTCATTGCCCTCGACGGTCGTGTGGTCGATCTTCACGCCGAAGTCGACGTTGCGCACGATCAGCCCGGGCGCGCTCGCCTGGATGCCGGTGTCGAAGTTGGTGATCGCAAGTCCGCGGATCGTGAGGTCGTCGAGCCCGAGCACCGGAGCACTGGAGAAGTCGACGCTCAGCCCGGTGCCGCGTGCCCGCCGTCGAGCGCAGGCCGACGCAGGGCTGCGTCGCGGTGGTGGCCAGCGCGATGACGTCGGAGCAGCCGTCGATGCTCGTCTGCGGGACCGTGATCGAGTCGAGCGGGCTTGCGACGCTCGATCGTCTGGCCGCGCACCGACGCTGCGAAGCGAATCCGGTACGGCACCGCTGTGGCGTCGGAGTTGGCCTCCTGGATCGCCGCGCGCAGCGTGCACCCCTCGCTCGAGGTCGTGCAGGCGTGATCACCGGGTGTGGCGTCGGGCTGGTCGCCTGTCGAGGAGACGACGAAGGTGGTGGCGGCCGAGGCGGGGGACGCGGCCACCGCGAGCGCCGCGAAGATCGCGGCGAGGCAGACAGAGCGTGAAGGCATAGGACTCCTCCTTGAGTCTCGACCCTATCGAGAGCCGCTCTCAGTCGAGCCGGTTGACCGAGAGACCCCTCTCAGTCGAGCCAGTCGACGATGTCGCGCGCAGGGGCGCGGTCCGGGGCGCGCTGCTCGTGGCGCGCGCGGCCGAGGTGGAGCAGCCCGATCATGTGCTCGTCGTCGCCCGCTCCGAGCGCGGTGCGCCCCGCGGCGCTACGCAGCACGGCGGGCGTGCGCCAGTAGCCGGCCAGGCCGCGGGCGTGCGCCCCGAGCAGGACGAGGTACGCCGCGACCGCGGATGCGCACAGGTCCTCCTCGGCCTGCACGGCGTCGCCGGAGCGCACGACGGACACCGCAACCAGCGTCGGCGCACGGTCCAGCTTGGCCGCGGCCTCTGGACCCGCGGCGTCCTTGAGGCGTTCGAGCGCGGCCGGTCCGAGAACGCGAAAGCGCCAGGGGTTGGTGAGGTGGTGGTTGGGCGCCCAGCGCGCCAGGTCGAAGAGCTCCTCCAGCGTCCCGCGGCTGACCGGCTCCGGCGCGAACGCCTTGTGGGTCCGGCGCGTGCGGACGGCCTGCTCGACCTCCATCAGACGCGATCGTCCAGGCTGTCGCCGTTCTCGCTGAGCGCCTCCGGCTCGTCCCCTTCGCCGTCCTCGGCGTAGAGCGACTCCCGCGCCAGCTCGTTGCCGCGCTTGTCGAAGACGCGCACCTCGAGCGTGTCGCCGCGGTAGTCGTCCGGCGCGATCAGGGTGAACCGGTCCTCCTGGATCGGGCACTGGTCGACGCACAGGTCGGTCAACTCGGCTGTGGCGATGGCTGCGCCCGGCACGAGCGGCCGACCCCAAACCAGCGTCATCGCGGCGACCTTCCCGTCCTCGCCGCGCCAGGAGCCGATGACCTCGTCGCAGACGTCGATCCGCCACTCCGGATTGGCGTCGGCCGTCTCGCCGGTGGCGTCGGCGCTCGCGTGGAAGCCGGTCGGGTCATCGTCCTCCGAGCGGACGAAGCTGACGTAGCCGAATATCTCGAGCCCGCTCGAGGTCATCGCCGTGGCGGGCACATAGCTGCGCCCGTGCCACGTGCGGTCCGGGTACCAGGCGATCTCGCCGACGTCGCCGAGCGCGCCGACGTCGCCCGGGTCGATCCGCAGGCAGGCGCCCAGCAGCTCGCCCTGGAGGCGCTCCGACCAGCGGCCGTAGGGCAGCGGCTCCTGCGGCGGCTCGGCGGCGAAGCGAGGGACCAGACGTTGCTCGGGCGGCATGCCCGCAGGCTACGCGCCCGCGAGCTCGAGCAGCAGCGTCACGGGTCCGTCGTTGACCAGTTCGACCTCCATGCGCGCCCCGAACACGCCTCGCTCGGCGCCGAGGCGCTCACAGAAACGCTCGTACAGCGGCTCCGCCGCCGCGGGCTCGGCGGCGTCGACGAAGCTCGGGCGGTTGCCCTTGCGGGTGTCGCCGTAGAGGGTGAACTGGCTCACGCAAAGGACCCCACGCTCGCCGAGCGCGTCATTCATGCGGCCGTCGGCGTCCTCGAACACGCGCAGTGCGCGCACCTTGTCGGCGAGCCGGTCGCAGGCGGACTCGTCATCGCCGTGGGTGACGCCGAGCAGCACCAGGAGGCCGGGCCCGATCGCGCCGATCTGCCGATCGTCCACGCGCACCGCTGCGCGCGACACGCGCTGAACGAGGGCTCGCATGGCGCCCAGCCTACGAGAGCGGCGTGGCGCGGACTCAGGCGAGCGTCTTCTCCATCCAGACGTGCTCGATGTCAGCGTCGACGAAGACGTCTCCCCGCGTCACGTAGCCCGAACGCTCGTAGACGATCGACCGCGGTGAGCTGGGCGCCGAGAACCACGCGCCGGCCGCCGAGCATCGTCGCCTCGCGGTCGACCGCGGCGAGCAGGAGTGCGGCGATGCCCTCCCCTCGGCGGCGGCGCTGAACCGCCATCCGGCCGAGCTTGATCCGATCGCCGTCCGCGACCAGCCGGCAGGTCCCGACCACCTGCCCGTCATCGAGGGCGATCAGGTGCAGTGCGTCGGGGTCGCGACCGTCGTGCTCGTCCTCCGGCGCGACGCCCTGCTCGTGGATGAAGACCGCACTCCTCAGCGCCAGAGCGGCGGCGAGCTCTGCGTCGCCTCTCCGTCCGCCGGACGGTGACGCTCACGACGACGACGAGCCCAGCGCGTAGCGCCGGACGTCGGCGTCGAAGTCCTCGGCGGTGCGGTACGGACCCTGATGGATGTAGGTGCGCTCGCCACGTGCGTCGTAGAACGCGGTCGCCGGCTGGCCGAGGAGCCCGATACGCGTTGTAGATGTCACCGTCCGGGTCCTCGACGCTCGGGAAGCTCACCGGGAAGCGCCGCAGAAAGCGCTTGGCGCCGTCGACGCTGTCACGCAGATTCACGCCGAGGAACGCGACCTTCCTGCCATGGTCGAGTGAGACCTTCTGGATGATCGGCGCCTCTTCGTTGCAGGGAGCGCACCAGGACGCCCACACGTTGACGACCGCAGGGTGCCCCTCGACCTTGGCGAGCTGGGCTTCGAGCGTGCGCCTGCCCCCTCGCAGCAGGGTGTTGGCGCGCGCGTGCAGCGCGGCCAATGGTGCGGGGGCGCCTGCGAGCATCGCCTGCTGCTCGGCTGCGCTCACGTCGAGAGCCTTCGTCGCAGGCACACCGGCGTCACCAGAGGTCGCCTGCTTGAGGCCGATTCCGAGCGCTGCGCCGACCACGAGGACGACGACGAAGAGCAGTGCCGTGCGCATGGCGTGAGGATGACAGAGCAGTGCGGTATCCTTCGCCGTACGTCGCGGGTCGTTGCACCCGGATTGGGAGCCTCCCGCGACATGCCTGCTCGGATGCGGGCAGCGGGCCGGAGCGCCGCATCTTCCATGCGCGCCGGTCCCTTCGCCAAACAGGTTCAGAGCCACATGGCTGACCAGACGACGGCCGCCAAGGCCGCACCCACGCCTTCGAGCAACGACATCGCGCGCGCTGAGGCGTTCACGCGCGAGACCTTCGTGCACGACGGCGAGAGCGCTGAGTCGGCGCTCGCCGAAGGCTCACCGCGGCGCATGGCGCTCGATGCCGCACTCGGCGAGATCGCGCAGGGCCGCGACGTGCCGACGACGCAGTGGCGCCGTGACTGGTCGCTGCTGCTCGGACTCGAACGGCTGCTCAGCGAGGACGAGCCGCACCTCGCCGACGGTACGACTCTCAACCCGCACCAGGTCGACGCGCTGTCCGGAACGTTGACGGCGTTGCTCGCCGAGCGCCTGCGCGGTGCCGAGAACGGAGCGGCCGCGGGCGCAACGCCCGTTCTCGCCGTCGACGACGAGACGTCGACGAGGACGAGGAGGTCGCCGCCGAGCTGGCGGCTCTCGATGAGGCGCACGCGCAGGACGAAGAGGACGACGAGGACGAAGACGACGAGGACGAGGAAGACGAAGAGGAAGAGGACGAGGACGAGGACGACGAGGAGGACGAGGACGACGAGGACGAGGAAGACGAGGAGCCGGAGGGCGCCTCCGATGATCAGCCGGACGACGACGAGAACGGTTGGAACGGGGCAGACGAGACCGACGAGGACGTCGACGCAGCGGTGCTCGACGATCCCAATGCGCATAAGCGGTTCTGGTTCGAGCATGCGACCGGCGCCGGCAAGACGGTCGCCGCGATGGGCTTCGTCGAGGCTTCGCGCACGGGCGGCGTGCTGATCCTCACCCACCGCCGAAACCTCGTCGATCAGTTCAACGAGGAACTGCGCACGCGCGGCTACGCCGACCGCGTGTCGGAGGCCCTGCTGGGTGACGACAAGGGCCACGCCGACGGCCCCGTGACGGTTGAGACCTACCAGTGGTTCGTGCGCAACGCCGGCGAGATCTCGTCGGCGTACACGATCGTCATCTGCGACGAGGCGCACACCGCGCTGGGCGAGAAGACGAGCGCCGCGATCCGCGTGTGGACGGGCCCGATCTTCATCGGCATGACCGCCACGGGTGCGCTGATCGCGCGCCACGTCACCGACCTCTTCCCGACGCAGACCTCGCGCTTCGATCTCGCGCAGGCGGCACGCCGCGGCGTGATCGCCCCGCTGCGCTGCATCCGCATCCCGCCGGGCCCGGGCGTGCGCACGATCGCCAAGGTCCCGCTTCGCAAGGGCGAGGTCGACATGGAGTTCGACCAGGAGATGCTGGCCGAGCTGCTCGACCAGGCGCCCTTCAACCTCGCGATCGCAGACCTCTACAAGACTCGGTTCAACGGCGTGCCCGGCGTCGTCTACACGGCCGGAGTGCGGCATGCCTACAACGTCGCCGAGGCGTTCCGCGCGCTGGGTATCAAGGCGGAGGGGGTCTCCGGCGAGACGCCGAAGCGTGAGCTCGCAGAGATCCTCGCTCGCTACGAGGCCGGCGACATCGACGTGCTCGTGAACGCGCAGCTTCTCGCCGAGGGCTGGAACTCGCCGCGCGCGACCGTCTGCATGCATCTCGCCCCGACGGCCTCGAGACGGATCTACCAGCAGCGGGTCGGCCGCGTCACGCGCCGCCACCCGGGCAAGGAGGCCGGCGTCGTGGTCGACTTCGTCCACCCGGCGACCAAGCACGACGACCCGGTCGTGACGCTGCACTCGCTGCTCGAGCGTGACGTCTATCGGGGCGGTGCGATCGTCGTCGGACCGGTGCGTCGCGGACGCGGGCGCCGCGTGCGGGTCGAGCGCCGCGTCATTCCCGTGACCGCCAGCGAGGAGCGCCGGCACGAGGTCTTCGAGCGCGAGCTCTGGCGGATCGCCGTGGAGCATCTGGACTACGGCGAGCAGCACATGTGGGCCGCGCTCGCCGGCGCTCGCGTTCAGACGAGCGGCTGGCGACGGGCGCGCGCGATGCTGCATTTCGACCGCACCGGTGAGCTCAAGCGCCGCTTCCTGCTGACGACCGTCGAGCGCAACAAGAACCCGCAGCTGCGCATCCGTGCACTTCAGGAGATCGCCGCGCTCAAGGACCCCGAGGCATTCGACCTCGCGATCGACCAGGTCGGCGGCTGGGCTCGCGACGAGCGCCGCGAGGCGGCCAAGGTGCTGTTCACGGCGCTGGCCGAGAAGCGGATCGGGCGCCGCGATCAGGCGAACGCGTGGATCTGGCGGCTCGCCGAGTGCACGCGCGAGGTCCACGAGGAGTACGCGGTCCAGCGCTGGCCGGAGACCAAGCGTCTTCTCGGGCTGCTCGTCAACTCGGCGGGAGGCGCACACGCCCGCAACGCGCGGCGGCTCGTGCAGGCCGCGCGCACGCAGGACCGTCGCCTTCAGGCCGCACTGCTCGCGGCCGCGGTCGCGCACACGCCCGAGGCCGAGGAGGTGCTGCGCGGGGCACGCACGCGGCTCTCGCGCAAGCCCGGGTTCGCTCTCCCGTGAGCTTCTGCGCAACTTCCCCAAGGGCAAGGGGCGTCGCGGACGCCGCAGGCGCAAGAAGGGGTCCGGGCGCGGCCAGAGGCAGCCGGCCGCGGACAAGGACGCCGCAACCCGCACCGATCCGCCCGACGTGACCGGTGGCGACGAGCCGCGGGCCGCGGCCGCCTGAACCGGCGTTCGGCCGGTCGGAGCGGGGCGACGTCTCAGCCGCTCACGAGGTGGACCTCGCCGGCGTCAAGTTCGGTGCGCCCGCCTCCGTGAAGCTCGACGATGAGTCGTCCCGCGCCGTCGATCCCGGCCGCCACCCCGTCGCCGCCGGACCACCGCACCTGACGTCCGAGCAGCGCGTCGCGCTCGCGCCAGCGGTCGAGCAGTGCGTCGCTCGCGAACGCCAGTGAGCGCTCGAGCTCGCTCGATGACCGCGTCGCGCATGCTGGGCAGATCGGCCGGCGCGAGCCCCATCGTCGCGGCGCTCGCATGCAGCTCGTCCGGCAGGTCCGCCAGTCGCACCGCGACGTTGACGCCGATCCCGACGACGGCCCAGCCCTCCTGGGGGCGGCCCTCGGTGAGGATGCCCGCGACCTTGCGCATCGCGGGGGTGTCCGCGGAGTTCCGGCAGAAGTACATCGTTGGGCCACTTGAGCAGCGCTTCCGGACCGACGGCTCGGGCGACGGCCAGTCCCGCGGCGAGCGGGAGCAGGTCGGGCAGCGGATCCCGCACGATCACGGAGAGCAGCAGCGCGCGGCCGGCGGGCGCCGACCAGCGGCGTCCCTGCCGACCTGCGACCGGCCGACTGCTCGGCGGCTGTGACGAGCGTCCCGTGCGGCGCCCCGCGCGCGGCCAGCTCACGTGCGCGCTCGTTGGTGGACGTCGTCAGGCGCAGGTGCAGGTGCGGCGAGCCAAGCGCAGGTGCCATGGGATCGGACGGCGGGCTCAGGCCGGCCGCAGGCGAACCTCGGCATCGAGCGCGAGACCGAGTCGCTCGGCCGCGGAGCCGCGGTTCACCGCGAGCGCGAGCGTGCGGTAGGCGTCCTCGTAGACCAGCAGATCGCCGGGCGCGACGTCGGCGAACGTGTTCGCGTACACAGCTCGCTGGTCGCCCACGAGCATCGGTCGTCCGAGTCGCAGGCCGAACATCGCCAGCTCCTCGTGCTCGACGTCGAGCGTGACGTTGCCGAAGCGGTCGAAGGCGATCGCGTGAGCGACCAGCTCCTCGCCCTCGGTGTGCCCGAGCGGCATGTGCAGCTCGGTCAGCTCATCGGGGTCGATCGGCTCGCCGGTCGCGGCGAGCGCCGCACCGTTCGCCAGGTGGGCCGCGACCGGAGCGAAGATGTCGCGGCCGTGGAACGTCGCCGACGCGGGTTCCAGGCGCAGCGGCGAGTGGGCGATGTCGACCGCCTCGACCACGCCCCCGAAGCGTCGCGCGGCGAGCGACAGCAGTCCGTTGTCCGGTCCCACCAGCACGCGATCCTCGTCGGCGGTGCGCAGGGCGACGGCGCGTCGCTCCCCGCCGACCTGCGGGTCGACGACGGCCAGGTGGACGCCCGCGGAGAAGTACGGAAGCGCGCGCCGCAGGACGAGCGCTCCGCTGCGCACGTCATGGCGGGGAACGCCGTGCGAGATGTCGATCACACGCACTTGCGGTGCGATCCTGTCGATCACGCCGTGGCAGACGCCGACGAAGTCGTCGGCGTGGCCATAGTCGGAGAGGAAGGTGATGGTCGCGGGCACCGAGGACCGCTTGCAGGCGTGGCGCGCTCAGCCCCCGGCGAGCGGCCGGCCGGGGTTCCGCGGGTCTCGCTCACTGATTCCGTGCGGCGAGCCGTACTCGGCGAGCAGCCCCAGGAACGGGGCGGCGTCGAAGGCCTCCGGTCCCAGCACTCCGGCTCCGGACCAGGTGCCGGCCGCGAGCAGTTCCATCGCGATGACCGGCCCGAGCGCCGTCTGCCAGACGACGGCCTGGCAGTCGTCGAGCGCCATCGTCTCGGCGTTGTCCACCACATGGTGGAGGTACGTCGCTCTTGGCCGGCCGTCCTTGCCGGTCCCGGTCACGAGCGTGCCTGCGCACGTCTTGCCGTGCATGCGATCACCGAGCTCGGCGGGGTTCGGCAGCGCCGCGGCGACGACGTCGCGCGGTGCGACCTTGACGCCGCGCACGGTGACGGGATCGGTGCGGTCGAGGCCCAGCTTGTGCAGCGTCCTCAGGACCTCGATGAACTCGTCGCCGAGGCCGTACTTGAACGTGCAGCGCCGGCAGTCGACCCAGCGCGGGATCAGCAGTACCTCCTCATGCTCGACGTTGACGCATTCGACGGGACCGATGCCCTCGGGGAAGTCGAAGACCTCCGGCTCGGAGAAGGGGGCCGTCGTGTACCAGCCCCGGTCACGCTCCCAGATCACGGGCGGATTGAGGCATTCCTCGATCGTCGTCCAGATCGAGAAGGTCGGAGCGAAGTCGTAGCCGTCGATGGCGAGGTTCGCGCCGTCTCGTACGCCGACCTCGTCGATGTCGTCGAACAGGTGGTCGGCGGCGTAGCGTGCGAAGACGTCGGAGATCCCCGGTTCGACGCCCATGCCGACGAGTGCCAGGCGTCCGGCGCTCTCCCAGGCCGCGTGCTCTTCGAGTTGCGCGTCGCCGAGCTTGACTCCCGGCAGCTCGTGGGGACGCTCAGGGTGCGGCGTCGACAGCGTCATCGCCATGTCGACGTAGGTGCAGCCGGCGCGCGCGGCGGCCTCGAAGATCGCGGGGTTCAGCCGCGGGTCGCAGGCGTTGAGGATCACGGTCGCCCGCTCTTCTCCGGCGAGCCCGACGATCGCCTCGACGTTGGACGCGTCCAGCTGCGCGGCGCCGAAGCGCGCGTCGCCGAGTCGGCTCACCGCGGCCGCGGCTCGCTCATGGTCGACGTCCGCGAGCACGAGTCGCTCGAAGAACGGCCGCCGGCGGGCGATTGCGGCGGCGGCCACGCCCACGCCGCCCGCGCCGATGATCAGGATGCGCACGCGGCAAACCTATACGGCCGGGCGAATGCGGTCAGCCTCCGCGTCGTGTTCGGACGTCGGCCACGAGCGCCGCGACGAGCCCGTCGGGCGTGTGGTCGCCGGCCTCGACGTCCGGTTCGTGACCGAGTTCGCGCAGCGCGCTGCTGGTGACCGGCCCGATCGACACGAGCCGGGGGCCGGCGAGTGACCCGGCGGCCTGATGGAAGAAGCGCGCCGACGAGGCGCTCGTGAAGGTCGCGTAGTCGGCGCCGAGCGCGGCGACGCGTGCGTCGTCGTCGAGCGGCTCGGCGATCGTCCTGTACAGCGCGAGCAGGTCTACGTGCGCGCCGCGCGCGCGCAGTGCGTCGGGCAGTACGTCGCGGGCCTCCTGGGCGCGCGCGATCAGCGCGCGCTCGACGGGCAGCGTGCTCAGTGCCTCGACGAGCGACTCCGCCACGGCACGCTCGGGCACCACGTCGGGCTCGACGCCGCGCTCGCGCAGTGCCCGCGCCGTCCCGGGCCCGATCGCAGCGATCCTCGGGCCCGCGAGCGCACGCGCGTCGCGTACGCGAGTCAGCAGCTGCTCGACACCGTTGGGGCTCGTGACGCAGAGGAGGTCGTAGGTGCTGAGGTCGGGGACCTCGGCGTCGAGCGGCTCGATCCGGATCGCCGGCGCCTCGATCACCTGCGCCCCGAGAGCCCGAAGCTGCGCGGCGAGCGCGCTGGCCTGGGCGCGGGCTCTTGTGACGGCGACGCTGACCCGCGCCAGTGGTCGTGTGCGCCTGAGCCAGGAGAGCTGCTCGTGCAGGGACACGACCTCGCCGACGATCGTGATCGCCGGCGCTCGGACTTCGGCCTCGGCTGCGAGGCCGGCGATGCTCGACAGCGTCCCGGTGACCTCGCGCTGACCGGGCAGCGTGCCGCGCTCGATCACTGCGACGGGCTGCTGCGCGGGCCTGCCGCTCGCCACGAGCTGCTCGGCGATGCGCGACAGCCGGCGAACGCCCATATAGAAGACGAGCGTCCCCGGGAACGCCGCGAGCGCGGTCCAGTCGATCTGCGTCTCCGGCTTGTCGGGGTCCTCGTGTCCGGTCACGAATGCGACCGCGCTCGTCATCCCGCGTTGCGTCACGGGAATACCCGCGTAGGCGCTCGCCGCGATCCCGGCCGTGATCCCGGGGACGACCTCGAACGGGATGCCGTGCTCCGCGCAGGCAGACGCCTCCTCGCCGCCGCGACCGAAGACGAAGGGGTCGCCGCCCTTGAGCCGAACGACGCTGCGACCCGCCGCCGCGTGCTCGATCAGCAGTCGCGTCGTCTCGGCCTGCGGCACCTGATCGCCGCCGCCGATCTTGCCGACGTCGAGCACGAGCGCATCGGGACGCGCGTAGCCGAGCGCCTCGAGCGGGATCAGCTTGTCATGGAGGATCACGTCGGCCTGCGCGATCAGCTCGACTGCGCGCAGCGTCAGCAGGCCGGGGTCGCCGGGGCCGGCGCCCACGAGCTGGACTCGGCCGGGTTCGGTCATCGGCCCAGGACCTCGTCCGCGCCTGCGCTGCGCAGCCGCGCAGCGACTCGGGCACCGAGCTCCTGAGGATCACCGTCGACCGACTGGGAAAGGGTGTCGCGCACCCAGGCCGAGCCGTCCGGTCGACCTACGAACGCACTTAGGCTGAGCCCTCCGCCCGTGACGGTCGTCGCATGGGCGCCGACCGGCGTGTGGCAGTCGGCCTCGAGTCCGCGCACAAGGGCGCGCTCGGCGAGCAGGCAGCGGCTTGTCGGCAGGTCGAGGAGCCGTGCCGCCTCCGCCTGTGCCTGTGCGTCGCCGGCCCGTGCGGTGATCGCGAGCACGCCCTGGCCCGCAGCCGGCACGAGCTCCGGCAGGGGGCCGCCTGCCTCGCTCGCCCGCCCGAGTCGCTGAAGTCCGGCCTGCGCGAGCACGATCGCGTCGTAGTCGCCCGCCGCGAGCCTGTCGAGCCGCGTGTCGACGTTGCCGCGCAACTCGGCCAGCTCGAGGTCCTCGCGAAGCGCCTTGAGCTGCGCCGCGCGGCGCAGCGAACTGGTGCCGACGCGCGCGCCCGGGGCCAGCGCGTCCAGCGACGTGGCGCCGCAGAGGGCGTCATGCGGGCTGGCACGCGGCGGCGTGGCGACGATCGCGATGCCATCGGGGAGTTGTGCGGGGACGTCCTTCGCGGAATGCACGGCGAGGTCGATGTCGCCGCGCAGCAGCGAGGCGTCCAGCTCGCGCGTCCAGCGCTCCTTGTCGAGCGCGGCACGATCCCGATCGCCGGTGGTGGTGATCGTCACCAGTTCGGCATCGGCCCCGAGCGCCGCAGCGACCGTGCCCGCCTGCGCGAGAGCCAGAGCGCTGCCACGGGTCCCGATTCTCACGGCCGGCGGCGGAGCGGGTGCACGTCGGCGGTCCCGCCGCCGTCGGGCTCAGCGGCCGCGGCGTTCGGCGCCGCGGCCTCGTCCGGCACCTCGTCGAGGCCGAACAGCTCGCGCAGCACGGCGAGGCGGCCGTGTCCGCCCGAGTGCTCGAGACCCTTCATGCGGACGGTGGGCTCGTGCAGCAGCCGCTGCATCACGGCGCGTGCGATCGCGTCGATCCGGGCGAGATCGCGGGCCGACGCGGACTCCCAGCGTCCGTCGTTCTCGCTGAGCACCTGCTCGACGATCGCGGCGCCGTGCTCGCGAAGAGCCGTGATCGTCGGTGTGGCTCCCTGCTGGCCCATCCAGCCCGAGAAGCGGTTGATCTCGTCCTCGACGACAGCGTCGGCGAGATCGCGCTCGCCTTCGCGAACCTGGATGTTGCGCGCGACGACGGACTGGAGGTCGTCCATGTCGTACAGCGTCACTCCGGGGATCTGTGCGCAGGCGTGCTCGATGTCGCGCGGGACCGCGATGTCGATCAGGGCGATCGGTCGCCCGCCCCTGGCCTGCATGACGAGCTCGAGCTCGTCGCGGCCGACGATCACGTGCGGTGACGAGGTCGACGCCAGCACGATGTCCGCGTCCGCAAGTCGCTCGGGAAGCTCGTCGAGCGAGCCGACGCGTCCGTCGAAGCGCGACGCGAGCGCGCGAGCGCGGTCCGCACGCCGGTTGGCGACGAACATCGTCGTGACGCCCTGCTCGCTGAGCGCGCGCGCCGTCAGCTCGGCCGTCTCGCCCGCACCGATGATCACCACGTCGCGCCCGCGCAACTCTCCGACGACCTCGCGCGCGGCGTCGACGGCCACCGAGGACACGCTGACGCGCGCGGCGCTGATCGCGGTCTCGCTGCGCACGCGCTTGCCGGTCTGGAGCGCGGCGCGGAAGAGGCGGTTGGTGAACGGTCCAGTGGTGCCCGCGCCCAGCGCGGCCTCGTAGGCCCTGCGAACCTGCCCCTGGACCTCGCTCTCGCCGACGATCATCGACTCGAGGCCCGCGGTCACGCGGAAGAGGTGCCGCGCGGCGTCGCAGTTCCGCGGCGAGTAGACGACGTCGATCAGTTCGGTCGGCCGGATCTCCGCGTGGCCGGCGAGCCTGCCCAGCAGCTCGGCCTCCGCCTTGACGGCGTCGCTGACGACCACGTAGACCTCGGTGCGGTTGCAGGTCGAGATCGTGACCGCCTCGCGCACGGTGTCGTGCGCGACGAGATCGCGCACGAGCTGCTCACCCTCGCGCTCGGTCAGGGCGAGGCGCTCCCGCACCGCGACGGGCGCGGTCTTGTGCGAGATCCCGATCGCAACGAGCTCGCTCATCTCTCGCCTTCGGCCTTGTCGCGTTCCACCAGCTCGAGGACCTCGCCGAGATCGCGCTCCAGGCGCGACGCGCGCATCGCCATCACGGCGACGTAGATCAACAGCAGCAGCAGGAAGACGAGGTAGGCCGCAGCCACGTAACCGCCGTTGTCCGGGAGCTTGTCGGTCACGGCGCGGAGAGTCGAGGTGCGGCGCTGCGGCCGGCGGGCGCGACGGGGTCGTCGCCGAGACGCCGCCGTATCGACTTGAGCTGTGCGCGCACGTGCTTGCTGGTCATCTCGAAGCGGTAAAGGGTCATGAACAGGAGCGCCATGCCGACCAGCGAGGTATAGAACGCGATCCGCATGTCGCCCGGCAGGTCGCCGCCCGACGTGTTGAGGACGCGCGGGTGGATCAGCGGGTCGGCGAGCCGGACCGCGATGAAGTTGATCGGCACGAAGGCGCCGGCGACGACCGCGAACACGGCTGCGTAGCGCGACTGACGCTCGGGGTCCTCGATCGAGAAGCGCAGAGGCTGGTAGGTCGCGTACAGCAGGAACACGATCAGGAACGAGACGAGCGTCGGCTCGTCCCAGACCCACCACTGGCCCCATGAGGCCTTGGCCCAGAGCGAACCGGTGATCAGCGCGCCGATGCAGAAGATCAGCGACTGGTGGATGGCCGTGTAGCTCCGCAGGTCGTGGCGCGGGTCACCGCTGCGCAGGTACTGGACCGCGGACACCCCGCCGAACACGAAGCCGCCGAGCGTGACGATCGCGAGCGGCACGTGGACGTAGAAGATCTTCTGCGAGAAGCCCTGATCAGCCTCGATCGGCGCGAAGAAGAAGGCGAGCGAGAATCCGGCTCCGAGCAACACGACGCTCGCGGCGCCAAGCAGCGTGAGGCGCGTCCCGTAGAGCTTGCGCGTGGTCGGCATACAGTTGCGGGCTAGTCCTCGACCAGGAAGTCGAAGACCGCGTAGGCGAGCAGTGCGAAGACGAGACTGTACAGCGCGAGGATCGCCAGCCAGCGACCCGGCAGCGGCTCGGCGCCGGCGGCGGCGAGCAGCGGCGCGGTCGCGCGCGAGGCGCCGATCATCACGGGCACGAGCAGCGGGAGCGCGAGGATCGACGTGATCAGGTCGCGCGCCCGGGTCTGCACGGCGATGGCCGCCACAAGGGTTCCGACGACGGCGATGCCGACGTCGGCCAGTGCGACCACCAGGGCCAGCCGCAGCCACGTCGTCACGTCCGGGGTCGGGCCGAGCAGCAGCAGCGCGAAAAGCGGCACGGCGATCGCCTGGAGCGCGATCAGGAAGATGAAGAGGGCGGAGCACTTGGCCAGCAGCAGTGCGGTGCGGTCGACGGGCGCGAGCAGGAAGCCCTCGAGGCCGCCTTCGTCGCGGTCGCTGACGAACAGGCGCCCGATCCCCAGCAGCGCGGCGAGCAGCATCGTCACCCACAGGACTCCGGCGGCGAGGTGGCCGTCGACGGAGTCGCGGTCGAGCGCGAAGTGGAACACGACGTACGTCGTCGCCGAGAACAGCGTCATCGCGACGAGCGTCTGCGGGGCACGTCGCTCCAGGCGCAGTTCCTTGGCGAGCACGGCGCGTGCGGCGCCGAGCGTGGACGGGGATCGGGACACGCTCACGCGGCCCGGGCTCCCGGTGAGTGTGCGTACAGGGCGGCGACGTCGCTCGCGGAGACCGAGGCGGCCGGCGCGAGCAGATCCTGGCGACCGTCGCGCAGGCCCAGTGCCAGGTCCGCCTCGGCCAGTCCGCCGGCCGGATCGTGGCTCGTGACGATCCGCGTACGACCGCTGGACCTGCCGATCAGCGGCTCGAGCTGCTCGCTCGCCGCCGGGTCGAGGTTCGCTCGCGGCTCGTCGAGCAGCAGCACCGCGGGGTTGTGCAGAACCGCCCGGCAGACCGCAAGGCGCTGCACCATTCCGCGCGAGTACGTGTGCACGCGATCGTCCGCCCGCCGCTCGAGTCCTGCGACCGACAGCAGCTCCCTGATTCGCGGGCTCGCGCGCGGAAGCCCATGCAGCTGCGCGTGGTAGTCGAGGTTCTCGGTCGCGCTCAGATCGCCGTAGAGCAGCGGGTCGTGGCCGAGGAAGCCGATCCGCCCGCGGATCGCCCAGCCCTCGCGGCGCACGTCGTGGCCGAGGACGAGCGCCGATCCGCCGTGAGGGCGCAGCAGCGTTGCGAGAATCCGCAGCAGCGTCGACTTGCCGGCGCCGTTCGGGCCGAAGACGACGAGCGTCTCTGCGGTGGGCAGCGTGAACGTGACGCCGTCCAAGGCCGGCCGCTCGCCGTAGCGTCGCACGAGCCCGCGTACGTCGACCGCGCAGCCGCCCGCGTCAGTGGTCGCCACGGCCGCCCTCGCGCACCAGCGATTCGGCGGCGTGGCGCAGCGCCGGAGACAGGACGGGGAACAGCTGGTCGATGGCCCGCGGGCTGCCCGGGAGGTTCACGATCAGCGTGCGACCGGCGACCCCGCTGACGCCTCGCGTGAGCAGTGCCAGCGGCTGATGGCGCAGCCCCTCGATCAGCATCGCCTGCTGGAAGGCGGGCGCCTCGCGCTCGATCACCGCGGCCGTCGCCTCGGGAGTGACGTCGTCGGGCGTCAGGCCGGTGCCGCCGGTGGTGAAGACGAAGCGCACGTCCTCGGCGACCAGCGCACGCAGGCGCGCCTCGATCGACGCACGGTCGTCGGGCAGCACCTCGACCGACGCCGGGAACCCCGCCTCGCGGAGCAGATCCGCCAGTCGCGGCCCGGAGTCGTCCTCGCCGTCACCGCGGGCGAGCGTCGTGGAGATGGTGAGCACCGCCGCACGCATGGCGCTGCACGGTAGCCGGGAACTACAGCGCGGGCGCGCATCCATGCTCCCGAGCGGCCACCGGACTTCTCGAGCAGTTCGACGTTCTCGATGCTGATCCCCCGGTCGAGGCCCTTGACCATGTCGTAGACGGTCAGGGCGGCGACGGCGGCCGCGGTCATCGCCTCCATCTCGACGCCGGTGCGCGCCGACACCCGTGCGCTCGCCGTCAACTCCACGGCGCCCGCCTCGACGTCGATCCTCCCTTCGACGTCGACGTGATCGAGGCCGACCGGGTGGCACAGCGGTATCAGCTCCCCGGTCCGCTTGGCGGCCTGGATCCCGGCGATCCTGGCGACCCCCAGCACGTCCCCCTTGGGGGCGTCGCCGGCGGCCACCGCGGCGGCCGTCGCGGGACTCATCCGCACGAGCGCGCGAGCCACCGCGCGCCTTTCGGTGACGGGCTTGTCCGCGACGTCGACCATGCGCGCCGCACCGTGCTCGTCCAGATGCGTCAGGTCACTCACGAGAGCAGCGTACCCCGGCGATGACTCCAGGGCGTACGGCCGCGCCGGGTCCACGGGTCGCGGCGAAAGGCCGCCTGCCGAGGTCAGGACGGACTTCGCGGGCGCGCACTTCGCCCAGCGCCCGCCGCGAGCGAACGGCAGCCGCGCGCTGCGCGGAGCGGTGATCCGGATGCGTGTGTAGATGCGGCGACCGTCGGAGCACGTCGTTCGCCCCGACAGCCGGATGGTCACCCGCACCGGACGCCTGCTGCCGCGCTTGCGGTGGCGGCCCCGCGCCTGGGCAGTCGTTCCACCCCACTTCGACCAGGCGAGGTTGGTGATCGTGCGCTTCTTCGAGAGGCCCAGGCGGCTCGGCCGCTCGCGGAACTTCCCGCTGACGGGCACGTACACCTTCGGGGCCGGGGCGGCGCAGACCTTCAGGTCGACGGCGACCGCCGTTTCAACGCCGGCGAGTGGACAGCGCTCGCGCCCGAAGCCGAACAGCACGGGCTGGTAGCGCCCGTCGCCCGTCGTGCGCATCAGCACGAAGCTGTTGCCCGGTGAGCATCCGGCGCCGCTCGCCGGCCGCTCGACGGCGAATGACTCATCGACGGTCGAGATCGCGATGTCCAGACATTGCGGCGCGATCCCCACGGAGTTCGCGATGGCCTGCCGCTCGGCGTCGGTCGGAGCCCGGCTGGCGTGGGCCGGCAGCACCGCCGCGAGCAGCACGGCGGTCGCGAGCGGAAGAGCGCGCCTGATGCCGCGGGCGAGCGTCAGGTGCAGGGTCGCGCCGGGCATCACGCGGGCGTGTGCGTCCGCTGCGCGGCAGCGATCAGGTCGCCGACGGCAGTGGCGTCACCGGCACGCAGCAGCTCGACGGGATCGGGATCGCCGTTGACGATCGACTCGAAGAAGGACTTGCGGTCCTGGTAGGTCGGCAGCGTGCCCTTCGCCCAGCCGCGGGCGTCGTTGAGCATCACCGCGAGCCGGGCGTACTCCTCGCCGAACAGCTCGCTGATCTCGCGTTTCATGCGCTTGGCCAGGGCAGGGGAGGCGCCGGCGGTGGAGATCGCGATCGCCAGCGGGCCGGTGCGCACGATCGCCGGCAGGATGAAGTTGCACAGCGGCGGTACGTCGACGACGTTGACGAGCATCGCGCGTCGTTCGGCGTCCTCGTAGATCTTGATGTTCACGTCGGTGTCGTCGGTGCAGGCGATCGCCATGAAGGCGCCCTCCAGGTCCTGCGCGCCGGCGTACTCGCGCTGCTCCCAGCGGATCGAGCCCTCGGCCGCGTACGCCTCGAGCGCAGCGCCGGCCTGCGGGGCTATCAGCGTCACGTCGCCGCCGCACGCGAGCAGGCCCTCGGTCTTCTCGAGGCCTATCTCGCCGCCGCCGATCACGACGCAGCGACGACCGGTCAGCTTCAGGCAGGCGATGTAGAAGGGCGTCGCCAGCATGTCGCGCACGCAGGTCTGGTCGCAGGTCCCGCGGCGGAACTGGCAGACGCACTCCTTCCCGGCGTAGGCGGCTGCAGGCATCGCGCACCAGCGTAGAGGCTCGCGGCAGGCGAGGACTCATCATGCTCTCATCTGCGGCCGTAGAGATCGCGCAGAACAGCCCACCGGCCGGGCGGCCCGGCTCGGCAGGGGAGGTGAAACGGAGATGAGCCACGACCGCAGATTCCCGCCCTCGCATCGTCGCTTGGCGGTCGGCGCCTTCCTGGCGTGCTTGAGCGCCGGTGTCGTCGGCTGCTCCTCGTCCACGGGGCCGCAGCGCGGTTCCCTGCCGAAGACCGATGAGCGCGTCGAACTGAAGGCTGGGGACTTCACGACGCGGATCGACAACCCCTACTGGCCGATGGCACCCGGAAGCCGCTGGGTGTACCGGGAGACCGACCCCGCGGGTGCGCGTCAGCGCGTCGTCGTCACCGTCACCGACAGGACGAAGCGGATCGCCAACGGCATCACCGCGCGGGTCGTGACCGACGTGGTCACCGAAGGCGAGCAGCCGGTCGAGATCACCGAGGACTGGTACGCGCAGGACCGTGCGGGGAACATCTGGTACCTCGGCGAGCACACCAAGGAGTACGAGGACGGCAGGTTCAGGTCGACCGCGGGCTCGTTCGAGGCCGGAGTCGACGGTGCCCAGCCGGGGATCGCGATGCCCGCGGATCCTGAGCCCGGGCTGGCCTACCGCCAGGAGTACTACGCAGGCCACGCCGAGGACAGGGCGCAGGTCCTCAGCCTCGCCGAGCAGGCGCAGGTGCCGTTCGGCCACTTCGATGACGTCGTGATGACCAAGGACCTGAACCCGCTGAAGCCGAAGATCCTCGAGTACAAGTTCTACGCTCGCGGCGTCGGGCCGGTGCTGGCGATCGGCGTCTCGGGCGGCAGCGACCGCGAGGAACTGGTCAGCTTCACGCGCGGACGGTAGTCAGCGACCGCTGCGCAGCGTGCGCATCCAGCGCGCTGTCGCGTCGGCCAGCGCCGCGGCGCCCTGCCGAAGCGCCTGCCGGCGATCGGCGTCGCGCGCCGAGCGCAGTCCGACGACCGTGCGCGCCGCGCCGACCAGCGTCTCGTCGTAGGGAAACCACCACGCCGGCCTGCCGATCGGAGGGTCCCAGGTGATGACCTTCGGCTCAGCGCACGTGCGCAGCGCGACGGCACCGCGCGAACGGCCGATCCCCGAGCCCTTGACGCCGCCCCACGGGACCTGCGGGGCGCTCCGCGCCACGAGGTGGTCGTTCATCCAGACCATCCCGGTCTGAAGCTCGCGCGCGATCCGCGCGCCCTTGAAGCGGTCGGCCGTCCAAACGGACGCACCGAGCCCGAACGCGGATGCGTTCGCGAGGCGGATCGCCTCCTCCTCGCTGCCGGCCTCGTGAACGACGAGGACCGGTCCGGGTGCCTCTTCGCGCCAGAGCCGCATTGTCGGCTCGACACCGGTCAGCACCGCGGGGGCGAAGAACGCGCCGGTGACACCGTCCGGCGTCACCGGGCCCCCGCAGTGCAGCGTCGCACCCTGCCGGACGGCGTCGTCGACCGAGCGAGACGAGGCGCTCGAGGCGCTCGCCGGACACGAGCGGGCCGATCTCGGTGGCGGGGTCGGAGGGATCGCCGACCGTGAGCGCAGATGCCGCCGCGACCACGGCGTCGACGAATCGGTCGCTGGTCTTGTGCAGGCAGATCGCGCGGCCCACGCTTCCCCCGGACTGGCCGGCGTTCGCGAACGCAGCCCATGTTGCGCCGCGCGCTGCGCGCATGAGGTTGGCGTCCGTGAGAACGAGCATCGCGTCGTCGCCGCCGAGTTCCAGCACGCTGCGCTTGAGCGCCCGCGCGCACGCTTCGGCGACCGACCTGCCGGCGCGCTGGCTGCCCGTGAACCGGACCTGCGCCACCGGCGACTCGACGAGCGCCCCACCGGTCGAGGCATGCCCGTGGACGACGCGCAGCAGACCCTCGGGCAGTCCGGCCCGGGCGAACACCCGGGCGATCCGCTCTGCGGCCAGCGCCGCATGCGGCGAGGGCTTGAACACGACGCCGTTTCCGGCCATCAGTGCGACGGCGACGTCGCCGAGCGGCGTCGCGAAGGGCTCGGCCGCCGGACCGATCACGCCGACCACGCCGAGCGGCTCGTACGTCCAGCGCCCGCGCTTGATCGGGTGCTGGGTACGCGAGAAGCCGATCCGCTCCCCCGCGAGGATCCGCGGTCCGCGATCGGCGAGCCACTGAAGCGTCTCGACCGCCGGCAGGATCTCCATCACCTCGACCTCGGCCCTCGGGCGTCCCTGCTCACAGGAGATGAGGTCGGTCAGCTCGTCGAGTTCGCTGATCACCGCCTGCGCGGCCCGCGCCATGTATCGGGCACGGTCGCGAGCGCGCAGCAGCGCCCAGAGTCGCTGAACCTCGGCGGCACGATCGACCGCTGCTGCGACGTCACGTGCGGAAGCCGCCGCGACGGAGCCGAGCGCCCGGCCGCCGGCGGGGCTGCGCGACTCGATGCGGGCGGCGGCTGTCTCGGCCATTCGCCGCCGATGCTATTGGGCTACCCGCGCCCGCGGGCACGACGGATCGCGTCGAGCCGCTCGCGCAGTGCGGCCTCGGCGTCATCCGGCAGATAGAACCGCTCGCCGGCGACCGACTCCGGCATCAGCTCCTGGTCGCCGACGTGCCCGGGCTGCTCGTGCGGGTCCTCGTAGCCGACCCCGCGGCCGAGCTGCTCCGCGCCCGCGTAGGAGCCCGATCGCAGGTACTGGGGCGGCGTCTGGGCGCCGTGCTCGCGGACCGAGCGCCGGGCCCGGCGGAGAGCGTGGTAGGCCTCCTTGGACTTCGGAGCCAGACTGAGGTAGATCGAGGTCTGAGCGAGGGCCCATGCCGCCTCGGGCATGCCCACGTGCTCGACGGCGTGGGCGGCTGCGACCGCGAGCCCGAGCGCGGCCGGGTCGGCGTTGCCGACGTCCTCGCTCGCGAGGATCACCATCCGCCGAGCGATGAAGCGAGGGTCTTCGCCACCCTCGATCATCACCGCGAGGTAGTACAGCGAGGCGTCGGGGTCCGACCCGCGCGTGGCCTTGATCCAGGCGCTGATCGTGTCGTAGTGCTGATCGCCGCTCCGGTCGAAGCGCAGGGCGCGGCGCTGGAGCGCGTCCTCGGCGAGATCGAGCGTGACTCGCCCCGCATCCTCGGCTGCACCCGAGGCGAGCTCGAGCGCCTGAAGCGCGGTCCGGGCGTCGCCCCCCGAGCGCGCGGCCAGGAAGACGAGTGCCTCGTCGTCGACCTCGACATCCCCGCAGGCGCGGCGATCGAGTGCCCGCCGCAGCAGCACCTCGATGTCCGCCGAGGTCAGCGCGTGCAGTTCGTAGACCTGCGTGCGCGAGAGCAGCGCCGAGTTGACCTCGAAGTAGGGGTTCTCGGTCGTGGCCCCGATCAGTGTCACGAGACCGTCCTCGACCGCCGGGAGCAGCACGTCCTGCTGGGCCTTGTTGAAGCGGTGGATCTCGTCGAGGAACAGCACGCTGCGCTGTCCGCGCGCGTCCCTGCGGTGGGTCGCGCGCTCGATCACGCTGCGCACCTCCGCGCGCCCCGCCTCGACCGCACTCAGCTCCTCGAAGGCCGCATCGGCGCTCGTGGCGACGATCCGCGCGAGCGTCGTCTTTCCGGACCCCGGCGGGCCGTGCAGCACCATCGAGTGCGCGCGCCCGTGCTCGATCGCCGATCTGAGGGCCGTTCCGTCGGCCAGGAGGTGTTCCTGCCCGACAACCTCCGCAGCCGACAGCGGCCGCAGTCGCGTCGCGAGCGGCGAGTCCGGGTGCGTCGCGCCCGGGCCACCCGGACGCTCCTGCGCGCCGGTGTCGAACAGCTGGTCCACCGCGGTCAGTATCGCGCCTGCCGCGGTCGACCCGTACGATCCGCCGATGGCGGGAACCCCGGCGACGACGGATCTCCAGGCCGAGACCGTCGACCTGCTGGTGCGCCTGCTGCGCGTCAACACCGTCAACCCGCCCGGCGACGAGCGCCCGGTCCAGGAGCTGCTCGCGGCGCTGCTCGAGCAGGCGGGCTTCGAGATCACGCTCGTCGGGCGCACGCCATCGCGGCCGAATCTCGTCGCGCGCCTGCGCGGCAAGCAGGATGGCCCGACGCTGTGTCTGCTCTCCCACGTCGACACGGTGCTCGCCGATCCCGGCGAATGGCAGCGCGATCCCTGGGGCGGCGAGGTCGTCGACGGGGTCGTCTGGGGGCGCGGCGCGCTCGACATGAAGGACCAGACTGCGGCCGAGGTGGTCGCCGCCGTCTCGCTCGCGCGTGAGGGCTGGAGGCCCGAGCGCGGCGATCTGCTGGTCGTGTCGGTGGTCGACGAGGAGGTGGGCGGCGCGGACGGCGCGATCTGGCTGTGTGACGAGCACCCCGATCTCGTGCGCTGCGACTACCTGCTCAACGAGGGCGCCGGCGCGGTCATACCGTTCGAGGGCGAGCGGCTGTACGGAGTCTGCGTGGCCGAGAAGGGCGTCTTCAGGTTCGACGCTGACGACGTCGGGCACCGCGGGTCACGCCAGCGTTCCGGGCGTCGGCGACAACGCGCTGCTCAAGCTCGCTCCGCTGCTCGATGCGATGGGCGGGCGCAAGCCCGCGATGGACGTCACCGAGGGCCCGCTGCGGCTGCTGCGCGAGCTGGGTTTCGATGCGGGCGACCCGGAGCGGGCACTCGAGGCGCTGCGCGCGCGCGACCCGCTGCTGGCGCTGATGGTCGAACCTCAGCTCGGCGTGACGTTCGCACCGACGATGGCCGCGGCGTCCGAGAAGATCAACGTCATACCGTCGCGCGCCACGATCAGCGTCGATTGCCGCACGCCGCCCGGCATCACCGAGCAGGCGGTCCGGCGGCGGGTCGACGAGGTGCTCGGCGGCACGGGCTACGAGATCGACTTCACCGACCACACGGTCGGCAACGAGTCGCCCGTGCAGACTCCGCTGATGGATGCGGTCCGCGGCTGGGTCGGTCGCGAGGACCCGGGCGCTCGAGTCGTCCCCGTCGTTCTGCCCGCCTACACCGACTCGCGCACGTTCAGGGCGGCGTTCCCCGACTGCGTCGCCTACGGCTTCTTCCCGATGGTCAACACCACGCTCTACGAGTCGTGGCCGCTGCTGCACGCGCCGGACGAGCGGATCGACATCCGCGATCTCGGCGCGGCGACGCGCTGCTACCGCGATGTCGCGGTGGAGCTGCTCGGGTGAGCGCCGCGTCGCCGACCGCACCCGCCGCTGCGGCTCGGCGGCATGGCGCTTCGCAACGGGCTGCTGGTCCACGGTCCCACGTCCTGGGCGGCCGCGATCCGGCGCGCTGACGGCTCGGTCCAGGTCGCGTCGGGGCGCAAGCCGCGGGCGCCGGCGGTCGATCGACCGCGTTCCCGGAGCGCGCGGCATCGTCAAGCTCGGCGAGGCGATGCTGGTCATCCCGCTCGTCAAGCGCGCCCTGCCTGCGGCCCGGCTGCCGTTCGAGGACGCCGCGGTGATCGGCGCCGCGCTGGCGGCGAGCGCGGGCGGTCTCGCCGCCCGGCGCGGGATGCGCGGGATGCGCGGCGAGCTGACCGCCGTCGGACTCTCGCTGCTCCCGTCGATCGTGGCGCTGCGCGGTGGCGAGGTCGCCCAGTACCACGGAGTGGAGCACAAGGCGATCGCGGCCTACGAGCAGGGGTCGAGCGATGCCGGCGCCGCCGCCAAGGAACACGACCGCTGTGGGTCGCACCTGATGGCGCCGATGCTCGCCGCCAACCTTGCGGGGGTCGCGCTGCTGCGCCGCGCGATCACCAGGCCCTCGCCTGTCGCCGGTGGCATCGTGTCGCTGGCCAGCGTTGGCATCGCCGTCGAGGTCTTCGTCTGGAGCGAGCGCAACGCAGAGACGCGAACCGCCCAGGCGCTGCGCTACCCCGGCACCGAACTGCAACGCGTCGTCGGAACGCGCGAGCCAACCGCCGATCAGCTTGACGTCGGTCGCGCGGCGCTGGCCGAGATCCTTCGCGCCGAGGGCGTCGACGCCCTCAGCTGACCGGCTCGTCCCACGCCCTGAGCGCCAGCGCGTCGTGGTGCGCGATGGCGGTAGCGATCACCATGACCACGAGCGCGAGCAGTCCATGGAGGCCGTGGATCCATCCGCCGGTGTCGAGCTCGGGGTCCGCCAGGCCGATCTGGATCGTGCCGACCAGCGGCAGCAGGAAGGCGAGCCCGACGGTGCGCCAGGCCCCCCAGGACGCGCCGAGCGCGGCGAGGAACACGAGTGTCTCGAAGCCGTGCACGGCGTTGCCGGCGGCCGTGTGCGCGTCGAGCGCATCGGTCGCCCCGAACGAGTGTGCCGCGATCAGGTAGACCTGGACGAACACGCCCACCACGACGACCGTCGCGAACACCAGGCGCATGCGGGTGAAGGTCTTACGTGCTCCGGAGCTCACGGCGCGGGAAGCTAGCAACCGCCCCAGAGGGTGCAGGATCGGCCGTTCCTGCCGATACTCCCTGCGATGCCCTCCACGCTAGTGGCCCAGCTGCCTGCGGCCGAAGATCCCGCTCAGGCCAAGTCAGAGCTGCTCGTCGCCCTCGATCAGCTCGACCAGGCGCTGCGCAGCAGCGGTCTCACGGACGTCCCGCCGCCGCCCTCGTTGCTCGAGCAGATCCAGGAGTTCGGCACCAACTGGAGTGGCTTCCTCGGCATCATCTTCATGGGCCTGCTCGTGTTCGTGCTGTGGCGCAGCCTCAAGCTGATGCCTCGCACGAAGCCGATGCAGCTCAAGCCCGAGTCCAATCTCGACGTCGGCTGGGAGGACATCGCAGGCGTCGACGAGGCCAAGGCGGAACTGGTCGAGGTCGTCGAGTTCCTGCGCGACCCGAAGCCGTTCCACCGTCTCGGCGCCCGCGTGCCGCAGGGCGTGCTGCTGCACGGCCCGCCGGGAACAGGCAAGACGCTGCTCGCCAAGGCCGTCGCCCACGAGTCCCGCGCGCAGTTCTTCTCGCAGTCCGCGTCATCGTTCGTCGAGATGTTCGCCGGCCTCGGCGCGGCGCGGATCCGCCGCCTCTTCAATGAGGCGCGCAAGGCGGAGCCGGCAGTGATCTTCATCGACGAACTCGACGCGGTCGGCGCCAAGCGCGGCTCCGACAACAACTCCGAGCGCGAGCAGACGCTCAACCAGCTTCTCGTCGAGATGGACGGCTTCGCGTCGACGGACCAGGTCGTCGTGATGGCCGCGTCCAATCTGCTCGAGAAGCTCGACACTGCACTGCTGCGACCGGGCCGCTTCGATCGTCAGGTATTCGTATCCCCCCCGGACGTCGGTGGGCGGCGCCAGATCCTCACCGTCCACACGCGCGAGAAGCCGCTGCGCGAGGACGTGGACCTCGGCCTGATCGCTCAGCAGACGAGCGGTCTCACCGGCGCCGACCTCGCGAACATCTGCAACGAGGCGGCGATCCGCTGTGCGCGCCGCAAGGGGCACGCGCTCTCGATGGCCGACTTCGACCAGGCGCTGGAGCGCGTGGTCGCCGGCGTCCAGTCCTCAACGACGCTCAACGATCACGAGCGACGCGTCGTCGCCTATCACGAGGCCGGTCACGCCCTCTGCCGCGAGCTGCTCGCGACGACCGAGCGCGTCCACAAGATCTCGATCATTCCTCGCGGTCAGGCACTCGGCTATGTGATGAACCTGCCGGACGAGGACAGCTATCTGAAGACGCGCGAGGAGCTGGTCGATCAGATGACGGTGCTGCTCGGCGGCCGCGTCGCCGAGCAGCTCGTGTTCGGCGAGGTCACGACCGGCGCCGCCAACGATCTGCAGCGCGTGGCGGAGATCACCGCCGCGATGGTCCATGTCTACGGCATGGGAACCTCGGACAACACGACGCGGGCATTCGTCGACCCGGCGATGCTGTCCGACATCACCCGCCGGATCCGTGACGAGGAGCAGCAGTCGCTCGCGTTCGAGGCGCATCGGCATGCGCACACGCTGATCACCGCCAATCACGCCAAGCTCGAGGAGTTTGCGCAGGCGCTGCTGGAGCGCGAAGTGCTGGAGCGCCCGGAGATCGATCGGATCATGGAGGGCGTGCAGCGACTGGACCGCCGGCCGAGCGGCCCGACGCCGCTTCGCCGCGTCGCGGCCGATCCGGGGCCGGACCCCCAGGACGCGGCCTCGTAGACTGCGGCGCGCATGTTCGCGCGCATAGACCACATCGGGATCGCCGTCGAATCGATCGACGAGGCCCTCAAGACCTACGAGCAGGCCTACGCGATGGCACTCGTCCATCGCGAGGTCGTGGAGGAGCAGGGCGTCGAGGCGGTTCTGCTCGACGTCGGCGAGAACCACGTCGAGCTGCTTCAGCCGCTCGGGCCCGATACGCCCGTCGGCAAGTATCTGGCCAGGCGCGGCCCCGGGATCCATCACGTCGCCTACCAGGTGCACGACATCGACAGCGAGCTGGAGCGCCTGCGAGGCGCGGGCATCGAGCTGATCGACGAGACGCCGCGCACCGGGATCCGCGGTTCGCGCGTCGCGTTCTGCCACCCCAGGAGCACCGGTGGGGTGCTCACCGAGATCGTCGAGCCCGCGGAGGGACACTGAGATGCCTGCAAAGGACAAGGACCAGCGCCACGGCGTGACGCTCGGATTCCAGGGCGGGGGAGCGCTCGCGCTCAAGCTCACGCAGAAGGACACGGCAGCGCTGCTCGACGCCCTCGCCAAGGGCGACTGGCACGAGGCGGACGACCTCGAGGGCTCGGTGCGCGTGAATCTCGCTCAGGTCGTCTACGTGCGGACCGAGAGCGCCGAGCACCGCGTCGGTTTCGGGCTCGGTTAGCCGTCCACGGTGCGGTCACTGGCGCGAGCTGACCTCGCCGTCTACCGGATCGTTCGCGGCGGCGCACGCGACGATCGCCTTGTCCGGGCCGTGAAGCGCTTCTCGTCGCTGGGTGAGTACGGCGCCGGGTGGCTGGTGCTGGCGGCGGCCGGGGCCGCGCTCGATCCCGCCGGGCGCTCGCAGTGGGCTCGCGGCGCCGCGGCGGTCGGCGGCGTGTATCTCCTTAACACGGCCGTCAAGGCGGTGGTGCGTCGACCGCGGCCCGAAGTCCGTGATCTCCCTGCGCTGACGCGCACACCGACGCAGCTCAGCTTCCCGAGTGCTCATGCCGCGACTTCGTTCGCGGCCGCGCGCGCGTACTCGGCGTCGCTCCCGGGCGCGCCCCTCTACGCCGTCGCGGGCGCGATGGCGGCCGGCCGCGTCTTCCTCGGGGTCCATTACCCGTCGGACGTGCTCGCCGGAGCCGCGCTCGGCCTCGCCGCGGGGAGCCTCGCGCGATGAAGGTCGGCATCGTCGGGATGCCCAACGCGGGCAAGTCGTCGCTCTTCAACGCGCTGACGAAGGCCGGTGCCGAGGCAGCCAACTACCCGTTCACGACGATCGAGCCGAACGTCGCCGTAGTGCCCGTCATCGACGCCCGGCTGGAGCAGGTCGCGCAGACGATCGGCGCCAGCGAGACCGTCTGGGACACGATCGCCTTCCATGACATCGCCGGGCTCGTTGCAGGCGCGCACAAGGGCGAGGGACTGGGCAATCAGTTCCTCGCGAACATCCGCGAGACCGACGCGATCGTCCACGTCGTCCGGTCGCACACTGACGAGAACGTCATCCACTCGGACGGCAGCGTCGACCCCGCGCGCGACATCGAGACGATCGAGACGGAGCTGATCTTCGCCGACCTCGACGCGGCCGAGCGGCGGCACGGCCGCGTGCTGCGTGAGGCGCGCAGCGGCGACAAGCACGCGGTCGCGGAGGAGGCATGGCTGGCGGCGGTGATCGCGGCGCTCCACGAGGGCAGGGCTGCGCGCACCGTGCCGCTGCCCGATGAAGCGCCCGACGCTGCGCAGCTGCTTCAGCCGCTGACGGCGAAACCGGTTCTGTTCGTCGTGAACGTCGACGAGGGCAGCGACGAGGTCCCGCCCGCCGTCGCCGAGCATGCGGCCGCGCAGGGTGCGATCGCGGTGGCCGTCTCGTCGCGGCTGGAGGCCGAGCTCAGCGAGCTCGGCGACGACGATGCCGCCGCGATGCGCGCCGACCTGGGAGCCGGCGAGTCGGGCCTGGAGCGCGTCGTGCGGGGCGCCTTCGACCTGCTCGACCTGCTGGCCTTCTTCACGGCCGGTGAGGACAAGCCGGCGCAGTGCTGGCACCTGCGCCGCGGGCTGACGGCGTGGCACGCCGCCGGTGAGATCCACACGGACATCCAGAAGGGCTTCGTCCGCGCCGAGGTCGTCGCCTGGGACGAGCTGGTCGACGCCGGCGGCTACGCCGGCGCGCGCGAGCGCGGCACGCTGCGTCTCGAGGGTCGCGACTACGTGATGCGCGACGGCGACGTGATCACAGTCAAGTTCACGCCGTAGCCCGCCGTCAGGCGAGCGCGGCGAGCCGCTCGGCGAGCCTGTTCATCCCGAGCGCGCGGGCTGCGCCGGCCGCGGCGGCGGGATCGAGCGGAGCGTCAGGCGGGCGCTCGACCGCGACGGGGCGCAGCGTCGCGATGTCGCGGAACGCCCGCAGCAGCGCCGGGTCGGCGGTCAGCGCGGTGCGCTCGCGCGGGCGCAGGTCACTGTCTGTCTGTGCCGCTGCCCGCAGAACGGCGTCGAGGTCGCCGTACCTCGCGAGCAGGGCGGCGGCTCCCTTTGCGCCGATCCCGCGGGCACCCGGCAGGCCGTCCGACGGATCGCCGCGCAGGGCGATCAGGTCGGGGACCTGGGCCGGATCGACGCCGTAGCGGGCGCGCACCTCGTCCGGTCCGATCAGATCGGACCCGCCCTTGGCCGGGAACAGCAGCGCGACGTCGTCGCTCACGCACTGGAACATGTCGCGGTCGCCGGTGAACAGCAGCGTGCTGCCGCCCGCGTCGTGCTCGACGGCGGCAAGTGAGCCGAGCAGGTCGTCGGCCTCGAGATCGCCGGCGTCGAGCGCCGCCCACCCGAACTCCGCGTAGAAGTCCCCCGCCCGTGCCCACTGCGACTCCAGCTCGGGAGGCATCGGCGGGCGGTCGGCGTGGTAGGGGGGGTAGAGCGCGACGCGATAGGCACCGGCCTCGGCGCCGAAGCACAGCACGGTCGCGCGCGGTGCGAATCGGGCGACCGCCTGAAGCAAGAGGTTCGCCATTCCGAGCAGTGCGTTCACCGACGCGCCATCGGACCCGGTGATGCTCTTCGGCAGAGCGAAGAACGCCCGGTAGAGCAGCGAGGGAGCGTCGACGGCGAGCAGCGGGCCGGGCATCCGCGCCAGCCTACGCGGCTCACCGCGGCCTGAACGACGAGGGCCCGGCGACGCGGCCGGTACCGTCACTGCGGCGTCCAAGATCGCCGCTCGCGACGTAGTCACCTTGATGCCCGACGAAAAGAAGACGACGAAGGTCCCGAAGTCACGCGTCGCGCGCACGGCCCGCTTCGGTTCGCTCGTCGGCGGCCAGGGCGTCAAGTGGACCGCGACGAACGCCGCCAACCGCCTGCGTTCGGACGAAAGGGCCGAGGCGGCAAAGCAGGCCCGCGCGATGGGCCTCGCAGACCAGCTGGTCAAGCAGCTCGGGCAGATGAAGGGCGCAGCGATGAAGATCGGCCAGGTGCTCTCGACCGTCGACTTCGAGCTGATCCCCGAAGGCGAGCGCGAGGAGTTCAAGCAGCGCCTCGCCGCGCTGCGCGACAATGCGCCGCAGGTCGCCTTCAAGGACATGCGCAAGGTCGCCGAGCAGGATCTCGGAGCCAAGCTGAGTGACGTGTTCGAGGTCTTCGACGAGGAGCCGGTCGCCGCTGCGTCGATCGGGCAGGTCTATCGGGCGACGACCGTCGAGGGGCGGGAGGTCGCGGTGAAGATCCAGTACCCGGGCGTCGCCGAAGCTGTCGAGACCGACATGCGCAACATGCAGATGCTCGTACCGTTCCTCAAGCGGATGGCGCCGGGAATGGACGCCAAGGCGCTGCTGGCCGAGCTGCGTGAGCGGATCGCGGAGGAGCTCGACTACGAGATCGAGGCGGCCAATCAGCGGCAGGTCGCGCGGGCGTACCGAGACCATCCGTTCGTCCGCATCCCGAAGGTCGACCTCGAGCTGTCGACACGCCGGGTGCTTGTCAGCGAGTTCGTCGACGGGATCGCCTTTGACGCGATCCGCAGGCTCGGCCAGGAGGAGCGCGATCGCTTCGCCGAAATCGCGTTCCGGTTCTTCTACGGACTGCTGGAGCGCGAGCGGATCGCAGCCGGAGACCCGCACCCGGGCAACTACCTGCTGTGTCCCGACGGACGCGTCTGCTTCCTGGACTTCGGCCTGATCCGGCGCGTCGATCGCGACTACATCGAGGGCGAGCAGGCGCTCGCGCGGGCGGTGATCGGCGGCGACGCCGAGCAGGCCCACCACTGGATGGCGACGCTCGGCTATCTCCCGGACCCTGACGACTTCCACCCTGAGCGGATCCTCGGACAGCTCCAGGCGGCCGGCGAGTGGTACTTCACGACGGGCTTCAGGCGCCTGGACCCCGAGTACGTGCGCTCGTCGATGGAGAGCGGCAGCTCGCCGCGGTCGCAGTACTTCGACTACATGCGCAGGCAGACGCTGCCGCCGCAGGCGCTGCTGATCCGTCGCATGGAGGGTCTGCTGTTCGCCGTGCTCGGCGAGTTGCGAGCGGGGGCGGACTGGGGTGCCCTCGCGCTCGAGTACATCGCCGGCGTACCGCCCTCGACGGAGCTCGGCGAGATCGAGGACGAGTACTTCCACGCTCGCGCGGCGTAGCGGCGAAGCGCGCCTTACCGTGTGCCCTACAGCGCGGGCACGCCCGTGGGGAGCGCCTCGATGGCACGGTCCATGTCGGCCTGCGAGAACTCCGGGTCCTCGAGCGTCCCCGCGAGGAACGCGTCGTACGCCGAAAGGTCGAAGTGCCCGTGCCCGCAGAGCCCGAAGAGGATCACCCGCTCCTCGCCGGCCTCCTTGGCCGCCTCGGCCTCCTCTACGACCGCGCGGATCGCGTGCGTCGGCTCGGGCGCGGGGATGATTCCCTCGCTGCGTGCGAACTGCACGCCCGCCGCGAACGTCTCGGTCTGGTGGTAGGCGCGAGCCTCGACCAGGCCCTCCTTGACGAGCGCGCAGAGCAGCGGCGAGTCGCCGTGGTAGCGCAGCCCGCCCGCGTGCACGGGCGGCGGGACGAAATCGTGGCCGAGCGTGTACATCGGCATGAGCGGCGTGAGCCCCGCGGTATCGCCGAAGTCGTAGGCGTAGACGCCCTTCGTGAGGGTCGGACAGGCCGTCGGCTCGGCGGCGACGAAGCGGGTCGTCGCGCCGTCGCGCAGGTTGCGCCGCAGCCACGGGAACACGAGGCCGCCGAAGTTCGAGCCGCCGCCCACGCAGGCGATGACGACGTCCGGCTCCTCGCCGGCCATCTCCATCTGAGCGATCGTCTCCTGTCCGATCACCGTCTGGTGAAGCAGCACGTGGTTGAGCACCGACCCGAGCGCGTAGTTCGTGTCCTCGCTCTGGGCCGCAACCTCGGCGGCCTCCGAGATCGCGATGCCGAGCGACCCGGTCGAGTGCTCGGCGTTCGCCAGGCCGGCCTGTGTGAGCGGAGAGGGCGAGCGGTGCACGGTGGCGCCGAACGTCTCCATCATCGAGCGCCGGTAGGGCTTCTGATCGTAGGAGGAGCCGACCATGAAGACCTCACAGCCGAGCCCGAAGAGGCTGCACGCGAACGCCAGCGACGAGCCCCACTGCCCCGCACCGGTCTCGGTCGAGAGTTTGCGGATACCGGCCTGCGCGTTCTCATACGCCTGAGGGACGGCGGTGTTCGGCTTGTGCGAGCCGGACGGTGAGACGCCCTCGTACTTGTAGTAGATGTGCGCGGGCGTCCCGAGCGCCCGCTCGAGGCGGTGGGCGCGATACAGCGGCGTCGGGCGCCAGAGCTTGTACGCGTCGCGAACCTCCTCGGGGATCTCGATGTCCGGCTCGGCCGACATCTCCTGCTGCAGCAGGGCCGGCGGGAAGATCGCCAGCAGCAGTTCGGGTTCGGCGGGCTCCTTGGTCTGGGGGTTCAGCGGTGGGAGCGGCTCGCCGGGGAGGTCGGCCATGAGATTCACCCAATGCGTGGGGATGCGGTCCTCGGGGAGCAGGAACTTCGTGCGCGGACTGGACATGGGCGCAAGGCTATCCCGACTTCCGCGGCTCCGGTACTCGGCATCGGCACTCCGCGAGGCTGAGGGCGCCGTCGCCGGCGGCGACGGATAGGCTCCCCGTATGGCAGCCACAAGCACGACCATCAACGGGATCGACGAGCTCAAGGCCGCGGTAGGCCGCGAGCTCGGCGTCAGCGACTGGCACGAGGTCACGCAGGAGGCGATCGACGCATTCGCCGAGGTCACGCAGGACTTCCAGTGGATCCACGTCGATGCCGAGCGCGCGGCCCAGACGCCGTTCGGCGGAACGATCGCGCATGGCCTCTACACGCTGTCGCTGGGCCCGAAGTTCTCCTACGAGATATTCGACGTCCAAGGCTTCGCCTTCGGCGTCAACTACGGCTACGACAAGGTCCGCTTCCCGGCGCCGCTGCCGGTCGGGTCGCGCGTGCGCATGCGCGCCACGCTGAAGTCGGTCGACGACGTGCCCGGCGGCTGCCAGATCACGCTGACGCAGACCTACGAGGTCGAGGGCGGCGAAAAGCCTGTGTGCGTGGCCGAGTCGCTCGCGCGCGTCTTCAGCGGGTGACTTCGGGCCCCGAGACGCCCGCGTAGCGGACGCGGTAGCGCCCTGGGCCGGGCACCGTCGTCGAGTACCGGCCGCCGCGTTCGAGGAGGACGTCGGCGACGTGGGCCCACGTGCCGCCCTGCAGTCGCTCGATCGCCGCCCATGCGCCGCGGCGCGCCGGGCGGATCGCGCCCGACAGCACGAGCTTCACGGACGATGCGCTGGCACCCCCGGTGACGGGATCCCCCGCGGTACCGGGCACCGGCTTGGCCGGCTTCTTCGCCTTGCGCCTGGTCAGGTCGCTGCTGAACGTCGTGAAGTTGATCCAGTGGTCGCGCAGCCCGAACGCGCGCCGCAGCTGCGGTCCCGTGACCGTCGCGGTGCCGCTCGTGCCGACGAGCTGCGCCTTGACGATCCGCGGCGAGACGCCGCGGCTCAGCACCCGGATCCAGCGCAGCCGGCCGGGCACGAGCCTGCCCAGCTTCGCGCTCGCACTGCTCAGCGAGAGCTTGATCGGGCCCCAGCGGTGGCTCGGCGAGACCTTGTCGTAGGGGTCCTTGACGCTCTTGAGCCAGGGCTTCGGCTTACCCCCGATGAACGAATTCTCGACGTTCTCCGTGCGCCCGCCCGACGTCGAGAAGAAGTAGGTGGTGACCGGCTTTCCGTCGTGGGTGACGACCCTGCCGCTGGTGGCGCGGACGGCGGCGTTTGTCGCTGTCGTCTCGGCGGCGACGCCGCGGTACATCTGCGAGCGGGTGTCCGCGTACTGCGTGAAGCCCTCGCCACCTCCGGCGCTCGAGGTCACCGCGTAGGTGCGCGCGGCGATCGCCTGCGCACGCAGTGCCTCGGCGGGCCAGCGCGACGGGACCTCCGCGCTGATCACGCCGGCGACGTACTGCTCAAGGCTGATCGCGTTGACGGCCAGGAGGCCACCGAAACCGGGGCGGAATTCCATCGACCCGCGGTAGCGGCCGCCGGACAAGCCGTTCTCGGCCGGTCCCTCCAGGCGGATCAGCCCGCCGCGCCGCGGGCTGACGCGCAGGGGCGGGGGAGCGGTGCCGAGCGCCCTGCCCTTGGCGCTGCGCAGCACGGCCCCCTTGCCGCCGGACGTCACGAAATAGCGGCGCTCAGGGTTGAGCTTGCGCCCGTTGGCGCTGGATGCGCCCCTGATCGCGTAGCTGTAGCGGCGCGACCGCAGGAGCACCCGCACAAGCGGCGACTTCGTCAGCCGGCCGAGCTTGGTTCCCGTGTAGTAGTGGGCCAGGATCCGGTCGTGCTTCCAGCCGGCATTCGCGAACCCGAGCGTCCCGTATTGGCTGAGCCCGACGCCGTGGCCGTAGCCGGCTCCGCGGATCACGAGCGAGGAGGCCCCCTGTGCGGGAGCGGCGAGCGCGAGCGCGCTGAGGCCCGCGGCGGCGATGACTGGAGCAGCACGCACCACTCCAAGGTTAGGCGCTCCCACCGCAGCCGGTTGCAGTCCGGCTGCCGCGGGGTATCGTCGCCGCATGGCCACCATCGACACCACGGCCGAGCGGGCGGCGCTTGACGCCGTCCCAACGCGACTGCTGATCGGCGGCGAATGGCGTGACGCGACCGGCGGCGCCACGCTCCCGGTCGAGGACCCCTCGACCGGGAAGACGCTGACCGAGGTCGCCGACGCCACTGTCGCCGATGGGCTCAGCGCGCTCGCGGCCGCTGACGGCGCATTCGGCGAGTTCCGCCAGATGGCCCCGCGCGAGCGCGGCGAGATCCTGCGCCGGGCCTACGAGCTGATGACCGAGAGCGCGGAGCGGCTGGCGCTGCTGATGACGCTGGAGATGGGCAAGCCGCTCGCCGAGTCGCGCGGCGAGGTCGCCTACGCCGCCTCCTACTTCCGCTGGTACGCGGAGGAGGCGACGCGGATCAACGGCCGCTTCCAGGTCGCGGAGAATGGGCTCAGCCGCGTGCTGACGATGCAGCAGCCGGTCGGCCCGTGCATCTTCATCACGCCGTGGAACTTCCCGCTGGCGATGGGGACGCGCAAGGTCGGTCCGGCGATCGCCGCGGGCTGCACCTGCGTCGTCAAGCCCGCCAAGCAGACCCCGCTGTCGATGCTCGCGATGGCCCAGATCCTCGAGCAGGCCGGCCTGCCCGCGGGTGTCGTCAACGTCGTCACGGCGGCTCGCTCCGGCGAGCTGATGGAGCCGATGATCCGCGACCCGCGCGCGCGCAAGCTGTCCTTCACAGGGTCGACGCCGGTCGGCAAGCGGCTCGTCGAGCAGGCGTCCGAGCAGCTCCTGCGGATGTCGATGGAACTGGGAGGAAACGCCCCCTTCGTCGTGTTCGAGGATGCGGACCTCGACCTGGCGATCGAGGGTGCGCTGCTCGCCAAGATGCGCAACATCGGCGAGGCATGCACGAGCGCGAACCGCTTCGTCGTCGAGCAGTCGATCGCCGACGAGTTCGCTCGGCGGCTCGCCGAGCGGATGGGCGCTCTGAAGATCGCCCGCGGCACCGATCCCGAGTCGGAGGTCGGGCCGCTGATCGATCAGGCGGCGATCGACAAGGTCGACGAGCTGGTCCAGGACGCCACGGCGAAGGGGGCGGCGCTGCTGACCGGCGGCGAGCGCGTCGGCGAGACCGGCTACTTCTATCGCCCGACCGTGCTTGGCCGAGGTACCGGAGCAGGCGCTGGTGCTGAAGGAGGAGATCTTCGGCCCGGTCGCGCCGATCGCGACGTTCTCGAGCGAGGAGCAGGCACTGGCGATGGCCAACGACACCGAGTTCGGGCTCGTCGCGTACCTCTTCACGCGCGACTTCGGCCGGGCGTTCCGCATGATGGAGGGCCTCGAGACGGGGATGATCGGGCTCAACCAGGGGATGGTCTCGAACGCGGGCGCCCCGTTCGGCGGCGTCAAGCAGTCGGGCTACGGCCGCGAGGGCGGCCCCGAGGGTCTCCAGGAGTACCTGGAGACCAAGTACGTGGCGATGAACCTCGGCGGGAGCGATAGACGAGCCGACGGCCGCGGAGACTCGCGGCGCGCTACGGGGCCGTGTACGCCCAGGTCGCCAACACCCTTGCCTCTCCCGTCAGCTTGGCGTAGAAGCGGACGGCGAATCCGTAGCGGGGTCACGCGACCGTTGATGCCGCCCGCCGCCGTTCCCTCCTGTTCGTCGGTGTTGGAGCCGACGGCGGATCCCAGCGAGCCGTAGATGCAGAGGTGCCCGGGCGGCGCGGTCGGACTCTCGAAGCTTCCCCTGCAGCTGTCGGCGCCGTCCTCGTAGCGGGCCGTCCACGATGACCGTCGCCGTCGGTGAGCGGCTCCGGAGCCGCGATCGGCAGCGACCCGATCACGTAGAACTCGTGGCCCGCCATGGCGTTGACCTGCTCTCCCACGGCGCCGCGCACGACCTCTCCGCTGCGCAGGGTCTCCAGGGCAGAGCGACCGGCGGCGCCCGGCGGACCGGGCGGACCGGGCGCGCCCGGGTCGCCCTTGGGTCCCGCCGCCCCCTGAACCGAGCCGCTGAAGTCCTTGGCGGTCAGCGACGCGTCCCTGACGTCGCTGCCGGTGAGTGAGCTGTTCCTTCAGATCGCTGCCGGTGAGCGAGCTGTTCTTCACGTCCGCGCCGGTGAGTGAGCTGTTCCTGACCTTCGAGCCGGTGACGGCGTTCTTCTTGATCTGTGCGCCACCGACGCTGTTCCTCGGCAGCTTCACGGCGGCGTAGCTGACTCCGCCGAGGGCGATGAAGACGCCGACCGTCGACATGACGTTCGCGTAGGTCAGGCGGCTGCGAATCCTGCGGAGCATCTTGCCCTCCTCCGGTTGGTCGGCCGACCGTAACCTGAAGCGGCCGGCCGCGACCTGCCGCGCGCGGAGTACGGTTGCGCGGGTGCCGACCATCGTCGACCTCTCAGCGCCGATCGTCTCCAGCCCGCCGGAGACGCCCGAGCCGCTGCGCACGGAACTGCGCTTCCACGGCCACGAGGAGGGCGCCGCGCAGATCGACGCGATGCTGGGCGTCCCGCCGCGGCTGCTGCGTGACGCCGAGGGCTGGGCCACCGAGGAGTTCCTTCAGCTCGGCACCCACAACACGACTCATGTCGATGCGCCCTGGCATTACAACTCGACGATCGCCGGCGAGCGCGCGATGACGATCGACGAGCTTCCGCTCGAGTGGTTCTTCGCGCCCGGAGTCTGCCTGGACTTCTCGAAGAAGGCGGACGGCGACGCCGTCACGGGCGAGGAGATCGACGATGCACTCGCCTCTCTCGACCGCGACATCCAGCCGCACGACATCGTTCTGATCCGCACCGGGCGCGACGGCTTCCTGGACGCGCCCGACTACATGATCAGGGGCCCGGGCGTGACGGCCGAGGCCACGCTGCGGCTCTACGAGCTGGGCGTCCGCGTGATGGGCATCGACGCATGGGGCTGGGACGCGCCGCTGCACCTCCAGGCGGAGGAGGCCAAGCGCCGCGACGAACCGGGGATCTTCTGGGCAGCCCATCAGGCCGACCTCGCCTACTGCCAGATCGAGCGCCTGTGCAACCTCGGCGCGCTGCCGACCAGCGGCTTCACGGTCGCCTGCTTCCCGCTGAAGGTCGTCGGCGGCAGCGCCGGGCCGGCGCGCGTCGTCGCGATCCTCGACGAGTAGGCATCGATTGCGGCGTCGGCCGCGCGCCCGACCGACGGGTCCGCGGTCAGCCCTCGTTGCCCGCCGCGATCCGCCGCAGGTCGATCGTCTCGTCGTAGACCTTCGGATCGACGCCCTCGGCGATCGCGACCTCGCGCAGCATGCGCCCCGACTCGGCGGCCGTCTTGACGATCACCGCGGCCTTGTCGTAGCCGATCGCGCTGTTCAGCGCGGTCGCCGTGGCCAGGGTCGATTCGGCCGACCGCTTGCAGCCCGCGCGGTTGGCCTCGATGCCGTCGACGCACTTCTCGGCGAGCACGGTCGACGTCGAAGCGAGCAGCTTCAGCGACTGCAGCAGGTTGCGCGCGATCAGCGGGATCCGCACGTTGAGCTCGAACTGGCCCTGCATGCCGCCGATCGTGATCGCGGTGTCGTTGCCGATCACCTGCGCCGAGACCTGGAGCACGACCTCGGGAATCACGGGGTTGACCTTGCCGGGCATGATCGACGAGCCCTTCTGGAGCTCTGGCAGGAAGATCTCGCCGATGCCGGCCCGTGGGACCGGAGCCGAGCAGCGCGAGGTCACCCGCGATCTTCGTCATCGACACGGCGACGACCTTGAGCGCGCCCGACAGCTCGACCAGCGCATCGCGGTTCGCCTGGGCCTCGAAGCGGTCCAGCGGCGCGCCGATCTGCTTGAGCCTCGTCTCCGCCTTCAGCGTGCTGCGGACCTTCGCCGCGAGCTTCGGGTGGGCGTTCAGGCCGGTGCCGGTCGCCGTCCCGCCGAGCGGGATCTGGCCGACGTGGACCAGCGCCGACTCGATGCGCTCGCGGCCGAGCGCGATCTGGGCGGCGTAGCCCGCGAACTCTGCGCCGAGCGTGACGGGTACCGCGTCCATCAGGTGCGTTCGCCCGGCCTTGACGACCTTGCCGAACGCGCGGCCCTTCTTCGCGAACGACTTCTCGAGCTGAGCGAGCGCGGGCAGCGTCCGGTTGACGGCGACGTCGAGCGCGGCCAGGTGGACCGCCGACGGGAACACGTCGTTCGACGACTGGCCCATGTTGACGTGATCGTTGGGATGCGCGCCGGCCAGCTTCCCGATGACCTCGTTGGCGTTCATGTTCGACGACGTGCCCGATCCGGTCTGGAAGACGTCGATCGGGAACTGCCGGTCGTGCGCCCCGGAGGCGACCTCGTCGGCCGCCTTCGCGATCGCCTTGGCGAGCTTGGGGTCGAGCAGACCGAGTTCGCCGTTCGCGCGGGCGGCGGCGCCCTTGATGCGCCCGAGCCAGTGGACGACCTCGGCCGGGACGGGCTCGCCCGAGATCGGGAAGTTGCCGACCGCCTTGGCGGTCTCGCCGCCGTACAGACGCTTGCTGGCCATCAGATCGCTGCTCCTTGCTGGGGACGCCTTGAAGTCGGCCTGACTCTATGAGAGCCGGTGGGGGCGATGCAGGCCGCAGAACGCCGCGATCTCCCGCGCCACGACGATCGGGTCGTCGTAGGACATCAGGTAGCCGGAGCGCGGCACGACCCTGAGCTGGGCGTCGGGCAGCAGGTCGAGGGCCTCCTCCGCGCCCGCGACCGGATGGCGTGCGTCCTCGTCGGCCCACAGCAGAAGCGTCGGGACGTCAAGTCGCGGGTAGAGGTCGAGCAGTTCACGCCGCGGCGCGCTCGGCCAGCGCCGCGCGAGTGTCGCCCAGGAGCGCGCGAGGTTCGCGTTGCCCGCCACGTCCGCGAAGGCGTGACGCATGACGTCGCCGGCCCCCGGCACGCCGCGCGCGCTGAGCGCGACCCCCTGGCGCGGGCTCATGGCGAGCTGCGCGCCTCGCATCAGCACGCGGTCGATCCCGGGTACGGCGCCGCTGCGGGCGACGGCGCGCCAGCGCGCAAACCCGGCGTCATCTCCGCCGGGACGGTGCAGGCGGGTCGGCATCAGCACGAGCTTCGAGGGTGTCAGCAGTCCGAGTTCGACGGCCCGCAGGACGAGTTCGGCGCCGAGCCCGTGGCCGCCGACCAGTGGACGTGGGCCTGCGACGTCGACGCAGAAGGCGGCCACGATCTCCGCCAGCCAGTCGCGCGTGTAGGGGTGTCGCGGGCGATCCTCGGAGTCACCGTGCAGCGGCAGATCCGGCAGGACGACCCGGAAGCGATGCTGCAGTCCCTCGACGAGCGGTTCGAGCTCTCGGTGGCTGAGCAGCGCGGAGTGCCAGAGCACGAGTCCCGGACCCGCCCCCTGCTCGCGGTATGCCACGCGTGCACCGTCGCCGTGGTGATAGAGCCGCAGCTTCATGTCGGCCCATTGTGCTGCGCACCGAGCCGAGCGGCTCGGCGACGGCGATCGAGCGCCGGTCGGGCGCGCTGCGGATCGCCGCCGCGAACCTGCGCAAAGCTGCTCGGGCCGTCGTGCTCGGGACCGCGGCCGCCGTCAACCCCCTCGACATGCAGCAGAAGCCCGCCCTCGGCCTGACGGTCTCCCAGGCCGCTCTCCATCTCGGCGTCTCGATCGCGACGGTCCGGCGCTGGTCGAACGCGGGTCACCTCCAGGGCACCAGGACGCCCGGTGGACAGCGGCGCTTCACCGTCGAGCAGCTCGACGAGTTCGTCGACTCGCTCCAGCCGCGCACTCCCGCGGCGCGCGACTGATCGCCACTCTCAGGTCAGCGTCGCGGCGGCACTGATGCGCCGCTCCATCGCAAGCTCGATGTCGAAGTCAGCGGCGTCCGCGTGGCGGTACTCGAGGCTGCGGCCGGCGAGCAGGCCGGCGAGCGTCTCGACGTACCCGGCGTCGAGCTGGGTTCCGGCGACGCGGCGCAGTTCGCGCAGCGCCTCGAACGAGTTCATCGGGGTGCGGTAGGTGTCCGGCGCGGTCAGCGTGTCGTAGACCTCGGCCACCGCGACGATCTTCGCGACCTCCGGGATGTCCTCCCCGGTGAGCCCGCGCGGGTAGCCGCGGCCGTCGACGCGCTCATGGTGGCAGCGCACGATCTCGCTGACCGGTCCGAAGACCCCGATGTCGCGCAGCAGGTCGGCTCCGATGTCCGGGTGACGGCGGATTCCGCGCCAGTCGGCCTCGGTGAGCCGCGTCCCGCGTTCCATCACGCGGTCGGAAAGCACGAACTTGCCGATGTCGTGAAGCAGACCCGACGTATGGGCGAGCTCGATCTCCTTGGCGTCGAGTCCGGCGACGTCAGCCATGTCCCGCGAGAAGCGCGCGACCGCGGCGCTGTGGCGCGATGCCCGGTCGTCGCGCTCGTTCAGCGTTCGGACCAGCGAGGACAGCACGCCCCACGACAGGTTCGCGTATTCGCGCGTCTGCTCCCGCGACTGCGCTACGAGGCGCATCATGTAGCCGGCGCCGGCCATCGCGACGAGCATCGGGCGAGCGCCGTCATGCCGAGGTCGATGTACGCCGCCGCGATCGTCAGCGTCATCGCGACGCTGATCGCGATGCTCGGCGCGAAACTCAGGAACACGCCGGCCGACGCCGTGATCGGCCGGCCGTCGAGGATGTCCATCAGTACCCCGACCGCCCCGATGTTGATCAGCAGCGTCAGCATCGTCGCGGCAGCGAGCAGTGCGTAGAACTCGAAGCTGCCCTGCGCGGGGCCGATCGCGTCGAACAGGTAGCCCGCGAGCAGCGCCGGCCCCGGGATGCACGCGATGTTGATGACCAGGGCCCGCCAGCGGTAGCGCTCTACGAGCCACGCGACCAGCTCGACGGCGAGCGGCACCACGAAGGCGCCGGACGGGCCGAGGAAGGCGATCGCCAACATCACCGCGATGAACGACGGCGCGAAGTTCGTGTTGGCCGTGTACTGCGCCGCGATCAGCACCGAGGCCACTCCGCCGACGAGCAGGACCGCCGTCAGCGGGTCGTTCAGCGTCGAGTGATCGGCCAGCGCGAAGCCGACGAGGCTCGCGGCGATGATGAGCGCCGCGATCGAGAGCGCGAGCCGTGGCCGGGGGTACGCCACTGCGACCGTCACGCAGGAAACGTACATCCCCTACGTGACGGCGCAGCCACGTGTATTACCTAGCGGCCACCGCGCATGGTTTGCCTCCAGCGTTGAGGTTGACCGGACCGACGCGCCGATCCTACCTGGCAATGGAGCTTCGTGCACAGGTTTGTCGCAAGAAGCTGTGCAAGTTCAAGGACTCCTGCATGGACGCTCGACGCTTGCTTCTTACTTCCGCTCACTCGTGCGGACCCTCAAGACCTCAGAGGCGGCGTCGTTCCTCAACGTGAGCCCGAACACGCTGCGCGCGTGGGAGCGGCGCTTCGGCTACCCGACGCCGATGCGCACCGAGGGCAAGCACCGTATCTACACTCACGGTGAGATCGCGGCGCTGCGCGATGCGCTCAAGGAGGGGCTCTCGATCTCCTCCGCCATCTCACGGGCGCGCGAGAAGTTGACCGCCGACACGCCCGTCCTCGTCGGCGCGCTCACCAATTGCGAGTTGGACCGTGCCGACGGTGCGATGGAGGCCGCGCTCGCGATGCGCTCGGTCGAGCGCGCGGTCGAGGATGTGCTGCTGCCTTCGCTGCACGAGATCGCGGCTCGCTACGGGGACACGAGTGCGCCCTGGTCGTTCGCGGCGCGCTGGGCAGGCGACTGGCTCGTGCGCGCCCGTCGTCTGGCGCCGGAGCCGGCCCGTCCGAACACCGTTCTCGTCGGTGACGCAACGCGCGACGAGCTCGATCCTGATGCGCTGGAGACGGCGGCGCTGACGCTGTTCGCGACGCGCGGCGGCTCGTCGGTGCTCACGCTTCCCGTCTCCGGGCTGGCCGGTCTCGGCGACGTGCTCCGCAACTACCGTCCGCGCGCGATCGTGATCGCGGGATCGCACGCCAGTGACGACGAGGTGGCGCGATGGGCTTATGCGGTGCGCAGCGCGACGGGCCCGCTTCCCGTCGCGCTCTTCCATCGGGGCGAGCGCCGTGCCAAAACGTCCGCGACGCTCATGCTGTCCGACGGCCCTGCCGATGCGCAGGCAGAACTGATCGCACTGACCGAGGAGCGCCGTGTCGCTCCGGCAGGTCTCCCGCGTACCGCATTCGTCGATTCCGCAGCCGAACAACGCCGAGCAGCCACCGCATGAGCCCCCGCCCGAACCTCCAGGTACTTCCCGGCTTCTCCGACGTCGAGCCGTTCGTCAGCTTCTGCGGGCACTGCGCGGAGCAGCCCGATCCCGGTGAGGCCCAGACCCGCGTCTGCTCGAGCTGTCATCTCGGCCTGATCGTCAGTGCGCCGGCCAGCCTCGTGCCGTCGAAGAAGGAGCCGTTCCTGCTCGTCGACGGGCGCATGCAGATCTGCGCCGTGTCACGCCGCGCCGAGAAGGTGCTCGGCGCCGCGGAGACCGAGATCGTCAACAGGCCGATCGTCGACGTGCTCGTCCCGGCCGACGCCGAGGCGGCGGGAATCGAGAGCCTTGCGACCACCATCGTGCACGCAGCGCGCGGCGATGGAGCAGTGACAGACCTTGTACTCCGGCCCGTGGAGGAGTGGGGAATCCGCTGGTTCACGCGGGTCGGGCCTTGCGGCGCCAACGCCGCATTGATCGTTCTTGCGCCTGAGGGCTGACCGGGACCGACATCCTTGGCCACTTGGCGTGATGGGCCGGCCGGGCGTACACCCGGCCGGCCCCCTTTTCTTCCCCGGCCGTCGAAGCGGGACCCGGAACTCCTTCCCGCGCAGCGACTCTGCCGTGCTGCAGACGGCGTTGCGGGCCTTGAGAAAACCTGCGCAAACGTCGACAACTCTGTACATGAGCGTCATCAGGACGAACGCGGCCGCGGCGATGCTCGGCGTCAGCCCCAACACACTGCGCAGTTGGGAGCGCCGATTCGGCTTCCCCGAGCCGCGTAGAACCGCAGGCGGGCACCGCCAGTTCGATCTCGCCCAGATCGAGGCGCTGCGCGCGGCGTTCGAGGAGACGCACAACGTCTCGTCGGCGATCGCCGTCGCTCGGGAGCGTGGCACCGGCCCCGCCTCGCCGGCCCGGCTGCGTTCGGCATTCGCCCGTTTCGATGAGGGCGAGGCGAGCCGGATCCTCGAGGAGAGCCTCGCTGTGCGATCGGTCGAGCGGACCGTCGAAGAAGTCCTGCTGCCGTGCGTCGAGTCACTTGCCGAGGACGGTGGAAAGGACGGGCCCGAGCACGGGTTCGCCTGGCGCTGGTCGACGAACTGGCTCGCCGCCTCGATGCGCGTCACGCCCGCCGCGACACGCGATGAGGGCGTCGTCATCTTCGATGCGAGCGGTCCCTGCGACGTCGAGTCGCTCTACGGGCAGGCACTCGAGCTGGCGTTGCGCCGCCGTGGCCTGCGGACGTTGACGCTCGCCGTCGGGCTCGACCCCGCACGCTCCGCGCGTGCTCTGCACGCAGTCGAGCCGAAGGCGATCGTGCTGGCCGGCGGCCGCGCGGACCTCGATGCGCTTGGCCGGCTGGTCTTCGCGGCGCGGCGGATCAGCGAGTCCGTTGCGATCTACGACTTCCGTGGCCAGTTGCCGGAGAGCGGTGGCAGCACGGTCTCCCGCCTGGCATCGAAGCCGCTGGCAGCCGTTGACGGCCTCGTCGGCGCGCTGGACGGCCGTGAGCTCTGGCCGGCGGAGCCGACGGGGCTCGACGGCCTCGACGGCCTCGACGGGTCCGACGTGATCCAGAGCCGTCGCTCGGTCGCCGGCTGACCGTCTCAATCGGTCGCCCGACCGCCGGCCGTCCGGTGCGGCCGAGATGATGTTCGCTGATGCAGCTCGTCCCCGGGGACCCGCTGGCTCACCGCGCGCTCGAGTCGCTGCTGCGCGCTGAGTCCAACGTGCGCCGCAGGCTCGCCCTCGATCTCGAGCGCGAAGGCCTCTCGTCGACCGGCTTCTACGTGCTCGTGATCCTGGCGAGCGCCGGCGGCGAGCTCGAGCTGCGCGCCGTCCGGCGGCGCCTTCAGACCTCGAAGGCGAACGCCACCGAGGTCGTCGACACGCTCGAGGCGCGCGGCTGCCTGAGGCGCTTTCGCCTTGCGCGCGATCGCCGCGCGGCGGGGCTCGCGCTGACAGCGCACGGCCAGGAGCTCGTCGATCGTCTCTTCCCCGAGCACACCCAGCGCGTCGAGCGCGCGTTCGCGGTGCTCGACGAGGACGAGAAGCGCTCGCTGGCGGCGATCTGCCGCAAGCTCGCGGCCTGAGCGCGGCGCTCGCGCGACGCGCCCGATCGTCCCCTTGCGAGAATGAGCGCCCGCATGGCCCCTCGTCCCGTAGATCCCGCGCAGTCGTTCCCCGCGCTCGAGGAGGCCGTCCTCGAGCGCTGGCGTCAGCGCGACGTCTTCGCCGAGTCGCTGCGGCGCCGTGAGGGCGCCGAGCCCTGGGTCTTCTACGAGGGCCCGCCGACGGCGAACGGACGGCCGGGCGCCCATCACGTGCTCGCCCGCGTCTTCAAGGACGTGTACCCGCGCTTCAAGACGATGCGTGGCTACTACGTGGAGCGCAAGGGCGGCTGGGACTGCCACGGCCTGCCCGTCGAGATCACCGTCGAGCAGGAGCTGGGGATCTCCTCCAAGGCGGAGATCGAGGCATACGGCATCGCCGAGTTCAACGCGAAGTGCCGCGAATCGGTCTTCACGTTTCTCGAGGAGTGGGATCGCCTCACCGAGCGGATCGGCTTCTGGGTCGACCTCGAGGGCGCCTACCGCACGCTCGACGCCGGCTACGTCGAGTCCGTCTGGTGGGCGCTGAAGACGATCTGGGAGCGCGATCTGCTCTATGAGGGCCACAAGGTGGTGCCCTACTGCCCGCGCTGCGGAACCGCGCTGTCCAGCCACGAGGTGGCGATGGGCTACAAGGATGTGGTCGATCCGAGCGTCTACGTGCGCTTCCCGCTGCTCGAGGGCCGCGGCCCGCTGAAGCCCGGTGACGAGCTGGTCGTCTGGACGACGACGCCCTGGACGCTCGTCTCGAACGCCGCCGTGGCGATCGCTCCCGAGCTCACGTACGTGCGCGCGAGCGCCGGGGAGGGTCCGCCGCTCGTGCTCGCGGAGGCGCTGGTCGGCAAGGTCCTGGGCGATGAGGCCGAGATCCTCGACCGCTTCTCCGGCTCCGACATCGAGGGGCTGAGCTACGAGCCGCCCTTCGCGTTCATCGGCGCCGCCGAGTACGGCGAGCGCGGGCATACGGTGCTCGCAGCCGACTTCGTCACAGCCGAGGACGGTTCGGGCCTCGTCCACACGGCGATCGCCTTCGGCGAGGACGACTTCCGGCTCGGCCGGGAGGCGGGCCTGAACGTCGTGAATCCAGTGCGCCTCGACGGCACCTACGACGAGCGGATCGGGGTCTACGCCGGCCGCTCGGTCAAGGACGCCGACGCAGACCTCGTCGAGGACCTGCGCGCGCGGGGGCGCCTGCTGCGCTCGGAGGACTACGAGCACGCCTATCCGCACTGCTGGCGTTGCGGCACGCCCCTTCTCTACTACGCCAAGCCGTCCTGGTACATCGCCACCTCGACGCTGCGCGACCGTCTGCTGGCCAACAACGAGACGATCGCCTGGCATCCGCCGCACATCCGCGACGGGCGATTCGGCGAATGGCTGCGCGGAAACGTCGACTGGGCCCTCTCGCGAGAGCGCTATTGGGGCACGCCGCTGCCGATCTGGCGCTGCGAGCAGGGGCATGCCCACTGCGTCGGTTCGCTCGCGGAGCTCGAGCAGCTCTCGGGCGTGCGGCTCGACGATCCGCACCGCCCCTACGTGGATGACGTCGGTTTCCCCTGTGCGGAATGCGAGCAGCCGATGAACCGCGTCCCCGAGGTGATCGACGTCTGGTTCGACTCAGGCTGCATGCCGTTCGCCCAGTGGCACGCCCCGCACGAGAACGAGGCGATCTTCGAGCAGCGCTTTCCGGCCGACTACATCTGCGAGGCGATCGACCAGACCCGCGGCTGGTTCTACTCGCTGCACGCTGTCGGAACGCTGTTGTTCGACAGCGTCGCGTACGAGAACGTCGTCTGCCTCGGTCTGATCACCGACGGCGATGGTCAGAAGATGTCGAAGTCGAAGGGCAACATCGTTTCGCCATGGGAGGTGCTCGACCGCTTCGGCGCCGATGCTCTGCGCTGGTACTTCTTCACGTCCAAGCAGCCATGGGACGGCTACCGCTTCTCGATGGAGGCGGTCGGCGAGGGGGTGAGGCTGTTCCTCAAGCAGCTCTGGAGCACCTACCACTTCCTCGTTCTGTACGAGAACGCGGCTGCCCAGTCGGAGGGCTCCGTCGCCGGTGAGCAGACGGACCTCGACCGCTGGGTTCGCTCGCGCCTGGCCGAGACCGTCGAAGCGGTGACCGAGCGCATGGACGCGTTCGACGCGACGATGGCGGGGCGCGCCATCGCGGCCTTCGTGGATGATCTCTCCAACTGGTACGTGAGGCGCTCGCGCAGGCGCTTCTGGGACGGCGACGAGGTCGCGTTCGCAACGCTGCGCGAGTGCCTGGCGACGACCGCCAGGCTGCTGGCGCCGCTCACCCCCTTCGTCGCCGACGAGATCTACGGGAACCTCGACGGCGAGGAGCCGTCGGTTCACCTCTGCGACTGGCCCGAAGCCGCGGCGCGCGACGAGGACCTCGAGCGCGCGATGGCGACGGCGCGCGAGACCGTGAGGCTCGGCCTCGCCGCCCGCGGCCAGGCGAAGGTCAAGGTACGCCAGCCGCTGCGCGAGGCGGTCGTCGTGGCCGCCGGTGCCGAGCGCGAGGCGATCGAGCGGCTGGTCGCCGTGGTTCGCGACGAGCTGAACGTGGAGAGCGTGCGATTCGTCGACGACGCGGACGAATTGGGCTCCTACGAGCTGAAGCCCAACTACCGCACGCTCGGACCTCGCTTCGGCAAGCGCATGCCTCAGGTCGCAGCGGCCGTGACGGCGCTGGACCCGGCCCATGTGACGGCTGCGCTGCGCGACGGTCGGCCGGTCGGGGTCACGATCGACGGCACCGGTCACGAGCTCGGGGCCGACGACCTGCTGACGGCGATGAAGCCGCTCGACGGCTACCAGTTGGAGCGCGAGGGTTCCCACGCAGTCGCGCTCGACCTCACACTCGATGAGCCCCTGCGTCGCCGCGGGCTGGCGCGCGAGGTCGTTCACGCGGTCCAGAATGCGCGCAAGGGCGCAGGACTCGCCGTCGAGGACCGGATCGCCCTGAGCCTGGGCGGCGATGCCGAGTTGCTCGCCGCCGCGCGCGAGCACGAGGGCTTCATCGCTGCGGAGGCGCTCGCCAAGTCGATCGTCTTCGATGCTGACGGCGCCGCGGAGCGCGCGACGATCGAGGGTCGCGAGCTCCTGATCGGCGTCGAGAAGGCCTAGCCGGAAGATCCCGCCGCTAGGCGGCGAGAGCGTCGTCGAGCTGCTGCACGATGCGCGGTTTGGGCATCGCGCCGACGATCTGGTGAACGGCCTGTCCGTTCTTGAAGAGGATCATCGTCGGGATCGACATCACGCCGAACTGCGCAGCCGTCTGCTGATTGTCGTCGACGTTCAGCTTGACGACGCGCACGTCGTCACGCTCGGAGTCGATCTGCTCGAGCACAGGGCTGACCATGCGGCACGGCCCGCACCAAGGAGCCCAGAAATCGACGAGCGTCGGCGTCTCGTGCTCGACGACGTCGGCCTGAAAGCTGTTGTCGGTGACCTCGGGGATGGCCATTGAGTCTCCTTGGCGGCGGGGTTCGTGGCGGCTGACAGCCACTATACAAAATGTAGTGCCCGTCCTCGGGCCGAACGTTACACCGCGAGATCACATGACGGGCGAGGCGGCGCGCATCAGATCCGGCCAGACGAAGAGCTCGATGCAGGCGGTGATCACGAGCGTCGGCACGGCGATCGCGACCGTGACGAACGTCGCCGCCAGGAGCTGATCCCACTCGTCTCGACGGCTGGCGACCAGCCACGCCGCGAGTGGCAGGAACAGGGCTGTGAGCTCGGGCAGCGCGTGCGGCAGCAGGGTGAGCATCAGCATGCCGGTCGAGATGTCGAGCTGGCCGGCGAGGTCGGCCGCGACGCCGCCGAGCACGAACGCCTGCGTAACCAGGGAGAACAGCGTCGCCAGCGTCACGAAGAGGATCGCGAAGGGCCCGGCACGCTCGTGGATCCAGCGCGAGACCCCGGCCTTGTGCTCGACCTGCAGCGGCAGCGACGCACCCGCGATGAACCCCGCGACGCAGGCCAGAGCGTGAAGCAGCAGCACAAGCGAGTTACGGAAGAGGATGTGCCTGAGCGCCTCGCCGTCCGCAGGGATGTTGAGCCCCCCGAGCAGCGTGATCGTCGGGTCCGCAGTCGACGCGGCGGCGATGCCCCAGACGGCGAGCAGCAGCGAGCAGGCGACCGCGAACGCGCCGAGCAGCCACGGAACGAGAACGCCTTGTGGGTCGGCGTTCCAGCGAGCGAAGCTCTGGCGCGTGTCGCGAAGGCCCTGGAGCAGGACGAGACGGTCGGGGTCCATCGCAAGCCCCTTCGGCGGCGGCGCCGCCGCTGCTGAGCCGTTGGACGGATGTACGACCCGGTGAGCGGTCCGACCGCCTTCGAGCGCACGCTGGTCCCCTGAAGCCGTCGCATTCTTCAGCAATCACCACGGCCGCCCGATAGGCCATGAATGGACCCTGACTCGCGCGTGCCGCGGACCGGCGGGTCGCCCCTGCGCGCGAGGCTGCCCAGTTGGATCTCGCGTCGCCTCGGGCTGGAGCGGGGACCCGGGCACGAGGATCCCGCACAGGACCGGGCACTGATCGCCCGTTCGCTGTCGTTCCTCTTCCTGGCCGGCGCCTCGGTCTCGGTTCTCTGGCTGCTCCTGCCGCATACGGAGGCCAGCGACGACGCCGGGGTCCTGGCGATGACGCTCGGCGCCTACGCCACCGGGGTCGTGCTCTTCGTCGGCTACGACCGCCTGCCGATGGCCTTCCTGAAGGCTGCCGTGACCGCGGCGACGATCGTCATCACGGGTGCAGTGCTCGCCAACCACGAGAACGGCAGCAGCTACGTCCTCTACTACCTCTGGGCGACCGTCTACGCGTTCGCGTTCTTCTCGCTCTGGCAGGCGTCGCTGCAGACGCTAATCGTCGGTATCGCCTTCGGCCTTGTGCTGTACGTGCAGCGCGACCTCTGGCAGGCGGAGGCCGCGCGCTGGCTGCTGGTGATGTCGACGACGCTCGCGGTCGGCGCACTCGTGCGCTTCCTGACCGGAGCGCTGCGCTACCGCTCGCTGCACGATCCGCTGACGGGGCTGCCGAACCGGCGCCTCTATCTGGCACGGCTGGACGCGGCGCTCGAGCGCCGCGGTGAGCAGGAGCCGGCCGGCCGGCCGGCTGTGCTGTTCCTCGATCTCGACGGATTCAAGTACGTCAATGACTCGCTGGGCCATCAGGTCGGCGACACACTGCTGGTGGCAGTCGGCGCCCGGCTCTCCGGTGCGGTGCGGCCCGGCGACCTGACGGCTCGCTTCGGCGGTGATGAGTTCGCGCTGCTCGTCGAGGACGTGAAGGACGATGCCGACGCGATCGCGATCGGCCGGCGCATCAATGCCGCGCTCATGGCCCCCTTCCGGATAGCAGGCGACGAGTTGCACGTTTCGGCGAGCGTCGGTGTGGCGCTCTCGAGCAGCGGCGACAGCGGCGACACGCTGCTGCGCGACGCCGACGCCGCGATGTACGCCGCCAAGCAACGCGGGCGCGCCCGCTGCGAGCTGTTCGGGGCGCCGCACCGCGACCGGATGACGGGGCGCCTTCAGATCGAGAACGACCTGCGTCGCGCGCTCGAGCGCGACGAGTTCGAGGTTCACTATCAACCGATCGTCACGCTGGCGGACGGCGGCGTCGTCGGCGTCGAGGCGCTCGTGCGCTGGCGACACCCCGAGCGCGGGCTCGTGTTCCCCGGTGACTTCATCTCCGTCGCGGAGGAGACCGGCCTGATCGTTCCGATCGGGACGCGCGTCCTCGAGCGCGCGTGTGAGCAGCTGGCGGCATGGGATGCACGGGGCGGCTCGCTTGCGGGCATCTCTGCGAGCGTCAACCTGTCGGCGCGTCAGATGCCCCAGGTCGACCTGCTGTCGATCGTCGACAGAGTTCTGGCCGAGAACCGCGTGGAGCCCTCACGCCTGACGCTGGAGATCACGGAGAGCGTCCTGATGGAGGAGGGCATCGCCCCAGAGGCCACGATGACCGTGCTGCGGCGGATGGGCGTGCGCCTGGCGCTGGACGACTTCGGGACCGGCTACTCCTCGATGTCGTACCTCCAGCGCTTTCATCTCGATGTGCTGAAGCTCGACCGCGCATTCGTCGCCGGCCTCGGTTCCGGTGGCCGCGACGATGCGATCACGGGCGCCGTCGTCACGATGGCCGGCGCGCTCGGTATGGCGGTGGTCGCCGAGGGCATCGAGACGCCGACGCAGCTGACGGCTCTCCAGGAGCTCGGCTGCAAGCTCGGGCAGGGCTACCTGTTCGCAAAGCCCGCACCCGGCGACGAGCTGGTGGAGACGCTGAAGCGGCGGCGCGCCGATCTGCGGCTCGCCTCCTAGCCGCAGCCTGATCAGCGGGCCGGCCTGCTGCGCCGGCGCAGCGCCGGGACCAGCCAGACGGCCTCGAGCGCGATCCGCCAGGACATCTTGGAGCTGCCGTGCTCACGCTCGCGGAACGTGATCGGGATCTCAATCACGCGAAAGCCCCCGCGTATCGCGCGATAGGTCAGCTCGACCTGGAAGGCGTAGCCGCGTGAGCGGACCGATCGCAGGTCAAGCGCCGCCAATGCCTCGGCGCGAAAGCACTTGAACCCCCCGGTGAGGTCGCGCACCGGGACTCCCAGCACGATTCGCGCATACGCCGAGCCGGCGCGGCTGACGAGGCGCCGCAGAGCCCCCCAGTCGCTGACGCCTCCGCCGGGCACGTAACGCGAGCCGAGGGCGACATCCGCGCCGTCGTCCCGGACCGCGCCGATCAGCCTGCTCAGATCGGCTGGATCATGTGAGAAGTCGCTGTCCATCTCGAGCACGAGGCCGGCACCCGCCTCGAGCGCTCGCCGGAAGCCTGCGAGGTAGGCCGGCCCGAGTCCCTCGCGTTCGGTGCGGTGGAGAACGGCGACATCCCCGTGCTCCGACGCCAGCCGGTCGGCGATCGCACCGGTGCCGTCGGGCGAGCCGTCATCGACGACCAGGATGCGGAAGCCTTCAGGCGAGCAACCGCCGAGCACGGCGCGCGCGGAGGTGACGATGCGTTCGAGGTTGTCGGCCTCGTTGAAGGTCGGCAGCACGAGCCAGGGGAGGCTGGTCATCAGGGCCGCGTAGGGTAGATGCACTCGCGAGACCTGGCCCGGGCGCGGCCGGGCTTCGGGGCACCCAGCAGTGGCCGATCTGACGAACATCGAGCTCGCAGGCGCTCTCGACGAGCTCGGCGACCTCTACGAGCTCGATGGGGCGATCGTTCACCGGGTCGTCGCGTATCGCAACGCTGCGAAGGCGATCCGCGAGACGCCCGGCTCGGTCGCCGCACTCGTCCGCGACGGGCGCGTGACGGAGCTGCCGGGCATCGGCGGAACCCTGGAGGAGAAGCTGCGGGCTCTGCTCGAGACCGGGACGACGCCCGCGACGGAGAAGCTGCGCGCCAAGTTCCCACCGGGCCTGGTCGCGATGACCAAGCTCGACGGCCTCGGACCGAAGCGGGCCCGCCGCCTCCACGACGAGCTCGGGATCGACTCGCTCGAAGCGCTGCGCGCGGCAGCCGCAGCCGGACGCATCCGCGAGCTGAAGGGTTTCGGCGCCAAGGCGGAGAGCGCTCTGATCGCGGCGCTCGATGCTCACGCCGAGCGGCCGCAGGGCGCGCGCGTGGTGCTGGCGAAGGCGCTCGCAGTCGGCGAGGCGATCGTCGAAGGCCTGTTGGTTCACCCGGCGGTCGCGCGGGCGGACCTGGCCGGATCCGCGAGACGGCTGGCTGACGACGTCAAGGACCTCGATGTCGTCGTGGCGTCCGAGGATGCGGGGGCTGTGGTCGAGGCGTTCGCAGCGCTCGACGTGATCGCCGCGTGTGAGCGCGGCGGGCGGGGAGGTGCTCGCGGCGTCGCGCAGAGCGGGCTGCGGATCGACCTTCGCGTGGTCCCGGAGGCCAGCTACGGGAACCTGCTCCAGCACTTCACGGGGAGCAAGGAGCACAACGTGCGCCTGCGCGAGCTGTCGGTTCGCCGGGGGCTCCACGTCTCGGAGCACGGGATTCTCGACGACGCGACCGGGCGGACGCTGCGCTGCGAGACCGAGGCGGATGTCTACGCGGCGCTCGATCAGCCGTACATCGAGCCCGAGCTGCGCGAGGACCGCGGCGAACTCGACGCGGGCAGCGACCTGCCTCGGCTCGTCTCAAGCAGCGACCTGCGCGGCGACCTGCACTGCCACACCATCGCGAGCGACGGTGTGGCCACCGTCGAGGAGATGGCACTGGCCGCGCGTGAGCTCGGGCACGACTACCTCGCGATCACCGACCACTCGGCGAGCCATGGCTTCGGAAACGACGTATCGCCGGATGCGCTGCGCCGCCACATCGAGCTGATCCGTGAGGTCGATTCCCGTACCGACGCGATCCGCGTCGTCGCCGGCAGTGAGGTGAACATCCTGCCCGACGGCTCGCTGGACTACGACGACGAGCTGCTCGCACAGCTCGATTGGGTCGTCGCGAGCGTGCACACGTCGTTTCGCATGGACAGCGATGCCATGACCGAGCGGATCGTGCGCGCGATCGAGCATCCGCTGGTCGATGCGCTCGGCCATCCGACGGGCCGGCTGATCGGCAGGCGTCGCGGCTATGAGGTCGACGTTCCCACACTGATCGACGCCGCCGCGCGCAGCGGCACGCTGCTGGAGATCAACGGCGCTCCCGACCGGCGCGACCTCGACGAATTGAACGCGAGGGCGGCCGCGGCCGCCGGGGTCCGGCTGGTCCTCAACTCCGATGCGCACCGGCCGGCGACGCTCGCCAACCAGCGCTGGGCGGTCGCGACCGCGAGGCGCGCATGGCTGACGGCGGCGGACGTCGCGAACACGCTGTCTTGGAAGCAGCTCCGCGCGCTGAGGAAGCGCGGCTAGCGTCGGCTCTTGGGGGCGAAGCGGACGCGAACCAGACGGCGAACCGAACCGCGTCGCTTGGCGACGTACTTGCGCTGCTGGTCGAACTGGACCACGTAGGTGCCCTTGCGCGGGCGCTTCAGCGGGAGCTGCGCGATGCGCTTCACCAGTTGGCCGCAAGCGGTCTTGGGCGTCCCGAGTCGCAGCCTTCGCAGGCGCTTGCGTCCGCGCACCACGTGGGCGTAGATCGGGCCGCTGCGGGCGAACCCGCTGAGCCTGTAGGTGACCCGTGACCCCGGCTTGGCCCGGCTCGGCGACATCTTCACGAAGGGGACGTCAAGCCGGAAGGTCGTCTGGGCGAGGACGTCGAGCGAGATCTGAGCACGCACCTTCACGGGCAGCGGCGGGCGTCCCCTCGGGACCGTGAACGTTGTGCTGCCGTTCCCCGCAGCGTCGATCGGCACCTCGGCGGCGAGATCGATGTCCAGGTTGAGCGCGATGAGCTCGCCGGGCGGCATGCCGCTGAGTGTCGCGGTCGCCGTGTCGCCGCGTGAGTAGCACTCGCGATCGACCTTGATGGTCTCTTCGGCGATCGCCGGCTGCACGAGCGTGCCGCAGAGCGTCGCGACCACGAGTGCGGACACGGCGCCGAAGAACGGACGCTTTCGCACTCTCCTCATCCTGCGGCCGACTCTACCCGAGCAGCCTCGGAAGCAGCTCCACTTCAACGACCCTGTCGACCACCGACCGGGTGAAGCGCTCGAGCAGTGGGATCGAGCGTTCCACGTAACGCGGTGCCGGCTCATCCAGCGCGGCGCGGATCGCGGGCGCGAGGTCGTCGGTCACCAGCCGCGGATCGAGCTCGCGCGCGAGCGGCAGCGCCGCGTAGGGTCCCGGCGCCGGCGTGGTGACCAGCAGGCAGCCGTCGGCGAGCGCCTCGAGTTGGGCGATGCCGTGATCCTCGCGCCGCGCGGCGCTGACGAAGACCTTCGAGCGCAGAAGCAGCCTGCGGTAGGCGGGGCGCTCGAGGCGCCCCACGACCTCGACGCCGGGCGGAGGTTCGGGCATGCGCTCGCGCTCAAGCCCGGCGACCACGAGCGTCTCGCCCTCGCGCCGCGCGGTCGCCCACGCGTCGAGCACGCGGTCCAGGCCCTTCTTGTCGGGGTCCGCGGCGTATGTGACCGCGCTCACCTCGCGCAGCGCCCAGGGCTCGCCGAGCCCGGCCGGTTCGACGGCGATCGGCACGATCACGGCGGGCGCGTGCGGAGTGGGCGTCTCCTCGAGCGTCCGCTCCGAGGTGGGTATCAGCAGCGGCGCATCGTCCAGCCGGCTTCGCTCGCGCGGGCGCTGCCAGAGGCCGTGGCGACCCGGGCGCGTGGCGGCGGCAGGCGCGTCGTAGCGGATGGCGCCGGGACGTGGCCACAGCAGCGCCGCAGTCGTGGTCGAGTAGATGATGGAGCGCGGCTCGTGCTCGGCGATGGCCGTTCGCGCTGCCGCTCGTGCTGCGCGCGCCCAGCGCCAGTCGGTGTAGGCGAGCGTCCGCACGCGTGGCTGTGGAGCGGCTGCTGCGACGACGACGGCCGCTCCCGCGCGGCGCATGCTTGCCGCCAGTTCGTCGTCTGAGGCGCGCAGTCCTGCGGTCGAGCCGAGCGAGACGATCAGGACGTCGGTCACGGGCACCGCCCGCATCCTGCCATCCTGACGCGCTCGTGACGGGCACCCTCATCAACGTTGCGGCCGTGCTCGCCGGCACGCTGGTCGGCGTGCTGGTCGGCGAGCGCCTGCCGGAGAGGGTTCGCCGCCGCGTTCTCGACGGGCTCGGACTGGTGACGCTCGTCGTCGGCGTCGACCTCGCGCTGGAGTGGCGCGCGACGAGCGCGCTGTACGTCCTCGGCGGGATCCTGCTCGGCGGGATCGCGGGCGAGGCGCTGCGAATCGAGGACCGGATCCAGGCGATCGGCGACCGACTCCAAGGCTTGGTCGAGCGCCGCGGTGGGGAGGCGGGCAACGTGAGCGCGGCGTTCTTCACGGCGAGCCTGCTGTTCTGCGTCGGCCCGCTGACGGTCGTCGGATCGATTCAGGACGGGCTCACCGGCGACTACGAGGCGCTGGCGACGAAGGCGATGCTCGACGGCTTCGCGTCGATCGCGCTGGCCGCCTCGCTGGGACCGGGCGTCGCGTTTGCGGCGGTCAGCGTCTTCGTGGTTCAGGGTGCGATCACGATCGCGGCCGGGCTCTTCGATTCGATTCTCGCCGAGGACAGCGAGGCGCTTGCCGCACTGGTCAGTGCAGGCGGGCTGCTGATAATCGGGATAAGCCTGAAGCTGTTCGAGATCAAGGACGTGCGCGTGGGCAACTTCCTGCCGGCGCTGGTGATCGCTCCAGCGCTCGTGGGTCTCGTCTCGTTGTTCAGCTGACGCGGCCGGTCAAGCGACACCGCCGGGAGCCTCCGGCGTGTCGGTACGCGTGAACCCGGGGGCGCGCACCAGCCGCATCGGTTTCAGCGGAGCGGTCTGCGCGACGAAGAAGGTCACGCCGTCGCGCTCCTCGATCGCCGTGACGGCTGCGTCCTGCCGACGCCACGAGAGCGCCCACATCACGCCGAATCCGGCGGCGATCGCCCCGACCTGGGGCCACAGAAGCGAGCACGCGGCTGCCCCCACCGTCGCGAGCAGGAGCGGCCAGAGGCGGTTGGCGAGCACGCGACCGGCGCGCATCTCCGGAAGCGAGGTCGCCGCGCGCGCCTCGCGCAGGACGCGCTCGATCGCCGGGCTGACCGTCGCCCTGCGCCCGATGCGCACCCCGATCGCCAGCGCTCCGAGCCACCAACCTGCTGCGGCGAGGGCGAGGGCGTCATCCGCCTGCGCGTTGGCCTCCAGCACCGTGATCACGGCGAGCATCGTCGCGGCCGCGGCGCTGAGCAGCACGGTGGCCCTCAGGAGGTCTACGAAGCGCACCGTCTCGAGCGTGGTCTGAGCATCGCGGGCGAGCCTACGTGGTGAGCGTCTGCAGCAGCGCGCGCACACCGTCTCCGGGAGGGATCAGCACGTCGGCCTGCTCGAGCAGCTCGGGCGGCGACTCGTCGGAGCGCACCCCCACGCAGATCGCTGCACTCAGCCTGCCCTCGCTGACCAGGTCACGCAGCCCATCGAACGCATCGACGTCAGTTCGGTCATCACCGGCATAGAGCGCGATGTCGACCGGCACCCCCTCCAGCAGACGCCGCACGGCGGCGTCCTTCCCGATCGCGACGGGTGGCCGCAGCTCCATCACCTTCCGGCCCTCGTGGACAACGAGGCCGGCGCGCTCGGCCTCGGCCGCGATCTCGCGGGCGACCCCCTCGGCGCGCGCCTGGTCGTCGGCGGCGCGCCAGTGCAGGGCGACGATCGGCCCCTTGTCCTCCACGCGGATGCCGGCGGCTCGCAGGCGCTCGTCGCCTGCTCGGGCCGCGACCCCGCGTACGCGGGCCGTCCAGCGCTCGGCCTCGACGTCGACCTCGGGCAGCGCCGCCCCGCGGCGCAGAAGCTCGGCACCGTGGTTGCCGGCATACGGGATCGTTCCGAGCCCGACTATCCGCCGCGCGACGCTCGCCCGTCGCCCGCTCACACAGGCGACGAAGCCGTAGCGCTCGGTGACCAGCAGCAGCTGGCGGCGAATCAGCTCCGGCACGCTGGCCTGCTCGGGGTCGCGGACGACGGGGGCGAGCGTTCCGTCGACGTCGAGCAGGATCGCCGCGCGAGCGGGGTCCGCGCGCAGCGCTGCGGTCACCTCCGTGAGCGTCGCGGCAGCGGACACGCGCTTAGTATGGCGCGATCGGTGGGCTCGACCGTCCCGGCGGGCGCCTCGACGTTCGCTCGGCGCGCGGGGACCTACTATGGCGCGATGCCTGGTGGCCGACTTCAGCAGCTGGCCGCAGTCGGGGTCGCGGCCGGGCTGTTCAGCGGACTGTTCGGTGTCGGCGGCGGGATCGTCGCGGTGCCGCTCCTGATCATCTGGCTGCGCTACGAGGAGCGCGAGGCGACCGGTACGTCACTGCTGGCGATCGCGGTCACCGCGCTGGCCGCCGTGACCGCGCAGGCTGCGTACGGGAACGTTCATGTCGATGACGGGCTGCTGATCGGCCTGCCCGCGGTCGGCGGGGTGCTCGCCGGGACCTGGCTTCAGCAGCGCGTCCCCGGAGTCCACGTGCGCCTGCTGTTCGCCGCCGTGCTGGTCTCGACGGCCCTGCTGCTCGTGGTCCGCGGATGATCGTCACGACGATCATCGTCGGCTTCGTCGCCGGAGTCCTGTCAGGCCTGCTCGGGGTGGGCGGGGGCGCGCTGTTCGTCCCGTGCCTGGTCCTGATCCTCGGGCTGTCGCAGGTGGATGCGGAGGCGACCTCACTGCTGGCGATCGTCCCCGTCGCGGTGGTAGGGGCGTGGCGACAGCATCACTACGGGAACCTGCGCGTGCGAGAGGGCCTTGCGATCGGGATCTTCGCGGCGCCGGGGGCGGTGATCGGGGTCGTCGCCGTCAACGCCGCGCCGGAGCGCGGCGTTGAGCTGGCCTTTGCGGTCCTCCTCCTCTGGGTCGCGTGGTCGCTCGCGGCGCCCGCGCTGCGCGAGGTCCGCGCCGGGGGCGAGTCGCCTAGGCCTTGAGCCTGCGCCGCAGCGCTGCGACCGTGCGGCGCGCGACGGGGAGCTCCGTGCCGTCGTGGAGTGCGAGCACGGCGGTTCCGTTCTGCTGCGAGCGCAGCTCGACGGCGTGGCCCAGGTTCACGAGGTGGGCGCGGTGCACGCGCACGAAGCCCGCAGGCCCCCAGTCCTCCTCGAGCTGGCCGAGTGGCGCGCGCAGAACGAAGTCGCCGTCGGCTGCGTGGATCCGGGCGTAGTCGCCGTCGGCATCGACGTGGCTGATCGTCTCCAGCCGAACGAGGCGCTTCCCGGGACCGTCGGGATTGTCGAGCGCGACGACCTCGGGTGCCGTGCGCTGGGCGGGTGCCGTCCCGGCAACCATGCCGCGGCGGGCGCGCGCGACCTCGATGCGCTCGAGGGCGGCGTCGAGCCGCTCGCGCGTGACCGGCTTGACGAGGAAGTCCAGGGCCTGGACCTCGAAGGCCTCGACGGCGGCGTCTGCGTGGCCGGTCAGGAAGACGACCTCGGGCGGGTCGTCGAAGCGCCGCAGCAGACGAGCGAGCTCGATGCCCTCGATCTCCGGCATCCGCACGTCGAGCAGCAGTGCGTCGTACGCCCCCTCGCCGAGCTTCAGCAGCGCGTCGCGGCCACCGCCGGCGATGTCGACCTTCTCGACGCGGGACGAGGCGCTGAGAATGCGCTGCACGTCGGCGAGTGCGCGCGGCTCGTCGTCGACCGCGAGTACGACAAGTCCGCTCACGAGAGCGCTCCTTCCATTGAGGTCAGCGCGATCGGAACGCGCTCGGGATCAGCGTCGCCCGGGCTGCCCACCGTCACTTCGAGATCCTCTCCCGACGTGCGCAGTGCGACCTCGCACCGGCCGGAGTGCTCCCCCAGGCGGCGCGAGAGCGCCTGCGCGAGCGGGCGCTGCACCGACCCGGGCGTCACGCGGCGGCCCGAGACCGTGCCGTCGGGTGGAAGCAGGACGTCGATGCGCTCGGGGAAGCGCGCCTGCTGGAGGCGCAGGTAGGTCGCGACGTGGACGAGCTCCTTCGAGATGGGGACCGGCGAGGGGTCTTCACGCAGGCAGTACGACATGAATTGGCCGAGTTCGGCGAGCACGTCGCGCGCGAATTCGGGGTCGTCCTCGATGTAGCTCGCGGCAGCGGCCAGCACGTTGTTGACGAAATGCGCCGAGATCGGCGCGGTCGCTGTCTGCTGTTGGTGACCCTCCACCGTTCGCGAACGCTAGCGCGCCGTCCGGCGCATGCCGGATCCTGACCGTTGGGCGCGCGCTGCCGGCCGCTCGGCGCGGTCGCAGTGCGCGACTGGGGCTCATGCCTTGTGGGTCTCGATGCCGATACGTACCCTCGGACGCGGCTCGCGGGCCATCGCGGCTGTCTCGCCGGGGCGCGGCTGGGAAGCGGACACGAGTTGCACGACCTCAGCGACATCCCACACGACGCGCTGGAACAGCGCCTATTCGAACTGGCGAGCGACGCGCTGGTCGTCACCTCGCTCGACGGAACGATCCGGCGTCTGAACCCGGCAGCCGCCCAGATGCTCGCGCGCCCCCGCGAGGAACTGCTCGACACCTCGATGTGGACGCTGATCGACCCGGCCGACGCCGAACGCGCGCAGGACCGCTTCGCGCGGTACAGCGTCCGGGACGAGCCGTCGATCGAGGAGTTCCGCCTGCGCGTCGTGCGCCCGGACGGCGACGTCCGCTGGGCTGAGGTGCGGGCCGCGATCGACCCGGCAGCGGGCCTCTGCCACATCGTCGCGCGTGACATCACCGAGCGCGACGAGGCAGACGCCGAGCGGTTGAGCCAGGCATTCAGCGACGCTCCGACGGGGATCGCCTTCGTCAACGTCGACGGCAGCTTCCGCCGCGTCAACGCCGCACTCGCGAGCATGCTGGGAACCGCCGAGCAGGAGCTCGTGACACGCTCGGCGTGGGATATCGCGGCCGATCGCGACGCGGCGGAGCGATGGGTCGCGACCGGTTGGGACGAGCGCACGCCGAGGTCGTTCGAATTGGAGGCGCGACTGCGGCGCGACGACGGGAATGTCGTGGTGGCGCTGGTCAACGGCACGCTCGTCGATGACCTCTCCGGCCGGCCCCTCTACTACCTGTGCCAGTTCCAGGACGTGACCGAGCGTATCGAGGCGCAGTACGCGCTTGCCGCGAACGAGGCCCAGCTCGCCGAGGCCCAGCAGGTCGCCCGCCTGGGCAGCTGGGCCTGGTCGATCGCCGAGGACCGCGTGACGTGGTCAGACGAGCTCTACAGGATCCACGGTCTGCGGCCGGAGGCCGCGGAGCGCGAGTACGCCCAGCATCTGGAGCACGTCCATCCGGACGACCGCGCGCGCGTGGTGCGCGCCGTCGAGGGTGCGCTGGCCGAGGGCCGGGACTGGAACATCGATCACCGGATCCTGCGCCCGGATGGTGACGTGCGCATGATCCATGCTCGCGGCGAAGTCGAGTTCGACGCAGAGGGCCGCCCGCTCGTCGTCCACGGCACGTGCCAGGACGTGACGGAGCAGCGCAGCGTCGAGGATGCCCTGCGAAACGCCGAGCAGCTCTTCCGTCGTGCGTTCGACGACGCGCCGATCGGCATGGCCCTGATCGACCTCGAGGGCCGCTGGCTGCGGCTCAATCGGGCGATCGCCCAGATGTTCGGCCGGACCGAGTCGGAGATGCGGGCAAGCAGTCTTGAGGCATACCACCACGAGGAGGACGTCGATCTCGACCGGCCGTTCGTGCGCGAGCTGCTCGCAGGCCGCAGGCGCAGCTATGCCGTGGAGAAGCGCTTCGTGCACGCGGACGGGCGCGTGCTCCACGTTCTTGCACACGTCTCGTTGATGCACGGCGACGGCGAGCGCCCCCTCTACTTCCTGGTCCAGCTCGTCGATCTCAGCGAGCGCCGCCGCGCTGAGGCCGAGCGCCGCGCGGGCGAGCAGCGCATGCAGGCCGTGATCGACAACGCCCCGGCGCTGATCATCGTCAAGGATCTCGAGCTTCGATACGTGCTCGTCAACCGGCGCTGGGAGGAGCTGTCGGACGTCAGCGCGAGCGAGGCGATCGGCCGTACCGCGTCCGAGGTGCTGCGGCCGGCGCGGATCGAGCCGACCGAGGATCTGGACCGCGAGGTGCTGCGCACCGGCCGCAGCCACGAGGGTCACATAACCGTCGCGGGGGCGGACGATGAGCCCGATCGCGAGTTCATCCTCGTGAAGTTCCCCCTGCTGGACGGCGAGGGGCAGATCAGCGCCGTCTGCACGATCGCGACGGACATCACCGAGCGCCGTCGCTCCGAGCAGGAGCGGCAGGAGCTCGAGCAACGGCTGGCGCAGGCGCAGCGCCTGGAGAGTGTCGGCCAGCTCGCCGGCGGCGTTGCCCACGACTTCAACAACCTGCTCTCCGTGATCCTGACGTGCGTCGACTTCGCCCGCGAAGAGCTGGACCCCTCCCATCCGATTCACGACGACGTCGTGGAGATCGGCCGCGCCGCCGACCGCGCCGCTGCGCTCACCCGCCAGCTCCTGATGTTCAGCCGCCGCGAGGTCGTCACCCCCGAGGTGCTCGACCTGGGCGAACTCGCGTGCGAGATCGAGTCGCTGTTGGCGCGCTCGCTCGGCGAGCGGATCGAACTGCGAATCGAGTGCGAGGAGACGCTGCCGGCCGTGCTGGCCGACCGCTCGCGGATCGAGCAGGTGCTCGTGAACCTGGCGGTCAACGCGCGCGACGCGATGCCGGACGGCGGTCCGCTGACGATCCTCGTCAGGCGCGACGGCGACGGCGTCGAGGTCGCGGTGCGCGATGCCGGCACGGGGATGACCGCTGAGGTCGCCGATCGGGCTTTCGAGCCGTTCTTCACGACCAAGCCGCAAGGCGAGGGAACCGGTCTCGGGCTCGCGACGGTCCACGGCATCGTCGTCGACTCCGGTGGCGACCTTACGATCGAGTCACGCCCCGGCGAGGGGACCGAGGTCCGCTTCCGGCTGCCCGCCGCCGGCGAGAGCGTGCCCGTGCGCGAGGTCGAGGAGCCCGGCGCAGCTCCCGCTGCAGGCAGCGCGCGCGTGCTGGTCGTCGAGGACCAGGACCCCGTCCGCAGGCAGGCCGTTCGCATTCTCGAGGCCGCCGGCTACGAGGTCGCGCAGGCCTCGGGCGGGGCCGAGGCGCTGGGCGACTGGAAGCCGATCGACGTGCTTCTGACCGACGTCGTCATGCCGGGAATGACCGGTCACGAGCTCGTGGAGCGTGCGCTGGCGAAGTCCCCGGGGCTCGCCGTCGTCTACATGTCCGGTCACACCGAGGACATCGTCCTGCTGGACGCCGCCCGCGAGCGCGAGATCCACTTCGTTCAGAAGCCGTTCACGCGCGATTCGCTGCTGGCGGTCGTGGCCGCCGCGATCAACACGCGTCAGCACGCCGATGTCGGCGGCACCGCCGACGCCGCCTGACCGACTCCGCCGGGCTCGCCGGACTCAGGCCGGCGCGGCCACGTCGAGGCCCAGGCCGTGCTCGATCGAGCCCTTGATCGCTGCGTCGACTGCGTTGAGACGCTGAAGCGCGAGCGCCTCCGGCAGCGCGAAGCGGCGCTGTGGTGCGGACTCGGCGCCGTGGTGCGTGAGCACGCAATGGGCGAGCGCGAGCCTGCGACCGTCGTCGAGTCCGGTCGCCGCGGCGTGCTCGTCGAGGATCCGCAGCCCGAGCTCGACGTGGCCGAGCATCCGGCCTTCGTCGCTGATCCCGATCTCCGCCCCCAGCGTGAGCTCGCGCGTGCGGCCGAGATCGTGGACCACTGCGGCGCAGAGCAGCAGGTCCTGGTCCAGACGCTGATGCAGCGCGCAGACCTCGACGGCCAGCGTCGCCACCGCGACAGTGTGCTCGAGCAGGCCGCCGAGGTAGGCGTGATGGCCGCTGCGCGTGGCCGGGAAGCGGCGCAGGGCCGCGTGCAGGCCATCATCGCCGAGGACGTGCGCGAGCAGGCTCCGGTATCCGGGCTCGCGCACCTCGCCGGCGAGGTGCTCAAGAAAGCCGTCGAGTTCGTCGACGTCGCGGTAGGCGACCGGCAGGAAGGCCGCCGGGTCGGCGTCCCCGGCCTCGGCCGTCGCGATGCTCGTCAGCTCGGCCTGGAGCTCGCCGCGGAAGCTGACCACGCGCCCGGCGACCCGCACGAGGTCGCCGCGCTCGAAGCGCGCGCCGTGGAGATCCGCGTCGCGGAACAGTCGAGCGGGCAGCGTCCCTGAGCGGTCGCGCAACTCGAGCGCGAAGTAGGGGCTCCCGGTGCGCGCCGTCAGGCGGTCCTTGCGGGTGCAGGCGTAGATGCCGGCGAGCGCGTCGCCGGTCCGCAGGGTCGCGATCGCGCCGGCCCCGGCGGCGCTCCGGCGCGCTTCCGGCTCCGTGTCCGGCGCAATCGCGGGAGTGCTCGCGAGCGTGGACGGGTGGGAGGGGGCCACAAGCCCATCATGTACGGTGATCCGGATGCCGCCGCTCGAATGGGAGAGCCGACCAGACGGCCTGCGGGCCCCCGCGCTGGTGTGTGCATTCAGTGGCTGGAACGACGCCGGCGAGGCCGCGTCCGCTGCGCTGCGCTTCGTCGGTGCGAGTCTGGGAGCGTCGCGGTTCGCGCGGATCGACCCGGAGGAGTTCTTCGATTTCCAGGCGACGCGGCCCATGGTGCGCCTGACGGACGGGCGCACGCGTGAGATCATCTGGCCCGAGCTCGACTTCTACGCGGCGCGTGCGCCGCGGGCCCCGCGCGACCTCGTGCTGCTGAGCGGCCCGGAGCCCTCGATGCGCTGGCGCGGCTTCACCGCGGCGATCCTCGAGTTGGCCGAGGCGCTGGGCATCCAACTCGTCGTCACGCTCGGCGCTCTCCTGGCGGACGTGCCGCACACGCGCGCCGTGCCGCTGACGGGCATCGCCAGCGACGAGGGTCTCGCCGAGCGGATCGGGCTCGGTCCGACCAGCTACGAGGGGCCTACCGGGATAACCGGCGTGCTGCACCATGCCTGCCAGGAGGCGGGGATGCCGTCCGCGAGCCTGTGGGCGAGCGTCCCCCACTATGTCGCGGCGGCGCCCAACCCGAAGGCCTCGCTCGCGCTCGTGCGCAAGCTCGAGTCACTGGTCGGCGTCAACGTCGACGCCGGCGACCTCGAGGGGGCGGCCGGCGAGTACGAGAGCCGCGTCAACGCGGCGGTCGCCCAGGACGACGACGTCCGCAAGTTCGTGGAGCGACTCGAGCAGGAGGCCGACGCCGAGGAGCCGCCCTTCGGGCAGCGCGAGGTGCCGTCGGGCGACGTGCTCGCGCGGGAGTTCCAGCGCTTCCTCAATCAGCGCGGCGACGCCGGCTCCTGAACTGGGCGCTGAACGACAGTTGGCGGGCACCCTGTGAGCTGGGTACCCGCCAATGCCGTGAGCCGCATTACCACCTGCGGCTCTCCCCGCAAAGGTCTTCGGCCGCGCGGCCCGGCGGCTTGACCGGACTGGACATCCGTTCGGCCCGCCGATCTGACCGCTCGGCCCTTCCGGATGACCGTTCGCCGCACGGTGCCGGGCTCGATCGCCGCGCCGAAAGGCGGGTCAGCGCTCGGCGGCCGGGCAGGCGATCCGGTAGTCGCACATTGCGCACGCCGAGTACGAGGGAGTCGGCTCGAAGCCCTGGCCGAGGATCCCCTCGGCGACCTCCATGACCGTCTCGCCGATCCAGTCGCGGTCGATCTCTGCGGCCGGCAGCGGGACTTTCTCGTCGTCGAGCACGTAGTGGTAGCTCTGACGTTCGCTGTCGACCTGCCATGCCTCGCGCGCGGCGACGGCGTAGAGCGTGAGCTGGACGTCGTCGCGCAGCTGCGCCGCGCTGCGGGGGCGCCCGGTCTTGTAGTCGATCAGCTCGTAACCGCCCCCGGGCAGCCGGTCGACGCGATCCACCCGTCCGCGCAGGGTGTGGGCGCCGAGGCGGAACTGGAAGCTGCGCTCGAACCAGACCGGCTCGCCGTCCTCGGCCCGCGTGCGCTCTTCGTAGCGCCGCAGTGCCGCCTCCGCCTTGACGTGGAGCTGCTGCTCCTCGTCGCTGCCGCCGAATCCGCCGCGGCGCCAACCCGCCTCGAGCAGTCCGAGCAGCTCGTCGACCGAATGCCCGCCGGACTGGTGGTAGCGCTCGAGCACCTGGTGGACGAGGATCCCGAAGCGCTGGTTGAGCGTCGGCTCGCTGGGGATGCGGAAGACACGCGCGAACTTGTACTTGAGCGGACACGTCCGGTAGCTGTCGATGTCCGATGCGCTGAGCAGCAGACCCTCCCCGCGGCGCGGCAGGAAAGCCTCGAGCGACGGCTCGGCTCGGCGCGCGATCGCGGCGCCTCGTGCCCGCGCGTCGCGTTCGGCGCTCAGCACGAGCTCATCGAGCGGGCTCGACTCGAGCATCTCGCGCTGCACCACCGTCGCGCCCTGCGCCAGAACGGCGTTCGCATGCGCGAGCGCGTCGGCCACTCCCTGGCCCTGCGGGCGGTTCAGGACCGTCGCCAGTTTCACGAGCTCCAGGTAGCGGACGACGCCCTGGTGAACGTCGACGTCAACGTCGAGCCGCAGGTCGCCAAGTGCTCCGGCGAGGCGCGGGACCTCGCCCAGCAGTTCGTCGCGGAGCTCGGTGAAGGCGGCGTGCAGCGCCTCGTCGGGGCCGAACAGCTCCTCGTCCCGGTCCTGCCAGGAGCCGCCGGTCGCCAGTCGTGACTCCTCGACGAACGGTGAGGGGGGCTGCAGTGCGCCGCGCTCGGTGCGCGCGCTGTACGCCAGCACCAAGCTCTCGCTCGCGCGCGTGACGCCGAGGTAGAGCAGTCGGCGCATCTCGCGCTCGTGGGCCTCGCGCGTGTCGGGCGGCAGCTCCTCGTGCAGCAGCCCGTCGGGGATCGGCTCGATCGCCTGGCGGCGCGCTCCCGGCATCCTCGACGACTGCAGCCCGAGCACGAGCACATGCTTGAACTCACGACCCTTTACCTCGTCGAGCGCGATGACGCTCACGGCGTGCGATGCGGCCGGGCTCGGGAGCGCCTCGAGCTCTCCAAGGCCGGCGTCTGCGACTGCGGCGAGATGGCGTGCGAACTCACGGCCCGTCGCCTGCGGGTTGCGGCGCGCCTCCTGGGCCGCCAGCTCGCCGACGCGCGCCAGGCTCACCAGCCGCTCGACGACGTCGGCCTGGGCGCTGAACAGCTGCTGCCGTCTGAGCCCGAGGCGGTCGATCAGCCGGTGGACGAACAGGTCGGGGCGGGTGTCGAGCTGGGCCGCGATCTGGCGATGCAGCTTGAGGAAGCCGAGTACACGCTCGCGCGCCGCCGGGTCGATCTGCGGCGACTCGGTCGCGGCGGCCAGGGCGGCGACCATGTCGAGCTTGCGGCGGCGCGCTATCTGCACGCAGCGGGCGAGGTCGATCGCCCGCAGCTCTACGGGTGGCCGGGCGAGCGCGCGAACGACGGCCCCGGCATCGCCCGGGTCGACGAGCAGCCGCAGCCAGGCGAGGATGTCCTTGACCTCAGCGCGATCGAAGAGGGCCGCTCCGCCGCTGAGCCGGTAAGGGACGGCGCGCTCGTCGAGCGCGGCGCTGATCGCCTGTCCCTCCTGGCGTACGGAGCGCACGAGCACGGCGACATCTCCGGGCGCCGCCCCGTCCCGCAGGAGCCTTTCGATCTCCGCCGCGGCCGCCTGTGCCTGGGCGCGCTCGCTGGCGCAGCGCCAGAAGCTCAGCGCGCCGCCCTCCGGTGCCTGAGCGGGCGCCACGAGCCGGTCGGGGTTGGGAGCGACGACGGCCTCGGCGGCATCGAGCAGGAGCCTCGGCGAACGGTGCGAGTGATCGAGCCGCAGTGTCTGGATGCCCGGCAGTTCGGCGGCGATGTCCTGGAGGTTCTTGGCGGCGGCAGCGCGCGCGCGCCGGATCGCCTGGTCGGGGTCGCCCGCCGCGGTCAGGCCTCGGTGCTCGCGGGAGACTGCGAGAACGAGGCGCAGGTGCGCATAGGCGAGGTCGTGGACGTCGTCTACCAGCACGTGCCGGTAGCGCGCGGCGACCCGGGTTCGCACGTGCGGGCGCTCGAGCAGGTCGAGCGCTGACAGCACCAGATCGCCGGGGTCCAGCGCCCCCTGCTCGAGCAGCATCCTGTCGTGGGCGCGGTAGACCTGCGCGAACTCGCGCTCGCGCTGTGCACGCTCATCGCCGGCCGGCAGGCCGTCGGCCCATGTCGTCATCTCGGCGGCGGTGACGCGCGCCTCCTTGAGGCGGTCGATCCGCGCGAGCACCCCGGCGAGCATCGCGGTCGGGTTGCCGCGGAAGTCGTGCAGGCGCAGCGTCAGCTCGTCGACGCGTTCGAGCAGCATCGCCAGGCGGTCGGCCGGCGAGACCGTCACGACGAACGGGTCGATGCCGGCTTCCTCCGCCTCGTCCCGCAGCAGCCGCGCGCAGAAGCCGTGAACGCTGTGCACGTGAAGCTCGGCGAACCCCCCCGACAGCTGCTCCTCGATCTGGACGCGCATCGCATCGACTGCGACCGGCGAGTGGGTGATCGCGAGAACGTTCTCCGCCGGAATGCCGCCTTCGCCGGCCAGCCATGCGTGGCGGCGGGCGAGCGCGTGGGTCTTGCCCGAGCCCGCCACCCCGAGCACGAGCAGCGGCCCGCCGGCATGGGTCACAGCATCCCGCTGCCGCTCGGTTAGCCCCTGGAGCGATGCCGCCACACCCCTAGAGTACGTGTCGGATGAGGTCGGCCCCAACGTTGCCCGCTCACGACTGGCTCGGCGCCTGCCGGCGCTCCGTCGAGGGGCTGCGGGCCGTTCTCGCCGAGCATCCACCCGGCCCGGAACGCGTGCGCGAGACGGGCGTCGTCGGGGTCGGCGGGGACCGCACTCTCGTCATCGATCAGCGCGCCGAGGACCTGATCATGGCGCAGCTCCGCAAGCTCCATGACGCCGGCGCCCGCTTCACGGTCGTGTCAGAGGAATGCGGCGTCGTCGAACTCGGTGACCCGGCGACGATCGTCGTCGTCGACCCGATCGACGGCTCACTGAACGCCAAGCGCGGCCTGCCCCACCACGCCCTGTCGGTGGCCGTGGCGGATGGCCCGACGATGGCCGACGTCGTGCTGGCCTACGTCTACGACTTCGGCGCCGGCGAGGAATGGCTGGCAGAGCGCGGCGGCGGTGCGTTCCTCGACGGGGCGCGCCTCGAGGACCTTCCCGCCGAGCGACGCACGCGAGACGGGCGGCTCGAGCTGGTGGCGGTCGAGTCGGCGGCCCCGCGCCTTCTGGCCGCCGCTTCCGGGGCTCTGGTCGAGCACGTCCACCGCGTGCGGGCGATCGGGTCGATCGCAGTCTCGATGTGCCAGGTCGCGGGCGCGCGCGTCGACGCGATGGCCTCGCTGCGCGGTTGCCGGTCGGTCGACGCAGCCGCAGCGCAGCTGATCGTCCGCGAGAGCGGCGGCCATGTCGCATTCGCCGGGCCGGCCGATCCGCTTGGCGGCCCGCTGACCGACATGACGCCGGCGAGGCCGGTCGCCGCGGCGCGCACGAGTGAGGGTCTCGCGCAGGCGCTGGCGCTCTCGTCGCCGTGATCAACTGGGACCTCGCCTCGCGTGTGGCGGCCGGCCTTGCGGGGGCCGATTCGGACGGCGCAGCGCTGCCCGGCGACGTTCCGGCCCTCGCGCGGCAGGCTGAACTCGCCGTCGTCGCCTACACCGAGCTGACGCCTGCGTTCGCGTTGCCCGAGCCGGAGGTCATCGCACGCGACTCCTGGTCCCGCGCGAACGTGCAACTGCTGCGGGCGGCCATCGGCCCGCTGGAGGAGAAGATCTCCGACCACACAGACGCCGCCCCGGGTCCGGTTCGCGCAGTCACCGGCGGGGTGATCGGCGCGCAGGTGGGCGCGCTCGTCGGCTATCTGTCGCGCCGCGTTCTGGGCCAGTACGAGGTCGCACTCACGATCGCCGATGCGCCCGCGTCCCCGAGGCTGTACCTGGTGGCTCCCAATCTGCGAGAGCTGGCCGGTCAGATCGACGCGCCGCTCGAGGATCTGGTCGCGTGGGTCACCGTCCACGAGGTCACGCACGCGGTTCAGTTCGCGTCGGTGCCCTGGCTGCGCCCGCACCTCGGGTCGATGCTCACGGAGCTCCTGGAGTCGACCGAGCTGAGTGTCGACGCGGCGTCGCTGCGCGCCCCCACGCTCGATGATGCGCGCGCACTCTGGGATCGCGCGCGCGATGCGGGGTTGCTGGGCGCGGTCGCCGGGAGCGCCCGCGGCGACCTGCTGGCGCGGGTGCAGTCGACCATGGCCCTGATCGAAGGTCACGCGGAGCACGTGATGGATGCCGCCGGCGCACAGCTGGTGCCATCGCTCGAAGACCTGCGCGGCGCGCTCGAGAGTCGCCGTGCCGACCGGACGCCGCTCGCGGCGCTGCTCGAGCGTCTCATCGGCCTCGACCTCAAGCTGCGCCAGTACCGCGACGGCAAGCGCTTCTGTGACGAGGTCGTCGAGCGCGCCGGCGTCAGGGCGCTGAACCGCGCTTGGTCCGGCCCTCGGATGCTGCCCGCGGCCGCGGAGCTCGCCGACCCGGGCGCATGGATCGAGCGCACGCGCCCGCGCGAGCTGCCGGCGGCCTCCTGACCGCGCCTGCGAGCTCGGCTCGACGCAGCGGCGTAACCGTCGTCGCGAGCGGGGGTACGAACACCTGTACGCAGAACATCTGTTCGTTCCTGCGTGTACACTGTCCCTAATCTCCTTAGATGTAAGCGACCCGAGGTTCGATCTCATGGCCACCACGCCCTCCAACAAGACCACCGCTGCGAAGCGCCCGGCCGCCAAGCGCCCGGCCGCCAAGCGCACCACAGCCAAGCGCACCGCCGCGCCTCGCGCGGCAGCCACACCCAAGCCCGTCGCCCCCGCCAGCGCCACCGAGCGCGCAACCGGCTACGCCGGCCGCGCCGCGCACGTCCAGGTGGGTGCCGTCCTGACAGCTCGCGACCAGGTTGCGGAGCTCGTCGATGACGTCTTCGCCCGCGTCAGCAGCCGCGAGGCAGCCGAGAAGGAGATCAAGAAGCTCGAGAAGCGCGGCGCCGCGGCGCAGACGCGGGCTCGCCGCGAGGTCAAGAAGACCCGCACGCGCGTTGAGCGCGAGCTGCGTCAGCGCCGCAACCGCGTCGAGCGCGAGGTCAAGCGCAACCGTACGCGCGTCGAGCGCGAGGTCCGTTCGCTGCGCAAGGACGTCGAGCAGCAGGTCAAGTCGGTCCGTGTGGACGTGCAGGACCTGCCGCAGACCTTCCAGACGCGCGTCGAGGACGTCGTCAAGCCGGTCGTCGAGCGGGTTCAGTCGCTCGCCGCGTAGCGCAACCACTTACCCGCCGCCGTGCTCGGAGAGGCGCGGCCACGCGGTCGGTCTACCGGCACCTCTCCCGCCGGTGGAGATGCAGTGACTCTCCTCGCACGGGGCCGTTCGCATCAATCGCGAGCGGCCCCGTTGCTTTTCGCTGCCGGGCGCCGCAGCGTCTCTGCGAGAATGGGGGCATGCCGACCCACGACGAGATCCTCAAGGCCCTGGAGGCCGTCATCGACCCGGAACTGCGCCGCTCGATCGTCGAGCTCGGAATGGTGCGGTCGATCGAGCAGCGCGATGGCGACATCGTCGACGTGACGGTGTCGCTGACGACGCCCGGCTGCCCGATCCGCAACCACTTCGAGACGGCCGTGCAGACGGCCGTGATGGGACTCGGCGGAGTCGCGCGGGTGAACGTCGCCTTCGACGTCCTCTCCGACGGCGAGAAGGCCGAGCTTCAGCGCAAGCTCGGCCGCGGGTCGTTGCCCGAGGGCGCTCTGGCGCAGGTCGCGAACGTCGTCTGCATCGGCTCTGGCAAGGGGGGCGTCGGCAAGTCCACGATCACCGCCAATCTCGCCGCGGCGCTGGCGGCAGAGGGCAAGCGCGTCGGCGTGCTCGATGCCGACGTCTGGGGCTACTCGATTCCCCGCATGTTCGGCGTCGGCGGCCGCCCGGCGGTGTCCGCGGACCGCAAGATCGTCCCGCTCGAGGCGCACGGCGTGAAGGTCATGTCGATCGGCTTCTTCGTAGAGGAGGACGCCGCCGTCGTCTGGCGCGGGCCGATGCTCCACAAGGCGCTCACGCAGTTCCTCGAGGACGTCGAGTGGGGTGAGCTCGACTTCCTGCTCGTGGATCTGCCGCCCGGCACGGGCGACGTCTCGATGACGCTCGCGCAGCTTCTGCCGCAGGCCAAGTTCGTGATCGTCACCACGCCGCAGCCGACTGCGCAACGCGTCGCGCGCCGCTCGGCCGAGATGGCCCAGAAGGTCGACCTCGAGGTGGCCGCGATCATCGAGAACATGACCGGCTTCGTCACGCCGGGCGGCGAGCGCTTCCCGATCTTCGGAGAGGGCGGAGGGCAGGAGCTTGCGGACGAGCTGGGCGTCCCGCTGATCGGCAAGGTGCCGCTCACGATGCCGCTGCGAGAGCAGGCTGACGCCGGCGAGCCGCTCGTCTTCACAGACCCCGACGATGCTGCCGCTCAGAGCGTTCGGCACGCGGCGCGCGGGTTGCTGGCGATCTTCCCCGCGAAGCTGCCGGTCCTCCAGGTCGCCCCGGGTGACCCTGTGGCCGCGCCGCCGCCCGCCGGCATCAGTCTGCCGATGGCATAGACCCCCAACCCGGCGTCCAGCGCCGGTGGACGAACGGTTGAGCGCGCGTACGCCCGTGCCGATGGACGCTGAGGTGCTCAACCCCATCTCACTGCCACCGGACGACGGCCGGGGCGATGCCGCCGCCGCCGCCGCCGACCTCGCGGCAAGCGACAACGCGCTGCTCGAGGTCCTGCGCGACCTGGAGCGTGATCGGGCGCAGGCGTCCGGTGCCGCGCGCTCGGTCGTTCGCGCGCTCGCGGCGACGCTGCAGGCGCGTGACGGCTACACGGGGGACCACGGCGACGCCGTGCAGGCGCTGTCGCTCGCGGTCGGCACTCGCCTGGGACTCGATGGCGAGACCCTCGCGGAGCTGTCCTCGGTCGCCTTGCTGCACGACGTCGGCAAGATCGGGATCCCCGACGTGGTGCTGAACAAGCCGGGGCCGCTCGATGAGGACGAGCAGCACATCATGCGCCGCCATCCTGTGATCGGTGAGCGCATCCTCGCCGCCGTGCCGGGCTTCGAGAACGTCGCCAAGGCCGTGCGACACGAGCACGAGCGCTGGGATGGCGAGGGCTACCCGGACGGGCTTCGGGGTGAGCAGATCCCGCTGGCCTCGCGCATCGTGCTCGCATGCGACGCCTGGCACGCGCTGGTGAGCGATCGACCGTACCGCCTGGCGCTCGAGCACGATGTGGCTCTCAGCGAGCTGCGCCGAGGAGCCGCAACGCAGTTCGACCCGTACGTCGTCGACGCCCTGCTCGCGACGCTTGCGGGCCCGGTCGCCGCACCGGCGGTCGTCGACGACCTCGGCGACGCGGCCGCGGCCGACGGCGCGCCGAACAGCGTCGAGCGGGAGCTGGTCGCCCTGATCTCCGTGGCGACGGCGGTGGCCGGCGCCCAGAACCTCGACGACGTGATCGAGGTCGCCGCCGAGGCGGCCTGCTCGGCGGTGAACGCGTCGTCGCTCTCGATCGAGCGCCGCGTGCCCGAGAGCGCGTCGTTCGCACGCTGATCAACGTCGGTGAGCTGGCGCCGGGCGAGCAGCGCCGGCCGCTCGATGAGATCTACGACATCGACGGGGACTCTGTGCTTCATGCGGTCATCGAAGGCGGCGGCACGCACTTCTGCTCACTCGACGAGCCGGACATCCCGCCGATCGAGCGCACTCTGCTGATCGCGCTCGGCAAGCACTGCTGCGTCTCGGTGCCGATCGTCGCCGCCGGCGAGACGTGGGGTCAGATCTGGGCGTCGCGTACGCGCGACAGGCCGGCCTTCGGCGAGCGTGACGCGCGGGTCCTGCGCGCGATCAGCGCCCAGATCGCCGGTGCGATCAGCCGTGCCGAGATGTTCGCCCACGTGTCCGGCCTGGCGCGCACCGATGGGCTGACGGGACTGTCCAACCGCCGCGCCTTCGACGAGGGCCTGGAACACGCACATCTGGCCGCGCGGGCCGAGGGCGACGACCTCGCGCTTGCGATGTTCGATCTCGACAACCTCAAGGAGATCAACGACCACAAGGGTCATGCCGCCGGCGACGCGGCGATCCGCGCGGCCGGCGAGGTGCTGGCGGCGGAGGCCGCGGAATCCGAGGGGGCGCTCGTCGCGCGCGTGGGCGGAGACGAATTCTGCGTCCTCCTGCCAGGGCAGGGCGAGCGCGAGGCGAGCGCGCTCGCGCACCGTGTCGTCAGGCGCCTGTCAGAGAGCCACGAGTCGCTGGGCGTGTCGTGCGGCGTCGCCGTGCTCAGCGAAGGCAGGGGGCGGCCGACCGACCTCCTGAGAGCCGCCGACGCCGCGCAGTACGCCGCCAAGCGTGCCGGTCGCGGGCGGGTCTTCGCGTCCGGGCTCGCCACCGACGACTCGGCTGCCGCGCTGTTGCACGACGATGCACGCAACCACCGGCGCGCGCTGCGCGGTCCCGCCGGGGCCGACGTGGGGCGCCTGCTCACGGAGATGATCGCGGAGCTCGACGGCCCGCTGGCGAACTCCGAGCCGGCGGACCGGCTGGCCGCCGTCCTGCGACGCTGCGGCGAGGCGGTCGACGTAGCCCGTTCGGGGGTGGCCTTCGCGCGCACGGGCGCGCGTCCGCGGGTGGTCGCCGTCGCAGCTCGTCCAGGCGTTCTGCGAGGACAGCTACGCCGTTCCACCTTCCTGCGCTGGGCCGACGTCGAGGGGCTTCGCAGAACCCATGCACTGACGGCCGGCGCCGCTCCGGTCCTGATCGGAGCCGACGATCCCGGCCTCGAGGCGGGCCTGCGTGGTCGCCTTCGGAAGAAGGGAGTGCGCCAGGTGCTCGTCGCGAGCATCTCGGGCGCATGGGGCGACTGGATCATCGAGCTCGTCGCGGACGAGTTCTCCCACCCGCTGCAGCAGGTGGAACCCGTGCTGCGTCTGCTGGCGCCCGAGGCCCTGCGCACGGAGCGTTCCGCGCGGGCGCCGCTCGGCCTCGTCGCCGACTAGCTGCCGGCGCCGCGCGCGGCGCGCGCTCAGGGGTTCGCGAAGTAGTCCGCGTTGATCTGGATGTACTTGCCCCACTCCTCCGGGAGCTGATCCTCGGCGAAACAGGCATCGACAGGACAGGCCTCCACGCAGGCGTCGCAGTCGATGCACTCCTCGGGGTCGATGAAGAGCATCTCGACCTTGTCGTAATCGGGCTCGTCAGGCGACGGGTGGATGCAGTCGACCGGGCACACCTCGACGCAGGAGTTGTCCTTGGTGCCGATGCAGGGCTCGGCGATTACGTAGGCCATTGGCGCAGCTTCCTCGTTGGCTGGGTGAGCGGTTTGGGCGGCGCTGAACACTAGCGAGAGCGCACGATCGGCCCCGTTGGGAGCGATACGCTGCGGGCGGCGATGATCCTTCTAACCGGAGCCACGGGCCTGGTCGGGTCGGCGCTGCTGCCCAGGCTGACGGCCGGCGGCGCGCCGGTGCGCTGCCTCGTCCGCGACCCCCGTCGTCTCGGCGCCGAGCGGGTGCGCGTGCAGATCGCACTCGGTGATCTCGCCGACCCGCCCTCGTTCCGCAACGCGATGCGCGGGGTCAGCACGGTCGTGCACCTCGCGGCGGCGATCCGCGACCAGCCCGGCGGCTCGATCGAGGAGCTGAACGGCATCGCCACCTGGCGCATGGTCGAGGCGGCCGAGCGCGCGGGCGTCGAGCACTTCGTCTTCTTCTCGGCCCTCGGGGCGAAGGCTCACGATCGCACGCGCTTCCTGCGGGCCAAGGCGCTCGCCCAGGACGCCGTGCAGTCCGCCGGACTGCGCACCACTGTGGTTGCGCCGTCGATCGTCTACGCCCCGGGCGACGCCTGGATGACGATGCTGACGCGGCTGTCGCTGCTCCCCGTGATGCCGTTCAGCGGGCATGGTCGCGCGCTCTTCCAGCCGATCTGGGCGCAGGATGTCGCAGACTGCGTCGTCGCGGTGCTCGCACGCGCAGGCGAGCAGCGCCACGAGCGCTTCGAACTGGCCGGCCCGGAGACGATCAGCCACGAGGCGATCGTGCGGCTCGCGCTCGCGGCCGGTGGACGGCGGCGACCGCTCGTGAAGGTACCCGCGCCGGTCGTGCGCGGCGCGCTGAAGGTGGGTGAGGCGCTGCTGGGAAGCGGAGCCCCGGCGACCTGGGACGAGGCCGAGCTGCTCGAGGTCTCGCTCACCACGCCGCGCGGCACGGCCGACGCGCGGGCGCTCGGCGTGGAGCCGCAGCGGATGGCGGACGTGCTCGGCGTCCCCGACCGCGCGGCGGCCTGACAGCTAGGCCTGGGCGCGCACGCCCTCGACCGGAGCACGTCGCGCCGACCACGGCCGCGCTCGCTCGAGCTGAGCGCTGAGCGCGAGCAGCGCCCCCTCGCCCTCGGGCTGGCCGATGATCTGAACACCGACGGGCAGGCCGTCCTCGTCGTCGTGCAGCAGGGGCACGCTGATCGCCGGCGAGCCGGTCAGGTTCGAGGTCGCGGTGAACGGCGTGAAGGCGCCGGCGCGGTGGAAGGCCGCCATCGGGTCGGAGTCGTCGCAGGTGTCGATCGTCCCGAGCTTCACCGGCGACTGCGCGAGCGTGGGGCAGAGGATCGCGTCGTACTGCGCCGTCCAGGTTACGAGCGCGCGGGCGACGCCCTGGAGCTGCATGAGCACGTTCGCGTAGGTCAGGGCGTCGACGCTGAGCGCTGACTTGTAGAGCGCCATCGACAGCGGCTCGATGTCGTCCGCCGTCACCTCACGGCCGGCGACCATCGCTCCGAACGCAGTCTGCGTGGAGATCATCGGCGCCCAGAGAACGAGGAACTGCTCCAGCAGGCCGGGAATCATCCAAGGCGGGTCGTCGACGATCACCTCATGCCCGAGTTCAGCCAGCAGTGCCGCGGCCTCCTCGACGCCGCGCGACTGGGACGGGTCCGCCGCGGCGCTGTCGAGCGGCGCGAGCGTGGTCATCGCGATTCGCAGACCGCTCGGCTCGCGGCCCGCCTGCTCTGCGAACGGGGTGGGCGGAGGGGCGGCCCAGGCGACGTCGCCGAGCGAAGGCCCGGCCATCACGTCGAGCGCGACGGCGCTGTCACGCGTGTCGCGCGTGACGACGCCCTGCACTCCCAGGAAGGACTCGCCGAGGAGCGGTCCCGAAGTGATGCGGCCGCGCTGGGGCTTGAGGCCCACAAGACCGCAGCAGGCCGCCGGGATGCGCGTGGAGCCACCACCGTCGTTGGCATGCGCGATCGGCACCATCCCGGCGGCGACGGCCGCGGCCGCACCGCCGGACGATCCGCCCGTCGTGCGCTCCGGATCCCACGGGTTTCGTGCCGCACCGAAGCGCCGCGACTCGGTCGTCGAGACGATTCCGAACTCCGGCAGGTTGGTCGTGCCGACGACGATCGCCCCCGCCGCGCGCAGGCGTTCGACGAAGACGGCGTCGACCGGTGCCTCGAAGTCCCCGAACAGCGACGAGGCGAACGTCAATCGCTTGCCGGCGACCGGCTGATTGTTCTTGATCGCGATCGGGACCCCGGCGAGCGGCCGTGTGTCGCCCGAGGGCACGGCGTCGGCCGCCTCGAGCGCCTCGTCGTGGAAGACATCGACGAACGCGTTGTAGGTCGCATCGAGCGCTTCGATCCGCGACAGCGATGCCTCGACCAGCTCGCGCGCGGTGATCTCGCCGGCTCGGACGAGTGCCGCCAGCTCGGTGGCCGGACGGAACATCAGGTCTGCTGCGGTGGCTGCGTCTGACACGTCGCCCTCCTGAGTCGCGGGCCCGCCAATCTATCGTCAGGCGGGCCACCGCAGCCGCGGCGCGCGATAATGGACCCGCCTGAGTTTCCGAGAGATGGGGAGTCGCAGTGAGTGAGGTCCAGTCCGGACTTGAGGGCGTCGTCGCCTTCGCCACAGAGATCGCCGAGCCCGACAAGGAGGGCGGCGCGCTGCGCTATCGCGGCGTCGACATCGAGGACCTCGTCGGTGTCGTGCCGTTCGGCAAGGTCTGGGGTCTGCTCGTCGACGGAGAGTTCGAGCCCGGGCTGAGCCCGGCCGAGCCGCACGCGCTGATGGTCCGCTCCGGCGATCCGCGTGTCGACGTGCAGGCCGCACTGGCGACGCTTGCGCCGGAATGGGGGATGGGCCAGCTGCTCGACATCAGCGACGAGCAGGCGCGCACGGACCTTGCACGCGCGTCGGTGATGGCGCTGTCGTTCGTGGCGCAGTCGGCGCGCGGACTGGGACGGCCGTGGGTTCCCCAGTCGGTGATCGATGAGGGCACGCGGCTCGCAGAGCGCTTCCTCCTGCGCTGGCGCGGCGAGGCGGACCCAGACCACGTACAGGCGATCGATGCCTACTGGATCTCCGCCGCGGAGCACGGCATGAACGCCTCCACGTTCACTGCGCGCGTTGTGGCGTCCACCGGCGCAGACTGCGGCGCGGCGCTGTCGAGCGCGGTCGGGGCGCTGAGCGGCCCGCTGCACGGCGGCGCTCCATCGCGCGTACTGCAGATGCTGTCCGAGGTCGAGCAGCGCGGAGACGCCGAAGCGTGGGTCAAGGACGCGCTCGATCGTGGCGAGCGTCTGATGGGCTTCGGGCACCGCGTCTACCGCGCGGAGGACCCGCGTGCGCGGGTGCTGCGCCGCACGGCACGTGACCTGGGTGCGCCCCGTTTCGAGGCTGCGGAGGCGCTCGAGCGTGCCGCACTCGCCGAACTGGCCGCGCGCAGGCCCGATCGCGTGCTCGCCACCAACGTCGAGTTCTGGTCGGCGGTCGTGCTCGACCTTGCCGACGTCCCTGCCGAGATGTTCACGAGCATGTTCACGTGTGCACGCGTTGCCGGCTGGTCGGCCCACATTCTCGAGCAGAAGCGCGAGCAGCGCCTGATCCGCCCGACGGCGAAGTACGTGGGACCGGCGCCGCGCCCGGTCAGCGCGGTGGCCGGGGCGCCCGCGGCGGTCTGACGGTTGTGAACGCACGAGGGCCCGGCTTTCGCCGGGCCCTCGTGGGCACTGCTCGTCCTGGGACGAGCGTCCTACATCATTCCGCCCATTCCGCCCATGTCCGGCATTCCGCCGCCGGCGCCGTCCTTCTCGGGCATCTCCGCGATGATCGCCTCGGTGATGAGGATGTTCTTCGCGATCGAGGCTGCGTTCTGCAGCGCAGAGCGCGTGACCATCGCCGGGTCGATCACGCCGGCCTCGACGAGATCGACGATCTCGTTCGTGGCGGCGTTGAGGCCGAAGCCCTTCTTGGCCTTCAGTACCTCGGCGATGACGACCGAGCCCTCGAGGCCCGAGTTCTCCGCGATGTGGCGGAGCGGCTCCTCCACCGCGCGCAGCACGATCCTGGCTCCGGTCTTCTCGTCCTCGTCGGTGATCGCGTCGAGCTTGACCTCCTTGGAGGCCTGCAGCAGCGCGACACCGCCGCCCGGGACGATGCCCTCTTCGAGCGCCGCGCGGGTCGCCTGGAGAGCGTCCTCGACGCGGTGCTTCTTCTCCTTCATCTCGGTCTCGGTGGCTGCGCCGACCTTGACGACGGCGACGCCGCCTGAGAGCTTCGCGAGGCGCTCCTGGAGCTTCTCTCGATCGAAGTCCGAGTCGGTGTTCTCGACCTCGTTCTTGATCTGGTTGATGCGGCCCTTGATCGCCTCGCCTTCACCGGCGCCGTCGATGATCGTCGTCGCATCCTTGGCGACGACCACGCGGCGAGCGCGGCCGAGCTGCGAGATCTGGGTGTTCTCGAGCTTCAGCCCCATCTCCTCGGTGATGACCTCGGCGCCCGTGAGGATCGCGATGTCCTCGAGCATGCGCTTGCGGCGGTCGCCGAAGCCCGGTGCCTTCACGGCGACGCCGGTGAAGGTGCCGCGCAGCTTGTTCACCACGAGCGTCGCGAGCGACTCGCCCTCGACGTCCTCCGCGATGATCAGCAGCGACTTGCCGGACTGGATGACGGCCTCGAGGACCGGCAGCACGTCGCGGACAGAGCCGATCTTCTGGTTGGCGATGAGGACGTACGGGTCCTCGAGCACGGCCTCCATGCGGTCCTGGTCCGTGACCATGTAGGGCGAGATGTAGCCCTTGTCGAACTGCATGCCCTCGGTGAACTCGAGGTCCATGCCGAACGTCTGGCCCTCCTCGACGTTGACCACGCCGTCCTTGCCGACCTTCTCGATGGCATCGGCGATCACGTCGCCGATATCGTCGTCGCCGGCCGAGATCGTCGCAACGCGCGCGATCTGGTCCTTGCCGGTGACCTCCTTGGACTGCTTCTCGATGCCGTCGACGATCGAGTTGACGGCGCTCTCGATGCCGCGCTTGAGCGCGAGCGGCTGAGCCCCGGCGGTGACGTTCTTGAGGCCCTGGCGGACGATCGCCTGGGCGAGCACCGTCGCGGTCGTCGTGCCGTCACCGGCAACGTCGTTGGTCGCCGTGGCGACCTCGCGCACGAGCTGTGCACCCTGGTTCTCGAACGGGTCCTCGACCTCGATCTCACGGGCGATCGTCACGCCGTCGTTGGTGATCGTGGGGGCGCCGAACTTCTTGTCGATGACGACGTAGCGGCCCTTCGGGCCGAGCGTCACCTTGACGGCGTTTGCGACCGCGTCGACGCCGGCCTCGAGGGCCTTGCGCGCCGCAGCGTCGTACTTCAGTTCCTTGTGAGCCATGTTCTCGGGTTCTCCTAGGACTCGACGACCGCAAGGACGTCGCTCTCGCGCAGCACGAGCAGGTCCTCACCGTCGACCTTGATCTCGGTGCCGCCGTACTTGCTGTAGAGGACGATGTCGCCGGAGCTGACGTCGAGCGGGATGCGCTTCTCGCCATCCTCGTCCCAGCGACCGTCGCCTGCGGCGACGACCTCGCCCTTCTGCGGCTTCTCCTTGGCGGTGTCGGGGAGCACGAGGCCGCTGGCCGTCGTCTCCTCCTCGTCGATCGCCCGCACAATCAGGCGATCGCCCAGGGGCTTGAGCTTCATTGATGTACCTCCGTCGAACGGGGGTTGGGGGTTGTGTACGAGCCAGGCGCCCTGTGTTGGCACTCTTACGTAGGGAGTGCCAGCGCCTCTGCGGGTGATGATAGCGCCGACGCCCCGCCCGTCGATGCTTTCCATGGCACTCTCCCGGCAGGAGTGCCATGGCGGGCGCCATCGAACATCCGTCCAGTCCGGAGGCTCAGCGGGCGGTCGGCGGGACCACGCGCCGACCTGTGGTTCATGACCTCCTCCTCGCGCTCCGCCGGCTCAGGCGGACTGTTCGCCGGCGCCGGTGCCCTGATCCTGCTCGGGTCGCTTTGGCTGCCCTGGTACACGATGCGCTTCCCCGACGCGCTGCGTGATGCGTTCAAGGGAATCGGCGCAGGCGGGGCGACGCAGCCCACGCCGCAGAGCGGGCCGGGCGAAGCGCTCGGGCAGGCGTTCAGTGGGCTCTTCTCAGGGCTGGCGGCCGCGATCCCCGACGAGATCAGCGCCAAGGGCTGGCAGGCGCTTGATGGTGCGGACGTGGCTCTGGCGGTCATCGCAGTCGTGGTGCTGCTGATCGCGATGGCGCTCTCAGGGGCGGCCGGGGGCGTGCGCATCGACGCTGCGCCGGCCGGCCGGATCGTGGCGGCGCTCGGCGCGGTGGCGCTGGCGATCGTCGCCTACAACGCCGTCTCACCTCCTGGCGGGGACGCGCCCGCGATCTTCGGCGAGGATCTCATGCAGCTGCGCTACGGACTCGCCGTCGCGGGCGGCGGAGCGCTGCTCATGATCGTCGGTGGCCTGATGTCCGGCCGGGCCCGCGAGTTGCCGGAGCCGTCGGTCACGCCGCTCACCTACAGCCCGGGTCCCGAGCAGCCGATCGCCGCCGGAACCGTCGCACCGCCCGGCTGGGCCCCGCCGGGCGTCTGATCGCCTGCGCCGGCGGGCGCGTCAGTTCTGAGCGCCGCCGATGCCGAGACGCGCGTCGGTGTAGCTCTGCGGCTTGTCGACTATCTGTGAGAAGCGAACCACGGTGACGATGTCGTCCATCGTGACCGGGCGGCCGTAGATCTGCTCCAGGAAGTGGATCAGCTCGTCGTGACGGCGGAACTCCGGGTTGTCGTGCTCGATGTCGCGTGGCGAGAGGTCGCGAACGCGCTTGACCTCGACACCGTCGATGACGGCCTCGAAGATCTTCTCGCGCGGCGAATACTGGTACCCGATGGTCACCAGGACCGCCTGGTTCTTGCGGTACTTGTGGGACTTGTCGCCGACCCGGATCGTCGCCGTCTTACGCCCGCGCCGGAGTTGGTCGGCGAAGATCGTCGAGTAGAAGTTCAGAACCTGCATCGCGCTCTTGGGCACCCTACCGGCCGCCTTCCAAGTGCGACAGCGCGAGCTTGACCATCTGTCGGTCCCCCTTGTAGGTCAGCGCCTCGGCGGCCTCCGCGAGCGGCATCCAGCGTGCCTGCTCGACTTCCACGTCGGTATGCGCCTCCGGATCGCCCTGCACGTGCTCGAGCAGGAAGAAGGCGACGCGCTTGGCGATCTTGCGCCCGTTGCGCTGATACCAGTAGCGAACCTCTCCGAGACGGAGCCTCGACACGCGCGTCGACACCGGTCTCCTCGCGGACTTCGCGCAGCGCGGCCTGCTCCGCGCTCTCGTCCCCGTCGGGATGCCCCTTGGGCAGCGCGAGGACCTTCTCGCCTCCGGCCGCACGCCGCGTCGGGACGATCACGATGCACTCGGGTCCCGCCGACCCGCTGCGCACGACCACGCCGCCCGCGGAGAACTCGCGCTCCATCTTCGGCGCGGCCATCAGTAGACGTAGCCGTCGAGCGCGCTCGGGTCGAGGATGGTGATGCGCCCGCGTCCCTGTGTGAGGACCCCGGCGCGCTCCAACGTCGCCAGGAAGCGGCTGGCGGATTCACGCGAGGATCCCGCCAGCTGGGCGATCTCCGCCTGCGTGATCGTCACGAGCACGCCGCCGCTGTCGACCGCGGGCCCCTGACCGCGTGCCTGCTCGACGAGCTCGCTCAGAACCACGGCGACCCGGCTCTGGACCGTCTGGAAGGACTGGCGGGCAAGCCGCGCGTTGGCCTCGCGCAGGCGGCGGCCCAGCGAGATCACGAGCTTTGCCGAGATGTCCGGGTGCTCACGCATCAGGCGCCGCATGTCGGCTCCCAGGATCGCGATGGCCTCCACGTCCTCGTCAAAGGCCTGAACCGTCGCCGAGCGAACCTCGTCGTCGAACATCGCCAGCTCGCCGAAGATGTCGCCGGGGCCGAACTGGGCAAGCGTGATCGAGCGCCCGTCAGGGTGCTCGCGGATCGCGCGGCAGCGCCCGCTGCGAACGATGTAACAGGTGTCGCTCGAGTCGCCCTCGCGGAAGATCGTCTGCTGGCGGGCGAACCTGCGTGGGACCGCGACGCGCGCGACTGCCAGCAGGTCCTCGTGACCGAGCGTCTCGAAGGCGGGCACGCGTTCGAGCAGCTCCCGGATCTCCTCCGTTCCCGTCGCCATCGACGGCTGAATCTAGCGGGCCGCGCTGCGCCGCCGAACGGCCCTGCACGACGACCTTCATGGATCGCGGGCCCGCTGTCGATACCGGCCATGATGAGACGTTCGATCGCCCTGCTGGCCATGGGCCTGATGTTGATGCTCGCCACCGCACCGGCTGCGACGGCGAGAACCGACTCGATGGCGCGGACCGCCGCGAAGGCGAAGAACGACTCGGGACGGAAGGCCAAGGCCAAGGCGCGTGCGAAGGCCAAGGCCAAGGCGCGCGCGAAGGCCAGGGCCAAGGCGCGCGCGAAGGCCAGGGCCAAGGCGCGCGCGAAGGCGAAGGCCAAGGCCCGCAAGAAGGCCAAGGCTCGCGCAAAGGCCCGCAAGAAGGCGAAGACCCGCAAGAGGAAGCCGCGCAGGAAGGCGGCCCGCACGAAGGCCAAGGCTCGGCCCTGGGCCACGGTGAACGTCTGTGACCCCGGCTACAGGCCCGGTGCGATGGGCGTGCGAGTCGGCGTTCCCGCAGGGCCCGGAACGCAGTGGATGCGCGTGCGCGCCGAGTGGTACGACGCCCGCACGCGCTCGTGGGAGCCGGCGACCGGTGGCGACAGCGGCTGGGTGCAGTTGGGCAGCGGCAAGCTCGGCGTCCGCAGCGGCACGACCTTCACCTTCCCCGTGCCGAGGCCCGGAAAGGTGCTGCTGCTGCGCGGCGTGGCACGGCTCGAATGGCGTCGCGGCGGAAAGGTCAGGCGCAAGCGCACCGTGCGCACCAGCTTCGGTCATGCTGCGAGCGCCGGCGGGCGCTCATGGGCGCAGTGCGTGGTCCCAGGCTAGTCGCCGAGCGGCGCGAGCCTGATCGCCACGACGAAGCCGCAGCGCACCAGAAGCGCAAAGCGCCCCTCGGGGACGGCCGCCGCCTCGTCGAGCACCAGACGGCGCACGGCGCTCTTCACGCCGTGCCGCGGATGCAGCTCGATCGCGCCGTCGACGAGCGGCCTGGGGATGTCCCACAGGCGTACCCCGGCCAGGTCCGCCGTCGCTCCGGTCTGCACGTAGTAGCCGAGCGCGCCGTCGCGGTCGGCGCTGATCCCGGGCGTCGTGTGCACCGTGATCGCGTCGCCCACCATCTGCGCGCGCGAGTCGCCGAGCCCGCCGGCGACAGCGCATGACATGGCCTTCTCGGCGCTTCTGAGGGTGAAGTCCTGCCCGGGTACCGGGGTCTCGATTCCGGCATCGTGGAGCAGGGCGGCGACGTAGAAGAGCTCGGGGTCGAGCACCTCGCGATCGAGTGTGGCGAGCGCCATGCCGAAGATCCACGTGCGATGACCGTGCGCGGCGACGGCGGCCGACTGCTCCCGGCACGCCTCCTCGGCCTCGCGAGCCGGCGCGCTGTCGGGCGGCCTGAAGTCCCTGAGGTCGATGTCACGCGCGCCGGCCGGGAGGCGGCCGAGAGCGAGCTTCACGCGCCCCGCGATGTTCTCGGCCTGCGCACGGGCGATCGCGCCGACGAGGCGCCGGCGCTCGGCGCCGGTCAGCGACCCGCGTGTACGGCGGGTCCACTCGAGGCCGCCCAGGCGGGAAGGGTCGGGATGGTCGGTCACGGGTCGAACAGCCGCGGGTCGTTGGTGATGACGCCGGTCACGCCGAGCGCCTCGAACTCGGCGATGCGCGTTGCGACATCGACAGTCCAGACGTAGATCTCGCCGTCCGCCTTCAGCACGGCCTGGCAGAGCCCGGGCGTGACGAAGGCCCAATGAACCATCAGCGCGTCGATCTCGCCGGCCCGGAGCTGCTCGGGGATGATCCGCGGCAGCCTGCGGCGCCAATAGAGGATCAGGCCGTACGCCGGATAGCGGTAGACGGGGTGCTTGGTGTAGTCGCGGCGAACGCGCGGGAAGGAGCGTCCCAGCCGGATGTCGGGTGCCTCGCTGCGAACAACGCGCAGGCTCTCGGACTCCATCGTGGAGATCAGCGTGCGGTCGGCCAGCCCCTGCTCGCGCAGCGCCGTGATCACGCGCTCCTCGTAGCCCGGCAGCTTCATGTCGACATCGAGTTCGATGCCGTCGTAGGCCTCCTGGGCAAAGTGCGCCAGTCCCTCCTCGAGCGTCGCCGGTGAACGCCGCGAGGCGTCGAGGTAATCGTGCGCGAGCAGCAGCCTCCCGCTGCCGTCGAGCCGCTCCGGCAGCACGTCGAACTCGATCATGTCGACGCCGTGCTCGAGTGCGGCGTCGAAGCTCGCGAGGGTGTTTCCCGGCGCGATGTGGTCGGCGCCCTTGTGGCCGATGCGCTTTGAGCGGGTCGTCGCAGACATTTCGGACACCAGACGCTAGCTCCGGACTTTCGTCCAGTGGCCGACCGTTTCCTGCCCGGACGATACGTTGCAGTCGTGCGCGACGACCTCGCCCGCATCGTCGGAGACGAGCACGTCCTGCCCGGCGATGACCCGCTCTACACGGCGGACCAGACCTCGTCGAGCGCGGTTCGCGGCGTCGCGGACGCGATCGTCCTGCCGGCGACCTCGGACGAGGTCGCAGCCGTCGTCGCCTGGTGCTGCGAGAACGAGGTCCCGGTCGTGCCGCGCGGGGGCGGGACCGGGTGGGCGGGCGGGGCGGTTCCGCGAGGCTCGGGCGTCGTGCTGGCGCTGGAGCGCCTGAACCGCGTGCGGTCGCTCGACCCGCTCCAGTGGCGGATGCACGTGGGAGCGGGGGTGACGACCGGGACCGTGCGGCGACTCGCGCGCGAGAACGGCCTCTATTACCCGCCTGACCCGGGTGCGACGGAGTCCTCGCAGATCGGCGGCAACGTGGCGACGAACGCGGGCGGGCCGCACTGCTTTAAGTACGGCGTGACCGGCGCCTGGGTGACGGGTATCGAAGTCGTGCTCGCGCCCGGTGAGGTGGTGCGCGTCGGCGGGCCCGTGCGCAAGGACGTCGCGGGCTACGACCTGCGTGGGCTGCTCGTCGGCTCGGAGGGAACGCTCGGCGTGATCACCGCGGTCTGGCTGCGGCTGATCCCGGCGCCGCGGGCCGCCCTTCCGGTCGCTGCGTTCTACAGGCGACGCCCATTCGGGGGCGCAGGCCGTCGAGCGGCTGATGGCGGCGGGGCCGGTGCCTGCGGCGATCGAGTACCTCGACGGCGGGACGCTGAAGATCGCCGGGGGCGGGTTCCCGGGCGGCGTGCCGGACGGCGCCGGGTTCCTGGTGCTCTCAGAGTCCGACACCGACGAGGGCGACCGCGACGCACTGGTCGACGCGCTCGCCGAGGACGCGGTCGGCGGCGTGCTCACGCCCGACGATCCGGCGGCGCTCTGGCGCTGGCGCGACGGGGTCGGGCTGGCAGTCACCGCCGCGCGTGGCGGCAAGCTCTCCGACGACATCGCCGTCCCCGTCGAACGGCTCGCGGAGGCGAGCGAGGAGATCGTGCGGATCGGCGAGCATCATGGTCTGGAGGCCTGCTCGTGGGGTCATGCAGGGGACGGGAACCTGCACGCCACGTTCCTGCTCGACGCGCGCGACCAGCTCGCGCTGCGCCGCGCGCACGCGGCGACCGGGGAGGTGCTTGCGATGGCGCTCCGCCTCGACGGGACCGTCACCGGGGAGCACGGCATCGGCGTCCTGAAGAACGGCTGGCTCCAGCATCAGTGGTCGGCGGCCGCGGTCTCCGCGCATCGCGCGATCAAGGACGCGCTCGATCCGCAGGGCATCTTCAACCCGGGCAAGAAGCTGCCGTGACGAGCCCCGGTGCCCGTCTTGCTCAAGCGCTGAGCGTGAGCTTTCGCGGCCCCTGCCGGAAGCCCGCCTGGACGAGCGCCGCCTCCCACGCCGAGCCGACCACGGGCTCGCCGTCGACGCGCTCGACCGAGAGCTTCAGCTTCACGTGTCCGGCTGTCACGAACGTGGCGAGCGCCTGCAGCGCATCCGCGATTCGCGAATCGTCGGCCGCGACCAGCGTCGCCAGCCCGCGGCCGCCGCGCTCGACGTAGAGCACCGGCTCGGCGCCCGTCAGCACCACGTAGGCGCCCGCTACGCGCTGCGGACGCCTTGCCGCGGCGCCCGCGTCACCCGCGGCATCGGGCCGCTCGGGCCACTTCAGGGCTGCGCCGTAGGGCTGCGCCGGATCGATCGCGGCGAGCACGACAGACGGCACATGCTCGGCGTCGTACGGCGACCCTGGGTCGCGTTGCGAGCGCAGCCGCTCGACGGCGCCGGGCAGCGCGAACTGCGCCCCGCCGAGGCCCTCGATGAAGTAGCCGCGCCGGCAGACCCCGAGCGTCTCGAGGTCGCTGAACACGTCGTACAGCGCGGAGAAACCGCCGCTGACGGACTCCGCCAGCACCTGCTCGCGTGTGACTATGCCGTAGCGCTCCAGCAGCAGCTCGGCGAGCACGCGGCGGCGCTCGCGCGCGGCGGGCTCAGCGCTGAACAGCGGCTCTGTCAGCGACCAGCGCCCCTGGACGGTCGCCTGCGCGCCCGCTCGGCGCGCACCGAAGCGCCGCCCGGACCGCCCTCCTGACGCTCGCTCGCGCTGCGCGCGCGCGAGCGTCAGGCGCGGGGCGCGCAGCGGCGCAAAGGCGTCGTTGGTCGCCTCGCCCGCCCAGACGAGGTCCCAGAGCGCGTCCTGCAGCTCGTCGGGCGCGAAGCCGCAGAGCTCGGCGAGCAGGTCGGTGAAGAAGCACGGAGCGGCGCGCAGGCGGTCGCGCAGTGCCTCGTGAATCGGTTCTGAGGGCGGCTCGGGCGCCGGCCCCTTCACAGCGGCCCGACCGATCGCCGCGGCGTCGTCGCGGAAGTACAGCGCGACGCGCCCGGAGCTTCGGCCGATCGCCCCGGCTCCCGCCCAGACGACCTCTCCAGAGGCCGTCAGCTGGTCGAGCCAGGCCGGCGAGTAGGCGCCGACGCGGCGCGGCAGCACGTCGCGCTCCCAGACCGCGGCGGGCAGCGCGAGACCCTGGAGTGGCACCAGCGCCTCGCGCAGGCGATCGACCCCCGCGCCGGCGGTCGGGTGGCGGTCGACGCCCTGCCAGCTCGGCAGGAACGTCGCCAGCGCACGTGCGTCGACGGCCTCGATCTCCTGGCGCAGGACGGCGAGCGAGGCGCGCCGGATGCGCCGCAGCACGTCGACGTCGCACCACTCGCGCTCGGTCCCGCCGGGCCGCAGCTCGCCGCGTACGAGCGATCCGTCCGCCTCGAGCGCCGCGAGCGCGCTCGCCGGGTCGACGCCGATGCGCAGTGCGCAGCTCGGCGGTCGTGAACGGTCCGTGCGTGCGCGCGTAGCGGGCGACGAGCTTCTGAAGTGCGCCCTCGACCTCGGCGACGAACGCCTGCGGCAGTCCGCCGGGCGGCACGCAGCCGAGCGCGTCGCGGTAGAGGCCGGCGTCGTCGGCCGCGATCCAGCGCTCCTCGCCGCGCAATGCGGACGAAGATCGCGCGGCGCTGACGGCGCAGCACGTCGAGCAGGGCGTCGGCGTCGCAGCCCGCGAGCACGCGCTCGCGCGCCTCGGCCGTCGTCAGGTCGCCGACCCGGCGCAGCACGTCACCGAGCGCGTCCGACGAGCCGGCGCGGGTGCGGTCAGAGATGTGCTGGAGGTCCGCTTCGACGTCAGCGAGCGCGCCCGCGTCGATCAGTTCGCGCAGCTCCTCCTGGCCGAGCAGCTCGCGCAGCAGGTCGCGGTCGAGCGACAGCGCCGCCGCACGGCGTTCGGCGTTCGGCGTGTCGCCCTCGTACATGTAGGTCGCGACGTAGTCGAACAGCAGCGAGGAGGCGAACGGCGAGGCGGTCGGGGTCTCGACCTCGACCAGCGACAGCTCGCGGCGGTGCAGTGCCGTCAGCAGCTCCCGCAGCCCCGGCACGTCGAGCACGTCGCGCAGGCACTCGCGGTAGGTCTCGAGGATGATCGGGAAGTCGGCGTAGCGCTTGGCGACCTCCAGCAGCGACTGCGCCTTGAGGCGCTGCTGCCAGAGCGGCGTGCGCCGTCCGGGGTACGCGCGCGGGATCAGCAGGGCGCGCGCCGCGTTCTCGCGAAAGCGCGCACCGAACAGCGCGCTGGATCCGAGTTCTGCGACGACCTGGTCCTCGATCGTCTCCGGATCGAGCAGAACGAGGTCGGCGCCCGGCGGATCGTCGGCGTCGGGCAGGTGGACGATGATCCCGTCGTCCGACCAGATCGCGTCGGCCTCCAGCCCGCAGCTCGTCACGCAGCCGCGCGCCGAGCGCGAGGCCCCAGGCGGCGTGCACACGACCGCCGTACGGCGACAGCACGCACAGTCTCCAGTCGCCGATCTCGTCGCGGAAGCGCTCGACGACGACGGTGCGATCCGACGGGATCACGCGCGTGGCGTCCTGCTGCTCGCGCAGGAACGCCTGCAGGTTGCTCGCGGCGAACTCGTCGAGGTCGTAGTCGGCCGCCAGCTTCGCGGGCTCCATCTCCAGCGCGCTGCGCGCGAGCCTGCCGATCTCGATTCCAAGCTCCTTCGGCCTGCCGATCGCGTCGCCGTGCCAGAAGGGGATCGCACCGGGTGCGCCCGGCGCGGGGGTCACGATCACGCGGTCGCGGCCGATCTCCTCGATCCTCCAGGTCGACGCGCCGAGCAGGAAGGTCTGGCCCGGCCGCGCCTCGTAGACCATCTCCTCGTCCAGCTCGCCGACGCGGCGCCCGTCCGGCAGGACGACGGAGAAGAGGCCGCGGTCGGGGATCGTCCCCGCGTTGACGATCGCCAGCCGGCCCGAGCCCTTGCGCGGGCGGATCGTGCCGCCGACGCGATCCCAGACGATCCGCGCACGCAGCTCTGCGAACTCCGCCGACGGGTAGCGCCCGTCGAGCATGTCGAGCACGTTCTCCAGCAGCGGGCGGGGCAGCTCGGCGTAGGAGTGCGTTCGCGTGATCAGCGCGAACAGCTCGTCGACCGCGACCGGTTGATCGTCGCCGGCCGCAGCCGCGATCGCGACGATCTGCTGGGCGAGCACGTCGAGTGCGTTGCGCGGGACGACGGTCGGCTCGATTCGCCCCTCACGCATCAGCCGCGCGACGACGGCGCACTCCAGCAGGTCGGCGCGGTACTTCGGGAAGATGCGGCCCTTGCTCGTGTCGCCGACGTTGTGCCCGGCGCGGCCGATGCGCTGCAGCCCGCGCGCCACCGACTTGGGCGACTCGACCTGGAGCACGAGGTCGACCGCGCCCATGTCGATGCCGAGCTCGAGACTGCTGGTCGCGACCAGGCACGGCAGCGCCCCGGACTTGAGCTGCTCCTCGACGAGCGTGCGCTCCTCGCGTGAGAGCGAGCCGTGGTGGGCGCGTGCGATCTCGCGCGGCGGTGCGTCGTCCGGCAGGCCGGCGCTCGCCAGCTCATTGAGGCGCAGCGCGAGGCGCTCGGCGCCGCGGCGGTTGTTGACGAAGACGATCGTCGACGTGTGCTGCTCGACCAGCTGCGAGCAGCTCCGGGTAGATCGCCGGCCAGATCGAGCGCCGTGTCGCCTCGCTGCCCTGGACGTGGTCGAGCGCCGCGAGGTCGCCGCCGGTCTGCTCCGGCTCCACCATCGACTCGACCGGCACGTGGATCTTCAGGTCGAGCGGCTTGCGCATGCCGGCGTCGAGCACGCGCGCCGTGCGCGTCGGGCCGACGAGGAAGCGCCCGATCTCCTCGAGCGGGTTCTGCGTCGCAGACAGGCCGATCCGCTGCGGGTCGCGCCCGTCCTCCTGAATGGCGGCGAGCCGCTCGAGCGTCAGCGCGAGGTGCGAGCCGCGCTTCGTGCCCGCGACGGCGTGGATCTCGTCGACGATGACCGCCTCGACGCCGGTCAGCGTCTCTCTCGCGCCGCTCGTCAGCATCAGGTAGAGCGACTCGGGCGTCGTGATCAGGATGTCCGGCGGGCGGCGGCGCATCTGCGCGCGCTCGCGCTGCGGCGTGTCGCCGGTGCGCACTCCGACGCTCACGTCGGCTCCCACGCCGCGGATCGGCGTGACGAGGTTGCGGTCCACGTCGTAGGCGAGCGCCTTGAGCGGCGAGACGTAGACGATCCGCGTACGCCGTTCACCGTCCGGGAGCGGGTCGCGGGCGAGCCGGTCGATGCCCCAGAGGAACGCCGCGAGCGTCTTGCCGGAGCCGGTCGGCGCGCTGATCAGGACGTGCTCGCCGGCGGCGATCGGAGGCCAGGCCAGGCGCTGCGCCTCGGTCGGCTCGGCGAACGCGCGCTGAAACCATTCGCGGACCTGCGGGGTGAAGGCGGACAGCGGCATGCCGGGTCCCTCGAGCGTACCCGGCGCGCGTCACGCGCAGAGCGCGCGCGCCTGCTCCAGGACTTCGTCGAGCATCGCCGCGGTCAGCCGCCCCGTGAACGTGTTCTGCTGGCTCGGGTGAAAGCTGCCGAGCAGCGCCGGGCCGTCGCCGGTCTCGACGAGCGCTCCGTGACCGAAGCGTGGCTTGGGCCGCAGGACTGACGTGACCCGTCGCGGCGCGCAGGCGCAGCGCCGCGTCCCAGGCGAGCGCACCGAGGCAGAGGATCACCCGCACGCCGGGCAGCAGCTCCAGCTCGGCGGCGGTCCACGGCAGGCAGGTGTCGCGCTCCTGCGGCGTCGGCTTGTTGGCGGGCGGCGCGCAGCGCACGGCCGCGGTGACCCAGCGCTCCGGTCAGCCGCAGGCCGTCGTCAGCGCTCGTCCGACCTGGGCTGCGAGGCGAATCCGGCGCGGTGCAGCGCGGCGAACAGGAAGTCGCCCGAGCGGTCGCCGGTGAAGACGCGGCCCGTGCGGTTCGCGCCGTGCGCCGCGGGCGCGAGGCCGAGTATCAGGACGCTCGCCGCCGGGTCTCCGAAGCCCGCGATCGGCCGCCCCCAGTAGATCTCGCCGAGGAACGCCGCGCGCTTCTCGCGAGCGACCTGCTCGCGCCACTCGACCAGTCGCGGACAGCGCCGGCAGGCGGTCACGCTTCGCTCGAGCGCCGCGAGCGCCGGCGGCAGCGCGGCGAGGTCGACGCCGGGCGGGTCGGCTCCAGTCACGGAGCGGGGATCGCCGACGGTCACCGGGCGATCGTAGGGCGCGGCCGCTACGCTGCGCGGCCATGCGATGCGCGGCCATCAGCACCGTCCTCGTCGCCGCGCTCGTGCTGGCAGGCTGCGGCGGCGGCGGCACGAGCAACGTTAACTCCGCCTCGGACTTCACCGGTGAGCAGAAGCTCGTCGCGAACATCGTCGAGGACCTGCAGAGCGCCGCGGAGGACAGCGACGAGCGCGAGGTCTGCTCGGACCTGATCGTCGCCGAGCTGCGCGATGCGATCGCCGAGAAGAGCGGTGCGGCGACGTGCACCGCGGCGCTCGAGAAGGCGCTGAAGGACACCGATCAGTCCGACCTGACGGTGCGCCGCATCGCGATCGACGGCAAAGAGGCGACCGTGGTCGTCCGCGCGAAGCTGAAGGACGACGTGTCACGCGACGAGACGATCGTGATGCGCAAGGTCGGCGGCGCCTGGAAGATCGCAAAGCTGCCGTCGTAGCCGGCCGCTCGCCGTCACCGCGGCGCGAACGCGCTCAGACTCCGTCCTGCGAGCCGAGCGCGCGCCCGTACTGGCGCTCGAAGTACGCGCGGTAGTCGCCTGAGCGGATCGGCTCCCACCAGGCCGCGTTGTCGCGATACCAGTCGACGGTCTGGGCGAGCCCGTCGGAGAACCGAACGCGCGGCTCCCAGCCGAGCGCGCGAACCTTGTCGCTGCTCAGCGAGTAGCGGCGGTCGTGGCCGGGGCGATCGGTGACGTACTCGATCAGCGAACGGTCGGCGCCCGTCAGCTCGATGATGCGCTCGATGACCTCGACGTTCGGGCACTCGTCGGGGCCGCCCGCGTTGTAGACCTCGCCCACCCCGCCGTGCTCGAGCACGTGGCCGATCGCGCGCGCGAAGTCGGTCACGTGGATCCAGTTGCGGACCTGCATCCCGTCGCCGTAGACCGGCAGGCGATCGCCGTGAAGCGCGTTGAGGATCATCAGCGGGATCAGCTTCTCGGGGTACTGGTAGGGGCCGTAGTTGTTCGACCCGCGGCAGATCACCGTCTCCATCCCGTAGGTGCGCGCGTAGGACTGCACGAGCAGGTCGGCGCCGGTCTTCGTCGCGCTGTAGGGAGACGAGGGCTCGAGCGGGCTCTGCTCGGTGAACGAGCCCTCCTCGATCGATCCGTAGACCTCGTCGGTCGACACCTGCAGATAGCGGATGCCGCGTCGCCGCGCCTCCTCCAGCAGCACGAACGTGCCGATCGCGTGCGTCTTCACGAACGCGTCCGGCTCGGCGATCGAACGATCGACGTGTGTTTCGGCGGCGAAGTTCACGACCGCGTCAGCGCCCTCGATCGCCTGCACGACCGCCTCGGGGTCCTCGATCGCGCCCTGGTGGAAAACGTGCTCGACGTCGGAGAGGTTCTCGCGCCGCCCGGCGTACGTGAGCTTGTCGAGCACGACGATCTCGTCGCCCTGCTCGCTCGCGCGCAGGCGCGCGAAGTTGGAGCCGATGAACCCGGCGCCGCCGCAGACGAGCAGCTTCATGTCGTGACCTCCGTGGTGTTTGGCTCGCGTGCGCCGAGAAAGGCCGTGAGGCCGTCGGTCCAGGGCGGCAGCCGCGGCGCGCCGCGTTCGCTTGCGAGCACGCTGAACGCAGGCCGCGGTGCCGGACGCGGGAACTCGGCCGTCGTGACCGGCACGACCGAGCAGCGCAGCCCGGCGTTCTCGATCGCCGTCCGCGCCAGCTCGAACCATGAGCAGCTTCCTGCGGCGGCGACGTGGAAGACGCCGGCCTGATCGCCCTCGGCGAGATCGACGAGCGCGGGCGCGAGGTGGCCGGTCCAGGTCGGGCAGCCGACCTGGTCGTCGACGACGCGAAGCTCGTCGCGCTCGGCGCCGAGCTTCAGCATCGTGTCGACGAAGTTCGACCCGCCGCGCCGAACAGCCACGAGCTGCGCGCGATCGCGTGGTCGGGGCAGGCGGCGGCGACCGCCTCCTCGCCGGACAGCTTCGAGCGCCCGTAGGCCGAACGCGGACCGACGGCGTCCGACTCGACGTACGCTTCGCGCGCGTCGCCCGGGAAGACGTAGTCGGTCGAGACGTGGACGATGCGGGCGCCGGCCTGCGCAGCCGCGCGCGCAAGGTTGCCGGCGCCGCCCGCGTTGACGGCCGTCGCCTGCGGCTCATGTTGCTCGGCGCCGTCGACGTCGGTCCAGGCTGCGCAGTTGATGATCGCCGCGGGGCGTGCCGCCTGCACGGCCGCGGTCACCGCGGGCGCGTCCGTGACGTCGAGGTCGGCGCGCGCGAGGGCGACGACCTCGTGTCCGCGCTCGCGCGCCGCAGCTGCGACCGCGCTGCCGAGCATCCCGGCGGCGCCGGTCACCAGCACGCGCATCGGTACCGGTCCCGGCCATCGTCAGACGACGGCGATCTCGGAGTTGTCGCCGACCAGCAGCCGCAGCGCGCGCGGCTGGCCGTCGTCGCGGCGAACTCGTGCGTCGCGCCCGAGCAGCGACGACTCGAGTCGCGCGGGCAGGTCGTGGACCTCGCTGCCGGCGAGCAGGATGGAGTGCTCGACCTCGGCGCGCTGAATCACGCAGTTCTCGCCGATCGCGCTGTACGGGCCGACGTAGGCGTCGGTCAGCCGCGCGCCCGCGCCGATGATCGCCGGGCCGCGGACGGTCGAGCGCACGAGCGTCGCTCCCGCCTCGATGATCACGCGGCCGTCACACGAGGAAGCCTCGTCGAGCGACCCGTCGACCCGCGTCTCGATCGTGTCGAGCACGAGCCGGTTCGCCTCGAGCATGTCCTCGAGGCGGCCCGTGTCCTTCCACCAGCCCTCGACGATGTGCGGCTCGACGCGGCGGCCCGCGTCGACGAGGTGCTGGATCGCGTCGGTGATCTCGAGCTCGCCGCGCGCCGAGGGCTCGATCGCGCGCGCGGCGTCGTGGATCGCCGAGGTGAACATGTAGACGCCGACCAGCGCGAGATCGGTCTTCGGCTCCGGCGGCTTCTCCTGCAGGCTCCTCACGCGATCGCCGTCCAGCTCCGCGACGCCGTAGTTCTCGGGATCGTCGACCGCCGTGAGCAGGATCAGCGCCTCGGGCTGGTTGCTGCGGAAGGCGTCGACGAGGTCCTCGATACCGCCCTGAAGCAGGTTGTCACCGAGGTACATCACGAAGGCGTCGGTCCCCAGGAACGGCTCGGCGGTCAGCACCGCGTGCGCGAGCCCGGCGGGCTCGTCCTGCACGATGTACTCGATCCTCACGCCGAACTTCGAGCCGTCACCGGCCTCGGCGCGGATCTCGTCACCGGTCTCCGGCGCGATGATGATGCCGATCTCCTCGATGCCCGCACGCGCCATCGCCTCGATGCCGTAGAAGAGGACCGGGCGGTTGGCGACCGGCACGAGCTGCTTGGCGCTCGTGTACGTGATCGGCCGCAGGCGCGTGCCCTGGCCGCCGGAGAGGATCAGGCCCTTGAGGCGCTCCATGCGCTGCGCAGGGTAACGGCGGGACGCGGCCCGCTCAGTAGACCCCGCCGAGCTTGCGGTGGTCCCAGCTCGCGCGGCGCTGCTCGACGAACTGGAAGGCGACGCGCTTCTCGGCCTGCTTGCGCACCATCGCGACGACCTCGTCGGCCAGCTCGCCGTCGATCCCCGGGGTGTAGCGCCGGAAGACCTCCATCCCGACGCCGAGCACGGTGTCGACGTCGCGATGGATCGTCGCCGTCGTCTCGAACATGACCCCGCGCAGCTCCTGGTATTGCTCGCCGGCCTCGACCTGGAGCGTCGCGCGCGCGTCGCGTTCGAGGTTGCGGGTCTTCTGTGACTTTGCGAACGTCCATGCCCACAGCTCGACCGCGCCGTCCGGGCCGCTGGCCCGCAGCACGTACCAGAGCGGCATCAGGTGGGGCCAGCCCTCGCGGCCGTTGGTCGCGCAGATCACCGTCCGCTGCTCGGCGAGGAAGGCGTCGACCTCCTCGCCCGTCAGCTTGATCTGGTCGCGGCGGCTCGCCATCTGCGCGAGCGCTACGCGCGGGCGGCGGCGTTCAGGCTGCGGGCGGCGGCCAGGACGGCGGCGCGCACGTCCTCGGGCTCGAGCACCGCGGCGTCGCCGGCCTCCTGCAGAACGCGTCGCACGAGCCATGACTCGCCCTTGTAGGCGAGTTCGACGATGACCGAGCCGTCGGCCAGTTCCTCGCTGACGCGCAGATCCTCGCGCGCCCAGCGCGCGCGCTGCGGCGACATCCACACGCGCGCGATCCGCGATGCCTCGACCTCGCCGGTCCGCGGCCAGCCGTCGACGTCGGCGGCCGGGTTGACCTCCGGTCGCGGCTTGAATCCCTTGCGCTCGATCGAGGCGCTGCGCACGCGGTCGAGGCGGAAGTGGCGGACGTCGTCCTTGTCGGGGTCGAACGTGGCGACGTACCAGCCCTCGAGGCCGTTGACGAGCGCGTACGGCTCGACCACGCGCTCGGTGAACTCGTCCTCGTTGGGCTTGTAGTAGTCGAGCTTGATCAGCTTGCTCTCGGAGATCGCGCGCGAGACCACGCGCGCGACCTGCGAGTCGTCTCCGCCGCTGCTGGCGACCTGAAGGCCCTGCTCCAGCGGGTCCGCGCCGAGCGCGGCGACGATCTTCTCGCGGGCGCTCGCGAGCGCCCCCTCGGGAAGGTGGTCGCCGATCAGGTCGATCGCGGCGATCAGCGCCTTGGCCTCGACCGGAAGCAGGCGCGCCGGGCGGTCGAAGTTGTCGGAGTAGGGCTCCGGATCGACCTCGATCTCGCCGTTGTCGTCGATCTCCGCATAGAGGACGTAGGAGCCGCCGCCGAAGTTGACGACGTTGAGGACGTTGACGTCCTCGCGGAGCTCCGCCTCCGTGATCTGCACCAGCTCGCAGACGTCCTCGATGCGCAGGCGGCGCCCGGCGCGCCCGGCGTCGATCAGGATCGACGCAAGCGTCACGAGCCGCGCAAAGCGCTCCGGGCGGATCGCGGTCTCCTTGCCGGCGCGCGGCTCGGGGTCCTCGGACTGGACGCCGCCGCCTGCGCTGCTGCGCGCGGGCCTCGCCGCCGCGAGGTCGAGGTCACCCTCATGGCGCGCGGTCAGCAGGCCGATCCGCTCGTCGGCCTCGGCGACGAGCTCCGGCGGTCCGGTGATGCGCGCGTGCTCGCCGAGCCCGAGAACCCATGAGATCAGCTGGCGCGCGTTGGCGTAGGAGGTTGCGAAGACGACCGAGCCGTCGTCGCCCGGCCGGATCTCCCCGAAGCGGCCGAAGTGACGCTCGACCTGCCACGCGATGCGCTCGGAGATCCAGACCTCGGCGATCCCCTGCTCGTCGCCGAACTGCCAGCTCGAACGTGAGCCGTAGACGCGCGGGTCGAAATCGGCGGGGCGGCGGAAGTCGCGCTCGGCCTTCGTCGCGTAGGCGACCTTGCCCTTGATCCGCGACAGCCGGAAGACGCGGATCGCGTCGCGCTCGTGGCTGTGTCCCAGCAGGTAGAACTGCCCGTCGCGGAACAGCAGGTGGTAGGGATCGACCTTGCGCGCGCCGGTCTCGTCGCGCTCGATCGTGAAGTACTCGAAGGTGATCGTCTTCTGGCGGAAGATCGCCGTCTCGACCTTGGCCAGTCGCTGGGAGAGCTCGTGCCCGCCCGCGGAAGCCGTCACTCCGAGCGCGACCGAGCGCCGGTCGGGAGCCTGCAGCGGGCTCGGGCGGCCCCAGGTGATCTGCTGCAGCGCCAGCCGCAGCGGTTCGGCGTAGGCGAACTCGCCGTCGAGCAGCGCGAGCGCGAACTGGAGCGAGGCGAGTTCCTGATCGCTGAAGTTGATCGACGGCAGGTGGAAGTGCTCCGAGCGCAGCGAGTAGTTCTCCTGCTCGGCGGCCCCGTCGGCGGGCCGGTCGACGGTCAGGCGGATGCCGAGCGACTCGAGCTCCGAGCGGTCGGCGTAGAAGCGCCGCGCGAAGGCGTCCTCGTTCATGCCGCTGTAACCCTCGACGTCGCGCCTTATCTCGAGCGCGGTCACGGGCCGCCGCTCCGCCATCAGGTACGAGATCAGCGAGAGCTGACGGATCAGCTTTTCGGTGTCCTTCGCCATCGGAGGATCACGATAAGGCCGCGAAGTCCCCCGGGTCGCGCGGGTACGCGATTCCGGCGGTCTTTGCGAGCTTTTGGAGCTGGCGGACGTTGCCGCAGGAGAGCCGTGATCAGCGCGAGCGAAGCCTCAGCTCCAGGCGCTTCCAGGGAGCCGCGTCGAGGGCGGCGTGCAGCGACGCCTCGTCGTCGAAGCGCTCGTCGAAGCGCCGGCAGTCGACGTGAAGGCGCAGTTCGCTCGTCGCCAGTGGCCAGGGATCGAGCGTTGCGGCGCCCGCTCCCAGCGGCTCATAGGCGATCACGGTCCCGTCGACCGGCGGCAGCTCGCGGGCCGGCCAGTCGTGGCAGAGGCTCAGCGAGATCGCATCGAGGCAGAAGAGCAGATCGCCGAGGCTCTCGGCGTCGCGGCGCCCTATGCCCAGACCCGCGCAGAGCCCGTCCTGAAGGACGCGCTGCCCGGCCAGGTAGTCGGACACGAAATCGGCGTCGTCCGGCTCGAGCCGGCCGGCATCGACGTAGCGCGTGTGGATGTTGGTCCCATGGATCGATACGAGCAGGGCCGCGTACGGGCTCTGTGCGAGCACCCGGCGGGGTGCGTCGATCCAGATCTCGGTCCTCGGGCGCAGCGGCGCCTCGTAGAAGCTCGCCGCGCGACGCGCCGGCACGTGCAGCGGCGGGCGCAGGTCCCAGTCGGACCACGCGACGTCGTGCTGGGCGACGCCGAGGCAAGAAGTCCTCGTTCGGCTCCGGGCGAGCAAAGCGCTCGTTGCCCCAGGCGCGCGCGATCTGCCCTGCCAGCCAGGCGTGCGCAGGCTGGCCGATGGCCGTCCAGGAGTCGCCGTCGTCGCGGATCAGCACGCTGCCGACTCCACGCGGCGCCGCGGCTCAGGCTGCGGCCCGCTCGCCCGCCTCGATGACGCCGCCGAAGAAGGCGCCGCCGCCGATCGCCCGGTCGAAACCGGACCAGACCGCCCCGGGGGCGAGTTCCTTCTCGAGCCGGTCGAAGCTGCCGAGGCGCCCGCCGAGGTTGTCGATCATGTGGACGAGCGTCGCTTCGCGAGTGGCGGGCACGATCGGGCTGCCGTGCTCCAGCGAGCCGTGGTGGCTGAGGATGATGTGCATGACCGCCTGGCCGAGCGCCGCCGGAAAGCCGGGCAGCGTCTCGATCGCGCGGCGCACGCGGTAGTAGCCGAGCGGGATCTCGCCCTGAAGGCGCCCGTCGTCGGTCAGGTCGATGGCCGCGGGGTCGCTCGTGTACGCCTCGAGCTTGCCGATGTCGTGCAGCAGCGCACCGGTGACCGCGACATCGCGGTCGATCCCGGGGAAGGTCGCGCTGATCGCGCTGACCGACTGGGCGACCGAAAGGGAGTGCTCGAGCAGGCCGTGGGCGTAGGCCTGGTGGTAGTGCTTGGCAGCGGGGGCCGCCCGGTAGCTCTCCCAGGTCTCGGTGCCCTCTCCGAGCAGCGCGTCGAGCAACGCCCGCAGGTGCGGGTTCTGGATCGTGGTGACGAGGTCACGCAGGTCCTGCTCCATCGCCTCGGCTCCGCGAGGCGGCCCGTCGAGAAGGTCGGCGATCTCGTAGCTGCCGGGCTCGGCCGCCGCGATCGCGCGCAGCTTGAGCTGCGCGCCCCAGCGCGGGTGAAGCTCGAAGAGGCCACGCACGTGGACCGCGGAACCGCGCGCGCAGACAGTGCGCAGCGCCGCGACGTCGTCCCAGATCATTGCCACGATGCCGCCGGTGCGATCGCCCAGCGTCAGGCGCAGAAACGGCTCGCCGTTGCTCTTCGTGCGCTCGTCGGCGGCGCGAACCAGGAGCACCTGGTCGACCTCGAGGCCATCTGTGAAGTCGCGAACGAGCACGTTTCTCAAGGTAGGGATCACTGCGGACGGCTAGCGGCGTAGGGTTTGCATGAGCCGGAGCTGACTGAGAGTCGTGATGAACCAAGCCGATCTGACACCGACTGCGATCGTCACCGGCGGCACGGGTGGGCTGGGGTCGGCCGTCGTGCGCGCGCTGCTGGGCGACGGCTGGCGAGTCGTCGTCCCGTGGGTCACCGAGCGCGAGCTGGAGCGGGTCGCGCCGGACGATCTGCTGCACCTCGTCCATGCTGATCTCCTCGACCCCGCCGAGGTGGCCGCGGTGGCCCAGGCCGCGGGGCCGCAGGCACGCGCGGTCGTGAACCTCGTCGGGGGGTTCGCGGCCGGCGGGCGCCTGCATGAGACGAGTGCCGACGAACTGGAGGCGCAGCTGCGGCTCAACCTGCGGCCCGCATGGCTGATGACGGGCGCCACGCTGCCGGCGATGCTGGCGGCCGGCGAGGGGTCGGTCATATGCGTCTCATCACGCACGGCGCTGCGCCCGTTCTCCGGAGGCGCTGCCTACGCGATCGCCAAGCGAGCCGTGCTCGGGCTGGTCGATGCGCTCGACGTGGAGTACGCCGCCGACGGCATCCGCTCCAATGCGATCCTCCCGTCGGTGATCGACACCCCCGCCAATCGCGCCGCGATGCCGGACGCCGACCCCGCGGACTGGGTGACGCCCGAGCAGATCGCCGCGACGATCGCCTTCCTCGTCTCCCCGGCGGCAGCGGCCACGAGCGGCGCTCACGTTCCCGTCTACGGCCGCGCCTGAGCAGACGGCCATTCGGCGCCTTCCGGCCTGCGCATCTGCTGGAATCGCCGGCTGTGAGGGAGCCGCTGTTCGAACACCGGCTCGAGCTCGGCGGCTTTGAGACCCGCGCGCTGGAGCTCGAGGGCGAGGGACCGCCGGTCGTGCTGCTGCACGGCTACGCCGACTCGGCGGACACCTGGCGGCTCGTGCTCGATCGGCTCGGCCGGGAGGGACGTGCCGCACTCGCCGTCGACCTGCCGGGGTTCGGGCGCGCGGACCTGCTCGACGACGGGCTGATGCTGCCGCAGTACGACCGAGTTCGCGGCCGCCGCCGTGGAGCACGCGGCGGGTGAGAGCGGCCGCGCGGTCGTGCTGACCGGCAACTCGCTGGGCGGCTGCATCGCGCTGCGCGCGGCGCAGCGCGACGACCTCCCGATAGAGGCGATCGTGCCGGTGGCGCCCGCCGGGCTCGACATGCCGGGCTGGTTCTCGGTCATCCAGCGCGACGTCGTGATGCGTGCCCTGCTCACCGCGCGCGCCCCGCTGCCCGAGCGCGTCGTGCGCGCCAGCCTCGGTGAGATCTACCGGCGGCTGGCGTTCGCGCGGCCCGGCGAAGCGCCGGGCGAGCTGGTCGCGATGTTCACGAGCCACCATCCGACGACCGGCGCGCTCAAGCGCCTGCGTGACCTCGGCGCACGGCTCTTGCCCGAACTGACGCTGGAGGGCTTCGAACTCGAGCGAATCGCCGTCCCAGTGCTGCTCGTCTGGGGCGACAGCGACCGGATGGTCTCCCACGAGGGTGCGCGCCACGTGCTCGGGACGGTCGCCGGTGCGCGGTACGAGGAGCTGGCCGGCTGCGGGCACTGCCCGCAGCTGGAGGATCCCGCGCGGTTCAGCGAGTTGCTGCTCGGCTTCCTCGACGAGCGATCGCGCGCCGCGAACGTCGCCTGAGGCGTACTCCTACACTCCAGGCTCCCCGGCGGACCCTCCGACATGGACCTGATCCCGAGCCCTGAGCGCGTCTCGAGCGCTGCCGCGAACGCATTCGACATGGCCTTCCGCGGCGGCGTCGCAGACCTGCGGCGCACGCCCGCGCAGATCATCAGCGAAGCCCCGAAGGGCGTCGTCTACCGCTACCTGCCCCAGAGCGACGCACTGCAGCGGGATCTTCCCGTGCTGCTCGTCCCGCCGCTGGCGGCGCCGAGCGTGTGCTTCGACCTGCGTCGCGGCTGCTCGCTCGCCGAGCACCTGCTCGCGGTCGGCCACCCGACCTATCTGGTCGAGTACGGGGACATCGCCTTCTCCGACAGGGACCTCGGCCTCGAGTTCTGGGTCCGCGAGGTGTTGCCGCACGCGATCCGCACCGTCAGCGAGGACGCCGGCGGTCGCCCCGTCCAGCTGCTCGGCTGGTGCCTGGGAGGGATCATGTCGCTGCTGGCACTGGCGGGCGACGAGTCGCTTCCCGTCGCCTCGGTCGCGCTTGTCGCGAGCCCGCTGGACTTCCGCCAGGTACGCCTGATCGCTCCGATCCGCCCGCTCGCCAACATCACCAACGGCTTCCTCGGCACGGCCCTGTACCGGGCGCTCGGCGGAGCGCCCGCGCCGCTCGTCAAGCGTGCGTTCCAGCTCACTTCGATCGACAAGTACCTGACCAAGCCACTCGCGACGGCCACGCACATGCACGACCGCGACTGGCTCGCACAGGTCGAGGCCGTCGATGCGTTCATGGATCAGATGCACGCCTACCCGGGGCGCACGATGGGCCAGCTCTACCACCGCTTCTTTCGCGTCAACGAACTCGCAGACGGATCGCTCGACCTCGGCGACGAGGGTGGTGCGATCGAGCTCGCGAACGTACGCGTCCCGGTGCTCTCGATCGCAGGTGAGGCCGATGTGCTGGCGCCCCGCCCGGCCGTCCACCACATCACCGGGCTGCTCCCGAACGCGCCCCAGGTGCGTGTCGAGACGGCGCCGGGCGGGCATCTCGGCGTCATCGCCGGACGCGGAGCGGCGCGTAGCACCTGGGCCTGGATCGACGACTTCTTCGCCGACAGTGCCAAGCAGACCGCGCGCCGCCATCTGCGGGTCGTCGCCTGAACCTGCGTCTGCGGTCGCTCGCCGCCGCTACCCTGGGCGGTCGATGTTTCGCCTCTGGGCAGGGGTTTCGCCGACCGTTCCGATTCGTAGGCCGGCAGCCGCCATCGCCGTCTCGATGTGTGCGCTCGCGCTCAGCGCCGGTTCTGCACGGGCGCAGGACGCGTCCCCGCGCGTCGCCGCGAACGTCGTGGCCGGCGGCGTCGACCTCTCGGGCCTGACTGCCACGCAGGCGCGGAGGCGGCTGCGCGACCAGCTTGCGCCGCGTCTCACGCGCGACGTCGTGGTGAGGGTCGCCGGCAGGCGCTTCGTGCTCGACGGTGCGAGCGCGAAGGTGAAGCTGAACACGACGAAGACGGTCGCCGCAGCGCTCGCGGTCACCGCGCAGCCCGACGCTCCGCAGGCGGGCGGCGTCGCTCCCGGCGCTGACGTCGGCCTCGTCGTCAGCCACGCCCGCATCCCCGTGAAGGCGTTCGCGAGCAAGGTCGCATCAGCCGTCTACCGCCCCGGGCGCGACGCGAGCGCGCGGATCGGAGTGCGCAAGATGCGCCTGCGCCGCGCCAAGCTCGGCATCTCGGTCAACAGGGTCGCCCTCGCGGCGAAGATCGACGCCGTGCTCGACAAACCGCGCTCGTCGCGTCTCGTGCGCCAGCGCGTCAGCAAGGTCTACCCGGAGGTCAACGCCGACGACGTCCGCGCCAGGTACCGCACGATCGTCACGGTCGAGAAGTCCGCCTTCAAGCTGCGGCTGTTCAAGAACCTGAAGCTGAGCAGGACCTACCGCGTGGCGGTCGGGCAGCCCGCCTACCCCACGCCCAGCGGTCGCTTCAGGATCACCAACAAGGCCGTCAACCCCGTCTGGTCGGTGCCGAACAGCCCCTGGGCCGGCGAGCTGGCCGGCACCAGCGTTTCGGGTGGCTCGGCTGCCAACCCGCTCAAGGCACGCTGGATGGGGATCACCAACGGTGTCGGCATCCACGGCACGGGCGCGGACTACTCGATCGGCACTCGCGCATCGCACGGCTGCATCCGCATGCACGTGAGTGACGTCAAGGCGCTGTATCCCCGTGTGCCGGTTGGAACGACGGTCATCCTGCGCTGACGACGCGGCCCGGGCTTTGCGCCCGCTGGCCGTTGTGCTATTCCGTAGGGGCAGTGAGCCTGCTCGACGCGCTCAGAGACCCGCCTCGGCCTGACCCTGCGGGAATGCCGCGCCAGGACTACCTGCGCGCGTCGCCGCCGATGTTCGGATCGCCGTTCGTGGACCGCGTCACGCGGGTGCCCGTCTGGGTCGTGCCGGTCATCTACGTCCCGGCGATTCTCCTCGCCTTCGCCGCCGCCGCGGGCGACCTGGGCCCGGTCGTGTTCGCATGGGTGGCCGGCGGCTACGTCGTCTGGACGCTGACGGAGTACTGGCTGCACCGCATCGTCTTCCACTTCGAGCCCGACGACGGGCTCGGCCGCCGCCTCCACTGGATCATCCACGGCGTTCACCACGACCATCCGAACGATCCGCTCAGGCTCGTCATGCCGCCCGCGGCCTCGATTCCGCTGGCGCTCGTGTTCGTCGGCGTCTTCCACTTCATGCTGCCACCCGCCGAGGCGTGGGCGCTGCTCGCCGGGTTCCTCGGCGGTTATCTCGCGTATGACATGACGCACTACTACGTCCACCACCGGCGCCCGAACGGACCGGTCGGTCGCAAGCTGCGCGAGCTTCACATGCGCCATCACTTCCAGGACCACACACGCGGATTCGGCGTCAGCGCACCGTGGTGGGATCTCGTCTTCGGGACGCCCACGAGGCCCCGGCGCGAGTCTTGAGCCGGCGCTCCCGGCGCACGTCCGCGTCGCCGTCATCGGCACCGGCTTCTCGGGGGTCGGTTTCGCGATCCGGATGATGTAGACGGGAATCCACGACTTCGTGCTGCTCGAGCGGGCCGATGACCTCGCGCGGGCCGCAAACTCGACGCTCTGTCAGGGGCCGACGTGGCGCTTCCGCGCGCGGACGCGTCGCTTCGATCCCGCGCAGTACCTGGCCGCAGCGCGAGCCGGGTCCGCCCGCCGCGGCGGTCTCCTGAGATCGCCGGCGCTCGCTACCGTCAGCGAGGTGGCCGATCACGCATCGACCCGCGCCGCGCAGGCGACGTCGCTCGCGACCGTGCTCGCAGTCGTCGTGGCGCTCGCGCTCCCCGCCGTGTTCATCGGCAACGCGCTGCTGGTGCTCGTGCACCCGTGGCTGGTGCACGCCGAGTACGCGCTGCCGGGCTTCCCGGACGACGCCTTCGGCCTCGCGGGCGACGAGCGCGCCGACCTTGCGGTGGCCGGCGTACAGTCGATAAGCCCCTGGGACAGCAAGGGAGTGGAGCGACTGCGCGAAGCTCGCCTGCCGGGCGGCGGCGCCGCGTTCGGCGCGCGCGAGATCGCGCACATGGACGATGTCCGCGGCGTCGTCCAGGGTTTCATGCTCGCGTGGCTGATCGCAGCCGCGGTGCTCGCCGCAGCGGCGCTCGCGCTGAGCCGGGCGGGACCGCCCGCGCTCTTGCGCCGCGCGTTCGGCTGGGGTGCCACCCTGACGCTGGCGGCATTCGCGTGCCTCGTGCTGTTCATGGTCGCCGGGTTCGACTCGTTCTTCACCGCCTTCCACGGCGTCTTCTTCGAAGGCGACAGCTGGCGCTTCAGCGCCGGCGACACCCTGCTGCGCCTCTACCCGGACGCGTTCTGGACGGTCGCAGCCGGTCTGGCCGCCGCGCTCGTCCTGGTCCAGGCGGGCGCGGTGCTGTGGGCCTCGCGGCGCTGAAGGGGTTGCCCGGCGCGGGGGTCTGCGGTTCAATCGTCGCTCGGCAGCGCAGTTGCGACAGGGGACAGACCGCATGACCGACACTGACAGAGCCATTCGCGACGTCCGCGGCCGCCGGGGCATCGCGCTCGCCGCAGCGCTGACGCTGACCGTCGTCGCTCTATCGCCGGCGGGGGCGGCCGACGCGAAGCGCCGCAGCGGCGAGGTCGTCCGCTCGAGCGCGGCGTCCTGGGCCGTCGCCCAGGTGGGGCATCGCGAACGCGGCACCACCAACTGCTCGCCGCGCATCAACCGCTGGACCAAGGCGATGGGGCTGAGCCGGAAGCCCTGCCCGCGCTGGTGCGGCGCGCTGGTCCATCAGGCGTTTCTGCAGGCAGGCGTTCGCCTCTCCGCTCGGCTGATCGATCCGGATCGCTCGTACGAGGACGCGGTCGCCGGCCGCCGCGGCCTGAAGCGCATCGCGGTCAAGTCGGTGCGCCGCGGCGACCTGCTGTTCTTCGCCTTTCGCCCGCGGATGAAGGCATCGCACCTGTCGATCGTGACCTCGATTCCGCGAGCGGGCTACGCCGACACGGTCGAGGGCAACGTCGCTCACGCCGTGCGGCTGAAGCGCCGCGGGCTGCGGTATCCCGTGCTGGCGGCACGCGTCGTGGTGCGCTAGCCGGTCGGCGGTCGCGCTGTCAGGATGCGACCGCCTCCAGACGGGCCGGAACGTGCTTGTGCCAAGGCGTGCCGGCGAACGGGTCGCGCCACTCGAGCGCGGTCAGTTCGTTCGGGGAGACTCCGGTCTGAACCGGTTCCCCGTCGGCGCCCGGGTAGTCGAGGCCGAGGCCGTTGGGGAGGGCGATGTGGCCGGCCGACATCGTGTCGGTGACTTCGACCAGCGTCTCGGCTGACCCGCGCGTCGTCGTCACGCGCGCCAGGCCGCCGGATTGGAGGCCGAGGCGGCCCGCGTCCTCGGGGCTGATGCGCAGCGCCCCGGCGGCGTCTCGCTTGCGCCACTCGGGGTCGCGGATGATCGTGTTCGCAGTCGATGAGCGGCGCTCCCCTGCGGACAGCACTAGCGGGAACTCGTCGGTCGTCCAGCGGTCCGGTGCGCCGCCGAGCGCGGCGAGTTCCTCGAGCAGGTGCGGGATCTCCACGGCTATCCGTCGGCCGGGATTCGGGACGTAGCTCCAAGCGTCCTCATAGTCGTCGACGGTGAAGACGACTCCCGAGCGGCCCGCGAGGATCGCGTCGAACAGCGCCTCGCCGTCCGCGTGCCCGGCGCGTCGCACGGCGTCGGGATAGGTCATCGCGCAGCGATGCGCCAGGCCCCAGAGCGCAGCGGCGGCGCGGGCGTCGTCGGGCAGAGTGGGCCCGAGCGTCTCATAGAGGACATACGAGGCGAGCCGCATGATCCGCGGGTCGTCCGCCGCCGCAGACCCGAACGCGGCCGCGAACTCGGCGCGGCCCTCCTGCGCGGCGGCGCGCAGCGGCGCGAGCGTCTGCTCGTCGATCGCGCCGAGCGCGCGCATCAGCCGCGCGTGGATCTCCGGCTCGGGCAGCGTGCCCGGCAGCGGGTCGAGCAGCGGTGCGCGCAGGTGGAAGCTGTTGTGGGGGAACTCGAGGTTGAAGAACGTCGCCTCCCACTTCTCGTACTGGCTGGCGGCCGGCAGGACATAGTCGGCCTGGCGTGCGGTCTCGGTCATCGCGACGTCGATCACCACGACGAGCTCGAGCGCGTCCAGCGCCTCGCGAAAGCGCTCCGAGTCGGCGAGCGAGTGGGCGGGGTTCGAGCTCTCGATCAACATCGCCCGCATCCGTCGCGGGTCGTCGGTGAGGATCTCCTCGGCGATCACGTTGCACGGAACGAGCCCGCCGATGATGCGCGCTCCGGTCACCGGCGTGCGCACGTCGTCGGTCTTGTAGCGGGCGAGCGGTGCGAGCCAGGAGTGAACGTGAACTCCGCCGGGCTTGGCGAAGCTCCCGGCCAGGAGCCAGCAGGAGCTTGTTCAGGTATGAGCAGAGGACGCTGTTCGGCCCCTGCTGGACCCCGAGGTCCTCGAAGACCGCGACGCTCTGCGCCGACCCGATCCGCCGCGCGGCCGCACGGATCAGATCCTCGTCAACGCCGCAGCGCGCCGCGAAGTCCGCGACCGGGACGCGGGCGAGCTCGGCCACGACCGCCTCCGACCCGGTCGTGTGGTCCGCCAGGAAGTCGCTGTCGAGAAGTCCCTCCTGCACGAGCGTCGCCGCGAGCGCCGCAAGGCACCAGGCGTCGGTTCCCGGGCGCACGCGCAGGTGGAAGTCGGCGAGCGCCGCGGTCTCGGTGCGCACCGGGTCGAGCACGATCATCGAGCGCTGCGGGTCGCGCGCGATCTCCTTCAGCGTCACCCGCGCACGCGGGAAGCTCTGCGACTGCCACGGGTTCTTGCCGACGAAGACCGCGACCTCGGTGTGCTCGAAGTCACCGCGCGTGTGGCCTCCGTAGAAGTGGGCGTCGACGTAACCCTCGCCCATCTTCTCCTGCGCAAGCGCGCTCGACCGGTATCGCGAGCCGAGCGTGCGCAACAGCGGCCCTGCGTAGGCGCCGCCGAGGTGGTTGCCCTGACCGCCGCCGCCGTAGTAGAAGATCGACTCGCCGCCGTGCTCGTCGCGCACCGCGGCGAAGCGCTCCGCGATCTCGGTGATCGCAGTGTCCCAGTCGATCTCCTCGAAGGTCCCGTCAGGCCCGCGGCGCAGCGGAGACGTCAGCCGGTGACGGCCGTTCTGGTAGTGGTCGAGCCGAAAGGCCTTGTTGCACGTGTATCCCTGCGACGCCGGGTGGGCCTTGTCGCCGCGGATCGCGGCGAGCCTGCGTCCGTCGAGCTGCACCTCGATCCCGCAGTTGCACTCGCACAGGATGCAGGCGGTCTGCTTCCACTCGCTCGTCGGCATGAGGATTCCTTTGCGCCCGGCCGCGGCCCGGCATCGCGATCGCTGACACGGTGGAACCTACTATGCCGAGTCGTCATAGTCAACTGCCGAGCGCCTTCACTTCGGCGCCACGGCCCGCCTCATCGCGGCGTCAGGACGACGACCGGGATCTGCCGGTCGGTCTTGCGCTGGTAGTCCTCGTAGCTCGAGTAGATCCCGACGACGCCCGGCCAGAGGCGCTCGCGCTCGGAGTCATCGGCTGTGTGCACGTCCACGGGCTGACGTTCGGCGCCGACCTGCACGGTCGCCTGACCCGCGGCCGTGATGTTGTGAAACCAGGCCGGATGAGCGCGCGCCCCGCCGTTCGACGCGACGAGCACGAAGTCCTCGCTGTCGCGCAGGTACATCAGCGGCGTCGTCCGGTGGGCACCGCTGCGACGGCCCACGTGATCGAGCAGCAGGACCGGCGCGCCGCGGAAGCGCGTGCCGACGCGGCCGCCCGTCGCGCGGTAGAGGGCGACGTGGCCCTGCGTGAACCCGTTCTGAAGCCGTGTGGCGATGCTCATCGCGTGAAGGCTAGAGGCGCTGTCGGCTCAGCCCTGCGCAGGGTCGTCCGCGGTGACCGTCGTCGGCTCGCGGGCCTGCAGCCGCCGGCCCGATTCCGGGTCGTGCGACGGCAGGAACACGACACGGCGCCGGCGGCACAGCTCGCGCAGGCGCCTGCTCGAATCGCGGTGCGCGGCGGCGGAGGCTGCGACCCCGTCGACGACTCCGGACAGCAGCGAGCGCTCGGAGTAGGCCGCGTCGCCCGCTATCAGGACCAGATCGTCTCCGCTCTCAACGGCGACGGACAGGTGGCCGCCGGTGTGGCCCGGGGTGGGGACGAGGCGCACGGCAGCGTCACTCGTCATGGCGATGCTCGCGTCGAAGCTCTCCCACGGGTCGCCGTCGAACACCAGGCGCCGCGGCTCGAGCCACGCCGGGTAGTGGGAGTTCAGGATAGCCGTTCATCGGCCCGCTCCGCGCCAGACGCGGCGCGCGCCTCTTGGTCGCTGATCACGATCTCGCTGCCGGGAAAGTGATGCAGACCGCCTGCGTGGTCGCCGTGCATGTGCGTCATGACGACCCAGCGGACGTCGGCGGCGTCGAGGCCGAGCGCTCGCAGGCCGGCACCGACCTCGTCCTCGGGCGTCACCGAGAAGCGCGCGCTGGTCCGGCTGAACACATCCCACCACGGCTGGTGGCCCGGGTCGCTCACGTGGGACGTCTCCCCGGTGTCGACCATCAGGAGGCCTTCGGGGTGTTCGATCGCCCAGCAGAGGATCGGCAGGCGCGGCGCCCAGTTGCGGTCGGTCAGCACGTCGAGCACGCGTGCCGGCCGCGCGCTGCGGCGCGCCTCCACGTGCCGCGTCTTGATCTCGACCTCGCCGGTCTGGATCGCGTCGGATTCGCATGCTCGGCTCCTAGAACGCGGCCGCGGCCTCGTCGCCGAAGATCTGCTGCGCGATCGTCACCTGATCGAAGTAGACGCGCTCGCAGACGATTCCCTCGCCGCCTGCCTCGAACAGGAACAGCGCGCAGACGCGGCAGCGGAAGCTCCTGCCGGTCGCCGGGATGCCGCGCAGCTCACCCCCGTGCGTTCCGAGCAGATCGAACTCGACGATGATCGCGTCGTCGGCGTGGTGGAAGACGGCGTTCTCGTTGCGCTGGTCGGGGAACGCGGCGCGGGTGGTGCGGAAGTACTCGGCCACCTCCTCCGGGCCGTCGTAGATCTCTCCGGTCGGGACGATCTCGTAGCGCGGGTGATCGAACGTCGCCATCGTCACGTCGAACTCATGGACGTTCTCGGACTCCATGTGCTCGCGGACGACGGCTTCGCGGCGGTGACGCAGCGTCGCGCCTGACTGCTCCATCGGTCGGCTCCTCGGCTCGGGGCCGCGAAGTATCCACCGGGCGCTGTGCGGAGGGCGCTCAGGCGGTCGTCGCGGCAGGCGTGTCGGACGGCGGAGACGGCGGGATCTCGTCGGGCAGGTCACCGGCCGGCCAGTCCTGCCACGGGAACGCGTGCCGGGCATGACGCGCCTTGTAGGCGAGCGCGCCGTGCGTGTTCATCCCGTGCCACGCGATGTTCGTCGTCAGTGACATGCGCGGTATCCAGAAGCGATCGCGGATCGGGTCGAGCGGCGTTGCGGGGCCCGGCTGGACGTCGGCCGCCACATGGCCCTCGCCATCGTCCAGCGAGAGCCGCGCGAGGATCGTCCCGTCGCGCTCGCAGATCTGCGATTCGCCGATCATCTGCGTGCGCCAGGGGATGCCCGGACCGAGCGGTGTCTGACCCTCGACCGGGCCGACGTGCGAGGCGTGGGCGACCGGCACGCCCGTCAACCGGGCGACCTGCCCCGGCAGCTCTCGCGCCTGCCGCTGCCATCCCGCGTGCTCGTGCTCGGCCCACCAGCGCAGCGGCCCCGGCCAGTTGAGCGGCATCGACGGCCAGCACATCCCGCCGAGCACGAGCTCGGCGCCGCCTGCGCGGACGCGCCCGGACGTTCGATGACGCGCCCACTCCCAGCCCGACATCAGGCCGACGGTCGCGTCGAGCGTCTCACAGCGCACGACGCCCGAGTCGTCGCCGCCGACGTAGTAGTTCTGCTCCCAGGCGGTGGGGATGTCCTTGTCGTGAAGGTGAACGGCGCCGTCGGGCTCGGCGAGCACGTAGGTGCCGTAGGTGTGTTTGCCGCGCACCGCGAGGAAGCCGCCCGCGACCACGCAGTCCAGCTCGCGCGCAAGGCGCGTCAGCAGCTGGAAGGGCTGGCCGTCGATCGGGCGGGCCGCCCCGCGCAGCACCTTGGCGTAGACGTTGGGCGACGTGCATGCCTCGGGCACGACGATGACCTCCGCGCCGTGCTCGCGATGGGCGTCGCGGATCAGGTCCTCGATGCGCGCGAGATTGCGCTCGACCTCGCCGAGCGCGAGCGCCGGCTGGACGACGGCGATACGGGTCATGCGGCGACCTCCTCGTCGCGGTGGGGCTGTTGCTCTGCCGCCGCAGTCTGGTCGATCGCCGCGCCTCGCGCCCTCGGCGGTGCGGGCCAGGGCGCGCCAGGGTGCTCGGAGCCGCGGATCAGGTGCGTCGAGCGGAAGCGATCTGCGCGGCGCTCGAGACGGATCGCGAGCTCGACGCGCAGCTCGCCGACGCCGCGGCGGAGCGATTCCGACCGAGGCCGATCACCGCGCCAGAGCGCGGCGCCGAGCGCTCGCGCCAGGCGCGGCAGCGGCGCGATCTCCTGGGGCGTGCGCGCCCTTCCGAAGAGGTCGGTCAGGTCCGGGCTCGTGGTCCGGCCCGCGTCGCGTACGAGCTCGCAGAGCGCCGGAGACTGGCGCTCGATGATCGTGTCGGCGTTGGCGAAGTGGTACGCGGGCAGCGTCTCGCGGTCGCGTTCGGCCTCCCACGCGCGCGTCGCCCGGTCGACGGCCAGCGGGTCGTCGAGCTCGGGCAGGACCCGCTCGGCGAGCGTGCGCCCCATCCACATCGAGTCGCGCATGCCCTGACCGGTGACGGGGTCCTTGAAGTGTCCGGCGTCGCCCGCGAGCGCCCATCCCGGCCCGGACGAGGTCCGGAAGAACGCGGGCGTCTCCCCGGTCGAGCGCAGCTTCGAGCCCGGCGGGGCGCCGGCGACGCGCGCGGCGAGCCCGGGGTGCTCGCGCAGCTTGCGCAGCCAGTACCCCTCGGGGTCCTTGCGCGCCTCGCGGGCCTCGTCGCGGTGCCCCATCAGCAGGATCAGCAGCGTCCCCAGCGGAGCCGAGGGGAAGGCGAACGCGAACGAGTCGCCTTCACGCCACTGGTAGTAGGTCTCGGCGTGGATCGTGCCCGCGAGCGGGTCCTCGAGATAGCGGAAGACCAGACCGCGCCCGTTGCGGGAGATCCGGTACGGCGTCCACGCGCCCACCAGCGCGGCGACCGTCGACCGCCGCCCGTCGGCTCCGACGACGAGCGTCGAAGCGACCTCGTGCGTCGCGCCGTCGGCGTCGCGGTAGCGCAGCCCGGCGACCCGCCCGGCGCGCCAGACAAGCGACTCGACGGTGCAGTGCTCGCGCACGTCCGCGCCCTGCTCGCGCGCGGCCTCGACGAGCTGGACGTCCTGCAGATCGCGCGGGATGCAGACGCCGTAGTCGATCCCGTCCTCCGCGGGACGCAGCCGCTCCAGGCACCTGACGCCCTCGGCCTCGACCTGTGTCCAGCGCACCTGCGAGGGCTTGACCGCGAGGATCCGCGGCAGCGCGCCGATCTTCGCGAGCTCGCTGGTTCCCGCCGGCATCAGCAGGTGGGTGGAGAGCTGGTCGGACGGGAACCCCATCTTGTCGAGCACCAGAACCCGGCGCCCGGCCCGCGCGAGCGGCGCGGCGGCGGCGCAGCCCGCGAGGCGCGCTCCGACGACTGCGACGTCCACCTGCTCCATCTGGGCTCCAGGGTCTGATCGATGTGGCGCCGGCACCGGCGGCAGCGGTGCGGCGTGACTCGCATGCGAACGTACCGGACGCGCTCCCGCAGCACGACCGCCGCCGCTCTTCACGCGCGTGCGCTGCGGGATAAGGTCACGCGGCGATGCTTCAGACCGTGAAGGTCGGCGACATGACGCTGGCCTACCGTGAGCTCGGATCGGGCCCGCCTGTGCTGCTGCTGCACGGCTGGCCGACGTCGTCGTTCCTCTGGCGCAACGTGATGCCGTCGATCGCGCGCGAGAACCGTGTGGTGGCGCTCGACCTTCCGGGGTTCGGCGGCTCGGACAAGCCGCCCGGGACTCATTACGGCTTCGATCTCTTCGAGCAGGCGATCGACGGCTTCCTGGACGCGCTCGGGATCGAGAGCCTCGGCATCGCCGGCCACGATCTCGGCGGTCCGGTGACGCTGCACTGGGCGCTGGCCCGGCAGCAGCGCGTCGAACGCCTGGCTCTGCTCAACACGCTCGTTTACCCGGAGTTCTCGCCCGCCGTCATCGAGTTCGTCGTCGCAGCGAGTACACCCGGTGCCCGCGAGCAGCTGACGAGCCCGGCCGGCCTCGAAGAGGCGATGCGGCTCGGTCTGGCGGACGGGTCGAACCTCACCGACGAGGTGATCGCGGGCGTGTGCGAGCCCTTCGCCGACGACGGGTCACGGCGCTCGCTCGCCGACGCGGGGATCGGGCTGGCGCCGGACGGCTTCGCGGAGATCGCGCGGATGCTGCCCTCCTTCAAGGCGCCCGTCCGGCTGATCTACGGCGAGCAGGACCGCATCCTCCCCGACATCGCCGAGACCGTGGCGAGGGTGAGGAAGGACCTGCCGCAGGCCGTCGTCACCGCTCTGCCCGGCTGCGGGCACTTCCTCCAGGAGGAGGCGCCCGAGCAGGTCGGCGATCTGCTCGCGGACTTCTTCGCGCGGCGCTGAGGCCGCCGCGGGCTCAGTCGCCGGGTGTCAGCGCCGTCGCCTCGCCTGAGGGCCGGCGGGCGCAGCCTCCCTGGTCTCCGCGGCGGCGGCGAGCACCTCGACCGGCGCGGCCTTGCCCTTGAGCGGGACCGTCCCGCGTGAGACGAGCGGGAGCGGCCGCGTCAGCGCGTCGCGTGTCGCACTCGTGAGCAGCAGGTCGTCCCCGGTGTCGCGGGTCGCCGCCTCGACGCGGGCGGAGACGTTGACCGCATCGCCGATCACGCTGAAGTTGAGACGGCCGCCACCCCCGATCGAGCCGGCCACGACGCGCCCCGTGTTGATGCCGACACCGACCTTCAGCTCGGCAGCAGGACGGTTGACGGCCCTGACGATGTCGAGTCCGGCGGCGAGCGCGCGGTCGGCGTGGTCCACGTAACCCTCGGGTGCACCGAAGACCGCGAGCAGCCCGTCGCCCATGAACTTGTCGACGTGCCCTCCGTGGCGAGCGACCGCGGGCACCATCTCCTCGAACAGGCCGTTGAGGGCGGCCACCACCTCAGTGGCCTGCGAGTGCTCGGCGAAGGCCGTGAACCCGCGCACGTCGACGAACATGATCGACACCGTGACCTCCACGCCCTCGCGCGGGAAGTTCCCGGAGAGGATCAGTGGTGCGATGTCACGGTCCAGGTACGTGCCGAACGCCTCGCGCATCCGTTCGCGCTCGGACAGGCCGGCGGCCATCACGTTGAACGTGTGCGACAGCTCTCCCAGCTCGTCGCTCGTGACGACGGGGACCCGCGCGTCGTAGTCGCCCTCGCGCACGCGCGTCAGCCCTGCGCGCAGGTCGGCGATCGGGGCGGTCACGGAACGCGACAGCAGCACGGTCATCTCGTATGAGAGCGCGAGGCCGACGCCGACGGCCGCTGCCAGGCTCAACGCGAGCGCCTCCGTGCCTCCGTCGCTCGTCATCAGCGCGGCGACGATCATGCCGACGAACACGGTGAAGACCGGGAGCAGGATCTTCAGACGCTTGCGGATCAGCAGTCCGTTGGCCTCGAACGCGAAGTCGTCCGGCAGCGATGCGGCGATGTCCTCGACAACCGGCCGCATCAGCATCTCGGCGATGAAGTAGTTGAGGATCGTCGTGTACGCCACCGGCACGGTCGCGGCGACGAGCAGCACCGGTGCGGCCGTCCAGGGCAGGTCGAGTGTCAGCACGATGAAGGCGATCACCGGAACGGCGGCGATCAGCCCGATGAAGCCCGCATTGGCTCGGAAGCTGCGGATCGGGAAATTCGTCGCGGCGTCCCAGGCGGCGGTCGACTCCTCCGTGGTCGGCGCGTCCTTTCCGCGCCAGGCGATGACGCACTCCAGGTAGGGGTGCCCGCGGAACAGGGCGACCCAGACGCTCGCGAGGCTCGACACCCACGCCATCACGAGGATCATCAGCAACTCGTCGCGCGACGGGTCGTAGTAGGAGGTGAGCAGCAGAACGGCGACCGTCGTGATCACCAGGACGGCGGGGTCCTGGAACAGCGGGAAGAGCAGCCTGTAGTGGCGGCCCATCCGCCGGTAGAGGCGCCTGACGAGACGGTCGATCAACGTGACTCCTGATCGCTGGTGCTCCGGAGGAGGATATTCCGTCGCCGGCCGGGTCGTTGCGACCGCGATGGGCGCCGCTCACGCCGCGGGTAGCATGATCCGGTGAGATCCGAGGTCCGCTACGCGAGGAACGGGGAGGTTGCGATCGGGTACGCGACGATCGGCGCGGGCCCGCACGATCTCGTCTACTTCCCGCCGTTCAACAACCTCGACCTCGTATGGGAGAACCCGCTGTACGCAAGGTTCCTGCGCAGCCTGTCGTCGTTCGCGCGGGTCATCGTCGTGGACCGGCGCGGGACCGGGGTCTCCGACCGCTACTCGCCGAGTGATCTGCCGCCGCTCGAGGATCTCGTCGACGACCTTGCGGCCGTGCTGGACGACGCCGGGTCGCGGCGGCCCACTCTCTTCGGGTTCTCGGACGGGGGGGCTCACTGCGCGATGTTCGCCGCCACGCGCCCGGAGCAGGTATCGGGCCTGGTGCTCTACGCCACCGCGGCGCGCGGCATGCGGGCGCCTGACTATCCGTGGCAGTGGTCTGAGATCGAGTGGCAGAAGTACCTCGATGACGTCAGGGCCGGCTGGGGAACGCGTGGCTTTGCGCAGGAGTCGATGCAGCTCTTCGCCCCCAGCCTCGCCGGCGATCCCGCCCACACGGCGTGGTGGGAGCGATTCCTGCGGCTGTCGGCGAGCCCGTCCGCGATCTACGCCCAGGAGCAGGTCTACCGGGCGATGGACATCCGCAGGCTCCTGCCGGCGATCGGCGTTCCCACGCTCGTTCTTCACCGAGCTGACGACATGGTCGAGCCGGTGGGCGCGGGTCGTCACATCTCCGAGCAGATACCGGGTTCCGGTACGTCGAGCTTCAGGGCGCAGACCACTTTCCCTGGGCCGGCGACCAGGACCGGCTCGTCACCGAGGTCGAGCAGTTCGTCGGCCGTGTGCGGATGGAGGAGCAGGAGTCCTTCGATCGCGTTCTGGCGACCGTCCTGTTCACCGACATCGTCGACTCGACCGCCCAGTCTGCCGCGCTGGGGGACCGTCGCTGGCGCGAGGTGAGCGAGCAGCACGACCGCGTAACGCGCGCCCAGCTGGCTCGGTTCCGGGGACGTGAGATCAGGTGGACGGGGGATGGTTTCGTTGCCGTCTTCGACGGCCCGGCGCGCGCGGTGCGCTGCGCGCACGCGATCTCGCAGTCGATGAGCCGGCTGGGCGTCGATCTGCGGGCGGGGCTCCACACGGGTGAGATCGCGTTGGACGGCGATGAGATCTCGGGGATCGCGGTCGCCATCGGTGCTCGCGTGGGTGCGCTGGCGGCCGGTCGCGAGGTCCTCGTCTCGTCGACCGTGAAGGACCTCGTGGTGGGGTCGGGGCTTTCCTTCGTGGACCGCGGCGTGCATGAGCTGAAAGGGGTGCCCGACACCTGGCGTCTCCACGCGCTGACCGGCTCGGAAGGCGCGGATGGGTCCGTTGCGGGCACCTGACGCCATGCGGCCCGCCGCCTGAGGTTCGCCATGGCGGTGTTGCGGACAGCACTGGCGAACCACGACGTCCGGCGTCTGCTCGTCGGCTGGCTCCTGACGACCGTCGGCACGTGGGCGTTCACGATCCTGATCGCGCTGTACGCCTACCAGGAGGGGGGCGCGACGGCGGTGGGCGTCGCCGTGCTGGTGCGCATGCTCCCGTCCGGGCTGGCTGCGCCGTCCGTCGCGCTGCTGGCCGACAGGCATTCGCGGCGCAGCGTCCTCGTCGCGAGCTCCGCGCTGCGTGCGCTGGTCCTCGCGCTGATCAGTGCCGCGGTCGCGGCCGAAGCGCCGTTCGCGTTCGTCCTCGCGCTCTCGGCCGTGTTCACGGTCGCCGGCACCGCACACAAGCCCGCGCAGGCGGCGCTGCTTCCGCAGCTCGCTCGCATGCCGGCGGAGGTCGCGGCCGCCAACGCCGCGTCGAGCGGGATCGAGTACACGGGCTTTCTCGCCGGCTCGCTGATGGCCGGGGTGGTCGCCGGCGCCTTGGGCCTGGGCGGCGGGATGGCGGTCTGCGTCCTGCCGTACCTCGCGGCGGCCGGGATCCTGGCGTTGTTGCCCAGGGACGAGCGGCCCGCAGCGATCCCGGGCGCCGAGCAGCCCAGCGGCGTCTCCGAGCTGCTCGAGGGCTTTCGCACGGTCAGCGGGGATCGCGAGATGTCGCTGCTGACGGGGATGTTCGCCGCCAACATGTTCGTCCAGGGGGTCGTTGATGTGCTCCTGGTGCTCGCAGCCATCGAACTGCTCGGCATGGGCGAGAGCGGCGTCGGCTGGCTGAACTCGGCGTGGGGTGTCGGTGGGCTGGCCGGCAGCCTCGTGGCGCTCTCGCTGCTCGGGCGTGGTCGCCTGGCCGAAGGGCTCAGCGTGGGGTCGGTGCTGGCCGGCCTGCCCCTCGTCGTACTCGGCGTGGTGCACGTGCCCGCTGCGGCGCTGGCCCTGCTGGTCGTTCTCGGCGTAGGCTATGCGCTGACGGAGGTCGCGATGCTCACGTTCACCCAGCGACTCGCGGCGGACGACGTCCTGGCGCGCGTATTCGGCGTGCAGGAGACGCTCTTCGTCGTCGCGACGGCTCTCGGATCGCTGCTCGCCGCCGGCCTGGTGGTGCTGATGGGCATCGAGGCGTCGCTGGTCGTGACCGGCGCGGCGCTGCCGCTGCTCGCGGTGGTTCTGTGGCGGCGGCTCGAGGCGCTGGAGGCCGGTTTGGTGGTACCCGCGCGTGCGTACGCGCTTCTGCGCGCGCTGCCGATGTTCGCGCCGCTGCCGATCGCCACGATCGAGAACCTGGCCGCGCATTCGGAGACCGAGAGCCACGACGCCGGCGCGGAGATCATCCGGCAGGGTGATCACGGGGAGGGCTTCTGGGTGATCGACGAGGGCACGGTCGACGTCAGCGTCGACGGCCGGAAGATCGCGCAGCGATCCGCCGGCGAGTGCCTGGGAGAGATCGCGCTGCTGCGAGACACTCCGCGCACGGCCACCGTGATCGCGGCGACGCCGCTGCGGCTCGTCGCGCTCACCCGCTCGCACTTCATCGGCGGCGTCTCCGCTCACCCGCGCAGCGTCCACGAGGCCGAGACGCTCGTAGATGAGCGCCTCGAGGTCGTCCCGGGGGGTCTGCCGGCGGCAGTCGGCGGGGAACCCGGGGCCGACCTCGCCGACTGAGCAGGCCCGGAACGGCTGCGCGCCCGATGGCCTGCCGGGCCCTCGGCGCAGAACCGTCGGAAGTGCGACGCCGCCGTCTACGATGGCGCCATGGAAGGGGGGCGCGTGCCGTGCAGACGAAGTCTCGCCCGCTCGGCTGATGCCTGACGCCGCACCGGCGGGGGAGACCCGAGCGCGCCGCGCGGACTTCGAGCGCAACCTCCAGCGGATCGTCGACGCGGCGACAACGGTGCTCGGCGACGACACGAGCGCGAGCATGAGCGAGATCGCCCGGGCGAGCGGGCTCGGCCGGGCAACGCTCTACCGGCACTTCCCGACGCGCGACGATCTCCTGGTCGCCATCCTGCGGCGCGCGTTCGAGCACGCGGAGGAGGCGATCGCCGCGGCCGAGCCCCAACGCGGCTCGGCCTCCAAGGCGCTGGGCCGCGTCATCGACGCGCTCGCGGTCATCGGTGATCGCTACCGCGTCATCTCGACTGCCAACTCCGTCGATCATCTGCTCGACGCGGAGCTGATGCAGCGCGCCATCGACGTCTTCGAACCGGTCAAGGTGCTGGTCGAGCGCGGCCAGCGCGAAGGCAGCGTCCGCGACGACCTTGCACCGCAGTGGCTCACCGCCGCGCTGGTCGCGCTGGTCAACGAGAGTGCCCGCGCCGTCGACCGCGGCGATGTCGCTCCGGGTGACGCCGCCTCCGTGGTGCGGCGAACGCTGCTCGAGCCGGTGGCCACGAGGACCCGCAGACGCGGCGCGTGAGCGGGCCGCGCTCAGGCCTGCGATGCGCGACCGCAGCCGGCCAGGAAGTCGAGCAGCTCCGGGACGATCCGCTCGTGGGCGTCCTCCTGGAGGTAGTGCCCGGCGTCGTCGAGGCGCGTCACGGTCGCGTCGGGAAAGGTCCGGAGCCAGAGGTCGTCGAGCATCTCCGGCGTGAACGCGACGTCCTTCATCGCCCACGTGACGTGCACCGGACGCCCACGGAAGTGGCGCTCCAGCCCGGCCTCGAGGTCGCCCGTGAGATCCGAGACGGGCCCGCTCGGACCTGAGGGGATCTCACGCGGGAACACGAGCACGGCGGTGCGGCTCGACCAGCTCGGGTGGGGCGTCAGGTAGGCGCGCTTCACAGCGGGCGTCATCCGCTCGCGGTGCCTCACGCCGACGCGGAACAGGAAGACGCGGTGGAAGAGGCCGAGGCCCTTCACCATCACCTCGCCGACGCCCGGCGTGCGGAACAGGCGCAGCGGCAGCGGCAGCTTGACCTTGCCAGGCGGGCGGTGGGCGTAGGTGTTGAGGATGAAGAGGCCTCTGACCCGCTCAGGATGGGCGACGGCCCACGAGAGGCCGATCGGTCCGCCCCAATCCTGCGGGACGACCGTGGCGTCACGCAGGTCGAGTGATTCGAGCAGCGCGTCCAGCCTGCGGACGTGTTCGGCGATTCGGTAGAGCTCCGGCCGCGGTGGCTTGTCCGAGCGCCCGAAGCCGAGATGGTCGGGGACGATCACGCGGTGGCCCGCGCCGGCGAGCGGGCCGATGAAGTCGCGGTAGAGGAAGCCCCACGTCGGGTTGCCGTGGACGAGCACGACCGGCGCTCCGTCACGCGGTCCCTCGTCGACGTAGTGCATGCGGCCGTCGGGCGTGTCGAACCAGTGCGGCGGGTAGGGCCAGAGCCCGCCGAAGGTCCAGTCGGTGGTCATGGCGCAACGCTATCCGAGGAGCGACTGCGCCTCATCGACGGCCGCCGAGATCTCGACCGGGGCCTCGAGCTGCGGATAGTGGCCGATCTCCGGCAGTTCGCGGACCGGAACACCGGGTCGCAGAGCGCGCAGCCCGTCGAGGACGCTCGTCGTCGCAACAGGGTCGAGCAGGCCCCAGGTCAGCATCAGCGGCCGCGGCCAGTCGCGGAACGCCCCGTGCCAGCGATCGGTCAGGCGCTCGCGCTCGTCCATGTAGTGGATCAGCCGGTGCGCGATCCGCTGTCCGCCGTTGTGGGCGATCAGCGACCACTGATCGGCGGCCTCATCGGCGCTCAGCGGGTGAGCGGGCGAGAAGATGCGGGCGAACTGGGCGCGGAAGGTCCGTTCCGTTGTCAGGCGGCTGAACAGCGGGCCCATGCCGCTGCGCAGGAGCTTCTGGCCGATCGTCGGGCTCGCGCGGTCCAGCAGGATGCTGCCGTTGAAGAGCAGCGCGCCCGCGATCGACATCTCGAGCCGGCCTTCGAGGTCGCGCGCCATCAGCTCCGTCGCGACGGAAGTCCCCATGTCGTGGGCCACGATCAGCACCGGCGGCGATCCGGCCCGGCGCACGATCTCCTCGGCCGCGTCGGCCTGCCAGGCGAGCGAGTAGACGTGGTCGCGCGGCTTGTCGGACAGGCCGAAGCCCAGGAAGTCGAACGCCAGCGTCGCCTGCCCGTCGCGCAGCGCCAGCAGCTCACGCCAGTCGTATGAGCTGGACGGAAATCCGTGCAGCAGCAGCAGACAGGGCGACCGGCCCTCCTGCCGCCGCACGAACAGCCGGTGACCGAGGACATCCTCGGTCGTGCCCGATCCGCTCCAGGCCTGGACTCTGCCGGTCAGCATCGCCTCGCAGCCTTCCAGAGATCCTCCACGGATGCGGGGGAGCCGGCCGAGCGGTGGCGGGCAGGCGCCGCGTGCGATGAGCCGGCGACCGTAGTTCCCCTGAGGCGGGTTGGGTGATATCCCCGATTCGCGAACGGCTGCGCCCTCCTAGTGTCGTGGGGGATGGCTGCCAGCGGGCTGGGAACGGGGACACTGAGGCGTCTGAGCAGGCTCGAGACAGATGACGGTCCGCTGCTGAGCGTGTATCTCGACCTCGACGTGACCAGCTTCCCGACGCCGGTGGAGCGGGAGGCGCAGCTGTCGGCGCTGCTCTCGCACGCGGGCGCCGGCGACGCGGACGCCGAGCAGGTGCGCGAACTGCTGCGCGCGAGGGCCGACCTCGTGCGCGGTGCGCAGGGCCTTGCGATCTTCTCCTGCGCAGATCGCGAGACGCTGGAGGTCGTGCCGCTGCCCGATCGCGTCGAGCCGATGGCGGTGGTCGACGCAGTTCCGTGGCTCGAACCGCTGACCGCGATGATCACCTCGGAGAACTGGGGCGTTGCCGTCGTCAACCGGCGCGCAGCTCGCCTTTTCCGCGGAGGGCCCCGGTCGCTCGTCGAGTTCGCGACGGTCGACCACGAGGTTCCCGGCCGACATGCCCAGGGGGGCTGGTCGCAGGCCCGCTTCCAGCGAGCGATCGAGGAGCAGGTCGCACAGCACGTGCGCGAGACGGCGGAGCGCATCGCGCGAGCGCACAGGCGCCGGCCGTTCGACCACGTCGTCATCGTCGCGTCCGACGAGCTGTGGCCGGAGGTGGAGGCGAGACTCGATCATGACCTGAGCGAGCGCCTTGCGGGGCATGTGGACCTCAACCTCGAACACGCCGCACCCGAGGAGATCGCGCGCGCGGTTGCGCCGCTGGTCGAGAGTGCCGAGCGCGAGCGCGAGCGTGATCTGATCGCGCAGCTCAAGGAGTCGCTCGGGGTCGGCGGCCGCGCCGCGGCGGGGCTCGACGAGGTGCTGGCGGTGCTCGAGCAGGAGCGTGTCGACGTGCTGATGCTGGCCGAGGGGGCGAGCCTCACGGCGGAGCTGTGCCCGAACTGCGGGCGGCTCTCGGCATCGGCGCAGGAGCAGTGCCCGCTCGACGGTGCCCGGCTTGCTCGCGTCGACGCTGTCGAGCACACCGTGAAGCGGGCCGCGGCAGGGTCCGTCGCCGACATCGTTCTGGTCCGTCACGAGGCCGCTGCGCTTCAGGAGCACGGCAACATCGCCGCGCTGCTGAGATGGTGAGCCGCGCGCGCCCGGCTACGTAGTAGGCCGTAGCCGAACGAGGGTGCCGTCCGGATGGCAGCAGCGACGCGAACGTGGACGATGACTGATCCGGCAAACGTCGACGGAGGTGGGTCATGAGCATCGTCACGATCAGCGCGATCAAGGCGGATGTCGGCGGCTACGTCGGCCACAGCGCGGTTCACCCCGAGTTGCTCGACGAGGCCCGCCTGCGTGTCGGCGAGGCCAGGCGCGACGGCCTGCTGATCGACGGTTCGGTGAACGCCTGCGGAGATGACGTGAACCTCGTGATGACCCACCGTCACGGAGCCGACGCAGAGCCGGTTCACCGGTTCGCATGGGAGGTCTTCGAGGCGCTCACCGAGGTCGCGCGGACGCTGCATCTCTACGGTGCCGGGCAGGATCTGCTCGCCGACTCGTTCGCCGGCAACGTGCGCGGCGCCGGGCCCGGCGTGGCCGAGATGGAGATCGAGGAGCGTCCGTCCGAGCCGTTCATCGTGTTCGCCGCGGACAAGTGCGCGCCTGGGGCGTGGAACCTGCCGCTGTACGAGATGTTCTGCGACCCGTTCAACACGGCGGGGCTGGTCATCGACCAGAACATGCATCGCGGCTTCGCGGTCGAGGTGCACGACGTCCACGAGCACCGGCGGATCCTCTTCCGCTGCCCGCAGGATCTCTACGACCTGCTGGTCTTCATGGGACCCCCGGGCGTTACGTGATCAAGCGCGTCTTCCGCTCCGAGCACCTCGAGGAGCCGGTGGCGTCGACTCGACCTCGCGGCTCTCGCTGATCGCGGGACGCTACGTGGGCAAGGACGACCCGATCATGATCGTGCGCGCCCAGGGCAACCTCCCGGCGGTCGGCGAGGTGCTGGAGCCGTTCGCGCGGCCGCACCTGGTCGACGGCTGGATGCGCGGCTCGCACGACGGCCCGCTGATGCCGTGCTCGCTGACCGAGGCCAACCCGGCCGCGGTTCGACGGCCCGCCACGGGTGGTGGGCATCGGCTTCCAGCTCGCAGACGGCCGGCTGATCGGCCCGCGCGACATGCTCGGTGACGTCTCCTTCGACCGTGCGCGAGGCAAGGCGCTCGAACTGGCCGATCAGATGCGTCGCATGGGCCCCTTCGAGCCGGGACGCCTGCCGATGGAGGACATGGAGTACACGACGATGCCCGTCGTCGCCGAGCGTCTCGCCGAGCGCTGGGAGCCGATTGAAGAGCCGGTCGCGGTCGCCGGCCGGCCGTAGCGCAGGTGGCGAGCCGAGCCGACACCGCGACCGCCGGTGCGCCCGGCGCCGCGCATCCCGTGGCGGTCGGGGTCGATGCGGGCGACGAGGCACGGGACGCGATCGTCCTGGCGGGGACCCTGGCGAGCGCGATCGGCGCCGTCCCGCTGCTCGTGGGCGTGTTTCCGGATCCGATCTTCCCGGTGCCGGAATCGCTCGGCCGCCATGAGCTGCGCCGGCAGACGCTCTCGGCGTTCGGGCAGGCTCGGGACGAGCTGGCGCCGGGCGGTCACGTCGTCGCAGAGTGCGACCTGTCAGTGGCGCGCGGCCTGGCGCGGGCGCGCGCGCCGGACCCGCGCGCGCCTGCTGGTCGTGGGGTCGAGCCCGAGCGCCGAGCAGGGGCGGATCGCGATCGGCGGGCGCACCCGTCAGCTGCTCCAGCATGCCGGCTGCCCGCTGGCCGTCGCCACGCGCGGGCTGCACGAGCGAGGTGGGCCGGCTCTGCGCACCATCGGCGTCGGCTTCGACGGCGGCCCGGAGGCCACCGCCGCCCTGGAGCTCGCCGGTGAGCTCGCGGCGCGGGGCGGGCGCAAGGCTGCGCGTGCGCAGCGTGGTGGAGGACCGGCCGCTCGTCGCTTCGAGTACGCCGCGCCGCTGGAGTGGGAGTCGCTGATCGAGGAGCGACGCGGAGTCATGGAGGAACGGCTCGCGTCCGCGGCCGGCGGCATCGGCTGCGCGGTCCAGACCGAGGTTCTGATCGGGTCTCCCGCGGCCGACATCGCCGGCCTCTCCGAGTCGGTCGACCTGCTCGTGGTCGGCTCTCGGCGCTGGGGGCCGATCTGCGCCACGTCGTCGCGGAGGCACGGGCGAGGCGCTCCTCCACGGCGCTGCTGCGTGCCCCGTGCTGCTGGCCCCGCGGCCGCGCGCGAGCTAGGCCACTGGATCCCCGGCCCGACGGTCCGTAGAATCGCGCAGCGCGGGCGCGGGCCTCTACGGCTGACGCCGCGCCGGCGAGCGTCTACGTTGGCAGTCCCGAGCCGGAGGAGTTGACGATGGGTGATGAGCATCAGGCCGCAGGCGTCCCGGCGGCCCACGCACACGTCGAGACGGTGTCGAGCTACCTGAACGCCCACGGCGTCGAGCACGAGATCGTCGAGCGCGAGGAGACGTGGAGCGCTGCCGACGATGCGCGCGCCTCGTCCGTTCCCGCCGACCAGGCTGCGAAGACGATCGTGTTCGGCGATCACGGTGCCTACCTGCTGGCGGTGGTTCCCACTTCCGAGCGCCTGGACCTGCACAAGCTGCGGGAGCTCCTGGGAGCGACGAGATCGCTGCAGCTCGCCAGCGAGGAGGAGATGAGCGAGTCGTTCCCGGAGTTCGAGGTCGGTGCGGTGCCGCCCGTCGCTGCGATGGTTGTCGCGGGGGAGATCGTCGACAGGGATCTGCTGGACGTCGGCGCGCCATCCTCTGCGGCGGTGGCGACCATCGCCACTCCATCCTGGTGGACCCGCGCAAGCTCGTCGAGCTGACGGGCGCCCGCGTGGGCGACATCTGCGAGGACTGAACCGGGACGACCAGTCCCTCGGGCCCCTTCCGCGGCGCCGTCCTCGGTCGGCAGCCCGCACTCCAGCCACGCCTGCATGCCGCCGGCCACCGCTGAGGCGGTCGGTCCCGCGGAGCGCAGCAGCTCCATCGCGGTGGTCGCCTTGTCTGCCGGTTCCCGACAGGGGAGACGACGGGCCGCTCGCGGTCGAGCGTGACGAGTTCGCTCGCGAGCGCGTCCAGCGGGATCTCGCGCGCTCCGGGCACGCGCGGCAGGCTGCGCTCGTCACGCCCTCGCAGGTCGATCAGCTGGATGCGGTTCTCGCTGGGCCGTCACACCGCACGCGGGGTGACAAGGTGCGCGTGCTATCGCGCCTATGGCCGTCCGTTCGCCCGCCGTGTGATCGACAGGGCGGCGGCGCGCGCCGGTGCCGGCCTCGTCGCCCGCGCGTTCGCTCCGCTCGCGCGCGGCCGCTGGCCCTTGCGACGCCGGCGGCGCGGGTGCGACGCGCGCTGCTAGTCCCACCGCTCCACGACAGCGACGACGCGCTCGACGTCGTTGTCACGAACCGGGCCTCCTCGGAAGGCCGCGGTTGGTCGGGCAGCGCCGACGATCCCCTGCGCCTCGAGCTCGCGCCGCGCTCGGCGCCGGTGATCACGGGCGGGCGCCGTCGGCTCATCGGCGCCCGGCGCCATGGCGGGTCGTCCCGACGTGAGCTCCATCGCTCGAGGACGCACGGCGAGCAAAGTGCTGGTGACCATGCTGCCCGGGATGAAGACCGGCTGGCCGACCTGCCGGTAGGCCGCCGGGATGTCCGCCGAGCCGGCTGGGAAGGCGCGCGTCGCGCCCTTGCGATGAACGCACAACGTGCGGCCGTGGTGGCGCTCGAGCTTGGCCACGTTGTGCGCCACGTCGTAGACCTGGAGCGTGTCGCGGGCGGCCGGCGGGCCCAGGGTCCTCGCGATCGACTGCCGCACGCGATGCGCGAGCGTGGCGCGGTTGGCGAACGCGAAGTTCGCGGCTGCGGCCATCGCCGCGAGGTAGCCACGGCCCTCGGGTGAGGACAGCGGCGCGCACGCGAGCTGCCGGTCCGGGAGCACGATGTCGTAGCGGCGCAGCGCGCGGTCCATCAGGCGCACGTGGTCCGTGCAGACCTGGTGACCGAAGCCTCTCGATCCCGAGTGAATGAGCACCGTCACCTGGTCGCGGTGCAGCCCGAACGACTCGGCCGTCGAAGCGTCGATGACCGTCGCGACGCGTTGAACCTCGAGGAAGTGGTTGCCGGATCCCAGCGTGCCGAGCTGGTCGGCGCCGCGCAGTCGGGCACGCTCGGACACAGCAGCGGGATTGGCTCCTGCCAGGCAGCCCTCCGACTCGGTGCGCTCGACATCCGCGGCCACCCCGATCCCGTGGCCGGAGAGCAGCGCCTGCGGTCCATCGATCAGGACGCGATCGAGGTCGTCCCGGGACAGCCGCATGAGCCGCCGTGGCCTGCGCCGACCGGAACGCGGCGCGATATCTCGTGGACCAGCCGCTCGGCACGCCTGCCGAGCTCCGTGGCCGTCAACGGCAGTGCGAGCAGCCTCACGCCGCAGTTGATGTCGTACCCCACGCCGCCGGGGGAGACGACGCCGTCCGGTGGCTCGGTGGCGGCGACGCCGCCGACGGGGAACCCGTAGCCCTGGTGGATGTCGGGCATCGCCAGCGCCGCCTCGCGGATGCCGGGCAGCGTGGCAACGTTCTGCAGCTGCTCCAGCGAGCGGTCGCTCGCGATCTGGTCGATCAGCTCGGCGTCGGCCAACACCCGCGCCGGTACGCGCATGTCGGGCCGTGCGTCGGCCGGGATCTCCCACGTCACGGCGTCTATCCGGCGCAGCGAGGGCGGCGCCGCACCAGCAGCCTCAGACATCGAGCACCACCGTCGCGTGGTACTCACCGTCCACCTGCTCGAAGCGCAGGCGGTGGTAGGTCGCGCCCTTGACGATGTGGCGCGGCCGGCCGAGATGTGCGCGAACGCGCGCGTCGAGCCCGGCCGCCGTCAAGTCGCAACCGATCCACGCCGAGCGCGTGACGCTGCTCGCCCACGCGCTGGGCCGCGCGGGGGCGAGCGGCATCAGCGCGCTGCTGCCCTACCTGGCCTACGCGCGCCAGGATCGCGCGGGCCCCACGGAGAGCCTCGGGCTGGCATGGGTGGGCGGCCTGCTCCGGGCGAGCGGGATCGACGAGGTCGTCTGCGTGGACGTCCACAGCGCGGCGGCGGGCGAGCTGCTGGAGCTGCCGCTCACGTCGCTGTCGCCCGCTGCCCGGTTCGGCGGCGGCGTTGCCGCGCCGATGGCGCGAGGGGGTCACGTTCGTCGCGCCGGACGAGGGTGCGATCTCCAGGTGCGCGTCGGTCGCGGAGGCGGCGGGCTCCGTCGAGCCGGTCGTATGGGTCCGCAAGCGCCGTACGGCGACGCGGATCGAGCACCTCGGCATCGTCGGCTCGCCCCGGCGGCGCGCGGTCGTCGTGGACGACATCCTGGACACCGGCGGCACGCTCGTGTCCTGCGTGCAGCACCTGCGTGCCGCCGGGGTCGAGGAGGTCGGCATCGTGGCGACCCATGCGCTGTTCACCGGCGAGGACTGGCGCGCCCTGCTGGACGAGGGCGTGAAGCGCCGTGGGATCACCGACACGATCCTCTCGATGAGACGCCCGCCGGTGACCGAGATCGTGCCGGTCGCGCCGTTGCTCGCGCTGGTCCCGAGGTCCGGTCCGTGATCGGGCCAGCACCTGGCGGCGGCGGACGCAGTCACCGACGCCGGCTTCCATCGCCCGGTGGCAGATCGTCGACCAGGCTGACCAGCCTGCCGTCGCGGCCTCCTCGGCCGGATCACCGGCGGGTGCCGTTGCCCCCGCCTCAGGTGGAACGGCCAGTTGGGCGAACCAGTCGATCGCCAGGCGGGCGACCTCTTCGAGCGCGCCGGGCTCCTCGAACAGGTGCGTGGCTCGGGGAACGATGGCCAGATCGTTGGGGCAGCGCAGCTGTCGCTGCGCCTCGCGGTTCAGCTCCCAGAACCTGCCGGTCCTCGCCGCCGACGATCAGAAGCGTCGGCGCGAGCACCTCGCCCAGGTGCGGCGCGGCGAGGTCCGGCCGGCCACCGCGCGAGACGACTGCGCTGATCACCGCGCCGGCCTGGGCGGCGGCGACCAGCGCGGCCGCCGCGCCGGTGCTGGCGCCGAAGTACCCGAGGGGGAGGTCGCGCGTGTCGGGCTGCCGGCGCAGCCACTCGGTCGCAGCGACCAGCCGATCGGCGAGGAGCGGGATGTCGAAGACGTTGGCCCGGTCGAGCGCCCTCGTCCGGGGTCAGGAGATCGAACAGCAGCGTCCCGGTCCCGGATTGCTGCAGAGCCGTCGCGACCGCGCGGTTGCGCGGACTGAGCCGGCTGGAGCCCGAGCCATGCGCGAAGGCGACGACGCCGCGCGCCGTGCCCGGCAGCGTCAGGTCGCCGGTCAGCACGAGTCCCGGCCCCGCATCGACGGTGACCTCGCGTGCCGGCTCGCGGCCGGGACCGCGCTGCTCGCCGAGCAGGCTCGTGACCTCGTCGTCCGGTGTCGGGCCGAAGTCCTCGTACCAGAGCCCGATCGCCCACAGGTCCGCGGGCATCTCCACGCAGACGACCTCGTCGACGTGATCGCGCAAGGCCTCGGCGGAAGCGGGTGCGGCGACCGGCACCGCCAGAATCACGCGCGCCGCGCCGCGCCGCTGCAGGGACTGCGCCGCAGCCTGCGCGGTGCGACCGGTGGCGAGCCCGTCATCGACCAGCAGGACCGTTCGCCCCTCGACGGGCAGCGGCACGCGGTCTGCGCGGTAGCGGGCAAGCCGGTCGGCGAGGAGCTCGCCGCGCGGCGCTCGAGCAGTGCGTCGAGCTCCGCGCTTCCGTGATGCCGAGCGCCCGGACCGCCTCGTCGCTGATCAGGCTGACGCCGCCCTCCGCCAGTGCGCCGATGCCGTACTCGGGGTTCTCCGGCGCACCGACCTTGCGCACCACGACGACGTCGAGCGGGGCGCCGAGCGAGCGCGCCACCTCGGCGGCGACCGGCACGCCCCCCCGCGCGATGCCCACCACCAGGGGATCCTCGTCGCGGAACCCGCGAGCAGCGCCGCCAGACGCCGACCTGCGTCACGGCGATCGGTGAAGCGCACACGCCATCGTCCGGCGCCAGGGTCGCTCGGCCGCGCAGCGAGTTGACTGCGCCGGTCCTCATCGCGGTTCCTCGGCCGCTTGAGAGGCCCGGCGATCGTCGCTCAGACGCTCATCTGCCGGCCGGAACGATCGCCCCGGCGCGATGTTGCGTGTCCAGGTCACTCCAGGACGAATGTCACCTTGAGATTGACACGGTATTCCGACACGCCACCGTCGGCGACGCGGACCATCTGCTCCTGCACCCAGGCGCCCTGGATGCCGTGGAGCGTCTCGCTCGCCTTGGCGATCCCGCGCCGTACGGCATCGTCGAAGTCTCGTTCGATGCTGACGTCATCTTCGACTACCTTTGCGACCGACACCTGATCCTCCTGTTCGCTGGGGGCGCTGACGCGACGGCTTGCGACGCGACCCCCCGACCGTAGAGGCACGCGGCCGGCCGGCATCCGCGTTGCGCCCCGCTCTCAGTCGTACTTTGCGCGGACTGGGAGGTCGGCCCGTGGCGGCGCACTCCTCTCGGGCGCCGCGGCGAAGCGCGTCAGAACGCGTGCTCGGCCAGGAGCGCCGACCGCTCGCGCCCGGTGGCGAAGAGGAAGGGGCGGCAGACGGCGGCGAGTCCCGCTACGTCGCTGATGTCGCGGCCCAGTTGCGGAACGAGGATCGGACGGTCATCGTCGATCTCGTCGCTGAGCCGCCGCAGGCCGTCGGCGTCGCGCCGGGCGAGCGAACGAAGGTCGTGCAGCGCCTGCACGGACCGGGCCGCGAGGTCGTGGTCGCCTCCGAGCTTCGGCGGCGAGGGCGCGTTCGTCGACCGCGGCCGGATCCTGAGCCAGCACGCGCAGGCGGTTGACGATCAGGCCGCCGAAGGGGATGCCCGCCTCCGCGAGCCGGCGCCGGAAGAAGATCGCCTCCTCGACGGGGGCAGGCTCGGGTGAGGCGATGACGAGGAAGGTCGTCGCCGGGTCGGCGAGCAGCCGGTTGACGGCGCTCGCCCGCTCGGCGAACCCGTCCGAGACGCCGCCCAGCACCCGGAGAGGTCCCCCAGGTCGGCGAGCAGGTCCACGCCGGTGACGCGGCGCAGCGCGGGGAAGACCAGGCTGCTGCCGCGGGCGGCCAGCGCCGCGAGCGCCCCGCTCGGGGCTGTCAGCACCTTCAGCGCCCGCCCTTCGAAGAATCCGCTGAGCCGCTGCGGGGCGTCGATGAAGTCGAGCGCGCTGCGTGAGGGGGGCGTGTCGAGGACGATCGTGTCGAAGCGCCCCGACGCATCGAGTTCGTAGAGCTTTGCCACGGCGGTGAACTCCTGGGAGCCGGCTACGGCCGTGGAGAGCGGCTGGTAGATCCTGTTGGCGAGGATCTCGTCGCGCGCGCGGGCGTCCGGTGCGAGCAGCTCGATCAGCTCGTCGAAGGTCCGCTTGGCGTCGAGCGTCATCGCCCACAGCTCGCCGCGCAGGTCGAGCCCGTGGCCGGCGAAGTGCGCCGGGTCGACGCGGCGCGGTTCGTTTCCCAGCTGGTCGAGCCCGAGCGACGTCGCCAGGCGCCGCGCGGGATCGATCGTCACGACGGCGACCTTCTGGCCGCTCGCCGCGAGGCCGATCGCGATCGCCGCCGACGTCGTGGTCTTCCCAACCCCGCCTGAGCCGGTGCACACGCAGATGCGCTTCCCGGCCATGCGCTCCGCGACGCTCATCGGTCAAGCTCCCGCGACAGTCGATCGAGCGAGTCGGGTCCGGGCGCCGCGTCGAACAGCAGCGGCAGCGTGGCAAGCGGCACGGCGCCGAGCTCGCGGCGCAGACGCGCGATCTGTGCGTGCTGGTGGCGAGCCCAGGTGGCCGAGAACAGAGCGGCGTGCTGCGCGGGAGACCGCGGAGCGGCCAGCAGCGTGCGCTCGTCGGCATCCGAGAAGCGGTGCGGGACGACGGCATTCACGACCGCGAGCGCGAGCTCGAGCCCGAGCTCCTCGCGCACGCGCGCCTGCAGGTCCAGCGTTTCGGTCACGGGCATCTCCTCGGCGGTCGAGACGGCAACGAGCGCCGTGCGCCGTGGGTCGCTCAGGAACGAAGCGACCGCGCGCCCCTCACTGGCCACCGGGCCGACGCGCGCCACGGACGCGAAAGTCTGCGGCGCCTGGAGCATCGCGACGCCATGCCCGGTCGCCGGCGCGTCGAGCACGACGAGGTCGTAGGGCTGAGCGCGGCGCGTGCGGCGCTCGGGCTGCGCCAGTTCCCAGACCTTGCCGATCGCAAGCAGCTCGCGCATGCCCGGCGTCGCCGCGGTCAGTGCTGTGAAGATGCGGTTGTGGGTGAGCGGCGCGGCGAGTGCCCCGACCGGAAGCTGCTGCCTCAGGTACTCCTCCATCGCATGCTGTGGGTCGATCGAGATGTGGTGGAGCCGTTCGGAGATGAAGTGCTCGGAATACGGTCCGGAGGGGCTCGGTGCTCCCAGCGCCTGCGAGACGTCGTGGCGCGCGGCCACCTCGGCCACGATCACCCGCTTGCCGCGCCGTGCCGCCGCAAGGCCGAGCGCTGCGGCGACCGTGGATTTCCCCACACCGCCCTTGCCGGTGACCACCAGCAGCGGGTGAGTGAACAGATCGTCCAGCGGCGGCACCCGGCGGAGCCTCTCAGACCGCTGCGGTCCGCACGCATCCGGCTCCGTAGTTCGCCCCGTTGTGGCGGTCGGGAGGCGGACGTACGCTCGCTGCGCAGTGGCTGCAGCGAGTTCTCAGCGCGTCCTGATCGCCGGCGGCGGCATCGCCGCTCTGGAACTGCTGCTCGCACTGCGATCCGACCTGCCCGAGCGCGTACCGGTGACGCTGCTCGCCCCCCAGGCCGACTTCGTCGTCCGGGCCAGTTCGGTGCTGGAGCCGTTCGGGCGCGGCGAGGCGCGGCGGATTCCGCTCGAATCGTTCGCCGCGGAGCATCACGCCGACGTGGTCGCCGATGCGCTTCTGGAGGTCGACGCCACGCGTTCGCTGGTCATCACCCGTGGTGGCCGGGAACTGGAGTACGGAAGGCTCGCGGTCGCGCTCGGTGCCGTGCCCGAGTCGCCGTTCCCGGGCGCGACCGTGTTCGCCGGGCCTCAGGACCGCGACGCGGTGACAGGGGTTCTGGAGGCAGCCGAGTCAGGTGAGATCGCGCGACTGGCATTCGCCGTGCCGGCGGGCGCAACCTGGGCGCTGCCGGCCTACGAGTTGGCGCTGTTGACGCGAGAGCACCTCTGTGAGCGCGGCGCAGGCGCCGTGGAGGTCCTCGTCGTGACTCCTGAGCCACGCCCGCTGAGCCTGTTCGGCGAGGCCGCCAGCGCCGAGCTCGAGGCGCGCCTGGACGCGGCGGGGATCGAGGCGCACACCCTCAGCCGCGTGCGATCGCACGACGGCGGCCGTCTCGAGCTGGAGGGTGGCGGCCACCTGCGGGCCGACCGCGTCGTCTCCCTTCCTCGCCTCAAGGGGCCCGCGCTCGCCGGGCTGCCGCACGACGACGAGGGCTTCATCCCGGTCGACGACCACGGCCGCGTACGCGGGGTGGACGGCGTCTACGCCGCCGGTGACTGCACGGCCTTCCCGATGAAGCAGGGCGGGCTTGCGGCCCAGCAGGCGGATGCGGTCGCGGAGTCGATCGCCTTCGACCTCGGCGCCGCCGTCGAGGCCACGCCGTTCACCGCGGTCCTGCGAGGTCTGCTGCTGACCGGCGACACCCCGATCTACCTGCGCGCCTGGCCAGGCGCCGGGCGCGAGCCATCGAGCGTCGCGATCGAGGCGACCGGAGCACTCAAGGCGGGCGGGGGCGAGAGCGTCGCCTCGGAGACCCCGCTCTGGTGGCCGCCGAGCAAGATCGCCGGTCGTCACCTCGGCGCATGGCTGATGCGGCCCAGGTCACACCGCGATGCGCCGGACGAGCTCGCCGATCGCGCGACGCCCGGTGAGTCCGACCCCCACGCGCAGGAGCGCTCGGACGCGATGGAACTGGCGCTGATGATGGCTGACGGCGAGGCTGGGTTCGGCGACTTCCACGCGGCGGTGCGCGCACTGGAGGCTGCAGAGACGCTGACGGGCTCGCTCCCGCCGGAGTACCAGCAGAAGCGCAGGATGTGGCTGGAGGAGATCGCGGGTTCGCCCAGCAGGCGCTACTCCGGCTGACGAGTGATCCGGGGAACCCGCGCGACGCGCGCCCGATGTGGCTACGGTCCGTCCGATGGTCCGGATGACCAGGCGAGCCGGAGGGCTTCTGGCGCTCATCGCCCTCGTCTCGATCACGGACCTCGCAGGTCCGGCGGGTGCGCAGTCGATCCAGCCGCGCATCGTCGGCGGGTCGGCCGTACCGATCACCGATCATCCGTGGCAGGTTGCGGTCCTGGTGGACGACTCGGGCGGCTTCTCGCAGTTCTGCGGCGGGGCGATTCTCGACGCGACCCACGTCGTCACCGCGGGGCACTGCACCGATCTCGGCTGGGGCCCTCTGCTGCCCGAAGAGGTCCGCGTGCTCGCAGGCAATGCCGAGTGGCCGGTCGTCGTCCCGGAGGAGCAGTACGTCGGTGTCAGCGCGATAACGCCGATCGCCGCCTACGTGACCCGACTTGAATACGAGAACGACGCCGCGATCCTGACGCTCGACACGCCGCTGACGTTCGGCGCGCCGAACGTCAAGCCCGTGGTCCTGACCGGCTCGGCGGTCACCGACGTCGTCCCGCCCGGCACGCTTCTGACGGTGAGCGGCTGGGGCTACACGAACCCGAGCGGCGGAGAGACGGATCTGCTCCAGGCGGTCCAGGTGAAGGCGGTCAGCGATGCGGCGTGTGCGGGGTTCTTCGCGCCCGGGGAGATCACGGCCGCAACGATGCTCTGCGCCGGCGACGTGGGGAGGGACTCCTGCAGCGGTGACAGCGGCGGTCCGCTGACCCGCGAGGACGCCACGCTGGTGGGGCTCGTGAGCTTCGGCCCGTTCCCGTGCGCTGACGCCGATGGCGCGCCGGGTGTCTACACCGAGCTTGCGAACGCGACGATCAACGCGCAGGTCCGCTTCGCCGGCTACGACCCGCCGGTGCTCCAGGGAGGGTCGGGCGTGACCCTGACGGGCACGCCACGCGAAGGCCAGCCGCTCACCTGCCAGCCGGGGTCGTGGACCGATCTGCCGGCGCTCGACTATCGCTTCGAGGACGCCGCCGGGGCGCAGCTGCGCGGCTGGGGAGTCTCATCGGGGTTCACGCCGGGTGCGGCGGTCGTCGGGCGGCAGGTCGTCTGCGTGACGCGCGCCCGCGCCGCGACGGGGGCCGGCGCCGCGCGCTCGGCGCCGAGCGCGCCCGTGGCGCCCGCGGTGCCGATCGTCCCCGCGCTGTCGATCGACGACGTGAAGGTCACCGAGGGCGACAGCCGGGACGGTCGATGCGGTGTTCACCGTCACGTTGAGCCCGGCGAGCGCGCAGTCGGTGAGCGTCGACTACGCCACCGCGAACGGCTCCGCGGTGGCGCCCGATGACTACCTGGCGGCCGCCGGGACGCTGACCTTCGACCCGGGCCAGACGTCGAAGACGGTGACCGTGCAGGTCAAGGGGGACAAGGCCGACGAGCCCGACGAGACCTTCAGCGTGGATCTGCCCGGTGCGACGAACGCGACGATCGCCGACGCGACCGGCGTGGGCACGATCAGCGATGACGACACGGCTCCGCCTGACCCCGTGCCCCCGGACCCAGCTCCGGGCCCGCCGCCTGCGCCGCCGGTCGCCTCGCCGAGCGCCGCGACCAACCCGCCCGCCCCGAGCGGATCCACGATCATCCCCCCGGCAGCCGCCTCGCCGGCGAGCGCATTCCGCCTCCCGTCGAACCGCTCATGCCTCAGGCGCCCGTCGCAGATCAGGCTGGCCTACCGCAAGCCGAAGGGCGTGACGATCGACCGGGTGGAGGTCTGGATCGGCACCAAACGGCTGACGCGCCGTTCCGGCGCCAGCGCACGACGGTCGATCAACGTGCGCGCGGGCACCGCCAGGCGCTTCACGCTGACGGTCAAGGTCAAGCCGCGCGGAGGCGAGACGGTCACGATCAAACGCGCCTACACGGTCTGTCCGGCGAAGTCCTTCAAGGCGACGCAGGCGTTCCGGCTCCCGTCCAAGAAGGCCTGCCTCAGGCGACCGGCAAGGTTGAGGCTCAGGTACCGCAAGCCCAGAGGCGTCACGGTCGACCGGGTTGAGGTCTGGGTCGGCGGCAAGCGACGCGTGCGCCGCTCGGGCAGAAGCGCGCGCCGGTCGGTCGTCGTGCGCGGGCTGCCGTCGAGGCGCTTCACGCTCAAGATCAGGGTCAGGACGCGCGGCGGGAGGACCGTCAGCGCGAGACGCACCTACAAGGTCTGCGCACGGTAGTCCGCGGACGGAGCGACGTTCAGTCGCCGAGGGCCGCCGCGACCGCCGCCAGCGCCGCGGGGTCGCCGTCCTCCGACACCAGGCACACGCGATCAGCGACCCCGGCGACGCGCTCGCGCACGACGCCGCCGAGCGACGCCGGGCTGTCGCCGCGCACCGCGAACAGAGTCAGCACGTCGTCGTCGACGAGGCCCGGCAGCGCGTCCCAGTCGCCGGATCGCGAGCGCTCGTGCAGCGCCTCGAACAGCGGGCCGAGCCCGTGGTGGTCGAGAACGTGGCGATAGCCCGGGGTCGAGCCGTAGAACGCTACGCGCCGCCGATTGGCCTCCCACTCCTCGTCCGAGGTCGCGACGAACACCGAGGCGGTCAGCTCGACGTCGGCGCGCTCGCGGCCGCTGCGTTCGAGGCCGCGCTCAAGTGCCGGGAGAGTCACTTCTCGCAGCACGGCCGGGGTGCTGAACGCGTGGCCGAGCAGACCGTCCGCGACCTCGCCGGCGACCTCGGTCATCCGCTCGCGTACGGCGGCGAGCAGCACGGGCGGGCGAGCGTGCTCGGCGGGCGGTGGGCGGAAGTTCGGAGGCATCAGCGTGTGGCGGTAGATCTCACCCTCGAACTTCAGTTCCGCGCCGCTCTCCCAGGCATCCCAGATCGCGTGCAGCGCCAGCACGTATTCACGCATGCGGGCGGCCGGACGCGACCAGACGGCTCCGTAGCGTCGCTCCACGTGCGCCCGGACCTGGGTTCCGAGGCCCAGCGCGAAGCGACCGGCTGAGAGCGCCTGGAGATCCCAGGCGGTGTACGCGACGTCCATCGGCGTGCGCGGGAATGCCAGGGCGATCGCGGTCGAGACCCGGATGTGCGAGGTTCGCTGAGCCGCCTGGGCTGCGGCCAGGAACGGGTTGCCGCTGGTCTCGGTGACGCCGACCCCGGCGAAGCCGAGCGACTCGACGCGGGCCGCCTGCTCACCGACGGCGGTGATCGCCGCTCCGCGCAAGACGACGTCACAGAGCATCGGCGCGGACCCGTCAGACCGCGGCGCGCGCCAGGAAGGACTCGATCGCCGCGTTGACGATCGCCGGATGCGTCAGGTTCGCGGCATGACCCGCGCCGTCGACGACGACGAACTCCGCGTCCGGCAGGGCGGCAGCGAACTCACGTGCGACGTCGACGCCGATCGCGACATCCTCGGCTCCATGGATCACGACGGCGGGCATCGTCAGTTCCGCCAGTCGCGGGCTGACGTCATCCTCGCGGCTCGTCAATGTCGTGTAGGCCTGCCGCAAGGCGGGCTTGGGCAGCGCGCGCCAGCGCTGCTGCCAGTGCGGCGTGCCCTCCCAGCCGGCGCCGAGGATGATCGCGGCGACGGTGTCGAGAACTTCCTGGGGCGGGCCGTCCGGCGCCATCCAGGCCTCGATCAGCTGGTCGTAGACGGGCACCGCCGCCGCGTCCTCGACCCCCGGACGCGTGTCGATCAGGACAAGTGCGCGCACGCGATCCGGGGCGTTCAGCGCCGCGCGCAGCGACAGGAAGCCGCCCTGGGACATCCCCGCCAGCACCGCACGCTCCACGCCTAGATGGTCGAGCAGGCCGAGCAGATCGCTCGCCGAGTCCCAGTAGCTGAAGGGCTCGTCGGTCATCTCCGTGCGGCCGTGGCCGCGCTCATCCCAGGTGATGCAGCGCCAGTCCTCTGCGAGCGCACGAACCTGATCGGCGAACATCGTGTGGTCCATCAGGAAGCCGTGGGAGAAGACGATCACGTCGTCGCCCGTGCCGCTGTCCTCGTAGTAGAGGCGCTGGCCGTTCACATCGGCTTGAGACATCGGTCCTCCTCGTCGGCGTTCGCGATGGCGGGACCGTACACGTCGACGCGTGCGAGCCGGTGTGGCGAGTCGGGGCCGGGGGCCGGCAGGTGGTCGGCCCGCGCCGGGCTGATGGCGAGACCCGGATTCGAACCGGGGACACCACGATTTTCAGTCGTGTGCTCTACCAACTGAGCTATCTCGCCGAGCGGCGCGAAGGGTAGCGCGGGGTCGGTCTCTTGAGATGCCCGCGGCCGCGGGCGACCCTTGTAGCGTGCCGCATTGATGCCTGCTCTTCGTGTCGTCTTCGTCTGCATGGGCAACATCTGCCGCTCGCCGACCGCGGAGGGCGTGATGCGCGCGCTTGCGGCCGAGGCGGGCCTGCTGGACGACCTCGAGATCGACAGCGCCGGGACGGGCGGCTGGCACGCCGGTGATCCGCCGGACCCGCGCGCCGTGGCGGTGGCCGCACGGCGTGGGGTCGTGGTCGGCGGCGCGGCCCGTCAGGTGACGGTCGCGGACTTCGAGCGCTTCGACCTGCTCGTCGCGCTCGATCGGGACAACGCACGCGACCTGCTGGCGATCGCGCCGGGCGAGGGCGCCGCGGCGAAGATCCGGTTGCTGCGCGAGTTCGACGCGGCTTCGGCAACCGACGGCGAGCTTGACGTCCCGGACCCCTACTACGGCGGCGAGGACGGCTTCGATCACGTGCTCGACCTCGTGGACGCCGCCTGCCGCGGGCTGCTCGACGAGGTCCGAGCGCGTGACGCCGCTGGCTGAGACGCTCGCCGCGCAGCTCGGCGAACCGGTCCGCTCGCTGCGGCCGGTCGCCGGCGGCGACCTGAACGACGCCTTTGCGGCCGAACTCGCGGACGGCCGGCGCGTCTTCGTCAAGACTGCGACCGACGCGGCTCCCGGGGCCTACGCAGCAGAGGCATCGGGGCTGCGCTGGCTCGACGCCGCCGGTGCGCTGCCCGTGCCCGAGGTGCTGGCGGTCGCCGATGCCCCGCAGGAGCCGCGCTTCCTGGCGCTGGAATGGATCGAGGCCGGGTCGGCGGGACCGGCGACGTTCGAGCAGCTCGGACGCGGACTGGCCGCCCTGCACGCGGCCGGGGCACCGGCCTTCGGCGGCGAGCGCTCGCTCGTGCTCGGATCGCTCACTCTGCCCAACGGCCCCGTCGCGAACTGGCCGGAGTTCTACGCGGCGTGCCGGCTCGAGCCCCTGGCGCGGCTCGCCCGCGAACGCGGTGCGCTACCGGTCGGCGGATCCGGGCTGCTCGCGCGGGTCGTCGATCGTCTCGACGATCTCGCGGGGCCGGCCGAGCCGCCCGCGCGGTTGCACGGCGACCTCTGGATGGGCAACGTCCTGATCGGGGCCGATCGGCGCGCATGGCTGATCGACCCCGCCGCCTACGGTGGCCACCGCGAGGTCGACCTCGCGATGCTGCGGCTCTTCGGCTCGCCGCCCGCCCGGCTCTTCGACGCCTACGGCGAGGTCGCGCCGCTCGCACCCGGACACGAGGAGCGCGTGGCGCTCTGGCAGATCATGCCGCTGCTCGCGCACGCGGCGCTGTTCGGCGGTGGCTGGGGCGAATCCGCGGTATCGCTGATGCGGCGTTACGTGAGCTGACCGCCCACCGGCGCTGCTCAGCCCGCCCAGCGCCGCAGCTGCGGCAGCGGATCGATCGGGCGCGTTCCCTTGAGGTGGCGCCAGCCGTTCGGCCAGATCTCGAAGTGCAGGTGTGGACCGCTCGAGCCGCCCGTCGAGCCGACCAGGCCGATGCGACCGCCCGCGGCGACGCGGGTTCCGGGTCCGAGCGTCGCGGATCCCGCCAGCAGATGGGCGAAGAACATGTCCCATCCGTTGTCTGCCCGCAGCACGATGTACCGCCCGGCGCCCTTGGCCTGGTAGTCGTTGAAGAGGATCTCCCCCGCCAGCGGCGCCACGACGGGCGTGCCGGACGCTGCTGAGATGTCGTGGCCCTCGTGAGTGTGGCCGACGCGGCCCGCGCCGAAACGCGAGCCGCTGCCGCCCAGCGAATGAGCACCCTGTACGGGGAACATTCCGCCGCCGATCAGCGCCGGGGTGGGCACGGGAGGCAGGGCCGGTGCAGCAGCCGGGGCGGGAGCGGCGACGGGGGTGGGACGCGGCCTGGAGCGCACCACGAGCCTCAGCCTGCGCCCCGGGAGGGGCTGCTCGCCTGCTCCGGCGAGAACGGTCACGCGCACGTCGTACGTCCCGCGTGCGAGCTTGGGAAGCCGAAGCCGGACGACGTCACCGGTGCGCACGCGGCGCACGCTGCGCCTCGTCCGGCCGCGACGCGGGTCGATCGTGATCCGCACGCGCGCGCTGCGCGCCGAGCGGCGACGCACGTCGACGAGCAGGCTCGCGCTCGTGCCGACGACGACGCGGGGCTTTGCCAGTCGCAGAACGCGAACCTGAGGACGTCCGGGGAGGCGGCGGAGCGTGCTGCCGTACTGCGCGCCGCCGGCCTGCGTGGTGGCCGTGCCGGACTGGCCCGGCTCGGCGAGAACACCGCCCGCCCCCTGCGCCAGAGCGGAGGGGGCGGGTGTGTTGAGGAGGAGGAAAGTCCCTAGAAGGGAGACGTAGATGGCTCGGGGGGGCGGCGCCATCGCCCTCCTCGTCGACGCATCGAAGCGATCGGGCCAGCACTTCGCGCGGCATGCACCGGTTTCGCACCGCCAAGGCGCTGCAACCTGCGCACTAGCGTCCAGAAAACCTGGCCGGACGATCTAGTGGCGCGATCCGGAACCGGCCTGCTCAGTCGCAGGCGAGCATCGCGTCGAGCAGTGCGAGCGCGCCGGCCTTGTGCAGCGGCTCGTTGAGATTGCCGCACTTGGGCGACTGCACGCAGGACGGGCAGCCCGACTCGCAGGGGCACTCGCCGATGAGCCGCCGAGCGTCGTCTGCGAGTTGCTCGAACCGTGCGAATCCCTGACCGGTGATCCCGACGCCGCCGGGGTGGCCGTCGTAGATGAAGATCGACGGCCCGCCCGTCTGCGGGTGCAGGTTCGTCGACAGTCCCCCGATGTCCCAGCGGTCGCACATCGCGAGCAGCGGCAGGACTGCGATCTGGGCATGCTCGGTCGCGTGGAGTGAGCCGAGCAGAACCTCGAGCGGCAGGTCGCCGGCCAGCTCGCCCGGCAGCTCGTACCAGAGCGCCTGCGTCGTGAACTCCGTCCGCGGCAGGTCGAGCCCCTCCATGCCGAGCAGCTCCCGGGTCACGAGCCGCTTGCGCTGGAAGGCGAGCACCTGCTCGGAGACGGTGACCGTGCCGAAGCTGAGCGTGACCCCGCAGCACTCGCGGCGATCGAGCAGGCGCTCGATGAAGGTGTTCGTCTCACGCTTGGGCTGCGTGTACCAGTCGCCGGTGAACGGCTGGACCAGCGCACGGCCGGCGTGCAGGTCCAGCTCCTGCACCTCGTACTGGCGTCCCATGTGGAGGTAGATCGCGCCGTCGTGAACCGTTGAGCAGGCGCGCGCGAGCTCGACGTCGCCGAGCAACTCGCCCTGCGCGGCGTCGACGATCTGCACGCTCTCCGGCGAGCCCGAGCGCAGCGACACGCGCGCGGCCGGGAAGTCCTCCGGAGCGCGCAGCGTAAAGCGCCCCCGTCGCTCGACGAGTGTGCCCCGGGCGGCGAGCGCCTCGCAGTGTGCGCGCACGCGGGGGCCGAGGATCTCGGCGTCGATGTCGGGGTCGATCGGCCCCTCGTGTGCCGCGCAGAGCAGGTGCGGCAGGTGGATGTGCTCGTTCTCGTGGTGGAGAATCGCCGCTTCGACCGGCCGGTCGAGGAACTCGTCGGGATGGCGGCAGAAGAACTGGTCGAGCGCGTCCTCGCCGGCGACGTACACGGCGAGCCCGCGCCCGCGGCGCCCGGCGCGGCCCCACATCTGGCGCAGCGACGCGACCGTTCCGGGGAACGTCACGCAGACGGCCGCGTCGAGCGCGCCGATGTCGATTCCCGAGCTCCAGCGCATCGGTCGTGACGACCGCGAGCAGTTCGCCGCTGACCAGCCGGCCCTCGAGCTCGCGGCGCTGCTGCGGCGTGTAGCCGGCGCGATAGGCGGCCACACGCGCGGCGAGATCGTGATCGCCGCTGCGCGTCAGCTCGTCGGCGGCGAGCTTGGCGACCAGCTCGACACCCTTGCGCGACTTCATGAAGCAGATCGTCCTCGCACCCTGCGCGAACGAGCCGGGCGACGATCTCGGCCGCCTCCGCGAGGACGCTGCGCCGCGTCTGCAGCGCCTCGTCCTCGAGCGGCGGGTTCCACATCGCGATCTGTCGCCGCGCACCGGGCGAGGAGTCCTCGTCGACGAGCTGCACGTCCTCCAGCCCGGTCAGGCGCTCGGCGAGCTCGACCGGGTTGGCGATCGTCGCGCTCGCCAGCAGGAAGCGCGGTGTCGTCCCGTAGGCGCCGGCGATCCGCCGCAGGCGCCGCAGCACGTTGGCCACGTGCGAGCCGAAGACGCCGCGATAGACGTGCGCCTCGTCGACGACCACGAGCGCGAGGTTGGCGAGCAGGTCGCCCCAGAGCGTGTGGTGCGGAAGCACGCCGACGTGGAGCATGTCGGGGTTGGTGAGGATCAGGTTCGAGCGACGGCGGATCTGCGCCCGGTCCTCACGCGGCGTGTCGCCGTCGTAGATCGCCGGGCGGATCTCCTGGTGCAGCCCGAATGCGTGAAGTGCCCGCGCCTGGTCCTGGGCGAGCGCCTTGGTCGGGTACAGGTAGATCGCGCGCGCCCGCGGATCGGCGAGCAGGGTCTCCAGCGTCGGGAGCTGGAAGCACAGCGACTTGCCCGACGCCGTGCCCGTGGTGACGATCGTGGTCCCCTGCCAGGCGGCGTCGAGCGCCTGCGCCTGGTGGCTGTAGAGCCGGTCGATGCCCGCGCCGGCCAGCGCGACCGGGACCTTGGGATGCAGATCGGCCGGCAGCTGCGCGTAGCGCGGCTCACGTGCGCCCTCGAACGCCTCGCGGACGAGGCGGCCGTCGGCGCGCGCGCCGTCGAGCATCTCGGTCCACGGCTCGATGCTTCGCGTAACGGCCATCGCTGACGATGCTAGATGGGTCGCGGGGCCGGTCCCTGCTACGAATCCGCACCGTGCGCTGTCTCTACGTGGACATGGACGGAACGCTGCTCGGTCCCGGAGGTGGCCTGCTCGCCGCCGCCGGCGGCGGCGTGTCGCTGTTCGGCGTGCGCGCCGTAGAGGCGTGCCTGCGAGCCGATGTCGAGGTGGTCGTCATGAGCGGCCGCCGGCGCGTCGTCGCCATGGAGGACGCGCGACTGTTCGGCCAGCGCGCCTGCATCTTCGAGACGGGCGCGGGCGTCGTGCTTGACGGGGAGACCCACTGGCTGACGGGCGAGTGGCAGCCGGGCGAGCGCACGATCCACGACCAGATCACCGCCTGCGGCGCCCCCGCGCTGTTGCTGGAGCATTACGCGGGGCGGCTGGAGGAGCATGCGCCGTGGCACACGGGCCGCGAGGTCTCGCACCTGCTGCGCGGCCTCGTCGACGTCGCCGAGGCCGACGCGCTGCTCGAGCAGGCCGGGCACCGCGATCTGCGCCTGATCGACAACGGCGTCGTGCGACGGCGCTCGCCGGCGCTCGCCGCGCTGCCCGAGGTGCGCGCCTACCATCTGCGCCCGGCCGGGGTGTCGAAGGCCGCCGCCGTCGCGGCCCATCAGCGGATGCTCGGCCTGGTCCCGCCCGACTGCGCCGCGGTCGGCGATTCGCGTGAGGATCTGGCGGTCGCTGCGCAGGTGGGAGCGTTCTGGCTCGTGGCCAACTCGCTGCAGCACGATCCCGCCATCGCCGACGCTGCCGCGGCCTACGCGAACGTGCGGATTGCCGACGGCGCGCACGGTGAGGGTGTCTACGAGGCGGTCATCACGACGCTCGCCGAGCGCGGCGCGAGCAGCTAGTCGGGCGGCGGCGCGGGCAGGGCCGCGCTCGTGTGAGCGGCGCGCCAGGCGCGCCAGCGCCCGCGCATGCGAGCCCAGAAGCCGCGCCTCACAGGTGTCAGCCAGCGCGCTCGCGGTGGAACGGTCGTGCGCACCAGGGCAACCCAGTCGTCGAGCGGCAGTTCGCCGGCGATGAGCCGCGCCAGGCCGCTCGTGACCGGTGCGTCGACACCGGCATCGTGGAGCGCCCGGTCAAGCAGCGGCACGAGGTCCAGCGACTCGACGGCCTGGCCGATCCGGCCCGGGATCTCGTTCGCGGGCACGCCCTGCGCCAGCAACTCCCCGGCGCGGCGGTTGCGCGATCCGGGCGCCAGCACCGTGGCCACCAGATCGCCCGAGCCGGCAAGCCCGATCATCGACTCCGGCCGCGCGCCGCGCGCCTCGGCGAAGCGCCAGACCTCCGCGAAGATGTGGCCGGCGGCCGCACCAGCGGCGTTGAGCCCCTGTGACTCCGTTGCACCGGAGGCCAGCGCGGCCGCGTTCTTCGCGGCTCCCGCCAGCTCGACGCCGAGCGGATCGTTGGACTCCTCGCAGACGACGCCGGCGCGGATGAACGTCCGCGCGATCAGGCGGGCGAGGTCCTCGTTCTCGGAGGCGGCGACGAGACCGGCCCCGTGATCGACCATCTCACGCGCATGCGCGGGGCCGCCGACGACGGCGACGCGCTGTGCGCCGTAGAGCTCTCGCAGCACGGCCGAGGGCGAGCGGCCATCGGGCGGCACGAGTCCCTTGGCGAGCGAGACGACCGCCGCTCGCGGCCTGAGGCCGCGGGAGGGCAGCGCTGCCACGACCTCGTCCAGTCCTCCCGAGGGCACGCCGAGGAACACGACGTCGTACTTGGAGAGGCCGGTGCCGGCGGCCTCGATCCGCAGCTCGGGGGGCAGCGCCACGTGCGGCAGGTAGACCTCGTTCTCGCGTGCGGCCGCGAGCCGCTCCGCCTGCTCGGAAGTGCGCGTCTGGAGCGTCGTGCGCAGGCCTCCGCGCGCCAGCAGCACGGCGACGGCGGTCCCGAATGAGCCCGCGCCGACGACCACCGCGCGGCGCGGGGTCGACCTGGATGGGATGTGCGGGCGCTGGCGCTCGGCCATCGCTTCAAGTACGCGCCTGCGGGCTCATAGGTACGCGGCGAGTTCCTCTCCGGCAGCCTCGAGCGCTTCGATCGTGCCCGCCTCCTGAACGGTCTGAAGGTCGATGATGCGGCGCCCGAACAGGTCCAGCGCAGCTTCGCCGACTATCGCGTGGCAGGGCACGCCGGACTGGCGCGCGTCGGTGGCGAGTTCACCGGCGACCTTGCCCTCCAGCGTCGTGGCGTCCAGGCGCCCCTCGCCGACGACGAGCGCGCGGGCGGCGCGCATCCGCGCGCCCGAGTCGAGAGCGCCGAGCACGAACGCCGCGCCGGCCTGAAGCTCTGCGCCGTGAGCAGCCCACAGGCCGCCCGCCAGGCCGCCGGCGGCTCCGCTCATCGGTACGCCGCGCGGGTCACGCGGGAACGTCTGCGCGAGGTGGTCGAGCCGCTTGGCGAGACGCTGCACGGTGGCGGCGTCCGCACCCTTCTGCGGCGCAAACCGCGCTGCCGCCTGCTCGAACGGGGTTCGAACGTCGCAGAGCACGACCAGCCGGGATCCGCGCAGCCCGCCGCGTTCGCGGACTGCGTCGAGCGCCCCCGCGCCGCCATCGGTGGTTGCGCTCCCGCCTGCGGCGACGAACACGACCTGCGCGCCGGCGTCGATCGCCGCCGCGATCAGCTCGCCGGTGCCATGGCTGCTCGCCGCCTCCGCATCGCGCCGGTCCCCGGGCACCAGCGTCAGCCCACTTCCCTGCGCTACCTCGACGACCGCAGCGTCGCCGTGCTCCAGCAGCGCGAAGCCGGCGCGCACCTCGTCGCCCAGCGGGCCGCTCACGATCGCGCCGTCGGTCGAGCCCCCGAGCGCGAGCAGCAGCACCTCCATCGTGCCCTCGCCGCCGTCCGCGACGGGCATCAGGTCGGGCGGGACGCAGCCGGCCCGCTCCAGTCCGCGTCCGATCGCGGCTGCGACCTCGCTGGCGCGCAGCGTTCCCTTGAAGGCGTCGGGCGCGACGAGCACCGGGCGCGCGTCGAGGTGGGGGGCAGCGGGGCGCGGCACGGCCCGGCATCCTGCCAGTGCAGGGCCCGGCGCGGGAACGCGCTGCTCTACGCCGGCGCTGCGGCGGGCGAATCAGCCGGCCTGGGCCATCTGCATGATCGCCAGTGAAGCCCCCTGGGGGTCGATCAGGCCGGCGAAGCGGCCGATCGGCATGTCCATCGGCTCCATCGTGACCGACGGCGCCCAGCTCTCGTGCCCTGGCGACCGTCGCGTCGCAGTCGGCGACCGCGAAGCAGACGCTCCAATGCGGCGGGACCTCGGGCGGGATCTGCGCCTCGCCCATGTCCATCATTCCGCCGACCGGTTTGCCGCCGAGCTCCCAGACGGTGTAGCTCTCGGGCGCGCCCTCGAAGCCCGGACGGCCGGCGTGCCAGCCGAACACCGACGTGTAGAAGGACTTGGCGGCGGCCGTGTCACGCGTCAGCAGCTCGTTCCAGCACAGCGAGTTGGGGACGTTGACGATGTCCGCGCCCTCGAACGTCTTCGGCTGCCAGACGCCGAACACCGCCCCACCCGGATCCGTGAAGAAGGCCATCCGGCCGATGTCCATGACGTCCATCGGCGCAACCACCACGCCGCCGCCTGCTTCGCTGACCCTGGCGGCGGTCTGGTCCGCGTCGGTGACGCTGATGTAGGTGGACCAGGCGGTCGGCTGCCCTGGCTCCGTGTGAACCATCAGCCCGGCGATGTCCTGGCCGTCCTGCTGGAACATGCGGTACCCGCCGGTCTCCTCGGCCGGCTCGGTCGCGTCCCATCCCATCAGGCCTGCGTAGAAGGCGGCCGACGCGTCGCTGTCGGGCGACGACAAGTCAACCCATGAGGGAGTGCCGGCTTCGTACTTGGGCATGTCCTGCTCCTGACGTCGGGGTCGTCCGAAGCTATCAGTGGTGCGGACGAGGGCGCCGATCGATCGGCTTCGCGCCGAGCGGGCAGCGGCGCGCCGTCCGGTCCGGCATGCTGGCGGCGGATGGCAAAGGACGAGACGACGGTGGAGGCGGCGGGGATCGAGGTGCGCGTCACGAGCCCCGGCAAGGAGCTGTTCCCGGCATTCGACGGGCGCCCGCCGGTCACCAAGATGGACCTGATCGAGTACTACCTGACGGTCGCCGACGCGCTGCTGTTGGGGGTGCGCGAGCGCCCGACGGTGCTCAAGCGCTGGAACACCGGCATCACGGGCGACTTCTTCTTCAACAAGCGCGTTCAGAGCCCGCCGCCGTGGCTTCAGACGGCGACCGTCCACTTCCCGTCCGGCCGCAGCGCGACGGAGCTCGTACCGGTCGACGCAGCGCACCTCGTGTGGGCGACCAACCTCAACAACATCGACTGGAACCCGTGGCCCGTGCGCCGCGACGATCTCGATCACCCGGACGAGCTGCGCGTCGACCTCGACCCCTCCGAAGGCGTCGAGTGGCCGACCGTCCGCGAGGTGGCGATCACGGTCGGCGACGTTCTCGCCGAGCACGGCATGCTCGGCTTCCCGAAGACCAGCGGCTCGCGCGGGATCCACGTCTACGTGCGGATCGAGCGGCGCTGGGACTTCACGGAGATCCGCCGCGCAGCGCTCGCGCTGGCGCGCGAGGTCGAGCGGCGCATGCCCGGGCGGGCGACTTCGAAGTGGTGGAAGGAGGAGCGCGTCGGCGTCTTCCTGGACTACAACCAGAACGCGCGCGACCGCACCGTCGCGAGCGCGTACAGCGTGCGCCCGGTCCCGGACGCACGGGTCTCGTGCGGGCTGCGCTGGGACGAGGTGCAGGACTGTGAGATGTCGGACTTCCGCATCGACACGGTTCCCGCGCGGCTGGCATCGCAGGGCGACCCGCTCGCCTCGATCGACGATCTCGCACACGACCTGACGCCGCTGCTCGACCTCGCCCGCCGCGATGAGGAACAGGGCCTCGGCGACGCGCCGTGGCCGCCGCACTTTCGCAAGCAGCGCGGCGAGCCCAAGCGCGTGCAGCCGAGCAGGGCACGCGAGGAGTAGGGGCGCGGCGGCAATGCCGACGCGCCTCTGGCCGATCCGCTATCCGGCGATCCGGAAGCGAACGCCGCTCAGATCCCACTTTGCCCCGTTGACGAACTCCGTCTCCGGCGTCACCAGCAGCACGGTACCGGCGGAGTTCACGGCCACGTAGGCGCGCGGAGCATCATCGAAGTACGGTGCGCCCGCACGCACCACCGGGAAATTGAGATTTGCGGCGGGGCGACGTCCCGGTGGCAGACGGACGATGGCGTTGGAGTAGCCGTTGGTGCGGACCAGCGTCGCGACGCCCTGGAACTGCACGAAGCCCGACGGTTCGACGTAGTAGCCGAGATAGCTGAAGCCGCCGCCGCTCGGATGGTTCCAGTAGTTGCCCTGAGTCGCGTCGCCGCAGAACGTGTCGAACGTGCTGGAACAGTTGATGGGCGGCGCGGGGGGCGCCGGCTGCTGCTGAATCCCGACGTTCTGCGGCGCCCGAAGCGTCGGGTTGGGGTAGCTGCCGGAGAGGTCGCCGCCGGCCGCGCCCGTCGCCGGGCCGGTGTCGCCCTTCTCGCCCTTGGGGCCCGGCGCGCCCGCCGGACCCTGCGCGCCCGCCGGACCCTGCGCGCCCGCCGGGCCCTGCACCGAGCCGCTGAAGTCCTTCGCAGTCAGCGAGCCGTCCTTCACGTCGGACCCGGTGAGTGAGCTGTTCCTCACATCGCCGCCGCGGAGCGAGCTGTTCCTCACGTCCGATCCGGTGAGCGAGCTGTTCCTGACCTTGGAGCCGGTGACGGCGTTCTTCTTGATCTGGCTGCTGCCCACGCTGTTCTTCGGCAGCTTCACCGCGGCGTAGCTCGCGCCGCCGAGCGCGATGAAGACAGCGACCGTCGCCATCACGTTCGCGTATGTCAGTCCGCCGCGAATCCCCTGCAACATCCGGCCGCCCTCCCGTTCGAGTCCGGGCACCGTACATGCGCCTGCCGGTTTTCGCCATTGACGCGGCCTCGCGATCCGGGCGATCGTGCGCTAGCCGAGCACGACCTCCGCGACGCGCCGTACGGTCGCGGCATCGCCGCCGATGAGCAGTGTCGTCACGGCGGACTCGCGCCAGGCGTCCAGCTCACCGCGGATCTTGTCCTCGGGCCCGATCAGCGCAAGCTCCTCGACCAGCTTGGTCGGCAGCGCGGCGCAGGCCTCCTCCTTCTTGCCGTCCAGGTAGAGATCCTGGCAGCGGCGCGCCGCGTCGCCGTAGCCCATGCGGACCGGGACGTCATGGTGGAAGTTCGCGCCGCGAGCGCCCATCCCGCCGAAGTACAGCGCGTACATCGGGCGCAGCATGTCGGCGGCGGCCTCGACATCGTCGTGGACGATCACGGGCACGGTGGCGACGACCTCGAAATCCTCTGCGCTGCGCCGGGCGCCCTCGCGTGCGAAGCCCTCGGCCAGGGCGTCGCGGTAGAAGCCGTCGTGGTAGGGGGAGTAGAAGAGCGCGTTCCAGCCGTCGGCGATCTCCGCCGACAGCGCGATGTTCTTCGGTCCCTCCGCGGCGAGGAAGATCGGGATGTCGCTGCGCAGCGGGATGGATCGTCGACTTCAGGGCCTTGCCGAGCCCGACGACGCCGTCGCCCTCCGTCAGCGGCATCGGGTAGTAGGGCCCGTCGCTCGTGACCGGCTTGTCGCGGGCGAAGATGTCGCGCACGATCCGCACGTACTCGCGCGTGCGGGCGAGCGGCTTGGCGAACGGCTGGCCGTACCAGCCTTCGACGACCTGCGGGCCCGAGACACCCAGCCCCAGGATCATCCGCCCGCCGCTGAGGTGGTCCATCGTCATCGCGGCCATCGCCGTCGCCGCCGGCCGGCGGGCCGACATCTGCATGATCGCGGTGCCCAGGCGCACGTTTCTCGTCGCCGCACCCCACCACGCCAGCGGCGTCAGCGCGTCCGAGCCGTAGGCCTCCGCGGTCCATATCGAGTCGAAGCCCAGCTCGTCCGCAGCCGCGATCGCCTCGACCGCGCCCGTCCGGCGGGCCCGCGCCCCAGTAGCCGGTGTTCAGCCCGAGCTTCAGTTCAGTGCTCATGGCGAGGACCCTATCCGCGGGCGCCGTGCGGCCCGCCCGCGCTCAGCTGTCCAGCTGATCGACGGTGCACTGCGCGGGGTCCTTGTCCTCACGCCACCGCTGCACCTTCGCGCCGTGGCGGATCCGCCCGCCCGACGTGTGGTCGAAGGTCACCTCGACGACCAGCTCGGGTCGCAGCTCGACCCACTCGAGGTCGCGGCCCGCAGTCCAGCGCGAGGGCTCGGCGCTGCCGCGCTCGCCGGTCTCGTAGGGCGCCAGCTCCGCGACCAGCTCGCGCTTGCGCTTGGCTGTGAAGCCCGATGAGTGGCCCGACTTCGCGCAGCCTGCCGCCGGGCTCGTAGAGGCCGAGGATGATCGCACCGACGGTCCCCGGCTCCTTTCCCGGGCGCCAGCCCATCACGACGGCGTCGATCGTGCGCACGCGCTTGACCTTGACCATGCCCGAACGTTCACCGGGGCGGTAGGGCGCATCCCATTCCTTGGCGATCACGCCCTCGGCCTCGTGCAGCCAGCGCTCGGCGTCGGCAGCCTCGCGGACCATCGGCGTGAGCTCGACGGGCGCCGCGACCAGCGCCTCCAGCGCGGCGCGGCGCTCCCCGTAGGGCAGGTCGGTGAGAAGCTCGTCGCCCTGCTGGAGGAGGTCGAACGCGACGAACACCGCGGGCGTCTCCTCGCTCAGCCGAGTGATCCGCGACGCGGCCGGATGGATTCGCTGGCCGATCAGGTCGAACTCCTCGTTTCCGGCGGGCCCGCGCACGAGCAGCTCGCCGTCGAGGACGTAGCGTCCGGGCGGGAAGCGGACCTCGGGGAAGTAGCGCGTGAGCGGCTTGCCGTTGCGCGATTGAAGCTCGACGTCGTCACCCTCGACGAAGGCGATCGCGCGGAACCCGTCCCACTTGGGCTCATAGGCCCAGCCCGGACCGCTCCGGCAGCGCGCTACGCGAGCGCGCCAGCTGGGGCGGGAGCGGCCGTGGCAGCGGGCTCATCGGCGACCACCATATCCGGGCCTCCGAGCTGAAGCAGCAGCGCTGCTCCGAGTACGAGCGCGGCGCCAGCGAGCTGTGCGGGTCCGAGCGCGTCGCCCAGCAGCAGCGCCGCGAGCAGCACCGCGATCACGGTCTCGAAGCTGGAGAGAATGCTCGCGGTGCCAGGCCCGATCCGCGGAAGCGCGATCAGGAACGCGGCGATCGGGACGACCGTGCAGAGCGCGGCCAGAGCGCCGATCGTCGTCCAGGCGCGAGCGTCGAGTGCGAAGTCCAGGGAGCCCGTGCTCCCGCCGAGCGCGAGCGTGCCGATCGCCGCGCCCGTGATCACCAGGGCGGCGAGCGTCAGCCCGTCGACGCGTCCTGCCACGCGGTCGGCCAGCAGCACGTAGGTCGCGTAGGCCACGACTGCAGACGCTGCGAAGGCCAGGCCGAGCCCGTCGAGTCCGGAGACGCGCGCGCCGCCCAGTACCAGCACCGCTCCGCCGATCGACGCGCACAGCGCGATGGCGCGGCGGCGATCCGCGCGCTCGCGGCCGAGCGCGATCGCCACGACGACGACGACCGCGGGGTACGTCGCGAGCAGCAGGGCCACGAGCGACGCGTCGAGGCGCTCCAGCGCGCTGAAGTAGAGCGTCGCCTCACCGGCGTATCCGATCGCACCGAGCGCCAGCGCGGCCGCGGCGAGGCGTGCCGGGGGAAGCGAGGTGCGGCGAATCGCGACGATCGCCCACAACAGGGCGGCGGCGATCGCGAAGCGCGCTCCGAGAAGGCTGGAGACGCTGACGCCAGATGAGTACGCGGCCTTGGCGAGCACGCCGGTCGCCCCGAACGTCACCGCGGAGGTGATCGTCAGGGCGACTCCGGTCGAGTGCTCGCGCCGCAGCAGTGCCTGCGACAACGACGTGGCTACCAGTTGTGGCGGCCGTCGCCGTCGCGAGAGTCGACGCCGTAGCGCATCGAGAGAGCGGCCGGCGCGGCGAAGACGATGATGAGAGTGGCGAGAGAGACGATTGCGAGTGTCATGGCGGTTCCTTGTGGACTTGGTGTTGACGTCAAAGGTAAGCCCGGGTTTGCTATCGGCGCTAGGGGAGATACCCTGCTTGATCCAAAGGAAGAACCTTTAGATGAACCTGCAGCAGCTCGACTACTTCCTGGCCTCCGTGGAACACGGATCGTTCAGTGCGGCCGCCGATCACCTGCACCTCTCCCAGCCCTCGGTGAGCGAGCAGGTCAGGCGCCTGGAGGACGAGCTGGGCGTGCGCCTCTTCCAGCGCGTCGGCCGCGGACTCGTGCTGACAGAGGCAGGCCGGACGTTGCGTCCTCGCGCCGAGGCCGTCCGCGAGGCGGTCCGCGAAGCGCGCGAGTCCGTCGTCGCCGTCCGCGAACTGCGTGGCGGCACGGCGAGCTTCGGGACGTTCGCCACCGCCGACGACTACCTGGGGTCCGGCCTGATCGCCGAGTTCCGGCGCCGCCACCCGAACGTGCGTGTGAGGATCCTGGGCCTGAACTCGGCCGAGGCGGCGGAGGACGTGCGCAGCGGCAGCCTCGAGGCCGCGATCGTCGCGCTGCCCGTCGACGACGAGGGGCTCGCCGTCAGGCCGGTCGTCGAGGACGAGCTCTGCTTCGTCAGCGCGGACGCGGACCTGCTCGATCGTCCGATGACGATCGAGCGACTCGCATCGCTGCCGATGATCCTCTCGGACGCCAGCTACGGGCGCGCCGACCCGACGCGCAGGGTGCTGGCCGAGATCGCCCAGCGTGCCGGCGTGACCGTCGAGCCGGTCGTCGACGTCGAGACCGACACCACCGCCTTCGAGCTGGCCGCGGCGGGCGTCGGACACACGGTGACATGGCTCGGGCTGCTCGCGAACCGCCGCCACCCGCTGCCGTCCGAGCTCGGCTGGACGACCTTCCGCAAGCCGGTTCACGTGTCGCTGGCGTTCGTCTACCGCCGCGGCGCCCCGCTCTCGCCGTCCGCTCGCGAGATGCTCGGGATCGTCGAGCAGCGACTCCTGGAGATCGGGCGAAAGCTCGCGAAGGCGCCCCCGCGAAGGCTGCCCGGCTAACCCCTGCGGGGCGCGGCGCTGTCGCCGCGCAGGCGGCGCAGCAGCGCGTCGCCCGCGCGCGGGCTGGCGTTGTGCACCACCTGGAGCAGGCGGACGATCGGCGGGTGGTAGAGCGCGCGGGCGTCCTTCTCGACGGCCGCGATCATCTTCGCTGCGAGCGCGTCCGCGCTCGCAGCGCTCGGCCCCCCGCGATACCAGTCGGGCATGCGCTCCTTCTCGTGCTCGTGGAGCGAAGTGGCGATCTCACCGGGGTAGACGACGGTCAGCGAGACGCCGGTGCCCGCCAGCTCGTGACGCAGCGCCTCCCCGAACATCCGCTGCGCCGCCTTCGTGCCGCCATAGACGGCCGCCGACGGGAACGAGCGCAGCGCAGCGCCCGACGAGACGATGACGACATGCCCGCGACCGCTCTCCAGCAGGTGGGGGAGGCCGTGGTGCACCGTCCGGAGCGTTCCGTGCCAGTTCACCTCGCTCATCTGGAGCTGCTGCTCGAGCGACTGCTCGCGGTAGGGGCCGTAGTGCGTTATGCCCGCGTTCGCGACCAGCAGGTCGAGCCCGCCCGCGTGGTCGCGGAAGGCGGTCAAAGCCTCAGCGACCGACTCCGACGAACCGACATCGCAGGCGAGCACGAGGTGGCTGCCGGGCAGGTCGGCGGCGAGATCGTCGAGCTCGCTCGTCGATCGTGCGGCCAGGCCGACGATCGCGCCGCGTGCGGCCAGCGCCCGCGCGAGCGCGGCGCCGATCCCGCGTGACGCGCCCGTGACGAAAGCGCGCGTGCCCGGTTCGATCTGCATCGCGGCGGCAGCCTACCGGGGCCGCCCGGCGCGCCTGTTCCCTGCGACCGGCATCACGGGCCGCCCGGTACGATCGCCTCCATGTCGAGCGATCATGCGACCGTCGCCGAGGAGGAGTACCTCCAGACGATCTTCTGGCTGCACGAGGCGGGCCTGCCGATGACCGGTGCGAACGTCGCACGCGCGATGCAGCTGTCGGCCCCGACCGTGCACGAGATGCTCGGGCGGCTGGAACGCGACGGCTACATCACGCGCGGCGAGGACAAGGCGATCTCGTTCACCGACAGCGGGCGCGAGCACGCCGAGGGCAGCGTGCGCCGCCACCGCCTGATCGAGCGCTTCCTGACCGACGTGCTGGGGATTCCCTGGGACGAGGTCCACGAAGAGGCCGAGCGGCTGGAGCACGCGATGAGCCCCGTGCTGGAGGCGCGCATGCTCGCCGCGATCGGCGACGCCACGACATGCCCGCACGGGCACCCGATCGAGGTCGGTCAGCGCGTCGACGCGGTGCCGCTCGCCGACGTCGAAGTCGGCGCGAGCGTGCGCGTCGTCCGCTTCGAGAACGAGGCCGAGGACCTGCTGCACTACCTCATGGCCACCGGCATCGAGCCCGGCATGGAGGGCACGCTCGCCGAACGCAGCGAAGACGAGGTCGTCGTCGACTCAGCCGGCCGGCGCGTCTCGCTGACCGCCAGCGTCGCCGAGACCGTGAGCGTCAGCGCCGACCCGTCGCCGCCGCCGCGGGTGGCGCTGCCCGATCAGCTAGTGATAGCCGCAGACCGCTACGGCCGCGTGATCGCTGCGCGCGATCTCGCCGCCTCCTGGCGGTGTCATCGGTCGCTCGCGTGCTGGCGCACGCCACGCTCCCTGCTTCCTGGCCAGGAACGGCGATCTCTGGCTCGGGCTGGTGGCGGCCGGGCTTGGGGCGGGGTGGGCGCTCGCGGTGTGCGGGGGCGGCTTGGCTTGCGGCCTACAGTGAGCGGTAGGCGTCGGCGAGTCGGGTGACGCCTTCGTCGATCTGTTCGGGAGTGACGCCGGAGTAGGCGATTCGCAGGGTGTTCTCGCCTCCTTCGAGCAGGAAGTCGGCGCCCTTGACGAACTGCAGGCCGCGCTCGGCGGCTGCGGTGAAGAGAGCGTCGACGCTTGTGCCCTCGGGGAGCTCGACCCACATGAAGTAGCCGCCCTCGGGCGCTGTGAAGGTGGCCTGCGGGAGCTCGCGCTCGAGCGCCGCGGTCAGGCGTCGCGCAGCGTTCCTTGAGCGCCTCCTTGACGGTTGCGATCGACCGGTCGACGCGCCCCGACGAGCAGAACTCGTAGACGATCGACTGGGCGACCATGTCGGGCGAGATGTAGGTGTTGGTGGCAGCCTTGACGATCTTCGCGATCAGGTCCTCGGGGCCGACGAGGTAGCCGCAGCGGATGCCCGGGCAGATCGTCTTGGAGAACGAGGACGCGTACACGACGCGCGCCCCGCCGTCGTTCATCGACAGCATCGTCGGCAGCGACTCGCCGGTGAAGCGGATATCGATGTAGGGGTCGTCCTCGAACAGCGTGAAGCCGTGCTCGGCGGCCAGCGCGAGCAGCGCCTCGCGCTTGGCGAGCGAGAGCGTGTATCCGGCGGGGTTCTGGAAGTTGGGAATGATGTGGGCGAGCACGGGACGCAGCCCGCCGCTCAGCAGCGCGGCGAGTTCGGTGGTGTCGATCCCGTCGCGCTGCAGCTCGACCATCCGGATGTCCGCGCCGCGCTCGCGCAGCCCGAGCAGCGTTCGGTCGTAGGTCGGCTTCTCGACGACGACCTCGTCGCCCTCGCGCACGAGCGCGTCGAACAGGAACGCGTCGGCCTGCATCGAGCCGTTCGTCACGATCACCTGGGCCTCGTCGACGCCGTGCTTCTCGGCTATCCAGCGGCGCAGCGGCACGTACCCGACCGACGTGCCATAGGCCGTCGTACCGGCCGGGTCGCGGTCGAAGGCGGCGCCTGCGGCTGCCTTGAGGCCCTCGACGTCGATGATGTCGAGCGAGGGTGCTCCGCGGGCGAAGGAGATCGAGTCGGCCATGGCCCGCAATCTACTCACACGCCTGCAACGGGCCGCGGTCGCAGGCTGCGGCCGCGGTCAGCGCGTGCGTCGCACGACCGTCGCGTTGATCGGCGCAGGCCCACTGGTCATGTTGTCGATCACGACCGCCGCGCGCTCGACAGCCGGCAGGGCGCGCGTGGCCTCCGTCGCGATCAGCTCGATCCTGTTGGCCAGCGGATAGCGGCCGGAGGCGACGTCATCGCGGCCGGGCACGACGCACGCGCCGCCGGACCGGGCGCGAACGGCCAGCAGCCGCAGGCGCCGCTGCGCGTCGAAGCGCCGGCCGGCCTCGTAAGCGGCGGTGTGGATCGTTCCCACCCGTTCGGCGGCTGTGAGCCCCGACCCGCGGGTCCGCTGTCGTGCTGAGGTCTCGGCACGCCGCACGGCACGCGAGCGCGCGGCGGTGAGCGTGCGATCAGGTCGCGACGCCGCGATCGTCGGCACGTCGGCTGCGTCGACGCAGGCTCGCCTGCCGCGCCCGGCCCGCTCCGCGAGCGCGAGAGCCGAGGCTGAGCCGTCGGTGACGGTGACCAGGCCTTCACACGGCGGGGGCGCGTTGTCAGCGGCCACGCGAACCACGACGGCGGCCCCAACGACGCCGTCGCACAGATCGGCCAGCGCGCCGATGTCGGACGCATCGCGCGTGCCGGGCACCGTGTCGAACGCCTGGGCATCGGGGCCGAGGTCGAGGGCCAGCGCGATCCGCGCGCTCGCACCGGGCAGCGTCGTCGTCGTCGGGGTCACCGGCTGCTCGTCGTCGCCGTAGAGCACAAGGGCGGTGATAACCCCGGCTGCGATCAGCAGCGGCCCGAGCAGCAGCCACAGCCACCCCCGGCGTCGGCGCGGAGGTCGCGTGCCGCGGACGTCATCGGGTGTCGTCGGCTCCTCAGGAGGCGTCTCCTCGACCGGTGACTCCTCGACCCGGGACTCGTCGGCAGCGGGCGCCTCGGCCACCGGAACCTCCGTCAGCGGCGCCTGGGGTGCCGACTCGTCGAAGGCCGGCGGAAGCTGCGCGCGCTGCTGCGTGGTCGCGCGCTCGAGTCGCACGAGCGCGCGACCGTGGTCCTCCACCACGGTCTGGGCGACCTCGCGCAGACGGTCGCTGGCGCCTGTCAGGCCATCGAGCGAGTTCCGCAGGGAGTCGACTCTGCGCTGCGTCTCCTCCACAAGCGGGCCCACATCGGGCGCTGCGGGCGCCGCCGGTCCGGGCGGCGGCGACGGCGTCTCGACGTCGCCGGGACCGGAGGTGACGGGAGCGGGCGTCTCGACGGTCCCGGTGGCGGCCCCAGGCGTGAGAGGCTCGCGCTCGGCCTGCACAGGCGGTTCGCCGAGGGGCTCCCGGTGCGCGGCGGACGAGCCCTTGCGCGCCGCGCCTGCGTCGCTCAGAGCGTCGGCGCGCAGTTCGCGCTCGAGCTCGAGCAGGCGCTGCTCCAACTCGCTGAGCGAGTCGCGTACGTCGGGCGGGCGGCCCTCCTCCACCCGCCTGAAGGTACCGGCAGCACAGGACCGCTCTCAGCTCGTAACGATTGCCACGAAGCGCGCGCGCGGGCGTCCGAGCCACGCCGCCCCGGCGATTTCCTTCCGGTGATCGAAACGTTCTCGCCGCGGTCGCGCGGGCTGGATGATCGCGGCGAGTTGGTTCCGGTGATCGAAACGTTCTCGCCGCGGTCGCGCGGGCTGGATGATCGCGGCGAGCTGGTACCGGCTATCGAAACGTTCTCGCCGCGGTCGCGCGCGCTGCCGGCGCCGCGTCGGCCGGCGCTATGCCTGCAGGATCTCGACGGCGATCTCGGCGACCTGGGTCGGCGTCCTGCCGACGCGCACGCCGCGGGCCTCGAGCGCATCGGCCTTGGCGGCGGCGGTGCCCTTCGAGCCGGAGACGATCGCCCCGGCGTGTCCCATCGTCTTGCCGGGCGGCGCCGTGAAGCCCGCGATGTAGCCGACGACCGGCTCGGTCACGTGCTCGGCGATGTACTCGGCCGCCTGCTCCTCGTCGCGTCACCAGCCGATCTGCGCCGACATCACGATCAGCTCGGTCTCCGGGTCGTTCTCGAAGAGCCCGATGACGTCGATGAAGCTGGTTCCCGGGACCGGATACGCCGCCGATCCCGACGATCGATGAGTTGCCGAAGCCGCGCTGCGCCAGCTCGTTGCCGATCTGGTAGGTCAGCGTGCCCGAGCGCGACACCACGCCGACGTTGCCGCTCCTTGAAGAACGACGCCGGGATGATCCCGACGTTCGCCTTGCCCGGCGACAGCACCCCGGGGCAGTTCGGGCCGACGAGGCCGGAACGCCGTCGCAGCGCTCAGAGCTGCGTGAAGATCGCGCAGCTCGTCGTAGAGCAGGGGATGCCCTCGGTGATCGCGATGATCGTGGCGATGCCCGCGTCGGCGGCCTCGAGGATCGAGTTCGGCGGCGAATGGCGGGCGGCACGAAGATCATCGCCGTGTTCGCGCCGGTCTCGTCGACCGCGTCCGCGAAGGTGTTGAAGACGGGTATCCCCTCGACGTCCTGCCCGCCCTTGCCCGGTGTCACGCCGCTGACGACGTCGGTGCCGTAGCGCTTGCTGTTGAGCGTGTGGAACGTCCCCTCACTGCCGGTGATCCCGGAGACGCCCAGCCGCGTCTCGCCGGTGACGATGTTCGCTGCATGCGGAGGCCTCCCTGGCAGAGTTGAACGACCCTTTCGGCGGCCTCGTTCATCGTCGACGCCGTGTGCACGTTCGGCAGCTCGGCGTCCGCGAGGATGCGCCTGCCCTCCGTGTCGTTGGTCCCGTCAAGCCGCACGACGAAGGGCACGTCGAGGGACTTGGCCTTCACTTGCGAAGGCCTCCACGAGCCCGTTGGCGACCTCGTCGCAGCGCGTGATGCCGCCGAAGAATGTTGAAGAGCACGGCCTTGACCTTCTCGTTGGAGAGGATCACCTCGACCGCACTGGTGATCGCCTCGGCGGGCCTTCGATCCCCGCCCGCGTCGAGGAAGTTCGCAGGCTCGCCGCCGTACTGCGCGACGACGTCGAGCGTGCTCATGACAGCCCCGCGCCGTTGCCCAGGATCCCGATGTCGCCGTCGAGCTTCACGTAGGTGAGGCCGCGCTCGTGCGCCATCTGCTCCTGCGGGTCCTCGGCGCTCGGGTCGCGCAGCTCGGCGTTGTCCTTGTGGCGGAACAGCGCGTTGTCGTCGAGCGTGACCTTGGCGTCCAGCGCAGCGATCGTGCGCTGGGCGTGACGATCATCGGGTTGACCTCGACGAGCATCGCCTCCTCGCTGACGAACGCCTCGTAGAGCTTGGCGATGAATGCGGCCACCGGCCGCACGAGGTCCGCGTCCACGCCGCCGTCGGACGCCAGGCGCCTTCCCTGGTAGCCCTGGAAGCCGAGCAGCGGATCGACGTGCAGCGTCGCGATCGCCCCGGGGTCCTCGTCGGCGACGGCCTCGATGTCCATCCCGCCCCTGGTCGATGACGAGCAGCTCTTCGGACAGGTCAGAAGTAGTCGAGGCGTAGACTCGGCCTCGATCTGTGACGCGCCCTCGACCCAAACCTCGTGGACGGTGAAGCCCTTGATGTCCATGCCGAGGATCGCGCCGGCGTGCTCGCGCGCCTCGCCGGGGTCCTGTGCGATCTTGATGCCGCCGGCCTTGCCGCGCCCGCCGATCTTGACCTGCGCCTTCACCACGCAGGGGTAGCCGATCTCGTCCGCCGCGCTGACAGCCTCCTCGACGGTGCGCGCCGGGATGCCCTTGGGAACGGGGATTCCGTGGCGCGCGAAGAGCTGCTTGCCCTGGTACTCGAGGAGGTCCATGACGGCGCAACCTAGCGAAAGCGGTGGCGGCCCGGCCCAGGCCGCCCCATTCCGGATGCCGTCATGCGCCCCGGATGCCTCATGCGCCCCGTACCCATTTGACAGCGCTGTGGGCGTCGATGACCCTAGGAAGGGTGACCCGAGCCGCCACAGCAGCCGTCCGCGCGCTGCTCACGGCGGCGCTGGCAGTCGCGTTCCTGGGGGCCACGCCGGGCAGCGCGAGCGCGCTGCCGGACCTGTCGGTGTCGGTCGAGAGCACGCCGGCATCGGCGGCTCCGGGTGCACGGCGGCGGCTGCGCGGTGTCCGCGCTCCAGGTGAACTGCGAGCTGGGGACGGTCGCCTCGCTCACCACGGGCTGGTAGCGGAAAGCCCAGATCCTCGTCCCGCAGGAGGGCAGCTTCACCGTCATCGGGACGGTGTCCTCGTCGCGGCCGGACCCGACGCCGGTCGACACTCAGGCGCAGGTCTCGATCATCGCGCTGGAACCGATCGGGCCGGTGATCTCGCCGCCCCCGGCAGCACCGGCGGCGCCTGCCCCGAAACCGAAGGCGAAGCCCAAGCCGAAGCTGAAGAAGCCGGTGCGCGTCAAGATCGGGCTGCTCGCCAAGGCGTCCCGCGCAAGCGCTGCGTACGGTCCCGCAAGCTGAGGCTGAGGCTGCGTCAGCCGGGCGGCGCGGCCCGCTCCAAGGCGCAGATCTACATCGGCAAACGGCGCATCAAGACCGTCAAGGGCTCTGCGCTGCGCAAGTCGGTGAGCCTCAGCAGGCTGCCGAAGAAGGGGCGCTACAAACTGCTCGTCGTGCTCACGCTCCGCGACGGCGGCCGGCTCAGCGGGCGCCGCACGCTGCGCGCCTGCAGTTCGTCGCGGCGCTGAGACAGGTCGTGCCTGACGGTTCTCGTTTGACAGGTATCGCCGCGGGCACCAACCTCTCTCTGTGAGTCGCCGCCATCTCGCCCGCCTTGCGGTGCTGCTCGGGTTGACGCTCGCATTCGCGGCCGCGGCCCCGGCCGGCGCCAGCGCAGCGCCCGACCTCTCGATCACGATGTCCGTATCGCCCGATCCGGCCGCCGCGGGTGATCCGCTGACAGTCAAGCTGACGGCCCGCAACAGCGGCGACGCACCGGCGACGGGCGCGTACATGGCGCTCATCGTGCTCGGCCGGGTGACCCTTGGCCAGGGCGAGGAGTGCGTCAACTTCCTGGGCCGCGTGGCCGTCTGCGACGTCGTCACGATCGAGCCCGGCAGACCGTGCGGCGCTCGTTCCACTTCAAGGACCCGGAGGTGGGCGCCCTCGAGTTCCAGTCGAGTGTCAGCAGCGACACGGCGGACGGGAACCCGGACGACAACACCGCCACGCAGCGGATCGACGTCGAGCCGCGCGCCGATCTCAGACTCGGCCTCGACATCGGGGAGACGAAGGGCGCCGCGCGCAACGCCACGCTCGCCGCGAGCATCCGCAACACGTCGAAGGGCCCCGCCCGCGGCGCAAGGCTCCAGATCGAGATCGAGCGTGGCCTTGGCGTGGTGAGCCTGCCTGCCGGTTGTGTCCTGTCGCCTCAGCGCGTGACGTGCGACATCGGGACGATGGCCGATCGGTCCAGCGCGACGCGCGTTATCGGGGTTCGCGCTGCTCGCAACAGCACTTACAGCCTGGTCGGCGTCGTGACATGGGACGGGCGCGACCCGACGCCCGCCGACAACCAGGCGCAGGCGCTTCTGACGACGATGGCCAACACGCGCATCGTGGCGCTCAGCAGGCTCGTGCGCGGCCTCCCGTCATCAGGTGGTTGCGTGCGCGGGAGAAAGCTGCGGGCGGCGGCTTCGCACGCCGCTCGGCTGGAAGCTCTCCAGAGCCGACCTGTACGTCGCCGGCAAGCGCGTGCGACGCGTGCGGGGGAAGGCGCTGCGCAGGCCGGTCACGCTGCGCAGGCTGCCGCGCAAGCGGTTCACGCTGCGGGTGCAGTCGACGATGCGCGGTGGTCAGCGGCTGGTCGGCCACGCGCGGCTCGTGGCCTGCAGCGCACGCGTCCTCTAGACGTCCGAACTGGACCTCAGCGGGGCGGCCGCGGCGATGGTTCCTAGAATCACCGGCCTATGGCGCTCCCTGCGAAGGTCAACTGGCTCACATTCGACGTCGACGGCACTCTGATCGACTGGGAGACGGCGATCAACGACGCCTTTCAGCAGGAGGCGCAGCGCGAGGGCTTCACGCTCGTCGATCCCGACGCGATCTTCCCGCGCTTCCTCGAGCTTCAGCACGAGATCCAGAGCGGCTCCTACGAGCTCTACGCGGAGGTTCTCCGGCGCTGCGCGGTGCAGATCGCCAAGGAGCTCGAGTGGCCGCTCGAGCCGTCGCGGGCCGGCTTCCTGCCCGCTTCGCTGCCGCGCTGGAGGCCCTTCAAGGAGACCAACACCCAGCTGACGCGCTTCGGCAAGAAGTTCCAGACCGGGCTGATCTCGAACATCGACGACAAGCTGCTCGGCGAGACGCGCCGTCACCTTCCGCACGAGTTCGACCTGGTTGTCACGGCTCAGCAGGTGCGCTCATACAAGCCGGACTCCGCGCACTTCACGGAGTTCGCCCGCCGCGTCGGGAGCAAGAAGAACTGGGTCCACATCTGCAGTGGCGTGCACGCTGACGTCGAGCCGTGCATCAAGGCGAAGGTGCCCGTCATCTGGGTCAACCGCCGCAAGGAGCAGCTCGACCCGAGCGCCAAGAAGCCGACCGCCGAGGTCAAGACGCTGCTCGAGGCGGCGAAGCTGCTGGGCGCGGTCTGACCGCCGGCCGATGCGCGTCGTCGGCCTGCACGAGGACGTCCTCGTCTGCACCTCGGCGTACTGGCAGACGACCTGCACGATCGTCCGCGCATCGGTCAGCGGCGGCGTGGACGGTCCGGCCGCCGAGGCGTTCGTCATCGATTCTCCGGTTCTGCCCGCGGAGCTTGAGGCGCTGCCGGCGCTGCTGGAACAGGTCGGCTGGCCGTGCACCGGCCTGTCGCGACGCACGGCGACTGGGACCACCTCCTGGGCGGCTGGCGTTCCCGCAGGCTGCGCTCGGGGTCGCCGAGCACGACGGCGGCGCGGCTCACCGCTGAGCCGGGCGCGGCCGCCCGCGAGCTGCGCGCGTTCGACGAGCTGAACTACATCGAGCGCGGCCGCCCGCTCCAGCTCGGCCAGCTCCAGGCGCTGCCGGTCCCGGGGAAGCTCGACGTCGGCACGTCCGAGCTGGAGCTGCACCCGACCGAGGGCCACGTGGCGGACGGGATGGCGATCTGGATTCCCTGGGCGAAGACGCTCGTTTGCGGGGATTTCCTGTCGCCCGTCGAGATTCCGATGCTCTCGCAGGGCGGTTCGCGCCCGGCCTACCGGGCGACGCTCGCGCGGCTCGCCCCGCTGGTCGAGCAGGCTGCGCACGTGGTGCCCGGTCACGGCGCCGTGCTCGATGGAGTGCGCGCGGCGGCGATCCTGCGGGAGGACCTCCGCTACCTGGAGGACCTCGAGCTGCCGCCGGCAAGGCGCTCGAGCGAGCAGCGTCGGATTCACGCCTCCAACCTCGAGCGGATCCGGGCCGGCGAGCGGGCGTGATCCATCACGTCACGCTCGAGCTGCGCGAGGGCCAGGTCCGCCGAGGCCGCCTTCTGGGAGCTGCTCGGCTTCGAGCTCGTCGCGCCGCCGCGCGGAATCGCCGGCCGCGCGCTGTGGGTCCAGCGAGCGGGGACGCAGGTCCATCTTGGCTACGCGGCCGACCCGGTGGTCCCGGTGGAGGCTCACGTCGCGGTGATCGCGGACGACTACGACGAGGCGCTCGCGCGGCTGCGCAGCGCCGGCCACCCGGTCGACCCTCGCGTCGAGCACTCGGGCGCGGCACGCTGCTACACGCGCACCCCGGCCGGGCACCGCGTCGAGGTCCTGGCAGCGCCGCCGAGTCCGGATGAACCGGGGTCAGGCGTCGCGCGTCGCGCGCGCGAGGTGAACCAGCCGCTGGTCGCCGGTGAAGAGCCGCTGCGAGCCGAGCAGTCCCGTGACCGAGGTCGTGATCACGACGGCGCCGAGGATGATGTACATCAGCGCCAGCTGCACCATCACCGCGTCGATCGGTTCTACGCCGGCGAGGATCAGGCCGGTCATCGCGCCGGGCAGGAAGACGATTCCCAGCGCTTTCACGTTCTCTATCTGCGGCGCGATCGAGAGCCGCAGCGACTGCCTGACGATCGGGCGGATCGCCGCCGCGCCGGTCAGCCCGAGGGCGAGCCGAGCCTCGATCTCGTCGCGCTTGTCGGCGGCCTGCTCGGCGAGCAGCTGGACGACCACGACACACGACTTCATCGAGTTGCCGACGACCATCCCGGCGATCGGGACGAGTGTTCGGCCCTCGAGCGGGAAGATCCCGAGGCCGAAGGTGAGGCCGAGCGCGACCGTGGCGGTCAGCGCGTTGGCGGCGAGCCCGATCGCGAATACCCCGGGGAGCTCGGGCGCGCGGCGCGCCACGGTCGCCGCCGCGAAGATCACGATGCCCGCGACCCAAAGCCAGGACCAGGCGAGCGGCGTGCCGTCGTCGATCACCAGCGTGAGGCCGGCCGCGACGATCAGCAACTGCACGACCGAGCGCAGCACCGCGACGACGATGTCGCGCTCCAGGCGCAGCGATTCGCGCATCGAGAGCGCGATCGCCACGATCACCAGGCTCAGCGAGAGGACCAGGCCGAGGGCGCTGACGTCACCCTCAGGCATCGTCGTGCGGCTCGCTCCGCGCTGTCGGGCCGGCTCCGTCGCCGGCCGCCGCGCGCTCCTCGGTTCGCGTGACGCGCCCCGCCTCCAGGCGGACGACGTGATCCGCCACGCGCTTGATCTGCGCCTCGCCGTGGCTGACCAGCACGACGGGCACGCCATCGGCGGCCAGGTCGCGCATCAGCCTCTCCAGCGTTTCCGCGGCATCGGCGTCGAGCGATGACGTGGGCTCGTCCATCAACAGCACGTGCGGGTCGGTGGCGAGCGCCCGGGCGATGCAGACGCGCTGGGCCTCCCCGCCCGACAGCGCGCCGGCGTCCCGTGCCGCGAAGCTCGGGTCGAGCGCAGCGCGGCGCAGCAACTGCGCGATGCGCTCTTCGCCGGCCTGCGGGTCGGCGATCCGCACGTTGTCGGCGACGCTGCCGGGGAAGAGCACCGGGCGCTGAAAGACCATGCCGACCTCCCGGCGATGGGCGAGCGGGTCGCGCGCGGCGACGTCGGCGCCGCGGTAGCGGACGACGCCCGACTGCGGTGCGTCGAGCCGGTTGCAGCAGCGCAGCAGCGAGGACTTCCCGGCTCCCGACGGGCCCGCGATCGCGGTGACGCCGCTGCCGGGAAGCTCGACGCTGAGCTCGTCCAGTCGTGCGCGCTCGTCGCCGTCGAGGGTCACGCGTGCGAACGAGAAGAGGGTGTTCGGCCATCGTCGCCGGGCGTCAGCCGGCCTGCGGCGGGTCGAGATGCAGCCTCAGGTAGAGGTCGCGCCCGCCGTGCGGGTTCTTGACGGCGAAGCCGAGCGCCTCGTAGAGGGCGACTGCTGCGCTGTTCGCCTCGTTGACGTCCAACTCCGCGCGCCGGCAGCCGCGTTGCCGCGCGCGCTCGAGGGCGAACTCGACGAGGGCACGGCCGAAGCCCAGCTCGACGCGCATCGGGATCCACGTAGACGTCCTCGATCAGGCAGTCGCCGCCGGCGCGCCAGATGCTGTGGCGGTAGCGCAGCTGCGCGACGCCCGCCGGGGGGGCGTCGTCATGGGGCGCAGCGAGCAGGAAGTCGGTCTGAAGGTCGTCGCTGAGCTTCTCGACGCTCGCCAGGAAGGAGTTCGCCGAGGGCCAGTCGTAGCCCAGCGAGTCGCGGAAGGCGACCAGCAACTCCGCGACGGTCTCTGCCTCATGCGGCTCGGCGAGCCAGACACGGGGTGAGTTCGCGCTCATCCGCGCTTGCGCACGTACCAGTGGACCGTCATCTCACAGACGACCGTGCCCTCAGCGTCGCTCAACTCGACGGCGACGGGGAAGCGCACGCGGCCCTCGCGGTCGAGCTCCCCGAGGATCTGGTCGCTGTCGCCCTGGAGCCGGCCACGCGCCGTGATGTCCCCGCGCGCGATCTTCAGGTAGGCGATCTCAGCGCGTTCGGCGAGCGGTGTGATCTCGCCCATGCGCTCGGCGAACACGCCGACGAACGCTCCGCCCGAGGCGGACTCACCGGCCGTGAACAGCGCCCCGGCGTGCTGCGAGCTGACGTGGTTCATGGTCGCGGGCCCCTCGGGGAGCGTGACGCGGCAGGTGCCGGGGCCGATCTCCTCGACATTCAGGCCCACGTGGACCGCGAACGGGATCATCTGGTCGTACCCCGCGGCGAGGGCTGCGTAGTCCATGGCGCGCGGAACCCTACTGAGCGGGCGCGCCGGCTTTCGTGGCGACGGATGGCCCGCGGGCCGCAGAACGCTTGGCCCGCTTCTTCGCCTTCTTCTTGCGGATGCAGGTGCGGTAGCGGCGCTGCGCGACGATCTTGCGCTTGCTGGTGGTCGTGACCGTGACGCGCACCGTGAGGCGCCCCTTGGAGAGGCCACGCAGGTTGACCGTCGCCCGGTGGCGCCCCTTGATCTTGCGCGTCTTCACGCGCTTGCCTCGCGCGATCACCCTCACCGAGCGGATCCGCACGCCATCGGGCTGCCGCAGCCGGAGCCGGAACTTGCGACTGCGGATGCACCGTTTGGCGGACGGCAGCCCGATCGCGGTCGCGACCTTGTCCTTGGACTTCTCGGCGAGCACCTGCTCGGCGGGCTTGCGGGGCTTGGCCGCCCGAAACCCGCGCTGGTGGTCGCCACCGACCCGCCCGCGTTCGTGGCCGTGACGCGGCAGCTGATCGATCTCCCGGCGTCGGCCGTGGTGAGCCTGTAGGTGGTCTCGGTCGCGCCGGCCAGCTCGCGGCCGTCGCGCAGCCACTGCATCCGCAGCGACGGGCCGGGAATGCCCGCCCACGAGCCGGGTGCGCACGCCAGCGTCGAGCCCGGTGATGAGCTGCCCGAGATCGCCGGCGGCGCGATGTTCTGAGGCACCACCGCCGCCACGACGACTGCCGCGGCGTCGCCGACGCGCTGCCGCCGCTGTTGGTCGCCGTGACCCTGCAGGTGAGCGAGCTGGTCACGTCGGCGGCCCCCACCGGGTAGGTGGCCTGCTCGGCCCCGGCGATGGGGTTACCGTCGCGCAGCCACCGGTAGGTGATCGCCGGGGTCGGCACGCCCGTCCAGGTGCCGCCTGCGCAGGTGAGCGTGGCACCGGCCGCAGGCGTCCCCGTGATGGCGGGCGCGGCGGCGTTCTGCGGGGCGGCGGCGCTGACGTTCACCGCCGAGCTGGTCGCCTGGGCGTCGCCGCTCGAGTTCGAGGCGGTCACCCTGCAGGCGACCTGATGCGCCGCGTCCGCACCGGTGAGGAGGTATGTGGACTGGGTCGCCCCGGCGATCGGCTGGTTGTCCCGCAGCCACTCGATGCTGAGCGCCGGATTGGCGGTCCACGTGCCCGGGTTGCACGTGAGCGGCTGGCCGGCCACGGCCGTTCCGGTGATCGTCGGCGGCTTGATGTTGTCCGGCGGCGACGGTGGCCGGAGCGTGAGCCGCGCTCCGAAGCCGGGGCTGCCCGGATAGTCGAGCAGGTAGGCCCTCCCGTCGAGGAATGTGGGTGCGTCGAGCGTCGCGAAGGCGCCCGCCCGCGACCCGGACGTCATGAACGCGAAGACATCGTTGAGCGCTGGGTCGAATCCGCCCCCGTGGACCGCCTTGAGCGTGCCGTTCAGGTTGGCCTGCCCGGTCACGGCGAGCACGTCGAAGCCGTTGCCGGCGGTCGTCCCCTCGATGTCGACCTCGAGCGTGCCGTTCGGGCCCTGGTTGAAGTTGCCGGTGACCGTCAGCGTGCCCGGTGAGCTGCCGGGGCGCACCGTCCCCGAGGTGTTCGTGACGGTGCCGGCGACCGTTCCCGCGCCGCTCAGGACTCCTGTGCCGGTGAAGGTGGGCGTTCCCGTGTAGGAGCCGTCGACGCGGAAGGTCCCGCCTGAGATGGCCGCGACGATCCCGCCGCTGAACGATCCGCCGGCCGCGATCTCGGTCAGCCCGCCGGTCTGCTCGAAGCCGCCGACGACGTTGAAGGTCTGGCCGCCGGCCACGCTGAGCGTCCCGCCGGCGACGCGCAGCGGCGTCACGACGTTGTTGCTTCCAGCCCCCGTGCGCAGAAGATGCCCGTCGGGGCCGCCGATGAGTATCGCGGGCGCGTTGAGTGCGCCGTTGCAGCTGAAGACGGTCTGGTCGGCGGCGGCGGTGATCTGCAGTTGCCTGTTGATGACCAGGCTCGGGTCGCCGCCGCCGGCGTCCTGCAGGCAGACCGATCCGCCGCTGACGGCGTCGGCGTTCAACACCAGATCCGCGCCGTTCTGCACCGTCAGCTGACCACCGGATGTCTTGGAGAACGTGGCCGAGCCGTTGATCGTCGTTGTGAAGTTCCCGGTCAGCGTGCCGCCGGTGACGTTCATCGCGGCGCTCGGTTGCAGCGGCCGGTTGCCGGAAAGCACGCCGCCGGAGAGGTTGTACGTGACCGGTGCGAGCGTCGGGCTCCCTCCGGCCAGCGAGAGCGTCCCGCCGTTGTGCGTGAGCGTCGTCGGGGTGAAGGTGCCGCCGCTGGGGACCGTCACGCTGCTGGAGACGATCGTGTGGCCGGCGCCGGTGATCACGGCCGTAGACGTAAGCGTGTGCGGCGAGGAGAAGGTCGAGGTCGCACCGTCGGCGGTGGTGTAGCCGCCCGACCACGTCGCACCGCCGGTCCCGCCCTGCAGCAGCATCGACCCCGCGAGAACGTTGAACTGCCCGTCGTCGTCGACCGGCGTGGCGATCGACGTGGCGCCCACGAAGTCCTTGAGCAGCTCGCCGGCTGAGCTGATCAGGATCGCGGGCCCGTCGAGGCCGGCGTCGCAGTTGAAGACGGTGGGGTCGGCACCGTCGGTGATCTCCAGTCGCTCGTTGATGACCAGGCTCGGGTCGCCGCCGCCGCCGTCCTGCAGGCAGATCGAGCCGCCGCTGACGACGGGCGTCGGCGTTCAACACCAGATCCGCGCCGTTCTGCACCGTCAGCTGGCCGGCAGAGGTCTTGGCGAAGGCCCCGCCGGCGGCCACGGACAGGTTGCCATCGCCGGTCAGGGTGCCGCCCGAAACGGAAGCCGCACCCGAGATCGAGAGCGTCGGGTTCCCCGTGAACGCGACCTGGCCGCCGCTGAGCGTCAGCGAAGCGACGCTCTCGGCCGGGTCGACGGTGACGCTGTCGCCGTCGCTGACGACGGCGGTGTCGCGGCGCCGGGGATCATCATGCAGTCCCAGTTGGCGGCGTCGTGCCACGCCGCTCCCGGTCCCTGAAAGGCGCAGACTTCCGCCGAGGCAGCGCTGGGGACCGTGAGCAGCGCGACGGCCATCAGGCTGGTGGTCAGGAGCAGGCGTCGCATGCAGCGGTCTCGTTGATCGCTCCCCGCTGACGGTGGGCGACCCTATCCTGGGACATGTCCGGAGGGCAAATGTCACCGTTCCGCGGGCCGCTTGGCCCGAACGCCACGGTGCACGCGGCGCCCGGTCAGCCTGCGGCGCCGTCCACCGACACGATCAGTGCGATCGGGTCGCCGGCGGCGATCGCCGCGCCCTCCTTGATCGGGAGCTCCTGGATCGTGCCGGCCTTGTGCGCGGTGATCTCGTTCTCCATCTTCATCGCCTCGATGATGCAGAGCAGCTGGCCCTCCTCGACGGCCTGACCCTGCTCAACGACGACCTTCCACATGTTGCCCTGGAGCGGCGCCTCGAGCAGATCAGGGCCCCCGGCGCCGCCGGTCTTGCGCGAGCCCCGCTTCGGCTTGGCGGCAGTCGCGGCGGCCGGGCCCGCGGCGACGCCGTTGCCCGCGAACGGCGGGCCGATGACCTTGACGTCGAAGCGGCGGCCGGAGACCTCGACCGTGTAGCCGTGCTCGGCGGTCGCCTCAGCGTCTGACTCGACTCGCGGCGTGTCCAGCTTCGTCGCCTTGAGCCAGTTCTTGTCCTCGACGAGGTCGCGGCACGTCTCGGCGCGCGCCCACTGCTCGGTGCGCAGCAGCGCGTCGTGGAAGGGGATCAGCGTCGTCAGGCCCTCGATCCGGTACTCGGCGAGGGCGCGCAGCATGCGCTGCGTGGCCTGCTCGCGGTCGACGTCCCAGACGATCAGCTTGCTGACCATCGGGTCGTACATCGGCGAGACCTCGCCGCCGGGGCCGACGCCCGAGTCGACCCGCACTCCCGGACCCGACGGCTCCTTGTAGTCGCCGATGCTGCCTGGTGCCGGTGCGAAGTTCTTCGACGCGTCCTCGGCGTTGATGCGGCACTCGATCGCGTGGCCGCGAAGCTCGACCTCGTCCTGGGACACCGACAGCGGCTCGCCTGCCGCGGCGCGGATGCCCTCCTTGACGATGTCGATGCCCGTCACCATCTCGGTCACGCAGTGCTCGACCTGGACGCGCGTGTTCATCTCCAGGAAGAAGTACTCGCCGTCCTGGAAGAGACCCTCGACGGTGCCCGCGCCGACGTAGTCGACCGCCTTGGCGGCGTTGACGCCGATCTCGCCGATGCGCGCGCGCATCTGCGTCGTCGACCGCCGGGCGCCGGGGCCTCCTCGATCAGCTTCTGGTGGCGGCGCTGGACCGAGCAGTCGCGCTCGCCGAGGTGGATCACGTTGCCGTGGCGGTCGGCGATGACCTGCACCTCGACGTGGCGCGGGTCGGGCAGGTAGCGCTCCAGGTAGACGCGCGGGTCGCTGAAGAACTTCTCGCCCTCGCGCGATGCGCCCTCGAAGGCGCCCTCCAGGTCGTCCTCGGTCAGGGCGACGCGAAAGCCCTTGCCGCCGCCGCCGCCGGCGGCCTTGACGGCGACCGGGTAGCCGATCTCGTCCTTGGCGATCTTCGCGGCCTCTTCGACGGACTCCACCGTCTCGGTCGTCCCGGGCACGATCGGGACGCCCGCCTTCTTCATCAGGTCGCGCGCGGCGGTCTTGGACCCCATCGCGTCGATCGCGCTCGCGGGCGGTCCGATGAACGTGATCCCCGCCTCCTCGAGTGCCCTGGCGAAGGCCGCGTTCTCGGCGAGGAAGCCGTAACCCGGGTGGACGGCCTCGGCGCCGCACTGCGCGATCACCTCGAGGATCCTGTCGACCTTCAGGTAGCTCTCGGCGGCGGGGCCGGGCCCGAGCAGGTAGGCCTCGTCGGCGGCCTTGACGTGGAGCGCGTCGCGGTCGATCTCCGAGTAGACGGCGACCGACGGGATGCCGAGCTCCTTGCAGGCGCGGACGACACGGATGGCGATTTCGCCGCGGTTGGCGATCAGGATCTTCGAGAACATGGACCGAGAAGAGTAGGCGACCGCGTGGCCGGCGAGGCCCGCTCAGCCGTCCGGCCCGTCCGGTCGGGACAGCATGCTGCACGGCGGTGCCGTGCCGAAGCTGAGTGTCGATCGAGAGCGCGTCCTGCGCACGCTGACCTTCTGGCTGCGCCCGGACTTCGTGCTGCGCGTCGTCAACCGCTTTCAGCGGGTCGCGGGCTTCGACCGCGCGGTCGCGCTCGCATCGAGTTCGCTGACCGCGCTGATCCCGCTGCTGATCTTCACCAGTGCGGTCCTTCCGCGCGTCGGGGGGGAGACCGCAGCCGACGAGATCATCGAGCGCTACGACCTCGAGGGAAGCGCAGCCGACGCGGTGCAGGCGATCTTCTCGCCCACCTCCGGCACGAGCACCAGCATCGGGATATTCGGCGCTCTCTTCATGCTGATCGCGGTGATGAGCTTCACCCGCGCCTGCCAGCGTCTCTTCGAGCAGACATGGGAGCTTGCGCCGCTGAGCGTTCGCAACAGCCTCAACGGCCTGAAGTGGATCGGAGCGCTGGTCGTCTACAGCGCCGTCACGGGGACGCTGCGCGGGCTGTTCAACCGCGGCGCGATCGAGATCCTCTCCGCAGCCGGACTGATCGCGCTGTCTGCCGGATTCATGATCTGGACCGGCTACATCCTCAGCGCCAAGCGGATCCCGTGGCGCGACCTGATCGCCTTCGGTGTGGTCGCAGCCGCACTGCTCGCCGCGTACTCGATCGGTGCTTCGATCTACGTGCCGGTCATGTTCGAGTCCTACGCCGAGCGCTATGGAGCGATCGGGGTGGTGTTCGCGATGATCTCCGCTCTGTTCGCGGCGATGCTCGTCGTCGTCGGCAGCGCCGCGCTCGGCCGCGAGGTGCACGACGAGCTGGGGCGCATCCGTCGCGGCGAGCGCCCCAGCGAGGATGAGGTTCGCACGCAGTGGAACGCCGTGATCGCAGAGGCGCGGACCCGATATCAGGACGCGCGGGAGTGGCTCGACAGCAAGCGGCGAGAGCCGGGGCGCCGCGTCCTGGAGGCGTCGGCTGAGCCGGCCGGCCCGCTCGGACGGGGCTTACGCTCGACGGCGTTCAGCCCCAGGGAGTCGGGTCGCCCCAGGGCGACGGTGCGTCGGGCTCGCGTCCGGTTCCTTCCAGCAGCGCCGCGCGCTGCCACGGGTTTCGCAGCGGCTGGGCCGCGGCAGACGGCGGCGCGGTCTCGCGAATGAAGCGCTCGATCGCCGCGATCGCGGCCGCGGTCTCCTCGGGGGAGGCCGGCGGGCCTGTGAACGTGATCTGGGCGCGGGGATCCGGCACGCCGAGAGCGTAGACGTTCGGGCTGAGGACTATCGTCGCGCGCGATGGCAGGGGTCCCGGTTCTCGATCACGCGGCGGTGCTCGGCGCGGTGAGCGCCCTGGACGCGATCGGTCACACGCGCGACGCGTTCGTGCGTCACCGGCGCGGGGAATGGCAGATGCCGCCCAAGGTGTATCTCGATTCGCCTCCTGATGGCGACTTCCGTGCGATGCCCGCACTCGGGGGCGGACTGGCGATGCTGAAGTGGATCAGCTCGTTTCCCGGCAACCCGGCGCGCGGGATGCCGACCGTCATGGGGATCGTGCTGTTGTCCGACGCGAGGACCTCCGAGCCGCTCGCGATCATCGACGCGCGCTCGGTCACTGCGCTGAGAACCGGCGCGGTCGCAGCCGTCGCGGCGCAGGCGCTGGCGGCGCCGGGGGCGGCCAGCGCCGGGCTGATCGGCTGCGGCCTGCACGGTGCGTGGGCCGCGCGCTGCCTGGTCGCGGCCGGTTACGGCGCGGGCGTCTGTCACGACCCGAGGGCGGAGGTCGCGGCCGCGCTCGCCGCGGAGCTCGGCGTGGGCTGGAGCGCCGGCACGCGTGAAGAGGCACTTGCGTGCGATGTCGTCACCTGCGTCACGCCGGGGCATCAGCCGGTCGTCGCGGCATCCGACCTGCGTCCGGGGCTGCACCTGAACATGCTCGGCGCCGACGGTCCCGGCAAGGCGGAGGCGACGGTGGACGCAGTCGTTGCGTGCCGGCTCTTCTGCGACGAGTGGGCCCAGGCTGCGCACGGCGGCGAGTTGACCGGCGCAGTCGAGGCCGGGCGCGTGAGCCGTGGCGACGTGACGGACCTCGGTGCCGTGCTCTGCGGTGAGGCGCCGGGGCGCCGGGGCGCTCAGGAGGTCACGCTGATGGACTCCACGGGCCTGGCGATCCAGGATCTTGCGATCGCGGCGGCGGTGCTCGACGCTGCGCGCGAGGGACGGGTGGGCGCTCAGACGGTCACGCTCTGAGCGCGCTGCCGCGACGGCCCGGCGCTACAGCGGGATGTTGCCGTGCTTGCGCTTGGGCTGGGCGACGCGCTTGGTCGAGCAGCGTCTCGAGCGCGGCGATGACCTTGGGCCGCGTCTCGTGCGGGACGATCACGTCGTCGATGTAGCCGCGCTCGGCCGCCGAGTAGGGGTTGGCGAAGCGCGCCTTGTAGTCGTCCATCAGCTTCTGGCGGCGCTCGTCGGGCGTCGGCGAGCTCGCGATGTCGCGGCGGTAGATGATGTTGACCGCGCCCTCGGGCCCCATGACCGCGACCTCCGCCTGCGGCCAGGCGAAGTTGAAGTCCGCGAGCAGGTGCTTCGACGACATGACGTCGTAGGCGCCGCCGTAGGCCTTGCGCGTGATGACGGTGATCTTCGGCACGGTCGCCTCGGTGAACGCGTACAGCAGCTTCGCGCCGTGGCGGATGATGCCGCCCCACTCCTGGCTGGTGCCGGGCAGGAACCCGGGCACGTCGCAGAACGTGAGGATCGGGATGTTGTAGGCGTCGCAGGTGCGCACGAAGCGGGCGGCCTTGGCGCTGGCGTCGATGTCGAGCACGCCCGCGAGCTGCGCGGGCTGGTTGCCGACGACGCCGACCGCGTAGCCGTTGAGGCGCGAGAAGCCGCAGATGATGTTCTTGGCGTAGTGCTCGTGGATCTCGAAGAACTCGCCGTCGTCGACGATCGAGCGCGACGACGTCGCGCATGTCGTACGGCTTGTTCGGGTTCTCCGGGACGAGCGTGTCGAGCGCCGGCGTCCATCCGCTGCGGGTCGTCGGTGGGCGCCACGCGCGGCGGCATCTCGAGGTTGTTCTGCGGCAGGAACGACATCAGGTAGCGCGTGTCCTCGAGCAGCGCGTCCTCGTCGTCGGCCGCCAGGTGGGCGACGCCCGACTTGGAGTTGTGCGTCATCGCGCCGCCCAGCTCCTCGAACGCGACCTCCTCGCCGGTGACCGTCTTGATGACGTCGGGCCCGGTGATGAACATGTGCGAGGTCTCCTTCACCATGAAGATGAAGTCGGTGATCGCCGGCGAGTAGACCGCGCCGCCCGCGCAGGGGCCCATGATCAGGCTGATCTGCGGGATCACGCCCGAGCACATCACGTTGCGCACGAAGACGTCGCCGTAGGCGCCGAGCGAGACGACGCCCTCCTGGATCCGCGCGCCGCCCGAGTCGTTGATGCCGATGACCGGGCAGCCGATCTTCGCGGCCAGGTCCATGATCTTGCACATCTTCTCGGCCATGACCTCGCCGAGCGAGCCGCCGAAGACGGTGAAGTCCTGGCTGAAGACGCAGACGCGGCGGCCGTCGATCGTGCCGTGGCCCGTTACGACGGCGTCGCCCCAGGGCCGGTTCTTCTGCATGTCGAACTCGTACGTGCGGTGGCGCACGAACGTGTCGAGCTCCTGGAATGAACCCGGGTCGAGCAGCTTCTCGATGCGCTCGCGCGCGGTGTACTTGCCCTTGGCGTGCTGCTTGGCCTCCGCCTCGGGCGCGGAGTGGGCGGCCTGCTCGCGAAGCTCCGCGAGCTGGGCCAGCTTCTCGTCAAAGGTGTCGGGGTGCTGAAGGCGGGTCATTGGGCGGCGCAGTGTAGTCCCGCGCCGTCACCCGTGGCCCCGCGCCGTCAGCCGCGTGAGAACGGCCTGTGGTGCGCGAAGCCGAGCTCGTCGAGCACGCCGGTGAGGATCCCGACGATCTCGCTTCTCGCGGCCGGCAGGCTCGGGAGCGGCACCGACGGCCGGCTGGACCTCGGGAGCGGCACTGACGGCCGGCTGGACCTCGGGAGGGGCCGGCGGACCTCGGAGCCGGCGCTGGTTCAGCTTCGCGTTCCCGCTCCGGCTGCGGAGATGGAGCGGGCGCCGCTGTCGGGGGGACCTCGGCTGCGGGCGTGCCGGCAGGCCCGGCACTCGGCGGGTCGCCCAGGAACCACGTCCGCAGGCGGGCCATGAACCGCTTCGGCTCGGGTGCCGGTTCGGAGTCGAGCTGCGCCGGCGTTGCCGGCGTGGGCGGGTCGGGGGCCGCTTCTTGAACCGGTGCCGGCGCGACCTGGGGTGCGCGGGCCTCGAATGCGACGCGGTCGGCCGGGGCGGGCATCGCCACGTCAGCGGGGCCCACGTAGCGGTCACGCACCTTCTGTCCGGCAGATGCGAGGTACTCGGGATCAGCGGGCAGGGAACTCGCTGCGGGCGAGACGGGAATCACGCGGCTCGGGCGCGGAGCCGGCACGTGGGCCTCGTCCCGGCCGGTCGGCGGCGTGGGTTTCGCCGTCGGCGTCGCGGTCAGCGTCACCTTCGTTCCCCAGCCGGACGCGCTGAGCTCCACCGTACCTCGAGCGGTGTCGCCCTCCCAGGCGACGGTGGTCTCAGGCTTCAGCCTCGTGATGCGGATCTCGCCGAAGACGCCGAGATGCCGGGCCAGGGCCTCAACGTCGCTCACCTCTGCCCACAGCTCGGGCGGAGACTTGACGAGGGTGCGCTGCGCTCGCGGTTCGCTCATCGCCCTTCGGTTCGCCGCCGCCGCCTTCGGGTCCTGCCCGGAGGCGCTCCCGTTACGGAACCTGCAACGAGTCTGGCGCTACCGAGCGGGCACCTGCTCGGTCTGGCTCAGCATGCGCCACGAGGCCTGGACCGGGTCCAAGAAGTTCGGCGGCTCGCGGAAACGCAGGCGATCGTCGTAGTTGTAGTCCTTGACGTACCCGTTCGACGATCGACGATCCGCCCTGGCCGACCGGCCCGCGGTACTTCTGCACCAGCGCGCCGGTGATCGAGAGCGTGCCCAGCGGGCCGCCGCAGAAGTAGTTGTCGACCATGATCGAGTGGTTCAGCGCGAGCAGCGCGGCGACCACCTTGAGGTCGCCGGGCGATCCCGCAGCGGTGGTGCATGTTCCCCGTACCGCGTCGAGGCTCGTGACGGGGTGGTACATGCGGACGAAGTCGTTGGCGATCAGCCCGAGCAGCGAGTCGTTCGTGTTCGTGACGTCACCGTTGATGATGATGTCCTTGGCGCTGGCGATCGTCAGGTCCTTGCCGTAGGAGCCGCGCACGTAGACGTCCGCGCAGCCGGCCGGAGCCCCGTAGGCGTCGTACGGCTTGTAGCCCTGGCCGCAGGAGCCGTTCTGGACGTAGATCAGGCCGTTCGGCGGGTAGGCCCTGGTCGTCCCGTTGACGGTCATGTTGGAAGCCGAGAGGACGATCGTCGTGCGACCGGTGAAGATGTAGTCCGGAAGCGTCAGGTCGCGCAGGGCGGTGTTCGCGGGCGGCATCGTCAGCGTGGGCGAGGAGGGCGCGAACGTGCCGACGAAGTTCGGCGAGCTGCCCGAGCAGGCCGAGCGCCAGCCGGCCGGGGGAGCTGAGACCTCGATCGCGTCCGCCGCGCTGCGCCCGAACTTCGGGCTCTTGCAGACGTAGAACTCGTCGTTCGTGTGCATCGGCCCGCGCACCTCGTCGTCGGCGGCGAACTGGATCTCCACGCAGTACTGCGTGAACGCGGTCGGCCTGTTCGAGGCGTCGTACCAGTTGCCGCTGTACTTGCGGCTGCCGCGGCCGTCGCGCCACCAGCCGCAGTTGGCTGAGGCCCAGGCCGCGATGTCGGGAACGGTGGGCGCCCCCGCCACGTAGCGCGTGTACCAGGACGGGTCGAGGCTCTCGATGTCGGTGAAGTACAGGAAGTCGAGGAAGCTCGCGCGGCGGAACTTGGTGACGACGCTGCGCTTGACGCCGTTGCTGCGGCCGGTCGAGCGGATTCGCAGCACGCCGCTGTCCATCATTGAGCCCGCGGGATCGGCGCTGTCGCAGGAGGTCTTTCCCGGCTTCGGAATCAGTTCCACGCTGTAGCGCGCGGTCGACCCGTCGAGCGTGCGCCAGCTGCGCGGGTCGGCGCCGCTGCCGTTCCAGGGCTGGCTGACGAAGGGCGTGCCGGACAGCGACGTGCACTTCGCCCAGACGTGAGGGTCGTTCTGAAGCCGGAACATGTAGTTGCTGATGCCGGCCTCGGCGGCGCTGTAGGCGAGCTTGCGGTCCTGGTCCTTGCGGGCCGAGACGGTGTCCGTCTGGACGTTGCTCAGGACCGCGGCGGTGATCAGCCCGAGGATGAGCATGATGCCCGCCATCGCAGGCAGCGCGAGTCCGCGCTCGTCGTACAACGACCTGTCTCTCGTCCTCAGTTGCATCGCGGGCCGGTCGATGTATCGGTCGGATCGCCGGCCCGCATGAACACGGAGTCGTGGAGTTCGGCGGCGCCGCGCTGGTTGCGGAAGTCGGAACCCGGGTTCACGCGGAAGCTGACCGCGATCTTCACCGGGAGCGCGAGGCTCGCCGAGTTCAGCGGCGTCGCCATCAGCGTCGACGGGACGACGGGCGTTCCGGCGGTCCAGCCGTAGTAGCGGAAGAGCGGTGTGCCGGTGATCTGCTGCACGTTCTCGAGCAGAACGCGGCTCGAGGTCGGCGTGGCCGGGAAGGTCAGGGCGGGCGGCGTGCCGGTCGGCACGAAACGCCGCAGGATCAGCTCGCCGCTCACCAGCGAGAGCTCGTGGCGCTCGGGTGTCGCGTCGATCCCGTTGAGGTTCACGAAGTAGGTGACCGAGCTGTCGCCGGCGGCGGTCAGCGCCGGCGTCGAGCCCAGGCAGACCTGCGAGCGCAGCTCGCGGGTCACCGTCTCCATCGCCTCGCGCCCGCGCTGAGTGGCGTCGACGCGCTGGTCGGTGACGCGTGCGAGCTTGATCGAGTTGTCGAGGACGAGCATCGCCGACGAGAGCACGATGAGCCCGATGACCGCCCCCACGAGCAGCTCGACGAGCGTCATGCCGTCCTCGCGGCGCAGGAGCTCGCTGATCGGTGGGCGCCTCATGAGCAGACTCCCGCCGAGCCGCTGGTCGGGATCGTCAGCGTCACGAGGCCGGTGCCCCCCGGCGCCCGGTTCTGGATCGCGGTGCTCGTGGAGACGCGGCGGCTGCCGTCGTCGGCGCAGACGTTGTAGTCGCCGTAGGGCATGCCCGGCTGGATCAGGTTGCCGTTGGAATTGACGAGCCCGGTCCCGCCGAAAGTCGATCCGCAGCCCGGCGTCGCCGGCGTGATCCGCACGCGCGCCGTCGACAGCGGGCCGCCGCCCCGAACGACCCGCAGGTTGAGCGCGGGGAGGCGCACGGTGATGCTCTGCGACGAGGCCGGGCCGAAGGCGACCAGCGGCGTGGTCTGCCCGTACTGGCGCGGGTCGGCGCCGTCGCAGCTGCCGCCCCAGACCGCGTAGGGATCCGGGAACGGGTAGAGCTTGGCTCCCGTCGAGATCGTCGCCGAGGGCGTCGCCGCGGCGACGGTCATCGTGCCCTGCGGCATCGCGCCGTGCTTGTAGGCGATCGCCGTCGCAGTCGCCGGCTGCACCGTCGCCCCGACCTGCGTGTCGAAGAGGACGTTCGCCGTCGCCGCGCGGTCGTATTCGAAGGCGACCGAGTTGGTGCCGCCGCTGACGACCGAGCTGCTCTTGCGGACGGTCGCGGCGCCGGTGCGGTCGACGAAGCCGGTCTGGCTGACGTCTACGTAGTAGCCGCCGACGGCGAGGGCCCCGAAGAACGCGCAGCCGCCGGCGTCGGTCACGGCGCTGGCCGTCGAAGGCCCGCTGACGCTGACGGTGACGCCGGCGACGCCGACGCCGTCACGGTCGTTGACCTTGGCGATCAGCGAACCGGTGCTGCTGCTGAACGTGCCCGCCGGGACGGCGACGAGGCTCTCGTTGGTGACCGGCCTGGTGGTTCCCATCCGCGGGAACGTCACGGTCGAGACGGCGCGCAGGTAGTCGGTCTTGGTCGCGCCCGAACCGCACGTGGCCGTCCCGGTCGCGTCGTCGACCCAGCGCGTCGTCGAGCGGATCGTGTAGGTCACGCCGCCGACGACCTGGGTGCGTGTCGCGTTGAGGTTGGCCAGGTCGCTGACCTTCAGCGCCCGCATCCGCTCCATGTCGTCGCGGGCCAGCGACGCTGCGACGCTGCGCGACTTGAGGTTGCCGCTCGAGCTCGCAGCCGCGTCGAGCGCTGCCAGGAAGCCCATGGCGAGGACCAGCAGTAGCCCGGCGGAGACGATCGCCTCCACGAGCATCGATCCGCGCTCGCCTGCCGAGGTGGGCGCGCCGTGGTCATCGCGCCGGTGGATTGTGCGGCCATCCTTGGCCTTGATCTTGCTCACGCGAGCATTGTCGGCACCACCGGCCGCCCTTCAATAGCCGTTCGGCGCATGTACTACGCCGTTCACCGCACTGAACGGGCCGTCGACACCGCCGTTCATCGCGCTTTCCCGGGCGCGATCGAACGGACGTCCAGCTTCAGAACGTCGGCGCGTAGCGGCCGAACACGTCCTGCATCGCGCCGCAGACCTCGCCCATCGAGCAGCGGTCCTTGAGTGCCCGGCGGATGAGGGGAACGAGGTTCTCCGTGCCGCGAGCGGCCTCGCGGAGCTCTTCGAGGCGCCGATCGGCGAGCGCCTGATCGCGGGCGGCCTTGAAGGCGGCGAGCCGCTCGACCTGCTCGCGCTCGGACTCCGGGTCGACGCGCAGCAGGTCCGGCACCTCGAGCTCGTCCTCGACGTACTCGTTCACGCCGACGACGACGTCCTGGCCGATGCGGTACCGCTCCTGGTAGCCCCAGGCGCTCTCGTCGATCTCTCCGGTGATGAACCGGATCGCGTTGACCGACCCGCCGAGCTCGTCGACCTTGGAGATCAGCTCCAGCGCCCGCGACTCGATCTCCGCGGTCAGCGACTCGACGAAGTAGGAGCCCGCGAAGGGGTCGACTGTGTCGGTCGCGCCGGACTCGGCGCCGATGATCTGCTGGGTGCGCAGCGCGATCTTGGCGGCGCGCTCGGTCGGGAGCGCGAGCGCCTCGTCGAACCCGTTGGTGTGAAGCGACTGCGTACCGCCGCAGACGGCGGCGAAGCCCTGAAGCGCGACGCGCACGATGTTGTTCTCGGGTTGCTGCGCCGTCAGCGTCACGCCGCCGGTCTGCGTATGGAAGCGCAGCATCAGCGCCTTCGGGTTGGTCGCGCCGAAGCGCTCGCGCATGATCGTGGCCCACATGCGGCGCGCCGCCCGGAACTTCGCGACCTCCTGGAAGACGTTGTTGTGACCGTTGAAGAAGAAGGCCAGCCGCGGTGCGAAGGAATTCACGTCGAGGCCGCGATCGACGGCGGCCTGGACGTAGGCGATGCCCGAGCTGAGCGTGAACGCGACCTCCTGCACGGCCGAGCAGCCCTTCTCGCGGAAGTGGTACCCGGAGATCGAGATCGTGTTCCACTTCGGGATGTGCTCGTTGCAGTACTCGAAGACGTCGGTCGTGAGCCGCATCGTCGGCCCGGGCGGATAGATGTAGTTGCCGCGCGCGATGTACTCCTTGAGCACGTCGTTCTGGGTCGTTCCGCGCAGCTCGCTGCTGGCGACGCCCTGCTCCTCGCCGACGAGGTCGTAGAGCATCAGCAGCACCGCCGCCGGGGCGTTGATCGTCATCGAGGTCGAGACCTTGTCGAGCGGGATCCCGTCGAAGGCCGTGCGCATGTCGTCGATCGTGTCGATCGCGACGCCTGTTCGCCCGACCTCGCCGAGGCAGCGCGGGTTGTCCGAGTCGAGCCCCAGCTGCGTCGGCAGGTCGAAGGCCATCGACAGGCCGGTGCCACCGCGTGAGAGCAGGTAGCGGTAGCGCTCGTTGCTCTCCTTGGCGCTCGCGTAGCCCGCGTACTGGCGCATCGTCCAGAGCTGCTTGCGGTACATCTCGCGATGAACGCCGCGCGTGTACGGGAAGTCGCCCGGCTCGCCGAGTCGCAGGTCCTCAGGGAGGTCCCGCTCGGCGTACAGCTCGCGCGACCTCGATGCCGGAGTCGGTGAAGCGGCGGGGGTCATCCGGCCCGACGATCGGGGCGATCGTCAGGCGCTCGTCGGGAGTCGTGGCCATGCGGCGAACGGTAGCGCCGAAGGGCCCCGTGCCGCCGTCAGCGGCCGCCGCACGGACCGCCGGCTACTTGCACACGGTGAGCCTCGTGCTGACGGTCTTCCTCGGGCTCTTGCCGCGCTTGACCTTGATGTGGGCGCGCGCGCGTACCGTCACACGCGAACCCTTCTTGAGCCGCTTGGAGCATCGTCAGGCGCTGGGAGAACGGGTACCGCTTGTCGGCCTTCACGCGCTTCTTCCCGATGTAGAAGTCGGTGCGCCTGACGGTGCGGAAGAGGTTCTTCTTGACCTTGCGCTTCTTCCAGGTCAGCCTGACCCGGAACTTCGACCCGCGCTTGACGCAGGCGCGCGGGACCGTGAACCGGAGCGTCGCGCCGCGGACCTTCGCGGTCTTGGTCCTCGTCGTGCTGACCTTCTTCTTCTTGGGCTTGGCCGCCGGCTTGGGAGCGCGGAGCGCGGCGCTGGAGGCGGCGGGGCCGCCGCCGCGGGCTCGGCATACGGCTCCAGCCTGACGGCGCGAACGGGGCTGTCACCGCCACTGCCCCACACGGCCCAGCCGCTGCCATCGGGCGAGGCGCCGACCTCCGGATCGACGAAGGCCTCTGCCTGCGCGACGTTCGCGGCCGCCGAGAAGTTGCCGCCGGTCACCTCCGACCGCGTGTAGCGCAGGCGTCCGCCGCCATGCAGGCTGCGCCAGACGACGTGGATGCGCCCGCTGGCGTCCTGCTCGGCGTCCGGTGACTCCGTGCTGTTGTCGATCGGGTCGTCTCCCTGGATGTTGGTCGGGAGGCTGAAGCTGTCGTTCACGTCGTTGAAGCGCCGCATCGCGACGCGCTCATCCCCCGGTACCGCATGGCGGTAGGTCATGTACACGCCGCTGGGTCCGCCGTGCAACTGCGTCTCGACGTTCGCGCCCTCCGCTGCGATCAGGCCCTTCTGCTTGTCCCAGTTGAAGGGGTCGCCGGCGGAGATCCTGTTCAGCAGCGGGTTGATCTCGACCGCGTACTGGATCGCCGAGCCGTTGCTGGCGGCGTAGACGATCTTGTGGCTGCCGGGGAGGGGCGCGACCGACGGCGACTGCACGAACGACGGGCCGACCACATCCGGCACGTCGAGGGTCGGATCCGACGGGTACGCCTGTGCGTGGTTGCCGTCTCCCGGGCTCAGGAAGAAGAAGCTCGGGCTGTCGAACCAGTGGCCGTTGGGGCCGATGCCCGCCGGGGTGAGCGTCTGGCCGAACCAAAGCGGCGGCGAGGCTATCTGGCTGCCGCTGGTCGTCGACTCCCAGTAGAAGAGGTGGTCGTTGGGTCCCCCGGTGTGGCAGTTCCTGCAGGAGCTCATGATCACGAGCTTCGCCGCGACGGTGCCTGGGGCGAACACGGTCACGTCGGTCGGGTCGTTCTCGGCGACCACTCCAGGAGCGGGCGGGTAGTCGAGATCGACCCTGATCTCGCACGCGCTCGCGCCCTTCGCGATGCGGCAGTAGCCGACCTTCGCGGGTGTGTCACCGCGGCGCGGGATCCCCCAGGCGATGTGCGCGCGGCCGTCCGCGTCCACGGCGATGTGAGCGCCGGCGCCCTGGCCGACCGTGAACGGCGTCGCCGCGGAGGCGGGTGCCGCCGAGCACGCGAGGGCTGCGAGCGTTGCTGCGATTAGCGGGCTTGACCTTCTCACGATCGATACGACCTCTCTCGGAATGTCCGACGACAACCGTAGTGACACCTCACCGGCCCGCGCGTCACTTACGCTCCCGCAGATGACCGTACGAGTGCGTCTCTTCGCGATGCTCCGTGAGCGCGCCGGAAGCGATTCCCTGGAGCTGGAGCTGCCCGAGGGCGCGCGCGTCGCCGACGCGCTCGCGGCGCTCGGCGAGCTCGCGGGGGACCTGACGTGCGTGATGGCGGTGAATCGCGAGTACGCCGACGGTGACCGGGTTCTCGCGCCCGGCGACGAACTCGCCCTGATCCCGCCGGTGTCCGGCGGCGGCTGCGCCGCATGTCGCGGTTCGCAGCGAGTCACTGTCGGCCGATGCGCTCGTCGCGCTGGTCCGCGACTCGCGCGCCGGCGCGCTCGTGACGTTCTGCGGCGTGACGAGGGAGGTCGAGCAACTCGAGTACGAGGCCTACGTGGAGATGGCCGAGACCGCGATCCGCGAGATCGCCGCCGGCGCGATCGGTCGTCACGGGCTCTGCGCCGCCGCTGTCGAGCATCGCGTGGGAGTGGTCCCGCTCGGAGAGCCGAGCGTCATCGTCGCGGTGAGCGCTCCGCATCGCGACGCGGCGTTCGCCGGCGCACGCGAGCTGATCGATGAGGTCAAGCGTCTGGCCCCGATCTGGAAGCGCGAGGTCGAAGGCGACGAGCGGCGCTGGGTGCCGGGGAGCGTCCCGGGCTCTTGACGGCCGAGATCCGCGAGCTGCTGCCGCCGGAAACGGGGCTGGCATGGGAGGCGATGCGCCGGTTGCGTCCGGGGATCGGCGACGTCGACGCGTTCACCGAACGCGTCGACGGACTACAGCGGCCGGCCGGCTACCGGCTGCTCGCCGTCTTCGAGGCGGGGACGCCCGACGCCGTTGCGGTCGCCGGCTTTCGTCTGCTCGAGACGCTCGCCTGGGGCCGCGTCCTGTACCTGGACGATCTGTCAACGGTGGCGGGCGCACGGCGGCGTGGCCACGCCGGTCGCCTGCTCGAGCGCCTCGCCGAGGAGGCCGCGGCGCTCGGCTGCGCCGAGCTGCATCTCGATTCGGGCGTCGGAGCCGACCGGCACGATGCGCACCGCCTCTACATGCGCAGCGGGCTGGCGATCGTCTCCCACCATTTCGCGCGCTCCGTCTGACGCGCGCCGGGCGCCGCGGTCCGCGGCGGCCTGTCGCCGCGCCCTGGCGCCGCGCGTCGGGTCAGGCGACGCCGCCGGCCGCAGCCGGCGCCGTCGGGTCGTCGCTCTCGCCACCTGCGCGCTCGCGGGCGAGCCACTCCTCGGCCATCAGCGGGTTCTCGCGTGAGCGCTCCACGACCGTCAGCAGCGCCGACATCGACGAGACCTCCTCGACCTGCTCCTTGATGAACCACTGCATGAACTGCTCACTCGCGTAGTCGGACTGCTCGCGCGCGAGGGCCGCGAGCGCGTTGACCTGCTCTGTGACGCGTTGCTCCTGCTCGAGCGCGACGCGCACCGGCTCGACTATGTCGGCGAACGTGTTGCTTGGAGCCTCGATCCCCGGGACGACCGCGTCGACCCCTTGATCGAGCAGGTACTGGATCATCATCATCGCGTGGCCGCGCTCCTCGAGTGCCTGCGCATAGAAGAACTGCGCGAGTCTCGGAAGCGTCTCCGCGTCGTAGTGGACGGCCGCCGCCACGTATTGCTGATGGGCGGCGAACTCGTTGGCGATCTGCTGGTTGAGTTGGTCGACGAAGGGCTGCGCGGGCATGCGGCCATCCTACGTCGTGGCCGCTGCGATCAGTCCTGGACCTCGAAGCTCTGGTACACCACATCGCCGGGGATATCCGGTGTCGGCTCGGTCTGGGGCCAGAACATGTCGACGCGCTCACCGGGACCTGCGAGCGCGGGCGATCGGGCCACGGTGCGATCCGCGGCCCCGAGGGGCTTGGACACGGCGACGGCAGCCGCAAACACCCCGTTGCGGGGCGCCAGCCGCGCCTGCCAGCCCTCGGGCTGGCGCCAGGTGACCACCGCTCCGCCGCCGGGCCTCGCGGTCAGGCTCGGGACGCCGATCTCCTTGCCGTCGGCGATCCGCCTGATCTTGAACTCGCCGCCCGCCGCGGCTGTGGTCGCGTAGATGCGGCGATCGGCGCCGATCTGCTCGCGCCACGCGACGAACGCTCGGCCGCGATCGTCGACCGCGCAGCTCAGGCCGTCGATCCGCGACTTGTTCGACCCGGTTCTCACGGGAAGCGACACGGAGAAGCGGCCCGGCACACTGCGGCGAACCACACGGATCGCCCCGTCGCCGTCCTGCCAGGCGAGCACGCCCGCACCGCCCGTGCTGAGCGACGCTCCCAGTCCGCCGCTGGCGCGGGCGCTGCCCAGCCGCTGGACCTTCGTCGGCTTGCCGTCGCCGCCGACCCGCAGGGCCTCGACCTTGGTGCCGCGGATCCAGCCGACGACCGATGCGCCGTCGTCGCCGATCACCGCCGCATGGCTGCTCGTCGCGCTCGGGCTGAGCGTGCGCGGGCTTGAGAAGACGCCGGCCGGCCTGCGCCATGCGAAGCCGGTACGGCCCGCCGTTCTCCCGCTGCCGCGCCTGAAGGCGACGATTGCGCTGCCGGAGGCGTTCACCGCCGCGGAGACCTCGCTCGTGGGCGCGAAGTCGCCGTCGGCGATGGTGACCGGCTCGCCGAAGCCGAGCGGCGAGTCGCGCACCACGGCGCGAATCCGCGGACCGCCCGGGGCGGGCATGTCGCGCCAGGCGATCAGCCCTGCGCCGTCGCCCGCGGCCGAGACCTCGAAGCCGTCAAGTCCCCTGGCACGGGTGGTGAAGTGCCTGTCGCCGCCCGGGAACGGGTGCGCACCCTTCCAGACGAAGGCGTCCGGCCCGGTCGCGTGACGCTCGATCATCAGCAGCGGGCGGTCGGCGGTCTCCCCGGCGAGGACCGCGAACGCGTTGCCGGCCGGATCGCCGGCGATCAGGAAGACGTCGCGCGCGGCGCCCGCGTAGAAGGTCTGCGGCGAAGTCCAAGCCTGCGACTGCGGCGCGCAGAGCGCGAGGCTGAGCACAGCCAAGAAGGCCGATTCCGGCGACGGACCGGCGCGTCCCGCTCTGCCGGCGGGGTGCGTGAACGGGGGCCATCAGGCTGTCATCGACAGGATCCTGCCCGATGTCGAGTCCCGCAACCCCGCGTTGTGCGGGATTCACGCTATGTGCGACGACTGGTCGACCTTCTACGCTTCCCGTCATGCCGACCTGTCTGGTCACCGGTGGCGCGGGGTTCCTCGGCTCGCATCTGTGCGACGAGCTCCTGCGAAGGGGCAACCGCGTGATCTGCGTGGACAACCTCGAAACCGGCTCGCTGAAGAACATCGAGCACATCCGTGTTCCCGAGTTCCTCCATCTCAACGTCGACATCATCGATTCCTACTTCGTGGACGAGCCCGTCGACGTGGTTTACCACCTCGCGTCTCCGGCCTCGCCGATCGACTACCTGCGCCTGCCGCTGCACACGCTAAAGGTGGGGTCGCACGGAACGCATCACACGCTCGGTCTGGCCAAGGCTCATCGTGCGCGCTTTCTGCTGGCCTCGACGAGCGAGGTCTACGGCGACCCGCAGGTCCACCCGCAGGCCGAGGACTACTGGGGACACGTCAATCCGATCGGGCCGCGCGGCGTCTACGACGAGGCCAAGCGCTACGCCGAGGCGCTGACGATGGCCTATCACCGCCAGCAGGGCGTCGACACCTCGATCGTGCGGATCTTCAACACCTACGGTCCGCGCATGCGGCCGCACGACGGCCGCGCGATCCCGACGTTCCTGCGCCAGGCGCTCGCCGACCGCTCGATCACCGTGTTCGGCGACGGCAGCCAGACACGGTCGTTCTGCTACGTCGACGACCTGATCCGCGGCATCATCGCGCTCGCCGAGTCCGGCGAGCACCAGCCCGTGAACATCGGCAATCCGGACGAGTTCACGCTGCTTGAGCTGGCGCGGTCCGTCATCGAGGTGACCGGCTCGCGCAGCGAGATCGTCCATGAGGCGCTGCCGACCGACGACCCCAAGCAGCGACGCCCGGACATCTCCCGCGCCCGCGAGCTGCTCGGGTGGGAACCTGCCGTGGCCCTCAGCGACGGTCTTCACCGGACGATCGAAGCCTCGGGCGCGGAGGCGCTGCTGGGGTTGTCGACCTGATGCGCACCTTTTCGCCGCCGAGCGCGTTATTGGAGCGTAGAGATGGCCACCGGTAGCGAGATCGAGAGCGACCGCGTCGCGAGGCACCCAGGCTCGTCGGCCGCCGTCACGCTGCCGGCCCCGGAGGTGGTGCCGCTCGTCGAACCGGTTCCCGCCGAGGAGATGACTGCGACGCTGCCCGCGCCCGAGTCGCTCGAACACGACGTGCGTCGACGGCGGCCACCGGTGCTGTCGTTCCTGCGCCGCTGGGACACGCTGCGGCGCGCCCTGCGGGTGGTGACTCTGTTCGCGCTCGACGCGCTCGGCATCTTCGGCGCGATCCTGCTCGCGCTGTGCGCCAAGGCGGCGGTTCGCGACGACTGGGACTTCGCCGCGTCGGTCGATCAGGCCTACCACTACGCGACGTTCGCGTTCCTCATCACCGCGCTGCTGTTCGCGCGCTCCGGGCTCTACTCCAACAGGTCATCCCGCCCCGGTCTGCGCGCCGTCGTCTCCTCGCTTTTCTGGGTCATGGTCGTGACGCTGGTCTACGCCGAGGCCGACGGTCAGGACTTCTCGAGCTACTACATCTTCTGGGGCTCGCTGCTCTTCGCGATCGTGATCGTCAGCGGGCTGCGCTGGGCCTACGACCTGCTCAGCGGCATGATGCTCCGCGCCGCGGGCTACCACCGCCGCGCGGTGCTCGTCGGCAGCTGCGATCACCTGGACGCCGTCGGCCATGCGCTCGATGCGACCCCTGCGATCGAGGTCGTCGGGTTCATCTCTCTGACGCCGCGCCCGGACAATGGCATGCGCTCGCTGGGACGGCTCGACGACCTGGGCGAGATCATCGATCGCGAGTCGATCGACGAGGTGATCATCGCCGATCCGGCCTTTCCCGACCGCCAGGCGATCGCCTTGGTCGACGACTGCCACGAACGCGGTGTGCGAGTTCGCGTCGCCCCCTCGACGATGGAGATCCTCGCCAAGCGCGCGGATTTCGTCCCCGGCCAGACGCTGCCCCTGTTCGAGCTCCGCTCGCCGGTCTTCGACGGGTTCGACTACATCGTCAAGCGCGGCTTCGACCTCGTCGGCGCAGCCCTGCTGATGGTCGTTCTGAGTCCTGTGCTGGCGCTCAGCGCCGCCGCGGTCAAGCTCACCTCGCGCGGGCCGGTCTTCTACCGCTCGTGGCGCCCCGGGATCGGCGGGAGCAACTTCGCCTGCCTCAAGTTCCGCACGATGTACGAGAACGCGCACGAGGACCAGAAGGAGCTCGAGAAGCAGAACGAGGCAGGCGGCGCCCTCTTCAAGATCAAGGACGATCCCCGCGTCACTCCGGCGGGCCGGTTCCTGCGCCGCTTCTCATTCGATGAGCTGCCGCAGCTGTGGAACGTGCTCAGTGGCGAGATGTCGCTCGTCGGGCCGCGGCCGCTGCCCCAGCGCGACTATGAGCGCCTCGAGGACTGGCATCGTAAGCGCAACCTCGTGCTTCCGGGGATGACCGGCCTGTGGCAGGTCTCCGGTCGCGCGGAGCTCGACTTCGACGACCTCGTCCGGCTCGACTTCTTCTACCTCGAGAACTGGTCTGTCTCGATGGACCTGAGCATCCTCGTGAAGACGATCCCCGCCGTCCTCCGGGGCCGCGGCGCCTTCTAGCGCCTCGCCGGGCACGGCCGTGGACGACTGGCGTGACGCGGTCTGGCTCGCGGTGCCGCCGGGGACCGAGCCCGAGCGCTTCGAGGCACGCCGCGATTTCCTGCGCGCCAACCTGACGGCGGGTGACCGCGTACTGGACCTGGGCTGCGGTGACGGTGCGTTCGCCGCCGTGATCGATGCGGCCGGGGCCACGGTGACCGCGGCCGACGTGTCTCGTGAGGCGCTCAGGCGCGCCGCCCGGCGGGTCCCGGGAGCGTCGATCGTGCAGCTGGCTGACGGGGCGCAGCTTCCGTTCGATGAGGACTCGTTCGACCTGGTCTGGGCCGGCGAGACGCTGGAGCACGTGGCTGACGTCACAGGGCTGCTGGCGGACGTTCGCCGCGTGCTGCGCTGGGGCGGGACGCTGCTCGTCACGACGCCCAACCAGGCCCGCGCCGCAGTCGCACTCGATGCGCTGCGCGGGCGGCCGCTTGAGCGGCGACTCGATCCGCGCGCCGATCACCTGCGGTTCTTCACCGCGCGCTCGCTGCGCGGGCTGCTGCGCGACGCCGGCTTCGCACAGGTCGAAGTCCGGGCGGTCGACGGCATCGCACTCGCTCGTCGCGCGCTGCAGGCCGTCGCACGCTGAACGCGGAGTCCTCGCTACTTCTTCTTCTTCTTCTTCCTCCTTCTTCTTGGCCTTGGCTTCCTTGGCCTTGGCTGCGGCCTTCGCGGCCTCTGAACGCCGGTAGGCCTCAAGGAAGACCGCAGTGGCGGCCGGCGAGCGCGGATCGAGATAGAGCGCGGGCTGAACGGCTCGCATCGCGAGCGCGTTGTTGTCGTCCTGCAGGTAGAAGTTGGCCAGCCGCACCCACGCCTCGGCGCTGGCGGGCTGGAGCTGCACGCCGCGCTCGTACGCGTCGAGCGCCGCGTCGGTGTCACCGCTCGCACCCTCGACCTCCGCAAGTGCGAACAGGGGTTCCAGGGCGAGCGGGTTGAGGTCTCCCGCCTCGCGGGCGAGTGCGCGCGCATCGTCCGGGCGGCGGTCGGCCAGCGCGGCGAGCGAGTCGTCGACGCGGTCGAGCGCGGCCTGCGGGCGTCCCGTCGACCATGCCGCGGTGACGGCCAGCGTCACGACGGCGGTCGCCGCGATCATGCGCGCCGGGCTGCGGATCCCGCTCTCGAGGCGCGGCCGGATCGAGCCGAGCCGCGGCAGCGCCTCCGCGCTCGGGCCGCGAGCCGCCAGCCAGCCGGCGAGCAGCAGCGCCGGGACGATCGTGCCCGGGACGTAGCGGGTCCAGTCCACCAACGAGTGGGAACCGAACGTGATCACCACTGCGAACATCGTCAGCAGCCCTGCGCGTTCGGCCGAGGTCCCGCGCTGTGCGTTCCGGCGCCATGGTCCCGCGGCGCGGATCGCTGCGGCCAGCCAGGCGGCAAGCAGCGCGAGCGAGACGGCGAGGCCGATGATCCCGAGGTCGGATGCGACCTGCACCAGGTAGCCGTGGGCGTGCAGCACGTCGAGGTCGTCGCTGCGGAAGCGCAGTCGCGCCACCGCATAGCCGCCGGCGCCGACGCCCTTCAGCGTCCGCGCCTCGAAGATGTCGATCCCGTCTCGCCAGTAGCGTGCGCGAACGCTCCCGATCGCGGTGAGCCGGCTGGGGTCGTTTGCGGGGGTGTTCGCCTCGGGGTCGGTGAGGTCACTCCAGGCCTTTGAGATGTTGCCGCCGAGGCCCCGCTCGCTGAATGCGAGCGCCCCGGCGGCGGCGATCGGGGTCAGCGCAAGTGCTACGAGCAGCGCGACGCCCCAGGCCTGCCGTGTCGGCGGTGGCCAGCTGCGCCGGTCGCGAACCCATGTCGCGGTCAGGCCGACCAGCAGCAGCACGAGGACGAGGGCGAGCAGCAGGACGCCGAGCTCGGTTCCTGCGTTCGAGCGCAGCGTCAACTCGACCTCGTCGTCGCTGAGGCCCGACTGCCCGAACGCCCAGACGCTGGCGAGCACGCCGAGCAGGACAGATGGGACCAGCACGGCCGCACCCCTCAGTCTCAGCGGGGTGCACGAGAACCAGAACGCGAGACCGATAGCGCACGCGACGATCGCGCCGCGCGAGTAGGCCAGCAGCATCGCGACGACGAGCAGTCCGAGCGCGGGGTGGGCGAGTGCCGCGAGCGCTGCGTGGCCGTCTCGGCGCGCGCCCAGCCAGACGGCGACCGGGATGCCGATGGCCGCAGTCAGCCCGACCGCGTTCCAGTAGCCGAACGGCTCACGCAGCCGCGCGTAGGTCTCCTCCTCGGCCAGGGTGCCGGGCAGGACCTTCGTCAGCAGCGCGTAGACGCTGATCGCGACGGAGGCGATCAGCACGGCGCCGAGCATCGAGCGCCAGCGCTGCGGCGCGAGTCGCACCAGGGAGGCTCCCGCCGCGAACACGAGCAGCCAGGTCAGCCCGGCGTTGGTCTCGATCCATGCCGTGTCGGGGCTGATCGCCCAGGTGATCGAGAGGCCCATCAGCGCGACCAGAGTCGCCAGCAGCGCGATCGGTGCGATGCCCCATGGTCTCCTCGTATCCGGCGCGAGGATGAGTGCCACGGCGCACAGCAGCCCGCAGACGATGTCGAGGACGGTCGTGACCAGCGTGAGCGGCTTCAGCTGAAGCCCGCCACCGGCATGGAGCGCCGCCGCGACGATGCCGGCCGCCAGCGCCAGCGTCAGGAGAGGACCGGTCGCGGAGCTCCAGCGGGACGGCGAGGCGGGAGCACTCCGGCCCGTCGACGCGGGCGCCACGAGGTCAGGACTGGCGGCTGGCGCGGACACGCTTGGCGACTGCGGAGACGAGCGTTGCGATGGCGGCGAGAGCGGCTATGACGAGCGCTATCAGCAGCGGCGCGGGCAGGTCGGATGCCGACGCCGCGACCTCGCGGCCGGCTCCCAGTTCGCTCGGGTCGACGACCTCGCCGCCGACGTTGATCGGCTCGCCCCCGCTCTCGTCCGCCTTGTCGATCGCGCTCGCCACGGCGGCCCGCTCCTCGGGCGTGGCGTCGGCGAGTGGATCGCCCCCCGCGCCTGCGATCAGGTTCTCGATCCCCGGCGCGGCCGCCCTGCTGCCCCCTGCCTGGGCGCGCGCCGCGGCGAGCTGGGCGGCGCGAATCACAGCTTCGCAATCCGTGTACTGCAGCTGGTCGTCCGACAGGTTGTCGAGCGCCTCGCGGTAGTCCTTCTGGCTGTATGTGCCGTCGACACGTTCGTCCTGGCGGCAGGCGTCGCGGATCAGGTCGCGGTAGTCAGCGCGCGCCGCTGACGCCCCAAGGGCCGTCAGCAGCGACGCGACGAGCAGGACGCGGACGAGCAGCCGGGGCATCGGCGCGCGACGGTACCAGCCCGCGAGGCGGCCGGAGGCGGTCACGCGCGGGACTCTCGCGAACGGCCGATGCTCGCGAGCGCCGCCGACACGCCTCCCGCGCAGGCCTCGAAGGTGTACGAGCCCGCGTCCGCCATGCCCGCGCTGCCGAGCCGCTCGCGCAGGGCGGGGTCGCCGGCGAGCCTGACCAGTGCCCGGGCCAGCGCATCCGCGTCGCCCGCCGGCGTGACGAGCCCCGTCCGGCCGTCGCGGACGAGCCCGCCGACGGCGGCCCCGACGGCATCGGTGGCGATGACAGGTGTGCGCTGGAGCATGGCCTCGTTCGCCACCAGCCCCCACGGTTCGCGGAAGGAGCGCGTTCGGACCGACGGCACCACCAGAACGTCGGCCGCAGCGTAGAAGTTGCGCAGAGCCTTCGGATCGAGGTCGCCGAGGGCGATCACGCCCGCATTCGCCGAGCTCGCGACCCCCGCCAGCGCCAGCACCCCACCCTTGCCGGCGAGCCCTGAGCGCCCCCAGGCCTCGAGCAGCAGCCCGACGCCCTTGCCCGGGGCGTCGCGGCCCGCGAACAGGGCGAGGAAGCGCGGGTCGCCCGCCTCGCGGCGAGCCGCCCGCGGGTCGGCGGCGGCAGACCAGAACGCTACGTCGACCGGTTGCGGGGCCACGTGGACGTTGCTCGCACCGTGCGCGCGGGCGTAGTCGGCGACGTGCGGCCCGTAGGCGATGATCGCGTCCGCGCCGCGCTCGATGCGGCGGACCAGCGGCGCCGCCGCGAGGTGAGCGGGCGTTCGCAGCTGGGCCCAGATCCCAGTCCAGTAGAGAAAGGGCACACCCGCACGCCGTGCGCCCGCGTAGGCGGCGGGCATGGCGATGCGCCCCGCGCTCGTTGCGATCACGGCGCGGTGCTCGCCCCTCGCGGCAACCCCGAACACGTGCCGCTGGGCGAGTCGTCGGAAAGGCACTCCGGGGTCGGTCACGCCTGCGGTCGCGTGGTGCAGGCGCCCGTCGTAGATGGCGATCTCGATCGACTCCGCGTCGTGCAGCGCGCGCATCGCGCCGACGCGGTCGGGCGGTACGTGGCCCGTGACGAGCAGGACCGGCCTCATGTCGCCAGTGCCGTCTCGTAGGCGGCGAGCGTCGCGAGGCCGCAGCCGCTCCAGGTGAACGCCGACTCGGCGGTGGCCCGCGCGCGATCACCGAGCTCCGCAGCGAACTGCGGGTCGGACAGGAGGCGGTCGATCGTGGCCGCCAGTTGCTCGACGTCGCCGGGTGCCACGAGCCGAATACCGTCACCCGCGCGCGCGATCTCAGCGGGCCCGGGCTCGCCGAGCGCTCCGATCACCGGGACCCAGCCCGCCATCGCCTCCACGTAGGCGACGCCGAAGGCCTCGTCGACGCTGGGCATTACGAAGACCGAGGCCGACCGGGCCGCCGCGATCGCGTCCGCGTGCTCCAGCTGCCCCGTGAACTCGACGCGGTCCGCGAGCCCGAGCTCGGTCGCGAGCCGCGCGAGCCGCTCGCGCTCGGGTCCCTTCGCCGACGATGCGGTAGCGCAGGTCCGGGTGACGGTCGCGCAGCGACCACATCGCCCGCAGCACGTCCGCGTGGCGCTTTCGCTCCACCAGGTGGGCAACGGTCACGAGCGTCGGCTCAGGGGTCCGGGGAGAGCGCTTGGCGGGCAACTCGGTCCCCAGGTGTACGACGCGGGCTCCCCCGGCGCCGAGAGCGTCAGCGGCCTCTGCGATACCGCCGCTGTTCGCGAGGACGAGTCGCGCCGCGGCGAACGCGCGCTCGGTCGCCGCCCGTCCGCTCTCGTGCCGGACGGCGGTGTGGAAGACGTCGGCTCCGTGCTCGGAGATCACCAGCGGCGCCCGCTCGCCGGTTCGCAGGACGGCGTCGGCGGCCGGCACGGCGTTGTGGGCATGGACGAGGTCGTAGGCGAAGTCGCTGTCGCAGGCTTCTCAGGGCGCGACCCAGGGCCGGTGCAGCCCACGCGCCCCAAGATCCGTAGCTGCGCCATCGCGGTGGCGACGCGTAGCGCACATAGCGCACGTCGAGCCCGTCGAGCCGCAGCCGTCGCGGGTGGCGCGCCAGCCGGATCGTCGCAGCGGGCAGGCGGTGGGCGGCTGTCGCCGCGGGCGGGACGATGCGATGCAGGACCACGACGCGAACGTCGGCACCGGCGTCACGCACCGCCAGAGCCTGTCGATGCGCCCAGACGCCCAGAACGGGGTCATCCGCCCGCGGATAGAACTCACTGACCACCGCGACCTTCACGCCGTCGCCTCCGCAGGCACGCGGCGCGCCGTCATCGGTTCTCCTCGAGCGTGCGCACGTCCTCGCGCGGAACGTAGGGGCGCCCCTCGAGGAAGCTGCGCGCCTCCGCGACCGCCTGCTCGCGCGGGTAGGTCGACGCCGCCGGCCTCAGCGTGTGCCCGACCGGTGTCGCATCGACGATCCCGATCGCCCAGCCCCGCTCGGCGGCCAGCGCGGACCAGTGGGAGTCGAGGCCCCAGCCCATACGCAGGTCGGGGAACGGCAGCAGCGCGTCGAAGGTGTCGCGGTGGAACGCCGTGACCGGGCCGATCTCGACGAAGTTCGTCACGCGCGAGCTCAGCCCCGGCCGCCGGCGCGTCACGGCCCAGGCGGCGTGTGACCGGTAGCGGTGGGCGGGCTGGGCGATGCGCAGGCGCGCCGAGCGCGCAGCCTCGAGAAAGCCGTCGAGAAAGCCTCGGGGCAGCGTCACGTCGTCGTCGATCACGATCAGCCAGTCGTACGATGAGAGGTCGCGGCCGGCGAGCAGCACGTTCAGGTTCTCGAACTTGCCGCGCGTCCCCGGCTCCGTGACGGCCAGCTCGACCTTGTGGCGCGAGCGGCTCAGCTCCTTGCGGACGTCATCGAGCAGCGACGGGACGTCGCGACGCTCGATGGCAAGCGCCAGCACGCGCTGACGATCGGCGCGGCTCGCGGACGAGCGCAGTCGCCTGCCGCGGCCCGAGAGGATCATGCGCGTGTCTGCGGCCGCATCCTTTACGCGTGCGACGAGCGCGCGTGCGCCCTCGACGTTGCCGCCCGCTCCAGAGAGGAAGTCCTCGCCCGCCGCTGCGGGAAGCACCGGGGGCGTGCGCAGCGCGGCCTCGATGCGGCCGATCGTGTGCCACGTCATGACAGGGCCCATCGCGCAGCGGCGGCGCAGCCCGTGGACCGAGCAGCCGACGAGCGTGCGCAGTTCGCGCGCGAGCCCCGGAGCCTCGCCTGCGCGCTCGTTCGCCCATCGGCTGGCCCGCCCGCGCGCGCGAGCGGCGCGGCAGAGCGAGCGCAGCCGCGCGTCCTCGCCGGCGCGCCGATGGTCCAGGCCGGCGGCGGCGACGTAGCGGATGCGCCCGCCGACGGTCAGCCAGCGCGCCTGCCATTCCGCCTCGTCGCCGTACAGGCCGAGCGTCTCATCGAAGCGCCCGGCGCGCTCGATCGCGCTGCGCCTGACCGTCATGTTCGCGCCCCAGGCGTGGGGACAGTCGCGGTCGAAGTCGCCGAAGTCCTGCCACGTCACCGGGCCGCCCTCGCGTCCGCAGGCGCGGAATCGCCTGCCCTCCACACGCCAGCGGATCGGGCCCGTCAGCACACCGACATCATCATGCAGGTCCTCGGCCGCGTGCAGCAGCGCGGCCAGCCAACCGCTGCCGACCGCCACGTCGTCGTCGACGAAGATCAGCAGTTCGGCCTGCGTCGCGCCGATACCGGTGTTGCGCGCGGCGTTGAGGCCGCGGGGACGCTCGTGCGCGACGTAGCGTGCGCCGTGGCGTTCGGCGACCTGGCGTGTCGCCTCGCCCGGGCCGTCATCGACGACGATCAGCTCGGCTCCGAGGTCGGCGGCCTGCGGAGCGATCGACGCGAGCGCGACCTCGAGGTAGGCGGCCCGATCCTGCGTCGGCACGATGACTGCGGCGCTCGGCATCGGCTGGTCACGGTAGCTTCCGCCGGTGATCCTCCTGCTCCACAACCGCTACCGCACGCTCGGCGGCGAGGAGCGTGTCGTGGAGGAGCTCGCGCGGATCCTGCCCGCGGAGCTCGGCGAGCCGGTGCACCTGCTCGAGCGGGCGAGCGGCGAGGCGGGCCGGGTCGCGGCAGCCGCCGGGATGCTGCGCGGCGGACTGCGCCCCGAGCAGGTCGCCGGCGCGGTGCGCAGCACGGGTGCGCGCGTCGTCCACGCGCACAACGTGCATCCCCAGTTCGGCCCGCGCGCACTGGAGGCGGCGCGCGCCGCGGGCGCGCGCACGGTGCTTCACCTGCACCAGTACCGGCTCGTCTGCGCCGTCGGGACCTGCCTCGACCCGTCCGGCGAGGACTGCACGCGCTGCCACGGGCGCGACACCCGCCCGGGGCTGCGGCTCCGCTGCCGCGGCTCGGTGGCCGAGTCGGCGGTCTACGCGGCGGCGCTGGCGGCCTGGTCGGGGCGGCTCGTGGCGGCGGCCGACGCGCTCGTGGCGCCGAGCGCCTTCACTGTGGCGCGGCTGCGGCAGCTCGCCGCGCCGCTCGCCGGCCGTGAGGTTCACGTCGTCGCCAACCCGGTGCCTGAGCCCGAACTGCGCGCAGCGCCCACGCAGGGTTCCTACGCGCTCTGCTCTGGGCGATGGGCACCGGACAAGGGGGTCGATGTCGCGATCGAGGCCTGCGCGCGCGCACGTGTGCCGCTCGTCGTGACCGGCGCCGGGCCCGACGAGGCCAAGCTGCGAGCGCTGGCCGCGGAGCAGGGCGGCGAGGTTCGCTTCGCGGGCCGCGTGCCGGACGCGGAGCTGACGCGGCTGCGGGCCGGCGCGGCGCTGGCCGTCGTGCCGTCGCGCTTCGCAGAGACGTTCGGGCTCTCGTGCGCAGAGGCGATGGCGTCCGGGCTCCCCGTCGCCGCGACCAGCGCGGGAGCGTTGACCGACCTGCTGCCCGCCGCCGACCTCGCGCCGCCGGGCGACGCCGGCGCACTCGCCCGGCTGATCGGTCGGCTCTGGGGCGATGCGGCGAGCGGCGAGCGCAACGCCGCGTTCATCGCCTCCCACGCAGCGCCGGGTGCGGTGGCGCGGAGGCTCGCCGCGATCTACGACGGCTGAGCGCTCGCGCCGAGCCCTACCATCGCCCGTCATGCGAACGCTCGTCACAGGCGGCGCCGGCTTCATCGGCTCGAACCTCGTCGACGCCCTGATCGCGCGCGGCGACGAGGTCGCGATCATCGACGATCTCTCGTCGGGCAAGATGGCGAACCTGGAAGGGGCGATCGGCGCCGGCGCTGATCTCCATTGTGTCGACATACGCGACGGCGCCGCCGTCGAGGCGGTCTTTGCGGGTGCGAAGCCGGAACTTGTCTTCCATCTCGCGGCGCAGATGGACGTGCGACGCTCGCTGGAAGACCCAGCCTTCGACGCGTCGGTGAACGTCGTGGGCACGATCAACGTGCTCGAGGCCGCGCGCCGACATGAGGCCGAGCGGCTCGTCAACACCTCGACCGGCGGTGCGATCTACGGCGAGACGGATGTCATGCCCACGCCCGAATCGGTCACGCCCGCGCCGGTCTCCGCATATGGGTTGAGCAAGCAGTGCGCCGAGCAGTACTGCGCGTGGGCCGGGCGCCTCTACGGCATGAAGACAGTGACGCTTCGCTACGGGAACGTCTACGGCCCGCGACAGGATCCGGCCGGCGAGGCCGGCGTGATCGCGATCTTCGCGGGTCGCCTGCTCGACGGGCGCAGGCCGACGATCTACGGCGACGGAACCGCGATCCGCGACTACACCTTCGTGTCGGACATCGTCGCCGCCAACCTCGCCGCGGCGGAGGCCCGCGCGGTGGATGGGGCGTTCAACGTCGGCACCGGCACCGAGTCGTCGGTGCTCGACGTCGTCCGGGCACTGAGCGACGCCGCAGGCTCGGCGGCGAACGGTTTCGAGCCCGAGTTCGCGCCCGCGCGCATCGGCGAGCTGGATCGCAGCTCGCTCGACGTCAGCCGCGCGCGCGACGAGCTCGGCTACGCCGCCACGACGACGCTCGTCGAGGGAATGCGCGACACGCTCGACCACCTGCGCGCCGCTCGCGGCGGCTGATCGCGGCCGCAGCGCCAACGGCTGCGCAGCGGCGGTGCCCGTCAGACGCGACCGCGCAGCCACTCGACGGTCTGGCCGACGCCCTCGGTGACGCCGATCCGCGCCTCCCAGCCGAGCAGCTCCCGTGCCTTGGACACGTCCGGCCAGCGGCGCACGACATCGACCTCGAAGCTCGGGAGGTGCTCGAGCGAGAACGCGCCCGCGTCGCGGCCGCATGCCTCCCAGATGACGCGGGCGATCCCCGCGACGGTCAGCTCGTCGCCAGCGGAGACGTTGAAGTCCTCGTTCACGGCTGCATCGGAGCCCATCGCCGTGACCACGCCGTCGGCGATGTCGTCGACGTGCGTGAGCGTGCGGGTGTGCGTGCCGTCGCCGAAGATCGGCAGCGGAGCGTCGTCGGACGGGAGCGCGATGCACTTCTTGATGAGGTCCGGAACGGCGTGCGCGATGCCCGGCTCGTCCTCAGGCATCTCACCCGGCCCATAGGCGTTGAAGGGGCGGCAGATCGTGTAGGGGAGGCCGTGCTCGTCGTTGGCGGCGCGCACCCAGAATTCGCCGGCGAGCTTGCTGAAACCGTAGGCCGAACGTGGCACGGGGCATTCCCAGACGTGGTCCTCGGGCGTGGGGAAGGCCGTCGCGCGCTCGAAGACCATCGACGACGAGACGTAGACGAAGCGATCAACGCGCTCGCTCACGGCTGCGCCGACGATCGCGTTGTAGAGCGAGCTGTTGACGTCGGTCAGCGTGTAGGGAAGCTTGTGGAAGTTCGCGATCCCGCCGACGATCGCCGCGAGGTGGATGACGTGGGAGCAGCCGCTCAGGGCGCGCGCGGCCTCGTCGCGGTCGCGCAGGTCGCCGGTGTGGACCTCGCAGCCCTCGCGGATCCAGTCGGGCGCGGGGCGCTGGTCGGAGACGCGCAGCTCCCAGTCGGGGTCGCGCAGCAGCCGGCGCACGACGGCCTGTCCGATCGTGCCCGCTCCGCCGGTTACCAGGACTCGCGACATGGCGGCGCAGCCTAGCGGCGGGTCGTCGCAGGCCCGGTGGTCGTGCTCAGGCCGGCTCCCGACCTCTACCCTTCTGGCCGTTCGTCCGGCGGCACCCGGCTCTGCGGGACGAGCACTCCCTCTGAACGTGCGCCCTCTGTCCGATGACAAGGCGGGGGACCGGGCCTGGCTGCTCGGGGTTCTCGCCATCGCTGTCCTGCTGTCGCTGCTCGCGTCGCGATGGACGTTCGACATGTGGTCGTTCCAGAACGACGAGCTTCTGTTCAGGTCGACGGCCCAGTGGATCGGAGACAACCTGCCGTCGTCCCTCTGGGCGACCGAGGAGTACGCCCGCGGCGTGCAGCGCCTGAACGCATGGCTGCTTGCGTTCTGCATCGATGTCTTCGGCGTCCCGACCGGCTTCAAGGTCGCCCGCTGGGTGGTCGTCGCGGCCTTCGCGTCGACCGTCGCCCCGGTGTGGCTGCTTTCGCGCGCGGCCGGCGCCACGCGCATCTGGGCAGCGGTCGCCTCGCTCGGCGCCGTGGTCGTCCCCTGGGCCGTCCTGACGGGCACCTTCCTGACAGAGGGCCTCGCCTACCCGCTGTTCGGCTGGGCCTGCCTCGCGATCTGGAACGCCGCCCTGAAGCGGTCCGTGCGCGCCGACCTGGTCGCGCTGGTCGCGATCGGCGCAGCGATGTTCGTCCGCAGCGGGATGGTTCTGCTCCTCGTCGCGCTCGCGGTCGTCGTCGTGGTTCAGGAACTGCGCCTGGCAGGCGGCGCGCACGACCTGCTGCGAGTTCCGTCGCGGCTGTTGCGGCGCCACCCGTTGCTGATCGCGGTCGGCCTGGTCGGCCTGCTCGCTCTGGTCGGCTTGGGAGCGTCTTCGGTCAAGGGTGACTGGTACGCGGACGCGAGCCCGCGCTGGGGCGATTCGCCGCACGGTCTCGCGTACGTCACGTCAAGCGTCGGCACCGGACTCGCCTTCGTCCCGGTCATCGTCGCGCTCGGGTTCGCCTTCACTCAGCTGGTGCGCCCGTCCGGGCCGCGCCAGCTCGCGCTCGCGGGGCTCGTGATCGGGACGCTCGCGACGCTGACGCTCGTGCTGGTCTCCGGGCCCGAGGAGGAGCGCTACGTCTTCTACTGGGCGCTGCCCTGCGTCGTGGCGTTCGGTGTGGCGGCGAGCCGCCGCAGCGCATCGCTGCCCGGCGTGCTGGCGGCAGCCGCCCTCGTGGTCGTTGCGATGGGAGAGCGGGTCTGGCGCACCGAGGTCGACGAGATCTACGGTTTCGTGCTCTTCCCGGCAGAGACGTTCCAGGCGCGTGTCGTGCGGCTCGGGATCAACGATCGGCTGCCCGGATGGCTCGACGCCGGACCCTGCGCTGGTGAGCGCGCTCGTGATCGTCGCGGCGGCGATCGTCGCGGTGCTGATCGCTTCGCCCGTGCCCCGTGTGGGCGTGGCAGCGCGAGGCGCGGCCCGCAGGCCGGGTCCGGCGCTCGCCCGCGCGGCGGTCGGGCTCGGAGTGCTGGTCGTCCTGGCGGGCGCCGTACAGGGCACCTGGGCGATGAAGAAGTGGGTCGACCGCGGCGGCGGTGGACGCGACCTCGACTCGCGGACGGCGCTCGATCGCGTTCTCGGCGGCCGCCACGTCGGCATGTGGATGCCGCCCGCTCCGCTGCTGTCAGCCAACCCCGAGTGGGAAGAGCTTCGCTACTTCACGCCGTCGGTCAGAGACGGCTACCTGCTCGGCCCCTCGCAGACGGCGCCACGGTTCGAGGGCGACGAATGGCGCAGGGTGCGCGTCGATCGTGAGACCGGCCGGATCATCCCGTTGGCAGCGGGCGTTCAGCTGCCAACGCTGATGGCGACGGTCGCCGGTCAGCGAACCGCGCCGCTGCGCGGGAGGGTCGTTGCCACCGAGCCCGAGCTGGGCATCGAGGTCGTTCGCGTGAACAGGCCGGCCTCGGTGCGCTGGGTGAGCGGGCCCACGCTCGACGGCCGGCTCGGTTCGGGCACTGCCGAGACCGTTCGGGTGTTCCCGCCGTTCCCGGCCGGAAGCTGCCTGCGCGTCCAACTCGTCGGAAACGGCCGCGGCACGGTGCGCTTTCGCAGCGACGGACGCGAGGTCGCGGTGCGGCCCGGGGAGTCGGCGGCCCTGCACGTACGGCTCAGTGGGAACGCCGCGAGAACCGTCAGGGTGAGTGTCCGGGGGCCCGCCGAGCAGCTGCCCGACGGCCGCAGGCTCACCGGCCGCGTCCTGGCCGACGACGTGGTCAAGTGCCCGCGTGCCGGCGCGTGACGGGAATCGCCCCCGGATATGATGAGCCGATGGGCGAACGCGCCGGCGGATCGTCCGCTCTGAGCGACGACGAGCGCGTCATCGCCGCCATCGAGGTCATGCGCCGCGACGTTGCGGCGTCGCCGGAGATCTACCGGCCGGGGGCGTTCTGGGAAGACCTGCTCGAGAGAAACATCGAGATGCTTCGCAGCGAGGGCATCGCAAACCTCAAGCGGACGGTCTCGAACAACTACTACAACTGGGTGGTCGCATCGCTTCGCGACCCGCAGATGCAGCGTGCGGTGACCGGATGGCTGCGTCACCCGAGCATCGCGGCACTCCGCAACAGGATGGAGCCGGCGTCCGGGCTGCGGATGCTGGACCGCGAGGGCACGTTCGATCTCACGCGGCGCGCGAGCTGGTACCACCGCTTCTTCGTCGGTACGGCGTGGGAGTGCGCGCGGCGCGAGGACCGCTTCGGGCTCACAGAGCGCCTCTCGGAGCCCGAAGTCGGCAATCCGGTCCGGATGTGGCGCGGCGACCAGCTGATCTCGCAGGACCTCGCCAACAGCATCATCGAGTGCTCGTTCGCAGCTCGCGCGGGCTGCGTGCGAGACGGCGCGCGCATCGCGGAGCTGGGCGCCGGGTACGGACGGCTCGCCCACGTGTGCGCGGAGGCCGCGCAGATCTCCTATTGCGTCTTCGACATCCCGCCCGCACTGGCCGTCTCGCAGTGGTACCTGCAAGAGGTGCTGGGCGCCGGCCGAGTCGTCCCGTACCGGCGCTGGGATGACTTCGCCCAGCTCGAGGACTCACTGAGGCCGGGCGCAGTCGCCTTCTTCACGCCCGATCAGCTCGAGCTGTTCCCGGACGGCTGGTTCGACCTGACGCAGACGATCAGCACGCTTCCGGAGATGCCGCAGCGCCAGGCGGAGCACTTCCTGGACCTGCTCGCAGCCAAGTCCGGGTCAGCGCTGTTCCTGAAGCAGTGGCGCAGCTGGCGCAACGAGCCCGACGACGTCCAGCTGACCGAGGCGAGCTACCGGCTGCCGCAGCCCTGGCGGCTGACCGACCGCCGCATCGACCCGGTGCAGCCGTCGTTCTTCAACCAGCTCTGGCGTCGCTGACCGCTCACAACGGCTGAAGCGCTCAGCTCACCGGAGCGTGCCTGAGATGGGCGACGGCCTCGAAGACCTGGCCCTGCCCGAAGCTGTTCCACGGGTCGGCCAGGACGGCGTCCGACCGCGCGCTGTCGATGATCGCCGCGAGCGCCTCGCGCGACCCGAACTCGCTGTGGTTCGTCGCGACGATGACCGCGTCGGCGTCCAGCACCGCGTCCGCGAACGGCGAGGTCGGCGTCGCCACGTGCGGATCGTGCACCGCGACCTCGGCCAGTTCGCGCTCGAGCAGGCGGATCAGCTTGTGCGACAGCGAGTCACGATCGTCGTCGGTGTCCGCCTTGAAGGCGAGCCCGAGCACCGCGACCTTGCGCCCGCGCAGCGATCCGAGCCGCTGCTTGAGCCCGTCGACGATGAACAGCGGCACCGACTCGTGAACTCGTGAGACGGCGAGCAGCATCCCCGGGGCGTTGGAGCGCTCCTCGCTGAAGGTGAAGTCCTTGCGCAGGCAGGTGCCGGCGGTCATCCCGGGCAGCGGCATCCCGCCGCGCGGGTAGTCCCGGTTGATGAGGTCGATCACCTCGAAGACGTCGGCCCCGAACTGCTCGCACTCGATCATCAGGCGGTTGGGCAGCGCGAACATCGCGTAGCGCAGGATGTTGGTCCAGATCTTCGCGAGTTCGGCGTTGATCGGCGACGTCTGCACGATCGGGGCACCGAGCGCGGCGAACAGCGACGCAGCCGCCTGCCCCGAGCGTTCGCCGACCCCGCCGATGATGCAGGGCAGCGTTCCGATCTCCTCGAAGAAGCGGCTCGCCGCGATCCGCTCTGGGACGTGCGCCACGAGCACGCCATCGCCGGCCACGAGGCCGCGCTGCTGCTCCAGATAGCCGGCCACGAACTCGGTCGTCCCTGGTGCGATCGTCGATCGCAGCACCAGCAGATGGCCCTCGCTCAGGACGGGCAGCAGGTCGTCGAGCACCGAGCGGATGTCGCGCAGGTCGATTTCGATGTGGGAGAACGACGGCGTTCCGAGCGTGATGACGATCGCGCCGGCCTGCGCCGCGTCCGCCACGTGCTCGGACCACTCGAGCCGGCCGCCGCCGTTGAGGCGAGCGAGCAGCTCGGGCGCGCCGGGCTCGCCGAAGGGCATGCGACCGTCCCGAACGGCTGCAAGCCGTTCTGCGTCGTTGTCGACGCCGAGGACCCGCAGGCCGTGGTCCGCGAATGCGAGCGCGAGTGGCAGTCCGACTCGTCCGCAGCCGATGATCGCGACGTCGTGGGTCATCGGAGATGAGGCTAGATGGTCCGCGCGGCTGCGGTCAGGCCCGGGCTCGCCGGCGCTCACGACGATGGCGCGCGTACTGGCGCGCGAACCCGATCACGAAGCGCGGGTTGTACCTCAGGTAGCGCCGCCAGAGGCGTCGCGGCTCGCGCGTCAGCCGGTAGGCCCACTCGAGTCCCGATCGCTGCATCCAACCGGGCGCCTGGGGGACGAGGCCCGCGTGGAAGTCGAAGGCTGCTCCGACCCCGACCAGCACGGGCGCGTCGAGGCGGTCGCGCATCCGGGCCATCCACTTCTCCTGCTTCGGAACGCCGATGCCGACCCACACGATGTCTGCGGCGCAGGCGTTGATCTCACGAGCGATCGCCTCGTCCTCGGCGTCGCTCAGCGGCCGGAACGGGGGCACGTGGCCGCCGGCGAAGCGCAGTCCCGGGTAGCGCGACTCGAGCCGGCTCTTCAACAGCCGCAGCGTGGCCTCGTCGCGGCCGCCGTAGAGGAACATCCGCGCACCGCTGCGTCGCCGCGCGCTCGCATGCCCTCGCCATCAGCTCCGGCCCATACACACGGTCCTCGAGCGGGTGCCCCAGCGCGCGCAGCGCCCACACGAGCGGCTGGCCGTCCGGGACGGTGAAGCTCGACGCGGCGACGGCGGCCCGCAGCGCCGGGTCGTCGTCGCAGGCGACGACGGTGTGGGTGGCGGCCACGCAGACGTACTCGTGGCTGCGCGCGGCCACCGCCGCATCGATCCAGTCGAGTGCACCGGCGTAGTCGATCAGCGCCAGCGGGACGCCGAGGACGCGCTCGGCCGGAGGCCGCGCGGGCGATGGCCCGGCCTGCTGGGAGACGGGAGCGCTCATGCTGCAGACCGGACGGTACGCGGTGGGCCGCGGACCGTGCCGGGGTGTGGGGCGGCGGGTGGCCCTGAGGGGCCACCCGGATACGCTGGGGCCATGAGCGTCGATCCGGCCTTCTGGCGCGGCAGGCGCGTCCTGCTCACGGGCAACACGGGCTTCAAGGGGGCGTGGCTCGCCCTTTGGCTCAGCCGAGCTCGGCGCCGACGTGCACGGCTTCAGCGACGGCGTTCCGACGACGCCCTCGCTGCACGAGCTGGCGCGGCTCGACGATCTGGTCGACTGGACCCGCGCAGACGTGCGCGACGCCGGCGCGGTCGCTGCCGCCGTGCGCGAGACGAAGCCCGAGATCGTGATCCACATGGCGGCGCAGGCCTTCGTGCGGCGCTCGTTCCGTGAGCCGCGCGAGACCTACGAGACCAACGTGATGGGGACGGTCAACGTCCTCGAAGCCGTTCGCGCGGGCTCGGGCGTGCGAACGGTCGTGAACGTGACGAGCGACAAGTGCTACGACAACCGCGAGCAGGGCCGCCCGTTCCTGGAGGACGACCCGAAGGGCGGGCACGATCCGTACTCGAACTCGAAGGGCTGCGCCGAGCTCGTGGCCGACGCCTACGGGCGCTCCTTCTTCGCCCCCGATCCCGACGGACCGCGGTTGGGGTCCGCCCGCGCGGGCAACGTGATCGGCGGCGGCGACTGGGGCGAGGACCGCCTCGTCCCGGACATCATGCGCGGTGCCCTCGCGGGCGAGGAGATCCTGATCCGCAACCCGCGGGCGGTCCGCCCCTGGCAGCATGTCCTGAACCCGTTGAGCGGCTACCTGGCGCTGGCGCAGAGGCTGTGGGAGGACCCGTCGTCTGCGGGCGGCTGGAACTTCGGCCCCGATCCCGGTGACGCCCAGCCGGTCGCGCACCTGGTCGAGCGGATCACGGGGTGCTGGCCCGGCGAGCTGCGCTGGTCGATCGACGACGGTTCGCATCCGCACGAGGCGGGCACGCTGCTGCTCGATTCCGGCAAGGCGCACAGACTTCTCGGCTGGGCGCCCGCCTGGGGGCTCGACGACGGCCTGGAGGCGACCGTCGCCTGGTATGCCGCGCACTCTGCGGGTGCCGACATGCGCGATGTGTCGTCGGCTCAGATCTCCGCGTTCTCGGCGGTCCTCACGTGAGCACGCGGCGCGCGGTCATCACCGGGGTGGCCGGCCAGGACGGTTCGTACCTGGCCGAGCTGCTGCTCTCGGAGGGTTATGAGGTCGTGGGCCTGGACCGCGAGGGAGCGCTCGCCGCCAGCCCGAACCTCGGCGGGCTGCGCGACGCCGTGGACCTGAGGCCGTTCGACCTGCTCGATCACGCGGGCACGCGGGCGGCGCTCTCCGCCGCCGCCGGCGACGAGATCTACCACCTGGCGGCGCCCACGTTCGTGCCGGACTCGTGGGCTGATCCGACCGAGACGATGGCGGCGATCGCCGGCGGCACCGCGACCGTGCTGGCGGCGGCGCTGGCCGCACCGGTCAAGCCGCGCGTCTGGGTGGCCGCATCGAGCGAGGTCTTCGGGGATGCCGGCGAGAGCCCGCAGCACGAGGGACTCGCCGATGCGCCCGCGCTCGCCCTACGGCGTCGCCAAGCTGGCGGCCCTCGGACTCGTCCGCACGATGCGCGCTCATCACGGCCTGTTCGCCGTCGCCGGGATCACCTACAACCACGAGTCGCCGCGACGGCCACCGCACTTCTTGCCGCGCAAGGTCACGCGCGGCGCAGCGGAGATCGCGCTCGGCCGTGTCGACGAGCTGGTGCTGGGCGACCTCGCCGCGGTCCGCGACTGGACCGACGCCCGCGATGTGGCGCGCGCCGCTCGGCTCGCGCTCCAGGCGCCCGAGGCCGGCGACTACGTGGTCGCCAGCGGCACGGGGCGGACCGTGCGCGAGCTGGTCGAGGTGGCGCTGGGCGCCGCACGCGTGGAGGGCCCGCTGGAGCGGCACGTGCGGGTCGACCCCGCGTTCGTGCGTGCGCCCGAGCCGACGCCGCTGGTCGGCGATCCCGGACGCGCGCGCGAACTGCTCGGCTGGGAGCCGCAGATCTCGTTCGAGACGATGATCGGTGAGATGGTCGCCGCGGATCTGGCCGATCTGGGCGGGGCCGGCTGAGCCGGCCGGGCACTCAGCTCGACAGCAGCTCCAGGTCCGAGCGGACCATCAGGCGGATCAGCTCCTCGAACGTCGTGCGCGGCTTCCAGCCCGAGGTCACGCTCGGCCTTGGAGTAGTCGCCGATCAGCAGGTCGACCTCGGCCGGGCGCACGAACGCGGGGTCGATGACGACGTGCTTCTCCCAGTCGCCGAGGCCGGCCTCGTCGAAGGCGACCTCGACGCACTGGCGGACCGAGTGGGTCTGACCGGTGGCGATCACGTAGTCCTCGGGAGCGTCATGCTGGAGCATCAGCCACATCGCCTCGACGTAGTCCTTGGCATAGCCCCAGTCCCGCTCCGCGTCGAGGTTTCCGAGCGCGAGCCGGTCGGTCCTCCCGAGCTTGATCGCAGCCGCGTGCCAGGTGATCTTGCGTGTAACGAACTCAAGCCCCCGACGGGGTGAATTGTGCACGATGACGCGGCCGACGCCCGCAGCCAGGACGCCGCTCTCGGTCTCGATGTCGAACACGAAATCGTCGCACTCGGTCGGTTTGATCGTGACGATCTTGCGAACCTCGGCCGGATCCCTGCGCAGGTGCTGGCCCTTGGCTCCGACCCGGACCGCCGAGGCGAGGTTCAACTGGTAGTAGGTCTTGTCGGCTCGACGCTCGGTGTAGACCGACGCCTGCTGGCCTCTGGCCGCGTAGAGCCAGACGAGCCCCAGCGCGAGGACGGCGCTGTTGGTCTTGACCGAGGCGCCGTTGCCGCGCTTGAGGCCGTCGCCGGCGTAGTAGCCCGCGAGGAAGGCGTCGTGGGCCTCCGGGCCGGCGTTGAGGACGACCGGCGGAACCTGCTTGTGCGATGTGCGGGTGTAGAGCTGTTCACGGAGCCACGGCGCGGCGGCGGGCGCGCCGGTCAGCGCGAGCTGCCCGACCGTCGCGTCCGCGTCGAAGCCCGAGGACCCCTCCCAGGCGCGGGCGGTGCCCAGGAAGCAGCGGGACCAGAGCTCAGCGGCTCGCATCCGCAGCGCGTCGTCGCTGTTGGTGAACTGGACGTGCCGCCCGTCGCGGCCGACGTGGCCGTCGGCCGCGAGCAGGCCCATGAGCTCGGCGAGCTCGGGTGCCACCGCGGCCCACGGGGCGACCTCCGGGCCGTCGTCCTCGACGAACAGCCCGTGCCCCCAGAGCGCCAGCCGGTCACCTTCGGCGACGTCGCGGGCGAGAACCTCGTCCTCGTCCGCGTCGAGCATGTGGTGGTGTGCGGTGACCTCGACCGAGCCTGCTCGGGTCTCGATCGACAGCAGTCTGTGATCGGGGTCCGTCGCGCGTCGCCGCGTCGCGGTGATCGCGGTGATCGTCGTCCAATCCGCGCCGTCCCAGATCTCCAGCAGCCCGGCGGGTTCGAAGGGCTGGACACTCGGGCCCTTGCGGCGGTGGGGAACCAGTTCGGCGGCCGTCTTGACCAAGACCGTTCCGTTCTCTCTCACCAGAAGGGGCGTGTTGGCTCGAAGGCACTCGTGGTTGAACAGAATCCCCGAGGTCGCATGGAGGTCATATGACTCACGGTAATTCACCGTTATGAAGTGGCCGTAGGCCTTCGCGACGCCGTACGGCGAGCGTGGATAGAAGGGTGTCGCCTCGGTCTGCGGCACCTCGATGACCTTGCCGAACATCTCGCTGGAGGAGGCCTGGTAGAAGCGCGCCTCGGGGCAGACCTCGCGCATCGCCTCGAGGATCCTCGTGACGCCGACGCCGGTGAACTCGGCGGTGAGCGTGGGCTGGACCCACGAGACGGCCACGAAGCTCATCGCGGCGAGGTTGTAGATCTCGTCGGGCTTCGACGCGCGCAGCGTGTCGACGAGCGAGCGCTGGTCCAGCAGATCGCCCTGATGCAGGGTGATCCGGTCGCGCAGGTGCTCGATGCGGTCGAACTTCTCGGTCGACGCCCGGCGCACCATGCCGTGGACGTCGTAGCCGTGCTCGAGCAGCAGCTCCGCGAGGTAGGAGCCGTCTTGACCGGTGATTCCGGTGATCAGCGCTGTCTTTGGCATCGGCGCGACAGCCTAGTGGCCGTCGGGACGAGGTTGCGGCGGGGCACGAGCGTCGCAGGCGGCGGCTACGCTGCGGCGACATGAAGGCCGTGATCCTCGCCGGAGGCCTCGGCTCCCGCCTCAGCGAGGAGACCGACGTCAAGCCCAAGCCGATGGTCGAGATCGGTGGCAAGCCGATGCTCTGGCACATCATGAAGAGCTACTCGGCGCAGGGCGTGAACGACTTCGTCGTCTGCCTCGGCTACCGCGGCTACGTCGTCAAGGAGTGGTTCGCCAACTACGCGCTGCACACGTCGGACGTCACGTTCGACCTGCGCAGCGGCGAGATGCACGTCCACCACTCGACGACCGAGCCGTGGCGCGTGACGCTGGTCGAGACCGGCGAGCTGACGATGACCGGCGGGCGCATCAAGCGAGTCCTGCCCTACGTCGGGGACGAGACGTTCTGCATGACCTACGGCGACGGGCTCTCCGATCTGGATCTGCAGGGGCTGATCGCGTTCCACCGCGAGCATCGTCGGCTGGCGACCGTGACGGCCGTGCAACCGCCGGGCCGCTTCGGCGCACTTGACATCGACGGTCCCGCGGTCAGCTCGTTTCAGGAGAAGCCGCGTGGCGACGGTGCTTGGACCAACGGCGGCTTCTTCGTGCTCGAGCCGGGTATCGGCGAGTACATCGACGGCGACACGACGGTCTGGGAGCAGAAGCCGATGCGCGCGCTCGCCGGCGACGGGCAGCTCGGGGCCTACCGCCACCAGGGCTTCTGGCAGGCGATGGACACGCTGCGCGAGCGCAACCAGCTCGAGGAGCTGTGGGCATCCGGCCACGCGCCGTGGCGGACCTGGACGTGACCGGTCGACGCTCGCCGATCGGCTCGCAGCGCTGCCGCCACTGCGACGCTCCGCTGGAGCACACGTTCGCCGATCTCGGGATGTCGCCGATCGCCAACGACAACGTGCCGATCGAGCGTGCCGGATCGATGGAGCCCTTCTACCCGCTCCACGCCCGCGTCTGCGAGCGGTGCTTTCTCGTGCAACTCGATGAGGTGGAGACCGCGGACGACATCTTTCGCGACGACTACGCCTACTTCTCCTCCTACTCGACGTCCTGGCTGGAGCACAGCCGGCGCTACGTCGAGGCGATGACCGAACGCTGGGGCCTGGGCTCAGAGAGCCAGGTCGTCGAGCTGGCCTCGAACGACGGCTACCTGCTCCAGTACTTCGTGGAGCGCGGGATCCCGGTGCTCGGGGTCGAGCCGACGGCGAACACCGCGGCGGTCGCGATCGAGAAGGGGGTGCCGACCGACGTCTCCTTCTTCGGAGTCCGGACGGCCCGCCGGCTTGCGCCCGAGGCGAGCGCAGACCTGCTGCTCGGCAACAACGTCCTCGCGCACGTCCCGGACATCAACGACTTCGTCGCGGGGATGAAGGTCATGCTCAAGGCCGGCGGCGTGATCACGATGGAGTTCCCGCACCTGGAGCGGCTGATCGAACTGCGCCAGTGGGACACGATCTACCACGAGCACTTCAGCTACCTGTCGTTCGGGACGGCGTCGCGGATCTTCGCCGCTCACGGCCTGCGGCTCTTCGACGTCGAGGAACTGACGACTCACGGGGGTTCGCTGCGCATCTACGGCTGCCACGACGATGACGACGCCAAGCCGCGCAGTGACGCGGCGCGGGCGCTGCTCGAACGCGAGCGGGCGAACGGCCTCGAGCGGCTCGAGACCTACACCGCGTTTCACGGGCGGGTAGAGGACGACAAGCGCGAGATCCTGCGTTTCCTGATCGACCTCAAGGACCAGGGCAGGAGGATCGTCGGCTATGGCGCCCCGGCGAAGGGCAACACGCTGCTCAACTACTGCGGCGTCGGAACGGACTTCCTGGACTACACCTGTGACCGCAACCCGCACAAACAGGGGCGGCTGCTGCCTGGTACGCACATCCCGATCGTCTCGCCCGAGCAGATTGATGCGGACCGGCCCGACGTCGTGCTGATCCTTCCGTGGAACCTGCGTGACGAGGTCATCGAGCAGCTCGCGCACATTCGTGGGTGGGGCGGGGTCTTCGCCGCCCGCGCACCGGAGCTGCGGTTGTTCGCGTGAGCGCGCGATGATCCTGACGCCGACGCCGATCGAGGGAGCCTTCATCGTCGAGCCGGAGCTGCTCGGCGACGAGCGCGGCTGGTTCGCGCGCACCTTCGACGCCGACGTCTTCGCCGGGCGCGGACTGGACCTCGAGGTTGTGCAGGCGAACGCCTCGTTCAACGCGCGCGCCGGAACGCTTCGCGGCATGCACTTCCAGGCGGCGCCGCACGGCGAGCCCAAGCTGGTCCGCTGCGTGCGCGGAGCGGTCTACGACGTCGGGCTGGACCTGCGCCCGGACTCGGCGACCCACGGACGCTGGCACGCCCTCGAGCTGACCGCCGACAACCGCCGGGCGTTCTTCCTGCCCGCCGGCCTCGCCCACGGCTACCAGACGCTCACCGACGACTGCGAGCTGCACTACCTGATGGGGCACGCCTACGTGTCCGAGGCCGCGCGCGGCGTGCGCTGGGACGATCCCGCGTTCGCGATCGATTGGCCCGAGCCGCCGGACGGCGGCCGCACGATCGCCGAGAAGGACCTGGCCCACCCCGACTACGCGCCATGAGCCGGGTGCTCGTCACCGGCGCCTCCGGGTTCATCGGCGCGCGCGCCCTGCGCCCGCTCGCCGAGCATGGCTTCGAGGTCCACGCAGCGACCCGTACCGGCGTTGCGCCGGATGCCGAAGCCGGCCCGGCGACCTGGCATGCGGCGGACCTGCTCGACGATGCCGCGCGCGCCGACCTGCTCGAGCGGCTGCGGCCCACGCATCTGCTGCACCTGGCCTGGTACGCGGAGCCGGGGGCGTTCTGGGCCGCGCGGGAGAACGCCGACTGGGTCGGCGCGACGATCGGGCTGGTCGACGCCTTCGCCGCCGCCGGTGGGAGGCGCGCCGTTCTGGCGGGCACCTGCGCCGAGTACGACTGGAGCGAAGGGGGCGTGCTGGCCGAGAGCGCCGCGCTCGCCCCGGCGACCTTCTACGGCGTGGCGAAGGACGCGACGCGGCGAGTCGCGGAGGGCCTCGGTGAGCTGCACGGCATCGAGGTCGCCTGGGGTCGGGTGTTCTTCCTGTACGGACCGGGCGAGGATCCCCGGCGCCTGGTGGCGGGCGTGGCACGGGCGCTGGTGGCGGGTGAGCGTGTGGAGACGAGCAGCGGCGAGCAGGTGCGCGACTTCATGGCGGTCGACGACGTCGCCGGTGCGTTCGCGGCACTCGTCGCCGCGGATGCGCGGGGAGCGGTCAACATCGGCTCGGGCGAGGGCGTGCCGGTGCGCCGGGTCGTGGACCTCGTCGCCCGGGCGGCGGGACGTCCCGAGCTGCTCGACGTCGGCGCGCTGCCGGTGCGTCCCGGAGAGCCGGCCGTGCTCGTCGCCGATACCCGGCGTCTGCGCGAGGAGATCGGCTTTCTGCCGGCGATCGGCCTCGAGCAGGGCATCGCCGAGACCGTGGAATGGTGGAGGGCGCGATGAGCGCAGCAGGGGCGACCGTCTGCCGGCTGTGCGGAGCGGCCGGCGACCGGCTGCTGGTGGCCGTCGATCGCAACCGCGAGGTCGATGACCGGCGATTCGACTACTCGCGCTGCCGCTCGTGCCGGACCGTACAGCTGGAGAACGTGCCCGCTGACATCGCGCGGTACTACCCGCAGGACTACCACGGCGTGCCGACGCCGGCCGACCTGCGCCTGCGGGCGGCCGGCGAGCAGCACAAGGTCGATCTCCTGCTGGACCACGTAGAGCCCGGCCGCCTGGTCGAGGTCGGTCCCAGCTTCGGGGCGTTCGCGTTCGCCGCGAGCGCCGCCGGGTTCGACGTCACCGGGATCGAGATGGACCCGGCGTGCTGCGACTACCTGCGCGACGTCGTCGGCGTAGAGGCGATCCGGTCGACCGCGCCGCAGGACGTGCTTCCGTCGCTTCCGCCGAGTCGCGCGATCGCCATGTACCACGTGATCGAGCACGTTCCCAGGCCCTGGGCGGTGATCGACGCCGCCGCTGCGAGCCTCGAGCCGGGCGGCGTTCTGGCGATCGCCCTGCCGAACCCAGACTCACTCCAGTTCCGTCGTCTCGGTTCGCGCTGGGCGCACCTCGACGCTCCGCGGCATCAGTACCTGATTCCCCTCGAGACGCTGACGGCGCATGCGCGCTCGGCCGGGCTCGAGGTTGCGGCGGTCACCACGACCGACCCCTTCGGAATGCACTGCAACCGCTGGGGCTGGGAGTACGCGATGCGGCGCCGTCCGGCGGCCGCGCCCTCCAGCATCGTCACGGTCGCCGCGAGCCATCTGGTCGCCGGCGCGCTGGCGCCGGTCGAGCGACGCGGGCTTCGCGGCTGCGCCTACACGGTGCTGCTGCGGCGCCCGGCTGCGGCCTGACGCCGCGGCGGCCCGCGGGTCGTCGCTCAGGGCAGGTACGGACGGTCGCCGGGCCGCGCTCGCCTGACCGCGCCGCGAAGCGCTCGGTCGACCCGGCGCAGACCGGGGAGGCGCAGCAGCGGCCCCAGAAGGTCGTCGAGCACGTCGAGCGGGCGAGTGCGCAGCAGCCGGTACGCGCACGCCCGGCCGAGCCTGCGACGCTCCGACCGGGTCAGCGCCCCGTAGGCGCTGTGGCTCTCAACGTCGCGTTTGACGAGGCGCGCCATCGCGAGGTGCGGGCGGCGCTCCTCGGCGCGCGTCAGGCCCATCGACCGCGCGGTCCGGCTGTAGCTCGCGCTCGTTCCGCCGACCGACCTGTGCAGGGTCGCGCCGGGGACGACGCCGAGCCGCCCGGCCATGAGCAGCCTTCCGATCAGCATCCAGTCTCCCGCCAGGGCGTTCGCCATCGGCAGCGCGCCCCGCAGGTCCGCGCTCCGGATCAGCCCGTAGATCGCGGCGTTGTCGACGACGTGGCCGAAGAACCAGCGCACGCGCTCGGCCGGGTCGTGCTGCTCACACGCGACGTCGACTCCGCGCCCGCGCTCCTCGCCATCGGCATCGTGGTAGCGCGCACTGCCGCAGACCAGCACATGACCGGGGCGGGAGTCGAGGAAGCTGACCAGGAGCTCGACGTGGTCGGGGTCGATCCAGTCGTCGTCGGCGAGCACCATCACCAGCTCGCCGCGAGCCTGCCCCAGGACGCCGTTGAAGTTCGCCGTGAGACCGAGGTTGGACGTGCGGCGGATCACGCGCACCCGCTCGTCCGCCGCGGCGATCCGCGCACACAGCTCCGCAGTGGAGTCCGTCGACGCGTTGTCGGCGATCACCAGCTCGAGGTCCGTGTACGTCTGTCTCAGCGCCGAGCCGATCGCGCGCTCCAGCCCCCCGGCGCGGTTGAAGGTCGGCAGGACGATGCTCACGCGGGGCGGGGCGCTGCTCACGCGGGGCACCGTACCGTCAGCGATCGCGGCCCAACGCGCCCGCTGCGCCGTGTTGACGTCCACGCGGCGCCTACGATCACGTCGGTGAGCGGCGTCGACCCAGCGGTCAGCGACTTCCCGGTCGAGCCGGTCGAGACGGACATCCTCGACACCACCAGTGCGGGCCCGCAGGCGCTGCGCGGCAGCGCGCTGCGTGCAGCGGGCTACGTCGCCGGCGTGCTGCTGTCGCTCATCTCGGCACCGCTGCTGATCCGCCATCTCGGGGTCGTCGCGTTCGGTGAGTACCTGACGGTCGTCTCGCTCGTCGCGATCGTCTCCGGCGTCACCGAGGGCGGGCTCGCCCAGGTGGCGGTGCGCGACTACGCGACGCTGCGCGGCGAGGAGCGCGACCACGTGATGGCCAACGCACTCGGGATGCGGATCGCGCTGACGGTCGCCGGAGGGCTGGGCGCTGTCGCCTTCGCGGCCGTGGCGGGATACAGCGACGCGCTGGTGCTGGGCACCGCGCTCGCGGCGACCGGGCTCCTCGCTCACGTGCTCCAGACGATCGTCGCGGTGCCGCTTCAGGCCGAGCTGCGGTTCGGATGGGTGACCTTCACCGAGCTGCTGCGCCAGATCGTTCAGGTCGCGCTGATCATCGCGCTCGTCGTGCTCGGTGCGGGGGTGGTCGGGTTCCTGGCGACCTCGATCGCCGCCGGCACCGTCGCGCTGGCCGCGACCGTGGCGGTCGTCCGCGGCCGGATGCCGCTGCGGCCGGCCTTCCACCCGTCGACCTGGGCGAAGATGCTGCGCGAGACGCTGCCCTACGCCGCCGCCGTCGCGCTCAGCGTCATGTACTTCCGGCTGACGATCATCGTGATGTCGCTGATCTCTTCGGGAGAGCAGACCGGCTACTTCGCCACATCGCTGCGCGTCGTCGAGGTCCTGATCGGACTTCCCGCGATCGTCCTCGGCGCTGCGTTCCCGATTCTCGCCCGCTCCGCGCGCGATGACCCGGAGCGCTTCCGCGCGACGGTGCGCCGGCTCTTCGGGCTGTCGGCGATCGTCGGCGTCTGGGTCGTGGTCTGCACCGAGGTCGGGGCGGAGTTCGCGATCTTCGTCCTGGGCGGAAGCGAGGCGGAGCCGGCCGTGCCGGTCCTGCAGATCCAGGGTCTCGCGCTGGTCGCGACCTTCCTCGCGTTCGGCTGTGCGTTCCCGCTGCTCGCTCGACGCCGCCACGGGGCGCTGCTGAGCGCGAACATCGCCGCCCTGTTCGTGAGCCTGGCGCTGGCCTTGATCCTCGTTCCCGCCTATGACGCACGCGGCGGGGCGGTCGCGGCGGTGACCGCGGAGTTCGTCCTCGCCCTTGCGACGATCGTCCTGCTGGTCCGCTCGGACGCGGCGCTCGCAGTGCCGCTGCGCGTGCTCGGCGTGGCTGCGATGGCCGGCGCGATCGCCTGGGGAGCCGCGACGATCGTGGGGGTCCACGAGCTCTTCGGCGTCGCGATCGCGACCGCCGTGTACGCGGCCCTGATCGCGTTGACCGGCCACTGGCCCCCCGAGGTCAGCCACGCGCTCCAGGGCCTCCGGCGCCGCTAGGCGCCTTGCTACGGTTGCGCGCCCGTGACGTCCGAGCCCGCCGACGCACAGCGACGCGTGACGGCGATCGTCCTGAACTACGACGGGCGCGAACTGCTCGACGTGGTGATGCCGACCGTGATGGCACAGGCCTGGGAAGGCCCGCTGCGGGTCATCGTCGTCGACAACGGCTCGCGCGACGGGTCTGCGGCGCATGTGCGCGAGCGCTGGCCGTCCGCCGAGATTCTCGCGCTGCCGGACAACATCGGCGTGGCCGCGGCGCTCAATCGCGGGCTCGCGCTCGCTGACACCGAGTACGTGGCGCTGCTGAACAACGATCTCGAGCTCGAGCCGGACTGGCTCGAGCTGCTCGTGAGCGCGCTCGACCGTCATCCCGGCGCGGCGTCCGCGACGGGCAAGATGCTCAACTTCCATCGCCGGGGCGTCTACGACGGAGCAGGCGATCTGATGATGTGGTCGGCGGCCGCCACGCACCGCGGCGTCGATGAGCCCGACGACGGCCGGTTCGACCATCGCGGAGGCGGTCTTCAGCCCGTGCGCCGGGGCGGCCGTCTACCGCCGCTCGGCCTTTCTGGAGATCGGGGACTTCGACGAGGACTTCTTCGCCTACCTCGAGGACATCGACTGGGGCCTGCGCGCGCAGCTCGCCGGCTACTCGTCGCGCTACGAGCCGCGCGCGGTCGCCTACCACATGGGCGGCGCGACGACCGGTCAGCGCAGGCGCTACTACAACACGCTCCAGCGTCGCAACCAGATCCTGATCGTCGTCAAGGACTACCCGCCGGACGCGCTCGTGCGCCATCTGCCGAAGGTCCTGCTCCATCAGGCCGGCTGGATCGTGGCGGCCGCCCGCGACGGGGCGCTTCGCGAGCAGCTGCGATCGATCGGCGGCGCGTTGCGCCTGCTCCCCCGGATGCTGCGCAAGCGCCGGGCCGTGCAGCGGCTGCGGCGTGCGTCGCTCGCCGACCTCGACGCGGTCATGACGCCGGAGCCCTACGCCGGCCAGAGCCTGGGTGAGCGGGCGCGCTCGATCGCCGCTGAGGTCGCGCCGCTGCTGCACCGGGGTCGCCGGTGAGCGCGCCGGCTCAGGGACCGAGCCGACATCGCCGTCGTCCACCTCGTCTGGGCGCCGCTCGGCGCGGAACCGCTCGCGCGCTTCCTCTCGACGCTGCGCAAGCCGCGACGCGGGGCGCCCGTATCGGCTGGTGATCCTCTTCAACGGCTTCGACGGGCGGCCGCCGCCGGCATTCACGGCGGCGCTCGAGGGCCACGAGCACGAGGCGCTGAACATGCCGGCGCCGGCGCAGGATCTGGTCGCCTACCGCTCGGCGGCACGAACGCGTTCAGCGCCGAACGCCTCTGCTTCCTCAACTCCTACAGCGAGCCGCTGGTCGACGGCTGGCTGTCGCGTCTGGCCGACGCTTCAGAGAGTCCCGGCGCCGGGATCGTCGGCGCGAGCGGATCGTGGGAGAGCGCGGCCTCCTCGGCGCCGCTTGCGCTCCGTGTCCAGCGTCACCTGCGATTCCCGCGCTTCCCCAACCCGCATATGCGGACGTCGGGGTTCATGATCGCGCGCGAGCTGGCGCTCGATCTCGACTGGCGCGGCGGTCGGACGAAGCTCGGCGCGCTGCGTCTCGAGAGCGGGCGCCGATCCCTTTCACGGCAGGTCCTGCGGCGCGGGCTCGGCCTGCGCGTGATCGACCGCTTCGGCGGCGAGTGGGAACCCGAGGACTGGCCGCGCAGCCGGACGTTCCGCAGCGGCGACCAGGGTGGCCTGCTGATCGCCGACAACCGGACTGCGCAGTACGAGCAGGCCGGTCTCGCCGAGCGGGAGCGGCTCGCGCGGATGGCCTGGGGCGAGCACGCGGCCGCGACCGTCGACGCCTGAAGTCAGCTCGCCGCGTGGGCGGCCCTGGCCGCGGCAAGGACGTCCGCGGCGAACCGATCCCAGCTGAAGGTCGCTGCGCGCCGCCGCGCGCGCGCACCCAGCTCGGTCCGTCGCTCGGGGCTCTCGAGCAGCGCCTGGAGCTGAGAGCGGATCGACGCCTCGTCGAGCGGGTCGGCGTATGCGACGGCGTCGCCTCCCACTTCCGGGAGGCTCGACACGTTCGAGGTCAGGACGGCCGCGCCGGCCGCCATCGCCTCCAGGACCGGCAGCCCGAAGCCCTCGTAGAGCGAGGGGTAGGCGAACACCGTGCAGCTGGCGTACAGCAGCGCGAGGTCGCGGTCGCTGACGTGCCCGAGCAGGCGCACGCCGCCGCCGTCCCCGGCGGCGCGCAGCGTCTCCTCCATCTCCCAGCCACCGGGTCCCACGACGACGAGTTCGTGCCCGGCGCGCAGGTCGCCGGGGAGCGCGGCGTAGGCGGCGCAGAGCCGCGGCAGGTTCTTGCGCGGCTCGATCGTGCCGGCGGCGAGGACGAACGGGCTGCGTCAGGTCGTGGCGGCGGCGCAGGTCGGCGATCGCGTCGGACTCGGGCGGCTCGAAGAAGCGCGCGTCGGCGGCCAGCGGTGCGACGAAGCTCTTGCCGCGGGCGGCCGGGAAGCGCTCGACGAGGTCGCTGCGCGTGGCCTGCGAGATGCACATCAGCGAGGCGGCGCGCCTGATCGCCGGGCGGATCGTCGCGCGCTCGATCCGCGCTGCGCGCCTCTGCGCCGCCGCTCCGGGGATCCACGGCACGAGGTCGCAGACGAAGACCACGGACGGCGGGCGCAGGAACCAGGCGGTCAGGTAGCTGTTCGTCGACAGGAAGACGTCGTCGCGGCGCGCTCGCGCGGCCGCGCGCAGGTGCCACCAGGGGTCGGGCGCGTCGATCAGCGACCAGCTGAAGCGTTCGTCCAGCGGCTCGTCCCAGCGCTCGCGGGCGTACAGCGCGAAGCGCGCGTCATCGTCACCGGCGCAGAGCGCGCGCAGCATCTCGCGCACGAGGCGGCCGCGGCCGCGGGGACCTCCGCGGCCGCGCGCGCGTCGATCCCGACCGTGAGCGGCTGCAGGGCGGACACGCCGCTTCAGGGTATCCGCGATCCTTCCCGGCCGTGCCCCTGCGCGTCGCCCTCAATCTCGTCTACCTGGTGCCCGGCGAGGTCGGCGGGATGGAGACCTATGCGCGTGAGCTGATCCCGCGGCTGGCCGCGACCGATGGGCTCGAGCTGCTCTGCCTCGTCAATCGCGAGGCGGAGCAGGCCGGCGGCGGGCCGTGGGGCGAGGTCTGCCCGATGGAGGTGGTTCCGGTGCGCGCCCGCTCACGCGTGGAGTGGGTGCGCGGCGAGCAGCAGCACGTCCCGCGCATGGCGGCGCGCGCGCGCTGCGACCTGGTCCATTCGCTCGCGAGCACGGCGCCGCTGTGGGGCCGGGTGCCGCGTGTGACGACGATCCACGACCTCAACTACCTGATCGTTCCGGAGGCCCACTTCGGGCTGCGGGCGCTCGGGATGCGGTTGCTCGTGCCCGCCGCCGCGCGGCGCTCGCGCCGGATCATCGTCGACGCCGCCAGCACGCGGGCCGACCTCGTCGAGCGGCTCGGCGTGCCGGAGGCCAAGGTCGACGTGGTCCCGCTCGCCGCCGAGCGCCCGCTCGCGCTCGCGCCCGCGCCCGAGGACGCGCTGCGGGAACGGCTGGCGCTCGGCGACCGGCGGGTGCTGCTGTGCCCGGGCGCCAAGCGCCCGCACAAGAACCTGGCGGCGCGTGATCGACGCGCTGGCGCAGATCGACGCATCGCGCCGTCCGCTGCTCGTCGCAACCGGATACGAGACGCCCTACGACGACGAGCTGCGCGCACGCGCCGATGCCGCGGGCGTGGCCGCCGACGTGCGACTGCCCGGCTGGCTGGCGGACGCGGATCTCGAGGGCCTCTACGCGCTGGCGGCGGTCGTCGCGTTCCCCTCGCTCTACGAGGGCTTCGGCCTGCCCGTGCTCGAGGCGATGGCGCGCGGCGTCCCGGTCGTCACCTCCGGCCGCTCCTCGCTGCCGGAGGTGGCGGGCGACGCCGCGCTGCTCGTCGATCCGACGAGCAGCGCGGAGATCGCAGCCGCGCTGGAGCGCGTGCTGGCCGACGACGCGCTGCGCAAGCGGATGCGCTCGGACGGGCTGGCGCAGGCGGCGCGGTTCTCATGGGACAGGACGGCCGAGCTGACGCTCGCGAGCTACCGGCGGGCGCTGGCAGGGCCGTGAGCGATCGCGACGCGTCCGCGCGCTTCCTCCAGGGCCTTCGCGCGGGCGTGCCGTTCGCCGTCGCCGGCGGGATCCTCGCCGCGTCGTTCGGCGTGCTCGCGCAGGACGCGCGCTTCAGCCCGCTTGCGGCGATCGTGATGTCGGCGATCGTGTTCGCGGGTTCGGCCCAGTTCGCCGCGATCTCGATCCTCGCGGGTGGCGGCGGGGCGGGCGCCGCGATCGGGGCGGCGGCGCTGATGAACTCACGCTTCATACCGATGGGCGCGGCGCTCGGCCCGTCGCTGCCGGGCGGTCCGCTGAAGCGGGCCGCCCAGGGCCAGGCGGTCGTCGACGCCTCGTGGGCGCTGTCGGCGCGCGGCGACGGGACGTTCGACCGCTGGCAGCTCTTCGGGGCGACGTCGGTCCAGTACGTGACGTGGGTCGGCGGGACGGCGATCGGCGCGTTCGCCGGCGACGCGATCTCCGACCCGGCCGCGCTCGGCCTCGACGCGGTCTACCCGACGTTCTTCTTCGCACTGCTCGTCGCGGAGGTTCGCGACCGCCGGACCCTCGGCGTCGCCGCGCTCGGCGCGTCGATCGCGCTGGTGCTGGTCCCGTTCACTCCCGCCGGGGTGCCGGTGCTGGTCGCAAGCCTCGCGGCCCTGGTCGGTCTGACCCGCCGGGCCCGCGCAGCGCTTGTGGAGCGCCGCGGAGCGGATGCGGCGATGAGCGTCACCGTCGTCGTGATCGCCGGCTGCACGGTCGCAACGGCCGCGATCAAGTCGCTCGGCCCGATCGCCCTCGGTGGCCGCGAGCTCCCGCTCTGGATGGCCAGCGTCATCGCGCTGCTCGCCTCGGCGCTGCTGGCGGCGCTCGTCGTGACCTCGGCTCTGGCCGACGGGACCGACCTGGCCGTCGGGGCCGACACCGCAGGCGTGGCCGCAGGCGGGGCGCTCGCGCTCGCCCACCGGTCGATCGTGCTGTGCGTCGTGGCGGCGGCAGCGGTCACCGCCGGTCTGCGGGCGCTGGGCTGATGGTGCCCGCAGCCGGCAGCACCGATCAGGCCGGGGGGCGAAGGTCGCCGCCCGGTCGCGCGTAGCTCTCCGATACGCGCTCCAGCGACGACTCGAGCGACAGGCGCTCGACGTTGCCGGCGAACCACGCGCAGGTTCGCTCACGCAGGGGGTACCCGGCCCGTGCGATCTCCTGCAGCGCGGCGGCGAGCGCCGCCGGATCCCCAGACGGCGCGACCACGCCGTTCTCACCCGGTTCGACGAGTTCGACGGCCGCGTTGTCGGCGCCCGCTGCGACGACCACGGGCGTGCCGTGAGCCGCCGACTCGATCACCACGAGCCCGTAACCCTCGCGCGCCGAGGGGTGCAGCAGACAGAGCGCGCGACGCAGCGCGTCGTCGACCTCTTCGCGGTCTACGAATCCCGGTGCTCGAACGACGCCCTCCAGGCCGTGCGCGGCGATCGCCGCCAGAACGTCCTTGCGCTCGGGTCCGTCACCGAAGATCACGCCGCCCACGTCGAGACCCCCGGCCCGTGCGAGGGCGATCGCCTCGACGACGGCGGGAGCTCGCTTCTCGGGGATGTGGCGCCCCGCGAACACGACGAGCGGCTCTGCCTCGCGCGCGGCTCGCAGCGCCGGCGGGCCCGTCGTAGAGGCCGCCGATGAAAGCGTGGTCGCCGCGCAGGCCCTCATCGAGGAGGCGGCGCTCGTGCAGGCGCGAGAAGCAGTGGGCGCGCTGCGGCACGCGCACGCAGAGGCGCTGGATCCAGTAGCCGACGCGCCCGCCGAGCCGGCCCAGGTAGCCGACCCAGTAGTCGCGGCTCCAGATCTCGAACCAGTCGACCACGAGCCGGTAGCGGCCGCGCGGGCGGGCCAGCGCGGCCGCGAGCACCGAGAAGTACGGGAACGAGCACATGTGCACGACGTCGTACTCGCGGCCGTGGCGCAGCAGGTGCCGCAGCACGCCGCGCGCCGAAGCGCAGCGGCGGGCCCGACGCGCCGGTTCCCGTCGGCGCCGTAGAGCTCGTCGGCACGCGAGACCGCGATCACGCGAACGCCCGGGATCCGCGGCGGGTCGGCGGGGTCCCACTGCAGTCGCGTCAGGTAGGTGACCTCGTGGCCGTCGGCGGCCAGGCGCTCGGCGAGGTCGCGGTACCAGCGCTCGGCACCGCCGACCGTCCACGGGTACAGGCAGTCGTAGGCGAGGCAGACGCGCACGCGCGGCAGTCTGCCGCAACCGCGGGTTCCGCCCGGAGGCACGGCTATCCTGACGCTCTCCGGCCGCTGCGTAACTTTACGTTCGGCGCCGCGTTTCTAACGTCAGGCGCCGTCTCCAGCGGGCCCCGAACGCATGAGCACGATCGAGCAGCTTCCGCCCACCGAAGCGCCCGCGGCCGAGGACGCCTTCCTCGTCAGCGTCGTGATCCCCTGCCTCAACGAGGAGGAGAACATCGAGGCCTGCGTCGCCTCGGCGCTCGCCGCGATCGAGAGCGCCGGGATCAGCGGTGAGGTCGTCGTCGCCGACAACGCCTCGGAGGACCGCAGCGCAGAGCTCGCGACGGCCGCCGGAGCCCGCGTGGTCCACGTTCCGCGGCGCGGATACGGCAGCGCATACCTCGGCGGCTTCGCAGGGGCTCGCGGGCGCTACATCGTGATGGGCGACGCCGACCTGACGTACGACTTCAACGAGATCCCGCGCTTCGTGGCCGAGCTCGATGACGGCGCCGATCTGGTCATGGGCGACCGGATGGACAACATCCAGCCCGGTGCGATGCCGTGGCTGCATCGCTACGTCGGCAACCCGGTGCTCTCCGGCTTCCTCAACGCCCTCTACAAGACGGGGGTGCGCGACGCCCACTGCGGCATGCGCGCGATCCGGCGGGACAAGCTGGAGGTGCTCGACCTGCGCACCCCGGGCATGGAGTTCGCCAGCGAGATGGTGATCCGCGCGGCACAGCGCGGCCTCGACATCCGCCAGTTCCCGATCGACTACCACCCGCGCGGCGGCGAGTCGAAGCTCTCGACGTGGCGCGACGGCTGGCGCCACCTTCGATTCCTGCTCGTTCACAGCCCGAACCACCTGTTCCTCGTTCCCGGCCTCGTGATGGCGGTTCTCGGCACGCTGGTGATGGCGACCGCGATCGCCGCAGGTCAACGTGTTCGGGCGCACGTGGGACATCCACGCCGAGATCGCGGGCGCGCTGCTGCTGATCATCGGAACGCAGGTCGTCTCGCTCGGCCTCTGCGCGCACGCATACGGCATGTACTTCATGGGCGAGAAGGACCCCTGGTTCGATCGCATGCGCTCGAGGTTCCGGCTCGAGCACGGTCTCGCGCTCGGCGGGATCACCGCACTCGTCGGGCTGCTGCTGGCCGCCGTGATCGTCGGCCGCTGGATCGACCGCGGCTTCGGCGAGCTCGGCGAGGAGCGCCTGGCGATCCTCGCGGCGACGCTGCTGATCGTCGGGATCCAGGTCTTCTTCTCGTCGTTCCTCCTCAGCATCATCGGGCTGCGGCGCGAGCGATGAATTCGCCGGCAGCGCGGCGGGCGGCGATCGCCGCGGCGCTCGTGCTGCTCGCAGGAGCTGCCTGGGCGGCGGTCGTGCTGTTGCGCGATTCGCGCCATGACGTTCTGCCGAACGTGGTGCCGCCGGGCACGTTCGTCGAGGACATCGCGCCGCGCCGCGAGGCCTGCCAGCCGATCGAGCCGCCGGCCGAGCTCGCCGACACCGCCGTGCTGACGGTCGGCACCTACGCGCGCCCGTCCGCTGCGCGTCGAGCTGGTCGCCCGCGCGGGGGACCGCCCGATTGCGCGCAGCGGCGTCGTGACGGCCATCAACGGCGCCATCACGTTGCCGCTGCGGCCGGCGCTCCGGCCCAGCGACGGAGCCGTCCTGCTGTGCCTGCGCAATCGCAGGCCCGGCCGCGTCGCGATCGCCGGCGTCCCCTATCCGGCGCCGCCTGGCGGACTGCCCGGGCGCGACCTCTCGATCCGGCTCGTCGGCAGTGACAGTGCGTCGCACGCCTCGCGCGCGTCGCTGACGCTCGACCGCTTCGCAGCGGCTCGCGCCGGCGACCTCGGCGGATGGGTGCTGGTGCTCGCGCTGGCGCTGTTCTCCGGCGCGGCGATCGGCGCGGTCACGCTGCTGGTCAGAGAGGCGCGGTGAGCGTGAGCGGTCCTGCGGACGACCTTCACGGCGGGCGGCGAGGAGCCGGCGGCGCCGCGCAGCGGCCGGTCGCTGCGCCGCGGATCGTCTCCCGCGGCGCGGTCGCGTGCGCGGTCATCGCCGCGCTCGTCGCGATCGCCTGGTCGGTCGTCACCCCGCTCCCTCCAGGTTCCCGACGAGCCGCTGCACTTCGCCTACGTCCAGCACCTCGCGGAGACCGGCACCGCGCCTGAGCCCGGCGCCCGGCCGCCGATGTCGACCGAGCTCGTGCAGGCGCTGGGCGCGTCCCGCTTCTCGTTGGTGATCGGCAATCCCGCCGGTCACCCGCCGTGGCCGGGCGCGTCCGAGCAGGCGCTGCGCGCGGCACTCGACGCAGAGCTTCCGGCGGACGACGGCGGCGGTCCGAGCAACACGAGCACGCAGCCGCCCGCCTACTACCTGCTCGCGGTCGTTCCCTACAAGCTCGCCGCGTGGGCGGGATCGGACGTGCTGGAACGGCTTCAGGCCGTGCGGCTGCTCTCGGCGCTGCTCTGTGGATTGACGGTGCTCTTCGTGTTCAGCTTCGTGCGGGATCTGCTTCCGGGCACGCGCCTGGCGGCACCTGCCGGTGCGCTCGCGGTCGCCTTCCAGCCGATGTTCGGCTTCGTCGGCAGCGGCGTCACGGCCGACGCGCTGCTGTTCACGGCCTCCGCTGCGCTCTTCGCGATGCTCGCCCGGTCGTTCAGATTCGGCCCCACGCCGCGCAGGCTCGCCGCGCTCGGCGGGCTGCTCGCGCTCGGCGCGCTGACCAAGCTGACCTTCGCGGGGATCGTTCCGGGAGCGCTGATCGGGGTTGCGGTGCTGCTCGCGCGGATGCCGCGCGGCGAGCTGCGGCGCTCGCTCGGCGCCGCCGCGGCGGCGTTCGCCGTGCCGCTCGTCACCTACTTCGCCGTCAGCCGGTTCGCCTGGGATCGTGCGCTGTTCGCGCCCGCCGGCACGAACTCGATCAACACCGGGCGGGAGCCGACGAGGACGGGGACGGTCAGCTACCTGCTGCAGTTCTACTTCCCGCGGTTGCCGTTCCTGCAGGATCTGATCCCCGGGAAGTTCCCGGTCTTCAGCATCTGGTTTCGCCAGTTCGTCGGCCGCTTCGGCTGGCTCGACTACTCGTTCGCGGGGGCGGTCACATGGGTCGCGCTCGGCGTATGGGGCGTGCTGCTCGCCTTCGCCGCCCGCGCACTCGTGGTCGGCCGCCGGGCCCTGCGCTCACGCCGCGCCGAGCTCGTCACCTACGTCGCGATGCTGATCGGCCTGCTCGTCGTCATCGGCGTCCCGGCCTACGACTACGTCCTCGCGACCACCTACACCTTCGAGCAGATCCGCTACCTGTTCCCGCTGCTCGCTCTCTACGGCGCGCTGGTCGGGCTCGCCGTTCGCGGAGCGGGCCCGCGCTGGGGACCGGCAGTCGCAACGGGCGCCGTGAGCCTCGCCATCGTCCACAGCGGCGCCGCACTGCTGCTCACCATCGGCCGCTACTACGGCTGATTGACAACCAGCAAACGCCTCAAGCGACCGCGAACGCCCGCGCCTCCCACCAGCGATGGAGCTTTGTCACGCATAGCGGAACAAACTTCCATCGCTGGGCCGCAAACGCCCGGCAACGCCCCGCGGAGAGCGCCGACGTCCGTCCCAACATCGCTCCTAGCCAGCCCAGTGCCGCACCAGGCCGAACGTCTCACAGAGCACCGCACGCGCAGCGCCTCGCGCAGACCCTCCTCGACCTGGCCCGCCGCGGCGTCCCAGGTGTGGTCCTGCACGAACGCCAGCCCGGCGCTCGAGCGGCGCTGCCAGTTCGCCTCGTCGTCGAGCAGGTGCTCGATCGCCCCCGCGAGCGCGCCGGCGTCGAAGTCCGCCAGCTCCACGGGCCCGTCGTCGCCGAACACGGTCTCCGCGCTGAAGCCCGCGAGGTCGACGCACGGCAGCCCGCAGGCGAGCATCTCCTGCGGCACCAGCGAGTAGTTCGTCATCGACAGCACGAGCCCGGCCGTCGCCTGGCTGTAGAGCCATGCCAGCTGTTCGTGTGATGCGACGCCGACGTGGTCGTAGTCGAACGAGGTCGGCATCGGCCGCTCGTCGCCGAACATCACGATCCGCGTCTGCGGGCGGCGGCGCTTCAGCTCGGCGAGTGCGTGCAGCCCGAGCGGCACGGCGCGGCGGGCGGTGACCGCGCGTCCGTAGAACACGACCGTGTCACGGCTGCGCTCGATCGGCCGCGGGAAGTAGGTGTCGTGGTCGACGCCGAACTGGAACTGCGAGGTCTCGCCGCCGTAGCGCTCGCGGACCAGGTCCTCGAGCCATGGGCTCGAGCAGATGTGGAACATGCCCTGGCGATAGGTGTCCTCAGCCCAGCGGCCCTCGGCTGATGTCGCGAAGAACTCGTTCTCATGGTCGTGCACGAGGTAGGCACGCGCGCGGCAGAGCGGCAGCCTGAGCACCGTGAACGCCGTCTGCCAGCCGGTCGCCACCACGACGTCGGCTCCGAACCAGTCGCGTTCGAGGTCCTTGTAGACGGGAGCCTGAAGCGGCGCGAAGTGCTTGCGGATCGTGTCGCGCACCTCGCCCGGCCAGTCGTGGCGCTGCTCGCCCGTCGGGTCGTGCAACCAGATCGAGACGCTGTGACCGCGGCGCTCGAGCCCGAGCGCGAGCTGGAAGATCGAGTTGTGCCCGCCGCTGCCGACCCTGAACGGGGGGATCACGATCGCCACGTGCAGGCGGTCGCGCTCGCCCTGGCCGGGGACCGGGTCGAGCAACGGCGCCGCGCCGTCGCGCGCCGACGAGGCTGACCTCCTCGTGCAGCTCGCTGGCGAGGCGAGGCTGCTGAGGCGCGGCGGGCGGAAGTCCCTCGTCGTCGACGCCGGTCGCCGCGCCGCTCGAGCGAGAGCGCGCGCTGCGCGCCGGCGGGCAGCCGCTCCGACCGGGACCCCAGCGCCGAGAAGACGCGGCGCCCGCCGTGGTGTGCCACCGAGCGCGCCGTCCAGGTCGCGCGCTCGCGGCCGGCGACGCCGTGCTCGTCCATCCAGGCCAGGTCGCCGGCGACCTGCGAGCGGACGTGACGTACGGTCGACCGTGCACCGATCTGCTCGACGTGGCCGATCGTGTCGCGCAGGCCGCGGTACTCGTCGAAGTAGCGGCGCATGAACTCGGCCCACGGGTAGTCGTGAGCGTGCAGGACGGCGGCGCGCGGGTGGTAGGCCTTCCACCAGCCGGCCGCGAACAGGTCGCGCGCGATCGCCTGATCCTCGGCGTAGGGGACGTCGCGGAACGGGACGGCCTCCAGCGCCGCTCGGCGATACGCGGCGTCGACGTTCGAGAGGAAGCCGGGGTGCCAGCCGTCCTCGTCGAGCGCGCGCTGCACGTGCGGCGCGCCGTCGGGGCTGAAGCCGGCGAAGAACTCCTCGAGCTCGCGCGCGATCATCGGGCTCGTGTCGGGGCGCGGCAGGTGCGGGCCGAACGATGCGGCGACGCGCTCGCCGAGCATGAGCGCCTCGACGTGCGCCGCGAGCCAGCCGTCGACCGGCGTCGCGTCCTGGGTCAGGAAGGCGATGACGTCGCCGCGCGTGCTCTGCACGCCGAGATTTCGCGTGCGGCCGTGCCCGAAGTCCGCGGCGGCGATCTCGATCACGTCCGCGCCGGCGGCCCGCGCGATCGCGACGGAGTCGTCGCTCGACCCGGAGTCGATCACCAGCAGCTCGTCGGGGCCCTCGGCGCAGACCGCGCGCAGCGCCTCCGCCAGCAGCGTCCCGCCGTCCTTCACGGGGATGACGACGGAGGTGCTCGTCATCAGCGCGCCAGGCGCCGCTTCAGTCGCTGCAGCCGGTGCCGCGTGCGGCGCAGGCCGTCGATCAGAGCCGGGACGTGGCGCGCCGCCGGCCGGCGCAGCAGCGCGTTGAGGTCGATGTGCCAGCGATCGAGCCAGTAGATCCGCTCCTGGGCGCGGGCGACGGTCGCGTTGGCGCGCGCCGCCGCCTCGGCGAGCTCGCGCTCGAGTGCCACGACCCGTGCGCGGAGCTGCTCGTTCTCCGCAGCGAGCTCGTCGGTCTCGGAGGCGCCGGCCTTCACGCCGGACAGGGTAGAGCGCGGCGCTCCCACTACGCTCTGGCGCGATGGCACTCGTGGCGCACCCGACGGCCCTCCCCGGGGCGCTGCTGCTGGAGCCGCGCGTCCACCCGGACGATCGCGGCTTCTTCTGCGAGACCTACCGCCAGTCGGACCTCGCGGACAATGGGATCACCGAGACCTTCGTTCAGGACAACCACTCGCGCTCCGTCCGCGGCGTGCTGCGCGGGCTCCACTTCGCCGTCGGCGCGGGGTCCTCGAAGCTGGTCCGCTGTGGCCGCGGCTGCGATCGTCGACGTGATCGTCGACCTGCGGCGCGGCTCCCCGACCTATCGGCATTGGGAGGCGCACGAGCTCAGCGACGCGAACATGCACGTGCTCTACGTGCCCGTCGGCTTCGCGCACGGATTCTGTGTCACGAGCGAGGTCGCGGACGTGCTCTACAAGCAGTCGTCCTACTACGACCCGCAGGTCGAGCGCGCGATCGCCTGGGACGACCCGGACGTGGCCGTGGCCTGGCCGCTTGCGCGCGAGCAGGTGGCGGTGTCCGAGCGGGATGCCCAGGCTCCGCCGCTGGCCGAGGTCGCCGCCGACCTTCCGTTCGTCTACGCGGCCTGAGGGCACGCCCGGCTGAGCAGTGCGTGCAGTGCGGCGGCGACCGCGTCCGGAGTCTCCAGGTGGGCGCAGTGGCCGCCGTCGTACTCGGCGGCCGCGCCGCCCAGCGACCGCGCCAGGTCAGCGGCCGCCGCGGCCGGGCAGACGAGGCTGCGCCGTCCGTGCAGGACGAGCACGGGCGTCCGGTCGTCCGCCGGGCGTGCGGCTGCGGGATCGGGGATCGCCAGCCGCAGAGCCGCCTGCAGCGTCGCCGGATCGGCTGCGAGCAGAGCTCGCGCGTTGCGCTCGGCCGCGGCCTCGTCGAGGTCCCGGGTCAGCGGGTGCTCGCCCATCAGCGCGATCGCGGTGCCGAGGTCGCCGGTGCGGTACAGAGCGCCGAGCTTGCGGATGGCTCCGCGCCTGGTGCGGGTGTCTGCGCGCGCCCATTCGATCAGCGCGTCGTGCTCGAGCGGGGGGTCGACCAGTGCGACGCCGCAGACCGCTTCCGGTGCGCGGCGCCACAGTGCGAGCGCGACCCACGCCCCGAACGAGAAGCCGGCCACCAGCACCGGTGCGGCGGCGCGCGCCGCGGGCTCGAGGTCGGCGGCGAAGTCGGCGATCGCAGTGAACGGACGCGGCGGCGCGTCGCCGTGTCCGCGAAGGTCCGGCGTCGAAGTGCTCACGCCGAGTGCCCGCGCGACGTTCGCCAGGTCGCTGCCGCGTGAGCCGAGGCCGTGGATCAGCAGCGCCGTGGGGCCTGTCTGGGGTTGACCGGAGGGGATCGGCACGGCACCAAGTCTGCCGCGCCCGATGCGCTAGCGTCGGCCGCCGCGGTGCGCGTCCTCTTCTGCATCTCCGGTATCGGCCGCGGCCACGCCGCCCGCTGCCGGCCCCTGGTGGCCGCGCTTCAGCAGCGCGGACACACCTGCGTGGCGGCGATTCCGGGCGCCCGCGCCGCGGCGGTGCTCGAAGATCGCTGCACTGTGCTGCTGCCGCCGCCCGGGTTCAGGGCACGCGTGGCGCCGCCGCGCGTCGAGCGTCCGCCGTTCCTTGCGGTCCACGATCTGGAGATGTGCCTGAGTGCCTACCAGCGTGACCTCGAGCAGGGCCTCGAGGCGACGATCGCCTACGTGGACGCGGCGGTCCGCAGGACGGGTCCGGACGTGGTGGTGGTCGACCAGATCATGGGAGCGGGGTCGGTCGCGCGCGCTCACGGAGTGCCCGTCGTCCAGGTCAGCCATCCGCCGATGCTTCCCGGTCACGGGCCGTGGGCCGCATGGGCGCCTGAGCGCGACCCGCGTACGGAGACACCCCCGGCGCTGCCGGCGCTGCACGCGGTGTTCGGACGGCTCGGGCTCGCCGCGCCGGCGAGCGTCGAGGGGTTGCTGGACGGCGACCTCGTGGTCGTGCCCTCGCACCCCGGCTTCGGTACGGCTCCGGGCGCGATGCACGTCAGGCCCGAGGATGAGGTCGGGGGCACGTCGATGCCGAGCCTCGGCGCCGGTGACGCGGGCGCGCGCGTCGCCGTCTACCTCGGTGGCGGCGCGGAACCGCTCGTCGACGACGTCGTGCGCGGCGTGCTCGGCGCGGGTGCCCGGGCGCTCGTGTTCGACGGCCTGCGACTCGCGGTCGATCGCCGTCTGGCCTCTGATCCGCGCGTGCTGCTGACCGGCCCGGTCCCGATCGCGCGCGTGCTGCCGGACTGCGCTGCGATCGTCCATCACGGCGGGTCCGGTACCGCGCACGCCGCGTTCTCGGCGGGAGTCGCCGCGATCGGCGTGCCGACCAACACCGAGCAGGAGCTGAACGCCCGCGCCGTCGAGAGCCTCGGCGCCGGCCTGATGGTCGCGGTCCGCGACGCCCCGCTCGACCCCCTGGAGGTCCGGCCCGGGTTCACGACGCTCGCCCATCGCTCGGTCGAGGGGCTCGTGCCGAGGCTGTCGGCGGCTCTGGAGCGCATTCTCGCTGACGAACGCACGAGCGCGCGCTCAGCGGCGCTGGGTGAGGAACTCGCCGCGCTGCCGCCGGTCGCGGATGCCGCACTTGCGCTGGAGCGGCTGGAGCGGGTGCGCGCCGCATGACCGGACATGCTGCCGCCGCTCACAGCGCACGGCCGACCGAGCCGCTGAACGGCGCGGGGCTGACGGCCCGGCTCGACGCGACCGAGCAGCCGCAGGCGCACAGGCTCATCGTCGAGCGGCCGGGCATCGTGGCCCGGGCGCACGGAACTCCGGCACTGCACCGCCTCGTTCCGGGACCGGTCGCCGTCGCGCTCGCGCGGGCCAGGGCGCGCGCGGAGTGGCGGCTGTCGGCATCCAGGCGCGCCGAGATGCGCGCCAGGGCCGCAGCTCTGGCCGCGCCCGGCAGCGCGGCGCCGGACGTCGAGCGACTGGCACGGGACGCACTGCGCGAGCAGTGCGTGCAGACGGAGCTCAGCTGGCGGCCGTGGGCGGCCCGGCGGATGCCCGTGCGCGGCCTCGAGCACCTCGACGAAGCCCGTGCGGCCGGGGCCGGAACGATCCTGGTCACGGTGCACGCCGGGCCGTTCCTGAACCTGATCCATGCGCTTGCCGCCCGTGGTCACAAGCTGTACCTGTCGGGCGGCCGCTCGCTCGACGAGCCGCCGCTGCACGGGCATGACGGGCTCTGGACGAAGACGCAGAACGTCTGGGTCGAGCAGGCCGGCTGTCGCTGGGTGAGGCGCGGCGGCTCCTACGAGGTCATCGAGGCGCTGCTGCGGCGCGGCGAGACCGTCTGGATGGCCTTCGACGCACGCGGAGAGCTGCCCGTGCCGCTGCTGGGCCGCACCGTCGGCGTGCGTTCGGGCATCGCGCAGCTCGCCTGTTCGACGGGTGCCACGCTGATCCCGGCCTTCGTGTTTCGCGAGCGGCTCGGGCAGGCCGGCCTGCTGCTGGACCCGATCCGGCCCTCCACGGGGGCCGGCGCCGCCGAGTTGACATCGAGTCTTGCACGTGCCGTCGATGATGCGCTCGCGGCGCGGCGCGCCGAGGGTCACTCCGTGCTCGCGCGCCTGCTCGACGGTGGCGCGCCGGGGCCGAGCGCGCCGCAGCCGTGAGGACTCCCTCGCGAGCCGGAGTGACGCGGCCGTGAGGGTGCTGCTGATGCCGTTCGCGCCCGGGCCGGGATTCGCGCACGCCGGCGCCTGCCTGACCGTCGGCGAAGAGCTGGTCGAGCGTGGGCATGAGGTCGCGCTCGCCTACGGCGGATCGCGCGCGGATCTGCTGGCCGATGCCGCCCGTGCGCGTCGTGGAGGTCGATGAGGTTCCCTACGAGCGCACGCTCGACCGCGGGCGCATGGACACGTGGTACCCGGACGCGGCCGACCTCGCTGCCCGCGTGCAGGCGGACCGCGACGTGATCGCAGCGGAGCGCCCGGACGTCGTGGTCACCGACGCGCGCATCTCCGCGCAGGTCGCCGCGACGGCGTCGGGGCTGCCGCACGTGAGCCTCAATCACTTCCTCGCGGGATCCGGGCGGACAGCGTGGACGAGCAGGCGCGCCCGCCTGCGCGCGCTGCGTCGCCCCGTCCACGCCATCTCACGGCTCCCGCGGCTCGTGCGGCGTGACGCGCTCGGCGCGCGCCGCCTGCAGAGCCGGGTCGGAGAGGTTCGCGCCGCGCTCGGGCTCGAGCCGGGCGGTTCGCTGTTCGCCGGCGATCTCACGCTCGTGACGACGACGCCGTTGCTCGACCCGGCCCGCGATCTGCCTCCCTCGTGGCGCTACGTCGGGCCGGTCACGTGGTCCGCGGCTGCGCCCGCTGCGCCCGCGCCCGCCCACGGCGGCAGCTCGCCGCTCGTGTTCGTGTCGCAGGGCTCGATCGGTGCGCCGAGCACGCTGCGATCGGTCGCCCGCGAGCTGGCCGGCGAGCCCGTCGACGTGATGATCGCGACGATGGGAGCCTGCCCGCCGGCCGAGCTGGATGCGATCGCGCCGAACGTGATGGCCGGGAACGTGGTCGACAGCGACGGCTGGCTGGCGGTCGCCGATGTCGCGGTGCTTCACGGCGGCCATCTCACGCTCAGCGCTGCGAGCCGTGCGGGCGTGCCCCTCGTGGTGCTCCCCGATGGGCGCGACCACTGGGCCTGGGCCGCGCGCGTCGAGGCGCTCGGCACGGGAATCGCGCTGCCGGCGCCGCGCGCGCCCGGAGCGGTGCGGCGCGCAGTGCGCCGGGTGCTGCGTGACGATCGCTACCGCAACAGCGCGGCGGAGCTGGCGCGGCACCTGGCCGGCTGGGACGGGCGCAGGCGCTGCGCCGATGCGATCGAGGAGATCGCCGCACGCGAGGCGGCGGCATGAGCGTCTCGGTGGTCGTGCCGGCGACGGACGCACCGGCGACGCTCGCGCGCTGCGTGGCGGCGATCGGCGCCTCGCAGCTGCAGCCTGACGAACTGATCGTGGTCGAGGACGCCGGGCTCGCGACCCCGGCGGCTGCGCGCAATGAAGGGGCGTTGCGCGCACGCGGCGACGTGCTCGTCTTCGTCGACGCCGACGTCCTGGTGCGGCCCGATGCGATCGGACGGCTCGTGCAGCGCCTAGCCGACGATCGCGCCATCGCCGCCGCGTTCGGCTCGTACGATGACTCGCCGGGCGCGGCCGGGGCCGTGTCGGCCTACCGCTTCCTACTCCATCACAGCGTGCACGCGGCGGGCGCCGGGCCGGCAGAAACCTTCTGGGCCGGCCTCGGAGCCGTCCGGCGGGAGGCGTTCCTCGACGTCGGCGGGTTCGATGCGGGCCGTCGCTGGCTCGAGGACGTCGATCTCGGTCTCAGGCTTCGCGCGGCGGGCGGCGAGATCCGGCTCGACCCGGGGGCACAGGGAAAACATCTCAAGCACCTGACGCTGCTCGAGATGCTCCGCTCCGATGCGCTCCACCGTGCCGCGCCGTGGACGGACCTGCTCCTGCGCAGGCGCAGCGGCTCCGCCGCGCTGAATCTGGGAAGCCGGCACCGGCTCAGCGCGCTGGCGGCGCTGATCGGCGGCGCGGCGCTGGCGGCGCGCCGACCGCTCGGCGCGCTCGGCCGCGCTCGGCGCGCTGGCGCTGCTCAACCGGTCCCTGCTGACGACGATCGCGCGATCGAGGGGCCGCGCCGCAGCGCTGCTGGCGGTTCCGCTTCACGCGATGCACCATCTCGCCGGGATCGCCGGCGCCGCCTGCGGCTTCGCCGGCTGGCTGAGAGCGGGGCGTCCGCGCGGCTCTCAGGGCAGCGTCGCGCCGGCAGACGTCTCGCCGCCCCGGTAGGCGGTCACCACGGCGGCGCAGGGCCCGTCATCGATGATCGTTCCGCCGCGCATCGCGATCGCGCGGTCGCAGATCAGTTCCAGCGCAAGGTGGTCGTGGCCGGCGGCGATGACGATTCCGCCGCGCTCGCGCAGGTCGCGCGTGTATGCCTCGACGACGGAGCGGTACTCGTGGTCGAGGGCCTCGAAGACCTCGTCGAGCAGCAGCACCTCGGGCTGCGCGGCGACCGCGATCGAGAAGCCCAGGCGCGCGCGCATGCCCTCCGAGTAGGTGGCGACCGGTCGCTCGAACGCAGCCCCCAGGCGGCTGCGCTCGTGCACCGACTCGAGCGCGGAGCGGGCGTTCGCGCGGTCGAGCCCGGACAGCACCGTCAGCACGAGCGCGTTCTCGCGTCCGGTCAGCGGACCGAACAGTCCGCCCTCGACCGCGAGCAGCGACCCGACACGGCCCTCGACCGTGATACGCCCCGCGTCGCACGGCAGGATCCCGGCGAGGGCCCGCAGCAGCGACGTCTTGCCGGACCCGCTGGGGCCGACGATCGCCAGCCCTTCGCCGCCGCCGATCTGAAGATCGATGTCGTGAAGGCCCCAGGCGAAGCCGCCCGCGCGCCGCAGCCGGCCCAACACCGGGGTCACCACCCGCTGCTGGCGGTCGAAGTCGAAACGCACTCCCGCCCCTGATGCGGTGACGCGAGCGGTCATCCGGCCGTTCCGGTGACGACCTTCGCGAAATGCGGCTGCTCGCGGCGGTAGATCGGCATCGTGACCGCCAGGTCAGAGCGGCGGCGAGCAGCGGCGCGAGCAGCTGCCACGCCGCCGGTGACTGCCCGTAGAGCAGGGCGTCGCGATAGGTCTCGAAGAGCCCGGTGAGCGGGTTCAGCGGCAGCAGGTCGGCGGCGGTCCCGTCGACCGAGTTGAGCGCGACGAGGCCAGGAGCGATGAAGAACATCGCTCGCACTATCGAGACCGCCAGCGGGATCAGGTCGGGGAACCACAACCCGATCAGCGCGGCCGGGTACGTGACGGCGAGAGCGAGCACGAACGTCAGCAGCACAGCGGGGATCAGCCACAGTGCGTAGGCCGTCGGCTCGACTCCGTAGATGATCATCATCAGCGGCAGCAGCGGCAGCGCAGCCGTGAACGCGACCGACTCCGTGACCGCCGAGGCGAGCGGGATGAGGCCGCGCGGAAAGGACAGGTTGAGGATGATCGAGCGGCGCAGCTCGACCGAGCGCAGCGCGTTCGCCACGCTCATGATCACGAGCTGGAAGGGCACGACCGCGCAGGCGATCGTCAGGCCCGGAGCGGTCCCGCCCTCTCTGAGCAGCCCGACCAGCATCAGGTACACGCCGAGCGCCGCAATCGGGTCGAGCAGCCACTTGACCGCGCGCAGCGAGCCGCGCCCGTAGCGCACGCGAAGGTCGCTGCTAACGAGCGCGCGCAGGACGTCGACCGAGCGGCGCGAACTGCGCGCCGCGCGGCCGGGGGCTGTCAGCGAGCGGGAGGTCGGGTCCGGCACGGTCGCGATGCTGTCACACGCGGGTGTCCGGAAACGGTTGATAGGTTGGCCGCGGTTCCCGTGCCCGGGAACGCGCCGGTCCACCGAGGCTCCGCCGCTCAGGCCGGGCACCAACACCGCCGATGACAGCGACTCTCCCAGCCACCGATCCGCTGCGCGTCGGGATCGTCGGTTGCGGTTTCGTGACGCAGCGACACCACCTGGCGGCGCTGGCAGCCGCCGGTGCGTCGGTCGTCGCGCTCGCAGACGGCGACCCGGCGGCGCTGGAAGTCGCAGGCGCCCGGGCGCCCGGGGCCTCGCTTCACGGCGACGCCGAGTCGCTGCTGGCCGACGCACCGCGTCGAGGCCGTGGCCGTCTGCACGCCGGCCGCCTCTCACGCGGAGATCGCGCTCGCCGCGCTCGCGGCGGGTCGTCACGTGCTCGTCGAGAAGCCGCTGACGCTCGACCTCGCCGACGCCGACCGGGTCGTCGACGCCGCAGAGCGATCCGGGTTGGTCGCCGGGGTCGGGCTTCAAGTATCGCCGCCACCGTCTCGTGTGTCAGGCGGCCGAAATCGTCCGCTCCGGCGCTCTCGGGCCGCTGCGCCTCATCGAGACGGCGTTCACGTCCGACAGCCGGTCGAGGATGGAGCGTGCGAACGCCTGGCGCGCCGAGCGCGCGGCAGGGCGGCGGCGCGATCCTCGAGCAGGCGGTCCACCACGCCGACCTGTGGCGGCTGCTCACGGGCGCTGAGGTGGAGCGCGTATCGGCGCTCGCCTCGGCCGGCGATTCGGCCGTCGCGATGACCGCGGACCTCGGCGGCGGTGTGATCGCCTCGACCGTCGCCTGCGACGCAGCGGGCATGAACCACGACATCCGCGTCCACGGACGCGACGCGACGCTGGCCGTGCGCCTCGATCGCTTCGACGGCCTGGAGCTGGTGCCCTCCGGCGAGCTTCCCGGCGACCCGCGCCGCCGACTGGCGCGCGGCGCGCAGCTTCTTCGCAGTATTCCGGCGATGGCACGCTCTCACCGCGCGGGCGGCGACGTAGACGCCGCCGACGCGACGCAGTGGCGGGATTTCGCCGCCGCGGTGCGCGGCGGGCGGCCGTTCACGCCGGACCTCGCCGACGGGCGCGCCGCGCTGGCGGTCGTGCTGGCGGCGATCGAGTCGGCGGACACCGGTCGAGTCGTGGAGCCGGCCGCGGCGCGGACGGCCGGAGCGCCGGCATGACGGCGCGGGAGGCCGAAACGCCCGCGTCGCCCGCGATCTCGGCGATCGTCGTGACCGACACGGTGGCGCCGGCACGCCCGCTGCTCGACGCCCTCCGCGCTCAGACGGCGTGCGAGCTGATCGAGCTGATGGTGGCGGCGCCCGAGCACACCCATGAGGACCTTCGCGTCGCCGCCGGTGACGGCTTCGCCGCTGTGAACTTCCTGGCGGTCGACCCGCGTGCCGATGGCCTCGCGGCGTCCCAGGTGCAGGCGATCCGCGCTGCCGTCGCGCCGCTCGTCGTCCTGACCGAGACGCACTGCTTCCCCGAGCCCGGGTGGGCTGCGGCGCTGATCGAGGCGCACCGCGGCCCGGCCGCCGCGATCGGCCCGGCGTTCCTCAACGCCAACCCCGAGTCGATCGTCTCCCAGGCGCAGTTCGTCTGCCACTACGGCCCGTTCGCCGAACCGCTCGCAGCAGGCGACTGGGCGGACGTACCGGGGCACAACAGCTCGTACAAGCGCGCCGTCCTGATGACGATCGATGAGGATCTCCCCGCCTTGTTCGGAACCGAGTACCTGCTGCACCGGCGCCTGTGCGAACTCGGATACGAGCTGGCGATGGAGCCGGCGGCACGCGTTCGACACATCAACGTCTCGCAACCGAGGGCCGCACTGCGCGAGGCCTACATCGCAGGCAAGATCTTCGCGACGGCACGGCGCCGCGGCTGGTCGGGCGGCCGACGCGTGCTCTACGCGATCGCCTTCCCCGCGCTCGCGCTCGTGCGATTCCGGCGTCACGCGCGGGACTCGAGGCGGATCGGCGGCCCGCACCATCCGCAGGTACTGGTCCTGATGACGACGACGCTGCTGGCCGCGTCGCTGGGGGAGGCCTTCGGGTACCTGTGGGGAGAAGGGGACGCCACGCCCGAGCTGCTCGACATCGAGCTCCGCCGTGACCGTTACCTCAAGGGCGCCGTGCCGAGCGAGCGGCGACTGATCGAGGCGGTCGCTCGATGATCGGCGCGCCGGCCGTCTCGATAGTCGTTCCCGCTCGCGGCCGACCCGATCACCTGCGCACGCTGCTCGCCAGCATGCGGCGGCTTGACCCCGTCGCGGGCGGCTTCGAGGTCATCGTCGTCGATGACGGTTCGCCGCAGCCGCTCGAGCCCGCCGCGCGCGCAGCCGCCGGTGACCTGGAGCTGACGGTGCTGCGGACCGCGAACGGCGGTCCGGGGCCGGCGCGCAACGCCGGCATCGCGCAGGCCCGCGGCGATCTCGTCGCGTTCACGGACGACGACTGCGTGCTCGACCGGCGCTGGCTCGCAGCGCTGGCCGAGGCGCACGCCGCGCACCCGCGCGCGCTGCTGGGCGGGGCCAACGTGACGGCGCTCGATGGCAATCCGTGGGCCGAGGCGACGCAGGCGCTCGAGGATGCGGTCTACGCACGGGCGAATCGCGAACCGCTGAAAGCGACGTTCTTCGCGGGCAAGAACCTCGCCGCCGCTCGCGAGGATCTGCTCTCCGCCGGCGGTTTCGATGCCTGTTTTCACGTGTCGGAGGACCGCGAGCTGTGCATGCGCTGGCGCTCCCTCGGGCGGCCTCTCGTGTACGTCCCGGAGGCGGTCGTCGCGCACTCGAACCCGCACAGCGCTCGCGTCTTCTGGCGCCAGCATTTCGGCTACGGGCGCGGCGCCTTCCACTTCCATCGCCTCACCCGGGAAGGCGGCGGGCAGGGGCTCCGCCCCGACCCTGCCGACTACGCGGGTTTCGTGCGCGAGCCGCTGTTCGGGCCCTCTCGAGGCGGCGTTCCGAGGCTGGTCGTGCTGGCGCTCGTGATCGCTTCGCAGGCTGCCAGTGCGGTCGGCTACATGGTCGAGGCCGCCTGCTCGCGCAGAGGCGGCGACAGGGCCGCGGTCTCTGTCGGGTACTCCGGCGAGACGCCGGATGGATCTGCGGCGCCGCAATCCGGCAGCCACGCCAGGCCGACCAGCGGAGCCCCAGCATGAGCCAACCCGACGTCCTCGTACTGGGGGCCGGGCCCGCCGGCCTGACGGCGGCGTACGTGCTCGCGCGCGAAGGCCGGCGCGTGACGGTCCTCGAACGCGAGCCGGTGGTCGGCGGTCTCTCGCGCACGGAGGTTCGCGACGGCTGGCGCTTCGATCTCGGCGGCCATCGCTTCTACACCAAGTCGCCGGAGGTCGAGCTGCTCTGGCACGAGATCCTCGGCGACGAGCTGTTGTTGCGCCCGCGGCTTTCGCGGATCTACTTCGATGGGCGGTTCATCGACTATCCGCTGTCGGCGGGGGAGCTGGTCCGCAAGCTGGGGCCGCTGGAGCTTGCTCGCTCGCTCGCCAGCTACGGAGCCGCACGGCTCCGTCCTCCGGGGCCGCAGGACACGCTCGAACAGTGGGTCACGCGCCGCTTCGGCCGCCGTCTCTACGAGAACTTCTTCCGCTCCTACACCGAGAAGGTCTGGGGTGTTCCTTGCAGCGAGCTGCGTGCGGACTGGGCCGCGCAGAGGATTCGCGAGCTTTCGTTCAGCAGCGCCGCGCGAGCCGCCCTCAGGCCCGGGGCCGAGACGGACGCGACATCGCTGATCCGCCAGTTCCACTATCCGCGGATGGGTCCCGGGCAGATGTGGGAGGCGATGGCCGCACGGATCAGCGAGCTCGGCGGCGAGGTCCTGCTCGAAACGCCCGTCGAGCAGCTCACCATCGAGGGCGACCGGATCAGCGGCGTCATCGCGGGTGGCGAGCGGCATGCCGCCGATCAGGTGATCTCGTCGCTTCCGCTGTCGCTCACGCCGCGGCTCGCGCAGCCGCTGCCCAGGGCCGCGGTCCGTGCAGCGGGTCAGCTGCGCCACCGCGACTTCCTGACCGTTGCGCTGGCGGTCGACGGCGCCGACCTCTTCCCCGACAACTGGGTCTACGTGCACGACCCGGCGGTCCGTGTCGCGCGGATCCAGAACTACCGCTCGTGGAGTCCGTGGATGGTGCCCGACCAGACTGCGACCAGTGTGGGCCTGGAGTACTTCTGCTTCGACGGCGACGATCTCTGGCGCATGCCGGACGAGCAGCTCGTCGAGCTGGCCACGCGCGAACTCGAGCAGATCGGCCTTGCGGGGTCGGGCAGGGTTCGCCAGGGCTGGGTGGTCCGTGTGCCGATGGCCTATCCGATCTACGACGAGCGCTACGCGGCGCGCGTCGGCGAGATCCGCTCGTGGGTCGACGGCGTCGCGAATCTCCAGCAGATCGGGCGCAACGGACTGCATCGCTACAACAACTCCGATCACTCCATGCTGACCGGAATGTGCGCCGCCGCGAACCTTGACGGCGCGAGTCATGACCTCTGGGAGGTCAACGTCGACTCGTGGTACGGGGAGACGCGCGGCGCGGAGGAGTCGCCGTACCTGGTGACACCGGGCCGCGGACTGACTACGTCGCAGGCTGCCGAGGAATGACCACCGGCGGTGGAGCTGCCGCGGCGAAGCCCGGGGCCGTCCGGGAGCTGAGCGCGCGCGCCGCGCGATTCTGGGACCTGCACCCGGGCTGGGCCGGCTATCCGCTGCTGCTCGCGCTGGTCTGGCTCTCGCGGCCGGCCTCGTGGCGTGAGCCGATCAGCCACGATCCCGGCCAGTACATCTACGTGGGCCAGACGATCCTCGACGGCGGCACGCCCTACGCCGACGCGGCGAACAACAAGGGTCCGCTGCTCTACCTGCTGTTCGCTGCGATCAAGCTCGCGTCGGGCACGAGCGTCGCCGGGATGCGCATCGCGCTCGCCCTGCTGACGGCGCTCGCCGCCCTTGCGGTCGCCGGCTACGTCGCTCGCGCCGCGGGGCGCGCCGCGGGCGTCTTCGCGGGCATCGCCTTCGCGGTCCTCTCCTCGGCGGTGCCGCTCGACGGCGACTACCCCAACAGCACGCAGCTCGGCGCGGCGCCCGTGGCCGGGGCCTGGTATCTCGCGACGAGGCCGGGCGCGCGCTGGGCGCTGGCGGCCGGCGCGGCCAGCGGCGCGGCGATCGCGATCAACGTGACGCTCGCGGTCGTGGTCCCGTTCGTCGCCTGGGAGCTGTGGCGGTCGGCGGGCCCGGGCGGGCATCTGCGCCGGCTGGCGTCAGCCGCTGTGGGCGGGCTGGCCGTGCTCGCCCCGCTCGCGATCTGGATCGGCGCCGCGGGCGCACTCGACGATCTGTACGAGAACGTCTTCGAGCAGATCGAACGCACCGGCGGTGCCGCGGGCGTGCAGGCGCGTTCCGCGGGCGGCGAGCTGACCGACCTGCACTTCCTCTTCGACGTCCCGGCCGGCGGGCTCTGGGCGGCCGGGCTGCTCGGCGCCGTGATCGCGGCACGCGAGCGGCGACTGCGCGCCCCGGCGGTCGCCGCCGCGCTCTGGATCATCGTCTCCTGGCTGCGCGTCAAGAGCGCCTCTTACGAGTTCGTGCAGCACTACTACCCGGGCCTGATCGGGATCGTCGCGGGACTCGCGCTCGGCGTGGCCTCGCTCTGGGGCACGCGGCTGCGCGACCGCGTATCGCTCGGCGCGCTGGTGCTGGTGCTCGCGGCCTGGCCGTACGTGGTCTCACAGCAGTTCAAGCTGCTCGATCTCAAGCCCTGGCTGCGCGGCGACCCGGTGATGGCCGAGCAGGCCCCGGTCTCCGACTTCGTGCGCGCCAACACTCGCTCTAAGGACCGCATTCAGGTGGTCGGCTCGACGGCGCAGATCTACTGGCTCAGCGATCGCCGCGCGCCGACGCCGTGGTTCGACGAGAACTCGCTGCGCGGCAGACCCGACTGGCTGCGCGAGCGCGGGCGACGGCTGCTGGCGGACCCACCTGCCGCGGTCGTCGCGCTCGCGCCGTACCAGCCTGAAGCCGACGTCATCGAGCTGCTGACCAGGCGCCACTACAAGCTCGCCTACGACGTGCGCGGCGCGCGGGTGTGGCTGCTCGCCGGTGCTGAGAAGCACCGCCGCCGTTGAGCTCCCTCAGAGCAGTTCGGCGATCTTCGGGGCGGAGCGCTTGAAGTAGAGCACGCCGAGCACGAACGTGAATACAGACACCCCGAGCGGCAAGAGGTCCCAGTAGGTCGCACCGAAGATCTGGCCCGGGCTCTCGTAGGAGGGGTCGATGACGGCGTGCCGCAGCTGCTGGATGCCGGCGGCGAGCGGGTTGATGAGCATGATGCGCGCCACCTCGATCCCGACCTTGTCGATGACCACCGAGATCGAGTAGAGGATCGGCGTTCCGTAGAACAGCGCCTGCATCACGACGTCCCAGATCGGCTCCACGTCCCGGTAGCGCACGAACAGCGCCGACAGCAGCAGCGAAAGGCCCGTGACGAACACGATCAGCATCGAGAACACGAGCGGCAGCTGGTACCAGTCCCACATGAACGACCCGCCGGCCGCGAACAGGAACACGAACACCGGGATCATGTTGAGGCTGAGGTTGAACAGCGCCTGCAGGACCGCGGACGCCGGAATCGCCCCGCGCGGGAAGTCGACCTTGCGCACGAGGCTCTCACGCACGACGATCGAGCGGACGGAGGCTGCGGTCGCGTCCGTGAAGAACTGGAAGACGACGATGCCGAGCAGCAGTGCGACGCCGAAGAAGGGCTGGTCACCGCCGACCTTGAGGATCTCGGCGAAGACGATGTAGATGATCCCGAACAGCATCAGCGGCCGCATCAGCTGCCACAGGTAGCCGAGCACCGAGCCGAAGAAGCGCAGCTTGAAGTCGGTGACGGCGATCGTCCAGGCCAGGCGCCAGAAGCGCCGCGGGTCGTCGCCGAGCGCTGTCGGGCCGGAGACCTCACGGCCGCCCCGCTCGACGACCTCCGCTGTGGTCATCGCACGATCTCCTGTCGGATGTCAGCGGGCTGCAGGCGCTCGACGGCCTGGTCGTAGGGGATGTCGACGAGCGCGCCGGTCGGTGCAGAGCGCGTGACGACGACGGAGAGCACGCCCTCCCGGACGGTGAGGGTCGCGCCGCCCGCGAGCGTGACGGACGCCGAGACGGCATAGCGGTCGGGGCCGAGCGGGTTGTCGAAGCTGACCCGCCAGAGGATCTCCTCGCCGGCCCGGAAGCTGCCCGTGCCGGTCCCCTCCCAGCCACTGGAGGCGGAGAAGAGGGGGACGCGTGCGCCATTGCGCATGCTGACCGCGAAGACCGGGTCCTCCACATCGGCGTTGAAGGTGACGCGCATCGCGAAGGTCGCACGCTCGCCGTTGTGCAGCGTCGGGGGGCGCTCACCGGCCGCGTTCTCGACCCATGCCTCCTCGATCGATGCGCGCCCGTCGCCGCGCGGGGCGTCGGGATCCTCGTCCTCGCCCCCGTTCTCCTGGGCCTCGGCCGCGGCACGTGCCGCGGCCGAGAAGTTGAGGTCGAGGTAGCGGTTCCCGACCACTTCCGGCTCGCCGGAGCAGACCATGCGGCCGTGTTCGAGCAACATCGCACGGTCGCAGAAGCGCCGCACGGCACCCATGTCGTGGGTCACGAGCAGCACGGTCTTGCCCGAGCCGCGGATCGTCTCGAACTCGTCGAAGCACTTCTGCTGGAAGGCCGCGTCGCCGACCGCCAGCACCTCGTCGATCAGCAGGACGTCGGCGTCGACCTGGATCATCACCGAGAAGGCGAGCCGGACCAGCATCCCCGACGAGTAGTTCTTGAGCTTCAGGTCGGTGAACTCGCGCAGTTCGGCGAAGTCGATGATCGAGTCGAACCGCCGGCGTGCCTCGCGTCGCGACAGCCCGAGCATCGCCGCGTTGATGACGATGTTGTCGCGTGCCGCCAGGTCCACGTTGAATCCGACCCCCAGCTCGATGAACGCCGAGAGGCGGCCGTCGACGAAGATCCTGCCGGTGTCCGCGCGGTAGATCCCCGCCAGGCACTTCAGCAGCGTCGACTTGCCGGACCCGTTGCGCCCGACGATCCCGAAGAACTCGCCCGAAGGGACCTCGAACGAGACCTCGTGCAGTGCGTCGAACTCGTTGTAGGTCGTGCGCCGCAGCGGGTGCAGAGCACGCTCCTTGAGCGTGTGGATCTGCTCCTTCGGGATCCTGAACGTCTTCGAGACGTCGTCGACCGCGACCGCGGCGGCAGGAGCAGGGGCGTCCGGCATCGCGATCATGGTAGTTCTCGCGCGGCGTGATCCCTGCCGGGGAGGGACTCCGTTACCGTGGCGCTGATGCGGATCGCGTTCGTCTCCCGCGAGCTGTACCCCTATGTCGGCGGCGGCATCGCGCCGATCGTCGCTGCACAGGCACGGCTGCTGTCAGCGGTCGCCGAGGTCACGATCTTCACGTCGGCGGAACATCTGGAGCAGCACGAGGCGCTCACCAGCGCGGGCGATGAGCGTCTCCCGCCGCCCGGGGTCGAGGTGCGCTTCGTCGAGGATCCCGACGGCGAGCATCTCGGTGCCTTCCTCTGCTACATGCACGCATGGAGTGCGCGTGTTCACGCGGCGTTGCGGGCGGAGTACGGCGACCACGGTCCCGACCTGATCGAGTTCTGCGACTACCTCGGCGAGGGAGCGGTCACCATCCAGGCGGCGCAGACCGGGGCACGCTGGCTTCGCGACACGTGCGTCGCGGTGCGTGTGCACACGACCTCCGAGCTGTGCGCGGTGCTCAACACGCACCTGCCCGACGATTTCGAGACGCTCGCCACGCACGATCTGGAGCGCTACTGCCTGCGCCATGCCGATCGCCTGCTGTGGTCGGGCGGCGACATCCTGGACACCTACCGGCGCTACTACGGCGCCGCTGCGATCGCCCCGGCGAGCCGCATACCGGACGGCTTCTTCTCCTATGGGGACCCGGAGGAGCAGGCGCTCGGCGAACTGCCGGGCGACACGCTGCGGCTGCTCTACATGGGCCGCATGGAGCGCCGCAAGGGAGTGCAGAACCTGATCCGGGCGATGACGTCGCTCGAGCGCCGGGACGTCACCCTGACGCTGCTCGGCGGCGACACGCTGACCGGCCCGATGCAGACGCCGATGCGCACGCAGCTGGAGCTGATGGCCGCCGGCGATCCGCGCATCCGCTTCATGGACGCCGTCCCTCGCGCTGAGGTTCCGGCGCTCGTGCAGCGCCATGACGTCGTGATCGTGCCGTCGATCTGGGAGTGCTGGCCGAACACCGCGCGCGAGGCGCTGATGCTCAACCGGCCGATCCTCTGCACCCCCGTCGGCGGGCTCTGCGAGATGGCTCAGCGGGGTCGCAGTGGCTGGCTGACTCACGACAACGACGCCAACGCGATCGCCCGCGGCATCGAGGCGGTCGCCGACGGCCGTGACGAGGTCGCCGACCTGATCACGCGGGAGGGCCCGCGCGAGGTCTTCCGCGAGCTGACCGATCCTCAGCGCCTCCTCGAGCGCTACACGGAGCTGATCGCGGCTCATGGGCGGGAGCGCGCGGCGCGACGCGCGGACCGGGCTCGCGCGGAGGGGGCGCCGCTGGTCTCGATCATCGTCCCGTACTTCAAGCTCGAGGCGCACATCGAGGAGACGCTCGATTCGATCGCCGCCCAGACGCACCCGGCGATCGAGACGATCATCGTCAACGACGGCTCGCTGCGACCGCAGGATGAGCTGCTCTGGAGCCTCGTCGAGCGCCCCGGCGTCTCGCTCGTGACTCAGGCCAACGCGGGCCTCGGAGCCGCGCGCAACTTCGGGATCACGCAGGCGCTGGGCGAGTACATCCTGCCGCTCGACGCAGACGATCTGATCGAGCCGGAGTTCGTCGAGCGCTGCGTCGCCGCGCTCGAGCGTGACCCGGCGCTGGCGTTCGTGGCGACGTGGGTCCAGTACGTGGACGAGGACGGCGTCCCGTTCGGCGGTGAAGCGGGCGGGTACGTCCCGCTGGGGAACTCACTGCGCCTGATTCACCGAAACAACGTCGCGGGAACGTGCAGCGCGCTCTTCCGGCGGGAGGTCTTCGACGCGGGCTTCCGCTACAGCGTCGACATGACCAGTTACGAGGACTGGCTGCACTACCGTGAGCTGCATGACGCGGGCTGGTACGGAGCTGCGATACCCGAGCGGCTCTTCCTCTACAGGGTGCGGCGTGCCTCGATGACGCGCCAGGTGGCCGACGGCGCCGTCCAGCAGCTGTTCAACGACATGCGCGGCCAGCTCGCCGAGCGCTCGTCGCAGTGGACGCGCTCGGCCGGCGCGGAGCGCGCCGCCGTCGAGCTCGTGACAACGAGGCAGGGCGAAGAGGGGAGCACGAGCGCGGCGTGATCGAGTCAGGGACGGACGACAGGCGGCAGCCCGATGAGCCCGGCGCGGAGCGGCAGCGCGTTCTCGGGAGCTGGTCCGCCCCGAGCGTCAGTGACGCGCGCACTGAGCTGATCGTGCGCTTCGCCGAGGCACTGGCCGAGGGCGGCGAGCTCGCGGAGCTGCGCGCCGGGGACGACTTGGGCGTACTGGAGGGCGGCCCCCCCGATGTCGCGGCGGTGCTGGTCCGCGGTGCGGACTCGGGCATCTGCGAGGCGAAGCCGGTGGAGCTGCTCACAGCTGCGTCCGAACGCGGCTGCGCGGTCGTCGTCGAGTTCGCGGAGTCGCTCGCCGCCGACCTCCGGCGGCCGGAGCGTCCGCGCTCGGCTCGCGAGGACGCGGTGGCGCTGCGCGACGCCCTGCCGGACGCCGTGCTGCTCGCCGGGCGCACCGCGGAGGTCGCGTCGCTCGAAATCGACGGCGCCGAGGGTGGCGCGGAGCTGCCGGCGGGCTGTGGCACCGCGCATGCGTGGCTCGTCTGCGCGGGAGCCGCGCCGGGCGCGATCAGGTCTGCGGCCGCAGCGGTCGTCACTGCCGGCGGCGGTGTCAGCGCGCCGTATCTTCGCGCTCTGCACGAGGCCAACCAGGAGCTGCGGCGCGCCAATGCGCGGCTCGCACGCGAGCATCTCGGCCGCTACGACTCGGCGGCCGCGACGTTGATCCACAAGCTGGGCGTGGATCTGCGCCAGACCCAGGAACTCGCCGAAGCCCTCGAAGCCGAGCGCGCGAGGGTGTACAGCGAGCTGATCGACGACGTCGGACCCGAGCGCGACGAGCTGCTGCGGCGCCTGCGAATGCCTCATCACCGGCTGATGGACAAGCTGGCGCTCTCGCTGCTGCGAATCCCGCTCGTCGGCGTCGTGCTGCGCGCCAGGGCGCGCCGCCGCGGCGGTGCCTGAGCCGCGCGGCTCAGGCCTCCTGGCGCTCCCAGACGCTCGGCCCGGCAGCGAGCCCCGCAGCCTGCGCCGGGCCTGCGCTGCGGCGGCTTCCGCGCTGCACGCGCCAGACCAGCGCCTCCGGTATGACCGCCCCGAAGCGACCGCTCTCGGCGAGCTCCGCGAACAGGGCGTCGTCGGAGCTGCCCGGGGTCGCCGGGTCAGGAATCGCGGTCACCGCTCCGGGGCGGAACAGCGCCACTCGTCCGGCGGCGTCGTTCTCGGGGACGATCGCGCCCGCCAGGTTGCCCAGAGGAGCGCGACCGGCGAGCTTGCCGCGAGCGAACGTCGTCACGTAGGCGGGCTGGCTCGGGCTGGCCAATGACTGCGTGCAGCGCTGGAGGAAGCCCGGCGCGAGGACATCGCCGGCGCGCAGGAAGGTGATCGCATGGGCGCGGTCGGCCGCCGCGAGCGCCGCGCGGCGCGCGCGCGTCTCAGAGTCCTCGCCCGCAGGTACGAGCACCAGCCGCGTGATCGAATCGAGCTGGCCGGGCGGGACGCGCATCGCGTCGTCGGTGGCGACGATCAGCGCTCCGCAGGGAAGCTCCTGCGCGGCGATCGAATCGAGCGTCTCGTCGAGGTCGCCGTCGCCGGCGACCGCCGTGACTACTACGGACACCGGCGCCGGGTCTTCGGTCTCGGGCGCCTGCGGCGACCGTGCGTCGAGGATCTCGTGGTAGGCATCGAGCAGGACGGCGCTGTCGCCGACGTTCTCAGCGCGTCGTCGCGGCGCGCCGCTCTCGATCAGCGCGTCCACGTCTGCGCGGCGCTCGGCGAGGCTGGCGAGGGCGATGCCGATCGCCGCCTCTGACGTGTCGGCCATCAGCCAGCCGTTGTCGCCGTCGGCGATTCCGTCGGCGAGCCCGCCGACCGGCGTCCCCAGCACCGGGCGGTTGTGGGCGTTCGCCTCGCGTACGACGTAGCCGTAGGACTCGAACAGCGAGGGAACCACGACGACGTGGTGCGCGCGGATGATCGCCGGGAGCTGTTCCGGCGCAGTGAAGTCCAGCACGCGGACGCGGTCGTCGCCGGCGGTCAGCCGCTCGATGTAGGCGCGCATCGATCCTCCACCCGGGCCGGTGTCCGTGTCGCCGCCGATCAGCGTGAGCCGCAGGTCGGGCCCGCCGTGCGCTGCGAACGCGCGTGCAAGCCGGTCGACGCCCTTGCGGCGCTCGAGGCGCCCGATGAAGAGAAGCTCGAGCGGACCGTCCTCAGGGGGCGGCTGGACGTCACCGGGGTCGACGTCCGGCGCCACGAAGGGCATCGGCGTGACGATCATCGGTGCGAGCTGTGCCTCGCCGTAGGCACGGGTGATGGCTGCGCTCGTCTCCGCTCCGGGCGAGCAGAGCCGATCTGCGAAGCGCAGCCCGATCCGCTCGAGGGCGACGATCGTGCGCGCGCCGAGGTCGTCGGCCGCAAGGCCGTCGAGCGCTCGCGTCATCTCCCAGCTCGTGTGCAGGCGCACGACGACAGGAACCGTCGCGAGCATGTCGTCACCTGCGCGGCGCGCGTTCAGCGTCACCGCTGCGGAGCCCAGGTAGTCGGGGAACTCGATCAGGTCGATCTGTCGCTGCGCGGCCAGCTCTCGCAGTGCTGCGTGGCAGCCGGCGCTCCACGCCTGGTCGTATGACCAGAACGGGCTCAGGTCGCCGTCGGGCTCCGGAATCCAGCCGAAGCGGATCCCCGGCGCGTCGAACCAGGCCTGCTCGCCGGCGGCGAGGATGCGGTCGTGCTCGTCCTGGTGGCGCGCGCTCGTCAACACGGTCACATCGGCGATCCCGGCCAGCACCTGCGCGACGTCGCGGATCGCGCGTCCGATCCCGCCGCCGAGGACGAACGGCCAGACCTCGCGGGTGACGAGAACGATGTGGCGCCTCATGTCAGCGCGATGCTACGGGCTCCGCGTGCCGCTGATCGCCCGGGGGTGTCGTCGGGGAACTCGGCCCGCCTTCCCGGGCCGGCCGACTGGGTAGCGTGCGCCCATCGCCCGGTCGCCCTCCCTGACACTTCTCGCGACGATTCTGGGCAGCGCGATCGTGTTCGTGGACGGCACGGTGGTCAGCGTCGCGCTCCCGGCGATCGGCGACGATCTCGGCGCGACGCTCGCCGAGCAGCAGTGGACGGTCGAAGCGTTCCTGCTGATGCTCGGTTCGCTCGTGCTCGTGGGGGGTTCGATCGGCGACGTCCACGGCCGTCGGCTCGTCTTCGGGATCGGGGTGGCCGGCTTCGGGGCGGCGTCGCTGCTGTGCGCCGTCGCCCCGTCGGCGGAGGCGCTGATCGCGGCGCGTGCGGCGCAGGGGCTCACGGCGGCGCTGCTGGTGCCGTCGTCGCTAGCGATCATCACCGCGACCTACGAGGGCGTCGCTCGCGGCCGGGCGATCGGCATCTGGACGGCGGGAACAAGCGCCGCGATCGCGGCCGGCCCGCCGATCGGCGGACTGCTGATCGAACTGGCGTCGTGGCGATGGATCTTCCTGGTCAACATCCCGTTCGTGATCGCTGCGCTCGCGATCACCTGGACGGCGATGCCCTCCCTGCCAGGTGATCGCAGCAGGAGTGTCGACGTGCTCGGCGGCGCGCTCTGCGCGCTCGGCCTCGCCGGGCCGGTCTACGCGCTCATCGAGCAGCCTTCGCGTGGCTGGAGCGATCCGCTCGTGCTCGGCGCATTCGTCGGCGGCGTGATCGTGCTCGCTGCGTTCCTCGTGCACGAGCGGCGCGCGCGCGACCCGATGCTGCCGCTGGCGCTGTTTCGCTCGCGCCGCTTCAGCGTGGCGAACGGGGCGACGCTCGGCGTCTACGCAGGACTCGGGTCCGCGCTGTTCTTCCTGGCGCTGTTCCTGCAGCAGGTCGGCGGCTACTCGGCGCTCGAGGGCGGAGCCGCGCTGCTGCCGATCTCGCTCATGCTGATCGCCCTGTCGAGCCGCTTCGGCGCGCTCACGGAGCGGCTTGGACCGAGGCCGCTGATGAGCGCAGGCCCGCTCGTCGCCTCGGCGGGCCTGCTGCTCGGATTGCGTATCGACGCCAGCCCGCAGTACATCAGCGAGGTGTTTCCCGCGGTCGCGGTGTTCGGGCTCGGCCTGGCGATGACCGTGACGCCTCTTACGACGACCGTGCTGGAGGGCGCGCCGCCGGGGTTGGCCGGCACGGCCAGCGGTGTCAACAACGCGATCGCGCGTGTCGCGGGGCTGCTGGCGATCGCAGTCGTCGGAGCCCTCGTCGCCGGTGCGTTCGCCGGTGAACTCGATTCGCGGCTCTCCGGCACGCGGCTCGATGGGCCCGCGCGGACCGCGATCGCCGACGCCAAGGCCCGCACGCTCGACCCGGTCCCGGTCCCGCTTCAGAGCCGCGTCGCCGCGCAGGTCGAGGCTGCGCAGGCGGACGCCGCCGTGATCGCGCTGCATCGCGGCATGTTCGTCAGTGCCCTGCTGGTCGCCGCCGGGGGGTTGGTGTCGCTCGCGCTGCTGCCGCGCGGCGCCCGCGAGCCGAGCTGACGGGCGTCGCTGCATGCCGATCGGGCCGGATGCGATCCTCTCCGGCGATGCGCTCACGCCTCAAGATCACCCCCGAGCGGTACCACCAGATCGCGCTGGCCGCGCTCGTGCTGCTCGCGGCGATCGTGTTCAGCGGCGCCGCCGTGCGGCTCACCGGATCGGGGCTGGGCTGCCCCGAGTGGCCCAAGTGCACCGATGACAGGCTCGTCGCGGAGCTCGACACGCACGGCCTGATCGAGTTCGTGAACCGTGTCTTCTCGGCCCTCGTCGCCCTGTCCGCCACGGCCGCAGGCGTGCTGGCCTTCTTCCGCACGCCCTATCGGCGTGACCTGATGGTGCTCGGGATGCTGCTTCCGCTGGGGGTGCTCGGACAGGGCGTTCTGGGCGGGCTGACGGTGATCTACGACCTCAGGCCCGGCTTCGTGATGAGCCACTACGGCCTCTCGATGCTGATCCTCGTGGCTGCGTGGGCGTTGTACTGGCGCTCGCGGCCGGGCTGGGAGGCCGAACAGACGGCGGCCGAGGCCGCTCCACCGGACCGCGCGACGCTGTGGGTCAGTCGCCTGCTGGTGCCGATCGGAGCGCTGACGGTCTTCGCCGGCACGGCAGCCTCGGCGTCGGGGCCGCACGCGGGCGGCAGCGGTACCGGCGACGTGATCGTCCGGCTGGACATCAAGGGGACCGGCACGCTCGACTGGGCGATCCACCAGCACGGCTACGTGGCGAGCGTGCTCGGCGCGGTCGCGCTGGTGGCGCTCGCGACGGCCCTGCTGCGCGGTGCGGGCCGCCCGCTCGTCATCGCGCTCGGTTCGGTGCTCGCGCTGCTCGCGGTCCAGGGTGCGATCGGGGCGATCCAGTACGCGCTCGAACTACCGAGCGAGATCGTCTGGGTTCACGTGTGCCTGGCGACGTGCACGTGGGTCGCCCTGCTGTGGACCTGGAGCGCAGCCGGGACTACCGCCACCGCGAGCGCACCCGCCTCGCGTGAGCCGGTGGGCGCGCCTGCAGCCTGAAGCCCGCGTCAGATCAGCCGACCGAACACGACGAGCGCGAACGCGCACGCCGACGCGCTGGCGGTCAGCATCGCAAGTCGCGGCCCAAGCGCCCAGCCGCGCCTGCGCACACGCCTCCAGCGCGCCTCACGGCGGCTGATCGTGCTCGCGTATATGACGGGTCGGCTTCCCATCTGCTCTCTCCCTGATCGAACCGCGTCGATCGCCGGTACGTCAAATCCTGCTGCGCGACTATCCCGCTAGCTCCGGACGGATTCGTGTTCGATGGCACAAGCGCCCGGCCCGCGGTCGCGGACCGGCGCAGTGGTCATCCCTCGGCGTGTGCCGTGCGAGCCTGCGGCGTCGCCGCCGGCTCCAGCGCCAGGTCGAGAACCTCGTCGATCGTCATCACTGGGTGGAATGTCATCGCCTCGCGGACGTCCTCGGGCACGTCGTCGAGGTCGCCGCGATTGCGCTCCGGCAGGATCACGTCGGTCAGCCCGGCCGCGTGTGCCGCGAGAACCTTCTGCTTCAGCCCGCCGATCGGCAGGACGCGGCCCTGGAGCGTGACCTCTCCGGTCATCCCGACCGTGTGACGGACCGGCCGGCCGGAGAGCAGCGAGGCGAGCGCGGTGGTCATCGTCACGCCCGCGCTCGGCCCGTCCTTGGGGATCGCGCCTGCGGGCACGTGCAGGTGGAACTCGCGGTCCTCGAACGCGGTCGGCGCGATGCCGAGGTCCTCGCCGTGCGCGCGCACGTACGTCAGCGCGATTCGCCCGGACTCCTTCATGACGTCGCCCAGCTGGCCGGTAAGCGTCAGCGCGCCGCTGCCCTTCGCGGGCATCGCGGTCGCCTCGACGAACAGCACGTCGCCGCCCGTGCCCGTGACGGCCAGGCCGGTGGCGACGCCTGGAACGGCCGTGCGCGCCGCCGCCTCCTGGAAGACCTTCTGGCGGCCGAGCGCGTCGCGCAGCGTCTCGATGCTGACGGCGACGGGCGCCGTCACGGCCTCGGAGGCGATCTGCGTCGCGGTCTTGCGCAGCAACGTCCCGAGCTCGCGTTCGAGGTTGCGCACGCCGGCCTCGTGCGTGTACTCGCCGACGATCGTGCCCAGCAGCTCGTCGTCGATCATCACCTCGTCGGCGCGCAGGCCGTTGCGCTCGAGCTGGCGCGGCCACAGGTAGTCGCGCGCGATCGCGATCTTCTCGGCGACCGTGTAGCCGTCGAAGCGAATGACCTCCATGCGGTCCAGCAGCGGACCGGGGATCGTCTCGGCCTGGTTGGCGGTCGCGATGAAGATCACGTCGCTGAGGTCGATCTCGACGTCGAGGTAGTGGTCGCGGAAGGTCGAGTTCTGTGCGGGGTCCAGCACCTCGAGCAGGGCGGAGCTGGGGTCGCCGCGCCAGTCGGCGCCGACCTTGTCGACCTCGTCCAGCAGGATCACCGGGTTCATCGTCCCGGCATCGCGCAGCGCGCGCACGAGCCGGCCGGGGAGCGCCCCGATGTAGGTCCGGCGATGACCGCGGATCTCCGCCTCGTCGCGCACGCCGCCCAGCGACATGCGCACGAACTCGCGCCCCATGGCGTTGGCGATCGACTCGCCGATCGAGGTCTTGCCCGTGCCGGGCGGGCCGATCAGCGTGAGGATCGCGCCGGCCTGCGCACGCTTGTTGGCGGGCTTCTGGGCCTCGTCGCTGTCGATCCCGCGCTCGCGGCGCAGCTTGCGCACGGCGACGTACTCGACGATCCGCTTCTTGACGTCGTCGAGACCGGCGTGGTCGGCGTCGAGCACCTCACGCGTGTGGGCCGGGTCGAGGCGCTCCTCGGAACGCTCGCCCCACGGCACGGAGACGATCCAGTCGAGGTAGCTGCGGATCATCTGCGACTCGCCCGAGCCGTCGCCCATGCGCTCGAGCCGGTCGAGTTCACGCTCGGCCTGCTCGCGAACGTGCTCCGGCATGCCGGCGTCGGCGATCTTCGTGCGGTACTCGTCGGCGACCGAGCCGTCGTCCTCGCCGAGCTCGCGGCGGATCGACTCCATCTGCTTGCGCAGCACGTACTCGCGCTGCTGCTTGGCGGCGCCCTCCTCGACGTCCTCGCGGATGCGCCGGCGCACCTGCAGCTCGGCGAGCCGCTCGCGCTGGAACTCGAGCGCGAGCGTCAGGCGGTCGGTGACGTCGAGCGTCTCCAGCAGCTGAACCTTCTGCTCGAAGCGCAGATCGGGCGCGTAGCCGGACGTGTCGGCGAGTGCGCCGGGCTCGACGATCGAGCGCACCCAGCCCGCGATGCGGCCATCGTCGCCGCGCAGCTCGAGGATCTCCTCGACGATCGCCCGGTACTCGCGCTCCAGCTCACGCGTGTGGCCGTCGACTGGCGTCTCGTCGGGCGAGGGCGTCACCTCGACCTGGAGGCGACCGGCGTGGTCGGTGGTGGCCGCTCCGGCGACGCCTCGGGAGATGCCCTCGAGGGCCGCCCCGCGCCCGCCACCGGGCAGCCGCACGTTGTCGGCGACACGGGCGATCGTTCCGACGGCGGCGTATGTCCCATCGTGGCGCGGGACGAGCAGCACCTCCTCGTCGTCGCCGACGTCGACCGGCAGCGTGACGTCCATGGTGGGGAACACGACGGTGTCGTCGAGCGGGATCAGCAGCAGTGTCTTGGTGTCGGGCACGGGCTTTCCTTTGCGGCGGGGAGGCGGCGGTTGCACGCGCAACCGTTACGGGGATCTCAGTGTAGCTCACTGAGATCATCTCTGTTCGGGCATGCCCGGCGCGCAGCCGCGCAGCCCCGTCCGGCGCCGCCGCGCGGCGCTAAACGCGCCCGCGCAGCTTCGCGCCGGGGACGCCCTTCAGCAGGTCGAGCACCTTCGGGACGCGGTCGCCGTCGATCAGCACCGCGCCGCCGGGCCGGTACGGCCGGGGGCCGGGTCCGCGCCCGACGAGCGCCGGGTCCCAGACCCAGCAGCCCGTGTTGATCAGCCTCGCACCGGCGCTGCCCTCCGGCCGCCACAGGTGCGGATCGTCGCTCGGCAGCGGGCCGCGCCGGTGGATGTGCCCGAACACGAGCACGTCGGCGTCGACGCTCAGGTCGCGCGCGACACGGACCATCGCGGGGATCGCGCCGCGCCGCGTGACGCCATGCTCGAGCAGCGTCGCCCAGACCAGCGAGGCGCCCCGCATGCCGGGGGCGGCGCCGATCAGCGGCACGCTGGCGAGCACCGTACGCCGGGCGCGGCCGATGAGCGCTTCGGCACCGCCGGCGAGCTGCTCCGGGAGCGCGGTCGCGAGCAGCTCCTGAAGCGCACCGCTGTCGATGCCGGTCGATCGCTCGTAGTCGGCGACGGCGCTGCGGGCGGCGACGTCGCCGCCTCGCAGCGAGGCCAGGAGATGCCGGTCGACGTAGTGCCCGTGGGTCGCGTAGACGCGCGGGCCGAGCCATACGCCCGGATAGCGGACCTCCACGTTGGCCGGTCGCAGCAGCGCACAGACCTTCTCCAGCAGCGGGCTCGCGCGGCGGGGCACGCGCCGGGCGGGTGCGATCGGAGCTCCCGCCCGCAGGCGTTCGCGAAGCCACGGACGCACCAGCGCGCGGTCGTGGTTGCCGGCGACGAGCACCACGGAGCCGGTCTTCCCGAGCGCGCCCGCGAGCACCGGCAGCACCTCGGAAGCGACCGCCAGCGCGTCGGCCGGCCGATCATCGAGCAGTTCCAGCGTGTCGCCGAGCAGCACGAGCCGGTCGACACCCGCGACCTGCGCCTCGAGCGCCTCGAGGGCGATCGGACGGCGCAGCACATCGCGCTCGAGCAGCGAGCCGAGGTGCAGGTCGGAGATGACGAGCGTGCGCACGGTGCCGCCGGTTGGTCCGGGCCCGCGCCGCGCGGGGCCCCGGTACGGCACCATACGGCTCATGGATTCCCTGCGCGGCAAGCTGCTGATCGCCTCCCCGGCGATCATCGACCCGAACTTCCGCCAGACGGTCGTCCTGCTCGCCGAGCACACGGAGGAGGGCGCGATGGGCGTGGTGCTCAACCGCGAGGGCGCCGTGACCGTCGGCGAAGCCGTCCCGGACCTGACCTACCTCGCCGAGGCCGACGACGTGGTCCACGTCGGCGGGCCGGTGGCGGAGACCACGGTCACGGTGCTCGCAGACTTCGATGAGCCCGGTCGCGCCGCCCTGCTCGTCGACGACAGCGTCGGCTTCGTGCCGGCCGAGGTCGACGACGAGGACGAGCTGGCGGCCACCGTGAGGCGCTCGCGGATCTTCGCCGGGCACGCGGGCTGGGGCCCGGGCCAGCTCGAGGCCGAGATGGATGAGGAGTCGTGGATCGTCGAGCCGGCCTCCAGCGAGGACGTCTTCACCGCCGCGCCCGGCGCGCTCTGGTCGAGCGTGCTGCGGCGCAAGGGCGGCGAGTTCGTGCTGATGGCGACGATGCCGGCCGACCCCTCGCTGAACTGAGCGCAACGCCGCGCGACTGAACCGCTGCTTGCCGCCCGCCGCGATGCGATACTGAAGTCCCCGCCGGTTGTCGATACAGGCGGGGACATGGTCCTGATGCCGCAACCCGATGTCGCGCTAGTCCTTCCGGCCCAGCCTGAGAACGTGTCCCTGGCCAGAGACGTGTTCGGGCGAATGGGCGACGCGCTGGGCATGGACGCGGAGTCGCTTCTGAGCCTGCGGCTTGCACTCAGCGAAGCGTGCACCAACGTCGTCATGCATGCCTACGCAGGGGTCGATCGCGGCGACCTGGAGGTCGAGGCGGTCGTGGAGGAGGGACTGCTGCACATCATCGTGCGCGACCACGGCGGCGGCATGCGGCCGCGACCCGATTCACCCGGGCTCGGCATGGGCCTGCCGCTGATCGCCGCGATCACCGACGAGGTCGAGATCGTGGGCGACGAGCAGCACGGCAACGAGGTTCGGATGACCTTCGCGTTGCCTTCGGCTGACGCTCCCCGGACAGGAGCCGGGCCGCCGTGACGCCGGGTGACGGATCCGCTTCCGACGACGCGCCGGACCTGGCCCGGTATGCCGACCGAACGCGCGTCACGGTGGCGTCGGGTCCGCTCGCCGGGCCCGTTCTCTCCCGCGTGGTGGCAGTGGGAGCGGCCAGGGCCGAGCTGTCGTCCGAGCGGCGTGACGACGCGCTGCTGCTGGCCGACGTGATCGCCGCGCACGCGCCCGCGCTCGTGCCGGAGGGGCGCATCGAGCTCACCTCGAGCAGTTCCAGTGGAACGCTCGAGCTTCGGCTCGGCCCGTTGCGTCCGGGCGGTGCCGCAAAGCTGCTCGACGAGAGTGCAGACCCGGCCTTGGGAGCGCTCATCGCCCGCCTGGCGAGCGCGACCAGCATCGCGCCCAACGGCTCGGGCGACGTGCTGATCATCGAGATCAGCGCCTAGCGCAGTCGACGGGCAGCGCCTGGCGGCGCGAACGGCCGGACGCGGGCGTAACGTCTCTAGTCGACATGAGTGTCGAGTTCGAGTTGTCGCAGGAGCGGGCGGCCCCGCAGACCGAAGTCATCGCGGTCGGCGGTGAGGTCGACATCTTCACTGCGCCCGACGTTCGCAGCGCGGCTCTGGCGGCGATCGACGACGGGGTGATCAAGATCGTCCTGGACCTGTCGCGAGCCTCGTTCCTGGACTCCACCGGCCTCGGCGTGATCATCGGGATCTCCAAGCGGGTCAGGCCGGTCGGCGGCGACGTGATGATCGTCAACGGCGACAACGGCATCGCCCGGACATTCGAGATCACGGGCTTGGCTGAGATCTTCAGGATCTTCCGGACGCGCGCCGAGGCGCTCGCCGCGGCCGCTCAGGCGTAGACCGGCTCGAGCGCCGCCCATGCCTGCGGGTCGTGCCCGGGGATCGCGACCACGTCGCGGTTCTCGCCGAGCCAGGCCCGCAGTACGCACAGCGTGCTCGTGAAACGCCCGGCGTCATCGAGGTAGGCCATCGGAACCGGATCCTCGAGCTGCGCAGTCAGATGCGCCGCATCCCCGAGCAGCAGGACACGCAGCCCGCTCGCACAGCGAACCAGAACCGATTGATGACCGGCCGAGTGCCCCGGGGTGGAGACCAGCGTGACGCTGCCATCACCGAACAGGTCGAGCGTGCGCAGCGCGAAGTCGCCGAGGTGGCCCGCCGACGCCGCCTCGTAGTCCAGCAGCTGCCGGCGACGGGCGGCGCGGATCACCGGGCGGTGGTAGGCGCCGCCGCCATCCGCGGCCGCCCACTCACGCCGGTCGGCGGCGATCGTCGCCTCCGGGAAGCGGCCTAGGCCGCTCGAATGGTCGCCGTGCAGGTGGGTCATCACGACGAGCTCGATCTCGCCTGCGCTCACGCCGCGCTCGGCGAGCAGCGCGTCGAGGTCGTGGGGACGGTGCTCGAACAGCCGCGCGGAGGCCGCGCCGAGCGTGCGGGCGGGGTGATCGCGGACGCTCGCGTCGTAGCCGGTGTCGACAAGCAGCGGGCCGCGCGTCGGGTGCTCCAGGAGGAAGACCGGAACCGGTGCCCAGCGCACGCCGCGCCGCCGCAGCTGGCGCAGCATCCCGCGCTGAGCGCCGAGCGGGCCTGACGGTCGCATCGAGAACGAAGGCGAGATCAGGATCTCACCGGCCAGCAGCGGGTGAACGCGCATTGACTGAACGTACAGCGGCACGCGCGGAGGGCGCGGGCGGTCACTGTGAGAGGATCGATCCAGACCAACGGACAGGAGAGCTCGCTCATGCCTGACGTAGACGAATTCGCGCCGGGGACGCCCTCGTGGGTGGACCTCGCCTCTCCCGATCCGGACGCTTCGGCCGCGTTCTACGGCGCGCTGCTGGGCTGGAGCGCGCACGAGGCGGGCGAGGCCGACGAGGCGGGCGGCTACCGCATGTTCACGCTGCGCGACCGCCCCGTCGCCGGGCTCGGGCCGCTGCAGGACGGCGGGCCGCCGCCGACGTGGACGACCTACTTCACCACCGATGACGCTGACGCGACATGCGAGCGGGTCAGGGCCGCAGGCGGCGTGGTCTTCATGGAGCCGATCGATGTCATGGAGGCCGGGCGGATGGCGGTCTTCGCGGACTCGGGAGGAGCCGCGTTCGCAACCTGGCAGCCGCGCGCTCACAGCGGCGCGATGATCGTGGGCGAGCCGGGCGCACTGACCTGGAACGAACTCGCCACCCGTGACGCCGACGGCGCGACGGCGTTCTACGGCGCGGTCTTCGGCTGGGAGGCGCAGACGGCGCCGATGGGCGGTACCGACTACACGATGTTCAACCTGCCGGGCAGCGAATCACCGGTGGCCGGGATGCTGCCGATGGGCGATATGCACCCGCCGCAGCTGCCGCCGCACTGGATGACCTATCTCCAGGTCGCCGACTGCGAGGCAGCGACCGCGAACGCCAGGGAACTCGGTGCCGGCGTGGTCGTCGACTGCGAGGACGTCGGGATGGGCGTCTTCTCGACGATCGCCGACCCCCAGGGAGCAGTCATCTCGTTGTTCCAGTCCTCGTCCTAGCGGGTCACGGCGCCGGCGCCGCTGCGGGCTCGCCGCCGGGCGCAGGGCCGCTTCCCGAGCGAGCTGACCACAGCGTGTGGCCGAGCGCCCCCAGGCCGAAGATCGCCGCCACGAAGAAGACGATCACGCCGAAGAAGGGGATCAGCGCGATACCGCGCAGGATCGCCCAGCCCGCCAGGAAGGCCATCACGCGCCTGCCGGGCGGGTCGACGAGGGCACGGCCGAGCGTCCAGGCTGACGTCACGTAGCCGAGTGCCGCGAGCGGCAGCAGCGAAAGCAGCAGCCCGACGCCGAACGGGATGCCGACGAGTGTCGCGAGCGCGATCACCGCGAGCACCGGGAGCCCGAGGAAGACGACGAACCCGATGCCGCTTGCCGGTCCCCAGCCACCGTGCCTCATGCGCGCCGCGACGGCCTCTGCCGCACGCGGCGAAAGCCACAGCGCCAGCAGCCCGAGCGCGAGCGTGGAGAAGCTCACGGCGAGCCACCACGCGAGCGCGCCGATGAACGGTGCGACGCCGCCGAGGTCGGGGTCGAGCTTCTCGATGTCGCCGCCGATCGTCGCGCCGGGCGCGACCTGCGGGCGCTTGTCGCCGTAGCGAACGGTGCCGCCGACCTCGCCGCCGCGCAGGATCAGCGCGCGGCCCGCGAGCGTGACCAGGTCGCCGTCGATGCGCCCGGCGACGCGCACGTCGCCGTCGACGACTACGACGTCTTCCTCGACGACGCCGCCGCGCTGCACGTCGACGTTCCCGTGGACGACCACGACCGTCCCTGCGCGCTCACCGCGCGGCACGTCGACACGGCCTGTCACGACGACCGCGTCGTCGGTGTCGCGGGCCGCGGCATGGGCGACCGCGGGCAGCGCGACGAGCGAGGCGAGACAGGCGAACAGGAGGACCGACAGGGCACGTTTCTGCATCGCCGCCACGTTACCCAGGGCGCGCCGTGCACGCCATGTGGAGGACCACCGAATGACTACGGGGGTTTCCCCCCGCCCGCCGCCGCGCACACGCCGTACCCTGTGCGGCCGATGGCAGACCTGACACACACGGCGCTCGGCGCGTGGTCGGGCGGGCGCTTCCTGCACTTCGGCGAGCCGATCGACGAGCAGCGACTGGTCGCGCTTCTGCGTCCCGGGGCGGGGATCGACACCGTCGTCACCGCGGATGCCTACGGAGCCGGCGGCGCTGATGAGGTCGTCGGCCGTGCGCTGAAGGGACTGCCGCGCGACTCGTACCGGCTCGTCGGAGCGATCGGCCATGACTTCTACGAGGGCGAGCGCCAGGGTGCAAAGGGCTTCCCGCGCTTCACCGATTCGGCGCTGCGTGACGCGAGCGCCTTCGGGGACTACATACGGATGGCGACCGAGCGCAGCCTGGAGCGCTGCGGCGTAGACCGTTTCGACCTGCTGCTGCTGCACAACCCCGACCGCCGAGGGTTCACCAGCGAGGTCGTGTGGGACGGGCTTCGCGCGGTGCGCGACGAGGGGCTGACCGACATGCTCGGCGTGGCGCCCGGACCGGCGAACGGTTACACGCTCGACATGATCGACTGCCTGGAGCGCTTCGGCGCCGACGTCGACTGGGCGATGGTGATCCTCAATCCGTTCGAGCCGTGGCCGGGCGAGCTGGTGCTCGATGCCGCGCGGCGACACGAGGTCAAGCTGCTGACGCGGGTCGTCGACTACGGCGGGATGTTCCACGGCGACGTCGCGCCCGGCCATCGGTTCGGTGAGCGCGATCACCGCACGTTCCGTCCCGAGGGCTGGGTGGAGGCCGGATGGGACAAGCTCGCCCAGGTGCGCCCGATCGCCGACCGCCTCGGCCTGACCACGCTTCAGCTCGCGTGCCGGTGGAACCTCGCGCAGGAACCCGTGCGCTCGGTCGTCCCGACACTGATCCAGGAGCCGGGGCCGGATGCGCGACCGATCGAGGAGCAGCGCGCCGATCTTGCTGCGCTGGCAGCCGAGCCGGTGCTCGGTGCCGAGGACGTGGCGCTGATCCGCGCGATCGGCGACAACAGCGGCAGCATGGCGCTGAAGGGCGGCACGCCGGACTACGACGGCGAGCCGGTCGCCGATCGCTGGCAGCTCGACGCGGAGTTGCTGGCCGTTGCGCGGCGCTGGGCGATCGACCCCGACGCCGCGCTGCGTCAGCAGGCCTCGTAGGCTCGCGCTCCGATGCCCGACCCGCTGCCAGCCGACCCGTCCGGCCTGCCGACTGATCCGCTCGCCTTCCTGAGCCTCTGGCTCGAGGATGCGCAGGCGAGCGGGATGCGCGACCCCGGCGCGATGACGCTGGCGACCGCCGGCGCCGACGGCCGCCCGAGCGCGCGGATGGTGCTGCTGCGCGGCTTCGACGAGCAGGGTCTGCGCTTCTACACCAATCGCCACTCGCTGAAGGGCCGGCAACTCGCTGAGAATCCACGCGCGCAGCTGCTGTTCTACTGGCGCGAGCTCGCGCGTCAGGTGCTCGTTCACGGCGAGGTCGCAGAGCTGCCGGACGCGGAGTCCGACGCCTACTTCGCCACGCGCCCGCGCGGAGCCCGGCTCGGCGCGCTGGCCTCCGAGCAGGGGGCCGTCATCGCCGACCGTCAGGAACTGCTCGATCGCTGGGCGCAGGCCGACGCCCTCCACCCCGGCGATGAGATACCGCGCCCGGCGCACTGGGGCGGCTACATCGTGAGGCCTCAGGCGATCGAGTTCTGGCAGGCGCACGAGCTGCGCCTGCACGACCGCTACGTCTACTCGCACGAAACCGCAGAGCCCGGCGGCTGGCGGATCGAGCGCCTGTCTCCGTAGCGCGGGCCACCGCGCGAGAGCGGCCCGGCGTCGCGGCCGCGACGCCGCGATCCGGCGTGTGATCAGATCACGACATGTCCGACGGCTGCTGTGCTCCGGGGGCGGGACGTGAACCGGCTGGGGGGGCGGGCTCGCGGTCGGCCGCAGCGCCCTGGCGCGGCGAGGGGGCTGCCGCTCTCGATGACGATCTCGTCCCACTCGGCGGCGGTCGCTTCGTGATGGGCACCGACGGGGATTACGGGTATCGAGACGACGGTGAGGGGCCGGCTCACGAGGTCGCGCTGTCTGCGTTCTCGGTTTCGCGCCACGCCGTGACCAACGCGCTGTTCGCTGCCTTCGTCGCTGCGACCGGCCATCGCACGGAGGCGGAGCTGTTCGGCTGGTCGTTCGTCTTCGCAGGCTTGCTGCCGGCGGACTTCCCGCCTACGCGGGCGGTCGTCGGCGCTCCGTGGTGGCGGCAGGTCGAGGGGGCGAGCTGGGCGCATCCGGAGGGCCCGGACTCCGCGGTCGAAGGGCGGGAGGACCATCCGGTCGTGCATGTGTCGTGGAACGACGCGCAGGCGTTCTGCGCGTGGACCGGCACGCGCCTGCCGACCGAGGCGGAGTGGGAATACGCCGCCCGCGGGGGACTGACCGGCGCCCGGTTTCCGTGGGGAGATGAGCTGGAACCCGGCGGCGAGCACCGCATGAACGTCTTCCAGGGCACCTTCCCGGTGCAGAACACGACGGCCGACGGGTTCGCGGGGACCGCTCCGGTCGGCACCTTCGAGCCGAACGGCTACGGGCTCTTCCAGATGACGGGGAACGTCTGGGAGTGGACGGCCGACTGGTTCGACCCGGCGTTCTACGCGCACAGCGCGCGCGAGGATCCGGCCGGTCCGCCCGGCGGCGCGGCCCGCGTGATGCGCGGCGGCTCCTACCTGTGCCACGCCTCGTACTGCAATCGCTACCGCGTCGACGCCCGCAGCGCCAACACGCCGGACAGCTCCACCGGGAATCTGGGTTTCCGCGTGGTCCTAGGTGGCGCCGACTCGCCGCCCGCCGCCGCGTGATCCACGCGCTCGGTGCTCGGCCCCGGCGATGAGGTAGAACCCCCAGCCGCAGGCACCGGTCCGCAAGCAGCGCGAGAGGGAGACCCGATGGCGAAGAAGTTCAACGGACAGGATCGAGCTGGACATCCGCGACTCGACGCCGGACTGGGAGCCGTTCCTGGCGCCGCAGGCCCGCGAGGGCGCTCCGAACGTGCTGATGCTGGTCTGGGATGACGTCGGCTACGGAACGATGGACGTGTTCGGCGGGCCGGTCGAGACGCCGAACATGCGCCGCATCGCCGACATGGGCGTGCGCTACTCGAACTTCCACACGACGGCGCTCTGCTCCCCGACGCGGGCCTCGCTGCTCACCGGCCGCAACGCGACGTCGAACGGGATGGCGACGATCGCCGAGTTCAGCTCCGGGTTCCCCGGGATCTCGACGCGGATCCCGTTCGAGAACGGGTTCATCTCCGAGGTGCTCGGCGAGCACGGGTACAACACCTACTGCGTCGGCAAGTGGCACCTGACGCCCGGGTGAGGAGACGACGATGGCGTCCTACAAGGGCCGTTGGCCGCTCGGCCGCGGGTTCGAGCGCTTCTACGGGTTCCTCGGCGGTGAGACCAACAGCTGGTACCCGGACCTCGTCTACGACAACCACCAGATCGACGCGCCGGCCACGCCGGAGGAGGGCTACCACCTCTCCGACGACCTGTCCGACAAGGCGATCGAGTTCATCCGCGACGCGAAGGTCGTCGACCCCGACAAGCCGTTCTTCCTCTACCTGGCGCCGCAGGCCGGGCACGCCCCGCACCACGTCCCGAAGGAGTGGGCCGACAGGTACAAGGGCCGCTTCGACGAGGGTTACGAGGCGATCCGCGCGGAGATCCTCGAGCGTCAGAAGGAGCTCGGGCTGCTGCCGCAGGACACCGAGCTCTCGCCGATCAACCCTCACGGCGAGCCCCAGGCCACGGGTCCCGACGGGCAGCCCTGGCCGCTGCTCGACACGGTCCGCCCGTGGGACTCGCTCAGCACCGACGAGCAGCGCCTGTTCTCGCGGATGGCCGAGGTGTTCGCGGGCTACATCTCGTACGCCGACGACCGGCTCGGCCGCGTGCTCGACCACCTCGAGGAGTCGGGCCAGCTCGACAACACGATCGTCGTCGTGGTCTCCGACAACGGCGCCAGCGGCGAGGGCGGCCCGAACGGGTCCTTCAACGAGTGGCGCTTCTTCAACGGCATCGCCGACTCGACCGAGTTGACGCTCGAGCACATCGACGAGCTCGGCGGCCCGCAGTCCTACAACCACTACAACACCGGCTGGGCGTGGGCGTTCGACACGCCGTTTCCCTACTGGAAGCGCTGGGCCGGCTACGAGGGCGGCATCTCCGACATGTGCCTGATCTCCTGGCCGGCCGGGATCGAGGCGCAGGCCGAGCCACGCCACCAGTACGTGCACGCGGTCGACGTCGCGCCGACGATCTACGAGCTGCTCGGGATCGAGCCGCCGGCCGTGCTCAAGGGCTACGAGCAGAGTGCGATCGAGGGCGAGAGCTTCGCCGCCAGCCTCACCGACCCCGGCGCTCCGGGCAGGCGGACGCAGTTCTACGCGATGCTCGGCCAGCGCTCGATCTACCACGAGGGCTGGCTGGCCTGCACGCTCCATCCGCCGCTCAGCGGCTGGGGCAAGTTCGATCAGGACGTCTGGGAGCTCTACAACGTCGAGGCCGACCGCTCCCAGTCCAACAACCTCGCCGCGCAGGAGCCCGAGCGACTCGAGCAGATGAAGGCGCTGTGGATGGAGTGCGCCCAGCAGCTCAACGGGCTGCCGCTCGACGATCGCAGCGCGATCGAGCAGGTCCTCGCTGAACGCCCCACGGCCGCCCGGCCACGCGACCGCTACGTCTACTACCCCGACTGCGCTGACGTGCCCGAAGCCGGCGGTGTGCGGATCAACGGCCGCTCCTACACGATCGCAGCCGGGGTCGCGGTGAACGGGCCGGAGACCGAGGGCGTCATCTACGCGCACGGCGGCGTTGCCGGCGGCCACAGCCTCTACGTCAAGGACGGCCGCCTGCGCTACGCGTTCAACTGGGTCGGCACGCACCTTCAGGAGGTCGTCGCCGACCGCGACATCACACCCGGCCGGCACGTCTACACGGCCGAGTTCGCCGTCAAGGGCAAGAGCGAGGACCCGGCGATGCCGGGGTTCGCGGGCACGCTGACGCTCTACATGGACGACGAGGAGGTCGGCAGCCGGGAGATCGTCACGCAGCCCGGTGCCTTCTGCCTCGTCGGCGACGGAATCTGCGTCGGCCGCGACAGCGCCTCTCCGGTGACGCCGGAGTACAGCGCACCGTTTCCGCTTCACCGGCGGGTCGATCGACAAGGTGATCGTCGACGTCACCGGCGAGCGCTTCGTCGACCACGAGGCAGAGGTCCGCGGCTGGTTCATCAACGACTGAGCCAGCGCCGAACGATGAAGGCCCCGGTTACCCACGCGGGCCTTCGTACGATGTCCTGAGGGCTGATCTCCGGACTGGGCGCGGCGCTCAGACGCGCTTGCCGCTGGCCCGAACCAGCAGCCAGAGGCCGCCGAACTCGCGCACGTTGTGGCACAGCGCGACGCCCGGGCGGTCGTCGACGTAGTAGTAGAGCGGGCGCCCGCGGTAGGTGATCTGCCTGCGTCCGTCGCGGCGCTTGGTCGTGCCCAGCCGGCGCTTGCTGGCCCCGCCGCGCGCCCGCGTCTTCTTGCCGCCCGCGTAGGCCACCGGCCAGGCGCGCGCGCAGTCGCCGTAGCACCTGGACTTCTTGCCGCGGTCCCGCGTGAAGATGTACAGCGGCATCCCGCGCCCGTCGACCAGGACGCGCCCGAAGCCGGAGATCTTGCGCGTCGTGATCGTGACGCTCTTCTTCGTCTTCTTCTTTGCGCTCGCCGACGCGGCAGGCCCATCAGCGGCGTCGGCGGGGGCGGCCAGCGCTGGGGCGGCGGGCAGCGCGGCGAGCGCGCAGGCGGCGAGCAGCGGGAGAGAGCGCTTGATCATCGACACAGGCTAGGTCCGGGCTCGGGTGCCGTCCATTACGCCTCCCTTACGCCGCTCAACCTCGCTGCGCCGCCGCTCGCCGTCCAGGCGAATTCAATCTGGGCTCCGGTTCTGCTCGCGCCTGCCGATAGAAGAACCGTCCACCCCCTTCCCAGTCCACTCGCATGCAGCCGAACATGTCGCTAGCCGCGGCCGTACCCGCCGAGGCGCCGGTCCCCGAAGAGGCGCCCGCCCCCGCGCGCCCAGGGTTGTTCCCGCCGGCCCGCAGGGGCCGCTCGTCGCGCTTCATCGGCGAGATCGTCGTCGACCTCGGCTTTGCCGACCGCGACACGGTCGACGCCGCCGTCGCCGAATCCCGCTCCAGCGGGCGCAACACGGGCACCGTGCTCGTCGATCGCGGCATCCTGAGCCCCTACCAGCTGGCGCGCGTGATCGCCGAGCGCTTCGGCGTCGACTTCGTGGACCTCAGTGAGTTCGCCGTCGACCACGCCGCGGCGAGCCTGATCTCACCCGACACGGCGCGTCGCTACGAGGTCGTGCCGATCGGCTTCGCCGATGACCAGACGCTTCTGCTCGCAACACCCGATCCGGCCAACGTGCTCGCGATCGACGACATCTCGATGATGACCGCGCTCGACGTGCAGCCGGTCGTCGCCTCCCGCGAGGAGCTCGGTGCGCTGATCGCCCGCCTGGGCCGGCTCGGTGACGTGCTCGAGTCGCAGGAGGCCGAAGAGGAAGCGTTCTCCGTCAGCGAGATGCACGACGAGACCGACGAGGCCCCGATCGTCAAGCTCGTGCACTCGATCATCGCTGAGGCCGTCGAGTTGGGTGCCAGCGACGTGCACTTCGCTCCGAGCGCCGGTGAACTCACGGTGCAGTACCGGATCGACGGCGTGCTGGCCGCGTCGAGCGGGATACCGGCGCGGATGGCTCGCGGCGTCGTCTCGCGCGTGAAGATCATGGCCAACATGGACATCGCCGAGCGCCGGCAGCCGCAGGATGGGCGCCTGACGCTTGCGATCGCCGGGCGCCACGTCGACATCCGCGTCGTCACGCTGCCGCTGGTCGCCGGGCGAGTCGGTCGTCCTGCGAATCCTCGACCACGGCGGCGGGCTGATCGAGCTCGACAAGCTCGGCCTGCTGGACCTCGAGGCCGACCGCCTGCGCAGCGCGCTCGCGATGCCATACGGGGCGATCCTCGTCACGGGGCCGACCGGCTCGGGCAAGACCACGACGCTCTACGGCGCGCTGAGTCAGCTCAACACGGGCGATCGCTCGATCGTGACGATCGAGGATCCGGTCGAGTACCGCGTTGACGGGATCAAGCAGATGCAGGTCGCCCAGCGTGCGGGAGTCAACTTCGCGAGCGCGCTTCGCTCGATGGTGCGCGCCGATCCGGACGTGATCATGGTCGGCGAGATCCGCGATGAGGAGACCGCGCGGATCGCGACGGAGGCTGCGCTCACCGGACACCTCGTCCTTTCCACACTTCACACGCGCGACGCGGCGACGGCGCTGACACGGCTGATCGACATGGGCGTCGAGCCGTTCCTGGTCGCCTCGGCGATCGACTGCGTGATCGGCCAGCGCCTGGCGCGGGTCCTCTGCATGAGCTGCAAGGAGCAGGTCATCGTCACCGCCGAGGCACTGCGCGAGTCCGGCTACGAGGTCGACTACGACCTCACCTGCTTCGAGGCGCGCGGCTGCCCGAACTGCGGCAAGACCGGCTATCGCGGGCGTACGGGGATCTACGAGGTGATGGAGATCAGCGAGGAGATCCGCTCGCTCGTGATGCGTCACGCCTCGGGCGACGAGATCAAGGCTGCGGCGCTGTCCGGCGGGATGCGCCCACTGCGCCACGACGGGCTCACGAAGGTGCGCTCCGGCGAGACCTCGCTCGCCGAGGTCGCTCGCGTCGCCGGGCGCTAGGAGAGGGGCCGGCAGCGGCCTGGTGTCGCGCGGCGTCCGCGCCGCCGGCACGAGAGCCGCCGCGAGAACCTGAGAGCTGGTCGCCGGTCAGCCGCTTGACGTGGCGCGCGAAACGCAGGACGGTGGGCGCATGACGCCACCCGCCAAGAAGGCCCGCGCCCGCCCTGCCGCAAACGGGGGCGCCGGGAAGCTGACCGTCGCCGTGACCGGCCCGACCGGCGAGATCGGCAAGCCGTTCATCGAGGCGCTGGAGCGTTCGCCGCGGGTCGGCCGCGTGATCGGGATGGCGCGCCGCTCGTTCGATCCTCGCGCGCGCGGCTGGAAGAAGACGGAGTACCGCGAGGGCGACATCCTCGACCGCGCGTCGGTCGAGCAGCTCGTCGCAGGGGCGGACGTCGTCGTCCACCTGGCATTCATCATCAACACGGGCAGTGACGAGGGCCACGCGATCAACGTCGAAGGCTCGCGCAACGTCTTCCGGGCCGCCGCAGAGGCCGGCGCCGCCCGGCTCATCTACACCTCGTCGGTCGCCGCTTACGGCTTCGCCGGGACCGACGGCGAGCTGCTCGTCGAGGACATGCCCGCCCGGGGCTCCGAGCGCCACCCCTACTCACTCGAGAAGGCCGAGGTCGAGCAGGTTCTCGCGCAGGCGCTGGAGGGGTCCAAGACGCAGGCCTACGTGTTCCGCCCCTGCATCGTCGCGGGCCCTCAGGCGCCGGTGCTCGTGAACGCGATCCCGTTCATCGACCTGGGTGAGCGCATGCCCCACGCGGTGCGAGCGCTGTTCGAGCAGGTCCCGGTCCTCAAGCCGGTGCTGCCCGACACGGGCGTCCCGCTGCAGCTCGTCCACCACGACGACGTCGCGGCCGCGCTGCTCGCGGCCACCCTCGGCCGCGGCGATCCCGGCGTGTACAACCTCGCCGGTGAGGGTGAGATAACGCTCGGCGACCTGGCTCATGAGGTCGGCTGGTACTCGGTGCCGGTTCCGGAGCTTGCCGTCGACGCGACCGCTGAGATCGTCGCCCGGCTGCCGTTTCTCCCGGACGAGGCCTCATGGATCGAGGCGCTGCGCGAACCCGTGCTGATGGATACGGCGCGCGCCCGCAGCGAGCTCAAGTGGAAGCCGACCTGGGACGCGCGCGAGACGCTGCGCCAGACGGTCGCCGGCCACCGCGCGGATCTCGAGGCCGCCACTCAGCGCGGCGGGTAGCCGGCCGGCGCCTCGGCGTCAGCCCTTCGCGCGCTTCTCCAGCTCGCGCCCGAACGCGCGCTCCACGCCGCGCGTCATGCGCTGCTGGAAGACCGCGAGGAACGCGTCGCTGACGAGCGGGCGCAGCTCCTCGAGGGTCTCGCTCACCTCGGGCCAGTCGGCGGCCGGCCGGCCGGCCTGGTCGAACGGCTTCCAGACCTGCTCCATGAACAGCTTGACGAAGGTGCTGCTGACGCTGTCGGCGTTCTTCGTCAGGCGCTCGACGATGTCGAGCGCCTTGTCGAGTGTCACGCCGAGCGCGAGCACCGCGTCGCCCGCGCGCAGCACGGCCGGGCTCGGGACCTCGTAGCGCTCGCCGCCGAGCGGCACCACGAGACCGAGCCCGACCGCGCGCGCAAGCAGCTTCGGATCGGCGGCGCCGAATCGGTCACGCAGCTCGGACAGCTCGACGACCTCGGGCTGCTCGGTGGGCCAGGGCGCCAGCAGCGTGTCGGCGAAACGCAGGATGTCCTCGGCGGACCCGTCCGAGCGCGCCAGCAGGTGCTTGATCGCCGCGAGGTTGTAGCCGTTGCCCTGGAGCTCCTGGATCAGCTGGAGCCGGGCGACGTGCTCGGGGCCGTAGTAGCCCGTGCGTGCCCGGACCTCGGGTGCGGGCAGCAGCCCGCGAGACTGGTGCGCGCGGATGTTGCGCACCGTCATGCCGCTCGCGCGGGCGAGCTCGTCGATCGTCATGTCGCTGCTGGGAGTGGGAGCGGGAGACACGACGTGAAGCTTACGCCGTTACATGTGACGTCGGTCGGTGTAACATCGGTCAATGGCAACAGATGAGCATGGCGGATCCTTGCGCTCCGTCGATCTCCATGGCCACCCGTTGACCTATCGCATGCTCGGCGACGGCCCGCCGCTGGTCCTGCTGCACGGGATCACCTCCAGCTCGGACTGCTGGAGCGATGTGCTGAGCGCGCTCGCGCAGCGGTACACGGTCATCGCTCCGGACCTGATGGGTCACGGCGCGTCCGACAAGCCTGAGGGCGACTACTCGCTGGGCGCTTTCGCCAACACGGTGCGTGACCTGATGCTCGAGCTCGGACATCCTCGCGCGACGATCGCCGGGCACTCCCTTGGCGGCGGCGTGGCGATGCAGCTCGCCTACCAGTTCCCCGAGCGCGTCGAGCGGCTGGCACTCGTCTCCAGCGGTGGCCTGGGACGCGAGGTCCACCCGATTCTGCGCGCCGCGACGCTTCCCGGCGCGGACTGGGTGATGCCCGCACTCGCAGGGACGGGCGTACTCGGCGCTGCGGCCGCAGCCGGCCGCCTTCTCGCTCGGATCGGGCTTCACCCCAGCGCCGACCTTCAGGGCGTCGCCGACGGCATAGCGACGCTCGAGGACGATCGGGCCTGCCGTGCGTTCCTGCATACGGCACGCTCGATCATCGATCCCGGTGGGCAGCGCGTGTGCGCGAGCAACCGGCTCTACCTCGCCGCCGACGTTCCGACGCTGATCGTGTGGGGCCTGCGCGACCCGCTGATACCGGTCGCCCATGCCCACGCCGCCCATGCGCTGATGCCCCACAGCCGGCTGGAGGTCTTCGAGCGAGCCGGACACTTTCCCTTCCGGGACGAGCCCGCCCGCTTCGCTGCTCTGCTGGCGGACTTCGTCGATCAGACCGAGCACGCGGGGGCGAATCCGCGCGCCGGCGTCGCGGCGCGATCCTGTGAGAATGCCGCATGAGCTCCTCGGCCCGCCTGCACGAGCGACTCGGGCAGCCTCGGCTGCGCGGGGTCTCGCACGCGTACGCCTTCTGGGGCGCCGCGATCACCGCGCTCGCGATCACCGCGCTCGCGCCCGCGGGGCCCGCGCGGGTGGCCGCCCTGGTCTACGGCGTCGGCCTCTGCGCGCTGTTCGCGGGCAGCGGCATCTACCACCGCTGGCGCTGGAGCCTGCGCTGGCGCCCGCTTCTGCGCCGCATCGACCACAGCACGATCTTCGTATTCATCGCCGCCAGCTACACGCCTGTCGCGCTGCTCGTGTTGCACGGCGCGACGCAGGTCGTGGTGCTCGCCGGGGTCTGGGGCGGCGCCGTCGCCGGCGTGGTGCTCAGCATCTGCTGGATCGACGCGCCGCGCTGGCTGTCGGCCGCCACCTACCTCGCGCTGGGCTGGGTCGCGCTGCTCGCCGTGCCTCAACTGCTCGGCGGCCTGACGGCCTGGCCGCTGGCCCTGCTGCTGGCGGGCGGGCTGCTGTACTCCGCGGGCGCGGTCGTCTACGCGACGCGCCGCCCCGACCCGTGGCCGGCGACCTTCGGCTTCCACGAGGTGTTCCACGCGTTCGTGATCGCCGCCGCCGCGGCGCACGTCGTGGCGATGGCCGGCTGGGTCCTGCCAGCGGGGTGAGCTGGGCCTAGCATTCTCCCGATGCAGCTCTGGCACAACCCGCGCTGTTCGAAGAGCCGCGCCGCGAAGGCGCTGCTCGACGCGCGCGAACGCGGTCTGCGGGAGCTGCCGCGTGACCGCGCGGATTGGCTTGAGCTGCTGGTCGCGAACCCGGTCCTGATCGAGCGCCCGATCCTGCTCACCGATGACGGCCGCGCCGCACTCGGCCGTCCCATCGAGGCGATCGAGGCGGTGCTCTGAGCGATGCCGCGCAAAGCCAGGCGGGGGCGCAAACCACCGCAGCGGCACGGCCCCAGCGCCGAGGAGCTGTTCGAGCGCGATCGGCGAGCGCGTGAGCGCTGCAGCTCAAAGCAGTGGTTCGAGACGGAGGCCGAGGCGAGGACGATCGTGCTGATGCACCGTGCGCAGTACGGCGAGGATTCCGTTCCCTACCGCTGCGAGCTGTGCAACGGCTGGCACCTCGCGTCGCGCAGGCCGATGGAAGGTCGCTGACCCTGGACGGGCCGGGACGCCTGCAGCCCGCCCCGAAGCAAACGCTCTGCTCCGGAAGCGGGCCGTCGGGGGCGTGTGCAGGTCAGCTCTTGACCGCGCTCTTGAGCTTCGAGCCGGCCGTGAACTTCGGGGCCTGCGTCGCAGCGATGTAGATCCGCTGGCCGGTCGCCGGGTTCACACCCTGCCGCGCACTCCTCTGCGCGACCGAGAACCGGCCGAATCCGGTGATCGTCACCTCACCTCCGCCGGCAAGCTCAGCCTCGATGCTCTCGAGCACCGCACCAAGCGCATCCGTTGCCGCCGTCTGGGACAAGCCGGTCTTGCCGGCTACCGCCTTCGCGAGGTCGTTCTTGGTCATCACGACCCTCCTCTGGGGTTGGGAACGACGCGACCGTACGGGGCGTATCGGTCGGAAAAGCGGCGCAGCGCCCCTGACGCTCTCTCCTAGCATCATCTGGAGCCTCAGATGCCCCGCGCCCCTGACCTCTCCGGCCGCGTGCTGGACGACCGCTACGAGATCCACGAGCTGATCGGCGAGGGGACGTTCGGCCGTGTCTATCGCGGCCGTGACCGGCGGCTCCAGCGGGCGGTCGCGGTGAAGGTCATCAAGCCGTGGTGGGCGGATGACCCCGTCTGGGTCGAGCGCTTCGAGCGGGAGGCGCAGATGCTCGCGAGCGTGAGCGATCCGGGCATCGTCCAGATCTTCGATGTCGGTCACTCGGGCGACAGCCTCTACTACGTCGCTGAGCTGATCGACGGGGACAGCCTCGCCGAGCGCCTGCGGCGCGGGCCACTGGCACCGGCCGAGGCTGCGCGGATCGCAGAGCTGCTCTGCCGGGCGCTCGCTCGCGCGCACGAGAAGCGCATCGTGCACCGCGACATCAAGCCGGCGAACATCCTGCTCGCCCGCGACGGGAGCGTCAGGGTCGGCGACTTCGGAGTCGCGCGGCTTGCCGAGGGCAGCCCGCACGGCGCGGCGGCGACGGCGCTCGGAACGCCGCGCTACATGTCGCCCGAGCACGCGAGCGGGCGCGCCACGACTGCGGCCAGCGACGTCTACGCGGTCGGCGTGGTGATCCACGAGATGCTTACCGGCGCGCCTCCGTTCGCGGGAGAGGTCGCCGTCGAGGTCGCTGTGCGCCATCTCCAGGAGCCGCCGCCCGCGCTGCCCGCGTCGGTACCGGCGGAGCTCGCGGCGGTCGTCGCCCGCGCGCTGGAGAAGGATCCGGCCGATCGCTACCCGGACGGGGCCGCGATGGCGGCCGCGCTCGCACAGGCACGCGCGACGATGCCCGCCGCTGAGCTCGACCGGGGTCACGAGCCGCCACCTGCGCCGCCGGACGGCGAGGCCCCGACGAGCGTCGCCGAGACGTCGGTGGCCGCCACGTCCGTCGCGCAGACGTCGGTTCTTGAGTTCGCCCGACCGCACTCAGGTCGACCCGCGCCGGGCGGCGCAGCCCGATCCGCCGGCGACTCGGCGCCGCAGGCGCGCGCTCGCGCCGCTGCTGCTGATCGGGGCGCTGGTCGGAGCGGGCGTCGCGCTGCTCGCGCCGGGCGCACAGACGACGGTCCCCGAGCTGCGCGGCCTGAGCCGCGAGGGCGTCAGCGCGCGAGCTGGACGCAACGAGCTGAAGCCGCGCTTCGATCGTCGCCACTCCAGCAGCACGCCGAAGGGCGTCTCGATCGCCCAGGACCCGGATGCCGGCTCACGCGTGGGCGAGGGCTCGACGGTCAGGGTGACGCTCAGCGACGGCCCCGCCCCAGTCGCCGTTCCGGCGCTCACCGGGAAGGACCTCGCGCGCGCCAAGCAGCAGCTCGACGCGCTCGGGCTGCTCTCGAAGGTGCGCGACGCGCCCGCTGAGGGTGCCGTCGCGGGGACCGTGCTCAAGCAGTCGCCTGCTCCGCCGGCGACCGCCGTGCCCGGCTCGACCGTCGCGCTGACCGTCGCCGCGACGCCGCGCTGGCGCACCGTCACGACGTTCGAGGCGCTCGACGACGGACGCTCGGTGCCGTTCAGGATCCGCGGAAAGCGCTGGCGCGTCGTCTATCGCATGACCTACGAGGGGCGCTGCTCGCTGCTGCTCGTCTGCTTCGGCCCCGCCGCGGTCGTCACGAGCCTGCCGGCCGAGGACGAGGTCGAGTCCTGGGATCTCGAGAAGGGCAGCGGCAGGACGCGGAACTTCGAGACCCAGCCGGGCATCTTCCAGATCACCGTGTCCGGCGGAGAGGACTCAGCCCGCTGGGGGATGAGCGTTCAGGACTTCTACTGAGGCTGCGGGCCGCGGCGTCAGCGATCGATCGCGCCCGGGAGCAGGAACGGGTACTCGCGCCGCCGCACGCGCTGCTGCCATGAGCGGTCGAGCCGGCGCAACCGCAGCAGCACCTCCCAGAGGCGCGCGTCGGAGCGGTAGGACCGCCGCACGTCCTCGGCCGACAGCGGCGGGGAGACGCGACCGGTCGTCATCTCCAGCACGACCGGCACCCATGCGTCGAGGCGTTCCTTGAGCAGGTTGCCGAGCATGTCCAGCACAACCGAGCGGGGGTCCCGATAACGCCGCATCAGGTCGGGCACGACCCAGCGCCGCACGGCCGGCCTGAGCATCGCCGGCAGCGCCCGCAGCATCAGGTCGATGTCCATCTGCAGGTGCCCGCCGTCGTCGAACAGCAGCGGCGTCGTCAAGTCCAGGTACAGCAGGCGCCCGTCGACCCACGCGAAGTTCGAGACCTGCCCGTCGAGCGCGAGCCCGGGTCCGGGGATTCCCAGGTCGGCCTCGACGATCGCCGCGAGCATCGTGTTGCCCACCTTGGGATCGGCCGCGCGCAGCAGCTGCGTGGCGAGCGTCCCGGCCGGCAGCAGCGGCTGGACGATGTAACCGATCACATCGTGCTCGCCCTGAAAGACGCCGACCTCGGTGGGCACGCACTCCAGGCCGCCCGCGGCGAGCGCGGACACGTAGCCGCGCAGCACGGCGGCGAAGTCGTCGCAGTCAGCCCGCCCGGCGAACGGCGGCAGGCGCTTGAGCGCGAACGCGGGCTGCTCGGCGGGCCAGCCCAGCACCGGGCCGATCTCACCCCAGGCGAGTGGCCGCAGCGCGGCCTGGTCGCCGCTGCGCAGCGCCGCGCGGACCTCTTGCTCGACGCTCGCCAGCTCGGCGGCGCTCGGGCCTCCCGCACCGCCTGGGCCGGGCTGCGCCGCGCTCATCCCCCGAGCACGCCGCGCACGAGCGCGATGATCTCGTCCGCCTCGGCGTCGGTCGTCGTCAGCGGCGGCTTGAACTGAAGCGCGCGCGTGTCGTTGTTGGCCCAGACTGCGAAGACGCCCGCCTCGAGCAGGCGCTGCGCCGCCGTCAATCCGCCGCCCTCCTCCTCGAAGGCCAGGGCCATCGTCATCCCGCGCCGGCGCAGCTCGAACGGGAGGTCCGCGAGCCCGGCCTCGAAGCGCTCGCCGAGCGCCCGCACACGCTCCAGGAACCCGTTCCCGGTCACGATCTCCAACACCGCCAGCGCCGCCGCGCAGCCGAGCTCCGAGCCGCCGAACGTCGAGCTGTGGGCGAACGGGTTGGCGTCGATCGGCTCGTGCATCGCGGCGCTCGTCAGCAGCGCGGCGATCGGGTAGACGCCGCCGGACAGCCCCTTGCCGATGACGATCGCATCGGGGGCCACCTGCTCCTGCTCGTGGAACCACACGGAGCCGGTGCGGCCCAGGCCGGTCTGGACCTCGTCGAGCACGAGCAGCGCGCCGCGCTCGTGAGCGATCCGTTGCACACCCTGCAGGTACTGGGGCTCCGGCGGCGGGAAGCCGAGCGTCGCCGGGATCGCCTCCAGCAAGACGGCGGCGGTGTCGGGACCGACGGCCGCATCGATCGCGCCGAGGTCATTCCACGGCACCTGGGAGAAACCGGCGGCGCGCGGGCCGAAAGGGTCGCGGTACGGCGCGTCGCCCGCCGCCATCGCGTACCCGGTCACGCCGTGGTAGGCGCCGTGCGCGCTGACGATGTCCGACCGACCGGTCGCCCCGCGCGCGAGCTTCACGGCGGTGTCGACCACCTCGCTGCCGGACACGCCGAGCACGACTCCCTGAAGCCGCCCGCCGGTGGTCGCGACCAGCCGCTCGGCGAGCGCCGCACGCCATGGCGACATCAGGTGGTGGTTGCCGATGTCCACTTCGTCGAGCGCGGCACGCACGGCGTCGACCACGCGCGGATGGCGGTGGCCGAGGTTGAAGACGCCCCCGTTGCAGTGGCAGTTCCAGTACCAGCGGCCGCTGTACGCGTCCTGGAAGCGCGCACCCTCGCGCGCACCCAGCACGAGCCCCAGTCCGAGCGCGCGAAACGCCTCGACCTTCCCGCGGTTCACGTGCGCGAACCCGCGCTCGGTCTCCGCGAGGGTGGAAAGGGGCAGCGAGATGGGGCCGGCCTCGGTGGTCACGGGCGATCGCTCCGGTTCGGTTGGCTGCGTTGCGCAGCCTACGCCGTCGGTGCGATAGTCCGTCGCCGGCTACTGAGAGGCGACGGATGACGCATGTGCGCGAGGACCTGAAGTTCGACTCGGGCGGCGACGCGATCGCGGCCTGGCTCTACCGGCCGACGGCCGGCGCCGGCGGTCCAGTGCCCTGCGTCGTGATGGCCCACGGCTTCAGCGCGACACGGCGCGACCGCCTCCCGGCCTATGCGGAGCGCTTCGCCGCCGCAGGTTTCGCGGTGCTGCTGTTCGACTACCGCGGGTTCGGCGAGAGCGGTGGCCGTGAGCGCCAGGTCGTCGACATCAGGCGACAGCACGAGGATTACGACGCGGCGATCGCCACTGCGCGCGGCCTCGACGGAGTCGACGCGGCGCGGATCGCGCTGTTCGGCTCATCGTTCAGCGGCGGGCACGTGGTCGCGGTCGCCTCGCGCCACCCCGAGGTTGCAGCGGTGATAGCGCAGGTCCCGTTCGCCGATGGGCTCGTGCAGCTGCGGATCACGCCGCCCAAGGTCGCGCTGCGTGCGACGGTCGACGCGCATTCGCGATCAGGTCGCCGCGTGGCGCGGCAGGTCGCCCGTGACGCTCCCGGCGGCCGGGCCGCCCGGGTCCTACGCCGTCATGACGGCACCGGAGGCCGAGCCCGGGTTCACCGCGATCACCGGCTCGGAATCACGCTGGCAGAACGCCGTCGGCGCGCGGATCATGCTCCACGTCGGCAGCTACCGGCCGGTCTCCAAGGCCGCACGCAGTGTGCTGCCCGCTGCTCGTCCAGGTCGGCGACGGCGACGATACGACGCCGCCTGCGCCCGCGATCAAGATGGCCGGGCGCGCACCGCGCGGCGAGCTGCTGCGCTATCCCGTCGGCCACTTCGAGCCGTACCTCGGCGAGCCGTTCGAGCGCTTCGTGGCCGACCAGATCGAGTTTCTCCAGCGGGTGCTGCTGCCGCAGCGGGCAGCGGTGGCGGCGTAGCGGTCCGGCGCGCGTCCGCAGCCGCGCGTCAGCAGGCCCGGTAGCGGTCCGGGAGCTGCTCGGCCCAGTCGGTCGCCTGCCAGCGGGCCAGCGATGCGGTCGCGCCGGCCGGTCAGGCCGAAGCCCTCGGCGACGAGCCCGATCTGCTCGCGCGCCTCGCATTCGGTCTCGCCCTCGTCCGCGACGCCGCGCAGGTGAACCGACTCGTGGGCGAGGATCGCCAGTGCCGCCGCGGCGCGCTCGTCGTCCGGCGGGCAGCGGTGGGCGAGGCATTCGAGGTCGATCGAAGGTCCCTCGTCGAAGGCGCGTCGCAGCCCCGTCGCAGGTCCGTGCGCTCAGGTTGGTCTCGTCTGCGGGCCGCCCGTCGGCGTCGAAGCGAACGGTGCCCTCGTGAATCTCGTAGAGCAGCCGGCGCTCGATCGGACCGGGGCAGCTGACGCTGACCGAGCGACCCGCGATCTGGCCGGCGACCTGCGCGGCGCGCTGCTCGACCGCATTGCGCTTGTGGTGGCCGTTCAGCCAGAGCCCTGCGAACGGCGCCAGCACGACGACCACCGTCGCGAGCGCGCGGGGCGAGGGCAGTCGGTGTCGCGGCGGGGCCACACGGAGTCATCGGCGTCCCCGCGCGCGGGTTTGAGGCGTGCCGCGCCCCGACCGCCGCGCCGGCTGCCTGAACCACTCGCGCGGACGGCGCTCAGCGACGCTGCGGGTTCTGGCTGGGCCCCACGTTCGACCGCAGCCAGTTGACCAGCGGCGTCGCGCTCGCGAGCGAGTCCGCGATGCGCCCGCCCGCCGCGCGCGTGCTCATCCACTTCGCCGCGGGGACGCGGCGGTGGACCATCAGGCGCCGGTGGCGCAGCAGTCCGGCGCGCGGGTGATCGGCGGGGTAGCCGCGCGGCACGCGCTTCAGGTCCGGCTCGTTGAGGTCGAGCCCGGCCGCGGCCGCCCTGTCGATCGCTCGCCGCAGCGTCGCCGCCCTGCGCCCGTCTGCGACCGCGGCGCGCAGCCGCTCGACCTGGTCGCTCTGCGGGTTGTGCAGGCCGGCCGCCACGAGCAGCCCGTCGAGCGAGATCTCGACGTAGTAGCCGCCCGCGCCCTCCATCCCGATCGCCAGTGCCGACGTGCTCCTTGATCGGCGGACCGGCGTGAAAGCGCGTGTCGTTGTACGGGCGGAACAGGTGCGGGACGCCCGAGCTTCGCCAGGTCCTCGCCGAGCGCCGCCGTCGGTTCGCGCAGCAGCTCGTCGTAGCGCGCGCGATTGGCCTTGAACCAGTCGCGGTCGTTGTTCGCCTCGAGTTCGCTCAGGAAGTCGAGCGCGCCGGCGGGCCAGCCGGCGAACGCGGTCGCTGCCATGGCCGTGACGCTACAGGCCGCGGGCAGGCGGCCGTGGGGGCGAGCGCGCCGGCTCGCCCCCACGGGCGCGTTCGTGGTCGGCGTGCTCAGCCGAAGTGGCTGATGCCGAAGCCGCAGCGGTCGCCGCCGCCCCAGACCCCGTTGCCGTTCGGCAGGTCGCCGGTCTTCGCTCCGAGCACGACGTGGAACTCGTACGCCGAGCGCGTCGGGAGCGACGAGCCCCGTGAGGTCGTCGTCCAGATCGAGGTTCACGAGGTCGCCGGAGTCGGCCGTCGCCGTGTCGATCTGCCGGTCGCTCTCCGCGGTGCCCGTGTTCAGGAAGTCCGGGTCACCGTCGAGCAGGTCGGTCTGTCCGTCGAGCAGCGCGCCGTCCTGCGACGTGCGCGCGTAGACCTCGGCGCGGACCTCAGGTGTTGCAGCTGGTCCCCCGTCGGTGTCGACGAAGCACTTGCCGTAGACGGTGAACGGGCCGAACGTCAGCAGCACGATCTCTGTCGCCGCGGCTCTTGCCGCCGCCTCATCCGCGTTCGACGCGGTCGATGACGAGATCCTGAACGTCTGCAGCGGGTTGAGACCCGCGCGCGCCTGCGACACGATCTGACTGGCGTCGAGGCTGTCGACGCGGTCTGCGTTGAGGCCCGTCGCCACGCCGGTCGCGTTGGTCGTGAACGGCTTGCCGTTGGCGTCCTTCGTCTGGATCGTGCCAGCGGTGTCGCCGCTCGTCGTCGCGAACTCGAACGCGAGTCCGGCCGACAGGTTGTTGGCGCGGACGCACGGCTCGTTCTTCGTGGGCGTGCCGCCGGCGCCGGACCGGCAGCCGTAGATGGCGCCGCCGCCGCTCGAGGACTTGTTCGACTGGCGCGTCCCGTAGCCGGTGTTGCTGGCGATGATCTGGGTTTCCTTGCTCAGCGCCTTGGAGGTGTCGTTGCCCGGGTTGCGGGCGCCGCCGAGCAGCGGCTTGCCCTCTCCGGTCGCATAGGCGGTGCCTCCGACCGCGATCAACAGCGCGATGAGCGCCACGACCATTGAGGGGCTGGGACGTTTGATGCGTCGCATGCTGCAGCTCCTTTGCTCTTTACCTTGGTCTCTGCACGAACCTATCGTGATGGCGCGCCCAGTGCGCAAGCGGGCAGGCCGAGCAGTTCGATGCCGCCGGTCGCGGCCGACGGGTAACGTTCCCGGTTCGCTCGTCCCGCCCGGAGGTTTCGATGACTCTTGACGCCACGCCGATCGACCAGAGGATCGTCTTCGACCGCGAGCTCTGGAAGGAGGGCCCGCCGCACGAGATGTTCCGCGAGATGCGGTCGCAGTGCCCGGTGCACTGGTCGCCTACATGCCCGACTTCCCGGACGAGGACGGCTACTGGTCGGTGACGACTGCGGACGGCGTGTTCGAGGTCAGCCGTGACTGGGAGACCTATTCGTCGGAGCGCGGCGGGATCACCGCCGCGACCAACGCGGCGCTGCCGCTGGAACTGACGCGGGCGATGTTCATCGGGATGGATCCGCCGAAGCATGATCGTGTGAAGGCGTTGTTTCAGCGTGGGTTCACGCCGAAGCGGATCGCTGAGCATGAGGATGCGATTCGTGCGATCACGCGTGACGTGCTTGATCAGCTTGAGGGTCGTGAGACGTGTGATCTGGTGACGGATGTGGCGCAGCCGGTCGTCTCGCGTGTGATCGGCAGCTTCATGGGGCTGCCGGCGGGCGATGACATCGTGTGGGCTGACCTGATGAACACGATCCTCGCGGCGAACGACCCGGAGGTCAATCCGGAGGGTGTGCAGACGGTGATGGAGCGTGATGTGCCGGAGGTGTTCCGGCGGTGTCAGGAGTTGATCGCTGATCGGCGGGAGAATCCGACTGATGATCTGACGAGTGTGTTGGTGCATGCCGAGGTTGATGGGCAGCGGCTGGAGGAGCACGAGATCGTGATGGGCTTCTTCCTGCTGATGGCTGCGGGCAACGACAGCACGAAGGCGACGTATTGCAGTGCGATGCGTGCTCTGCTGGAGAATCCCGATCAGCGCCGGCTGTTGTTGGAGGATCGCTCGTTGATCCCGGCGGCGGTCGAGGAGGCTTTGAGGATGTTCCCGGCGTTCGCGCATTTCCGGCGTACAGCGACGCGTGATGTCGAGCTTCAGGGCCAGAAGATCCGTGAGGGCGACAAGGTCGTGATGTGGTACGTGTCGTCGAATCGTGACGAGAGCCGTTATGAGGATCCCGATCGCTTCGATGTGACGCGCAACCCCGAGCATCAGGCGTTCGGTGCCGGCGGCCGCCACTTCTGCCTCGGGGCCGCGCTCGCGCGCCTGGAACTGCGGATCCTGCTCGAAGAGACCCTCAACCGCTACCCCGACAATGCAACTCGACGGGACGCCACACTTCGTCGTCTCAGGGTTCGTGAACCAGCTGCGCACCCTGCCCGTCCGGCTCAGCGCGTAGCCGGCGAGGCAGCGCCCCTCACTGCAGCCTCAGCGCCCTGCCGTTCGCGTCGCAGGGCAGGCGCTCGTCCTGAAGTCCAACGAGCCCCCTCAGCTGGTCGAGGTTGCGCAGCGTGCGCTCCATGGCCACGGGTCTGAGGCCGCCGCTGCCCTTCTTGTACGGGCTGTCGAGTGAGCTGATCAGCAGCAGCGTGACGGTGAAGACGACGACGACCGACCCCATCAGCATCGCCTGCACGATCGCGTGCTCGCCGCTGTCGGCGAAGAACAGCACGTAACCGATCAGCACCGCGGCGATCACGAACAGGACGATCCAGAGCTGGACGGGGATCACGCCCTCCGCGCCGTGTATCCGGTCGTTGGTCGCCGACTCGCGATCCGACGTCTGGTCCTGCCACTTGTCGTAGGCGGACTGCTCGGCGGCCGTCGTGGCCCGCGTCGTCTGCAGCGTCTTGAACATCGCGATCGTCCACGGGTTGAAGGCCTCCGTCAGCGTTCCGTCCTCGAGGGCGGGCCACTGCTGGTTGACGACTGTGCGCCCGTAGCAGACGAGCTCGTTGCTGAGACGGGCGCGGATCTCCGCAGGCATGAACTCGGCGGTCTGAGCCTGCTGCAGCAGCACGAGCGCCTCGGTCTCCGCTCCGGCCCGCGACTCGTCGTAGCTCGTGAAGGCGAGCACGACGATCAGACCCAGAAGCACCGCGAAGCCCGTCGCCAGGACGCCGAACACGCCGGACGCCCGGTCGCCGTCCTGGAAGTGGCTGCCCTCGGGCGCGCGGCGGCGCACGATCAGCATCGCCGCGACGGCGATGCCGGTCGCCGCCACGACGATCAGTGCGGCCCAGAGGATGCTCAACGGCCGCAGACTCTCAGCCGCACCCGACGGATGACCGGGCCGCCAGGGTGTACAACTGCGTATGCGCTCGATTCGCCCGCTGCTCCTGCTCGCCGTCGTCCTGACGCTCTGCGCGCTGGTCGCCGCGCCCGCCGCGCTTGGGGCGAAGCGCTTCAAACCGACTCGCGTGACCGTAACCCTGCTCCCGGGCAGCAGCGCCGGCGTCGAGATCCCCGCCCTGCCGCTGCCCGGCGGCCAGGTGATCACCGGCACCGGCGTGACCCGCGAGGTCCCGCTGAGCGGTCGCCTTGACGGGGTCTTCGCCCACCGCTTCCGGATCGGGCAGGACATCGACATCGACTTCAAGTCGGCGAACATCCGGCTGGGCGCGGTCGACATCCTCAGCGATCCCGGTTGCGGCGGCGCTGCGACGCTGCGCCTGAACCCCGCTTCGGTCGTGCGGCTCGACAAGACACCGCGCTCCCGCGCTCGGCTGCGGGCGAACGGCCGCGTGACATCGACGGTCCACGTCGTGACGCGGCTCGCCTTCGACAGCCGCACGGTGCCCGGCTGCGGTGAGCCGCTGATCCCCAGGGGCTACGCGGACACGCCGATCACGGTGAAGGTCGCCGGAAAGGTCGGCCCACGCGGCCTCGTCGCGCTGGCGGTCGAGTCGCCGCCGATCTGGGTGACAGTCGCCGAGTGTCTTTCGGTCGGTCCGCCGGACAAGCCGTGCGCGGGCGGGCCCACCGGCTATCCGGTCAAGATCACCGTCCGGGCGCTCGTCAAGATCTCGCTGAGGCCGGGGAAGTGAGGGCGGCGCGGCGCGCCGCCCGCGGGCCGCATCTGGAAGGCTGACCGGATGGCTGAATACGACTTGGCGGGAAAGGTCGCGCTCGTCACCGGAGGAGCGCGCGGGATCGGCTTCGCGACTGCGCAGGCGATCCGGGCGCGCGGGGCGAGCGTGGTCGTCGTCGACCTCGACGAGCAGGCCGTGCAGAGCGCCGCATCGCAGATCGACGACGTGCAGGCTCTCGGGCTCGCCGCTGACGTGACGGACCGCGGCGCCATGCAGCGCGTCGTCGCGACGACGGTCGAGCGCTTCGGCGGCCTCGACGTCGTGATGGCGAACGCGGGCATCGTCTCGAAGGCGTCGACGTTCAGCGCGATGTCGAGCGAGAACATCGACCGCACGCTCGACGTCAACATCATGGGCGTCGCGTACACCGTCGAGGCGGCGCTGCCGGAGATCGTGCGCCGCAGGGGGCACGCCGTGGTCGTCGCCTCGATCTACGCGTTCACCAACGGCGCCGGGACGATCCCCTACGCGATGAGCAAGGCGGCCGTCGAGCAGTTCGGCCGCGCGCTGCGCGTCGAGCTGGCCCAGCACGGCGCGAGCGCGAGCGTCGCCTACTTCGGGTTCATCGACACCGAGATGGTGCGACGCGGAATCGACGCCGATCCGATGGCTGAGGAGATGCTCTCGGTGCTGCCCAGGCCACTGCACAAGCGCCTGACGCCGCGCCAGGCCGGCGAAGCCGTCGCCCGCGGCATCGAGCAGCGCAAGCCACGCATCATCGTGCCGCGGCGCTGGATCGCGATGTCCGTCCTGCGCGGGATCCTCAACCCGCTCACCGACAAGCACCTGGAGCGCGACGCGGCGACGCAGACGGTGATGTCGAAGCTCGAGCGCCGCGCGGGCGAGGAGCAGCCGACGACGCTGTGAGCAGGCCGGGGCCGGTGCCGAGCAGCGCGCGGTGCCGTCTCAAGGGCCCTTGACCAGCGCGACGAGCTGATCGAGCGCTGCTCCCCAGCCGTCGTGGAAGCCCATCTCGGCGTGCCTGGCGCAGACCTCGCGGTCGGGATGGATCGCCAGCGCCGAGTACTTCGTCCCGCGCTCCGAGGGCTCCAGCGAGATGACGGCGGTGAGGGGCACGTCCCCCGGCTGGTCTGACGGCCGGTAACCGGGTCCCAGGACACTGGTCCAGACCAGCCGCTCGTTCTCGACGACTTCGAGGTAGCAGCCGACGTTCGGGAACTCCTCGCCCTGCGGTGAGCGCATCACCGTCCGGAAGATCCCGCCGGGGCGCAGGTCGATCTCGCAATCGATCGTCGTCCACGGCGCCGGCGTGAACCAGCGCTTGAGCTGCTCGGGCTGCGTCCAGGCCGCCCACACGAGCTCGCGCGGCACGTCGACCTCGCGCTCCAGCAGGAGATCCAGGTCAGGGTCTGCAGGGAAGGACAGTGCTGCGTTCATCGTGGGTGCTCCTTGATCGCGTTCAGGTGGTCGTCGAGCTGGTCCAGGCGCCGCTCCCATTTGTCGCGCTGGGCGGCCATCCAGTGTTCGGCCTCCACGAGCGGCCGCGGAGCCAGGCGATAGGTGCGGACGCGGCCCTGCTTGTGGGAGGCGACCAGGCCGCACCGCTCGAGCACGGCGAGGTGCTGTGAGAACGACGGCAGCGCCATGTCGAACGGCTCCGCCAGTGCGCTCGTCGCAGCCGGTCCCGCCCCGAGCCGCTCGACGACCGCCCTGCGGGTTGGATCGGCGAGCGCCTGAAACACGCGGTCGAGTTCCACGAGTTGGTTAGGCATTCACCTAACTATACAGCCCCGCCGGACGGTCAGGGCAAGACCTGTCGGGGCGGGTCAGTCGCCCTCGATGCGCTGCTTGAGCTCGTCAGCGCGCGCGCCCACGAGCATCGAGCGGATCGCCGATTCGACGGGTCCGCGGATCAGCATCCCGATCATGCGCCCGGGGTCTGCATCGAGCGTGTAGGTCGCCCGCGTGCGGCCGTCACCGAGGTCCTCGAGCTTCCACGAGCCCTCAACGGACTTGAGGTCGCCCTTCTCCTGCGTCCAGGACAGCACCTCGGGACCGTCGTAGCGGAAGCGCACGTGTGTCTTGACGTGCCGGACCTTGATGTCGTTCTTGGCCTCGACGAGCGTGGCGCGCCCCTCGTCGTCGGTCTCCAGCGCGTCCATCGAGATGACGCCGCCCTGCCACTCGGGCGCGATCAGTACGTCCTCGACGACTGCCCAGACCTCGTCGAGCGCCGCGTCGATCTCGGCGCTTGAGCTTCCGCCCATGTTTCCCATCGGGAACTCCCCGTTTCGTATTAAGCCGGTGCGCCGACCATACCTGCCGCGAGCGCGCCCGCGGAGCCGCACCGGGCCGCCGCGATCTGGTTGATTACGTGGATGCGCGTCCTTGCTCTGGCTCCGCATCCCGACGATGAGATCCTCGGCGCAGGCGCCGCGCACATCGCGCTGGCCCGTGCCGGTCACGAGGTTCGCGTCTATCCCGTGACGCTGGGGCGACGCCACGATCACGAGCGCCGCCACGATGAGCTGATGCGGTCCTGCCGTGTCGCCGGGCTGGAGCTGATCGAGACGCCGCCGCTGGACATGAGCGCCGGTGAGCACGACGACGTGCGCGCCGCCGCGGCGCGGTTCGCCGCCGCGCTGCCGGCGAACCTGGACGGCGTCGACATCGTGACCGGGCCGTCGCCGCGCGATGTCCACCCGGCCCATGAGGCCACGGCCGTCGCGATCGCGCAGGCGATCGAGGCTGCGGGCGCGGAGCGTCGCCTCTGGCTGTGGAGCGTATGGGGCACGCTGCCGCGCCCGACGCTCTGGTTCCCGTTCAGCGACGAGCTTCTGGACCACCAGCTCGTGGCGCTCGGCGAGCATCGCAGCCAGATCGCCCGCAACGACTTCCAGCGTCTGGTGCGCGGGCGCGCGGAGGCGGCGTCCGTCCTGGGCCCGGAGCTGCTGTTCGGTTTCGGTGTCGAGGGGCTCTCGGCGCCGTACGCCGAGCTGTTCAGCGAGGTCGCCTTTCATCACGGCGCCTGGTACGCGGGTCGCGAACGTCAGCTCGACCCCGAAACGCCGCTCGGCGGCGGCGACGCGTTCTACGAGCACGTGCTCGCCGGCTCCTGGGTCCGCTGAGCTCGGTCGGGCCCGCCCGCCGCCGCCCGCGCGCGAGTCGCCGGTCGCTAGCGTCCCCAGCATGTCCTCACAAGACACGCGCGAGGCCGACGTCGTGGTCGTCGGCGCGGGCTTCAGCGGCCTCGCCGCCGCCCGCGCTCTGGAGGCGGCGGGCGCCGACGTGCTCGTGCTCGAGGCTCGCGATCGCGTCGGTGGCAGGGTCGACCGCGAGTCCCCGCGCGACGGGCTCACGCTCGATCTCGGCGGCACCTGGGCCGGGCCGGGGCAGGAGCGCATCGCGGCGCTCGCGCGGGCGACCGGCGTGGCCACGATCGATCAGCACGCGGGCGGCCAGAACATCGTCGACCTCGATGGCCGCGTGCGCCGCTACAAGGGCACGATCCCGCGCGTCGGCCTCGGCGCGCTGCTCGACCTCGCGCGCCTTCAGTTCGGAGTCGCGCGCGCCGCCCGGCGCGTGTCATCGCAGGCGCCGTGGGACGCTCGCCACGCTGACCGTCTCGACTCGCTGACGCTGGAGGACTGGCTGCGCGCCCGGCGCCACGGGCGCCGCGCGCGCACGCTGCTGACGATCGCCGGGCGAACGGTCTGGGGGGCGGAGCCGCGTGAGTTGTCGCTGCTGTTCGCCCTGCACTACGTCAGCGGCGCCGGCGGCCTCGATGCGCTGCTGGACACCGAGGGCGGCGCCCAGCACGAGCGCTTCGACGGCGGCGCGCACGAGATCGCCGCACGGGTCGCCGCCGCCCTCGGGCCGCGCGTCGTGCTCGGCGCAGCCGTCGAACGGATCGCCGTGGACGGCGCCGGGGTCACGGTCACGGGACCGGCGATCAGCGCGCGCGCCCGGCAGGTGATCGTCGCGCTGCCGCCGCCGCTGTGCGCGGCGATCGAGATCGACCCGTCGCCCACCGAGCAGCGACAGGCGCTCCAGCGGCAGTGGCGCATGGGCGCGCTGACCAAGTGCTTCGCGATCTACGACGAGCCGTTCTGGCGCGCCGACGGCGCCAGCGGGGAGGCGCTCAGCGACCGCTCGCCCGCGAGCCTCACGTTCGACGTCTCACCGCCGGACGGCTCGTGCGGCGTGCTGCTCGGATTCGTGGGCGGCGACGACGCGCGTGCCCACGCCGCGCTGAGCGAGGCAGACGGGCGGGCGGCGGTGCTGGAAGGCCTCGCCCGCCTCTACGGCCCCCGCGCGCTCGAGGCCGTCGGGCTGGGTCCAGCGTGCATGGGCTGCCGAGCGCTGGAGCGGCGGCGGCCCGGTCGCGATCGCTCCGCCCGGCGCGCTGACCGCCGCCGGCCCCGCCCTGCGAGCGCCGAGCGGCCCCGTCCTGTGGGCGGGCACCGAGACGGCGGAGCGCTGGGGCGGCTACATCGAGGGAGCGATCGTCGCCGGCGAGCGCGCCGCCGCGCAGGCGCTGGAACGGGCCTAGGCGCGGCGCCGCCGGGCGTCGCCGCGCGGCCCTTCGGTCACGCGGTGACCAGATTGACGACCTCGGCGCCTTTCGCCTCGGGCGCGCCCTCGAAGCCGCCCTCGATCGGCATCTTCGCCATCAGCGTGCCGCTGATGAAGCTGTCACACGACTCCTTCGAGTCCCACACCACGGCGACCAGGAATCCGCCCTCGGTCGGCCCCGCAGCGTGGTGCAACTGCCCCTCCGGCAGCCCGCCGGGCGGATGCACCGCAGCAGCGGTCGCACGGTACTGCTCGGCGTTGCCACCCGGCCAGAAATGGGTCAGCAGGTAGGCCATCATCGGTCCTTTCCTCGGGGTGCGCCGAACGTATCCGACCAGGCCGAGAGCCGGCGCCGCTAACCGGCGCCTGCGTTCGCATCGCGTTCAGGGATGCCCTGAACGTCAGGCTTCGAGCGGTATTCGTGAACCCGGTGGCGGCTGGCTGCCGGGCTGCACGGTCGGGAGCCCCCTCGTGACGAGCAGGGCCAAGAGCGCGATCAGTGCCAGCACCGCCAGTGCGGCGCGCAGCCCGTCGACGCGGCTCTGCTCGTTGGTCTCAACGACCGCGTCAGCTGTCTCGGGGGGCACGTTCGCGTCCGCGAGCTCCGCCTGGAGGTCCTCGTCGGAGAGGAACGGAACACCGGCCGCGAGCTCCGTCTGCGCCTTCGAGCTGAGGTTGCTCGGGACGTCCGGGTTGCCCTTGATGCCGGTCAGGAACGAGGCGGTCAGAGCGGAGATGAGAATCGCGCCGGCGAGCGCCGTGCCGATCGACGCGCCGAGCTGGGTCCCCGTGTTCTGGAGCCCGCCGACCTCGCCGCTCTGCTCGTCCGGGACCGCGGAGACGGTCACGCTGCCCAGCTGCGAGGCCATCGCGCCGAGCCCCGACCCGATCAGCAGCAGCGGTCCGGTGATGACCTCGGGCCCGGCGCCGATGTCGAGCAGGCTGACCAGCAGGACGAGGCCCGCGAAGATCAGCAGGAACCCGGCGTTGACGACCCGCCGCGGATTGGCGTCCGGGCGCAGCTTCGGGACGCCCGCGGCGAACAGCAGCAGCGTGAGCGACATCGGCAGCAGCCGCACGCCGGTCTCCATCGCCGACAGCCCGAGCGCCACCGACAGGAACAGCGGCACGACGAAGAACGTCCCCGCCTGCACGAGGAACATGAACAGGAACGACGAGCACGCCCGAGCGCATCTGGATGTTGCGCAGCAGCGTGGGGTCGAGCAGCGCGCCCTCTCCGCGCCGGATCCGCCGGCCCTCCCAGCGCAGGAACAGCGCGAGCACGACGAAGCCGCCGAGGATCAGCCAGATCACCGGGGACAGGCCGATCCACTCGGGTGCGTCGGGCTTGGGCTGGACGACGCCCCACGATGCCGGACTTCAGGATCCCGAACACGACCAGGCCCAGGCCCAGCGCCGACAGGAGCGTGCCGAACAGGTCGAGCTTCACACCCTCCTCGGCCGGCGTGTCCTTCACGCGACGGGCCAGCACGAGGATCACCGCGACGATCAGCACCTCGCCGGCGAACACCCACCGCCATGAGGCGTAGGTCGTGAAGAACCCGCCGATCAGCGGGCCCAGCGCGGCGGCGATCGCGGCCGCCGCGGCGACGAGCCCGTAGGCGCGCGGGCGCTCGGGCTTGCCGAAGTTCGACGCGACCAGCGCCACGATCGCGGGCATGATCAGCACCGCGCCGAGGCCTTCGAGGCCCGACCAGCCGATCATCAGCACCGTCAGGTTCGGCGACAGCGCCGTCGTCAGCGAGCCGCACGCGTAGATGATGCAGCCGATCGTGAAGGCGCGCTTGCGCCCGAGGATCTCGCCGATCTTCCCGCCGGTGATCATCAGCGACGCCATCACGAGCGTGTAGAGCGTGATCGCCGTCTGGATGCCTGTGACGGTCGTGTCGAGGTCGTCGGCGACGGTGGCGATCGCCGTGTTCATGACCGTGGTGTCCAGGGCCATGACGAACTGCCCCGCAGCCAGCGTGAGCAGGACGATCCCCGTCCCGGCGAGGCGCTGTCCGGCCGACCCGCTCACAGTTCCCTCTCGGTCATCCGGAGCCCGGGCCGAATCCGGTCGTCGCTTTTCACGAGCGGGCACCCTACAGACACGTCAGGCCCGGGCGTCGGCCCGATGCGTGACCGGGCGCGCGTCCGCAAACCGGGCTATCCGGGCGCCGGTGCCGGCGACGCCCCCGAGGGTGGAGGAGCCTGCGCTGTCTCGGGTGACGCGTCGGCGGCCTGCGCGTCCTCGCTGGCCTTCGCGCGCGCCAGGTCGCCGGAGATCTTGACGATCGCCGAGGTCATCGGCGCGGCGAGCACGAGCCCGAGCATCCCGAAGATGCTGCCGGCGGCGATCGTGACGATCAGGACCGCGAGCGGGTGGATGCCGAGCGTCGCGCCGTAGGCGATCGGCTGGATCATCTGCTGAAGCGCGCCGTTGGCGAGCAGCACGAGGATCGCCATCGGGATCGCTGCGCTGGTGCCCTCGGCGCCGAGCGCGATCAGCACCGTCGCGAGTCCTGCCGTCCACGCTCCGAGGTAGGGGATGTAGGCGGCGGCGAAGTTCATCACCGCGATCGTCCCGGCGAGCGGCACGCCGAGAACCAGCGCCCCGAGTCCGATCAGGATGCCGTTGAATGCCGCGACCGCGGTCACGCCGAGGAAGTAGCCGCGAAGCGCGCCGGCGGTGCGCTGGAAGATCGTGCTTGCGACGGCCTGGGGGACGCCGGCGTGGCGCTCGGCCCAGGTCATGATGCGCGGCCCGTCCTTGAGCAGGAAGAAGAGGCTCAGCGCGGTGAACGACAGGAAGATCACCAGGCCGGCGAGCGCCCCGATCCCCGTCCGCAGGCCGTTCACCAGGGCGTGGAAGCCGGCGCTGGCCGAGGAACTGGCGTCGCGTTGGCGTTCGCCGCCTTGCTCGTGTCGACTCCGAGGCTCTCTGAGCCAGCCTTCGATCTCCTTGGCCGCGCTCTGCAGGTGGGCGGTCACGCTCGTCGTCTCGCTGCTGATGCTCGAGAGGATCAGCACTCCGAACACGAGGGTGAGCGCCGCGACGAGCAGGAAGACGATCGCGGCGCCCGCCCCGCGCGGAACGCGATGCCGCTCGAGCAGGCCGACGAGCGGGCCGAGCACAGCGGCGAGGATGCCTGCGACGACGACGGGGGCGACGATCGTGTAGGTCAGCGAGAGCAGCCAGACGAGCCCTCCGACCAGCAGGAGCACGCCGACCAGAAGCCATGCGGCGACGCCCATGTCGCGCAGCCAGCCCGGAGCTGCGAAGAGTCCCCTGAGCTGCCCGGGGTCGATCTCCACGACGGTCGTCTCAGGCTGGGGGGCATCGTCGCCACCGCCGCGGCGAATGCGGCCGCGGAATCGCGGGCTCATCGGGACGGGTCTCCCGATCTCGGGCTCCGGGGCATGACACCGGGTGCTTCGACCTCGGCACGGCTGCTCCTGCGGAGCGAGCGCCGGGGCTGCGTGATGGCATCGCCCGGCGGGCTACGGGCAGCGCCGAGCCCGCTGCCCGTACGCGTCCCTGATGTACGGTCGGACGGTGTGCGAGCCGCCTCTGACCCAGCGTTCGGCGACCGCTGTCGCGCGAGCCATCCGCGAGGGCGAGGTCTCCTCGCGCGAGGTGGTCGAGGCTCACATCGAGCTGTGCGAGCGCTTTCAGCGGCGCACCGGCGCGATCGCCGTTGAGCGTTTCGACGCCGCACGACGCGAAGCCGATGCGGCCGATGCGCGCGTCGCAGGCGCAGGCGCGGACCCGCTGCCGCCGCTGCTCGGAGTGCCGTGCACGATCAAGGAGTCGTTCGCGGTCAAGGGCATGCCGAACTGCGCGGGGCTCGTCGCACGGCGCGATCACCGGGCACAGACGACGGCGCCGGCCGCACAGCGATTGATCGATGCCGGCGCGATCCCGCTCGGGCTGACCAACATCTCCGAGTTGACGCTTTGGGTCGAGTCCGACAACCGCGTGTATGGGCGATCCAGCAACCCATACGACCCATCGCGGGCGGCCGGCGGTTCCTCCGGCGGCGAGGGAGCGGCGGTCGGCAGTGGAGCCTCCCCTTTCGGGCTCGGTTCCGACATCGCCGGCTCGATTCGCATCCCGGCGTTCTACTGCGGCGTCTTCGGGCATAAGCCCTCGACCGGGCTCGTGCCGCACACGGGCTCCTGGCCGCTTCCGCACGGGGAGGCCAAGCGGCTGCTCGGCTTCGGCCCGCTGGCTCGCCGCGCCGAGGACCTGATGCCGGTGTTGCGGATCCTGTCCGGCCCCGACGGCGTCGACCCGCTCGTGACCGGCGAGCCCCGGCTCGCCGACCCCGCGGGCGTCTCGCTCGAGGGACTGCGCGTGGTGATCAGTGAGGCGGCGTTCGTGCAGCCGATAGGGCGCGAGCTGCTGGCGGCGCGCGAGCGCGCTGCGGGCGCGCTGGCGGCGGCAGGAGCGCGGCTCGAGCGCGTCCGCATCCCGAGCATGCGTCTCGCCGGTGAGGCATTCCTGGCGGCGCTCAACGACGGCGGCAGCACATCGCTGGCGGAGATCCTCGCGCAGGAGGGAGCCGAGCCGCTGACGTTCGGCAGCGCGCTGCGCCGCGGCGGCCCGCACACCGTTCCGCTGAAGGCGCTTGCGCTGCTCGAGTGGGCGAATCGCTTCGCGTCGCCGCGGCGGGTCGGCAAGGCGCTCGCCTGGGGTCGCGCGTACGCGCGCGAGATTGCGGAGACGATCGGCGACGGCGTTCTCCTGCACCCGCCGCTCGCGAACGTCGCGCCGCGCCATGGGCGTACCCACGGCCGCTTCTACGTGCTGCAACCGATGGCGGTCTTCAACCTCGCCGGCGTCCCCGTGACACAGGTGCCACTCGGCATCGGCTCGCGCGGACTCCCGCTCGGCGTCCAGGTCGCGGCCGCGCCGGGGCGCGACCACGTCTCGATCGCCGCCGCGATGGAACTCGAGCGTGTCTTCGGCGGCTGGGTTCCGCCGTTCGCCTGAGGCTCGCCGGCGGAGCCGTCGAGCGCTCCTCAGTGGCCGGGCAGGAAGGCTGCCAGGACGCTGACCGAGACGAGCGTCCAGGCCGCGACGAGCACCCACCGCGGCACGGAACGGCCGCCCAGCAGCAGCGCGACCAGCACCGCGACGCCGAACTCGTCGTAGGTGGCGAGCAGGTCCTTTGCGCCGACGGCCTCCGCCTCCCAGGCGTCGGGTCCGAACGGGAGGCCGGTCGTCCGCGACAGCAGCCAGACCGCGGCGATCGCCAGGTTGCCCGCCGCTCCTGCGACCAGCAGGCCCCGGTCGTGGGGGCGGCGGGCGGCCAGCACCGCCCAGGCGACCTGGAGCGGAGTCACGAGCGCGAAGAAGAGGCCGAACAGCCAGTACTCGCGAAAGTGCGTGGCGATGACCGAGCCGTGAACCAGCGCGGCGGAGAACGACAGGCCGGCCGCGGCCAGTGCCAGCGACTCGGCTGAGACCCCCGAGCGGGGCGCCGCTGACGCGCTCGCCTCTATCCGCCGGCGCTCCTTGCGACGTAGTCGGCGACGGCCTGGGCCTCCGCGCCGACCACGAGGTCCTTCGGCATCGCGCCGCTCCCGCCGCCGCCGTTCTTGATCGCCGACAGCACGGCGGCCGCGTCCGGTTTGAGATCGTCGAGGTCGGGTCCGACGCGGCCCTCGGTCCCCGCCGCGCTGAGCGCGTGGCATGAGCCGCAGCTGGAGACGAAGAGCTGCTGGCCGGCCTCGGCCGTCACTGCGCCGCCGCCCGCGCCGAGCTCCGGCCTGTCCGCCTTCTCGCCCGCCCCGGACTCGTTCAGCGCGACCGCCGACAGCGCGATGATCGCGGCCGCCACTGCGAGCGACGCCGTCAGCCCGATCGACCCGAGCACCGTCTCGTGGGCCTCGCGCCGCCGGCCTCGCAGCGTCTGGACGAGGTTGTAGGCGAAGACGACCTGCCCGAGCGCGGTCATGATCACGAACGGGATCGTCAGCTGGGTCAGCGTGTCGTAGGCCGACGGCAGCACGGCGTAGCGCCGCGGTGCGCCCTCGAGACCCTGGGCGAGCATCGGCAGCACCATCCCGTAGCCGCCGACGACGGTCAGCGCCAGGTGCGGGTTGGCGAGCTTCTCTGAGTACCACTCGCGCCCGGTGAGGCGGGGCAGGAAGGCGTAGACCGACGCGAAGATCACGAGGCCGATGTTCAGCAGCGCCATGTTGTGGAAGTGGCCGACGATCCACATCGTGTTGTGGACCACCGCGTCGAACACGATCGTCGCGTTGACGATCCCCTGTAGCCCTGCGACGAGCCAGCTGATCATCGCCGCGGCGAGGAACTTGGCCGCCGGCGTCCACTGGAAGTCCGAGCGCCAGATCGTCGCCGACAGGCTGTAGAGGCTGATCGCGGAGGGCAGCGTGATCGCGAAGGTCAGCGGCTGCATCGACGTGTTGAGCGCCGACTGGATCGTCGTCTCGGGGTAGTCGAGGTAGACGTGGTGCGCCCACACGATCACGTTGACGATCACCGCCACGAACCACGCGAAGGCGACGACGCGTCCGGCCACCAGCTCCTTGTTGGCGTAGCGCGGGATCAGCAGGTAGAAGATCGAGACCGCCGGGAACAGCAGCAGGTAGACGACCGGATGGCCGAAGAACCAGAGCAGGTTCTTGGCGAGCAGCGCATCGATCGTCACCGACGGGTCGATCGACTGGATGATCATCACGATCAGCAGCGCGGCCAGCGGCAGCGTCGCGATGATCATGTCGATCCCGATGACGGTCAGCGGGATCACCGGGTAGGGGAGGTCGCGCTCGGTCCGGAAGGTCTTCGGGAAGATGTAGCCGAAGCCGAGCGCGCTGCCCAGGCGGTTCATCAGCCCCGCGTCGCCGGCCCGCAGGCCCGGGCCGACGACGGTGTTGAGGATCGCCAGGCACCAGACGATGATCGAGACTCCGACGAGCAGCACGGAGGCGGAGAAGAGCCCGGTCGCGGTGTCGCTCCACTCGCCGGCCGAGCCGAACGGCAGCGGGTAGAGGAAGACCCACGAGGCGCCGAAGCCCATGATCAGCGTCGTGAAGACGATGCCGACCACGCCGATCACCATCGTCCACCAGGAGGCCCACGCCAGCAGCACGCCGGCGGCGCGCATCTGGAAGCCGACCTCGGCCAGCACCCAGAACGATGCGCCCATCACGGCGAAGGCGGCCCAGGCGACGAACGACCCGAGGCCGTGCGCGGTCATTATCGCGTAGAAGAAACTCGGGTCCAGGCGCACGAAGTCGGCCTGGCTTTCGCGCAGCAGCATCCCCAGCAGGCCGGAGACGAACAAGAACGCCGTCGAGGCGGTGATGTAGTAGAGGACCAGTCGCTTGACGCGGGCCTCCTCGACGACGCCTGCGCTGATCGCGGTGCCGATCGCCGCCGTTCCGCCCTCCATCAGCGCGTCACCCTCAGCTCGTTCTCCATCAGGTGATGGTCGACGCCGCAGAACTCCATGCAGCGGACCGTGTAGATGCCGGGCTTGTCGAACGTGATGACGATCTGCTGCGTCACGCCCGGCGCGGCGTTCACCTGTTTGATCAATGTCTCGTCGGGGTCGTAGATCCCGATCGCGTGGGTGACGTCCACCGACCGGACCTCGATGCGCGTCTTGAGGTCGGCCTTGACGCGCACGGGGTCGATCGTCCACGCGAACTGGCGCCCGGTTATCGCCACCTTCTGCGGCGTGCTCGCGCTGCTGTTGTCCGCCCAGTAGGGGATCTGCACGATCGTCGCGCCGAGCACGACGACGAGGAACGCGACGACGGCGAGACCCCAGTAGCTCTCGCGCTTCTCCAGCGTGCGGCGGCCGGCCGTCTGCGCGCGGAATCCGACGCGCGTCGAGCGGAAGATGATCAGCCCGACGACGATGCCGATGATCGACATCGCCGAGTAGGTGATCGTGATGACCAGGGCGGTGTCGCTCACTGTGCTGTCTCCTCGGGTATCGCGGCGTCGCGCGCGACGTAGATCGCATCGACGGGGATCGGCGAGTCCTCCTTGAGGCGCCCGTAGATCCCGCTCAGCGTCGAGTGGCTCTCCTCGTCGTGGCGCGTGACGACGATCGCGTCGGGGCGCTCGCGCTCGATCGCGTCCTGCACGGCCTCGAACAGCTCCTGGCCCTCGATGTCGGCGAGCACGAGGAACTGGCGGTCCGGGTGCTCGATGCGCTGCTCGTCGATCCAGCGCTCCGCGCCGCCACGGGTCTGCGCGTCGGTCGCGACGACGAGCAGCCGCCGCGCACGCTCCAGCGTGTGGCGCCCGCCGCCGACGTCACCGCGAACGATGTCGCCGATCAGCATCACGGCGGCCACCGCAATCAGCCCGAGGGCCACCAGACCTATCGCCAGCCACACGCTCATGCGCGTCTCGTGCTCCTCCCGGGAACGAACCGCCGCGAACCTAATGCGCCGCCGCGCGCTGCGGCAATACCGCGCGGGCAGGTCGGCGGGCGACTACGGAGGCCGTGTCCGTGGAAGCTACGGAATACGTGTCGTGGCGCTCCTCGGCGGCTGCCGCCGCGTCTGCCCGGGCTCGGGCCCGCCGCTCGGCCCCACGGCGGGCTGGTTAGGGTGCCGCGCGATGACTCCCCGTCTCCCCGCTCTGCTCACTGCGGTGCTCGCCGCGGCGCTGCTTGCCGGGTGCGGCGACGAGGATCAGGCGGACCAGCAGATCGCGCAGATGCTCAAGACCGGCCTCACCAGCGTGGACGCCGCCGTCCTCTGCCGGCAGACGCTGAGCGCGCCGCTCGTCAAGCGCATCTACGGCGGAGCCGACAGGTGCCTCGCGGTGCAGGCCCAGGCCAACGCGGGGCGAACCCCGGCGCAGGCCGTCGAGGTCTCGCGCATCGAGGTCGACGGCGAGCGCGGCACCGCGCACGTCGTGCTGCGCGGCGGGGACGAGGACGGGACGCGCGGCGCGCTGACGGTGACCAGGGAGGAGGGCGGCTGGCGCCTGCACGACTTCTCGACCGCGTTCCTGCGCTCGGAGTTCACGAAGAGCCTCACCAACAACGAGCAACTCGACAGCCGTCTGCGCGCGTGCGTCAGCAGGACGATCCGCACGCTGAAGGATTCTGAGCTGAGGAGCCTCGCGTTCGGCGCGCTGGCGGGGGATCCGCAAGCGATCGCGGGACTTCAGGGCTTCGTCGCGGACTGCGTCAAGGCGCTGACGGCGCCGTCCGCGGGCGACGCGGCCTAGCCGGCGCTGCGGCGCACAGGCCGGGCGCGCCGCCTGTCGTCACTTCGGGGCGTTGCCGGCGACGAACTGAGCGACGCCCCTGACGCGCTGGCGCACGCGCTTGATGCCGCGCGCTCGCAGCGCCGCGGTCAGCTCGTCGCGGCCGAAGATCCGGACGCCGCTGAGCGCTCGCACCGCGGCCGCCGACTGCCGCGCCGGCAGCGGTCCGCGGTGAACCGATGACAGCAGCGCGAGCCGTCCGCCGGGGGCGAGCACACGGACGATCTCGTCGATCGCGCGCAGCGGCTCGTCGATCAGATAGAGCGCTGCGAAACAGCTCACGGCGTCGAAGCTGCCCTTGCGAAACGGCAGCGCGCACGCGTCGCCGCGCACGTAGGCGACGTTCTCGCCGTACGGGTTCGCCGTCGCACGCTCGAGCATCGTCGCCGACGCGTCGAGCCCGACCGCGAGCCCGCTGGGTCCGACCGCCTCTCCGAAGCGCCGCGTGAACGCACCCGTACCGCAGGCGACGTCGAGCACTCGCTCGCCGCCCAGCAGGTGCAGCATGTCGAGCGACATCGAGTGCTCGTCGCCCATGCTCGGGCCGACGAACCCCATCAGCGCCCGACCGAGCACCGGCCGCCAGATGCGCTCGTAGATCGCGGGCAGCGTGCGGCTCGCCATCAGCTGCTGCCCGGGATGCGCTCCGATCGGATCGGCGTCACCGAGCAGGTCCAGGTAACCGGCGGGGGTGGCCCTGGCCGCCCGGCGCGCGGCGGGTGTGCAGAGGGCGAGCGTGCGGTCGGCGGCGGTTGCGGTCACGCGGTGCAGCCTAGGGCCGTTTGACTCGCAGGCCCGCCGCCGGGTAGCGTCGCGACCACGTTGAGAGGGTCCACCGGACGAGCCGGCCGCACCAGGGCGCACGGGGCGGCGGTCGGTGTCGCGCTGGCCGCGCTGCTCATCTGCGCGCCGGTCGCGGCAGCGGACTCCTCGGGCTCGGCCGCACGTTCGCTGCAGGCCGGCCTGATCGACGTCGGCGGGGCACACGCCTGTGCGGTCCTCAGCGGCGGCAGCCTGCGCTGCTGGGGACGCAACGAGTTCGGGCAACTCGGCTACGGGTACACGAGCGACATCGGCGACAACGAGCTGCCTGAGGCGGCCGGCCCGGTGAAACTCGGCGCCGGTCGCACGGCGCGGGCCGTGGCGACCGGCACCGACCACACGTGCGCGCTGCTGGACGACGGCGCGGTGCGCTGCTGGGGCCACAACGACGCCGGCCAGCTCGGGCAGGGGAACATCAGCGACATCGGCGACAACGAGACGCCTGACAGCGCACCGCCCGTCCAGCTCGGCGTGGGGCGAACCGCCGTCGCGATCGCCGCGGGCAACCGGCTCAGCTGCGCGCTGCTCGACAACCGGACCGTGCGCTGCTGGGGCGCCGACACCGACGGCCAGCTCGGCAACAACGGTCTCGCGAACATCGGCGACAACGAGACGCCTGCCAGCGCGCCGCTCGTCGGGCTCGACCTTCCGGCGCTCGCGATCAGCGCAAGCTCCTCGAACCACGCCTGCGCGCTGCTCGAGGGCGGAAAGGTCGGTTGCTGGGGAGACGGGTCGTTCGGCGCGCTCGGCTACGGGAACGTCTCTGACGTGGGCAACGACGAGGACCCTCAGGACGCCGGCTACGTCAACGTCGGTGCCGGCCGCAGCGCGAAGGCGATCACGACCGGCGCCTACGACTCGTGCGCGATCCTCGACAACGACGAGCTGCGCTGCTGGGGCTACGGCCAGTACGGCCGCCTCGGCCTCGGCAACCAGAGCAAGCGTCGGGATGAGCGACGTCCCCGGATCGGCGCCCGTACTGGACTTCGGCCTGGGTCACAAGACGCAGGCCGTCTCCGCGGGCGGGGCGTTCACCACGCTCGCCCACGCCTGCGCGGTCCTCGACGACGCGACGCTGCGCTGCTGGGGCCGCAACGCGGGCGGTGAGCTCGGCTACGGCACGACGACCGACATCGGCGACAACGAGTTCGCGGGCGCGGGTGGACCGGTCCTCCTCGGCGCGGGACGCACGGTCGCGGCGATCGCCGCCGGTGACGCATCGACGTGCGCGCTGCTCGACGACGGCGCCGTCCGCTGCTGGGGCCTTGGGACCTTCGGGCGCCTGGGGAACGGTGCGACGGTGCCGGTCGGCGACAACGAGCTTCCGGGCTCGGTGGCGCCGGTGGCGCTCGGCGGCGCGCTGATCGGGTCGATCGGAGACGCGTCGCTGACGCTGGCCGCGGATGCTCCGCAGCGGCTGCTCGGCGAGGTTGTCGTCCTGACGGCGGCGCTCGACTCGTCGGGGCTCGACGCGGTCCTCGCGCCCGCCGTGCGGATCCAGCTGCCGGCCGGGCTGCAGCTGCTGGACGCGACCCCGTCGGCCGGCTCCTTCGCGGGTGACCTCTGGACGCTCGCCTCGCTGCCTCCCGGGCAGCGCGCCACGCTGGCGATACGGGCGCGCGTGGACGCCGCCGGAGCGCTCGTGAGCGGCGCCGAACTGCTCTCGACCGGACCGGCGTTCCGTGACACCGACTCGACCCCGGGCAACGGCGTGGCCGGCGAGGACGACCAGGCGACGGTGAGCGTCACGGGCGTGCTGCCGGCGGTGCCGCTCCCCGCTGTGCCGCCGCCTGCGGTCCCAGGCGTGACGCCGGTGGTGGCACCGCCGCGCAACGTCGCCCCGGTGCTCTCGCGCGTCTCGCTGTCGCGGCGTCTGTTCGGCGTCGGGCCCAAGCGGACGGCCGTCGCCTCGCGCCGTCGCGGTCCCCCGCGCGGGGCCAGGCTGCGCTTCACGCTGTCCGAGCGCGCGACCGTGCGCGTGCGGATTCAGCGACTCGTGCGCGGACGCCGTTCAGGCCGCAGGTGCGTCTCGGCCAAGCGCGCGAAGCCCCGCGCGCGGACCTGCACCAGGGCGCTCGCGGCGGGGACCCTGAAGCGCAGCAGGCTCGCCCGGGGGCGGCGCTCGATCGCCTTCAGCGGACGCGTCGGGCGCCGCGCGCTGCGCGCCGGCCGCTACTGGATGACGCTCACCGCAACCGACGCGCAGGGGCTGTCCGGCAAGCGGCGCAAGCTCGGCTTCAAGATCTGGCGCCGCTGACGGCGCTCCTGCCACCGCGCGCCGCTACGACCGCTTCTTGTTCTTCTTGATGCAGGAGCTGAAGCGTTTGGTGTAGCGGATCGTCTGTCCGTTTGTGGTGCGGGCGATGATCTTGACGGTGTGTCTGCCGGTCGGTTGGCGGCCGAGTGAGATGCGTTTGCGTGTGCGGCTTCCCTTGGCTTTGGATCGCAGGCCGCGGCCGATCATCAGCGAGACGCTCTTGAGTTTGGTGCCGCGCGGCGGCGTGACGAGTACGCGTACGCGGCGTGAGCGTTTGCGCGGGCAGGCCTTGGACAGCGGGAGCCCCCTCACCTTGAGGCGCTTCCTCGCTGCCTTCTTCGCGCGCTTCTTCGTGCGCTTCGGCTGGGCTGGCGCCGCGCGGGCGGGCGCGGCGGCGGAGGGCAGCGAGCCGGCGGCGGGCAGCTCGAGCGGTGGATGGTTCGCACCAGGCCCGTGGTCGTGCTCCTCGGTCCCGCCGCCATCGTCATCACCGCCCTCATCGTGGCTCTCGTCGGCACCCGGGTAGATGTCGACGGCCTTCTCGACGCGCGCGCCGGCGTTGTCGCGCGCCACGAGCGTGAGCCGGTAGTGGCCGTCGTCGCCGTGCCCGTTGTTCTCGGCGACGAACGAGCCCTGCCGGTCGCAGAACGAGCCGTACGGGTGGGTGTGGCGTGTCGTGCACGTAGCCGACATGCCAGCGCAGCTGGCAGCCGCGCAGCTCACCGTCCTCGGCGTCCTCGGCGGTCGCCTGCGCGTATACGCGCGAGCCGTGCGGCGCTCGTGAGCCGTCGGCCGGCGCAGTGATCGTGACCTCGGGCGGGGTGTTGCCCGGCCACAGGCTGACCGCGCGAGTCGCGCTGTCGCCGCCGCTGGAGACGGTGAGCCGTGCGACGACCGGGCCGGCATCGGTGAAGGTGTGAACGGCAACCGGTCCGGTCGCGTCCGTGACGCCGTCGTCCTCGAAGTCCCATGCGTAGCTGAGAGCGCCGCCGTCGGGGTCGCTGGAGGCGCTCGCGTCGAAGGTCGCCTCGAGTGGCAGTGGCCCGTGACGGTCGCTGACGCTGAAGCGTGCGATCGGGCGGCGGCCGTCCGGGGAGTAGGCGATCTCCTTCAGCGTGCCGGCCGGGTCCTCGCCGTAGACCCAGTCCCAGATGTCGAGATAGAGCAGGTTGCCGTTCGGGCGCTGCTGGAGGTCGACGACAGAGCCCGCTTCGTCGTCGAAGGAGTAGTCGCGCCATGAGCCGTTCTCGTTGACGATCCGGCGGATCCACCTGCGGGCGTAGTCGGCGAAGAAGATGTTCCCCTGGTAGGTCTGCGGCCACGGTCCGCCCTCTAGGCGCGGGCCGGCGGTGATCGAGGAGTCGACCCGGCCCTGCTGATTCCAGTGGCCGTAGCCGAACAGGGGCGCCGTGAACGACTGGGACTCGCAGGTGTCCCTCCAGTCGAGCTCGTTCAGGCCTTCGAGGCACGGCCAGCCGTAGTTGCCGCCGGGAGTCAGCAGGTTGATCTCCTCGGTGTAGATCGAGCCGACGTCGCCGACGACGACGCCCTGGTCGGAGACCGTGAAGCGGAACGGGTTGCGGAAGCCCAGCGCCGCGACCTTCGTGCAGTTGTGCGTCAGGTCGCCATCGGACGGGCAGAACGGATGCCCGGGCAGGCCGCGTCCCTCGCGATCGATGTGCAGGACCTTGCCCGCGAGGCTCCGCGGGTCCTGCACTCGGAGCGCCTGCTCCGGATAGAGGTACTGCATCGTCGCGTCGCCGCTGCCGACCCAGAGCGTTCCATCGGTCGGGTCGACGCGCACGCTGCCGATCGTGTGCCAGATCCCCTCGGAGGGGATGCAGTCGACGGTGTTGTCGAGCGGGCAGGCCTGCAGTGGGCTCTTGCCGAGCAGGACCGTCTCCGGCTGCTGCGGATTCTCGACTGCGTTCTCGGGCGTGACGGTGATGCGCGTGAGGCGTGAGACCTTCGGGCCCTCGGGCACCGTCACGTCGGTGTCGTACGTGTAGAGCAGGTACAGGTGTCCGTTGCTCGCGAAGTCGCGATCCGCCGCGATCCCGAGCAGCCCGCGATCACCCCATTCGGCGACCTTGTCGCCGATGTCGATCACGGGCGTAGCGAGCAACGCGCCGCCGTCGACCACTCGTACGCGGCCGCCCTTCTCGGCGACGAAGATGCGGCCGTCGGAAACCTCGGTGAACCCGGTGGGCAGGTCGAGGCCGGCGGCCAGAACTCGGGTCTCGAAGTCGCTGGGGGGGCCGGCGTCGGCCGCCGGGGCGGCGGCGAGCAGTGACAGGGCCAGGACGGCCGGCAGCAGGCGGCGAACCACGGCGGCGCATGATTACGAGTCCGGCGGCGACGTGCGACGGTGATCATCACGGGCCCCACATCCCCGCTGGTAGCGTCGGCTGCAGTCATGGCCGACGAGCTGACACTCGCCTTCACGCTGCCGGGCCGCGAGAGCGACGTGCACGCATCGTGGCGCGCGCAGCCGCCGGACTTCCTCACCAGCGGCGGCTACGAGCGCACGGACGAGTCCTACGACTCGCTCGTCTACGAGGCCGACGTCACGACCCGGAGCACGCGGCTGATGATGTTCGGGATGGCGACGACGCTGTACCGGCTGGCGGTCACCTTCAGGCCCGACGCCTCGGGCGGCACTCGCGTGACGCTGACCGGACAGGCGAAGGACGAGGTTCGCGAGGCGATCCTGCGCTACGCGGACGCGAACGGCCGCACGGGGCCGGCGTAGCGCCGGCCCCGCGGGCTGCCGCTCAGATCTGGTCGATGATCTCGGCCTTCTTGGCCTGGAACTCGTCGTCGGTGATCGCGCCCGCGTCACGCAGCTCAGCGAGCTTCTTGAGCCGCTCGGCGGGGTCCTGCGAGCCGGCCGCCGGGGCCGGGGCGCCGGCGGGCATCGTCGAGGGCGCTTCCTGCGCCGCCCGGCTCGCCATCGCCTCGCGCATCGCGGCGTCAGCGGTGCCCGAGTAGGTGTTCTGGAGACCGCCCATCACGGCGGCCATGTCGCCGCCGGATGCAGCGATCGATCCCTTCAGCGCGTCCCACTGAACGGCGACGCGCCCGGGGTCGTCGGGCATGAACTTGACGGGGATCTCCATTCCGACCGACATCGCCGCCTTCTGGCGCGCCGTCGGGTAGACGTACGTGATCAGGTAGGGCTCGCCGCCCGGCGGGTGGACCTCCAGATCGACCTGCATCGCGAACTTCTCGGTCGCCGAGGGCGTCGCAAACGACTTGACGATCGCCTTGGCGGGCGTGCCGTCAGCGAGCACCTCGCCCTCGCCGTGGTCGTCCGACAGCGCCTTGATGTCCTTGAACGCGCCGCCGATCGACGGCATCCCGCCGTGATGGTCACCGAGCTCCTTGGCGCCGCTGATCGCGCCCTTCATGTCCTTGAAAAGTCCCACGGTCAGCTCCTCACCAGCTCCAGAGGCTGGCCATCGACGGGTTGTCCGGGTCGTACTTGGCGACGCACGCCATGCCCTGCGAGATGCCCTCCATCTGTGCCGGCAGCATGCCCTGGCGGATCGTCGTCTGGTAAGGCGCTCCACCCGCCGGCGTGATCGTGACGTCGAACTCGTGCGGCGTCGCACCGCTGAAGTCGGGCGCGCCGGTCGCGCGGATCGCGTCGATCGTGCCGGGCGCCTCGACCCCGGACGTCGCGAGCTTCTGGTACATCTGCGCCTGCGCGGCCTGCGCGGCCATGTCGCCGCCCATCATCTGGTTCACGTCCGCGCCGCCCACGCCGGCCTGCTCCTGCATCGCGCCGGCCTGCTGCATCGCATCCGTGGCGGCCTGCTGGGCGCCCTTCACCTTGTCGAACAGTCCCATCGCGTCGCTTCTCCCATCGTCGCCGGCGTTTCGCCGACCCTATGCGACGCGCTGGACGGGGGCAAACCGGGCGCCGCTGGGCGCTCGCCGCACGCCGCTCGGCTTGACCGGCATCGGCCGAGAGGCGAGAGTCCGGCCCGATGCTGGGCCGCAAACGAGACCGGGACGATCCCTTCGCCGGGCTGCGCGGGGACGAGACGCGCATCGCGTCAGAGCCTGCGACCGCGCGGCGCGAGCCCTCACGGCGCCGCCGCGGCGCCGGCGGTTTGGTCGCGGGAGCGCTCGGCCTGCTGCTCGCACTCGGCGCGCTGGTCGCTTTCGACTGGGCGCTCTACGAGGTCGTTCAGACCGGTACCTGCGCGTCGGGTGGTCCGTACGTCTCGGCGCGGCAGTGCCCGGAGGGGACGGGTCTGAGGGTCGCGGTGCTGATGCTCGCGGTACCGCTCGGGCTCGTCGGATGCGCGCTGCTGTCCGCTTCGCGCCGCGGCAGGTGGCGCGCCGCGGTCGGCGTCTGGGTCGTCGCCTGGGCGCTGCTGTTCGTCTCCTCGGCGGTGGTCGCGCTGGTCGCGGTCAACTCCTCCGACGAGCCGGTCGTCGAGGGCGCGAAGTCGGGCATCACGATCATGGCCGTCGTCTTCATCGCGATGGGCCTCGCGCCGCTCGCGCTGCTTGCGCTCGGCCGCGGTCGTGGCGGCGAGGGCGATGGGCTCAGCGGCGCGGCGAGCGGCCGGATCCTGGCCGTTGAGGACACCGGCGTGACGGTCTCCAGTGCCCACGGCGTCAGCCTCCCGGGTACGCGGCGCGTACGCGTGACGGTCCAGGTCGAGCCGGAGGGCGGCGAGCCGTACATCGTCACCACGGCCGCCGTGGTGCCCGACCACGCCGCTGCCGAAGTCGGAGGCCGTGTGCAGGTGCGCCACGCCCGCGGCGACCGCGAGAGCGTCGAGCTGCGCTTCCCGGCGCGCGTGCGGCCGGTCGGCGAGAGCACCGCCTGAGCGCGAGCTCGCACCCGCGGCCCGCGGCGTGGGAGGCTGTGCGGATGGCAACGCTCCCGGCCGGTCCCGCCGAGCGGCCCGCGCTCCAGACGCTGCGCTGGGTCTTTCGCCCGCTGGCGTTCATGGAGTCCGCGCGACGCCGATTCGGCGATGCGTTCAGCGTGCGCTTCGTCGGCTTCGAGTCGCCGATGGTGATGCTCTCCGACCCGGAGGTCGTGCGCGCTCTGTACACCGCGCGCGATCACGGGCTGCCGCCCGGGCGCACGTTCGCCCTGCGGCCGCTGCTCGGGCCGCGGTCGGTGCTGCTGCTGGAGGGCAAGGAGCATCTCGACCGCCGCCGGCTGATGCTGCCCGCCTTCCACGGCGAGCGGATGCGCGCGTACGAGTCGGTCGTGCGCGAGGCGACCGAGCGCGAGATGGCGTCCTGGCCGATCGGGCAGGCCGTTCGCGATCCATCCCGGCATGCAGGCGATCACGCTCGAGGTGATCCTGCGCGCCGTCTTCGGCGTCAGCGACGAGCAGCGCCGCGACCGCCTGCGCGCGATGCTGCGGGAACTGCTCGACAGCACCGCCGCCCCGGGCCTTCAGCTCGGCGTGCTGCTGGCGCGGCGCCTCGGCTGGCAGGGCCCGTTCGCGCAGATCGCCGCGCTGCGCGCCGGGGTCGACGACGTGCTCGCCGAGGAGATCGGCGAGCGCCGTGCCGATCCGCTCGTCGGTGAGCGCGAGGACATCCTCTCCCAGCTCGTCGCCGCGCGCTTCGAGGACGGCAGCGCGATGGACGACGCCGAGCTTCGCGACCAGCTGCTGACGCTGCTGGTCGCCGGCCACGAGACGACCGCGACGGCGCTCGCCTGGACGTTCGACCTGCTGCTGCGGAGCCCGGCGGCGCTGACCCGGCTTGCAGGCCGAGCTTGCGGACGGCGGCGACGAGTACCTGCGCGCGGTCGTCACCGAGTCGCTGCGGCTGCGCCCGATCGTCCCGCTCGCCGGGCGGCGGCTGGGCTCGGAGCTGCGCGTCGGCGACCATCGTCCTGCCGCCCGGGACCGACGTCACGCCGGCGATCTGGCTGACCAACACGCGCGCCGACGTCTACCCCGAGCCGTTCGCCTTCAGGCCCGAGCGCTTCCTTCGACAACCCGCCGGGCACCTACTCCTGGATCCCCTTCGGCGGCGGCTCACGGCGCTGCCTCGGAGCCTCGTTCGCCGAGTTCGAGATGCGCGTCGTGCTCGCGACGGTGCTGTCGCAGTGCACGTTGAGCCGCCGCGGACACGCGGCCCGAGCATGCGGCACGGCGCAACGTGACGCTTTCGCCGCGGCATGGGACGAGGGTGATCGTGCAGGGGTGGCGCGCTGCGCCGAAGCCGGGCCGCGTGCCTGCGGTCAGCGCACGACGCTGAAGCTGCGCGTGCGCCGCTTCGAGGTGTTGCCCGCCGCATCGCGGGCGGTCGCCGTCAGCCGGTAGCGCCCGCGCGCGAGAGCGCGCTTTGCGATCTTGGCCGGGAGGCTCAGCTTCACCGACCCGGCACGCGCTGAGCGCTTCACGCTGCCGACGGTCTTGACGATCGTGCAGCGGCTGCCCTTGCGCTTACCGGCGCGGCAGCGGCGGCCCGAGCGACGCCCCGCGGTGAGCCGGTCGACCTTCAGCGTCACGGTCGCGGACTCCGAGAGCCTGCTGGTGAAGGTGATCGTGCGCCCGCTGCGGGCCTTGCCGCGGAGCTTCAGGGCGCTCAGCGTCGGCGCGACCTTGTCCCCTCGCGGTGCCACGGGGACGTTGGGGGCGATCGCCGCGCTGACGGAGGTGCTGGCCGTCGCGGCGTCGTTGGCGGGGTTCGCATCCGGTGTGGCGGCGCTGACCCGCGCGCCGGTCACGAGCGTGCCCGTGACCGGCGCGCGAACCACGACGGTCACCACAGCGCTCGCACCGCGGTCGAGCGTCCCGATCTCACAGCGCACGGCGAGCGTGCAGTTCCCGGCCGAGGGTGCCGCGACGGTGACCTGGCCGGCGGACGGGCTCAGCTCGACGACGACGTCGCTCGCCGGGTCGGGTCCGGCGTTCTGCGGCGCGCACGACGTAGGTGACGTCGCCCCCGGGTGCGACCTCGGTGCGCGATGCCTCCATCGTCAGCGTGAGGTCGGTCGAGAGCTCGGCCGCGCCGACGTCGCACGCCCCGCCGGCCGGCGGGGCTCCGCGCTGGTCGCCGCCGTCGACGCAGCCCGAGGCAGCGTTCAGAGCGGGGCTCAGGAGCTGCGGTGGGGCGGTGTCGGTCGCGCCGCCGAAGTTGCCCAGCGGCCGCAGCAGGGCGTCGGCGGAGTTGAGTGCGCCGGCTGCCGAACATGCAGGTCGTGCCCGAGTCCAGGTTCACGCCGAGGATCGTGGGTGCTCCGCTGTCGTACTCGCAGTTCACGGGCGTGCCGCCACCCTCGGTGCCGCCGGTCACGATCGAGTCCTCGAAGGTGAACGCCGTGCCGTCGTTGGCGTAGAGGTTGCCGCCGCGCTGCGACGCCGTGTCGGAGACGATGCTGTTTCCGGCGACCGTCACATGCCGCAGCGACGCCGAGCCGGTGGTCACCTCGATGCCGCCGCCGAACGCGTTCGTCGGCCGAGTGGCGGCCGTGTCGCCGCCGACTGCGTTGCCGGCGATCGTTGACGCGACTGCTGTCAGCGAGCCGCCCGCGATGTCGATCCCGCCGCCGCCCGCGAAGGATGCCGTCGCTGTGCAGGCGGTTGCCGGTGACCGAGCTGCGCAGCAGCTGGACGTTGGCCGCGGCGCCGATCCTGAGTCCGGCGCCGTTGCCGTTGGCTCGCGGTCACCCAGGTGTTGTCGCGGATCGCGACCTCGTCGAAGGCCACGTCGGCGTTGGCGACGTTGACGCCGATCGCCCCACTCGTGATCGCCAGGCCGCGCACGGTCACCGGGCTCCCGCCGGTGATGTTCATCACGTAGGTGCCGTCGGGACCGTCGATCGTGGTCTCGCGCGCGCCCGCGCCCGCGAGCGTCACCGACTGGGAGATCGTCAGCGCCGCGCCGAGTGTCAGGACGTAGGTGCCGGCCGGCACGGTCACCGTGTCCGCCCCGAAGCTCGCGTTCGCCTGCTGCAGCGCAGCGCGCAGCGAGCAGGCGCTGGTCACGGCGACCTTGCACTGGCCGTCGCCCACGCTCACGTCGTCGCCGTCCGCGGTCGTCGAGACGGCGAACTCGGCGGCCTGCGCCGGTGGGACGGCGACGAGCGCCGCGGCGATCAGTGCGGCGAGGAGCGGGACGCGGCGTGCGAGCATCCGGGGAACGTACTGGCCCGCGGAGACCGCATCGGCGATCATGGACGGTCTCCAGTCCGGCATCCGCGAGAGCGTCGCACGCCGGTTCTTCGCTGCTGGGTCGTCAGTGGCAGGAGTCGCTGCCGGCGTCGGTGAAGCTGCGGCCGGCCTCGGGGATGAACTGCCACTGGTATGAGGCTGAGCCCAGCGTAAGCCTGAGGATCCCGTAGGCGTCCGTGTTCCTGACCTCGCTGTTGGGTTGCACAGTCCCGATTCCGTACTTGAGGCTGCCGCCGGTGCCGACGATGAACTCGCGGATGCCGCGTTGCGCGTCGGCCACTCCGTTCGGCGTCTGCTTGCCGAATCGCTCGTAGATGTGCTCGCTGGCGCTGAGGACGACATCGACGTTCGCGCTGTACATGACCTGCCACAGCCCGAGGACACCCGGATTGTTGCCGTGGATGTTGCCGGAGCTGAAGAGCGGCTCGTGCAGCAACGCCACGGTGCAGGCCCTCGGGTTGGCCGCGAGGTCCGCTGCGAGCCAGTTCTCAAGCGCGTTCTCGCAGCTGCCGGTCTCGTAGCAGTATGAGTTCAGCGCCACGACGTGCCAATCGCCGAGGTCGTAGCTGTAGTAGCCCTTGCTCGGGTCCCCGGCGGCGGCGCCGAAGTAACCGTAATAGCCTGCGGCGTTCGGCGTGTCGTAGTCGTGGTCTCCGGGTATCGCCCGCGTGCGAGCCAGGTGGCGGCCCCAGGTCGGGTCGTAGCAGTTGGCGAACTCGTCGGGCGTTCCGCGCTCGTACGCGGCGTCGCCGAGCATCGCGACGGTTCCGCCGAGTCCGTCGAGCAGCTTGGCGGTCGCCTCGGCGCCAGGGCTCGAGCAGTAGGCGACGTCGCCGGCGGCGAGCAGCGTCGGCGTCGCACCGGCGTCGACCGTGAAGGTCACGGCCTGGCTGAAACCGACGTTGCCGGAGTCGTCGGCCTGCTCGGCCCGGACCGTATAGGTGCCGCTGGGAAGCGGCTGGTCGGCGAGCACGGAGAAGGTGCCGGAACTCCGGCGGGTGGTGTTGGCGACGCGCACGGGGTTGCCGCTCGCCGCAGGCCCCTCCCAGACGCGGACCGTGACGGCGCTCGAGTCCCCGATCGTCGTTCCCGCCTTGCCGCCGAAGTTCGTCGACGCCTGCATGGTGCTGCCGGTCGTCGGCGTCTTGAGCTCGATCGTCGGCGCGGTGCCGTCGTTTTCGTAGGCGCGGTTGAGGTGTGCGGCGATGCGCGCGGGGGTGAGTGCGGTGTCGTAGAGCGCGAACTCGTCGAGCGTGCCGTTGAACCAGTCGTAGCCGCCGCTGGATGCGAGGTAGAGCGGTTTGGTGGAGACGCCCAGCGGTGCGGCGATCGCGCGTGTGGCTGCGGCTGTGCCGTCGCGCCAGATCGTGAGCTGCGATCCGTCGTAGGTGACGACGACGTGGTACCACGCGCCCGTGCTGATCAGGCCTTTGGCGGTGCGCAGGACGGTGCTGGAGCCGTTCCTCCAGACGCGCAGTTCCAGCGCGCCGTCATAGCGCAGGCGCAGCAGGTGCTGGACGTCCCTGCGTGAGATCGTGGCGGTGTAGCTCGGCAGCTGGGCGGGCTTGATCCACGTTTCGATCGAGAACGCGCTCGCCGAGTCGGAGCCGCCGCCGTCCGCTACGCGCAACTGGTCGTTGACCCCGTCGAAGCGGACCGCGCTGTCGGCGTCGCCGACCGCACCGCTCTGACCGAGGCTCGGGCCGTTCTCGTAGACGCCGGGGTGCGCGCCGGTCTGATCGAACGCCGTCGGGCCAACGCTCTCACCCAGTCGCCAATACCCACGCGGACCATCAACAAGCACCTCATCGCTGTAACCGCTCGCCGGCACCTGGGTGTCGATCGTCCAGCTTCGGGTGGCGGGGGTCTGGTCGGTGTTCGCGGAGGGGTCGCTGGCGCGAACATCGAACGTGTGGTTGCCGTCAGCGAGGTCGGTGAGCGTCTCCGGTGACGTGCACGGCGACCAGCTGCCGTTGTCAAGGCGGCACTCGAACGTTGAGCCGGCCTCCGTCGCGGTGAACGCGAAGCTCGGATTCTTGTCAGTGGTCGTTGACCCGTCTGCGGGACCGGAGTCGATCATCGTGTCCGGCGCGGTCGTGTCGATCGTCCAGCTTCGGGTGGCGGGGGTCTGGTCGGTGTTCGCTGACGGGTCGCTGGCGCGAACATCGAAGGTGTGGTTGCCGTCGGTGAGGTCGGTGAGCGTCTCCGGTGACGTGCACGGCGACCAGCTGCCGTTGTCAAGGCGGCACTCGAACGTTGAGCCGGCCTCCGTCGCTGTGAACGCGAAGCTCGGATCCTTGTCAGTGGTCGTTGACCCGTCTGCGGGACCGGAATCGATCAGCGTGTCCGGCGCGGTCGTGTCGATCGTCCAGCTTCGGGTGGCGGGGGTCGGGTCGGTGTTCGCGGACGGGTCGCTGGCGCGAACATCGAAGCTGTGGTTGCCGTCAGCGAGGTCGGTGAGCGTCTCCGGTGAGCTGCACGGCGACCAGCTGCCGTTGTCAAGGCGGCACTCGAACGTCGATCCGGCCTCCGTCGCGGTGAACGCGAAGCTCGGATCCTTGTCAGTGGTCGTTGACCCGTCTGCGGGACCGGAATCGATCATCGTGTCCGGCGCGGTCGTGTCGATCGTCCAGCTTCGGGTGGCGGGGGTCTGGTCGGTGTTCGCGGACGGGTCGCTGGCGCGAACATCGAAGGTGTGGTTGCCGTCAGCGAGGTCGGTGAGCGTCTCCGGTGAGCGTGCACGGCGACCAGCTGCCGTTGTCAAGGCGGCACTCGAACGTTGAGCCGGCCTCCGTCGCGGTGAACGCGAAGCTCGGATCCTTGTCAGTGGTCGTTGACCCGTCTGCGGGACCGGAATCGATCGTCGTGTCCGGCGCGGTCGTGTCGATCGTCCAGCTTCGGGTGGCGGGGGTCTGGTCGGTGTTCGCGGACGGGTCGCTGGCGCGAACATCGAAGCTGTGGTTGCCGTCGGAGAGGTTTGTGTGGGTCTCCGGTGAGCTGCACGGCGACCAGCTGCCGTTGTCAAGGCGGCACTCGAACGTCGAGCCGGCCTCCGTCGCTGTGAACGCGAAGCTCGGATTCTTGTCAGTGGTCGTTGACCCGTCTGCGGGACCGGACTCGATCGTCGTGTCCGGCGCGGTCGTGTCGATCGGTGCGGGTGCGCTGACGTTGACGACAACGGTGTCGGTGGCGCAGAGAGCGTCGGGGTCACAGACCTCGAGCAGGAACTCCAGCGTCGCCGGTCCGACGGGCGCGCTGAAGCTCGGGTTTGCGCTGCCGGCGCCGGTCAGCGGTACGCCCGGCCCACCGGTCTGCGTCCAGCTGTGCGTGAGCGCGTCGCCGTCGGGATCGCTCGAGCCGCTGCCGTCGAGGACCACACCGCCGGCCTCCGACGCGACGGTCTGATCAGCGCCGGCTGCGGCGACCGGCGGTGCGTTGGTGTCGATCGTCCAGCTTCGGGTGGCGGGGGTCTGGTCGGTGTTCGCGGAGGGGTCGCTGGCGCGAACATCGAAGCGTGTGGTTGCCGTCAGCGAGGTCGGTGAGCGTCTCCGGTGACGTGCACGGCGACCAGCTGCCGTTGTCAAGGCGGCACTCGAACGTCGAGCCGGCCTCCGTCGCGGTGAACGCGAAGCTCGGATTCTTGTCAGTGGTCGTTGACCCGTCTGCGGGACCGGAATCGATCAGCGTGTCCGGCGCGGTCGTGTCGATCGTCCAGCTTCGGCTGGCGGGGGTCTGGTCGGTGTTCGCGGACGGGTCGCTGGCGCGAACATCGAAGCTGTGGTTGCCGTCAGCGAGGTCGGTGAGCGTCTCCGGTGAGCGTGCACGGCGACCAGCTGCCGTTGTCAAGGCGGCACTCGAACGTCGAGCCGGCCTCCGTCGCGGTGAACGCGAAGCTCGGATCCTTGTCAGTGGTCGTTGACCCGTCTGCGGGACCGGAATCGATCAGTCGTGTCCGGCGCGGTCGTGTCGATCGTCCAGCTTCGGGTGGCGGGGGTCTGGTCGGTGTTCGCGGACGGGTCGCTGGCGCGAACATCGAAGCTGTGGTTGCCGTCGGCGAGGTCGGTGAGCGTCTCCGGTGACGTGCACGGCGACCAGCTGCCGTTGTCAAGGCGGCACTCGAACGTCGAGCCGGCCTCCGTCGCGGTGAACGCGAAGCTCGGATCCTTGTCAGTGGTCGTTGACCCGTCTGCGGGACCGGAGTCGATCGTCGTGTCCGGCGCGGTCGTGTCGATCGTCCAGCTTCGGGTGGCGGGGGTCGGGTCGGTGTTCGCGGAGGGTCGCTGGCGCGAACATCGAAGCTGTGGTTGCCGTCAGCGAGGTCTGTGAGCGTCTCCGGTGAGCTGCACGGCGACCAGCTGCCGTTGTCAAGGCGGCACTCGAACGTCGAGCCGGCCTCCGTCGCTGTGAACGCGAAGCTCGGATTCTTGTCAGTGGTCGTTGACCCGTCTGCGGGACCGGACTCGATCGTCGTGTCCGGCGCGGTCGTGTCGATCGGTGCGGGTGCGCTGACGTTGACGACAACGGTGTCGGTGGCGCAGAGAGCGTCGGGGTCACAGACCTCGAGCAGGAACTCCAGCGTCGCCGGTCCGACGGGCGCGCTGAAGCTCGGGTTTGCGCTGCCGGCGCCGGTCAGCGGTACGCCCGGCCCACCGGTCTGCGTCCAGCTGTGCGTGAGCGCGTCGCCGTCGGGATCGCTCGAGCCGCTGCCGTCGAGGACCACACCGCCGGCCTCCGACGCGACGGTCTGATCAGCGCCGGCTGCGGCGACCGGCGGTGCGTTGGTGTCGATCGTCCAGCTTCGGGTGGCGGGGGTCTGGTCGGTGTTCGCGGAGGGGTCGCTGGCGCGAACATCGAAGCTGTGGTTGCCGTCAGCGAGGTCGGTGAGCGTCTCCGGTGAGCTGCACGGCGACCAGCTGCCGTTGTCAAGGCGGCACTCGAACGTTGAGCCGGCCTCCGTCGCTGTGAACGCGAAGCTCGGATTCTTGTCAGTGGTCGTTGACCCGTCTGCGGGACCGGAGTCGATCGTCGTGTCCGGCGCGGTCGTGTCGATCGTCCAGCTTCGGGTGGCGGGGGTCTGGTCGGTGTTCGCGGACGGGTCGCTGGCGCGAACATCGAAGCTGTGGTTGCCGTCAGCGAGGTCGGTGAGCGTCTCCGGTGAGCTGCACGGCGACCAGCTGCCGTTGTCAAGGCGGCACTCGAACGTTGAGCCGGCCTCCGTCGCTGTGAACGCGAAGCTCGGATCCTTGTCAGTGGTCGTTGACCCGTCTGCGGGACCGGAATCGATCGTCGTGTCCGGCGCGGTCGTGTCGATCGTCCAGCTTCGGGTGGCGGGGGTCTGGTCGGTGTTCGCGGACGGGTCGCTGGCGCGAACATCGAAGCTGTGGTTGCCGTCGGAGAGGTTTGTGTGGGTCTCCGGTGAGCTGCACGGCGACCAGCTGCCGTTGTCAAGGCGGCACTCGAACGTTGAGCCGGCCTCCGTCGCTGTGAACGCGAAGCTCGGATTCTTGTCAGTGGTCGTTGACCCGTCTGCGGGACCGGAGTCGATCGTCGTGTCCGGCGCGGTCG